>NZ_LMQT01000001.1 GCF_001424685.1 Aureimonas sp. Leaf454
TGTTGATTTCCACTGAGAGCTGACCCAGGATTTCCATCAAGAACTGACCCGGCTTTGACGATGTTGGGCTGGTCAGGCCTTGGTCAAGTTCCGAGTTTTCTCCCGGGTTGGTCGTTCGATTTTGGCTGAGCTGTTCTTGAAGCGGAAGCTGTCGTTTCCGGTCTCCAGGATGTGGCAGTGATGGGTTAGGCGATCGAGCAAGGCGGTTGTCATCTTCGGGTCCCCGAAGACCGTGGCCCATTCGCTGAAGCTGAGGTTCGTGGTGATGACGACGCTGGTGCGTTCGTAAAGCTTGCTGAGAAGGTGGAACAGCAAGGCACCGCCCGAAGCGCTGAACGGCAGGTAGCCCAGCTCGTCCAGGATGACGAGATCGGAATGGACGAGCCGCCCGGCGATCTGACCGCTCTTCCCTTGGACCTTTTCCTGTTCGAGGAGATTGACGAGCTCGACGGTGGAGAAGAAGCGAACGCGTTTGTGATGGTGTTCGATGGCCTGGATGCCCAGAGCCGTGGCGATGTGGGTCTTGCCTGTTCCAGGTCCTCCCACCAGCACGACGTTGTGCGCGTCCTCCAGGAACTCGCAACGATGAAGTTGGCGGACGAGGGCTTCATTGACCTCGCTGCTGGCGAAGTCGAAGCCGCTGAGATCGCGGTAGGCCGGGAAGCGGGCCGTCTTCAATTGGTAGGCCGTCGATCTGACCTCCCGCTCGGCTGTCTCGGCCTTCAAGAGCTGTGACAGGATCGGGATGACCGCCTCGAAGGCCGGCGCACCCTGTTCGGTCAGTTCGCTGACGGCTTGTGCCATGCCGTGCATCTTCAAGCTGCGCAGCATGATCACAATAGCGCCGCTGGCCGGGTTATGACGCATGGCGCACCTCCGCAGTCCGGCGCAGGGCGTCATAGCGTTCGACATTGGCACGGGGCTCGGTGGTCAGCGCGAGCGCCCGGGGAGCCTGCACAGTCGGTGGGGCGATCGGCTTTCCGTCGATTAGGCGATGCAGAAGATTGAGGATGTGGGTCTTGGTTGGAACACCAGCCTCGAGAGCCATGTCGACCGCACACAGCACGACCTCTTCGTCGTGCTGGAGGACCAGGGCCAGGATCTCGACCATCTCACGATCCCCGCCGGGTACCTTGAGAAGGTGCTGCTGCAAGGTTTTGAAGGCTGCCGGCAGTTCTGCGAAGGGCGCACCATTGCGCAAGGCGCCGGGTTTGCGCTGAACGACCGCCAGATAATGTCGCCAGTCATAGATCGTCTGGCCCTGACGATCATGCGATCGGGCAAAGATCCGGCGATGTTCGCAGATGGCCTGCCCCTCGCCGACGATGACGATGCGGTCGGGATAAACGCGCAGGCTGACCGGGCGATTGGCGAAGGACGCCGGCACGCTGTAGCGATTGCGTTCGAGATGAACGAGGCAGGTCGGAGAAACGCGCTTGGTATGTTCGACGAACCCGTCGAACGGACGAGGCGTTGGCATCAGTTGACCGACTTCCTCGGCCCAGGCTTCGGCAATCGTGCCGGGTTGGGTCGGGTGGGGTGCCAGCGCCCACAGATCCTGGCATCGCCTTTCCAGCCAATCGTTCAGCGCGTCCAGCGACGACACGTTAGGCATAGGCTGCCAGAGCCGGTGACGGGCATCTTGAACGTTCTTCTCGATCTGCCCTTTCTCCCAACCGGACGCTGGATTGCAGAACTCGGCCTCGAACAGGAAGTGGCTGACCATCGCCGAGAAGCGCATGTTGACCTGGCGCTGCTTGCCGCGCCCGACCTTGTCGACGGCAGTCCTCATATTGTCGTAGATGCCCCGCCGCGGAACGCCGCCCAGAACGCGGAAAGCGTGGTTATGGGCGTCGAACAGCATCTCGTGGGTCTGGAGCGGGTAGGCCCGCACGGTGAAGGCGCGGCTGTAGGACAGCTTGACGTGGGCCACCTGCAATTTGGTCCGCTCGCCGGCGATGATCGCCCAGTCTTCGGACCAATCGAACTGGAACGCCTCGCCCGCCACGAACGCCAATGGCACGAAAGTGCCTCGGCCCGTGGTCTGTTGCTCGCGGTGACGAGCTGCCTTCCAGTCGCGAGCGAAGGCCGCGACCCGATTGTAGGAGCCCTCATACCCAAGGCGCATCAGATCGGCATGCAACTGCTTGATCGTGTGCTTCTGCTTGCGCGATTTGCCCGTCTCGACGCGCAGCATCGCCGAGAGTTTGTCGGCGTAGGGATCAAGCTTGCTCGGACGATCCGGAACCAAGAACTGCGGCTCCAAACGATCGGCGCGCAGGTACTTACGAACCGTGTTCCTGGAAAGCCCGCTCCGCCGGGAGATCTCCCGGATCGAGAGGTCGTCTCGGTGACGCCAGCGTCGAATGACACTCAATAACTCCATGTCGATCACTCCGATGTCCCCGCACCGATGGCGTGGAGACGAGTTCAAACATGGGTCAATTCTCGATGGAAAAACCGAAGCTGCCTGGGTCAGCTCTCAGTGGAAATCAACANACTCCGATGTCCCCGCACCGATGGCGTGGAGACGAGTTCAAACATGGGTCAATTCTCGATGGAAAAACCGAAGCTGCCTGGGTCAGCTCTCAGTGGAAATCAACACCTTGCGCAGGACGCCACCAACCCTCTCGGATATCTCCGGCTGGGCGAATGCCTCATCGCCGCCCGCGAATACGATCAGGCTTACGGCGCCCTCCACGCCGCCCGCATCTTCGCGGCGGAGGGCAAGGGGCAGCCGGGCACGCTCGCGGAGGTCGAGCGCCTGATGGCGCTCCCGGAAATCGCGGCGGCCGCGTGAGCGGGCTGTCCTGCGAATCTTGACGTCCGACCCCCATCGAACGCGCGGCCCGGCCGCCTCCCGAGGACCCCGACATGTCTTCCATTTCCTCCCCATCATCGACCCCGATCGACACCAGCCGCTTCAACACCGACAAGACGGTCGGCAAGACCGACGTGCAGACCGGCAAGGGCGTCGCGGGTGTTGCGACGACCGCGCCGGATTCGCCCCCGAAGATGCCGACCGACAGCGTTCTCGCATCGCTCAGCTTCTTCATGTCCAACAGCTCCAACACCGATACGGAGGTCCTTCTCGTTCAGGTGGCGGTTTCGATGCGCGACACCGAAGCCATTTCGCAGAAGTCCAAGATCAACACGGATCAGGAATCCAAGAAGGCCGAGATGCGGGAGAAGGAGAAGAAGCTGGAAGACGCCGCGAAGAAGCTCGAGGAGTCTCGCAGCAACAACCTGTTCGACAAGATCAAGCTGGCCTTCGAATGGTTGGGTGCCCTTCTGGCGGTCGTCGGCGCGGTCCTGGCGCAGGTGGCCAACATATTGCCGGGAGGCCAGATCGCCGCCGGGTTGGCGATTGCCGGTGCCGTGACGGCCTTGATCATGGTGATCGACTCAACCGTCAAGGTTGCGACCGGAATGGGCATCGCCGGCAATATCGAAATGGCGGTGTCCCTGTCGCAAGGCAAGTCGGAGTCGGAGGCACGTGCCTCCGCCGCCAAGGCCGATATGGGCTTCGGCATCGCGGTGGCCGTTCTCGGCATCGCGCTCTCGGTCGTAGGGGCCGCCAAGGATCCCTCGAGCGGAATCAGGGCGGCGGTGAATGCCGGCACGAACGCCCTCAAAGCGGGAGTCGATGCCGGTCTCAAGATCGGCGCCCTCCTGAAGAGTGTGGCGGGGGCCATCAAAGAGTCGTTCAAACTGACAGACGAAGCTGTCGGCCTGCTCATGAGCGCAAAGAACGTTTCGGAAGGCGTGAAAACCGCCAAGTCTGTCATGGGTGCCGTGAGTACCGCAAACCAAGTCGCTCAAGCCGGCGTGTCCGCAGCCGGCGTCGGCATCCAAGCGGAATCCGCGATGTTGAAGGCCGATGCCAAGAAGCTCGAAGCAGACGCCAAACGCAACGAGGCCGCCATGCAAATCCTGGACGAGATGATCGACCAGGCCTTGTCTCGCCTCATGGCCTCCGGCGACCGGTTCAACGCCATGCTCGATGCCATCACCGACGGCATGCAGGACCGCAGCCAGACTTTGAGCCGCGCCCAGTTCGGCGCCTGATTTTCTCCGAGCCATTGCAGGAGCCATCCACATGATCACCACTGACGTCAGCCTAATTCCGCGGTCCTTCTACAACGCGGACGCGACGGCCCTCACCGTCTCCAAGTCCCTCGCGGACACGGTCCAGAGCGGCGTGCAGGCCAAATTCGACAAACTGCCGCCCGTCGCGAAGGCGGAGTTCCTCAGCCAGGTCGCGAACCTCGCTCCTGGCGAGGTCGACACCCCGCAGGAACTGACGGCGACCTTGGACCGGTTGGACACCGCCGCGCGAAACGTGAGTGAATTGGCTTCGACGGTCGTCGCCTTCGTCGGCGACATCGCGAAGTTTCTCGGCCGCGCCATGATCGAGTTTGCAGGCCAGCAGCGCCAGAGCGCCCTTGACGATCGCATGGCCGCCCGCGACGCCGCCAAGGCGCAATTGCTCGAACAGGCCAAGGAGATGGACCAGTCCGCCGACAAGATGATGACCGGCGCGATCGTCAACGCCGTCGTCGGCGGGCTCAGCGCGGCGGTCTCGGGAATTTCGGCAGGCCTCTCGGTCGCCCAGCAAGGCTCCCAGATCAAGACCATGACGGGTGCGATGGCCGAGACGAAGAGCGGCAACAAAGCACTGTCGGACATGCACGGTATCGACACCGACGTGGCCAAGGGCGTGAAGTTCGATATCAACGCCAATATCGCGACGAACAAAACCAAGTTCGACATCGCGCAGGCGGGGTCGCAGCGAGCCATGACATCGGGTCAGATCGGCGAGGCCGTCGGTTCGGGGATGAAGACGGTCGGCGGCACCACGGATGCCAGCCTGCAGGCCGACGCCAAGCACGACGACGCGCAAGGGGCCCGCGACGCCGCCGATGCGACCTACCAGCAGCAGGTCGGCGACCAGAAGAAGGAACTCCAGCAGGCCATGGACGAAATGATCAAGCAGTTGATCAGCTTTCTTAAGGACATGCAGGAAAACGAGGTCGATGCGATGCGGGCGTTGACCAAGGTCTGATCGGCCGGGCGAGGAGACGGGCATGCAGCGCGACGACTTCCCCTCCGCGATAAGGGCTCTCTGGACCGAGCTGAAGCTCGGGGAGCCACGCATGGTCGATCCCGAACACGTGCGGCTTCGAATCGAGAGCATCGGCATCGATCTCTACGACAGCGGTCGCGGCATCGTTCTGATCGAGGCGGTGGCGGGGCTTCTGTCCGAGGATCCCGCCCGCGCCGCGAGGCAGGTGAGCCAGATCCTGCGGACCAATCTCGGATTTCTCGTCGACGGCGACGCCGGCGTCTTCCTGAGAGCCGCTCCTTCGGGAGCCCAAAGTCTCGTCGCCACGTCGAGCTACCGCCTGGATGCGTCTTCGACGACCCGGTTCGTCGCCAAGATCGAGGATACGTTGCGCATCGCCGAGTTCTACGCGGGCGAGTTGAAGGGGAATGATGTCCGCCTCGTCCCCGCGCGGTCTCCCACAGGCTCCATCGCTTCGACCGAACCCGAAGCCGCCGTGATTTTTCGTCCATGAATCCGACAGCGTCCGGACCGTCCCTGAAATCCGGGGTGACCCAGGTGAACCTGTCGAACCAAGAGAGTCTACCGATGTCCGCCATCCCGACGACCGACGGCATGCAGGCCGAAACGATCGCAGCCCTGCTCGACGGCAAGCTGCGCAAAGACCTCGGACTGGAGCCGGAGGATCTCAAGATCGGGCTGACGGTCGCGAGGAACCTCTTGAACCGCGGCCATCAGGGCGAAGCGATGCGTCTCTACGCCGTGCTGGTCCTGTGCCAGCCGACCGAGGTCGATTTTCAGGTCGGTCTCGCCAATTGCGCCAGCGCGATGGGCGAGCATTACATCGCGCTGCAGGCCGCGTCGGCGGTCATCGCGCTCGCACCCTCCGATCCCCGTGGCTACCTCCTGTCCGGTCGCAGCTGCTTCCACACGGGCAGCTTCGCCGAGGCCGAGCAGGATCTCGGCGACGCGCTGGGCCTGGCGGAGCAAACGGGACATGACGTGGTGCGCCGCGAAGCCGACATGCTTCTTGGTCGAATCGCAGCCGCGCGCGCGGCTCTCTGAACTCTCGCCGATCGGACGATGCGAAGATGGGCGATGGGGCAGTCGTTGGATCGAAGCTCGCGACCGGGGGAGAAGAGGCCCCGGGTGGCTTTCTCGGTCTCTCGGGCGAGGAATCGCGCCTCGTCGAGGACCTCTGCAGCGATCTGTTGAAGACCTCCGGTGTCGATGGCACGAGCTTCTTCGCACGGCTGCGCGCCGGCCACGACATCGACACGGCACTGGGACTGCCCTCCCATCTCCGCGAATTCATGTATGCGCGCGCGCACCGCTGGTTCAGCGTCGGACGGGTCGACAAGGCCGAGCAATTGTTCCGCGCCCTCTGCGCCGCCGACCCGCGAGACGCCGATTACTGGGTCGGGTTCGGAATTTGCCTCCGCAAACGCGGCGATCTTGTCTTCGCGAGGCTGGCGTTCGAAACCGCCATCGCCCATCGCCCGACCTGGGATGTTCCGCACCTGCACGCCGTGGAGGTCGCGATACGACGGGGCGACCGGGCCGGCGCTCAGGATCACGCCGCAAAGTTCAGGCAGGCAGCGGGGGAGAACACGCCGCCGGAGCTTCTCGCCGAACTGGCCAGGCTGGACGTCGCGATGAACACGATGTCGTCCGACACGCCCGTGGCGCGTTGACGATGAGCCTCGACGGCCCCCTCTCGCTGCAGCATCTCACCGAGAAGGCCGAACTTCTCATTCGCATCGCCAACAATATCGGGGGCGAACGGCTGGCCACGCCGCCGCCCGTTTCGCCTCTCCCATCATCGGACGTTCACCGCCCCGACCGAACGAGCGGCGCGCGGGACTCGGGACGCGTTGAGCAGAGCCCCGAACCTTGGCCGGAGCCGGATGATCCGTCATTTTCATCACGGCCCGATGCTCCTCGCAGGCTCCTGTCGGCCACGCTGTTCGGACTGCGGGCGCCCGTGCTTCCCCCATCCGCGGAACGAGACGGCGTCGCATCTCTCAACCGGTTCTCGACCAGTTTCAATGCCGGGGGCGACATCACGGCCGCAGCTCCCGGAGTCGAGGACACGGCCTTCGCCGCGCTCGTCCGCGCCGTCACCGCCGCGATGGTTTCTCCGTCCTCCGAGGGCCGTCTGGCTTTGAGCCCGCAAGAAGCCGCCGCCGCGTCGCAAGACAAGGAGGCGAACCCCTGGTCGCGCTCACCCGATGCCAACGGCACGAAAGGTCTCCCGACCGCCGTCACCCGCGTCCCTGAACCTTTCACCCGCACTCACGATCCTTCGGATGGGGCCCATGCGGCGCTGTCGAATGGGACCCGTCCGGCAGAGGACGTGGCCCTTTCCGCACAACCGCCACACGAGGCGGTCTCGCTTGCTCTGGGGGCGGAGGTCGACCCGGTGCAAGGCCCGCCCGCTCTGGAGAGGACGGGGGACAGGACCGCGACCACAAAATCGCCCTCGGCGAGCGCAACGGGCGGCCTGTCGCGAGATTTCGGTAGCGACGGCCGCGCCACGCCACCATCGGTCTGGACGGCGGAGGCCTCCAGGCCGAGTTCGCCTGCGATTCCGATCGCATCGAGGTCCGATCCCGTCATCGCGGAGCCGCAGCCGGAAACTGCCGCTGAGAATACCGGCATGATTCTTTTCGACCGAGGGCCTTCACCCGCAGTCCGCTCACCGACGGAAGGGGCCTATCCCATGCCCTTCAGCGCGGACGGCACGGATCTGGACGCGGCCACGCAGGCGCTTCAGGACTTGGGTTTTGGTGGTCACGAACCGATGTTGCCAGCCGGCACAGAGCGCGCCGGCATCCTCGCCTCGTTCATCCTCAATGCCGCGATGATCCCCGGCTGGCCACCGCCGCGTCCGATCGAGGGCGTCGAGATCAAGACGTTGCAGACGCTGCTATCGAAGAACCAGATCGTCTCCAAAGGCGATCTTGAGCTTCTTCTCTATCTTGCGAACATCGGATTTTCGCGCGCTCACCTCTCGAAATTCCTGAAGCGGGTCGAAGATCGCAAGCGTCGCTCGCGCATCCTGCGCGCGGTTGCACTGATCATGACAAACCTCGTGGCGGTCGTCGATGTCATGGGCCGCGAACTTCAGATGCTGCGCGAGGAAGCGAGCGACGAAACCCGCCCGAAAGGTCCAAGCCACCGTGCTAGGATCGGCGTCTGAAGCGAGGTCTTTCGAACGAACCGGACAAGCAGGGTTCAACAGCGAAGCTGGCGGCGGGACGAGGATTCACCTGGTCATGTCGTTCGGGACATCGCGGCCGGCTTCTCTCACGCGGCGAGACGTCGAAAGGCGTCCTCGCCGATGCGACGCCCGGCGGTACGTCCACCCTGGGCCCGCTGAACATCCTGGCTTCGCCGATACGATGGCCCGGCAAGCCTTCGCGCACTGGTTACGTCCAAAACGAGGTCGGTGCGATGCACCCGGCACAGCGGATTTCGCCTGAATTCATTGTCCGGCCAACCTGGAAGCCGATCGAGAAAGAGATCGTCGTGCAAGCGCAGGGGACACCGATCGTCCTGCGCACGGCGCTGAAGCCGCACAGCAATATCGGCAAGACGTTCGAGGACATGGAAAATAGCGGCGTGGTTTGTGACGTCGCACAAGAGTTCAAGCACGGCACCAACGTCGTTTCACACGGCGGTTCGTCTGCGGATCGGGCGCGAATGAGAGGGAATGGCGGGGCGTCGGATCTCGGCGCTCCCCCGACCTGAACGGCATCAAGGCGATCGAAGCTCCGTCGCCGTCGTGTTGTCGAGAGCCTTGCCGAGGCGTCGTCCGGTCGCATCGAGCGGGTCGAAGCGCGTGCCAAGATCCGTGACGACGGAGTTTGCTCGATAGACCGGGAATCGCTTCCTTGCAGGGTCAGATGACGACGTCCCGTTCGCGGACGAGACCACGGCCCGTCGCGGCGTCCGCCACCGATCACAACTTGTTTTTGAAACGGTACCTCTTCGCATCCATTCGGCATGAGAGAGCCTTTTCCTCAACCGGAGCTTCCGAATGCAAAAACACCGCATCGCCACGTCGATGATCGCCCTCGCGCTCGTATGCGGGTCCCCTTTCATGGTCCAGCCGGTCGCCGCGCAGGCGAGTTCCGACGCAGCGACCCCGGCGGCTCCCGCGGCCGCTCAGACCGGCGCCTTCAAGCTGCCCGAACTCGGCTACGCCTATGATGCGCTTCAGCCGACGATCGACGCGCAAACCATGGAGCTACACCACTCCAAGCATCACCAAGCCTATGTCACCGCCCTCAACGGAGCGGTCGAGGCGGATGCGGCGCTGGCCGGCAAGACGCTCGAGGAGCTTGTCGCCACGGCGGGTCAGCAGTCGGCGACGATCCGCAACAATGCCGGCGGTCACTGGAACCACAGCTTCTTCTGGCAGATCATGGCGCCGGAGGGCCAGCGGGGCGAGCCATCGCCCGAACTGAAGGCGGCGATCGACGCGTCGTTCGGCTCGATGGACGCGTTCAAGGAAGCCTTCAACAAGGCCGGCACGGGCCGCTTCGGCTCGGGCTGGGCTTGGCTCATCGTGAACGACGCCGGCGAACTCGCGGTCACCTCGACGCCGAACCAGGACAATCCGCTGATGGACATCGCGGAAACGCGCGGCAAGCCGGTGATCGGCAACGACGTCTGGGAGCACGCATACTATCTCAAGTACAACAACCGGCGGGCCGATTACCTGAAGGCCTGGTGGGACACGGTCAACTGGACCAAAGTCTCGGAAAACTACGCCGCGGCGGTCGCCGGCTGAGCAGCTAGCGGCCTTGCGCAAGCCCGATGGACTTCGCAGCCTTCGCTGCGGAGCCCGTCGGATTTCGGCAGCGGAGCGGCAGGGATTCGTCGGATCGACCTCGCCATCCCGCCAATCGGCAAGGTCCAGGCGAACTACGGGTGCATGCCATCAGACGCCCATCCGGCCTGACGAGGACCCGGTGATATCAGGATCGAACCGCCCGAACCTCTTCAGTCCCGAGCGGATGGCGATGGCGACTGAGAGCGCGTCGACACGACGATCACCGTCCTCGACGGCGGCGGGCGAGATCGGGAGGCCAGCATCCGGTCGGCGCTGCCCAGACAACGGCCGGAGACGGCCCGCAGGCCAAACCCTGCGCGACCGCTCGGAACGTCGCCGAACTCCTCTTTCTCAGACCGTGAACTGCTGGCCGAGTTCGACGACGCGGTTGGCGGGCAGTTTGTAGAAACCCGTCGCATCCGCGGCCGAACGCGCCATGGCGATGTAGATGCGGTCCTGCCAGACGGGCATGCCGGACGTCGAGGAAGCGCGGAAGGAGCGGCGGCTGAGGAAGAACGAGGTCGCCATGATCTCGAATTTCAAGCCCTGCTGCTTGGCGAGCTTCAGCGCTCGCGGCACGTTCGGCTCCTCCGAATAGCCGAAGGTCATGTGAACGCGCGTGAAGCCATCGGCGACCTCGACGACCTGCACCCGGTCCTCGTCCGCCACGAAGGGCGAGTTCGAGATCTTCACGGTCACGATGACGTTGCGCTCGTGCAGGACCATGTTGTGCTTGAGATTGTGCATCAGCGCGCTCGGCGCCATTTCGGGATCCGAAGTCAGGTAGACGGCCGTTCCGCGAACGCTGACCGGATGCGACTTGGCGAGCATCGCGACGAGGCTGTCGAGGGAGATGCTCTCCTTGTGCGCCTTGTCGAAGACGATCCGGGTGCCGCGGATCCACGTCCACATCAGGAGCGCCAGCGCTGCGGCGAAGAACAGGGGAACGAACCCGCCGTCGACGACCTTCAGGAGGTTCGATCCGAGGAACACGAGCTCCAGAAGCAGAAACGGCACGAAAATCGCGAGAGCCTTGACCAGCGACCATTTCCAGAACCGCCAGAAGACGAGGAAGGCGAGCGTGGTCGTCACGACCATGTCACCGGTCACCGCGATCCCGTAGGCGTTCGCAAGTTCGCTGGAGGAGCGAAAGGTGAAGACGAGCGCGAGAACGACGACGAGGAGATACCAGTTGACCCGCGCGATGTAGATCTGGCCGAACTGCGTTTCCGACGTGTGTGCGACCTTCATGCGCGGCAGAAGGCCGAGCAGCATGGCCTGCTGCGTGACGGAGAAGGCGCCGGTGATCACCGCCTGGCTGGCGATGACGGTGGCGACCGTCGCGAGGCACACGAGCGGCAGCACGCCCCATTCCGGCGCCAGCAGGAAGAACGGATTCTCGATCGCGGAGGAGTCGTTGAGGATCAGCGCTCCCTGCCCGAGATAATTGAGGGCGAGCGCGGGGAAGACGACGGTGCCCCAGGCGAGCCGGATCGGCCGCCGGCCGAAATGCCCCATATCCGCATAGAGCGCCTCCGCGCCCGTCACGGCCAGGAAGACAGAGCCGAGGACGGCCAGCGAAATGAAGCCATGATTCCAGATGAAGATCACGGCCTGGTGCGGGCTGATCGCCCAGAGAATGTCGGGCTGGTCGCCGATATGGGAGAGGCCGAGCAGCGCCATCACCGCGAACCAGACGAGGGTGATGGGACCGAACCACCGCGCGACGCTGCCCGTCCCCCGCGCCTGGATCGCGAAAAGGCCGACGAGAATCGCCATGGTGATGGGGAGCACGTAGCCGTCGAAGCCGGGCGCGACGATCTTCAGGCCCTCGACCGCGGAGAGCACCGAGATGGCGGGAGTGATGACGGCGTCGCCGTAGAACAGCGAGGCGCCGAGCACACCGATGCCGAGAAGGAAGGGCTTTCGCCCCATCGCCTTGATGGCGAGCGCCAGGAGGGAAAGCGTCCCGCCTTCGCCGTTGTTGTCGGCCTTCAGGATGATGGCGACGTATTTCAGCGAGACGATCAGCGTCAGCGTCCAGAGCAGCAGCGACACGACGCCGAGCACCTCGCTTTCGCTGAAGCCGCCGCTCGAGGCATGATGAAGCGCCTCGCGCAACGCATAGAGCGGGCTCGTCCCGATATCGCCGTAGACCACGCCGATCGAGCCGATGAAAAGCGTCCGAAAGCTTCCTGCATGGCCGCTCGAGCCGATCGGCTCGATGGGCGTCGCAGTGTTCACGTCAGCCGGCATGGCTTTGGCCTCATCAGGCTGTCTTCCGAGATCGAAACGGGACACCTTGCGACCCCACGACATGACACGTTCGACGCCGCGAGGCGAACGCAGCCGGCGAGAAAGTCCGGACGGGATAGACGGGGCCTCATGCCAGCGCAACTGCCGTCGCTCGCCGCGAGCCGTTTGCGGCGCGAAATCGAGAGCGGATATCCGCCACCGCGTCTCTAGGAGCGGGAAAACGCCCTCTGCCGCGCCGATATCGCCGAGGTCCTGTTCGAAAAGCCGCCTTGCCCCCGTGCGGCGGCTGAAGCGGGAGGTCTGCGCCGACCGGGAGGAACCGGGCGACCAAGGTCGAACGGTCGGGCTTGGAACCGTCGCGGATCCAACGGTTGGCGACGCGCTGGCCATGGCGGCGCGGGCGAGCCCACACGACCGTCAGTCGCCATCGGAGAGAATGGCGTCCGTATAGGGTACGACGCGGAGCACCAGGCCGCCCTCGTCGCAGATCCGTATGGCATCTCGTCGCGAAACGTCGTGGCCACGCGAGATCGACCGGCTCATCGCATCGCGTGCATTTTCGATCGCCTCGTCCAACGCGGCGTCGAGATCGGCCAGTTCGCTCCCCTCTGGATCGTGAACCGTCCCAGTGGTCGAAACCACATGAAAGAAGTACCGCGGCATTTCCTCGTCTCCGCGCGTCTCCTTCAACATGTGAGGGCTTCGACCGACATCCAGGTTCAAGATCTTAGCTGTCTCCTCAGGTTCCGACCACCGCCGCCGATTGCAAAGGTGGATGCAAGGATGCGACCTCCGAACGAGTCGCCGGAAGCACCCGACAGAGGCCCTCGGGCAGAGCGACCTCCGTTCATTCCCATCGCTGCGGCGCAACACTCCTTCCTTTTGTGCATTAGGGCAGGACACGCCTCGGACCGTCGCGGCGCGATCGGGCCATGGCGGTCGCGGTCGCCGCGGTCGGAATGGAGAGCGACGGCAAACTGGAAGGATGCCCCATGTGTGGAATCTGCGCTGAGATCCGGTTCGATGGACGATCGGCTTCGGCCGAACGGATCTCGGCCATGGCCGCGTGCCTGGAGCGCCGGGGACCAGACGGAGGCGGACAGGTTGTCCGCGGCCGAGTCGGGCTCGGACACCGCCGCCTGAAGATCATCGATCTGTCGGAAAAGGCCGAACAGCCGATGGTCGATCCCGAACTCGGCCTCACCATCGCCTTCAACGGCTGCATCTACAACTATCCGGAATTGCGCCGGGAGCTCGAGGCCAAGGGCTACCGATTCTTCTCGACCGGCGACACCGAGGTCATCCTCAAGGCCTATCATGCCTTCGGCCCGGACTGCGTGAAGAAGCTCCACGGCATGTTCGCCTTCGTGATCCACGAGCGCGACAGCGGACGCGTGATCCTGGCGCGCGATCGGTTCGGCATCAAGCCGCTCTATCTTTCGCAGACGCCGGAGCGGCTCTACGTCGCCTCGTCCCTCCCCGCGATCCTGCGCACCCGCGACGTCGACACCTCGATCGACCGCGTCGCGCTTCACCATTACATGAGCTTCCACGCCGTCGTGCCGGCGCCGCTGACGATCCTCTCGGGCGTGCGCAAGCTGCCGCCCGCCACCGTCCGGATCGTGGAGCGCGACGGCGCCTTCAAGGACGAGGTCTATTGGTCCGCGCCGTTCGGACCGCAGGCCGGCGACGAGGCCCTGAGGTCCGACGACTGGCGCGACCTCCTTCTGGAGTCCCTGAAGACGGCGGTGAAGCGCCGCATGGTCGCGGACGTTCCGGTGGGC
The DNA here is from genome assembly GCF_001424685.1 of Aureimonas sp. Leaf454. Lineage (GTDB taxonomy): Bacteria > Pseudomonadota > Alphaproteobacteria > Rhizobiales > Rhizobiaceae > Plantimonas. The sequence goes on from NZ_LMQT01000001.1 coordinate 13,946, forward strand.
GTCCTCCTCTCGGGCGGCGTCGATTCCTCGTTGATCGTCGGCCTTCTCGCCGAGGCGGGACAGGCGGGCCTCACCACCTTCTCGATCGGTTTCGAAGAAGCGAACGGCGAGAAGGGCGACGAGTTCGTCTATTCCGACCTGATCGCGAACCATTACGGAACGCAGCACCACAAGATCTTCGTGCCGTCGAGCGAACTCATGGCGCATCTCCCCGGCACGATCGCCGCCATGTCGGAGCCGATGGTCTCCTACGACAATGTCGGCTTCTACCTGCTTTCCCGCGAGGTCTCCCGGCACATCAAGGTCGTTCAGTCCGGCCAGGGGGCGGACGAGATCTTCGGCGGCTATCACTGGTATCCGCCGATGGCCGGCGCCGCCGATCCCGTCGGCACCTATGCCGGGGCCTTCATCGACCGCAGCGACGCGGTTCTGCGTCGTCAGCTCTCGCCCGCCTGGCTGGCGGACGGGGACGTGTCGCGCGCCTTCGTCGAGCGGCACTTCGCGCTGCCCGGCGCCGAGGACCCCGTCGACAAGGCCCTGCGCATCGACGCCAACGTGATGCTCGTGGACGACCCGGTGAAGCGGGTCGACAACATGACCATGGCCTGGGGCCTCGAAGCGCGCGTGCCCTTCCTCGACCACGAACTGGTCGAACTTGCCGCGCGCATCCCGGCCGCCGAGAAGCTGAAGCAGGAGGGCAAGGGCGTCCTCAAGGAGGTCGCCCGCCTCGTCGTTCCGCACGCGGTGATCGATCGGCCGAAGGGATATTTTCCCGTGCCGCAACTGAAATACATCTCGGGACCCTATCTCGACATGGTGCGGGACCATCTGACGTCCGAACCGGCCCGATCGCGCGGCCTGTTCCAGACGAGCTATCTCGAGACGCTCTTTGCCGATCCGACGGCCCACATCACGCCGCTGCGGGGCTCGGAGCTCTGGCAGGTCGCGCTGCTCGAAATGTGGCTCCAGCAACACGGAGTGGGCGGATGAGCGAGGCGCGTGGACCGGTTCCGACGTCGAACGCCCATGTCGACTGCGGCTGGGGGCGGCTGATCTTCGGACAGACCTTCGACGACGCGGCGGCTCTGATCGAACGCCTGCGCGAAGAGCGCCCCGAGCGTCGCGACATCAGCTTCTATATCCGCGACCCCCACGTCGTTCTCGCCCATGCGCCACAGGAGGTCTTCCTCGACCCCTCGCACAGCTTCCGGCTCGATCTTTCGCGCTATGGCGAGGCGGACCGGCCCGCACCGGGCATCGCCATTCGAGGATTGTCGTCGCCGGCCGACGCGGCCGCCATGAACCGCATCTACCAGATCCACGGCATGGTCCAGGTCGACCCCGACTTCATCTGGACCAACCGCGAGAGCGCGGTGCTGACCTATCTGGTGGCCGAGGACGAGGCGACCGGCGAGGTCGTCGGCACCGTCATGGGGGTCGACAATGTCGGCGCCTTCGGCGATCCCGACAACGGCTCCTCGCTCTGGTGCCTGGCCGTCGATCCCCAGGCGACGCGTCCGCGCATCGGCGAGATGCTGGTGCGCCGTCTCGCCGAACGCTTCCGCGACGCCGGTCGCGCAACGATGGATCTCTCCGTCCTCCACGACAACCTCTCCGCCATCGCGCTCTATGAGAAGCTCGGCTTCGAGCGGCTGCGGGTCTTCACGATCAAACGCAAGAACGAGATCAACGAGCGGCTCTTCGTCGGCGCAGCGGAGGGCTACGAGGCCTTGAACCCCTATGCCCGCATCATCGTCGACGAGGCGCGCCGGCGGGGAATCCACGCCGAGGTCACCGATGCCGAGGGCGGATTCTTCCGGCTGTCCTACGGCGGCCGCTCGATCCACTGCCGGGAAAGCCTGTCGGAACTCACGACGGGCGTCGCCGTCTCCATCTGCGACGACAAGGCCGTGACGCGGCGCATCGTGGAAGCCGCGGGCGTCGTCGTACCCGAGCAGATCGAGGCGGACGGCGATGCCGGACGCCTCGCCGCCTTCATCGAGCGTCACGGTTCGATCGTCGTCAAACCGGCGCGGGGCGAACAGGGTCGCGGCGTCGCCGTCGGAATCGACGATCCCGGCGATGCCGCGGCGGCGATCGCGATCGCCCGCGAACAATCCGATCGGGTCCTTCTCGAAGCCTGCTTCGAGGGCGAGGATCTCCGCCTCGTGATGATCGACTACGTCCTCGTCGCCGCTGCGTTGCGCAAGCCGCCAATCGTCGTCGGCGACGGCCGCTCCACCATCCGCGAGCTGATCGAGCACCTGTCGCGCCGGCGATCGGCGGCGACCGGCGGCGAGAGCCGCGTGCCGCTCGACGCGGAAACCGAGCGCTGCATCGGACAGGCCGGCCGCGGACTCGACGACGTTCCGGGCGAAGGCGAACGGATCGGCGTTCGACGCACCGCCAATCTCCACACGGGCGGGACGATCCACGACGTGACGGCCGACGTCCATCCCAGCCTCGTCGCCGCGGCGGTGGCCGCCGCGCGCGCGATTGCCATCCCTGTCTGCGGGATCGACTTCATGGTGAAGTCCCCGCAGGATCCGGACTACGTCTTCATCGAAGCGAATGAACGGCCGGGCCTCGCCAACCACGAGCCCCAGCCGACCGCAGAGCGCTTCGTCGATCTCCTTTTCCCGATGAGCGTGACCGCCGCCGCGCGAGCCGCCCGAACGCCCTGAACGACGGACCGAAAATGCCCCGCCTTTCGATCGACACCCCCTATCTCGCCGAGCAGTTGCGGGCGCTTCTCTCCATTCCGAGCCCGACCGGCTACACGGATACGATCGTGCGCCATGTCTCGCTGGAGCTGGAGCGGCTCGGCCTCAAGGTGGAGCTGACGCGCCGAGGCGCGATCGTGGCGGTTCGCCAGGGCAGCCGCCGAGCGTCGTCGCGCGCCATCGTCAGCCACGTCGACACGCTCGGCGCCCAGGTGAAGGCGATCAAGGCCAACGGCCGGCTGGAACTTGTGCCGATCGGCACCTGGTCCGCGCGTTTCGCCGAAGGGGCGAGAACGACGATCTTCTCCGAGAAAGGAGCCTATCGCGGCACGATCCTGCCCCTGAAGGCATCCGGCCACACCTACAACGAGGAGATCGACACGCTTCCCATCGGCTGGGACCACGTGGAGCTGCGGATCGACGCGATGGCGCGCAGCCGCGCGGAGGTCGATCGGCTCGGGATCGAGATCGGCGACATCGTGGCGATCGACCCCCAGCCGGAGTTTCTGGAGAACGGCTTCATCGTCTCCCGCCATCTCGACAACAAGGCCGGCGTCGCGATCACGCTCGCCGCCATCCAGGCGCTGGAGCGTGAAGGCGCGGTAACGCCCGTCGACACGCACTGGCTGTTCACGATCGCCGAAGAGGTCGGTGTCGGCGCCGCCTCCATCCTCGAGCCCGACGTCGCCTCGATGGTCGCGATCGACAACGGCACGTCGGCGCCCGGTCAGAACTCGTCCGAGTTCGGGGTGACCATCGCCATGGCGGACCAGACCGGACCCTTCGACTACCATCTCACCAAGAAGCTCGTGCGCCTCTGCAAGGACGAGGACATCCGCTACCAGAAGGACATCTTCCGATACTATCGATCGGATTCGGCATCCGCCATCGAAGCGGGTCACGACGTGCGCACGGCGCTCGTCACCTTCGGCGTCGACGCCTCGCACGGTTGGGAGCGGATCCACATGCACGCGCTCCGCTCCGTCGCCGAGCTCGTCACCGCCTATGCGATCTCGCCGGTCGAGATCGAGCGGGATCTCGAAGCGCATGCCGGGTTGAAAGGCTTCACGCGCCAGCCGCTGGCGGAGGCCGCGCAGGCGCTCGTCGATGTCAGCGTCGAAGAACCCCACGACGAGACGCCCTGATCGCGCCGGACGGCACGCAGGTCCCGGGGCGGCGGAGGGGCGCTCGGATTCGCCGCAGCGGGCGCCGACATCGGCGTCAGGACCGATCCGCCGGTCCGAAGACGTCGCGGTCGACGAACGCATCCCGGCCGAGGCGCTTCAGTTCATCCACCGAGGAGAGGCCCATCAGCGCCAGCGTCACGTCGATCTCCTCCTTCAGGAGCGCGATGACGCGGGCCGCACCCGCCTCCCCGCCGGCCGCGATTCCCCAGGCATAGGCCCTGCCGAGAAGAACGCCGGAGGCGCCGAGCGCGAGAGCTTTCACGATGTCCGTTCCCCGACGGATGCCGCCGTCGAGAAGGACCTCCAGCCCGTCCGCGGCTTCGACGATGCCGGGCAGCGCCGAGACGGTCGAGCGCGCGCCGTCGAGCTGCCGTCCGCCGTGGTTGGATACGACGATCGCATCGACACCCGCCTGCCGCGCCCGCCGGGCATCCTCGGGATGGAGGATGCCCTTGATCGTCATGCGCCCGGACCAGCGCTCGCGCAGCCGGTCGACATCCGCCCAGGACAGAGCGGGATCGATCAGACGCGACAGCGTGCCGGCCTGTTCGAGAATGTTGGCGCCGAACTCGGCGCGTCCGCGCACCGCGCCGACGCCGGGCCGGCCCGCGCGCAACATGTCGACGACCCAGGCCGGCCGAAGGGCCATTCCGAGCCCCATCCTCGGCCCGATGCGCGTCGCGGCGCGGAAGCCGTTCCGCGCGTCGCGCTCGCGGATGCCGGTCACGGCGGTGTCGACGGTCAGATGAAGCGTCTCGACGCCGGCCGCCTGCGCCGCCGCGAGGAACTCGTCCGCGAGGCCCCGATCCTTCAGGACATAGAGCTGGAACTGCAGCGGACCCGCGCAGCCGGCCCGACGGAGATCGTCGAGCGAGGCGATGGAGAAGTTCGACAGGCAGGACGGAATGCCGGCTGCGTGGGCGGCGCGCGCCGCGAGGATCTCGCCCCCGCCGGCGAAGAGGCCGAGAAAGCCGACCGGGCCCAGCATGAAGGGGAGCGCATGGCGCTGTCCGAGGAAGACGGTCGACAGGTCGCGCGGCTCCAGGCCGGCAAGAACGCGCTGATGCAGCGACAGGCGATCGAAATCGCCGGTGTTGGCGGCGAGCGTCGCCTCGGCCGAGGCGCCGCCGTCGACATAGTCGAAGAAGATCTTCGGCAGGCGGCGCCGCGCGAGGCGGCGCGCATCCGCCACGTTGGCGAAGGCGATCGTCATGAGGGGCTCGTCGGCTTGTAGCGGCTGCCGAGGCAATGGCGGCTGCCGGCATAGAGAAGGCGATTGACCGTCGCCACCGTCGGCCCTGTCCAGGTCCGCCGGTGCAGGAGAAGGCAGGGCTCGCCCGGCGCGACGTCGAGATGGTGGCCCGTCTCCTCGTCGGCGGCGATCGCCGAGACGACGTGCTCGATCTCCGTCAGCGCGGTCACGCTCTGGAGATAGTCGAGCGTGGAGACGCGGGCGAAATCCTGGCGGTCGTAATCGGGCGCGAGATCGGGATTGACGAAGCGCTCTTCGAACTGGACCGGCACATCGTCCTCGTAGTGCACGATCCGCGAATGGAAGACGTCGCGCTGCGCCGCGAATTCGAAGGAGGCGAGGATCGCCGCCGCCGGCACGACACGGCCAAGGGTCAGGACGTCGGCGCGATGGCGGTGGCCGCGCGCGCCGATTTCGGCGGGGATATTGGCGACCTCGACGAGCGCCGAGCGCGGACGCGGCGCCGCGACGAAGGTGCCGACGCCCTGGATGCGCTTGAGGACGCCCTCCCGCGTCAGTTCCGTCAGCGCCCGGTTCACCGTCATGCGGGAGACCCCGAGCGACTGGACGAGGTCGTTTTCGGACGGCAAGCGCTGGTCGAGCCGCCATTGGCCGTCGCGGATCAGGTCTCGGACATAATGCTTCACCCGTTCGTAGAGCGGGCTCGCGGCCTCGGGCAGCGCCGTCATGCGGCACCGCGTCCGGTCCGGCGACGGCATCGGCTCTCCCGGCCGGGTCTTTCCTCCGTCATCGCCGGGGACGCCCGAGGATCTCGTCGCGCATCTCCGACACCGCGTTCTCGTGCGAGGAAAACCCCTCGTAGCGCGCGAGGCGTCGGGCGTGGAGCGCGAGTTCGGGATAGCCGGCCGAGGTGACGTAGCCGATCGAGGATCGCTTCAGGAAATCCGTCACCGAGAGCGGTCCAAAGGTGCGCGCCCAGCGGCTCGTCGGCAGGACGGCGTTCGGGCCGAGCACGAAATTGCCGAGCGTCACGGGCGTGTGCGGCCCCATGAGGATCTCGGCCGCCTCGGTGATCCGGCCGAGGTGACGGAACGGCTCGACCGACAGGATCTCGAGATGCTCCGGGGCATAGTCGTTGATGAAGCGATAGCTCTCCTCCAGCGACGCGGTGAGGACGATCCCGCCATAGGCGCCGGAGAGAACCGCGCTCGCGAAGGCTCGGCGCTGCTCGGTCATGCGGGCGAGATGGCCGGGCAGCGCGGCCATCGCTTCTTCCGCCACGCGCCTCTCGTGCGTCACCAGATAGGCCGAGGAATCCGGTCCGTGCTCGGCCTCGATCAGGAGATCGAGCGCGGCGAGCGCCCCGTCGACGGTCTCGTCCGCGAAGACGACGGCTTCGGAGGGTCCGGCGGGAAGGCCCGTGTCGAGGACGCCGGAGAGCAGGCTCTTGGCCGCGACGACGAAGGGCGAGCCGGGACCGACGATCTTGATCTTCGCCCGGATCGTCTCGGTGCCGTAGGCGGCGGCGGCCACCGCCTGCGCGCCGCCGACCTTGTAGACCGTCTCGACGCCGGCAAGACGCGCGGCGACGAGCGTCGCGGCATCGACCGAGCCGTCCGCCGTCGGCGGCGTCAGGATGCAAAGGTCCGGCACCCCGGCGACGACGGCCGGAACGCTCGTCATCATGGTGACGGAGGGAAACGCGCCCTTGCCGCGCGGCACGTAGAGCGCGGCGGACTGGATCGGTGTCCAGCGGTCCCCCGCGAAGGCGCCGGGACGCATCTCCTTGAACCACATGGGCTCGGGCTTCTGCTCCTCGTGGAAGCGGCGGATGTTGTCGATGCCGAAGCGGATGGCCTCCACCACGTCCGGCTCGACGGTCGCGAAGGCGCGATCGAACTCCGCCTCGCTGGCCTGCAGCGCGCCGGGCGCGACGTCCGCGCCGTCGAGTTCGCGCGCGAAGCGCAGGAGCGCCGCATCCCCTTCGCTGCGCACCGCGGCGATGATCGGCCGGACCTTCTCCACGAAGGCCGCCAGATCCGTCTCGGAGCGGCGCAGAAGCCGAGCGCGCGCGGCCTCGTCAAGGCCGGCGAGGTCGTGGAAGGAACAGGAAAAGGTCGTCATGGGAGCCGTCACTTCGATTTCAGGAAGATGTCGAGGCCGACGAGGCGGTCGAGCGCGAGAATGGCGAGCGCGGCGCAGGCGATGAAGACGACCGAGATCGCGGCGAGATCCGGGGTGATGATGGAGCGGATCGAATTGTAGATCTGAACCGGCAGCGTCACCGTTCGCGCGTCGACGAGGAGCAGGCTGACGAGGAACTCGTTCAGCGCCAGGATGAACATCAGGAGCGAACCCGTGATGATGCCCGGCGCGACGGCCGGCACCGTGACGAGGAGAAAGGTCTGCAGCGGCGGGGCGCCGCAGCTTGCGGCTGCGAGTTCGAGATCGGGGTCGAGCGCCCCCGCGCTCGCCGTCACCGCCCAGATCATGAAGGGCAGGTTGATGACGCAGGCCGCCAGCCCGACAGGCCAGAGCGAACCCAGGACACCGGCCTCGCCGAACATCAGCATCAGCCCAATGCCCGAACCGATGAGGGGAATGGTGAAGGGCAGCAGCAGATAGACCTGCAACAGGCCCGAAAAGCGCACGCGGTGCTTGGCGAGCGCGAGCCCTGCGAGGGTGCCGGCGGGCACCGCGACGGCCGTGCAGATCAGCGCGACCTGGAGCGAGCGCCAGAAGGCCTGGCGCAGGTCGCTCGCGCCCGCGACCTTGGCGTACCACTTCAGCGAAAGACCGTCCGGCGGAAAGGCGATGATGTTGCCGGCCGTGAAGGACGCGCCGAGGACGACGAGCGTCGGCGCGGAAAGGATGAGGAGCGAGACGGCGACGAGCGTTCCGATCGTCCACCGTTGACCGCGCGCCGCCGTCACGTGCCGCGCCCCCGGAGGGCGAGCGTTCCCGCGCCGAACAGCGCGAAGACGAGGCCGACCAGCGTCGAGCCGGCGAGGACGAGGAGAAGGGTCAGCGTGGCGCCCATGCCCTGGTCGGAGGTGCGGAAGAACTGGTCGTAGATGGCGTTGGCGATGAAGTCCTGCCCGCCGCCACCGAGGATGGCGGGCATGGCGAAATCGGTCAGCGTCAGCGTCAGGACGACGAGGCCCGCGCCGACGAAGCCGGGTTTGGCCATGGGAACGACGACGTGGAGGAGCGTGCGTCCCCAGTTCGCGCCGAGCGATCCCGCCGCCGCTTCGACCTCCTCGGGAATCGCCGACAGCGCGGGCGCGAGCATCAGGACGGCAAAGGGCAGCATGTACTGGACGAGGCCGAAGAGGACGGCCCAGTAGTTGAAGAGAAGGCGCACCGGCCCGATGCCGAAAAGACCGAGAATCTCGTTGGCGAGGCCCTGGTTGCCGAGCAGGATCAGCCAGCCATAGGCGCGCACGACCTGTCCGATGAAGAAGGGCAGAAACAGAGCGATCAGCAGCGTCTTGCGCCAGGCGGCCGAGGTCGTCCGCACCATGGCATAGGCATAGGGAAAGGCGAGGACGAGGGTCGCCAGCGTCACGATCAACGCGCCGCCGAGGCTGCGAAGGCCGACCGCCAGCACGACCGGCTCGGAAAAGGCGCGCGCGTAATTGGCGAGCGAGCGGTCCTCGGAGGGCAGGAAGGTCGCGGTGTCGAGCGTGCGCAGGCTGGCATCGGCGATCTCGAAGAGGCTGAGAACCAGGAGCCCGACGAGGAGAACCGCCGGCGCCAGCATGAGCCAGGGCACGCCCCGCTTGAACCGCGCCGGCCAAACGGCACGCCCGCCCGCTTCCAGCGCATCGAGGACGCGCCAGGACAGGGGGTAGGCGGAGCGGGAGGGGCGAAGGGGCATCGGCGGCTTTTCGGTGATCGGACGCTGTTGGACGGAGCCGCCGACCTCCCCGTTCGGGGAGATCGGCTGGAGCCTGCGCGTCAGCCCTGCATGATCGCCTTGAACTTGCCGAACCACTCGGCTTCGTTCTCGACCTGAACCTTCGAGGAAATGCGAATCAGATGCTCGAAGTCGGCGGGCTTCGTCGGGTAGGACGGATCGCCGGAGAGATCGGCCGGCGGCGTCAGGCCGGGCACGACGCCGGGCAAGCCGAGCCCGTCGAGCCAGACCTGCTGGCCCGCCTGGGTGATCGCCATGTCGATGTAGGTCTTGGCCCAGTAGAGCTCGTTCTCCGGCAGGCCCTTCGGAATCCAGAGCCCGTCCGTGTCGAACTTCGCCCCCTCCTCCGGCACGGTCCAGGCGACGTCGATGCCGTTCTTCTTGGCCTCGCGCGCATTGGTCGAGATCGTGCAGGCGAGGTCGATCTCGCCGTTCTGGAACCAGGTCGTGAAATCCGGGTCCTCGCCGAGCAGCGGCTCCTGTTCCTTGACCTTGGCGATGAAGTCCCAGGCCGGCTGCATGTTCGCCGGGATGTCCTCCAGCTTGCCGCCGCCCGCGACCTGCGCCGGGAAGTGGAAGCCGATGCCGTCGTTGTAGAGCGCGATGCGGCCCTTGAACTTCGGATCGAGCAACGCCTTCCAGGAGGTCGGCGGGCCGTCGGGAAACGCGCCCGGCCGATAGGCGAGGACATAGACGTAGCCGTAGGTGTTGACGATCGGATAGCCGTCGAGCCCGACCGGCTTGGCGAGATCGGTAACGGTCTTGAGGTTGGGCAGATCGGACAGGTCCTCGGTCACGCCGCGCAGCGCCGACTTCGTCGCGTTGGTCGTCGTGTCCCAGTTGATGTGGATCGGCGGCACGCGCTTTTGCGCGACGGCGGCCCAGACCTTGGGCTGGATCTCGTTGTCCTCGGTCAGGTCGTGGCGCACGGCGATGCCGGTCGCCTTGGTGAAGGGATCGGAGACGCCAGCCTTCAGCGCCTCGACCCAGGAGCCGCCCCAGGCCCGCACGATGATCTCGGCCGGCTTTTCCGGCGCCTGCGCCAAGGCGGGGCGCAACCCCGCCGCAGACAGGGCGCCGATCGAGCCGGCGGCGGCGGCGCCCTGGAGGAAGCGGCGTCGGGAGAGTTCCAGAAAGGATGTCGGGTCCGTCATGATCGTGGCTCCTCTGTCGGGTTGCAGGTCAGGTTCCGGGGAAGACGATGAGGTCCCGGCGATTCCAGCCGAGCCGGACCAGGGCGCCGACAGGATGGACGTCGTGGCCGACGGGATCGTGGTCGAAGACGCGAAGCACCGTTTCGGGATGCGCCGCCAGCCGCGCCTCGTAGACGACCCGCTCGCCCTCGAAGATGACGTCGACGATCTCGGCTCGGACGGACACGTCCAGCCCCGTCCCGTTCCCGGCCAGAGCTCCGACGCGGATCTGTTCGGCGCGAAGCATGCCGATGGCCGGCTCGCCGGAACGCGGCGAGCGGCCGGCGCTCGGGGACCAGCGCCCCACGCATCCGCCGAAGCCGCCATCCAGCGTCACGTCGTCGCCGCCGATCTCGGCCAGCACGCCGGTCAACCGGTTCGTGACACCGATGAAGCTCGCGACGAACGCGTTGGCCGGTTCGCGATAGGTTCGCATCGGGTCCGCCATCTGCTGGATGCGGCCGCGATCCATCACGATGACCTCGTCCGAGACGACGAGCGCCTCGCGCTGGTCGTGCGTGACGTTGATCGTGGTGATGCCGAGCTCCTTCTGGATCCGTCGGAACTCCAGCTGCATCTCCTCGCGCAGCTTGCGGTCGAGCGCGGCGAGCGGCTCGTCCAGCAGGAGAAGATCGGGTTCGAAGACGAGAGCTCGCGCGATCGCGACCCTCTGCTGCTGGCCGCCCGACAGTTCATGGATGCGCCGGTCGGCATAGGGACCGAGATGGACGAGATCGAGATAGCGCGCGACGCGGGCCGGAATGTTCCGCGCATCGTAGCGCCGCATCTTCAGGGGAAAGGCAACATTCTCTGCCGCCGTCATATGCGGAAAGAGCGCGAGCTTCTGGAAGACCATGCCGATCCGCCGCCGGTGCGGCGGCACGGCCGAGACCGGCTGGCCATTGATGGCGATCTCGCCGCGGGTCGGATGCTGAAACCCGGCGATCATGCGAAGGAGCGTGGTCTTGCCCGAGCCCGATGGTCCGAGGATCGTGAGGAACCGGCCCGTGTCCAGGTCGAAGGAGGCGTCCGTCACCGCCGCCTGTCCGGAAAAGACCATCGCCACGTCGCGCACGGAGACGGCGGGAATGGGGCTCGCGGCGCCATCCGCTTCCGCACGGTGGGCGACGCTCACGCCATCGCTCCAGAGCGCAACCTGGCATCCCAGGTCGTCATGACAGGCACATACAAGTCCATACAGCATGCTTGATCGAGGTGCAGGTCGAGCGCAAGCTTGAATTGAAGGCAGAGAGAGATTTCCGAACCGGTTGTTCCTAGATCGAGGCGAGAAAGCCCCCGTCGATCGTGATGCACTGTCCCGTCATGTAGGCCGAAGCATCGCTCACGAGAAACTGCGCGGCGCCCGCAAGATCGTCGAGATCACCGAACCGGTTCTGCGGGATTCCCGAGAGCATGCGAGACCGCCATGCCTCGTTCTCGTAGAAGACCTCCGTCATATCCGTCCGAAAATAGCCGGGCGCGATGGCGTTGACGCGAATGCCGATGGGCGCCCATTCCGCCGCCAGCGCCCGCGTCATCCCGAGGAGGCCCGATTTCGACGAGCCGTAGGGAACCGCCGTCGGCACGCCGACCATCGAGGTCAGCGAGGCGATGTTGACGATGCTGCCGCCGCCCCCGTCGCGCAGGGCCCGGCCCGCGATCTGGGCGGTGAAGAACGCGCCCTTCAGATTGGTGTCGAGGATCCGGTCCCAGAGAGCTTCGTCGACGTCGAAGCTCGGGCGCACCTCTTCGACGCCGGCATTGTTGACGAGACCGTCGAGCCGGCCGAAACGCGCGACGGCCAAACGGACCGCCTCCTCGATCGTCGGCAGCTTGGTCACGTCGAGGGTCACGGGAAGAACCGTCGCGCCGGTCGCGGCGACAGCCGAGGCGGTGCCGTCGAGATCCCCCGCCTTGCGTGCGCCGAGCACCAGCGAGGCGCCAGCCTCGGCCAGCGCGATCGAAAGCGACGCGCCGATCCCGCGGGCTGCGCCGGTGACGAGAACGGTGCGCCCTGACAGATCGAAGCGCCGCAACCCTGCGGCTTTCCCGCCGTCGCCCTCCCGAACCATGCTCCGCCCTCCTCAGCCGCCGACACGGGATCCGTGTCTGTCACGCCGATCGGAGGCCGACAACCCGCCGAGGTCGGATCGATGAGGCCCTTTCGAGGCAGCGACGTTTCCTGGCGGATCGGTCGAGCCGGTCCCGGCACCGTTTCCCGGTCCGGGAGCCTTCGCCCTCGAACCGTCGACCTCCGTCCGGATACGACCGAAGCCTTCGCTGATGGTCCATCATCGAGCGAAGTCACCATGCCGTCGCCCATGTCCGGCAAGACTTGCTTAAGATCGTCTCTATTAACCGATTGTTCATTTTAAAAATTCACTAAGCATGACCTGCGTTATATCGTAAGCATCACTTCATGGGAGATGCTCGATGCAAACCGCGATCGTCACACCGAGTTATAGCGGTGACTTCGAGCGATGCCGGCTTCTTTGCGAAAGCATCGATCGGCGTGTGACGGGTTACACGGATCATTACATTCTCGTCGAAAAAGGCGATCTCGACCTGTTCGAGGCCTTGGCGGGACCCCGCCGACGGATCGTCGACGAGCGCTCGATCCTTCCCGCCTGGCTGACGGTGGTGCCCGATCCCCTGTCGCTCGGACGCCGCCGCCTCTGGCTCTCGCCCTACGGATTGCCGCTTCGGGGCTGGCACGTCCAGCAATTGCGCAAGATCGCGATGGCAGCGCTTCTGGACGAGGACGCGGTCCTCTTCTGCGATTCCGACACCGTCTTCGTGCGCGAAGCCGACATTGGCGACCAGTGGACGGAGGGCCGCCTCGCCTTCTTCCGCAAGCCGGGAGCGATCGGGTCCGACATGGCCGAGCACCTCGCCTGGTCGGCGCGCGCGGGCCGGCTTCTCGGCACGAAGGAAGAAACGACGCACACCGACTACATCGCCCAGGCCGTCGCATGGCGCGGCGATACGGTCCGCGGCATGATCGGGCGGATCGAAAGCATCAGCGGACGCTCGTGGGCCGCGGCGGTGGCGGCGCGGCGGACCTTCTCGGAATATCTTTTCTACGGTCGCTATGTCGACGAGATCGAACAGCGTCCCGATCGTCACGCCCCGATCGACACGCCGCTCTGCCTCGGCTGCTGGACCGGCGCGACACTGGCCGGACAGAACATCGAGACCTTCTTCCGCCAGGCCGGCCCCTATCAGCCGGTGGTCGGCATTCAGTCCTTCATCGGCGCCGATGTCGGCTCCATTCGCCGAGCCGCCGGGCTCGCCTGATCCGCCCCGCGCGAGGCCGTCAGGGCAGGCGCGCGATGCGCTCGGTCAACAGCGCGTAGAAGCCGTCGGCATCGCCCGATCGCACGAAGAAGGCGTTCTTCGCGCGGTCGGTCACGCCCCAGAAATCGGCGACCGTCATGCCGCGCGTCAACTCGCTGGCGGTCTCGATCTCCACGTTGATGTGCCGACCCTCGAAAAGGTCCGGCCGGAGCAGGAATGCGGTGACGCAGGGGTCGTGGAGCGGTGCGCCCTCCCAGCCGTACTTGGCGAGATCGAAGCCCTGCGAGAAGGACAGCATGGCGTGGACGGCCTGTCCGGCGCGGTTGCCGATGGCGCGGAACGCTTCGATCCGCTCGGGCGTCGCGCGCATCTGATGGGTGACGTCGAGCGGCAGGACCGTCAGCGGCACGCCCGAGGCGAACACGATCTTGGCCGCTTCGGGGTCGACATAGATGTTGAACTCCGCGGTCGGCGTGATGTTGCCGACCTCGAAATAGGCTCCGCCCATGAGAACGATCGCTTCGAGGCGCGTCGCGATGTCCGGCGCCTTCAGAAGCGCCAGCGCGACGTTGGTCAACGGACCGAGAGCCAGGATCGAGATCGTGCCCTCCGGCGAGGAGCGGACGATGTCGATGATGAAATCCACGCTGTGCCCGGACCGCGCTTCGGCGCTCGCGGCGGGAAGATCCGGCCCGTCGAGCCCGGTCGATCCATGGACATGCTCCGCCGTTTCGAGACGACGCGTGAACGGGCGGTCTGCGCCCGCGAAGACGGGAATGTCCGGCCGCCCGGCGAGTTCGACGAGGCGTAGGGCGTTGTTGACCGTGTGATGCAGCGGCACGTTTCCGGCGACGACGGAAATGCCGAGCACCTCGATCTCGTCCGGCGATCCCAGCGCGGCGAGGAGCGCCACGGCATCGTCCTGCCCGGGATCGGTGTCGAAGATGACCTTTCGAGCCGCCATGTCCTCGTCTCCTCGTCGCACGGTCGCCGGTCGAGCGAACCGCCATGTCTGCGCAGTGATGACCGAACTGCCAGCCATTGGCGAGCCCCCGCTCCGGCCTTCGCGATCCCTCGGCCCTCGATGTCGCGCGCCACCCGTCCAAAGGCCGCGCCGGGCGTCGCACGAGATCGGGAGCGACCCCGTTGACGATCTCCTCATGATATCGATATCACCCGAAGCGTCAGTTCGGCTGCGGAGGGACGGTGTCAGTCGGGATCCCCGATCGAAACCTCTTCTTCGGCAGACCGGAAAATCGATCGTCAGACTGAAGAGCACGCCGCCGGGTCTTGGCGTGGAGCTCGCGACGGTTCATGCCTAACCTCTCTCGCTCAACCGGTTCGTCGACCGGCGCGAGTGTTTGTAGAGCTGGCGGCTTGCCGACGAGATGCGGCGGGCGAGCCGGCGAGAATGCCCGGCGGTTCGGGCCGCAGGAGATCTGGCCATGACGATGAAATCCGATATCGGCGTCCTTGGAATGGGAACGATGGGCGGCATGCTGGCCCTCAATCTTGCCGAGAAGGGCCATGAGACCGCGATCTTCAACCGAACGGCCGAGAAGGCCCATCGCCTGGTCGCCGACAATCCGGCTCTCGCCGCGAGGCTCCATCCCGAAGACAGCTTGGAAGGCTTCGTCGCCCGTCTGAAGACACCGCGCATCGTGCTCGTCATGGTGAATGCCGGCGCTCCCGTGGACGAGCAGATCGCCCATCTCATGCCGCTTCTGGACGCCGGCGACATCATCATCGACGGCGGCAATGCCGATTTCAACGACACCGTCCGCCGTTCCCGGTCCGCCGAAGGAACCGGCATCAACTTCGTCGGCATGGGCGTTTCCGGCGGCGAACAAGGCGCGCGCCATGGCCCCTCGATCATGGTCGGGGGCGCCAAGGAGGTCTGGCAGCGCCTGCAGCCGATCCTCGAGCCGATCGCCGCCCAGCACGAGGGCGAGCCCTGCGTCGCCTGGCTCGGTCCGGACGGCGCCGGCCATTTCGTGAAGACCATCCACAACGGCATCGAATATGCCGACATGCAGATGATCGCCGAAATATACGGCTTGCTCCGCGACGGCGCCAAGCTCGATGCGCCCGCCATGGCCTCCATCTTCGCCGACTGGAACACGCGCGGCCTTTCCTCCTACCTCATCGAGATCACCGCGACGGTCCTTGCCGAAACGGACGAGGCGACCGGCAAGCCGCTCGTCGACATGATCATCGACGAAGCCGGGCAGAAGGGCACGGGACGCTGGTCGGTCATCGAGGCGCAGAAGCTCGGCATCGGCGCGACCACGCTCGAAGCAGCGGTCTCCGCTCGCGGCATCTCATCGCGACGCGACGAGCGAATCGCGGCATCGGACATCTACGGCACCCTCTCGCTCGACACGGGTTCGGCCGTCCCCGCCGATGCCGCCGGCATCGCGGACCTCGAGTCGGCGCTCGAAACGGCCAAGATCATCGCCTATGCGCAAGGCTATGCGGTGCTCGCCGCCGCGTCCGCCGAATACGGCTGGAAGCTGCCGCTCCGCGACATCGCGCGCATCTGGCGCGCCGGCTGCATCATCCGCTCCGTCTTCCTCGACGACATCGCCCGGGTCTACGAGGCTGGCGACGGAATCGTGAACCTCCTGCAGGCGCCGAGCTTTTCGGAGCGTGTCACGGCGGGACAGGCGGCGCTGCGCCGGGTCGTCTCGCGGGCGGTTCTCGCCGGCCTGCCGGTTCCCGCCCTGGCCGCGGCCCTGTCCTATTTCGACGATTACCGTCGTGCCCGCGGCACCGCGAACCTGGTTCAGGGGCAGCGCGACTTTTTCGGCGCCCACACCTATCGGCGTTTCGACCAGGGCGGATCCCACCATCACGTTTGGCCGGTGATCTGATGAAAGCCGCCGCATCGGATGCGTTCGGTATCGATAACGGCTTGAGCTACCAAAGGGAGGGCGACGCTTCGCAAGTCGCGTCGCTGGGAGATTTGTCATGTCGCTGAAGCTTTTCGATCTGACGGGGCAAACCGCCCTCATCACCGGCTCGAGCCAGGGCATCGGCTATGCGCTCGCGCAGGGCCTGGGACGGGCGGGCGCGAGAATCGTTCTCAACGGTCGACGGGCCGACGCCGTCGAGGCGGCCGCCGAGACGCTGCGGGCCGAGGAGATCGCGGTCGAGACCGCCGTGTTCGACGTGACCGATATCGAAGCGGTTCGGAGCGGCGTCGACCGCATCGAGGCCGGGATCGGGCCCATCGGCATCCTCGTCAACAATGCCGGGATCCAGCGACGGGCCCCGCTCGAGACCTATCCCGCCGAGACCTGGTCGGAGATCATGCGGGCCAATGTCGATTCCGTGTTCTTCGTCGGACAGGCGGTCGCCCGGTACATGATCCCCCGCTCGCGCGGCAAGATCATCAACATCGCGAGCCTCCAGGCCCAGGCCGCCCGGTACTCCATCGCGCCCTATACCGCCACCAAGGGCGCGGTCCTCAATCTGACCAAGGGCATGTGCACCGACTGGGCACGTCACGGCCTGCAGATCAACGCGATCGGTCCCGGCTACTTCGAGACTCCCCTCAACCAGGCGCTGGTGGACGACCCGACGTTCACCGACTGGCTGAAGACCCGCACGCCGACCGGGCGCTGGGGCCGCGTGGAGGAGCTTCAGGGCGCGGCGATCTTCCTCGCCTCGTCCGCATCGGACTTCGTCAACGGACAGATCATCTACGTGGACGGCGGCGTGCTCGCGACGCTCTGACCCGTCGGCCGGGCTCCCGGGATTTCCGGACGGACCTTCCCTTCGGAACGACGTGGCGCCGACCCCTTGCCGCGACCGGGCGGCCGGGGCTGCGGCCGGAGCGTTTCACGGTCGGTCCCGAATTCCAGCCTGTCCGCGGGTGATCCCAAACCCATATGGCGGGCAGAGCGCGCGACGAGCCGGCCGCGATGAGCGTTCTCCGTCTCGTCGCCGGCCATGACGGCCAACCGGCCTCTGACGTGCCTCGCTCATCGCCGGAAAAAATTGGATACGTCATGGATCGCAAGCAGTCCCGGATCGTCGTCGCCATGGGTGTCTCCGGCAGCGGGAAGTCGACGCTGGGAGAGGCGCTGAGGGACCGCCACGGCTTTCGCTATGTCGATGCGGACACCGTTCATCCGCCGGCCAATGTCGAGAAAATGAGGGCGGGAACCCCGCTGACGGACGATGATCGCGCGCCGTGGCTCACCGCCCTCGCCTCGATCCTTCTCGAAGGAGCCGTGAAGGGCGAGGACCTCGTCGTCGCCTGTTCCGCCCTCAAGACGCGCTACCGGGAGGTTCTCTCGTCGAGCGCAGCGCCCGTTCTCTTCGCCTTCCTCGCCATCGATCGCGACGAGGTCACGCGCCGGGTCGCGGCGCGGCCGGAACACTACATGCCGGCGTCGCTGGTCGACAGCCAGTTCGCGGCCCTGGAGGAACCGGAGCCGGGGCCGAACGTCCTGCGCCTCGACGCGACCCGTCCGGTGGAGGACCTCTGCCGCGACGTGCTGGCGAGGCTCGACGAGCGGGCGTCCGCCGGATGACACGGTCCTGCTATTTCGAAAGAACGCCTTCGAGTTCGTACCGAACGCCCGTCGCATCGTAGCAGAGCACGGCTGTGCCTTCGAAATAGGTTGGAACCACCCGTTCCGTCAGCCGCGTCCCGAATCCGCGCCGCACCGGCACGATGACAGCGGGACCCTCGCTTTCGGACCAGTCGAACCGGAACCGGCCGCAATCGTCGAGCGCCCAGGCGACGCGGATTCGGCCGCCTTCGTTGGACAGGGCCCCGTATTTCGCCGCGTTGGTCGCGAGTTCGTGGATGGCGAGGGCGAGCCCCATGCCTTGCTGCGCGGTCAACTGGACCGAGGGCCCGATGATCTCGAAGCGCTTGCCCCCGTCGACATGCGGGGAGATCGCCGCCGAGACCACCGTGCCGATCTCGGCCGTCTCCCAGTTCGATTCCGTCAGCATGTCCTGGGCTCGACTGAGCGCCTGAATGCGCTCTCCCGCCAGATGGGCGGCTTCGTCGAGCGAGGAGGCGTTGCGCAGACTTTGCGTGACGACGGCCTGAACCATCGTCAACGTGTTCTTCATCCGATGGGCCAGTTCGCGCTGCAGAACGCGCTGGCGCCGGTCGGCCTCCCGGCGTTCTTCGAGCAGACGCTGCGTCTGCGCGAGCTTGCGCGCCGCGTCGATGTGGAAGGCGATGAGCTCGGAAAACAGCTTGAAGGTGCCGGAGAGTTCCGGCGTCTTCAGGATACGCGGAGACGGATCGATCGCGCAGAGCGTCCCGAAGAAGACCCCGTCCGGCAGCACGATCGGAAACGAGATGTAGCTCTTGAAGCCGTAGAGCGCTGGCGTCGGATGGCTGCGAAAGATCGGATCGGCATCCACATCCTCGATGATGACGGGCTGGAGATCCCGGTGGATTTCGTGGCAGATCGTGGTGTCGACGGGAAGCTCTCCGCCGGGCACCAATCCGAAGCCGATCGTATCCAGGGTCGAACAGGCGATCCAACGGGTGTCCGTCACGCGCGCGACGGCAGCAAATCCCATTCCCGTCGTCCGACGGATGATGTCGAGGATCGACGGTACGGCGCTGATGCCGGCGATCGTTTCGAGATCGGCCGGATGATCGTCCAACTCCATGAGGCTGTCCCCGGTCACGCAAGGACCTCTTTCGATACAGACGACGGGGCTCGTCTCCAACGTGACGCTTTGATACCCGTTTTGTTCTTACCCTCGCACCGGCAGCTCTGACAACCGTGCCCCCACGCCGCGAAGGGACTATGCCGTATCGTCACAAGCACGAAAAGCTCGGCAGTGCGGAAGCCGGGACGTCGGCTGCGGCATTTTCGCAAAGCCCGGCTCGGCAGCGGGCTTTGACGTTCCACGGACCGTCGAGGAGACGGACTATCGGCCGGCGCGGCACGACGCCTCGCGCGGAACGGCGGCTTCGACGAGGATCGAGCACCGTCGATGGCTCAGCCGACGCCTTGAGACACATGCCTGCGCGCACGGGGCGAGGAGGTCCATGCGGGTGCCGAACCGCGCCGAAATCGGTGTGACCATCTGGTCCGTGCGGGGCCTCGCCCCAGTTCCATCCGAAGCCTCGCGTCGACGCCGTCCGGGTCGGGCGCCATCGCAACCGGGATGTGGACCTTCCTGGAATTGTTCTGTGAGACGGCTCAATATAAGCATGCCTTAACGACCGCCCCTCGACGGCCGGCCTCGCCCCAACGAATGGCTTTCATGAACCAGACCCCAGGATTGCGCCGCCCGCTGATACTCGCGGCGGTGATGGCATCGATGGCGATGATCGCGATCGAGGCGACGATCGTTTCCACGGCCATGCCGCAGATCGCGGGACAGCTCGGCGACCTCCAGCTTTACGCCTGGGTCTTCGCCTCCTTCCTTCTGGCGCAGACGGCGACGACGGTGATCTTCGGCAAGCTCGCCGATACGTTCGGGCGCAAGCCGGTTCTGCTCGCCGGAATCGCCATCTTCCTGGTGGGCTCCGTTCTCTGCGGACTGGCCTGGTCGATGCCCTCGCTGATCGTCTTCCGCCTGATGCAGGGCATCGGCGCGGGCGCGATCCAGCCGGTCGGGCTCACCGTCATCGGCGATCTCTACACGGTGGAGGAGCGCGGCAAGATCCAGGGCTATCTCGCCAGCGTCTGGGGGATCTCGTCGGTCGTCGGACCCTTTGCGGGCGGCCTGATCATCCAGAGCGTGTCCTGGTCCTGGATCTTCTGGATCAACCTTCCGATCGGCGTTCTCGCGGCGCTCTTCTTCATGCGCTTCCTGTCCGAGGAGATCAGGCCGCGCGAGCGCTCGCTCGATTTCGCCGGCGCGGCGCTCTTCACGCTCGCCGTCGCGGCCTTGATGATCTCGCTGACCGAACTTGGAACCGCCAGCACCGGCTTCGTCCTCGGCGCCTTCGCCCTCTTCGTCGCCGCGACGATCGGCTTCTTCATTCGTGAAACGCGCGCGAGCGATCCGATGATGGACCTGAAGCTCTGGTCCCGGCGCACCATCCTCACCGTCAACGGGGCGACGCTTCTCAGCGGCATGTCCGTGATCGGCCTCACGACCTTCCTGCCGATGTACGTTCAGGGCGTGCTCGGACAGAGCGCGCTCGTCGCGGGCTTCACGCTGACGGCGATGGTTCTCGGCTGGCCGATCGGCGCCACGATCGCGGCGAAGACCTTTGGACGCTACGGCCTTCGCCGGGTGATGATCTTCGGCGCGACGCTCCTGCCGATCGGCGCCGTCGCCTTCGTGGTCCTGTCGGCGGGCACCTCGCCGCTCGTCGCGGCCGGAGGCTCGATCGTCATGGGCTTCGGCATGGGCTTCCTGTCGACGGCGGCCATCGTCATCGTCCAGAGCAGCGTCGGCTGGGCCGAGCGGGGCTCGGCGACGGCCTCCAACATCTTCTCGCGCAATCTCGGCTCGACGCTCGGCGCAGCGGCCCTCGGCGCGGTCTTCAACATCGCTCTGGCCCATCGGGACGGCGGCGCGGTCGGTTTCGACCGGATCCGCGAGCTTCTCGACCAGCCGGGTCGACTGGCATCGGATGTCCTGGCGCGCGGCGCGCTGGACGACTCGCTGCACCTGACGTTCTGGGGCGTCTTCCTGATCTCGCTGGCGACCCTCGCGCTGACGCTCGTGGTTCCCCGCCTGACCGCGGCAGCCCCGGCGGCCGGCGCGAGCGCCAAGGCCGAGGCCAGCACGGCCCATTGATCACGATCGCCGATGCGGCGAAACGAGACCTCGGCCGGCATCGTCCGTGCCGTCCGGCCGAGGTCGCGTGGCGGCGCTCAGGCTGCCGTCAGGTCCACGTCGCGGACGCGCATCCGCGCCGGCTCGAACAGCGCGCGTTGCCGCGCGAGTTCGGCCGCAAGCGGCGCGTAGGCCGTGCGGGTTCCGCGGCCGCGATGGAACTGGAGAAGACCGTTCGGGCAGTAGCGCTCGTCGTCCCAGCCGGGATGGTCGAGAATGGGATAGAGGCAGATCCCCTCCACCGGAACGCCGGCCCGCATGGCGGCGCGAACCTCCGAGCAGATATAGGCGAACCAGGCGGGACGCCGTTCGCCCTCCGTGCCGGTTTCGGCGACGAAGATCGGACGCCCATATCTCGCATAGGTCTCGATCAGGATCGCGCGGAAGGGCTTGTAGAGCGGATGCCCGATATCGATCGGGGGTCCGCCGTGGATCCATTGATTGTTGAAGTAATAGTTCACGCCCACGATGTCGAGCAGCGCCTCGCGCCCTCCGACCTGCGGCCAGGCACGACCGGCCATGATGTCCCAGGCCTGGAACTGCGCCTGACGGTGCCCCTCCGCGAAGGGTGCCTCGTGCGGCCTCGAGGGATCGCAGATCACGTTGATGACGGGATCGGCATGGACGAAGCGGGCCCGCGGCACGACGGCGAGGATCGCCTCCATCGCGGCGACGGCGGCCCGGCAGAGCTGGACCTTCAGCTCATGCCCCCGACCGTGGGCGAACGGGTTGAGATAGCCCGCGTCGCCGCCGCCCCAGGAGAAGAACGAGATCTCGTTGACCGGTGCGAAGAAGGGCGTGCCCGGCGTCGAGGCGGAGACGACCATCGCGGCCTCGGCGGCGAAAGCGGCGAAGCGCTCGACGAAGTCCGGTCGCCAGATGTCGATGTCGTCGGGCCAGCCGTAATGAAGGATGTCCCAGACGACTTCGGTGCCCGAAGCCCGCGCTGCGCGAAGCTGTTCCTCGAGGCTCGACCAGTCGTAGCGCCCCGGCGCGGTCTCGATGCGGTGCCAGCGCAGACCGTCGCGGACCGTCAGGATGCCGTGATCGGCGAGGGCTCGGAAGTCGCTCTCGGCATGGGTGTCGTGGCCGGTCGCCGCGATCATGTCGAGCCGCAGCCGGTCGCGGATCCGCCGGTGGCTCGACGATTCAAAGCCGCCCTGCAGGAAGCTCCTGAACAGCGTCGGCCTGGGATGGGCCGCGCGGCGTTCGGAGAGCACCGTTTCGAAGAGCGCCTGCCATTGCGGCAGGACCGCTGATATCGCGTAATCCGCCTCGACCCTTGCGCGAAGTCCTTCGCCGAGGGTGCGACGGAGCGCTGGATCGTCGATCAGCCGCGTCACGGCCTCGGCGACCGCGACCGGGTTCTCGTGGGGAACGAAGAGCCCGGTTTTCCCATCGGAAATCTGCTCGAGCGTGCCGTTATCGGCGGTGGCGACCACGCAGAGCCGCGCCGCGCCGGCCTCGGCCACGACATGGGGCATGCCCTCTCCCCGCGACAGCCAGACGAAGATGTCGAGCGCGGCGAGAAGCTCGGGCACGTCGGCGCGGTCGCCGAGAAAGCGCAACGCGCCGCCCAGCCCGAGCCGCGCCGCCCTCGCCTTCAATTCGGTCTCGTAATGCGGCAGGAACGCATCGGCGCCGCCGATGACGAGGAAGCGGGCGTCCGGCCGGCGCTTCGACACGATCGCGGCGGCGTCGATGAAATCCTCGACGCGCTTCTTCGGATCGAGCCGTCCAAGCCAGCCGATCACGGGTGTCGCCGGGGCAAGACCGAGCGCTTGGCGCGACGCGGCGCGCGACGCCCGGTCGAAGGGCGCCAGATCCACCATGGAGGGGATTTCCAGCGCGTGATCCTCGCGCCCCGGCATTCGCGAGGCCGCCGCGTCGCGGATCGTCCGGCAGACGCCGACATAGCGGGCGGTCAGGTGCTTGGGGCCGGCCAGCGCCTCGGAGACGAGCCCGCCATGCTCGATCAAGGGCGGCCGCAGGTGCAGACGCTCCAGGGCCGGGTAGATGTCTCCGACATTCTGGCAGGAGACGACGACGTCATAGGCCGGGATCTTGCCCGCGAGGTAGGCGACCGTATCCTCGAACGACAGTGCGTACGGCGTCCGGTCGACCGCGATTCCCAGCGCCTCGAGCTGCTCGTGCGTCTGATCCGGCATGCCGTCCTTCCGGAAGCAGGCGACGACGTCGATCCGGTAGCGCGCGGGGTCGAGATGCTCGGCGAGGAGCCGCACTTCCGTCTCCTCTCCGCCGACGACGAGCCAGGCGAAGACGAAGAGGATGCGGATCGGCTCGGCGGGGTTCGAATCGTCCGGCATCAGTCCTGGACCTTGAAGACGATCTGCAGGAAGTCCGGCCGGTCGCGGACGAGGCCGGCGAGGAAGGAGGGAGCCTCCTCGAAGGGCACGACATGGGTGATCATCTCAGCCTTGATGTCCTCGCCGCGGGTCTGGAGAAGCCCGATCGTTTCCGCCGCCAGACGGCGCTTGTTCCAGGAGAAGCCGAGACCACGCGGCACGCGGTTGATCTGCGCGCAGCGAATGTTGAGGCCGTTGTGATGGAATTCCTCACCGAGCCGCAGCGCATCGGCGCCGCCCTGGTAGAAGGCGAGGTCGATCACCGTTCCCTGCGGCCGCAGGGCCTGCAGCGCTGTGTGGAGGCTCGCGCCCGAAGCCCGCGTCTGGAAGACGAAGTCCGCTCCGCGATCCCCGCCGCCATGGTGCCACGCGGATTTGGCGTAGGCGGCGGCCTCGTCCTCGCCCATCGCCGAAAAGCCCAGCGCCTCGGCCCGCGCGCGGCGGAACGGCGATGGATCGGCGACGACGATCTCGGCAGCGCCCGCCCGGGCGGCGAAGAGCGCGGTGAGAAGGCCGACGACGCCGCCGCCGATGACAACCGTCGGGCGGCCCGCCACCCCCTCGCCGAGCCTCGACACTTGGGTTCCCGACATCTCCGCGTCGGCATGGAGGATGCCGTTCGCCGCGATCGGGCCCATCTGCGCGACGTAGATGCCGAGCATCGGGTCGAGGTCGGCCGGCATCGCGACGAGGAGGTCGTGGAAGGGATCGGCGGTGTGACCGCTCTTGTGCGCATAGGTTGAAGCGACGACGTCGCCGGCTGCGAAGCCTGGCGCCCGCGATTCCGAGACGCGCGCGACCTCCATGTAGCCGAGGAAGGGCACGGGGAAATGCTGACCCGCCTCCCCCGGCACGAAGACGCCGCGTGCGCCGTCCCATCTCGAGTGCAGATAGGGATTGGTGTTCTTGTAGAAGGTCAGCTCCGTGCCGGCGGAGAAGCCGGTGTAGAGCGTGTCGAGCCGCACCTGCCCATCGCCGGGAGGGCCTTCCTCGTACTGGAAGTGATAGGCCTCGCCCGGTCGCTCCACGCCGAGCGATCGGACATGGCGATGGCCGGGGGGAAGGCCCTGCGGCGGCTCGTGACGGGGTTGGGGCTGCAGCGGTGCCGGCTCGGTGCGCGCGATGGCGGGCGGGGATAGACGAACGGCCTGGCCGCTTCGCGCGGACTGGACGACGGCGAGCGCCAGCCGATGCGTCTCGAGCGCGTCCGCATAGGGACAGCGAATTCGGTTCTCGCCGCCGCGGACGGCGTCGATGAAATCGCGATCCTCACGCCAGACGGGATCGCCGTCGGCCCCGCGAACGGGACGGCCGCGACCGACGTCCACCATGATGTCGCGGTCGGTCAGTTCGATCGCGAGCTTGTCGGCGAAGATGTGCAGACCGACCCGATGGTTCCAGCCGAGGAGACAGGTCGAGGAGATGTTGGCGACGACCCCGGTGTCGAAGGTGAGGCTCGCCGTCGTCACGGTCGGCACGTCGAGGCCGGGGAAGTCCGGCCGGTCCACATGCCCTGCGCGGCCGTAGACCTCCGTCACCTCGCCGACGAGGAAGCGCGCGAGATCGAGAAGATGCGTCGTCTGCTCGACCATCTGCCCGCCCGACTTGTCCTCATGCCACCACCATTGCGGCGGCGGCGTCGAGTCCAGCCAATAGCCGGACAACAGCTGGGCGGGATTTCGCGATAGGAGCGCACGGGCCTCGTCCACCGTGTCGAGATAGCGCCAGTGATAGCCGACCGCCGTCACGAGATTCGCCTGTGCGACGGCTCGGGCGATGTCCTCCGCCGTCTCGACGTCGAGCGAGACGGGTTTCTCGACGAAGAAAGGCAGTCCCTTCGCGATGGCGGCCCGCTCGGGCGCGCCGTGGGCGAAGGGGGGAACGCAGATGTAGAGCGCGTCGAGGTCGACGGCGGCCAGCATCGCGTCGTGCGAGGCGAAGGCTTTTGCTCCGAACCGCGCCGCGGTCTCCTCCGCGCGCTTCGCGTCGACATCGGCGAAGGCCGCGATCACCACGTCCTCGAACCCGTCGAGAATGCCGAGATGGCGCTGCGCGATGCCGCCCGCGCCGATGAAACCGATCCGGGTCTTCTGCATGGGTCTCGTCTGCCTTTCCTGCGGCAGCGCCGCGCGATAGAGATCGAAGGTGGCCTCGGCCATGCGCGAGGCCTGGAAATGTCGCTCGAAGCGCTCTCGGCCCGCGTCTCCGCGGGCTCGGGCTTCGGGCAGGTCGTCGAACGCTTCGGTGATGGCGGCCGCGAGCGCGGCCGGATCCGCCGGCGGAACCAGCCAGCCGGTTTCTCCGGCGACGACGGCCTCCTGCGTGCCCGCGACGTCCGTCGCAACGACCGGGAGGCCCGCCGCCATGGCTTCCAGCACCACCAGCGGCAGGCCCTCGAACAACGATGGCAGGACGAGGAGATCCGCCGCGTCGAGAAGATCGGGAACATCGTCGCGCCCGCCGAGACGGACGACCGAGCCGTCCAGCCCCATTTCCGACGCGGCTCCCGCGATCTCGTCGTGCAGCGGCCCGGTCCCGACGAGAAGAAGGAGCGCATCGGGATGCCGCGCCAGCACGGCCGGCAGCGCGGCGAGAAGGTGGCGATGTCCCTTCTGCTCGGTCAGGCGGGCCACGGTGAGGATCACCGGCCGCGACGGCGACACGCCGAGCGTTGCGCGGACGCCGGCGCGGGATCGCACGGGAGAAACGGCGCGGATGCCGTTCGGCACGGCGGCGACGAGGTCCGAGGGGTAGCCGGCCCTTCGAAACGATTCGGCGGCGCCATGCGAAACGCAGACGAGACGATCGACCGCCGCGATCCCGTCGATGTGCTGCGCCGTCTGCAGCGGATCGGTGATCACATGCGGCAGATGCTCGGTGCGCAGAACCGCGCCGACTCCCGCCCGACGGCCGAGCCTTGCCAGCTCGTGCCCCTCCCAGCCGATGCCGGCATGGACATGCAGGACGTCGTGCCCGGCCCGCGCCAGCCAGTCGTCGAAGCCCTCGGCGACGCTCTTGATGGCAAGACCCCGGCGCGCGGCCCGCTCCAGCAGTCCGGAACGCGGATCCGCCGCGACGACGACATCGGCCCGCTTGGACAGCTCGACCGCCAGCAGCATCATGTGTTCGCCGAGGCCGGACGGCTCCAGGCTGTCGGTCGCGAGGCAGATGCGCAGTCTTGTGCCGGCCTCTGACGTGGATCCGCTCAAGGCGTCGGGCTGGCCGTCACGAGGGCGGAACCGAGGGCCGCGCCCGTGCGCGGTTCACACATCCGCCGATAGGTCGCAAGCGCCTGCCCGACCACCTGATCCATGTTGTAGTAGCGATAGGTGGCCAGCCGTCCGACGAAGTGAACGTCCGGACGTTCCGCCGCCAGTCGTTCGTACTGGCGATAGATCGCCTGATTTTCCTCGCGCGGGATCGGATAGTAGGGATCGCCGCGATCGGACGAGACCTCGTAGCTGATGCTGGTCCGGGCATGCACCTGACCCGTCAGATGCTTGTATTCGGTGATCCGCGTGTAGGGCGTCTCCTCGCCGGGATAGTTCACGACGCCGACCGGCTGGAAGCGTTCCACGTCGTGCGTCTCGTGGCGGAACGACAGGCAGCGATAGGGCAAGGGCCCGAAGCGGTGGTCGAAGAATTCGTCGATCGGCCCCGTGAAGACCGTGCGCTCGGCGTCGAGATCGGCCGCCGCGTCCCGATGGTCGACGCCGGTCTCCACGCGGATGAGGGGATGGTCGAGCATGCGCTCGAACATGGCCGTGTAGCCCTTCGCCGGCATCGCCTGGAACGTGTCGAGGAAGTAGCGATCGTCGGTCGAGGTGCGCGTCGGCACCCGCGCCGTCACCGACCGATCGAGCTCCGAGGGGTCGAGACCCCACTGCTTTCGCGTGTAGCCGCGAAAGAACGTCTCGTAGAGATGCCGCCCGACGGTCCCGACGACGACGTCCTCCGAGGTACGGATATCGGAGACGGGCTCGGCCTTGGCCGCGAGGAAGGCGGCCGCCTCCGCGTCGCTCGTGAGGTCGATTCCGTAGAGACCGTTCAGCGTCGTCCGGTTGATCGGGATCGGCAGAAGCTTGCCGGCGACGCTCGCCAGCACCCGGTGCTCGTAGGGCCGCCATTGCGTGAATCGCGACAGATAGTCGGCGACCGCGCGGCTGTTGGTGTGGAAGATGTGCGGCCCGTAGCGGTGCACCAGGATCCCGGCGGCGTCGTGATGATCGTAGGCATTGCCGGCGATGTGGTCGCGCCGGTCGACGACGAGAACGCGCTGGCCGGAACCGGCGGCGAGACGCTCCGCAAGGACCGCCCCTGCAAATCCCGCCCCGACCACGAGGACGTCGAAGGGCTGACGCCGCCCCGCGGGACGGACGCTCGGCGCAGCGAGGCCCTCGTCGTTCGCGGCCGGCGCGCGGGCCGTCCGCCCCTGGATCACCGCCTCGCCGAGAAGGCGGGCCATCCGGTCCTGCGTGAGGTCCCAGGACATGTCGGCGAGCAGCGCATCGGCCTCGTCGCGCCAGGCGCCGGCCTTCGGCAGCGCCAGCATCGCCTCGCAACCCGCGATGAAATCCTCTGCGTCCCCGGCGACATGGACGCCTGCGATGGCCCCGTAATGGCGCTCCACGTCCTTGATCGACGTCGAGACCACCGGGCGACCGCCGGCCAGGTATTCCGGCGTCTTGGTCGGGCTGATGAAGCGCGTCGCCTCGTTCCGCGCGAAGGGCATCAGCGCGACGTCCCATCCCGACAGGTAGGCGGGCAACTCGTCGTAGGAGCGTCCCCCGATCCAATGAAGGTTGGGCCGGTTCGGCAGGCTGGCGGGATCGATCTTCACGACGGGTCCGATCATGACGATCGTCCAGTACGGGCGCGCCGAGGCCAGCCGGTCCACGAGGTCGAGGTCAATGCGCTCGTCGATGACGCCGAAGAAGCCGAGCAACGGTCCGGTCTGTGCAGGCTGACCCGCAGGCGCGGCCGGTCCGGCCGTTCGCGCCTTGCCGAAATGGGCGGCATCGACCGCCGACGGAAACGGATGAATGTTCGGATGCCGATCGCGCTTGGCTTCGTAGAGGCTGTAGCCGCCGGTGAAGACCACGTCCGCGCGTCGAAGGAGAGCATCCTCCTCCGCGATGAGGCGGGGATCGGCGAAGGCGAAGTTCGCCAGTTCGTCCATGCAATCGTAGACGACGGCCGCAGCCGCGACGTCGCGGGCGAAGGCGAACATCATCGGCGTGTAGAACCAGAGAACCGGGGGCGCCGTCAGGCTGGTCTCGACCAGCATGCCGAGCAGCATGGCCAGCCCGGCCTCGCGCTCGGCCTGCGTCCACCAGTGGGGCAGCCGCGGGCGGATCGCCGTCAGCCCGTCCTTGGGAAACGGATGATATTCGAGATAGGGCAACGGATGATCGCACGGGATGTGTTCCTCGAAGAAGAACACCCGCCGTCCCGCCGCGAAACGCCGCATCAGGTGCTGGGGACGCTGCACCACGAAGTCCCAGCGCAGATGCGAGAAGCAGATGATCGCCGGCTCTTCACCGCCGAACCGCACGGCTTCGCCCGCCCCTTGGTTCTGCGAGACGCCGCGCTGGGGGGGCGGCGGGGAAGAAGCGTTCGACAAGGCGGTCTCCGGTCTCGCAGTGCGGGAGACGGGAGACTTAAACGCGCAGGCCCCGACGGCGACGGGCAATCGACGCCTTTATCAAGTCGGGCCTATGCTCCTTGTGAACCGCGCGACGGTTCGCGGCCATATCCACTGCTCCATGGCGGCGGCGCGCGGATCGTAACGGTCGAGATGGGCCAGAACGTCGGCAATGCCGTCCGCGAAGCCCTCCGCCGTGGCCGTGCGTCCGGTTCGCGGCGAAATGAACTGCAATCCGCAACGCAACCCCTCATTGGCAAGGACCGGCAGCCCCGCCAGCATGTACTCGGTCAGGATGGCAGGCGCCCCGTCGTCGACGCCGCAAACGACCCCGATGCGCGCGCGGTTCATGAGGGCGTTGACCTCCTCGAAGGAAACGCCGGGCGGTCCGACGAAATCCACCGACAGCCCGCGGTCTGCGGCGTCACGCCGCAGATCGTCCGCCATTTCGCCATAGCCGAAGACGCAGAGAGCACGCACCGTTCGCGGCAGGCGCGCCAGCGCGTCGAACAGGATGTCGTGCCGCTTGTAGGGCTGCGCGGCCGCGACGTAGATCACGTCGTAGTCCTTACCGACACCGAGCGGGCGGAAGGTCTCGGGATCGGCGAATTCCGGACCGATCGGCATGATCTCCGTCGCCATGCCCGGATGTCGCGCGCGAACGGCCTCCGATTGCCACTCCGCCCCGGTCAGGACGAGGTCGAAATGCCGGCTCACCTCCGGCGGCACTCGCAGGGCCGGCGCGTCGATGGAATTGTAGATCTTGAAGCTGCGGGCGCAGGCCTTGAGAATCGTCTCGTCGATGCCGAGCCCGAGCACGACCAGGATATGCGGCGCGCCGTGGACTTGCAGAAAGCCCAGCATGTCGTTCGAAGCGAACGGCGCATGTTCCCGGTCGAGCCGAAACGCCCGGCGGACGAGAAGCGGCCCGTCGCGCCCAACCGGCCCCGGCCCCTCTCCCCGCCAATGGTGCCAGATCTCCGCATGATCGACGAGCCCGGAGCGCACGCAGGCCAGGGGCAGGCGCTCCAGATAGCCGCCGACGACGGACAGATGAGGACGCAAGGCGGCGATGTCGGTCGATCGTCCCCAGGGTGCGTCGCACGCGGTCCGGCGCCAGTGCGCCTGCGCGTCCTCCATCGTGATCGCGTCCCCCGCGCGGGGCGGCCAGCCCTCCACGAGATCGCCGATCACGACGACCGTCGGCACGTCGCTGAGCTGCAGAGCATCGCCCGAGCGGAGCCTGGATGCCTCGCCGCTGCGGCGCAGCGTTGTGTGAACTGTCATGGAAGAGCTCATGTCGATTCGGTCGGCGCTCGATAGACGCTCGTCGCGCCGACCGCCAGAGCCACCAGAGCCATGCCGACGCAGATGGCCACCGTGTCGGCCAGCTTCTGCCTCATTTTTTTGCGACCAGCCCGAACTTTATGGCGCACTGAACGTTTCGGGAGCCTCCAGTGCAATCAGTCCGGTCGCGAAGACGCCGGCTCCGCCGAAAGTGTATCCCATGAGTGAATCGAGAAACGCCGCGCTTCGCACGGACGACGTCGTGACATCCTCCGTTCGAGACGACGTGCACACGTCCTTGCTGAACAAGGTGTCCTGGGGCGCGATCTTCGCCGGCATCGTCGTCGCGGTCGTCGTTCAGGTCCTTTTGACCATGCTGGGCGTCGGCATCGGCGTCGCCACGATCGATCCCGCCAGTGGCGACAGCCCGATGGTGAGCACGTTCTCGATCGCAGCCGGCATCTGGTACGTGGTGTCCGGTCTCGTCGCGTCCTTCGCCGGCGGCTATGTCGCCGCACGCATGTCCGGCAAGACCGTCGCGACGACGGGTGCCCTGCATGGGCTCACCACCTGGGCCGCGACCACGCTGCTCGTGATCTATCTTCTGACGACCGCGGCCGGCGGCATCATCGGCGGAGCTTTCAGCGGCATCGCGTCCGCCGTCGGCGGCATCGGTTCGACGGTCGCCCAGAGCGCCGGCCCGACCCTTGCGCAGATCAACCCGCTCGACCAGCTCGAGCAGGAGATCCGTGCGACCGGCACCGACCCCGAGGCTCTGAACGCGGCGGCGGTGAGCGCCATGCGCGCCGTCGTCACCGGTGACGAGGCCGAGAAGGCCGCGGCCCGAGATCGGGCTGCCAACGCCCTCGCCAGCGCCCGCAACATTCCGGTCGAGCAGGCCCGCGCCGATGTCGACCGCTATGAGGCTCAGTACAACCAGGCCGTCGAGACCGCCAAGCAGAAGGCCACCGAAGCCGCGGACACCGCTGCCTCGGTCGTCTCCACCGGTGCTCTCCTCGCCTTCTTCTCGCTGGTCCTCGGCGCGGTCGCCGGCTGGCTCGGCGGTCGCTCGGGCGTTGTCCATCCGGTCTATGCCGACCGCGTCCTGCCCGCGCGTCGCGGCCTCTGATCCCCGCCGCATCGAAGCTGAAAAGCCCCGGATCGAAAGATCCGGGGCTTTTTCGTTGAGATCGCATCGTCGCGGTCGTGCGAAGGACAGGAGGTCAGCTAACCTCCGGCATCCTCTGCGCGACATGGCCGCGGATCGCGTCGCGCTCGAGCGCGGCTTCTGCCTGATCGAATCCGTCCTTCCAGTCGGTCCAATCGTGTGTTCCGAACCGGTTCGGGTTGTCGGCGCGCCGCCCGCCGTCCCGGAACGCCTTCGCGCCTTCGTCCTTGTGTCGATTGCTCATGGGATGCCTCCGACGCCCTTCGCGCGCAGCGATCGGTCGAGCTTCGGGCTTTTTTGAGTCCGGTTCGACTCTCCATCGCCATTTCACCGCGTTCGGTCGGCGTGATCGAAAGATGCAGGACCGGACGAGGCCGAAGACGGGCACGCGAACCTTGCCGCGAGCTTGCCGCTCAGCCTCGTGCACGAACCTTTAAGCTTTCCAGATCAATTTCGGTCGACACGTCCTCGACACGGGAAGCCCGAAGCCGATGCCTCGCGCCCTGCCCCGCCTGTGCGTCTCGTACGCCGCGCGCTCCACGCCTCTGCTCTGCCTCGTCCTGCTGGCGGGATGCGCGGGAAGACCGAGCCTGACGGCGGAAGACTGCATGGCGCGGGCCATGTATTTCGAATCCAACCGATCGAGCGCCGAGGGCATGCTGGCCGTCGGAACCGTCGTCATGAACCGCGTCAAATCCGGCAAATATCCAAGATCGGTCTGCGGCGTCGTCGGCCAGAAGAAGCAGTTCGCCGGCGGCGTGCTGACGAAGAAGATGGGCCGCGGACGCGATCTCGCCTACAAGACCGCGCGAAAGGTTCTGCGCGGCCAGAAGCATGCAGCGGTCGGCAAGGCGATGTTCTTCCACACCGCCGGTTATTCGTATCCCTACGACAACATGCATTACGTCACGATCGCCGGCGGCAACGCCTTTTACGAGAAGAGGCGGAACGCCTCCTCGACGCAGGACGACGTTCGCCGCCGCGAAGCGCGTCTCGAGTTCACGCCGCCGGGCCGAGGGACGGCCCCTTCCGTCGATCCCGCGCGCTATGGCCGGCGGGACGCCGTGCCGATCGGCCTGTCAGACCCCATGACCGCCCGAGCGCCCGGCCTGCCGGACAGCGCCGGCGATCTCCGCAGCTTCTCGTCCGACTGGACCTCGGTCGCCACGGGCGAAGCGCTTCCCGCGCCTTCGGCAGCGCCCCTCTCGGCGGCCGAGATGCCGCAGCGCATGCCCGAGCCTCCCCTCGAAACCTATCCCGACGAACCCGGCGTGACGCTTTATCCGGTCGCGCCGTAACCCGGCCCGTCCGACCGCAGCGGACGCGCCGCCGTCCCGTCCGCTGAAGGCCGGTTCGCCAGGCGAGCCGGCGATCCGGTCACAGGTCGATGATGGCCTTGATCAGGCCGCTCTTCTCGTGCGCCCAGCTTTTGATGCGCTCGGGCGCTTCTTCCAGCGTCGCGCGGTGCGTCGCGAGCCGGTCCGTCGGAACCTGCCCGGCGCGGATCGCGGCCATCACATGCTCGAAGTCGACGCGCGTGGCATTGCGGCTGGCGATGAGACGCATCTCCCGCTTGTGGAATTCGGGATCGGAAAAGCGGATCTCGTCCCGCACGACGCTGACGAGAACGTAGCTGCCGCCATGCGCCACGAACGAGAACCCCGCCTCGATCGAGCGGGCGTTGCCGGTCGCGTCGAACACGACGTCGAATCCGTCGCCCTCGGTCATGTGCGCGATTTCGCCGGCGGCTGCCGGACCCGCGATCACCGAGCGCTCGAAGCCGAGCGCCTCGCGGGCGAATCCGAGCCGCTCGACGCTCGTATCGAGAAGCGTCACGTCGAGACCGGCGATCTTGGCGAAGATCGCCGCGCCGAGCCCGATCGGCCCGATGCCGATGACGAGTGCGCGGGCGCCGGGCTCGGCCTCTGCGCGGCGAACCGCATGGGCTCCGATGGCGAGGAACTCGACCATCGCCGCATCGCGCAGCGACAGATCACCGGCCGGGTAGAGATTGCCCTCCGGCACCACGATCCGTTCGCGCAGGCCACCGTCGGTGTGGACGCCGAGCACGGCGATCCGCGTGCAGCAATTCGGCTTGCCGCGGCGGCAGGCGATGCAGGATCCGCAGGAGATGTAGGGATTGACGATCACGGGCGTGCCGGGCGCCATGTCGATGCCCGCCGATGCGGTGACGCCGGACAACTCATGGCCCATGATCCGGGGATATTCGAGGAACGGATGCTTGCCCTCGGTGATGTGGTAGTCCGTTCCGCAGATGCCGACGTGACGGATGTCCACGGCGATCCAGCCGGGGCGGACCTCCTCGGCCACGGCGTCGTCGACGAAGTCGAGCCGGCCGGGTTCGCGCGTGACGACCGCCCTCACCGTCCCCGTCTCCGCAGACCGTCGAAGTAGACGATCACGATGATGAGGCCGCCGGTGATGATGCGCTGCCAGAACGAGTTCACGTTGAGAAGATTGGCGCCGTTGTTGATGGTGGCGAGGATGAAGGCGCCGATCAGCGGTCCCTGCACCGACCCCACCGCGCCGAAGAGGCTGGTGCCGCCGATGACGGAGGACGCGATGGCCTGGAGCTCCCAGCCTTCCGCCTGCGTCGCGTTGCCGACGCCGATGCGGGCGGCCAGGAGGATGCCGACGAAGGCCGCGCAGAGCGCCGACAGGCTGTAGGCGAGGTAGATCATGCGGGGGACGTTGACGCCGGACAGCCGCGCCGCCTCCGGATTGGAGCCGACGGCGAACAGATAGCGGCCCCAGCGCGAGCGGTGGAGGAAGAAATAGGCGGGAACGGCGACGACGATCACCATCCAGAAGAGGTTCGGGATGCCGAGAAAGCTGTTGCGCGAGAACTCGTTGAAGCCCGCATTGGTGATCGAGATGGTCGAGCCGTTGGTGATGAGAAGCCCGATGCCGCGCAGAGCCGTCAGCGAGGCGAGTGTGATGATGAAGGGCGGCAGGCCCATCCGCACGATCCCGAAACCGTGGAAGAGGCCGATCGCCAGGCCCATGAGAAGGGTGAGGAGGATCGCAGCCCAGACGGGAACACCGGCTTGCAGAAGCCAGGCGATGACGGTCGTCGAGAAGCCGACGATCGCGCCGACCGAGAGATCAATGCCGGCGGTGATGATGACGAAGGTCTGCCCGAGCGCGAGGATCGCGATCATGGAGCCTTGGCGCAGGAGGTTGGCGATGTTGTTGGAGGTCGCGAAGTTCGGCGTCGCGGCCGCCAGCGCGATCCAGAGCAGCACGAGCAGGCCGAGCAGCGTCAGCGCGAAGAGGAAGTTCCAGTTCCGCCGGGGCTTGACGGCGGCGGCGGCCGCGTTGGCGTTCGAAGTCTGAAGCGTCATGGGGTCCTCCCGGAAGTGTTGGCCGTCAGACGCCGATGGCCTGGGCGAGGATGTCTTCATGGCTGGCCGCGCGGTGCTGGCGCGTCGCGACGAGCCGGCCGGTGCGGAAGACATGCAGCGTGTCGGCCAGTTCGTAGACCTCCGGCAGGTAGGAGGAAATCAGGATGATTCCCGCTCCGTTCTTCAGGAGGCGCCCGAACAGGCGGTAGATCTCGGCCTTGGTTCCGACGTCGACGCCGACCGTCGGCTCGTCGAAGATGAAGATCTCGGCCCCATGGTTCAGCCATTTGCCGATGACGATCTTCTGCTGATTGCCGCCGGACATCGAAGAGGCGAGCGAGGCCCGGCTCGGCGTCTTGATCTGAAGGTCCCTGATCTGCTGGTCGGCGTGTTCGGCCTCCAGGCGCTTGGAGATCGTCAGCCCGCGCGTCAATCGATCGTAGATCGGAAGATTGAGGTTGAGCCCGATCGGAAGGTTCAGCGCGAGGCCCTGGTCGCGGCGGCTCTCGGGAGCCAGCGCGATGCCGAGATCGATCGCGGTGCGCTCCGACCGGATGTCGACGGGCTTGCCCTTCCACAGGATCTCGCCCGCCGTCTTCGGTTGCCGGCCGAAGAGGCCGAGCGCAAATTCGGACCGCCCCGCCCCGATCAGGCCGTAGAGCCCGACGATCTCGCCGGCGCGGACCTGGATCGAGATGTCCTCGAAACCCGGACCCGACAGGCCGCGCGTCTCCACGAGCACCGGTCCGAAGGGGATCGTCTCCTTGTGGTAGATCTGTTCGAGCGTGCGGTTGATCATCATCGCGACGAGCTCGGCGTCGTCGGTCTCGTGGATGAGGCGGGTGCCAACGAGCGTTCCGTCCCGCAGGACCGAAACGCGGTCCGCGAGCTCGAAGACCTCCTCCATGCGATGGCTGATGTAGACGATCGTCACGCCCTCCGCCTTCAGGCGACGGATGAGGGCGAAGAGCTGGGCCGCCTCCTGCCGTGTGAGATAGGCGGTCGGCTCGTCGAAGATGAGGAAGCGCGTGCCGCGGAGCGAGGCCCGGGCGGTGGCGACGAGCTGTTGCTGTCCGATGGTCAGCGAGCCGAGCAGGGCGTCCGCCGGCAGCTGGAAGCCGAGATCGTCGAGGATCTTCTGCGCCGCGCGGTTCATCTCGCGCGACTGGAGAAGCCCGAACCTCACCTTCTCGTCGCCGAGGAAGATGTTGGCGGCGACCGTGAGGTGCCGGCACAGAACGACCTCCTGATGCACCGCGTTGATACCGCGGTCGATCGCCTCCTGCGGGTCGGCCAGGGCGACCGTCTGGCCCTGCCAGAGAATGTCGCCGCCCGAGCGCCGGATGACGCCCGTGAGAAGCTTGATCAGCGTCGACTTGCCCGCGCCATTCTCGCCGACGATGGCGTGGACCTCGCCTTGCCGGAAGGCCAGGGATGCAGGCTTCAGCGCGAGAACGGGACCGTAGCTCTTCTCGAGTCCGCGCAGCTCCAGGATGGGGGCAGTCGACGGGATGGACGCATGGGGCGCGGCGGGTTCGATGACGCTCGACACGGCACGACTCCTCGAAATGGAGGGCGAGGACCGCCGCCCCATGCGCGAGGCATCGGGCGGCTGCTCTCAGACGAAGCGAAGCGGGACGCGACGGTCCGCAGGTCGTGGCCGCGGCGCCGCCCGGCCAGGGCCGCTGCGGACGCCTGCCGCATCGGCCCGAGGATCGGAATGCAACTCCGGAACATTCGATGCCCGGAGAGCGAGGGCGCCATGCGCCCGAAGGCGCCCGGCGCCCTCGAGCCTTACTGGACCTTCGGGTTCAGGAGCTCCTGCGAGCGCGGCTCGTTCATGTTCTCGGTGGTGATGAGGTTCGCGCCGGTGTCGACGAACTTCTCCACGCTCTCCTTCTTGGAGGCCGCGAGCGCCGTCTTGATGCCGTCGTAACCCATCCGGTACGGGTCCTGAACGACGAGCGCGGAGATCACGCCGTCCTTGAGGAAGCCGACCAGACGATCGTCGGAGTCGAAGCCGATCAGCGCGACCTTGTCCTTGACGCCGTTCTCCGCGACAGCCTGGCCCGCGCCCTGCGCCATGATGAGGTTCGAGGCGAAGATGCCGACGAGGTTCGGGTTGGCGGTGAGAAGGTCGGTCGTGATGTTGAGGCCGGTGGCGGCCTGACCGTCCGCATACTTGTCGGCGACGAGCTTCAGGCCGGGATACTTGGCGGCGAGCTGCTCGGTGAAGCCTTTCTTGCGCTCCTCCAGGGAGCCGGCGTTCGGCGCGTTGGTGATGAGCGCGACCTCGCCCTCCTCCTTGCCGGTCTTGGCCTTGATGGCGGCGGCGAGGCCGTCCGCCGCGATGCGGCCGCCCTGCACGTTGTCGGTCGTCAGGAACGACGTGAAGGCGTCGGACTCGGCCGAGGAATCGATGCCGATGATCGGAACGGACTTGGCGGCTTCGGTGATCGGGGCGCCGAGCGCGCTGCGCTCGGTTGGCGCGATCACGATGGCGGCGGGCGAACCGGAGACGGCGTTCTCGAGAATGGAGATCTGGCCGTTGATGTCGGTCTCGGCCTGCGCGCCGAGCTCGGGAACCTCGACGCCGAGGTCCTTGCCGGCCTGCCGGGCGCCGGCGAGCACGATCTGCCAGTAGAAGGAGGTCGTGTCCTTCACGATGATCGGAATGGTGGGGTTCTGCGCGAAGGCGGACGGCACGCCCGCTGCGAAGACGCCGACGGAGAGCGCGATGCCCGCGAGAAGCGAACGACGGGTCGTGGAAGCGGCACGGGATGCAA
The DNA here is from genome assembly GCF_001424685.1 of Aureimonas sp. Leaf454. Lineage (GTDB taxonomy): Bacteria > Pseudomonadota > Alphaproteobacteria > Rhizobiales > Rhizobiaceae > Plantimonas. Next base: position 51,876 of record NZ_LMQT01000001.1, read on the forward strand.
TGGTCATGCGAGGGTTCCTCCCTGGATCTCTGGTGAAAACGCCGACTTCTGCGTCGATCTGTTCTTTATTGGGTAAGAGACATGGATGAAAATATCCGTTTGCCTCGACGAATGCAACGTGTGTTCCAAAAATTTTACGCCTTCCATCTCGGGTTACCCGTCGATCAGGACCCCCGTCTTCAGGATGAGGTTGCCGTACAGCCGACGCTCCCCGGTCGCGACGATGAGCTGAGCCTTGCGGGCGCGCTCGTAGAAGGCGAAGCGTTCGATCGACTGGATGGGAAAGTCCCCCGCCAGCCGAAGGACGACGTCTTGGAACAGGCGGCAGACCTCCGGCTCCTCGTCGGGACGGCCGACCACTTCCATCCGGAACGCGGCATCTTCGAACGTGTCGAGCGGCAGATGGGTCAGGATCGCCTCGGCCGCGGCGACGGCGTCGATGCCGTCGAGGCGCACGACCTCCGGGCCGATCGAATGGCTCGGGAAGTTCGCGTCGGCGATGACGACCTCGTCGCCATGCCCGAGGGCACGCAGGGCGCCGAGAAGATCGGGGCCGAGCAGGGGATGGATGTGGCGCAGCATGGCAACCTCTTCAATCGGTGCCTTCGCGATCGAAGGCCGGGACCGGAACATTCGTTCGCCGCGAGGCGGCAGGTGGAGCTTCGAACCGAACGGTGTCGACGCAAGATCAGAGCATGATCGCGTCGCGGTCGAACGACGACAGCGCCGCATCCGAGACCGGCGACGACAAGAGTTCGAGATTGCGCGACAGGCTCGATGCCTTGGCGGTGCCGATGAGCACCGTCGAGACGACGGAGGATGCGAGCGGAAACTGGAGCGCCGCCGCGGCCAGCGGCACGCCGAGACGTTCGGCCGTCGCCGACATCCGCTCGACGCGGCCCACAATGTCCGGAGAGGCCGGTCCGTAATCGAAATGCGCGCCCTCCACGGCGCCGGTGGCCAGGATTCCCGAATTGAAGACCCCGCCGACGACGAGCGTCGTGCCGCGGGCCTCGCAGAGCGGAATCAGATCCGCGACCGCCGATCGATCGAGAAGCGAGTAGCGGCCGGCGAGCAGGATGCAGTCGAGCGGCGCTTCGTGCAGCACGTTCAGGCAGACCTCGACCTCGTTGACGCCCAGACCGTACGCCCGGATCGTGCCCTCCGACTTCAATCGCTCGAGGGCCTTCAGTCCGCCGTCGAGAAGATCCCGGAGATGGCGCTCATTGCCCTCCGCGCCGTGCGTATAGGCGCCGATGTCGTGAACGAAGGCGATGTCGATCCGGTTCAGCCCGAGCCGGGCGAGGCTGAACTCGACCGAGCGAAGGATGCCGTCGTGGGAATAGTCGTAGTCGATCGCGAAGGGCAGCGGGTCGACATATCCATGCTCGGGAACCTCGTTTTCCGGAACGGGGCGCAGCAGTCGGCCGACCTTGGTGGAGAGGACGTATTGGTCGCGCGGATGGTCTCGCAGAAAATCGCCCGTGCGGCGCTCCGAGAGGCCGAAGCCGTAGAAGGGCGCGGTGTCGTAATACCGGATGCCGGCATCCCAGGCGACGCCCAGCACCTCCAGGGCCGCCTCGCGCGGAACGGCACGGTAGAGCCCGCCGATGGCCGCGCCGCCGAAGCTGACTTCGGTGACCTCGAGCTCGGTGCGACCGATCCGCCTGCGTTTCATGCGTCTCTCCCCTGCCGAGCGGACGCGTCTCCTCCACGCGCCTTGCCCAGCGACGGCAGGCGTAACGCAATTGCTTTTCATCGACAAGAAACATTTTCCGGCGCTATAGAGTCACGGGCCGGCCAGGACCGGAGACTCCCTTTCGCGATCGAGCTGCCGTGTCGAAGCCGAACACCCTCTTCAAGGAGGCCTACAATCGGAGCCTGCGCCTCCTGGAAACGGCGGACGGGCTGCCGTCCGAGACCGAGCTCGGCGCCGCTCTCGACGTGAGCCGCACGACGGTTCGCTCCATTCTCGGCCGCCTCGAAGAGGGCGGTCTGATCCGCTGGAACAAGCGCGAGAAGACCCTCCTGCGCCGGCCCAAACGCGCGGACTATTACCCCGACAGCGAGACCGATCCGCTGTCCCAGATCATCGAGCGCGGCTTCATGCACCGCATCCTCGCCGGCGGCGCCCATGCCGGCGATCTCATCGGGGAAGCCGACATCGCGCGCGATCTCGGGGTCGGCGTTTCGGCCGTGCGGGAGTTCCTCATCCGTTTCAGCCGGTTCGGCCTCATCGAGAAGCGTCGCAACAGCCAGTGGGTCCTCAAGGGTTTCACGCGAGAGTTCGCGCTTGAGCTGACGGAGGTGCGCGAGATGTTCGAGCTTCGCGCCGTGCAGCGCTTCGCAGCCCTGCCGCCCGACAATCCCGCCTGGCTCCGTCTGGACGAGATGGAAGCGGAGCACCGCACCTTCCTCGAAACGGTGGAAACCCGCTACGAGGCCTTTTCCGAACTCGACGAGCGCTTTCACCGCCTCATCCACGAGGCTTCGCGCAATCGCTTCGTCATCGATTTCTACGACGTGATCTCGATGATCTTCCACTACCACTACCAATGGAACAAGACGGGCGAGAAGGATCGCAACCGCGTCGCGCTGTCCGAGCACATCGACTACATCGCCGCGCTGAAGTCGCGCGATGCGACGGAGGTCGAGTTCTTCTGCCGGCGGCACCTTCGCTCCGCCCGCACGACGTTGCTCCAGTCGATCGCCCCGGTCGGCGCACCACCGGGTCCGCCGGCCAACGACCCTGAGACCTGACGCTCTCCCGTCTCCCCTTCCCGACCTCCTGCCCCTCCAGCCGTCCACCTTAGTCCCGGCCCTGGACGACACGTCGTCCCGCCGAGGTGGATCCCGGCTGCTGCACCGCGACATCTCACCGTCTTTCAGCCATAATGCCCCGAGATTATGAGAACGATCGTTCGCTCTCCGCTGGATCCTGTCGCCTTGTCTTATTCCGCTACCGTCACGCCTCAGGGCCCCGGATCCTCCAACGCGCAGGATGCCCGCCGCAAGCAGATCCTCGCCGCGGCGCGGGCCTGCTTCGCTCGCTCGGGTTTCCACGGCGCATCCATGGGGCAGATCTGCAGCGAGGCCGCGATGAGCCCAGGTGCGCTCTACCGCTACTTTCCGAGCAAGGACTCCATCATCGAGGCCATCGCCGAGGAGGAACGCATCGGCGCCGGTGAATGCATGGAGATCTTCTTCGGCAAGGGATCCCTCGTCGATCGGCTGGTTCTCAGCGCGATGGACTATCTGGAGAAGTCGATCGCCGAGGCGACCGGCGGCCTGATGATCGAGATCGTGTCGGAGAGCATCCGGAACACCGCGATCGGCGAGCGCTTCCACGCCATCGAGAGCGATGTGCGCAGCACCATCCGGGCCGCGCTCGACGAGGCGCAGAAGACCGGCGAGATCGGCGCGGATGTCGATCTCGACATCGCCTTGGTCATGCTTCTTGCGGTCGGCGACGGTCTCGTCATGCGGCTGCAGCTCGAGCGGCGCGTCGATCTCGGCGCGATGGAGCCGTATCTGCGCCGGATGATCGCCGCCATCCTCGCCGGAGCGGAGCGCGCCTCGTGATCGCCCTGTTGAATACCCGCCCCTTCCGATCCCGGAGCCCCTCGCGTTTTCCGATGTTTGCGATGATTCTGCGTTCCCTTGCCCTCGCTCTCGCCATCACGGCGATCCCTGTCGCCGCCGGGGCCGAGGACATCGCCCCCGTCTCGACCGCCGCGCCCAAGCCTCCGAGCGTCACCGTCCTGCCTGCGCGGCAGCGCGAGCTCGTCGCCCGCGTCAGCGTGACGGGAACGCTCGTGCCGCGCGAGACCGTGGTCGTCGGCTCGGACATCGCCGGCCTTCGCATCGAGGCGCTGCTCGCGGACGAAGGCGACCGCGTGGAGGCCGGCGCCGTGCTCGCCCGTCTCTCCACCGACATGATCGAGGTCGAGCTCGCGCAGAACCAGTCCCAGGTCAGCCGGGCCGAGGCGGCCATCGCGCAAAGCCGCGCGCAGATCGAGGAAGCGAGGTCCGCGAGCGTCGAAGCCGAGGCCGCCTTGGGGCGCACGCGCTCGCTGCAGGAAAAGGGCATCGTCGGGCAGGACATCCTGGACCAACGGATTTCGGCCGCCGCGGCCGCGCGTGCGCGCCTGTCCAGCGCCGAGCAGGGCGTCGCGGCCGCGGAGGCCGATCGCAATCTGGCGCTGGCGCAACGCCGCGAACTGGAACTGCGGCGCGCCAAATCCGAGATCAAGGCGCCGACCGCCGGCCTCGTCCTCTCCCGCGCCGCCCGCCTCGGCGCGATCGCCTCCTCCACGTCGGGAGGTCTTTTCGAACTGGCCCGCGACGGCCTGATCGAACTCGACGCCGAAGTCAGCGAGACCGTTCTCAATGCGTTGAAGACCGGCCAGCCCGTGACCGTCAGCCTCTCCGGCGGCGGTGCGGCGGTCGAGGGCAAGGTCCGTCTCGTATCGCCAAGGGTGGACGAGTCCACGCGCCTCGGTCGCGTCCGCATCGCGCTCCCCGCCTCGGATCAGCTGCGCAGCGGCGCCTTCGCCCGCGGCAGCGTCGAGATCGCGCGGAGCCGGGGGCTCACCGTGCCCCAGACCGCCGTCGTCGTCGATGCCGACACATCGCGGGTCCAGGTCGTCAAGGACGGCAAGGTCGAGACGCGGACCGTCGAGACGGGCATCCAGGCCGGCGGCCAGATCGAGATCGTCTCGGGCCTTGCCGACGGCGACACGATCATCTCGCGAGCGGGGACCTTCGTGCGCGAAGGCGACCTCGTCACGCCCGTCGAGCAGACCGAAGCATCGCTGGAGGTGCGTCCGTGAACTTCAACATCTCCGGCTGGGCCATCAGAAACCCGGTTCCCCCGATTCTCCTCTTCGTCGTGCTGGTGGCGCTCGGCATCGTCAGCTTCATCAACCTGCCGATCACGCGCTTCCCCAATATCGACGTGCCCGTCATCGCGGTGACCGTCATCGAGCAGGGCTCCGCGCCCTCCGAACTGGAAACCCAGGTCACCAAGCGGGTCGAAGACGCGATCGCAGGCGTCGCCGGCATCAAGCACGTCACCTCCACCATCACGGACGGCCAATCCGTGACGGCGGCCGAATTCCGGCTGGAGGTCGATACCGATCGCGCGCTGAACGACGTGAAGGACGCGATCTCCAAGATCCGCACCGATCTTCCCCGCACGGTGGAAGAGCCGATCATCCAGAGGATCGAGGTCGAGAACCAGTCGATCGTCACCTATGCCGCCTCCTCGCCGGGCCGGACGCCGGAGGAGCTTTCCTGGTTCGTGGACGATGTCGTCGTGCGCGCGCTTCAGGGTTTGAAGGGCGTCGGCCGCGTCGAGCGGATGGGCGGCGTGGAGCGCGAGATCCAGGTCCGGCTCGACCCCGACCGGCTGGCGGCCCTCGGCGTCACCGCCTCCGACGTCAATCGTCAGCTTCGTTCGACCAATGTCGACCTCTCCGGCGGTCGCGGCGAGTTCGGCGGACAGGAACAGGCGATCCGCACGCTCTCGTCCGCCGCGACCGTGGAAGGGCTCGCCGGAACGCGCATCTCGCTGCCCGGCGGCCGGCAGGTGCGGCTCGAAGAGCTCGGCGCCGTCGTCGATGCCTGGGAGGAGCCGCGCTCCTTCGCGCGCCTCGACGGGCAGCCTGTCGTCGCCTTCTCGATCTACCGGTCGAAGGGCGCCAGCGATGCCTCCGTCGCCGATGTCGCGGAGGCCAAGGTCGCCGAGCTCGGCGCGGCGCATCCGGACGTCACCTTCTCGAACATCGACAATTCCGTCACCTATACCTACGGCAATTTCGAATCCGCCATGGAGACGCTCGCCGAGGGCGCGCTGCTCGCCGTCATCGTGGTGCTTCTCTTCCTGCGCGACTGGCGCGCGACGGCGGTCGCCGCGATCACCCTGCCGCTGGCCGCCATTCCGACCTTCTGGGCGATGTCGGTTCTCGATTTCTCGCTGAACCTCGTCAGCCTCCTCGCGATCACCCTCGTCACCGGCATCCTCGTCGACGACGCCATCGTGGAGATCGAGAACATCGAGCGTCACATGGCGATGAAGAAGTCGCCCTACCGCGCGTCCATGGAAGCGGCCGACGAGATCGGCCTCGCCGTCATCGCGATCACCCTGACGATCATGGCGGTCTTCGCGCCGGTCTCGTTCATGGGCGGCGTGGCGGGTCAGTATTTCAAGCAGTTCGGCCTGACCGTCGCCATCGCCGTCTTCTTCTCGCTCCTCGTCGCACGGCTGATCACGCCGATGCTGGCCGCCTACTTCTTCCGCCCGCATCGCCACACCGGGCCGGGCTTTCGCCGGCTGCTCGGGCGTTACCTCCTGATCGGCGTGCCGCTCGGCGCGCTCGGGATCGGCGCGCTCTTCGCACTGGCCGCCCTCCCCGGCGCCGATCCCGCCAACCCCCTCGTTCGCTTCGCCGCGCCCTACGCGGCCGCTCTGCCACCCGTGTCCTTCGACCGCGCGGCGGAGCTCGCCCGGATCGTCATGGGCACGGTCGTCGGCCTGGCGATCCTCTTCGCCTACCTGAACCGGCCCCATCCCGAGGAGGAGCGCGACGGGTTGTTCATGCGCGCCTATACGGGCTTCCTCAGGGGCACCATTCACACCTTCCGGATCTGGACGCCCTTTCACCGCCGGACGTCATCGGGCGAGCGTCGGCGCATCCGCATCCCGTTCGGCATGCGATGGGTGACGCTCTGCGTCGGCATCGGTCTCTTCGTCTACTCCCTCGGCCTCACCCAGAACCTTCCGACCGGCTTCATTCCGAAGGAAGACGCCTCGCGCATCGTCGTCTCGCTGGAGCTTCCCCCCGGCTCGACGCTGGCGCGCACCGAAGCCGTCACCGACGCCGCCGTCGCCAGCATCCGGGAGCTACCGGAGGTGCGCAGCGTGCTCGTGATCGGAGGATCGAGCCCGACCGGAACGCTCGAGGTTCGCCGCGCGGCGCTGACGGTCAACCTCACGCGCAAGTTCCAGCGCTCCCGCAGTCAGGGCGAGCTGGAACCGGTGATCGCCGAAAGGCTCGCCGCCATACCCGACATTCGATCCTTCTACGTCAACGATCGCGGCGACCGTCAGCTGTCCGTCGGCATTCTCGGCCAGGACGGCGCGAAGGTCGCGGAGGTCGCGGCCAATCTGGAAAGCCAGATGCGGCGCGATCCGATCTTCGCCAATCCCTCCGCCATGGCCTCCTTCGCCCGGCCCGAGATCCGCATCCGCCCGCGCCTCGACGAGGCATCCGATCTCGGCATCGCGCCGGATGCGATCTCGGAGACCGTGCGCGTCGCCACGATCGGCGATGTCGGCGCCAATCTCGCCAAATTCAACGTGGGAACGCGCCAGGTTCCGATCCGCGTCCAGCTGGAGGAAGCCGCCCGCGAGGACCTGTCGACTGTCCGCGGGCTCCGCGTGACCACCGCGTCCGGCAAATCCGTGCCGCTCGAAGCCGTCGCCGAGATCGGCTTTGGACAGGGTCCCTCGACGATCGACCGCTACGACCGCGACCGGCTCGTCAAGGTCGGCACGGATATGGCGCCCGGCCACGAGATGGGCGAAGGGTCGGAGCGCATCAAGACGCTGCCCGCCATCACCGGCATGCCGGCAGGAGTGCGTGTGCAGGAGGTCGGCGACGCCGAGATCCAGGCCGAGGTCTTCTCGGGCTTCGCCTCGGCCATGGGCGCCGGCATCATGATGGTGCTCGTCGTCCTCATCCTCCTCTTCGGAAGCGTCTTCCTGCCGATCACCATTCTGGCCTCGCTGCCCCTGTCGGTCGGCGGCGTCGTCGGGGCGCTGCTCCTGACGAACACGGCCGTCTCCATGCCGGTCGTCATCGGCATCCTCATGCTGATGGGCATCGTCACGAAGAACTCGATCATGCTGGTCGACTTCGCGGTCGAACAGGAGAAGCACGGCATGAGCCAGCGCGACGCGATCATCGACGCCGGCCGCAAGCGTGCGCGCCCCATCATCATGACGACGCTCGCCATGGCCGCCGGCATGGTTCCGGCCGCCATGGCATCGGGCGAGGGCGGGGAATTCCGCGCGCCCATGGCGATCGCGGTGATCGGCGGCCTTCTCGTCTCGACGGTCCTCAGCCTCGTCTTCATCCCGTCCGTCTACACGCTGATGGACGATCTCAGCCACGGCACCGGCCGCGTCTTCGGCTGGCTACTGAAGCCGAACAAGGCCGAGGATGTCGGCGGGCCCGCGCTCGCCATCGCCGGTCCCGCCGCGGCGGAAGAGGTGCCGGTGCTCCCGGCTCCGCCGGCCCAGCATCGCCTCACCGACGAACGACCGGAATCCTGGAAGCGCGTGACGGATTTCCCCCATCGCGCACGCACCGACGAAAGGGACGAGGGGACGAACCACCGGCGCGATGATGATCCGGACGAAATGCAGCCGGCGGCGGAGTAACCGGGAACCCCGGGGGATCCGGCGTTTCGAAGCCGGACGCTCTGGACCTTCGCGCTCCGTCCGCGCATGAAGCCGCTCATGACCGACTTCCAAGAACGGCCCCCGACGCCCTCGACGACCCGCGATCTTCTCGCCGAGATCGCCCGTGCGACCGACCTCCGCGAAGGCCGCGAGGGTGTCGCCCTAGTCATGCGCACGGCGTTTCGCGAAGGACCCCTGCCGCTGCGCGATCTCGCCCGCGTCGTCCGGATGCCGCTGCCGGTCGTCGGCGCGGTGCGGCGCGAACTGGAAGCTCGGGATCTTCTCGAGCGGGGCCAGGGCGTCGCGCTCAGCCCGTCCGGTCAGAGGTTCTGCCGCGAGGAACTCGGTCTTTCCGCGCGGCACGATCCCCGCTGCACCGGCTGCGCCGGACGGGGCATCGTGCTGGAGCCGGCCCTCCACGAGGTCGTCGCGGCGATGACCGCGCACATCGCGGCGGGACCGCCGGTCGACGTCACGCTCGACCAGGCGCCCTGCACGCCCGAAACGTCCGTCCTGCGCGCGCTCGCCATGCACGAGGCCGGCGCGATCGAGGGCCGCGAGATCCTGATTCTCGGCGACGACGACAGCCTGTCCGTCGCCCTGTCGCTGCTCGGCAAGGCGATCGGCGCGGTGCCGAGGCGCCTGACCGTCCTCGAACTCGATCCGGCCCGGACGCTCCAGCTGCAGGAAGCGGCGGAGACCCACGATTATCCTGTCGAGATCCTCGCGCACGACCTCCGCGACCCCTTGCCGGAAACGCTTCGCCGCCGCTTCGACGTCTTCCAGACCGACCCGCCCTATACGGTGGACGGCATGAGCCTCTTCGTCTCGCGCGGTCTCGAAGGGCTTCGCGCGGAGCCGGGCCTGCCCGGCTTCCTGTCCTTCGGCGACCTGTCGCCCGACGACATGCTAGACGTGCAGGAGCGGCTGACGCTCATGGGATGCGTCGCGACGCGCATCCGCCCGTCCTTCAACACCTATGCCGGCGCATCGATCCTCGGCTCGGTCGGCCAGTTGATCGAGCTTCGCACCACGCGCCGCTCAAGACCTTTCGCAGAACGCACAGCGCGTTTCGCGGCGCCGATCTACACGGGCGAAGTCCGGCCGCGCGAGCGGCGCTATCGGTGCAAGTCCTGCGCCACGATCGTAGCCGTCGGCTCGGGCGAGACCTTCGCGACGGTGGAGGCGCTGAAGGAGACGGGCTGTCCCACATGTGGCGGAACCACCTTCCAGCGCCAGCACGCCAAGACCCCTTATTGATCCGGCCGGGCCTCCGCACGCCGCCCGGCCGCCTCGATGACCGAGACGAGCCCCGCTATGGAATCGGCCGCCTCGATCTCCGCCATCGAAAGCTCGACGGCGAAGAGTTGCTCCAGCGCGAGCACGATGCGGACATGGCCGAAGCTGTCCCAGGCTTCGAGATCGGCCGCGCGCGTGTCGATGCCGATCTCGGTCTTCGGCACGTTCAGCACGTCGGCGACCGCGTGAAGAACTTGGGCGAGCACGACGTCGCATTGCGGGTGGCTCATGCCTCGTCCTCGTCCAGTTGCCAACGAATCTCGGGCGCGTCCTGAGCCGGAAGCGCGGATTCACCCACAGGATAGTCGAAGCTGCCGTCCGCCGCGAGCCTCGCGAGGCGCGCGACGAAGGCCTGCGCCGGCGCGTTGCGGGAGAGCGGCGCGACTCGCCCGGCGATGGTGCGGTGACCCGCTCGCCGTGCGAGATCGGAAAGGCCCGCCAGCATCGCGTCCTCGACGCCCCGCTCCAGCGCCCGGCAGGACAGGTAGAGATTGTCGAGAAGGAGCGCATCGCCGGCGGGCGACGCGAGGATCAAACCGACGATCCCATGCGATCCGAAGGCATCGTCGAGCCGGACGACGAGGTCGAATGCCGAGTGTCGCTCCGCCAGGGCCGGCGCGCTCGGCCGCATCTCGTTGAGAATGAACTGGTTGACGCGGCCGGAAAGTTCCGCGGCCCGGCGGAGATCCCCCGTTCCCAGTCGCCGGAACGTCAGCCGCGTACCGAGGGCCGAGAGGAAGGCGCCGATGTCCGGCGCTTCGGCCCGCAACCGCTCGACGCCGGCCTTGGCCTGGTAGCGCTCCGCCCGCGCCGCGCCCTCCGCGTCGCCGCCGAGAAGAAGTGGATCGCACAGAAGCCGGGCGGCGAAGTCGTCGGGATCCCCGGCGAAGAGCCGGACGTCCATGTCGGGATAGCGCGCGGCGACCTTGGCGCAGTTCACGGGATCATCGTCGATGAAAACGGCATGTTCGGAGGCGAGGCCGGTCCGGGACAGGACGCGCTCGACGAGAAGCGCCTTGTCCTCCCAGCCGACCGCCATCGCCGCGACGTCGCCCCGCGACAGGGGCGCGGCGGCACCCGTCGCAAACGCCGCCTCGACATCGACCGTCTCGTTTCGGCTGGCGACGGCCAGGACGATCCCCCGCTCGACGAGGGTGCGCAGCGCGTCGGCATAGGCACGGTTCAGCGGCGGCGTCGCCTCGCCGTCCGCCCGTTCGCCGAGAATGCCCGCCCAGAGCGTTCCGTCGAGATCGGTCACGAGCAGCTTCGGGGCCCGCCCCGCTCGGCGCGCGGCCCAGCCGGCCACGGCGTCGGCGACGCGATCGGCCGCCGCCGGTTTCAAAATCGTCCCGAAGCTTGCGGAAAAGCGCCCATCGAACGCGTCCGCCGGCGCAATGCCGACGTCGAGAAGGTCGGTGTTGGCGCCGAGCGCTCGCTCCGCGAGGCCGGAGCCGAACTGCACGAGGGCGACCGGCACGTGGAGACGCGCGGAGAGTTCGTCCGCCAGCACGCGGAGCGTCGGTTCTCCTTCCGCCCTTCGCACCCCTGCTTCCCCTTGTGGTGCGGCTGCCGACGGATCCAGCAGCACCGCGAGGTCGACCCCGGCGTTCCGTTCCGATCGCCCGGCGAGCGGCGCGAAACCGTCGACGAGCTCCACATCCGGGCGCAGACCGGCGATCCCGAAGGCGACCTCCAGCGCATCGAGCAGCGATTGCGGCTGGATCGGCGCGGCGAAGAGGAGCCGGATCGTCTGACCCGGACGGTTCGGCAGAGCCCGCAGCTGCGCCGCCGTCCGCGCGGCACCGAGCAGGTCTCGGCTGGATCGCAGGGCGCGCGAGAGGGCTGCGGGACCGTCCGCCTGCGCGGCCAGAAGATCGTTGGCGGCGTCGAAACGATTCCCGGCACCGATCGGGGGCGGCAGGAAGCGCCAGCCGGCGCTTGCCTCCCGCGTCAAGCCGGCAGCGGCTCGATGTGCCGCGTGACGTAGGATCGTTCCACGAGCCCGTTCGGGCACAGCCGCGCGGCGACCGCATCGACCGCGGCATCCTCGGACATGTCGGGATTGCAGAGCAGGATGTCGACGAGCACCATCCGGTATTCCGGCCAGGTCGTCAGCATGATGTGGCTTTCCGCGAGGAAGATGATGAGCGTGATGCCGTGCGGCACGTAGCGCATGGCATGCTCGCCGATCGTCGTCGCGCCGGCCGCCGCCGCGCCCGCATAGGCTGCCTCGCGAAGCGCCGCCTCGTCCTCGATCAGGGCCTCGCAATTGCGCATGTCCGCCAGGACCTGCCGGATCTTCATGTCGTCGTTCCCGTCGGGAGGAGGCTCGGCCGCTCGCCGTTGCCTCGGGGTCGAGCGAGCCTATAGACGCCCCCCGCCCACCCGACAAGCTTGCACGCCTGCCGTGCCGCGCGCTACGAGCACGCCATGACGACGAGCGACGACGCGGCGATGACGGGATCGAACCCTCAGGCGAAGGGCGAGTTGATGCTGCGCGGGCTCCTGCAAGGCGACATCGACGCGATCGCGGCCTTCGAGGCGGAGATCGCCATCCGGTCCTTCGCCGACGAGGCGGTGACCGATCTCGGCCACTACCGCAAGAAGCTCGGCAAGCTGCTGAAATACGGCGGCGACTGGACCCAGGTCCTGACGCGACGCGTTCCGGGCGAGGCGGACCTCGTTCTGGGCTGGGCCTGGGTGGCGCCGCGCGAAAACTTCATCACCGGCGACCGCTACGCCGACTTTCGCTCCTTCTACGTGGACGGACGGCGGGCCGGTCCCGCCGCCGCGATCACGCTCCTGCGCGCGGTGCTCGCCCATTCCCGCGCGAAGGGCTACACGCGGATCGTCGGGCGCACCGCCACCTCGAACGAGGCCATGCGCTCGCTCTACGAACTCGCCGGCTTTCACGAGCGCCATGTCGTCTACGAACTCGACATCGGCCCCGGCGATGTCGGCGGCCGCCGTCTCTGAGAGCCCGGAGCGAGCTTCGGCGGACGAGGATGGGCCAGCGGTGTTCGAGCCCGACGCATGCGGCCCCCCGCTTCAGACGATCCCGCCCTCGACGAAGAAGTTCTGCGCGGTGCACAGGGCGGAATCGTCGGCGGCGAGAAACAGCACCATCTGCGCCACGTAGGCCGGTTCGATCGCGACCGGGATGCACTGGCGCTCCAAGGCGGTGGCGAGGCTGTCCGGCGTCACCCAGAGCGCCTTCTGGCGCTCGGTCATGACCCAGCCGGGGACGACGGTGTTGCAGCGGATATGGTGCGGACCGAGATCCCTGGCGAAGGAGCGCGTCATGCCGTGAACGGCCGCTTTGGCGGTCGTATAGGCCGGCATGCCGCCCTGCCCCTGCCACCACGAGGTCGAGCCGAGATTGATGATCGAACCCTTGCCCGCGGCGATCATGCCGGGTGCGACCGCCTGAATGGCGAAGAACATGTGGCGCAGATTGGTGGCGATCCGCTCGTCGTAATAGTCGGGCGTCACGTCCTCCCAGCCATGCCGGTCGTCGCGTGCGGCATTGTTGACGAGGACGCCGGCCGGCCCGTTCGCCGCTTGAAGCTTCGCCAGCGCCGCCTTCAGCGCCGCGATATCACGCAGATCGCACGGCTCGAAGGTCACGCCGAGTTCGGCCGCCAACGCTTCGCCGCGCGCTTCGTCGAGATCGACGAAACCGACGCGCGACCTTTGGGCGGAGAAGGCGCGCACCAGTTCGGCGCCGATGCCGGACGCGCCGCCGGTGACGACGACCGGCAGATCCTCAAGGCTCGGATAGGTCGCAAATCGCATGGGCTCGCCGTCTCCGTTTCGTTCGGCGGCGCTTTGCACGTCCGCGATGTCGGCGGTCAAGCGCCGAAGAAGCCCCGCACGTCGGAACCACGGCGGACACCCGCCCCTTCGCGCAAAGGCTTTCCCGGAAAATCCTCTTCGATTCGTGAGCCGATGCTGTAGAGCATGCGGCATGTCGACCGCCGCCTCTTCGCCCAAGATCCTCTTTCTCGCAACGGAGGACTGGTTTTTCGCCTCGCATTTCCTGCCGATGGCCCGGGCCGCGCGCGAAATGGGACTGGAGGTCGTGGTGGTCGCGCGGGTTCGCGCCTCCACAGCCGCGATCGAGGCGACCGGGGCGCGGGTCGTCGCGCTGGAGGCGGACCGCCGCAGCCTCGATCCGCGCGCGATCCGCCATGCCGTCGGGACGGTTGCGGACATCCTGACGCGGGAGCGACCGCACATCCTGCACTGCATCGCGCTGCGCTCGATCCTCGTCGGCGGCGCCGCGGCGCGGCAGGTCGGCCTGACATCGCTCGTCTTCGCGCTCACCGGCCTCGGCTTTCTCGGCGCCAAGACCGGCTCCGCCGGGATCGCGGCCCGGCTCGGCGTACGGATCGCGATCCGGCGCATCCTGGAAACGCGCCGCACGCGCTATCTGTTCGAAAATCCCGACGACCCCCGTCTGCTCGGCCTTGGTCCGGCCGCACCCAACGTCACGATCGTCGGCGGGGCGGGTATCGATCCCGACATGCTCGCGCCGACGCCGCTGACCGGCGGCTCGACGTTGCGCCTTGCGCTCGTCTCGCGCATGCTGTGGTCGAAGGGCGTGGACCTTGCGGTGAAAGCCGTCGGCAAAGCGCGCGAGGGAGGCGCGGACGTCACGCTGTCGCTGTACGGCGCGCCCGATCCGGCCAATCCCAAGGCCATTCCCGTGGCCGATCTCGAAGACTGGGCAAAGCGCGAGGGCATCGAATGGCGCGGGCCGACGCGGGACATCGCGGCTGTCTGGCGGGAGCACCATGTCGCCTGCCTTCCCTCGCGTGGCGGCGAAGGTCTGCCGCGAACGCTTCTCGAAGCCGCGGCCTCCGGACGCGCCATCCTGACGACGGACGTTCCGGGCTGCCGCAGCTTCGTGCGGGACGGCATCGACGGGCGCGTCGTGGCCCCCGATGTTGCCTCCCTCACTGCCGCGATCCTCGATCTGTCCCGAGATCGCGCGACGGTGGAGCGGATGGGCGCCAACGCTCGATCTCGCGTCCTCGACGGCTACACCGAGCGCGACGTCATGGAGGACGTCAAGCGCCTCTACGCGGGGCTTCTGGCGGATCGGCACTGACGCCGGGGATCACGCCCCCCCGCCCTCCGCGACAATTCTTGACGCGGCCGAAGCGGGTGCCGCGCTTGATATATCCGGGGAACCTTGTAGCCCGGTTCCATCGCGGGGCGCGCCGTCATGTCTGCCGGCTCCTCGCCTCCGACGCCTTTCGAGAGACTTCGATGACGCAACCGATCGCCTTCATTGACCTCGCAACCCAGCGCGACCGGGTGCGCGATCGCGTCGAGGCCCGCTTCAAGCGCATCCTCGACGAAGGCTCCTACATCATGGGACCGGACGTTCTGGAACTGGAGGCGGCGCTGTCGACCTTCGCCGGCCTGTCCGAGACGATCTCCTGTGGGTCCGGAACCGACGCGCTGCTGCTGCCGCTGACGGCCTGGGGCATCCGGCCGGGCGACGCGGTGTTCTGCCCGAGCTTCACCTTCGCCGCGACCGCGGAGGTCGTCGCGATGCTCGGCGCGAGCGCCGTCTTCGTCGACGTGCTGCCGCACACGTTCAACATGGATCCGGACAGCCTCTCCCATGCCATCGAGGAGACCCTCGCCGCGGGCCGGCTGAAGCCCCGCGCCGTGATCACGGTCGACCTCTTCGGGCTTGCCGCCGACTATCCCGACATCCGCGCGATCTGCGACCGGCATGGCCTGAAGCTCGTGTCCGATGCGGCGCAGGGCTACGGCTCGACGCTGGACGGCCGGCAGGCGGGCGCCTGGGCCGACGTCGTGGCGACGAGCTTCTATCCCGCCAAGCCTCTCGGGTGCTACGGCGATGGCGGCGCGGTCCAGACGAACGATGCGGACCTCGCCGCCGTGATGCGCTCGCTGCGCGTCCATGGCGGCGGGTCCGACCGCTACGACAATGTCCGCATCGGCATGAACGCGCGCATGGACACGCTGCAGGCGGCCGTCGTCCTCGAAAAACTCGCGATCTTCCCGGACGAGATCGAAGCCCGAATGCAGATCGGACGGCGCTACGCGCAAGGATTGCCGGACGGGCTGACGCCGCAGATGCTGCCGAACGGCGCGGTGTCGACCTTCGCGCAATACACGGTGCGCGTATCGGGCGGCCGTCGCGACGCCTTCATGGCGGGCATGAAGGCGCGAGGCGTTCCGACCGTGATCTACTATCCCCGCCCGCTCCACCGCCAGACGGCCTACGGCCACTTTCCCGTCGCCGGGAATGCGTTGCCGGTAACGGACGACCTCGCGGCCGAGGTCGTGAGCCTTCCGATGCACGCCTATCTGTCCGAGGCGACGCAGGACGTCATCCTGACGGCCGCGAGGGACGCGCTCGCCGAAGCCTGATCGCGTCGCGGATCAGGCTTCGGCCATCATCCGGCGCACCTCGCGTTCGGTGCGCTGGAGCGTGCGATAGACCTCGTACTTGCGCGCGTGGAACGCGGAGATCGCACCCGCCGAGGGCGAGGTCTCCTCGCCGCTGCGCACCATGGCGCGCGCGGCGTCGGACAGATCGCGATAGGCCCCGCCCGCGACCGCGCCGAGCATCGCCGAGCCGAGGAGAACGGGTTCGGTGGTCTCCGGCAGGGTCACGCGCAGGCCCGTCGCATCCGCCAGGATGCGGCGCAGAAGCGCGCTGCGGGCCGCGCCGCCGCTGACGACGATCGTGTCGATGGGAACGTTGCGAAGCCGCGTCGCCTCGACGATCTGCCGCGTTCCGTAGCAGAGCCCGCAAAGGCCGGCGACGAAGAGTCGGACGAGGCTTTCGAAGCTCGAATCGAGCGCCAGCCCCGCCAGGACCGCGGTGGCCTTCGGATCGGCTTCCGGCGAGCGGTTTCCGAGAAATTCCGGCACGATGTGGAGCCGCCGGGATAGATGGGCCGCCGCCTCGGCCGAGCCGGCCATGGCGATGGCGCGGCCTTCCAGAAGGTCGAGAACCGACAGGGAGGCTTCGGCGGCCATCGCCTTGGCGGCGGGGAAGGCCGGGTGCAGCGCGACGAGATAGTCGAGCGCCGCGCCGTAGGCCGATTGCCCGCCCTCGAGCAGCCAGTAGCCCGGCAGCATCGCGTTGAAATAGGGGCCCCAGACCCCTTCGACGAAGACCGGCTCCGGCGTCAGCGCCATCGCGCAGGACGACGTTCCCAGGATCAATGCCATTTGCGCTGCGGGATCGGTCGCCGCGCCCGAAGCCTTCGGCCCGCCCAGCGTGCCGACGCCGCCGGCATGGGCGTCGATCAGCGGTGCGCCGACGGGCGTGGCGACAGGCAGGCCGAGTTCTTCGGCCGCCGTTCTGGAAAGCCCCTCCCCCAGCGGCGAGGCGATGTCGACGATCTCGGTGCCGATCCGCCGGAAGCCTTCGTCCGCGAACTCCTCGAGACCGATCGCGCGGAAGTAGCTGGGGTCCCACCGGGCCTCGTGCGCCAGATAGGTCCATTTGCAGGTCAGCGTGCAGACCGAGCGGGCGAGAGAGCCGGTTGCCCGCCAGGACAGGAAGTCCGCAAGGTCGAAGAAATGACCGGCGCGCGCGAAGACGTCGGGCCGGTTCTCCTTCAGCCAGAGGAGCTTCGGCGTCTCCATCTCAGGCGAGATGACGCCGCCGACATAGCGCAGGACGGGATGGCCGGTCTCGTTGATGCGGCGCGTCTGGTCGAGGGCGCGATGGTCCATCCAGACGATGATGTCGCGGGCGGGATCCTCGGACGGACCAACGGGCAACGAAGAGCCGGCCGCGTCGAGGACGACGAGCGAGCAGGTCGCGTCGAAGCCGAGGCCGCCGACCTGATCGGGTGCCGCTCCGGAGGTTGCCATCGCCTCGCGCACGGAGGCGACGACGGCGGCCCAGATGTCGGCCGAGGATTGCTCGACGATGCCGCCGTCCTCGTGCCAGATCCGGATGGCTCGCCTCGCGGAGCCGAGCAGTCGACCGGCGGCGTCGAAGACGCCCGCCCGTGCGCTGCCCGTTCCGACGTCGACGCCGACGAACACCTGGCCCATGATCCCTCCCGATCGCGTTGGGAGGGATGCTCTAACCCATGTCGCCGCCGCGAGAAACGCCGGAAGCGTCGCGGTGCGTCGAAGGAGCGGCGATCGCCTTGCCCGTCAAGGCGATCGCCTCGCGCTCACCAGCAGGTGTAGCCGCCGTCGGCGATGACGATCGAGCCGGTGAGGAGGCTGGATGCGTCGGAAGCAAGGAAGTGGACGACGGATGCGATCTCGCCGGGCTGGCCGACGCGGCCCATCGGCGTCATGTCGAGCCAGGTCTTGTACATGTCCGGGTTCTCGTTGATGCCGAACGAGGTCAGCGGTGTCTCGATATAGGTCGGCGCCACCGCGTTGACCCGCACGCCGCGCTGGCCCCATTCGGCCGCGAGCGACTTCGTCAGGTGGTGAACGGCAGCCTTGGAGGCGTTGTAGAACGACTGCGGCTGCGGCTTGTTGACGATGAAGCCCGACATAGAGCCGATGTTCACGATCGAGCCCGAGCCCTGCTCCAGCATCTTGCGGCCGAACTCGCGGCAGCACCAGAAGACGCCGTCGACATTGACGTCCATGTGGAAGCGCCAATGCTCGTCGCTCGTGTCCTCGGCCTTCACGTCGGATTTCGCGACGCCGGCATTGTTGACGAGAACGTCGATCCGGCCGTGCTCGGCGAAGACCTTGTCGGCGAGGGCGGCCACATCGGCGGACTTGGTGACGTCGAGCGTCGCGCCGTGCGCCTTGATGCCCTTGGCCTTCAGCCGGGCGACGGCGCCCTCGACCCGGTCCGCCAGCATGTCGGCGACGATGACGGTCGCGCCGGCCTCGCCGAGCGCTTCCGCGCAGGCCTCGCCGATGCCCTGACCGGCGCCGGTGACGACGGCGACCTTGCCGTCGAGCTTCAGCTTTTCGAGATACATGGGATGTCTCCTTGATGCGTCTTTGTCGGTCGATCAGGCACGAATGGCCTGACCGGCCGTGTCGAATCGGTGGATGAGAGTGGGTTCGGGCGACAGGAAGACCGTGTCGCCGGTGGAGACGCGCACCTCGCCCTCGCTGCGGACGGTGATCAGCCCGGCGTCCGGCACCTCGACATAGAGGAAGGTGTCGCTGCCCAGATGCTCGGCGATCTGGACGGTTCCCTTCCAGTCGCCGCTTTCGCGCGACAGGCGCAGGTGCTCGGGCCTGACGCCGATCGTCGTCGCCTGGAGCGCGCCCGCGATGCGGCCCGTGACGAGGTTCATCTTCGGCGAGCCGATGAAGCCGGCCACGAAGAGATTGTCGGGGCGGTTGTAGAGATCGATGGGCGAGCCGACCTGCTCGATCTTCCCGGCGTTGAGGACGACGATCTTGTCCGCCATGGTCATCGCCTCGACCTGATCGTGCGTCACGTAGATCGCCGTCGTGCCGAGCGAATTCTGGAGGCGCGAGATCTCGAGGCGCATGTTGACGCGCAAGGCCGCGTCGAGATTGGACAGGGGCTCGTCGAAGAGGAAGGCCTTGGGCTGGCGCACGATGGCGCGCCCGATGGCGACGCGCTGGCGCTGACCGCCCGAGAGCGCGCCGGGGCGGCGTTCGAGATAGGGCGTGAGATTGAGAAGGGCCGCGGCCTCCTCGACCTTCCGGTCGCGCTCGGCGGCCTTCATGCCGGCCATGCGCAGGCCGAAGCCGATATTGTTGCGCACCGTCATGTGCGGGTAGAGCGCGTAGGACTGGAAGACCATGGAGAGACCGCGCTGGGACGGCGGCTGGTCGATCACGTTCACGCCGTCGATCAGGATCTGCCCGCCGGTCGCGTCCTCCAGCCCGGCGATCAGGCGCAGCAGCGTCGACTTCCCGCAGCCGGACGGGCCGACGAAGACGACGAAGGCCCCGTCGTCGACGACGAGGTCGACGCCCTGAATGACGCGGACATTGCCGAAGGCCTTTTCGACGCCCTTCAGTTCGATCTTGCCCATGGTCTCATCCCTCGTTTCGTCTTTTTACTTCACGGCGCCGAACGTCAAGCCGCGAACCAATTGCCGCTGACCGATCCATCCGAGCACCACGATCGGAAGGATGGCGAGTGTCGATGCGGCGGACAGCTTCGCCCAGAAGAGGCCTTCCGGCGCGGAGAAGCTCGCGATGAACTGCGTCAGGGGCGCGGCGTTGATCGTGGTCAACTGCAACGTCCAGAAGGCCTCGTTCCAGGCGAGGATGACGTTGAGGAGGACCGTCGAGGCGATCCCCGGCACCGCCATCGGCGTCAGCACGAAGACGATCTCCTTCCAGGTGGAAGCGCCGTCCATGCGCGCGGCTTCCAGGATGTCCTTCGGGATTTCCTTGAAATAGGTGAAGAGCATCCAGATCACGATCGGCAGGTTGCCGAGGCACAGCACCACGACGATGCCGATGTGACTGTCGAGCAGCCCGAGCTTGATGAAGATCAGGTACATCGGCACGAGAACGCCGACGGCCGGCATCATCTTGGTCGAGAGCATCCAGAGCAGCGTGCCGCGCGTGCGCTTGCCCGGCGCGAAGGCCATGCCCCAGGCGCAGGGGATGGCGAAGAGCAGAGCCAAGAGCGTGGAACCGCCGGCGATGATGACCGAGTTCGTCGCGAACTTCAGGTAGGCGCTCTGCTCGAGGATGAGGTGGTACTGCTCCAGCGTCCAGTCGAAGTTCACGAAGGAAGGCGGCGAGGAGAAGGCCTCCCGCTCGGTCTTGAAGCTCGTGATGATCATCCAGAGCACGGGAAAGAAGACGACGAGGCCGACGACCCAGCCGATGACGGTCCAGAACGCGATGCGGGCCTTGGTGTCGCGGCGAGCCATGGGATGCCTTCCTCGGAGGGAGATCGGAACGTTGCGCTGCGGGTCGGCCGGTTCAGGCGTCGAGATTCTTGCCGACGATCCGCACGAGGAAGCTCGCGACGATGTTGGCGAGGATGACCGCGATGATGCCGCCCGCCGATGCAAGGCCGATGTTCTGGTTGCCGAGCGCCTCCTGGTAGATGAGGAACGGCAGGTTCGTCGTGTCCGGCCCGCCGTTCGTCGTCACGCGGATCTCGGCGAAGACGGACAGGAGGAAGATCGTCTCGATCATGATCACGACGGTGATCGGACGCGCCAGATGGGGAAGGACGATCCACCAGAAGTAGGAGAGCGCGCCGGCCCCGTCCATTTCCGCAGCCTCCTTCTGCTCGAGGTCGAGCGATTGGAGCGCGGTGAAGATGATGAGCGTCGCGAAGGGCAGCCACTGCCAGGCGACGATGATGACGATGCCGAGCAGAGAATGCTGGTTGAACCAGACGATCGGGTCGAGGCCGGCCGATTTCGACAGGAAGGCGAGGAACCCGTTGATCGGGTCCATCATCAGGTTCTTCCAGACGAGCGCGGCGACCGTCGGCATGACGAAGAAGGGGGCGATCACGAGAAGGCGGACGATGCCCTGTCCGAAGATCGGCTTGTCCAGCATCAGCGCGAGCAGCGTGCCGAAGACCACCGTGATGATCAGCACCGATCCGACGAGCACCAGCGTGTTCTGAAGCGCGCCGAGAAAGGCCGGGTTGCTGAAGAAGCGGAGATAATTGGCGAAGCCGACGAAGGCTTCGCGGTCGGGATAGTTGAGGTTGTAGCGCCGCGCCGAGAACCAGAGGGTCATCGCGAGCGGCACGATCATCCAGAGAAAGAGGATGCCGACGGAAGGAGCGACCGCGAGGCGACCCATGGTCTTCGATTGTTCGGTGGCCATCGCAACTCCCCTCCCCGATGATGTTGATCGCGCGGCCGGCCGGAGCGAAGCGCCCACCTCTATGCGGCCGGACATCGCGTCCCGCAGCACGGGATCGGCAGGACGACGGTTCGCCGCCGGCCTCGCTCCTCCCCTTGCGGCAAAGGCCCGTCGTGGCGGAGGGGGCGTCTCCCGCTCCCCTCCGCGAGGCCGGCGCGACGCCGATTACTGGATGTAACCGGCCTCGGTCATGACGTCGGTCGCCGTGGCCTGAGCCTGGGCGAGCGCCTCGTCGACGGTCGTGGAGCCCGCGAGCGCGGCCGAGAAATACTGGCCGACGGTGGTGCCGAGCCCCTGGAATTCGGGGATCGCGACGAACTGGACGCCGGTATAGGGAACCGGATCGACCGTCGGCTTGGTCGGATCGGCCGATTCGATCGAGGCGAGCGTCAGAGCCGCGAAGGGCGCGGCCTTGGTGTATTCCGGATTGGCGTAGAGCGACTTGCGGGTGCCGGGGGGAACGTTGGCCCAGCCTTCCTTGGCCGCGACGAGCTCGGTATAGCCCTTCGAGGTCGCCCAACCGATGAACTTCTCGGCCGCCTCGACCTTCTGCGAACCTGCGGGAACCGCGAGGCTCCAGGCCCAGAGCCAATTGGCGTTCTTGCCCTTGCCCGTGTTCGGGGCGAGCGCGAAGCCGACCTTGTCCGCGACGCTGGAATCCTTCGGGTTGGTGACGAAGGACGCCGCGACCGTCGCGTCGATCCACATGCCGCACTTGCCGGAATTGAAGAGCGCGAGATTCTCGTTGAAGCCGTTGGAGGAAGCGCCGGGAGGACCGGACTCGTTCAGCATCTTCACGTAGAAGTCGAGCGTCTCCTTCCAGGCCGGCTGATCGAACTGCGGCTTCCAGCTTTCGTCGAACCAGCGCGCGCCGAAGGAGTTCGCCGTGGCGCTGAGGAAGGCCATGTTCTCGCCCCAGCCGGCCTTGCCGCGCAGGCAGATGCCGTAGACTTCCTTGCTCTTGTCGGTGACCTTCCGGGCGGCGTCCGCGACGAAGTCCCAGGTCGGGCTCTCCGGCATCGTGAGGCCGGCCGCATCGAACAGGTCCTTGCGGTACATGATCATCGAGCTCTCGCCGTAGAACGGCGCGGCATAGAGCTTGTTCTCGTAGGTAAGGCCCGCCTTGATCGGCGGCAGGATGTCGTCTGCGTCGTAGTCCGCGCCGAGATTGTCGAGCGGCACGAGCCAGCCTTGCTTCGCCCAGATCGGAACCTCGTAGGTGCCGATCGTGAGGACGTCGAACTGACCGCCCTTGGTGGCGATGTCGGTCGTCACGCGCTCGCGGAGCACGTTCTCCTCGAGCGTCACCCACTGCAGCTTGATGTCGGGGTTCTTGGACGTGAAGTCGTCCGTGAGGGCCTGCATGCGGACCATGTCGCCGTTGTTGACGGTCGCGATCGTCAACGTGGTTTCGGCATGGGCCGAAGCGCTCATGGCCATCAGACAGGCCGAGCCGAACAGAATACCTTTAAGCGTCATGATAAAGCCTCCCAGCTGCGTTGAGCAATTGACCAACGTGCGGGCAAATTCTCATCGGACGGCAAGGCTGTCAATCGATTCCGGATCGCACATCCGCAATTCGTCATTGCATCGCAGCAATCGAGACGAGGACGATCAGGCCTAAAGCAGAAGCCGGGCGGTGGCTTCGTCGGTCACGAGCCCGTTGGCGATCCGCCCGCTGAGGGCGGCCTTCAGACCCCTCGCCTTCAAGGCCCCCATGCCGACGACCACGACGATCGTGTGCTGGGTGCTCGGTATGGGCGAGCTCGCCACCCGTTCGTTGAAGGAGCAGTCGAGGATCCGGCCCGAGGCGTCGAAGGCCCAGCCGACGATCTCCGCCACGGCCCCGAGATCGGCAAGGCCCGCGCGGTCCTCTTCGGTGATGAAGCCGTCGATCACGAGCGGCGCGTTCGGCCCGAGATCGCCGACGCCGACGAAAGCGACGCTTGCTTCGGCGGCGAGCGCCAGCGTTCCCGCCACGACCTTCTGTTCGTGCAGCAACGCCCGCTCCTCGGCGCTCGAGACGATGACGGGGAGCGGCATCGGAAAGTGCCGCGCCTGAATCGCATCCGCCATGGTGAACACCACGTTGTAGACGGACGCCGAGCCGTCGAGGGCGATGTTGCCCGTCAGCGAGACGATCCGGTGCTGCGGGCAACTCATGGATGGCAGCTTTTCGACCGCCGCCTTCAGCGTGCGCCCGGTGCCGATGGCGATGACGGTCGGGTCCGGCATCGCCAGGCGCCGCTCCATTTCCGCCGCGCAGGCCTCCGCGATGCCGAGGGTGGTCGAGGCGGACGCCGGATCGGACGGAACGACATCGCAGACCTTGAGGTCGAATCGGGCCTTGAGGGCGCTGGCGAGTTCGAGGCAGGCGGCGATCGGATGATCGATCCGCACCTTCACGAGACCGGCGGACACCGAGAGCGAGACGAGTCGCTGCGCCGATTGCCGCGAAATGCCGAGCTTGGCGGCGATCTCCTCCTGCGTGTTGCCGGCGACGTAGTAGAGCCAACCGGCGCGCGCAGCATCGTCGATCTTGCCGGCGTCGTCGCCCCTGCCCCTCGCCGCCATGCCGCCCTCGTCGCACGGGTCCGATCAGAGGCCCGCTTTGGTGCAAAATGGCCGATGCCGCTGCTCATGAAAAGAGCATCGACGGACCGTTTCACCGTCGCTTCGCGGAAAGATGCCGCGATTGCCGCTTTACCGGCCCACGACCCTTGATTTTCGGGCGTTCGGCTTCTCTTCTAGGCGCAGTTGGAATGGAGACTTTATTTGGCCAAGCCGTTTGACGAGATGCTGGACGGGGTCGACGACGTGCGTCAGCCCTACGAACGTTTCAACGACTGGTACAAGCGGCAGGATCCCGAGCTGCTGGTCGAGAAGACCAGCGAGGCGGAAGGCGTGTTCCGTCGCACGGGCATCACCTTCGCGGTCTACGGGGATGCCGAGGCGGCCGAACGGCTGATCCCCTTCGATCTCGTGCCGCGCATCATTTCGGGCCGCGAATGGGCCAAGCTCGCCGACGGTATCGAACAGCGCGTGAAGGCGCTGAACGCCTTTCTCCACGACATCTATCACGACCAGGAGATCGTGAAGGCCGGCAAGCTGCCGGCCCGCCTGATCGAGGGCAACGAGACCTTCTTGAAGGAGATGGTGGGCTTCACGCCGCCCGGCGGCGTCTACACGCACATCATCGGCACCGACATCGTGCGCGTCGGCGAGGATCAGTTCTACGTTCTCGAGGACAATGCGCGCACGCCCTCCGGCGTCTCGTACATGATCGAGAACCGCGAGACGATGATGCAGATGTTTCCCGAGCTCTTCGCGGAGAACCGCGTGCGCCCGGTCGAGACCTATCCGCACCACCTGCGCCGTTCGCTCGCCGCCGTGGCCCCGCCGCTCTGCGAGGGCACGCCGACCATCGCGGTGCTGACCCCCGGCATCCACAACTCCGCCTATTACGAGCACGCCTTCCTCGCCGACCAGATGGGCGTGGAACTCGTGGAGGGTGCGGACCTGAAGCTGGTGGACGGGCGCATCAAGATGCGCACGACCCAAGGGTACAAGACGATCGACGTTCTGTACCGGCGCGTGGACGACGCCTATCTCGATCCTCTCGCCTTCAAGCCGGACAGCGTTCTGGGCGTCGCCGGAATCATGCAGGTCTACAAGGCCGGCGGCATCACCATCGCGAACGCGCCGGGAACCGGAATTTCGGACGACAAGGCGATCTATTCGTACATGCCCGAGATCGTCGAGTTCTACACCGGCGAGAAGGCCAAGCTCGAAAACGTTCCGACCTTCCGCTGCGCGGAAGCCGACAGCCTGAAATACGTCCTCGACAACATCGCGGATCTCGTCGTGAAGGAGGTCCACGGATCGGGCGGCTTCGGCATGCTCGTCGGTCCCACCTCGACGAAGGCCGAGCAGGAGGCTTTCGCGCAGAAGCTGCGCGAAAGGCCATCGAACTACATCGCCCAGCCGACGCTGGCACTGTCCACCGTTCCGATCCTCCTGGAGAAAGGCCTCGCGCCCCGGCATGTCGACCTGCGTCCCTTCGTCCTCGTTTCCGACCACGTGAAGATCATCCCCGGCGGCCTCACCCGCGTCGCTCTGAAGGAGGGCTCGCTCGTCGTGAACTCCAGCCAGGGCGGCGGGACGAAGGACACCTGGGTGCTGGAGGACTGACGATGGCGCTTCTCGGACGCACCGCCCAAGGGCTTTTCTGGATGCACCGCTACATCGAGCGGGCGGAAAACATGGCCCGCCTGATCGACGCGGGTCTTCGCCTGTCGCTGACCAACCTGTCCTCCGAACCGGACGAGTGGCAGTCGGTTCTGGTCTCCGCCGGTGTCGAGGCGGCCTACAAATCGAAATACAGCGACTTCGAGCCGGCCCACATCGTCGACTATCTCCTGAGAGACCTCGAGAATCCGTCGAGCGTGCTGTCGGCCATCGACACGGCCCGCATGAACGGGCGCATGGTGCGCACCGCCTTGACGCGCGAGACGTGGGAAGCGCTGAACGAAGCCTGGATGACGCTGAAGCGACGCCTCGCCAGCCCGATTCGCGATTCCGAACTGCCCGCGACGCTCGATCTGGTGAAGAAGCAATCCGCCCTCATCCGCGGGACGTTCCATGGAACGATGCTGCGCAACGAAATCTTCGACTTCTGCAATCTCGGCACCTTCATCGAGCGCGCCGACAACACGGCGCGGATTCTCGACGTGAAATACTGGGTGCTCCTGCCCAAGCACTCCTCGGTCGGATCCTCGCTGGACAACTTTCAGTGGGGCTCGATCTTGCGCTCGGTCTCGGCGCACCGGTCCTATACATGGGAATACGATGCGGACTACCGCGCCCGCGACATCATCGACTTCCTGATCTTCAACAAGCGGATGCCCCGCTCCCTGGCCTACTGCTACGGCTCGATCCAGGAAAGTCTCGGCTTTCTGGCTCGGACCTACGGAGTCGAGCATGAATGCCACGGCACGGCTCTGACGACCAACAGCGGGCTTGCCGACCACAACGTCACGGACGTGATCGATTCGGGCCTCCATGAATTCCTCACGGGCTTCATGGTCGATCACAACCGGCTGGCGTTGGAAATCGCGAGGAGCTACCGCTTCTACTCGTAGGGCGCGAGGACGCGGTGGCGGTGACGACACAGGACGGTGGAGAGTGCCGGGATCGGCACCTCCCTGCCGACAGGTTGCATTTTCGCGCTTGCGGCCACCGGTCTTTCCCGCGACAGTCGACCACCGATGTCGGCGTCCTCGATGGCGCGGCAGGCTGGAGGCCGTTCACGCCATTGCAGGGCGAACGGGTATGCGGGAGTTGAAACCATGACGTATTGCGTCGGCCTTCTCGTCGACAAGGGGTTGGTGTTCATGTCGGACACCCGCACCAATGCGGGCATCGACAACATCTCGGTCGTCACGAAGATGAAGACCTGGGACGTCCCCGGCGACCGCTTCCTGTGCCTTCTCAGCGCCGGCAACCTCGCGACGACCCAGGCGACCGTCTCTCTCCTGGAGGAGCGCGGCGTCGCGCCGGCCAAGCGCGTTCCGGCGATCCTCAACCAGCCGTCCATGTTCCAGACCGCCAAGCTCGTCGGCGATACGCTGGCCGAAGTGATCGCGCACACGCGCGCCGCCTCCGGTCCGTCCTCCGAAAGCCGCTTTTCCGGCTCCTTCATCTTCGGCGGCCAGATCAATGGCGGGCGACCGCGCCTCTTCATGATCTATCCCGAGGGCAATTTCATCGAGGCCGGCGCGGACAATCCGTTCTTCCAGATCGGCGAACACAAATACGGCAGGCCCATCATCATTCGGACATACGACCGGAAGATGCAGCTGGAGGACGCCGCCAAGCTGCTGCTCGTGTCCTTCGACTCCACGATCCGCTCGAATCTGTCGGTCGGCCTGCCCATCGACATGCAGTTCTACGATGCCGACAGTCACAAGGCCGGCCATCGCCAGCGATTCGATCACCGCGATCCCTATTATCGGAAGATCTCGGAGGGCTGGTCCGACGCCCTGAAGAACGCCTTCGACCGATTGCCCCCGTTCCGGATCGGCATGCCGAGTTCCGAGGACATGCCGGAAGACGACCGCGGCGAGCTCGACCGCCCCCGCCGCGTCATCTGAGGATCGTCGAGGCGGCGATCGACCGGTCCGACCTCGGCCGGCCGGTGCGGCGGCTCGTGCGATCGTCCGGGAAGGCGGACGTCGAGGAGCGGCGGCGGCGGACAGACCCGGTTCGAAGGCCGGTGTCGGATCCGTCGGTCAGGCTTTCTTCAGGAACTCGGTCCGCAGCACGAGGCCCTTGACCTTCTCGGCATTGCATTCGATTTCCGCGGGATCGTCGGTCAGGCGGATATTTTTCACGAGCGTGCCGCGCTTCAGCGTGACCGACGTGCCCTTGACCTTGAGGTCCTTGACCAAGGTCACGCTATCGCCCTCGGCGAGGGCCGTTCCGTTGCTGTCCTTGACGACGATCGCCATGGGCTTCTCTCCGTTCGTGCGAGGCTTCAGGTCGTCGCGTCAGCGCTCGCGGCGCAGGCCCTTGGCGCGAAGTTCGTCGAGATAGGCCTGCCAGCGCTGATCGCGCTCACGACCGAGCGTCGCGAGGTAGGCCCAGGTGAAGAGGCCCGTATCGTGGCCGTCGTCGAAGACGATGCGGATCGCATAATGGCCGACCGGAATGATGTCGCGAATGGCGACCTCCGCCTTACCGCCGACCGTGACCCGCTGGTCCGGTCCATGACCCTGCACTTCGGCGGATGGCGACATGACGCGCAGCATTTCGGCGGGGAACTGATCGCTGGCGCCACCGGGCAGACGAACGGTCAAGATGCGTCGATCGGGTGAAACGCGGATCTCTTCCGGCGTCGAGGCGGTCTGGCTCATCGTCGTCTCCTCACGAACCGGCAGGAACGTCGAGAACCCCCGGGTTCCGGACCCGTCGCCCCGACAACGGTAAAAGGGATGGCATCGGCGGATGCCGCCGACTTGACCGATGGGGTCGAGGCTTCCACATTCCTCTGATGATCGATCCTATGAACGACGCTTCCGGACTGCGCAATCTCGCCGGCAGCGAGAACGACATCCGCCTTCCCCGCGAGCCGCAGGTTCGCGCGACCGGCGGACCCGGCATGACCGACCCTTTCGGCCGTCGCATCACCTATCTCCGGGTGTCCGTCACGGATCGCTGCGACTTCCGCTGCGTCTACTGCATGGCGGAGGACATGACGTTCCTGCCCAAGCGCGATCTCCTCACCCTGGAGGAACTGGACCGGTTGGCGAGCGCCTTCATCGAGAAGGGCGTGAAGCGGCTGCGGCTGACCGGCGGCGAGCCGCTCGTGCGCAAGAACATCATGCACCTCATTCGCTCGCTCTCGCGCCATCTGGACTCGGGCGCACTCGACGAGTTGACGCTGACCACGAACGGCTCCCAACTCCAGCGCTATGCGGCTGAGCTCGCCGATTGCGGCGTCCGGCGTTTGAACGTGTCCGTGGACACGCTGGACGCGACGAAGTTCAAGACGATCACACGCTGGGGCGATCTCGACCGGGTGCTCGCCGGCATCCGCGCGGCGCAGGAAGCTGGGATCCGGATCAAGCTCAACGCGGTCGCGCTGAAGGATTTCAACGAGGCCGAGATCCCCGAGATGATGCGGTGGGCTCATGGGGAGGGCATGGACCTCACCCTGATCGAGACCATGCCGATGGGCGAGATCGACGAGGATCGCACCGACCGCTACCTGCCGCTGAGCCGGGTGCGGGCCGATCTGGCCAGCCGCTTCACGCTCACCGAAAGTCCGCACCGAACGGGTGGACCCGCCCGTTATGTCGAGGTCGCCGAAACCGGCGGTCGCCTCGGCTTCATCACGCCGATGACGCACAATTTCTGCGAGAGCTGCAACCGCGTCCGCGTCACCTGCACCGGTACGTTGTTCATGTGCCTCGGGCAGGAGGACGCCGCCGATCTTCGCGCGCCGCTCCGCGCCTCCGAAGGCAACGAACTCCTGTCGCGCGCCATCGATGCCGCGATCCTGCGCAAGCCGAAGGGCCACGACTTCATCATCGACCGCGCGACGCAGCGTCCGTCTGTGTCGCGCCATATGAGCGTCACGGGAGGCTGAGGAATGAACGGGCGGTTGCGGATTTCACTGGCGCTGGCCGCCGCTCTGTCGATGGCGATGTCGGTTCCGGCCGCCGCTCGCGACGTCACCTACCGGAACGAGCGCTTCGGCACGGTCGCGACATTCCCGTCCGAGGCTTTCCGGGAGGCGCTGCCCGAGCCGACCAACGGCGACGGGCGCGCGTGGCGTTCGGACAACGGGGCCGAACTCTTCATCTATGCCAGAGCCAATGCCGGCGGCGAGACGCCCGCCTCCATCGTCCGCGACCGGGCGGCCGACGACACCGTGACCTACCGCAGGGCCGGGGATCGCTGGGTCGTCGTGTCCGGCTTTCGCGACGGCAAGATCTTCTACGAACGCTACATTTTCCGCGGCGACGTCATTCATTCCGTCGCGATTCGCTATCCGCCGAACCTGCGCAAGACCTATGACAGGCTCGTCGGACCGATCACCAAGACGCTCCGGGTCGATCGATCCTCCTGACGCGGATCACCCGAGCCTTTGGCTCGAACGCGGCCAGCGGACCTGGTATGGCCGCTCGGACGGCTCGCCCGCGACGTCGACGAGGTCGCCGGCCCCGCGCGGCGCCTGGATGATCGATGTCGCGGCCCGGCCGTCCGCGAACCACTGCAGCAATTCGCGCATGCGGACGGGGTCGTCGCCATAGGGCTGCGGCTCCACCACCGTCTGCGGCTCGGGCTGCAGCAGCCAGTCGCGTCGCGGGGACGAGAGATCAGCGGCAGGTGCGTCGGTCCTTTCCTCGCGCACGACCTCGACAGACGCTGCGGGCCCGAACGCATCGGTGCGGGAGGGCGCCATCGGTTGAATGCTCCGGTCCTCCCCCGCGGTCGGCGCGGGATCGAGCATCAGGGGCGCGGAGATCGGCCGATAGGCCTCTTCCGGCGAAGGCTCTCTCGACGCTCTCGGCGGATCGACCGTTTCGATCTCGAAGAGGCGGCGAGCCTCCTGCGCGGACAGGAGAGACAGGTCCTCCGTCGGCCGAAGCTCGCGCAGAGCGGTGATTTCAGCGGTATAGGAACGCTCGTTCATGGCATCTCCCCGGATCGGCTGAATGGGATCCTGCGGGAGTGATGCATGAAGCGACTTGGCATTGTCTAAAATCAATCGTTAAGCTTTTCTCCATCGCTCGGACGGTGCCGGGGGAGTCCTCCACATGAAGCTCGCTGCGATGCTCCTGGCGGGAGGGCGAGGCTCGCGCATGGGCGGCGATGTGCCCAAGCCCCTTGTCGAACTGGCCGGGCGCCCCCTCCTCGCCCATGTGCTTCAGGCGGTTCCGGCAGAGGTCGATCCCGTCATTCTGAACACCTTCGATTCCGAGGCGTACGGGGCCTTCGGCCTTCCCTCTGTCGCGGATCGCCGCCCGGGCTTTGCCGGACCGCTGGCCGGGATCGAGGCCGTCGGGCTTTCACCATGCCTTCAGCACGCCGGCGTCACGCATCTCCTCGTGCTGCCCGGCGATACACCCTTCTTGACGCGCCGGGTCGTCGAGGCGCTCATCGGGTCACCGGGTCCACGGATCCGCGTCGCCCGACATCGGGACCAACTGCAGCCCACCGTGGCGCTCTGGCCCATGGCGGCGCTGCAGGGCCTTTCGGCCTTCCTGGATGCCCCACGTCGCCATGCCATCCGCGCCTATCTCGACGAGGCCGGCCACGAGCCCGTCGATATCGAGGGTGACGACCCGTTCTTCAACGTGAACACGCCGGCCGACCTCGCCGAGGCGGAGCGTCGATGGTCAGCCGGTTGAAAACTGGATTTCGGCGCATTGCGCTGTTGCGCTCACCCTTCAAACGAGGTGAGTATCGCCTGCATAAAGGGCATGCTCATCGCAGAGGCGTTGGCCGGCCGCACAACATCGGAGTCTTCTATGCGTCTTGCCAAAATGCTGGCCGTGGCGACGGCGACCTTGTCGCTCGGTCTCGGCGTCGCGCTCGCCGACGATTCGTCGAAGGACTGGTCGAAGGTGGTGATCGGCACCGAGGGAGCCTATCCCCCGTTCAATTTCCTCTCGGCATCGGGCGAGTTGCAGGGTTTCGACGTCGACGTGGCCAAGGCTCTCTGCACCCAGATGAAGGTGGAATGCACCTTCGTCACGCAGAACTGGGACGGTATCATTCCCGCCCTTCAGAACGGCAATTTCGACGCGATCATCGCCTCGATGTCGATCACGCCGGAGCGCGAACAGCAGATCGCCTTCTCCAACAAATACTATCAGACACCGCCTGCGATCGCCGTTCCCAAGGATTCCCCGATCGAGGCCGCGACGGAACAGGCCCTGGACGGCAAGGCGATCGGCGCGCAGACCGGAACCACGCATAGCCAGGCCGCCGAGGCGCTGTTCCCGAAATCCGACGTGAAGGTCTATCCGACGGCGGAGGAGTACAAGCTCGACATCGGCAACGGCCGCCTCGACGCGGTCATGGACGACGTGGTCGTCCTGTCCGAGTGGGTGAAGTCGCCGGAGGGCGCCTGCTGCAGGATTCTGGGAACGCTTCCGGCCGATCCCGCGATCTACGGCAAGGGCGCGGGCATCGGCCTTCGCAAGGGCGACGACAAGTTGAAGACGATGTTCGACGACGCGATCTCGGCGATCCGTGCGGACGGCACCTACAAGACGATCCAGGACAAGTACTTCGACTTCGACGTCTACGGCGAATAAGGCCTTCTCGTCGTCCCCGGCCGACAAGGCGCGGGGACGATGATCTCCCCGCATCGAGAACAGAGGGGTCGTCCGCCATCGCCACCTTCGACAAACGACCCACCCGTCATCGAGCCGATGGGGCGACGATCATCCCTTCATGGCATCGCGGCAGAGGCGAACGCCGATGAGCGACGATCTCCTCCTACTGGGCTGGGGCGAGACCGGATGGGGTGACGATATCCTGCGGGGCGTCCTCGTGACGGCCACTCTGGCGCTGGCGACGCTTCCGATCGGACTCGTCGTCGGCTTCCTCATGGCGCTGGCCAAACAGTCGGGCGACCGGGCGCTGCGGCTTTCCGCCGATATCTACACGACGATCTTTCGCGGCCTTCCCGAGCTCCTGACGCTGTTCCTCGTCTATTACGGCGCACCGCCCGCCATCAACGCCGCCTTGGCCGCGATGGGCCTGCCGACCTTGTCGATCCCACCCTTCCTCGCGGGCATGTTCGCGCTGGGCTTCGTGTTCTCGGCCTTCGCGAGCGAGGTTTTCCTCTCGGCGTTCCGGGCGATCCCGCTCGGCCAGACAGAAGGGGCCATGGCGCTCGGCCTGTCGCGCTGGCGAATCATGCTCCTGGTGATCCTCCCGCAATTGATCCGCATCGCCCTGCCCGGTCTCGCCAATCTCTGGATGAACCTCCTGAAGGACACGGCCCTCGTCTCGGTCGTCGGCCTTGCCGACACGCTGCGGCAGGCGGACGTCGCCGCGCGCGTCACGCGCCAGCCTTTCCTCTTCTTCGGCGTCGCCTGCGGCATCTATCTCGTTCTGACCATGCTCTCCTCCATCGCGATCGGACGGATCGACCGCTGGACCCGGCGGGGAGCCGTGCGATGAGTATGGCGCCCCCCATTCTCGCCAAGCGCCGGGTCGGCGTGGGCGGCGCGATCGCGCTGGGTTTCTGGGCCGTGATCATCGCCGGCCTCGCCTTCTATCTCGTCACCTCCTACAATTCCGCCCTCGTCGCGCGCTACGCACCGGCCTATGTCGAAGGTCTCGGCGTCACGATCCAGCTGGTTCTGGTCGCCTTCGTCGTCGGCGCCGTCTTCTCGCTGCCGATCGCGCTCGGCCGCAAGTCGACGAATTCGGCGGCGCGCGGAGCGAGCTTCGTCTTCGTCTACTTCTTCCGCGGCACGCCGCTGATCGCCCAGATCTTCCTCGTCTATTACGGCTTCGGCCAGTTCCGGCCGCAGCTGGAAGCGGTGGGGCTCTGGTGGTTCTTTCGCGAGGCCTGGTACTGCGCGATCTTCTCGCTCGCCCTCAACACCGCCGCCTATCAGGCCGAGATCCTGCGCGGCGCCATCGAAAGCGTACCGCGCGGCCAGTGGGAGGGAGCGCGCTCGCTCGGTCTCTCGAAGGTCGTGATCTTCTGGAAGATCATCCTGCCGCAGGCGATGATCGTGGCGCTGCGGCCCTATGCGAACGAGATCATCCTGATGATCAAGGCCTCGGCCATCGTCGCCATCATCACGGTCTACGATCTCATGGGCGAGACGCGCCGCGCCTATTCGCGCAGCTACGATTTCCAGACCTATCTCTACGCTGCGCTGTTCTATCTCGCGATCGTCGAGGTGCTGCGCCACGCCACCAATTTCGCAGAGCGCCGGCTGATCCGGCACCTCAAGCGGTAAGGGGGTCGGCGCGGAACGGCGCTCAGCTCTCTCGCGGCTCCTTCTCCAGGACGATGTAGTCGAGCGGCATTTCGGTCGTGTACTTGATCTGCTCCATGGCGAAGGAGGAGGAGACGTCGCGGATCTCGATGCGCGCGATCAGTCGCTTGTAGAAGGCGTCGTAGGCGGCGATATCCGGCACCACGACGCGCAGCAGATAATCGACGTCGCCGCTCATCCGGTAGAACTCGACCACCTCCGGGAAATCGCCGACGACCTCCGAAAAGCGCTTCAGCCATTCGGTGGAATGCGAATTCGTGCGAATCGAAACGAAGACGGTGACGCGAAGATTGATTCGCGAGGGATCGAGAACCGCCACGCGGGCGCGGATGACGCCCTCTTCCTCCAGCTTCTGGATCCGCCGCCAGCAGGGCGTCGTGGACAGGCCGACGCGCTTGGCGATGTCGGCCACCGCCAGCGTCGCATCCTCCTGCAGGAGCCGGAGTATCTTCTTGTCCAGTCGGTCCATGAATCGTAGCTTTCCCTGATCACCTGGAACCTACACCAAGCCCGTCGCCCGCGTCAGCGTTCGTCTTCGCCGATGCACCCGACGGGGACCGGTCGCGCCATGCCTGTCGCATTTTCGTTCTTCCTTAAGGCACTTTCTTAAGGTTCTCGAAACATGATCGCGGTGCTCATTCCCTGCCGTCCAAGGCTCTTCCACCGGTCTCATGTCCTTTGCCGCCCCCTCCTCCTATGACAAGACGATCGTCGATCGTCGGCGCCCCCCGCGGAGCGTCGAGATCGCGAAAGTGCTGCGGGGCGCGCGCGAAAGGCTGACCTCGCGCGGCGGACTTCTCCCGCGGTTCGATCACGAGCTCCTGATCCAGCATGCCCTGGCCGTGCGCCTCGCCGCGGTGGTGATGCCGCTGCCGGTGCTTCTCGCCAGCTTCGGCCTCTCGCGCTTCGTGGGCATCGAAATCGCGACGGCCTGGGGCGTCGTTGCGATCGCCGGCTACCTGCTCCTCTTCGTCCTGACCCGCCGGCTACCGGAAGCGGCGCCCTCGCCGTTCAGACCCGAAGCCTGGCGGCGGATCTTCCTCGCCGGGCATCTGGCGGCGGGACTCGCCTGGGCGATCCTGGCCGCGCTCGAATGCTCCGATTGCGAGCCGTTGCGATTCGAGATTTTCCAGTTCGCGACGCTCCTCATCGTCGTCGCGCTGACGGCGATGGTCTCCTTCACGCTGAAGAACGTCGTCGCCGTCGCCTTCGTGCCGCTCGTCGCGGTGCTGGCCGTTCGCCTCATCGGCGCGGCCGAACCGGTGACGATCGCCATGAACGCGATCAACATCGGCGCGGTGCCCTTCTTCGCCCTCGTTGCCGAACACCTGCGCCGCGTCGCCGCCGAACGCCTGACGCATCAGGCCGAAAAGGACGAACTGATCGCCGAACTGGAAACCGCCCGCGTCATGTCCGAGGAGGCGCGACGCCGGGCGGAAGAGGCCAATCTCGCCAAATCGCGGTTCCTCGCCACGATGAGCCACGAGCTTCGCACGCCCCTCAACGCCATTCTCGGCTTTTCAGAGGTCATTTCGAACGAGATTCTCGGCCCGGTCGGTAATCCGACCTACAAGGACTATGTCGCCGACATCCATTCGTCCGGTCAGCATCTCCTCGATCTCATCAACGAGATCCTCGATCTCAGCCGCGTCGAGGCGGGGCGCTATGCGCTGAACGAGGAGGCCGTGGAACTGACGCGGATCGCGCGCGAATGCGCCGGGCTGGTGCAGCTGAAGGCGCAGGCCAAGGGCATCCATCTCGAGGCGCAGTTCGAGCCCGAACTGCCCCAATTGTGGGCCGACGAGCGCTCGGTGCGTCAGATCATCCTGAACCTCCTGTCCAATGCCGTGAAGTTCACGCCCCAGGGCGGCAAGATCGTCCTCAAGGTCGGCTGGACGGCTGGCGGCGGGCAATATGTCGGCGTCTCCGACAACGGTCCCGGCATTCCGGAAGACGAGATTCCCGTCGTCCTGTCCTCCTTCGGCCAGGGCTCCATCGCCATCAAGAGCGCCGAGCAGGGCGCCGGTCTCGGGCTTCCCATCGTCCAGGCGCTGATGGCGCTGCATGACGGCGAATTCCAGCTGACCTCCGAACTGCGCGTGGGAACCGATGCGCTGGCGATCTTCCCCCATTCGCGTGTTCTCGAAGTGATGCACGCCTTCTCGGAAGACGACTGAAGTCCGGCTTTAGCCGGAGCCGAACGTCGGCGCCGCCGACGAGGACCGGCCCGGCGCTTGTCGCCCGTCTCCGGACCCCTTACCTCCCGCTCGACCCTTTGGCCGCGACGGGAGCCACATGCCGATCCTTTCTCCTTGCAACAAGACCTGCGTGATCGACCCCCGGCGCGGCATCTGCATCGGCTGCGGTCGAACCGGCGCGGAGATCGGCGGCTGGCTCGGCTTCACCGACGAGGAGCGGGGACGGCTGATGGCCCTCCTGCCCGCCCGCCTCGCGGCGCCGGCGATCGGAACCTGACGCCATGCGCGGCACGGGCGGCCTTCGCTGGATTCTCGGTATCATCGCGGTCGTCGTCGCACTTCTCGTCGCCAACGATCTCTGGAACGACGGCGACCGGATCGCCGGTTTCGATCCCGGGGAGATCGGCCAGTTGTCCTATCTCGGCATCTGGGGCGTGGTGGTGGCGGCCGGCGCTCTGTTGGCCTTTCGCAGGAACGCCCGCGGCATGGCGCGCGACGCGCTTCTCTGGCTGGTCGCCTTCAC
Organism: Aureimonas sp. Leaf454; assembly: GCF_001424685.1. Lineage (GTDB taxonomy): Bacteria > Pseudomonadota > Alphaproteobacteria > Rhizobiales > Rhizobiaceae > Plantimonas. The sequence continues at coordinate 88,713 of NZ_LMQT01000001.1, forward strand.
GGTGCTGATCGGTCTCTACGCCTTTCGCGGCGAGTTCGGCGAGCTTCGCGACCGCATCCTCGCCGAACTCATCCCGGGACGCGCCATCGAGCTGGCCGGTTCGGATGCTCGCCAGGTGGCCGTCGTGCGGGCGGGCGACCGCCATTTCCACGTGAAGGCCGAGGTCAACGGCGCCACCGTCTCCTTCCTCGTCGACACGGGCGCCAGCGTCGTCGCGCTCGACCGGTCGACGGCGCAGGCGCTCGGCCTGGAGCCGGAGGACCGGGCCTTCTCCGCGCGCGTCGCCACCGCCAACGGCATCGCGCGGGCCGCAATGATCCGCATCGACGAGCTCCGGGTCGGCGATATCGTGCGGCGCAACGTGGAAGCCGCCGTTCTCGACCAGAGCGGCAGCGGCATCGGCCTTCTCGGCATGAGCTTCCTCGGAACGCTCGAGGCGTTCGAGTTTCGCGGCGATCGCCTGATCATGACCGATTGATCCTGATCGACCGATCAGGACCGGGTTGAACTCATGTCCGGTCGGCTTACGCCGCCCGCGGCTCGGCGTCGAGATCGACGAAGGACAGCGCCTCGGCGAAGAGCTCCGGCCCGGCATCGCGGCGGCTTCCGGCCTCCGACAGCGTTTGACGCCAGCGACGCGCCCCCGGAAGCCCCGTGAAGAGCCCCGTCATGTGGCGCGCGACATGGACGAGCCGCCCGCCGGCGGCGATGTGCCGTTCGGCGTAATCGGCCATGGTGGCGACGACGGCGGGAAGATCCACCGCCGGAGCGCTGTCGCCGTAGATCCGGGCGTCGATTTCGGCGAGCTGTCCCGGCACCTGATAGGCTCCTCGCCCCATCATCACGCCGTCCACACGGTCGAGGCAGGCGACGGCCGCGTCCACCGTGGAGAGCCCGCCGTTGATGCCGACGAAGACCTTCGGCGGCAACCGCGCCTTCAGCCGGAACACGCGCTCGTAGTCGAGCGGCGGGATGTCCCGGTTCTCCTTGGGGCTCAGGCCCTGGAGCCAGGCCTTGCGGGCATGGACCCAGATCCCCGCGACGCCCGCGCGGACGGCGGCATCGGCGAGATCGTCGAGCGCGGGCTCGGGGTCCTGCTCGTCGACGCCGATCCGGCATTTCACCGTCACCGGCACGTCGACGGCCTCGCCCATCGCCTGGAGGCAATCGCCGACCAGAGCCGGTTCGCGCATCAGGCAGGCGCCGAAGGCACCCGACTGCACCCGGTCCGATGGGCAGCCGACATTGAGGTTGATCTCGTCATAGCCGAACGCGGCGCCGATCCGCGCGGCGCGGGCGAGCTTCTCCGGATCGGACCCGCCGAGCTGCAGCGCGACCGGATGCTCCGCCCCGTCGAAACCGAGCAGCCGCTCGCGATCGCCGTGGATCACGGCATCGGCCACCACCATCTCCGTGTAGAGAAGCGCCCGGCTCGTCAGCTGGCGATGGAAGAACCGGCAGTGCCGGTCCGTCCAGTCGATCATCGGCGCGACGGCGAAACGGGTGGCGGGCGAGAGCGGCAAGAGCGGTCCTTCGGATCGGGAAATGGATTGCGGCAGTGCACAGGCCAATTTGCTTTTCGCATCCGAGCCCCTATAGGTGCGGGAAATAGGACCGATCGGGGTGGCCCTGCAAGCCGCCGATCTCTGGATTGAGGGACATCCATTGTCTTCGACCTTCGACCGCGTCGCCGACATCATCGCTGAAACCAGCGAGATCGATCGGGATCAGATCACGCCGGACAGCCACACGATCGACGATCTCGGGATCGATTCGCTCGACTTTCTCGACATCGTCTTCGCGATCGACAAGGAATTCGGCATCAAGATCCCGCTGGAGAAGTGGACGCAGCGCGTCAACGACGGCGAGGCGGCGACCGAGGAATACTTCGTCCTGAAGAACCTCTGCGCCCAGATCGACGAACTGCGCGCCGCCAAGACGGCCTGACGCCCGACCGAACCAGACCGAGGCGGCTCGCCGATCGCCGGCGGGCCAAAACATCTTGGGAAGCCCGATGACCGAACGCGCCGAGGATGTGCTCATCACCGGGATCGGCCTCGTTTCCTCGCTCGGCGAGGGCATCGAGGCCCATCTCGATCGATTGACCGGCAGCGCCGTGCCGCAGCCGGAGATCGAGGCGGACCGGTTCGCCCCCTATTTCGTGCATCCCCTGCCCCCCATCGACTGGTCGCAGCAGATCCCCAAGAAGGGCGACCAGCGGCAGATGGAGACCTGGCAGAAGCTCGGCACATACGCGGCCGGCCTCGCGCTGGCCGATGCCGGAGTCGCTCCCGACGAGGAAACGCGGGCGGGCGTCGACATGATCGTGGCGGCTGGCGGCGGCGAGCGCGACCAGACCGTCGACGCGCTCGTGATGAGCCGCGCGCGCGGACAGGATGCGCCGCAGGCCCTCGTCAACGAACTGCTCTCGACCGAACTTCGCCCGACCCTTTTTCTCGCGCAGCTGTCGAACCTTTTGGCCGGCAACATCTCCATCGTCCACAAGGTCACGGGCTCGTCCCGCACCTTCATGGGTGAGGAAGGCGCGGGGATCTCCGCCATCGCCACCGCCGCGGCGCGCATTCGCTCCGGTCAGAGCGGCATCTGCCTCGTCGGCGGCGCCTTCTCGGCCGAGCGCAAGGATCTCCTCACCAATTACGAGATGGGCGGGTTCCTCCTCAAGGACACCTGGAGCCCCGTCTTCGGACGCGCGCCGGGCGCGGACGGCTTCACCGTGGGAAGCGTCGGCGCCTTCCTGGTGCTGGAATCGGCAAGCCATGCGAGCGCGCGGGGCTCGGCGGCCTATGCAAGGCTCGACGGCGTCTTCGGCGACCGGGGTAAGCGCGACAAAGCCTCGCTCGACCAGCGTTTCGATGCCTTGATCGAGAAGGCGCATCTTCGCGACTGCGACCTCCTGATCCTGTCCGGCGCCACCGGACTCGCCGATCTGTCGGAGGTGGAACGGTCGGTGCTGCGGCGTCATTTCCCCGAAGCTGCGCTCCGGTCCTACGGCACGCTTCTCGGCCAATCCTTCGAGGCGCAGTTCTCGGCCGGCATCGCCTTGGCGGCCGCCGCGCTGGCCCGGCGCCAGGGCTTGCCGCCGTTCGACGGCCGGGTCGAGAACCAGGTCCGTTTCACGCCGTCGACGGCGCTCGTGACGACGGTCGGACATGTCCAGGCCGAGGGGATCTGCATCCTCAGCGCGCTCGGCGGCCACGCATCGGAGGTCTGACGGAACCATGGCAATCCATCCGGCGTCACGCATGACCGACACGCACGGCCGCCCCGTTGTCGCGGTGACCGGCATCGGCGTCGTGTCCTCGCTCGGACGCGGCGTGGAAGACAATTGGGCGGCGCTGACCGCCGGCCGCTCGGGCATTCACCGCATCACCCGCTTCGCCACCGAAAACCTGCGCACCACCATCGCCGGGACGGTGGATTTTATGGATGTCGCGCCGCTCACGGCCATCGATCTGTCCTATGCTCTCGCCGAGACGGCCGGGCTCGAAGCGGTGCGGATGGCGGGCTTCGAGGGCGACTTCGCCGGTCCGCTCTTCCTCGCGGCGCCCCCGGTCGAACTCGAATGGCAACACCGCTTCGCGCTGGACAGGCTGCCCGGCGAAGCGCGCGAAGAGGCCGGTTACGATCGCCTCCTCGAACTCGTCCGCCAGCATCCCCAGCCCGCCATGTATCGCCAGACCCTGTTCGGCGGCATCTCGGACAGGCTGGCGGACCGACTGGGAACGCGCGGGCTTCCCGTGACCCTGTCGACCGCCTGCGCATCCGGCGCGAGCGCCATCCAGCTCGGCGTCGAGGCCATCCGGCGGGGCGAAACCGACCGTGCGGTCTCGGTCGGCACGGACGGATCGGTCAGCGCCGAAGCCCTGATCCGCTTCTCGCTCCTCTCGGCGCTGTCCACCGACAACGACGATCCGGAACGGGCGTCCAAGCCCTTCTCCAAGGACCGGGACGGCTTCGTCATCGCGGAAGGCGCGGCGGCGCTCGTGCTCGAATCCCTCGAGGCGGCGACCGCACGGGGCGCCCGCATCCTCGGCATCATCCACGGTGTCGGCGAGAAGGCGGACGACTTCCACCGCACCCGCTCCAAGCCGGACGGCTCGCCGATCATCGCGACGATCCGGCGTGGCCTCGCCGATGCGGGCCTGACGCCCGAGGACATCGACTATGTCAACGCCCACGGGACGTCGACGCCGGAGAACGACCGCATGGAGGCAGGCGGTCTGACCGCCGTTTTCGGCGAGCACATCAAGTCCGTTCCGATCTCGTCCAACAAGTCGATGATCGGCCACACGCTGACTGCGGCCGGCGCGATCGAGGCGGTGTTCTCGATCCTCACGATGCGCGACGGCATCCTTCCGCCGACCATCAACTACGAGGTGCCGGACCCCGCGATCCCGCTCGACACGGTGCCGAACGTGAAGCGCTCGGCCGATGTCGCGGCCGTGCTCTCCAATTCCTTCGGCTTCGGCGGACAGAATGTCAGCCTCGTCCTCGGGCGCGAACCGCGCTAAGAGCGGGACGAACTTCGAGGACAGACCCCATGCGCGCATTGCAGCTGCTCGGCGACCGTGACCTTCGCCAAGTCGACATCGCCGAACCGCCGGCCCCAGGCCCCGGCGAGGCGCGCGTGCGCATCAACGTCGTCGCGCTGAACCACATCGACGTCTGGGGCTGGCGCGGAATGGCCTTCGCCAAGCGCAAGCTGCCGCTGACCATCGGCGCGGAGGCATCGGGCACGGTTGAGGCACTGGGACCTGGCGTGTCGAACGTTCTGCCCGGCCAGCTCGTTTCGATCTACGGCGCGCGCACCTGCGGGCTCTGTAAGCCTTGCCGCGAAGGCCGGGACAATCTGTGCGAGCACGTCTCGGGCGTTCACGGCTTCCATCTCGACGGCTTCGCCCAGGACTACGTGAACCTGCCCGCCCGCCAGCTCGTGCCGGCGCCGCCCGGCTGCGATGCGATCGGCGCAGCGCTTGCCCCCGTCACCTTCGGCACCGTGGAGCATATGCTGTTCGACAATGCCAAGCTCGAACCCGGCGAGACGATCCTCGTGCATGCCGGAGGGTCCGGTATCGGAACGGCGGCGATCCAACTCGCCAAGCGCCATGGCGCGACCGTCATCACCACGGTCGGTTCCGACGAGAAGATCGAAGGCGCCAAGGCCCTCGGCGCCGATCATGTGATCAACTATCGCAGCGATCGCTTCGAAGGCGCCGTGCGCAAGATCACCAAGAAGAAAGGCGTCGACGTCGTCTTCGAGCATGTCGGCAAGGACACGATCGCAGCCTCCATGTTCTCGTTGAAGCGCGGCGGCCGGCTCGTCACCTGCGGCTCGACATCGGGCGTGTCGGCCGAGATCAACCTCATGATGCTCTTCCAGCAGCAGCTCCGCCTCATCGGCTCGTTCGGCTGCCGGATGGAGAACATGGCCGATGCCATGCAGAAGATGGCGCGGGGGCTGGTGAAGCCGGTGATCGACACCGAGATCGGTTTCGACCAGCTCGATGTCGCGCTGCGCCGCATGGAAGGGCGTCAGGTCTTCGGCAAGATCATCCTGAACCTCGATCGATCCGGTGCCTCGGCGACGGCAGACCGCGCGGCATGAACCTGCGTTACGCCAAGGCCTGGAAACGCTGGCGCAAGGCGAGCGACTTCGTCGTCGCGCAGACGCTCTTCATTCTCCTGCGACTTCTGCGCCTGCTCCCGGCCAAAGCCGGCTTGGCGACCGCCGCCGCCATCGGGCGAACGCTGGGCCCCCTGACGCCACGCCACAGGCTGGCCGTCGAGAACCTGCGCCTCGCCTATCCCGACAGGGACGAGGCCTTCATCGAAGCGACGGCGCGCGCGAACTGGGAACAGATGTCCCGGCTGGCCGCGGAATACGTCTATCTCGACGAGATCTTCGACTACGATCCCGATCGGCCGAACGAGGGCATCGTCGAAGTCGAGGGCGCCGAGATCTTCGCGGAACTGCGGGAGCGCAAAGGCCCCTTCGTCTTCTTCACGGGACATCTCGGCTGCTTCGAACTGCTGCCGATCTGTGCGGCGACGTTCGGGCTCGAAGTCACCGCCCTCTTTCGCCAGCCGAACAACCGCTATATCGCACGCGAGATCCTCTCGACGCGGCGCACGCGCGGCGGGCATCTCGTCCCGTCGAAGGCCGGCGCCGCCTGGGCGCTGGTGGGCACGCTCGAGCGCGGCGGCGCCGTCGGCATGCTCGTGGATCAGAAGTTCAAGAAGGGCATGCCCACGACCTTCTTCGGCCGCCCCTGCCGCACCAACCCGCTTCTTCCCAAGCTTGCACGGCAGTTCGACTGCGAGATCTACCCCGCGCGGTCGATCCGCCTGCCGAACGGGCGCTACCGACTGGAGCTGAAGCCGCGCCTGGAGTTGCCGCGCGGGGCCGACGGGACGATCGATGTCGGCGCCAGCTGCCAGACCCTCAACGACGTCGTCGAGGGCTGGGTTCGCGAGCATCCGGAACAGTGGATGTGGTTCCACCGCCGCTGGCAGATGTGAGCCGACCGACGGGTTCCGTCAGCGGTTGATCACGATCGAGGTGTTGCCGGCGCCCGCCTCGCGAACGAGCGCGTAGAGCTTGGCGGCATTCGTCGGATGCAGCCGAACGCATCCGTGCGAGGCTGGCGTGCCCAGCCGCTTGATCGATCCCGTTCCATGAATGGCATAGCCGCCGCGGAAGAAGATGGCGTACGGCATCGGGGAATTGTCGTATTTCCGGGAATACCACATGCGATGCATGCGCGTCGGACGGTAGGCGCCGGTCGGCGTGCGATAGCCGCGGCCGGCGGTCGAGACCTTCCATCGGTCGACGACGCGGCCGCCGTAGGACACGGTCATCGTCTGCGTGGAAATATCGACGTTCGCGACCAGTCGAGCCTTGGCTTCAGCCAGACTCGCGCCTGACGCGAGAAGGGCTCCGGCCATCGCAATCGTTATCATGAGGTCTCGCATCCAGGACTCCGCTCGTTGGAAAAGGCGTCGACAGGATGACACGTTGTTGCCGCGATTCCGCTACCAGGAAGCCTTCAAACGTCGGTTTTGACTTAGCATCCTCTTCACGAGTCCCGACACGTGTGAGTTGTGAAAGCGAAGCCGAAGGAGCCGGTGTCGCCGTTGCCTCGCCAGACGTTTTCTTTACTTTCGCAGCCTAATGGTAGCAGCAGGTCTCACATCGAAGCGATCATGCTGACAATAGCGAAGCGATATTGGGCGACGGTTCTCGGAGGCGGGGTCATCCTCGGCTTCGTCGCGATCAGCATCCTGAACATCAGCACGCAGACCGTCGGCAACCTCGTGGAAAGCGCGATGCGCGAGAAGGGCCGCAACTTCGCCGCGCTGCTGCTGAAAGACGGGCAGATCGATCCCTTCCTCATCGGCATCGCCCGCGATGCGGACAGCGAGATGGTCGTGCGCCGGGTCGCGGGACTGGCCGACATCGACAGTTTTGTCATCTTCGATCGCAACGGCGCGTCCGTCTTCAGTTCTCGCTCGGACCGCTATGCCTGGCTGCTTCGGGATCGTCCCGGCGGCATCAGCGGCGGCGATCGCCTGGCACCCGCCCTCACCGGGCGCACGGGCTTCTGGCAGATCGTCAAAGACGACGGGTCGTCCAATCCCTCCGTCATCACCTCCCTCGTGCGCGAAGGCCGCACCATCGGCTTCGTTTCCGTGGTCGCCGACCTCACCGACGACCGCCGGGCCTATACGAACGCGCTGGCCACGGCATCGCTCGGCTTGATCCTGACGGTCGTCGCGGCGACGGGGATCCCGGCCCTCCTCTATGTTCGCCGCCAGCGCAAGATGGCCGAAGCCGACGATCGGATTCGCTTCCTCGCCAATCACGATCCGCTGACGCATCTCCTCAACCGGACGCGCATGAAGCAGGAAACCGACCGGGTTCTCGCCAACATTCGGGCGACGCGCGAGGAGATGGCCTTCTGCTTCATCGACATCGACGGGCTCGCTGACATCAACGACGGCCTCGGCCTCGCACAGGGCGACGAGTTGCTGCGCATCGTCGCGCAACGGCTGGAGACGGTGGTGGAGCGGGCCGATCTCCTGGCACGGATCGGCGCCGACGACTTTCACCTGCTCCACCGCCGCATGACCGGCACCCACGAGCTGGCCGATCTCATCGATCGCATGAAGAAGGCGGTGGCCGAACCGGTCGAACTCAAGGGCAAGATCATCCGACCCCAGATCTCCGTCGGCGTCGCCTGCCTGCCGAAGGACGGTAAGACCTATGGCGAACTCGCCAAGCATGCCGAGCTCGCCCATGCGCACCAGAAGACGCTGAAGAGTGGTGCCTTCACGCTCTTCGAGCCGCATATGGACGAGGCGACGAACGTTCGGCGCGAGATCGAGAGCAAGGTCCGTTCGGCGGTCGAAGAGGGTGGTTTCGAGCTGTTCTACCAACCGATTGTCGATGGCAGCGGATTGCGTCTGGTCGGATTCGAATCGCTGATTCGCCTGCCCGACGGAAAAGGCTCGTATCTGTCGCCCGCGACCTTCGTGCCGATCGCGGAAAGTCGGGGTTACATCCGCGCGATGGGAACCTGGGTCATCCAGGAAGCCGCACGCCAGGCCGCGCTGTGGCCCGACGACCTCTTCGTCTCGGTCAATCTGTCCGCCGTTCAGTTCCGGGACGGCGATCTCGTGGAGATCGTGGAACAGGCGCTGAAATCCTCGAACCTGCCCGGCCGGCGCCTCGAGATCGAGGTCGTCGAGTCGCTTCTCCTGGAGCGCTCCGAGGAGGTGCTCAGCCAGCTGAACCGCCTGAAGGCCCTCGGCATCTCCATCGACATGGACGACTTCGGAACCGGCTACTCCTCGCTCGGCTACCTCTGGCGTTTCCCCTTCGACAAGCTGAAGATCGACCAGAGCTTCATGGTCGCTTTCGAACAGGGTGAAGCGAACATCCGCGAGATCGTCGGCACGATCGTCTCGCTGGCCAAGCAGATGCACATGAAGGTGACGGCGGAGGGCGTGGAAACGGCGGAACAGGCCGCCTTCCTGCACAGTCTCGGCTGCGACCAGCTCCAGGGCTATCACTTCGGTCGCCCGATGCCCGCGGACCGGATTGCAGGCGAGGTCCTGAACCGGTTTCGAATCGGGCGGGACGCCGCTTTGCTTCAAGCCGAGCAGACGCCGGCGCTGACCGCGGTCGTCGCCTGATCTCACGAAGCCTTCGACCCGCCTTCGCCGGCATGGCGCAAGCGCGGATGCCGCGAACACCGTCTCCTAAGTTCAAGCGAATCACGGGCGAAGACTCAGTCTTACCGCTTCTCGGTCCCACCGATTTGAATCAAACCATGACCGAACTGTGCAACTTCGGTCGCAGGACTGCATTGACGTCTGGTAGATAGGGACACAACAATGCGCGTCTTGATCCTGGAAGATGAGCCGATCATTGCGATCGACTTGGAAGATATCGTGACCTCCGGTCATGCGGATGTGGAATGCGTGCTCGCGGCATCGATCGCCGGTGCGCGTCGACATATCGAAGACGGGGTGGACTTCGCCCTTCTCGACATCAACATCGGACACGACAGAAATCGCTCCTATGGGATCGCCGCCGATCTGATGGAACGCGCGACGCCCTTCTGCTTCGTGTCGAGCGCCGACGGATCGGTGCCGACAGCGTTCGCGAACGTTCCGTTCGTCTCAAAACCGTTCCGGCCGGCCCAGATCTTGAACGCGTTGCCGCCGGCAGCCTGACGCCCCCAACTCCGTATCGCCGCGGGAACGACCGGCTGGTCGATGATGATCGGCGGGATGCGGTGGGATGTCGGCGTCGACCGGAGCGTTGGCTCGACGGGCGGCGACGCCATCCCGGTACGCAAGACCTTTGCCGGGATGGGGCGCCGTTTCGCCGCACCTCCTTTATCGCAAGGAATGGTTACCGATGGGCTAACGCCGATCCGGTGACAACGACCCTTTGCGCGCCCCTGTTCGGTTCTCAACGTCCGATCGGTGGCCGAAGCGTCCGTGTCATCTCGGCGTTGCGAGACATCCGCGTCCCCTGTGGACCGCGCATCGCCGCTCCACGCCGCGGCCGAAACCGAACGCTTTCTTCCAATCTCCCGCGGCAAGTCGCGAACGGACCACGACGCGTCGCTTTCATGGGGCCGCGCAGGGATGGTTGCGCCATCGTTCGAGGGTGGGTTGAAAGAGGTTGGAATCGCTAAAGCAACGCGATAGCGTTCATGGCGATGTGGGGGCCGCGACTTACTGGGTCGCACCGCATGCTGATCGATACGAAGTCTTCGACGGCTCTTCGCCGGCGATGGATTTTCTTTGTCTGTCTTGTCGTGACTATTCTCGAAAGGTGCCACTCGTGAAGAAACTGCTCGCCTCCACCCTATTCGTCGCGGCCGCCTGTGTCGGCGTCGGCAGCGCCTCCGCCCAGGAGAGCTGCGGGAAGCTGACGATCGCGGACATGAACTGGGCCTCGGCTCAGGTGCTAGCCCAGGTCGACAAGATGATCCTGGAAAAGGGCTACGGCTGCGAGGCCGAAATCGTCCCCGGCGACACCATGCCGACCTTCGCCTCCATGACCGAGAAGGGCGAGCCGGACGTGGCGCCGGAAATGTGGGTCAATCAGTTCCGCGATCAGATCGACGCGGCCGTGAAGGAAGGACGCATCGTCTACGGTGCCGCGAGCCTTTCCGACGGCGGCGTCGAAGGCTGGTGGGTGCCGACCTACTTCGCCAAGGAGCACCCCGAGATCAAGACGATCAAGGACGCCCTCGCCCATCCCGAACTGTTCCCGGCATCGGAGGATCCGTCCAAGGGGGCCGTGCACAACTGCCCGTCCGGCTGGGGCTGCCAGATCACGACGGCGAATTTCTACAAGGCCTATGACGGTGATTCCAAGGGCTTCACCCTCGTGGACACAGGCTCCGGAGCCGGGCTCGACAGCTCCATCGCCAAGGCTTACGAGGACAAGAAGGCGTGGCTCGGCTATTACTGGGCGCCGACGCCGATCCTCGGCAAATACGATATGACGCGTCTCGGCTTCGACACGACCTTCGACGAGGCCGAGTGGAAGCGCTGCACATCGGTCGCGGACTGCACCGATCCCAAGGTCAACGCCTGGACGAAGACCGAGGTCTTCACGATGCTGACGCCCAAGGTCGCCGAGCAGTCTTCGGGAGCGGCAGAGTATTTCAAGACGCGCGCCTGGGACAACGCGACCGTCAACAAGCTCCTCGCCTGGAAGGAAGAGAACCAGGACCCGAACGGCCAGGACACGGCGGAGCACTTCCTGAAGACGCAGCCCGAGGTCTGGTCGAAATGGGTGTCTCCGGAGATCGCCGAAAAGGTCAAGGCTGGCCTCTGAAGCTCGAAAGCGGGACGCGGGGACCGGGGGGTCCCCGCGTCCCGCGTCTTTGATCCGGCGATCGAGATGAACAACGGGGCCCGAGGCTTCAGGGGGCGTGCGCTTGACTGCATTGATGGAGTTTCTCCGGTCGATCCTGCCGGGCTGGCTGACCAGCTTTCCCGCGCTCGAGCGCGGCACGCTGCGGGATGCGGCGCGCGCGATCGACGGGCAGTATCGTCAATTCTCGCGCGCCTGGGGTGACACGATCGAGGCGCTGTTCCGACCGCTCCTCGACTTCCTGCTGTGGTTCGAGAAGCTGCTGATCGGAATGCCTTGGCCGATCGTCCTCCTCGTCATCACCGGCATCGTCTGGCTCGCCAGCCGCTCCAAGGGCATCACGATCGGCACCTTCGTCGCGATGCTTCTCATCGGTTTTCTCGGCATGTGGGAACCGACGATGCAGACGCTTTCCATCATCATCGTCTGCACCCTTCTCTCGATCGTCATCGGTCTTCCCATCGGCATCCTCATGGCGAAGTCCGACCGGGTGCAGGCGGTCGTCGCGCCGATCCTCGACGTGATGCAGACCATGCCCTCCTTCGTCTATCTCATTCCCATCGTCATGCTGCTCGGCATCGGCCTGATCCCCGGCCTCATCGTCGTCGTGATCTACGCCATGCCCCCGATCATCCGCCTCACCAATCTCGGCATCCGTCTGGTCGACAAGGAGGTCATGGAAGCGGCTGATGCCTTCGGGGCGTCCGGCTCCCAGCGCCTTCTCCAGGTGCAGCTGCCGCTCTCGTTGCCGACGATCATGGCCGGGATCAACCAGACGATCATGATGGCGCTCGCCATGGTCGTCGTCGCCTCGCTGATCGGCGTTCGCGGGCTCGGACAGCCCGTCCTCCAGGCGATTCAGAACCAGTATTTCACACAGGGCGTGATGAACGGCATGGCGATCGTGGCTATCGCCATCATCTTCGACCGAGCCAGCCAAGCCTTCGGCAAGCGGCTGCAGCGCCATCGCGAGGCCTCCCATGGTTGAAGCCGCGATCAGCATCCGCCACCTCTACAAGATCTTCGGCGCACGGGACCGCGAGCTGGTCGACGCCGTGCGCGGCGGCATGGGCAAGGCCGAACTCCTGGAGCGCCACCATCATGTGCTGGGCCTGAAGGACATCAGCATCGACATGCCGAAGGGCGGCATCCAGGTGGTGATGGGCCTTTCCGGCTCCGGAAAATCGACCCTCATCCGTCACATCAACCGGCTGATCGAACCGAGCGGCGGCGAGGTCGTGATCTCGGGCGAGAACGTCCTCGCCATGTCGCCGGGCAAGCTCCGCGATTTCCGGCGCCACAAGATCTCGATGGTCTTCCAGCGCTTCGCGCTCCTGCCGCACAAGACGATCTACGACAACGTCGTGTACGGCCTCGCCATCCAGGGTGTCTCGCGCGAAAAGCAGCGCGCGTCCGCCCAACGCTGGATCGAGCGCGTCGGCCTCAAGGGCTACGAGAACCGCTACCCCGCGCAACTCTCCGGCGGCATGCAGCAGCGCGTCGGGCTGGCGCGCGCGCTGGCGACCGACGCGGAGATCCTCCTGATGGACGAAGCCTTCTCCGCGCTCGATCCGCTCATCCGCAGCGACATGCAATCGGTGCTTCTCGATCTCCAGGAAGAACTGCAGAAGACGATCGTCTTCATCACCCACGATCTCGACGAAGCCCTTCGGCTCGGCGACCGCATCGCGATCCTGCGCGACGGCGAGATCGTGCAGCAGGGCACCGGCCAGGAGATCGTGCTGACGCCGGCCGACGCCTACATCCAGTCCTTCGTGCGCGAGGTGAACCGGGGCCGGGTGATCGAGGTCGACACGATCATGCGGCCGGTGACGCCAGAGACGGCCGGCATGGCATCCGCCGGCCCTTCCATAGCGAGCGGGTCCGTGATCGAGGAGGCCGCGCGGGCCATGGCGCGCGACGATGTCGGCACCGCGAACGTCGTCGGACCCGACGGCCGCATTGTCGGAGGTCTGACGTTGCAGGGCGTTCTGGCCGCCATGGTGACCCCGGCGGAGGACCGTCACCCACCGCGCTGAGAACCCGCAGCGCGATGGGGTCCGCCTCGATGCCGGACAGCGCTTGGCGTGAGGCCGACGACTGCGAGCCGAACGAACGCGGCGGACAGGGCCTCATGTCCTGCGCGGCGCCTTAGAGCGTCGCGCCGGCGATCGGGCCTCCGAAGGGCGGCCTCACTCTCTCGGTCTTGGCAGCGGACGTCTGGACGATCTGTCCGCCGTCGCGTCCGAACCGATGGAGATCGGTGATCTATGCCGCAGCGGACGCCGGCGCGGCCGGAAGGGTGAGTTGCGCCAGCAGGCCCCCGGAGGCGCCGCGCCGAAGCCTCAACGATCCCCCATAAAGCTCCGCGAGTTCGGAGGTGATCGGCAGTCCGAAGCCATGACCGGGCTGCGTCTCGTCGAGCCGACGCCCCGGCTGGAGCACGGCTTGCGTCTCCGCATCGGTCAATCCCGCCCCATCGTCTTCGATGGACAGGATGATCCGGCGGTCCTCCCGCTCCGCCGTCACACGCACGCGCGAGGCAGCATGACGAGCGGCATTGTCGAGGAGGTTGCCGAGCATCTCGTCGAGATCCTCCGGCTCCACCGCGACCAGCGCGTCATCGGCGATGGCGATGTCGATCCCGATCTCGTCGTCGGCGCGAAGGCGGCCGACGACGGCGGCGATATCGGCGGCATGGGAGGCCAGGGATGTGCGATAGCGTGCATGACCATCGAGGGCCGCGGCGCGGGCGCGGCGCAGATGATGGCGGATCCGCCGGTCCATCAGTTCGATGGAGCCCGCGAGATCGGCGCGGTCGGCGGCGTCGGGCAAACGCTCGAAGGCGGCGGACAGCGTGGCGAGCGGGGTCTTCAATCCATGGGCCAGGTTCGCGACGTGGCGCCGCGCCTGCCTGAGATTGGCCGCATCCTGGGCGATGAGCGCGTTCAGCTCCTCGACGAGCGGGCGTAGCTCGGAGGCATCGACCTCCGGCAGGCGATCGCGCTCGCCGTTGCGAACGGCAGCCAGCGAAGCGCGCAGCGCCTCGAGCGGGGCCAATCCGAAACGGACCTGCAAAGCGATGGCGCCGACGAGGAGCAGTCCGCAGAGCCCGATCGGAAGGGCGACAGCGAAACTGGCCTCGCGGAGCGGCCGCGACACCGCGGCGTCGGGCGCCGTCGCGACGATCACGACACGCGTGCCGCCGGGACCGGCGATCTCGCGGCTCTTCACGATGAGGCCGGCTCGCGCCGCCGCCTCGCGGGAATGGCCGCCGCGCCCTCCCGGCTCGGCGCGCCCCGCAAGATCGGACGACAGCCGTTCGCTTGCCAGCGATGCCGACCGAAGGACACTCCCGTCCGGACCCTCGACCTGCCAGTACCAGCCCGAACCCGGGCGATCGAACGGCGGTCGATCGAGATCGCCCGGACGCCCTCGCCGATGCACCGGGGCGTCAATGTCCGCGTCCCGCTCGGCCGCTCGCTCGCCGGACCGCTCCCGGCGATGCGACCCTCGATCCCAGCTCGCCTCGTTGCGAGCCGGACCGAACGAGCGGCCGTCCGGCGAGAGCGATTGCGCGATCTGCGAGATCTGCGCCTCCAGGCGGGCCTCCACCTCGCCATGGACGAAGCGTTCGAACATCTTGCCGACGACGAGGCCGACGACGAGCATCGAGATGAGAACGAAAACGGTGGCGGACAGGACCAGCCGCCCGCGAAGCGAGCGGGTGAAGCGGCCAAACGCCCGACGCGGCGTCATCCCGCCGCCTCGGCGCGCGCCGTGATCCGATAGCCAAGCCCGCGCGTGGTCTCGATCATCTCGTGCCCGATCTTGCGCCGGAGACGGGCGATGATGACCTCCACCGAATTGGAATCGACGTCGGCGTCGCCCTCGTAGACCCGCTCGATGAGGTCGGCGCGCGGCACGACGATCTCCTTGCGCAGCATCAGGCAGGAAAGGACGCGCCATTCGAGGCCCGTCAGTCGGAGCGGCAGACCATCCTTTTCGAAGGTCCCGACCTGCGCGTCGAAGGCGATCGGCCCGCAGACGATCCGTGCGTCGCCATGTCCGCGCGAGCGGCGGACGAGGGCGCGCAGGCGCATGACGAGCTCCTCGATACGGAAGGGCTTGACGAGATAATCGTCGGCGCCGGCCTTGAACCCCTGCACCTTGTCGCTCCACCCGTCGCGTGCGGTGAGGATCAGCACCGGCAGGCTCTTGCCGGCCGCGCGCCAGGCCTTCAGGACGGCGATGCCGTCGATCTTGGGAAGGCCGAGATCGAGAACGGCGACGTCGAAAGCCTCCGTCTCCCCCAGATGCGCCGCGTTCTCCCCGTCGAAGGCGGGATCGACCGCGAAGTTCTCGGCTCGCAGCGCCGCCTGGATTTCGCGGCTGAGGCCGACATCGTCTTCGACGAGGAGAATGCGCATGGAGAGGTGCCTCGCGGGAGCGCGGGAGAAGGGTCGGAGCTACAGGCCGCGGCTGAATGGAACCTGAACCGTCGCATTCAGAGGAGGTTGCACCGCGTTGGCTAGAACCGTTCGCATCGATCCAACGAGAAGGACCTATCGATGACGACCGACACGAATCGCCGCGCCATCCACATGTTCGCCGCCGCCGCCCTCGCCCTCCCCATCCTGGCGGGAACCGGCCTGTCCTTCGCTCAGGGCACTCCAGCACCGGCCGCGCCGGTCGCCGCGGCGCCTGCGCCCGCAGCTCCGCCCGCGGGGTCGCCGGCCCCTGCCCCGATCACGGAGATCGGTGCCCTTCGCGACATGAGCCGCATCGCGATACGCGGACGCGTCGCCGAGATCTTCGGCGGTGCCTTCGTCCTCGAAGACGCCAGCGGTCGCGCGCTCGTGGAAACGGGCCCGTCCGGGGACGAGAGGCCCCTCGTCGCGGCCGGCGAAACGGTGACCGTCGAGGGTCGGTTCGAGCGCGGCACGCTCCGCGCGGCACAACTGACCCACGAGGACGGACGGCGGGAGACCCTGCGCGAGCCTCGGGGTGGAGGACGCGGCGGGCCGGAGGAGGACGCGCGGCGCGGCGGCCCGCACGGCAGGCATCACGGCGGCCCCGGCCCGCGCGGCGAGACGGAAGACGGCCCCCGCGCGGAGAAGCGCGACGAGGGCGGCGTCTTCGGTTGGTTCTCTGGCGGCATCGACGAAGCCGAGGCGACGAAGGTCCTGACGACGGCCGGCTATACGGAATTGACGCTCATGGACACCGGCCGGCACCATGCCGAATTTCGCGCCAGGGATGCCGCCGGCGCCGAATGGAGCCTGACCGTGAATGACGACGGCGAACTGGCCGAGCGTGAGCCCTTCAAGCCCCTTCCGACCCCAGAGCAGGCGCGAACCGCCGTGGAAAAGCTCGGCTACACGTATGACGGGGATGTCGAGACGCGGCGCGAACATGTCGAGGTCGATGCCAGGACCCCGGCGGGCCGGTCCGTCGTCGTCGAGTTGAACGCCGACGGCAGTCTGCGCAAGGAACGCTTCGCCGACTGACCCGACGGCTAAAAGGTCCCGGCTCCTCGAAGCCGGGACCCGTCCCGCGATCGGGGCCGTGAGGCGCCCGATCCGTCGGCGCAGGCTCCGCTCGTGGCCGACATGGGCGCGGCGCTCTCGAAACGGACCGACGTCACAAGCGAACCGCCGGCCGCAGGTGACGTCGATGGGTTTGCATGACAGATTTCGAGTCGTCGTCCGCGGTGCTGGACCGCAGGGTCAGGCCGCCCGGTCGCGCCGTCGCTTGTCGCGAGGTACCGCTGCGGCATAGCAGTCCGCATGCCGGTCGGCATTGGCTGCCGTCGTCGGCTTGCGCAGGGCGGCTTCGATCCGATGAGGCTGAAAACCGCTGTCGACCAGTAGCTTGACGAGAGCGGCGACGGCATTCACCTCGCGCTCATGCTCGTTCTCAGACGATGAAGACGATGGATCGACCAAATGGCACCTCCCGTTCGACAGGAAGGCGATCATTGGCCCGGCAGCCTTAAGGGCCGGTTAAATGAAGGGGAGAGGAATAGAGACGAGGCGAATGACCGCGCGGTTGGCGCGGTCATTCCATGGACGAATGTCGGGCTTTGCGATCAGCGAGCGACGTCGTTGACGGCCGCGCCCGTCGCGTCGACCGTGTTTCCGACGTCTCGGCCCACACCCCGCACCGTGTTGGCGCATGCGGACAGCGTGATGGCGGCGGCGAGGGCGAGCGAAAGAGCGGCGAAACGGCGGGACATGGCTTTACTCCGTTGATCTCATGTGGCGAAAAAACGGCAGATCGAGTGATCGGTTCCCTGAACAAAGCCGCCCGACGCAGAAAAACACGGTTGTTGCCTTGAAGCCGGGCGGAAGCGAATAGATGCTGGTTGCGGCTGGCTCCACTCCCGGAGCGTCAAGCGCGAGGCTCCCATGCTCAAGCAGACCAACAACGCCGCCGCAGAACTGTCGACGCTGATGCTCCTCTCGCCTCTCGTCATCTCCAGCCGACTGACCGAATTCTGGATGACGGCGTCGGCGCCCACCGGGCGCTCGAAGCTGGAGGCGTCGCGCATGGTCAGCGAGAAAGTCCAGGCCATCGGCGAAAGCGCCATCGCGGTCAATCTCGCGGTGACCAAGGTCGCGATCGACAGCGCGACCGCGGCGATGACCGGCGTGCTGCGCCAATCCCACAATGACGTCGACACGATCCTGACGGCGGCGCTGAAGCCCTACAGCACGCGAGTGACGGCGAACCGCAAGCGTTTGGCCCGCTGAAGCGAGACCCTGTTTCCGTCGGGTGCGGCAAGGTCCACAAAAGCGGGATGTATGTTCCGCAAATCAAAGTGTCTGCTTGAAACGGTTCCAAGAAGCGCGCAAGTTCGGATCGGCCGCAACGCGCAACCTGCCGAGCCTCGATGCAGCATTCCGCCCTTCGAACCATCCCGACGCCGACGCCTGTGCCCAAGCGCAGCATCGTATTTCTCCTCGCGCCGAATTTTTCGATGATCGCCTTCGCCATGGCGATCGAGCCGCTGCGGATCGCCAATCGCATCCTCGGATTTGAGTCCTATCGCTGGCGCCTCGCCTCCACGGACGGCGAACCCGTTCTCGCCTCCAACGGCGTGGAGATCACGGTCTCCTCGTCGGTCGAGGATGAACGCCGCCATCTGGCCGGCGAGCGCCGTCCGTCCATGGTCTTCGTCTGCGCCGGCGTGTTCGTGGAGGATTTCAACGACCGCTCCAGCTACGCGTTCCTGCGCGAAGCGCACGGGCGCGGCGTGTCCGTCGGCGGATTGTGCACCGGCGCGTGGATTCTGGCGCGCGCGGGACTTCTGGCGGATCGCCGATGCGCGATCCATTGGGAGAACCTGCCGGGCTTTTCCGAAGCCTTTCCGCGCGCCGACGTCCATGCCGACCTCTTCGAGATCGACCACAACATCTACACCTGCGCCGGCGGCACCGCGTCGCTCGACATGATGCTCGCCTTGATCGGCGACGATCACGGCGAAGACGTCGTGAACCGGGTCTGCGAGCAGGCCTTGACCGATCGGGTGCGCGCCAGCAACGACCGCCAGCGCCTGCCGCTTCGCGCGCGCCTCGGCGTGCAGCATGCCAAGGTGCTCGCGATCATCGAGATCATGGAGGCCAATCTCGGCGAACCGCTCTCGCTGGTCGAGATCTCGAGGGGTGTCCAACTGTCGAGACGACAGGTTGAACGCCTGTTCGAAAAGGAAATGGGTCGCTCGCCCGCGCGCTACTATCTGGAGATCCGGCTCGACCGGGCCCGTCACCTCCTGCTCCAGTCGTCTCTTCCGATCGTCGAGATCGCCGTCGCCTCGGGCTTCGTCTCGGCGTCCCATTTCTCGAAATGCTATCGCGAGCTCTATGGCCGCTCGCCGCAGCAGGAACGCGCCGCTCGGGCCATGGCGAGCGCCGCGGCCGCCTGACACGAAAGATGCGTCCGTCTCGGTTCCGGCGTCATGGCGCCCGCGCCCGTGTGATGGCGACGACTCCAGCATCGTGCGGACGACTCCGGCATCGTGCGTTCGAATGAGTTCAGATGTGAACGATCGACCTCGGACGCCGATGCGACCGGATCAGCGCTCGCTGGGCCAGCGGAACTGCCGCTCCTGCCACTGCTTCTCGCCGACGAGGCAATCGGCGTCCCCGCCCGTCGCAGCGAGATGGCGGATGTCGTCGTCCGGATCCTTCGGGAGCGGCCATCCCCCGGCGAGTTCCATGACGAGCTTGCGGCGCACGGCCTCTGGAAACTGCGCCCAGTCGTTGACGGGGATCATGAAGGCACCGGGCCCGCCGATGACGCAGGACTCGTAGTAGCGGTCGAGATCGGGGATCGATCCCCAGGACGAGAAGCCCTGTCCCGAACCCGACGTCATGAGAGGCAGTCCGTTGATGGTGATGCCGCGCCGCACCGCCGCGTCGCGGGCTTCGGTGACCATCCGCCCCTGGTTGTTCGGCCCGTCGCCGGAAATGTCGATGACACGGCGCAATCCCCGGAAGCCGTTGTCATCGAACATCGGTGCGGTGAAGTCGATCGCCGAGGCGATCGAGGTGCGACGCGCACGCTCGGGCTCCTCTTCGGACAGGCGGTAGGCGAAGGCGTCGGCGGCCGCTTTCGAATCGATCCGAGTCCAGGGAACGATGATGCTCTGGGAGAACTCGCCGGCCCATTCGACATAGGTGACCGCGACCGCCTGATGGCCGCCGCCGAGGATCGCCGCCTGCACCTCCGGACTGCGGAAGGCCGCGACATAGCCGTCGCGCTGGATGCGCTGCTCGCCCTGATCCATCGACCAGGACACGTCGACCGCGAGGATCAGCTCGACATCGACCGGAACCTCGTCCGCGGCCCGCAAGGGAGCGGGAAGGAACAAGAGCACACTGGCGAGGACAGAGGCGATCCGGCGGCGCATGAGGAATGGTTTCCCCAATGCACCGCCGCGGCAAATCACAAGCCCGTCATGGGATCGGGCGGATGCGTCAGGCGCGAAGCCGCGCGTTGTCGGGATCGAACGGACTTTCGCCGATCACGGTCGCATCGAAGAGTTGGCCGAGGATTCGGATCTTAAGCTTCGTGCCCTCGACCGCGAGATCGGGGCGCAGCATGGCGAGCGCGAGACTCTTGCCGACCCGCCAGCCATAGCCGCCGTTCGTCGCGCGGCCGACGAGGACGCCGTCCTGGTAGATCGGTTCCGATCCCCTGGCATCGGCATCGGTGACCCCGTGGACCTCCATCGTCGCGAACAGGGCGGTCAGCCCGTCGGACCGCCCGGCGACGGCGGCATCGCGGCCGATGAAGTCGCCCTTGTTGGGATGCACGAAGCGATCCAGCCCGGAGGCGAAGGCGTTGTATTCGATCGAAAGTTCTCGTCCCATCTGACGATAGGACTTCTCGATCGACATCACGCCCATCGCCCGGATGCCGAAGGGCTTGATGCCGAACTCGGCCCCGGCCTCCATCAGGAGGTCGTAAAGGGCGTTCTGCATTTCGATCGGGTGATGCAACTCCCACCCGAGTTCGCCGACGAAATTGACGCGGAGCGCATCAAGACCGACCGGGCCGACGGAGATGCGCTGGCCCGTGAGCCACGGGAAGGCCTTGGTCGACAGATCGGTCCGCGTCAGCTTCGCCAGCACGTCGCGCGATTTCGGTCCGGCCAGCACGAGCACGCCCGTGGACGCCGTGATCGTGCGGAACGAGACGCTGCCGTCCGCCGGCAGGAGCTTGCGCATCGTGTCGTGATCGACCGATTCCAGCGCACCGCCGGACACAAGGTAGAACTCGTTCGGCCGACGCTCGTAGACCGTGAACTCCGAACGCACCCCGCCGGCCGGCGTCAGAAGATGGCTGAGGGCGATGCGTCCGCGATTTTTAGGGATGCGGTTGGCGAGCACCGAGTCCAGCCACGCCCGCGCGCCGGGTCCGGTGACGAGCGCCTTGGCGAAGGCGCTCATGTCGAGAAGGCCGACGCCCTCGGTCACCGCCTTCACCTCGTTGCCCACATGCTCGAAATAGTTGGAGCGGCGGAAGGACCATTTCTCGCGGATCTTACCCGTATGGTCGGCGGGCGCATGGTTCTCGTTGGTGAGGACGTCCGCGCCGAGGTCGAGATCGGCCGCCGGCACCTCGTAGCCCTCCGGCGCGAACCAGTTGGCGCGCTCGAAACCGTAGACCGAGCCGAACACCGCGCCGAGCGCCTTCTGCCGCTCGTAGGAGGGCGAGGTCTTCAACGGACGTGCGGCGGAGCGTTCCTCGTCCGGATAATGGCAGGTGAAGACGTTGGCATAGGCCTCCTCGTTCTTCGCCTTGAGATAGCCTTCGCTCGCATAGGGGCCGAAGCGGCGGGGATCGACGCCGGCCAGATCGACCGTCGGCTCGCCGTCGACCATCCATTCCGCCAGCTGCCATCCGGCGCCGCCGGCCGCCGTGATGCCGAAGGAATGCCCTTCGTTCAGCCAGAAGCCCTTGAGCCCCGGCGCGGGGCCGACGATGGGAGAGCCGTCGGGCGTATAGGCGATGGCGCCGTTATAGACCTTCTTGATGCCGACCTCGCCGAAGGCGGGCACGCGCGCGATGGCGGTCTCGATATGCGGCATCAGCCGGTCGAGCTCTTCCTGAAAGAGCTCATACTCGCTCTCATCGTCGGGACCGTCCATGTAGCAGCAGGGCGCGCCCTTCTCGTAGGGTCCGAGCAGCAGGCCGCCATTCTCCTCGCGCATGTACCACGCCGAGTCGCTCTCCCGCAGGACGCCCATCTCCGGCAGACCCTGACGCTTGCGCTCCAGGATCGCGGGATGCGGCTCGGTCACGATATACTGATGCTCGACCGGAATGACCGGCACGTCGAGCCCGACCATCCGCCCCGTGCGTCGCGCGAAATTGCCGGTGCAGGACACGACGTGGTCGCAGACGATGTCGCCCTGATCGGTCGAGACCTTCCATTCGCCGGACGGCAGCTGCTCGATCGCGGTGACCGTGGTGTTGCGGTGGATCTTGGCGCCCATGCCGCGCGCGCCCTTGGCGAGCGCCTGCGTCAGATCGGCGGGCTGGATATAGCCGTCTTCGGGATGCTGGATCGCGCCGAGAATGCCGTCCGTCTCGCAGAGCGGCCAGACCTCCTTCAGCTCCTCGGGCGTCAGGAGCTTAACCTTGACGCCGATCGTCTCGGCGATGCCGGCATAGTACATGAACTCGTCCCAGCGATCCTTCGTGCGGGCGAGACGGATGTTCGTGACGTTGGAGAAGCCGACGTTCATGCCGGTCTCCTCCTGCAGCTCGCGGTAGAACCGCACGGAGTAGCGATGAAGCTGCCCGACCGAATAGCTCATGTTGAACAGGGGCAGAAGGCCCGCGGCATGCCAGGTCGAGCCGGAGGTCAGCTCCTTGCGCTCGATGAGGACGCTGTCCGTCCAGCCCTTCTTCGCCAGATGGTAGAGCGTCGACACGCCGACGACACCGCCTCCGACGACGACGGCACGGGCACGGTTCTGCATGGGGAACTCCTCGGGAGGCGAAACGGAAACGACGCGACGGAGCCGGAGACTAGTCCAGCCCCGCCCTGCCCCGCAGTCTCTTTGCGACATCGCCCGTCGAGACGACGGCGGCGAAGGGCGCCTCTTTCCGGTGGCGGCGAGCGCCGTCGCTTCGCGGCGACGTCCTCGGGCAAGCTTTGTCTGTCAGGTTGCCGCGAACAGACCGTAAGTCGGACTAATTATTCCGTGGCATCCATTCCCGACAGTCCCGGCCAAGCCGTCCTTTCCTCGACCCGGCGCATCCCGGCCACCGCGGTGGCGCTGGCCATGGTCGTCGTGGCGATCGTCCTTCTCCTGTGTCTCCCGCTGACCCTGCCGGTCGGCTCGATGTACTGGGATCTCGTCGTCTATTTCGACGGATCGCAGCGGCTCCTGTCGGGTCAAGTGCCCTCGGTCGATTTCTTCGCGCCGGTCGGCGCCCTCGGCTACGCTTTGTTCGCCGCCGGCCGGACGATCTTTCCGGATGCCCAGCCCCTGCTCCTGGCGCAGTGGATGCTGCTCGTCGTCACGCTGCCGCCGCTCGTGCCCGTCCTCGCCTTTGTCGAGGCGCGCGCGCGGGGAATGGCCTTCGCCCTCCTCGTGCCGTTCCTCGTCTTCCAGCTCCTGCCCATGAATGTCGAGCAGACGTCGAACTATCCGTCGGTCGACGGCTTCGGCCTCTACAATCGGCAAGTGACGGAGGTTCTCTATGTCCTGATGACGGCGCTGGTGTTCGAGCGGCGACAGCGTGTTCTCGCCTTCGCCATCGCCTGGTGCGTCACCGCCTTGTTCTTCCTGAAGATCACGGGCTTCATCAGCGCGGGCCTCCTTTGCGCCTTTGCCTTCCTGGCGGGGCGCGTCGCGCTGCGGACGGCGATCGTCTCGCTCGCGGCGTTCCTGCTGGTCCTGGCCGCGATCGAGCTCGGCTCGGGTCTCTTCAGCGCCTATATCGGCAACATCCTGCAGCTCGTCGCCTTGAACGAAGGCGTCATCGCCACCCGCTTCCTGCAGGCCGCCTCCATTCATTTCGGAATCTTCGGCGCCGGGCTCTGCCTCCTCGCCAGCGTCGCCTATGCCGGCGGACGATCGGCCCTTGCCGCGGCCGGGACGTTTCTTCGGCGCCCCAGGCTCCCCGCCTTTGCCGCACTCCTCGATCGGGACATGGCGTGGCTCGCCGTCGCGCTCTTCACGGGGCTGTTCTTCGAGACGCAGAACACCGGCGGACAAGCCTTCATCTTCCTCTGGCCCCTCCTTCTCCACATCGCGGTCGCCGCGACCGGTCTCGCACCGCAGCGCGCCGTGCTCGTCCTGACGCTCGTCGCCGCGACGGCGATGCCGCCCCTCGTGAACGTCCTTCACCGCTTCGCGCGCGCCCTCGTCGGGCAGCTTCAATATGTGGAGGTTCCCCAGACGCATCTGCGTTCGCTGGGTGCGGTGACGCAGCGGGCCGAGATCGTCGAACGCGCGATCGCGATGAAGGCGATCTACGCAAGCCATCGCGGCACCTATGCCGCCATTGCCGACGAAGGCTACCTGCCCGGTTTCCTGCTCTACACCGACATCGACTATCAGGTGACCTGGCTCCTCGCGACGGACGAGGCCGTGTCCGCGATCCTCGCCTACGAGGCCGCGAACGGCGTGCGCTTCGAGACGATCCTGCCGTTGAACTTCGTCAATCCGTTTCCCTATCTCCTCGACCGGCAGGCGCCCCGACACGTCGCGATCGGTGCCGATCCCTCGCGGGCCGTGCCTCGACCGGACGACGAGACCCTGGCCGCCATCCGCGACACCGATCTTGTCCTCTATCCGACCTGCCCGATCACGACGGCCAATATCGAACTTCGCGACCTCTACCGGTCGGCGCTGGAAGGCCGAAGAGAGATCGCGCTGTCGCCCTGCTGGACCGCCTATCTCCGCGATCCCGCGTGAGCGCCGCGCATCGACATGCGAAAGGCCGGACGTCTCGGGACGCCCGGCCTTTCCTCTTGGGGCGATGGGTCGGCCTCAGCTCATCTGCGACTTGATGAAGTCCTTGACGATCGAGACGATGCCGCGGCCGAGGAGTTCGTCCAGAGCGTCGACGAACTGGTCGACATGCGCTTGCGTCGCGATCAGCGGCGGCTCCAGACGGATGACGTTGCGATTGTATTCGGTGAAGGCGACCAGCACGTCGTGATCGCGCAGGAGCAGAGCGCCGATGAAGCCCGACAGCGAACCCTTGAGCTTGTCGTCGAGGATGGCGACCACGGGCCGAAGGGCGAAGGGCAGCGTGCGGGAGAAGTCCTGGAATTCGATGCCGACCATCAGTCCGCGGCCACGGATCTCCTTGATCAGCGTCGGATACTTCTCGTGCAGCGCCTTCAGGCGCGTCAGGAGATGGTTGCCGACCACCTCGGAATTGCCGATGAGATCCTCGTCGTAGAGCGTGTTCAGGGCCTCGATGGCCGTGACGCAGCCCTCGCCGATGCCGCCGAAGGTCGCCGCGGCGTGGATCATGGCGGTCTTCGGAGTGCCGTAGGCCTTCATGTAGACCTCGCGCCGCGCGATCATCGCCGCCATCGCGGCCTTGCCGCCGCCGAAGCTCTTGGCGAGCGCGGTGACGTCGGGGATGACCCCGTGGCGCTCGAAGGCGTAGAACGTGCCGGTCCGACCGTAGCCGCACTGCACCTCGTCCGCGACCCACAGGACCTTGTGCTTGTCGCAGAGCGCGCGCACGCCCTGCCAGTAATCGGTCGAGGCCTCGATGATGCCGCCGCCGCCCTGCACCGTCTCGAGGACGACGACGCCGATCTCCGGATCGCTCTCGACGCAGCGGGTCAGGGCTTCGAGGTCCCCGAACGGCACCTTGTAGCGGTTCTCGACGAGCTTGAACTCACCCTGGTAGAGCGGCGAGTCGGTGATCGAGAGAACGCCCTTGGTCTTGCCGTGAAACGAATTCTCGGCATGGACGATCTTGCAGTTTTTCCTTCCCGAAGCGCGTTCGGCGACCTTGATGGCGGCCTCCATGGCTTCCGAGCCCGACGAGCCGAGAAAGACCATGTCGAGATCGCCGGGGCTGATCGTGGCGAGGTTCTTGGCGAGCGCGGCCGCATATTGCGACAGGAACGCGATCGCGATCTCATGGCGCTTCTCGTCCTGGAACTGCTTGCGCGCGCCGGTGATCCGCGGATGGTTGTGGCCGAAGGCCAGCGAGCCGAAACCGCCGAAGAAGTCGAGGATCTTCCGGCCGTTCTGGTCGATGTAGTACATGCCTTCGGCGCGCTCGACCTTGACCTTGTGGAAGCCGAGCAGCTTCATGAAGTGGAACTGGCCGGGATTGATGTGGTCCTTGAAGAGGTCCGCCATCGTCGTGACGTCCATGGCCTTGGCATCGTCGACGGTGAGAAGCGCCGGCTTGGCCGGGCCGTGGCGCACGCCGTCGTCGAGGCGCGGCGCAGAGAGGTTCGGGCGATCGAGCATGGCGTCGGTTCCTTATTCGGCGGCTTCGGCGAAGGCGGACGACGACACCGCCCCGTCCTTCATGGCCCGGTATTCGCGATAGGCGGCGATCAGCATGTCCTCGTCGCGGTGCTGCGGAACCCAGCCGAGCTGCAGCCTGCCCTTGGTGACGTCGAGGACGCAGTTCTCGTCGGCGATGAGATATTGCTCGGGATCCATCAGCGGCTTGTTCAGCGCATCGAGGAAGTCGAGCGTCTTCTTCACCGCCCAGCCCGGCGTCGGCAGGAGGATCGACTTCGAGCCGGCATGGCGGATGAGGTCGCCGAGGAGCTTTCGGACCGGCGGCGGATTCAGCGATCCGAGATTGTAGGCCTCGTTCGGAACGCCCGCCTTCCAGCCGAGACGCGCGGCCTCGGCGCAGTCGAAGACCGAGATGAACTGGTAGGGGTTCTTGCCCGAGCCGATCATCGGCACCGGCAGGTTCGCATCGATCAGCTTGAAGAGCTTCTCCAGAATGCCGAGGCGGCCGGGCCCGATGATCAGCCGGGGGCGGAAGAGCGAGATGTTCATGCCCCGCGCGCGCCAGTCGTGCGCCAGTTCCTCCGTCCGCCATTTCGACAGGCCGTACTCGCCGAGCGGAGCGACCGGGTGCTCCTCCGTCATGGGATAGACGACGGTGTGGCCGTAGATCATGTCGGTCGTGAAATGCACCAGCCGGTTCGCGCCGGCCTTGTCCATCGCCTCGATGATGTTCTTCGTTCCGTCGTAGTTCACGGGGAAGAAGAAGTCGTGGCGCTTGGCACGAACCTGCAGCGGCGACAGCATCTTGGCCGAGAGGTTGTAGACCATGTCCTCCGGGGCGATCGGCACGGCGCGGACGGCGGCGGGATCGGTGACGTCGGTCTGAATGTGACGGGCCTGCGCGTAATGCGGCAGCGGGCTCCGGGCGATGTCGGCCACGACGACCTCCTCGCCGTCGGACACGAGCCGGGCGGCCAGATGACGTCCGACGAAACCGTCGCCGCCGAAGATCACATGTTTCATCGGGAAACCTCACCGTTCGAGGGATGGAGCGAAGCGAGGTCGTCCTCGCCGTGGATCGTGGAGCCGCCCTGGGCGATGAACACCGTGCCGAGGCAGATCAGGGCGATGCCGCCGACGCGATAGGCGTTCAGATCCTCGTGGAAGAGGAAGTAGGCGAACGCCGCGACCGCGACGTAGGCGAGCGACAGGAAGGGATAGGCGTAGGACAGCTCGACCTTCGACAGCACGAAGAGATGCGAGGCCATCGAGATGACGAACGTGCAGAGCCCGAGGAAGACGAAGGGACTGAAGACGATCTGAAGGATCTTCAGCACCGGATTGACGCCCGCGAAGGACAGGGGTCCCAATTGCATCATGCCGTATTTCAGCATGATCTGGGCGGCCGCATTGGTGAAGACCGTGAAGAGGATGAAAGGCAGGAACTTCGACATGCGAGACCTCTCGAGGCGTCGGCGAGCTCATTTCGTCTACAGAGGAAAGGCGCGCATCGCGTGAATGGAGCCGACCTCCCGCCGCATCCGGCGGGAAAATCTGAGGGGACGGTAAAGCGGGTGCTAAGCGCCCCGCTCCACGTCGCGGGCATCGACCGGCTGAGACCTCGGCCGGTCCGGACGTCGGTCGGGTCAGACGACCGCCGCGACGCCGAAGAGGGCCACGCCGGCGGCGATCATCATCTGGCTGCGCCAATCGTGGAGGATGAAGACGACGGGGTCCTCGTGCATCTGGTTGCGGCGGGCGAGGATCCAGATCCGCGTGACGATGTACAGAACGAGCGGGCAGAGCGGCCAGAGCAGCCACGGCATGTCGTAGAGCTGCCGCACCTCCGCGCTGTCGATGTAGAGCGCCAAGACGAGAACCGATGCGAAACCCGAGGCGATGCCGGCCTGGCCGAGCATGTCGAGATCGACGTCGAGATAGCCCCGTCCCGTCTGCTGGCGCTCCGCGCCAGCGCCGAATTCGAGGAGTTCGGTGAAGCGCTTCACCAAGGCCAGCGACAGGAAGAAGAAGACGGAGAAGGCCATCAGCCAGAACGAGGCCTCGACATCGGCCGCCGCCGAACCCGCCACGATCCGCGTCGTGTAGAGGGCGGCCAGCATCAGGACGTCGATGAGCAGCATGCGCTTGAGGAAGAAGGAGTAGAGCGTCGTCGCGACCATGTAGCCGCCGAGCACCCAGCCGAACGGAAACGGCAAGGTCGCGGCGAGACCGAACGAGGCGGCTAGAAGACCGGCCCCGAGGAGGAGGCCCACCGGGATCGGGACCTGTCCCGAGGCGAAGGGCCGCCTGCGCTTGGTCTTGTGACGCCGATCGGCGGTCAGATCGAGAAGGTCGTTCAGAATGTAGACGGAGGACGCCGCGAAGGAGAAGGCGAAGAAGGCGATCAGGCCGTGGACGACCATGGCGAGGTCGAGAAACTCGTGCGTCAGGACGACCGGCACGAAGACGAGGACGTTTTTCGCCCACTGATGCAGCCGCATCGCCTTGAGGCAGCCCTTGAGGATGCCATGCGCCGGCGCCGGAACGAGCTGGGCACCGGTCCTGCGCTGCCACTTGCCGGCCAGGCGATCCGGCGCGACCACCGTTGCCTCCCGCGCCGCTTCGAGGAGGCACACATCCTCGTGCGAATTGCCGAAATACTCGAAACCGTCGACGTCCTGCGCCGCCACGATGCGGTCGAGCTTGCGCGATGCCGTGAGATTGACGTCGTCGCAACTCGCCATCACGCCGTCGAAGAGCCCGAGATGCTCGGCGATCGCGTGGGCGAACCGCTCGTTGGCGCCCGTCGCCAGAATGACGCGGCGACCGCTCGCCTTGGCCATTCTCAATTCGTGAACGACCTCCTCCCTGTAGGGAAGAAGGGAGGGATCGAGTTGCACGCGCTTGGCGATCTCGGCCTTCAGGCAGGCCTTGCCCCGCGCGGCCCAGAGGGGGACCTGCCAAAGCGAGCCCGGCGACTGCCGCGCCAGCAGGAACAGCGACTCCCAGAGCAGGTCGGTCTTGATCAGCGTTCCGTCGAGGTCGACGTAGATTGGCCGGTCGGCGTGTAAGACGCGGGCGTCCATCGATGGTTTCCTCCGCTGCGGCCTATCGGTAAGGCTGACCTTGCTTCAGGCGACCATGGCCGGCGCACGTTTAAACCTCCTAAAGCTCCCCGCCGTTGGGCCATGTGGAAAGCAAGTATCGGGCATCATGGTTATGCGTGCGTAAGGACCTCCGTTAAATGTCGAGACAAACGGGAGGGCTTGAGCCGCACCGGTTGCTTGCGGCCCCTGGAAAGCGCGCCGCCATCCGCTTCGGCGGCGGTTTCGCTCGCTCGAACGAATGTCGGACGTGACGTTCGGACAAGCCGGCCCGGCGGGTGGGCGGTTCTTGCCGCATCGGTATCGTCAGGGTCTTGCCTGCCACGCTTGCATTGACACCGTGCGCGCCGGCGGTTGATAGCTGCACCCATGAACCAAGGCTCGCTCCTGCAGCGGGCGCCTCGACGCGGGAGTCTGAGTTTGAAGGGCATCATCCTCGCCGGCGGAAGCGGCACGCGCCTGCATCCCATGACCTTGACGGCATCCAAGCAATTGCTGCCGGTCTACGACAAACCGATGATCTACTATCCTCTGTCGACGCTGATGCTGGCGGGGATCGACGACGTCCTCATCATCTCGACACCGCACGACCTGCCGCGCTTCCGCGCCCTGCTCGGCGACGGCCAGCGCTGGGGCATGCACTTCACCTATGCCGAACAGCCGACGCCCGATGGTCTGGCGCAGGCCTATCTCATCGGGGAGGAGTTCGTGAACGGAGAGCCTTCCGTCCTGATCCTCGGCGACAACCTCTTCTATGGTCATGGCCTGCCGGAAATGCTCCAGCGTGCGGCGAGCCGAACCGCGGGCGCCAGCGTCTTCGCCTATCATGTCAGCGATCCCGAACGGTATGGCGTCGTGTCCTTCGACAAGGACGGCATCGCCACCACGATCGAGGAAAAGCCGGTCAAGCCGGCGTCCAACTGGGCCGTGACCGGCCTCTATTTCTACGACGGTCGCGCCTCGGAGATCGCCCGGAGCCTCAAGCCCTCGCCGCGTGGCGAGCTCGAGATCACCGATCTCAACCGCGTCTATCTCGAGGCGGGAACGCTCAGCGTCGAGACCATGGGGCGCGGCTTCGCCTGGCTCGACACCGGCACGCCGGACTCGCTGCTGGAGGCCGCCGAATTCGTGCGCACGCTCGAACACCGGCAGGGCTTCAAGATCTCCTGCCCCGAAGAAATCGCCTTCAACCTCGGCTTCATCGACGCCGCCCAGCTGATGGATCTCGGCAAGACACTCGGAAAGAGCCAGTACGGTCTCTATCTCCAGAAGCTGGCCAGCGGCGACCTCTGACCGGCAGGGGCCGCACGAAGCGGGCCGAGGATCGGACGCCGGCGGGGACCTTCGGGTCGCGAGCCCTTGCCCGCGGCGCCGCGATTGCGCAAAAGGCGCTCCGACAGGACCAAAGGATCTCGCCCATGCTGGACGTCAGACCGCTCGACATTCCCGACGTCTTGGAGTTGATCCCGCGCCGCTTCGGCGACGATCGCGGATTCTTTTCCGAGACCTTCAAGCGCGAGCGCCTTCACGAGGCCGGCCTGACGCAGGACTGGATGCAGGACAACCAGTCCTATTCCAAGGATGTCTTCACGCTCCGGGGGCTGCATTACCAGGAGCCCCCCTTCGCGCAGGCCAAGCTCGTGCGCGTCCTGCGGGGCCGCATTCTCGACGTGGCGGTCGATATTCGTCGCGGCTCGCCCACCTTCGGACGCTGGGTGTCGCTGGAACTCTCCGCCGAGGCCTTCAATCAGATCCTCGTTCCCGTCGGCTTCGCCCATGGTTTCCTGACGTTGGAGCCGGACACCGAGGTCTTCTACAAGGTCTCCGCTCCCTATTCCGGCGCGCACGACCGCTCGATCCGCTACGACGATCCCGCCTTCGCCATCGACTGGCCGCTCGGCAAAGAAGAGCCGGTGCTCTCGGCCAAGGACAAGGCCGCCCCCTCGCTCGCCGAGGCCAATCCCCCCTTCGACTATGAGGAACCTGCCTCGTGAAGATCCTCGTCACCGGCGGCGCCGGCTTCATCGGCTCGGCCGTCTGCCGCCATCTCATCGCAAAGACCGAGCATTCCGTCGTCAATCTCGACAAGCTGACCTACGCGGCGAGCCTCACCTCGCTGGCCGACATCGAGGCCGATCCGCGCTATCGCTTCGTGAAGGGCGACATCCTCGACCGGCCCTTCGTCTCGGCTCTGCTGGCGGAGGAACAGCCGGACGCGATCATGCATCTGGCCGCAGAAAGCCATGTCGACCGGTCGATCGACGGGCCCGGCGACTTCATCCGCACCAACATCGTCGGCACCTACGAATTGCTGGAGGCCGCACGCGCCTATTGGATGGGGCTCGACGAGGCCGGCAAGGCGAGCTTCCGCTTCCACCACGTCTCGACGGACGAGGTGTTCGGCGACCTGCCGCTCGATTTCGGCCTCTTCACCGAAGACACGCCCTATGCGCCCTCCTCGCCCTATTCGGCGTCGAAGGCCGGCTCCGACCATTTGGCCATGGCCTGGTTCCACACCTATCACATGCCGGTCGTGCTCTCGAACTGCTCCAACAATTACGGCCCCTACCACTTTCCGGAAAAGCTGATTCCGCTGATCATTCTCAACGGCCTGGAGGGCAAGCGACTGCCGGTCTACGGCCGTGGCGAGAACGTGCGCGACTGGCTCTACGTGGACGATCACGCCCGCGCTCTGACATTGGTCGCGACCAAGGGCGAGCCCGGCCGGTCCTACAACATCGGCGGACGGAACGAGCGCTCCAATCTCGCGGTCGTCGAGACGATCTGCGACACGCTCGACCGGCTGTCGCCGATGGCGGACGGTCTGAAGCGCCGCTCGCTGATCGACTTCGTCACCGACCGCCCCGGGCACGACCTGCGCTATGCGATCGATGCGTCGCGGATCGAGACCGAACTCGGCTGGCGCGCGGAAGAAACCTTCGACAGCGGGTTGGAGAAGACCATCCGCTGGTATCTCGACAACGAGGCCTGGTGGGGACCGATCCGCGCCGAACGCTATGCGGGCCAGCGCCTCGGCGCCACGGGGAAGGCGTCGTGAAACTCCTGGTGACGGGACGGGACGGTCAGGTCGCCCGCTCCCTCCAGGCGCTTTCGGGTCCCGATATCGACGTCGTGGCGCTCGGACGCCCGCTCCTCGACATCACGGACCGCGCCAGCGTCGAACGCGCCATCGCCGAGCATCGGCCCGATGTCGTCGTGTCGGCGGCGGCCTATACGGCCGTCGACAAGGCTGAGAGCGATGTCGAAGCTGCCTTTGCCGTCAACCGCGACGGAGCGGCCCATGTCGCGGCGGTCGCAGCCGCGGCGAACCTGCCTCTCCTGCACCTGTCGACGGATTACGTCTTTCCCGGCATCAAGTCCGATCCCTATGTGGAATCCGACGCGACGGGGCCTAGCAGCATCTATGGACGCTCCAAGCTCGAAGGTGAGGAGGCGGTCCTTCGGGCCCATTCCGAGGCCGTCGTGCTGCGCACGGCCTGGGTCTACAGCCCCTACGGCAACAATTTCCTGAAGACCATGCTGCGTCTTGCCGGCGACCGCGACCGGCTGCGCGTCGTCGGCGACCAGATGGGAACGCCCACCTACGCGCCCGACATCGCGCAGGCCCTCGTCGTCGTCGCGCGACAGGTTCTCGCCCGTTCCGGCAGAGCCGCGGACGCCGGCATCTTTCACATGGTCGCGACGGGCGCGACGAACTGGGCGGGTTTTGCGACCGAGATCTTTCGCCAATCCGCCGAACGAGGTGGTCCGAGCGCCGAGGTCGAGGCGATCACGACCGCCGACTATCCGACGCCGGCACGGCGCCCCCCGAACTCGCGGCTCGACACCACGAAGTTCGAGACGACCTTCGCTCACGCGCTCCCGCACTGGCAGGACGGGATCCGTCGCTGCCTGGATGCGCTCGCCGCGTCGTGACGGCCGCGAGCTGAGCTCGGCCGTCGAAACGCCCCTCTCGCCGACGATGAGGACCGCATCGCCGGCAAGACGCGCCGCTCAGCCGTTGAGCACGGCCCGGACGGCGTCCAGTTCGTCCAAACGCGAGAAGGACCGGGGCCCGATCTGCTCGATGATCCGGCCGGCAGCGATCGCGCCGAGACGCGCGCTGACCTCATGCGAACGACCGGCCGTGTAGCCGCGCAGGAATCCGGCGGCGAAGAGGTCGCCGGCGCCCGTCGTGTCGACGACCGCGGAGACCGGATCGGCCGGAACCGCGATGCGGCGATCGCCCTCGACGACGATGCAGCCCTTCTCGCTGAGCGTCACCACGGCAAATCGCCGGGTTTCGGCGCCGATGCGAGAGAGGGCGTGGTCGAGATCCGCCGTCTCGTAGAGCGCCAGCGCCTCCGCCTCGTTGGCGAAGACGATGTCGACCGTGCCCGAGCGCAGGAGTTCGAGGAACTCGTCGCGATAGCGATGGACGCAGAAGCTGTCGGAGAGGCTCATGGCCACTTCGTGCCCGGCGCGATGGGTGATCTCGGCGGCGAGCCGGATCGCGTCCTTGGCGAGCGGCGGATCCCAGAGATAGCCCTCGAAATAGGTGACGCGCGCCGCCGCGACGAGGTCTTCGTCGATATCGGAAGGGGATAGCTCGACGCAGGCGCCGAGATAGGTGTTCATCGATCGCTCGCCGTCGGGCGTGACGAGGATCATGGAACGCGCGGTCGGCGGATCGCCGGCGAGAGGCGCCGTCCGGTAGACGACGCCGAGGGCCTGGATGTCGTGCGTGAAGATCGTGCCGAGCTGATCGTGCGAGACCTTGCCGATATAGGCGCTGGTGCCGCCGAGGCTGAGGACGCCGGCGGCCGTGTTCGCGGCGCTGCCTCCGGACATCTCGATGGCCGGCCCCATCGCGCCGTAGAGCGCCGTCGCCCGCGCGGTGTCGATCAGCGTCATCGAGCCCTTCTGGATGCCGGCCTCCGCCAGGAAGGCGTCGTCGGTCCGCGCGATGATGTCCACGATGGCATTGCCGATCGCCAGAACGTCGTACTCGGTCATGTCGGGATCTTTCGGGAGGAGAAGCCAGGAAGGCCGCTGCGCCGCCGAAGGGTCCGCGACCGACAGCCGATGCGTGGCGGTCGCGGTTCCAGCGATAGGGAAACCGCGACCTCGATGAACTCGGATCGAAGGGTCAGGCCGCTTTCGCGGGGCGGGCGGAAACGGCCGCCTTCAACTTGGCGACGAGGTCGGTCTTCTCCCAGGAGAACGAGCCGTCGCGACCGGGCTTGCGCCCGAAATGCCCGTAGGCGGAGGTCTGCGCGTAGATCGGCTTGGACAGGCCGAGATGCTCGCGGATGCCGCGCGGCGTCAGGCTCATCACCTCGCGCAGCGCCCCTTCGAGCGTCGCCTCGTCGACCTTGCCGGTATCGTGGAGATCGACATAGACCGAAAGCGGTTCGGCGACGCCGATCGCATAGGAGAGCTGGATCGAGCAACGGTCGGCGAGACCGGCTGCGACGACGTTCTTGGCGAGATAGCGGGCGGCATAGGCGGCGGAGCGGTCGACCTTCGTCGGGTCCTTGCCCGAGAACGCGCCCCCGCCATGCGCCGAGGCGCCGCCATAGGTGTCGACGATGATCTTGCGTCCGGTGAGGCCCGTGTCGCCGTCCGGTCCGCCGATGATGAACTTGCCGGTCGGATTGACGTGCCACTGGCATCCATCCTCGATCACGAGGCCGTCCAGCGCCTCGCGGATCACCGGCTCGACGATCTGGCGCACATCCGCCGAGGTCAGGCTTTCGTCGAGATGCTGCGTGGAAAGGACGATCTGCGTCACGCCGACCGGCTTGCCCTCGACATAGCGAACCGTCACCTGGCTCTTGGCATCGGGGCCGAGCACGCCGCAGCCCTTCTCGCCCGCCTTGCGATAGCGCGTGACGAGTTCGAGGATCTTGTGCGCGTAGTAGATTGGAGCCGGCATCAATTCCGGCGTCTCGCGGCAGGCATAGCCGAACATGATGCCCTGGTCGCCCGCGCCGACATCCTTGTTGCCGCTCTCGTCGACCCCGGCCGCGATGTCGACCGACTGGGGATGAAGGCGGATGTCGATCTTGGCGGTCTTCCAGTGGAAGCCCTCCTGCTCGTATCCGATATCGCGGATCGCGCGTCGCGCCGCCGACTTCACCTTGGAGCGCATGGACTTCTCGTCCAGCGACGTGCGCACTTCACCGGCGATGCAGACGTAATTCGTGGTGGCGAGCACCTCGGCCGCGACACGGACCTGCGAGGCGTCCATGCCGGACTTCTTGGCCTCTCGGAACAGCAGATCCACGATCTCGTCGGAGATCCGATCGCAGACCTTATCCGGATGGCCTTCCGAAACGCTCTCGCTCGTGAAGAAGTACTCGCTGCGCATTCTGCCAAGGCCTCTGTCATGGTCCGCCGGACCGCTTCTAGGCATAGGGCCTGTCGAGGGTCAAGGTACGGTTAACCTCGCGCCAGGACTTCTCTGCGACACCGAACTTGCCCGATTCCGACGAAATTCTGCTTGTTCGCGACTTGAAGATTAGATCCGGGCGTCGCTGTCCTCCACCGCAAGCACTTGCTTCATGTCGTAGAGAAGACCGTCCTCGCGCAGCCGGGACCGAAGGCCGGAAGCGCCCGCACGCCGGAAGGATTCGTGCCCGACGGCCAGAACGACGGCGTCGAAGGGCCCGTCCGGCATGTCCGTGCGAAGTCGGAGCCCGTAGGCCTCCTCCACCGCGACGGCGTCGGCCTCGGGATCGTGCACCACGACCTCGCCGACCACCGCGGCCAGCTCCGCCACGAGATCGGCGATCTTGGTGTTGCGGATGTCCGGACAATCCTCCTTGAAGGTGATGCCGAGAACGAGGACCCGCGCGGCCGACACGTCGATCTTTCGCCGCAACATGGCCTTGACGATGTCGAGGGCCACCCAGCCGGCCATGCGATCGTTGATGCGCCGTCCCGCCAGGATCATCTCGGGATGGAAGCCGATCGATTGGGCCTTGTGCGTGAGGTAATAGGGATCCACGCCGATGCAGTGACCGCCGACGAGTCCGGGCACATAGGGATGGAAGTTCCACTTCGTTCCGGCGGCGGCGAGAATGTCGCGCGTTTCGAGGCCCATGCGCTTGAAGAGCTGGGCCAGTTCGTTGACGAGCGCGATGTTGACGTCGCGCTGGATGTTCTCGATGACCTTGGCCGCTTCCGCGACCTTGATCGAGGCCGCCTTGTGCGTGCCAGCGGAAACGACACGCCGATAGATCGCATCCACGAGCTCCGCCGCTTCCGGCGTCGATCCCGACGTCACCTTCACGATGTCGGCGAATCCGCGCTGGCGGTCCCCGGGATTGATGCGCTCCGGCGAATAGCCCGCGAAGAAGTCGACGTTGAAGACGAGTCCGGAGACGCGCGCGAGGATCGGAACGCAGACATCCTCGGTCATGCCGGGATAGACGGTCGACTCGTAGACGACGAGGCTGCCCGGCCGCAGCGCCCGGCCGACCGTTTCCGAAGCGCGCTCGAGCGCCGTGAGATCCGGCTGCAAGGCGCCGTTGATCGGCGTCGGAACGGCGACGATGAAGACGCTGACCGCCTCGAGATCGGTCTCCGCGGCGGAAAACCGCAGGCGTGGCGTCGCGGCGAGACGCTCCGCCCTCACCTCTCCAGTCCGATCGAGCCCCGCCTCCAGTTCGCGGACCCGCCCGGCATCGATGTCGAAGGCGACGACGTCGAAGGCCTCGGACAGCGCCACGGCGAGCGGAAGGCCGACATAGCCGAGCCCGATCACGCCGATGCGGACGGCGTCCCATGCGATCAGGGCCATGGCGTCAGACTCCTCTGCGACGACTCTGCGGCGACGCCCGTCTCATGTTCGAACGCGAACGCCCTGGCAAGATCGCCCCGGCGAAGCGGGTCGACGTAGATCATTTCTGTTGATCGATGACATCAATCGATGGAATGGCGTCTTGCGTCGGCTTCTCCGCTATGAAACTGATCATACCCACGGATTGGTGATGGAAGAGGCGAACTGCGAGGATGCGGTTTGCTGGGGGCCTTCGACACGTCCGGATTTTCTCATTGGGGGTACCGCGCGGCTTCGTGATCCGAGCGCGCGGCGAAGCAAGGGCGCTTCATGGATACTTTTTTCCAACAGCTGATCAACGGCGTAACGCTGGGCTCGATCTACGGATTGATTGCGATCGGCTATACGATGGTCTTCGGCATCATCGGCATGGTGAACTTCTCCCATGGCGACGTGTTCATGGTGTCGTCCTTCTTCGCGCTGATCCTGTTCCTCGTGCTGACCACGTGGCTCGGGGTCTCCTCGGTGGCCCTGGCGCTGATCCTGGTCATGGTCGCGTCGATGATCCTCACCTCGATCCTCAGCTGGGCGATCGAGCGCGTGGCCTACAGGCCGCTGCGCGGATCGTTCCGCCTCGCGCCTCTGATCTCGGCGATCGGCATGTCCATCGTCCTCTCCAATTTCGTCCAGATCGCGCAGGGTCCGCGCAACAAGGCGACGCCGCCGATGCTGCGCGAGAGCTACGAGGTGTTCGGCGCGACGATCTCGCTGAAGCAGATCGTGATCTGGCTGGTGACCGCCGTGCTGCTGACCGTCTTCTGGTACATCGTGCAGAAGACCTCGCTCGGCCGGGCGCAGCGCGCCTGCGAGCAGGACCGCAAGATGGCGGGCCTTCTCGGCATCAATGTCGACTTCACGATCTCCCTGACCTTCGTGATGGGCGCCGCGCTCGCCGCCGTCGCCGGAACGCTCTTCCTCATGTATTACGGCGTCATCAACTTCGCGGACGGCTTCACGCCGGGCGTGAAGGCCTTCACGGCGGCGGTGCTCGGCGGCATCGGCTCGCTGCCGGGCGCCGTGATCGGCGGGCTGCTGATCGGCCTCATCGAGACCTTCTGGTCGCAATACGTCTCCGCCGACTACCAGAACGTCGCCGCCTTCTCGATCCTCATCGTGGTTCTGATCTTCATGCCGCAAGGCATCCTGGGTCGCCCGGAAATCGAGAAGGTCTGAGGATGACGGCACAGGTGACTTCACGGGCGGCGACGGCCTCCGGTCCCGATTTCGGCAGCGCCCTCAAGGATGCGGCCATCGCGGGGATCGTCGCACTCGCCATCTTCGGCCCCCTGGTCGGTCTGCGCACCAACCAGAACATGTCGAACGAGCTGATCGTCGAGAACAATTTCGGCGCGGCCCTGATCATGGTCGCGATGGTCGCGATCGGTCGTTTCGTTCTCTCCGCCTTCGTCTTCCCGGCGCTGGCGGCGCGCAAGGAACGCGGCAAGCCGGCGGCCGCCGTTCAAGTCGATGCCGAGGCGCGGCGCATCCGCCACCAGCGGATGTTCCGGACCGGCATTCTGCTTCTCCTCCTCTACCCCGTCATCGTCGTGCTCCTGACCGGCGTGCAGGGCTCGATCAAATGGGTCGACAATCTCGGCGTCCAGATCCTGATCTACGTGATGCTGGGCTGGGGTCTCAACATCGTGGTCGGCCTCGCCGGACTTCTCGATCTCGGCTACGTCGCCTTCTACGCGGTCGGCGCCTATAGCTACGCACTGCTGGCGATCAACTTCGATCTGTCCTTCTGGGTGCTGCTGCCCGTCGCCGGCATCCTGGCCGCGAGCTTCGGCATCATGCTCGGCTTCCCGGTCCTGCGACTGCGCGGCGACTACCTCGCCATCGTGACCCTCGCCTTCGGCGAGATCATCCGCCTCGTCCTCATCAACTGGCGCGAGTTCACGGGCGGCGCGGCGGGCATCTCCTCCATCCCGAAGGTGACGTTCTTCGGCCTCTACTCGTTCGACGTCGGCGCCGCGAACAACTTCGCCAAGGTCTTCGAACTTCCGATGTCCTCGGCCTATTACAAGATCTTCCTCTATTACCTGATCCTCGCCCTCGCCCTCCTCACCGCCTTCGTCACCGTCCGGCTGCGTCGTCTACCGATCGGCCGGGCCTGGGAAGCGCTCCGCGAAGACGAGGTCGCTTGCCGCTCCCTCGGCATCAACACCACGACGACGAAGCTGACCGCGTTTGCGATCGGCGCGATGTTCGCCGGCTTCGCCGGCTCCTTCTTCGCGGCCCGCCAGGGCTTCGTCTCGCCGGAATCCTTCGTCTTCCTGGAATCGGTGGTCATCGTCGCCATCGTCGTCCTCGGCGGCATGGGTTCGATGGTCGGCGTCGCGGTCGCGGCGGTCGTGATGATCGGCGGCTCCGAGATGCTGCGCGAGCTTTCCTTCCTCAAGGCCGTCTTCGGCAACGACTTCAACCCGGATCACTATCGCATGCTCATCTTCGGCCTCGTCATGGTCGCCATCATGCTCTGGCGTCCGCGCGGCTTCGTCTCCGCCCGCCAGCCGACCGCCTTCCTCAAGGAACGCAAGGCGATCTCGTCCGATCTCGTGACGGAAGGTCACGGCTGATGAGCAACGCCTGGGACAAGGACCCCGTCCTCAAGGTCGAACACGTGACCATGCGCTTCGGCGGGCTGACCGCGGTGAAGGACCTTTCCTTCGTCGCCGGCCGCGGCGAGGTGACCGCCCTGATCGGACCGAACGGAGCGGGAAAGACCACGGTCTTCAACTGCATCACCGGCTTCTACAAGCCGACGTCCGGCATGTTCGCGCTCCATCACAAGGATGGCACGAAGCATCTCCTGGAGCGGATGCCCGACTTCAAGATCGCGCGGGTCGCCAAGGTCGCCCGCACCTTCCAGAACATCCGGCTCTTCGGCGGCATGACGGTTCTCGAGAACCTTCTCGTCGCCCAGCACACGCCCCTCATGCGCGCTTCGGGCATGACCGTTCTCGGCATTCTCGGGTTCAAGGGCTATCGCCGGGCCGAGCGCGAGGCGGTGGAGCGGGCGAGCTACTGGCTGGAGCAGACGCGCCTGATCGACCGGGCCGACGACCCCGCGGCCGATCTCCCCTACGGTGCCCAGCGGCGTCTGGAAATCGCCCGCGCCATGTGCACCGAGCCGGCGCTTCTCTGCCTCGACGAGCCCGCCGCAGGCCTCAACCCGCGCGAATCGGCCGAGTTGAACACGCTCCTCCTCGGCATCCGCAAGGAGCACGGAACCTCGATCCTCCTGATCGAGCACGACATGTCCGTGGTCATGGAGATTTCCGACCATGTCGTCGTGCTCGAATATGGCACGAAGATCTCGGACGGAACGCCCAACGAGGTGAAGAACGATCCGCGCGTGATCGCCGCCTATCTCGGCGTCGACGACGAAGAGGTGGAACAGGTGGAGAAGCAGCTCGACGTCCTGACCGGGGAGGCCGTTCGATGAGCGCGGTGGCCGCAGCGCCCCTGCTCCAGGTCCGGGGCGTCAAGACCTTCTACGGCAAGATCATCGCGCTGAAGGGCATCGATGTCGACGTTCGGCCGGGCGAGATCGTCACCCTGATCGGCGCCAACGGCGCCGGCAAATCGACGCTGATGATGACGATCTTCGGCAACCCGCAGGCGCGCGAGGGCTCCATCGTCTACGACGGCGCCGACATAACCCGCATGCCGCCGCACGAGATCGCGCGGCTGCGCGTCGCGCAGTCTCCCGAGGGTCGGCGCATCTTCCCGCGCATGACCGTTCTCGAAAACCTGCAGATGGGCGCATCGCTCGACAACAACCGCTTCTTCGCCGAGGACGTGGAGAAGATGTTCACGCTCTTCCCGCGGCTGAAAGAACGGATCGGGCAGCGCGGCGGCACGCTGTCCGGCGGCGAGCAGCAGATGCTGGCGATCGCACGCGCCCTGATGGCGCGCCCCAAGCTCCTCATGCTGGACGAGCCCTCTCTCGGCCTCGCCCCGCTCATCGTGAAGCAGATCTTCGATGCGATCCGTCTGCTCAACAAGGAAGAAGGCTTGACCGTCTTCCTCGTGGAGCAGAACGCCTATCATGCGCTGAAGCTCGCCCATCGCGGCTACGTCATGGTGAACGGCGTCATCACCATGAGCGGAACGGGCCGCGAACTCCTGGAAAACCCCGAGGTCAGGGCAGCCTATCTCGAAGGCGGGCATCACTGAGGACCGATATGCAGGGATTGTTCTTCGAAGACTCGTCCATCATCCCGTTTCTGCTCGTCACCGTCGTTCTCGGCGGCGGCGCGGCGTGGATGACGGGACGCAGCTGCGCACTGACATGGCGACCGCTGGTCGTCCTTTTCTTCTACCTGCTGATTCTCGGACTCGCCGTGCGCTTCGTGCATGTGACGGTCCTGGGAGGAACGCTGGCGTCCTTCTACTACTATCTCACCGATACGATCGTGCTTCTGGTGATCGGCTTCATCGGCTTCCGGCATACGCGGACGACGCAGATGGTCAACCAGTATCACTGGCTGAACGAGCGGACGGGGCCGCTCTCCTGGCGCGAGATCGCCTAAGGAATCGCGCCGGATCGGCTGCGCTTCGGCGCGTGGGCCCGGCGTGTGACGGAGCCGGCGGCGATATCGCCGCCAGGCCGACGTCCGTTGAAACGACATCGAACGATAGGATGACGTTTCAGCAAAAGAATCAGGGTGACAAGGCCGGTAAAGTGATGAAATCTCACCTCCGGCAGCGTCGTCCGATAACCGGTTCCC
This sequence comes from Aureimonas sp. Leaf454, assembly GCF_001424685.1. Taxonomy (GTDB): domain Bacteria; phylum Pseudomonadota; class Alphaproteobacteria; order Rhizobiales; family Rhizobiaceae; genus Plantimonas. The sequence continues at coordinate 130,793 of NZ_LMQT01000001.1, forward strand.
GTCCGGCGGAACCAGCCTCCTCCTTCAACATCAGCGGAGTCCCGAATGCGTAAGTATCTTCTGTCCAGCGCGGCAATGATCGCCAGCGTTCTTCTCACCGGCTCCGCCCTCGCCGAGATCAAGCTCGGCGTCGCCGGCCCGCTGACCGGCCCGAACGCGGCTTTCGGCGCTCAGCTCCAGAAGGGTGCCGAGCAGGCCGTCGCCGACATCAACGCCGCCGGCGGCATCAACGGCGAGCAGATCGTCCTGACGCTCGGCGACGACGTCTCCGATCCCAAGCAGGGCGTCTCGGTGGCCAACAAGTTCGTCGGCGACGGCGTCACCTTCGTGGTCGGCAACTTCAACTCCTCCGTCTCGATCCCCTCCTCCGAGGTGTTCGCCGAGAACGGCATCCTGCAGGTCACCCCGGCCTCGACGAACCCCACCTTCACCGAGCGCAGCCTCTGGAACACGTTCCGCACCTGCGGCCGTGACGACCAGCAGGGTGCCGTCGCGGGCGGCTACATCGCCTCCAACCTGAAGGACAAGAAGGTCGCCGTCATTCACGACAAGACGACCTACGGCCAGGGCCTTGCGGACGAGACCAAGAAGGCGATGAACGCGGCCGGCGTGACGGAAGTCATGTACGAAGGTGTGAACGTCGGCGACAAGGACTTCTCGTCGCTGATCTCCAAGATGAAGGCGGCCGGAGTCGAGGTCGTCTACTGGGGCGGTCTTCACACTGAAGGCGGCCTGATCATCCGTCAGTCGGCCGACGCCGGCTTCAAGCCCGTCGTCATGTCCGGCGACGGCATCACCTCGGACGAGTTCGCCTCGATCGGCGGCCCGGCCGTCGAAGGCACGCTGATGACGTTCGGCCCGGATCCGCGCAAGAACCCCGCTTCGGCCGACGCCGTCGCGAAGTTCCGCGCCGCCGGTTTCGAGCCGGAAGCCTACACGCTCTATTCCTACGCGGCCGTCCAGGTCATCGCGGAAGGCATCAAGCGCGCCGGCTCCACGGATGCCCAGGCCGTTGCCGCCAAGCTCCACGAGGGTGAGCCGATCACCACCGTCATCGGATCGCTCGCCTACGACGCCAAGGGCGACCGTAAGGATGCCGACTACACGATGTATGTCTGGAAGCCGAACGCCGACGGCAAGATCACCTACGCCCAGATGGATTGATCCGCTTTCAGCGGATCGACCATTCGCCTAACGTCTCGCCCGCTCCGGACCATCCGGAGCGGGCGATTTCGTTCGAGAGACGACCCTGACGCATCGCACACGATGTGAGCCGCAGCCGCTTCTCGTGCGATCGGCCCCGATCCTGCAGCTTTCGCCGCTGAATGTCGCGCCGCGATGGCTCGCCCGACTGCCTCGACGGTCGAACCGGCTTCCCTCCGTCCGGACGGCGTCGTCGATAGGGTCGCGATGCTCCGGTCGACGTTTGCGCCTCGGGCTCTTCGTGGACAAGTGACAGCCGACGCTTCGCCCGTCGTCGGCAAGCGCAGGATCGCCTGCGATCGCGGCCAGCAGCGTCTTAGGGACCCGGAATCTTGTCGAATTCGACGACGGTCTTCAACTCGGCGGAATGGCCGGAATCGCAGTCGATCAGCGCCTGGATCTCGCGGCTCGGCACGAAATCGGGGATCGTCGACTTCAGGAGCCGCAGCGCCCTGGGAGCATCGCCAAGTTCGATCAGCCGCTTCATCTCGTCGATGATGCGCTGGAGCACAGCCCATTCGATCGTTCGGGGAAAGGCCGAGAAGATGCCGTCGACACGCGTCGGGGCGAGGCGCTCCTGTGTGTCGAACAGCTCCTCGTAGAGCTTTTCGCCGGGCCGAAGCCCCGTGAAGACGATCTGGATGTCAATTTCGGGTTTGAGGCCCGACAGCTTGATGACGTTGCGGGCGAGATCGATGATCTTCACCGGCTTGCCCATGTCGAGCACGAAGATCTGGCCTCGACCCCAGCCGTCGCTGAGACTGTGCGCGGCCGAATGGAGGATCAGGAGGCAGGCCTCCGGGATCGTCATGAAGTAGCGCTCGACGTCGGGATGGGTGACGGTGAGCGGCCCGCCGGCCTTCAACTGCTTCTCGAACAGCGGAATGACCGAGCCCGCCGAACCCAGCACGTTGCCGAAGCGCACGGTGACGAAATGGGTGCCGCCGGTCTCGTGGCTGAGATCCATCGTCTGGCAGCACATTTCGGCCAGCCGCTTGCTCGCGCCCATGACGTTGGTCGGGTTGACCGCCTTGTCGGTCGAAACCATGACCATCAGCTCGACCTTGGCGGCGACAGCCGCCTCGGCGACGTTCCGTGTGCCGATCGTGTTCGTGAACAGCCCTTCCAGCGGCTGAGCCTCCACGATCGGCACATGCTTCAACGCGGCCGCATGGAAGACGACGGAGGGTCGATGCGTCTGCATGATGCGCGAGACGCTGGCCTTCTCCCGCACGTTGCAAAGCGCGGCATGGAGGTCGAGCTCGGGATGGGCGCGACGCAGGTCGCTCTCGATCGTGTAGAGCAGGAACTCGCTGGCATCGACGAGCACCATCCGGGCGGGGCCGAGCTGCGCGATCTGCCGCGTCAGCTCCGAACCGATCGAGCCGCCCGCCCCGGTGATGAGCACGGTGTGCCCGCCGATGAGATGGGCGACGTCGTCCGTATCGAGCTTTCGCTCCTTGCGCTCGAGAAGATCCTCAAGCTCGATCGGCTGGAGATCCGAGACGGTGGTGATGTCGCGAAAGTCGAACATGTCGGGCAGCGAGAGCAGTTCCAGCCCCTGCTCGGCCGCCAGTTCCACCAGCTCGCCGAGCAGGGCGTGACGCGCGTAATCGTCCCGCGTGCGCGTCAGGATCAGCGCCTCCGGGCGCTTGCCGAGCGCCTCGTAGCGTTTCACCGTCTCGGCCAGCCGATCGAGCGTGCCGACGACGGGCACGCCGCGGATGAAGCGGCCGGAGCGCCGTCCGCGCTCGTCGATGATCGCGAGAACGTCGAAATTGCGTCGGTCGCGCTCCGCGACGGCCTTGATGAAGGCCTCCGCATTGTCCGTCGCGCCGACGAGGATCACCCGCCGGGCCGCATGCGTGTCCCCCGGCCGGCGGCGGCGGTCGCGGTGGTTGCGATAGGTGCGGTAGGCGGCGCGAGGGCCGGCGAGAAGAAAGACGAGGAACGACCATGCGATCACCGGCACCGAGCGGGGGATAAGATCGAGACGCGTGATCAGGAAGTTCGCGACGACGAAGAGACAGGCCGCGATGGTCGCCGTCTTGCAGATGTAGACGAAGTCCGGCAGCGAGGCGTAGCGCCAGACACCCTTGTTGGTGCCGATGAAATAGCCGACGACCCCGACGAGCAGGCCGAAAATGGCGGCGGCGGACAGATAGACGTCCGCATTCAAGGCGAAGAGATCGGTGTCGAGCCGCAGGAGCACGGCCAGCAGGAAGGCCGCGGAACCCATGAGGCTGTCATGGACCCAGACGGCCGTTCGGGAGATGAGGGCACGGAGGCGATCTCGAACCATGTTTCAGCCTTCGTCATTCGTCGTCAGCTGCGGCGGACCGCCGTTCGCAGCGGGCGGACCATAGCATTCAATGCTTGCCCTGCATCCCTCGGATGCGGTCATGCCCCTGGAAGCTCCACCCCGCTCACGTCCGGGCGACGGTCCGCAGAATGAGCGCGAGATCGCCGAAGAAGCTGCGTTCTGCGACATAGGCGGCGTCGATCTCGGCGAGCCGCTCGGGCTCGGTCATGTCGACGCCCATCACCTGCGCCTTGCCCGTGATGCCCGGCCGGACGGCCAGCACGCCACGCCGACGCCGCGCCTCGACCAGCGCGGTCTGCACGGGCAGGCAGGGACGCGGTCCCACAAGGCTCATCTCGCCCTTCAGCACGTTCCACAATTGCGGAAGCTCGTCGAGCTTGGAGCGTCGCAGAAATCGTCCGAGACCGGTGATGTGCGCGGCGCCGGAATGCTCGTGCGTTCCGACGACGGCCGTCCCCACAAACATGGTGCGCAGCTTGTAGCAGACGAAGACGCGCCCCTCCCGGCCGACGCGCTGCTGCGCGAGAATGCCCGGCCCCGGCGAATTGCGCCGCACCGCGATCGCGATAAGGACGATCAGCCAGCCGAGGAGAACCAGCCCGGCCAAGCTCGCCACGAGGTCGAAGATGCGCTTCATCTCGAACGTGCTATGCGCGGGAAGCGCCGATCGCGGCGCGCAGATGAGGACGACAGCATGCGGATCTTGGTCACGGGCGCCAGCGGGTTCGTCGGGCGGCATCTCGTAGCGAGTTTGCGCGGCGAAGACAAATCCGTGATGGTCCTGTCGCGCGGCGGTGGCGAAGGGTCGGACGCCACGACCGTCGTCGGGCCGGCCGATCTCGCCGACATCGCGGCGGGACCGCCTTGGCCGACCGGGATCGACGCGGTCGTCCATCTCGCCGCCGTCAATCCCGGCCGCGGCGGTCCCGTGGACGGAGACGCGATGCGACGGGCGAACGTGGATGGGACCGCGGCGCTCGCGCGCAAGGCCGTCAGCGAGGGCGTGCGCCGCATGATCTTCGTCTCGACGGCGAACGTCCATGGCGCCGGCCCATCGACGGTCCGTGAGGCGGACGACCTCCATCCCGGCAGTGCCTATGCCCGCTCGAAGGCCGAAGCCGAACGCGCCTTTCGCCGGACGCTCGAAGGCACCGGCATGCAGGGCTGCATTCTCCGGCCGGCGCCCGTGTTCGGGCAAGGCGGCCGCGGCAACGTCGCCTCGCTGGCGAGGCTCGCCCGGCTGCCCGTCCCGCTGCCGATCGCGGGTCTGGGGGGACGGCGAAGCCTGGTCTCGATCGATACGCTCGTCGAGGTCATCGGCCTCTGCCTGCGATCGGACGGCGCGGACGGCCAGACGTTTCTCGTCGCCGATGACGGCCCCGTCACGCCAGCCGAGATCGTGCGGGCCCTGCGGCGCGGCTGGCGACGGCGGGAGGGCGTCTTCACGCTGCCGGCCGGCCTCCGATCCCCCCTGTCGAAGGCTCTGGCCGACCGGGGCCCGATGGCCGATTTCGCGCTGGACACCGGCCATCTCGTCCGGTGCACCGGCTGGAGGCCCGGCCCGGGCAGCGAACGTCGATTGGAGGACATGGCGGCGGCCGGACGTCTCTGAGACGCGGCACGATTCGATGAACCGCCCCGCCGGCTTCGGCCGATAAACTAAACCGCCGCCGACAGCGTCGCGCGTGTTCCGATGGCGAGCGGCTCGTAGACGATTTCGGTCTTCAGGCTGTGCGCCATCGCGCCCATGAGGCGGCGGCCGAGCCCGGTTCCCCTCGCCGGCGCTGCCGACACGAATCCGCAGCCGTCGTCCTCCACCACGAGGCGGAAACGGTCGGCATCCTCTCGCCGCAACGAGATGCGGATCTCGCCGGCTTCGCTCGGCGCATAGGCGTATTTGCAGGCGTTGCTGACGAGCTCGTTGACGATGACGCCGAGCGACACCGCGCGGTCGGTGTCGAGCCGGATCGGATCGGACTCGAGGCGCAGGGAGCGGGGAGCGACCGGCGTCGACCAGGTCTCCTCCAGTTCGGCGATCAGCGCGGCGAGATAATCGGTCATGTCGACGAGGTCGACATCGTCCGACGTGTAGAGACGACGATGGACCTGGGCGATGGCGAGGATGCGCCGCTGCGTGTCGCGCAGCGCGACGCGCGCGCTCTCGTCGGAGACCGTTCCGGCCTGCAGCTGCACGAAGCTCGAAACTAGCTGCAGACTGTTGGCGACGCGGTGATTCACCTCTTTCAGCAAAGCCTGCAGCCGACCGTTCGATTCGCGCAGGGCGCGCTCGGCGTCCTCCTTGTCGCGGCGGAGTTGGCGGCGCTCGAGCGCCTGGTGCAGACTGCCGGCGAGAAGATCGAAGAAGTCGTCGCCGATCGATTTCACGACGTAGTCGCTGGCGCCGGCCTTCATCGCCGCGATGGCGATGCGGCTCTCCTCCGAACCGGTCACGTAGACGACCGGCGGCGCGTCGACGCGTTGCAGAAGATGCGTCAGCGTCTCCAGCCCGTCCTGGCCGGGCATATAATGGTCGACCGCGACCACATCGAACCGTCCGCGAACCGCAGCGGAGACGCCCTCGCCGCCCGAAGCCGCCGTCACGACCTCGAATCCACGTCGCGCGAGCGCGCGCGACGTCAGTCGGCACAGACCCTCGTCGTCGTCGATGTAGAGAACGCGCGGCGCCGGTGTCATCCGGCTTCGTCCTCGACGTCCGGCACCTGGATCACGCTGAGGAACAGGCCGAGCTGCCGGATCGCCTGGGCGAAGCTCTCGTAGTTGACCGGCTTGGTGATGTAGACGTTGGCCCCGAGATCGTAGCAGCGCTGGATCTCGACCTTGTCGTCGGTCGTTGTGAGAACCACGACGGGCGTGCGCTTCAGCGGACCCTCGCTCTTCATGCGCGCGAGAATATCGGTGCCGCTCATGTCGGGAAGGTTGAGATCGAGGAGCACCAGCGCCGGACCATTCTTGGCGGGCCCTTCCGGCGCGTTGAACAGATAGTCCATCGCCGAGGTGCCATCGGTGAAATGGCGGATGGCGTTCGTGACGCCCGCGCGCCGAATGTTCTTCTCGATCAGGCGGGCATGACCCTCGTCGTCCTCGATCATGACGATGTTCACGGTCTGATGCGCGCTCATCGGCTCTGCTCCTTGTTCGCAAGGTATCGCGGCGGCATGAGAATGCCGAACGTCGCCCCTTGATCCAGCTGCGACTCGCAGCTGACCATACCCCCCAGCCTGTAAGCCAGCGCGCGCACGTGAGCCAGCCCGATCCCCTCGCCCGGCTGGTCCTGCGTGCCCGATCGACGGAAGAGATCGAAGATGCGCTCGTGGTCCTTCGGATCGATTCCGCGTCCGTTGTCCACGATCTCGTAGAGGAGGCGCCCGCCTTGCTTGCGCCCGCGCACGACGATGCGGCCCGGCCGGCCGGGTTTCAGGTACTTCACCGCATTCTCCACGAGGTTGGAGAAGATCTGCTCGACGGCGACCCGATCGCTGACGAGGGCCGGCAAGGGACGCACCACCTCGACCTCCGCGCCGATCTCGTCGAGCCGGTGGCGCAGGCTGTCGACGATTCCGTCGACCATCTCGCCGACGTCGAGCGGCTCCGGCGTGATGATGCGGCGCCCCTCGCGCGACAGGCGAAGGATCGCGTTGATCAGCCGGTCCATCTTCTGCGTCGAGGACCGGATGAAGCCGATCGCCTCCGGGAGGTCCTCGCGGACGGCAAGCCGGGCGTCCGGCGAGACGAGCGCCGGCGCCTCGGCCTCGACGCGGTCGAGCATGTCGGCTAGCGGTTTCGTCGCCGCGTCGAGTTCGGAGGTGAAGCCCATGACGTTGACGAGCGGCGAGCGCAGGTCATGGCTCACGATATAGGCGAAGCGCTGGATCTCGTCGTTGGCGCGCTGGAGATCGGCCGTGCGGGCGGCGACGGCGCCTTCGAGATTCTCGTTGAGGCCGCGAAGCGTGTCGCGGGAACGCTTGAGGTCGCGCAGGTTGCGTCGGATCGCCCAGACCGTGCCGGCGGCGAGACAGACCACGAGCACGCCGCAGGCGGCGAGGATGACATAGGCCGTCCGGACGCTCGCCTCCTGGTGTTCGCGCCGTTCGGCGAGAAGCCGTTGCTCTTCCAGGGTCATGCGCCGCGCCGCGTCGCGAATGTCGCGCACGACGTCGGCGCTCCCGCTTTCGACGAAATGCAATCGCGCCGCTTCGGCATCGTCCTGTCGGCGCAGAGCGATCGATCGCTCGACATTGGCGATCTGCAGGCCGCTGAGGCGGCGCAGTTCGACGATATGGGGCGCCTGCGCGGGGTTGTCGCTCGTGAGCCGGGCGATGTGGTCGACCGTCCGGGTCGCGGCTTCGGCCGTCTGCTTCGCGCCCTGGACGAAGCGCTCGTCCGGCTGGAGCAGGAAACCCCGGCGGGCGGTCTCGATCCGTTCGGTCAGGCCCCGGAATTCGGCCAGCGACAGTTCCACCTCGAGCGTGTGCGCGACGAGATCGCCGATCTCGAAGGAGCGCACCACCCCCCAGACGGCCGCGCCGCCGCCGAGGCCGACCCCGAGAAAGCCCAGCACGATTCCCAGAACGATGAACCGGTCGAAGAAACGATCGGAAATGGTCATCGCCAGCGTTCGTCCTTTCGCCACGTCCAGACGCGACCGCACACCGTCCGCGCCGTGGCTTCGGACGGGCATCGGCACCGTTCCGCCGGATGCCTCCGACGACGCCCGCAAGCATCAGCCGCAAGCCATCCTCGGCACCCTTCGCCGATCGTTCTGCTACATGGCTTTTCTGCCGACGGCCATCGCGAAATGTGTCGCCGGATCCGATCAGGCGAGCGCGGATCGAATGGCGGGGTAGAGCGCGCGATAACGCCGATATGCCGCCTCGAAAGCCTCGGCATGCTCGTTCTCGGGCTGGAACGCGCGGGCGGCCGGCGGCTCGCCCATGACCTCGACCGGATCGGCGCCGGTGGCGGCGCAGAGACCGAGACGCGCCGCGCCGAGCGCCGCGCCGAAATCACCGGCGGCCGGCAGCACGATCTCGGCGCCGAGAACGGTCGCCATCCTCTGCAGCCAGGCCGGGGACCGCGAGCCGGCGCCGACCGCGATGAGCCTCGAAATTCCCCCGCGCCCGACGCCCGCTTCCAGGCAGTCGCGCATCGAGAAGGCAACGCCCTCCATCACGGCGCGCACCATCGCCGTCCGGTCGCTGCTGGCTTCGAGGCCGACGAAGGCGCCACGCATGGCGGCATCGTTGTGCGGCGTGCGCTCGCCGGAAAGATACGGCAGGAAGAGCAGCCGCCCCGGCCCGCCTGTCGTCTCGCCGACCGAGCCGGCCAGCGCGGCCGGCGTCTCTCCGACGACGGAGGACAGCCATTCGAGCGAACCGGCCGCCGACAGGGTCACGCCCATCTGGTGCCAGTTGCCGGGAATGGCGTGGCAGAAGGTGTGGAGCGCCGTCTCCGGGCGCGGCGCGTAGCTTTCGGCCGCCGTGAAGAGGACGCCGGACGTGCCGAGCGAGAGAAATCCCGTGCCGGGCGCGGCGACGCCGACGCCGCAGGCCGACGCCGCGTTGTCGCCGCCGCCACCGGCCACCACCACGCCGGCGGGAAGGCCGAACATGTCCGCGAGTTCCGCGCGCAGAACGCCACCGGCTTCGGTACCCTCGACGAGGCGGGGCATGTGTTCGCGCGTCAGCTTCGTGCGCGCCAGCATCGTGTCGGACCAGTCCCGTGCACCGGTGTCCAGCCAGGACGTGCCGGCCGAATCGGACATGTCCGAAACCGCCTCTCCGGTCAGCCAGAGACGAAGATAATCCTTCGGGAGGAGTACGCGGCGGACACGCTCGAAGATCGCCGGCTCGTTGCGCGCGACCCAGAGCAGCTTCGGCGCGGTGAAGCCGGGGAAGACGATGTTGCCGGTGATGGCGCGCGCCTCCTCATCGTCGAGCTCGGCCGCCTCTTCGTGGCTGCGCGTGTCGTTCCAGAGGATGCAGGGCCGAAGCGGCCGCTCGTCCGCGCCGATCAAGGTGGCGCCATGCATATGGCCGGACAGACCGATCCCCCGGACGGCGGCCAGCGCCGCGCCGTGGCTGGCCTTCAACTGTTCGAGCGCGCTGCGGCAGGCGGCGATCCAGCTGTCGGGATCCTGTTCCGACCATCCGAAATGCGGCCGCTCCACGCTCAGGGGCACGCTGACGGTCGCGATCGGCGTCTGGTCCTCTCCGATGATCAGCGCTTTCAGGGACGATGTCCCGAGGTCGAGACCCAGCGTGTTCGGCATGTCCGTTCTCCCTGACGAGGCCGCGAGCCCCCTCGCCGCAGCCTGAGGTACGTAGCGCAATGCCGGAAGGCCGAGCAAGCGGGATCGGCGTCGCCTCTCGCTTCCCGCAACGCGATCGGCTAGCGATCCGACCATCGGGATCTCGAGGGAGAGCGTCATGAGCCGCATCGTCTACGTCAATGGCGACTTCGTGCCGGAGGCCGACGCGAAGGTCTCGGTCTTCGATCGCGGCTTCCTCATGGCCGACGGCGTCTACGAGGTGACGACGGTCGTCGGCGGAAGGCTGATCGACTTCGCGGGCCACGCGGCGCGCCTGGAGCGATCGCTTCGCGCGCTGGACATGACGAGCCCGATGGGGACGGAGGCGTTGCTCGCCGTCCATCGCGACCTCGTTTCGCGAAACGGCCTCGAGGAGGGCCTCGTCTATCTCCAGGTGACGCGCGGCGTCGCCGACCGCGATTTCGCCTATCCCGCCAAGGGCACCGCACCGACGCTCGTCCTCTTCACGCAGAGCCTCGCCGTCCTCGAACGCGAGAGCGTGAAGCGCGGCATCAAGGTCGCGAGCGTGCCCGATCTTCGCTGGGCGCGGCGCGATATCAAGACGGTGCAACTCCTCTATCCCTCGATGGCCAAGATGGCGGCCAAGGCGCAAGGCGCCGACGATGCCTGGATGGTCGACGAGGACGGTCACGTCACCGAAGGCTCGTCCAACAACGCCTATATCGTGACGAGCGCCGGGACGATCGTCACGAGGCCCCTCAACCACGCCATCCTGCACGGCATCACGCGTTCGGCGGTTCTGCGCCTTGCCGCAGAGACCGGTCTCGGCGTCGAGGAACGGCCTTTCCTGCTGGCGGAAGCGAAGGTCGCCGCTGAAGCCTTCATCACCTCGGCATCGGCCTTCGTCACGCCGGTCGTCGAGATCGACGGCACCGCGCTCGGCGACGGTCGCCCGGGCGCCGTCACGCGGCGCTTGCGCGAGATCTACATCGAGGAATGCCTCGCGAAGGCCGTCTGACGCCGAAGAGGCTGCCTTTCGGTTCGGCCGTTCGGGCGGGGCGAAATGGGTTTCGCTTTTCACGGACGAGGTTTCGCTTTACACCGGATCGACGATCCAATCCGGGATGATGCGAGCATGCTCTCCGAACGGCAGATGCAGATCCTCGAAACGGCCAAGAGGTCCGGCCGCGTGCAGGTGGAGGACCTGTCGCAACGCTACGAGGTCAGCGTGCAGACGATCCGCAAGGATCTGAACGATCTCTGCGACCAGCGCCTCCTCTCCCGCGTCCATGGCGGCGCCGTTCTCTCGTCCGGCGTCGAGAATGTCGGCTACGACGCGCGGAGAGCCATCGCATCGACGGAGAAGGCAGCGATCGGGCGGGCCGTCGCCGACCTCATCCCCGATCGGGCCTCTCTCTTCGTCAACATCGGAACGACGACGGAGGCGGCCGCACAGGCCCTCCTTCGCCACGCCGGCTTGATGGTGATCACCAACAACATCAACGTCGCGACCGCGATGCGCCCCTATCCCGAGATCGAGGTGGTGATCGCCGGCGGCGTCGTGCGCCGGTCGGACGGCGGCATCGTGGGCGAGGCCGCCGTGGACTTCATCCGGCAGTTCCGCGTCGATTTCGCCGTGATCGGCGCGTCCGCCATCGACGCGGACGGCTCGCTTCTCGATTACGACTATCGCGAAGTGCGCGTGGCGCAGGCCATCATCTCGAACGCACGCCATGTGATCCTCGCCGCCGACGCGACGAAGTTCGAGCGCAGCGCCCCCGTTCGAATCGGCCATCTCAGCCAGATCGACACCTTCGTCACCGATCGCTGCCCGCTTCCGTCGATCCGCACCGTCTGCGCCGAGAAAAGCGTCACGCTCATCGAAACAGAGGCTCACTGACAAGCTCGCTTGACTTTCGGTTTGTTTTCGCCAATCCTTCGATGAGTTTCGCAAGCGCAATCAAAATGCTGCAATGCGAAAAGGGCGGGACATGACGCATTTCGACGTCTTCATCATCGGCGGCGGCATCAACGGCTGCGGCATCGCGCGGGATGCGGCCGGACGCGGCTATAGCGTCGGCCTTGCCGAGATGAACGATCTCGCGTCCGGCACCTCGTCCTGGTCGACCAAGCTCATTCACGGCGGCCTGCGCTATCTCGAACACTACGAGTTTCGCCTGGTGCGCGAATCGCTGATGGAGCGCGAAGTGCTCTGGCGCATCGCGCCTCACATCATCCGCCCGCTCCGTTTCGTGCTGCCGCACGCCAAGGGACTTCGGCCGGCCTGGATGCTGCGCCTCGGCCTCTTCATGTACGACCATCTCGGCGGCCGGAAGGATCTGGCCGCGACGACGACCGTGGACCTCTCCAAGGGGCCGCTGGGCGCGCCGTTGAAGAAGGTCTTCTCGCGCGGCTTCGAATATTCAGACGCGCGGGTCGACGACGCCCGGCTGGTGGTTCTCAACGCCCGGGACGCGGCGGCGCGCGGTGCGGACATCCGCGTGCGCACCGAGGTGACGGAAGCGCGGCGCGAGGGAAAGAGCTGGCGCATTTCGCTTCGCGAACGCGACGGCGGAGCGACGCGGATCGTGACGGCGGACTTCCTCGTCAACGTCGCGGGACCCTGGGTCGACCGGGTCATCCAGGCGGCGATGGGCCGGAACGAGGCGCATCACATCCGCCTCGTCCAAGGCTCGCACATCGTGACGAAGCGCCTCTTCGATCACGATCGGGCGTACATCTTCCAGAACGCCGACAACCGCATCATCTTCGCGATTCCCTACGAGGACGACTTCACCCTCGTCGGGACCACCGACCAGGACTATCAGGGCGAGCCCGGCGCAGCGAAGATCACCGAGGGTGAGATCGACTATCTCCTCTCGGCTGCCAGCGAGTATTTCGAGAAGCCGCTGGCGCGCGCCGACATCGTCTGGACCTTCTCCGGCGTGCGCCCGCTCTACGACGACGGAGCCTCGAAGGCGCAGGAGGCAACCCGCGACTACGTCCTGAAGGTGGAAGGCGACAAGTCCGCCGGTGAGCCGGCCGTGCTCAACGCCTTCGGCGGAAAGATCACGACCTACCGCAAGCTCGCCGAGGAAGTTCTGGAACGGATCGGCGAGCGGATCGGAAGCCGTGGCGCTTCCTGGACGGGGAGCCAGGCGCTGCCGGGCGGTGCCTTCCCGATCGATGGCGTCGGCGGGCTGGAGGCGCAGGTCGCCACGCTCGCGCCGAAGCTCGATCCGCGCACCGTTCGCCGGCTCGTCCGGTCCTACGGCCTCGATGCCCTGGCGTTCCTGCGATCGGCCGAACTCGGGCAGGCGTTCGGACACGGGCTCTTTGCCGCCGAGGTCGACTGGCTGATCGGGCACGAATGGGCCGTCACCGCGGACGACGTGCTCTGGCGACGGTCCAAGCTCGGCCTTCGCTTTGCCAGGGACGAGGTCGAGCGTCTCGATCTCTACATGCGCGAACACGCCCGCAGCGGGCGTCTCGCAGCCGAATAGCTTGAAACGAGCGACGACGCGCCGGCCTTCGAACGAGGTGGCACGACGTCGAGACTGCAGGAACGACCTGGGGAGGGTTGCGGTGCTGGAACTGATCGACGTCGGCAGGACCGTCGGAGCGGAGACGCACATCGCCGATGTGTCGTTAAAGCTCGAACGCGGCTCGCTGAACGTGCTGCTCGGACCGACGCTCTCGGGCAAGACGAGCCTGATGCGCCTGATGGCCGGGCTGGATCGTCCGACCACGGGCCGCATCCTCATGGACGGGCGCGACGTCACCGGCGTCGCCGTGGCCAAGCGCAACATCGCGATGGTCTACCAGCAGTTCATCAACTACCCCGCGATGACGGTCTACGAGAACATCGCCTCCCCTCTTCGCATCCAGGGGAAATCCTCGGCGGAGATCGATGCCGCGGTCACGAAGGCCGCGACGCTGATGAAGCTGACGCCCTATCTCCAGCGCACGCCGCTGAACCTCTCGGGCGGGCAGCAGCAGCGCACGGCGCTCGCCCGGGCCCTCGTCAAGAACGCCGAACTCGTTCTTCTCGACGAGCCGCTCGCCAATCTCGACTACAAGCTGCGCGAGGAACTGCGCGAGGAACTGCCGCGACTCTTCGCCGAGACCGGCGCGGTCTTCGTCTACGCCACGACCGAACCGACCGAAGCCCTCCTCCTCGGCGGCAACACCGCGACGCTGAACGAAGGCCGCATCACGCAGTTCGGCCGCACGCCCGAGATCTACCGCCGGCCGGCCGATCTCGTGACCGCGCGCACCTTCTCCGATCCTCCCTTGAACGTCCTCGACCTCGTGAAGTCGGGCGCGAGCCTCACATCCGCGTCCGGTCTGAACGTTCCCGTTCCCGAGCATCATCGCGCGCTGCCGGACGGCGCCTACCAAGTCGGTCTTCGCCCGCACCATCTCTCGCTCGGAACGAGCGTGTCCGGCGGGATCCGGCTGACGGGGCGTGTCGTCATCTCGGAGGTGACGGGTTCGGAAAGCTTCGTTCACGCCGATTGCGACGAGACGCGAATCGTCGCTCTGGTGCGCGGCATCCATCGCGTTTCACCGGGCGACGCCGTCGAACTCCAGTTCGAGCCCGCCGACATGCTGCTCTTCGATCCGGCTGGCCGCGCCATGGCGCCGGCTCACCCGATGGCGGCGTAAGGGACAGACCATGGCTCGCATTCGCCTCGACCACATCCGCCACGCCTACACGCCGGAGCTCGCACGGGCCGGCCATTATGCCCTGCGCGAGATCGACCACACGTTCGACGACGGCGGCGCCTATGCGCTGCTCGGGCCATCCGGCTGCGGGAAGACGACGCTCCTCAACATCATCTCGGGCCTCCTCACGCCCTCCGAGGGGCATGTTCGCTTCGACGAGCGGGACGTGACGGAACTCTCGCCGGAACTGCGCAACATCGCGCAAGTGTTCCAGTTTCCGGTCGTCTACGACACGATGACCGTTCGCGAGAACCTCGCCTTCCCGCTGAAGAACCGGAAGGTGCCGAAAGCCGAGATCGACACGCGCGTCGCCGACATGCTCCGCCGCATCGGGCTCGACGCCAAGGCCGACCGCAAGGCGCAGGGGCTGACAGCCGACGAGAAGCAGAAGATTTCGCTCGGCCGCGGCCTCGTGCGCCCGGACGTCAACGCGATCCTCTTCGACGAGCCGCTGACGGTCATCGACCCCCATATGAAGTGGCAGTTGCGCTCACAGTTGAAGGAGCTTCACCGCCAGTTCAAGATGACGATGGTTTACGTCACCCACGACCAGACCGAAGCCCTGACATTCGCCGACAAGGTCGTCGTCATGTACGATGGCGAAGTGGTGCAGATCGGCACGCCCGAGGAACTGTTCGAGCGACCGCGCCACACCTTCGTCGGCTATTTCATCGGCTCCCCCGGCATGAACGTTCTCGACTGCCAGGTCGACGGAACCGACGCGATCGTGGGAGCCGCGCGCATCGCCATTCCCGGCGGAGCGCGGCAGGCCGCCGCCGGCGCAAAGACCGAACTCGGCATCCGTCCGGAATTCGTGCGGATCGTGCCGCGCGGCCAAGGCCTTCCGGTCACCATCGACCGGGTGGAGGATGTCGGCTCGGAGCGCATCGTGCGCGCTTCGCTCTATGGCCAGAAGCTCGTCTCCGTCATCGCCGAAGGCGCCGGCCTTCCCGCGGAGGCGGATGCCGTCCTCGAACCCGGTGCGCTCAATCTCTATGCCGACTCGTGGCTCGTCGAGCGGAGGCCGTCATGAACAAAGCCTATGACAACAAGGCATGGTTCTTCGTCCTGCCGGTGCTGCTCCTGGTGGCGTTCTCCGCCGTCATCCCGCTGATGACGGTCGTGAACTATTCGGTTCAGGACAGTTTCGGAAACAACCAGTTCTTCTGGGCCGGGACGGAATGGTTCGTGGAGACGCTGACCTCGGAGCGCTTCCACCAGGCGCTGATGCGCAACCTCTTCTTCTCTGCGATCATCCTCGCGATCGAGGTTCCGCTCGGCATCCTCGTCGCGCTCGCCATGCCGAAGAAGGGCATCTGGGTTCCCGTCTGCCTCGTCCTGATGGCGCTGCCGCTGCTCATTCCGTGGAACGTGGTCGGCACCATCTGGCAGGTCTTCGGCCGCACCGACATCGGCCTGCTCGGTCACACGCTGTCGGGCCTCGGCATCGAGTACAACTACGTCCAGAACACGTTCGACGCCTGGGCGACGCTCATCGTCATGGATGTCTGGCACTGGACGAGCCTCGTCGTCCTCCTCTGCTATGCCGGCCTCGTCTCCATCCCGGACGCCTATTACCAGGCCGCCAAGATCGACGGCGCCTCGCGCTGGGCCGTCTTCCGCTACATCCAGTTGCCGAAGATGGGCCGCGTCCTGTTGATCGCCGTGCTGCTGCGCTTCATGGACAGCTTCATGATCTACACCGAGCCTTTCGTCGTCACCGGCGGCGGCCCCGGCAATTCCACGACCTTCCTCTCGATCGATCTCGTGAAGATGGCGGTCGGCCAGTTCGACATCGGCCCGGCTGCCGCGATGAGCCTGATCTACTTCCTGATCATCCTTCTCCTCTCTTGGATCTTCTACACCGTCATGGAAAATGCCGGGCGGGATCGCGCGGTGAAGGAGCCGGTGGAATGAGCGCCCCGACCATGGTCAATCCTCGTTTGTCCGCGGACGGCATTCCCGCCGCCGCCCATTCGGAAACCGCGCTGAAGGCCCGTGCGCGTCGCCGCTCCGGCTCGTTCAAGCCGAAGGCGCTCATCCCGATCGTCTACATCGTCTTTCTGCTCCTGCCGATCTACTGGCTCGTCAACATGAGCTTCAAGACCAATGTCGAGATCACCAACGCCTTCACGCTCTGGCCGGCGGAGCCGACGCTTCGCAACTACACGGTCATCTTCACCGACCCGTCCTGGTACAACGGCTACATCAACTCGATCATCTACGTCGTCATGAACATGGTGATCTCGGTCGCCGTCGCGCTGCCGGCCGCCTACGCCTTCTCGCGCTACCGCTTCCTCGGCGACAAGCACCTGTTCTTCTGGCTTCTGACGAACCGCATGGCCCCGCCCGCCGTGTTCGCCTTGCCGTTCTTCCAGCTCTACTCGGCCTTCGGTCTCATCGACACGCATATCGCGGTGGCGCTCGCGCATTGTCTGTTCAACGTGCCGCTGGCGGTCTGGATTCTCGAAGGCTTCATGTCGGGCGTGCCCAAGGAGATCGACGAGACGGCCTACATCGACGGCTATTCCTTCCCGCGCTTCTTCTTCAAGATCTTCACGCCCCTCATCGCGAGCGGCATCGGCGTGGCGGCCTTCTTCTGCTTCATGTTCTCCTGGGTCGAACTCCTCATTGCGCGCACGCTGACCGTGACGGACGCCAAGCCCATCTCGGCCATCATGACGCGCACCGTTTCGGCCTCGGGCATGGACTGGGGCGTCCTTGCCGCAGCCGGCGTCCTCACGATCATTCCCGGCGCGATCGTCATCTGGTTCGTGCGCAACTATATCGCCAAGGGCTTTGCCCTGGGGAGGGTCTGACCATGCCCGATCTGTCCTGGATGGCCTGGACCTGGCCGACCGCGATCTTCTTCCTCTGCATCTTCGGCCTGATCGCGCTGATGGGCGTGTGGGAATACGTTTCGCCCGGCGGACATCCGCGCTTCGGCATCCTGCGCTTCGAGACGACCCGCGGCGATCGGCTCTTTCTCACGCTGCTCGGCTCGGCCTTCATCTGCCTCGGCTGGCTGGCCTCGACCGAACTGCCGCTCTGGTACGCGCTGATCGTCTGCGCCGCCTATGCGGTCCTGGTTTTCCGCCTCGTCTGAGGCAACCCCCTTCGCCCCGATGACCGGGGCGGGATATGGCGCGCGCGACCTCGGCCGGTCGACGCGGAACGCGCCTCTACGGCGACCGGCCCGAATGCTCTGGGAGGAGACATCTCATGAAGAAACAATGGCTACTGTCCTGCGCGGCGGTGACGCTGGCGCTCGGCGCGAGCCCGGCCTTCGCCGGGATGGACGAGGCGAAGGCCTTCCTCGACGCCGAGATCAAGGACCTCTCCACCCTGCCCCGCGCGGATCAGGAAAAGGAGATGCAGTGGTACATCGATGCCGCCAAGCCCTTCGCCGGCATGAACATCAAGGTCGTCTCCGAGACGATCACCACGCATGAATACGAATCGAAGGTTCTGGCTCCGGCCTTCACCGCCATCACCGGCATCAAGATCACCCACGATCTGATCGGCGAGGGCGACGTCGTCGAGAAGCTCCAGACGCAGATGCAGTCGGGCGAAAACATCTACGACGCCTACGTCAACGACAGCGATCTGATCGGCACCCACTGGCGCTACAACCAGGTCCGCAACCTCACCGACTGGATGGCCGGCGAAGGCAAGGACGCGACCTCGCCGACGCTGGATCTGGCCGACTACATCGGCACCGATTTCACGACGGCGCCGGACAAGAAGCTCTACCAGCTTCCCGACCAGCAGTTCGCGAACCTCTACTGGTTCCGCTACGACTGGTTCAACGACGAGAAGAACAAGGCCGACTTCAAGGCGAAGTACGGCTACGACCTCGGCGTTCCCGTGAACTGGTCCGCCTATGAGGACATCGCCGAATTCTTCACCGGTCGCGAGATCGACGGGAAGAAGGTCTATGGCCACATGGACTACGGCAAGAAGGATCCCTCGCTCGGCTGGCGCTTCACCGATGCCTGGCTGTCCATGGCCGGCAACGGCGACAAGGGCCTGCCGAACGGCGTGCCGGTCGACGAATGGGGCATCCGCGTCAACGAGCAGTCCCAGCCGGTCGGCTCCTGCGTGGCGCGCGGCGGCGACACGAACGGCCCCGCGGCCGTCTACTCCATCCAGAAGTATCTCGACTGGATGAAGGCCTACGCACCGCCGGCCGCACAGGGCATGACCTTCTCGGAATCCGGCCCGGTTCCGGCACAGGGCGAGATCGCGCAGCAGATCTTCTGGTACACGGCCTTCACCGCCGATGCCGTGAAGGCCGGCCTGCCCGTCGTCAACGAGGACGGCACGCCGAAGTGGCGCATGGCTCCCTCGCCGCACGGCGTTTACTGGAAGGACGGCATGAAGCTCGGCTACCAGGACGTGGGCTCCTGGACCCTGATGCAGTCGACCCCGGTCGACCGCGCCAAGGCCGCCTGGCTCTACGCGCAGTTCGTCTCCTCCAAGACGGTCGACGTGAAGAAGAGCCATTACGGTCTGACCTTCGTCCGCGAATCCACCATCCGCGACAAGAGCTTCACCGATCGCGCCAAGGATCTCGGCGGTCTCGTCGAGTTCTACCGCTCGCCGGCCCGCAAGCAGTGGTCGCCGACCGGCACGAACGTTCCGGACTATCCGAAGCTGGCTCAGCTCTGGTGGCAGGCGATCGGCGACGCGGCCGCCGGCAACAAGACCCCGCAGGAGGCCATGGACTCGCTCTGCGCCGAGCAGGAAAAGGTCATGCAGCGCCTGGAGCGCGCCGGCGTCCAGGGCGACAAGGGCCCCAAGCTGAACGACGAGCAGGACATGGCCTACTGGGTCGAGCAGGCCAAGGCGAACGGCACGCTCGCGCCGCAGCCCAAGGTCGAGAACGAGAAGGAAAAGCCGGTCACCGTCAATTACGACGAGCTGGTGAAGGGCTGGGCCGACGCGAACGCGTCCGCGATGCCGGCGGCGACGCCCGCTTCGGCGCCCGCGCAGTAAGCGGACCGGAACCGACCGAAACGACGGAAAGGCCGGGCCATCCCCGGCCTTTCCCATGTCCATCTCCGAGCATCGACACATCAGTGGGAAGGCTAGCGCTCATGTCCGGCTACATCCTCGCGATCGACCAGGGCACGACGTCGACGCGCGCCATCGTCTTCGACGACGGCTTCCGCATCGTCGGCGTCGGGCAACAGGAATTCGCGCAGGTCTTTCCGCAGTCGGGCTGGGTCGAGCACGATGCCGAGGAGATCTGGAAGACGGTGCTGGCGACGATCCGCACCGCGCTGGCCGACGCCTCCCTGTCGGCCGCCGACATCGCCGCCATCGGCATCACCAACCAGCGCGAGACGACGGTCGTCTGGGAGCGCGACACGGGCAAGCCGATCCACAACGCGATCGTCTGGCAGGACCGGCGGACCGCCGCCTTCTGCCGCCGCCTCGTGGCCGACGGCGCGGAGCCGATGGTCACCGAGAAGACCGGCCTCATCGTGGATTCCTACTTTTCCGGCACCAAGCTTCGCTGGCTGCTCGACCATGTGGACGGCGCGCGCGCCGCCGCCGAGGCCGGCAGGCTCGCCTTCGGCACGATCGACAGTTTCCTTCTCTGGCGCCTGACCGGCGGCCGCGTCCACGCGACGGACGCCACCAATGCCAGCCGCACCATGCTCTTCGACATCCAGGCCAACCGCTGGGACGACGAGCTTCTCGCCCTCCTGGACATTCCCGCCTCGCTCCTGCCGGAGGTCATGGACTGCGCGGCCCGTTTCGGCGAGACCGATCCGGGTCTCTTCGGCGTCGCGATCCCGATCCTCGGCATGGCAGGAGACCAGCATGCCGCGACCGTCGGCCAGGCCTGTTTCCAGCCCGGCATGATGAAGGCGACCTACGGAACCGGCTGCTTCGCCGTCCTCAACACGGGCTCGGAAAAGGTCACCTCGAAGAACCGCCTCCTGTCGACGGTCGCCTATCGCCTCGACGGCGTCACGACCTACGCGCTGGAGGGCTCGATCTTCATCGCGGGCGCGGCGGTCCAGTGGCTGCGCGACGGGCTGAAGATCGTCGAGCGCTCCGACAGGTCCGGTCCGATGGCGGCGGCCGCGAGTGAAACGGAGGAGGTCTATCTCGTTCCAGCCTTCACCGGGCTCGGCGCACCCTGGTGGGATGCCGATGCCCGCGGCGCGATCTACGGCCTCACGCGCAACACCGGCCCGAACGAGATCGCGCGCGCCGCACTCGAAGCCGTCTGTTTCCAGACCGCCGATCTTCTCGACGCCATGCGCCGGGACGGTGCGGCGAGCGGCGAGACGGTGCTGCGCGTCGACGGCGGCATGGTCGCCTCGGACTGGACGATGCAGCGCCTCGCCGACCTTCTCGCCGCTCCGGTCGACCGGCCGGTTGTCCTCGAGACGACGGCGCTCGGCGCCGCCTGGCTCGCCGGGCACAAGGCCGGCGTCTGGCCCGACCGCGACGGCTTTTCGGCCCGCTGGCGTCTGGAGCGCCGCTTCGAGCCGGAGATGGACGCCGTCACGCGCGGACGCAAGCTTTCAGGCTGGCAGGACGCGGTGCGCCGGACGCTTTCCAAGGCCGGCTGACGACGACGGTGCGGTCCCGCAAGCGCCGCCGCCGCCGGCTGCGCCGCGCTGCATCGTCTTGCCTTCGCATCCTGCGAGCGGCATGATGCGGGGCACAACAACAGAATCATCGAAGGCCCGACCGATGCAGAGCAACGCCGCCACACCTCTCGCCCAGCGTCTCTGGCCGACCTCCAACTCGACCGACAAGGCCGTCCGCGGCGTCGCCCTGGCTCTTCTGGGAACACTCGTCCTCTTCGTCTCGGCCAAGGTGCAGGTGCCGTTCTGGCCGGTGCCGGCGACCCTGCAGAGCCTTTGCGTCGTCATGATCGGCGCGACCTTCGGCGCCCGCCTCGGGGCGGCGACGCTCGCCCTCTACCTTCTCGAAGGCGCGATGGGCCTGCCGGTCTTCGCCGGAACCCCCGAGCGCGGCATCGGGCTCGCCTACATGGTCGGCCCCACCGGCGGCTACCTCCTCGGCTTCCTCGCCGCGGCCTTCGTCGTCGGGCGTCTCGTGGAGACGGGTTTCGCCCGTTCCTTGCCGACGATCGCTCTCTCGGTTCTCGCCGCGCACGCCGCGATCCACGGTCTCGGCCTTCTGTGGCTCGGCAGCGCGATCGGGTTCGATAAGGCGTTCACCGTCGCCTTCCTCCCCTTCGTCCCGGCCGATCTCGTCAAGATGGCGCTGTCGACGGCCGTGATCTGGGGTGTGGGCCGCAAGTCGGCGGCGTGATCGAGCGCCGTTCGAACGTCGTCTTCGCCGCATGAGTTTCAGGGGCCGCCGTCTCGCGACGGCGGCCTTTGTCATGCTATCTTGCCGACGGGCGCCGAAGCAGCGGAATCGGGAGGAACGCATGGGTTTCGGATGGAGGACGGCGTCGCTCGCCGTGGCGATCACGCTCGCGGGCAGCTTCGGCTCGTTGGCGGCCGAGATCGTGCGCGTCGGTGTCCTGAAGTTCGGCACCGTGAACTGGGAGCTCGATGCGATGAAGCGCAACGGGCTGGATGCCAAGCACGGGATCTCCATCGAGGTGCAGCCCTTCGCCGGCGAGGAGGCGACGGCCGTCGCGCTGCAGGGCGGCGCGGTCGACATGATCGTCTCCGACTGGCTCTGGGTCTCGCGCATGCGGGCGGAGGGCACGCCCTACGTCTTCGCGCCCTACTCCACCTCGGTCGGCTCGATCATGGTGCCGAAGGACAGCGCGATCCGGTCTCTCGGCGACCTCAAGGGCAAGGTGCTCGGCGTCGCCGGTGGTCCGCTGGACAAGAACTGGCTGCTCATCCAGGCGCTGGCCCGGCGCGAGGCGAAGATCGATCTCGCCGAAGAGGCCGAGATCGCCTATGCCGCGCCGCCGCTTCTCGCGGAAAAAGCCAGGCAGGGCGAGCTCGACGCCGTCCTCATCTTCTGGAACTACGCCGCCCGCCTCGAAGCCGCGGGTTTCCGCGAACTCGTCTCGGGGGAGGAAGCCGCGGGCGCCGCCGGCGCGTCCGGCCCGGTCGCCGCCATCGGCTATGTCTTTCCCGAAGCCTGGGCGAGGGAGCATTCCGCCGCCGTCGAGGGCTTTCTCGCGGCCTCGCGCGAGACCAAGCAGCTTCTCGCCACGTCCGACAGCGAATGGACCGCGCTCGCGCCCCTCATCAAGGCCGAAGACGAGACGACGCTGAACGTCATGCGGGATCGCTATCGTCGGGGCATTCCCCACCGCGCGGTGACGGAAGAGGTGAAGGATGCGGAGCGGCTGTACCGCGTGCTTCGCGATATCGGCGGGGAGAAGCTCGTCGGGCCGGGTCTCACGCTCGACTCGGGAACCTACTGGGCCGGCCTGAAGAATGCATCCTGACGCCGGGACCGGTGCGAAGGGTTCGCTTGCCCGTCTCGCCACCCTCGTCCTGTCCGTTCTGGTTCTCCTCGCCGTCTGGTGGATCGGCGCGGACCTCGCCCATTCGCGCCTCGTGCCGACGCCGGCCGCGGTGCTGGCGGCGGGCTGGGCCGACACGCGCACCGGGGAACTGCCCTTCCACCTCGCCATGACGCTCCTGCGGGTGGTCGCGGCCTTCGTCGTCGCCATGGCGATCGGCGCCGCGATCGGCATCGCGCTCGGCATGAACCGCGCGGCCAACCGGTTCTTCGATCCCTGGCTGATCCTCTTCCTCAATATCCCCGCGCTCGTCGTGATCGTGCTGGCCTATCTCTGGATCGGATTGAACGAGACGGCCGCGATCGGGGCGATCGCGGTCAACAAGATCCCGAACGTCGTCGTGACCTTCCGGGAGGGCGCCCGGGCGCTCGACCGGCCGCTGGCGGAAATGGCCCGGATCTACCGATTCGGCTTCGTGGACCGTCTGCGCCATCTGGTGCTGCCGCAGCTTCAGCCCTATGCGGCGGCGGCGGCGCGCTCGGGACTGTCGCTGATCTGGAAGATCGCGCTCGTCGTGGAACTGCTCGGCCGCTCGAACGGCGTCGGTTTCCAGATCAACCTCTACTTCTCTCTTGCCGACGTCGCCGCGATCCTCGCCTACACGCTGGCGTTCGTCGCGGTGATGCTGGCCATCGAGATCCTCGTCCTCCAACCGCTGGAACGCCGCGCGACGCGCTGGCGGGGCCGTCATGCTTGACGTCCCGAAGCCGATGAAGACGGACGGGCTGGCGGTCGCCATCGAGGAGAAGTCGTTCCTCTCGGCGAACGGCCGGCGCATCCTCGCGGTCAGCGGCCTTTCCTTCACCGCTCAGGCCGGCGCCTTCACGACGCTGATCGGTCCGTCCGGCTGCGGCAAGACGACGACACTGCGTCTCGTGCTCGGCCTCGACACGGATTTTCGCGGACAGATCCAGCGCCCGGCCGGAGCGAGCCGCGTCGCCGCCGTCTTTCAGGAACCACGACTCCTGCCCTGGCGCGACGTCGAAACGAATGTCCGCCTCGCCTTGCCCCAGGCGCTCCGCAGGCGGGATCTTCGGCCGCTTTTCGAAACGCTCGGACTGTCCGGCCTCGAACGTCACTTCCCCGCCGAACTCTCGCTCGGGCTCGCCCGGCGCGCGGCGCTGGCGCGCGCCTTCGCGATCGAACCCTCGCTCCTGGTGCTGGACGAGCCGTTCGTCTCGCTCGACGAGGAGACCGCGACGCGCCTGCGCACGCTTCTCATCGACGTCTGGTCGACCCGTCCCACGACGGCGCTGATGGTGACGCACAATCTGCGCGAGGCGGTGGAGCTGTCGGACCGGATCGTGTTCCTGTCGGAGCGCCCGGCGAAGGTCCGCGGCATGGAGGACATCGCGACGCCGCGAGCCGACCGCGATGCGGCCTGGCGAGCCCGGATCCTGGAACGGCTCGATGCGCTCTATCCCGGCGTCCTCTGATCCGGCGCGTCTCGGCCGCCTTTCGCGAGGGTGCGGCTTGACCTCCGCGGCGCAGCATCCGACCTTGGCTACATGAACACGATTCGATCCGTCTGCGTCTATTGCGGCTCCTCATCCGGCCGGGACGCTTCTCATCTCGCGGCGGCGGAAACGCTCGGGACCGCCATCGGCCAAGCCGGCATCCGCCTCGTCTACGGGGGCGGCACCAAAGGCATCATGGGTGCCGTCGCCGATGCGGTGATCCGCGCAGGCGGTCAGGTGACCGGCGTCATCCCCCGCTTCCTCATCGACATGGAGGCGACGGAGCGGGAGTTGAAGCGCCTGGACGAGCTGATCGTCACCGAGGACATGCACCAGCGCAAGCACATCATGTTCGAGCGCTCCGATGCCTTCGTCGCCCTTCCCGGCGGCATCGGCACGCTGGAGGAACTGATCGAGATCATGACCTGGGGCCAGCTCGGCCGTCATCGCAAGCCCGTCGTCATCGCCAATGTCGGAGGCTTCTGGGATCCCCTCTCGGCGCTCCTCGACCATATGCGGGCGGAGGGCTACATCCACACCGCCCATCAGGTGCGCCCGCTCGTGATCGACCGGGCGGAGGACATCGTGCCGAGCCTCAGATCCTCGGCCGCCCAAACGGCGAAGGTCTCCTCCGGCGATCTCGCGGTGATCGAGAAGCTCTGATCGCCGAAGGCACCGGCGGCGGGCGGTTACGCGCAGGGCGGCACGGTCTCGAGATCGGCCCGCTCCGCGCGTCGGCGTGCGCGCCGCTCGTTGAGAAGGGACGCGACGTAGATCGCGACCGCCATCCAGATGAGGGCGAAAGCGACGAGCTGCCAGCCCGAGAACGGTTCGCCGAAGACGAAGACCGCCGTCAGGAAGAGCAGCGTCGGCGAGAGATACTGCATCATCCCGATCGTGGAATAGTCGAGGAGCTTCGCCCCCGCCGCGAAGAGGATCATCGGGATCGCGACGAGCGGTCCCGAGACGACGAGCAGGATCGCGGTCGGCATGTCCGCCGTGAAATGGCTCGGCTCGCGGGCGGCGAGGACGAGGAGCAGGACGCCCGCGGGGCCGATGAGGATCAGCATTTCCACGAAGAAACCTTCGATCGGGCCGACCGGAATGACCTTGCGGAGCAGACCGTAGACGCCGAAGGACATGGACAGGACGAGGGCGATCCAGGGCAGGCCACCCGCCAGGATCGTCAGGATCGCGACGGCGAGGGTGGCGAGGGCGAGCGCGAGGCTCTGCGCGCGCGTCGGCCTTTCGCCGAGGAAAAGCGCGCCGAGAAGAACGTTGATCAGCGGGTTGATGTAGTAGCCGAGCGCGGCGTCGATCGCGTGACCGGCCGTGAGCGCATAGATGTAGACGCCGAAATTGACCGAGATGATCGTGGCGGTCGCGGCGAGCACGCCGAGATCGCGCGGCGAACGGAAGATCGCGGCGACGGTCCCGAAGAGACCGCGCCACCAGATGACCAGCAGCGTGAACGGCAGCGCCCAGACGATGCGCTGGGCGACGATCTCCAGCGGCGGCACATGGGCGAGCTGCTTCATGTACATGGGAACGATCAGTCCCCAGATGAGATAGGCGCCGAGCGCGAAGCCGAGGCCCCGCGAGGTCGCCGACGGGTCACGCTGCATGGATCGAGCTTCCCGGGAGGATCGCGGCCTCGAAGGATCGACGCGCCGCCGCTCCGGTGGGGA
This sequence comes from Aureimonas sp. Leaf454, assembly GCF_001424685.1. Taxonomy (GTDB): domain Bacteria; phylum Pseudomonadota; class Alphaproteobacteria; order Rhizobiales; family Rhizobiaceae; genus Plantimonas. The sequence continues at coordinate 156,972 of NZ_LMQT01000001.1, forward strand.
TAGGCTTCGCCGGTTGCGAAGACAAGACGCCGTGCGAACCGCTCCCCGGCGGATCAGACAACGGGCCTCCCGTCGACGCATTCGCGATGCGTCCCGGCAGCCGCGCACGGGATCACGCAGAGAAGCCACAAGGGGCGGGATCGAAGCGGCGGCGGTGATCCGGCCTCGCGCGAGGACCAGAACCGGGGCCGCCCCACATGACGATGGCCGGCCAAAAGCCGGGCGTTCCGACCCCTTCGCGCTTCACGTCATGCCGGTCGCCGCCGTCGCAATGACCGGCGGCCTTCAAGGTCCATGCCGGGATGGAGGCCACACGCTTCGCTCATGGCTTCGGTTTCCAGTCGGCATCGGTTTCGTGGTCCGGATGCTGGTTGGAGACGAGATCGTCGAGGAAGGGGGCATCCGCCGTATCGTCCGCCGTCCCGCGCGCGGGCAGCTGGTGCAGGCGATCGACATAGGCGAGCTTGGCTTCGGTCCCGAACTGCAGGATCGGTGCGACGGTGGACGGATCGTCGAAGGCGCCGATCGCCAGGGCCAGACCGTCCGGCGCCTCGTAGGTCAACGGCGTCCCGCAGGCGGAACAGAAACCGCGGCGCACGAGATCGGACGACGCGAACCGCGAAGGCTCTCCCCGCGTCCATCGAATCGTGTCGTCGTCGACATTGACGAGCGGAGCGTAGAAGGCGCCGAACGCCTTCTGGCACATCCGGCAATGGCAGATGGATGCACGTCCGAGCGCGCCCTCGACGCGGAACCGGACAGCACCGCACTGGCAGCCGCCGGTATAGACCGGCTTGTTGTCGAGAGACATGGATCGATCCCTTCCCCTAACGTTCAGAATTCAGAGTTCAGAGTTCAGCGAAACGATCGGTGGCGGCGAGAAGTTCGGCCAGAACGCCCGGCTCCGAGAAGGCGTGGCCGGCACCCTCCACCATCCGATAATCCGAGCCCGGCCAGCCCTTGTGCAGCGCATGGCTCGTCGCAGCCGGCGTGACCACATCGTAGCGTCCCTGAACGATGATGCCGGGAATGCCGGCCAGCCGCGAGACGTCTCGAAGGATCTGCCCTTCCTCCAGCCAAAGATCGTGGATGAAGTAGTGGTTCTCGATTCGGGAAAAGGCGATGGTCGCCTCGCTCACGCCGGCGGCACCGTGCGGGGCGGGAAAGGGACGCCCGTTGTCGCGTCTCAGCGTCACCGTTCCGGCCTCCCAGGCGGACCAGGCTCCGGCGGCCTCGGCCCGCACGCGCCGATCCTGGCTCGTGAGGCGATCCCGATAGGCGCGAAGCGGCGACTCGCGCTCCGCCTCGGAGAGCGGGGCGAGGAACCGCTCCCAGAGGTCCGGAAACAGTCGATTGGCCCCGTCGCGGAAGAACCAGTCGAGCTCGCACGCCCGGCCGGTGAAGACGCCCCGGAGAATCAAGGCGCGAACGCGCTCCGGATGGCGTTCGGCATAGGCGAGCGCCAACGTCGCTCCCCAGGATCCGCCGAACAGCATCCAACGCTCGACGCCCATCATCTGACGGAAACGCTCGAGATCGGAGACAAGGTGCCAGGTCGTGTTCGCCTCCAGCTCGCCCTGCGGCATTGATCGCCCGGCGCCCCGCTGGTCGAAGAGAAGGATGTGGTAGCGCGCGGGATCGAAGAGCCGTCGATGATGCGAACCGAAGCCGCTTCCCGGCCCCCCATGGAGGAACACGACGGGCTTTCCGTGGGGGTTGCCACAGAGCTCATAGTAAAGCGTGTGGCCATCGCCGACGTCGAGACGACCGACGCGATAGGGCTCGATCGGGGGATAGGGCTTGCCGGTTTCGGACATGGGACTCTGGAATGTGGGGCACGAGGCCGGCGAACCGTCGGGAGGCTGCGCGCGAAAGCTCGTGCGGTTCGATCGAAGAGAACCGTCGTCTCCGACGACGCGACACGGAGACGAGCGAAGGCGATACGTCCGCGCTCGTCGCATTCTCTCAGCGAAAGCCGAACGACGCCAGCTTCAGGGACGTCGGCCGAGCCGAAGAAAAGGGCGCCGTTTTCCGGCCCCGTCGTTTCCGATTGTGGCGGTGCGCGCCGGCCAATGCAACAGCGCTCTCTTCGGTCGGGCTTCGGGGATCACGTCGAGCGCGGCGCGCGACACCTCGGATCCGCCCCCGGATGGTCGAACCCGCCGCGATCCGCCCGGCCCCGTCCGCGACGTTCTCAGGGCGCTCCGGTCTTCGGCCGAGACCTGCTATTTGGCGGTTTCGGTCCCGCTCTCGGCCTCACCGTCATCGTCGAACATCGTGCGGATGAAGGCCATGTGGCGCTCGTCATCCCCGACGGTCTTCTCGTCGGTGCTCCAGTTCGGTTCGACCCAGGCCTCTTCCGTCCGGGGCATGTCGGCGCTCAGCTGCGTGACCTTGACCATCGGCCGGCCGGCCTTGACGATCACGAAGGGCCGGCCGGCCGCCGCCTCGTCGACAAGCCTCGACAAATTCATCTTCGCCTCCTGCAGTCTCACCTCGCGCATACCTTATCCTCGGAACCGAAATGTCAGCTTCCTATCGTGGCCAAAAAACGGGTCACGTCTACCGCTTGACCTCCCACGTGGTGAATCGCTCGCCCGAGACGTTGTCCTTCCCGTCCTTCAGCTGGATGCCCTTGCCGAGAAGCTCGTCGCGGATCCGGTCGGCCTGCGCGAAGTCTCGGGCCCGAAGGAATTCGAGGCGCTGCTGAATGCGAGCCTCGACATCGGCTTCGACCTCTCCCCCGACGGCGGCGGACGCATCGGCTTCCGCCGGCAAGCGATCGAAACCGAGGAACGAGAGCGCGCTCCGCAAGGCGACCTTCGCGCCATCCTCGTTCCGTTCGGCCGATTTCACCATCCGGTCCAGGACGACGCGGGTTCCAGCGAAGTTCAGATCGTCGAGGAGCGGCTTCAGGATGGCCGGATCGATCGCCGCGGCCTCTGCCTCCACGCCGGCGACGGCCTTCGCCCAACGAACCAGCATGCCCTCGGCCTCTTCCAGTCGCCGCAGCGAGAAGTCGATCGGCTCACGATAATGCGTCATCAGCATCGCAAGCCGCAGCACCTCGCCCGGCCACGTCCGGGCCCCGAAGGTCCCCGTCGAGAGGAGATCGTCGATCGTGACGAAGTTGCCGTCCGACTTCGACATCTTCCGGCCCTCCACCTGGAGGAAGCCGTTGTGCATCCAGATCTCGGCCATCCCGTCGGTGCCGTGGGCGCAGCGAGACTGGGCGATTTCGTTCTCGTGGTGCGGAAAGATCAGATCCAGCCCGCCGCCGTGGATGTCGAAGATCGCGCCGAGATAGGCCTCGCTCATCACCGAGCACTCGATGTGCCAGCCCGGCCGGCCGCGGCCCCAGGGGCTGTCCCAGCCGGGTTCCTCCACGGAGGATAGCTTCCAGAGGACGAAGTCGCCGGGATGGCGCTTGTGGGCATCGACGGCGACGCGGGCGCCCGCCTGCTGTTCGTCGAGCCTGCGGTTGGAGAGCCGACCGTAATCGGCCATGGAGGTGACGTCGAAGAGCACCTCCCCGCCGGCCTCGTAGGCGTGCCCCCGGGCGATCAGGGCCTCGATCATCGAGATCATGTCGGGTCGGCCATCCCCGCGAGGGGTGACGAAGTCGGTCGCGCGCGGTTGGACGCTCGGCGCGAGGCAACCCAGAGCCTCGGCGTCCTTCTGGAACTGCGCCGCCGTCGGCTCGGTCACGCGCCGGATCGCCTCGTTCAGCGGCAGGCCGGGAAAATCGCGAGCCGCCCGCGCGTTGATCTTGTCGTCGACATCCGTGATGTTGCGCACATAGGTGACATGATCCACGCCATAGAGATGGCGAAGCAGCCGGAAGAGCAGATCGAAGACGATCACCGGCCTCGCATTGCCGATATGGGCGAAGTCGTAGACCGTCGGGCCGCAGACGTAGAGGCGCACGCGCCGTTCCGACGGCGCCACACCGCTTCCCTCCCGCCAGTCGAGAGGACGAAGGTCTTCCTTCGATCGCGTCATCGTGTTGGTGAGGCGCAAGCCCCTGAAGCCGTCGTCCTGCATGATCCGTCCTCGGCCGATCCGTCCTGCCGAGGCGATAGAGGCTCGAGAGGAACGGGGCAACCGTCCAGCGGCTCGCCCACGGGTCCGGCACCGGACCCGGTGTGTCCGCAGCGCCACTTAACGTCTTCAAGTCATGAAGAAAGAATTCGTGTTTAAGGTTCGGTTATCACTCGCCTCTAATCTGTCTCAATCGCAGCCGCTTTTGGGGCTGCACGAGCCGGAACCGGCCGAACCCTTGGAAAAGAGACATGAACCAGAGCGTTGTGAAGTTTCGTTCGAAGAGCGAACGCGAGCAGGACGTCAACCTCCTCGCACAGTATGGCGAAATCGGCATTGCGGCGATCGCCGCCGCCAACCAGGCCTTCCGCGGCAAGCAGAAGCAGCAGCAGCAGGGCGACGCGCCGCGCCGCACCGCCGTGGTCGGCTACTCCGACTGATCGCACACAATCGAAGCGCTCGACGCAACGACGTCGGCGAACCGAAGAGCCGGTTCGCGAAAACCCTGCCGGCGGCGTGACCGACGCCGGCAGAACGAGGACCGGCGCGACGATCCCCCCTCAAAAGAGGCTGCCCTGTGCCGGGCCCTCTGGCCCCTCGCCCGTCGCATCGGCGCTCTCCTCGATCGGCACCTGAAGCTCCGGTCCCATGTGAGCAGCCGAGTTCACGAGGTCGGACACTGCGAAAGCCTCGTAAACCGCCTCTGCGGCCGGTGCGAGGAGGTCTGCGATCTCGCGGGGCTCGAACTGCCGGCAATCCAGCCAGCGCGCGACCTCCGCAGGTGCGATCGTGACCGGCATCCGCGCGTGAATCGCGGCGAGGGTCGCATTGGCCTTTGTGGTCAGGATCGCAGCCGTGTCGATCTCCGAACCGTCTGCGGCATGCCACGTTTCCATGATGCCGGCGAAGGCGACGGGCCGGCCGGACCGGGGCCGCACGAAATAGGGCTGGCTCTTCGACGTCCCGGCACCGCGCCGCCATTCGTAGAAGCCGCTGGCGGGCACGAGGCACCGGCGGTGGCGCATCGCGCCGCGAAAGCTCGGCTTCTGCGCCGCCGTCTCGGCTCGGGCGTTGAAGGTGAGCGAGGCGCTGGTCGGATCCTTCAGCCAGCCCGGCAGGAAGCCCCAGCGCACGAGCCGTCCCTCCCGCGCCTCGCGGGATGCCTCCGGCCGCACGTCGCGCCCGCCGAGCACGATGAGGATCGGCTGGGTCGGCGCGATGTTGTAGCGCGGTGGAAAGCCGTCGAGGTCGTCGAGGTCGAGCATCGCAGCCACCTCGGCCGGCGTCGCGGTGAGCGTGTATCGTCCGCACATGCGGGCCCTTGAGCCTCAGGCGCGACCGTCCGTCAAGCACCTGGCCCTTGCCGGGCGGCGCCTTCCCATCTACGTCCCCATGCCATGAGCCACCTTGTCCACAACTCCGATCCCCGCCCTCCCGTCGTCGGCGTTTCAGCCTGCATCTTTCGCGCCAGAAAGGTGCTTCTCGTGAAGCGCGCCCGCGGTCCCTACGAGGGGCTCTGGAGCCTTCCCGGCGGCCGGGTCTCGTTCGGAGAGCGGCTGGAAGCGGCCGTGCGTCGCGAGGTGGAGGAGGAGACCGGCATCAACCTTCCCCGCTACGCCTTCTACTGCCTTCACGAGGCGATCGAGGCCGCGGCCGGGATCCATGCCGTCATCGCGGTGCATCGCGCGGCGCAGGAACTGCCCGTCGGAATCGAGCCCGATGCCGGCGACGACGCACGCGCCGCCGTGTTCCACGATGTGGACAAGCTCGCGGCCATGGATGCGGACAAACGGCTGACGGGGGGACTGGCGGAAATCGTCGCGTCCGCGCATCGTTCGCACCTGCTCGGCCTCTGACCCGACCTGACCTCGCCGCCGATGTTGCCCGAATGGCGCAGTTGCGCGGCAATGCGGATCGAGATTTCCGGCTTCCTTGCAAAAGCCTTAACGAGGCTTCAGATCGTCCGTCATGAACAAATGTCGCTCCGTCTCGCGCGTGGTGCCGCCGCTGCTCATCGCGGTCGCCCTTGTCAGCGGCGGGTCGACATGGGCGCAGGAACCGCCGGCGTCCCCGGACGTGCCGCCTGCCGCGACCGGCTCCGCGCCCGGCGCATCCAAGGGCGAGGCCACGGGCGCGGCCGCGCCGGAGGCATCGGGCGTCGCTCCTTCGGATGCGGCGTTCATGAAGCCGCTCGGACGATTGTCCTCCATCCTCGGATCCATCCATTTCCTGCGCACGCTCTGCGGTGACCCCGGCGCGGGTCAATGGCGCGAGACGATGAACGAGCTGATCGACGCGCAGTCGCCCAACGAAGCCGACCGCAAGATTTTGATCGCGAGCTTCAACAGCGGCTATCGCGCCTTCGAATCGACGTATCGCAAATGCACGCCGGCAGCGCGGCTCGCCGTGTCGCGCTATCAAAGCGAAGGCGCAACACTCAGTCGGGAAATCAGTGCCCGCTACGGAAATTAACGCTTCGCTTACGATCTCTCAAAGTTGGGCGCGCGTTGCCCCCGGGATCGTGTAGGACCTTAACGAGCGGTGAAGCCGGAAGGCTCAATGAGAGGGATCGGGATGATCGACTTGCAGAATGCCGAACTCGACGCGATGATCGAAGCCGAGAAGAAGCAGGTCGCCTTCGAGTACCATCACGAAGCCTGGGCCGATGGAATTTCGGACGGGATCGAAGCCGAGATCCTGGCGGAAACCGCCATCTCGACCGCCTTGACCGAGCTGGTTCGCCTGCACGGCGAGGACGAGGTCCTCGACATCCTGGAGCGCCTGCGCCAGCGGATCGAATTCGGCGAGTTTCGTGCAGACCGGAACCTCCAATAGGCGCGCTCGCCGCCGGATGTTCGAGATCCCCGGCATGACCTCATTCCTCCCCGACGGAAAGACCGGCATCGTGCGTTCTGCGATGGCGTTCTGGATGGTCTTGGCTCTTTCGCACGGTGCCGCGGCCTTCTCGCAGATCGGCACGAAGGACGGTGCGGCGCCGCAGCGCGAGGGCATCGTTTCGGTACCCCTCCCCCCGCTGGCCGGCTCGGCTTCTCCGGCCGAACCCACGGTCGCGCCGTCGGAACCGACGAGGCCGAGCGCTCCTGCCCTGCCGGGCGGCGAGCCGGCGAGCCCGGCCGCGCCGACGGGGTCGACGCAGGCCTCGCCGCCTGTGTCATCGACGGAACCGGTGTCCCCGCCGGCCGGAGAGGCGGTCCCGTCCGAGGATGCGACGCCTCCGGAGGATGCCGGGCCGACGGGCGAAACGCCTCTCGACGGCGCGGCGTCCGAAAGCGGCGTGCCGCCGGGTGCCGCTGCCACGGTCCAGGAAGACCGTGGACCACCGCCCGCCATCGCTTATGGCGATGACGGCCTGCCGCAGCCGGTGCGCGATCTTCGCGCCCGGCTGATCGAGATCGCAAAGGCCGGCGAGATCGAGGCGCTTCGCCCTTACATCCAAACGGGCGAGGACGGCACGCTGTTGTCGTTCGGCGGGGCCGAGGGCGATCCGATCGCCTATCTCAAGACCACGTCCGGCGACGGCGACGGCGTCGAAGTCCTCGCCATTCTCCTGGAAGTTCTCGAGGCCGGTCACGTTCGCAGCGAGCCCGACAGCGACAACGAAATCTACATCTGGCCCTATTTCACGGCCGTCTCGGTGGACAAGCTGACCAAGCCGCAGAAGGTGGAGCTCTTCGAACTCGTCACCGCCGGCGACTATCAGGAAATGCTGGGTTTCGGCGCATACAACTTCTATCGCGTCGGCATCTCGCCCGATGGGAAGCTGCAGTTCTTCGTCGCGGGCGACTAAGGCCGGGCCCGTCCCTCACACTGGAGTGACGACGCGAACCGTCCGGCTTCCGGCGCTTGCCGCCGGCATTCTCCCTGCCATCGGCTCGTCCGTTGGACGACACGATGCGCGGATGAGCGGATCCGGACCGTTCTCCGAGCGCCCTTTCGGAAGCACGGCTCGCTAGCCGAGCGACTCCGCGAAGCGGACGGGCTTGCCAAGCCCCGGTGCCACGATATCGCCGTCCCACATCACGCGCTGCCCGCGCACCACGGTGCCGACCGGCCATCCCGTCACCGATACGCCGTCATACGGCGTCCACTGCGATGTCGAGCCGATCCAGCCGTTGCGGATGGTCTCCCGGCGCTTCAGGTCGACGATGGTGAAATCGGCGTCGTAGCCGCAGGCGATGCGGCCCTTTCCGGCGATGCCGAAGATCCGCTGCGGCCCGGCGGAGGTGAGATCGACGAAACGCGCGAGCGACAGCCGGCCGTTGGCCACGTGGTCGAGCATGATCGGAACGAGCGTCTGCACGCCTGTCATGCCCGATGGCGACTGCGGATACGGCTTGGCCTTTTCCTCCAGCGTGTGCGGCGCGTGGTCGGAGCCGAGGACGTCGATGATCCCGTCCGCGATGCCGCGCCAGATGCCGTCGCGGTGATGCGCGTCCCGCACCGGCGGATTCATCTGCAGGAGCGTTCCGAGGCGGGCGTAGTCCTTGGAGCTCATCGTGAGGTGGTGCGGGGTCGCCTCCGCCGTCACGAGATCCTTGTGATCGCGCAGAAACGCGATCTCCTCCTCGGTGGAAATGTGGAGGACGTGGATGCGCGCGCGCGCCGCTTCCGCGATGGCGACGAGCCGCTGCGTGCACCGCAGGGCCGCCACGGCATCGCGCCAGACCGGATGCGACGCGGCATCGCCGGGCACCCGCTCGCCCAGCCGCTCGCGCAGGCGGAACTCGTCCTCGGAGTGGAAGGCGGCGCGGCGGCGCGTGCGCTTCAGGATCTCCGACACGCCCTCGTCATCCTCCACGAGGAGGCTCCCCGTGGAAGAGCCCATGAAGACCTTGATCCCGGCTGCACCCGGAAGGCGTTCGAGGTCGGCGACGTCGGCCGCGTTCTCGCGCGTACCGCCCACCCAGAAGGCATGGTCGCAATGCATGCGGCCCCTGGCGCGGGAGAGCTTGTCGGCGAGGGCGGCTTCGCTGGTCGTCAGAGGATCGGTGTTGGGCATCTCGAAGACCGCGGTGACGCCGCCGAGAACGGCCGCGCGCGACCCCGATTGCAGGTCCTCCTTGTGCGTCGGGCCGGGTTCGCGAAAATGAACCTGGCTGTCGATGACGCCGGGCAGGACGTGAAGGCCACGACAATCCACCACCTCGCCGGCGGCGGAGGCATCGATCGAGCCGATCGCCGCGATGCGCCCGTCCCGCAAGCCGACGTCCCGGAGGCCTTCGCCGTCGTGATTGACGACAGTGCCGCCCTTGAGAACGAGATCGTAGCGGTTCGACACGAGGGGCGGCTCCTTGCTTGTCCCGGCGGGCTCGCACGTCTACCTAACGCAGGAACCGCATCGAAGCGAGCCGCCATGCCCTTTGTCCGACTCCTCGACCGCAGCCTTCTTCTCGTCACGGGGGAAGCGGCGCCCGCCTTTCTTCAGAATCTGGTGACCTCGGACGTCGATGCCCTCTCCGTCGACGAGGTTCGCCCCTCCGCGCTGCTGACACCGCAAGGCAAGATCCTCTTCGACTTCCTCCTCAGCCGGATCGAGGACGGCATCCGGATCGACGTGGCGGCCATCGCCCGCGCCGATCTGCTGAAACGCCTGACGCTCTACCGGCTTCGCGCGCCGATCGTCTTTCAGACGCCGGACACCGAGGTCTTCGCGCTCTGGGACGAGACGGCGGGTCTCGTGGATCGACGATTTCCCGAAGCGGCGGTCCGGCGTCTGTACGGACGCTCGCCCGAAGGCCTCGACGAGCGTCCGGCCGCCGAGTTCGACGCCCTGCGCATCCGCGCCGGCGTGGCCGAGGCCGAACGCGACTTCCCCGCCTCGGACGTCTTTCCCCACGACGTGCTGCTCGACCAGAATGCCGGCGTCTCGTTCCGGAAGGGCTGCTATGTCGGGCAGGAGGTCGTGTCCCGCATGCAGCACCGCGGCACGGCGCGGCGCAGACTGGTGCTGATCGATGCCGATGGTCATCTGACGCCGGGCTCCGAGATCCGCGCCGGCGAGCGGGTCATCGGCACGGTTCTCTCGGCGACGGATGCGACCGGCATGGCGCTGGTGCGGATCGACCGGCTCGCTTCGGCCTTGGCGAGCGGCGAAACTCTGTCCGCCGACGGCGTCCCGGTGGAGGCGAGCATTCCACCCTGGGCTGGTTACGCGCTGCCGGAACCGGCAGCCGGCGCCGAAGCTGCGGACACCGCTTCGTGAGCGGCACCAAGCCGCCGCGCGTCTGGCAACGAATGCTGTCCGGACGGCGTCTCGACCTTCTCGACCCATCTCCGCTCGACATCGAAATCGAGGATATCGCGCATGGCCTTGCGCGCGTCGCGCGCTGGAACGGGCAGACGCGCGGCGAACACGCGTTTTCCGTCGCCCAGCATTCGCTGATCGTGGAGGCGTCCGTGCGGTTTGCCGACGACGATCCCCGCTGGCGGCTGGCGGCGCTTCTCCACGATGGTCCCGAATATGTGATCGGGGACATGATCTCGCCCTTCAAGAGCGTCGTCGGTGGCGACTATCGGCTCGTCGAAGAGCGCCTCCAGCGCGCGATCCATCTGCGCTTCGGCCTTCCCGCCACTCTGCCGCCGGCGATCCTGAAGGCGATCAAGACCGCAGACCGCTTGTCGGCCTTTCACGAAGCGACCCGGCTCGCCGGATTTTCGACCGAGGAGGCCGGCGCCTTCTTCGGACGTCCGGCGGAGGGCGCGGTCTCTGCCACCAGCCTGGAGCCGAAGCCGGCCGAGGTCGTCGGGCGCCTGTTCCTCGCCCGGTTTCGCGAACTCGACGCGGGGACGGTCGCAGCCGGCAGACCGGCCACGGGAGGCAAGACCTGAATGCCCTATCTCGTCGTCTCGTCCCTCGCCGATCTTCCCGCGACCGTCGCCGAACATGGCGCTCTCGACATGGTGACGCTCATCAACGCGGCGACGGTGATGGAGCGTCCTGCGGCCATCGCGGCCGAGCGCCATCTCTTTCTCGGCATGAACGACATCGTCGACCCGGCGGATGGCCTGATCCTGCCGGCAGACGATCATCTGGACCGGCTCCTGGCCTTCGGCCGCGCATGGGACCGACGAAGGCCGCTGATGATCCACTGCTATGCCGGGATCAGCCGCTCGACGGCCGCGGCCTATATCCTCGCGCTCGCGATCGATCCCGGCATCGACGAGGCGATGCTCGCCGCCGAACTCCGGCGGCGCGCGCCCTCGGCAACGCCGAACGCCCGTCTGATCGCGCTCGCCGACGCGCGGCTCGGTCGCGAGGGGCGGATGATCCGCGCCATCGCCGGTATCGGGCGCGGCGCGGACGCGTTTTCCGGCACGCCCTTCGTGCTGCCGCTGTCGCTGTCCTGACGAAGTGTCGGGTCAGTTCTTCGGCTGGTAGACGTTGTCCGGGCCGGGGAAACTGCGGTCGCGCACGGCCTGCGCATAGGACGCGATGGCCTCGGCCGCGTGGTCGGCGAGCGCGCCGTAGCGATGGACGAAGCGCGGAACGCGCGGCGACAGGCCGAGCATGTCCTCGAGCACGAGGATCTGGCCATCGCAGGTCGCCGATGCGCCGATGCCGATCGTCGGGATGTCGAGCGTCTCGGTGATCCGCGCGGCAAGCGGCTCCACGACGCCCTCCAGCACGACGGCATAGGCACCGGCCTCCGCGACGGCTTGGGCATCTCGCTCGATCGCCTCCCACTCCGCCCGCTCGCGGCCCTGCGTCTTGAAGCCGCCGAAGCTCATGACGGCCTGGGGCGTCAAACCGACATGAGCCATGACCGGGATGCCCCGGCCCGTCAGGAAGCCGATCGTCTCGGCCATGCGGGCACCGCCTTCCAGCTTCACCGCGCCGCAGCCGGTCTCGGCCATCAGCCGCGCCGCGTTGCGAAAGGCGACCGCGGGGCTTTCCTCGTAGGAGCCGAAGGGGAGATCCACCACCACCTGCGCCCTGGCCGAGCCGCGAACCACGCTCGCCCCGTGCAGGATCATCATGTCGAGGGTCGCGCCGAGCGTGGAGGGCAGCCCGTGCTCGACCATGGCGAGGCTGTCGCCGACGAGGATCAGGTCGGCAACGGCATCGACGAGGCGCGCCGTCAACGCGCTGTAGGCGGTGAGCGCGACGATCGGCACTCCGCCCTTGCGGGCCCGGATCGCGGGCGCACTCTGGCGCTTGACCTGGACTTCGACGCTCATGGCCGCACTTCCCTTCGAATCATGCCCGCATCGGGGCTCGAGACCTCGCGCTGGTCGATGAGCAGCACGTCGCCGAAACGGACGGTGACGAGAACGACGGCCCGCTCGACGCTCCGTATCTCAGATAGGTCGTCCGCATCTCGAACGTCCACCGACCGGATGTCGGCGCGCGGCTCGGCCTGGATCACGGCCCGCACCAGAGCCTCGATCGCATGCGGGTCGCGCTCGCCGCGCGCGACGGCGTCGCCGGCTCGATCCAACGCCGCCGGAATGACGGCCGCGGCCCTGCGGTCTTCCGCGGACAGGCGGACATTGCGCGAGGAGGCGGCGAGCCCATCCGCGTCGCGCACCGTCGGAACGCCCAGGATCTCGATGCCGAAAGACAGATCCCGCACCATCCGCCGGATCGTGGCGAGTTGCTGGTAGTCCTTTTCCCCGAAGACGGCGACGTCGGGCGCGACGATGTTGAAGAGCTTGGCGACGACGGTCGCCACGCCCCGGAAGTGTCCCGGACGTTGAGCCCCGATGAGGATGCCGGACAGGGACGTGACCTCGACGGCGGTCTCCATCGGCTGGGGATACATCTCGGCGACGTCGGGGGCGAAGACGATCGCGACTCCGTGGCGCGCGCAAAGCGCGAGATCGCCGTGGAGATCGCGCGGATAGGTCGACAGGTCCTCGCCCGGCCCGAACTGCGTCGGATTGACGAAGATCGAGACGACCACGGTGTCGCTGACGTCCCGCGCGCGGTCGACCAGCGCCATGTGCCCGCGATGCAGGTATCCCATGGTCGGCACGAGCCCGATGCGTCGCCCGCCGCGACGCTCCGCGTTCAAAGCCGCGCGCAGTTCGGCGATGGTCCTGGTGACGAGAGGAAGCTTCATGATGATCGCAGTGCCCAATTCCGGGGCAGCGTTTGCCAGTTTTGTCGCCCCGCGTCGACTTTGATTTCGGCCGAGGTCTTGCCGGACCCCGCGAACACTGGCAACGACCGGCGTAATCGTGTTTGTAACCCTTTGCGGATCGACGGGTTTCCGCCAATTTCGGGAGAGAGGCGATGCGCCGGACCACTGCTTTCGCCATCGGTTGGGTCCTGATCGGACCGGCCGCGGCTCAAACGACGGCGACGCAGGCCGGAGCCGACGCCCTGGCGGGAGCGCTCGCCGCCTATACGGGTCCGTCGGCCTTCGAAAAGAAGATCATCGCCGTCGCGCCGGAGGGCGCCGGCTACCGCATCACGCTGTCTCCGAACGCCGCGATCGCCGCCCTTCTCGAACCCGGCTCGACGTTCGATGTCGCGCCCGTCTCGCTCCTCGTCGCGGAGCGTGCCGACGGCAACTGGGATGTCTCGAGCGCCGAAGCACTGTCCATCCGGTTCGACGTGACGAGCCAAGGCGTGCGCCAGAGCGCGGACTACCGGGTCGAGGCCGGCACCTTCAGCGGCGTCTATGCGCCGAAACTCGGCACGTTCCTGTCGGGAAGCGCGAGCTATCCCGGCGCGACCATCACGGCGAGCGACGCGGCTTCGGACGTGAAGGCGACCATCGGCCGGATTGGCTACGAGATGTCCGGCAGGGATGGCGGGAACGGTGCGGTCGACGCGACGGTTCGCCAGACGGTGACCAATCTCGTCGAAACCGTTTCGATCAAGGCCGACCCCGCCGCCGGAACGCCGGACGCCACCGTCGACGTCACCGCCGCGACGATGGACAGCGCCAGCGTCTTCACTGGAATGAAGAGCCGCGCGCTCCTCGACCTCTGGGCCTTCGCCGTGTCCAAGGCCGACAAGGACTCCATCGTGGCCGACCAGGAGGAACTGCGGACCCTTCTGAATGCCGCCTTGCCGATCTGGACGACGATCGACGGTCATTCCACGTTCGGCCAGACCCAGATCTCGTCCGCCTTCGGGAAGCTTTCGATGACCAAGGTCGCCGTCAAGCTGCGGGGCGACGGCATCTCGAAATCCGGCGCTCTCGGCTATGCGCTGGAGCTGGAAGGCCTGTCCGCACAATCTCCCCTGATGCCGGGCTGGACGGCCAGCCTCATGCCGCAGGACATCACGCTGGCGCTGAAGGTCGACGGCCTCGATCTCGAGACGCCGGCCAAGCGTGCCATCGCGGAGTTCGACCTGTCGAAGGATCCGGCGCTTCCGGCGGAGACGTCGGACGCGATCGCCCTTGCCTTCTCCGAGAATCCGCCGCGCTTCACCCTCGAACCCAGCCGGCTGAAGGCCCGCGACTTCGACGTGACGTTCAGCGGCGACGTGGTTCTCGCCGGCATCCAGCCCGAGATGAACATGACCATCGAGGCCGCCGGTCTCGACACCGTCATCTCGACGCTCCAGGCCGAGGCCGCGACGGATCCCTCCGTCAACCAGATCGTCGGCGGCCTTTCGCTCGCCAAGGGATTTGCGAAGGCGCTGCCGGACGGTCGTTCGCAATGGATCGTGTCGACCAAGGCCGACGGCTCGGTGGTTCTGAACGGCAACATGCTCGTGCCCCCGACGGCCGAGACCGGACCGGCGCCGACGGACGAGAACGCCCTACCGACCGAAGATCCGCTCGGCCTGGACGAACCCGCCGAACAGTAAAGTCGCGCTGCGATCGACGCAGGGTCCCGACCGGCGATCATAGGCGCGCACGCGACGGGCTGGCGCCCGGGCCTTCGCTGAGGGCCGGGCGATCGATGACGTCTGGTGATGCCTTCCATCACCAAAAGCGGCTCACCCTCGGCGAGGAACCCGCATAGGATCGGCGCCGGGGCTCGAGGAGATCAGCCATGTCCACGCATGCCAAGCCGCAGACCTCGGGAGCCGCAACCCCGTGGCTGGTGATTCTCGCGGGCTGCACCATCGCCATGCTGACCTTCGGTCCGCGCTCGGCCATCGGCTTCTTCCAGCTGCCGATGCTGGCCGATACGGGCTGGGGACGCCAGGATTTCGCGATGGCGATCGCGGTTCAGAACCTTCTCTGGGGCGCGGGACAGCCGATCTTCGGCGCCATCGCGGACCGCTGGGGAACGGCGCGCGTCCTCGTCATGAGCGGCATTCTCTATGCCGCGGGGCTCGCCATCACCGCCGTGGCCCCCTCGCCGGCCTGGCTCACGATCGGAGCCGGCGTCCTCGTCGGCCTCGGCGTCGCCGCCGGCTCCTTCGGAATCGTCCTCGCCGCCTTCGCGCGCAACGTCTCGGCGGAGCAGCGGTCCTTCGTCTTCGGCCTCGGCACGGCCGCAGGCTCGCTCGGCATGTTCGTCTTCGCGCCCCTCAGCCAGGGCCTCATCGACCGCTTCGGCTGGAGCGATTCCCTCCTCGTCCTGTCCGCCATGATGCTCCTGGTGCCGCTTCTCGCCGTCGCCTTGAAGGGCAACCGCAGGAGCGGCGGCGTCACGCGCGAGGAGGTCGAACAAAGCATGGGCGCGGCCATGCGCGAGGCCTTCGCGACGAAGAGCTATCTTCTCCTCACCTCCGGCTTCTTCGTCTGCGGCTTTCAGGTCGCCTTCATCACCGCGCATTTCCCCGCCTATATCGCCGACCTCGGCATCGCTCCCGTCTGGGCGGTGACGGCCCTCGCCCTCATCGGCTTCTTCAACGTCATCGGCTCGATCGCGTCCGGGATCATCGGACAGCGCTATTCCAAGCCGATCTTCCTCGCCCTCATCTATATCGGCCGCTCGATCGCCGTGACCGTCTTCCTGCTGGTCCCGGCCTCGCCGACGACGGTCGTCGTCTTCTCCGTCGTGATGGGTCTTCTCTGGCTGTCCACCGTCCCGCCCACGAACGGGCTCGTGGCCATCATGTTCGGCACGCGCCATCTGGGGCTTCTCGGCGGCATGGTCTTCCTGTCGCACCAGATCGGCTCGTTCCTCGGCGTGTGGCTTGGCGGCAGGCTCTATGCGCAGACTGGCTCCTACGACGTCGTGTGGTGGCTGGGCGTCGGCATGGGCATCTTCGCCGCCATCGTGCATTGGCCGATCCGCGAGGCGCCCGTCGAGCGGGCTCTCGTCCCCGCCTGACGCGGAGACGGGAGGGGGGAAGACGATCGCGCCGATCAGCCCTCGGCCGCCACCGTCGCGGCGTGGATTGCGGCGATCATGCCGTCGCGCGACGGCGGCTCGTCGATGCCGCGGGCGTCCCAGACATGGCGGGCGAAGAAATGCCGCGTCAGCCGGAAGCCCTCCGCCAGCGCTCGTTCGTCGGCCCGTCCTCCCTCTTCGGCGAGGAAGCCCGGCAGAGCGAGCATCCGATCGTGCCAGGGCCGACCGGCTTGGCGACTGACCGCACGGCCGGATTTCGGCGAGACATAGACGAGGTCTTCGCTGGAACCCGTCGCGGCGCAGGTGGTCAGGTCGAGACCGAAGCCGAGCTCTTCCAGAAGCGCCAGTTCGAACCGCAGGAGAAGTTCTCCCGATCGCCGGGCGTCGCCCAGATGCTCGGCGATGATCTCCAAGCCGTCATAGAGGCGGGGATGGGGATCTCGCTCCGGCAGGAGTCGCAGATGCGCCGCCAGGAGCTGGATGCCGTGGAGACCGATCGGGGTCTCCATGAGGCGGGCTGCGCGCAGCTCCACCGGCTCGATGACGAACGTGCCCATGTGCTCGTCGAGCCGTGCCCGCCAGGTCGCCTCGACCTGGTTTCCCGGCTGGAGCACCGGCTGCTGCTTGCGCGATCGGCCGCCCCGCACGAGCCCGAGATGGCGCCCGCGCGCCCGCGTCATCAGTTCCGCGACGACGCTGGTCTCGCCGTGGCGACGAACCCCGAGAACGATGCCCTCCTCACGCCATTCCATCGCCCGGTTCTCTCATCGACCCATCCGCGTGACGGCATGCAGACGAAACGTCGCTCGCTGTCCTTCAGATAGGAACGGCAGGGCTCGGAAACCCCGGTCAGCCCGAAAAATCGAGGCCCATCTCGCGATAGCGTTCGGGATCGTCGCCCCAGTTCTCGCGGACCTTCACGAAGAGGAAGAGGTGAACGCGCTCTTCCGCGGCTTCGGTGATCTCGCGTCGCGCAGCGGAACCGATCGCCTTGATCGTCTCGCCCTTGTGGCCGATCACGATCTTCTTCTGGCTCTCGCGCTCCACGTAGATCGTCTGCTCGATGCGCACCGAGCCGTCGTCCCGCTTCTGCCAGAGCTCGGTCTCGACATGGCTCGAATAGGGCAGTTCCTGGTGCAGGCGCAGGAAGAGCTTCTCGCGCGTGATCTCGGCCGCGAGCTGGCGGATCGGGAGATCCGTGATCTGGTCCTCGGGATAGTACCAGGGGCCCTCCGGCAAACGCTGCGCCAGCCAGGCCATCAGATCGGCGCAGCCCGAACCGTTCAAGGCGGAGATCATGAAGACCTTCTCGAAGTCGACGCCCCGCTCGGTCAGGTCCTTGGTGAGGCCGAGAAGCTTGTCGCGCTGGATGCGGTCGACCTTGTTGAGGAGGAGGATCACCGGATTGCGGCTGTCCTTCAACCGCTCCAGGATCGCCTCGACCTCCTCGTTGACGCCTCGCTCGGCATCGACGAGCGCGGCGACGATATCGGCATCCTTGGCGCCGCCCCAGGCCGTCTTCACCATCGCGCGATCGAGCCGCCGCTTCGGCGCGAAGATTCCGGGCGTGTCGATGAAGACGATCTGCGTGCGATCCTCGATGGCGATGCCGCGCACGAGGGCGCGCGTGGTCTGAACCTTGTGCGTCACGATCGAGACCTTGGTCCCGACGAGCTGGTTGAGCAGCGTCGACTTGCCGGCGTTGGGCGCGCCAAGAAGCGCGACGAAGCCCGAACGCGTGGGTGCGGCCTCCTGCGTCGCAGCGCCCGCCGCGGGGGTCTCGTCCTGGTGTGCGTCGTCGCTCAACTCTCGTCCTTCCAAATGCCCTCGCGGCGCAGAATCAGCGCCGCCGCCTCCTGCTCGGCCAGACGCTTGGAGCGCCCGCTGCCGTCCGCCGGCTCGACGTTCTCGATGATCGCTCGCACGGTGAAGACGGGATCGTGGTCGGGACCGGTGCGGTCCACCATCTCATATCGCGGCGGCTTCGTCGTCCTCGTGTGCACCCACTCCTGGAGCGCGGTCTTGGCGTCTCGCCGGGCCTCGCCCACCGAACCGAACTTCTGCGACCAAAAGCGCAGGATGAAATCCCGCGCGTCGTCCATGCCGTTGCCGAGATAGATCGCCGCGATCAGCGCTTCCACCACGTCGGCGCGCACCCCCTTGGTCTTCTCGCCCTTGACCTTCTTGAGATCGCCGCCGTGGCGGATGAACGGGGCGAGGCCGATCTCGTCGGCGATCTCGGCGCAGGCCTCCGCGCTGACCAGCGCGTTCAGCCTGAGCGACATCTCGCCCTCGCTGGCGCTCGGAAACATCTCGAAGAGCTTCTCGGCGACGACGAGGCCGAGCACGCGGTCGCCGAGAAACTCAAGCCGCTCATAGCTCGAAGCGGCATTGGATTTCAGACTGGCATGGGTCAGCGCCCGTTCGAGCCGCGCACGGTCGGCGACCGTCAACCCGATCCGGCGTTCGAGCTCCTCGAGCGAGCGGTCGATCTTCAGCTGAGCCATGTGAAGAAGCGGCTCGGACGCAGCTCCGTCGGCCAGAGCCAAAGCTTCAGCGGCGACTCGCCGCCGTCGATGGAGAAGAAGATGATCTGCGCCTTGCCGATCAGGTTGTCGAACGGCACGTAGCCGACGTCGAACCGGCTATCGAGCGAATTGTCGCGATTGTCGCCCATCATGAAGAAATGGCCGGGCGGCACGACGAATTCGCGCGTGTTGTCGCCGGTCGAAGCGGGATTGAGGTCGAGCGTCAGATAGGTGACGCCGTTCGGCAGCGTCTCGCGGAACTGCGGAACGCGACTGCCGTCGTCGGCGATGAAGTCGTCGGTCGCCTCTCGCGGCACCGCGACGTCGTTGATGTAGAGAACGCCCTCGCGAACCTGGATCTTGTCGCCGGGCAAGCCGATCAGGCGCTTGATATAGTCGATCTCCTCCTCGTGCGGCTTGCGGAAGACGACGATGTCGCCCCGCTCCGG
The DNA here is from genome assembly GCF_001424685.1 of Aureimonas sp. Leaf454. Taxonomy (GTDB): domain Bacteria; phylum Pseudomonadota; class Alphaproteobacteria; order Rhizobiales; family Rhizobiaceae; genus Plantimonas. Next base: position 176,221 of record NZ_LMQT01000001.1, read on the forward strand.
CACCGAGCCGAGTGCGCGCCCCTCGACCGGAACGTAGCCGACATACGGCGGCAACGACGGCAGCGAATAGCGGCTGAAGCCGTAGCTCCATTTGGAGACGAAGATGTAGTCGCCCTCGACCAGCGTCGGCATCATCGAGCCGGAGGGAATGGAGAAGGGCTGGAACAGGATGGTGCGGATCACCAGGGCGAGCAGAAGCGCCTGCACGATGACCTTGAGGGTCTCGCCGAAGCCGCCGCTCTCTTTCGTTTCGGTCCGATCGACCATGCTCAAACCCCGTCCTGACCCACGCGGCCCGGCCGCTGGCGCCTTATAACACCGCAAAGCCCCGTGGAAACCGCCCCGGCGCCGATTTACGAGGCCTCCGCCTCAGCCCTCCCGAAGCGGTCGCGCCTCGATGACGACGAAGGCCTGCGCGAGGGGATGGTCGTCGGTGATGGTGACGTGGATCGCCGCGACGCATCCAGGCGGCGTGATCGCCTCGAGCCGTGCCAGCGCCCCGCCGGTCAGCGCCATGGTCGGCGCGCCGCCGGGCAGGTTCACGACGCCCATGTCCCGCCAGAAGACGCCGCGCGAAAGACCGGTGCCGAGCGCCTTGGCACAGGCCTCCTTGGCCGCGAAGCGCTTGGCATAGGATGCGGCCCGCTGGGCCCGCCGGTCGGATCGCGCCTGCTCGATCTCGGTGAAGACGCGCGCCGTGAACCGTTCGCCGTGCCGCTCCAGCGTCTGTTCGATCCGCCGGATGTCGATGAGATCGCTGCCGATGCCGATGATCATGAAGCGGTCTCGACGGAGGACGGGACGAGCGAGCCTTTCGCCCGAAGCTCCTGGATGCGCAGCGCCCGCCGACGCTGGAACGAGCGCGCGCCGACGAAGACGGCGGCGTAGGCCACGCCGGCGAAACCGATGCCGAGCGGCAGAGAGCCGATCAGCATGGGCTTCACGATCGGGTCCCAGATCGCGAGAAGGTCGCGGTTCAGGAGCGCGTGGGCGATGCCGGCCGGGGCGGCGCCGTCGCCGACCGCCGGCGAGACGCCGAGCATCAGGCGGCCGACCTCGTAGGTCGCGGCCCAGACGGCGGGAAAGGTCAGGGGATTGCCGAGAAGGCAGCCCAAAGCCGCCGCCGCCATGTTGCCGGACAGGCAGAAGGCGATCGCGAAGGCGATAAGGAAGTGGAAACCCACGAAGGGCGTGAAGGACGAGAAGACGCCGGCCGCGATACCGGCCGCGATCGCATGCGGATGCGCTTTGAGGCGCAGCACGCGCTTCTGGAAATAGGCGGCGGAACGGCGGAAGGAGCGGCGCGGCCAGATGGCCGTGCGCGTCTTGGTCCAGAAGGTCTGCGGTTCGCGCCGCCGGAAGAGCATGACAGTCTCGATCGTCGTCGGGGCGATGGCGCCGGATCTTCGGTGTGGAACGGCTCGTCGTCGTTTGACGGATCGCCGTCGTCAAAAGTGCGGGCCGGTCGAGCCGCGCGTTCTAGAGGGATCGGCTACCGGGCTTCACCGGCGGAATTGCGGCAAGCTCGGGCGGCAGTGCGTCCGCGGGATAGGCCGGAACCTCGTATTCGGCCAGCGCGATCAGCGGCACGCCGACATCCGCCTTCCCCGCGGAGCGATCGATGATGCAGGCCGCAGCGACGACCTCGACGCCGAGCGCCGTCATGCAGGCCACCGTTTCGCGGATCGACAGACCGGTCGTCACGATATCCTCGACGATGACGACCCGCGAGCCGGGCGCGATCTCGAATCGACGAAGGCGGAAGACGCCGGCCTCGCGCTCGACCCAGATCGCAGGCACCTTCAGATGCCGTGACGTTTCATAGGCCGGAATGAGGCCACCGACGGCCGGGCCGACGACGGCGTCGATCCGGCCCGGAACCCCGGCCTCGATGCGCGCCGCCAAAGCCTTGCAGAGCCGCTCGGTGAGATCGGCATGCATGAAGACGCGCGCCTTCTGCAGGAAGATCGGGCTGCGCAGACCCGAGGTCAGGATGAAGTGGCCTTCCAGATAGGCGCCCGCCTGCCGAAAGATCTCGATGACCTCGCGCGTGTCCATTCCGTCCGCCTTCTTCCGCTCGAAACCGCTCAGCCGTTGATGCGGCTCGCTTCGGAGACGCAGGGCTTGCCGCGCAGCTGGTTGAGCGTGCGCGTCAGGTGCTGCAGATCCCACACTTCGAGGTCGATGACCATGCTCGTGATGTCGGGCGCCGGCTTGACCATCGAGAGATTGTGGATGTTCGCATCGTTGGCTGCGATCGTCTCGGCGACCTCGGCGAGCGTGCCCGGCTCGTTGGACACCGCGACGAGAATGCGCGCGGGGAACCGGATGCTCATCTCCGAGGAAATGTCCCAGCGAACGTCGACCCAGCGTTCCGGGTGATTGTCGAAGGCGGCCAGAGCGGGCGACTGGATCGGATAGATCGTGATGCCGCGGCCGGGATCGAGAATGCCGACGATGCGGTCGCCCGGCACGGCGCCCTCCGCGCAGAACTGCACCGGCGTATCCACGCCCGCCCCCCGGATCGGGATGGCGAGGCCCTGCTTCTCCGCTTCGGCGATGGACGGAATGCGAAACATCATGCCGGTTGCCGCGCGCAACTGAAACCAGCCGTCCTCGTCGCTGCGCACGCCCGCCTTCGTCACGCGGCTGTCCTGGAAGTCCGGGTGGACGGCGCGCAGGACGTCCGCGGTCGCGAGCTCCCCGCGTCCCACGGCGGCCAGCGCATCGTCGACCTCGCGATGTCCGAGCTTGGCGAGATAGGGCTTCAGCCCTTCCCGCGTGAAGGTCTTGCCCGAGCGCGAGAAACTGCGCGCGAGCATCTGCTGGCCGAGGCCTGCATATTGGCGGCGGATGGCGAGCCGGGTCGACTTGCGGATCGCCGCCCGCGCCTTTCCGGTGACGGCGATCGTCTCCCAGGCCGCCGGCGGCGTCGCGCCCTTGGAGCGGATGATCTCGACCTCGTCGCCGTTCCCGAGCTCGGTCACGACCGGCATGATGCGCCCGTCGATCTTGGCGCCGACGCAGGTGTCGCCGACATCGGTGTGGACCGCATAGGCGAAGTCGATCGGCGTCGCGCCGCGCGGCAGCGCGATCAGCCGCCCCTTGGGAGTGAAGCAGAACACCTGATCCTGGAACAGCTCGAGCTTGGTGTGCTCCAGGAACTCCTCGGGGTTGTCGCCGTCCGCGAGGAGTTCGATGGTCCGGCGCAGCCAGGCGAAGGCGTTGGACTCGCTGGACAGTACGACACGCCCCTCCCGGCCGGGCTCGGCTTCCTTGTAGACCGCATGCGCGGCCACGCCCTGCTCGGCGATCTGGTGCATGTCGCGCGTGCGGATCTGCAGTTCGACGCGCTGGCGCGACGGCCCGACGATCGTCGTGTGGATCGAACGGTAATCGTTCTGCTTGGGGATCGAGATATAGTCCTTGAAGCGGCCGGGCACCATCGGCCAGGCCCGGTGGACGATGCCGAGCGTGCGATAGCAGGCATCCTCGTCCTCGACGATGACGCGGAAGCCGAAGATGTCCGAGAGCTGCTCCAGCGAGAGCGCCTTTCTCTGCATCTTGGAGAAGACCGAATAGGGTTTCTTCTGCCGGCCCTTGACCTTGGCGACGATGCCGCTCTGAGCGAGACGCTCGGTCAGGTCGGCCTCGATCTGCGCGATGGTTCCGGCATGCTTCTCGCGAAGCTCGGACAGCCGCGCGGTGATCGTCTCGTAGGCTTCCGCATTCACATGGCGGAAGGCCAGGTCTTCCAGCTCCTCGCGCATGTCCTGCATGCCCATGCGGCCGGCCAGCGGCGCATAGATGTCCATCGTCTCCTGCGCGATGCGCAACCGCTTGTCCTGCCGCATGTGGCCCAGCGTGCGCATGTTGTGCAGGCGGTCAGCGAGCTTCACGAGGAGGACGCGGATGTCGTCGGCAATGGCGAGAAGCAGCTTGCGCAGATTCTCCGCCTGCTCCGCCTTCTTCGACACGAGGTCGAGCCGCTTCAGCTTGGTCAGCCCCTCGACGAGTTGGCCGATCTTGGCGCCGAAGAGCTGGTCGATCTCCTTGCGGGTGGCGTCGGTGTCCTCGATCGTGTCGTGCAGGAGCGCGACCGCGATGGTCGCCTCGTCGAGGCGCATCTCGGTCAGGATCGCGGCGACTTCGAGCGGATGGGAGAAATACGGGTCGCCGCTCGCGCGCTTCTGCGAGCCGTGCTTCTGCATGGCGTAGACATAGGCGCGGTTGAGAAGCGCTTCGTCGAGATCGGGCTTGTAGCTCGCCACCTTCTCGACGAGTTCGTATTGGCGCATCATCGGGCGGGGCTGGCGTCCTGCAGGTTGGGCGGGAATGGAGCGGGGTCGTTCGTCGGGAATCAAAAAGGGCGCCCCGCAGCCGCGAAGCGCCCTTCCCAATATAGGTAGACTTTCGTCTCAGCCGAAAGCCGAAACGTCACTCAAACCTCAGAAATCGTCGTTCTTCTCGGGCGCCACCAATCCCTCGATGCCGGCGAGAAGCTCGTCCTCGGACATGCGGTCGAAGGCGATGTTCTCGTCTGCATCTTCGGAAGAGCCGAACACGGTCGCGGCATCCTCGGCGATGCTGGCCGGCGCGGGCGCCTGCGGCTCCGGCTCGTCGACCTCGACATGCTTCTGCAGCGAATGGATCAGGTCTTCCTTCAGATCGCCCGGCGACAGCGTCTCGTCGGCGATCTCGCGCAGAGCGACGACGGGGTTCTTGTCGTTGTCACGATCGATGGTGATCGGCTGACCCTGGGCGATCTGGCGGGCGCGGTGGCTGGCGAGCAGGACGAGCTCGAAACGGTTCTCGATCTTGTCGACGCAATCTTCCACGGTGACGCGGGCCATGCCTGTCTCCCCTTACGCTCAGGACTCGGACGGTAAGCTGGTCTCCTTAAACCGTAGCCCCTTCGGGCACAAGCGCGTCTTTCGCAAAAAGCAAGCCGCTCCGCGATGTTTTTTGTTCGTTCAACCCTCGATCCGGTCCGTGCAACTTTCACGAAACGTTGGCAATGCGCCGCCCACAGCCTAAGACATGCAAAGGGGCCCGTCGCGAGGACGAGGGCCCTCTTGTATCGCCGCCCCTTCCCGCGAGGACGGGAGCGGACGCTTGGCAGGTCTCATTTCCCCATGTTCGATTCCCGCGAAAAGATCGCTCTCTTCATCGATGGCGCCAACCTCTACGCAACGTCGAGAAGCCTCGGCTTCGACATCGACTACAAGAAGCTGCTCGCGGCCTTCCAGAAGCGCGGATACCTCCTTCGTGCCCACTATTACACCGCCCTGATCGAGGACCAGGAATACTCCTCCATACGGCCGCTGATCGACTGGCTCGACTACAACGGATATCGTCTCGTGACCAAGCCGGCCCGCGAGTTCACCGACTCCGCCGGCCGCCGCCGGATCAAGGGCAACATGGACATCGAACTGGCCGTCGACGCCATGGAACTGGCGGACACAGTCGATCACTTCGTCCTGTTTTCGGGCGATGGGGATTTCCGTTCGCTCGTCGCCGCCCTCCAGCGCAAGGGGCGCAAGGTCTCGGTCGTGTCGACGCTGACGACGCAGCCGCCGATGATCTCCGACGATCTCCGCCGGCAGGCCGATCACTTCATCGATCTCGCCAGCCTGCGGTCCGAGATCGGCCGCAGCGCGGCCGAACGCGAAGCCCGCCTCGCCCGCAGGGCCGAATGCGAGCCCGAGGCCGAAGCCGACACGGACGACGAAAGCTGAGCGCCGCGACCGACCCGCGGACCGAAGCGGCGGCATCGAGCCAGACGGCCGCGCCGCCGCAGCCCGATCACGATTGTCCGCTCTGCCCGCGCCTCGTCGACTTTCGTGAGGTCTGGCGCGCCAAGGAGCCGGACTGGCACAACGCGCCGGTTCGCACCTTCATGCCACTCGGCGGACCGGACGCCGTCCAACTCCTGATCGTCGGGCTCGCGCCCGGCGTGCGCGGCGCGAACCGCACGGGACGCCCCTTCACCGGCGACTATGCCGGCGATCTCCTCTACGCGACGCTCGCCAAGTACGGTTTCGCCAACGATCGCTTCGCCGCGCGCCCCGACGACGGGCTGGAGCTTCACCGGACCGCAGTCATGAACGCCGTCCGGTGCGTGCCGCCGGAGAACAAGCCGCTTCCGGTGGAGATCAACACCTGCCGCCAGTTCCTGACGCCGACGTTGACGGGGCTTCGGAACCTTCGCGTCGTCGTCACCCTCGGCCGGATCGCGCACGATTCGACGCTGCGGGCGCTCGGCGTGAAGCTGAAGGACGCACCCTTCCGGCACGACGGCCGCCACGACGTCGCCGGTTTGCGCATCGCGTCGAGCTATCACTGCTCGCGCTACAACACGAACACCGGCGTCCTCACCACGGAAATGTTCGAGCGCGTCTTTGCGGGCGTCGCGGAATATCTGGATTGATCCTCGCGCGCCGGTCCTCTCATTCGAGAGTGACGGTGGCGACAACGCGTGAGCGGCACGGCGCCTCAGACGCGATCGAGCCGGCTTGAGGTTTCACGGGATGGGTCAACAAACGTCGCTGAAGCCGCGGTGTCGCGAGCTCTCTTCAGCCTAGCTCGGAACGCTCCGGTCCGCTAAAGCGCGAGCCCCCGCGAACGGTGGGTCCCGGATCGGCTCTCCAAGTCTCGGTGACGATCACCGGTCGCCGCACCACCGGCGATGCTCGACGCTCCTCAGCGATTTTCCTTCATCAGCCGCTGCTTCTGGCGGTTCCAGTCGCGTTCCTTCTCGGCCTCGCGCTTGTCCGGCGCGTTCTTGCCCTTGGCGACGGCGAGTTCGAGCTTGGCCATGCCGCGATCGTTGAAATAGATTTTGAGCGGCACGAGGGTCATGCCGTCGCGCTGGATCGCGCCGGCGAGACGGTTCAACTGCTTCTTGTGGACGAGCAGCTTCCGGCGTCGCTTCGGGACGTGGTTGAAGCGATTGGCCTGCAGATATTCCGGCACGTAGGAGTTGATGAGCCAGAGCTCGCCCCCCTCCTCCGTCGCGTAGGACTCCGCGATCGTCGAGCGACCTTCGCGGAGCGACTTGATCTCCGTGCCGGTGAGGACCATGCCGGTCTCCAGCGTGTCGATGATCTCGTAGTGGAACCGCGCCTTGCGGTTCTCCGCGGCGATGTTCGACTTCTGCTTCGCGGGTTTGGCCATGATCGTCCGGTCTCATGCGACGAGGGCCGGACCGTCCGGCCTTCGTCTGTCGGATATGGGGTGCCGAAGGCCTGCCAGCCAGACGGGCGATCCCGTCGGCCGCTCAGCCGCTCCCGGCCGAGGGCTTCAGTTCAGCAGTCCTGCATGCTGAAGGGCGGCGTCGATCGCGTCCTGCGTCGACGTCTCGATCGTCACCAGCGGCGAGCGCACGACGTTCTGCACCTTGCCGAGGCGCGACAGCGCATATTTGACGCCCGACACGCCGGGCTCGATGAAGATCGCCCGGTGAAGCGGATAGAGCCGGTCCTGGTACTCTAAGGCACGCGCGAAGTCGCCGGCAAGGCACGCCACCTGGAATTCGGAGCAGAGGCGCGGCGCGACATTGGCCGTCACCGAGATCGCGCCTTGCCCGCCCAGCGCCATGTGGGCGAGCGCGGTCGCGTCCTCGCCGGTGATCTGGAGGAAGTTCGGCCCGCAGGCATGGCGCTGTTCCGAGACGCGATCGAGCTTGGCGGTGGCATCCTTCACGCCGATGATGTTCGGGAAGTCGGCATGGAGCCGCGCCATCGTCTCGACGCTCATGTCGATCACCGAACGCGGCGGAATGTTGTAGATCAGGATCGGCAGGCTCACGGCCTTGGCGATGGCCGCATAATGACCATAGAGGCCGCGCTGCGTCGGCTTGTTGTAGTAGGGCGTGACGACGAGCAGCCCGTCCGCGCCGGCGCTTTCGGCGAAGCGGGCGAGGTCGATCGCCTCGGCCGTGTTGTTGGAGCCCGCGCCCGCGATGACGGGAACCCGACCCGCCGAGACCTCGATGCACATCTCGACGACGTGCTTGTGCTCGTCATGCGTCAGCGTCGGGCTTTCGCCGGTCGTCCCGACCGGCACGAGACCATGGGACCCCTCCCCGATCTGCCACTCGACGAAGGCGCGGAACGCCGCCTCGTCGACCGAACCGTCGGCCGCGAACGGCGTCACAAGCGCCGGCATCGAACCCTTGAACATGCCCTGTGTCACTCCCGACCTGTCCTGCCGCGCACCCGGCGCATCCTTATGAGCGATGCCAGGCTGCGGGTGCGGCGTTCGAGCGGCGAGGTCGCTCGGCCGAACCACCGGCATCCTCGACATGAAAACGGCCGCTTTGCCTTCCACGAAGGCCGGCACCATAGTGAACGACGCCCCGCGAAACAAGCGATGGAACCGGCGAGATCGAAGGAGAAAGACCCATCGGCAGCGGGCTTTACGATGTGTTCATGGCGCCCGTGCACAATCGGGAAACCATAGAGCGCGCTTTGTCCGTCGGCGCGCCGACGTGCCCACGGATCCGTCGAAAGGTTGCCATGCTGTTCCCGGCCCTCGCCAAGCGCATTCTCCTGCAGAGCCTTGCTGCGACCCTTGTCGTGCAGGTGGCCGGCGCGCAGTCCGTCTTGCCGCCGGTCGGCCCCATGCCGGTCGTTCGTCCGATGGGAGCGACGGGAGTCGCCATCGACCCCGCCCGGTTCGGACGCTCGGCGCCGGCTTCCCGCAATCCCCTCGTCGCGCCGGCCCAGCGCGCGGCGCCGGCGCCATCGGGCGTCGATACGAGCGCGCAGGCCTTCACCGCCTCGATCTCCGCCATCTCGTCCCGTCCGAGCGAGATACGGGCGATCGCGGGAGAACTCTCCGCCGGACTGAAGTCGCTCTCGGGCGGCGACGTCAATCGCGCCCGCGCCATCCGCGAGGGCATGCGCCGCGGCAGTCTCGACCGGCAGATCCTGACCTGGGCGATCGCGCTGAACGGCGGCCGCGACGTCCCGGCGCGCGAGATCGCCGATGCAGCCGCCGAGCTCGATGGCTGGCCGGGCATGAAGACTCTGCGCGCCAATTCCGAGCGCGCGCTCTACCGCGAGCAGCCGGCGGCCGGCGACGTCGTGCGCGCCTTCGGCAACACCAGGCCCCAGACGGCGGAAGGGGCGATGGCACTCGCACGCGCCCTGACCGAACTCGGCCAGGCCGGAGAGGCGCGGCGCGTGATCGGCCGCGTCTGGCACGAAGACAAGATGGATCGCGCCGTCGAGAGCCAGATCCTGAAGACCTTCGGCCCGATGTTGACCAAGGCCGACCACAAGCGGCGCATGGACATGCTGCTCTACGCCGATCGCGTCTCGGATGCCGAACGCCTGAAGACGCTCGCCAATTCCGAACGCCTGTTCGCCGCGCGCGCCGCCGTCGTGCGCGAAACCAAGGATGCGGGCAGCCTGCTGGCCGCCGTGCCGAGCAGCCAGCGGGGCGATCCCGGCTATCTCTATGCGCAGGTCGAGTATCTGCGCAAAGCCGACAAGATCGAGGAAGCCGCGCGCATCCTGCTGCAGGCGCCGACCGACCGCGACTCGCTGGTCGATGCCGAAGCCTGGTGGAACGAGCGCCGCATCATCGCGCGCGACCTTCTCGACCGCGGGCGGTTCAAGGATGCCTATCGGGTCGCGGCCGCGCATTCGGCGGAGAACGCGACCGAGGCTGCGGAGGCCGAATTTCACGCCGGCTGGATCGCGCTGTCCTTTCTCGGCGACACCAAGGCGGCCGGGCGCCATTTCGGCAAGATCGCGGAACTGTCCAACCGCCCGCTGTCGCAGTCGCGCGCCTATTACTGGCTCGGAAGGACCGCCGATCGGAGCGGATCCGGACGGTCCGCCGATTATTACAGCCGCGCCGCCGCCTATTCGACGACCTATTACGGGCAGCTCGCGGCATCGCGCCTCGGCAAGGGGCCAGGAAATGTCGCCTATCCCAAGCCGAGTTCGGCCGAGCGGCAGCGATTCGAGAGCCGCGGCGCGGTCCGCGCCATCCGTCGCCTCGAGGAACTGGGTCTCGAAAGCCGCGCGAACATTCTCTATCGCGCATTGGCCGACGAGCTGACCAGCCCCGGCGAGCTCGCTCTCCTGGCCGCGCAGGCCGAGCGGCGCGGCGACCATTATCTCGCGCTGAAGGTCGGCAAGCAGGCGAACTTCCGCGGCGTCGATGCCGCGGCCCTCGCCTTCCCCATCGGCGTCATCCCCGCCTCGGCCAACATCTCGGCCGCCGGCAAGGCGCTGGCCTACGCCATCGCGCGTCAGGAATCGGAGTTCAACCCAGGCGCCAAGTCGCCCGCGGGCGCGCTCGGCCTGCTCCAGCTGATGCCCGGCACCGCGAAGGCCGTCGCCAAGAAGGCCGGCGTCGCCTTTTCGCTCGCGCGGCTGACCAGCGATCCCGGCTACAACGCGGCCTTGGGCGCCCGCTTCCTCGGCGAGCAGATCGACAATTTCTCCGGGTCCTACATCCTGACCTTCGCAGCCTACAATGCCGGTCCGCGCCGGGCCCGCGAATGGGTCGAGCGGTTCGGCGATCCGCGCGGCAAGTCGATCGAGGAGGTCGTGGACTGGGTGGAGCGGATTCCGTTCACCGAAACGCGCAACTACGTCCAGCGCGTGATGGAGAACTACCAGGTCTACAAGATGCGGCTCGGTGCGGGATCCGACATCGAACGCGATCTCATCTACGGCCGCCGATCCGGCTGACCGACGGCGCCTTGCCCTTGAATGAAAAAAGCCTCCGGCGGTCCCGGAGGCTTTTTTCATGGGCTCATGTGACGCCGTTCTGGGTCGAGCGGGTCCTTGCCTTCGCGCAGAACCGGCCGCGTCCTGTCGAAACATCCGCCACCGCATCCCGCCCAAAGGCGCGGCATCCGCCCGACCTCGCCGGACACGCGCGCCGTCCGGGCGGACGAGCTTGGTGCGGCGAACCGCCGATCCTGCGCCGAAAGAACCATCCCTGCCCCCGGGACCGATGATCGCTCGTCGACCGCGGCATGGGTCGCCGCCTCCCCCGGAGGAGGCCGATGGCGCCCGAATGGAATCCTCCACACGACATCTCGTCGCTCGACGATCCCGGCCAGCGGCCGCCTTTCCCGGGAAACGTCCCCTGCCTCGCCTGGGCGCAGCGGGCATGGCAGACGCCGCCGCCGGGCCGAAACGACGAAAGGCCCGGCGTTGCCGCCGGGCCTCCCTGATCCGATCGGAAAGATCCGATTAGAACGTGCGCTTGAACTCGATGAAACCAGCAGTCGTGTCGAGGTCGTTGCTGATGGTCTGCGGCAGGTCGACTTCGCGGTACGAAACTTCGCCCAGAACCGAGAAGTTCGAGGTGATGTTGTAGCCGACGTTGCCGGCGACGCCCCAGTACTCGGCGCTGCCGAGGTTCTGCGTCTGCACGCCGTTCGCGGTGCCGGCGCCGGGAAGGCCGACCGGGATGAACGACTGGATCGAACGCTCGAGGTCGAAGGTCTCGCCGTAGACGCCGGAGACGGCGACGAACAGCTTGTCGATCTGCTGCTGGTAGCCAGCACCGATCTGCCACTCGCTCGACAGGAGGTAGTCCTGCGTGGAGTTCAGGTCGACGACCGAGATCGGGTTGCCCGGGAGAGCCGAGGTGAAGATGCCCTGGTTGCGGAAGCCGCCGTTCGGGACGATGTAGTTGCCGCCCGTGTCGCCAGCGTAGATCGTCGGATCGAACGCGTAGTGACCTTCAACCTTCAGCTGCGAACCGGTCGCGATGAGGTCCTTCAGGGTCACGCCGGCCTTCAGAGCGAAGGCGCCGTCGTCGGAGTCGTTCAGGTCGCCCTGGTAGAGAGCAGCGACGATCGGGTTGAAGCCGAGGACGTTCGGGTTGTCGATGACGAAGGTGTTGAGGAAGCCGGGAACGGCGAAGTTCGCAGCCGTCGTGGCCGAGGTGCCGAAGCGCTGGATGCTGGAGAAGCCGCTCTGCTCGTCGTAGACGCCAGAAACGTAGGCCTCGCCCCAGCCGCCTTCGTAGGCGAGCTGACCGACGACGTCGGGAACGAAATCGCCCGAGCCATCGTCTTCGGCCGAGATCGCGGCGGTGAAGCCGGCAACGGCGAAGGTGTAGGAGACGCGGTTGGTGGTCAGATCGCCGACCGACCAGTCGTTGTCGGTGAAGAGGCCGTCGCGCTCAGCCCAGAGGCTGTCGAGCTTGCCCATGGTGAGGCCGCCGAGCTGGATGTAGGCCTGGTCCATCGTGTAGGCAGCATCCGAACCCGAAGTGTTCGTGGCCTGGACGCGGGCGAAGGCGCGGAGCATGCCGAGTTCGGTCTCTTCGCGAGCATCGAAGTCGAGACGAGCGCGAACTCGCGAACGGACGCGGTAGTCGTCGTTCGAGAAGCCGCGGTTGAAGAGGCCGGGGATCGAGCCGATGACGCCGGCGTTGCCAGCCGAGATCGTGGTGCTGTTGCCGTTGACGTCGACGAGCGTGCCGTTTGCGAAGGCGGCGCTGTTCAGGTTGTCGAGGTCGATGTCGCCGTTCGAGATGTTGTCCCGGGCCTCGATGCGCATGCGGACGTAGCCGCCGATCTTGAGGCAGGTCTCGGTGCCGGGGATGTAGTAGAAGCCGGTGCCGTAGACGTCGCAAACGCGGACGTATTCCATCGGCTCGGGCTCGACCATGACGACGGCGTCCGCAGCGCGGGCGCCGGAAACTGCGTGTTCATGTCCTGACCTCCAGTCAAGTTACTAGGTTAGGGTTGGGCCTTGTTATGAAGGGCAAAGCCTTCCCTGCCCCATCCCCTGCGTCGAAAGCCCGAAGCGTTGACCGCGTTCTTTCTGTTCACGACATTATCGCGCACGGCGGCAGACGCAATAATTGAATGGCGCTACAGACCGTCTGGAGCCCTTTGGACACACCCGTGTGACCCGAATGCCACTAATTCGCTTACGGTCTGTTCACCTTCGTTAATCGAGGCTGAATCGAGGCTGGATCCGGTCAGTTTGAGGCAAGTTTCGACCGGGATCGCGGCGGAATCGGCCGCCCTCGTGGCGAGTCCGGGGCAGCGAGTCGCCGAGGGTGTGCGGGGAGTGGCGAAGGCGCGAAGTCCTTCTCGCGACAACGCAATGTATAAGGACACACGAACGGCCGCCCGACCCGCGGTTCGCCGACCGCCTGGACGGCTTGGCCGTCGCGCCGGTCTCAACGCGTCCTGTCGGCGCTTCGACGTCGATCGGACCGGACCAGCCGACCCCGCCAGCATCGCGGCGTCAGGCGGGTTCCGCCGGCCTCCCCCGGCCCGCATCCCGGCCGCCGATCTCGTCCGCGGTGCCCCTTCGATCGTCCTCTCCATCGTCGCAGGACGAGGAACCTCGGATAGTCCGGTGGATTCACTGGCCGAATCAAGGGCTTCCGGTGAGCGGCCAAGGGATTCAAAAGATTCAGGAAATGCGAGTCGGAACAGGGGCATAGCAGCGGCGTTCGACTCCCACGTCCAGCGTATGGCGCGTCCTCTTCTCGGAGTCTGCCGATGGCATCCCGTCCCGTCTGGAAAGGCCAGATCCGGCTTTCCCTCGTTTCCATTCCCGTCGAGATCTATGCGGCGACGACGTCGGGCTCGGCGATCGCCTTTCGGCAGATCCACCGGGAGAGCGGCAAGCGCATCCATTATCAGAAGGTGGCCGAGGGCATCGGCCCGGTGGACGCCGACGAGATCATCAAGGGCTACGAGGTGGAGAAGGACGAATACGTCCTCCTGACCGACGAGGAGATCGAGGGCGTGAAGCTGGAGACGAAGAAGACGCTGGAACTCGTCCAGTTCGTCGACAGCCACGAGATCCCGCCGCTCTATTTCGACAAGCCCTATTATGTCGTCCCGCAGGACGACCTCGCCGAAGACGCCTTCCGCGTGGTGCGCGATGCCTTGAGACAGGCCAAGAAGACGGGACTGGGTCAATTGTCGATGCGCGGCAAGGAATATCTCGTCGCGCTCCGCCCCTGCTCGAACGGCCTCCTCCTGGAGACGCTCCGCTACGAAGACGAAGTGCGCAAATCGGACGGGGTCTTCGCCGACATTTCCGAAGGTTCGGCGGAAGACGATCTTCTCAGCGTCGCGAGCGAACTCATCAAGCGCAAGTCATCGCCCTTCAAGGCGTCGAACTTCAAGAACCACTACACCGAGGCGCTGAAGCGCCTGATCGCGGAGAAGCGCAAGGCCGGCGGCGAGGACAAGCTCGTGATCATGGACGAGTCGTCCGATGCCGGGCGCGGCAAGAGCAATGTCATCGATCTCATGGCCGCCTTGAAGAAGAGTCTCGAATCGGGCGGCAGCGCGTCGGAGGAGGATGACGACGGCGCAGGCAGCGGAGCCGAAGCCGCGACGAGCCGCAGCAAGGCGGCGAGGCGTCCGCGTGCTGCGACGGCGAAGGCGAAAGCCGCCAAGACGAGCGCGGCCAAGCCGGCGGTGTCGAAGTCAACGGCCGCGCGCGGCCCGAAGCGCAAGTCGGCCTGAGGAGTCAACGACGATGGGCGCAGGGGCCGACGACCGACTTCGGACGTACCGGGAGAAGCGCGACTTCGAGGCGACCGCCGAGCCGTCCGGAACGAGCAAGCGTCGGCGCAGTGGCGATGCCGGTCTCGCCTTCTGCGTCCAGAAGCACGACGCGACGCGGCTCCATTATGATTTTCGCGTGGAGTGGCAGGGCGTCCTGAAAAGCTGGGCGGTGACGAGGGGTCCCAGCCTCGATCCGGCCGACAAACGCCTCGCGGTTCGCACCGAGGATCATCCGCTCGATTACGGTGATTTCGAAGGTACGATCCCGGCAGACCAGTATGGCGGAGGGACGGTCATGCTGTGGGATCGCGGCATTTGGGAGCCGGAACCCGGAACCGATCCGGAGACGGGACTGGCCGCGGGCAATCTGAAGATGGTGCTGCGCGGCGAGAAGATGAACGGCCGCTGGGCGCTGATCCGCATGAAGCCGAGAGCCCGAGAGAAGCGCGAGAACTGGCTTCTCATCAAGGAGAAGGACGCGACCGCCGATCCCGGCGCCGATCTCCTCGCGAGCGATCGCAGCATCAAGACCGGGCGCGGCCTCAAGGAGATCGCGGCGGGAGCCGCCCCGCGTTTCGTCGGCGCGGACGGTTCGAAGAGCGCCGGAAAGGCTTCGGCTGTCTCGAACCCGCCGGCCAGGACCGCGAAAGCGAAGGGGGTCGAGCCGCCCGCGAAGACGACGAGGCCGGCTCGCTCCGCCAGCCAGCCCCTATCCGTTCCCGCCTTCCGTCCGCCGCAGCTCGCCACGCTCGTCGATGCGCCGCCGGAGGGCGCAGGCTGGATCCACGAGATGAAGTACGACGGCTATCGCGTCCTCGTGGCGCTCGGCGGGGGCGTGGCGAAGCTGTTCACGCGGAGCGGCCTCGACTGGACGGATCGGTTCGGAGCGCTTCGGCCCGCCATGGAGCGGCTTGCCTGCCGGAGCGCACTGATCGACGGCGAGGTCGTCGCCTTCGACGGCGCCGGACGCACGGACTTCTCGACGCTCCAGGCACGCCTGAAGAATGGGGGCCCGCTCTCCTGCTTCTGCTTCGATCTTCTGGAACTCGACGGCGTCGACCTCGCCGCCGAGCCTCTCTCGGAGCGAAAGGCGCGGCTTCAGAACCTCCTGTCCGGCGAGCAGGACGGCACGCTTCTCTTCAGCGAGCATGTCGCGGGGCGCGGCAAGGCCGTCCTCGACGAAATCTGCAAGGCCGGTCACGAGGGCATCGTGTCCAAGCGCGCGGACGCGCCGTATCGGGCCGGACGCGGATCGGCCTGGCTGAAGACCAAGTGCACGCGCCGCCAGGAATTCGTCATCGGCGGCTATTCCGTCTCCGACAAGAAAGGACGCCCCTTCTCCTCGATCCTCGTCGGCGTCAAAGACGGCGACCGCCTCGTCTATCGCGGCCGGGTCGGCTCGGGCTTCGACGATCGAACGCTGGATGATCTCGCGGAGAGCTTCGACAGTCTCGCCAGCGCGACGTCGCCCTTTGCCGACCTGCCCGCACCGATCCGCCGGACCGCGCGCTTCGTGAAGCCGACCCTCGTCGCCGAGATCGACTTTGCGGAAATCACGGCCGACGGGCAGATCCGGCACGGCGTCTTCAAGGGCCTGCGGGCGGACAAGAAGGCGGACGAGGTCACGGGAGAGGGAGCGATGAGGACGACGCCGACGCCCCAGAAGCCTTCGAACCGCGCGACGTCCCGGCCGGACCCGGCGAGCCGAAGCTCGAAGGATGCGATCGCCGGCATTGCCCTCTCCCATGCCGACCGCGTGGTCTTTCCCGGCATCACGAAGGGCGACATCGCCGCCTATTATGAAGCGGTCTCGGAACGCATGCTGGTTCATGCGGGCCGCCACGCGCTGTCGCTCGTGCGCTGTCCGAAGGGGCCGAAACAGCACTGCTTCTTCCAGAAGCATGATTCCGGCGGCTTCCCCGACGCGATCCGAAAGGTTCCGATCGCGGAGAAGGACGGGGGAACGGAGGACTATCTCTTCGTCGAGGATGCGGCGGGCCTTGTCGGCTGCGTCCAGATGAACGCGCTGGAGTTTCACGTCTGGGGCTCGCGGATCGACCGGATCGAAACGCCGGACCGGATGGTCTTCGATCTCGATCCCGACGAGGGCCTCGGCTTCGGCAGCGTGCGCGAGGCCGCCGGCGACGTCCGCAACATCCTGAACCATCTCGGTCTCGAGAGTTACGCGCTGGTGACGGGCGGCAAGGGCATCCATGTCGTGGCGCCCCTGACGGGCCGGCAGAGCTTCGACGTCGTCAAGGATTTCGCGCGCACCCTTGCGACGAAGCTTGCCGACGGTGATCCCGCCCGGTTCGTGGCCACGATGTCGAAGGCCAAGCGCCGGGGCCGCATCTTCATCGACTGGCTGCGCAACGAGCGCGGCGCCACGGCCATCGCCCCCTATTCCACGCGGGCTCGCGACGGAGCGCCGGTCGCGACGCCGGTGTCCTGGAAGGAACTCGATACGCTGGAGGCCGCCAACACCTTCCGCATCTCCGATATAACCGCTCGATTGAACGACGAAGACCCTTGGGCAGCCTATGGCACGATCCGGCAATCCCTGACCAAGCCCGTCCTCGCTCGCCTTGCCCGGCTCTGATGCCCGGCTTGACCCTTCGAGGACCCTGAAGCAGTGTCCCGGCGCGAAAAGGGGACGGGCATGGCGATCTACGAACTCGACGGGCAAGCACCCGAACTGCCGGCGGACGGCAGCGCCTTCATCGCGGATGGCGCGCGTGTCGTCGGCAAGGTTCGCATCGGGCAGGACGTCAGCATCTGGTTCGGCGCCGTCCTGCGCGGGGACAACGAGCCGATGCGGATCGGGGCCTCGACCAACGTTCAGGAGAATGCCGTTCTTCACAGCGATCCCGGCTTTCCGCTGGAGATCGGCGAGGGCTGCACGATCGGACATGGCGCGATCGTGCATGGCTGCACCCTCGGCGAGAACGTCCTCGTGGGAATGGGCGCGACGATCCTGAACGGGGCCCGCATCGGCCGAAACTCGATCGTCGGCGCGAATGCCTTGGTGACCGAGGGCAAGGATTTTCCGGAGAACTCGCTGATCGTCGGCGCTCCAGCCAAGGTGGTGCGGGAACTGGATGCGGCCGCAGCGGCCGCCTTGAAGGCCTCCGCGGCGCATTACGTGGAAAATGGAAAGCGGTTCTCGACCGGGTTGAAGCGGATCGACCGGACTCCATGACGCCGGCAGCGCCTCTCCTCTTCACCCCGATCGCCCGCCAGCTTCCCGCAACGGTCCCCTTCGTCGGCCCGGAGGCCATCGAACGACGCAGCGGAACGCGCTTTCTCGCGCGTCTCGGCGCCAACGAGAGCACGTTCGGTCCCTCGCCTCTGGCGCTGGAAGCGATGCGCGCGGCGGCCGGAGAGAGTTGGGCCTATGCGGACCCGGAACTCTTCGACGTGAAGGCGGCGATCGCGCAACGGCTGGGCCTCGCGCCCGGCCATGTCGCCGTGGGCGAAGGCATCGACGGGCTGCTGGGAAACCTCGTGCACCTCGCCGTCGGTCCGGGGGATGCGGTCGTGACCTCGCTCGGGGCCTATCCGACCTTCAACTTCCACGTCGCGGGTCGCGGCGGCGTGCTTCACGCCGTTCCGTATCGCGAGGACCGGGAAGATCTCGATGCGCTTCTCGACGCGAGCCTCAGACTGCGGCCGAAGCTCGTCTACCTCGCCAATCCCGACAATCCGACCGGCTCGTGGCACGGCGCGGAGGCGGTCGTCGACTTCGCCCGCGCTCTGCCGGAAGAGACGATCCTCGTCCTCGACGAGGCCTATGGCGATATGGCGCCGGCAGGCGTCCTGCCAGCGTCGGATCTGCTGCGACCGAACCTGCTCCGCTTCCGGACCTTCTCGAAGGCCTATGGCATGGCGGGGGTTCGGATCGGCTTCGTCTTCGGGCGGCCGGAAACGGTCGTCGCCTTCGACAAGGTGCGCAATCATTTCGGCGTGTCGCGGATGGCCCAGGCCGGAGCGATCGCGGCGCTGGCCGACGATGCGCATCTCCATGCGACGCTGGACCTCATCGAGAGAGCGCGTCTCGTTCTCGCGGAGATCGCGGCGCAAGCGGGTCTTCGGGCGCTCCCCTCGGCGACGAACTTCGTCGCGATCGATGCCGGACGCGACGGGACCTATGCGGCCAGACTGCTGGAGGGCGTGATCCGGCGCGGCGTGTTCATCCGCAAGCCGCAGGTGGCGCCGCTCGATCGGCTGATTCGCGTCACGGTCGGTCGCAGCGAGGAGCTTGCGCTGTTCCGGACGGCTCTTCTGGAGACGGTGGCCGAACTCGGCTGAGCGATCAGTGGATCGTCAGCCAGTCGCGGGCGGCACGAAGCGCGCGGGAAACCTCGCCCTTCGACATCTGCGACGCGATTTCCTGGCGATGGAAGGCGGCATCCTCGACGCCGTTGCGGTCGGCGAGATTGAAGTACATGTGGGCCGAGACGAGATCGATCTTGCCGTTGCGTCCCGTGGCGCAGCGAAGGCCCATCTCGAAGAGAATGTCGCCCGAGGATGCGGAGAAGGCGGAGCCGGCGGTCGACATTTCGGGGTCGAGAAGTTCGAAGCGAGCCATGGTCGAGATCCCTGTCTGCGCCGGTCGTGGCCGGCTTGGTTTCGATGACCCAAGAGTGCCCGACGGCTTTCAAGAACTCGCTAAAATGCACGGCTAATTTGAGCTAAACGTCTTGTATAGGGATCGGTAAGACTTGCAGATCGCACAGTCGAAGATCCCTGCGCCGCAAGGACATCACAGCATCGAAAGCTTTCGTTCAGCAACACAGCGGAAAGGTCTTCGAAACCACGTCGGACGTTCCGCCGGGAAAAGCCCTTGGCGCATCGCGCAGCGGCGGGGGGATGACGCCAACTCGGGCAGCTGCGCGGCGAAGCCTCGCGTCGCACCGGCGAGCCCCTGAAGCGACGGGCTCTGCGATCGTCGGCCGGGGACGTCGTCGTGCGCCGTTCATGGCGAAAAAGCCGCTCTCGACGCCCGCCCTGCGCACGGTGAGGACGGCCCCGGCGACACCGGTCCTGGCAGAGGTTCGTCGGCCGAAGTCGCGGACCTTTTCCCCTTGGTTTTCGGCCGCGGCGCGGTTACGCTTACGTCAAGGGAAGAAGAACGGCCGCGGCCGTCGCCCTTCGATCCAACGGGAGGACAGAATGAAACGCATCGCCATCGCCACGGGCCTCGTCTTCGCGGGCCTTCTCTGCGCGCAGGCCGCGGAGCCGGTCGTCGGCAACTGGACGACGGCCAGCGGCGAGACCGCCAAGATCGCCTCGTGTGGCGGTGCCTATTGCATCACGCTGACGACCGGGCAGTTCAAGGGCCAGCAGATCGGTCGCATGAGCGGCTCCGGCGACTCCTACGACGGGGAGATCACCGATCCCAAGGCCGAGAAGACCTATGCCGGCAGCGCCGAGGTCAACGGCTCCAAGATGAAGTTGACGGGCTGTGCGCTGAAGATCTTCTGCAAGACGCAGAACTGGACCAAGCAGTAATCCTCTTCCCGTCGCATCCCGCCGGCATCGGGCCCTCCTGTCCCGAGGGTCCGACCAGGCCGGCGGGCCGATGCGGCTTCGATCCTGCCGCGCGCCCTCAGCGGGCGCGCTGATTGAAGAGGACCGCCTGCGCGTCCTTGTCCTCCGCGAGGTTCTTGCGCAGCTCCCGGCCGACGGCGAGCCCTCGCTCCACGGCGGGACGGGCCTTCACAGCCTCGAACCAGCGTTTGAGATGCGGCGTGTCGTCGAGGTTCTGACCTTGGTTCTCGTGGGGAACGATCCAGCCGATCGAGGCCATATCCGCGATCGAGTAGTCGGCGCCGCCGAGATAGGCGTTGTCGGCGAGCCGTCGGTTCATGACGCCGTAGAGGCGGTTGACCTCGTTCGTATAGCGGTTGATGCCGTATTCGATCGTCTCCGGCGCATATTGACGGAAGTGGTGCGCCTGCCCCGCCATCGGCCCGAGCCCACCCATCTGCCAGAACAGCCACTCGTCGACCGCCACGCGCGCCCGCTCGTCGGTGGGATAGAAGCGGGAGAACTTTCGGCCGAGATATTGAAGGATCGCCCCGGACTCGAAAACCGAGATCGGCTCGCCCCCCGGCCCCTCGGGATCGACGATCGCCGGCATGCGATTGTTCGGCGCGATCTTCAGAAAGGAGGGCTCGAACTGCTCGCCGGCGCCGATGTTCACGGTGTGGAGCTCGTAGGGCACGCCGAGTTCCTCCAGCATGATGGAGATCTTCCATCCGTTCGGCGTCGGCCAATAGTAGAGCTCGATCGGCTGCGTCTGGCTCGTCATCGGGGACCGTTCCTTCTCAAGACTGAGCGCGAAGCTAGCGCAGCCGGCGACGGACGCCAGCGTGGCGGCGTTGACGCATCGTTCAGACCGTCGAACGCGGGATGATCGAAGCGATCAGGCTCGGGCCAGCTTGGCCCCGCTACGGTGCTCCGGCTCGCCCGGAGGTTTTCCATGATCGCTCGCCTGACCATCCTCACGTCTCTCCTCGCCCTCTTCGCCCTGTCCTTCGCGGGGCTCATCGAGACCACGCGTCCGAGCCACGCGTCATTTTCGGCGACGGCCCCGGCCTGCCTCGATCGGGGCCTCGTCTGCCCCTCGAATTAGACGTGCGGACGACCTGCGGACACATGTTCCGGGCTTTTCGCGAAGCCGTCTTCCTCCGGTTGCGTCCGACGATGTAAGAGAGGTCATGACGGAGCTTTTCCAGGCCAGGACCACCCCCCTCTTCGTGACGCCGGACGCGATGCCGGGTCGGCTCTTCGACGATGCCGAAGCGGCCGTCGCCGAACTTCGCCGGCTCTACGACCGTGCCGTGACCTTCCTCTCCGACCGCTTCGAGGAGGTGCTGGAAAGCGGCGACACGTCGAAGCGGTATCGCGCCTTCTATCCGCAGGTGACGCTCGTCACCGACAGCCACGGCCGCGTCGATTCGCGGCTCGCCTTCGGCCATGTGCCCGGCCCCGGCCGCTACGCCGCCAACATCACGCGGCCGGATCTCTTCGAAGGCTATCTCACCGAGCAGATCGCCCTCCTGATCCGAAATCATGCCGAGCCCGTCTCGATCGGCGACAGCGATACGCCGATCCCGCTGCACTTCGCCTTTCCCGAGGGCATCTATGTCGACGGCACGGCGGCGGAGCGCCTGGACAAGCCGCTGCGCGACATCTTCGACGTGCCGGACCTTGCCTCCACCGACGATCGCATCGTCAACGGCAACTATCATCCCAAGGGCGACGAAGCGTTGCCGCTGGCGCCCTTCACGGCCCAGCGCGTCGATTATTCGCTGCATCGGCTGGCGCACTACACCGCGACCAGTCCTGTTCATTTCCAGAACTTCGTGCTGTTCACGAACTACCAGTTCTATGTCGACGAGTTCTGCATGATGGCGCGCGAGATCATGGCGCGCGGCAGCGGCGGTTACACGGGTTTCGTCGAGCCCGGCAATCTCGTGACGCGACCCGGCGCCAGCGAGCCCGAGCGCGGCATCGCGCCCCTGCGCCTGCCGCAGATGCCGGCGCACCATCTGGTGCGCGAGGACGGTTCGGGGATCACCATGATCAACATCGGCGTCGGCCCGTCCAACGCCAAGACGATCACCGATCACGTGGCGGTGCTTCGGCCGCATGCCTGGCTGATGCTCGGCCATTGCGCCGGCCTACGCAACAGCCAGGAGCTCGGCGACTACGTGCTCGCCCATGCCTATGTGCGCGAGGATCACGTGCTCGACGCGGACCTGCCCGTCTGGGTGCCGATCCCGCCGTTGGCGGAGGTGCAGGTGGCGCTGGAAGAGGCGGTGGCCGAGGTGACGGGCCTGTCCGGCTACGAGCTGAAGAAGATCATGCGCACCGGCACGGTCGCCACGATCGACAACCGCAACTGGGAGCTTCGCGACCAGACCGAGCCGGTGGAGCGCCTGTCGCGCTCGCGCGCGGTGGCGCTCGACATGGAATCGGCGACGATCGCGGCCAACGGCTTCCGCTTTCGCGTGCCCTACGGAACCCTGCTCTGCGTGTCCGACAAGCCGCTCCACGGGGAACTGAAGCTGCCGGGCATGGCGACGGACTTCTACAAGCGGCAGGTCTCGCAGCACCTCCGGATCGGCATCAGGGCCATGGAGAAGCTCGCCGGGATGGCACCGGAACGCCTGCATTCGAGAAAGCTTCGCTCCTTCTTCGAAACGGCCTTCCAATAGTCGCCGCCGCCGCGCCCGTCTCCGCCGTGCGGCTGCGCCGGTTCGATCGCCTCCTCGTGGCGGGCGCCTTTGCCTTGGCCTTCGGCATCGTCGGCGGCTTCTTCGGCCACGCGCTGCCGCTCCTCGATACGCTCGGTCAGTTTCGGGCGCATGGATCGGCGGTTCTCGTGATCCTCGCCGTCGTCCTGACGATCCGGCGCTTCCACGCCGCCGGTTTCGCCGCGCTCCTCGCCGCCGGGCTCGGGCTTTATACGGTTTGGCCCTTCATGATCCCCCTGTCGCAGACCGCGGAGGGCACGCTTCCCCCGAGCATGCCGCGCTACCGGCTTCTCCAGATGAACGTGCGCTACGATTCGAACGACAAGTCGAAGGCGCTCGATCGCATCCGGCAGCTCGACCCGGATGTCGTGACCGTCGAAGAAATGACGCCGGGTTGGGAGAAGGCGCTTCGCAGCCTCTCCGACCGCTATCCCTATCAGTCCTATTGCGCGCCGCCGGAGCGCTGGGGCGACGTCGCGATCCTGTCGCGGCGCCCCTTCGTCGAAGGCGCACGCGAGACGTGCCTGCCGCGGGCGGGTTTCGAGGCGCGCGTCGTCGACTTCGACGGACACCCCGTCACGGTGGGGTCCCAGCATCTTCGCTGGCCCTGGCCCGGCCGGCAATGGCGACAGGTCGACGCCATCGCGGAAGGGCTCGCGGCGCTGACGACGCCCGCGATCATCGGCGGCGACTTCAACGCCGCCCCGTGGAGCGCATCGGTCGCAGCCTATGCCGCGGCGGGCGGCTTGCGGATCGTGGCCGGCATCGGACCAACCTGGGGGCCGAACTGGCTGCCATCCTGGCTCGCGCGCTGGGCGGGCCTGCCGATCGACAACGTCCTCGTGTCGCGCGAGATCCTGATCCTGTCGGTGTCGCGGCCGGAGGCGACCTCGTCCGACCATCTCCCGGTGCTCGTCACCTTCGCGATACCGTTTCCGAAGGCCGCGGAGCCGGAGGTGCAGAGCGTGGAGCGACGGCCGAGCGGAACAAGCGACGCTTCGGCGGGCTCGCCGCCGAAGCGCGCCGTCGCTCCTCACATCGTCTGGTAGACGGGTCCCTCGCCGCCCTGGGGGGGGACCCAGGTGATGTTCTGGTTGGGATCCTTGATGTCGCAGGTCTTGCAGTGGACGCAGTTCTGCGCGTTGATCACGAAGACCGGCTCGGCATCGGGCGCCTCCAGCCACTCGTAGACGCCGGCCGGGCAGTAGCGCTGCGAGGGACCGGCATAGACGTCGTGCTCGGAGCGTTTCTGCAGCTCCATGTCCTTGACGAGGAGATGAACCGGCTGGTCCTCCTCGTGATTGGTGTTCGACAGGAACACGGAGGACGCCTTGTCGAAGGTCAGCTTCCCATCGGGTTTCGGATAGGCGATCGGCTTGTGCTGGGCCGCCGGCTCGGTCGAGGCATGATCGGGCTTGCCGTGGCTGAGGGTGCCGAAGAGCGAGATGCCGAAGACCTGATTCATCCACATGTCGATGCCGCCCAGACCGACACCGAGGACCGTTCCGAACTTCGACCAGAGCGGCTTGACGTTGCGCACGCGCTTCAGGTCCCGTCCGATCGACGAGGTGCGCCAGCCGTCCTCGTAGGCCTGAAGCCGGTCGTGCGCCCGTCCTTCCGCAATCGCCGCGGCGGCGATGTCGGCGGCCTGCATGCCGGACGCCATGGCATTGTGGACGCCCTTGATGCGGGGCACGTTCACGAAACCCGCGGAGCAGCCGACGAGGACGCCGCCGGGAAAGGCAAGCCGCGGCACCGACTGCCAGCCGCCCTCGGTGATGGCGCGCGCGCCGTAGGCGATGCGCTTGCCCCCTTCGAGAAGCTCGGCGATATCGGGATGCGTCTTGAAACGCTGGAACTCGTCAAAGGGCGAGAGATAGGGGTTCTTGTAGTTGAGGTGGACGACGAAGCCGACGTAAACCTGGTTGCCTTCGAGATGGTAGAGGAACGAGCCGCCGCCGGTGGCGAGATCGAGCGGCCAGCCGAAGGAATGCTGCACGAGGCCGGGCTTGGCCTTCGCCGGATCGATCTCCCAGAGTTCCTTGATGCCGATGCCGAACTTCGGGGGATCGCGCCCCTCGGACAGGCCGTAGTCGCGGATGACGCGCTTGGCGAGCGAGCCGCGCACGCCTTCGCCGATCATCGTGTACTTGCCCAGAAGCGCCATGCCACGCTGAAAGTTCGGGCCGGGCTCGCCATTGCGCTCGATGCCCATGTCGCCGGTCGCGACGCCGATGACGGCATTGGACTCGTCGGTGAGAAGCTCCGTCGCGGCAAAACCCGGATAGATCTCGACACCGAGCGCCTCGGCCTTTTCGGCCAGCCATTTGCACATGAGGCCGAGCGAAATGACGTAATTGCCGTGATTGTTCATCAGCTTCGGCATCAGCGCATTTGGCAGGCGCACGCCGCCATGCGCGCCATAGACGTAGAACTTGTCCTCCGTGACCTTCTGGCGGATCGGCGTCTCCTCGGAGCGCCAGTCCGGCAACAGCTGATCCAGCGCGGAGGGATCGAGCACGCAGCCGGACAGGATGTGTACGCCGACCTCGGACGCCTTCTCCAGGACGACGACGGACAGATCGGGATCGACCTGCTTCAGGCGGATGGCGGCGGACAGGCCGGCCGGACCCGCGCCGACGATCACCACGTCGAACTCCATCGCTTCGCGCTCGGGCAGAGCCTCGGTTTCGGTCATGTCCAAGATGGTCGTTCCTCTGCTGCCGTCTTCGAAAGCCAGGCGGTTTTGACGTGCACGTCAAACGGACATAGCAAAAGCTTGGAAGAATTCGAAGTGTCTCGACGCGCCGATGGCGTCGCAGATGAAACGAAAGCGGTGGTTTTGCAGCGCCATCGTCGCCCGGCTCCTGGCGAAGCGGGATCGCGCGTGTCGCGCGCGGCAGCGCGATAGGCTATGGAGACGCCATGACGGACAGCCCGATGGCCGATACGGCGCGCGATGCGCTCGGCGCCCTTCTCGACTGGTATGCGAGCGCCGGCGTCGACGCCCTGCTGGAAGAAGCGCCCCGCGATCGATTCGCGGAAACGGCGGCGGAGCTCGAAGCCCGGCGCCCGGCTCTGCGCCACGCCGAGAAGGCTGGCGACGACCGTGGCCCCGCGAGCCCGCCCCGCAACGCCGCTCCCCCGCCGCTCCCCGCGCCCGCCGTTCCTTCCACGCGCACGGTGGTGCCGGACGACGTCGCGGTCGCCGACGCGCGGGAACGGGCACGGGCGGCCGGGACGCTGGACGAACTCCAAGCCGCGCTGTCGAGCTTCGAGAGCTGCAATCTACGCCGCTCGGCCAAGTCGCTCGTTTTCGGCGATGGCTCCGCGACGGCGTCCGTCATGATGATCGGGGAAGCGCCGGACCGCGAGGAGGATATCGCGGGCGAGGCCTTTGCGGGACGATCCGGCGGGCTTCTCGACCGCATGCTGGCGGCGATCGGCCTCGAGCGTCCCGCCGTTCGCCTGGCGACCGCCCTGCCCTGGCGCCCGCCCGGCGGCCGGCAGCCGACGCCGGCCGAGATCGAGATCTGCCTGCCGTTCCTCGCCCGGCACATCGAACTCGTGCGCCCCAGAGCCGTCGTCAGCTTCGGAGCGCTGAGCGCGCGCATGCTGCTGCGCGCCGACGGCAACATTCTGCGCCTCCGCGGGCGCTGGCAGAGCTATGCCTTCGGTCTCGATCCCGGCGAGGCGGTGGACGTGCTTCCCATGTTCCACCCGACCTATCTTCTCCAGCATCCTGCGCAGAAGCGACTGGCCTGGGAAGATCTCCAGCGCCTGCGGTCCCGCCTCGACGAGAAAGGCTGATCCGCCGCCGTTTCCGCCACCCGTCGTCGTAAAGCGATGCGAGTTTGAGGATCCGCGTCGTTACTCTGGTCGAGACCTGTGACGCCGGCCGAAGCGCTTGCCCTCTTCGTGCCCTGCGAAAGCCCGTGCCATGTCCGCTCTCCTGCCTATCGTCTCGCTGCTGCTCTCGACCTTCTTCCTGATGGCCGGCGCGGGTCTTCAGGGCATCGTCCTGCCCGTGCGCGGCTCGCTCGAAGGCTGGTCGACCTACGAGATCGGCTTCATGGGAACCGGCTACGCCGTGGCCTTCACCATCGGCTGCCTCGTCGTGCCGCTGATCGTCCGGCGGGCGGGTCACGTGCGGACGTTCTCGAGCCTCTGCGCGCTTCTCGTGATCGCGGTCCTTCTGTTCGGGCTGATCGTCCATCCCATCGCCTGGATCTTCGTGCGCGGACTGACCGGCTTCACTCTGGCCGGCAGCTACATGATCATCGAGAGCTGGCTGAACGAGCGCGTCACCAACGAGACGCGCGGCAAGATCTTTTCGGTCTACATGATCGTCTCGATGACGGCGATGATGGGCGGGCAATACATCATGCCGCTCACCGATCCCGGCCTCGCGACGCCCTTCATGATCGGCGCCATCCTGTTCGCCCTGGCGGTCATTCCGACCTCCCTGTCGCAGGCGCCGACGCCCAAGCCCTTGAAGCAGGCGACGCTGGACCTCAGATCGATCTTCAAGAACTCGCCGGCCGCCGCCGTCGGCGTGTTTCTCGCCGGCGTCCTCTCCGCCTCCTGGAACAACATGTCGCCGGTCTTCGGGCAGCGCGTCGGCTTCTCCAACGCCGAGATCGCCACGCTGCTGGCCGCCACCATGGCCGGCGGCATCGTCTGCCAATATCCGCTGGGACGCCTCTCCGACCGCCTCGATCGGCGTTTCGTCATGACCGGCGCCGGGCTTTTCGGCGTCGCCGTCGCGGCCGCCGCGATGTCGCTCGACAGCAAGGCGCCGCTGACGCTCTTTGCGATCGCCTTCTGCCTCGGAGGCGTGATCTATCCCGCCTATTCGCTGACCGTGGCGCATGCCAACGATTACGCGCGGCCGGAGGATTTCGTGAAGGTCTCGGGCGGCCTGCTCATCCTCTACGGCTTCGGCACGATGGGCGGGCCGCTGCTCGCGGCCTGGCTGATGGAGACCTTCGGCCCCTCCGGCATCTTCGCCGCGACCGGCGCCGCCCACGCGATTTTTGCGGCCTATGCGTTCTACCGAACCTTCCGCAGACAGGCGCCGGCCGCGAGAGCCGACTTCCAGACGACGCCGCTCGCGCGAACGCAGACCCCCGCCTCCTTCTCCCTCGACCCCCGCGCCAAGGAGGCGCCGGGACACGTTTGATGCGCCGGACGCATCGGCGTCGTCGGCGGTCGGTGCGCTTCTCGCTCAACCCTGCGGCGGGGTCACCTTGCGGGCCTTGGCGCGTTCGATGCCGAGGCGGTGCTCGCGCACGATGATGAAGATGCCGGCGGAGATCACGATGGCCGCGCCGAGCAGCGTCGTCGCGCTGGCGGTCTCGCCGAAGAGCATCGCCCCGATGGCGATCGCGAGCACCATCGACGTGTATTCGAAGGGCGCGATGGTGGAGGCGTCGGCGTAGCGGTAGCAGGCGGTGAGAAGCAATTGCCCGACTCCGCCGCAAAGTCCGGCCAGGATGAGGAAGAAGGCCTCGTTCGCGCTCGGCCAGACCCAGCCGAAGGGGAGCGAGACCAAGGCTATTCCGCTCGACGTCAGCGAGAAATAGACGACGATCGTCGCGGTCTTCTCCGTGCGCACGAGGCGGCGAATCTGGATCATCGCGACGGCCGCGACGGCGGCGGCGGCAAGGGCTGCCAGCATGCCGATGCCGTGCGCGGTCGACACGCCCTCGTTCAGCATCGTGAGGTTCGGCACGGAGACGACGGTGATGCCGACGAGGCCGACCACGACCGCGCTCCAGCGGTAGAGCCGCACGACCTCCTTCAGGAACACCGCCGCGAAGACCACCGTCAGGAGCGGCGCGGCATAGGAGATGGTGATCCATTCGGGATAAGGCAGCCGCGTCAGCGCGAAGAAGCCCAGACTCATGGAGGTGACGCCGATCAGGCCGCGCCAGACATGGCCGCGAAGGTCCTCAGTCTTCAAGGCCGTGCTGAGGTCGCCGAGCCAGGCGAGGTAGATCGCGACCGGGATCAGCGCGAAGAACGAGCGGAAGAAGACGATCTCGCCCGCGGGAATGTCGGCTCCGGCCATCTTGATCGAGGTCTGCATGCCGACGAAGACCACGACGGAGAGGATCTTCAGCCCGATGCCCCGGATCGGGTCTTGATGCAGCCTCGCGCCGCCGCGGTCCTCGTCCATGTCATGCCTTCGCCCCGACGCCGCGCGGAAAGTCCGCGCAGCGTCAGCGGTCGTCCAGACGGGGCCGCGCCCCGATATTGCGGGGTTCGACCAGCCTTATGTCGCAGCCTGCAGCGCGTTCCAGACGCGCATCGGCGTCGCCGGCATGTCGATCGGCTTGGCGCCGGCCGAGCGAAGGGCGTCGGCGACCGCGTTCATGACGGCGGGCGCCGCCCCGATCGTGCCGGCTTCGCCCGCGCCCTTGATGCCCAGCGCGTTCGTCGTCGAGGGCACGTTGCGGGTGCGGAACTCGAAATACGGAAAATCCTCCGCGCGCGGCATCTGGTAGTCCATGAAGCTCGCGGTGACGAGCTGTCCGTCCGCGTCGTAGACCGCGTTCTCCGTCAGCGCCTGCCCGATCCCTTGCGCGACGCCGCCATGGATCTGTCCCGCCAGAAGCATCGGGTTCACCGTCACGCCGAAATCATCGACGATGGAATAGCGCTCGATCGTGACATGGCCGGTCTCGGGATCGATCGAAACCTCACACACATGCGTGCCGTTGGGATAGGTCGCTTCGGTCTGCTTGAACTCGCCGACGGCCTTCAGCTGATCCTCGCTCTTGGCGCTCGCGGCCAGGCCGGCGAAATCGATGGAGCGATCGGTGCCGACGACACGCGCGGTGCCGCCGGAAAGCTCGATGTCGGCAGCCGAGGTCTCGAGCTCGTCCGCGGCGAGCTTCTTCAGCTTCTCCGCAAGGCCCTCGCTCGCCCGCCGGACCGAAACCGCACCGAGCGGGATCGAGCGCGAGCCGCCGGTTCCCCCGCCGGTCGGCGTATCGTCAGTGTCGCCCTGTCGCACGTCGATCGCATCGTAGTCGAGATCGAGCGCTTCGGCGACGAACTGGGCATAGGCGGTGGCATGGCCCTGCCCGTTCGACTGCGTGCCGATCTTCAGTTCGACGCGGCCCGTTTCCCGAAGCTCGACATAGGCGGGCTCGGAGCCGGGAAAGGCGCAGGCCTCGACATAGGTCGCAAGCCCGATCCCGCGCAGCTGTCCCGCCGCCTTGGAAGCCGCGCGACGCGTCTCGAAATCCTCCCAGCCGGACTGGCGAAGGGCCTCGGCGAGATGGCCGGAAAAGTCGCCGGTGTCGTACATGCGACCGAGCGGCGTCGTGTAGGGCAGCTGGTCGGCCTGGATGAAGTTGCGGCGCCGTATCTCGTCGCGCGGCACACCGAGGTCGACCGCGCATTCGTCCACGAGACGCTCGATGAGATAGGCGGCTTCCGGCCGTCCCGCGCCGCGATAGGCGTCCACGGCCACCGTGTTCGTGTAATAGAGCTTGGCGTCGACGTCGATCGCCGGAATGTCGTAGAGCCCCGTCGCCATCGACATCCCGAACCACGGGATCATCGGCCCGTATTGCGAGGTGTAGGCTCCGAGATTGGCGGCAAGCTCAATGCGCAGCGCCAGGAAGCGGCCGCGGTCGTCCATCGCCATCTCGGCCGTGACGATGTTGTCCCGGCCGTGCGTATCGGACACGAAGTGCTCCGACCGGTCGGCCGTGCACTTGACCGGCTGGTCGAGGCGCTTGGCCGCGATGAGGACGAGCGCGTGCTCCCGATAGAGGAAGGCCTTCGTGCCGAAACCGCCGCCGACATCGCGCGTGACGACGCGGATATGATCGGCCGGAACCTTCAGAACGGCCTCGGCGAGCGTGTCGCGCATGCCGTGCACGCCCTGGCTGCCGGTCGTCAGGAGATACTTGCCGGTCTCCGGCGCATATTCGCCGATCGCCGAACGGACCTCCATGTAATTGCAGACGAGGCGGTTCTGGACGAGCCGCACCGAGGAGACATGCGCCGCATCGCGAAAGGCCGCGTCCGTCCGCGCGCGGTCGCCCTCGTGAAGACGGCCCGCCAGATTGCCGGCCTTGTCGTCCCAGACGAGCGGCGCGGCTTCCGAAATGGCCGCGGCGAGATCGCCGACGGCGGGCAGCGGCGTGTAGTCGATCTCGACGAGTTCGGCGGCGTCCCGCGCCTGGAGGGGCGTTTCGGCGACGATGAAGGCGACGGCGTCGCCGACATGGCGCACGGTGCCGCGGCACAGGACCGGAGTGTCGTGCGCGTCCATGGGCGTACCGTCGGCCTGCTTGGCGCGCGCCTGACAGGGCAGATCGCCGATGTCGGGAATGTCCTCGTGCGTCAAGATGAGGCGCACGCCCGGCGCGCTGCGCGCGGCCGAGAGGTCACCGAGGGTGAAGCGCGCATGGGCGTGAGGAGACCGCACGACCACGGCATGCAGCAGGCCCTCCCGCGTCTCGTCGTCGGTGTAGCGACCGAGGCCGCGAATGAAGGCGTCGTCTTCCTTGCGCAGGACCGAGGCGCCAAGGCCGAACTTCGGGGTCATGATCGTCATGGAATACCTCGGCTAGTCGACCGCAGCGATGAATCGGTCTTCGACCGAGAACGCGTTGTCACCAATACCATTCCATTTATGGCGGTGGAACGCGCCCGTCGAGCGCAAAGCGCGCTGGAACGTGCGAAGCGATTTGGCAAAGCCTTCCCACAGGGATAAGTCGTTCTCACGCTTCGCCATATCCAAGGAACGCCCGATGCTTCGCACCGACCAGGGACAGCCCATCCGCATCGAGGACTATCGGCCGACCGACTTTTCCGTTCAGGACGTCGGCCTGACGTTTCGCCTCTTCGACGGAGCGACCGACGTCGAAGCCATCGTCCTCATGGAGCGACGCGAGGGGGTCGCCGCCGACGCGCCGCTCGATCTCGTCGGTGACGAACTCTCCCTCGAAAGCGTGACGATCGACGGCGAGCCCCTCGCTCCGGATCGCTACGATGCCTCCCCCGACCGCCTCGTCATCCGTGGCCTCCCGGCATCGGGGACCTTTCGACTGGGTCTGACGACGCGTCTTCGGCCCGAGGCGAACACCAAGCTGATGGGTCTCTACCGGTCCAACGGCATCTGGTGCACGCAGTGCGAAGCCGAAGGCTTCCGCCGGATCACCTATTTCTACGACCGTCCCGACGTGCTCGCGACCTACCGCGTCCGGATCGAAGCGGACAAGGCCACCGTGCCGGTCCTCCTGTCGAACGGCAATCCCGCCGAGCACGGACTTCTCGAGGGCGGTCGCCATTTCGCCGTCTGGCACGACCCGTTCCCGAAGCCCTCCTATCTCTTCGCGCTGGTGGCGGGGGACCTCGATCGGCTCGACGACCACTTCACCACCATGAGCGGACGCAAGGTGGACCTTGCGATCTATACGGAGAAGGGACGCGCTCACGAATCGCTTTACGCCATGGATGCGCTGAAGCGCTCCATGGTCTGGGACGAGCGTCGCTTCGGCTGCGAATACGATCTCGACATCTTCAACATCGTCGCGATCTCGGACTTCAACATGGGAGCGATGGAGAACAAGGGTCTCAACGTCTTCAACCACAAATACGTCCTGCTCGATCCCGACACCGCCTCGGATGCGGACTATGCCGGCGTCGAGACGGTGATCGCGCATGAATATTTCCACAACTGGACCGGCAACCGCATCACCTGCCGCGACTGGTTCCAGCTCTGCCTCAAGGAAGGCCTGACCGTCTATCGCGACCAGGAATTCACCGCCGACGAGCGTTCGGCGCCCGTCAAGCGCATCGCGTCGGTGCGCGGGCTGAAGGCGCACCAGTTCCCCGAGGACCAGGGGCCGCTCCAGCATCCCGTCCGCCCGAGCCGCTATCGCGAGATCTCGAACTTCTACACCTCGACGATCTACGACAAGGGCGCCGAGCTCGTCCGGATGATCGACACCATTCTCGGCCGTGAGCGCTTCCGCACCGGCATGGATCTCTATCTCGACCGTCACGACGGCGACGCCGCGACGATCGAGGACTTCATCCGCTGCTTCGAGGAGGCGAACGACGCCGACCTTTCCCAGTTCGCCCTCTGGTACCACCAGGCGGGCACACCCACGCTGACGGTGGAAGAGGACTTCGACCAGGCCGCCGGCCGCCTGACGCTGAAACTCGCCCAATCTCTGAAGCCGGGGGCGGCCGGCACCGGCACGAAGCCGATGCACATTCCCGTCCGCTTCGGACTGGTGGGCTCGAACGGACAGGACATGGAGGCTCGTCCCGCCGCCGGCGCCGAGGTCGACGGCGACGTCATCCATCTGCGCGACGCGGAGGAGACCGTGATCTTCGAGGGACTGGCCGAGCGGCCCTACCTGTCCATCCTGCGGGACTTCTCGGCGCCCGTCGACCTCAAGTTCCAGCAGCGCGACGCCGACCGGCTGGCTCTCGCACGCCTCGACACCAATGCCTTCAACCGGTGGCGCGCTCTTTCGGACCTCGCCGGCGAGGCCCTCGAACGCGCGGCCCGCACCGCGCGCGACGGAGACGAGGCCGCATTCGATCCCGCCCTCGCCGATGCGCTGGTCGCCACCGCGACCGACGAAGCCCTGGAACCGGCCCTCAGAGCCCAGGCGCTGGCGCTCCCCAGCGAATCCGACATCGCCCGTCTTCTCGGCGACAATGTCGATCCCGATGCGATCCACAGGGGGCGACGCGACGTCGTGCGCCGCATCGGCCTGCGCGGCGCGGAGCGGTTCCGCAGCCTTCGACATGATCTCGCGGGATCCGGCCCGTTTTCGCCGGACGCCTCGAATGCAGGACGTCGCGCTTTGTCGAACGTTCTCCTCGACTACGTCGCCGCCGCGGAGGGCACGCCGGCCACGGCGGCGGCGAGCTATGCGGGCGCGGGGAACATGACCGACCGGCTCGCCGCGCTTTCGGTCCTGGCGCACCGCTTTCCCGATGCGCCGGACACCGAGGCCGCGCTCGACGACTTCTACAAGCGCTTCGAGGACAATGCCCTCGTCGTGGACAAGTGGTTCCAGCTGCAGGCGACGGCGCCTCACGCGGGGGCCCTCGACCGCGTTCGTCAACTGGCGCGGCATCCGAAGTTCAACCTCGCCAATCCGAACCGGGCCCGCTCGCTGATCGGCGCCTTTGCGGCGGGCAATCAGGTCGGCTTCAACCGGACGGACGGCGCGGGTTACGCCTGGGTGGCGGAAATGATTCAGTCCCTCGATCAACTCAACCCGCAGATCGCCGCGCGCATCGCGACGGCCTTCCGATCCTGGCGCTGTTTCGAGCCGCAACGACGCGAAACCGCACGCGCATCCCTCGTGCAACTGTCTGAAAAGGAAGGTCTTTCCGTCGATCTTCGAGACATTGTGGATAGATCGTTGAGCTGATTGACTCGGCGGCATCCAGCGCCTGAACAGATGCCCTCAAGGTCTAGACAAGGCGATTCGCCTCTGATCAATTCACATCGATTCGGATGTGCGGCGTGCCGAGTCGAGACGAGGTCAATCAAAAGGCGGCATGATGAATTCGGACGCGTCGAGCGTGCCGGCAGGGGGACGCTTGTCTCGAATCGAGGGCCTGCTCAAAGCACGTGAAGAGATCGTCGGACTGGCCCGCTGGCTGGCTCGACCCTCCTATCAAACACTTCTGAACGCGGAACCCGCGCTTCGTCGTGCCATCCCCGTTCTCATCGTCACCTTCCTGGCCATCCTGGCTCTGGCGCGGTTTCTGGCGCTTCTCGACGAGAGGCACGCCATCGAGGACAATGCGACGCGCCATCTGACGCTCGCGTCGAGCCTCATGCGCGCGGAGCAGACCGCCCTCGCCGCCGCCGATCTCACCGCCGAAGAGCAAGGCAGCGCGCTTCTCACGAGCGCCATGCCGGCGGGCTTTGCCGGCGAAGGCCGGATCGCGCTCGTCACCGATCCCGCCGGCCTCGTCGTCTCCACCGCGCCCGGCTACGAGCGCTATCTCGGCACCGACCTCGCGGACATGCTCGCGAGCGTCCAGCCCCTCATGATGTTCGGCGAACGTGCGGGCGTCCTGTCCACCATGTTCGACGGTCGCGCCGTCTATGTCGCCAATGCCACCCTGCGCGAGCCGCTCGGATCGGTGACGCTCATCCAGGACAAGACCGAGCTCTTTTCCGACTGGCGCCGCTCCGTGTCGGTCAACGTCACGATGTTCGCGCTGACCAGCCTCATCATGCTCGTCATCCTCTACGCCTACTTCCGGCAGGCCATGCGGGCCCGCGAGGCGGACGCGCTCTATCTCG
Organism: Aureimonas sp. Leaf454; assembly: GCF_001424685.1. Lineage (GTDB taxonomy): Bacteria > Pseudomonadota > Alphaproteobacteria > Rhizobiales > Rhizobiaceae > Plantimonas. Next base: position 211,319 of record NZ_LMQT01000001.1, read on the forward strand.
TCGCGCATCAGCGGGTCGATACGGCGCTCTCGCGCGGCCGATGCGGCCTGTGGGACTGGGATCTCGCCCGCGGCCGCATGTACTGGTCGCGTTCGATGTACGAGATCCTCGGCATGCCGGCCAAGGACGGCGTCCTCTCCTTCGGCGACATCGCCCACCTCATGCATCCCGACGACGGCAGCCTCTTCGAGGTGGCCCGCTCCGTCGCATCCGGCCGGATCGGCAATCTCGACCGGTCCTTCCGCATGCGTCGCTCGGACGGCTCCTACATCTGGCTGCGCGCGCGCGCCGAGGTCACGCGCACGGCCGGCAACGACGTCCATCTCATCGGCGTCGCCGTCGACGTCACCGAGCAGCATGCCCTGGTGCGCCGCACCGACGAGGCGAATTCACGGCTCCACAATGCCGTCGAGAACATTTCGGAGAGCTTCGTTCTCTGGGACAGCCACAACAAGCTCGTCCTGTGCAACCATCGCTACCAGGAGGTCTTCGGCCTCAGCGACGAGGACGTGCGGCCCGGAACACCCTACGAGGACGTCGCCGCCCGGTCGCGCAAGCCGATCGGCATCAAGCAGATCACCAGCCCGAGCTTCGTCGAGGGTGAGCGCGTGATGGAGGCGATGCTGGCCGACGGGCGCTGGCTGCAGATCTCCGAGCGCACGACGAACGACGGCGGCTACGTCTCGATCGGCACCGACGTCACGCAGATGAAGGTGCACCAGGAACGCCTCAGCGACAGCGAACGCCGGCTGATGGCCACGATCAACGATCTCTCCTCCTCCCGTCGCGACGCGGAGGCCAAGGCGCGGCAACTCGCCGACCTCAACACCAGCTACGTCGTCGAGAAGGAGCGCGCGGAAGGCGCGAACCGCGCCAAGACGACGTTCCTCGCCAATATGAGCCACGAGTTGCGCACGCCGCTGAATGCCATCATCGGCTTCTCCGAGATCATGCGCGAAGGCTCCTTCGGACCGCTCGGCTGCGCCAAGTACACCGAATACGCGTCCGACATCCACGACAGCGGGCATTATCTCCTGAAGCTCATCAACGACATCCTCGACATGTCGAAGATCGAAGCCGGCCGTCTCGTCCTGGCGCAGGAGAAGATCGATCTGTCCGAAATCGTCATGGAGGCTTCGAAGATCGTCGAGGTGCAGGCCCTGCAGAAGGGCCTCAACATTCGCTCGGAGGGCTCGGAGCACCTGATGCTCTTCGCCGATCGCCGCGCAACGAAGCAGATCCTCCTGAACCTCCTCGCCAATGCCGTGAAGTTCACCGGCGGCAACGGCGAGATCACCGTGCGCGCGCGCGCCGTCGACGATGTCGCCGTCCTGTCCATCTCCGACACCGGCATCGGCATTCCCAAAGCCTCGCTCCAGTCGCTCGGCCGGCCGTTCGAGCAGGTCGAGAACGAACTGACCCGCACGCACAAGGGCACCGGCCTCGGCCTCGCCATCGCGCGGTCTCTGGTGGAACTGCACGGCGGGCGGATGCGCATCGCCTCGCGCGTCGGCCATGGCACCGTCGTGTCGATCCGCATGCCGCTGGATTGCCGCCGGGCGCTCGCGCCGGACGAAGTTCTGAACGCCAGGGCCGCCTGACGCGGAGAAGCGCCGTTCAAGGCAAGAGGCCCCCGGAGCGATCCGGGGGCCTCGTTTCATCAAGCCAGTCTCATCAGTCGAAGCCGCGCTCGCCGCCGGGCATCCGGTCCCAGCCATGGCCGCGCTGGTGCCAGCCCTCGCCAGCGTGCCGGCCGTGACGCTCGCCGTGACGACCGTAGCCGACCGGACGCTCATGCCGATCGCCGCCCCGCCGCATCTCCCCCGGTCCCATGCCACGATGGAGCGCGGCGAGTTCGCGGGAATCGAGACGACCGTCGTCGTTTCGGTCGTAGAGCGCGAAGCGCTTGTCGCGCATGCTCTCGATCTCCGCCAGCGTCACCCGACCGTCGCCGTTTATGTCGAGCCGCCGTTCGAGACGAGCCGCACGACGTTCGGCGATCTGCTGCAATACCATGGCCTCGAGCTCCGTCTTCGATAGGGTTCCGTCGCCATTCGCATCCGCCTTGCGTAACCGCTCGACGCGCTGGCCCTGGAATTCGTCCTTGCCGATCGCGCCGTCCTGGTTCGCGTCCATCCGGCCCATCCGATGCGGGCCGCCGCGTCGATCGCCGCGGGTCTCGCCGCTCTCCGGAGCGGCCGGTTCGGCGGAGGTCTCGGCCGAGACGTCCTCGTCGTCGGCGTCATCGTTCATCTCGTCACCGGGCAGGGACAGATCGTCGCCCTCCTCGCCGGGCTGCGCGGTGGACGGCGCGGGCGGCATGGACCCGGTGGATGTGTTCGGAGTGGCGGCGGGCGGCGCGGGCAGCGTGGTGGACTGACTGTGAGCCCAACCGGTCGCCGCCAGCGAGAGAACCAGTCCGGAAAAGGCCAGTGTCTTGAAATTCGTCATGGATCGTCCTCCTGGCATGCGATGCAATGCCGTTGGTGGGCGCATCGCCGGGCGATGCTTCAAACCGTCGGAGTCGCCTCCGACGGCGCGTGTGGCAACAGCGCCTCGAACGCGGGGGCGACGAGGGCCGCGATGTCGTCGACCTCCCGGTCGAGATCCCCGCCCGCTCCGGCACCGATCGCCGCCGCGATCCGCTCGCCGAGGCCACGGGGAAGTTGCTGCGTCTCGTGAACCCCGGAAGGGCCGAGACGCATCAACTGGAGAACCCGTGTGTAGGCGATGAGCGATGAATGCAGGCTGACGGCAGGCTTACCATTCGGTAAGACGCCGGCTTCGACGACCTCCTCCAGGATCTCCGCCGTCGAGCGGCCGATCGCGTCCAGCGGGACGAGGCCGGCGAGGACCGCCCACTGGGCGACGAATTCGAGATCGACCAGTCCGCCGGCGCGCAGCTTCACGTCGAGCGGACCGCGACCGGGCTTCTCCTCCGCGATGCGCCGGCGCATCGCGGCGACGTCCCGCGCGATGCCCGCCGCATCCCCCTGCCGGGACCGGATGGTTTCCCGGATGGCCTCCCGCGCCTCCCGCGCCAAGGTCTCGTCGCCGGCGATCGGGCGAGAGCGCGTCAAGGCCATTCGCTCCCAGGTGCGGGCCTCGCGCGCCTGATAGGTGCGGAACGCGTCGATATGGGTTGCGAGCGGGCCCTTGTTGCCGGACGGTCGAAGCCGGAAATCGACCTCGTAGAGAACGCCCTCGCCCATCGGGGCCGTCAACGCCGCGATCAGCCTCTGGGTCAGACGGGCGTAGTAGAGCGAGGGCGCGAGCGGTCGCTCTCCATCGGACGCTTCGGCCTCCTCGGCATGGTCGTAGAGGAGAAGGAGATCGACGTCGGAGCCTGCGGTCAGTTCGCCGCTGCCGAGACGGCCCATGCCGAGAAGCGCCAGTCGGCCGCCTGCAACGCGGCCGTGCCGCGCCGCGAACTCGTCCTCGACCGAGCGGAGCGCAGCCGCGATCACGAGATCCGCGATGGCCGTGAAGGCGGCGCCCGCGACCTCGCCTTCGATCGCGCCGGACAGGAGCCGGGCGCCGACGAGGAACTGCTGCTCGGAGGCGAAGATGCGCAGCCGGATCAGCAGGTCCTCGTAGTCGGTCGCATCGCCGAGAAACGCATCGAGGCGGGTTTTGAGGAGCTTCCGGTCGAGAGCCTCGGCGAAGAAGGCAGGGTCGAGCAGGGCGTCGAACACGTGCGGCCGACGGGACAGGGTTTCGGCGAGACGCGGCGCAGCCGTGATGATCAAAGCGAGAAGGTCGAGGATCTTCGGATTGGAGGCAATCAGCGCGAAGAACTGCAGGCCGGAGGGGAGGCGCGCCAGAAACGTGTCGAAGGCCGCCGCAGCCGCATCGGGATCGCGGCCCCGAGCGAGAGCGCCGAGGAGCGCGGGCAGAACGCGCACGAGATGGGTGCGCGTCGCCTCGGCCCGGGTCGCGCGATGCCGGCCGGCGCCCCAGGCGCGCAGGATGCGCAGGATGTCGGCCGGCCGCGCGAAGCCGAGCTCCGCCAGCATGTCCTCCGCCTTCGGATCGTCCCCGTCCCTCAAAAGGCTGCCGAAGCGGCTTTCGTCGTCCGCGCCGTCGCCGCTTCGTCCGGCGAAGAGGCCGGAGAAGCGACGCTCCACCAAGGCGAGCCGGGCGCCCAGCGAATGGTTGAAGTCGGCGAGTGCCGGAATGCCGACCAGCCGGGCGATGCGCAGCAGTCCCGCATCGTCCGCGGGCAGCGTGTGGCTCTGCTCGTCGGCCACCATCTGGATCGCGTGCTCGACCCGGCGCAGAAACCAGTAGGCTTCCGTCAGTTCCTCGGCCGTCTCCGGCGAGATCCAGCCCCCGGACGCCAAAGCCGCCAGCGTCTCGTCCGTCCGCCGGAGTCGAAGCGCAGGATTGCGTCCGCCGGCGATCAGCTGCTGCGTCTGCGCGAAGAACTCGACCTCGCGGATGCCGCCCGGCCCGAGCTTCACGTTGTGGCCGGCGACCGCGATGCCCTCGAAGCCGCGATGCCGGTCGATCCGGTCCTTCATCGCCTGAATCTCGGCGATGGCGGCGAAATCGAGATACTTGCGCCAGACGAAGGGCGTCATCTCGTCGAGGAAAGCCGCGGCCGCCGCCTCGTCGCCCGCGATGCAGCGCGCCTTGATCATCGCGGCGCGTTCCCAGTTGCGACCGCTCGCTTCGTAGTAGGTGATCGCGGCCGGCACGGGGATCGCCAGCGGCATCGCGCCGGGATCGGGGCGGAGCCGCAGATCCGTGCGAAAGACGTAGCCCTCGCCCGTCCGCTCGCCGACGATCCGAACGAGCCGCTTCACGAGGCGGGAATAGGTCTCGACACCCTCCTCCGGATCCACGAGGGCGGGACAGTCGGGATCGAAGAAGACGATGAGATCGATGTCGCTGGAATAGTTCAGCTCGCGGCCGCCGAGCTTGCCCATGCCGAGCACGAAGAGCCCGCATCCCGCTTCGGGATCCTGGCGATCGGGAAGCCGAATCTTTCCGCGCGCTTCGAGGTCCAGCAATCCGAAGCGGAGTGCGGCCTTCACCGAGGCTTCGGCGAGCCGGGAGAGATCGCGCGTCGTTTCGTCGGGCGACGCCGCGCCGAAGAGGTCGCGAAGCGCAAGGAGCAGCGAGACCTCGTACTTGGCCAAACGCAGATGCGCCATCAGCGCGCCTTCGCCTTGTCCTTCCCTCGGAAAAGCGGAGAGACCGTCGACGACGTCGGCGATGCGACGGCCAGCATCCGCGTGGAACAGCGTCTCCAGCCATTCGGGATGGGCCATGGCGAGATCGCGCAGATGCGTGGAGAGATCAAGGACGGCCCCGAGCCTCAGACGATCGGGATGAGAGCCCGAAAGGAAGGCCGCCAGTCGATCGGCTTCGGCATCGCGGGCACGCCTCAGGAGATCCCCGAGACGATCCTCGGCCTTGGCCGCGTCGAGCGCGACGAGATCCGCCGTGCCCCCGAGGCCGAGCCCACCGTCATGCGAACCTCGCGCTTCAACCGCTTCCCTCGGCTCGTCTTGCATCGCCACCCGAAGCCTCCCCGCTTCTTCCGTCCAGCGGGAGATCTAGCACGACGCGAAGACCCGGCGACGCGTCCTCCAGGATCAATCGTCCGCCATGCAGTCGCGCGACCGCTTCGACAAGGGAGAGGCCGAGGCCGGATCCGGGTTTGGAGCGGCTTTCGTCCAGCCGATAGAACCGTTCCAACACGCGTGCATGCTTGGCCTCGGGTATCCCCGGACCGTTGTCGGCGATGGACAGGCGATAGCGATCGCCGAGCAACTCGAGGCGCGCCGTGATCAAGGTCTCGCGGCCTTCGACCTCGGCATATTTCAGCGCGTTGTCGATGAGGTTCGAGATCGCCTGACCGATGAGTTCGCGGCTGATCGTGGCGACGACCGGCCCTGTCGTCTCGACCAGGATCCGTGCACCCGCGTCCTCCGCAACCGGCTCGTAGAGCTCGCAGACCTCGGCGACGACCGCAGCGACGTCGATCTGCGTCTTCTCCGCCGGATGAAACCCGGCATCGACGCGGCTGATCATCAGGAGCGCATCGAAGGTCCGGATCATCTGGTCGGCTTCGGCGATGTTGCTTTCCAGAGCCGGCCTCGGATCCTCGCCGCGCGATGCATCGGCGAGTGCCGCCTCCGCGCGGTTGCGAAGGCGCGTCAGCGGCGTCTTCAGGTCATGCGCGATGTTGTCCGACACCTGTCGCTGCCCCTCCTGGAGAAGCGAGATGCGGGCGAGAAGCGTGTTGAGATTGGCGGATAGACGGTCGAATTCGTCTTCGGCGCCGGTTACCGGCAGACGTTCGCTGAGATCGCCGGCGAGGATCCGGGCGCTGGACGCCGACATCTGGTCGAGCCGCTGCAAGGCCCGCCGTCCGACGAGCAGCCAGGCGAAGAGCGCGCCGGCGCTCATCAGCGCCAGAGCCAGGATCAGCGCACGCCGGACGATCAGGCGAAAGCGCTCCTGCTCCGTCTGATCGCGTCCGACAAGCACCCGCATGCCATTCGGAAGACTGACGATCTCGGCCAGTGCGAGATGGTAACGATCCGCCACGTCGTCGCTGAAACGCTCGTAGCCGAACGCCTCTTTCGTGAAGCCGGGATCGTCGAGAATGCCGGGTTCGAGACTTTCGACGTTCCCCGCAAGGATGCGGCCCGTCGGGTCCGTCACGAGATAGAGCGATGCGCCTGGCTGCCGCGAACGGCGCTCGATCGAACGGACGAGCCCGACAATCCCCGCATTGCGATAGATCCGCCCGAGCTCGCCGATCTCCTCGGCAATCGTCTCGCGGCTCTGCGTCTCCAGGATGCTCGCGGCCGTCGCGGTGACGTAGACGACGAGGACGACGCTGAAGATCGCGAACAACGCGAGATAGACGGCCGACAGACGCACGGAGGTCATGCGCAGGAGCGCACGCAGTCGCTTCATGTCTGGAGGCTCCGACCGGTCACAAGGCCGGCGTCAGTCACCGGCCCGCATGATGTAGCCCGAACCGCGCACCGTGTGGAGCAGCGGCGCGTTGAACTCGCGCTCGATCTTGGAGCGCAGCCGCGAAATGTGGACATCGATGACGTTGGTCTGCGGGTCGAAGTGATAGTCCCAGACGTTCTCGAGAAGCATCGTGCGCGTCACCACCTGCCCCGCATGCTTCATGAGATATTCGAGCAGGCGGAACTCGCGTGGCTGGAGCACGATCGGCTTGCCTGCCCGCTTCACCTCGTGGGACAGACGATCGAGTTCGAGATCGCCAACCTTGTAATGCGTCTCGACATCCTTGCCGCCGCGCCGCCGGCCGAGCACCTCGATGCGGGCGAGCAGTTCGGAAAAGGCGTAGGGCTTGGCGAGGTAATCGTCGCCGCCGGCGCGCAGACCGGTCACGCGGTCGTCGACTTGGCCGAGGGCCGAGAGGATCAGCACCGGCACGCCATTTCCCTTCTCCCGCAAGCCCGCGACCACGGAGAGCCCGTCCCGTTCGGGCAACATGCGATCGACGACGAGGACGTCGTAGTCGCGCGTCGTCGCCATGTGGAACCCGGTCTCGCCATCCGACGCCTGGTCGGTGACGTGGCCCGCCTCCTTCAGCGCCTTGACGAGATAGGCCGCCGCTTCCCGGTCGTCTTCGATGATGAGGATACGCATGGCCTCGGATGTAGCGGATGGGATGGTTTCGGCCATCATCTTTGAAGCTCCTCGCATGCCGCTTCCCGGAAAAACGGACGGCGGCGGATCGATGGGATCCGCCGCCGTCCGAGCTGTCCTGGCCGCGCGGCGGCCGGACGGATCAGCCCTTCGCGACGGGCAGCGCCACGAAGCGGTTCTGCTCGCCCGTCCGCAGCTGGAACAGCGCAGCCTTGCGGCCCGACTTCGACGCGTCCGTCAGGGCGTTTTCGACGTCGCGCTGGGAGGTCACCTCCTTGCCGTTGACCGAGACGATGACGTCGCCGGCCGCGACGCCCTTGTCGGCCGCCGAGGAGGACGGATCGACGTCGGTGACGACGACGCCCTGGCCGTCGTCGGACGGCGTCAGGGTCAGGCCGTAGCCGGACAGCGCGGAGGGATCGACCGGCGCACCGCCCTGCCCGCCGGCAGCCGAAGCGGACTCGTCGAGGGTCGAGAGATCGCCCAGCGTCACCTTGACGGTCGAAGCCTTGTTGTTGCGCCAGATCGTGACGTCGATCGCGGTGTTCGGGGCATATTCGGCAACCTTACGGGCCAGCTCGCGCGGGCCGTTGACCGTCTCGCCGTTGATCGCCGTGATGACGTCGCCGGTCTGGATGCCGGCCTTCGTCGCCGGCGTGTCCGAATCCGGCAGCGTCACGATGGCGCCCTGGTCGGTCGACAGACCGACGGCCTCCGCGATGTCGTCCGTGACCGGGGCGATCTGCACGCCCAGCCAACCGCGCTGGACATTGCCCTTGTCACGCAGCGACTGCACGACCGTCTTCGCCGTCGAAGCGGGAATGGCGAAGGCGATGCCGACATTGCCGCCCGAGGGCGAGAAGATCGCCGTGTTGACGCCGATCACCTTGCCGTTGAGATCGAAAGCGGGACCGCCGGAATTGCCGCGGTTCACGGCGGCGTCGATCTGGATGAAGTCGTCGTAGGGCCCCGCGCCGATGTCGCGACCCCGCGCCGAGATGATGCCGGCCGTCACCGAACCGCCGAGACCGAAGGGATTGCCGACCGCCACCACCCACTCGCCGACGCGGATCTTGGAGTCGTCGCCAAAATCGACATAGGTGAACTTCTGGTTCTTCGCGTCGACCTTGAGGACCGCGAGATCGGTGCGCTTGTCGGTGCCGATCAGGCGCGCCTCGTATTCCTTGCCGTCATCCATGACGACGGTGAAGTTCTCGCCGTCCTCGACGACGTGATTGTTGGTGACGAGATAGCCGTCCTCGGAGATGAAGAAGCCGGAGCCCTGCGCCATCGCTTGGCGGTTCTCCTTGCGCGGCTGGGCGTTGCGGGGGGCATTCTGGCCACCGCGCGGCGTATTCGGATTGCCGAACTCGAAGAAGCGACGCATCGGATGGTCTTCGGGAAGGTTCTCGAAGGGATTGTCGCCATCGCTGTTGAGGCCGCTCGCCTGAACCTCGGCCATCTTCTCCTTGACGCGGACGGAGACGACGGCGGGAGAGACCTTCTCGACGACATCGGCAAAGCCGAAATTCTGAGACGGCGCCGCCACGGAAACCGGCTCGGCGAAGCTCGGAACGACATTGCTGATCAGGCCGCCGGTGATGACCGAGCCGGCAACGCCTGCGGCCAGGGCCGTAGCGAGGAGACGGTTGCGCTTGGGTGATTGAACGGAAGTCGCCATGAAATTCCTCTTTCCCTCGAAGTCCGCGACACCGGGCGGACCGGTGGTCCGACGGGCGCCGCGACATGCTTGAAGCCTGGGGGCCGCGGGATGGTTCGTCCGCCGCCGACAGGAGGGAAGATAGGAAGGCAGAGCTTACGGGACCCCTTCAAGCCGGTGAAATCTTGGTAAGGTTGCGATCTCCGGCTCCTGCCCTCAGAAACCCTTTTCGCGCAGGGCCGCCTCGACCGCGCGCTCCTCGTCGGGCGTCAGTCTCACCGTCGGCCGTTCGGCCCGCCGACGGCGCGAAGACAGGAGCGCGAAGGCACCGCCGGCCAACAGCAACGCGACCGGCGTGCCCCAGAGGATCAGCGTCCCCGTGGAAAGACGGGGTCTCAGCAGCACGAACTCGCCGTAGCGCGCGACGAGGTAATCGATCACCTCTCCGTCGCTGTCGCCCGACTCGAGCCGTTCGCGCACGAGAACGCGCAGATCCTTCGCGAGATCGGCATCGGAATCATCGATCGACTGGTTCTGGCAGACGAGGCAACGCAGGCCCGCGGAAATCGCGCGCGCCCGGCGTTCCATCTCGGCATCGGGCAGGATCTCGCTCGGCTGAACAGCGTTCGCCGACATGCCGATGCCCGCCAGCGGATCGACCGGCAGCGGACCCGAGACCGGCAGAAGAAAAAGGCCGCCGGCGACAAGCAGGATCTCGCGAAGGTGCCTCATGCCGGTGCCGCCTCCGGAACCGCCTTCCCCTTCTGCCGCGAACGCGCGGGCGCGCCGACGCGCAGGCGGCGGTCGGCCAGCGAGAGCATGCCGCCGGCCGCCATCGCCACGGCGCCCAGCCAGATCAGCGTGATCAGAGGCTTGCCCCAGAGACGAACGACGACGGCGCCGTCGGGCGACGTGTCGCCGATCGCGATGTAGAGCTGGCTGAGCCACCGCGTGTGGATGCCGGCTTCGGTCGTCGGCATCTGGCGCGCGGGATAGAAGCGCTTGGAGCTTTCCATCGACGCCGCCGCGACGCCGCCGCGCAGCAGCGTGAAGCGCGCGACCTCCTCGTTGTAGTTGGAGCCCTGCCGCGGCTCCATCCGATCGAAGCGGACCTGATAGCCGCCGGCATCCCGAATTTCACCGGGACGCATCGAGGTCACGAGTTCGGTCTGGAACGCGGATGTCGAGATGACGCCGAGAACCGTCAGTCCGAGCCCGGCATGGGCGAGCGCCGTGCCGAAGGCCGCACGGGGAAGCCCGATCAGTCTTCGCAGGGCGACAAGCGGCGAAACCTTGGGCAGACCGGCCCGCCCCGCCAGATCGACCACGGAACCGGCCATGAGCCAGACCGCGAGGCCGAAGCCGAGCGCGGCGAGAATGCGCGTTCCCGACGTCGCCGCGATCACGGCGATCACGGCCAGGAGCGACACGCCGAAGGCGAAATAGAGCCTCTGCGCCGCCGCATAGAGATCGCCACGCTTCCAGGCGAGCAACGGCCCGAACGGAACGGCCATCAGCAGCGGCACCATCAGCGGCCCGAAGGTGAGATCGAAGAACGGTGCGCCGACGGAGATCTTTTCGCCGGTCAGGACCTCGAGGACCAACGGATAGAGCGTCCCCGTCAGAACGGTCGCGCAGGCCGTGGTCAGGAAGAGATTGTTGAAGACGAGCGCGCCCTCGCGGCTGATCGGTGCGAAGAGGCCGCCGGCCTCGAGCGTTCCCGCCCGCACCGCGAAGAGCGCCAGCGATCCCCCGATGAAAAAGATCAGGATCGCGAGGATGAAGACGCCGCGCGTCGGGTCCGTCGCGAAGGCATGGACCGACGTCAGCACGCCCGACCGCACGAGGAACGTGCCGAGCAGCGACAGCGAGAAGGTCAGGATCGCGAGCAGCACCGTCCAGATCTTCAGAGCGGACCGCTTCTCCATGACCACGGCCGAATGCAGGAGCGCCGTGCCGGACAGCCAGGGCATGAAGGAGGCGTTCTCGACCGGATCCCAGAACCACCAGCCGCCCCAGCCGAGTTCGTAATAGGCCCAGTAGGAGCCCATCGCGATCCCGAGCGTCAGGAAGATCCACGCCAGCAGCGTCCAGGGCCGCACCCAGCGCGCCCAGGTCGCGTCGATCCGCCCGTCGATGAGGGCGGCGACGGCAAAGGAGAAGGCGATGGAGAAGCCGACATAGCCGAGATAGAGCATCGGCGGATGGATCGCGAGGCCGATATCCTGGAGGATCGGGTTGAGATCCTGGCCTTCGAAGGGCGCCGGATCCAGCCGCTGGAACGGGTTCGACGTCAGGAGGATGAAGGCGAGGAAGGCCGTCGTGATCCATCCCTGGACGCCGAGGACGTTCGCCTTGAGGCTTGGCGGAAGATCGCGGCCGAACAGAGCGACGAGCGCGCCGAACAGGGTCAAGATCAGCACCCAGAGGAGCATCGAGCCCTCGTGATTGCCCCAGACGCCGGTGATCTTGAAGAGCATCGGCTTGGCCGAATGCGAATTGGCGAAGACGTTCATGACCGAGAAGTCGGATGTGACGTAGGCCGTCGTCAGGCATCCGAATGCGAGCGCCAGCAGCGCGAAACCGGCGATCGCCGTCGAGCGGCCCGTCTCCATCAGTCGGGCGTCCACGAGGCGCGAGCCGACCATCGGCAAGATCGACTGGACGATCGCGGTCGCGAGCGCGAGGATCAGCGCGTAATGCCCGATTTCGACGATCATGAGCCTGCTCCCAGCGATACCGGCATCGCCTTCGCATCGTCGCCGGATGCCGTCTTCGGCTTCCCGTCCTCCCAGAGGCCGCGCTTCTTCAGATCGTCCACAACCTCCTTGGGCATGTAGGTCTCGTCATGCTTGGCGAGCACGGTGTCGGCGACGAAGACCCGGTCCGGACCGAGCGTGCCTTCGGCGACGATGCCCTGTTCCTCGCGGAAGAGATCGGGAAGGATGCCTTCGTAGACGACCGGCACGCTCTCGACCGAGTCCGTCACGCGAAACCGCACCGTGCTCGCGCCGGCACGATCCACCGAACCCTTTTCCACGAGCCCGCCGAGCCGGATGCGCTGCGAGGAGCCCGGCGCCTGGGCGACGAGGTCGGTCGGCGAATTGAAATAGGCGAGCCCGTCCGACATGGCGGACAGGACGAGCCCGACGGCGCAGGCGAGGACACCGAGGATGGCCCCGATCGAGGTCAGCCGCTTCTGCTTTCGCGTCATCGATTCGTCCCGGTCATCGCTCGTCGCATCATCGCCTCGCCGTTCACGCTATCATTGCGCCGTCGTCTCGGACCCGGCTTGCAGGCCGAGTTCCAAAGCGAATCGCTCGATGTCCTGCCGCTCGGACGTTCCTTCGGCAAACACGGCGGAGGCCTGCCGGAGGGATTCCCTCGCCCGTTCCCCGTCGCCCAGCACCGTATAGGATCTCATCAGGCGCTTCCAACCTTCGACGTCGTTGGGGGCGGATTTCAGGCGCTCGGCGAGTTGCGACACCATGCCTTCGATCATCGCCGTCCGATCCGCCTGCGGCAGATCGGCCGCCGCGGCGACATCCCCCTCTGTCGGGCCGGGTTGCGCGGGGGGCGGGTTCGCAGCCGCAGCCACCCGCTTGTCGGCATCGGCGATGGCGAGATTTGCGATGTCGAGCCAGGGCGCACCGGGCGGGCTCTTCTCCACGAGATCGCGCCAAGCGCGGCCCGCTTGCGCAAATTGACCCTCCTGCGACAGGTCGAGAGCGAGGAAGAAGCGCGCAGGAAGAAAGTCGGGGTTCATGGCGAGGGCGCGCTCGAAACTCGCCTTCGCCTCGTCCGTGACCTCACCGGAAGCGGCCTGCGCCAGCGCCTCGCCCCGCGTCGCCTCGCGCTCCGGCGTCGGTCCCAGCAGCCGGATCGCCTCGCTGGCGGCCCGCAGCGCCTCCTCGGATCGCCCGCTGCGCAGATAGATCGGCGCCAGCATGTCCCAACCCGCACCGTCCTCGGGGCGAGCCCTCAGCTTGGCCTCGGCCTGCGCGATGAGGGTCGGCAGATCGGCCTTCGCCGGATCGACCGCCAGCCGCGCGGCAAGCGGGAGGTCCCCAAGGTTCGGGGAGCCGAACGTCGTGTAGGCGTAGAGCGTCGCAGCGGGCACGCCGAGCCCGACGAAGAACACGGAGAATGCCAGGAGGCCGCGTCGTCCTCGGGAGGGTACGAGCCGGGCTTCCGGTGCGGATGTTTTCAGAAGACGGCGCCCGATCTCGGCCCGCGCGACGGCCGCGTCCTCGTCGGAGATCGTGCCGCGCCGTCGATCGGCATCGAGTTCGCGCAACTGCGCCGCATAGACTTCGGCGTCGTGCTCCGATCGGGGAAGCGCCTCGACGGGATGGGCCCTCAGGATCGGACGCAACAGGACGGCGACGACGAAGACGGTGAGAAGGCCGGCAATGATCCAGAACAGCATGGTCGTCCCGTCTAGCGGCTCCAAGCGGCCGGCCCCAAGGTTTCCGGCCACGCCGAGCCTCTGTCGAGTTGCGCCTCTAGCAAATGCAGCATGCGGCCGCCACTCAAGTCGCCGTCAGGCGACGGGACGCCAGAACCCGTCCTCGGTCCGACAGGCGGTTCCCAAGGTCTTCGCCTCCCGGCCGTCGCGAAGGACGGTCTGCGAATAGCCGCGGCAATCCTGGGACCCCACACGATAGAGCTGCGTCGGCACCACGCTCCCCCGAACCTTGCCGGCCTCCCAGGCGACCGACTGCCCCGCCGGCATGAACTGCAGCGCCTGGTATTCCGCATCCAGCGCCCGCATGCGGGCCTCGGACGACAGCTTCAGCGCCTTGTCACGACCGATGAGACCGTCCCCCAGCGCGGCAGCGCCGGCCGAGATCGGCGCGCTCGTGCCGAAGCCGAGCGTCTCTCGGCCGATCGACGAACAACCGGTCGCGATCGGCAGGATCAGGAACGGCAGGCAAACCTTCGCCAGGCATCTTCTCATCGCACGATCCCACTCGGCACTCCGGCCGATGCACCCGCATCCAAGGGCCGACTCCCGCGGACTGGCCCGCGCTCGCTGCCTCTATCCTAGGAAGTCTCGGGATCGAGAGCCAGTGGTAGAACGAGCGCAGCGCACAATCCGCCGATCGAAGATCGCGAGAGCGTGAACGTGCCGCGATATTCCTCGGCCGTGTCGATCACGATCGAGAGACCGAGCCCACTTCCCGGCTTTTCCTCGTCGAGGCGCCGGCCGCGCTTGACCGCCTCCGCCGCGTCTGCCTCGTCGAGCCCCGGCCCATCGTCTTCGACGCTCGTGCGAAACGTGCCGTCGCCGAGCGGCGCGACGGAAAGACGGATGCGTCCACGCGTCCACTTCGCCGCATTCTCGAGAAGATTGCCGACCATCTCCTCGTAGTCCTGGCGCTCCCCGGCAAACACCAGCGGTTTCGCGTCGAGCCCGGCGAACTCGAAGCGAAGCTTGGGGTTCAGCTTGACGAGGACTCGCGCCAGGCGCTCCAGCGTGGACTGGACGGGCGTGCGAAAGACGATCCCTTCGCTTTGCGCCGCGATCCGCGCCCGGTCGAGATAATGCTGCACCTGATGGCGCATTCGATCGCCCTGGTCCGCGAAGAGCCGTCCCTTGTCCCCACCCATGGCCTCCGCCTCGTTCATCAAGACCGCGATCGGCGTCTTCAGCGAGTGCGCGAGATTGCCGACCTGCGTCCGCGCCCGTTCGACGATCCGGCGATTGTTGTCGATCAGCGCGTTCATCTCGACCGTCAGGGGACGGATCTCCGCGGGGAAAGCGCCCATCAAACGCTCGGCCCGCCCGTTCCGCACCTCGCCGAGCGACCGGCGCACGCTGGTCAGGGGCTTCAGGCCGTAGAGAATGGCGACGGCGTTGATGAGGATCGAGCCGAGGCCGAACAAGGAAAGATAGAAGAACAGCGTCTGGTCGAACTGGTCGATATCGGCCTGCACGAGGCTCGCATTCCCCATCACCCGGAAGCGGGCGATGTGATTGTCCTGATCGAGCACGATCTCGGTCTCGACGACCTTCAGCGCTTCGCCCTCGAGGCCCCTGGCTTCGTAATCGCGGCGGTATTGCGGATCGAAGGGAAGGAGCGCGGTCGAAGGAGATGCGATGTCGGCCGGCCCGAGCGAGATCGAGGCCAGTCGCCCCTTCGTGTTGTCGCTGGCCGGCAGCACCTCCCAGTACCAGCCCGACAGAGGCTGGGAATAACGGAGATCTCCGAGATCCGGCGAGCCCGACAGGTTCCCCTCGGGCGAGACGGAGACGACATTGACGATGTTGTAGAGCTGCGCGACGAGCAGCTCCTCGAAGCCGCGCGAAGCGGTCCGGCCGTAGATCGTGGAGATCAGCCCGCCGACGACGACGAGCCCGGTGATCGCCCAGAGGCTCGAAAAGGCGATGACGCGGACGGCGAGACTGTCAAACGCCCGGAGTTTCATCCCGGATCCTGTAGCCGAGGCCGCGCACGGTCTCGATCAGGTCAAGCCCGATCTTGCGACGCAGGCGGCCGACGAAAACCTCGATCGTGTTGGAGTCCCGGTCGAAATCCTGGTCGTAGAGATGCTCGATCAGTTCGGTGCGCGAAACGATCTCGCCGACATGGTGCATCAGGTAGGAGAGCAGTCGATATTCGTGAGAGGTGAGCTTCAGCGCCGTTCCGTCGACGGTCGCCTTGGACGCTCTGGTATCGAGGCGCAACGGCCCGCAATGGATATCCGAAGAGGCATGGCCGGCGGCACGCCGAATGAGGGCGCGCACGCGGGCGAGGATCTCCTCGATGTGAAAGGGCTTCGTCACGTAATCGTCAGCTCCCGCGTCGATCCCGGCGACCTTGTCGCTCCAGCGATCCCGTGCGGTGAGGATCAAGACGGGCATCGTGCGTCCGTCGCGACGCCAGCGTTCGAGGACGCTGATTCCGTCCATCGACGGCAGTCCGACATCGAGGACGACGGCATCGTAGGGCTCGGTATCGCCGAGGAAATGCCCCTCTTCGCCGTCGAAGGCCTTGTCCACGACATAACCCGCGCCCTGCAGGGCCTCGACCAGCTGCCGGTTGAGGTTCGGGTCGTCCTCGACGATCAGAAGTCGCATGAATTCCGTCCGCTCCGTCCTTCGTCCCGCCGCGGTCGGCCGGACGGCGTGGCGCTTGCGCGATCATTGCGGCACGGTGATGGTCCGCTTGCGCGGACGCTCTCCCTCGCCGCCCGGCACGAGCACGGTCACCACGCAGAGCGTGCGCCCGCCCTCCTCCCGGCTGGAGACGGACAGCACCTCCCCTCCGGTTTCCGCCGCCGCCTCGGCCGCGGCGGCCGAACAGTCGGCATCCGCCATGCGCACTCCCTCGGCGGCGGGGCTCCCCCTGGTCTCGGGCAGCGCCGCATCGGTCCAGATCGAGAGCGTCAGACTTGCTCCAGTCCGCAGGACGTCCGCTTTCGACGGCGACAGCGAGGCGCCCAGCAGCAGGGAACCGACGAGCACCGCCACGATCGGGATCTTGCGGAAATGGGCACGAGGGATCATCGGGCGTCCAACTCTTCAACGTGCATCGTTCTAGCCGATCCCCTCTGAATGTCGAATGAATGGACCGGCGCGGCTCCCGATCCGGAACGCCGCGCCGAGGCGTTTCAAGCGATGGGCTTGACCGCTTCCAGACGACCCAGGATGGCGACGATCGCTCCGATAGCGGAAGCCGCCTGCGTCAGGGCCAGCGTCAGCGCGCTCCCCTCGGCCGCGTCGAGATCGAGTCCGACGAGGCCTCCCATCGCGGCCAGAAGTGCGACGATGCCGCCCCAGATCGTCTTCGATCGATACCAGCTCTTCATCTCGTCCATTCCACGCTCTCCTTCTTCTTCCGTGGGTCGAAAGGGGGGTCTGCCTGCTGGAAAGGCACGCACGGCATCATGCGGGCCGCGCGAACACCGATCGCCTCGGCAAGCCTGGCCCGGCCGTCAGGCTGAGCTGGCGCACCTCCACGTCGAGAGTCTCGGGCAGCGAAGCGAAGGCCGCGAGCTGTTCGGCGACGGAGAGCGAGACGCTCGGCACCGGCGTTTCCCGTCGGATCTCGAGCCCGTTGGCGCTGACCCGGACGAGATATCGCTCGATCTCTTCGCCGAGCGGGACGTCGAGGCCTTCCCATCGATCGCCGCCGACGCGGGTCCGCCGCACGAAGCCGATCGACACGGCGCCGTCGGCCGCGAAGCTTGCGGTGAGATGCACCGGCGACAGCGGCAGAAGCGCGCGACCTCCGAGGGCGACCGCCGGGTACAGCCCCACCGAGGGATCGTCGAGCGGCCGCCCCACCGGCACGATTCGCCAATCCAGGGGCCGGGCGACATCGTCGGGCGAGAGATCGGGGGCAGCGGGTGCGCCGTCGAGCAGCACGAAGGCGGCGCCCACCTCTGCGCCGCTCGCCATCGCGTCCTCGCTCCCGTTGCCGCCTCGCAGAAGGAGGCTCAGCCGAAAGCGTCCGGGACCGATCTCTTCGGCGGTTTGAAACTGCAGCATCTCCCATGCGCCGTTCCGGCATTTCACCGCGCAGAGATTGGCACCGCCGAGCATCGCCTCCGGCGTGACGCTTTCCATCGCCCCGCGATGAAGCGAGACCTCGAGCCGCGTCGACCGATCGATCAGAGCGTCCGGCCCGGGTGACAGTTCGACGGCCAGAACCCCCATCGTTGCCGGGCTGGTCGCCGTCGCGAGCGTCCGTTGAGGACCGCCGGCAACCAGAGCCTGGATCACGACGGGCACGAAGGGTTCGGCATGAACGGCGATGCGCGACGCCTGCGAAGGCCGTTCGGCAGACCCGAGCGGTAGGTCCAGAAAGGCCAGGAGTGGGCGCGAGACGGTGACGGGTCCCTTCGGCGCAGGGCTTGGCACGCCGATCCGTTCGTCGACGGCCCCACGCGGGGCGTCGCCGATCCCGCGAGCCTCGATGCGCCGCGTCTCGCCATCCTCGATGCGCGTGATGATCCAGCGCCCCGGCAGGTCCGCCAAGGCCACGACGTCGCCCGGTTCGATGGCGATCTCGCTCGGTGGGAGCGAAAAGCGGATCGTGTCGCGCCCCTCCGCCTCTTCGGCCAGAAGAGCCGATGCGAAGCGCCGCGCCTCCTCTTCCCGAAGGATCACCGGCAGTTCCACCGTTGTCTTGCGGGGATGGCGGCTTCGGCTGCGAACGGCCTCCGCGGCGGCCGGCTGATAGGACCGCGCGGGATCGCCGAAGCCCACGACGACCTCCTGCGATGTTTCGCTGTCCTCCATCCGCCGTTGCTCGATCAGGGGTTCGCCGTCCCGCTCTTCCGCCAGACGGCTGATGGTTCGTGCGACGGAGGCTCGCGACAGAGACGAGAAGACGACCCGCCCGCCGCTGGCATGCGCCACGATTCCGCACAGGCGCATCAGTTCCTGCAATTCTCCACGCGCAGAGCCGGGGCCTGCGACGAGATAGCCGCCGACGAGGGCGTCGACGCCCGATACGTCGACATCGGCGCCGGATAGGACCGTTTCGTCGTCCGCGTCCGCGTGCTCGCAGAGAAGCTGCCGGATCAGTTCGGCCACCGGTGCGCGCCCCAGCCGTCCGGTCAGCCAGTGTCCGCGCCGCCAGTTGTCGCCGTCGCTCCAGATGTCGGTCCGATCGGGAAAGGCGGGAAAGGGCCGCGTGTCCCAGGTCCAGAGATGAACCGCCGCCGGCTCGACCATCCGCCCGCCGTAGAGGGGCGATACGGGATTGGCGGCTTCGACGAAGCCCGGAGATGCCGGATCCCAGTGTCGAAGCTGCGCTTCGAGAGCCCGCCGCTGCAGGAGGTCGTCTGGCGCGCCGGTGGAAAAGTTGGGGGCGAAGCTCTCGGACGATTTGGGGTCGAGGAAGACGTTCGGCTGGTTGGCGCCCTTGTCGATCGCGGGACAGCCGAGCTCGGTGAACCAGATCGGCTTCGACATCGGCACCCAGGCCGTCGCCCCGCTTCGCTCGATACCCGCCCGCCGCTCCACATGCGGGCGGCTCCACCAGTTGACGAGATCCTTCGCCCGATAGACCCAGGGCTTGCCCGCGCTTCCATCGGTGATCGGCGTCCGCAGACGCGCCTGCCGGTCGGCATTTGAGGCATAGAACCAGTCGGCATACTCTCCGTGATCGACCCCCCGATCGAGAGCAAGGGCATCGTAGGGAGACGCCGCCCCGTCCGGCCCCTTCCCGCCGGCATCCTCCGCCCGCCAGTCCGACAGCGGCATGTAGTGGTCGATGCCGATCATATCGATCGCGGGATGCGACCAGAGCGGATCGAGATTGAAGAACACGTCGCCGGAGCCGTCGGCTGGGTGGAATCCAAAATACTCGCTCCAGTCCGCGCCATACGTGACCTTCGCGCCCGGCAGGACCGATTTTACGTCGCTGGCGAGCGAGATCAGCGCCTCCACGAACGGAAAGGCGTCCGAACTGTCCCGCAATCGCGTCAGCCCGCGCATCTCGGAGGCGATCACGAAGGCGTCGACCCCGCCGGCCAGCACCGCCAGATGGGCTTGGTGCAGCACCATCCGGCGAAGGCTCCACTCGCCCGCCGGACCTGAAAACCGGACGGTCCCGCCGCGCGTCGAGAAGTGATGCGGGGACGCCGTTCCCACGAAGGCGGCGATATCGGCTCGGGTCGCCTGCGTGCGATCGACGCCGGCCGCCGCCGTCATCCGCCCCCGCCAGGGATAGGCGGCCTGCCGCAGGCCGCCATAGGGATCGGCGAGCGCGTTGTCGGCCGGCACGTCCATGAGGAGAAACGGGGAGAGAGTCACCTTGAGCCCGCGTGCCTTGAGGTCCTGGATGGCGCGCACCACCCCCCGGTCGCTCGGTGTGCCCCCATAGGCCGGTCCCTCCCCGGAACGGCTGATGAGATGAGCGTCGGCGCGCGCGACATCGCCCGCCCGCCAGGTCTCGGTCTCCTGCCGTTCGACGACCTCGACGCCCGGCTTCACCTTGCACTGCCCCACGCGAAGGTCGGTGCCGAACCAGCCGACGACGAGCGCGGCCCGTTCGAGCTGGGGACAAAGGCTCTGCAGTTCGTCGAGCGACGCCTCGTAGTCGCTGGCGCCGTGATGGACGGCGCGGTTCATCACCCGGTCCTGTCCGGGCCGGACCGTCTCGCGCACCGGCAGCGGATCGAGCCCGTGCTCGCTGGCGCCCGGAATGATCGTCACCGCGCGGATCTGGCCTTCGAGCTCGCCGACCGGGCGAAGGACCTCGCAGGCGATCTGCGGGATCCGGTTGCCGAAGCTCTCCAGCGCGAGGTTCTCGAAGACGACATAGGCAAGCCCGCGATAGGCGGGCGCCTGTCCCGCACCCTGTTTCGCTTCGATCAAGGGATCGGGCATCTGCCCGGCATCGCCACGATGAACGCGGTGGGTGACGGTCGCCAGGTCGAGTTCCTCGCCATCCGCCCAGATCCGGCGAAGGCCTGCGATCGGACCTTCGCAGAGCCCGATCGCGACATGCCCGAAATAGCTGTAGGTGGTGGTCTCGGTCCGCGGACCGGATCCGCCACCCTTGCCGCCCGAGCGCTGGGTCTGGCTGCGCTCCTCGAACCGCGTCGCCCAGATCACCTGTCCCGCGACCCGCGCGGTTCCATAGAGCCTCGCGATGCCCGCGCCTTCGTCCGCGTCGAGAAAACGCGACGCGCCGAGCCTCGGGCCCTGCACGCGTTGCGGACCGGGACCGAAGAAGCGGTTGTCGATCGCCGCTCCGCCGAGTGCGCCGAGCGCGCGACCCGCCATCGCGCCCGTCGGGCCGCCGAGAAGGCCGCCGACAAAGCCACCGGCGGCCTGCAGGAGAAGCGTCGCCATCGATCAGGCCTCCGGAAAACGAAAAGCGCCCGCCGTCCGGCGGATCCAGGCGGAACCGAGCGGCGAGGAGACGACGGCAGCCCCCTCGTAGGCGTGGATGAGCCGGCCCTCCGGCGCGAGGATTCCGCAATGCTTGGCCGTCACACCGGTCCGCCAGCGGAACACGAGAAGGTCGCCCGGCTCGGCTTCCTCCTGCCGAATGTCGTGAAAATGCCGCCGGGCGGCTTCCAGAAGGGGCTCGCCCACCGTGCGCTCCGCCCAATCCGGCGTATAGGGACCGGCGATCTCCGGCTCTCGCCCGTAAAGTTCGCGCCAGATGCCGCGGACAAGTCCGAGGCAGTCGCATCCGACGCCGCGCCGGCTTCCCTGATGCCGATAGGGCGTGCCGAGGAACGTCTCCGCCGCGGCCACGACGTCGCGCCGCTGGATCGAACCCGGTGCCGCGATCACGGAACCACCGGCATGCCGTCGTGCAGACCGCTCGACTTGGCGACGCCGAGGGCGGCATCGCTGCCCGGCAGATGCGGAAAGCCTCGAAAGTTCAGGCCGTTGCCGAAGCGGGACCGGCATGTGGAAAAGCTCCTGTCGCATCCCGCATGAAGACGCAGCCGGTCGCCGGCCGAGGGTTCAAGGCGGGCCGCTCCGATCGTCTCGACGCGCAGTCCGCCGCCGCCGGCCGGGTAGAGACCGGCAATCTCGGCGGACAGACTCTTGGCCACGCCGCTCGTCCAGACGAGATGCCCGCCGGAAAAGAGCACAGGGTCGACGTCCTCGGCCTCCGTTACGACGAGCGCACCGCTCGACATGCGTGCGTAGACCACGTCCCGCACGAGATGCGGGGCGGACAGGTCGATACCGCACCGGGCGTCGCCGAGCACGGCGTCGCATCGCCGGCGGTAGAGCCGACCCCGCCGACGGTCGAGCCGGCTCGCGATGCCGCGCAGTTCCGCGGTGAAGGCCGGTCCGCCCCGTTTCACCTCGCCGATCTCGTGAACGTCGAGAAGACAATGCTCGTCCGGCGTCTGCCAGTTGACGACATAGGTCTCCACGCGCGCACCGTCGTATCGACCGGCCAGAATGTCGGCCTCCTTGATGGCCGCAGACGACAGAGCGCCGTCGATCTCCTGCGTTCCCGCGCCGAGCCCGAGCATTGCTTCCGTCTCGCCGGCGGAAAGGCCGCTCGCGGCCTCGTAGCGCGTTCCCCCGAAGGTCAGGGGCGCGTCATGGTCCGTGAAGCCAAGAACGACGCCGTCGCTCCGCACGAGACGCCAAGCGCGCGCGACCGTCGTCGCCGATGCCTCCAGATGCGCCGACAGCGCCGCCGGAACACTCCTCATGGCCGGATCTCCGTCAGGGGAATGGAGGGGATGTCGCCGGCCTCGAAGGCGGCGAGGTTGACGACGAGCTGGTCGACGTCGAAGCGCACCGGCACGTCGAATTCGAAGCCCGCCGTCAGCTGCACACCGGCGGCGGGTGCCGTGGCGAAGGTGACGAGCCCGGTCGTCTCGTCGAGGCTGAAGCCGCGGCCGAGTTCGGCCCCGCTTCCAGCGAGCCGCAACGTGTCGGCCACAGGCTTCTCGATCGGTCGGAGATAGGCGCCGGCGCCTGTTCCGTAGGACTTCTGGAGAGCGAAGACCCGGGTGGCTCCGTCTCCGGTGCCGATCGCCTGGTCGAAGGGCGAGACGGAGCTCCCCGGTCGGGCGGAGCCATGGTCGAGCGGATCCCGGAACCGGAACCCGACGAGCTTGCCTCGTCGCGCTTCGAAGAAGTCGAGGACGGCGACGAGATCGCCGATGCTTTTGACGCCCGAGCCCGCATCATAGCGACGGAAGGAGTGGCGATGCCGCTGGTTGCGGGTCTCGAATCCCGTGGAAAGCCGGACGATTTCGGTCCGCCGTTCCGGCCCGCCGCTCGTCCCGAAGGCGATGCGAAGGGGGAAACGCTCTTCGCTGAAGGATGGAATGCTCATCGCGCGTCCTTCTATAGTCCACGCTGCCCGCGCCCGGCGGCGCGCGCGAGGAGGGCCTGCATCTGGGCTTCGGATCGGCGGAAGCTCGCCGCGTCCGGTGTCGCCACGTTGAAGACGATCGTCTGCGAACGCGCTCCGCCGCCGCCGGATGCAACGCCGAGCGTGCCGTCGGCGGCGCGTTTCAGCGGCAGGATCGCCTCCGCGCCGGCCTCGCCCATCAGCCCGATCTGGCGCCCGTTCGGGAAAAAGGTCGGCGCCGCGACCACGCCGCCCTTGGCGAACGGCGTCACCCTCGGCACCGCTCCGGCGGCATTAGGCGAAGCGCCCGCGATCCCCCCGAGACCGGTGATCACCTGCCCGAACATTCCGCCGATCGCGGTCTCCAGCGGCTTCAGGGCCGCTCCGAGCGCGATCGACGAGATCCGTTGCCCGAGTTGGCGCATCACGCCGTCGAGCGATCGGCCACCGCTCGCCGCTGCCGTCAACGCTCCGGTGAAAGCCGCGCCAAAGGCGCTGGCCTTTGCCGAAAGCGTGTCGAGGCTGCGCTCGAATCCTGTCGTGTCGGCTTCCACCGCCACCTGGAACGTCTCGTCGGCCGCCATGGTCATCTCCTGGGAGGGTCGGGGAAGCGGGCCATCAGCGCTTCGAGATCCGGTCGCCGCAGCGGCTCGGCCGTGCGCTCGGCGAAGGGCGCGATCGCTCTTGCGAATTCTCGCGGCGTCATGGCCCAGAAGGCGGCCGGGGCGAGACCGAGCAGCCCGAAGCCCGCCGTCATCGCCTCGTCGAACGGAAACGCGACCGCGCCGGAGCCCGCCTCGAACTCCGGCGCGGCGCTCAAGGGTTTGCGGTTGCGGCTCCGACCGATCCCGCTGCGCCGGCCTGGGTCGCGCCGGCATTCCCCAATTCGCCGAACGCCGCCGTGAGGAGTTCCGCCGCGATGACGGCCGCACCGGCCGCGCCGCCGTCGATGCGCATCGCGCCGACCTCGACATCGGCGACGCTCTCGCCGGCGCCGCGAAGGCCCGCACCGAGAATGCGCATCAGATCGCGCGCTCCGAGCCGGCCCGATCCGAAGCGCCGCATCAAGGCCCCGACATCCTCTGCCGCGAACGCGTCCTCCAGTTCGGCCAAGGCGCCCAGCGTGAGGCACAGCACACGCTCGCGCCCGTCGATGATGGCGCCGACCTCTCCCCTGCGTCGGTTCACGGCCATCGTCAAACCGCCACGAAGCTGAGGATACCGGCCGATTCCAGCGTCACCTCGAAGGTGACCTCACCATTGTATTCGCCGGCATATTCCAGCGCCGTGATCTGAAAGGGGCCGCTGACGGTTCCAAAATCGGGGATGACGGCCTGATAGGTCGCGATCGTCCCGGCGAAGAACAGGGAGCGGAAGGAAGCGTCCGTGCCGGCATCCCGAAAGATGCCCGAACCCGATAACGAAGCCCTCTGCACGCCGGCTCCGCCCAGGAGTTCGCGCCAGCGTCCCACGCTCGCCGCATCCGTGATGTCGACGGCCTCCGCGTTGAAGGCGAGCCGCTTGGTCCGCAGGCCCGCCACCGTCGCATAGGCGGTGCCGCCCGCCGGATCGACCTTCAGAAGGAGGTCCTTGCCCTTTTGCGCTGCCATCCTCGTCTCCGCGTTTCGACCGAACGGTCGGACCAAGAAAAAAGGCGGCCCTGTTGAGGCCGCCTTGTCATGCTTCGCTCATGTGCTCCGGGGTCCGGAGCGTCGTTCGATCGATCAGGCGATCGGCTCGGTAACCGCTCGGAAGCGCAGGATGCCGTGATAGGTCGCGGAATCCGGTTCCAGCCTCGCTTCGGCAAATTGCAGCTGTAGGTTCACCAGATGGTGCCCGTCGAGCGACAGATGCTGATCGTGGAGCTTGTTCGAAACCTGGTCCATGATCTGGTAGGTCGCCTGCTTGCCGCCGCCCTTCGCCCAGACGTGCAGCGTCAAAATGTGTTCGGAGCCGTCCTCGGTCCCGGTCGACCAGTCGACCACCGTCGTCCGACCGAGCGTGAGATACGGAAACGGGGCCCTCTCCGGCACGTGATCGAAGATCTTCGGTCCGCCGAGCAGCTTGAGGAGACCGGGATCGGCGCTCAGCGTCTGGTAGATCGAAGTCTGAAGTTCAGCACTCGCATGTGCCATGGCATCATCCTTTCGAAATGGTCGCGGCAGCGTCAGGGAACATCACGTCAAATATCCAGCCTGAATGTGACGTGATTGCCGGCCGGCGTAAACCATGTGACGGAAATTTCATCCCGGCGCGGCGGCGTCTTCGAAGGGGAACGGATCCTCGAGGGTCGCGGGGGCTCGCAGGTTCGACGTCGAGGGAAGAGCGATCCGCCGGCGCGGCGACGGCTCGCTCGATCGTCCCGCAGCCCCGGCGGCGCGCAGACGGGCCTTCAGCGCCTCGACCGGGAAAAAGAGCCTCGCATCGAGCCTCATCGCTCCTCCTCGCATCGGCAAACGAGAAACCGGCCGCTTTCGTCGGGATCGTGAAGCGAACGGATGGTCAGCCGGCGGTCCTTCAAGACGAAGGCCATGCCACGATCGATGTCGCTCCGGAAGCGGCAGATCACCCGGTGCGTGACGGTCTCTGCGCGCTGCCCGAACCGCTCGCGCGCAGCCGCCGACAAGGGTTCGACATGAGCCGACAACTCCGCCACCTCTCGCCATGCCGTCACCGCTCCGCCGCTTGCGTCGGCGATCATGTCGGGCGTCTGCAGGCGCACGCGCCGCCGGAGGAGGCCGGGATCGAGGAAGATCAGCGCCATCAGAGCCGCACCCGGCGATAGGGCAGCAGCAGGGCTTCCGCCGCGGGAGGAACGAGCGCCGGCTGCTGCTCGGGCGAGACGGCGGCCCTCACCTCGTAGCTTGCCGACACGATCCGGCGGATCGCGAGCTTCAACCCGTCCGGCGCCCCGCCCGCATCGTAACCCACCTCCATCTCGATCTCGACGCCGTTCGCGGCGACGGCCCGGACATCCGGCGACAGCCGGACGGCTTCGATCCCGAGCGCTCGCTCGATCACGGCATGCGCCGGGCCGAAGAGGGTCGGAGTGCCCGCTGCATCGAAGGCGGTCACGCTCGTCACGCTGCGGAGCGGCATGCGATGCATCTCGATCCAGCCGTCCGCGGGGAGGCTGTCCACGACGAGCCGAAACGCTCGACGCACCAGGATCATGCGCGTCAGGGCCTCGATCGTCTCCCGCGCGGCCCGCGCGAGCGACAGGACGATTCCGTCCTCGTCGTCGCGCTCGATCCGGCACCAGGTCTTCAGGTCTGCCAGCGTCAGCGGCTCGGCCGCCGGCGGCCCGAGGTCGATCAAGGTCATGGTTGGCTCCGACGGTGAGGGACGAAAAAGGGCCGGGCGCGCGGCGTCCGGCCCCGAAGGGCGCCGATGGATCGGGGCTGGTCGAAAGGACGGCGCCCGTCAGACGTTGAAGTTCAGGAACTTCGCCGCGTCGAAATCCTGGATGCCGCCGCCCACGCGCTTGGTCGTGTAGAAAAGGACGTAGGGCTTGGCCGAGTAGGGATCGCGCAGGACCCGCACGCCCTGCCGGTCGACGATGAGGTAGAAGCGGGCGAAGTCGCCGAAGGCGATGGCCTTCGCGTTGGCCGCGATGTCCGGCATCTCCTCGGTTTCCACGAGCGGGAAGCCCATCAGCGTTGCCCGCGCTCCGGCTGCGGCCGGCGCTTGCCAGAGGTAGTTTCCGTCGGCATCCTTCATCTTGCGGATCACGCTTTGCGTGCGCCGGTTCATGACGAAGCTGGCATTCTGCCGGTAGCCGGACTTGACCGAGTAGATGAGGTCGATCAGCGCGTCCGAGCCTCCGTTGGCCGCGAAAGCGGCGCTGACGCCGGTGGAAATCGTGCCGACCTTGCCCCAGGTCCAGGCGCTCTCGGCAACGGTCGCAGCGGTCATGAAGCCTTTCGGCTTGTTGACGCCGTCGCCGAGGACGAAGGCTGCCCCTTCCTGCGCGGCGAAGGCCTGCTCCACCTCTTCGCCGATCCACTGGTCGATATCGACCGCCGCATCGTCGAGCAGCGCGTTGGTCGCCGCGGGCATGGCATAGAGCTCCATGGTCGGAAACGTCAGCTCCGAGAGGGACGGGCTCGTCGTCTGTGGGCGCGCATCCGCCTCGCCCACCCAGCCCGCCTGCGCGCCGGCCAGCGAGAACGGTTTCTTCAGCACCATGGCCGACACGGTTCGCACCGACGCGATGGACCGGATTGGCGAGATGCGCGCGAGGCGCCGGCCGATTTCCCTCTCGGTCTCCGGCGGAACGACGAAGCCGCCGTCGGCGCCCGTCAGCGTCGACATCGCCTTTTCCTCGAGCCGACGCAGCCCCCGCTCGTCGCCGCCGCGGACATAGGTCTCGAAGGCCTGGCGATGCTCGCTCGGTCGCGCGCTTCGCCCCTCCTCGCCCGTCCCGTCGAGCTGCGGGCGCAACTCCTTGAGCATGAGCGCCTCCAGCTTCTTCTGCTGGTCGCCGATCGCCTTGTTGATCCGCTCGACCTTCTCCTCGGTCAGGACGTCCGCGCTCATTCGCCGTTCGATGTCCGCAAGGCGCGAGTCGTTGGTCTCGCGAAATCCGGAAAAGGTGCGCATCAGCGTATCGAACGCCTCGCTCACCTCGCGCGTCTCGGCCTTCGTCTCGGGAGCGTTCAGATTGATCTCGGGCATGGTCTCTCCTGGGGTTGAACGACGATGGGAGGGCGGCTGGATTCACCGCGTCGATGGAGATCTCGCGGCCATCTGCGACGCGGCTTGGCGAATGCGGTCGGCGAGGCTCGGCCTGTCGGACGGCGCGGCCGGGCTGCGCGCTTCCCTCAACCGGGCCCGTTCCTGCATCGGGAAGGTCACGACCGAGATTTCCCAGAGATCGATCTCCGAGAGCACGCGCTTCACGCCGTCGCCCGTCCCGCGCCGCGCGGTCCGGGTGCGAAAGCCGATGGAAAGCCCGTCGACCGCGCCGGCCCGGATCAGCCCGTAGGCTTCGCGCCCGCCGGCCGTCTCCAGCGCCAGCCGGCCCTCCGCGAGAAGCCCGCTTGCCGTCTCCGTCAGCGTCGTCCAGATCCCGATCGGCCGCGACGGATCGTGCTGCCAGAGCATCCGGACGCCGGCCGCGCCCCGCCGGGCGAGCGAGGCAAGGAACGCTCCGGGCAGGATGCGGTCGCCGGACAGGTCCGTTGCGCCGAAAAGGCTGGCGTAGCCGGAGATCCGCCCATGATCCTCGGTCCAGGCGGACGTCCCGTCGCGGGGGGCGACGAGCCGCGCCGCGCTCACGACCGGCCTCCCGCGCTCGGCTCGCGAAAGAGGGTCGCCGCGAAGCGCGACAGAACGCCGAGCGCCCACCAGGCCGACAGGCTCGCGGCGGCCGATCCCATCAGCACGAGTTCGGGCGGCGAAAGCGCGAGATCGAGTTGCAGGTGCCCCGCCAGCGCCAGCCCCGCCGGAGCGCCGAAGACGATTCCCGTCACGATGCCGACGAGGAACCGGGCGGCCGCATCGCGCCGGCTGGCGGGCAGGAGGTAGGCGACGGAGATCGCCGAGCCCGCGCAGGCTCCGACGATCTTGGCCGTCCACAAGGCGGCCCCCGACAATGGCTCGACGCTCATGGCGACACCTCCGGCGATGGGATGGATGGAAGAGGGCAACGTGTCAGCGGGACGGCCCGTAGCCGACGGCCTCGCGCTTCTCGTCATCGGTGAGGAAGCTGGCCGCCCCGACCCGCGCCCAGAGCGCCTCGCGCTCCAGGCTCAGACCGTCGACGCGATCGGGATCGGGCCTCAGCGCCAGGTGCGGCGCGGCGTGATGCGCGCCGAGCCAGGCTCCGACCGCGCCCGCGATCCGGTTCGCGAGCGGCAGCACGGTCAGGCGATAGAAGGCGCGGTTGGCCTCGGCATAATTGGCGTAGGTCGCGTCGCCGGGAATGCCGAGCAGCATCGGCGGAACGCCGAAGGCGAGCGCGATCTCCCGCGCCGCCTGGTTCTTCGCCTCGATGAAGTCCATGTCGCGCGGCGACAACCCCATGGCCTTCCAGTCGAGCCCGCCCTCCAGCAGCATCGGGCGCCCCGCCCGCGCCGCCCCGGTATAACCGCTCTCCAGCTCCGTCTTCAGCCGGTCGAACTGGTCCGGCGAGAGGTTCGCGCCGTCGCCGGGCTGATAGACCAGCGCCCCGGACGGCCGGGCCGAGTTTTGGAGCAGCGCGGTGTTCCAGCGCCCTGCCGCATTGTGGAGGGACAGCGCGGCCTCCGCCGCTCCGAGCGGGGCGAAGCCGAGGCGGTCGTCGAGCGGATGGAAGAGCTTGAGATGGAGAAGCGCCCACGGCTCGCCCGCATCCGTCCGGATCCGGCGAACCGAAGACCCGACGCGATATTCGTAGCCCTCCGGCCACCCGTCGCGCCCTTCAACGACGCGCATCCGGTCCGGGCGCAGCACGTGCAGCGCCCGCGGGCGCCCCTCCAGGAGCGACGTCTCGACATAGGCGTTGCCGGACAGCATCAGATGCCCGCACAGCGTCTCCATGAGGGCGGTGCCGTCGTTCGAGCCGTTCGGCCGACGCAGGAGTTCAAGGATCGGATGTTCCGTCACCTCCGCGCTTCCCTCGTAGAGAAGCAGCGGAACGGCCGCCGTCGTCTCCGCGATCAGGCGGATGCAGCGGTGCACGACGGGGTTCTGCATGAAGCCGGTCCGGCCGAGGGCCGCATAGCTCGGCTCACGTCCCGGTCCGCCGTCTCCCATCGCTCCCGTGAAGACGAACGCGCCGCCCGCCCCCGCATTCGATTTCACCTCGCGCGCCGTTCCCGTCGCGGCGCGGGTCGAGAACGCCGCGAGGATGGATCGCAGTCCCATGGATCGTCTCCGGAATGTGAGAAAACCTGTTTCGTCTCAGAGCCCGCGCACCCGCGGCTCGGCCTCCCGCGCCGACAGGGCCGTGATGGCCCAGACCATCGCGTCCAACCGGTCCGGCGATCGCCCGTCGGACAGCCCGTCCGGGCCGAAATCGGCCATTTCGTCCTCGAGCGCGGGAAAGCTTCCAGCATGGCGCACGCGGCCCTGCTCGTAGAGCGCGGCGACGGGCTCCGCCCGAGTCCACTTCCCGCGCGTCGCGCGCACCGATCGGATCGGCACGTCGGCGGAGATCGTTCGGATCACCGCCTCCACCATGTCGCCGCCCTGGTTCACCTCCGCGACGATCCGGTCGGCCTCCAGCCGCTCGTAGAGACGCACGGCCGCCCGCGCCCAATCCGCCGGCTTGGCCGCTTCCATACTTCCATCGGAAAGGACGTAGATCGTCCCATCCGCCGCAATTCCCGCCGCGACGATCCCGCAGGCGTCGGAGCGCTTTGTCGCCGTCGCCGGCGGATCCACCGCCACGACGATGCGGCGCATCGCCGGCGCCGCGCGCACCCGCAGGCGGTCGATGGCCGCGCGGTCGAACAGAGCATCGGTTCGCGCCTCGATCATCTCGCCTTCGAGCTCCTGCCGCCCGAGCCGCGATCCGCCGTATCGCGCGTTCATCGCGGTCAGAAATCCGCCCGCGAGGTTCTCCGCGTTTTCCGCCGTCCGCATGTGGGTGGTGGCCGTCGTGCGATCCTGGAGAAGGCGCTTCAAGATCGCGATCGGCCGCGGTGTCGTCGTCAGGAGCACACGCGGCCGGCTCCCCAGGCGAAGCGCCAGCTGCAGGTTGTCGAAGCAGTCGTCGGCATGCCGCCACTTGGCGAGCTCGTCTCCCCAGGCCGCATCGAACTGGTAGCCGCGCAGCGCATCGGGATCTTCCGACGAGAAGATCTGCGCGACCGCTCCGTTGGCGAAGACGAGGCGCCGCCGCGAGGCCTCGAAGACCGGGCGCGGCGGCATGGCGATGGCCCGGATGCCGCTTTCTCCCTCCACCATCACCTCCCGGGCATCGCCGAGCGTTTCCGCCACCAGCGCGATGCGTCCGTGCGGCGCCGAAGCCAGGGGCGGAAGACCCATCGCCATCGCGCCGATCCATTCCGCTCCCGCCCGCGTCTTTCCCGAGCCGCGCCCGCCGATCATCAGCCATTGCCGCCAGTCGCCCGGCGGCGGCAGTTGCTCGGCCCGCGCCACGTCGGACCAGCGCGGCATCGCCTTGGCGAGCGCCGCGCTCGGTGCCGACGCCACCTCCGCCTCTGCGGCCGCCCAGTAGGCCGCCTCGTCGAGATCGGCGGGGTGTTCCGCCGTCAAATCGGCAACGCGTCGAACGAGGCCGCGGGAGCAGGAACGGGTTCGTCCGCGCCCGCCGTTGCCCCCGCCGCAGCCGTGGCCCCGCTCGCCTCGGACCGGCCGACCGGGGCATTCCCCGCGCCCTCCCCGGCTTCACCGGTAAGGGTCGTCGGCAGCCCCGCCGCCCGCCGCCGCCGATCGAGGACCCTCAGCCGTCGCATGAGCTCCGCCGCCAGCCTCTCGGCCTCGGCATCCGGCCCCTCGGCGCCCGCCCCGGACGCCAGCGCCTCCAGCTGCTTCAGCTCCAGGAGCTTCTCCAGCGTGCGGACCATCTGCCCCAGCGCCTCGATCCGCGCCTTGGCGCCGACCCCGAAGTCACGCTCCCCCTCGTCCGCATCGGCCCGCAAAGGCTCCACCGCGCGCTCGAGCACGCCGAGCTCGAAGCCGAACAGCGCCAGCAGCCGATCCGCGAGCAACGTCCCCGACGCCGCCCGCAGCCTCGCCCGTTTCGCAACCTTCGCCATCGCACATCCCCGGAAACGCAAAAGCGGCGAAGCCTCTCCCGAAGCCCGCCGCCCGCAAATCTCTGACCGTGCCTGAACCCTACCCCGCCACCGTCACGGCGTCAAGGACTATTTTCCTATTTAAGACTCGCATCCTCTTCCGTTTCGCGGGTCCCCTTCGCCATGGGGTCTTCGCCCGGCCAGCGTGCGAGATGTTGTTCGAGATCGTCGAGGTCCATTCCCTCCTCGCTGATCGTGCGTCCGCGCACCGAGATGCCGGCCTCGTGCACGGTATCTGGATCCCCGGACACGAGATGGTGCCACCAGTAGAGGTCGCGCCCCTCCGAGATCAGCCGGTAGCCGCAGGTCGGCGGCAGCCAGGAAATCGTGCGGACCGCTTCCGGATCAAGCGGGATGCAATCCGGCACGGTCGCCTGTCGATGCTCGTAGTCCGAGCAGCGACACGACGTGCCGTCGAGCAGCTGGCAGTGGACGCGGGTCCAGGCGATGGCGCCGGTGTCCCAATCCTCCAGCTTGTTCAAGCAGCAGCGGCCGCAGCCGTCGCAGAGGCTTTCCCATTCCGCCGGAGAGAAGGCTTCCAGCGGCTTGCCCTTCCAGAAGGGCTTGTTGCCAATTTCACGCATCCGTTAAAATCATTCTCCGGCGGACGGCCGCTTTCTTGTTGTCGCCGCAAGGTCCCTCCACTTAATCTCGGTGTAGGGACCTTTGTGGTAGGACGTGCCGTGAACTGCGGCCCGGCCGCCGAACGTCGACGGTTTGGATTTGCGTGACCTCTTGAGCCCGAAGCCGAAGCTGCGCAGGCCATCACGGCTGATCGAGGTCGACGCTTGGATCGATAGCAGCCTTTGGCGCTTTTTTCATGGCTTCTCCACGTTTTGGGAGAGCGTCACGATCCTGTCGCGCCGCTTTCGTGCGCGCGGCTTCAACCGCGTTCTCGTCGAGCTGAGCTGCGAGGGTCTGACCCTCGGTCTCGTCGGCTTCGTCCTGATGCTGGTCCTCGCTCAGCCCGCGATGAAGCTGACGGCGAACGGGCTGCC
Source organism: Aureimonas sp. Leaf454 (assembly GCF_001424685.1). GTDB lineage: Bacteria > Pseudomonadota > Alphaproteobacteria > Rhizobiales > Rhizobiaceae > Plantimonas. The sequence goes on from NZ_LMQT01000001.1 coordinate 244,173, forward strand.
GCTCGAAACCGATTATTCCGTCCTGATGCTCGATCGTCATGGCAACGAGATCGGCCGTCGCGGCGTGCTCCGCGCCGATGCGATTCCCATCGACGAGATGCCCGATCCCTTCATCAAGGCCGTCCTTGCGACCGAGGACCGGCGGTTCTTCGAACATTACGGCATCGACTTCTTTGGCCTCGTGCGCGCTCTGTCCGAGAACGCCCGGGCCGGCGGCGTCGTCCAGGGCGGCTCGACCCTCACCCAGCAGCTCGCCAAGAACGTCTTCCTCACGAACGAGCGCACGATCGACCGCAAGATCAACGAGGCCTTCCTGTCGCTGTGGCTGGAATCCCATCTGACCAAGCGCGAAATCCTCGGCATGTATCTCGACCGCGCCTATATGGGCGGCGGCACGTTCGGCGCCGCCGGGGCGGCTGAGTTCTATTTCAACAAGAACATCCGCGAGGTCAGCCTCGCCGAATCGGCCATGCTCGCCGGCCTCTTCAAGGCGCCCGCCAAATATGCGCCGCACATCAATCTGCCAGCCGCGCGCGCCCGTGCGAACGAGGTCCTGTCCAACATGGTGCAGGCCGGCTTCATGACGGAGGGCCAGGTGGTCGCCGCCCGTCGCCAGCCCGCCACCGCCGTCGATCGCTCCAGCACCATCTCGCCGGACTATTTCCTCGACTTCGCCTTCGACGAGATTCAGCGCATCGCGCAGAACATTCCGCACCGCAATTTCGTCGCCCGCACCACCTTCGACACCGGCATGCAGCAACTGGCCGACGAATCCGTCGAGTTCCACCTTCGCCAGTACGGCAAGACCTACAAGGTCGAGGAAGCCGCGATGGTCGTTCTCGACGACGACGGCGGGGTCCGCGCGATCGTCGGCGGGCGGGACTACGGTCTCTCCCAGTTCAACCGCGCGACCAAGGCGCTCCGCCAGCCCGGCTCGTCCTTCAAGGCCTACGTCTACGCCGCCGCGATGGAGAAGGGTCACAAGCCGACCGACATCATCGTCGATGGTCCGGTTCGCGTCGGCAACTGGTCGCCGCAGAACTATGGAAACTCCTTCGCCGGGCGCATCCAGATCCAGGATGCCATGGCGCGGTCCCTCAACACGGTGGCCGTTCGCCTCAGCCAGGAATCAGGTCCGGGCAAGGTCGCGGAGCTTGCCAAGGCCATGGGCGTCGAGACCCCCCTTCGTGGCGACAAGACGATCGCGCTCGGCACCAATGAGGTCACCGTCCTCGATCAGGCGACCGGCTATGCCGTGTTCTCGGCTGGCGGCATGGACGCGCACCGCCATTCGATCCTTCAGCTGACGGACACCAACGGCAAGGTCCTCTGGGATGCCGCCCGCGACATGCCGCCCCGCCGCCGTGTTCTGTCGGAGCAGGCCGCCAAGTCGATGATTGAGATGATGGTGCGCATTCCCGAGGTCGGAACGGCCCGCAGGGCGCAGCTTTCGATGACGCGGGCGGCGGGAAAGACCGGCACGACCCAGAGCTACCGCGATGCCTGGTTCGTCGGTTACACCGGCAATTTCACCGGCGCGGTCTGGTATGGGAACGACAGCTACAAGCCGACCAACAAGATGACCGGCGGCTCCCTTCCCGCCATGACTTGGCAGCGCGTCATGGAGGCCGCTCACCAAGGTATCGAGCTGCGGCCCCTGCCCTTCCTCGACAAGCCGTTCCCGGACACGAAGAAGGAGAAGGTCGCGGTCGCTTCGGACGGTGCGGCCCCGCGGCCGGTTCGCCCCCTGGCCCTGACGCTCGCGGCGCAGAAGGTGCTGGCCGATCTCGGCGATCGCCTGTCGGCCGCACCGCCGCTGGATCCGGAAACCTTCGCGTCGAACCGCGAGACGACGCCCTCCACCGTGCCTCAGTAGTGGCTTGATTCGGCAGAGGCGCGCCGCGGCGGAGTCGGCCGCGGCGCGGCGATCGTCGGATCTTGTGTCGCGCCCGCCCTTGCCTTGCGTGATCCGCTCATGGAAAGAGCGCTCTTTCGGCCCGTCAGCGAGCACCAGCGGCGTATGCGTTTTCTCTTCCTCCTCGCACTCTCCATCGCGATTGCGCTCGGCCTCGGCGGCTGGTCGGCCGAGCGTGCCTTGGAGGAAGCGGCCGATCTCGGCACCGAGACCGTCGGTCCCTGGCTCGCCAATCCGACCGCCGGCTCGCTCGACGCGGACCCCTATTCGAAGGCGCGCCTCGCCCGCATCGGCAATCTGACGCTCGGTATCGGCGAAGGCATCCAGTTCCGCGCCTCGCGCGACTCCGGGGGTGAACCCTTGCGTCTGGACTGTACCTATCGCCTTGCGGGTCAGACGCCCCCGGCCCGTGTCTGGACGCTGGCGGCTTTCGGATGGGATGGCCGCGTGGTGCAACCCGGTGCCGGCCGGCCCGGCTGGCTCGTCTCGCGCAACATCCTGCGGGCCGAGGACAACGGTTTCTCCGCCACGGTCGGCCCGCGCGCGGCGTCGGGCAACTGGCTGTCGGTGGTCGGCACCGGCCCCTTCGTCTTGATCCTCACGCTCTACGATACGCCCGCCAGTTCCTCCAGCGGCGTCGGCGATCTGTCCCTGCCCGATCTCGTTCGCCAGGATTGCGCCCGTGGGTAAGCTGTTCCTCAGCATCGTGATCGGCCTCGTCGGGGCGCTGGTCGTCCACATCGCCGTGATCTTCACCATTCCCCGCGTGGCGGAGAACAACGCCTGGGCGCGGCTGTCCCGGCTCGGCGAACCCTTTCGGATGGTGCGAATCGATGCCTTGCGCCGGCAGGCGCCGGATCCCGCCTCTCTCGATGTCGGCTCCAGCGAACAGGATTTCGCCTTCGTCGATCCCGCCTTCATCACCGCAGGCTGCCGCTTCTCGCTCGCGGAGGGGCCGGTCCGCGTCGTCGCGCCCGATCTCACGACCTTCTGGTCGGCCTCCATCTATTCGCGTCCGGGCGACAATCTGTATTCGATCAACGATCGCTCCGCGGTGGACGGCCGCTTCGATCTTCTCATCGGCACCCGGGATCAGTTGATCGAGGCGGGATCCGGTTCGACGGAACGGGACGAGACATCGATACCCGTCGAAATCGCGGCGGTCGAAGGCTACGTCACGCTTCGTGTCCTCGTCGACGAGGAAAGCGAACGGCCCGGAGCGGACGCATTCCTGCGATCGGTGGTCTGTGAACCCGCGCTGTCCCCGGCGGCCGACGATCGGCCGGATCGGGTCGGCTGACGGTTCGATCGATCGCCGGTTCGTCGGTTCAGGCTTGGCGCTGGGTGCAACGCGCGTCCGCAAGCCCGGAATAGACCGGCACCTCGCCCATCCGCTCACGTCGGATGCAGGGCAGGATGATGATCTCGGCAGGGCCTGCCGCGGTTGTAGTCGCCCGGCCGGCCGTCGGCACGGGGGCCGGAAAGCGCAGAAGCGTGGCCATCGGTTGGAACCTTGATCGAGACAAATCGAGACGGACGTTCGTTCGGGGCGACCATGGCCCACCGACCTTTCCCGGAGCTAGAAATCCATCACGGTTAACAGCTTGCTAATCTTTCTTGTCTAATTCTTTCCTTCGGTGAAACGACGGACGGCCGACAACCCATGAAGGATGCCAATCCCCGCATTTTCCGGAGCCTCGAGACGGCTGCGGGCTCGGCTGAATTCGATACGATCGTCGCAGCCGCCGTGTCGTCCTATGGCGCGCTGCGCCGGCCGAGCGAGCTTCAGGCGCGCGATTTCGCCCGCCTCGTCCTTCCCGTCTGGGATCGTCTACGCCCGGAGAGCAAGCGTGCGCTCGGCGCATCGCTGTCCCATTCGGAGAACGTGCCCCGCGGTATCGTTCAGAAACTCTTGGACGAACCGATCGAGATCGCGGCGCCCTTTCTCGTCTCGAGCCCGGTCCTGACCGATGCCGACCGGCTGAAGATCGCACGGGATCGCGACCTCCGCCTGCCCCGCGCACAGGGTCCCGGCCTGCCCCGCATCGAGATGGACGCCCCCGCGGCGGACGATCGAACGTCGGGCGGCGAGAGGGAGGGCGGCAGGACGGCCGGGAACGAGACGACCGGCTTCACCAGCGCCGCTGTCGCCGCTCCTCAAGCGGACCGTGCCGAAATCCGTGCGACGGCTTCGGCGATGGAGCGCCCGCAAGCATGGGAGCAGCGTCCCTCGGCAGAGCACAAGGAACCCGGCCAGGCCGCCGCCGCCGTCCGCGAGGCGTTGCGACGTCTCGTCCAGCCAGGTCGCAGGTCGGCCGCGCGGCGGATGACCCTGACGGACCTCGTCGAGCTTTCCGTTCGGGGCGACCGGCTGGAGACCATGTCGGTGCTGGCGGACATGGCCGGGATCGACGAACGGGCGGCCGAGCGGATCGCCGAAGACGAAACGGGAGAGCGTCTGGCGGTCGCCTTGAAGGCGATCGGCGCGAGCGATGCCGACGCCATGACGATCCTCATGATGCTGAAGCCGAAAATCGGCCTCGACGTCGCCGTCTTCGACATCATGGCCCGGTATTACAAGGCGTTGAAGCGCGACGACTGCGTTCTCATCGTGGGCGGACGGCGCCGCGTCGAGGCGCCGGCCCTGGAGCCGCTCTTCGAGGACATCGAGCGTCCCGAGCGCGCCGCGCAACCGCGCGCCGCCTTCGGCCGCCGAACCGAGCGCCCCGCAGCCTCGCAGCCGAAGTCCCGCAACGGCTGAGGCGGACCGGCGATCTGCCGCCCGCAAGCGTCGCGCCTGCACTGCCACGCGGCGCGGCGCGGCGCGGCCGTGTCGCTCTACGCTTCGACGATCTCGACATATTGTTCAGGCGTCGCGGTTTCGATTTCCACGACCCAGAAATCGGGATCGAACCGCGCCTCGCGCACCAATCGCGCCTCGAGCGCGGCTTCGTCCGTCAAGAATTCTCGCATGAAGCGCCGGCCGCCATCCTCCGACGAATGCGTTTGCGCGGCCGGACCATAGAGGTCGAGAGCGCCGTCCCGATGGCGCACGAGGAGGAAGATCGCGCCGGCCGCCTCGGCTCCCCGCCGTTCCACGGCTGCGAAGCCCCCGTCGGAAAAGACGCGTCGGACGAGCTGCGAAACGAAAAGGTCGCTCGTCACGCGCATGGACGGCGTCCCCGCATCAGTTCAGCGCGCCGATTTCGATCAGGCGCTTCAGGATCCGCTCGTTCGGCTCGCCCGTCACGTCGAGACCTTCCAGCGCCTCGAAGGTCCGGATCGCTGCGCGCGTCTGTTCGCCGGCGACACCGTCCGCCTTCAGCGGAGCGACCTCGGCCGCCGCAAGGCCGCTCTGGATGCGCTTGACGAGATCGGCGCCCGACGCGACCGGCACCGAGCCCGTGCTGTCGTCTGAGATACCGTCGGCAGTCGGCCCGCCGCTCGCGATCCGCACGGGTTCATCGGCCTCGGCCGAGCGGATCGCCGCCAGGAGCCTCGGCGTCGGTTGTCCGTCCACCGCGAGCCCCCGCGCGCTCTGGAAGGCGCGGATCGCCGCCGTCGTGGCGGCGCCCGGCTTGCCGTCGAGCGCGGCGTTGTAGTAGCCGCCGTCGTTGAGGGCCGTCTGAACCTCCAGCACCAGCGGCACGGACATCAGCCCGCTGTCGTTCGTGGCCTCCCGAACGTCGCCGGCTTTGGCGAAGTCGCCACGCGTCGCCATCAGGGGACGCGGATGGCGGCTCGTCTGGCCGTAGAGCGCGTTGGACGCGACCACGACGAGGAGCAAGCCGCCGGCGAGCACGCCCAGCGAAGCGGCCGGATGTGCCGCCAGCGGAGCGCTTCCCCTTCGAAGCAACCCGAGGCCGACGAGCCCCAGGCGGCGCGCGGCGCTAGGCCGTGCGACGCGCCTGGTCGTCGTCCGTCGAGGGGGTGTGAGACTTCTTGCGGGCATGGGCGAGCGCTACGACCGTTGGCGTTGAGGGCGAGGAATGATCGATTCGGGCGGGCCCGTCGAGAGGAAGCAGAACGCGGACCGTGGTCCCGACGCCGGGTTCGCTCTCGATGGTCATGCGACCGTCGTGGAGGTCGGCGAGACCCCTGACGAGAGACAGGCCGAGGCCGGTTCCCTGATAGCGCCGCGTGGTGCCGCTCGACAGCTGCACGAAGGGCTGCCCGACCCGCGACAGATCGGACGCGGCGATGCCGATGCCCGTATCGCGCACGGAGAGCTCGATATGCGGTCCGACCTTCCGGGCGGAGAGCGTGACGCTGCCCTCTTCCGTGAACTTCGCCGCGTTGGACAGGAGGTTCAGCAGCATCTGGTGGCAGGCACGACGATCCGCGACGATCCGGCCGAGCGCGGGTTCCAGCTTCAGCTCGAAGCTGAGGCCCTTGCGCGCCAGTTCGCCGCGCATCGTTCCGTCCGCCGATCGGCAGATCTCGTCCACGGAGACCGTTTCGAGCGCCAGTTCGTAGCGTCCCGCCTCGATCTTCGAGACGTCGAGAAGACCGTTGACCACGCCGAGAAGATGTTCGCCCGACTGGCGGATATGACCGACATACTCCTTCTGCCGGGGATCCTGGAAACCGCCGAAGAACTCCTGGTCGAGCACGTCGGAGAACCCGATGATCGCGTTGAGGGGGGTTCGAAGCTCGTGGCTCACGGTCGCGAGAAACCGGCTCTTGGCGAGCGAGCTTTCGCGCTCCGCGGCGAGCGTCCTTTCGAGAACCGCGAGCGCCTCCCCGGCGACGGGCGCCGGCCGCGCGACGACCACGATGGACACGAGGCGGCCCTGCCGGTCCCGATGGGCGCGAAGGTCGATCTCCACGTCCCGGAAGGTTCCGGCTCCGCCCGAGGCTCGGGCGCGCAGAACCCATCGGTCCGAACCGTTCCGGATCTCCGCGAAAGCCTGGAGATACGACACGCGGTCGGTCACGTGGATCGCTTGGACGATCCGGCTCGCGTTCATGGGGCTCGAACCGGAGAAGAGGTCCGCGGTCGCCGGGGAGGATTTCAGGAGCGTGCCCTCGTGGGAGAAGAGCATCACCGCTTCTTCGAGTGCGGCATCCGCCAGCGCCCGTTCCGCATCCTCCCGGACGCGCTTGGCCTTCTCCGCCTGGCGACCGAGGCCGAGACGCCGGGTGAGCACGGCCCCGTAGAGGACCGCGATCGCGATCGAGAGCGCGTCGAGCCCTGAGACCCAGTGGGACATCGAACGGGGCATCGCCGCCCAGTCGCTGAACGCGGTTGCGCCGAGAGCGAGAAAGCCGAAGGCGCCGGATGCCGTGGCCACCATGCGGCGCCCCTGCCGAAGGGCTTCGGCGGGCGCCAGAACCAGCATCCAGAGGCAGACGGACGCGACGCCGCCCGTCAGAGCCGCGGCCGTGGCGATGAGGGCGGCCGCCAACGCGGAGATGCCGAGGATCACGACATCGACCCGGCCCGTCGCGGAAAGGCTGCAGGCGATCGCGAGCAGAAGCCCCGCCACGATCACGGGTGCCGCGGACGCTTGAACGGCGTTCGTGCCGAGCCAGACCAGCGGAGCCAGGAGCACGCAGCAGAGCGCGGACAGGACGAGGATGCTCAGCACGTTCGCCTGCATGCGCCGCTCGTCCGTGGGACGGACGGACGGCGCTACGAGGCCTTCGCAGCGCGTCCGCAGTGCAGCGGCGAGCGTTGCGCCGCCCAGCGGGCCTGCCGCTCCGTCTGCCTCGCTCGAATGCGTCATCAACGATCCAGAATCATCAAGTTCGGACGCGCGAGGGACCCGTGGGTCCTATCCTGTTCACGACGCCTTGTTGTCCCGGATCATGCCCCCGACACTTTAAGGAAGGCATAAGCCGAGCTTCCATCGCTTCATGCGAATCGCGAACAACCATCGAGAACGACTCGCATTTGAGACAAAGGCCGCCATCGACTTGAACCTCGCCTTGGCCTGCGGCATGGCAGGGTCGCGTCGGATCGAACGAGGACCGATCCCGGCGCGTCGTCACCGGGATCGTCCGAAATTCGGCGAGCCCTTCGCGTTCGGGACCCTTTGTCCCGCTGCGCCCATCGAGTGTGAGGCATGATGCGTTTCATCCTGAAGTGCGCCTTCTGGCTGGGATTGGTCGCGTTCCTCCTGCCGTTCGGCACCGGACGCGGAGAGAGCGACGTCCAGATGTCGTGGCTGGGAGCCGTCGTCGGCATCCAGGAGGCGGTCCAGGATCTCAGCGGCTTCTGCGAGCGCGCCCCGACGGCGTGCGACACCGGCCGGGAGGCCGCGGTCTTCGCCGGCGAACGCATCGGCGACGGCCTCGCCATCGCCTATGCCTTCATCGACGATCGCCGTGATGCCGGCGCCGCTTCCGAGGAAGCGTCGAAGACCGCCCTTGTGGAAGAGGCGACGCCGGCCGGGCCGATGCTCGCCGGGACGGTATCGGCTGCGCGGGGCGAACCGTCGACCGATCCCGTGACGACCGGCACGCTCTCGAGCCCGCCGGTTGCGCCCGGCATGCCGCTCCCACGTGCCTATCTGGCGCCCAAGCGCTCCGCCGGCGTCGAGACCGGGACGGCAGGCCGGGTCGATGCCGCCGCCCGCGTCATTCCGACACCGGCCCCCCGCGGCTGACGGTCGGCTGACATCGGGCGTGCCAGGGCCTATATGCGGTGCGAGCCGCTCTGCCCTGAGCGGACGACGAACGGACCGCTGCATGCAGACGATCGACGACATCAAGGCCGATTTCGAACTCCTGGACGACTGGGAAGACCGCTATCGCTATCTGATCGAACTCGGCCGACAACTGCCGCCCATGCCGGACGGATCGCAGACGGACGCGTCCAAGGTTCCCGGCTGCGTCAGCCAGGTCTGGCTCTCCAGCGAGATGGAGGCGAACGAGCCGCCACGCATCGTCTTCCACGGCGATTCCGACGCCCATATCGTGAAGGGCCTCGTGGCGATCACGCTGGCTTTGTATTCCGGCCGCACGCCCGACGAAATTCTGCGAACGGATGCCGAGGCGACGTTTGCGGAACTCGGCCTTCGCGAGCACCTGACGCCCCAGCGATCGAACGGACTTCGCTCCATGGTCAAGCGGATCCGAAGCGACGCGGAGAAAGCGGACGTGCCGTAGGACGCCGAGCCTTCATCCGAGCAAGTCCTCCGAGGACACGGGGGGAGAAGCTGTGACGTGTTCGACGTTGCCCACGCCTTCGGACGATCCGGTTCAATGCCCGGGCTTCTCCTCTGGATGGTCGAGGCCGCTTCGCGACGCAGCGTTCATCGTCGGCCGGTAGCCGTCCGAACCCCAGCTACGCATGCCCCCGTGTCCGGCCGAAGCCGTGCCGATCAGTCCGTAGTGCCGCGCCAGCGCTCCGAGCCCCGCCTTCAGGAGGAGCTTGGCGGACCGCGCCGGCCATTGCCGCTCCCGCTCCACGATCTCGAGCCCTTTCAGGAAGCAGCAGACGTCGAGGAGAATGCCGGAGAGTTCCGGTCCGACCGCCGTCACGGCCGCATCGACACGGCGCTTCGCGTCGATCGCCATGTCCGAAAGATCGGCTCCCCCGCACGATCCGCCCCTGCCCTTGCCCGGTGTTCCGTCCCAACGCTGCGTGACGCCGGGGGTCAGGCCGGCGCGCGTGAAATCGGCCCGCAGCCGCTCGCCGGCAACGGTCTCCGCCTCGCAGAGGAACGGCTCGCCGCCCTTTCCCCGTCGCGATGCCAGACGAGCCAGCGGCGATTCGTCGAGATTGTAGCCGGGCGTGCTCATGCCGACGCATCCTCCCCGTTCCAGTCGAGACAAGCGGCGGCGAGCCGTTCCATCCGCCCGACGAGCGCGTCGAAGGCCGCCCCGTCGCGATCATCCTCGACCCGGCGAATGGCATGGGCGACGCTGGTGCGATCGCGGCCGAAACCGAGGCCGATTTCGGTCAACGGCACCTGAAACACGACATGCGCCAGATAGATCGCGATATGCCGTGCCTGGCAGGCATCCGACCGAGCGCGATTGGGCCGTGCGATCTCCTCGATCGGCACAGCCAGAACCGCGCTCGCGATCTCCCGCGCCATCCGGCAGCGGACGGATGCGTGTTCGCCGTCGAGCCGTGCTGGCCGCTCCGCGCGGCGGCGCGGCGGGCCCGCGCATCGGCGCGTGCCGGATCGCCCGGCGAATGCGAGAAGGCCCGCCCTTTCCGCAGAGTTCGGGTTCGACAACTCGGATCTCGGCATCGCTGTCTCCTCGGTTACGCAGCACGATCAAGAATTAGCCGATCCGCCCCAGGATAGGAAATCTTTCCTGTTGACGATGAGGATTTTCAACGTGGAGCGCGCCGCCCGCAGGGCTTTGCGACGCCATACCGCCGATCTCGGCGCGGACGGATCTCCTCACCTCGCTCCAGCGACATGAGAATTCTCCACCACCCGGGAGATCATCATGATGGAAAACACGGCAGCCGACCGCCTCGGCCAATCCCTCGCGGCAGCCGCTCGGCGCTATGGACAAGACCTCCGCGCCTCGCAACGCGCCGGTCTCGACACCGCCGAAGCGCGCTCGCTTTTGGCAAGGTTCGGTCTCCCCACGCATCTCGTCGATACAGCGGGAACCCGGTCGGCTCCAAGCACGCCGCAGGGCCTGGACGGACTCGCCCGCTTGCGCGACGAGGATCGGCGCCTCGTCCGTCTGGCGCGCAAGGCCAGCCCCCTCTACAGCCTCAACCGACACATCGCCGTCCGTCGCCTCGTCGCATACCTTTCACCAGCCGACCCCGGTGCGGGCGCGTCTCGATCGCTGCGAACGACTGCAAGCCGCCTGCGACCGACCCGGCTCCTTCGCTGCTCCAGGGCCCCCTATTCCACGAAAACGCGCGAGCTCGCGGCGGCGCCCGTGGCGTCGATCACGGAAATGTCGATGAACCCCGCTTCGTCCGGCGTCCACGAGGCCTGACGCTCGAACAGCGACCGTAGGACCGGAGAACCGTCGACATACCAGGTGAAAGGCGGCTCTCCGTTGCGAACTTTCAGGGACAGCCCGGCGGGAGAACCGCTGAGGAGACCCGTCTCGATCCGCGTCGCGTTGGGCGGGAACACGATTTCAGGCTTCAAGGCCGTCGATGCGGATGGGCCGGCGCGTCCCACCATGCGCATCGGCGGCGGCAACGTCTTTCCAGCTGCCACCAGAATGCCGGCCGGTGGACCCGGCAGTCGCGCGGGCAGGCCGATCCGCGCGAAGACGTCGCGCATCACCGGCACGGCCGCCTCTTGCCCGACGAGACCCGTCACGGGCGCCCCGTCCGGACGCCCGAGCCAGACCCCGACGACATGATGCCCGTCGTAGCCGATCGACCACGCGTCCCGATAGCCGAACGAGGTTCCGGTCTTGTGCGCGATCGTTCCCGGGGACCCCTTCGCCGTGTTCGGCGCCCCTGCGAGGATCGAGGTCACGTACCACGCGGCCTGCTCCGACAGGATCCGGCTTGCCCCCGCCCCGCCGATCGACGCCCCCGTGCCCGCTTCCATTCGCAGATGCCGGGCGACCCCGCCATTGGCGATGCCGCCATAGATCGCGACGAGATCGTTCAGCGAAAGGCCGAGACCGCCGAGACCGATGGCAAGGCCCGGGATCGTCCGGCTGCCGAGCTCCGGCCGGGCGCCCGCCCTTTGCATCCGCTGCACCAGCCGCGAGGGTCCCACCGCCGACAGGAGCGCCACGGCCGGCAGGTTCCGCGACAATTGCAGCGCCCGCCGCGCGGTGATCACGCCTTCGAACGCATGATCGAAGTTCTGCGGCGTGTAGCCGGCAAACGCCGTCGGCCGGTCGTCGATCAGGCTTTCCGGATGCGCCACGCCCCGCTCGAAGGCGAGCCCATAGATCAGCGGCTTCAGGGTGGAGCCCGGCGATCGAAGGGCGCGGGTCAGATCGACATGTCCCTGCCGTCCACCGTCGAAAAGGTCGGGGGAACCGACGGAAGCCAGGATCTCTCCGGTCCGGTGATCCGACACGAGAAGTGCCAGACTGAGGGGCTTGGCCATCGCGCCGGCGCGGGCCCGCGCATAGGTCTCGAGCCGCTCCTGCAGTCCTTTGTCGACGGTCAGCCGGATCTTCGCTTCGCCGGGATGGCTGGCCCGCATGCGCTCGGTCGCATGGGCGGCGAGGATCGGCAACGCGCGCCGACCCGTCGGCATCGGCTCCGCCCGGGCGCGCAGGGCCTCGCCCGGGGTCAGGATGCCGAGCACTGCCATCCGGTCGAGCACCCGGTCGCGCGCCCGCTTCGCCCGTTCCGGGTGAAGATCGGGACGGTAGCGCTCGGGAGACTGCGGCAGCGCCACGAGCAGCGCCGCCTCGGCGGCGGTCAGGCGTCTCGGCTCCTTACCGAACCAGGCAAGCGTCGCCGCGCGAATGCCCTCGAGATTGCCGCCATAGGGCGCGAGCTTCAGGTAAAGGCCGAGGATCTCGTCCTTCGTGCGCGAGCGCTCCAGCGCCAGAGCCGTCAGCACCTGCTCGCCCTTGGCGCCGATGCCCGTCGGCAGGCCCTTCGACATCCGCGCGACCTGCATCGACAGGGTGGAGCCGCCGGACACGACGCGCAGATGCCGGACGGACTGCCACGCCGCACGCAGGACCGCCCGTCCGTCGACGCCGCCATGCTCGAAGAACCGCTTGTCCTCCCAGGCGGTCAGCATGGCGACGAAGCGCGGATCGACGCCGCCGATCGACACGTCGAGCCGCCACCGCCCGTCGGCGATGGCGAAGGCTCGCAGCAGTTCGCCGTCGCGATCCTCGACAATGGTTCCGGTCGCCGGATCCCCCAGCGCCGCGACCTGCGCCTCCACGGCTCGATCGAGCGCCCGCCATGAGAGCCCGCCGGCGCTTGCGGCGAGCATCGAGAGGAACAGGATGGCGATCGCGCGCCGCTTCATGCGGCGGCGTTCCGGGGCTCCCGTCACCGTCGCATCGCCCATCGCTCCGGTCTCCGCCGCTTCAGCGAAGCGCGCCGGCGACGGTCACGCGCGTCTCGTCCGTGTGGCCCCGCCGCTCCGGCCGGTACATGTCCTCGACGGTCGCCGCGGGATGCACGAACTCGCCCGGCGAAACGGCCCGGACGACATAGGCAAAGCGCAGGGCGTCCTTGTTGCCGCTCGCCTTGTTGACCGAGGCGATGAAACGGTCTGCGCGGAACTCGGTGTGCGCCACCTGATCCGTCAATTCGAGAAAGCTCAGGGACGCGACGTCCCCGCCGCGCAGGATCGACGGATTGTCGATCTCGAAGCCGGCGGGCAGCGGATCGTTCACGATCAGACGCGATGCATCCTCGTCCACCGGCAGGACCTCGACGACCGCGACCAGCCGGTCGCCCTGACCGACCGTCGAGACGTCGGCCTCTTCGCCCTCCAGCGTGTAGTAGCGCCGGGTGATCTCATAGCCGCGCGTCTCCGCCGGCGGCGCCGACAGCGGCACGCCCGCGAGCGTCACGTCGGCCGAGACCGCCTCCGGGCCCCGGTTCACGAGCGTGATCGGCGTCTGCAGCCGGCGATCGTCGAAGCGTGCGCCGTAGGCTCCCTCCCGATCCTCGCCGTCGATCGAAAGGCTCGGCGGGCGTTTCGACAGGAGCGCATGCGCCGCCAGCAGCGACCAGCTGTCCTCCTGCGTGGACGTGTAGCGCTTGGCCTTGCGCTCCATCCCGACCTTGGTCACAAGCCCGTCGAAGGCGACGCCATCGATGCCGCTTTCGATGCCGAGCGTCAGCACCGCGGCCCCGTCGCGAAGCGGCGTTCCGTAGTCGCCCCGGTTCGCCAGGGACCCCGCCCCCGCCGTCGCGCCCGACACCGCCATCCGGAACAGCGTTTCCGCCCGAACCCGGTCGCCGTAGAGGGCGAGTGCGGCGGCGAGATGGGCCTGCGCCAGCGGCGTCTTGAACGACGCCGCCTCGTTGTCGGCCGTGTAGCGGAGATCGCCGATCGCCGCGCGTCCGTTGCGGGCGAGCACGTAATAGGCATAAGCGACCGGACCCCAATCCGGCTGCTCCGGCAGGTAGTTGATCGTGTTGCGCAGATTGTCGACCGCGAGCGTGAAGCCCTCCGTCGGTACCGCATATCCCGCTTCTCTCGCCCGCGTCAGGAAATCCGTGACATAGGCGTCGAGCCAGATGTCGCCGCTGTCCGGCGACCAGAGGCCGAAGCTTCCGTTCGAGGACTGGTTGGCGAGAACGCCTCTGATGGCGCTCTCGATTCGGGCGCGCACGTCGTCGCGGCCGGACAGGCCGGCCGACAGCACCGTCGCATCGAGATAGACCAGCGGCAGGGCGCGGCTCGTCATCTGCTCGGTGCAGCCGTAGGGATAGCGATCGAGCGCCCGCACGACCCCCGCGACGTCGAAGCCGCCAAGGCCGGTGACGCTCACCGTCGCCTCTCCGGTCCCCACTTGGAACTCGGTCAGGATGTCGCTCCCCAGCGTCAGTTGCCCGCCGCCTCCCGCGATCTCGAACTGGCTTTTCGTCACCACCTCCGGCTTGATCGAGCGCACCGGCAGACGCACGCTCTTGTTGAGGATCGTGCCGTCCGGCGTTGTCAGGGCGATCCGCAGCACGGCATCCCCGATCGCTTCCGCCGTAACCGGCAGCAGGATCCTCTGGCGCGCGCCTTGTTGCAGGTCGAGCATGCTCTGGAGATCGGCCCCGATGGACACGACCCCGGCTCCGCCCTCGACGGCGAGTTGCATCTGGCCCGCGGGTCCCTCGACATGAACGACGTCGATCGCGATCCGTGACGTGTCGCCGGGACTGAGGAAGCGCGGCTGCGCGACCTGCAGAACGACGGGATCGCGCACCACCATGTCGGCGCTGGCCTCCCCGACACCGGTCTTCGACCAGGAGACCGCCATCAGTTTCAGCGTGCCGTTGAAGTCGGGAATGTCGAGCGGCACGCTCGCCGTCCCGTCCGCCCCCACCGTCACGATGCCCGAGAAAAGGGCGACGAGTTCCTCCATCGGCGGCGGACTGACGATCTGTCCGCTGGAATCGCCGCCCGAGCGCACCGCGCCGGGCGCACCCTGCATGCGGTCGATCAGGCGGCTGTAGAGATCGCGCACCTCCACGCCGAGCCGCCGCTTGCCGAAGTAGAAGCCGGTCGGCGCGGGCGGTGCGAAAACGGTGATGTTGAGAATCCCGACATCCACCGCAGCCAGCGTCACATAGGCCGTCTCGCCGGCCCGCACGTTGCCGATGGCGAGGCCGATATCGATCCGGTTGCGCGGCTCGATCTTCGCCGGCGCATCGATCGAGACCGACAGGGCCTTGTCGCCGGGATCGACGCGCGCATGGGCCAGACCGATCGCCCGCCCCGGCATCCGCTTGGCCTCGATGTCCATCGGCCGATAGAGCACCGCCGTCACATAGGCGCCCGGCCCCCAGTCGCGCGTCACCGGCAACCGGACATCGGCGCCTTCCGCAGGAATGTCGGCGGTCGTCATGGCGATCACGCGCTCGTCCATGACGAGCACCTGGACCTTGCCGGCAAACCGCGGCTCGATATGCGCAACCGCCGTATCGCCGATCGCATACAGCGGCTTGTCCAGGGAGACCTTGAGGATGTCGGGGGTCTCCATCGACTTGGCGGCGACGTACCAGCCCGCGTCGAAGCGCGTGCTCGCCGGAACGGCGCCGCCCGACGCATCGGTCAGCACCAGCTCGAACCCGCCCCAGCTGACGGGAAGCGACAACCGCCCCGGCTCGCCGGCCGAGAGGTCGAGCGTGCCGTTCGCCACGCGCTCCGTGCGCTGGATCGGCTCGTAGTTCCAGCGGCCGTTGCTGGAATACCACTGATAGTCGGTCGTCACCTTGTTCAGCACCCAGCCGACGCCGGCAAGGTTCATCCGGGCGCCGTCCGCGTCCACCGCGATCACGTCGAGTCCGGCTGCCGATCCGTCGCCGACCGCGCCCTCGAAGAGCGGCTTCACGCCGAGCCGCGCCTTGGCGCCGAGAACGGCGAGATCGCTCGTGCGCTCGACCGGGCGGCCGCTGGCATCGGCGACGCGCACCTGCAGCGTCGCCGTCAGCGGCTTCGTCGTCGCGGGCAGATCGAACGGATCGAGCGAAACCGTCGTCGTCCCCGCCTCGTCCGTGACGTCGCCCGTCAACGGCAGCCGGAGGGCGGTCGGCTGGTCGTCGGCCAGGCCGAACCGGTAGCCGGGATAGGCGTCGAGCCGGTCCACCGCCGTCACCAGCGCTTCGCCGGATGGCTCCAGACCGCCCGCGGGCGCGCCGAAGAGATAGCGGACATCGAGCGATACGACGGGCGGCGCCGCGGGATCGAGAACCTTGTCTGCGACGGCGACGTCGAAATCGATCTTCTCCGGCTCGAAATCCTCCACCAGCACCGTTTCGTCCGCGATCGCGGGCTTCTTGGGATCCGTGTGGACCGCCATTCGCCAGCTGCCGCGCATCGCGGTGGCGGGAACGTCGACGGTCCAGTCGAAACCGCCGGCTCCCTCGTCGCCGAGCGCGACCCGCGCCGCCTCGACCCCGTCCGGCCGTGTGACGATGCCGGTGAGGTTCAAACCCTCGACGGCCTCTCCGCGGCCGTCCCGCACGAGGCCGGTGAGATGCACGCTGTCGCCGGCTCGATAGATGCCGCGATCGGAGGTCAGGAACACGTCGAGCGCCCCCGCCGGCTCCCGGCCGTCGACCCCGCGATCGGTCAGGTCGAAGGCGGATGCCGTGACGTCGAGAAACGCGAAATCCGCCGCCTCGCTCCCGGAACCGGTCCCGCCGGTCGCGGTCAGCACCGCCGTCTGGTCGCCTCCGGTTCCCCGCAGAAGTCCCGGCGCGAAGCGGGCATGACCCTTCTTGTCCGTCGTCGTCGTCCCGAGAATCTCGTTGTTCAGCGCGACGAGTTCGAGCGAGACGCCGGCAAGCGGCTCCGCGGTGCCGAGCGAGCGTGCGAAGACGTGGAATCCGTCCTCGCCGGAAAAGGTCGACAGTCCGATATCGGTCAGGATGAACCATTGCGTGGCGACCGCCTCCTGGTCGCCGCGCGCGTTCGGCGCCGATGCCGCCAGCACGTAGACGCCCGGCTTCCGGTCCTTGAGGATGTCGGAGACCGGGATCGCGGTCACGACCTCTTCGTTCGTCCGGTTCGCCACCGCGACCGATCCCGTCCAGACCGCCTCCCCCTGGCTGTTCTCCACCGCATCGAGGTCGTAGCTCGCCATCTGGCCGAGAAAGCGGCTGTCGCCGATTGTGCGCGCCAGTTCGCGATCGCCGATCCGCAGCAGCCGTGCCGTGATCGTGTCGGTGTTGACGGTCGTCACCGGGATCGCGGCGGCGCCCCCGGCCGGCAGAACATAGGCATTGCCCGAGAAGCGGACCGACGGGTCCCGGTCGCGGACATAGACGGAGAGCTCGGCTGGCTTGGCCAGCTTCTCGCCGCTCGCCGACAGGATGCCGGCCCGCGCGACGACGCGGTAGCGTTGTCCCTGCGTGACCCCGTCGACACAGATCTGGGAGCCGCTCGCATTGACCGCGAGATGGTCCCCGCCTTCGACCGAGACGTAATCTCCGGCCGTCTCGGAATTGACGATCGAGGGCGCGAGGTCTTCGGAGAAGACGAGGCAGAGCCGAGGACTGGCGGCATTGTTGTCGACCGTGTTGTCGACGATGCGGAAACCGTGGCTCGCCACCGCCTCGTCCAGCCGCCTGCGCACGTCCGGATTGTCGAAGGCGGCAAGGCTGGCGCGATAGGTCTTGATCGCGGCCTTCCAGTCCTCCGCGGCGGCCATGGCCTGCGCCAGGAGATCCAGCGCCTCGCCTTGCTCGGCCTTGTCGGGGGATGTCACATAGAGATTGACGGCGGCGGGATAGCGCAGGGCGTCGTTCGCCTGCTTCAGGCCATAATCGTCGGAGGCGAAGGAAAGAACGGCGCGCGTCAGTCCCGCCCAGGCCGCACGGTCGTTCGGCTCGCGCTTCAACGCCTCGCGGCTCAGCGTGGCGGCATCGCCGTAACGCTGTTCCGCATAGGCTTGCGCCGCGAGGGACAAAGCCTCTCCGTCCGCGATCCCTTCGTCCTTGGGCTCGTCGGCGAGACCGAGACGAAGCTGGCGCGCTTCCTCGATGCGCGCCTTCGGCAAGAAGGATAGGTCCGCCTCGCGCTCGGCCTGACCGTCCGCGTCGGTCGCGTCGGCGGCGGCCGTTACGATCCGCCCGGACATGGCGCCCTCGACGTAGCGCAGTTCCCCGACGCCTTCCTTCAGGAAGCACCATCGGGTCTTCTGGTTCAGCGTGAAGGCTTGGCAGCGATTGTCCGCAAGGCAGGCGGTTTCGCAGATGTTGGCGTCGACGTCTTTGAGGATGTCGTAGTCGCTGCCGAAATAGTCGGCGTTCGGGGAGGTGACGATCCGGCGCTCCGCCTCCTCGGCCGCGGCGAGGCTGAAGGAGGCCAGGAGAACGGCAAAGGACAGAGCCGTCCGGCGCCAGCTTGAACTGCGGATCATCGACCACTCCCCCGTCGCTGATGAGCGAGGCCGACGATAGGTCTCTTTGCGGCAGCTCGCCAGCGTGATTTGCGGAGCGAACCTGAAATTCAGCGGTCCACGTGGCGTGCCGATCAGGCGGGCGCGAAGGACCCGACGAGCGGAACGCTCCGGGCGCGCACGATCCGCGATGCCGGCTCGGCGGCGGCGAAGTTCATGAGGAAATGCGGCAGGTCGCCGATCGGCCGCGGACGGCTGAAGTGATAGCCCTGCATTTCCTGGCATCCTTCCGCGAGAAGGATGGCGAGCTGCTCCTGCGTCTCCACGCCCTCGGCGATGACGGCGATGCCCATCGCCCGGGAGAGCCCGATCACGGCCCGGACGACGGCGATGTTCTCGCGTTTGGAAAGGTCGCGGACGAAGGACTGGTCGATCTTCACCTTGTCGAACGGGAAGCGCGAGATGTAGCCGAGCGAGGAATAGCCCGTGCCGAAGTCATCCATGGCGATGTGGATGCCGAGCTTGCGCAAAGCGCTGAGCATCTCGAGAATGGCGTCGGTGTCGTGCAGCAGGACGTTCTCGGTGATTTCCAGCTGCAGGCGGGACGGCTTCAGGCCCGTCCGCTTCAGCGTCGACACGACGTCGTCGTAGAGAGTCGCGCTGCGGAACTGGGCCGGCGACAGGTTGACGGAAACGCTGAAATCGAGAGGCCAGTCGTTCGCCTGCCGACAGGCTTTTTCCAGAACCCAAAGCCCGATCGGTTCGATCAGGCCGATTTCCTCGGCGATGGGAATGAACTCGGCCGGCGAAATCGGCCCACGCTCGGGATGGCTCCAGCGCAGAAGAGCCTCGAACCCGGTGACGCGGTGGGCCGCGACATCGACGAAGGGTTGGTAATAGAGCTCGAACTCCCCCTTTTCCAACGCCAGCGCGAGATCCGTTTCGGTGCGGCGCCGCTGCAGGACGGCTTCCTCCATCGACGCCTCGAAGATGCGGAACACGTTGCGGCCCTGTCCCTTGGCCGCGTAGAGCGCAAGGTCGGCCTTCTTGATCAGCGCGTCCGCATCCGCGTCGCCGCCGCCGGACCTCGCGGCATCCGTCACGATTCCGATCGACACGCCGACATTCACCCGCTGATGCGTGATGTCGAGCGAGCGGGCGAAGATCTCGATGATCTGCTGCGCCAGGACCTCGGCCGCCTTGGGTTGCCTTTTCTTGGCCGTCTGCACGATGGCGAATTCGTCGCCGCCCATGCGCGCGACGATGTCGTCTTCATCGACCAGCGCGCACAGGCGCTCGGCGACGATGCGAAGAAGCTCGTCGCCGGCCGCATGGCCCAGCGTATCGTTCACGAACTTGAAGCCGCGAAGATCCAGCGTCAGCAGCGACGATCCCCTGGACCAGTTTCCGTTGGCGATGGTCGCCTGCAGCCGGTCCCGGAGATGGGGCCGGTTCGGCAGGCCCGTCAGCACATCGTGCATCGCCATGTGGTTCATCCGCTCGACGGCCCGATGGCGCTCCGTCACGTCCTCGAAGGTCATGACGCTGCCGCCGTTGGCGATCGACTGGCGGTTGACGGCGATCATGCGGCCGTCCTCCCCCTCATGGGTCGAGAAGGCGCCATGCGACGACTGCAGCAGGCCCTTGAACTGGGGAAGTTTGCCGAGCTTTCCGATGGTGAGGCCGAGTTGAACGGATCCGAACATCGCCTCGAACCGCTGATTGACGATCACCAGCTTATGTTGGCGATCGAACATGCAGAGCCCCTGCGTGATGTTGTTCAGGGCAGCTTCGAAACGGGCATTGTGAAGATCGATCTGTCCGTCGAAGGCGGTCGCCTGCACGGCCGCGCGGCCTTCCAGCTGCCCGATCTGGCGCGAGAGACTGTCCTGCATGTCCGACAGCGCCGACAGCAATTCGGCCGTCTCTCCCGTGCCTCCGGTCCGGATGTCGTTGTCGAACTTTCCGCCGGCGATCGACCGCGTGATCGCCATGGCGTTCCGCAGAGCCGGCACGATCGCCCAGATCAGAAAGAGCGTGATCGCGAGGGCGAGACCCGCCGCGATGCCCATGCCGATCCAGGTCCGCTCGACGGTGGTCGACACGAGGTCGCCGACGTCGCGGCGCACGCCGAAGGCATCGGCCTTGAAGATCTTCACCGCGCTGTCGAGCTGTGCGTTGATGTCCTGGAACTTGCGCAGCAACAGGCGTCCGGAGATCTTGCCCTCGGCGGCGCTCATCCGGGCGAGTTCGCTGCGGATGTCGTCGGCCGACTGCTTGCCCTCGGGCGAGATCGCCCCGAGGCTGGCAGTCGAAAGATCCGCCATGATCCCGGCGACCTCCGAGCGCAGGAACTGCGTCTGCTGAAGGCTGAGGCCGTTGGAAGGCGAAACCGGGGCTCCGGCCCCGTCGCCAGTTCCCGCTCCGGCGTCCAGCCGCAGCCCGACCTCCATGCGGATCATCGACGCCTGGGCGGAACGAAGCGCGCTCGTCGAGATCAGGGCGTCGTCATAGATGCGGACCGCCAGCGTCCCGATCTTCTGCTGCGCGATCTGCGCGAGGTGACCCACGACGAGCGTCATGAAGGTCAGGCAGAGACAGCAGGCGAAGACCTTCAGCTTAATCGACATCCGGCACCCGGCCGCGACCGTGCGGTGGCGATGGAGGTGCGTGCAGGGCCTCGGACGTCAAAGGTCCCGGACGGAATATCGCGATCGGTGGGTCTTCGTCATAGGTCATTGCGCACTCTCGACCCAATGCGGGTTTGGAGCCACTGTGACGACGATCTGCCAATACAATATGAATCCCACGACCGTAAATCGCGGGTGCGCTTCATGACTATTCGTTCGGCCCTTCGCAGTCCGCCGATCGCGACGACCGCCCGTCCGTCAAGATGTCAGGTCCGGAACTGACGTCGAACCACGAAAGCAGCGAGTGAGCATATCGCTCTGCGCTTGTGCCGACTTTCGTTCAAAGCAAACTGGGCGCTATAAAAGGCGACGTGCCACTAGAACTCGAAAAGAAACCTCGCCGCCTCCCCGGCGGCGAGGTCCATGGTGACGTGAAGGATGCGGAGCGGTCAGTTCGTCGCCGAACGAGCTTCCTGCAATGCTGCCATGCACGCGGCTTCATCCCCGCTTTTCTGGGCCGCACGCGCCTTGTCGAGAGCAGCGGTCATGGCCGGGCTCATCGACGACGACGCGTCCGTGCTGGCCGTCGTCTCGGAACTGGTCCCGCCGCTCGCCGTCGACTGCTGCGCCATGGCGTCCTGGTCGGAATTGGCGACGCCGGTGCTGCCCTGCCCGGCCTCGGCGGCGAGGGGTGCCGTCGTCCCGTCCTGGATGATCTCTCCGCCGCTTGGCGCAGGCGCGCTGGATCCGTCCGCCGCGGTCTGCGTGTTCGACTCGAAATTCGTCGTCGTTCCCGAGCTTGCCGCACCGCCCGTGCCGGCATCGGCGGACATGGCGGCACCCGCATTGCCGGTGGCGGCCGCCGCATCGGCCGGCGCCGTCGCACCGGTTGCCGTGGCCGTCGTGCTCATCGGCGCGGCGGACCCGTCCTTGGCAATCACGCCGCCCGCCTGACCCATGCCGGATTCCAGAGATGCGAGGTCTGCTGCGCAGTCGGCCTTGGCAGAGGTTGCACCGAGCGCGACAACGGCACAGGCCGACAGTAGAATTCCACGAAGTCTCATCGTCTTCCTCCCAATCGTTGATGCTCCCGAACGGGACCTTGGAAACATCAGTTCCCGCCTGACGAAATGCTGCAGAGCGAGTTTGGATAGCTGGGCACAGATTGTCGAAGCGCGTTTGCTTCCAGCGCATCGACTTTGGCGCTTCGAGGGATGAACGGAATCGCAGACGTGTCGTTTCGTCGCCATCATCCATCACCAACCGAGTGGAGTTTCAGATGGCCAAGACGAAGACGTTGGAGGATGCGTTCTACGAGACCTTGAAGGACGTGTTCTACGCCGAGAAGCAGTCGGTCCGGGCTCTCAAGAAGTCGGCCAAGGCGGCGCAGTCCGATGCTCTGCGCGATGCCTTCGAGACCCATGCCGAGGAAAGCCAAGGCCAGGTGGAACGCCTGACCCAGGTGTTCGAACTGATCGGCAAGCCGGCGCGCGGCAAGACCTGCGAAGCCATGCAGGGTCTGACGTCCGAGATGGAATCCGATCTCGAGGATTTCGGTGAGACCGAAGCTGCGGACGACGTCCTGATCGGTTGTGCCCAGGCGGTCGAGCACTACGAGATCGCGCGCTACGGCACGCTGAAATCCTGGGCGACCAAGCTCGGCTACGACGAGGTCGCCGAGCTTCTCGGTCAGACGTTGGAAGAGGAAAAGAAGACCGACGCGCTCCTCACGGAGATCGCCGACCAGGCATCCTCCGTCGGCGGTGCCGCGGTCGAGAAGACCGGCAAGGGCGACAAGGGCAGCTCCAAGGCCGCTTGAGCCTCGCGATCCCGCGCGAGAGGAGAGAGGGCGCCTCGTCGGTGACGGGGCGCCCTCTTCGTTTCGTCCGGTGTCAGTCGCCGGGGCCGGCCGATGGCAGGACGTCGGGATGAGCCGCCAGCGCCCGCATGATCCCTCGAAGTTCGGCAAGCCCCCTCATCCGGCCGATGGCGGGATAGCCCGGCGTCACCTCCTTGTTCAGATCGTCGAGCATCCGGTGGCCGTGGTCGGACCGGATCACGATCGACTGTCCTCGTTCCCGCTTGACGTCCTCGCGCATCAGTTCGCGCAGCACCGCCACCATGTCGACATCGCCGTCGAGATGCGCCGATTCATGGAAGCTGCGCGGGTCGGCCTCGCGTTTCGTCGCCCGCAGGTGAGAGAAGTGGATGCGCGGTGCGAAGCGGCGCACCATCGCCGGCAAATCGTTGTCCGGGCGCACGCCGAGGCTCCCCGTGCAGAAGCACATGCCGTTGGCGGGCGACGGCACCGCATCGAAGAGCGCGGCATAGTCGCTCTCGTTCGAGGCGATGCGCGGCAGGCCGAACAGCGGCCGCGGGGGATCGTCGGGATGCAGCGTCAGCCGCATGTCGAGAGCCTCCGCCGCGGGCGTGACGGCCTCCAGGAATTCGATGAGGTGCTGTCGAAGCTTGGCGGCGTCGACGTCGCGATAGGATTGAAGCTTGTCGCGGAAGCCCGGGATGGTCATCGGCTCGGTGGTCGATCCCGGAAGGGCGCTGGCGATGTTGCGCACGAGATCGGAGACCGCCTGCTCGTCCATCGCCTCGAAGGTCGCCTTCGCGCGGACCTGTTCGTCCGCCGTATAATCCCGCTCCGCGCCCGGTCGCTGCAGGATATGGAGCTCGAAAGCCGCGAAGGTCTCGAAGTCGAAGCGCATCGCCGTCGCGCCGGTGTCGGTGACGAAGTCGAGATCCGTCCGGCACCAGTCGACCACCGGCATGAAATTGTAGCAGATGATCTTGATGCCGGCCTTGCCGACATTCTCGAGGCTCGCGATCCAAGCCTCGATGTCCGCCTTCGCCGCTCCGCCCGTCCGCTTCACCGCATCGGGAATGGGGATGCTCTCCACCACCGACCAGGTCAGCGGCACGCGGCCGGCCGGCGTCGTCTCGATCATGTCGCGGCGCGCTTCGATCGCTTGCGTGCTCCACACCTGTCCGATCGGCTCCTCGTGCAGTGCGGAAACGATATCGCTCGCTCCCACCTGCCGCACGTCGTCGAGCGTGACGGGAGCCTTCGGCCCGAACCAGCGCCAGCCTTGCCGCATGGATGCGTCTCCTTCTTGGAATGGATCGTGGAACCTGCGGCCAAGGCGCCGATCAGGCGAAATAGGTGGGAAATCGGCCTCGAAGTTCCGCGACATCGGGTATGACGGCGCTGAGATGGTGGTCCATCGCCGTCTTCGCCGCGTCCCGGTCCCCGGACACGATGGCATCGCGGATGACGACGTGCTCCGCCATCACGCTCTGCATCCGGCCCAGCACCGGGAGCGTCAGGCGCCGCGCCCGGTCGATCTGCACCTTCACCTGCATCAGCAGCCGCCAGATCCCGGGATGGCCGGCGATGGCCGCGATCTCCGCATGGAACGCCTCGTCCGCCTCGTGGAAAAGGCCGACCTCGCCGTGTTCGGCGGCCATCCTCTGGCGCAGGATCAGACCGTCGAGCCGAAGGGCCCGGCGCGGATCGTCCGAGGCTGCCGCGGCCTCGACGGTGATGGCCTCCAGCGCCTTGCGCACCAGCACCGCTTCCGGAATGGCGTTCACCTGGACGCGGGAGACGAAGGTCCCCGACTGCGGGAAGACGTCGACGAGACCCATCTCGGCCAGTCGGATCACGGCCTCGCGCACGGGCGTGCGACTGACCTGGAAGCGCTCCAGCAGCATCTTTTCCTGGAGCGGCGTACCCGGCGGCAATGCGAGGGACACGATTTCGTCGAGCAGCGTCTCGAAGATCAGTCCTGCCGACGTCAATCGCTTGCGTTCCGGGACCGGGTTGCGCCGCGCGATCGCGACGGGAGCCGCCTCCTTCGCATCCGACATGCCCTGTCCCCTGCCACCGACAACCCACCCGCGATTGACATTCTAATATATCACTTGCTACGTCATGCCAAGGCCGCTGTCCGAACGCGACCGCTGAACCGATCATCGGACGGGAGGAGGACGAGGATGGCTTTGAACCGGGACCGGCTCCTGCCGCTCGAACCCGAGGCACGCGCCGTGGCACGGCGTCTCTTCGCGGCGGTCGAGACCCTGCCGATCCTGTCGCCGCACGGGCACACCGACCCTCTCTGGTATGCCGACAACCTTCCCTTTCCCGATCCGGCGACGCTCTTCGTCGTGCCGGACCACTATATCTTCCGCATGCTCTACTCGCAGGGCGTTCCGCTGGAGAACCTCGGCGTGCCACGCGTCGACGGCGGGCCGGTCGAAACCGATCCCCGTGCGATCTGGCGGCTCTTCGCCGGGCATTACGATCTCTTCCGCGCGACGCCGTCGCGCCTCTGGTTCGAGCATTCGCTGGAACGCGTCTTCGGGATCGAGGACCGTCTGTCGACCGCCAACGCGGACGCGCTCTACGACCGGATCGCCGAACGGCTGTCGGACGATGACATGCGTCCGCGCGCGCTCTTCGAGCGCTTCGGCATCGAGGCCATCTCGACGACCGACTCCGCCATCGACGACCTCGCCGCCCACGACCGCATCCGCGCCTCCGGCTGGACGGGCCGCGTCCTTCCCGCCTATCGGCCCGATGCCGTCATCGACGCCGACCGCCCCGACTTCGCAGCCTCGCTCGACCGTCTCTTCGAGTTGACGAGCCAGCCCCGCACCTATGCCGGATACCTCGAGGCGCATCGGCAGCGGCGGCAGTATTTCAAGGCGCGGGGCGCAACGGCCACCGATCACGGCCATCCCACGGCCCGCACCGCCGCGCTGGCGGCGTCGGAAGCGGCAACCCTCTTCGACAGGATCGCCGCCGGGCAGGCCGACCGGTCCGACACCGAACTCTTCCGCGCGCAAATGCTGACCGAGATGGCGCGCATGAGCCGCGACGACGGTCTGGTCATGCAGATCCATCCCGGCTCCTCGCGCAACCACAACGCGGACCTCTTCCGGCGATTCGGCCTCGACAAGGGCGCCGACATTCCGACCCGCACCGATTATGTCGGCGCTCTGAAGCCGCTTCTCGATGAGGTCGGCAACGAGTCCGCGTTGACGATCATCCTCTTCACGCTGGATGAGACGGCCTACACGCGCGAACTGGCGCCGCTTGCCGGCCATTATCCCGCCCTTCGCCTCGGCCCGGCCTGGTGGTTCTTCGACAGCCCCGAGGGCATGCGCCGCTTTCGCGAGACGACGACGGAGACGGCGGGCTTCTACAACACGGTCGGCTTCAACGACGACACCCGCGCCTTCCTCTCCATTCCCGCCCGGCACGACGTCGCCCGGCGCGTGGACTGCGCCTTCCTCGCCCGCCTCGTCTGCGACGGACGCCTCGACGAGGACGAAGCGCAGGAGGTGGCTCACGATCTCGCCTACCGGCTCGCCAAGGACGCGTACCGGCTCTGATGCGCCAGCATCTCTGGCCATCGACGACAGGATGAAACCGGCCCGCGGACGGGAGACCGCGACGGGCCCATCTCGGGAGGAACGAACATGCCCATCACGCGCAGACATCTCATGACCAGCGCCGCCGCAGGCCTGGCCGGCGCCACTCTCTTCGGCGGCAAGGCCTTCGCCGCGCTCGCCAAGCCCTCCAGCCCGGTCACGATCACGGTCGTCGACGTCGCCGGCAATCTCGCGCTGACGCAGGCCGCCATGCAGCGCTACACCGAGTTGAAGCCGGAATGGGCGAGCCGCATCGCCTTCACCAAGGCGCCCGCGCCCGAACTCCCCGCCAAGCTGAAGGCTCAGCAGAACGCCGGCCGCCTCGACATCGATCTCGTCCTGACCGGCACGGATGCCCTCTCCGCCGGCCTCGACCAGGATCTCTGGACCGACCTCTCGCCCTACAAGGCGGACCTGCCGAACCTCGAGAGCGTGCTCATCCCGCAGGCTTTCAAGATGCAGGCCATGGCCAAGGATCGCGGCGTCGTCGTCTCCTACTACCCGTCCGGCCCGCTGATCGAATACATGCCAGACCGCGTGCCGACGCCGCCGACCTCGGCCGAGGAACTTCTCGCCTACACCAAGGCCAACCCGAACAAGTTCATCTACGCCCGGCCCTCCAATTCCGGCCCCGGCCGCACCTTCCTCATGGGCCTGCCCTATCTCCTGAAGGATTCGGACCCGCGCGATCCCGAGAAGGGCTGGGACAAGACCTGGGCCTATCTGGAAGAGCTCGGCCAGAACATCGAGTACTACGCCTCCGGCACCACCCAGACCATGCGCGAGCTCGGCGAGGGCACCCGCGACATCGTCGTCTCCACCACCGGCTGGGACATCAACCCGCGCGTGCTCGGCGTCGTGCCGGCAGAGGCCAAGGTCGGAACGCTTGCCGGATTCCACTGGGTGACCGACGCCCATTACATGGTCGTGCCGAAGGGCGTCTCCGACGAGAAGCTCGCCGTTCTCCTCGACCTCATGAACTTCATGCTGACGCCGGAAAGCCAGGCCTACGCCTACGACCAGGGCTACTTCTACCCCGGCCCGGCCGTGAAGGACGTGACCCTCGCCATGGCGCCGCAGGAAAGCCAGGACGCGATCAAGGAGTTCGGCCGCCCCGAATACGACCAGTGGATCGCGGAGAACCCGCTGGAGACCCCGCTCGACGCCGACAAGATCGTCGCCGCCTTCCGCATCTGGGACGAGCGGATCGGCGCCAAGAAGAGCTGACGGCCGGCTCGGCGAAGGGGCGCCGTCCCTTCGCCGGCCCCGTTCGCGGATGCAGCCCTCGGTTTGAGCCTGTCGAGGAACGAGGGCGCCGGCCTGCGACGGCAGCGCGCCGCACCCGTCCCCCGACAAGCTCCCAATGACGGTGACGCCGAGACGCCGGCCGGCATCGAGACCTGAAACCGACCGCGCCTCGACGGTGTCGAAGCCCTCATCCCAAGACCTGACGAAGCCTCATCCTGAGCCTGTCGAAGGACCGGAGCCACCGCCATGAACGCTCATTCCGCCGCCGTGAATCCCACCGCTCCGCTCGGCTCGGCCCGGACTGGAGGGGGCCGGCTGGAACTCGTCGGCCTGCGACGCTCCTTTGGAACCTACAATGCCCTCGCCGGCATCGACCTCGCCGTGGAGAAGGGCGAGTTCATCGCGCTTCTCGGCCCCTCCGGCTGCGGCAAGTCGACGGCGTTGAACTGCATCGCCGGCCTGCTCCCGCTCACCGGCGGCGAAATCCGCCTCGATGGACGGCGCATCGACGAGCTGCAGCCCGAAGAGCGCGGTTTCGGCATGGTGTTCCAGAGCTACGCGCTCTTTCCCCATATGACGATCCGGAAGAATGTCGGATTCGGTCTCGCCATGCAGGGCGTCGCGAAAGCCGAGGCCGAGGAGCGCATCGACAGGGCGCTCGATCTCGTCCGCCTGCGCGACCAGGGCGGCAAGCTCCCCGGTCAGCTCTCCGGTGGCCAGCAGCAGCGCGTCGCGATCGCCCGTGCCATCGTCATCCGCCCGCCCCTCGTCCTCATGGACGAGCCGCTGTCGAACCTCGACGCCAAGCTCCGCCTCGAGATGCGCGCCGAGATCCGCGCCATTCACGACGCGATCGGCTCGACGACGATCTACGTCACCCACGACCAGGACGAGGCGCTGTCGCTCGCCGATCGGATCGTGGTCATGAGCCAGGGCGTCATCCGGCAGGTCGGCAAGCCGGAAGACCTCTACGAGCGCCCGAACCATCTCGACGTCGCCGACTTCATGGGCTTTCGCACGAAGATCGAAGGCCGCGTCGTCGAGACCGCCTCCGGCCGCACGATCGTCGAGGCCGAGGGCAGCCGCTTCGCGCTCGACCGTTCGACCGACGCCCCCGCGGGCGCGCCGATCACCCTTTCCATCCGCCCCGAGGATCTCGTCGCGGCTCGCTCCGGCGACGGCCTGAAGGCGACCGTCCGCTCCAGCGAGTATCGGGGCCGCGCCTATTTCGGCGTCGCCCAGCTCGCGGGCGGCGCCAGCGTCTACTTCCGCAGCGACGCGCCGGTCGCGAACCGCGAGACCGTCGTCCTCGCGCCCGATCCCCAGCGCACGCTCCTCTTTGCGGACACCGCTCGATGAGCGGCGCCATGGCGTCCGCCGCTCGGACCGAGCCGCGAACCTCGCTGCGCACCCGCCTCGCCGCCCGGGGCTTCGACGCGACGACGCTTCTCGTCCTGCCCGGCCTCCTCTCCATTCTCGCGCTTTTCGTCTATCCCTTCCTCTACGGGCTGGTGGACTCGCTGACCCCGGAGACGGGCGCCTGGTACGAGAACTACCGCCGCTTCTTCTCCGACCCGTTCCTCTACAACACCATCGGCGCGACGCTTTGGCTCGCCCTGCCGGTCACGATCCTGAACCTCGCGCTTGCCGTGCCGATCGCGTTTCGGGTCCGGCTGATGCGGCGCCAGAAGCTCCTGACGATCCTCCTCGTCCTGCCGATCACGCTCGGCACGGTGCTCGTCGCCGAGGGACTTCTGAACTTCCTCGGGCCGCAGGGCTGGTTCAACCGGACGCTGATCCTCGTCGGCGTGCTCGACACGCCGCTGCGCCTCACCAACAATTACTGGGGCGTCTTCGCCTCGCTCCTGATCACGGGTTTCCCCTTCGCGTTTCTCCTGACGCTCTCCTATGTGTCCGGCATCGATCCCGCGATCGAACAGGCGGCCGCGACGCTTGGCGCCAATGCGTGGGAGCGGTTCCGCTGCGTCTTCCTGCCGCTCCTGGTGCCGGGCCTCGCCGTCACCTTCTGCCTCGCCTTCGTGCAGGCCTTCGCGGTCTTCCCGTCGGCGGTGCTGCTCGGCGCGCCGGCCGGCCCGACCCGCGTCATCTCGATCGCGGCCTATTCGGCGGCCTTCGAAGAGTACAATCACTCGCTGGGCTCGGCGATCGCGATCATCATGGGCGTCGTCCAGCTGTTCGTCGTCCTCGCCGTCCTCGCACTGCGCCGCCTGTTCTATCGCGGCCCCACCGGCGGAACGAAGGGTTGAGCTCATGATCAGGGATCGCGGTCTCGGCTCCAGGCTCTGGCGCACCGGCGTCTGGGCCGTCACCATCCTCTTCGTCCTGAACCTTGTCGGCGTCATCGCCGCCGTCGTCACCAATTCGCTCGCCACCCGCTGGCTGGGCACTTGGCTGCCGACGGGCTGGACCACGCGGTGGTATTTCGACGCCTGGCGCGAATTCCAGCTCACCGACGTGCTGCTCGTGACCTTCCAGATCGTCTTCCTCGTGACGCTCCTGTCCGGCCTCATCGGCATCACGACGGCCTATGCGCTCGCCCGGCGCGAGTTCGCGGGAAAGCGCTTTGTCGTCCTCGTCTTCCTCCTGCCGCTGCTCGTGCCGCCGCTCACCTACGGTATCCCGCTGGCGACGCTTCTCTATCAGGTGGGCCTCGGTGGCACCTTCTGGGGGGTCGTCATCATCAACCTGGTGCCCTCGATCCCGTTCGTGGTGCTCGTGATGATCCCCTTCATCGAGCAGATCGACCCCCGCATCGAATCGGCGGCCCGCGTCTTCGGCGCGCGCACGGGCAGTCTGTTCCTGCGCATTCTCCTGCCGCTGCTCCTGCCCGGCATGCTGGCCGCGCTTCTCCTCGTGCTGGTGCGCACCATCGCCATGTTCGAGCTGACCTTCCTCGTCGCCGGTCCGACGAGCCAGACCCTCGTCGTCTCGCTCTATTATGCGGTCTTCGCCGCCGGCGTACGCGCCTCGCAGTCGATCGACGCGATGGCCGTGGTCTATATGGTAACGACCCTCTTCTGGCTGGTCCTCGCGCTTCGCTTCGTCAACCCGACGCAGATCGTGGCGCGCGCCAAGCAGCCCTCCAACGCACACTGAGACGCAACGACATGAAGCGCCTGTCCCCAGAGACCCTCGACGCCCTGCCGCCCGGCGTCGAGCGCCCCCGCTACGACCGGTCGGCGGTGAAGTCCGGCATCGTGCATCTCGGCCTCGGCGCCTTCCACCGCGCTCATCAGGCCGTCTACACCGAAGCCGTTCTGGCCGCAGGCGATCTGCGCTGGGGCACGGTCGGCGTGTCGTTGCGCTCCCCCGAGACGCGCGACGCCCTGGCGCCGCAGGACGGCCTCTACACCGTCGCCGTGCGGGACGGGTCCGGCGATCGGTTCCAGGTGATCGGCGGCATCCTGCGCCAGCTGGTCGCCCCGCAAGACCCGGCGGCCGTCCTTGGCGCTCTCGCTCATCCCGACGCCCGCATCGTGTCCTTGACCGTCACCGAGAAAGGCTACTGCCACCGCCCCGCGACCGGCGAGCTCGACGAGACCCATCCCGACATCGTCCACGATCTAGCGCATCCCAACGAGCCCCGCTCCGCGCCCGGCTTCCTCGTCGAGGCCATCCGCCTGCGTCGCGCGGCAGGTCTTCCCCCGCTCACCGTCCTCTCCTGCGACAACCTTCCCGCCAACGGCCACACCGTGGCGAGGGTCGTGCGGCGCTTGGCCGAGCTCCGCGATCCCGAGCTCGGTGCCTTCGTCGCGGATACGATCGCCTTCCCCTCCACGATGATCGATCGCATCGTTCCCGCCACCACCGATGCCGACCGCGCGCTCGTCGCCTCGGCTCTCGGTGTCGAGGATGCCTGGCCGGTCATGACCGAGCCGTTCACGCAATGGGTGGTGGAGGACGACTTTCCGAGCGGCCGCCCCGACTGGGCGCGAGCCGGCGTCACCTTCACGGCGCAGGTGGGCGCCTTCGAGACGATGAAACTGCGGCTCCTCAACGGAAGCCATTCCACGCTCGCCTATCTCGGTTACCTCGCCGGCCACGAGACGGTCGCGGATACGATGGCCGCACCCGGCTTCGCCGCGCTCGTCCGAGGGCTGATGGAGGAGGAGGCCTCGCCGACCCTGCCCCCCCTCGCCGGCTTCGATCTCGACGCCTATCGCCGAGAGCTTCGAGACCGCTTCCGCAATCCCGCCCTTCGCCATCGCACCTGGCAGATCGCAATGGACGGCTCGCAGAAGCTTCCGCAGCGCCTGCTCAACACGGTTCGCGATCGTCTGGCCGCCGGGGCTTCGATCGATCGCCTCGCGCTCGGGCTCGCCGCCTGGATGATCTACGCCGCCGGGCGAGACGAGACAGGGGCCGCGATCGACGTCCGGGACCCTCTTGCCGAACGCATCAGGACCGCGACAGCCGCCGCGGGGACGCCGCAGGATCTCGTCGCCGCCTATCTCGATTTCCACGAGGTCTTCGGCCGGGATCTCGCGTCATCGCCCCGGTTCCGCGAGACGGTAACGGCTGCCGTCGACCGGTTGAAGACCGACGGCGCGTCGCGATCCGTCGCCCGTTTCGCCGTCGAAGGGTCCGCTTGAACGATGGATCGGGACAGCCCGCCGGCGGATTGCGCCGCCGGAGCGTCGCCCATCCCTGTAGCCGCCGTCGTCGACGACAGCGACGGCGTCTGATGCCCTCCCGCGACGAATGATTCTCCACGGCCTCGGCCGTCGAGATTCCGCTCGCGCTGCGACCGGACACCGATGATGGGCCTTGACCACGAGGGCCCCGCGACCGGCCATGAAGTTCTCGTCTCGGTGCGAGAACGGGGTCTGAACGGCTGCCTTGAATCACGGTCGGCAAGCCGGCGGACGCGACGCGCGCGCTCGCGCGGACGACGACGCGGCACGCTTGAACGCGGCGCCGGTCGCGCCTGGACGCTCGCCTGAGTTCTGAGGATTCTCATCCTCCCCCCCGCCGCGGCGGCGTCCCCAGCGACCTCGACTCCATGTCGAACGCCGCGCGACCTCCGGCTTCGAACATGATCAATCCGCCGCATCCGGCACGGGTGGCCGCGCGCGGTCGTCCCGGATGGACGGAGCGCCCGCACGCTCTCGAACACCGACCTTCAGCGGCGCGAAAGTTCGGATCCACAGCCCACCACCGCCATCACCTTCCCTTAGGGAGCGCAATCGAACCAATCTAAGATTTTCACGAGTAATCTCGTCATAAAGGCTTAGATTTTTCAAAGTTTTGCATAGTAATAATGCGATAATTCGGCAACATCAGAGGGCCTAACAGGCCACATCCAAGTTCTGAGGATTGTCTATTCCGAGGCATTCGATGAGGTTGCGGTCAGATCGATCGAGGCACACCGCTTCGGACGTTCATGAGTGGGGCAAGAGGCAAAGAAATCCTTGTTGTTCAGAACAAGGCCCGTCCCCTACCGATTAACTTGACTGGAGGTCAGGACATGAACATTAAGAGCCTTCTTCTCGGCTCCGCTGCGGCCCTCGTCGCAGTTTCCGGCGCCCGCGCTGCGGACGCCGTCTACATCCCCGGCACCGAGACCTGCCTGAAGATGAAGGGCTTCGTTCGTATGCGTGTGAACGTGTCGAACAACGCGTCCAACAACAACATCGATCTCGACTCGCTGAACTCCTCCTTCGGCCCCGGCGTGTTCACCACGTCCGCCGGCTCGACCACGACCGCGGCGATCAACGGCGGCACGAACCTCGGCGGCGTCTTCGCCCGCGGCATGGCGAACGACGATTACAGCGCGTTCACCACCGTTCGTGGCCGCCTCGACTTCGACGCCCGCGAAGAGACCGAACTCGGCATGCTGCGCGCCTTCTTCCGCGTTGAAGCCAACGGTTCGAGCCTCTCCGCCGCCGGCGCGAACAACGCCGACTACCGGATGAAGAACGCCTACATCCAGCTCGGCGGCTTCACCGCCGGCGTGCTCGATTCGCTCTGGACTGAAAACGACGGCCTCTTCACCGACACGGATTTCCCGGTCGGCGACATCACGCCGAACCGCGTCTCCTACAGCTATGCCGCCTCCGGCTTCACGGCGACGCTTTCGGCCGAAGATGACGGCTCGGGCGACATCGTTCCCGACTTCGTCGGCGCCATCGGCTACGAGGGCGGCTGGGGTTCGGCCAACCTCTACGGCGTCTACGACGAGCAGCAGGGATCCTCGATCAATGTTCGCCGTTTCGGCACGCTCGGCGCATCGACGGCTGCTCTGTCGGCCGCGAACTCCGCATTCTTCGCGGTTCCCGATGACTTCAGCACGACGTTCATCGCCGACATCACCAACAACAACATCTTCGATCCGGTTTTCGTCACCGGCTTCAACGGTGATCTGAACGATGCGGACGATGGCGCTTTCGCCCTCAAGGCGAACGTCACCCTGAAGGATCTCATCGCGCCCGGCTCGCAGTTCAAGATCGAAGGCTCCTACGCCTTCGACCCGACGACCTACACCGAGCCGACGATCGGCGGCTTCTCGAACTCCGCCATCTTCACCCCGACAAACGGTCGCGCGATCATCGTCGGCGTGGACTCCAGCCAGAATTTCGCTCTCTCGAGCGAGTGGCAGATCGGCGCCGGCTATCAGCAGACGTTCGGCAAGCTGACGGCTGCGGTTTCCGGCGTCTACGGCGAGTCCTTCGACATCAAGTCGTTCCAGCAGGGCGTGACGGCTGCGAACACCTTCAGCGGTGTCAGCGTTACCAACTTCGGTAGCGCGGAATACTTCGCGGTCGCCGGCAACGTCGGCTACGACGTCACAACCAACCTCAGCGTCCTCGGCGAAGTGACCTACCGCGAAGTCGACCTTCCCGGCGTTCTCGGCAGCCAGGATGGCGTCAACGGCTTCCTCGAGCTCAAGCGCACGTTCTAAACCTGACGCAACCGTTTAACGGAGAGGCCCGGCGGCAACGCCGGGCCTTTTTGCTTGCAAGCTCGGCACCACGGTCTTTGCCGGCCGGCTCACGCTCCGTTGCCAAAACGTCTCTCCGGATGTCGGGCGTCCTGTCGAACGGCCTGATGCGCGGGGTCGCCGCACTGAGCGTCCCCTCTGCGTCCTGACGAACGCGCGGTCCTTCCAGGCTGCGAGGATCGACGCTTGCCTGAGGCAGAAGGTCGGCTGGCGTCAGGCCGGCGCGAGGTGAACATCGAGCCGTGCGCCGGGTTCGACATCGTCCAGATCCACCTCCACGCACCCGTCTCGGATTTGCGTGACGAGTGCCACGGCGTCGAGACGCGCCACAACGAAGCGCCTCGAAGCTTCGACGCCGAGCGTGAAGACGGCGGAACCGCGACACCCCTCGGCGAAGGTCACCGAAACCAGCCCGCGCTCGATCCGGATGTGGCGCAGCCGCCCGCGCAGGGTTGTCCGAAAGAGAAGCCCGGACCCATTCTCGACCTTCACCGCGCCGGCATCGTCGATCTCCACGACAACCGCACCGGCAGGGCTGATCACCGGTCCGAGCCGCACCGCCGCGCCCCTCGAATCGATCTCCCATCCGTTCCAGGGACCGACGTCCATGACGCTGGCGACGGCCATCATCGGCAGGAGGGCGCCCCAACTGTAGAACACGTCGTTGCCGCGATCGGCGTCGATCTCCCCCGTGAGAGCGCTGTAATTCTCGCCGCAATGCCGGTGCTCTCTCCACGAGCGCTCGAAAAGGGCAAAACTCGTCGAGGCGAGTTCGTCCGCCTGGGGCAGGCCGTAGCGGCGCAGGCCTTGCCAGACGAGATAGTTCACATTCGGCCAGATGCGCC
Organism: Aureimonas sp. Leaf454; assembly: GCF_001424685.1. Taxonomy (GTDB): domain Bacteria; phylum Pseudomonadota; class Alphaproteobacteria; order Rhizobiales; family Rhizobiaceae; genus Plantimonas. Next base: position 279,657 of record NZ_LMQT01000001.1, read on the forward strand.
CGCGCCAGTAGATGTCGTCGGCGAAGGCAGGGTCGCTTCGCGCGACATTGGGCAGGCCGAAGGCACCGCCGAACATGTGGGGATCGCTCAGATGGCCGGTGAGCCGCACAGCCTGATCACGGCTGGCGGCGCCGCAGAGAAGCGGAAAGAAACTCGTCGGCGAAACGCTCCGCACGAAACCGCCGCCGCGCTGCCGGTTGGCGAAGAGCCCGCGCGTCTCGTCCCAGAGTTCCCTGCGAATGTGCTGTCGGCTCTCTTCAGCAAGGCGTGCGAAATGCGCCGCGTCCTCCAAGCGTCCGAGTTCGCCCGCCATCGCCGAAAGCATTTCCGCATCCAGCGCCAGTGCCGAGTTGAGGCCGACATCGAGCGTCGAGAGCGTGCGCGTGCCGGCATCGTAGATCGCCTCGTCATGGGTCGGCGAATTGTCCATGCCGGATTCGTTGCGCGCGCCGAAGGCCGTGCCCCGATACATCGCATCGCCGAGATCCGACGTGCCGCAGGACACGAGACCTCGCCCGTCGGGGTCGCGATGGGTGCGCCACCAAAGCTGGTTGCGGGCCAGCGGCTCGAAGGCGTCGTCGAGAAGCGAGCGCTCTCGGCTTCGCAGATACATCGTCCAGGCGACGAAGGCCCCGTGCGGCGCCTGACTGCGATCGACCCAGTCGTCCTTCGGATTGACGAGGCAGGCGACGTTGCCCTGCGGGGTCGCCTGCGCCAGCGCGATGTCGAGATTGCGCCGTCCGGCCGCGGTGTCGAGCACGCCGGCCATCAGCGCGGCGAAGCACTGGTCGTTGAACCAGACGGCATCACCGAGCCCCCAGATCCGGCTCGCCGCCGTGGTCGGGCGCCGGTGGTGCCGGTCGAAGAGCGTGTTCCAGCCGAGGACGTCGCGCACCGCGTCGAGAGCGCCGGCATGGCGCCCCGCCTGCAAGGCCGGATCGGCTTCGCCGTCTGGCCCGTCAAGCACGGCCCGGGCTTTGGCCACCGCCAGCGCCTCGCTGTCGGCGACGGCGGCGGAAAAGTGCTGATCGGGCGACATTTCGAGGTTGAAGCGCAACGCCAGCATCGGCGCCCGCTCCGCCCGGGTCGACTTGTCGAAATAGCCGTTGATGTCGAAATCCTGGAGGAGACCGTCGACATCGCCGTGCCCGGTCACCAGCACGGGCGCTTCCTTCGCGACGAGGGCGACGAAGCGTCCGCCGACCGACACGATCGCCGCGCCGGACGTCGCATCGAACCTCACCGTTTCTCCGCCCTCGGCCGACAGGCAGAGAACGATCCAGTGGCGCAGCCCCCACTCCCCGCTTTTACGAAGATTCCAGCGGGCGTCGATGACGAAGGGATCGGGCTTGCGATAGGCGAAATCGACGCGGGTGCCTGCAAAGCGGGTCTGGAACTCGATGGGGTCTCCAGCCAGGCCGTGACGACCGAACCGGATCTCTTCCGGCGCGCGGATCGTCGTCGCGCGCCTTTCCTTGGCCGAATAGAGCACCGGAGCGATCCGAACCCCGAGCGGCAGGAACACGAGTTCGGCCGGCCTTTCCGACCACGTGTTCCAGGCCTCTGCGACGGAGATGGTCTTGTGAACGAGCATGGGATCGATCCGGATCGTGAAGGCGGCGTGACGACCGCTGGACGAGGGGAATGGCCCTCGACGGCCAACCTGCCGTAGAAGGAGGCGCGAAGCGCCGGGACGATGAGTCTCCTTGCACGCGGACCTTCGCAGGGGACAGCGTCTCAGGCCGTCGGCATGGGCCAATCTAAGGCATGCGGCGGTTGTTAAGAACAGGCCCTACCTTTGCGGATGGGCCCACCGGAGGACAAGACGATGCAGCAGTCTCGACGCGAATTCCTCACCATGATCGGCGCCGGGGCGGCAGCCGTGACCGGGCTGGCCGGAGCCCCCCGCGCGGCCCGTGCGGCCGGCACCGTCACCGTCCTCAACTGGCAGGGCTACGGCACCGACGAGCCCTGGGCGATCAAGGCGTTCACGGAAAAGACCGGGATCGAGGTCGTCAGCGACTACTTCAACGCCGAATCCGAGATGCTGACGAAGCTTCGCACCAATCCCGGCGTCTACGACGTCGTCCTCTTCAACAGCGCCCGCATCCAGCAGGCGGTGGACGAGGATCTTCTCGATCCCGTCGATCTCGCCGCCTTTCCGAACGCCGCCGGCCTCGCGCCGAAGCTCGCCAACCATCCGAACATCGTGAAGGACGGCAAGGTCTACGGCGTCGCCTGGGTCTGGGGCATGAACGCGCTCGCGATCCGCGAAGGCATCGCTGCGCCGGACAGCTACGCCGTGCTCGCCGATCCCGCCTACAAGGGCAAGGTCAGCCTCTACGACGACGCGGTGACGGCGGTCGCTCTCGGCGCCTTCATGACCGGCCAGGACATGAACGCTCCGACGGACCTCAAGGCCATCGGGGACTGGCTGAAATCCCTGAAGCCGAACGTCAAGGTCATCTGGAGCAGCGAAGACCAGTGGAACAAGGCCTTCTCGGCCAAGGAGTTCGACCTGTCCGTCTACTGGTCCGGCGCCGCGGCCCGCTCGCGCCAGAAGTTCGGCCTGCCCGTCGATTTCACGGTGCCGAAGGAGGGTGCGATCGGATGGCTCGATGCGCTCGCAATCCCGGCGACGAGCGAGAACAAGGACAGCGCCCGCGCCTTCATCGATTACATGATCGATCCCGCCTTCTACGTGGAATGGGCGACGACGGTCGGCTCGCCGGCCTCCGTCAACACCTCGGCGATGGACAAGCTGACGGCCAGCGACCTCAATCGCCGGATCCACGACCCCAAGTTCATCGAGACCATGACGTTGATGGCGCCGCTCGCCGACGAGACACGCGAGAGCTTCAACAACCTCTGGCAGGAAGTGAAGGCCTTCTATGCCGGCTGACGCCGCCGGCGGATCGTCGTCCCACGTCCCGGACCGCGCCCCCGGCGCGGTCCCGGACGGTCGTGGGCGGCGCTATCCGCCCTGGCTCGTCACGGCCACGCTGCTCCTGCCGACCTATGGCTGGCTGACGCTCGCCGTCCTCCTGCCGCTCGTCGCCATGTTCGGCTTCTCCTTCCTGACGGCGACGCCGCTCGGCAAGAAGGAGGTCGCCTTCACGCTTCGCAACTACCGCATCTTCATCGATCAGCCTTACCTTCTGGGTGTCGCCTGGACGTCGCTGCTGCTCGGCCTTTGGACGACGGTCCTGTGCGCCGCCATCGGCTTTCTGACGGCTCTCGCCCTGGTGAGGGCGACGGTCGGCCGCGTGCGCGAGACCCTCCTCCTTCTCATTCTCCTGCCCTTCTGGACCAACGGGCTCGTGCGCGTCTTCTCCTGGACCATGGTCATTCGCGAAGGCGGCTTTCTCGACGCGGCGGTTCGCGCGGTCTGGCCGGACGCCCCGACGCTCGGCTTTCTCTATTCGCTCCCCGCGATCGTCCTCGGCCTCGTCCACGGATACCTGCCGTACATGGTGCTGACCTGCTACATCGCGCTCGTCACGATCGACGACGCCATCATCGAGGCCGCCGCGAGCCTCGGTGCGCGCTGGTGGACAATCCTGGCGACCATCCTCGTGCCGATGGCCGCGCCCGGCCTCGTCTCCGGCGCGATCCTCGTCTTCGTGCCGGTCATCGGCAGCTTCATGGAGCCACGCATCCTCGGCGGCCCGCGCGGCGTGACGCTGGGAACGGTGATCGAGGAGCAGTTCACGCAGGCCTTCAACTGGCCGCTCGGCGCGGCCTTGTCCTTCATGATCCTCGGCGTCGTGCTCGCGATCTTCGCAACCTTCTCCGGCGTCCTGCGCCGGAACGCGGCCTTCTGAGGACCGCCCCGATGCGCCTGACCGCCCGCCTCTATCTCTGCGCCGTCATCGCCTTCTTCTACCTGCCGATCGCCGTCCTCGTCGCGATGGGCTTCAACCAGTCGCCGCTCTACGCCCTGCCCTTCACGTTCTCGACCACGTGGTACGAGGCACTCGCGGGCAATGCCAAGCTCCTGAAAGCCGGCTGGAACAGCCTTCTCATCGCCGGACTGACCGCGGTCGTCGCGACATTGCTCGGGACGATGGCCGCGGTCGCATTGTCGCGGCGGCGCTTTCGCGGCCAGACGCTGCTGCGCCTGCTGCTCCTCCCCCCGATCGCCATTCCCTGGCTGATCACGGGAACCGCCATGCTCGTGTTCTTCTTCTGGACGGGCATCGGGCGCGGCTTCCATGCCATCATGATCGGCCATGTCGCGCTCGCCATCCCCTACGTCGTCCTCGTCGTCGGGACGGGGCTCGCGGGCGTGCGGTCCGATCTCGAAGAGGCGGCGATGAGCCTCGGCTCGACGCCGCTCAATGCCTTCGCCCTCGTCACGCTGCCGCTCCTCCTGCCGAGCATCCTCGGCGCGGCGCTCTTCGCCTTCGCCGTGTCGCTCGACCAGTTCGTCGTGTCCTATTTTCTGGCGACGCCCGGCTCGTCGACGCTGCCGGTCGAGATCTATTCCGCCATCCGCAAGGGCTTCACGCCCGAGATCAACGCCATCTGCACGATCCTCCTCGCGGTCTCCATGGCCGTGTTCCTTCTCTTCGCCGTCTTCGCCAGACCAGGAGCCGTCCGTGACCGCCGTTGACGTCCTGTCCGTCGCCAAGAGCTTCGGGAAGACCGAAGTCCTGTCGGACATTTCCGTGCACTTTGCGCAAGGCTCCTTCACCAGCCTTCTCGGACCGTCCGGGTCGGGCAAGACGACGCTCCTGCGCATCCTTGCGGGCTTCGTCGCGCCCGATCGCGGGCGCATCGCCATCGGCGGGCGCGACGTCACCGACGTCCCCGTCTGGGCCCGCAACATCGGCATGGTCTTCCAGTCCTACGCGCTGTTTCCACATATGAGCGTCGAGGACAATGTCGCCTTCGGCCTCGCCCGCCGGGGCATCCGCGGCGAGGCCGCGCGGCGCGAGGTGGCGCGGGTGCTCGACCTCGTGCGGATGCCGGAGTTCGGCCGCCGAAAGCCGAGGGAACTTTCCGGCGGCCAGCAGCAGCGCGTCGCGCTCGCCCGCGCCATCGTCACGCAGCCGAGCGTGCTCCTCCTCGACGAGCCCCTGTCCGCGCTCGATCGCCGGCTGCGCCAGGAAATGCAGGTCGAACTTTCGCGCATCCAGCGCGAAAGCGGGCTCACCACGATCTTCGTCACGCACGACCAGGAGGAGGCCTTGAGCCTCTCCGACACGGTCGCGATCCTCGACCGCGGCGCGATCGCGCAGGTCGGCACACCCGCCGAGGTCTACGAACATCCCCGCACCCGCTTTGCCGCCGAATTTCTCGGCGACGCGAACATTCTCGACGGCATTGTCGGGGGCGGCAGGGTGATCCTTCCCGGCGGAGCGGCCGTTCGAACGCTGGCATCCCTCCCGCCCGAAGGCAGCGCCGTCAGCGTCGCGATCCGCCCGGAAAAGATCGACGCCGTCGAGAAGGACCGGCCGTCCGCAAAGGGCGAGGATCGCAATCGGGCGCCCGCGCGCATATCGGCCGCGCTCTATGCCGGCACTTCCTTCACCTACGACGCGGTGACGCCGGACGGGCTTCGCTTCAAGATCTTCGCCCAGAACCGGCAGGCGCGTCCGTTCGCGGTTGGCGACGACGTTCGTCTCGAATGGTCGCCGGCGCACACGGTCCTGATCGACGCCGACCGCGGCTGACGAACCCGTGTCACAGCGATCGGCCGGCCGGCCGGGCCGCGGCTCTCTTCTCCAAAGGGCACCGATCGACGTCCGCCGGCGCGGCGAGGCGGGGGGCACCCTTTCCCGGGATCCGCCCTACCTCAACGCAGATCGACCGACCTCACCTTCGAAAGCGCCCCTCATGAGCAGCCCGGCTCTCTTCCGACCCCTCACCGTCGGCGGCCTCGCCCTGTCCAACCGCATCGTGATCGCACCGATGTGCCAGTATTCGGCCGAAAACGGCTGCATGACGGACTGGCACCAGATGCATCTCGGCAGCCTCGCTCTGTCCGGTGCCGCGCTCCTGACGATCGAGGCGAGCGCCGTCGTCCCGGAAGGGCGCATCACCTATGGCGATGTCGGCCTCTGGAACGACGAAACGGAAGAAGCGATGGCGCGTGTCCTCGAGAGCGTGCGGCGCTGGTCCGACATGCCGATCGCGATCCAGCTCGCCCATGCCGGTCGCAAGGCCTCGACGGAGAAGCCCTGGCTCGGCGGCGCGCAGCTGCCCCCGGACCATGCGAACGGCTGGCAGACGGTCGGCGCCTCTCCGCTCGCCTTCGGCGCCAAGGATGCGCCGCCGACCGAACTCGACGAGAGCGGTCTGCAGCGGCTTCGCGAGGCCTTCGCCGAAGCCGCGCGGCGCTCCGCCCGTCTCGGCATCGACGCGGTGCAGATCCATGGCGCGCATGGCTATCTGCTTCACCAATTCCTGTCGCCCCTGTCCAATCGCCGCGAGGACGCCTATGGCGGCTCGCTCGAGAACCGCATGCGCTTCCCGCTGGAGATCTTCGACGCCGTCCGCGCCGCCTTTCCCGCCGACAAGCCCGTGACCATGCGCGTTTCCGGCACGGACTGGGTCGAGAACGGCTGGGACGTCGCTTCGACCGTCGCCTTCGCCAAGGTGCTGGAGGCGCGCGGCTGTTCGGCGATTCACGTGTCCAGCGGCGGGCTCGATCCCCGACAAGACATCCCGGTCGGCCCGAACTATCAGGTTCCCCTCGCGCGCTCCGTCAAGGAGGCCTGCGGCCTGCCCGTCGTCGCGGTCGGGCTCATCACGGATTACGAGCAGGCCGAGGCGATCGTGGGAACGGGCGATGCCGACATGATCGCGCTCGCCCGCACCATCCTCTACGATCCCCGCTGGCCGTGGCACGCCGCGGCCCATCTCGGCGCCAAGGTGAAGGCTCCGCCGCAATATCTGCGCTCGCAGCCCCGCCGCTACCGCGACCTCTTCAACGCGTGACGGGAGCGCGCGATCGGCCCGCGTCCGCCGACGGGTCGATCGCGCGGGATCAGTGGTCTCCGCCGAGATAGGCCGCGCGGATCGCCGGGTCGGTCTTCAACTGCGCGGCCGGCCCTTCCGCGCGCATGCGCCCGTTCTCCAGAACATAGGCGTAGTCGGCGACGCCGAGCGCGGCCATCGCGAACTGCTCGACGAGGAGCATCGTCACCTGCTCCTCCTTCAGCTGCCGGATGATCTTAAAGACCTCCTCGACGAGCTTCGGGGCGAGTCCCATCGAAGGCTCGTCCAGAAGGAGGATGTCGGGCTTCAGCATCAGGGCCCGTCCCATGGCGAGCATCTGCTGCTCGCCGCCGGACAAGGTGCCGGCAAGCTGCGTGCGCCGCTCCTTCAGACGGGGGAAGAGGACGAAGGCGCGTTCCCGGTCGGCCGAGACGTCGCCCTTGGCGCGCGATCCCGTGAGGCGCGGAAAGGCGCCGAGCGTCAGGTTGTCCTCGACGCTGAGTGTGGGAAAGACGCGCCGCCCCTCCGGCGAATGGGCAAGGCCCGAGCGCGCCACGGCATGGCTGTCGAGGCCGCCGATCTCGCGTCCGTTCAGCCGGATCGAGCCGCCCTTCGGCGCGATCATCCCGGACAGCGCGCGCATGGTCGTCGTCTTGCCGGCCCCGTTGGACCCGATGAGCGTCACGATCTTGCCCTTCGGCACGCTGAAGTTCAGCCCGTGCAGGACTTCGATCTGCCCGTAGCCGGCCGAGAGGTTGGAGACCTCAAGCATGCGCGCCTCCTGCCGTCACGCTGTCCTCGGGAACGCCGATATAGGCTTCGATCACCTTCGGGTCCTTCTGCACGTCGCGGGCCGGCCCTTCCGCGATCTTCTGTCCGAAGTCGAGCACGGTCACTCGGTCGCAAAGGCTCATGACGACGTCCATGTGATGCTCGATGAGGATGACCGTGATGCCGGCGTCGCGGATCTTGCGGATCGCGGCGGTGAGTTCGGCAATGTCCGGCGCCGTGAGGCCCGCCGCCGGCTCGTCGAGCAGGAGAAGCACGGGGTCGATGGCGAGAGCCCGCCCGATCTCCAGCATGCGCTGCTTGCCGTAGGGCAGGTTGCGCGCTTCGACATGGGCGACGGCACCGAGGCCGACGAAGTCGAGGATCGCCATCGCGCGCGCGCGCGCCTCGCCCTCCTCCCGCCGCCGGCGCGGCGTCGAGAGAATCGCATCGATCAGCGACCCCTCGAACGTGTGATGAAGACCGACGAGAACGTTCTCCAGCGCCGTCATCTCTCGGAAGAGCTGCACGTTCTGGAACGTCCGCGCAACGCCGGACAGGGCGATCTCGGACGGGGTGAGGCCGTCCAGTCGCTTTTCCCCGCCCGCCACCGCCAGGGTCACCGCGCCGCCGGTCGGCTTGTAGATGCCGGTCAGCACGTTCATCATCGTGCTCTTGCCCGACCCGTTCGGGCCGATCAGCCCGTGGATCGTGCCGGGACGGATGTCGAGATCGACATTGTTCAGGGCCTTCAGGCCACCGAACTGCATCAGCGCCCGATCCACCTTGAGAAGCGAGCCGGCAGCGCCCGTCTTGCCGCCCTTGGCGATCAGCGCGGTGCCGTCGGCCGCGACCGTGCCGCCCTGCCCCGTATGGGCCGGGCGCAGCGCCGGGATCTTGTCGCGCAGGAAGCCGATGATCCCGTCCGGCAGGTAGTAGACGACGAAGAGGATCATCAGGCCGAAGACCGTCAGGCGAAAATCCGTGACCGACTGCATGGCGAGGGTCGCGGGCAGGAACAGGATGCAGAGCACGACCGGAACGATGATCCGGAAGCGGTTCTCGCGGCGGCGCAGGAAGGCGTTGGCCCCGACGACGACGGCGGCGAGCGCGATGATGCCGGCCATGATGCGGACGAGCTCGATGTCGGCGAGGATGTTCGGCATCATGACGATGATGGCCGCGCCGATCAGGGGCCCCGCCCGCGACTTGCGCCCGCCCATCGTCACCGCCAGCAGGAAGAGAACGGTCAGCTCGAACCCGTAGGAGTTCGGCGCGACGTAGCGCTCCGACCAGGCGAAGAGCGCGCCCGCGAGGCCGGCCAGCGCCGCGGAGACGACGAAGGCGTAGATCTTGTAGCGGTAGACGCTGACGCCCATGCAGTCGCAGGCGATCGGCGAATCGCGCAGGGCCTCGAAGGCGCGTCCGAAGGGCGAGCGCACGATCCGGTTCACGACGACGATCGTGACGAGCAGAGCGAGGCAGACGAGATAGTAGAATTCGAGCTTGCGGCCGGCCGATCCCCACAACGGCTCCATGCCGACGAGCGAGAAGTCGAGGACGCGCGGCGGCGGCAGCGTGATGCCGAGCGGACCGTTGGTCAGGGGCGTCAGTTCGTTGATGAAGATCTGGATGATCGTGCCGAAGGCGAGCGTCACCATGGCGAGATAGGGTCCCGTCACGCGGAGCGCCGGAACCGCGAGAAGAAGGCCGAAGCCCGCGGTCACGCCGATGCCCGCGACGATCCCGAACCAGATGCCGAGCTTGAACTTCAGGAAGAGGATCGCCGCGGCGTAGGCTCCGATGCCGAAGAGCCCGGCATGGCCGAGGCTGACCTGTCCCGTATAGCCGACGACGATGTCGAGCCCGAGCACCAGGATCGCGTAGATGGCGATCACGGTCAGGAGGTGGATGTAGTAGGTGCTGGTCACCACCAGCGGAAAGACGGCGAGGACGAGGATCAGGAGCGCCGCACCGACGAGGCTCATGCCGCGGATCGCCGGTCTCGACGTTGCGGCGGCCGAACCGGCGGTGGCGGCTGAGGTCGATGGAGCCATTCGTGGTGATCTCTCGATGTCGAATGCGGGGACGAGACGGGCCGCCAGGGCTGGCCCGACCTCAGACCTTCTTGATGACGGCCTTGCCGAACAGGCCGACGGGGCGGACGGACAGGACCACGAGGAGGAGGATCAGGCCCGGCACGTCCTTGTAGCCGGTCGAGATGTAGAAGCCCGTCAGCGTCTCCGCGACGCCGAGGATCAACCCGCCGACGATGACGCCGAGGCCGGATTCCAGACCTCCGATGATCGCGACGGCGAAGGCCTTCAGCGCCAGAACCGCCCCCATGGTGGCGCCCGTCAGCGTGACCGGCGCGACGAGCACGCCCGCGAAGGCCGCCGTCATCGCCGAGATGGAATAGGACAGGGTGATGACCCGCTGCGTGTTGATGCCCATGAGGCCGGCCGCGTCGATATCGTCCGAGGTCGCGATGACCGCCTTTCCCCAGATCGACTTGCGGTTGAAGATCTCGACCGCCAGCATCATCAGGAGCGCGCCGGCGATGATCAGCATTTCCATCGGGAGCATGCGGATGCCGCCGAACTCGACGGCGGTCTCGGAGACGGGCGAGGGAAACTTCAGGTCGTCGCGGCCCCAGATGTTCTCGGCGAGATTGCGGAAGATGATGCCGAGAGCGATCGTCGCCATGATCCATCCGTATTCGGACTTGATCTTGATCGCAGGACGCACCGCCAGCCGCTCGACCACCGCGCCGAGCCCGAGGCCGAAGACGAGGACGAGCGGAATCATCAGCCAGTAGCCGGTGAAGGGCGCGAGCGTCAGCCCGAAGAGCGCACCCAGAGCCAGCGCCTCGCCCTGGCCGAAGTTCAGCGTCTTCGAGGTCGCGAAGGTCAGCTGATAGCCGAAGGCGATCGCGGCGTAGATCATGCCGATGGCGACGCCCGAGGCGATGAGCTGGAGGAAGATGGTCATGCGGTGGAACCGTCCGGCTGGTCTCGTTGCAGGCATCGCGGCACCGACGGCGTCGCGGGGATGGCGGCGGAAGGACTTGGACGATGGGCCGATGCGCGGCCCGGCACCGGTTCTTCGTCCCGGCCGATACCGCCCGCCCGGGACGACCGGACGCGGCCTGTCGAAACGGCGGCGCATCGAAATCGCCGCGCGCCGGGAGCGCGGTCGTCGAGGCGGCGGACCCGCGCCGCCTCCTGGCGACGCCGGCCCGCCGTCTTCTGGGTCTTATTGACCCATGTCGGGATTGGAGCTCGGATCCTTCAGGCGGACGACGCCGGCATTCTTGGCGTCCTCGTCCTTGTCGTAGACGATCTTGCCGTCCTGGACCCGTCCGAAGACCACCATGTTCCGGGTGATCGCGTTGTGATCCGTCGCCGAGAAGGGCTTCTCGTATGTCGTGACCACGCCCTCGACCTTGGCGTCGAGATTCTCCAGAGCCTCGCGGATCGCCGGACCTTCCGTGGAGCCTGCCTGCTCGATGGCGGCGGCGAGCAGATAGACCGAATCGTAGCTTTGCGCGCCCGCGACCGGCGTCGGGATCTTCTGCACGCTGTAGGCCTTGTAGTAGCTGTCGAGGAAGGCCTTGCGCTTGGGCAGCGTCGCATCCTCGATGAAGGTCTGCGGCATGATCACGCCGTTGCCGTTGGCGCCCGCGATGTCGATGAAGCTCTGCATTGAGGAGGGCCAGGAGGTGATCATCGGCACCTTCCAGCCCAGCTTGGCCATGCCGTTCGCGATCTGGCCGAGCTCGGGCCCGATGCCGTAGGCGAGGATCACGTCGGCCCCGGCCTGCTGCGCCTTCAGGAGCTGGGCCGTCATGTCGACGTCCTTGACGTTGAACTTCTCGACGGCGACCGGCGCCAAGCTCTTGGCGGCCAGGTATTTTTCGATGTCCTCGCGGCCGAGCTGGCCGTAGTTGCTGCTGTCGGCGAGGACGGCGATCTTCTGGTAACCGCGGGCGATCGCCTCGTCGACCATCATCGAGGCCTGCAGCACGTCATAGGCCGAGTTCCGGAAGACGTAGTTGTTGTCGTAATCCGGCTGGACGAACTGGTTGGTGATGATCGTGCCGGTCGCCACGTTGTTGAAGACCGGAATCTCGGCCTCCTGGTAGAAGCGCTGGGCGGCCAGCGCGACGCCCGTGTTGATGAAGCCGAGCGTCGCGACGACCTCTTCCTTGTTGATCAGTTCCTGCGCGACCTGCGCGCCGACCTCGTTCTTGGCTTCGTCGTCGCGCTCGATCAGCTCGATCTGGCGTCCGAGGACGCCGCCCTTGGCGTTGATCTCGGCGGCGGCGATCCGGGCGCCGTCGCGCATCGAGACGCCCATGGCCGAGGAACCGCCCGTGAACGGTCCGGAAACGCCGATCTTGATCGGATCCTCCGCCCGTGCCGGCAGCGAAGCGAAACCGGCCAGGACCGATGCGCCGAGAAGCACCCCCGCAAGCCTGCGCGTGATCTGTGTCATCTGAACTTCCTCCCCAAGTCTCCGGCCGACGCGCGTGCCGGGAGACGTCTGTCACGGACCGATGTGCCTCGGTTTTTCCGACGGGGAGCTTTGCGGCTGGCCGGCCGTTTGTCCAGTGCGGCCGGCAAGAGGCATCTAAGCCCTTAGTATGACGAGTGAAGCCAAGGCGGTGGAGATTGCGGTGCGCCGCATCGCCGTGCGGATCTGTCGATCCCCGGTTTTCCAGTCCGGCCGAAACCGAAGACGATCGGCCGATCCGCCGTCAGGCCGCGGCCTGGTCCGAACTCGGCAGCCAGGCGGGAGACGGTGCATCGCGCTGCAGAAGGGCCTCGAAAGCGGCGGCCTGCATCGGGCGACCAAAGAGGTAGCCCTGCGCCTCGCCGCAATAGGCGCGCATGAAGGAAGCTTGCTGAACGGTCTCGATCCCTTCCGCGATGACGTCGAGATCGAATCCGCGCGCAAGACGCACGATCGCCTCGACGATGGCGCGGTCGCCGTCGTGGAACGCGGCGCCCGAGACGAAGGAGCGGTCAATCTTCAGCCGCGTGACCGGCACGTCCTTCAGCATCGTCAGCGAGGCGTAGCCCGTGCCGTAGTCGTCGAAGGAGATGCCGACGCCGCGGTCGCGCAGGATGCAGAGGTCCGCCGTGATCCGGGTCTGATGCTGGAGCACGATGTTCTCGGTGATCTCCAGTTCCAGGGCGTCGGGAGGCAGGCCGCAATCTCCGAGCGCGCGCTCCACCACATCCGGCAGGTCGCCCGCCCGGAACTGGGCCGCGGAAAGATTGACGCCCATTCGAAACGGCGCATCGCGACCGCGGAGCCAGATTTCGGCCTGCGCGCAGGCCGTGCGCAGGATCCACTCCGACACCGGAACGGCCAGCAGACTGCCTTCGAGGATCGACAGGAAGGCGCCCGGCGCCACCACGCCACGCTCGGGATGATTCCAGCGGATCAAGGCTTCCGCGCCGACGATCGCGCCATCCTTCAGCCTGACCTGCGGCTGGTAGTAGAGCTCGAATTCCTGCCGCTCCCAGGCTTGCCGCAGGCCCGAGCCGATGGACACGCGCTCCTCGCTCAAGGGGCGAAGCTCCGGCGTGAAGAGCCGGGTCAGGCCCTTTCCGTCGCGTTTGGCGCGGTACAGCGCGAGATCGGCATCCGCCAGGAGGCCGTCCACCGTCCAGTCCCCGCCCTGCGTCGCCGCGATGCCGGCGCTGGCTCCGACATAGACGCTCCTCTCGCCGACCTCGATCGGCCGTTCGATCGCGGCAATGGCGGACCGGGCGACGTCGACGGCGCAGGAGGCATCGGCGTCCCCCACCGACAGGACGACGAACTCGTCGCCGCCCAACCTGGAGACGAGGCTGGTCTCGCCCGCCAGGTCCGTCAATCGCCGGGCGACCTCGACCAGCGTATCATCGCCGGCCGCATGGCCGAGACTGTCGTTCACCTCCTTGAAACCGTCGAGATCGATGAGGACGAGCGACGCCTCCCGGCCCGCCGCGGCGGCCTCGTCCATCCGGCGCACCAGGGCCGAACGATTGGCGAGATCGGTCAGGGCATCGTGCTCGGCAGCCCGTTTCAGGCGCCGCTCCGCCTCGATCCGATCCGTGATGTCGCGGGCGATCGCCCCGAAGCGGTGTTCGCCGCCTTCCGACCAGCGGGACAGCGACAGCTCGATCGGAAACTGGGTCCCATCGCGCCGCAACGCCTGGATCGTCACCAGAGAGCCGACGAGCTTGGTCGGGTGACCCGCAGCCGCCCGCGCCAGACCCGCCTCGTGCATGGGGCGCATGTCGGGAGGCACGATGAGGCTGAGGCTTTGCCCCACGACCTCGTCGGCGCCGTAGCCGAACATCCGCTCCGCCGCCGCATTCCACGACAGGATGCGATTGCCGCTGTCGGCGCAGATGATGGCGTCGATGGAGGCGCCTGCGACGGCCTCGAACCGGTGACGACCGCCATTCTCCGCAATTGCCAGCCGGCGCGCTTCGAGACGCTCCATCACGAGTTCGGACAGATCGAGGAGGGTTCTGCGCTCCTCGTCGCTGAGGCCGTCCCGCGGGACCCGGTCGATCGCGCAGAGACTGCCGATGACGCGCCCGTCCGGGGTGATGAGGGGCGCCCCGGCATAGAACCGCACGCCGGGTTCGCCGACGACGAACGGGGATTGCGCAAATCTCGGATCGAGTTCGGCATCGGGAACGACCATGATGTCGCCTGCCTGGATGGCGTACTGGCAGAAGGAGCCCGCCAGCGGGGTTCCGCAGATTTCGAGACCTCTTCGCGCCTTGAAGAACTGCCGATCGGCCGCCACCAGCGAAACAAGCGCGATCGGCACCCGCAGCGACTGGCAAGTCAGCCGCACGATCTGGTCGAAGCCGGGCTCCGGCTCGGTGTCGAGGACGTGATAGGCGTCGAGCGCACGGAGCCGCGCAGCGTCGGCGACGACCGTCTTCGTGTCGTGCGCCGGGCCGGACCGCAGGTCGTCCTGCGTCGCGTCCCCGGTCGATCGCGTTCTGGTCATGTCCGCCTGATCTTTCGCCGCCCGATGCTCATGTCGCCGGAAATTACGATGTAAAGATTACTTTCAAATTTTTAGAGATCCCACGAGATCTCGCGCTTCATGCCGCTCGCCTCGCAGAGTCCTGCCGGACGAAACGCCCCTTGTCTGCCCGTCTTGGTCTTGCTTCGGAAACCCACGAACCTTGATCGATCGAAGTCCCGTGAGAGGCGTCGATGAGGCGTGAACGCCCCTGTCGTCGGGGCTGTCGTGACCGGGGGATCTTCGCGATCCGCTGGACGCGCGAAGATCGCCGGGGACCGGGAGCCGGACGACGATCCGGGCATGGACCGGGCGGGATCTTCGACGAGCTCGGTTCGGGATCTCGCACTGAGCCGGGGATGCGGATAGGCTTTCGGGCGGAGAATGCGGCGACGTCCGGCCCCGGAGGTAGATCGATGAGACACAGAGCCAGGAAGCCCGTGGCGCTCGCTTGGACGCTGGCCTTGGCGTTGCCCTTTGCCGCACTGCCGCCGACGCGCGTCGACGCGGCCTCTCCGGCGCCGGTCGAAGCGCAGCACGGAATGGTCGTGACGGCGCAGCATCTCGCCTCGCAGGTGGGCGTGGACGTCCTGAAAAGCGGCGGAAACGCCGTGGATGCGGCGGTCGCCGTCGGCTACGCTTTGGCCGTGGTCTATCCCACCGCCGGCAATCTCGGTGGCGGCGGCTTCATGACGATCCGCCTTCAGGATGGGACGACGACCTTCCTCGATTTCCGCGAGCGCGCGCCGCTGGCCTCGACGAAGACGATGTATCTCGACAAGGACGGCAAGCCGCTCGCCGGCGCCAGCACCGAAGGCTACCTCGCGGTCGGCGTGCCAGGCTCCGTCGCCGGGTTCGAGCTGGCGCGCGAGCGTTACGGAACGAAGACGCGGCAGGACCTCCTCGCGCCGGCCATCCGGCTGGCGAAGGACGGTTTCGCGCTGGAGGCCGGCGACATCGCGTCCTTCGCGGAGGGCAACGAGATGCTGGCGAAGGACGACGCCGCAGCGGCGGTCTTCCTCGCCAACGGAAAGCCGCTGCCGCTCGGCGCGACGCTCCGGCAAGCCGATCTCGCGTCCTCCCTGACGGCGATCGCGGATCTCGGAACCGATGCCTTCTACAAGGGCGCCATCGCCGACCGGATCGTCGCGGCCAGCCAGTCCAACGGCGGCATCCTCGCGAAGGCGGATTTCGAAGCCTATCGGGTGCGCGAGCTCGAGCCCGTCACCTGTTCCTATCGCGGATTCGAGATCGCGTCCTCGCCGCCGCCCTCCTCGGGCGGCGTGATCATCTGCGAGATCCTCAACATTCTCGAAGGCTATCCCCTTTCCTATCTCGGCTATGGCTCGGCCGAGACGACGCGCCTGATGGTGGAGGCCATGCGGCACGCCTTCGTCGACCGCAACGCCTCGCTCGGCGATCCGGATTTCGTCGACAATCCCCTCGAGACACTGCTCGACAAGGATTACGCACGTGATATCCGCGCCCGGATCGATCCCTATCGAGCCGGCGTCAGCCAGTCGCTGATGCCGAAGGGCTTCGGCGAATCGACCGAAACGACGCATTATTCGATCATCGACGACGCCGGCAACGCGGTCGCCGTCACCTACACGCTGAACGGCTCCTTCGGCGCCGGCGTGATGGCGCCGGGCACCGGCATTCTCCTCAACAACGAGATGGACGACTTCACGATCAAGCCGGGCGTCCCGAACCTCTACGGCCTCGTCCAGGGGGAGGCGAACGCGATCGAGCCGAAGAAGTCGCCGCTCTCCTCGATGAGCCCGACCATCGTGTCCAGGGACGGCAAGCCCTTCATGGTCATCGGGAGCCCCGGAGGCTCGCGCATCATCACGATCACGCTCGAAGCCATTCTCAACGTCGTCGATCACGGCATGAACCTCCAGGAGGCGATCGACGCGCCGCGAATCCATCATCAATGGCTGCCCGACAAGGTCTACATGGAGCCGAACGCGCTCTCGCCCGACACCCGCAGGCTCCTCGCCGGCATGGGTTACGACGTCGCGGTGGATCCGGACTGGACCATCTGGGGCGAGGCGGCCGGCATTCTCGTCGGCGGCGCGAGCCTCGCGCAGAGCGAGGCAGGCACCGGCGCGAGATACACCGGCGCGATCGACAGCCGCGCCACCGCCGGCAAGGCACTCGGCTACTGAAGCGTCGTTCGACGCCGTGCCCCTTCGCGGCTGAGCCGTCCCTGTCCGGCGAGCGAAGGGGCCATCGACAAGCCACCGGTCTTCATGGCATGGCGTTCCCATGCGGTTCTGGCGGAACATAGCGGGCGACAGATGGTCGGGAGGCGTTCTCTGCGTCCTTCTCGTGACCCTCATCCTCGCGCAGATCGCCATGGCGGGCCGGGCGGCCGCGGCAATGGTCGCGCCCGATCCGTTGTCCATCATCTGCACCGCCCATGACGGCGTCCAGCGCCCGGCCGATCCCGTTCAAGACCGGCAATGTCCCTGCGCGGACCTCTGCCAAGCCGGCGTCTTCCTGCCGACGCCGCCCGCACCGTCCGACGATCTCGGCCTGCCCATCCGCTTCGCCGACCGCGTCGAACGCGGGACCGGCCCGGCGGAATCGCTCCCGGCCGCACCCTTTCTCCGGCGTCCCCGCGCGACGGGCCCACCCGTTTCTTTCGATCCGATCTGATCCGGCGGGGCGCGAGCCCCTTCTGTTCCGTTCGACGGCCGACCTTCCGGTGCCAGCAATCCCTTTCGGGACAACGCCGCGTCGAGCCGTCCGATTGAGAGACGACATCCTTGACCGACATGACCGCCCAAGCCCCGACGAGCGCCTCGACGCTCGCCTACGACACCTATCGCGCCATCTGGCGCTGGCATTTCTATGCAGGCCTGATCGCCGTTCCCTTCATGATCCTCCTCGCCGTGACGGGTTCGCTCTACCTCTTCCGCGATGAGATCGACGAGACGATCTTCAGCCACCGCAATGTCGTCGCCGAGCAGGCGTCGCCGATGCTCGCGCCGAGCCGCCTCGCCGAAGCCGCGCGATCCGCGGTTCCCGGATCGAGGCTGACGGCCTATCGCGAGCCGTCCGGCCCGCAGGCGTCGGCACGGATCTCGCTCGAGACCGACGACGGACCGGTCTATGCCTTCGTCGATCCCTATGACGGGCGCGTTCTCGGCTCGGTCGCCAAATCCGCCGAATTCAACGAGGTCGTGCGCCAGTTGCACAGCCTCGCCTTCTTCGGCCCCTATGCGAACCGGCTGATCGAGGCGATCGCGGGCTTCGCCATCATCCTCGTCGTGTCCGGCTTCTATCTCTGGTGGCCGCGCCGCCAATCCGGCGGGGTTCTGACGGTACGAGGAACGCCGGCCAAGCGGGTCTTCTGGCGCGACACCCATGCGGTGACGGGCGCCGTCGCCGGCCTCCTCATCGCCTTCCTCGCGCTGTCGGGCCTGCCCTGGTCGTCGGTCTGGGGCGGACAGCTCACGCGGATCGCGGTCGCCACCGGCACCGGCTACCCCGCCGCGCTCTGGGACGAGGTTCCGACATCGGGCGAGCACGCCGAGCACGCGATGGAAACGGTGGGATGGACGATGGAGTCTTCCCCGATGCCGACATCGTCCGGAGCGATGGCGCAGGGTGGGTCGATGGAGCCGATCTCGCTCGACCGCGCCGTCGCCATCGCGCGGGAGAAGGGCTTGGCGCCGCGCTTCGAGGTCAGCGTTCCGGCCGCCGAGACGGGCGTCTACACGGCCGCCATCTTCCCCGACGATCTCGACGCGGTGCGAACCATCCACATCGATCAATATTCCGGCGAGCCGCTGGTCGATGTCCGCTATGCCGATTACGGGTCGACGGCGAAGCTGACGGAGCTCGGGATCAACATTCACATGGGTCAGGAATTCGGGCTCGCCAACCAGTTGCTGATGCTGGCCACCTGCCTCGCCATCGTCCTGTCCTCGGTGTCCGCTCTCGTCATGTGGCTGAAGCGCAGACCGTCCGGCCGTCTCGGCGTTCCGCCCTACCCGGCGAGCCGGCGCGTCTATGGCTCGCTCTGGGCCATGGCCGTCGTCTTCGGCGTCCTGTTCCCGCTGTCAGGGATCCTCATGGTCGCGATGCTCGCCTTCGACCTCCTCCTCGTCCGCAACGTGCCGATCCTGCGGCGCATCTTCGCCTGACGAGGTCGCACCCCCGGGGGAACCGCAGCCCGGAGCCGGTGGCGCGTCGACAGATCGTCCTGCCGGCGACGGGACGGGACCGGGCAGATCAGGGCAAAGACCGGGCGCGGACGTCCCGCTCGGACCTCCCGGCGTGCCCGATCGTCGCCTTCCCTTCACCATCGACCGACAGACGCGCGTGACATCGCGTTGAAAAGGACGAAGATGACGGTCCGAAGGACCGGGCGGCCGCCGGGTCCGCGACGCGCCTCCAGCCCGGACTTGCAACATGATCGCCCGCATCCGATCTGCTGCCGCGATCGCGGCGTTCGTCGCGGCGGCGTCGTTGCTGTCGATGTCCGTCTGCGTCGCCGCAGGGGGAGACCGCATCTTCGACATCGTCGCGCCCTTCGAGATCGGGGACGCCGATCCCTCTCTCTTCGGCTTCGTGTTCCAGCGCATGGAGGTCGGCGAAACCCTGCTGGAGGTCGCTCCCGACGGCCAGCCGCGGCCAGGGCTGGCCACATCCTGGGACATCTCGCGGGACGGCCTGACGTGGACGCTTCCGATCCGCGACGGCGTCCGCTTTCACGATGGCAGCCGCCTGACCGCGGCGCTCGCGGCCGCATCCCTGGAGCGCGCCCGCGCCCGGTCGGGCGCCCTGAACCGCGCGGGCATCCGGTCCATCCGGGCCGAGAGCGGCGCGGTGGTGATCCGGTTGGAGCGCTCCTTCGCGCCGCTCTGGTCGCTCCTGGCGCATTACTCCACGATCGTCGTCGCTCCCTCATCCTTCGCCGCGAACGGAGCGGTGCGCGACATCGTCGGAACCGGGCCCTATCGCGTGACGAGGATGGACGTGCCGCGCCGCCTGGAGGTCGAAGCCTTCGCGGATTACTGGGGAGACAAGCCCGCCATCGGCGCCGCCACCTATCTCGCCGCAAGCCCCGGCGAAGCGCGCACGCGGATGGTGGAAAGCGGAGAGGCCGACATGGCCTTCACCCTCGATCCCACGAGCATCGCGCGGTTGAGAGCCACCGGATCGGCGACGGTGCTGCAGGCGCCGTCGCCACGCGTCCTGCAGATCAAGGTGAACGCCGCCGTCGCGCCCTTCGACACGCGGGCGGGGCGGACCGCGCTGAGCCAGGCCATCCAGCGCGAGGGCATCACCCGCGCGATCATCCGCGTGCCCGGAACGAGCGCGACCCAACTCTTCCCGCCGAGCCTCGCGGCCTGGTACGACCCGCGACTGCCGCCCCTCACGACCGATCCGGACGCTGCCAAGGCCGGCTTTGCCCAGCTTGGTTGGGTGGCGGGAGACGACGGGATCCTGCAGAAGGACGGAAAGCCGATGCGGCTGACGCTTCTGACCTATGCGGACCGGCCGGAACTGCCGCTGGTCGCATCGGTGATCGGCGATCAGCTTCGGCAGATCGGCGTGTCGGTCGACGTCGTGGTGACGGACGCAGCCGCGATCCCCGCCGGCCACGCGGACGGCACGCTCCGGCTCGCCCTCGTCACCCGCAACTATGCCCTCTTCCCCGATCCCTTGGTGACGCTTCTCGGCGACTTCGCGTCGGGAGGTTCGGACTGGGGACCGATGAACTGGGTCGATCCCGAATTCGAGACGGCGATGTCGTCGCTGTCGGTGGCAACCGATCCGGTCGAAGCGGCGCGGCTGCGCCGGGACATCACGGGCGTTCTCCAGCGCGAGCTGCCGGTCGTTCCCGTCGCCTGGTACGAACAGGCGATCGCGGTCACCAAGTCCGTCGACGGGGCCGTCGTCGACCCGCTGGAACGCACGTTCGGTCTATCGCGGATGAAGTGGACGTTCTGATCCGCCGTCCGGACGTCCGTCAGCTTTCGAGGACGGCGACCCAATCCGAGCGCCCTGTCCGGGTCGCCACGCCCGATGCGTCAGCGATGGGCCTTGAGATAGGCCTTGCCGGACCGCGTCAGCTGCCAGCGGCCTTCGACGCGCTCAACGAGTTCGAGGCTGGCGAGGCTGCCGATGATGTTGGGGTCGGGATCTTCCAGCGGCGAGCGCGCGATCAGAGACAACAATCCACGGCCTTCGGCCGTCATTCGAGCCAAGGCCATGGCTGATCCTTTCGGTGGCGGGGTTCTCGTCTGTGACGACGATGGACCCGCAGACATTGGACGCATCGCGACGACGTCAAGGCTGAACAAGCCCGGACGATCACACGCCTTCGCCGCCTCGACGAGCTGGAAGGAGGGTCATGGGTCGCTGTCGCCTGCGCGGCCTGCGCAGGACGATCCCCACCTCATCGTCTCGATGGTCTCGTCATGCAAGCCCTATTCGGCCTCGAACCCTCACCTGCGCTCCGATGAACCAAGGCCGTTCCGCGACGTCCCGCCCCTCCGTGCGGGTTTCGCACGGTCATCGGCGACGGACGGTGCGCCGCGCATGGGACCGGATCTTGCGCGATGACGGGGCGGCCGCAGGCCTCACAAGAAGACGCTGCCTTCGATCAGGATATGAGTCCGGCCTCCGACCAGAACCTCTCCGGTCCCGGCGGCGCCCGGCATCAAATGAACCTGCCCGTCTCGGCCGACCTTTTCGCCCTGGGCCATGACGATGGGATGAGTGAGCCGGCCGTCCTGTCGGAGCCACATGCCGATGGCTGCATTCAGCGATCCCGTGATCGGGTCCTCGAAGCGCGCGGTCCGCGCGGCCAGCATCCGCACGTCGTACTGGCTGGCGGCGCCCGGCCGGCTCGGGGCGAGAAGGCCGATCGCCAGACCGGGCAACGTCGCCGCTCGCTCGGCCTGCACCGCCATCAACGTGGCTGCATCGGCGAGTTCGAGAAGATGCCAGACCGATCCGTTGGCGAGGACGCAGGCCGACGTCACCGATCGCTCGTCGATGTCCAGCCCCGCGACGATCCGGCTTCGGATATCCCGCGGCATGTCGGCGACGTCCGTTTTCGGTGCGACGAAGGCGGGGAGCGCCTGGCCGAGATCAATGGAGACGAGCCCGAGATTGCCCTCCTGCAGAACCGTCCCCGCACGCCGCGGCCGCCCTCCCCCGTTCAGCCAGGCCGCACATGTTCCCAGCGTCGGATGTCCGGCGAAGTCGAGTTCCCGGTTCGGCGTGAAGATGCGGATCCGGTAGTCCGCCTCCCGTCGAACCGGCGGCAGAACGAAGGTCGTCTCGGCCAGCTGGGTCCAGGCGGCGAAGTCCTGCATCTTGCGATCGGTCAGTCCCGCGCCGTCGAGAACCACGGCGAGACCGTTCCCCTTCAAAGGCGTTGGGCTGAAGACGTCGCACTGGACGAAGCGGCGGTGGAGCATCGTGGCGTTTCCGATCGGGACGAAGGTTGTCGCTCCGTCTGTGATCCTTCCATCGGCAAAGTGGCAAGACGAGGCGCCGCGAAGCCCTCTCCAAAATGGGGAAAAGGCGTCGACGGTCCGCGCTCAGCGCCGGATCCGTCAAGGAGCCGCCGCAGCCGATAAGATTTACTGTCGTAAGCAATCGGTAGAATTAACTTTCCAAAGCAGTCCCGCGGGAGCACGTTCGGCATTGGGAGGACATTGCGGTGGCGATCGGGCACGACGGCGTTGCTGTTCCTGCAACGACGGCCCCTGCCGCAGTCTCTTCAAGAAACGAAGACATGGCGACGTCAGATCGCCGTGATATCTTGGGGATAGAGATGCACCATCATCCAGGTCTGTTCATTCCAGGTCCGACCAATGTTCCGGACGCCGTTCGCCGCGCCATGAACATTCCGCAGGAGGACATGCGCTCGCCGGACTTCCCTAAACTCACCTTGCCGCTCTTTGCGGACCTCAAGTCCGTGTTCAAGACGCAGACGGGCCAACCCTTCATCTACCCCGCATCGGGAACGGGCGGTTGGGAAGCGGTGCTGACCAACACGCTCAATCCGGGCGACAAGGTGCTGATCTCGACCTTCGGTCAATTTTCGAGCCTTTGGTCGGACATGTGCCGTCGGCTCGGCTTCGATGTCGAGGTCGTGGAGGGGGAATGGGGCGAAGGCGTCCCGGTAGAGCGATTCGCCGATATCCTGTCTGCCGACAAGGACCACCGGATCAGAGCGGTGCTCGGCACGCACAACGAGACGGCGACCGGCGTGACCTCCAGCATCGCCGGCATGCGCAAGGCGCTCGATGCCTCGGACCACCCCGCGCTTCTCTACATCGACGGCGTGTCCTCGATCGCCTCGATCGATTTCCGGATGGACGAGTGGGGTGTCGACGGCATCGTGTCGGGCAGCCAGAAGGGTTTCATGCTGCCGACCGGCCTCGCCATCATCTGCGTCAGCCAGAAGGCGCTGGCAGCGCACGCGTCGTCGAAGTTTCCGCGCTGCTTCTTTTCCTTCGAGGACATGCAGCGCGCCAACAAGGACGGCTACTTCCCCTACACGCCGGCCACCGTTCTGCTGCGCGGCCTGCGCGCCTCGCTCGACCTTCTCTTCGAAGAGGGCCTCGAAAACGTCTTCGCGCGCCATCACCACATCGCGTCGGGCGTGCGCGCCGCCGTGGCGGCCTGGGGGCTCGACCTCGTGGCGCGCGACAGGAAATGGTATTCCGACACGGTCTCCGCGGTCTATACGCCGGCCGGCGTCGACGCGGTCCAGGTCCTGCGCCGCGCCTTCGATCGCTACGGCGTTTCGTTCGGCTCCGGTCTCGCGCGTCTCAACGGCAAGGTCTTCCGCATCGGCCATATCGGAGCGACGAACGAGGTGATGATGCTCGGCGCCCTGGCCGCCGCCGAAATGGCGCTGGTCGACTGCGGCGCCAAGATCGAGCTCGGCTCCGGGGTCGCGGCCGCGCAGTCCCGATACGGCGCAAGGCCGCAGGTCCTCGCCAAGGCCGCCTGACCTTCAGAGCCACGACCCCGCCTCGTCGCAGGTGGGGTCGACGCTGCTCGGAAGCGAGACGCCGCGCCGTGCTTCTCGGCGTTCCGCCCCGTGGCGATCCGCCCGCTCGTATATGATATCATGCGCCATCAGCGGAGGATGGCGTGAGCAAGATCGAGTACCGGACCCTCAACGATCGAGCCTACGACCAGATCAAGGAGGGGTTGATGGCGGCGACCTTCCATCCCGGACAGGTCCTCGTCATCCGCACCCTCGCCGAGACCTACGGCGTGTCGACGACCCCGGTGCGCGAGGCGCTCCAGCGGCTCGTCGCCGAGCGCCTGCTCGTGCTCCTGCCCAACCGCAGCATCGCCGTGCCGGATCTCGAAGCCGACAAATATGCCGAGATCCTGCGCATTCGCTGCGAACTCGAGGGACTGGCGGCGGAACTGGCGGCGCCCCTCGTCGACAAGCCCGCTTTGCGCCAGCTGGACCGGCTTCTCCACGAGATCGACGTCGCCCTCCGGCGCCGGGATCACGATGCCTATCGTCGGCTCAACCAGTCCTTCCACTTCGCGGTCTATGCCCAGTCGGGCTCGCCGCGCCTCGTCGATATGATCGCGGACCTCTGGGGCCAGACCGGCCCCTACATGAAGGAGCTCTTCGGCGCGCCGGGCTACGAGATGCAGGCCAACGACGCGCACCGCGCCGTGCTGGCGGCGCTCGAGGTCTGCGACGGCGCCGCCGCCCGGCGCGCCATCGTCGCGGATCTGACGGTCGCGGCCGATCTCCTCGTGCCGCATCTGCGGGATCTGGAGCGGCGGCGCGCCGAACTCCGGCGATCGGGCTCGCTTCGGGCGGAGGCCTGACGAACGCGGGCGCGCGACGTCATTGCGTCCGGGCGAGTGCGCTCTCGAACACGTGGACGAAGAGGTCGGCATGCTCGCGCTCGAAAACGAGCGGAGGGCGGATCTTCAGGACGTTGTGGGAGAGGCCGGACACGCTGATGAGCACGCCTTCCTCGCGCATCGCATTGACGACGCGCGAGGCACGCTCGCGATCGGGCGTGCGCGCCGCGCGGTCGGAGACGAATTCGACGCCGAGGAAGAAGCCGGTGCCGCGAACGTCGCCGATCGCCTCGCAGCCGGTTGCAGCCGTCGTCAACCGATCGAGGAGATAGGCCCCGGTCTCCCGCGCGTTGCGTTGAAGCTCCTCCCGCTCGATCACCTGCAGGACCGCCATCGCGGCGGCGCAGGACACCGCATTGCCGCCGAACGTGTTGAAGTAGCGAGCCTCCCGACCGAACCGCTCGATCACGTCCGGTCGCATGACGACCGCGGACATCGGCTGTCCGTTGCCCATCGGCTTGCCGAGCGTGACCATGTCGGGCACGACGTCATGGCGCTGGAAGCCCCAGAAGGCATCGCCCGTTCGGCCGAAGCCGGGCTGCACCTCGTCGGCGATGAAGAGCCCGCCGGCCTCGCGGATCGCCTGTGCCGCACCGGCGAGGAAGCCGGCCGGGCCCGGCAGGACTCCGTCGCTGGTAAAGAGCGTGTCGACGATGAGGACGGCGGGCTTGATCCCGTGCCGCCGGAGATCGGCGATCGCCGCCTCGACATGGCCGCGAAAGGCGGCGCCCACGTCGGACGAACCGGCGCGGTAGCGGTCCGGCGCGGGAACCGTGCGCACATGGGCGCCGAGATCGACCGAGCGCCCGAGCGAAGGCGAGAAGGCTGCGACCGCGTCGGTGATGCCGTGATAGGCGTTCTCGGTGACGATGATGCCGGTGCCGCCGGTATAGGCCTTGGCCACCCTGAGAGCGAGATCGTTCGCTTCGCTGCCCGTGCAGGCGAACATGACCTGCGACAGCTCCGCCGGAAAGGTCGCGATGAGCGCCTCCGCGTAGTCGAGGATCAGCGTGTGGAGGTAGCGCGTGTTGGTGGCGAGACGGCCGACCTGAGAGCGGATCGCCTCCACGACATGGGGATGGCAATGACCGATCGAGGTGACGTTGTTATAGGCGTCGAGATAGGCCCGTCCCGTCTCGTCGTAGAGCCAGACGCCGTCCCCCCGCACGAGATGCAGCGGCGACTCGTACATGAGGCGATAGGCCGGCCCCAGCACGCGGGCGCGTCGCGCGACGAGCGCCGCGTCCGCCGGCGACAGATGTCCCCGCCCCGGGGTGAAGGCGTTCGGCATGGAAAGGTCCGCGGCAACGCTCATGATCGAGGCTTCCATCGCAGGGTGAGGATCGGCTGGGGCACGGATGGGGACGAGATGGCAAGAACCGTCCTGCTGCCCGGTCGCCCTTTTGTTGCAACATATATCATGAGCGATGGCGGGGGAAGTTCGCCTGCCGACCGGAGGTCCCAGCAGACCCCGTCGACAATACCTTGAGCGGCATATATGATATACCAGCAGCCGTTTGGATCGACGGGTGAAGCGCCAGAGGCCCCGGGGCGACCGTCCGGCTCCCTTGGCCGTCTCCTTTCAGGAAAGATCGCGTCCATGATCGACGATCCGGCGCTGCGACCGCGCTCCGCCTTCACGACGAGAGCGCCGGCCTTCACGCCGGCCGAGGTGGAGTCTCTCGTTCGCGCGCGCTATGGCATTGCCGGATCTGCCGTCTTTCTCAACAGCGAGCGCGATCTCACCATCCGCGTCGACGGGGCGACGGGCGATGTGTTCATCCTGAAGATCGCCAACGCCGCGGAGGATCCGCGCGTCACCGAATGCCAGAACCGCGCCCTCCAGCACGTCGCGCTCCACGCGCCTTGCGTCCCTGCGCCGCGGCTCGTGCCGACCCTCGACCGCGAGACGGAATTCATGGCCGAGCATTCCGGAGAGCGGCACGTCACGCGGCTTCTCACCTATCTGCCCGGGCGCGTCCTGTCCGGAACGGTGCCGTCCAGCGCCCAGATGCGCGGCGTCGGAACCGCGCTCGGATCGCTGGCCCGAGCGCTGTCGACCTTCCACCACCCGGCCGCGACGCATGAGATCGTCTGGGACATCCAACATGCGACGGAGCTTCTGGCCCTGACCCGCCATGTCGAGGAACCCGCCCTGCGCGACCGGGTCGAGACGATCCTGTCGCGCTTCGCTGCGGACATCGCTCCGCTCCAGCCGGGTTTTCGTCGTCAGGTCGTCCACAACGACTTCAATCCGTTCAATCTCCTCGTCGATCCCGAGGAAACCGACCGGCTGACCGGCATTCTCGATTTCGGCGATCTCGTCCTCACCCCGACGATCTACGATCTGGCCGTCGCCGCGTCCTATCAGGTCGCGCAAAGCGGCCCGCCGCTGCGCCTCGTCGCCGATCTCGTCTCGGCCTATCACGCGATCCACCCCGTCCTCGAGGAGGAAGCCGAGCGGCTGTTCGACCTCATGGGCGTGCGCCACGCCATGTCCGTGACGATCGCGGAATGGCGGGCCAGCCGCTATCCCGAGAACGCCGCCTACATCCGCCGCAACCATGCGAAGGCCTCCGCCGCGATCGCGCGCTGCGTCGAGATCGACCCCGGCGAAGCGCGCGCGATCCTTCGCGCGGCCTGCGGTTTCGACTGAGGCTCCGCCACGGCGTGGGGATGCGACGGTCGAAGGACGGCAAGCCCCACCTCAAGCACGGAGCGGCTCGCCGTTTTGGGGGCAAGCGGCGTCAGAGCGACGATGCACCGCCCTGCCCGCGCTCGACCCGTAGGGCAGCCGCACGGCGATGGCCTTCCAGGCCCTCGCTCGCGCTCTGGCGAACGGCGGCCGGCGCGACGGCGGCGACGCCGCGTTCGTCGAGCCACTGATGCGTCGCCACCTTGACGTAGGAGCCGACCCAGAGACCGCCCGTATAGCGCCCGGCTCCCATGGTCGGCAGCGTGTGGTTCGTGCCGCAGCACTTGTCGGAATAGACGACGCTCGCCATCGTCCCGATGAACAGCGAGCCGTAGTTGCACAGCCGCGCCGCCGTGGCATGCGCGTCGGCCGTGTGGACCTGGAGATGCTCGGCGGCGATATGGTCGGAATAGGCGACCATCGCGTCCTCGTCCTCGCAGAACACCACTTCGCCGAAGCGCTGCCACGCCTCGCGCGCCACGGCGGCCGTCGACAAGTCGCCGAGCTGGCGCTCGACCTCGGCCATCACGGCCTCGCCCAGCGCCCGGTCGGTGGTGATGAGGCCGACGCGGGTGCGCACGTCGTGCTCGGCCTGGGCGAGAAGATCGGTCGCGATCATCTCGGCATCGCCCGTCCCGTCCGCAAGGACGTAGATCTCGCTCGGTCCCGCCAGCTGGTCGATGCCGACCTGCCCGAAGACCTGCCGCTTGGCCTCGTTCACATAGGCGTTGCCCGGACCGACGATCTTGTCGACGGCGGGAATCTGGGCCGTTCCATAGGCCATGGCGGCGATGGCCTGCGCGCCGCCGAGGCGGAAGATCCGGTCGGCCCCGGCGAGATGGCATCCCGCGACCATCGCCTCGTGCGCGCCGGGCGGCAGGCAGGCGATGATCTCTCCGACGCCCGCGACCTTGGCCGGCACGATGGTCATGACCGGCGCGGACAGGAGCGGATACCGCCCGCCGGGAACATAGGCTCCGATGCGCCCGATCGGAATCACGCGATGACCAAGATGCACGCCCGGGAGCGGCTCCACGTCGAGCGGCAGGATGGTCGCAAGCTGCGCCCGGGCGAAAGCGGTGACGTTGGCGATGGCAAAGAGCGTGTCCGCGCGCGTCTGCGGATCGAGGGACTCCACGGCCTTCTGCCGATCCTCCATCGAGACCTCGAAGGTGGCGATGTCGACCTTGTCGTGGAGCGCACTGTAACGCGACAAAGCCGCGTCGCCATCGCGGCGCACATCCGCGACGATCTCCTTCACCGTGGCCTCGATCGCGTTTCCGCCGGCGACGTCGCGCTCGGGGGCCTTGAGGTGATGGATGCGCGAGCCCTGCGCTGCGGTTGAGGTCGACATCGGGATCTCCTGGGGGAAGGCGACCGGCTCTTCAGACAGCCGATCGGCCCGAACGATCGCAAAGCCGATCGAACTTCTCAATGACGCGCGCCGAAGCGGTCGATATAGTCACCAACGGGTCCGTGCGGTGCAAACCGGACAGGCACCCGCCCCCTGAGGACAGGACCGTCGGACCCGGGGACGGCCGGCCTGGAACGAGCGCTGCTCGCCGGTGCGCCGTCGCAAGGCCCATCCGTGTCGAGAAGGAGCGAGCCATGGCGGCGATCGGGCTGAAGATCCAGGAATTGCGGCGGCGACGCCAACTCTCCGCGCGGCAATTGGCCATTCGGTCCGGCATCTCCCATTCCACGATTTCGCTTCTGGAGCGCGATCGTCTCAGCCCGTCGCTCGACACGCTGAGCGCGATCCTGGAAGCCATGGGCTCGACCCTCACCGGCTTTTTTTCCGAACTGGAGGCGACCATGCCCTATTCGCCCTTCTACCGGTCGGACGAGCTCGCCGAAATCGGCCGCGCCGACGGGATCTCCTACAGGATGGTCGGAATCAACCACCCGAACCGTCATCTGCTGCTGCTCTGCGAAACCTACACGCCGGGCTCCGACACCGGGCGGGCCCTCTCCCACACGGCGCAGGAGGCGGGCGTCGTCACCCGGGGTGCGGTGGAGGTGACGGTGGGCGAGGAGACCCGCCTGCTCGAGACCGGCGACGCTTACTACTTCGACAGCCAGACGCCGCATCGCTTCCGCAACCCAACCGACGCACCGGCCGAACTGATCAGCGCCATCACCCCGCCGACCTACTGAAGCGTGCGCCGTGGTCCCAAGGCCCCCGGCGGATTGATCCGCTCCTGAGCAGTCTGCCCTGGGCAGTGCGCTGCAAACGTCGATTATTTTCAACAGTCGCAAGGATCGCTGCGCGGACCTGTTTTTTTATGCTTCAGTCGCCTTCCCAAAGGTTCGTGGAGAGGAAAAGCGATGCACGCGACGGGATTGTTGAAGACGATGGGTGCCCTCTTGGTCGGATCGCTCCTGGCGACCCAGCCGGTTCTGGCGCGCGACCTCACCGTGGTGTCCTGGGGTGGAAATTACCAGGACGCCCAGCGGCAGATCTACTTCCAACCCTTTGCGGCCAAGGCCGCCAAGCCGTTGCTCGACGAGTCCTGGGACGGCGGCTACGGCGTCCTCGCGGCCAAGCTCCAGGCCGGCACGCCGAACTGGGACGTCGTGCAGGTCGAGACCGAGGAACTGGCCCTCGGCTGCGCGGACGGCCTCTATGAGCCGGTCGATTGGGCCAAGCTCGGCGGCGAGGACAAGTTCATCCCCTCCGCGGTCAACGAATGCGGCGTCGGCGCGATCGTCTGGACGACCGGCCTCAGCTACGACGCCGACAAGATCGCGACGCCGCCGACCAGCTGGGCGGACTTCTTCGACGTCGCCAAGTTTCCGGGCAAGCGCGCCCTGCGCAAGGGTCCGAAATATGCCCTCGAATTCGCGCTGATCGCCGACGGGGTCGCGCCGAAGGACGTCTACACGACGCTCGCGACGCCGGAGGGCGTGGACCGTGCCTTCGCCAAGCTCGACACGATCAAGAAGGACCTGATCTGGTGGGAGTCCGGCGCGCAGCCGATCCAGCTGCTCGCCTCCGGCGAGGTCGTGATGACCTCGGCCTACAACGGTCGCCTCGCCGGCATCAACAAGTCCGAAGGCAAGAACTTCCAGATCGTCTGGCCGGGCTCGATCTACGCCGTGGACAGCTGGGTCGTCCTCAAGGGCTCGCCGAACAAGGAGGCGGCCTTCGACTTCATCCAGTTCGCGAGCCTTCCGGAAAACCAGTCGAAATTGCCGGAGTTCATCGCCTACGGCCTGCCGAACAAGGAAGCCGGCGCGATGCTGAAGCCGGACGTCGCGGCGCAGCTTCCGACCGCGCCCGCCAATCTCGACGTCTCGATCCCGCTCGACGGCGACTTCTGGGTCGACAATGTCGAGGCGCTGACGACGCGCTTCAACGCCTGGGTCGCCCAGTAAGCCCCTCTCTCCAAGCGGACCCGGCGGGATCGCCGGCCGGGTCCGCACAGTGCGCGCACTCCAACGGACGGACGGATGACACCCTTCATACACTTCCAGCAGGTGTCGAAATCCTACGGTCCGATCCGCGTGATCGAGGATCTGGAACTGGAGGTCGGCAAGGGGGAGTTCCTGTCCCTGCTCGGTCCCTCGGGCTCCGGCAAGACGACGACGCTGATGATGCTCGCCGGGTTCGAAACGACGACCTCGGGCACGATCCTCCTCGAAGGCCAGCGCATCCAGGGCCTTCCGCCCCACAAGCGCGGCATGGGCGTGGTCTTCCAGAACTACGCGCTGTTCCCGCACATGACGGTCGCCGAGAATGTCGCCTTTCCCCTCGACATGCGCAGGCTCGGCCGCGCCGAGCGGGATCGGCGTGTCGCCGAGGCGCTGGAGCGGGTGCAGCTCGGGCATCTGGCCGATCGCAAACCCTCGCAGCTGTCGGGCGGACAGCAGCAGCGCGTGGCGCTCACCCGCGCCCTCGTTTTCGAGCCGAAGGTCGTCCTGATGGACGAGCCGCTCGGGGCGCTGGACAAGCAGCTGCGTGAGGAAATGCAGCTCGAGATCCGAGCGTTGCACCGCCGGCTCGGCCTCACCATCGTCTTCGTCACCCACGACCAAGGCGAGGCGCTGACCATGTCCGATCGCATCGCGATCTTCGACAAGGGCCGCATCGCGCAGATCGGCAACGCCGCCGACGTCTACGACCGCCCGGCGAACCGCTTCGTTTCGCAATTCATAGGGGAGACGAATTTCCTACCCGGCCGGGTCGCCGGCACGGGCGAGGGAACGATCCTCGTTGATATCGGTCAGGGCCTCGCCGTCGAGGCGGCGGCCCCGGCGGCAGGGACCGTCGAGGGTCTTGTCGTCGTGTCGGTCCGGCCCGAGCGCCTCCATGTCGGGCCGCCGGAAAGCGCCGGGCCGAACGCTCTGTCGGCCATCGTGGAGGACGTCGTCTACCAGGGCGATCACCTGCGCCTCCATCTCGACATCGGGCCGCTCCGGGTCGTCGCCCGCCTCGAACGCCGTGCGGCCGCGCCGGCGATCGGTGAACGCGTGGCCGTCTCCTTCGCGGCCGCGGACTGCTCGGTGTTTCCCGCATGACCGGGGGGACCACCTCCCGGCTGACCGCCCTTGCGCTCGTCGCCCCGCTCCTTCTGTTCGTCGCGGTCTTCTTTCTCTGGCCGCTCTGGACGATGGTCTCGGTCGCCGTGCGCGACGATGCCGTGTCGGCGGCCCTCCCCCGCACGGCGGCCGCGATGGAGACGTGGAACGGCGAGGGCGAACCCGGCCCGGACATCGAGGCCGCGATCCTCTCGGACCTGCGCACCTCGCCCGCTTCGACCCTCGGTCCTGCGGTGAGGCGACTGAACGGCGACGTGAACGGCTTTCGCACGCTGATCGCCAAGACGACGACGGCGGCAAAGGCCGACGCGCCGCCCGCGCCGCTCCGGGACGTCGACCCCCGCTGGAGCGACCCGCGCTTCTGGCTCGCCATCCGGAACGCGACTTCGGCCTACACCGATCGCAACCTTCTCGCCGCGGTCGATCTCCAGCGCGATGCGGCCGGCGAGATCGCCTCGCTGCCCGCGACGGCCTCCGCGAACCGCCTGATCATCGGGCGCACCTTCGTGATCGCCGGCACGATCACGCTCGTCTGCCTCGCCATCGGCCTTCCCTATGCGATGCTGATCGCGGCGTCCTCGGGCTGGCGGCGCAACGCCCTGCTCCTCGCCGTGCTCCTGCCGCTCTGGACCTCGCTGCTCGTCCGCACGGCCGCCTGGTTCATTCTTCTGCAGGATCAGGGCATCATCAACCGGACGCTCGTCGACCTCGGCTGGATCGACGGCCCCCTGCCCCTCATCTTCAACCGGGCGGGCGTCGTGGTCGCGATGACGCACGTGCTCCTGCCCTTCATGGTCCTGCCGATCTACAGCGTCCTGTCGACGATCCCGAAGACGCTGATGCCGGCCGCAGCCTCCATGGGCGCGAGCCCGCTCCGCGCCTTCTGGCGCATTCTCCTGCCGCTGACGGTTCCGGGCATCCTGGCGGGCTCGCTCCTCGTCTTCATGGTGGCGATCGGCTACTACATCACCCCGGCTCTGGTCGGCGGGCCGAACGACCAGATGATCTCCTCGATCATCGCCTTCTACTCGCTGCAGACGGCCAATTGGGGCATGGCGGGCGCTCTCGGCCTCATCCTTCTCGTCGTCACCACCATCCTCTATCTGATCTACGGCCGGCTCTCCCGCGCCGGCTCGCCGCTGGGGGCCTGAACCATGCTGCGTCCGGTTCAGGCCGTCTTCGGCATCGTCGTGATGGCTTTCCTGCTCCTGCCGCTGGCCGCGATCCTGCCGCTCGCCTTCACGTCGAGCATCTTTCTCAACTATCCCATTCCGTCGGCGTCTCTGCGCTGGTTCGAGGAACTCGCGAGCGCCGATGCCTGGCGTCTGTCGATCGTGAACAGCCTCGTCATCGGCTCCGCCGCGACGCTTCTCTCCGTCGTGCTCGGCACGGCGGCGGCGCTCGGCCTCAAGGGCGGCCGGCTTCCCTTCGCCAACCTCCTGCGCACGCTCTTCCTGCTGCCCATGGTGGTGCCGGCGGTGGTGCTGGGCGTCGGTCTGCAGATCGCGCTCGTCCGGCTCGGGCTCGCCAATTCCTACACCGGCGTCGTCCTCGCCCACACGGTCCTCTGCGTGCCCTTCGTGATCGTCAGCGTCTCGACCGCGCTCGACGCCATCGACCGGCGAACCGAGCAGGCCGCCGCCAGCCTCGGCGCCCCGCCCGCCACCGTGTTTCGCCGCGTCACGCTGCCGCTGGCCATGCCGGGGATCGTCACGGGCGCGGTCTTCGCCTTCGCGACCTCGCTTGACGAGGTGGTGCTGACACTCTTCGTGGCCGGTCCGAACCAGAGGACGCTCGCCCGCCAGATGTTCTCCTCGATCCGCGAGAACATCTCCCCGACCGTCGCGGCCGCGGCGTTCCTCCTGATCGTCGGGACGCTGCTCCTCGCGGCCCTCGCCGCGCTCCTGCAGCGCCGCAGCCCGAAGAAGCCGGGCGCGGCGGCGGGGCCCTGATCGCCGTCGCCCTTCCTCGTCGGACCACCGGCGCAGAAAGAGCCTTTGGTCAGCGTCCGAGGGCCGAGACTTCGGTGCGAAGGCCTGCCATGTCGTAGCCCGCGCCCAGAAGGACGGCCGCCAGCAACCGCGCCTTCACGCCGCTGAGATCGCCCGCGAAGATCGCGCCGGCGCGCTCGGCATCCTTGCCCCCGCCATTGCCGTAGACGGGCTTCACCCGCCCCTCCGGGCATCGCGAACAGAGGATCACGGGCGTACCGGCGGCGACGATCTCGGCGATGGCGGCGGTGATGGCGGGCGTCGGGTTTCCCCGCCCGAACGCCTCGACGACGATCGCCTTGGCTCCGCCCGCCGCCGCCGCCCGGATCAGGCGGTCGGAGGAGCCCATCGCGAGCTTGATGAGCTCGACGTCCTCCTCGATGCGCTCGGCGGCGAAGACCTTGCGCGGGCCGGTCCGGCGATGAACCGCGACCACCGCGTCGTCGACCTCGCCGAGCTTGCCGTGCTCGCCGGACCGGAACGTGTCCGTCCGCGAGGTGTGCGTCTTCGTGACGTCGCGGGCCGCGTGGAAATCGCCCTCGAAGCAGATCATGGCTCCGAGCCCCCGCGCGGCCGGCGCTGCCGCGAGACGGATGGCGTTTGCGATGTTGCGGGGCCCGTCCGTGTCCGGGGCATCGGCGCTGCGCTGCGCCCCGGTGAAAACGACCGGTTTGTCCGAGGCGACGAGGAGATCGGCGAGATAGGCGCTTTCCTCCATCGTGTCCGTGCCGTGGGTGACGACGACGCCGTCGCAGCCGGGGTCCTCCAGATGGTCCGCGATGCGCCGGGCAAGCGCGAAGGACAGCGGCAGGTCGATCGCGAAGGAGCCGACCTTGCAGAAGTCGTCGAGTTCCACCGCGATGCCCTCCAGGGGATCGTGAAGGCTGGCCTTGAGCTCCGCTCCGCCGAGCTCGGCGACGACATCGGCCTTCGCCCCGCCGGGGCGGGAGGCGATCGTGCCGCCGGTGGTGATCAGTCGAATGGTCGTCATGAAGAGGGATCCTCGATGGTCGGGACATGCGCCCGCGGGGCCGCGGCTTCGGCTGCATCGGCGTCGGACGCAGCCGGGTCCAGTCCGCACTGTACCGGCAAAACGCGACCGGAGGGCGAAGACTCCTCTCTTCGATCCCGCAGCGCCGATCGCGCCGGGAGCCGGCTCATCCCGCATCGGTTCGACGGCCATTGGACGTTCGACGTCGAGCCGCGCGAACCGCCCGTTTGCGTCGACTCCTCTTTCCGTCGTCGCCTTGAAGGCTGCGACGGGACTTCGATCAGTGGTCGAGGCGACACGCTTCGGCCATCTCGGCCGCCTGCATGGCGGAGGACGTGCTCATGGCCATGCGCCGTCCTCGACCGGGCCGCGCGAGGCATTGGCCGCCGGACAGGACCACCTCTCCCCGAGACAGAACCGTCTCCGGCCATCCCCTTACCGTTCGGCCCGCGAAGGGATTGTAGCCGGTCGCGTCGTGCAGGTCGTTCTCGCCGAACGTCACCGTCCGCTCGGGATCCCATAGGACGATGTCGGCATCGGCGCCGACCTCGATCCGCCCTTTGTTCGCAAGGCCGAAGATCTCGGCGGGAGCCGTCGACGTCACCTCCACGAATTTCTCTGCCCCGAGCCGACCGCCATGGACCATCGCGTCGAACATGAGCGGCAGCCGGAGTTCCAGGCCGGGCATGCCGTTGGCGATGCGGTGGAAGGGCGCGTCCGGGCCGTGCGCGAACTTGCCGGATGCGTCCAGTCGATAGGGCGCGTGGTCCGACGAGACGATCTGCAGCGTCCCGTCCGCCAGCCCGTCCCAGAGCGCGTCCTGGTCGTCGGATCGCCGCTGAGGCGGGCTGCACATCAGCTTGGCCGCCTCTTGCCCGCCGACGTTCAACTGGTCGCCCGTCATGAACAGATAATGCGGGCACGTCTCCGCCACGACGCGAACGCCGCGCGACCGCGCGGCCCGCACGATCTCCACGCCCTCGCGCGTCGACACGTGGAACAGCATGATCGGTTGTCCCGTGAATTCGGAGAACACGCACATGCGCCCGAGGGCTTCGATCTCCGCGGCGCGGGGATGGGAGAGGGGATGGAACCTCGGCTCGACGCGGCCGCTCTCCAGCAGCCGTCGGGTCATCCAGCGGATGAGCCCGTCGTTCTCGGCGTGGAAGCACACCAGTGCGCCGGACGCCCTTGCCGCCCAGAGCACGTCGAGGATGGCCTCGTCGGCGAGACGAACCTTCTCGTAGGTCGTGAAGATCTTGATGGAACGATGCCCGTCCTCCATCAGGTCCGGCAGGTCGCGCGAGAGGTTGTCGCCGGATACGTCCGACACGATCATATGGAAGGCGTGATCGATCAGCGCGCCCTTTCCGGCGAGGTCTGCATAGGCCCCGACGACGTCGCGCAGACGCTGGCCCGGATGCTGGGCGGCAAACGAGACGATGCTGGTCGTTCCGCCGTGGAGAGCGGATCGCGTTGCGGTCTCGAACGTGTCGGCATTCAGGATCCCCGCGCCCGAGATCTGCTCCACATGGCAATGGGTATCGACGCCGCCCGGCATCACCAGTCTTCCGCGAGCGTCGATGCTCCGCTTGGCCGGGCCGAGGTTCGAACCGACGGCCACGATCGACCCGTTGCCGATGGCGAGGTCGGCCTGTACGGACTGCTGTGCCGTGACGATCAGGCCGCCCTCGATGAGCACGTCGTGCATGACTTGTCCTCGCGCTGCTCGTCGAATACGTTCTTATGGATACTCGCGGTATACATCAGTTCGCAAGGGGTGTCGGAACGTGGTTCGGCATGGCGCGGCCGACCGGGTCCGACATCGGGCGATGCCAAGGAGCCGACATGAAGCCGGACAGAAACCTCCCGCAGACGCTCGGCCAGTCCGTTCACGAACGCCTGCGCGCGATGATTCTGGCGGGCGAGCTTTCCTCCGGCACTCCGTTGCAGGAGAAGGTCTTCGCCGAGAGACTGGGCGTGTCGCGGACGCCCGTCCGCGAGGCCGTCGCCAAGCTGACGAGCGAGGGTCTGGTGACCCGCGACGGCGGCGGCGTTCCCACCGTCAGCCGGATCTCCGTCTCCGAAATCATGGAAATCCTGCATGTTCGCCGGCTGTTGGAAAGCGAGACCGCGCGCCAGGCGGCCGGCGTCAATGCCTCGCCCGAGCCGTTCCTGGCGCTTCGGGGGCAGTTGACCCGGTTTTTGCAGGGGGACCGGCCGAGCGTTGCCG
This sequence comes from Aureimonas sp. Leaf454, assembly GCF_001424685.1. Taxonomy (GTDB): domain Bacteria; phylum Pseudomonadota; class Alphaproteobacteria; order Rhizobiales; family Rhizobiaceae; genus Plantimonas. The sequence continues at coordinate 316,746 of NZ_LMQT01000001.1, forward strand.
AATATGCCGATTTCGATGAGGATCTGCACAGTCTCGTCGCCCGGACGGCCGGATCCCATCTGCTGACCGAACTGGTCAAGGGACTGAAGCTGAAGACCCGGATCTTCGACAAGGGATCGATACCCGAGCGGTTCGAGCCGGGCTGTCGCGAACATATCGAGATCATCGAAGCGATCCTGGCGCGCGACCCCGATCGCGCCGAACTCGCGATGCGCACGCATATCGAAAACGCGCGCAGCGCGATCCTCGGCCACCTCTCGCGTCTGTTCTGAACCATCCGCACACGGCACGTTGGACCACCCGCAAAAACCGCTTGCCATTTCTTGTGTATACCGCTTGGATGGCAATCGTATACGAAGCGGAGCATAATATGGTGGCGGCAGGCGGCGTCAGGCCCGAAGGACCGATCCTCGGCATAACCTTCCTCTACTATCGCGATCTCGACCGCGCGCTCGCGTTCTACGAGACGGTGCTCGGATTTCGGCTGGCCATCGATCAGGGATGGTCGAAGATCCTGTCGATCACGGGCGCCGCGCATGTCGGGCTCGTGGACGAAGCCCGCGGCATGCATCGCGCCTCCGATCAGAAGCCCGTCCAGCTCTGCATCCGCGTCCCCGACGTCGATGCCTGGCACGCCTACGTTCGAACGCATGGCGTCGACGGCCTGACCGATCCGAAGAGCAGCGAGGCCCTGCGCATCCGCGCCTTCGTCTTCAACGATCCCGAAGGCTACCAAATCGAAGTCCAGTCGGCTCTCGACTGATCCAGTCCCCAACGAGACGGCAAAGGCCGGCGAGTCCATCCTCAGAAGGAGAATGTCCATGACCCACCATTCGACGATGCGCCGCCTGCTGACCACGGCGACCCTCGCCTTCGCCATCGCCCTGCCCTTCGCCACGATGGCGGATGCCAAGGACCTGACGATCGGGCTGACGTCCGACCCCACGATCCTCGACCCGCAGGCGGGCGAGGAACTTTCCAGCAACATCATGTTCTACCATGTCTACGACCCCCTCGTCCGGCGCGACGCGGACCTGAAGTTCGGCCCCGGCCTCGCCGAAAGCTGGTCCCAGAAGGACGACAAGACCTGGCTGTTCAAGCTGCGTCCCGACGTGAAGTTTCACAACGGCGAGGTGCTGAAGGCCTCCGACGTGGTGTTCACCATCGAGCGCCTGAAGGCGTCGGTCATGTCCAATCTTTCGGCCAACATCGCCGGAGCGAAGGCGGTTGACGACCTCACCGTCGAGATCACGACGCCGGGCCCCTACGCCGCCCTTCCCAACGATCTCGCAGCCATCCTCATCCTGAACGAAGCCTACGTGACGTCGGTCGGCGACGCGGAAATCGGCCTGAAGCCGATGGGAACCGGCCCGTACCAGCTGAAGCAATGGGCGAAGGAAGACCGCCTGACGCTCGAAGCCTTCCCGGACTACTATGGCGGCAAGGCGAAGATCGACACCGTCGTGTTCCGCCCCATCACCAATCCCGCCACCCGCACGGCCGCCCTGCTGACGGGTGAGTTGGACGTCGTCCAGGATCTCGCGGTCCGCGACATCGAGCGCGTGAAGGCCGAGACCGGCGTCACGGTTCTGACCCGGCCGAGCCTCCTCAACATTCTCCTCGCGTTGGACGTCCGAGAGACGTCGCCGACCATTTCGCTTGACAAGAATCCGATGCAGGACCGCCGCGTTCGCGAAGCGATCGCGCGGGCCATCGACGTCGCCACGATCGACCGCGTGATCATGAACGGATTGGCGACGCCGTCGGCGCAATACGTGCCGGAATCGCATCTCGGCTTTGTCGAGGGGGCCGATTTCCGCGCGATGTACCCGTTCGATCTCGCTCGCGCCAAGGAACTGATGACGGAAGCGGGCTTTCCCGACGGCTTCACGATGACGCTGGACGCCACCAACAACCGCTACGTCAACGACGCCCAGGTCGCTCAGGCCCTGGCGTCGATGCTGGCCAAGATCGGCATCGAGCTGAAGCTCAACCTGATGCCGAAATCGAACTTCTGGGGCTACATCCGCGTCCCGTCCGACAAGTCCAGCCTCATCATGTCCGGATGGGACGTGCCCTCCGGCGACGCGGGCTCCATGTACAACGCGCTCTACTACAGCCGCGACAAGAAGCCGGGCTTCGGCGAGGTCAACCGGACGGGCTACTCCAATCCCGAGGTCGACGGTCTTCTCGACAGGGCGGACTCGACGTCGAAGCTGGAAGAGCGCGACGCGCGCCTGCAGGAGGCGACCAAGATCCTCCTCCAGGACATTCCGATGGTCCCCATCCACTACGAGCAGGATGTCTATGCCTCGCGCGACGGCGTGACGTTCACGCCGCGCGTCGACAAGTTCATCTGGGCCTACGAAATGGACGTCGCCGAATAAGAAATCCCATCGGCACGGCGCTCTCCGGCGCCGTGTCCTTCGGCTGAGGTTCCCGGATGTTTGCTTTCACGGTCAGACGACTGATCCAGATGGTCGTCGTCCTCTGGGCGGTGTCCGTCATCGTCTTTCTCATGATGACCTTCACCGGCGATCCCGTGTTCATGGTCGTCCCGATCGACGCGACGCAGGGCGAGATCGACCAGGCGCGGCGGATCCTCGGTCTCGACCGGCCGATGATCGTTCAATACGGCATCTTCCTCGCCGGACTGGTTCAGGGCGACTTCGGGCTGTCCTACGTGTTTCGCCAGCCGGCCTTCGGCCTGATCCTCGAACGGCTTCCCGCGACGATGGAGATCGTCGTGGTCGCCATGGCGATCGCGACGGTCGTCGCCATCCCGCTCGGCGTCTATGCCGGCGCCAATCCCGGCAAGCCTCTGTCGCGGCTGATCATGTCGGGCTCGCTGCTCGGCGTGTCCCTGCCGGGCTTCTGGGTCGGCATGATGCTGATCTGGGTCCTGGCGGTCGAATACCGGATCTTTCCGTCCTCGGGCCGCGGCACGGTCGGCACGATCCTCGGCATCGAGACGTCCCTCGCCACCGGTTCGGGCTGGCAGCACATCGTCCTGCCGGCCGTGACGCTGTCCGTCGGCACCCTCGCCATTCTCCTTCGCATGACGCGCGCCGGCATGATGGAGGTGACGCGCCAGGATTACATGAGGTTCGCTCGCGCCAAGGGCGTCTCGCGCCGCGGCGTCCTTTATGGACATGGCCTTCGCAACGCCCTGATCCCGGTCGTGACGATCTTCGGCCTGCAGCTCGGCGATCTCATCGCCTTCGCGACCATCACGGAGACGATCTTCGCCTGGCCCGGCATGGGCAAGCTGCTGATCGACAGCATCTATCGCGCGGACCGGCCGGTCATCGTCGTCTACCTGATGCTCGTCGCTCTGATCTTCGTGGTCATCAACTTCGTTATCGACGTTCTTTACACGTTGATCGATCCGCGCATCACGGTGAAATGAGATGATGACCGGATTTCTCGCCTCTCAAATGGCGTTCAACTGGCGCCGGAACGTATCGGCGATCAGCGGCACCGTCATCCTGCTGATCTGCCTCTTCATCGTCACGCTCGGCCCCTCGCTCGTTCGACAGAACCCCTACGACGTGATGCAGCTGGAGCTTCTGGACAGCTATCTGCCCCCGGCCTGGCTCGAAGGCGGAAGCGCGAAGTATCTCCTCGGCACGGACGGCCAGGGCCGCGACGTCCTGGCGGCCGTCGTCTACGGCACGCGGATCTCGGCGCTGATCGGCGTGGCGGCGACCCTCCTGTCCTGCGTGCTCGGCACGTTCCTCGGCTTGATGGCCGGTTATTTCGGCGGCTGGATCGACGCGCTCATCATGCGGATCGCGGACGTTCAGCTGTCGTTTCCCTCGATGCTGATCGCCCTCTTCCTGATGTCGGCCTTCGGCACGGGAATCGACAAGATCCTGATCTCGCTGACCGCCGTCGGCTGGGTCGTCTACGCCCGCACCGTGCGCGGCTCGACGCTCGGCGAGCGCAACCGGGAATACGTCCAGGCCGCGCAGGTCGCCGGCCTGTCCAACCGCGCGATCATCGCACGCCACATCCTGCCGAACGTCATGACGCCGCTGATCGTGATCGCGACGGTGCAGGTCGGCACCTTCATCCTCATCGAGGCATCGCTGAGCTTTCTGGGTGTGGGCGTGCCCGTCACGCAGCCCTCGCTGGGGCTTCTCATCAAGAACGGTTTCGACGTCCTGTTCTCCGGCCTCTGGTGGACCTCGCTGTTCCCCGGCCTGATGATCATGGCGATGGTGTTTGGCATCAACCTGCTCGGGGACTTTCTTCGCGACGAGCTGAACCCGCGGTTGAAATAGGGGCTCCATGACGGCTGAACCGCACCCTCTGTTGCGCGTGCGCGATCTGCGCACCTGGTTTCACACCTTCGCCGGCGTCGTGAAGGCGGTGAACGGCGTCAGCTTCGATCTGGCGGCAGGCGAGATCATGGGGCTCGTCGGCGAGTCCGGCGGAGGCAAGTCCGTCGTCGGATATTCGCTTCTGGGGCTCATCGACCCGCCGGGCAGGATCGAGGGCGGGTCGATCCTCTTCGACGGCGAGGATCTCGCGACGGCATCGGAGAAGCGGTTGCGCCAGATCCGGGGCCGGGAGATCGCGATGATCTTCCAGGATCCGATGACCTCTCTGAACCCGGTCCACACGATCGGTCGCCAGATGGACGAGATGCTGCGTCTGCACACCGATCTCGACAAGGCGGCGCGCCGCAGGCGTTGCATCGAGGTCCTCGAGAACAACGGCATCTCGCGGGCGGACGAACGCCTGGACAGCTACCCCCATCAGTTCTCCGGCGGCATGCGGCAGCGGGTCGTCATCGCGATCGCGCTTCTCGCCAAGCCCCGCCTGATCATCGCGGACGAGCCGACGACCGCCTTGGACGTGACCATCCAGGCGCAGATCCTCCGGCTGATCCGCCGCGAGATCCGCGAGCAGGGCACGTCCCTCATCCTCGTCACCCACGATCTCGCGGTCGTCGCCGAGATGGTCGACAAGGTCGCCGTCCTTTATTGCGGCCGCGTGGTGGAGATCGGTCCGGTCCGGCAGGTGCTGGAAGCGCCGAGCCATCCCTACACGCGGGGGCTGATCGACTCCATTCCCGATCCCGACCATCGAACGCCCCGGCTGAACCAGATTCCGGGCACGGTGCCGGACGTCCGGCATCTGCCGACGGGATGCGCCTTCCGCGCCCGCTGCTCCCGGTCGCAACCGCTCTGCGGCGAGGTCGAGCCTTCGCTCACGCCGCAGCTCGGCGGCGGCAGCGCGGCCTGCCATTTCCCCCTGCGCGCGGGAGAACGGCCATGACCGCCATGCTCGAGGTCGAGGGTCTCCGGCAGGAGTTCCGGCTCAATCCCGGCCTTCTCGAACGGATCAGCCTGAAAGGCGGTCGCCTTCATCTGAACGAGCTGGTGGTGCGGGCCGTCAACGGCGTCAGCTTCTCCATCGCCAAGGGAGAGGTCCTGGCGATGGTCGGCGAATCCGGTTGCGGCAAGTCCACGTTGGCCAAGGCCGTCGCGCGCATCTACCGGCCGACGGGCGGCGCCATCCGCCTCGACGGCGAGAACATCGCGGACCTCAGCCCTTCGGCCCTGCTGCCGCATCGATCGAAGATGCAGATGATCTTCCAGGATCCCTACGCCTCGCTGAACCCCCGGCAGAAGGTGCGCGACATCGTCGCCGAGCCGCTGCGCGCGCAATCGGGCCTCTCCCCTCGCGACATCCAGGAGCGCGTTTCGGTTCTTCTGGCGAAGGTCGGCCTGAACGGGGAACATGGCGGGCGCTACCCGCACCAGTTCTCCGGCGGCCAGCGCCAGCGGATCGGCATCGCACGCGCTCTGTCCGTCCATCCCGGCCTGATCATCGCGGACGAACCCGTTTCCGCGCTCGACGTCTCCGTACAGGCCCAGATCCTCAACCTGATGATGGATCTGCGCGACGAGTTCGGGCTCGCCTATCTCTTCATCAGCCACGATCTCTCCGTCGTGCATCACATCGCGGACCGGATCGGCGTGATGTATCTCGGCTTCCTCGTCGAGATCGCGCCGCGCGACGGGCTCTTCGCCCGGCCTCGGCATCCCTATACGCGGGCTCTTCTTTCGGCCGCGCCCAGCATCCATCCCGCGCGCTCGCGACCCGAGATCGTGCTGAAGGGCGAGGTGCCGAGCGCGCTGTCGCTTCCGAGCGGCTGCTGCTTCCGCAACCGCTGCCCCTACGCCTGGGAACGCTGCGCCGTGGAGCGACCTGTTCTTCGCGACGTCGGCGGCGACCAGTCCGTCGCCTGCCATTTGACGGACGAACCCGAAAGAGACACGCCATGACCGCGCCCGTCGTCATTCTCCAGCGGCGGGCCGAGCTCGTCGATCCCCACGACTGCACCGATGCCGCCGACGATCTGTCGATCCTTTCCGCCGCGCTGGAAACCCTCGTCCGCCGCGTCGGAAGCGACGTCGTCCCGCAGCTGGCGGAACGCTGGACCGTCAGCGACGATGCCTGCCGCTGGGCGTTCGTGCTCCGGGCGGGCGTCCTCTTCCACGACGGGACGCCATGCGACGCGCCGGCCGTCGCACAATCCCTCCGTCGCATGGCGCGCGAGGACAAGGGCTACACGCTGGGAGCGCCCGCCGTGTGGCGGCAATATCTCGGGACGGCCGAGATCCATGCACAGGGCCTCGATCTCCAGATCACCCTCGGCGAGCCGATGGCCGATCTCGTCGACGTTCTGGTGCAGGGCTTCATCCTGTCGCCCGCCTGCCTCGAACGATTGGACGACGGCGAACTCGACGCCATGGTCGGCACGGGTCCCTATCGGGTCGAAACCGCTTCTCCCGGCGAGGTGCAACTGACGCCGGCCGCTTCGTCATCGAACCTGCCGCCGCTGACCTTCCGGGCGATGCCGGACGCTGAAGACCGCGCGAACGCCTTGCGCGCCGGACAGGCGCATGTCGCCACGAACCTGCCGTTCGCGAGCCAGCTGGGACCGGGCGTCACGCGGGTGGAAAGTCTGAACCCCGTCGCGATCATCTTCCTCATGAACGCCGTCAAGGGGCCGCTGACGGACAGCCGACTGCGCCGCGCGCTGGATCTCGCGCTCGACCGCGAGGCGCTGGTTCGCGACGTCATGGAGGGTGGCGCGCATCCGCTCTACGGCTTCGTCAGCCCCGTCCATTTCGGCGCCGAACCGGCCGTGGCGCGTCCGGCCGACCGGGACCTCGCGCGCCGCCTGCTGGCGGAGGCCGGCCATCCCGACGGGCTGACGCTCGGCGTCTCCTGCCCGACCCGACTGCCGGACGAGGCGGTCCGGCTGACCGCGGCGCTGGCCGATCAACTGTCGCGGATCGGCGTCACGCTGGACGTGACCTATCACGAGGATCGCGAAGCCTATGCGCATCAGGTCCGCCGCAAGGAGATCCGGGACCTCGCCGTCTTCGACTCCAGCCCCCTGTCGACCTACCGCGTCCTCGTCGAAAAGCTCGACGCGCGGGTCGAGGGATCCTGGTGGGAAGGCTACCACAATGCCGAGGTCGAAGCGCTGATCGATGCGGGCCGCCGCTGCCCCGACCGGGAGAAACGGGCAGCGATCTACCGTCGGGCCTATCGCGCGTTGCAGTCGGATCCGCCATGGCTGACGCTCTACAATCCGGTTCGCGTCGTCGGTCTGGCCGGCGACCACCCGCACTATGCGCTGGGATCGGATGCGGTGCTCGATGCCGCCGGACTGCCGATGGTCGCCCATGGCTGATCTCATCGTCTCCGGCGCCTTCGTCATCACCATGGACCCCGCCCGACGGGTGATCGCCGACGGCTCGGTCGTCATCGAAGACGGCAAGATCCTCGCGATCGGTCGACGCGACGAGATCGAAAGCCGCTTCGCTGCGCCCGAGGTGCTCGACGCGGGCGGTACGGTGATGCTGCCGGGCCTCATCGACGTTCATGCCCATGCAGGGCACGGTCTGATCAAGACCATGGGCATGGAGCAGGGCGATCACTGGGAGGAGATCTGCGGCAAGGTCTACACCACCGCCTCGCCGCCGGAATTCTGGTATGCCGAAGCGCGGCTGGCGGCCCTGGAGCGGCTTCGCTTCGGCGTGACCTGTGGCGTGTCGCTGCTGGGCGGGGGCGACACGATCATGCGCACGGACGATCCGTGCTACGGGTCGGCGCATTGCGAAGGCGTCGTCGACATCGGGACGCGCTCCGTCGTCGCGGTCGGCCCGACCCGGGCGCCCCATCCCCTCGCCTACGCGACACGCGACGCGGACGACCGCCCGGTCCCCTACCCCGTCGGGTTCGATCGCCAGATGGCGACCTGCCGCGACCTCATCGACCGGTGGCACGGAACGGCGACGGTCGACATCGCGCTCCTCTACCCCGTCCTGCGCGACGAACACGAAGCCTCGATGCCGCCGGACGTCTATGCGCAGGCCTGCCGTCAGGCGCAGACCGTTCGCGCGCTGTCACGCGAGCGCGGCACCTTGTTCACGCAGGACGGGAACTGGCGCGGATCGATCCGCCGAGCCGAAAGGCTGGGCCTTCTCGGACCCGATGCTCTTCTGTCCCACTGCATCGATCTCCACGAGGACGAGATCGGGCTCTGTGCCGAGACCCAGACGCGGATTGCCCACAATCCCTCCGCCATCGCCTCGATCCTGGGGCGCTGTCCCGCGATCGAACTGATGGAGGCCGGCGCGGTGGTCGCCATCGGCTCGGATGCCACGGCGCCGGATCGCTCCGGGGACATGTTCCGCCACCTGCAGCAGGCGATGCATTACCACCGCCGCCATTTCCGCGATCCCTCCGTCCTGCCGCCCGGCAAAGCGTTGGAAATGGTCACGATCGACGCGGCGAAGGCGATCGGTCTCGACGATCGCATCGGTTCGCTGGAGACGGGCAAGGCCGCGGACCTGATCCTCATCGACATGCGGCGCCCCCACCTCCATCCCGTCAACATGGAGCCGTTTCGGATCGTCTATTTCGCCAATGGCAACGACGTGGATACGGTGATCGTCGGCGGCAGGATTCTGCTCCGCCAGGGCGTGCCGGTTCACACCAATCCCGCCGCGGTTCTGTCGGATGCGCAGCGCGAGGCGGAGCGGATGATCGACCGCATCGACGCCCGGCACCTTCTGGCGCTGCCGGACGGGTTCTGGGGCCACGCGCGCTATCCCGCATCCCCGGCATGACCACGGACATCCATCCATGACGATCTACATCATCAATCCCAATTCCAGCCGTCTCGTCACCGACGGCATCGACCGAGCCCTGGAGCCGCTCCGCGCGGCCAGTCCGGTCCCGATCGCGGCGATCCAGCTCGACGAAGGTCCGAAGGGCATCGAGACCCAGGCCCATGTCGACGGCGTCGTATCGCCGCTTCTCGCCCGCGCCGCGTCCCTGGAGGCGGAGGCGTCCGCGTTCGTCACGGCCTGCTTTTCCGATCCGGGCCTGGCGGCCTTGCGCGAGCAGAGCCGCCACCCCGTCCTCGGGATCGCGGAAAGCGCGATCCTCACGGCCATGACTCTGGGACAAAGGTTCGGGATCCTGTCCATTCTCTCCCGCTCGGTCCCGCGCCACCTGCGCATGCTTGGCGCGATGGGGGTGATGGATCGTCTCGCCGCCGATCTGCCGCTCGAACTCGGCGTCGCCGAACTGGCGGACGGCGACCGGACCCTTGCACGTCTGCGCGAGGTCGGATTCCACCTGCGCGACCGCCATGGGGCGGAGGTCGTCATTCTGGGCTGTGCCGGAATGGCGAGCCACCGCGCGGACCTTTCGGCAGCGCTCGGATGCCCCGTGGTCGAGCCCTGCCAAGCGGCCGCCGCCATGGCGATCGGGCGCGTGGCCCTCGCCAGAGCCCACGCATCGACGAAAGGACCGACCATTGCCACGTCTCACTGAAGCCGCCGAGGGCGTCTACGTCATCGCCGTCACGCCCTTCCACCCCGATGGGGCGCTCGATCTCGACAGCACCGATCGGATGGTCGACTTCTACCTTTCGGTCGGCGCGACGGGCCTGACCGTCCTCGGCATGATGGGCGAGGCGCAGAAGCTGACGATCGAGGAGTCGCAGATCGTCGTCCGCAGGATCCTGTCCCGCGTCGACGGCCGGGTCCCCGTCGTCGTCGGCGTCTCGGCGCCCGGTTTCGCGCAGATGGCGTCGCTGACGCAGATGGTGATGGAGGACGGCGCCGCCGGCGTGATGATCGCGCCGCCATCCGCTGTGCGAACCGACGACCAGGTGGTCTCCTACTATGCGCAGGCGGCAAGCTTCATCGGCGACGTTCCGTTCGTTCTGCAGGACTTTCCTCTCGTCACGAACGTGCAGATGTCGGTTCCGGTCATCCGCCGCATCGTGAACGAGCTGCCCGGCTGCGTCTGCCTCAAGCACGAGGACTGGCCGGGCCTCGACAAGATCACGGCGCTGCGCGCGCCAGGAGCGCTCGATCGCCGCATCTCGATCCTTTGCGGCAATGGCGGCATGTTCCTGCCCGAGGAGATGGGCCGTGGCGCGGACGGCGCGATGACGGGCTTCGCCTATCCCGAGATGATGACCGACGTCGTCCGCCTCGCCAGGGCCGGAGAGGCCGAGCGCGCGCGGGACGTCTTCGACGCCTATCTCCCGCTCGCCCGCTACGAGCAGCAGCCCGGCATCGGCCTCGCCGTGCGGAAATACACGATGGCGCGGCGCGGCATCATCGCCAACGGGGCCCTGCGCCGGCCGGGCATGGCCCTGGGCGCGCAGACGATCGCCGAGATCGAGCACCTCATCCAGCGGCAAGAGCGACGTTTGAAGGACCTGAACGAATGGATCTGAAGATCGACGGAAAGCGGGCGCTCGTCCTCGGCGCCAGTCGCGGCCTCGGGCGCGCCGTCGCCGAGGCCCTCCTTGCCGAAGGGGTCGAGGTCATCGCGGTGGCGCGCCGCAGGACCGCCATCGACGCCTGGGCGGGCACCTCGGCCGCGGTGACGGCAATGGAAGCGGACCTCTCGGACCTCGCCTCCATCGACGCTCTGGCGGACGCGGTGCTGGCGCGCGGCGGCGTCGACATCCTCATCAACAATTCCGGCGGCCCGCCTCCGGGCCTCGCGGCGACGACGAGCCGCGGCGACTGGCTCGTCCAGTTCGAGGCGATGGCCGCCCATCTCTTCCACCTGACCGGCAGACTGTTGCCCGGCATGCGCGAGCGCCGGTGGGGCCGGATCATAACCATCGCCTCCTCCGGCGTGGAACAGCCGATCCCCAATCTCGCGCTGTCGAACGGCGTTCGCGCCGCCGTGGTGGGCTGGTCGAAGACGCTCGCCGGTGAGGTCGGGGCGGACGGCGTTACCGTGAACGTCGTCCTGCCCGGGCGCATCCAGACGACCCGCGTCGACGAACTCGACAAGGCGTCGGCCGCCCGCACCGGCGCCTCCCTGGAATCGGTGCAGACGGCGTCGGCCGCCGCGATCCCCGTCGGCCGCTATGGACGCCCCGAGGAATTCGCCGCCGTCGTGACCTTCCTGGCGTCCGAGCAAGCGTCCTACGTCACGGGAAGCCGGTTGCGCGTCGACGGCGGCGCCGTCCGGTCGATCTGAAACGGTCAAGCTGCGCGAGGTCCGGACGGGGAGATCGGTCGCGCGATCGAACAGGCCCTGCGCCTGGCGGTCGACGCCGGCCCGATACCGTCCTGCGAACCCGTCTCGTCCGGGCGGCCGCAATGCCGGCTGCAGCCCCGCCTCCCTCCCGATCGGACGAGGCTCCCGTTCCTTGGGAACGCGCACCGGCGAGCGGTTGAAGGGCTAGAGGAGGAGGAGGTCGCCCGTGCGGCCTTCCAGAAGTCCGTAGCGGATGAAATGCAACGTCGCCTGCTCGTCGTTGTAGCTGCCGTGTCCGTCGGCGAAGGCGGCGCGCAGATCGTCGTAGTTCGAAAGGTAGTTGTCGACGCTGAAGCGGTCCGTCGCCCGGGCTTCGGCGAAGCCGGTGCTCTGATAATGGTCGAGCGCGGCCTTGCGAATGCTCGCTTCCGTTGCGCCGGCTCCACCGAACGCTTGGCGCAGATCGAGGGACGAGGCGACATAGTCGAGGGGATCGCTGGCCAGTCGATGTTCCGCCGCGCCGGTCTGGATGTAATGCGTGGTCGCCGCCGCCTTGTCCGATCCGAACGCCGACTGCAGGTCGGCATGGTTCTTCAGATATTGCGCGACCTCGAAGGTGATCCCGACGGATCGGTTCTCCAGAAATCCGCTCGCCGCGTACTGAGCAAGACCGCGGCTCGCGATATCGCTGCTCGAACCGGAGCCGAGAGCAGCCCGCAGATCGGCGAAACTGGCCACATAGGCCAGGGGATCGACGCCGAGCCGATGCTCGCGGACGCCGGATTCGAGGTAGTGCAACGTTGCGGCGTAAAGGTTGGAGCCGAACTGAGCGCCGAGATCCCGATAGCTCGTGAGATAGGCTGCGGGATCGAAGCCGTCGACCACGCGGCCCTCGAACGAACCGCTCTCGACATAGTGCCGAACAAGCGCCGCGGCGTCGCTGCCGAAGGCCATGGCGAGATCGAGATGGCTGGCGCCATATCGCAGCGGGTCGAAGTTCGGAAGGGCGTCGCGCGCGACGACCCGCCCCGAGCTCTCGATGGCTTCGGTCTCGACGATCGTGTCCGTGGATCCGTCGGCACGATCCATGGCGTAGAGCGTCGCGCCGTAACGAACGAGACGATGGCCGGCGCCGTTGAACGCCTCGAGAACGACGGAGTCGAAACCGCCGCCGCCATTCACGAGGTCCGAACCCTTCCCGCCCGTGATCTGATCGTTGCCGTCCTCGCCATAGAGCGTGTCGCGACCCACCCCGCCCCAGAGAACGTCGTTGCCGCCGCGCGCGAAGATCTTGTCGTTGCCGGTTCCAAGAGCGATGAAATCTGCGCCGTCGCTACCGGTTGCCTCGTCGCTCCCGGAAAGGCCTCGAGCCGTGACGGCAGCCTTGAGCTGGTCGAACTGGAACTGGGCATAGTCGTGGATCCGACCGGTCGCCGGATCGAACATCCATTCGACTGTCTGGGAGGCCGCCGCCGCGGTGGAGGCATCGAGATGATATCCGGCGCCGCTTCCGGCGGGATCGGGCGCCGAAAGCCCGATGAACTGGAAGCCGGCTTCCGCGGAGCCACCAATGGGCTCGATGTTGCGCCAGGGCCCAACGATGCTCGGTGTCGATGCCATTGCGATCTTCTCCGTCTGCCCGGCCTGCCGCCGGACGCCTGCGTCGACAGCCGTCTACTAAGGTCTGCTTACATCACTTGCGCGGCCAGCACGGATCCCCGAACCTGGAATCCCTTCGTATGGTGAAGAGAGCGGGTCTCCTTCCGGGCGTGCCGAGCCTGCGGCTCGAAGGCGGGAAGCACGGTGACGCTCGGCCGGCATCGAGCGTCGCGCCCCATTCGGCCGAACCGGGACCATCGCCGGTTTGATCGCCCGACCGGAGCGATCTGCGCACTCGCGCGTTGGTCGATCCGATGAGAGGCGGCGTTTGATCGCTGCCTAGGATTGGAGACGAGCATGCAGATTCCCAAGGGCGCGACGGTTGCCGTTGCCGATGGCCGCAAGATCAGCCTCTTTCACAATGCCGGCGACGAAGCGAACCCGAACCTGACCGCCGTGTCCGTCGGCGACGTCAACACCGACAACAAGAGCGGCGGAAAAGGCCATTCGAGCAGTTCGGCGAACCCCGACGACAACACGCAGGACGAGGACGGGTTCGTCGCAGGGGTTGTCGACATCCTGAACCAGCAGGTGCTGACGGGAAAGATCTCGAAGCTCGTCGTCATCGCCTCGCCGCGCGCCCTCGGCGAGATGCGCAAACACTACCACGCCAAGCTGAAGGACGTCCTCGTCGGAGAACTTCCCAAGGATCTGACGGGTCAGACCAGCGCCGACATCCTGAAGGCCCTGGCGGCCGCCTGACGCAGCACGAGACGTCCGTCGGCATCCCATGGGGTTGCCGGCGGATCACTCTCTCCACGGCCGGTTTGCCCGACGCAACACCACGTCCCCGCCGTCGAACGCGTCCCATCTCGCCCACCATGCCGAGTGCCCCGCCAACGGCGCTTGCGCGATCGAGATGCGCCGCGACGCGTCGCGGCAGCCAAAACAGAGACGGGCTACGTGGCAAGCGATTGTAGAGGTGAGATGGTAGCGGGAGAGGGACTTGAACCCCCGACACGCGGATTATGATTCCGCTGCTCTAACCAACTGAGCTACCCCGCCCCGGGAGCGCGAATTTCGTCGCGCTCAGGCTGGGCGGATATAGAGGGGGCGGGGGTCGGCTGTCAAGCGCCTGCCATCGGGATCGCGAGTGCCGTCGCCGGCGGTTGATCCGGCCGTCGGAGCATGGCAGTCGTCCCGGCGAGCGTCGTCGCGATCCCGGGCGGCCAAGACGTTCGGCCATGGGCAAGGAGCTTCTCATGTCACCTCGGATCGGCGTCATCGGCTGCGGGCAATGGGGGCGGAACCATGTGAAGACGCTCGCCGGCCTTGGCGCTCTGGCTTGCGTGGCGGACCGCGATGCGGAACGGGCAGAGGACCTGGCAGGCCGCTTCGGCGTTCCCGCCCTTTCCCCCTCCGCGGCGCTGGCATCGCCCGCGATCGACGCTGTCGTCCTCGCCCTCCCCGCTGCCCTTCATGGCCCGATGGCGCGCGAAGCGTTCGCCCGCGGCAAGGACGTCCTGATCGAGAAGCCGATCGCCCTCGATCAGGATGATGCAAACCGGACGGCGACGGCGGCGCGCGAGGCCGGGCGCATCCTGATGGTCGGCCATCTCATGCGCTTCCATGCGGGCTTTCGCGAACTCGCCCGGCTCGTCGCCGCAGGACGCATCGGACGGCTCCGGCATATCGTCTCCAACCGCCAGGGGCTCGGCCGCTTCCTCGGCATGGATGCCGTCTGGGATCTTGCGCCGCATGATCTGTCGATGGTGCTGCACCTCTCCGGCGAGACGCCGAACGGCATCGAGACCGCGCGCCGCACCGTGCTCTCGGATGCGACCGACATCGCCGACATCGCCCTCGCGTTCCCCTCGGGGCTGACGGCCGGAATCCACGTCTCGCGGGTCTCGGCCTATCGCGACCGGCGCTTCTCCGCGATCGGCACGGACGGCATGCTGGTGCTGGACGACCTGGAGCCGCAGGACCGCAAACTCGCCTTCTACGGCCACGAGGTGCGCCGCGACGGCACGGCCTTCACCTTCAAGACCGCAGAACCCGCTTATCTGCCCTTCGCCGCCGGGCAACCGCTCGACGCCGAGCTCCGCCACTTCATCGACTGCATCGCCTCGCGGCGTCAGCCCGAAACGGGCGCGTCCGAAGCCGTCGAGACGGTGCGGATCCTCAGCCTCGCATCGCCTCTCGCACCCTGACGGTCAGCCGACGGCCCGAAGGCGCTGCGGCGCCGCCGAGGCCATGCGATCGCCGCGGGCGATGATCCCGCCGCCGAGCACGCGGCTGCCGGCGGCCTCGGCTTCGTAGAAGACGCAGGCCTGACCGGGCGCGACCCCTTCCTCGCCGATGGCGAGGTCGACGACCGTCCCGGCCTCGGTTTCGAGAAGGCGAGCCGCGATCGGAGGCCGGGCGGAACGAACCTTGACCACGACGTCGCGTGGCTCGCCTTCGTCGAGCCGCCCCTCTCCCAGCCAGTTCACTTGGCGAAGCGTGAGGCGCCGCGTCTCCAGCGCCTCCCGTGGCCCGACCACGACCTGTGCGCTGGCCGCATCGATGGCGACGACGTAGAGCGGCTCGGCCGCCGCGACGCCGATGCCCCGGCGCTGGCCGACGGTGAAATGCAGGATCCCGGAATGACGGCCGAGGCGACGTCCGTCGAGGTGGACGATGTCGCCGGGCACGCCCGCGCCGGGCTTCAGCCGCTCGATGATGTCGCCATACCGGCCCTTGGGCACGAAGCAGATGTCCTGACTGTCCGGCTTGTCGGCGACCGCGAGACCATGACGAGCGGCGATCGCCCGCGTCTCGCTCTTACCGAGCCGGCCGAGCGGGAAGCGCAGGAAGTCGAGCTGCTCCTGCGTCGTCGCATAGAGGAAATAGCTCTGATCGCGATCGAGATCGGTCGGGCGGTGCAGCGTGCGGCGCCCGTCGGCGCCCGCCCGGCTCTCGATGTAGTGCCCGGTCGCCAACGCATCCGCGCCGAGATCGCGCGCCACGGCGAGAAGGTCGCGAAACTTGACGGTCTGGTTGCAGGAGACGCAAGGGATCGGCGTTTCCCCGGCCAGATAGCTCTCCGCGAACGGCTCGATCACCGAAGCGCGGAACACCGCCTCGTAGTCGAGGACATAGTGAGGGATGCCCAGCGTTTCGGCGACGCGCTTGGCGTCGTGAATGTCCTGACCCGCGCAGCAGGATCCCGCGCGCTTGGGCGCCGAGCCGGAATCGTAGAGCTGCAAGGTGATCCCGACCACCTCGTATCCCTCTTCCGCCAGCAGCGCCGCCACCACGGAGCTGTCGACGCCGCCCGACATGGCGACGACGACGCGCGTGTCGGCCGGCTTCTTCTCGATATCGAGGCTGTTCGTCATGGTCGCACCCTTGTTCCGCACCGCGGATATCGGCACCGAAACCATCCGCTTTTAGACGTGCGCCCTAAAAAAGCCAAACGTCGGGAACGATCGGCCGCAACGGCTCGCTTCAGTGCCAATCCACTGTAAACACGCGTCAATTGTGGCGAAGGCAGGGTTCCGGGATTGTCCCTTCGCCCATCGTTCGGGTCGATGCGTCGGCATCTTATCAAATCATTACAGTAGGTTTAGCGGATTTTTAAAAGCGCGGCGCTAGGGTCGGGGGCGATTAGGTCTTTGAGTGTAGTAGAGAGTGCAATGACCGATCAGGTTAGACCCAGAGTGAAGTACGTCATCGGCCCTGACGGCAGCCCATTGACGGTCGCAGACCTTCCGCCGTCGAACACCCGTCGCTGGGTCATCCGCCGCAAGGCGGAGGTCGTGGCGGCGGTCCGTGGAGGACTCCTCAGTCTCGAGGAAGCCTGCACGCGATACACGCTAACGGTCGAGGAGTTCCTGTCTTGGCAGATCTCGATCGACAGCCACGGTCTCGCAGGCCTGCGCACGACGCAGCTGCAGGAATACCGCAAGAAGGTCGACCTCCACCACTGAGGAGTTCGACCAAGCCGATCCGTTCGACAAATCAGCCGGCTGACGCCGGCTTTTTTGCGTTCCCGACTTTTTTACCGTCCCGGTCTTGTGCGTTCCCGATGTTGTGCGTCCATGGACCGGCTGGACATCCCGGTCGGGCAAGCCGCTCCCATACGTTCGACGTCGGAAAGAGCGGCTAGGTCCGGAGCGACGGGGCAACGGCAAACGTCCCGCGAGGGCGATGCCCTGCGGGACCGGCGTCTGGAGCGTCGTCTGCGTTCATCGGGCACCGAGCGGAAGGCTCTCGCGCCGGGAAGCGGCGCACCGGGCCTCCACGATATCGAAAACCGAACGTCCGAGGGGATGGGGCCGCCATGTCGAAGCGCCCGTCCCTCGCGCGCCGCCCCTCGGTCGCTGCGCGAGGCCCGGGCGCGACGCCCCGGGCTCAGACTGTGTCGTCAGGCGCTGGCGGAGCGGCGCTCCTCGGCCTCGTCGCGCTGCTCGAGCTTTTCGGCATTGACGAGTTCGGCTTCGGCCTCCTCCTGCACGATGCGGGCGGCGTTGAGCTGTACCTTCAGATCCTTGACCGAATTGGTCAGGTTGTCGCGCCGGGCCCGGGCGGCCTTGGCGAAGGTCGGATAGGCGAAATGCGTGATGTCGGTGATGCCGACCTTCTTCTCCTCGCTCAGAATCTGCGCGTCGAGTTCGGCCGCCATGCGGGCGAACTCTCCCATCATCAACTCGAGCTGTTCGACCTGACGGCGTTTCTCGTTCACCTTGAAGCGCGTCAAGCGCACGAGGTTGTCCCGCTTCATGATCTCATCCCCGGTCGTTCCAACGGCCGCGACCGGCCGCCTGTTGTCGAGCGCGGCGGAGGTTTCAGGCAAGCCTCGTGGGCTAACGCTTTAACCGTCTGTTTACGCGCACCGTTAATCATAGGCACGAGGATTTAAGGCACGGTAAATCGGATCAAAGAGTTGCGGGAAAAACGGTCGGGACCCGACTGGTTCTACCGATCCATCGTTGAAATGAAGACCTGGGCCCCGAATGCCAATGAAACATCGCTTCGATCTCTGGCCGTTTTGGATAGCAGCATTTGTTAACCACTTCGTGTCATTTTTCGAGAACGGCCACCGCACGAACGACAGACTTGCCATCTTTTTCATGATGGCGAGCTCTCCGGAGAGGACTACCTGATGCGCGTTCTTTTGATCGAGGATGATAGCGCCGTAGCGCAGAGCATCGAATTGATGCTCAAGTCGGAGAGCTTCAACGTCTACACGACAGACCTCGGCGAAGAGGGTGTCGATCTGGGCAAGCTCTACGACTACGACATCATTCTACTGGATCTGAACCTTCCGGATATGTCGGGCTATGAGGTGCTTCGGACCCTGCGCCTGTCGAAGGTGAAGACGCCGATCCTCATTCTGTCCGGCATGGCGGGCATCGAGGACAAGGTTCGCGGTCTCGGCTTCGGCGCCGACGACTACATGACGAAGCCGTTCCACAAGGATGAGCTGGTCGCCCGCATTCATGCGATCGTGCGCCGCTCGAAGGGCCATGCCCAGTCGGTCATCATCACCGGCGACCTCACGGTCAACCTCGATGCCAAGACGGTCGAGGTCAACGGCCAGCGCGTTCATCTCACCGGCAAGGAATACGCCATGCTGGAGCTGCTTTCGCTCCGCAAGGGCACGACGCTGACGAAGGAAATGTTCCTGAACCATCTTTACGGCGGGATGGACGAGCCGGAACTGAAGATCATCGACGTCTTCATCTGCAAGCTGCGCAAGAAGCTCGCCACGGCGACCGAAGGCAAGAATTACATCGAGACCGTCTGGGGCCGCGGCTACGTCCTGCGCGAGCCGGAAGCCGACACGCGCGCCGCCTGATCTTCCCATCGTCCGCCGCGAAATCGTGCGACCTCGGAGGCCTCCCGGCTTTCGGGGTCGTTTTGCACAGGGGTCTTCGACGCCATCAGGCGGCCGCGCGTTCGAAATAGGCGTCGACCCATCCCGAAAGCGAGGCGCGGTCGAAGGGCTTGTAGACGAAGCCGTTGGCGCCCGCCCGCTTCAGCCGCGTCATCTGCCCCAGATTGGCCTCGACGAGCGAGCCGAGAATCACCGTCTGCCGGCCTCCGGCCCGCGCACGGACGGTTCGCACGAATTCGTCCGCCGCCATGTCCGGCAGGGCGGAAGCGGTGACGACGAGATCGAAAGGATGACCCGCCGAAAGCAGCACCAGGGCTTCGGTGGCATTGGCGGCGCTCTGCGCCTCGAAGCCGAGCTGGAAGAGGATGCGGCTCGCCACCTTCCGGATGACGCTGGACTCGTCGACGATCAGGCAGGTTCTCATCGGGCGCGGTCTCCGGCGGGTTCACTCGGAGCCGCAATGCGCCCCGACGACCGGAAGACTACCGCAGTGACTTTTCCGCATCATTGCGAAGGATGGGAAAGATTGCATGAAGTCTCCGACGACCTCTGCACGCTTTCCTAACCCGTTGCGCCCGGATGACCCGGACCGCAAGACACCGACCCGGAACGCCTCCTTCGGAGTTCTGCGCCCGGAAAAGCCCCTGACGGCCGGCGGCCATGTCTCGCCGAGACCGCCCTCGTCCCGTCAGATCTTGGGATCGGCAGCGTCGACGGTCGCGGCCGCGACGGCCACGTCCGGGGTTCCCTGCGCGGGGAGACCAGGCGCAAGCGCCTCGGCCGGCGCGTCGAGCTGCGCCTCGGACGGGGCCTGCGAAGCGGCGGCGGTCGCTTCGCGCTGGGGCGAGATCGTGAAGATCGCCGCGTCGTCCTTCATCTCGAGCGCGATCTCGAGCCCCGCCTCGCGAGCGAGCAGCAACGTGTAATAAGGCTGGACGCCGTGCGCGTCGATCGGTTCGGCCGGCGTCTCGCCCGCGAGAAGCGCACGGAACTTGGCGGGAACGCGAAGCGGAGTTCCGCTCGCGCGCACGACCGCGTGCACCTCCGGCTCCAGAGACGTTATGTCGACGGACACCGTCCGCCCTCTTGGCACGGAGGCGTTGGCGACGACGACGAGATTGAGAAGCAGCTTGGCGATGTTCTTCGGAACATAGGCGCGCTGGCCGGTCCAGCTGAGCTCGGCGCGCTCGAATCCCATGAAGCCTTCCGCCACCTGCCGGGCGTCGCCGAGATCGATCTGCGCGGCCGACGAGCCGGAAGCGCCATAGGCGATGCGCGCGAACTGGAGCTTGGCCACCGCGCTCTTGGTGGAATTGCGCACGAGCGCCATCGATTCCGGATCGTTCGGCATCTCGTCGAGAAGCTCCAGGCCGCTCTGCACCGCGCCGACCGGCGAGATGATGTCGTGGCAGAGGCGGCTGGCGAGGAGAGCGGCGAGATCCGGCGCCGATACTTCGGGAAGGTCCGTCATCGAGATCCGTTCGGGTCTTTGCGGTGGCAGGCGAGGCGGTGGCCGGCGGAGCGGCGGCCAACGAGGCGATGGAAGACGGTGGGCGGCCGCGATTCGCGAGCGCGTCCCTCCGCGCGACCATGAGTCCCTGCCGGCGAACCGTCAACCGCGGAACGACCGCCGTTAGGGGTTTGGGAACCCTGTTCTGTTGCAATCGGGAAACCATACGGCGTTCGTTGACGAAAGTCGTCCGCCCTCAGCTCCTCGGAGGAATGCAATCCATGCAGCGCTTCCCGCATGGCTTCGGCCGCCTCGTCCTTGCGGCCCTCGCGGCCTGCCTTTTCGCTCTCGGCGTCTGCGCCCCCGCGCGGGCGCAGTCGAACGGCTACACGATGGAGGAGATCGTCTCCAAGGGACACCAGTTCTTCGGCTCGACCTCCGGCGGACTGGCGACGTTGATCGAGAAGGCCTTCTCCGACAACGGTCTTCCCAACGGCTACATCCTCGGAGAAGAGGCCTCCGGCGCCTTCATCGGCGGTCTTCGCTTCGGCGAAGGCACGCTCTTCACCAAGAATGCCGGCGAGCACCGGATCTTCTGGCAAGGCCCCTCGCTCGGCTTCGATGCCGGCGGCGACGGCGCGCGGACCATGATGCTCGTTTACAATCTGCCGTCCGTGGAAGGCGTCTACGGTCGCTTCGGCGGCGTTTCCGGCGCGGCCTATCTCGTCGGCGGTCTCGGCATGACCTATCTGGCGCGCGGCGACGTGACGATCGTCCCGGTCAAGACGGGCATCGGTGCGCGGCTCGGCGTCAATCTCGGCTATCTCAAGCTGACGCCGATGCCGACGTGGAATCCGTTCTGACCGCTGATATGAAGACGTCCGAGCCCAGACTTCCCCGACGCAGCCGCCTGACAGATGCGCCGCTCTGACATAAGTACGTGCTCCGACAGACGACGACGCCACCGCCCGGCACCCGCAGCCCTTCTCGATCGGGGGGCGGTTCGGGACGGGCGGTTCGGGATGCAAGGACGGCCATGATCGCCAACACGCTGATCTTCCTGATGGGGGTCCTTGTCACTGCGCTGCTGGCGCTGATTCTGGCCCCGATCGTCTGGCGCAAGGCGCAAAGCCTCGCCCAGCGCGACTTCGAGGCGACCGTTCCGATCTCGGCGAACGAGATCCGCGCGGAGTTCGACCGGGTGCGCGCCGAGGCCGCCGTCGCCATCCGGCGGCAGGAGGTCATCTCCGCCGAGATCCGCGGCAAGGCCGCCAAGGCCGAAGCCGATCACGGCCGCAATCTCGTGGAAAGCGCGCTCCTGCAGAAGCGCAACCGGGACATGGAGCGCGCCATCGCCGACCAGGACTCGGAGCTGTCGGCGCTTCGAAGCGCCTATGCCGGGCAGACGGCGGAGATCGACGACCTCTCGCGCCAACTCGCCGAGAGCCGCCTCGATACCGATCAAGCCCGCGAAGAACTCGATGCCCTGGGAACGCAGTTCCGCGAGCTTCGCGACATTGCCGAAGAACGCAAGATCGAGCTCGTCGCCGCCGAAGCCAAGATCGAACGCCTGACGGATCGGGCCCGCCTCACCGGGCGCACGGAGGGAAGCGAGCAGGATTCCATCGAGAAACTCGCGGCCGAGCTCGCCGCCGCCCAGCGCAGCCTGCGTCAGGAGCGCGCCGCGCATGCGGTTCTCGAGGAGAAGGTCGCCGACCTCTCGAAGACGCTCGCCGGGCGTGACAAGGCGGCGCCGGACACGGCTTTCGAAGCCGCGGCGGCAGCCGTTCCGACTCCGATGCCCGCCGCGCCCGCCCGCGCTCCCCGGTCCCGCAGCCAGTGGTCGAAACCCGCCGTCGACGTCAAGGCGAGCGGATCCGCCCGCGTCCAGGCCGCCCTCGGGCGGCGTGAGGTGGTCCCGCTGGAAGCGGTTGAGAAAGCCGATATTCGGGAGCGGATCTCGGACGTCGCGGCGCGCGTCATCCGGATGACGGCTCTCGCCGAAGGTCCTCAGTCCCCCCTCGCCGCCCTTCTCGAGACCGCGACCGAAGCGGACGGCACGCGTGTTCCCGGCGAGCGGCCGACCCTGGCCGAGCGCGTTCGCCTTCTGGCCGAGGCCGAGCGCAAGGCCGCCTCCTAAGCCGCGGGAGTCCGCGGTCGCGCCAGCATCGGAAACGAATTGACGGCGCGTGGCAGCGGAAGAATCCGCGCCGCCACGACCTCAAGACAGCCGCCGCCGGGTGAAATGATGAAGCGCGATGGCGCCCGCCGTCGCGACATTCAGGCTGTCGTATCCCCCGTCCATCTCGATCCGCGCGGTCCTCAGCCGTTCGATCACCGCGTTCGGCAGGCCGGGTCCTTCCGCGCCCAGAAAGAGGGCGACCGGTCGATCGGTTTCGATGTCGGAAATCCCTTGTTCGGAGCCGGGCGTCAGGGCCAGGCATTCGAAGCCTGCCGCCGTCAGCATGCCCGCGATCGCCAGGGGATCGTCGAAACGCTCGAACGGCACGGTGAAGATCCCCCCGGCCGAAACACGGATCGCCTTGCGATAGAGCGGATTGCAGGACGTCGCGTCGACGAGGACGATACCCGCTCCGAACGCGGCGGCGTTGCGGAAGATGGCGCCCATATTGTCGTGATTGGCGATGCCGACGGCCACCACCACGGGTGCACCTCGCCTGGCGAGCGCGGCGAGCGCTTCGCCGAGCGGGCACGCCTTCGCCTCCCTCACCCGGCCGTGCGCGAGAACACCGCGATGGATGGCAAAGCCCGCGATCGCGTCCATGACGCCTCGATCCGCGACGTAGACGGGGACGCTCGGCGGCACGCCCGCCAAGAGGTCTTCGAGACCGGCCAGTCGATTTTGCAGGATGAGAAGGGCGTTCGCCTCGAAGAAGGGCGAGCGCAGCAGTTGCTCGACGACCACCGTGCCTTCCGCGATCAACCCGCCGCGCCCGGCCAGATCGCGTTCGCGGATATCGCGAAACGCTTCGATCCGGTCGTCCGTAGGCTGCTCGACGACGATGTAGCGGTCCATTCGCGCAGAGCTCTTTTCGCGACGCGGACAGACCGCATCCTCACCTCGACTCGCAGACGCCATCGACGACCTTGCGAAAGGCCCGATCCAGCCGAACCCGTTCGGCTCCGATCTATCGCGCACCGGCTGTCCTGTCGATCGCCCCCGACCGCTCTCGTGGCGAGCCGACGCGGTGCCGGGTCCTCGCGCCACCGGACGAAATCCACCGGAGGATGTCGCTCGACGACGCCGTTGCGCAGCGGCCGCTTCGACGAAGCCCGCCGGCCGACTCCCCTTTCGATCCGATGCGTTCACATCTTGTCCCGGCGCGCGATCGACAGCATCGCCTGTTGCACGTCCGGTGGATGCCCGGCCTGCCGCCTCGGACGCCGTTTCATGCTGAGGGCACAAGCCGATGCGGCGGCGTCGATCGTCGAAAGCGTCGTGTCGGAGGTCGCAGGCGTCGGCCCGTTGAGCCCGATGCCGGGGGCGCGGGTCGCCACGGACGGCGCTCAGACGCTCTCCGGCGAGATCGAGACGCTGCGGCACCGACCTGCCGCTTCCGAACCGTCATCTCCGGCGACATCGTGGAAAGCTTCGAACCGGCTCCAGGTGTCAGGCTCGACGAAGCTCAAACCGCCGGGTCGCTGCATTGCTCTTCACGCAATGCAACAGACCGGTGTCATCAAGTGTCCTCGTAAACGTTATAGAAGTCTTTACAACAGCTTCGATTCAGACGAACAAGTGTGGCCATGATGTATCGCGCGCCTGCTCTCCTGTCGATCGCGCTGGGTCTCTCCGGTTGCACGTCCCCCGCCATGCCGAGTCTCGGCTTCAGCGAGATGACTCTGCCGCGCGTCGAGATGTTCAACTACGCCATTCCGGACCGGTCGGTCCCCACGCAGCCCTACCAGCTGACGCCGATCGAGATCGATGCGATCAAGTCCAGCCTCTCGGCGGCCTATCTGGATGGCCGCGTCCTGCATTTCGGCCCGATCTCGGGACGCCGCGCGGCCGACAGTTCGGTCGTGGTCTGCGGTCTCGTCGATGTTCCGACCAAGGCCGGCGAATATTCCGGCATGCACCTCTTCGACGGCCGCGGCCTTCCCCAGGGAGATGGCAGCTTCGCCTTCGAGCCGCGCCGGATCGCAGGGCGCAACGCGCCGAGCATGGACGTCTATATTTCCTGCCGCGACGCCGGCGTGATCTGAGGCGCACGGCGCCCGCCGATCCGTTTCTCCGCCACCAGGATACCGACGAGGACGAGGGTCAGCGCCACCGCGTGGTAGGGATGCGGACGCTCGTCGATCACGAGGATCGCCAGCACCGCTCCGAAGATCGGCGTGAGGTTGACGAAGACGTTGGCCCGGTTCGGCCCGATCATCTCCACGGCCTTGATATACATTGATTGCGAAGCGATCGAGGCGAACAGCGCCGTGAAGACGACGATCGCCCATCCTGGCGCATCCGGCCATTGGGCGGACCCGGCCGAGACTTCGACGAGGACGATCGGGATCGACGTCGCGAAGGCACCGAGCGACAGGACGAAGATCAGGCTCAGCCAGTGGATGCTCGGCTTGGAACGGATGCCGACGGTAAAGCCGGCATAGAGAAGGACCGCGACCAGCATCATCGCATCCCCGCGATTGAGCTGGAGGTCGATCAGCGTCGAGAGGTCGCCATGCGCTGCGGTGAGCGCCACGCCGACGAGCGTCAGCGCGAAGCCGACGATCTGGAAGCGCGTCACCTGGGCACCGAAGAGCAGGAAGCTCGCGCCGAAGACGAAGAGCGGCATGGAGGCCTGTTCGATGAGAACGTTCAGCGCGCTCGTATAGGTCAGCGCCAGATAGAAGATCGCGTTGAAACCGGTGAAGCCGGCAAAACCGAGCGCCAGGAGGAACGGAAGGCGCGGACGGATCAGCGGCCAGTCGCGCCTCAGATGGCGGCTCGCGAACGGCGCCAGCAACGCCACCGTCAGCGCCCAGCGCAGGAAGGTGAGGACCATCGGCGAGACGTGCCCGACGGCGAGCTTTCCCGCCACGGAATTGGCGCCCCAGATCAGCGAGACCGATGCCAGGATGAGGTAAGGGTGGAGTAGGATGCGACGCATCGCGCTCCTCTACGCCGCGCGGGTCCCGCTTCATAGGGCGATCCTCTCCGAAATCCGGCAGCCGGATGCGGCGCGGACGTGTTCCGAGGCGATGCCCGGTGGAAACTCCCCTTCGGCTCTCGCATCGCGGGAAGCCCGCGACTATAGTGCCGCCGTTTTGACGGGGTGGTTTCGGTCGCCGCGCCGCTCCATCATGGGCGCGCGGCCGCGCGCCGCGCCACCGGACCAGCATGGGCCCTGCGCCCGCAAGGAGATCGCATGGCCAATGTCGTCGTCGTCGGATCCCAGTGGGGAGACGAAGGAAAAGGCAAGATCGTGGACTGGCTTTCGGAACGCGCCGACGTCGTCGTGCGCTTCCAGGGCGGCCACAATGCCGGCCACACGCTGGTCGTCGACGGCGTATCCTACAAGCTCTCGCTCCTGCCGTCCGGCGTCGTTCGCACGGGCAAGCTGTCCATCATCGGCAACGGCGTGGTCTTCGATCCCCATGCCTTCGTCGCCGAGACCAAGCGCCTGGCCGACCAGGGCGTCGTGGTGACGCCGCAGTCCCTGCGAATCGCCGACAACGCCTCGCTCATTCTCTCGCTCCACCGCGAACTCGACGCGATCCGCGAGAATTCCAGCAGCGGCACCAAGATCGGCACGACGCGGCGCGGCATCGGGCCCGCCTACGAGGACAAGGTCGGCCGGCGCGCGATCCGCGTCATGGATCTGGCCGACCTCTCGGTCCTGCCCGAGCGCATCGAGCGGCTGCTGGCGCATCACAATCCCCTGCGCCGCGGACTGGGCGAAGCCGAAATCGATCCGCAGACGATCCTCGACGAACTGACCTCGGTCGCAGCCGAGATCGTGCCCTATATCGACCGCGTCTGGCGCCTCCTCGACGAGAAGCGCAAGGCCGGCGCCCGCATCCTCTTCGAAGGCGCGCAGGGCACGCTCCTCGACATCGACCACGGCACCTATCCGTTCGTCACCTCGTCGAACACGGTGGCGGGACAGGCCGCGACCGGCTCCGGCCTCGGACCGGCCAGCTCCGGCTTCGTGCTCGGCATCACCAAAGCCTACACGACGCGCGTCGGCGAAGGACCGTTTCCCACCGAACAGGAAAACGAAATCGGCCGCTTCCTCGGCGAGAAGGGCCACGAATACGGCACCGTCACCGGCCGCAAGCGCCGCTGCGGCTGGTTCGACGCCGTCCTCGTGCGCCAGGCCGTCGCCATCAACGGCATTCACGGCCTCGCCCTCACCAAGCTCGACGTTCTCGATGGTCTCGACGAGATCAAGATCGCGGTCGGCTACCGATGGAACGGAAAGGTGATCGACTACCTGCCCGCGGGTTTCGCCGCGCAGCAAGAGGTCGAGCCGATCTACGAGACGTTGGAAGGTTGGAAGGACACGACCGCGGGCGCGCGCCGCTGGAGCGATCTGCCGGCGCAGGCGGTCAAATACGTGCGCCAGATCGAGGAACTCGTGTCTGCGCCCGTCACGCTTTTGTCCACCTCTCCGGAGAGAGAGGATACGATCCTCGTCCGGGACCCGTTCCAGGACTGATGGGAGTCGAGTCGGGGTCGGATCGCCGACGGCACGGTTGCCTGCCATGGCATCCGATCCCGGGTTAAGGCTTTGGCGCGACGTGTTTCCTCGACTTTTCCGCGCAAGGCGGATGGTTTAGGATGGATGAATGATGGTTTCGGCGCCTACGTGGCACGCCGATGATAAGACGAGCACCTGCGATCCATGGCGGATTTAAGCGCGGTTCTGCGCAAGACGATTGACGGATTGCCGAAGGCATCGCCCTCTATGAGAGGCAAGGTCTACGAGAAGGCGCGCGCCGCCATCTCGCGCCAGATCGAGGCTGCCAATCCGCCGCTGGCCGACGAGGTGGTGGCGGCCCGGCGCCATGCGCTCGAAGATGCCATCGCCCGCACCGAATCCCATTACGTGGCGTTGGAGTCGCCCGGCGCAGATGCCGGAACGTCGCTGGAGAGCAAACGGACGACGCGACGGGATGCGCCCGCTGCGCCCCTCACGCCACCGCCGGCGCAACCGTCCTCGCAGCCGCGCGGCGCGGCGGACACCGAGAGGACGCAGGCCGATCTGCCGCGCGGGGCCCCTGTTCCGCCCGTTGCCGATGCGCCGGTTTCGCGCGTCGATCCGCCGACGGCGCGCACGCTGACGACGCCCGCTGCGCTGAAGCCACCGGCTCGAGCCGTCGAGGCTCCGTCGCGCAGGGAGCCCGTCTTCTCCGAAGAACAGGCGACACCGCCCGCCCTCCCCGCCGGGCCACCGGTCCTGCCCGCCGGAATCGAACCGCGGGACGGGCCGGATGCCGTCGAAGCGCCCTTCGCGACGAACGAGGTCAAGCCCAACGACCGGCGCACGCCGCCGCGTCTCGAGGCTCCGCGGATCCTCGCGACCGAACCGGATGTCGGCCTCGACGAGGGCGCCATCCCGGCTGCGGACCTGCGTGCCCCGCGACAGACGAACGGCGCGCGTCGCGCCAAGTCGACACGCGCGGGCCAGCGGCGCGCCCCGGTCCTCGCCGCCGCCGGCGTTCTTCTCTTCGTCGGCGCCGGCACGGCCGCCTTCCTCTATCTCGACGAGATCCGCTCCGCCCTCGGCATCGGCGGCTCCACCGTCGCCGGCACCTCGACGCCGCCGGCCGAGGGCGGCGCCGCGGCGCCCGGAGGAACGGAGACCGCGGCGGCACCGCCGGCCGAGAGCCCGAGCGGAGCCGCGACGCAACCCAAGCGCCGCTTCACGCAGCGCCTTCTGCCCGACGGCACGGAGGTCGACGAGGGACCGGCGCCCGCCGTCGCCAATGCTTTCGACGAGGGCACCAACGTCGCCGCCGCCTCTCCCCCGAGCGCTGAGACGCAGGCGAACGCGATGTCGCCGACCCCCGGCACCGGCGAGACGCCCGCGCCCGCGGCCACGCCGACGCCCGACGCACCCGCTGCGGCTCCGGCGACCGAGACGGCTGCCGTCCGCACGCCGCCGGTCGGCGATGCCACGACGCCGGCGGTCGCCCAGAAGGCCGTGTTCTACGAAGAGCGTTCGGAGACGGAGGCCGGCACCCAGCGCGGCGGCAATGTCGTCTGGAGCGTCGTCAACGAAGCGCCGGCCGAAGGCCAGCCGCCGGAGCCCGCGATCCGCGCCGTCGCCGACATTCCCGAGGAGAACATTCGCCTGACGCTGACCATCCGGCGCAACACCGATGCGACGCTGCCGGCAAGCCACGTGATCGAATTGATGTTCGACACGCCGCCGAACTTCCCCGGCGGCTCCGTCGCCAATGTCCAGCGCCTTGCCCTGAAGCCCACCGAGCAGGCGCGCGGAGAGCCCTTGATCGGCGTCGCCGGCAAGATTTCGGACGGGTTCTTCATCATCGCGCTGAACAACCTCTCGGAAGCGGCCAACGCCAATATCGATCTGCTCAGCCGCGAACAGTGGATCGACATTCCCATCGCCTACGCGACCGGCCGACGCGCGCTGATGTCGATCGAGAAGGGTGTTCCGGGCGATCGGGTCTTCAAGCAGGCCATCGACGCCTGGGCCAGCAAGACCTGAAAAGGTCGTCCTGAAGGCAGACGCACGAACGGCCCCGCATCGCTGCGGGGCCGTTTTTCTGTCGATCGTCCCTCTCGGCCGTTGCTGTCGGCCGTTGCTGTCGGAATGTCAGGCGTCTTCGAGCACCCGCAACTGCTTGCGAGCGGCTTCCGCCGTGTCCTTCACGGCCTTCTGCACCTTCTCGAAGGCCCGCACCTCGATCTGGCGCACGCGCTCGCGGCTGATGTCGAACTCGCCGGACAGGGCTTCGAGCGTCAGCGGATCTTCCGCCAGACGCCGCGCCTCGAAGATGCGACGCTCGCGCTCGTTGAGGACGCCCATCGCGGATTTCAGCATGCCGCGGCGCTGGTCCAGCTCGTCCTGCTCGACGAGCTGCGCCTCCTGATTCTCCGACTGGTCGACGAGCCAGTCCTGCCATTCGCCGGACTCGCCTTCGGTGGCGCGGATCGGCGCGTTCAGCGAGGCGTCGCCCGACAGGCGGCGGTTCATCGAGATGACCTCCTCCTGCGAAACGCCCAGCTGCGTTGCGATGTGCTGAACCTGGTCGGGCTTCAGGTCGCCCTCGTCCAAGGCCTGGATCTTGCTCTTCATCTTGCGAAGGTTGAAGAACAGCCGCTTCTGGTTCGCGGTCGTGCCCATCTTCACGAGGCTCCAGGACCGCAGGATGTACTCCTGGATCGACGCCTTGATCCACCACATGGCGTAGGTGGCGAGGCGGAAGCCGCGATCGGCCTCGAAACGCTTCACCGCCTGCATCAGCCCGACATTGCCTTCCGACACGACCTCGCCGATCGGCAAGCCATAGCCACGGTAACCCATGGCGATCTTCGCCACGAGGCGAAGGTGACTGGTCACGAGCTTGTGTGCAGCCGCGCGGTCGTCATGCTCGGCATAACGTTTGGCCAGCATGTATTCCTCTTGCGGTTCCAGCATGGGGAACCGACGTATCTCCTCGAGGTAGCGGCTGAGGCCGCCTTCGCCCGAGGCGATGCTGGGTAGATTGGCTTGGGCCATGGATATAGCACCCCTTCCTTGCTGGTCGGCCGCTCAGTCCCTCGAGCCGGCCGGCGACGGGGATCGCGATACGCCGATCCCGCCACGTCCAATGTAGTCATTCCCTCGCAGAATTTCACGACGGAAAGTGGGCGCGTTTGGTTACGGATCGTCAAGGAAGGAACGCGGCAAGACCGGATCGGATGCGCGCAGATCGCCGGATCGGCTAATCCGTCGCATCGATTCCCAGCGCGGCGGCGAGGCGCTGGAGATCCCGGGGCATCGGCGTTTCGAAGCTCAGGGGCTCGCCGGTCGCGGGATGCTCGAAGCCCAGGCGGAAGGCGTGGAGCGCCTGGCGCCGGAAATCGACGATGACGGCCTGCGCCTCCGGCGACAGCGTGCGCGCCTTCGACCGGAAGCCCGCGCCATAGACCTCGTCGCCGACGAGGGGATGCCCGATATGGGCCATGTGGACGCGGATTTGGTGGGTGCGTCCGGTTTCCAGCACGCAGTCGACGAGGGAGGTCGGCGCCCCCTCCCCCTTGGAACGCGCCTTGAGCGCGAAATGCGTCACCGCTTCGCGCGCATCCGAGCGCGTGGCCGGCACGACCTGCCGCTTCACGCGGTCGGTGCTGGAGCGGCCCAGCGGCGCGTCGACGATCCCGGCCGGGCGCTCGGGCACGCCCCATACGATGGCGCGATAGGCGCGGACCATCCGGCCGTCCCGCCCATGGGCGGCGAACTGCTCGGCGAGGTCCCGGTGGGCGGCGTCGGTCTTGGCGACGACCATCACGCCGCTCGTATCCTTGTCCAACCGGTGCACGATGCCCGGCCGCTTCACG
This sequence comes from Aureimonas sp. Leaf454, assembly GCF_001424685.1. GTDB lineage: Bacteria > Pseudomonadota > Alphaproteobacteria > Rhizobiales > Rhizobiaceae > Plantimonas. Next base: position 347,760 of record NZ_LMQT01000001.1, read on the forward strand.
CCGCCGATGCCGGACAGACTGTCCGCGCAGTGATGCAGCAGCGCATTGACGAGCGTTCCCGTCCAGTTGCCGGGACCGGGATGGACGACGAGCCCCGCGGGCTTGTCGATCACGATCAAGGCATCGTCCTCGTAGAGAACGGCGAGCGGAATGTTTTCGGGCTTGGGGTCGGCATCGACCGGCTCCGGCACGAAGAGCTCGATCGTCGAACCCGCCGCGACCTTCTGCTTCGTCGCCGTCGCCGGCACGCCATCGACGAGAACCTCGCCGGCCGAGATCAACGCCTGGATGCGGCTGCGCGAGAGGTCTCCGGCGAGCTTGGCGCCGAGAAACTGGTCGAGACGCGAGCCCGCCGCCGAAGCTTCCACCTCGAAGCGACTGGACTCGGCTTCTTCATCACCTGTAGGAGCGGGGGAGATGGCAGCCTCCAGGGACGGATCATGACGGATATCGGCGACGAGGCGGCGGAGAAGCCGCTCGATCCAGCCACCGAACGGCTGCGCCGCAAGCTGGTGCGCCTGCTCGCGCTGTCGGTCTCGACGCTGTTCATCGGCGTTATGGCCGTGCTCGGTGCCATTGTCTACAAGCTGAACCGCGACGCTCCGCCGGCGAACCCGGCATCGGCCGACCTGTCCGTCTCACTCCCCGCAGGCTCGCGCCTCCTCGATCTCGCCGCATCGGGCGACACCGCGCTGCTTCGGCTCCAGTCCGGCGCGAACGGCACGCAATCGCTGCTGCGCATCGATCTCTCCACCGGCACCGTTCTCGCGACCTATCGCCTGGAGGGCCTCGCGGACCCATCCGGCGACGATCGGCCCCTTGCCGCCCCGGCGACCACGGGCACCGGCACGCCTGCGCCGATGCTCGATCTCTTCCGGACGCCCTGAACCGACTTTTCCACAGGGCTCAAAACCCTCTTGCCAAGCCGTCCATCGCCTTCTATACACCGCTTCACCGACCGGGCGCCCATCGTCTAGCGGTTAGGACGGCGCCCTCTCACGGCGCAAACAGGGGTTCGATTCCCCTTGGGCGTACCACTTCCCCCTTTTCATTCGTAAATCTGTGTTGGCGCGCCATCGTTTTGCGGTGCGCGGGTAGCCGATGTCCTGCGGGTCGCCGCCGTGACCGGATGACGCTCGGGGATCGGCGCTTCGCGCCTCCGGGCATACGTGTCTCCCTAAATTCGCTGAATCTGCAGCGCCGTCAGAGCGGCGAACAGATGGAGTGAGGGCAGGAACGCGCATGTCGGCAGACCGAGGTCTGCGCTCTCCGGATCGATCGTCGCTTCGAATGCGTCTTCCTTGACGTGACGCCGTGACGAGGATGGACAACGCCGACGTCTCGATATGGACCAAATAGCTTCGCCGAATGCGGTTTGCCCGAACGCGTTTCTCCTGCTCCCGAAGCGAGGTTGCCGATCAGGGTAAGCGCAAACGGACGGGGCGACGATCGGCCTGCGAGACTGGCTCGGCCGTGGAGCGTTTGGCGGGAATCCGCGTCGCCTGGTTTACGTGGTTCCATCCGCGCTGCTTTGCGCTTCGAACCATTGTGCATAGGGCGTGTTCCTGGCGAGATGCCGGTTGAGGTCCGGCGCGCCGTCCGTCCACCAGACGGGACCCCGCTCGCCGAGCCCCTGCTTGGCCGCATCCACGAGCGCGCGGGCGCGTCGTCGGGCGGCCTCGTCGTCGCCGGCATCGCGGACCGCCCGACGGGCCGACATCAGCTCCGCGACGAGCCGTTGGCGCTCGGCATCGGCAAGATCGGGATTGCTCGTGCGCCAGAGGCGGCCGCGCACCACGATGTAGCGCCCGTCGGGCGTCTTCAACGGCCCGCCGGGCGGCGCCTCGGCCGCTCCGGAGGCCGACGCCCCGGGCGAAACGGGGTCCGGCTTCTTCGCGCGCATCCGTCTCACGGCGCGTCCACCAGATCGACGGTCTCGACGACGTGATAGCCGAGAGGATCGATGATGAAGCCCTTCACCTCCTTGCGCGCCGCGACCATGAAGAGGGAGTGAGCGATCGGAACCCAGGGCGCCTGATCGTGGAAGATCGCTTGCGCCTTGGCGTAGAGTTCGGTGCGGCGAGCGACGTCCGCCATGGTCTTGGCCTCCACCACGAGCTCGTTGAAATCCTTGTCGCACCAGCGCGCGATGTTGTTGCCGCCGACACGGGCGGCGAGACAGCCGAGAAGCGTGTGCAGGAAATTGTCGGGATCGCCGATATCGGCATACCAGCCGAAGATCGCAAGCGTGAAGTCGCCGCTCTGCATGCGGTCGCGATAGTCCGTCCATTCCGCCGACCTCAGGTCGAGCTTCATGCCGAGCTTGGCGAGATCGGCCTGCATCATCTCCGCGATCCGCTTGCCGTTCGGCGCATAGGGGCGGTCGACCTCGGGATACCAGAGATCGACCGTCAGCCCCTCCGTGATCCCGGCCTCGGCGAACAGTCTGCGAGCCGCCTCGATGTCATAGGGATAGGGCGCGATGTCGCGGTTGTAGCCCCAGAGCGTCGGCGGCATCGGGTTGACGGCCGCGACGCCCGTTCCGGGATAGACGGCGGACAGGATCGAAGCCTTGTCCACGGCCATGTTGATCGCGCGGCGCACCCGGACGTCGTCGAAGGGCGGCCGCGTCGTGTTCATCGCGAGATAGCCGACATTGATCCCTTCGGACGTATGGAGCGTCAATCGCGGATCCCCGCGGATCTCCGCCGCGTCCTCCGGTGGAGGAAAGGCGGAGATGTGGCATTCTCCGGCCTTCAGCTTGGTCAGGCGTGCGGCGGCCGTCGGCGTGATGGAGAAGACCAGCGTGTCGATCGGTTGCCGGCCGCGCCAATAATCGGCGAAGGCCCGGTAGCGGATCGTCACGTTCGGGCGGTAGCTGGCGAACGTATAGGGTCCGGTGCCGATCGGCTGCGTGTCGAAGAGCTCCTTCTTGCCCGCCTTCAGGAGCACGTCGGCATATTCCGCCGAGAGGATCGCGTTGAACGACATGGCGAGGTCCGACAGGAACGGAGCTTCGGCCCGCGTCAAGCGGATGCGCACGGTGTGATCGTCGGGCGCATCGACATTTTCGAGGAGATCGGCCATGCCCATGTCCTGGAAATAGGCAAATCCTCCCCCCTCGGTCGCGTGGTAGGGATGATCGCTCTTCCACTGCCGCATCAGGGAAAAGACGACGTCGCGGGCGTCGAAGTCGCGTGTCGGCGTGAACAGCGCGTTGGAATGGAAGCGCACGCCGCGGCGCAGCTTGAACACGTAGTCCCGGCCGTCCGCGGACACCGTCCAGCTTTCGGCAAGCGCCGGCATGATCGTCGTGGTGCCGATCTTGTACTCCACCAGATTGTTGAACATCGGATGGGCCGCATCCATCGCGGTTCCGGTCACCGCGAGCTGCGGATTCAAGGTCTCGGGATTTCCCTCCGAGCAGAAGACCAGCGTCTTCGCCTGGATCGGCGCGGCACAGGACATCGCGGCGAGAAGGCCGAGGCAGGCGAGCGACAGGCGAGGCGAACGCATCATCGGCGGGGTCCGGGGACGGGTTGCGGTGCCGCCTCGGCGGCGCCTTGGATGGGCGCGCGAAGCGGCAGATCGATCGTGAAGCGGGCGCCGGGCAGCGGATCGCGTCCGAAGCGGACGCTGTCGGGCGCTCCCATGACGATGGTGCCGCCGAGCGTCGCGGTCACGAGGTTGAAGACGATGTGCAGGCCAAGGCCCGTGGAACCGGTGCCGCGCCCGGTGGTGAAGAAGGGATCGAACACGCGACGCCGGTTTTCCAGAACGATGCCGCGGCCGTCGTCGGAAAAGATCAGACGAACGCCGCGCCCCCGACGTGCGATTTCCAGGCGAACGATGCCTTGCACGTCCGGGGGAAAGGCGTGCGCGAAGGCGTTGGACAGGAGGTTCGTGAGAACCTGCGCCAGGGCGCCGGGATAGGAATCCATCTCGATATCGGCTTCGCAGTGGATCTCGGTCGCGTGCCCGGCCCGCTTGATCAAAGGCCCGAGGCTGGTGAAAAGCTCCTCCGTGAACGCCTGGAGTTCGAAGCGCCGGCGCTCGCCGCTGGCCTGGTCCACGGCCACCTGCTTGAAGCTCTGGACGAGATTGGCGGATCGTTCGAGATTGGCGAAGATCAGCCGGGCCCCCTCGCCGGCGCGCTCGACGAAGCCGTCGAAGGCGGCGCGCGTCACGCGCCCCTCGCGCGCATCGGCCTCGAAGGCGCGGACCTCCTCGCTCATCACGGTCGCCGTGGTCAGCGCGACGCCGAGCGGCGTGTTGATCTCGTGCGCGACGCCGGCGACGAGTTGGCCGAGCGAGGCGAGCTTCTCGGCCTGGATCAGTTCCGACTGGGTCTGCTTCAGCTGCAGCAGCGCCTCTTCCGTCCGTTCCTTGGCTCCGCGCAGAGCCCCTTCGCGCTTGCCGAGCTCGCGCAGGAAGTGGTTCGTCGCCCGCGCCATGGAGCCGATCTCGTCGCGCCGGTCCTCGTCGGGCAAGGGGCCGCTCGCGCGCCGCGCCGCGCGGTCGAGCATCCCGTTCTCCAGCCGCTTGAGGGGCGTCAGGATCGATCGCGCGACGAACAGGGCGGTCGCCGCGCCGAGCACCAGGCCGATGATCGCGCCGACCACGAGGATCTGCCGGACCGTGGCGCCGATCGCCTCGGCATTGGCCGAGAGCTGCGTGTTGAGCGATGCGACTTCGAGCAACATGATCGAAGCGACGTCGCCCATGCCGCCGAGAATGGCGTTCTGGTCGGACAGGCCCGTCTCGATACGGCCAAGCCCATCGCGCCATATGTCCAGCGCATCGAGCATTTCCGTCTGGATCAGCGGCGAGATCGGCTGGGATGCGATCGTATCGCCGAGACGGATGCTTTCGCCGATGATGTCGGCGACCGCCGCCGCATCGCGACCGGAAAAAGCCGCCAGCGTCCGCTCCCGGAGCTTCAGCGTCGCGATGGCGATGTTCTGCGTCGCCTGCTCGGTCTCGTGCGCCTGCACCGTGTAGGTCAGCAGCTCGGCGACCTGGTCGTGCAGGGATCGCTGTTCGCTCGACTTCACCTTGAGGAGACGGTCCAGCCAGTCGAGGGCCTTGTCCGCGGGCTCTCCGGCCAGCAGCCCGGCTGCGAGCGTGCGGAAATTGCGCGCCTCCGCATCGGCGCCGGAGATCTGGAGCGCCGCGCCGAGATCGTCGGTCGCATGGGCGAGACGGGCGCTGGAAAAGGATCGCGACGCCCTGGCATCGTCACGGCCTCCGCCGCGTTCCTGGTCCGTGATCGCGATTCGGGCGGCGAAGGCGGTGTCGACGATGCCCTGCGCGGAGCGCAGTTGAGCATCGCGTTCGGTGAGGGTGCTGACGACGTCGGCATTGGACTGGTGCTGGCGCTTTCGCGCTTCGTCGGTGAGCCCGATCAGACTGTTCAGCCTCTCGTCCATTTCCGCAAACAGCATGTCGTTGCGCGCCGTCATCCGCGCGAGGTCCCGCATCGCGCCGAGATACCGGCCGGCATTCTCGCGGATCGAGGCGATCGCTCCGTCGTTGTCGGCGCCGAAGCTGCGCTCCTGCAGGGATCGCAGCCCGTCCTCGGCGGAGGAAAGCGAAGCGTCGAAGGCCGCGAAATAGCGTGCGCGCGCGCTGTTCGAGGCAAGATAGGCATCGCGGGCGCTCATGGCGGAAACGATCTGGCGATAGATGGTCGCGACCTTCAAGGCGCCCTCATGCGCCGTGTCGGCGCTCTGCAGGAGGCCGAAGGAGGCGATGGCGAGCGCCGTCGCGATGAGGATCGGAATGGCGCCGACCAAGAGGATGGAATGACGGATCCGGATTGGGAGGATGCGGTGCGCACGCGCGCCGATGCCGGCTTGGGCCGGGCCGCTCAAGGCCGTCGGAGGCTCATGGCGCAAGGCGGCCTGCCTCGTCCGGCGTGTCCTTCGTCCGAGCCTCCGGCCAATCCGTCATGCGCTGATGTCTCCCCAACGTCAGTGAACATCAGAATGTCGATCCGATGTTTCCGGCGCATTTCGCGACGAAACGGCCGCGCCACGCGGATGGCACGCGCTGTCCGGACTCAACCCTCCGGCGCGAAGAGATAGCCCGATCCCCGGATGGTACGGATGATGGTGGGATGAGCGGGATCGGCCTCGATCTTGCGTCGGATGCGCGTGATGCGAACGTCGATGGAGCGATCGAAGGGATCGGTGTCGCGGGCATTGGCGAGCGTCAGAAGCCGTTCGCGCGAGAGGACGCGGCGCGGGTTCTCGGCAAAGGCCTTGAGGAGATTGAACTCGCTCGGCACCAGTTGCAGCTCGTTGCCCTCCTCGTCGCGCAGGAGCTGCGTGTCGAGATCGAGGATCTTGGCGCCGAAGCGCACCTCGCGGCGCGGCAGCGCGGGAAAAACGGACGGGGCGGCCGACGACGGCTGGCTCCGCCGGATGACCGAGCGGATGCGCGCCAGAAGCTCGCGCAACTCGCAGGGCTTGGCGAGATAATCGTCGGCTCCCAGTTCCAGCCCGACCACCCGGTCGACGAGGCTCGCGGTGGCCGTCAGCATGATCACCGGCACGCGATGTTCGCTTTTCAGGAAGCGGACGATCGAAAGGCCGTCCTCGCCCGGCATGTTGAGGTCGAGCACGACGAGCGCGGGCTCCTCCTCCGCCAGCACCGCGCGAAACGCGGTGCCGCCGTCGCAGAGCGTCACGCGGAAACCGTTCAGCGCGATGTAGTCGCCGATCATGTCGCGTGTCGCGGCTTCGTCGTCGACGACGATGATGAGGGGATCGCGGCTCATGCCTTCGCCTTCGTGCGGAGCGGCAGGGCAAGGGCGAAGCTCGCCCCGCCGAGCGGTCCGGTTTCCTCGATGTCGATGCGTCCGCCATGGAGGTCCACGATCTTGCGGACGATGGAAAGGCCGAGCCCCGTCGAACTTTCGCCGCCGGTCGGCTGGGCCGAAAGGCGTTGGAAGCGGCCGAAGAGCCGTGTGACGTCCTCCGGCTTCAGGCCGGGACCGCTGTCGGCGACGCAGACGAGCGCTTCCATGCCGAAGCGACGCGCCGAAACGCGGATGCGGCCGCCGGCGGGCGTATACTTCACCGCATTGCTCATGAGATTGTCCACCGCCTCCATCAGGCGATCGGGATCGGCCGAAATCGGCAGGCCCGGTTCGAGGTCGACCTCCAGCACCTGATCCTTTGCACCCGCCAGTCCCTCGTTCAGATCCGTCACCGCGCGTACGATGGCGGCCAAGTCGACGTGACGGCGATCGATGGAGATATCGAATGCGTCCGCCATCGCGTCGGCGACCGATCGGTCGACGATCCGGTTCATCCGCTGCGCAGCCGTGCGGACATGTCCGATCTGCAGACCGATCGCGGCGGCTGGCTCCTCCGGCAAATCCGCCACCAGCGTCGACATCATCTCCGTTCGCCCCAGAATGACGGCGAGAGGGTTCTTCAGATCGTGGGCGATCGTTCCCAGGATGTCGTTCTTGAAGGCGTTGACACGTTTCAGCTGCGCGCCCTGGGCTTCGAGCCGCTCGTTGGCGCCGGCAAGCTCCGCCGTTCGCTCCTGCACCCGCCGTTCGAGATCGGCATTGGCGCGCGCGAGGCTTTCGGTCAGTCGCACATTGTCGAAGGCGACGCCGAGCTTGGCGGCAAAGACCTGGACGAGGGAGCTCTGCGTCGGCGTCAGCGCGTTCGGCGCATCGAGGAGCACCAGAATTTCCGATCCGCCATTCGTCCGGAGATAAAGCCGCTTGGGCCCGGCGGCGCCGAACGCGTGCCCGCTTTGCGACGCGTCGGCGAAATGCGCCGCCACGTCGAGATCAGCCGGGTCGAGCGATAGGAACGGTCCGGTGCTCGCGAGGATCGAATGGACCCCGTCCGCGGCCTCCCGGAGGACCAGAATGCCGCCGCAATCGATTTCGAGGAGCGCATTCAGCTGGATCAGCACGCCCTTCGCCAAGGCCTTGAGGCATCGGCTGTCATAGAGCGCGGCGGCCGATGCGACGATCATTTCGAGACCGAGCCGCGTGTCGTCGAGGCGGCGCAACTGCTCGTAGCTCCGCAGGGAGGCCGTCAGGGTCGTGAAGAGCCGCTCCGCGGTCAGTTCGGTCTTCGCCTTGAAATCGTTGATGTCGTAGTCGACGACGATCCGCTGCTCGGGAGCCTGTCCCGGTTGCCCGGTCCTGAGGATGATCCGAACCAACGCGTTGCCGAGATCCTCGCGGATGCGACGCGCGAGCTTCAACCCGGCATCCTCGCTCTCCATGACGACGTCGAGGAGGACGATCGCCGTGTCGGGGTGATCGCGCAGGAGGCCGAACCCCTCGGCGGCCGAGTGAGCGGACAGAAGCTGGAAACCCCGTCCGTTCAGGCGGTAGTTGCGCAGGGCATAGCGCGTTCCATCGTGAACGGCCTGATCGTCGTCGATGACCGCGAGCTTCCAGGCGCCCGTCTGCGGAAAATGCGCCGAGCGCTCGTCGGAGATCGTCGGCGGGGCGAAGGTCATGTAGTCGGTCGACATCGCAAGGGATCCCCACCCTCTGCGGCCCTTTCCCCGGCCACGGAGATTTAGCAAGTGATACACATCTTTTTGAACGGGGGGAGTCGTTTCGGCACGGTGGAACCCGTCGATCGCGCGTGCCCGACCGAGAAACGTCGATCGCACGCATCGATCGACGCAGACCGGCAGGCACGGCGTTGCCGCTGCAGGTCGACGCAATCGGAATCGTCGAACTCGCAGTGATCATGCGTCGGCGCCGGTCGCGGCAGCCGCTCTCTCTGCCGGGCGCACCCGAGCCGCCTTAGCGCGCGGAGAAGACCGGTGCCGAAGGAGAAACGTTCGGACGGCCGAAAGCGCGCCTTGCAGAGGGACGAGGCATCGGCTTCGCCGGCAGGTCCGCGAACGATGATCTTCGGCATGATGGTCTCCCTCCCGCGCTCGCTCGAGGCGTCAGCCGTTCCGCACCCGGAGGGCGGGACATAGGAGAGAGTTGTTTCGCGAGAGGTTCGGACAAGAAGCGAATGGTTTCGCTTCGATTTCGTTTTCGCGTCCAGGGACGAGGACGCCAACGCGTCGAAGTCCCGGCGGCCGATCGCGAAGCCCCGCTCGTCGCGAGAGAGTTCGACGCCGGTCCAGTGCGTCCGCTGTCTGTCGGCGGACCGCCGGCTCGGCCCGGTCGGGGCGACGGAAACGGCCGGCACCCCACCGACGCACGAAACGGCCGGCCTTGCGGCCCGGCCGTTTCGTCCTTCCCGATCCGATCCCGTCGCCCGTGCGGGCGACAGGATGTCTTCGATTCCGCTCAGATGTCGAAGGACAAGAGCTTCGCCTGACCGATCTTCTTGAGATTGCGGATCTCTTCCATCACCCGCTCCTCCAGCGGCTCGTCGAGATAGAGAATGGCGATGGCATCGCCCCCCTTCTCGTTGCGGCCGAGATGGAAGTTCGCGATGTTGATGCCGTTCTTGCCGCACATCGTGCCGAGCTCGCCGATGATGCCGGGCTCGTCCTTGTTCGTCGTGTAGAGCATGTGGCGGCCGACCTCGGCCTCCATGTTAATGTCCTTGATCTGGATGAAACGCGGCTTGCCGTCGGAGAAGCAGGTGCCCGCGACCGAGCGCGAGAACTTCTCCGTCGTGACGGTCAGCTTGATGTAGCCGTCGAAGACGCCCGACTTGTCGCGCCGCACCTCGGAGACGATGATGCCGCGCTCCTTGGCCATCAGCGGCGCGGACACCATGTTCACCGACTGGACGAGCGGCTTCAGGAGCCCGGTCATGGCCGCGCTGGTCAAGGCCCGCGTGTTCAGCGTGCCGGGAAGGCCATCGTAGACGATCTCGACGGATTTGATCGGATCTTCCGTCACCTGTCCGACGAAGGCTCCGAGGATCTCGGCCAGCCGCACGAAGGGCGTCAGGATCGGCGCTTCCTCGGCGGTGATCGAGGGCATGTTCAGCGCGTTCTGCACGGCGCCCGCGATGAGATAGTCCGACATCTGCTCGGCGACCTGAAGGGCAACGTTCTCCTGCGCCTCCTCGGTCGAGGCGCCGAGATGGGGCGTGCAGACGACGTTCGGCAGGCCGAAGAGCGGGCTTTCCTTGGCGGGCTCGGTCTCGAACACGTCGAAGCCCGCGCCGGCGACCTTGCCGGACCGGATCGCCTCGGCGAGATCGGCCTCGACCACGAGGCCGCCGCGCGCGCAGTTGATGATGCGCACGCCGTCCTTCATCTGGGCGATCGCCTTGGCGTCGATGATGCCCTTGGTCTTCTCGGTCATCGGCGTGTGGAGCGTGATGAAGTCCGAGCGCTTGAAGAGACCGTCGAGCTCCACCTTCTCGATGCCGAGCTGGGCGGCGCGCTCGGCCGACAGGAAGGGATCGTAGGCGATGACCTTCATCTTCAGGCCGACGCCGCGGGTCGCGACGATCGCGCCGATATTGCCGCAGCCGAGAATGCCGAGCACCTTGCCCGTGATCTCGACGCCCATGAAGCGGTTCTTCTCCCACTTGCCGGCCTGCGTCGAGATATCGGCCGCGGGCAGCTGCCGGGCGACGGCGAACATCAGCGCGATGGCGTGTTCGGCCGTGGTGATCGAATTGCCGAAGGGCGTGTTCATCACGATGATGCCCTTTCGGCTGGCGGCGGGAATGTCGACATTGTCGACGCCGATGCCGGCGCGCCCGACGACCTTCAACCGCGTCGCCGCCTCGATCAGCTTCTCCGTGACCTTGGTCGCGGAGCGGATGGCGAGACCGTCATACTGGTCGATGACGGCGAGGAGCTGGTCCTTGTCCTTGCCGAGATCGGGCATGTAATCGACCTCGACGCCCCGATCCTTGAAGATCTGAACGGCGGTCGTGGAAAGCTGGTCGGAAACGAGAACGCGGGGTGCCATCGGATGGTCCTTCGGGAGCGTTGACGGCCGGGCGCCATCCTCTCCCCTTGGGAAGACGATGAACGGCGCGAAGCGGCGGCCGATTGATGGAATCGGTTGATAGCACCGCAGACCCCTTCATCCGGCCCTTGGGCCAGCTTCTCCCGCTAGGGGAGAAGACGAAGGCGCTCATGCGGTGGAGATCTGTCAGGCGGCCTGCGCGAGCGAAGCCTTCTGCGCCCCGTAGGCATAGCCGAGCCAAGGCATCAGGGCTTCCAGATCGGATGCCTCGACGGTCGCGCCGCACCAGATGCGAAGACCGGGAGGCGCATCGCGATAGGCGCCGATGTCGAGGGCGACCCCCTCCTTCTCCAAGAGAGCGACGACGCCCTTGGCGAAGGCCTCCTGCGCGTCCGGCGTCAGCGCCGAAACGGCGGGATCGACGAACTGCAGGCAGACGGAGGTGTTCGAGCGGATCGCTTTCGACGTGGCGAGAAAGCCGAGCCAGGGATTGGCCTCGACGAAGCGCTCGACGACGGCGAGATTGGCGTCGGCGCGCGCCTTCAGCGCATCGAGCCCGCCGATGGACTTGGCCCAGGCGAGCGCGTCCAGATAGTCCTCGACGCAGAGCATCGACGGCGTGTTGATCGTCTCGCCCTTGAACAGACCCTCGATCAGCTTGCCGCCGGAGGTCATGCGGAAGATCTTCGGCAGCGGCCAGGCCGGCTTATAGGTGAGGAGGCGCTCCACCGCGCGCGGACTGAGGATCAACATGCCGTGGGCCGCCTCGCCGCCGAGAACCTTCTGCCAGGAGAAGGTCACGACATCGAGCTTGTCGTAGGGCAGATCCTGCGCGAAAGCGGCCGAGGTCGCATCGCAGATGGTGAGTCCGGCGCGACCGGTCGGGATGGCGTCGCCGTTCGGCATGCGCACGCCCGAGGTCGTGCCGTTCCAGGTGAAGACGACGTCACGATCGAAATCGACCTCAGACAGATCGACGATGTCGCCGTAAGCCGCCTCGAAGGTCCGGACGTCGGCGAGCTTCAGCTGCTTGACGGCATCCGTCACCCAACCGGCGCCGAAGCTTTCCCAGGCGAGAAGATCGACGCCCCGCGCCCCGAGCAGCGACCACATGGCCATCTCGACGGCGCCCGTGTCGGAGGCCGGAACGATGGCGATGCGATAGTCGGCGGGAACCCCGAGAATTTCGCGGGTGTCGTCGATCGCTTTCTGAAGCTTGGCCTTGCCGGCCTTGGCGCGGTGCGAGCGCCCGAGCGGCGCGTCGGACAGAGCCTCCAGCGACCATCCCGGTCGCTTGGCGCAAGGGCCGGACGAAAAACGGGGATCGGCCGGACGCAAGTCCGGTTTTGCGAAGGTCGCCATCTGATCTATCCTCACAGATAGTTTGCATCCCGTTGGGGGGATGTGTCCCACCGCTGGAGGTATTCCCAAGTGCGGCGGCCGTCAAGCGACATTTGACCAAACATTTGCGACAGGTTCGAATGTAATATGGGCGACGAAGCATCGCTTCGCCGCCCTTTCGCTGTCCGTTGGTCGTCGGTCCGAAGATCTAGAAGAGCGAGTAGCGCAGGCCTGCCTGGATCGTGTGGCGATCGAAGCCCTTGTCGAAACCCTGGGTACCGACGGCTCCGCCCGCGGCGGTGTCCTTGTCGAAGCCGAACATGTCGCCCTCCTCGACGTTCACATAACGGTAGCCGACGTCGAGCTTCAGGGCCTGCGTCAGATCGTAGGACGCGCCGGCCATCAGGGCGTAGGCGAAGCGCCAGTCTTCCAGGCCGGGATGCGTTCCGGTGTAGGCCACCGCGCCGACCTGGCCGTTGACGACGTTCTGCGCGGTGTTGGTGAGCGCATCGTACTCGATGTGGACCGCGCCGACGCCGGCGCCGACATAGGGGGTGAAGCCGGCATAGGTGCCGAGGTCCACATAGGCGTTGGCCATCAGCTCCCACGCCGTCATCTCGGTCTTGTCGGTCGAGACGCAGCTCGAGCTCGACCGTGCGACGCCGAAGCAGTCGATGCCGAAGCCGCCGGTATCGGTGCCGTGCGCGTCGCTCTTCCAGTAGTGCGCCGTCAGGTCGCCGCGGAGGAATTCGTTGAACTGGTAGCCGACACCGACGCCGACATTGGCGTTTTCCTCGATCTTGAAGCCGTCGTATTCCTGCGTCTCGTAGAAGGGCGAGCAGTTCTTGCAGAGCGGACCATAGGTCCGATAGCCGGCGTCGAGGTCGCTCTCGAAATCGTAGGACACGTCGCCGCGCAGGTACCAGCCGGAGCCCACCTCGACGGGGACGACTTCCGGCGCCGGCTCGTAATACGGCTGCTCGATGATGTCGGCGGCCTGAGCCGCAGACGCGAGCGCCGCAAGACTCGCGGCGCCCAACAGGATGGTTCTGACGACGGCATTCATGTCTACGCTTCCCCAGGCTTCTGCCCGTTGGAGCAACGGGGCAAATCGAACTGGAGCAACTCTGCCGCAAAAGCCTTAAGCGGGGATTAACCGTGTTCCTTAACCGCGTTTCGAAGCCGTTTTTTTACCATGACGGCGGGAAAGCCGATCCGGAAGAACCGCACCGAAAACGACGAGGGCCGCCGTCGCAAAGCGACGGCGGCCCTCGGGGGCAAGACCGCGAAGGTCTTCAGTAGAATTCGTAGCGAAGGCCCGCGCGGACCGCATGCACGTCGAAGCCGTCATCGCGGCCCTGGACGCCCGTCGCGCCGTACTTGGTGTCGGCGGCGTCATAGCCATAGGCGTCGCCGTCGTCGATATGCGTGTAGCGGTAGCCGGCGTCGAGCTTCAGCGACTGCGTGATGTCGATCGTGGCGCCCGCCATCAGGGACGTCGCGAGGCGCCAGTTCTCCTCGCCGGGATGAACGCCCTTGTAGGGCGCGACATTCGCGCAGCCGGGCTGCGTCCCGCAGAAGATCTGGCGGTTCACGTCGTCGTAGGCGACATGGGCCGCACCGATGCCGGCGCCGATATAGGGCGTTACCGGACCGAAGCGGGCGATATCGACATAGGCGTTCGCCATCGCGGTCCAGATCGTCGCTTCCGACTTGTCGTGATACTTACAGCCGCCGGCGACAGGGCTGATGTTGTAGCCGATCTCGACGAGATAGGCGCAATCGCTGGTGCCGTCGACATCGGTCTTGAAGCGATCGACCGTCACGTCGGCGCGGAACTGGTCGCTGAAGCGAAAGCCGGCGCCGACGCCGATCGATGCGCCGTCGCGCAGCTTCATCTCGTCGTAATGGACGACCTCGTCGATGCCCCGGTCGACCGTGCCGGAACCATAATTGTAGGAACCGTCCTGGTTCCGCTTGCCGTCATGGCCGTAGTTCCAGAAGCCGTAATCGCCTTCCGTCTTGCTCTTGAAATTGTAGCCGACGTCGCCGCGCAGGTACCATCCGCTGACAACTTCGGGAAGCGGCTCCGGCTCGTAGACCGGCTGCTCGATGATGTCGGCGGCGCGGACGGGCACTGCGCCGGCCAGCAGCCCGAGGGCGATGAGGGAAAGAGTGCCGATCGCGCGCATTGCGTTGAATCTCCGGACCTTTTGCGGACCCAGCCGCATTGACGTCGAGATTCTTTTTAGCGCCGGATGGTTAATGCCCTCTTAATGCGATGTTGGCATTGCGATCGGCCAGCACGAAGCGGCGATGGGCACGGGCGGTTCCGAGTTCCCGCTTCAGGCCGCCACGCGACCGAGCGCCCCGACGATGTCGTCGACGATCGTCCGCACCAGGATCGGGTCGTCTCCCTCCGCCATCACGCGGATCAGGGGTTCCGTGCCGGACGGACGGATGACGATCCGGCCCGACTGGCCGAGCCGGTCGCGGCCGGCGGCGATCGCATCCTGCACGCTGAGCATTTCCAGAGGCTCGCCGCCGGAAAAGCGCACGTTCTTCAAGACCTGCGGGACCGGCTCGAACTTGCGGCAGGCTTCCGACACCGAGAGCCCGTTCTTGCGCACCACCGCCAGAACCTGGAGCGCGGAGACGAGACCGTCGCCCGTCGTGCCGTAATCGGAGAGAATGACATGGCCGGACTGCTCGCCTCCGACATTGTAGCCGTGCTCGCGCATATGCTCGACGACATGCCGGTCGCCGACCTTCGTGCGGGCGAGTTGGAGCCCCTTCTCCTCGAGGAAGCGTTCGAGACCGAGATTGGACATGATGGTGGCGACGATGCCGCCAGCCGCGAGGCGGCCATCCTCGGCCCAGGATTCCGCGATCACCGCCATGATCTGATCGCCGTCGACGACGCTGCCGTTCTCGTCGACGATGATGACGCGGTCCGCGTCGCCGTCGAGCGCGATGCCGATATCCGCCCTCACCTCGCGCACCTTCGCGCAGAGAGCCGCGGGGCTGGTCGAGCCGCAGTTCAGGTTGATGTTCGTGCCGTTCGGATCGACGCCGATCTTCACGACATCGGCGCCGAGTTCCCACAGAACCTCCGGCGCCACCTTGTAGGCCGCACCGTTGGCGCAATCGATCGCGACGCGAACGCCTTCCAGGGACAGCGCGCGCGGCAGGGTCCGCTTGGCGAATTCGATGTAGCGGTCATGGACGCCGTCGACGCGCTTGGCGCGGCCGAGCCGCGTGCCGTCCGCGAGGCGCCGCGACAGGTCTTGGTCGATCAAGGCCTCGATCTCGGCCTCGCCCTCGTCGGAAAGCTTGTAGCCATCGGGGCCGAAGAGCTTGATGCCGTTGTCCTCGAAGGGATTGTGCGACGCGGAGATCATGACGCCGATATCGGCCCGCAGCGAGCGCGTGAGCATCGCCACGGCCGGCGTCGGCATCGGACCGAGCAGGAAGACGTCCATGCCGGCGGCGGTGAAGCCGGCGACCATGGCGTTCTCGAACATGTAGCTCGACAGGCGCGTGTCCTTGCCGATGACGACGCGGTGCCGGTAGTCGCCCCGCTTGAACGACAGGCCCGCCGCCATGCCGACCTTCATCGCGATCTCGGCGGTCATCGGGAAGGTGTTGGCCCGTCCGCGAATGCCGTCGGTGCCGAAGAATTTCCTGCTCATGGCGCTTCCCCGCAAGCGATGACGAACGATCGTCGTTTCGGGCAGCCTTCGCAGGAAGATGCGAAAAACCCGTGAGCGGGCGGCTGCAGCCGGCCATCCTACCGGCAATCCCTTTTCATAGGCCTAATCAAACGAAAAGGGCGATCGTCAAGACCGCCCTTTCGTCAGCAAGGATTTTCGGCGGAGGGAATGATCCCCAGCCGCAGTGCCGTCAGGCCGTCGGCTGCGGCTCCAGACCGCCCTCGCGCGGACCCGAAGGCTTGATGGAGCCGGTCTTCGGCACGGCGGAGCCGCGCGACGGCGGCGTGTCGTCACCCATGTCGCGCGCGAGCGGCTTGCCCGCGATGAGGTCGCGAACCTCGTCGCCCGACAGGGTCTCGTATTCGAGAAGCCCCTTGGCGACGATGTGCAGCTCGTCGATATGCTCGTTCAGGATCTTGCGCGCCTTGTTCTCGGCGACCTCCACGATGCCGCGCACCTCGGAATCGATGAGCCGCGCGGTGTCCTCCGACATGTTCTGCTGCTGCGAAACGGAGTGACCGAGGAAGATCTCCTCCTGGTTCTGCCGGTAGCGCAAGCGGCCGAGCTTGTCGCTCATGCCGTATTCCATGACCATCGCGCGGGCCATGTTGGTCGCTTGCTGGATGTCGTTCGAGGCGCCCGTCGTCACGTTGTCGAGGCCGTAGATGATCTCCTCGGCGGCGCGTCCGCCGAAGATCATGGCGAGACGGGCTTCCATCTCGTTCTTGCGCATGCCGTAGCGATCGCGCTCCGGCAGGTTCATCGTGACGCCCAGCGCCCGGCCACGCGGAATGATCGTGACCTTGTGCAGCGGATCGTTGAAGGGCTCGTGAATGCCGACGAGGGCATGGCCGGCCTCGTGATAGGCGGTCAACGCCTTCTCATCCTCGGTCATGGCCATGGACCGGCGTTCGGCGCCCATCATCACCTTGTCCTTGGCGTCCTCGAATTCCAGCATCGTCACCAGCCGCTTGGAGCGGCGCGCCGCCATGAGGGCGGCCTCGTTGACGAGATTGGCGAGATCGGCGCCGGAGAAGCCGGGGGTTCCCCGCGCGATCGTCTTCAGGTCGACGTTGGGCGCCAGCGGCACGTTGCGGACGTGAACCTTCAGGATCTTCTCGCGGCCGCCGACATCGGGATTGGGAACCATGACCTGACGGTCGAAACGGCCCGGCCGGAGAAGCGCGGGATCGAGCACGTCCGGACGGTTGGTGGCGGCGATGAGGATGATGCCCTCGTTGGCCTCGAAGCCGTCCATCTCCACGAGAAGCTGGTTCAGCGTCTGCTCGCGCTCGTCGTTGCCGCCGCCGAGGCCCGCGCCGCGATGACGACCGACAGCGTCGATCTCGTCGATGAAGATGATGCAGGGGCTGTTCTTCTTGGCCTGCTCGAACATGTCGCGCACGCGGCTCGCGCCGACGCCGACGAACATCTCGACGAAGTCCGAGCCCGAGATCGTGAAGAAGGGGACGTTCGCCTCACCCGCGACGGACCGCGCCAGCAGCGTCTTGCCGGTGCCGGGAGGCCCGACGAGCAGCACGCCGCGCGGGATCTTGCCACCGAGGCGCTGGAACTTCTGCGGCTCGCGCAGGAATTCGACGATCTCCTCGAGATCCTGCTTGGCCTCGTCGACGCCCGCCACGTCCGCGAAGGTCACGCGGCCGTGCGCCTCGGTCAGAAGCTTGGCCTTGGACTTGCCGAAGCCCATCGCCTTGCCGCCGGCGCCGCCCTGCATCTGCCGCATCAGGAAGATCCAGACGCCGAGGATGAGGAGGATCGGTCCGAAGGACAGAAGCATCGACCAGATCGGGTTGGAATTGTCCGAGGGTGGGCTGGCCGTGATCGTCACGCCCTTGCCTTCCAGGCGCGAGACGACGTTCGGATCTCCCGGCGAATAGGTCTGGAAGCCGTTGGCCCCATCCGAATAGTTGCCGGTGATTCGGGGACCCTGGATCGTCACCGACCGAACGCGGCCGGAATCGACGTCGGACAGGAACTGCGAATACGGAATTTCACGCGACCCGGCGCCCTGCGATCCGCTGGAGAAGAGCTGGAACAAGGCGATCAACAGAAGCGCGATGATCGCCCAGAGCGCGAAGTTGCGAAAATTCTGGTTCATGTTGTGTCCTGCAAGTGGGCGGCGATCGCCCTTTCGGCGCGTGTTTCGAAGATAGGTGTCGATACAATCCTTGCCAACTGTCTCCCACGCTTTTGCGGCAATATGCGGTCCGCCCGGTTAACCCGTCGCACCGACGGCCGCTGGGGAAGGCAGGTCGGCGGCCAGCCGGGCCGCGACGCGTGACGTCAAGGGGAGCCGCGCCGCGTCGGGGACCTTGCGGGCCAGGATGTCCGGCACGGCGAGGACCCGGCCCGCTCCGTCCACCAGCACCGGCATCGTTCGTTCCCGGGTGTTGCCGAGGCCGAGCGAGCCGAAGGCCACGAGCCGACCACCGCCGTCAGTCGATCCGAACGGCCCCTCCCGCTCCAGCGACACGTTGAAGCGCCGGTCGAAGACGACCGCACCGTTCGATCCCGTGAGGTCGACGGCCTCCGGCCCGCGTCGGCCGTATTCGCGGGAGAAGACGACGTCGTCGCCGTTCTCGACGCGCACGCCCCCGAGGGTCGCCGCGGTCGGCCCGACATCCACGGGCACCGCGGGAAGACGCTCCAAGGCCGCGCGTTCCGGCGCGTGCTCCAGGCCGGACACCGCCGTCAGAACTCGGGCCAGGAGGTCGGCCCGGACATCGGAGGCGAGACCGGCGATGCGGGACGCCGCCAGCCGCACGGCGCCGTAGCCATCGACCCGAGCCGCCATGCCCAGCTCACCGTGAAAGAGCGCCAGTGCCACGCGGAGGTCGGCGGCATCTCGGCGGGCCCCGTGCTCCGACATCGCGGCGAGGATGCGTTCGCGCTCTTGGCGTCCGAATCCGGCCGCTTCCCGCCTCAGGCGAACCCGCAAGAACCGCTCGTCGCGGTTGCTCGGGTCCTCCACGAAGGGCAGTTCGCGGGCACCACCTGTCGCCCGCAGCATCGCACCGGGAAGATCGAGGAACGGCCGCAGCAGCGCGACGCCCGGACCGAGCTCGCGCCGCGCCCGCATGCCGGCAAGCCCGCGATCCCCTGCCCGCCGAAGACGGGCGAGGAGATGCGTCTCGATCTGGTCGTCCTCGTGATGAGCCACCACGACGCGCGATGCGCCGATGCGCCTTGCATGCGCCTCCAGGAGAGCGTAGCGCGCCTGCCGCGCGGCCTCCTGGAGGTTCGAGACGGGCTTGGCGCCGGTCCAGCTGAGGATATCGTGGGGAAGGCCGCAGTCCCGGGCCACGCGTCCGACGCCGGCCGCCTCCTCGCGGGACGCCGTCCGCAAGCCATGGTCGACGGTCGCGACGTGAAATTCGACGCCCTGGCGGCCGACTTCGCCTCGGATGTCGAGGGCAAGAGACAGAAGCGCCATTGAATCCGCCCCGCCTGACACGGCGAGCAGGACGGGACCTTCGACGGATGATGAGTCCGACCCGCACAGCGACTGGAGCAGCCGCGACGACGCAGGGAGCCTCGTGTTCGATCGGGGGCTTGCGCCGCGCTCGATCGTCCCGCTCAGCAGTTGGTCGCCTTGCTCTCGACGTCGAGCTTGCGCTTGACGTTGGCGCTCATCTGCGGATAGCGGCGCGTCACCTCCTTGAAGGTCACGCAGGCCGTCTCGCGATTGTCGAGCTTGGACAGCGACATGCCGAGCTTCAGCATCATTTCCGGCGCCTTTCCGCTTTTAGGATAGGCTTTCTGCGCGTTGAGAAAGGTCTCGGCGGCATCGGCGTATTTCGCCTGGGCGAAGAGGCTCTCGCCCAGCCAGTACTGTGCGTCCGGCACGTCCTTCGCCGTCGGATAGGTCTGGGCATATTGCCGGAACGAACTCTCGGCGAGCTGGTAGTCGCCGGCGAGGAGATAATTGTAGGCGAGATCGTAGAGCTCTCCCGCGCTGGCCGGCGTCACCGATGCGACGGTTCCCGACGCCGCCGAGGAAGCTCCCGCGGACGGCGCCGCGACGGAGCCGACGTCGAGACCGCCGCCCAGAAGATTGCCGATCTCGTCGCCGCTCGGTGCAGGTCCTCCCGCGGCGACGTCCGGCGCGGCCGCGCCCATCTCCGCGTCGCCGCTGCCCGCAAGCGTTCCCGTGGTGCCGGACGCCGGTCGCGTCGCCGGCGCGGCATCGGTGCGCTTTTCGCCACCGGCCGACGCGGCACCTTCGATCTCCTGCAGGCGGAAATCGGTGTCCTCCTGCATCTTCCGGATCTGCTCCTGGATCTGCAGCATCTGGAAGGACAGCTCTTCGACCTTGCCGTTGAGGCGCCGGTTCTCCTCCTCGAGCTGCATGATCCGCTGCCCGGCATCGCCGGCCTGGGCATATCGCACCGGCGGGTTCTCGCGCGTTTCGGGCGCCGCGCGGACGCTGTCGCCGCGATCGGAGGGCGCCCCCAGCCCGAATGGCAGGTTCAGCGCCGAGGCGGGCGCGGTGATCGCCAGCAGCACTGCGGCGGCGGCCGTCCAGCGGGCGGGAAGTGCCATGGTCATTCCTCTTGTGTCTCTCGTGTCCTCGGCCGCGAAGGTCCTCGCCGCGCCGCACCCAAGGCCCTTACCAGATTCCTCGGCCAAATTGGGGCCGTCAAGATGATGCACCCGAAGCGAAAACGCGAAAAGGACGGCCCCTTTCGGGAGCCGCCCTTTTCGATCGAAGCGAACGAGGCCGAGATCAGCTGCCGGCGCCGTTCAGAACGGTGACCGCGCGGCGGTTCTGCGACCAGCAGGAGATGTCGTCGCAAACGGCGACCGGACGCTCCTTGCCGTAGGAGATCGTTCGCATCCGGTTGGAGGCGACGCCGCGCGAGGCGAGATACTCGCGGGTCGCGGCGGCACGGCGGGCGCCGAGCGCGAGGTTGTACTCGCGGGTGCCGCGCTCGTCGGCATGGCCTTCGACGGTGATCGAATACTGCGAATACTGGTTCAGCCACTGCGCCTGGGCGGCGAGAGTCTGCTGCGCGTCGGCGCGCACGACCGAGGAATCCGTGTCGAAGAAGATGCGGTCGCCGACATTGACGGTGAAGTCCTGGCTCGTGCCGGGTGCGGCGCTTCCGCCGGCTCCACCGAGGCCGCCCGCACCGCCGAGACCGCCGGCGCCGCCGAGGCCGAGGCCGGCCGCGTTGTCCGGCAGGTTGTTCTTCTTGGCGCAACCGGCGACCGCGAGAGCGGCGACGAGGGCGAGTGCGATGCGGCTATGAGCCAAAACAGACATCCGGCGCATGGCCAGCTCCTTCGATTTCGATTGAATTTCGTAAGGCGACGTTTACTGCGTTCACACTTAAGACCAAGTAAACGTTCACAATAAATCGAACGCCAACCATTTGATTCCGTACCGGCCCTTCAGCGGGACGGCGCGTCTGGCGGTCCCCGCGATCCCCGCCGAGAGCCAGGAGACGTCGAATGCGAGGCGCGCTCCGCCGTGGCACGCGCCTTCGCCGATCGGGCGATCCGTTGCCGGCCTAGGGGCCGCTCCTACTCGCGGGCTGGCGACCAGGCGGGATCGGAAGCAAAGCCCGGCGTCGCGATGCGCTGCTCGTTCGTGCCGGTGAGATCGATCGAGAACAGCTGCGGCCCGCCCCCGCCCTTCTGGTCGCGGAAGAACATGAGGACGCGACCGTTCGGGGCCCAGGTCGGACCCTCGTTGTGGAAGCCCGAGGTCAGGATGCGCTCGCCCGACCCGTCCGGCCGCATGACGCCGATCTGGAACTGCCCGCCCGACTGCTTGGTGAAGGCGATGAGATCGCCGCGCGGTGACCAGACGGGGGTCGAGTAGGAGCCGTCGCCGAAGGAGATGCGGTTCTGGCCAGAGCCGTCCGCGCCCATCGTATAAAGCTGCGGGCGTCCGCCCCGGTCGCTCTCGAAGACGATGCGCGCGCCGTCCGGCGAATAGGAGGGCGAGGTGTCGATCGCGGCGGTCGAGGTCAGCCGCGTCGTCGCGCGGGACCTGAGATCCATCGCGTAGATGTTGGCGTTGCCCTCCTGCTGCAGGCTCATCACGACCTTCTGCCCGTCCGGCGAGAAGCGCGGCGAGAAGGTCATTCCGGGGAAGTTGCCGACGACCTCGCGCTGTCCGGTCTCCAGCTGCAGGAGATAGACGCGCGGCTCGCCACGGCCGAAGGACATGTAGGTGATCTCCTGCCGGCTCGGCGAGAAGCGCGGGGTCAGGACGAGGTCGCTGCCGTCGGACAGATAGTTCACGTTGGCGCCGTCCTGATCCATGATCGCGAGACGCTTGACGCGGCTCTGCTTGGCGCCGGTCTCGGACACGAACACGACGCGCGTGTCGAAATAGCCCTTCTCGCCCGTCAGCCGCTCGTAGATCGCATCCGCGATGATGTGGGCGACGCGGCGCCAGTTCTCCGGCGTCGTGTAGAACTGCTGGCCGTCGAGCTGCTGGCCGGCGAACGTGTCCCAGAGGCGGAACTCGACGCGAAGCCGGCCGTCGGCCTCCGGCGAGACCTTGCCGGTGACGAGCGCCTGCGCATTGATGACGGTCCAGTCCGCGAAGCGCGGCGCGACGTCGGGGCTGATGTCCTTCTGCACGAAGGCGGCGGGATCGATCGGCGCGAAGAGGCCGGAGCGCCGGAGGTCGGCGGTGACCACTTCGGTGATCTGCCGCCCGACCGGATTCTGCGTCTGGAACTGCGTGATGGCGATCGGCAGCGGCTGAACGTTGCCCTTGGTCACGTCGATCTCGACGACGGCCTTGGCTGGCGGCGCCGCCACGAGCGCGCCGCCGAACAAAAGCAGGCAGGCCATGGCGAACGTCTTGGTGAAATAACGCATTCCGGAGAGCCTCTTGGCTTCTGGAGATCATCCGGCGACCAGGGGCCGCCGGATGATCTCCAGCTCTTCGTTGTCAGCCGCAAGGTCCGAGCGCGCGGCGGTTCCGCTTCGCTCGGACAGGGCTTTGTAAGGAGCGGGGTGATCCGGCCAAGGCTCAGAACATCTCGCTCGGATCGAAATTCACGACGACTTCGGCCCAGATCTCGGCCTTGTCCTGCGGCAGACTGAATCCCTCGCGGTCGCATTTCTGGACCGCGCGCACGGCACTCTCGTCGAACACGCGGTTGCCGCTGGACGCGTCGACCACCGGTCGTCCGTCCAGCTTGCCGGCGCCGTTCAGGTTGAAGCGCACGGAGACCTTCAGGTTGCCGCCATCCTCGACGCCGGCGGGAATGCTCCAGCACCCCGACAGCTGATCGCGCAGCGCGTCCGTCTCGCCGCGCGAGAGCTTGGCGCCGGTCGTCTTCCTGGAGCCGAGCGAGGCGGTCTCGGTGGAGCGCTTCGCGCCGCCGCCGGCCGACTTCTGCTTGTTGATCGCAGCCGCCGCCATGGCCTCGAAATCCATGTCGCTGTCGGGCGCGTCCTCGGAGGCGGTGTCCGCCTTCGCCGCCTTTTCCTTCTTGGGCGCGGACTTCTTCGCTTCCGTCTTCGGAGCGTCGGGCTTGGCTTCGGCGACCTTCACCGGTTCGGGCGGCTTCGGCTTGACCGCGTGCTTCACCACCTTCTTCGGTTCGGGCTCCGGTTCCGGCGTCGGCTCGGTCTTGTCCTCGGCGATCATCTCCGCCAGCGGATCGATCTTCTCGACCGTTTCCTTCGGCGGTGTCGGCTTGGGCTTTTCCGTCACCGGCTCGGGTTTCGGCTCCGGAGGCTTGGGCTCGGGCTTCTGGGGCTCCGGCGGCTTCGCCTCCGCCACCTTCGGCGCCTCCTCGACCGGCGTCGGCTCGATCTCGGGCCGTGCGGTGGGTTTGGGCGCGCCGGTCTGCGGGGTCTGGTTGCGTGTCTTGTCCGGCGTCGGCGGCGTCGCGAGGTCGGCCTCGTTGTCGCCGACATTCTCGGCGGCCATCGGCAGCGTCTCGGGCTTGGTCGTCGGCTTGGGCGCCGGCTTCTCGCTGACGGGCGCGTCCTTCTCGCCCTTCACGCCCTCGAAGCTTTCCGCCATGACGATTTCGACCGGCAGCGCCTCGGAATAGGCGACGTCGAGCGGAGGCGGCGACGAGAAGGCCCACAATCCCCAGGTGAGGACCGCGAGATGGATGCCGGAGGAGACGACGATGCCCGATTTCATGACGATAGCGCCGGTCAGCCCGTGGTTTCGGGCGCGGTGACGAGACCGATATTGGTGAAGCCCGCGGTCGAGATGCGCGCCATGACCTCGGCGACGCGGCCGTAATCGGCGGCACGGTCGCCCTTCACGAAGATGCGCTCCTTGTAGCCGGTCTTGGCGACGGCGGTCAGCTGGGTCACGACGTCCTCGATCGCGATCGGGTTCTCGCCGATGAAGATGTTGCCGTCGGACTTGATGGAGATCTCGATCGGCTGCGTCTCGGCATTCAGCGCCTTGGCCTGCGTTTCCGGCAGGTCGAGCGGCACGCCGACCGTCAGCATGGGCGCCGCGACCATGAAGATGATAAGAAGCACGAGCATCACGTCGACCATCGGCGTCACGTTGATCTCGCTCATCGGCGCGCGGCGCGCACGCCGTCCGCCGCGCCGAGACCCGCCTCCACCCGCTCCACCTGCCGACATGCCCATTTCAGTACCTCGTATCGTCGTGCCGGACGGATCGCCCGAGACCGCCCGCGTTCAGCGCGCGGCCTTCTCGTCGATCTGACGCGACAGGATGGCGGAGAACTCGTCCGCGAAGGCTTCGAGCCGCATGCCGAGCTTGCCGGCATCGGCCGACAGCTTGTTGTAGGCGATGACGGCGGGAATGGCCGCGACGAGGCCGATGGCCGTGGCGAGCAGCGCTTCCGCGATGCCGGGCGCGACGACGGCGAGATTGGTCTGCTTGGAGGCCGCGATGGCCTGGAAGGAGGTCATGATGCCGACGACGGTGCCGAACAGCCCGATGAAGGGCGCGGCCGAGCCGATCGTGGCGAGGAAGCCGAGGCGCGACTCCAACTGGTCCATCTCGCGGGCGAGCGTGACGTCCATCGCCTTCTCGATGCGCGTGTGAAGCCCGATCGGAGAGCGGGCGCCCTTCTCGAACGACTTCTTCCATTCGCGCATGGCGGCGACGAAGAGTGCGCCCATGCCGTTGGTCTTGCGCTCCGAAAGCGTGTGATAGAGCTCTTCCAGCGACTGGCCGGACCAGAAATTGTTCTCGAACGTGTTCAGCTGGCGCCGAAAGCTGCCGTAGCGCATGGTCTTGTCGACGATGATGGCCCAACTCCAGACGGACGCGCCCAGAAGCCCCAGCATCACCATCTTCACGATGAAGCCGGCCTGCCAGAACAGTCCCCAAAGGGATACGCTGTGCTCGGGTGCGGCCAGAGCGCCTTGAGCGATCTCGTTCATATCGTCTTCAGACCCTCGAAATGGGAGCCGGCCGGCTCGCGCGTCATCGCTCGGCCGCCGATGCATCGGTGACGGGTTCCTTCGCGAAGGAACGACCGTTTCCCGTCTCATGCGTCAAGTTTTCGATAAACCCCGCCTATCTCACACCGTTTGAATGGAGCGAAAGAATGGCGTTGCCATCGGCACTGGCCGCGAAGGCATATCAAGCAGCATTAAGGTTAAGCATTCGTTGCGAAAATGCTGCAGTGCCGTTCACGTGGACGCGATGTCGGTCGACAGGATCGCCGAAACGGCGTCCGGCATCCGCCTCGGCTTGCCCTCCGGCGAGATCACCGCGACCTTGACCTTTGCCTCGACGAGAACGGTCTGGTCCGAAAGGATGCGCTGCTGGAGGATGACCCGCGCTCCGCCGAGGAGGATCGTACGGGTCTCGACCGCCAGCACGTCGTCGATGCGCGCGGGCCGCAGGAAGTCGATCTCCATGTGCCGGACCGCGAAGGCCATCGGCTCGCCATGGATTCCATCGGCCAGTTCGCGATGTCCGATGCCCTTGAGACGCAGGTAGTCGCTGCGGCCCCTCTCCAGGAAATGGAGATAGCGTGCGTGGTAGACGACGCCGGAGAAGTCGGTGTCCTCGAAATAGACCCGTACGAGAAGTCGGTGGCCGAAGTCGGTCAGCTGGCCGGCAAGGTCGCTCTGCATGTCCCGCGCTTACCCCATCGCCTTGCGGGGGACCAGAGAAAGAGGCGGACGGACGGACGTCAGGTTTCCGGCAGAGGGTCCTCGAAGAGGCTCGCCTGCGCCCCCTGCCAGCCCTGCGGCACCGCGAGGCCGATATGGCGGAAGGCATGGGCGGTCAACATGCGCCCTCGGGGCGTGCGCTGGAGAAAGCCGTTCTGCAGGAGATACGGCTCGACGATGTCCTCGATCGCATCGCGCGGCTCCGAGAGCGCGGCCGCGATCGTCTCGATGCCGACGGGTCCGCCGCCGAAGGTCAGCGAGATCAGATCGAGATAGCGCCGGTCCAGCTGGTCGAGGCCGAGACTGTCCACTTCGAGACGCGTCAGGGCCTCGTCGGCGATCCGACGATCGACCAGGGCGACCTTCGCGACGTCGGCGAAATCGCGCACGCGGCGCAGGAGGCGGCCGGCGATCCGCGGTGTGCCGCGCGAGCGACGGGCGATCTCGCGTGCCCCGTCCTCGCCGAGCGGCAGGTTCATGATGCGCGCGCCGCGCCGGACGATCGATTCCAGTTCCTCCACCGTGTAGAAGTTCAGCCGGACCGGAATGCCGAACCGGTCGCGCAGCGGCGTCGTCAGGAGGCCGAGGCGCGTCGTCGCCGCGACCAGCGTGAACTTC
The DNA here is from genome assembly GCF_001424685.1 of Aureimonas sp. Leaf454. Classification (GTDB taxonomy): domain Bacteria; phylum Pseudomonadota; class Alphaproteobacteria; order Rhizobiales; family Rhizobiaceae; genus Plantimonas. The sequence goes on from NZ_LMQT01000001.1 coordinate 374,439, forward strand.
GCCAGATCGATCTTCACCGAGCGCGCCGCCGGCCCCTCGCCGATGATGAGATCGAGCTGGAAGTCCTCCATCGCGGGATAGAGGATTTCCTCCACCGCCGGGCTGAGGCGATGGATTTCGTCGATGAAGAGGACGTCGCGGTCTTCCAGATTGGTGAGGAGCGCGGCGAGATCGCCGGCCTTGGCGATCACCGGGCCGGAGGTCGAGCGGAAATTGACGCCGAGCTCTTTCGCCATGATCTGGGCGAGCGTCGTCTTGCCGAGACCCGGCGGCCCGACGAAGAGCACGTGATCCAGCGCCTCGCCCCGCCCCTTCGCCGCCTCGATGAAGACCTTGAGGTTCGCGCGCGCCGCGGCCTGCCCCGTGAAGTCGTCGAGCCTCTGAGGTCGCAGGGATTGATCGATGTCCTCGCCCTGCTTGTCCGGCGTGAGGAGCCGATGTGCGTCGCTCATGAAAGAAGGCTCGTTCCTGGAACGGGGTTGGCGACGTTTCGATCGACGGCGGCCGTCGCCGTCGATGCGGCCGGCGATGACTCGACATCCCGGCCGTCAGGACGGGTCTTCGGCATCGTCGACGGTGTCTTCGACGTCATCCCTGCACTTGCCAATGACGATCTCCTGACGACGTGGCTATCATCGTAACGATGCGGCTTTGGCTTCACAACGCTTGCTCAAACCCGGCTGAGCGCCTTCAAGCCCAGCCGGATCAACGTCCGCGTCTCCGCTCCGTCCCCCGCTTCGCGCGATGCGGTCGAGACGGCGCTCGCGGCCTGATCGCGCGAGTAGCCGAGATTGACGAGGGCGGAGACCGCATCCGCGACCGGAGCGGGCGCGACGCCTTCACCCAGATCGCGCTTCAGCCCGATGTCCGACGACTCGAACGCGCCGGCATAGGCCGGTGTTTTGTCCTTCAGCTCCGCCACGATCCGCGCGGCGACCTTCGGCCCGACCCCGGGGGCTCGCGCCACCATGGCCTTGTCCTGGAGCGCGATGGCGCTGCCGAGCTCGCCCGTCGAAAGCGTGCCGAGAATGGCGAGCGCCACCTTGGAGCCGACGCCCTGGACGTTCTGGAGCAGGCGGAACCAGCCGCGTTCCAGCTCGCTCAAAAAGCCGTAGAGACGCAGCATGTCCTCGCGCACATAGGTCTCGATGAACAGCGTCACCGCCTCCCCCGCCGCCGGCAGCGTCGACAGCGTGCGCACGCTGCAATAGGCGACGTAGCCGACCCCGTGGACGTCCACCACCACGTGGTCGTCGCCGATCTCGTCGACGACGCCCTTCAGCTTTCCGATCAAGAATGGGACTCCGGCGAAGTGAGATCGAGGGTCGGAAAATAAGCGCGATAGCGTTTGGGATCTCGGGTCAGCAGCCGATGCCCGGCCACCAGAGCGTGGGCTCCGATCAGGAAGTCAGGAAGTGTGCGCTCGCGCTGCCCCCCGCGATCCCGATAGGACCAGTGTGCCAAACCCGCGGCATAGGCTGCTTCGAACGGAAACGGCTCTCGCCTTGGTCGCAACCAAGCCAGGCGGCGCATCAACTGCTCCTCCTGAACCGCTGACGTGGCGAGTTCGGCCCAGACCACGGCACCGATCACGATCGGCCCCGCATCCGCCTGACGCAGGACGGCGTCGACGGACCCTTCGAAGACGGGTCCCGTCCCCAGGAGATCAATCAGAATGTTGGTGTCAATGAGTGTCGACATCGTCGCGCGGTCCCCTCAACCAATCGACGAACGCCTTCCCATCCATTCCCATCGTGTCGATCGTCCCCCGCATCGCGACGATATGAGGTTCCATCTCCGCCCGCCGCGTCGCGGGGTCGGATGCCGCGTCCCGACGTGAGATCACGACCACATCCCCATGCTCCACGAAGTCGACCTCGCTGCCGGGCCCGACGCCCAACCGCTCGCGAATGGCCTTCGGGATCGTCACCTGACCTTTTTCCGTGATCCGCACGAAGGTCGCCCCAAAGTAATACCACTGCGGTATTACCTACCGCGCGAATGAGAACACGTCAAGAACATCACAGGCCCGCAAAGGCCGCCCGGGCCTGCGCCGACTGACGGTGATGAGTGTGGCAGATGGCGATGGCGAGCGCATCGGCCGCGTCGTCGGTGTCGAAGGTCGCCCGGGGCATCAGGACCTTCACCATCATGTGGATCTGCTTCTTCTCGCCATGGCCGACGCCGATCACGGCCTTCTTCACCGCATTCGGCGCATATTCCGCGACGGGCAAGCCGGCCAGAGCCGGAACCAGCATGGCGATGCCCCGCGCCTGCCCAAGCTTCAGCGTCGCCACCGCATCCTTGTTGACGAAGGTCTGCTCGACCGCCGCCTCGTCCGGGCGATAGGTCTGAAAGACGGTTTGCAACCCGTCGTGCAATTGTCGCAGGCGCGTCGCCAGATCGAAAGAAGCGTCGGACGTCACCGTCCCCGAGGCGACGAAGCGCAACGAGTTGCCGACCGTCTCCACGACGCCCCATCCGGTCCGGCGCAGGCCGGGATCGATTCCCCAGATGCGAATGCTCGTCTCCTGCAACATGAAGGCCTGTCCCGTTCGAGAGTGACACGACGGACCGCTAAAGACAAACCATGAACGAACCAAAAACAACGGAGAACGACCGACACGGTGATCTCAACTCGAGGTGACCCCGGCTGGCACACGCTCGATCATCGTCCCATTTGCCCCGGATGTTGAACCGACGATCCTTCGCCCTCGCTTTTTCGTTCGTCGCCTGGGGCGCTTCGGCTCAGGCGCAGTCGCCGGCCTCCGCGACCATGACGCCGCCCGTCGCATCGCCCGTCCGGGATGTCGCGAGCTTCGACGAGGCGGTCCGACGAAGCCGGGCGCTGCCGGCGCTCGAAACCCTGATGATCGCGCAGGACGGCGAGACGGTCGTCGAGGAAGGGTTTCGCGGCGCACGGACCTCGCGATCGACCAACATCAAGTCGGCGTCGAAGTCGATCGTCTCGGCCCTTGTCGGCATCGCCATTGACAAGGCCCTGCTGACGGGACCCGACCAGAAGATCGCCGAGATCCTCGGCGCGGACTTCCCACAAGATCCCGATCCGCGCCTCGCCACCGTGACGATCGGCAACCTCCTGTCCATGCAGGCGGGCTTGGAGCGGACATCCGGGGCCAATTACGGCGCATGGATCTCCTCGCGGAACTGGGTCCGCGATGCGCTGGCGCGCCCCTTCGTCGAGGAACCCGGCGGCTCGATGCTCTATTCCACGGGATCGACGCATCTTCTGTCCGCGATCCTGACGAAGGTCGGCGGCAAGTCCACCCTGCAGCTCGCGCGCGACTGGCTGCGACCGGCCGGCGTCGAGATCGCGAGCTGGGAGCGGGACCCGCAGGGCGTCTATCTCGGCGGAAACCAGATGGCGATGACCCCACGCTCGCTCCTGGCCTTCGGCGAGCTCTACCGCCGAGGCGGGACGGCCGAGGACGGAACGCGGGTTCTCTCCCGGGATTGGATCGACCGGTCCTGGACGCCGCGCACGACCTCGCGCTTTCACGACGGTCGCTATGGCTATGGCTGGTTCATCGACGATTTCGCGGGCCGCACCGGTTATTACGGCTGGGGCTACGGCGGGCAGATGATCTACGTCTTCCCAGATCTCGCCCTCACCGTCGCGATCACGTCGGACGAGACGCAGCCGTCCGGGCGCGGCGGCTATGTCGAGGATCTCCATCGCCTCGTAACCGAGACGATCCTGCCCTCGGCGGCGGAGCGCAAGAGCCGCGGCGATACGGGCTGACGAGGAGCGCAGCCCGCGTCTCGGCAGGCTCCGCTCGCGCCCGGTCGGAAGAGGTCAGGCGGCGGAAAGCTTCGCCATGACGGCGTCGTCCACCTCGAAATTGGCGTAGACGTTCTGCACGTCGTCGTCGTCGTCGAGATTGGCGATGAGCTTCATCACGCTTTCCGCCTTTTCCTCGTCGACGGGCGTTCCCGTCTGCGGCTTCCAGACGATCTTCACGCTCTGCGGCTCGCCGAGCGAGGCTTCCAGAGCGGCCGAGACTTCGCCGAGGGTTTCGAAGGCGGTGATGATCGTGTGGCCGTCGTCATCGGAGACGACGTCGTCGGCGCCCGCCTCGATCGCGGCCTCCATCACCTTGTCCGCGCTGCCGGCTTTCGCCGGAAAGACGATTTCGCCGACGCGATCGAACATGAAGGCGACCGAACCAGATTCGCCCATCGCGCCGCCGGACTTGGTGAAGTAGGAGCGCACGTTCGAGGCCGTGCGGTTGCGGTTGTCGGTCAGCGCCTCCACGATGACGGCGACGCCGCCCGGACCATAGCCCTCGTAGCGGACCTCGTCGTAGCTCTCGCCGTCCGCGCCCGACGCCTTCTTGATCGCGCGGTCGATATTGTCCTTGGGCATCGACTGCGCCTTGGCATTGGCGATGGCGAGGCGAAGACGCGCATTCATCGAGGGATCGGGCAAGCCGCCCTTGGCCGCGACGAAGATTTCGCGCGCGAGCTTGGAGAAGAGCTTGGATCGGACCGCATCCTGGCGGCCCTTGCGGTGCATGATGTTCTTGAACTGTGAATGGCCGGCCATGGGGCACCCGTGATGTCGACGTCTGGAAAGCGGTGCTTCTTAGTCAAAAAGCCGCCAAGCGTCCAGAAGCGAGGTGCTGGCCCTCAACGTCGGAGGTCGGCGAGGATCGGCAGCATGTCGCGGGCCGTGCGGTTCGAAGCCTCCGCCACCTCGCCGAGCCTCGCCTGGCTGGAGGCGACGACGAGGCCCCTGCCCCGCATCGCTTCGGCGAGGCTGTCGGGCGTATGGCCGAAGAGCGGCGCGAGATGGGCGATCGTCCCGTTCTGCACGGCGCCGAGAACGGCCTGCATCGGGTTGCCGCCGCCGGGCGGCGCCAGCATCGCCGGCACGGCGAAGGCGAGCGCGCCGACGAGCGAGGCGAGCAGCGCGACCGTCATGGGCGGACGCTTGAAATAGGAGACGAGCGGGCGCCAGTTCTTCCAGAGGTGGAGACCGAAGGGGACGGCGAGGATCATGCTCAACCACTCGTGCATCGCCTTAAAGAGCCGACCCTCGAAATGGAAGAAGAGGGCGACGCCGGAGACCAGCGAGACGATGAAGAGACCCGTCGTCAAGGGCGTCGCGTAGCGGAGGAGGATCGAGCGCAAAATATGAGTCTCGTTGTCTAGTTTTAGCCGCATTCTCGTTAGGCCTGCTCCGTCGAGTGAGCAAGCGGAAAGACGAGCCGATCTCGAGGCTCCGCTCACGCGATCATGAACGCACGCGGGCGCGAGACTTGGTTACCTTCCGAGATCCGCCGACCCTGGTCATGCACTCGACCCCATCGCCCCGCTTACGGAAAGGCTCGCCCCATGCGCCCGTGCCTCGTTCCCGCTCTCCTCGTCAGCCTCTTCGCAGGACTGCCCCAGACGGGCAAAGCCTCGGCGCAGGGCGTTCCAAGCACCTGCCATGCGATCGCGGACGCTGTGCCGAAGGCGAGATACGCGTCCTTCGACGCCCGGCCCTCGAGCCTCCTTCTCGCCGCGCTCGGCCGGGACGAGGTGCGGATCACCTACGCCCACCACTCGACCTACATCATCGAGAGCCCGAACGGCGTCACCGCGGCGACCGACTATTCCGGCTTCTCCGGAGAGGGCCCGCCGCCGCGCATCGCCACCATGAACAAGGCGCATTCGACCCATTTCACGAACGTTCCCGATCCCGCCATCGAAACGGTCTTGCGGGGTTGGAACCCGGACGGAGGACCCGCCCGGCATGCCGTGACCGTCGACGATCTCTACGTCCGCAATGTTCCGACCGATATCCGCATGGGCGGCGGCGACGTCGAGGCCGACGGAAACTCGATCTTCGTCTTCGAAGTGGCCGGGCTCTGCATCGGACATCTCGGCCATCTCCATCATCGGCTGACGGACGAGGACTTCGCCGACATCGGACGGCTCGACATCGTGATGGTACCGGTCGACGGCTCCTGGACGCTGAGCCAGGCGGGAATGGGCGAAACGGTGGAGCGGCTGCGCTCGCAGATCGTCCTGCCCATGCACCGCTTCGCCGGGCCGATCGAGCGCTTCCTCGAGCGCCTGCCGGGCTTCGCGGTCGAACGGCGCGACGAACGCAGTCTCACCGTCTCGATGCGAACGCTTCCCGAGCGCCCCACCGTGATCATCCTCGACGGCGTCTGATGTCGGCAGCCTCGCCACCGGAAGCAGAACGAGGAAAGCCGGCTTTCGCCGGCTTTCTCATGTCGCGTTGCCGGACCGAGGGAGATCAGAGTCCCTTTCGGCTGTCCGATCGGCTTTTCAGGAGACTGGCGACCGTCGTCACGACGAGGATGCCGATGATCACCGAGAGCGAGAAGCTGGTTTCGATGTGCGGCAGGCCTTCGATCGGCTGACCGCCGTTCAGGAAGGGCAGCGTGTTGGCCTCCATCGCGTGGATGATCAGCTTGACGCCGATGAAGGCGAGGATCAGCGACAGGCCGAGGCCGAGATAGACGAGCCGGTCGAGCAGGCCGCCGAGCAGGAAGTAGAGCTGAAGGAGGCCGAGCAGCGCGAAGGCGTTGGCCGTGAAGACAATGTAGGGCGCGTCCGTCAGGCCGTAGATCGCCGGGATCGAATCCAGAGCGAAGAGGAGATCGGTCATGCCGAGCGCCAGGATCACGATGAACATCGGCGTGAAGTAGCGCTTGCCGTTCTCGATCACAGTGAGCGCGTTGCCCCGATAGTCCGGCGTCGTCGGCAGATGGCGCTGGAAGTATTTGACGATCGCGTTCGGCTCGTATTCCTCGTCGGTCGACTTCGCGCCGTGCTTGAAGCTCTCCGCCGCCAGCTTCCAGGCGGTGTAGAGGAGGAAGAGGCCGAAGAGGTAGAACACCCAGGAAAAGCGCTCGATCGCCGCCGCGCCCGCCGCGATGAAGAGGCCGCGCATGACGAGGGCGATCACGATGCCGATCAGCAGCGCCTTCTGCTGATAGGCTCGCGGCACCTTGAAGCTCGCCATGATGATGACGAAGACGAAGAGATTGTCGACCGACAGCGACTTCTCGGTGATGAAGCCCGCGAAATATTCGATGCCGTGGTCGCGGTCCCAGAAGTGCCAGACGCCCCAGCCGAAGAGAAGCGCGATGGTGACGTAGAAGGTGGACCAGAGAGCCGCTTCCTTGAAGGTCGGCTCGTGCGCCTTGCGCGTGTGGCTGAAGAAATCGAACACGAAGAGAGCGGCAATGGCGCCGATCGTTGTGAGCCAGACCCAGGTTGGCACCGCATCGGCCGCCATTCCCGTGAGCGCGGTTTCCGCGACCGCATTCGACACTGCTTGGTCCACTCATCCTCCTTCGCGCCCGATCGCTCCGATCGCGGCGTGCGTTTTGAAGCGGCATCCCGCCGCCTGTGTTCACGGCCCTGGAGGGACTGTCGGACGCGGAGAACGAAAAATGTTCGCCTACCTTACAATCCCTTGAAACGCCTGATTTGAAGGGCCCCAGTCAATCCGGCTTGCGACACATGGCGATGGGTTTTCGAAAGACAACGTGCCGCAATGCAACACGGGAAAGATTCTTACGCCCAGAAGGTCGGAATCGCTTCTTCGAGCCGCGCGCCGAGCCGGACCGGTGCGACTTTCTCCGCCAGGCCCGTCCGATCCGAGATCTCGACGGCCAATCCGCAGATCGTCGCCGGCCCCTGCGCGGCCTCGAAGCGACCGCGCGCGATCTTGGTGAGGAACCGGTTCAGCGGCTCCTCCTTCTCCATCCCGAGCGAGGAATCGTAGTCTCCGCACATGCCCGCATCCGACTGATAGGCGGTGCCGCCGGACAGGATCTGGTGGTCGGCGGTCGGCACATGCGTGTGCGTTCCCACCACGACGCTCGCCTTCCCGTCGACGTAATGGGCGAAGCACTGCTTCTCGCTGGTCGCCTCCGCGTGAAAGTCGAGGATCACGGCGTCGGCCTGCTCGCCGAGCGGACAGGCCGAGAGGAGTTCGGCCACGGCACGGAACGGATCGTCGAGCTCGGGATGCATGAAGACGCGGCCCATGACGTTGGAAACGAGGACGCGCGCCCCGTTCCTCGCCTCGAAGAGCCCCGAACCCTTGCCCGGCGCGCCCGCCGGATAGTTCAGCGGACGCAGGAACCGGTCGTGCCGCGTCGAGAATTCGAGAGCCTCCCGCTGGTCGAAGACATGATTGCCCGTGGTCATGACGTCCGCGCCCGCGGCCAGCGTCGCCTCGAGGATCTCCTCCGTCACGCCGAAGCCGCCGGCCGCGTTCTCGCCGTTGACGACGACGAAATCGAGCCTCCAGTCCCGGATCAGCCCCGGCAGCCGATCGAAGACGGCCGAGCGTCCCGCGCGCCCCACCATGTCGCCGAGAAAGAGGAACCTCATCCCTGCAGCTCGTCCTTGGCGGCCTTCAGGCGGCCGAGGCCGCGCACGACCGAGTCGCGGCGGGCGATCCGGTCGACCCATTCGGCCAGCGCGGGAAAGTCGCTGCGCGCGTTCAGTTCCTCGATCCCGGAACGCGCCCAGGAGAAGTTCATGATGTCGGCGATCCCGTAATCGCCGGCGAGCCATTCGAAGTCGGCGAGCCGCCCGTCGAGAACGCCGAGCAGCCGCCGCGACTCCTTGGCATAGCGATCGATCGCATAGGGCAGCTTCTCCGGCGCGGCGGTGTTGAAGTGATGCCACTGTCCGATCATCGGACCCGTCCCTCCCGCCTGGAAGAACATCCACGACAGAGCTTCCGCCCGGTGCGGCTGCGCCTGCGGCAGGAGCTTGCCGCTCTTCTCCGCGAGGTAGAGGAGGATCGATCCGGATTCGAAGACGCGCGTTTCGCCGCCCTCGTCCGTCCGGTCGACGATGGCGGGAATGCGCCCGTTCGGATTGACCGCCAGGAAGCCCGCCTCCTTTTGCGCGCCGGTCGAGATGTCGACGAGCTTCAGTTCGTAGTCGATGCCGGCCTCTTCGAGGAAGAGGACGGGCTTCTCGCCGTTCGGCGTTGTCCAGGTGTAGAGATCGATCATGGCGTCGTCGGGCCTTCGGCTGTCGTCTTCGGGGATTTCGCGCTTGATCTAGGGCGCTCCGCCGCAGGATCGACGCGATCTCGCGTCAATCGTCCCGAGCTTTTCACCGAACCGGACCATGCCGCCTTGCAGCCGACCGCCCGCTCCCTCCTCGCCCTGTCGCTGGCTCTCCTCGCCGCCGGCTGCGCCGCGCTTCCCGAAACCTCCGCGCCGACGGACCTCGTCATCATCGATCGCACGAAAGCGCTCCAACGGGTCAACGCCTTTCGCGCCGAAAACGGCATGCCGGCGCTGCGCATGGAGGATCGTCTGATGGTAGCCGCCCTCGCCCAGTCGAGGGCCATGGCGAAGAAGAACCGGATGGACCATGCGGTCGACGGCGTCCTGCCCGACCGGGTCCGCGCCGCCGGCTACGACTGGACGACGACGGCCGAGAACATCGCGCAGTCCTATCGGGACTACGACAGGGCCATGGCCGGCTGGGTCGCCTCTCCCGGCCACCGGAAGAATCTTCTCAATCCCGACGTCACCGAAATCGGTTTCGCCGGCGCAAGGGCGCCGGACGGTCGTCCCTACTGGACCCAGATCTTCGGCAGGCCGCGCGGGCGCTGACAGAGCCCGGTTCAGGCGGGATGCCGGATGCCGGCCTCCGTCGCGATCAGGTCGAGCGCCACGTCGTGCGCCTCGGTCGGAACGGTCTCCACCTCCTGCACGGCGAAGGCGACGCCGACGAGCCGTGGCGAGACGCCCTTGTCGCGCAGCCGGGTGATCGCGCGATCGTAGTAGCCGCGGCCGTAACCGATGCGATGACAGCGCGCGTCGAAGGCCGACAGCGGCACGAGCATGAGAAGCGGATCGAGGACGGCGGCGCCCTCTCCCGGCGCCAGCGTGCCGAAACCCTGCGGAACCAGCGGTTCGCCGCGAACGAGCTGACGGAACTCCAGCTCGCCGCCGACGATCGCCGGCACGCAGAGCCGCGCGCCGCGATCGGCGAGCCGCGCCATCAGCGGGCGCAGATCGATCTCGGATCGGATGGGAAGAAACCCGGAGACGATCGTTCCCGGATCGAATTCCATGGTGTCGCCGAGCAGGTCCGCGACGGCGAGCGACGCCTCGATCCGAGCTTCCACGCCCATGGCGTCGCGGCGCGAGAGGGCTTCGGCCCGCAGCCGGCTCTTCTTGGCCCTGAGGTCGTCCTGCGCTCCGCCGTCGATGTCCATGCCGCTCCCCCCGCGCTGTGCCGAGCGGGTTTAGGACGGATGGCCATGCGATGAAAGCAGGACGAACGATAGCGAGACGAAGGAGTGGCGAGCCACCTCGGTCGATGGAGAAGTCGATCCCGGGAACCTACAGTGTAGGTGGGCGCCGTGTGCCCCAGCCCACGGGCCGAGGCAGGGACAGCTCCCTAGGGGATGCGTAAGGCCCCGAGGAAATGTTACCCCTGTCGCACCGCGCAGCCCGCCGCAACGGGATATAGGCTCTTGCGGTCGCGGTGGCCAGAGCGTCGCGCCGTGTTTCGTCGAACGGTCTGAATGCCAGAGCTCCCTTGCAATAGCGCGGGAAAGCGCGAGGTTGCCCCGAAAGCCAGACGCGGCGCAAGGATCGACATGGGACAGCCAGACATGGGGGCGTCGACGTCCGCCATCATCGACGTGCGAGGTCTCACCAAGACCTACGAGACCGGCTTCGCCGCCTTGAAAGGGATCGATCTCCAGATCCGGCGCGGCGAGATCTTCGCGCTGCTCGGCCCGAACGGGGCAGGCAAGACGACGCTGATCTCGGTGATCTGCGGGATCGTCAGTCCGACGACGGGCACCGTCAGCGCCGACGGACACGATATCCGGACCGACTTCCGCCACGCACGCTCGATCATCGGGCTCGTGCCGCAGGAACTGACGACGGACGCCTTCGAGACGGTCTGGGCGACGGTGTCGTTCTCGCGCGGCCTGTTCGGCAAGCGCGCGAACCCCGCCCACATCGAGACGGTTCTTCGCCAGCTTTCGCTCTGGGACAAGAAGGATTCCAAGATCATGACGCTGTCGGGCGGCATGAAGCGGCGCGTTCTCATCGCCAAGGCCTTGTCGCACGAGCCGAGCATCCTCTTTCTCGACGAGCCGACGGCGGGTGTCGACGTGCAATTGCGTCAGGACATGTGGAACGTCGTGCGGGCCCTTCGCGACAGCGGCGTCACCATCATCCTGACGACGCACTACATCGAGGAGGCCGAGGAGATGGCCGATCGCATCGGCGTCATCTCCAAGGGCGAGATCATCCTCGTCGAGGAAAAGGCCGAACTGATGCGAAAGCTCGGGCGCAAGCAGTTGCGCCTCGCCTTGACGCATCCGATCGCTGCCCTTCCCGAGAGCCTCGCCGACTTCGCGCTCGAGAGATCCGCCGACGGCGGCGAACTGGTCTACACCTACGACACCAAGGGTCCGCGCACCGGGATCACGACGCTTCTCGGCGCGCTCGCCGACGCCGGCATCACCTTCCGCGACCTCTCCACGCATCAGAGTTCGCTGGAAGACATCTTCGTCAGCCTCGTGAAGGAAGCCACGTGAACCTTCCCGCCATCCGCGCCATCTATCGCTTCGAGATGGCCCGCACCTTCCGCACGCTCGCTCAGAGCGTCGTCGCGCCCGTCATCTCGACCTCGCTCTATTTCGTCGTCTTCGGCTCGGCGATCGGCTCGCGCATGGACGAGGTCGGCGGCGTCAGCTACGGCGCCTTCATCGTGCCCGGCCTCATCATGCTGACGCTCCTGACGCAGAGCATTTCCAACGCCTCCTTCGGCATCTACTTCCCGAAATTCTCCGGCACGATCTACGAGATCCTGTCCGCGCCGATCTCGGCCTTCGAGATCACGGCGGCCTATGTCGGCGCGGCCGCGACGAAATCGATCATGCTCGGCCTGATCATCCTCGCGACCTCATCGCTCTTCGTCGACATCCGCATCGAGCATCCCGTCGTCATGGTGCTCTTCCTTGTCCTGACCGCCGTGACCTTCAGCCTCTTCGGCTTCATCATCGGCGTGTGGGCGGACGGATTCGAGAAGCTCCAGATCGTCCCGCTCCTCGTCGTGACGCCGCTGACCTTTCTCGGCGGAAGCTTCTACTCGATCGATATGCTCCCGCCCTTCTGGCAGACGGTCACGCTCTTCAACCCGGTCGTCTATCTCGTCTCGGGCTTCCGCTGGAGCTTTTACGGGGTGTCGGACGTCTCGGTCGGCATTTCCATCGCCATGACCCTCGTCGTCATGGCACTCTGCCTTGCCGGGATCTGGTGGATCTTCAGGACGGGATACAAGCTGAAGGCATGATGGCATGATCGGTTTGTCCGGTATTGGCGGCGAAACTTCCGTCGTGGCCCGCGAAGGCCCGTCGCGGCGCGCAAGGACGACGCGAATGCGCCGCTGGATCGTGCTTGCTTCGCTCCTCGTCCTGACCGGTCCGGCGACGGCCGCCGGTTTCGACTGCGCCAAGGCGTCGACGCCGGACGAGACGGCGGTCTGCGCCGACCCCCGCCTGTCGGATCTCGACGCGCGCCTGTCGACATCCTACGCGGCCGCGCGGAAGGCCGCCGCCTTCGACGACGTGCAGACCGTGGCGCGCGACTTCCTCGCCGACCGGCGCGCCTGCGGCGCCGACCGCGCCTGCATCCTCGCGACCTATGTCGGCGTGTTGGACAGTCTCGCGCAGCGGAGCGGGCCGGTTGCGCGTCCGGCGGACATCACCGCGACCACCATTGCCGGTGGAAAGGCCGCGGACACCGGCGCGTTGCCGGAGACGATCGGCCAATGCGTCGCGACGAGAGTCGACTCGGTCCATTCGCGGCTGGAGGGCGGCGACTTCGACGCCGGGACGGGCATCGAATATCGAAATGGAGGCTACCAGGTGTCCTACGACCGGGAGGAGGCGCTGATCGCCTCGAAGCCGGGCGACAGGGTCACGATGTGTCTCGTCGGCATTCCCCGGCGCTGCCCGGAGGGCGACGACCGAGGGCGGACCTACCTCGTCACCAACGAACGCACCGAGGACACTTGGCTCCTGGCGGACTCGCAGCACATGTGTGGCGGCGCCTGACGGGCCCGGCCGGACGACGCCGGAGGCCCGCTCGTCAGACCCGCCGCTCCAGGCGCTCCGCGGCTTTCTCGATCGCCTCGGTGACATGTTCGACATGGCCGACGAGCCGCTTGTCGCTGTCGGCGAGCCGGCGCACGGCGTCCTCGCGCGCCTTGTCGGCTTCCGCCAACGCCTTTTCGAGCCCAGCGATCCGCCGGCGCTGCTCGGACAACTCGTCCGCCGTCATGATCGCGGCCATCATCACCAGACGCTGGTCGCCGATCTCGCCGAAGCTCTTGCGCAGCTCGCCGATCCGCCCGTCCACCTCCGCGGCGAGGCTTTCGAGATGGCGCTCCTCGCCATCCGCGCAGGCCATGCGGAAGGTCTTTCCATCGATCGTGACGACGACTTGCGGCATCGGATCCTCCTTCCTCGCTGTCAGCCCTCGCGCCGACGCTCGAGAACGCCGCGGATCTGCTCCATGGCGTTGACGAGCCGGCGCGAGACCTCGCGATTCGCCTTCTCCAGACGTTCGGCCCGCGCCAGGGCACCGTCGAGTTCGCCGGCAAGGCGCGAGCGGTCGGCCGTCATGCGCTGGACCTCCTCCTCCGCGTCGCGCACGAAGACTTCCCGCTCGATCTGGCCGTCGATGGCCCGGTCGAGGCGCTGCAGGGCGCGGTCGAGGCGTTGGGAGGCGAGAGTGAGCGGATCGACTGACATGGATTCCCGTGGCCTCCCCGATACTTCGCGGCCCGGTCGAGGCGAGTGCGGTAACTGGCGACGAGTCCTGCGACATTCGAGCCTTCGTTGCAACCACCAAAGCGGCGGGATGCGGGACCTCCGGTGGAAAATCGACCGGGCGGCGCGCGCCCGCGGCGATCCCGCCGCGCCCGATCCCGAACTCGGTCGAAGCGGCTTTACGTCGGGTCGAATTGCGGTAAGAGAAGGCCGAGAGGTCCGATGGCCGAGCGCCAGCGGGATCGTAAGATCCGCTTCGAAGTCGCCGGTCCAGGCCGGCAGAGGCGGCCGCACCATGGCTGGGCCCGACCCTGAAGGAGCATTGAAATGACTGTTCGCGTCGCCATCAACGGGTTCGGCCGCATCGGCCGCAACGTCCTGCGCGCCATCATCGAGTCCGGCCGGACCGACATCGAGGTCGTCGGCATCAACGATCTCGGCCCGGTCGAGACCAACGCCCACCTCATCCGCTTCGACTCGGTCCATGGCCGCTTTCCCGGCACCGTGACGGTCTCCGGCGACACGATCGACGTTGGCCGCGGGCCGATCAGGGTCTCGGCCGAGCGCGACCCCAAGAACCTTCCCTGGAAGGAGCTCGGCGTCGACATCGCGATGGAGTGCACCGGTATCTTCACCGATGCGGCCAAGGCCTCCGCGCATCTGGAAGCCGGCGCCAAGAAGGTGCTGATCTCGGGTCCCCTCTCCTCGGCGGGCGACGAGAAGACGATCGTCTTCGGCGTCAACCACGACACGCTGACGGCCGGCGACCGGATCATCTCCAACGCCTCCTGCACGACGAACTGCCTCGCCCCCGTCGCCAAGGTCCTCAACGACGCCATCGGCATCGACAAGGGCTTCATGACGACGATCCACTCCTACACGGGCGACCAGCCGACGCTGGACACGATGCACAAGGATCTCTACCGGGGCCGCGCCGCCGCGCTCTCCATGATCCCGACTTCGACCGGCGCGGCCAAGGCCGTGGCGCTCGTCCTGCCCGCGCTGAAGGGCCGTCTCGACGGCGTCGCGATCCGCGTGCCGACCCCGAACGTCTCGGTCGTCGACTTCAAGTTCGTCGCCAAGCGCTCCACCACGGTCGAGGAGATCCAGGGCCTCATCCGCGCGGCGGCCGACGGCCCGATGAAGGGCATTCTCGGCTATACCGACGCGCCCAACGTCTCCTCGGACTTCAACCACGACCCCCATTCCTCGGTCTTCCACATGGACCAGACCAAGGTCATGGACGGCACCTTCGTGCGCATCCTCTCCTGGTACGACAACGAGTGGGGCTTCTCGAACCGCATGTCCGACACCGCCGTCGCCTTCGCCAAGGTCGGCTGAACCAGGTCGGCCGACACCGATGCCCTTCCGGCCCCCGTTCGAACGGAGCGTCCGCTGGCGCCCGGCACCGGACGAGGGCTCGGACGGCCTCGAACACTGCCATGTGGCGCCGGTTCCGACCGGCGTCGCCATCCGCTCCGTCGTCATCGGCGCGCGCGGCGGCGGACCCTACGGCGTCGCCTACGCCATCGACTGCGATCGGGACTGGCGCGTCCGCGCCTTCCGCCTCCAGGTCGTCGGCGGCCCATCGCTCGCTTTGACCTCGGATGGCGGCGGCCTCTGGTTCGAGGCGGACGGCACCGAGCGGCTCGACCTCTTCGGCTGCATCGACATCGACCTCGCCGGCACGCCCTTCACCAACACGCTCCCCATCCGCCGCCTCGACCTTCGGCCGCACGACGGCACGGTCGAGCTTTCCATGCTCTACGTGCCCTTCGACACGTTCGAACCCGTGATCGACCGCCAGCGCTACACCGCCCTCGACGACCGATGCTTCCTCTACGAAGCCGCCGACCGCAGCTTCTCGGCGGAACTGGCCGTGGACGAAGATGGATTGGTGCTGGACTATCCGACGCTGTTCGAGCGCGCTTAAGCGGCCACGGTCCGCGCATTCCCGCCGTCTCCGCGACCGTTTGATCAACCGCTTCATTCTCGACGACAGCCAGGGCAGCTCGAAAACGTATTCCTATCCGCCTCGCCCAGGCGATCCGATCTCCGGATCGGACAGGGGCGAGCGGAAGGCCATATCGACCGAGTGAACCAAAGGCAGCGGGGACAACATTCGGCATCAGTCTGGTCGGAGGCCACCGTGGCTTGGAACTTCTCCGCATGAAGGCGGAACGTTCCGGCCTGCGCGTATGGCTCGACGGCTGGCGCCTTGTCCGGCTTCCGCGCAAGGCAAATTTCGACCCCGCTCAACCACGCCTCCCCGCAGGACGAACCGGCGGCGGGCGATGGGCGAACGGGAATGCTGGAGCCGGTCGGCCGTCGGAGCATCCGACGGGCGGTCCGATCCGGATGGCACAGGCGCGAGGTGGCCGGGGGCGAGCAGGTCCGACGCTTCGTCTTCCTGGCGGCGTTGCCGAACTGTCGACTGCTCAGGCTGCTCGCTATGATTCGGCCCGCATCCGCGCAGAGATTGAAGTGGCGCGGCTGCGGACCGTTCCCGGCAACGAAAACTGGAAACCGCCGACCGGTCTCTACGAAACGGTGGAGGGTGCGATCCGCCATCAGCAGGCGATCGGCGATGCCGCGCTCGCCTATCGCTACGGCCGGATCGGGCACAATAGCGGGACCGTCGAGCCGCTGCGAAGCGGCGACACTCAGCCCTTCGCGCCCGGCACGCTCAAGACGCTCGCGCCAAACGGCGTGCCGCTCGGCTCCCGCCTTGGAAGCGCTGGCCCGAACATCTTTACGCTGGACCGGGAAGCGTTCGATCGTGCTTTGACGGACCTTCTTCGCGGCAGCCGCCCTGTCCGCACGCCCGAAAGCTACATCGACAGGGGATACTGGATCGAACATGCCGACCGTTGCATCGTCGGCATTCGATGGAGCAAGGACAACGGGCTCACAATGGAGATTATGAGGCTTCCACATACGTCATCGGACAATACGAAATTCAAATTCCATCGGAGTGAGAGATGATCGACGGCAGACTGAGTCTTAATGGAACGCCTGTCGAAGTGGTCATAGGCTGGTGGGCCTATCGGGCACGCGACGAATTCGAGACTTTGGATGGAATCATCGAGTCGGGAATGCGCGCATTCCAGTTCCGAGGCGACGATCTCGTGGAGTTCGTTCGCCGCTCGATCTACGCGATGATCGACGCTGGTGCGAAGCCGTTCGCCGGCGACATTGGCGGCGTCGCGCCGGACTTCTATCCGACTGATCGCTGGGGCACGACCCGCGAGGAGATCGCGGATGCCCTGATCACAGAATGGCAGAAGAGGGGCGGCGGCGAGTTGGAAATCTGGTCCTACCCCTTCGCCTTCGTGGAGGTCTACTATCCCGACGGCTGGACGGGCCCCGAGAGGTGACGCCTCAATCCCCCTCGTCCTCGTAGCCGACGAGATGCAGCGGCCGGGCGCGCGTCTGCCGGAGCTCGCACCAGCGCACCAACGCCTCCTCGCGCCCATGCGTCACCCAGACCTCCTCGGGGTTCAGCTCCGCGATCGTCTCGGTCAGCTCGTCCCAGTCGCAATGGTCCGACAGGATCAGCGGCAGCTCGACGCCGCGCTGTCGGGCGCGCTGGCGAACGCGCATCCAGCCGGAGGCGAAGCAGGAGACCGGATCGGGAAAGCGCCGCGCCCATTTGTCGGCGAAGGCCGACGGTGGACCGACGACGACCGCGCCCGCGAAGTCCGCCTTGCCGCCCCGCTCCAGCGTCGCCGGCCGGAGATCCCCGAGCCGGATGCCTTCCGCCTCGTAGAACGCGCAGAGCCGCTTCAACGCACCGTGAATGTAGATCGGCGCGTCGTAGCCTTCCTCCCGCAACATGCGGATGACGCGCTGCGCCTTGCCCAGCGCATAGGCCCCGACGAGATGCGCGCGCTCGGGAAACTGCTTCGTCGAGGCGATGAGGCGGCGGATCTCGACGCGCGAATCCGGATGGCGGAAGACGGGAAGCGCGAAGGTCGCCTCCGTGATGAAGACCTCGCAGGGCACCGGCTCGAATTCTTCCGCCGTCGGGTCCTCCCGCCGCTTGTAGTCGCCGGACGCGACGATCCGCAGCCCGTCCTTCTCCACGCGGATCTGCGCCGAGCCGAGCACATGCCCCGCGGGATGGAAGGAGACCGTGACGCCGTTGATCACCGTCCGCTCTCCCCAGTCGGCGATCTGACGGGACGCGGCGAAGTCCTCGCCGTAGCGAAGAGCCATGATATCGAGCGTGCGCCGGGTCGCCATGACCTTCTCGTTGCCGGGCCGGGCGTGGTCGGCGTGGCCATGCGTGACGAGAGCCCGCTCGACGGGCTTCACCGGGTCGATGTAGAAGTCGCCGGGCGGGCAGTAGAGCCCCTTCGGCGTCGGTCGGAGGAGGTCGTCGGGGCGCATCATGCGCGGTGACATAGGCCCCGCATGGGTGAAGAGCAGGCCCGGACCCAACCGCAAGGCACCGCGAGCCGCCAGTCAGGATGTCGCATGAATCACCGCCATCTCTCGGGCGATCCGCTCGCCGATCGCCGCGCGGACTATGCGAAGGGCCTCGCGGCGCAGGGCAATTCCGCGGCGGCGGCCGATCTCATGCGCCAGGCCCTCGACCTCGCCCCCTTCTGGATCGCCGGCTGGACCACGCTCGGCACCTATCATCTCGACGCCGGCAGCCCCGACGCGGCGGCGGACGCTTTCGCCCATGCCCTCGCGCTCGATCCCGCCGATGGCACCGGAGCGGCCCTGCGCCTCGCCGCCATGGGCAGGGCCCCGGCACCCGCCACCGCGCCGCCGGCCTTCGTGAAGGGCTTGTTCGATCAATATGCCGGCCGCTTCGACACCGCGCTCGTCGACGGCCTCGCCTACGAGGCGCCCGACCGCCTGTCGGATGCGATCCTCGCCGTCGCCGGCTCCGCCTCGACCTTCGACGCCGCGCTCGACCTCGGTTGCGGCACCGGCCTCATGGGCGAGCGCCTGCGGCCGCGATGCGACCGGCTCGAAGGCCTCGACCTGTCGCCGGAGATGCTTTCGCGCGCGCGCGGCAAAGGCCTCTACGACGCGCTGGAGGAAGCCGACATCCTCGCGCTCGATCCGGCGCGCGGCCGCTACGATCTCGTCGCCGCCGCCGACGTCCTCAACTACGTCGGCGACCTTCGTCCCGTGATCGCGACGGTCGCGGTCCTCCTGTCGGCGGGCGGCCTCTTCGCCTTCACGTTGGAAGCCTTCGAGGGACCCGAGCCCTACCGGCTCGGCGAGGCCCTGCGCTACGCGCACCATGCGCCGGCCATGGAAGCCTTGCTCGTCGAGGCCGGACTGATCCTGCGTCGGCGCACCGACGTCGTGCTGCGCCGGGATCGCGGCGCTCCGGTCGCGGGCCACGTCGTGGTCGCGGCGAAGGGCGACTGACGGCTTTGCGGCGAACCGGGAAGGGGCTATGCTCTTCGCATCTGCGAAGACGACCATCCCGGAGAGAACGAACGCGTATCCGGGCGCGAAGGGGCAGCATGGCGAGCATCGACGGCGCACCCGGCGGATCCCCGCGACTGACCAACGGGGAAAGCGCCCGCAAGGCCCATCGCTTCGGCTCCTGGGCCGCGACGGCGACGCGCCATTCCCCGATCGAGGATGCGCTCGGAATCCTCGCCGGCACGCTCCTCACCGCCCTCGGCATCGCGCTTCTCGGTCATCTCGGCTTTC
This sequence comes from Aureimonas sp. Leaf454, assembly GCF_001424685.1. Taxonomy (GTDB): domain Bacteria; phylum Pseudomonadota; class Alphaproteobacteria; order Rhizobiales; family Rhizobiaceae; genus Plantimonas. Next base: position 393,943 of record NZ_LMQT01000001.1, read on the forward strand.
TCACCGGCGGAATGGCGGGTCTCGCCTTCGTCGTCCACTATCTCACCGGCTGGAACTTCGGCCTCGTCTTCTTCGTCTTGAACCTTCCCTTCTACGCGCTCGCCGTCGGACGCATGGGCCGGTCCTTCACGATCAAGACGGCCTTCGCCGTCGGACTTCTCTCGACCATGACCGCGTTCAGCGGCGAGGTCTTCCGTTTCGGCGAGGTGCAGCCGCTGCTCGGCGCGACCCTCGGAGGCCTTCTGGTCGGGTTCGGACTTCTCGCCCTCTTCCGCCACCGATCCTCGGCGGGCGGCATCGGCATTCTCGCCGTCTACCTGCAGGACCGCTTCGGCTGGCGCGCCGGGCTGACCCAGATGACGGTCGATCTCCTCGTCCTCGTCACCGCCTTCGCGGCCGTCCCGCCGCTGGCGGTGCTCTATTCGGTGATCGGGGCGATCGTTCTCAACCTCTTTCTCGCCATCAACCATCGCACCGACCGCTACCTCGCCGTCTGAGGACTTGCGCGATGCGCCACCTTGGCGAAACCGGGTCCGCCACCTAGTTCATCCTCCGTGGACCTGTCGCCCCCGCCCGCCCCCGCCGATGCCGCCGCCTTCCACCTGCCGGAGCCGTTCCTGCGCTGGTTCGCGGCCAAGGGCTGGTCGCCGCGTCCGCACCAGCTGGATCTCCTCGCCAAGGCCGAGGCCGGCGCCTCCGTCCTCCTCATCGCGCCGACCGGCGCCGGCAAGACGCTGGCGGGCTTCCTTCCCTCGCTCGTCGATCTGACGCGGCGCGGCAGGGTCAAGCCGGGCACGCGCCCGCGGGGCGTCCACACGCTCTACATCTCGCCGCTGAAGGCGCTCGCCGTCGACATCGAGCGCAATCTCGCCAAGCCGGTCGCCGAGATCGGCATCGACGTGACCCTGGAGACGCGCACCGGCGACACGAGCCAGGTCAAGCGCCAGCGCCAGAAGCTGAAACCGCCGGACATCCTCCTGACGACGCCGGAACAGCTGGCGCTTCTCATCGCGGGCAAGGACGCCCGCGCCTTCTTCTCGGATCTTCGCTACGTCGTCTTCGACGAGTTGCACGCCCTCGTCACCTCCAAGCGCGGCCAGCTCCTGGCGCTGGGCCTGGCGCGGTTGCGCCTGCTCCGGCCCGATCTCCAGACGATCGGCCTGTCCGCGACCGTCGCCGAGCCGGACGAGCTGCGCGAATGGCTGGTCGCCCAGACGCCCGAGCGCAGCGATCCCGAGACCGGCGAGGTGTTCCCCGCAGAGAGCCCGCTCGCCGAGCTCATCACGGTCGAAGGCGGCGCGCGGCCGGAGATCACGATCCTCAAATCCGAGGCTCGCGTGCCCTGGCAGGGGCACACGTCCCGCTATGCCATGCCGGAGGTCTACGAGGCCATCAAGGCGCACCGGACGACGCTTCTCTTCGTGAACACGCGGAGCCAGGCGGAAGGTCTGTTCCAGGAGCTCTGGCGCATCAACGAGGAGACGCTGCCGATCGCGCTCCATCACGGCTCGCTCGACGTCGGCCAGCGCCGGCGCGTGGAAGCCGCCATGGCCGCCAACGAATTGCGGGCCGTCGTCGCCACCTCGACGCTCGATCTGGGCATCGATTGGGGCGACGTGGATCTCGTCGTCCATGTCGGCGCTCCGAAAGGCGCCTCGCGCCTCGCCCAGCGAATCGGCCGGTCGAATCACCGCATGGACGAGCCGTCCAAGGCGATCCTCGTGCCGGCCAACCGCTTCGAGGTGATGGAGTGCCAGGTCGCGCTCGATGCGAACTATCTCGGCCACCAGGATACGCCGCCGCTGCGGGAAGGCTGTCTCGACGTCCTCGCCCAGCATGTCCTCGGCATGGCCGTCGCCGAGCCGTTTCGCGCCGACGACCTCTTCGCGGAGGTGACCTCCGCCGCCCCCTACACCGGTCTCTCCCGCGAGACCTTCGACCGGGTTATCGATTTCGTGGCGACCGGCGGATATTCGCTCCGCGTCTACGAGCGCTACGCCAAGATCAAGCTCACCGAGGACGGAACCTGGCGCATCGCCCATCCGCGCGTCGCGCAGGGCTACCGGATGAACGCCGGCACGATCATCGAGTCCGAGACGCTGAACGTGAAGCTCATCCGCAAGAAGACGAAGGCCGCGATGGCGCGGGGCGGACCGACGCTCGGCAAGATCGAGGAGAACTTCCTCGAAACCCTCTCGCCCGGCGATACCTTCCTGTTCGCCGGCAACGTCCTGGCCTTCGAGGGCATCTTCGAGAACACCTGCCTCGTCACCAAGGCCGTCTCCGAGGAGCCGAAGGTTCCTTATTACGGCGGCTCGAAATTCCCGCTGACGACCTATCTCGCCGCCGAGGTGCGCGGGATGCTGGCCGACCCGGCCCGCTGGCAGGCGCTCCCCGAACAGGTTCGCGACTGGCTGGAGATCCAGGAGCGGAAATCGATCATCCCCGCCGCGGATCAGCTCCTCGTCGAGACCTTTCCCGTCGGCAAGCGCTTCTTCCTCGTCGCCTATCCCTTCGAGGGCCGGCTCGCCCATCAGACGCTGGGCATGCTCCTGACGCGCCGGCTGGAGCGCGCGCGGGCCCGGCCGCTGGGTTTCGTCGCCACCGACTACGCCCTCTCCATCTGGGGCCTCGAGGACATGGGTCAGATGTTCGCCTCCGGGTCTCTGCCGATCGGGGATCTCTTCGACGAGGACATGCTCGGCGACGATCTCGACGCCTGGATGGCCGATTCCTGGCTTTTGAAGCGCACGTTCCGCCAATGCGCCGTCATCGCCGGCCTCATCGACCGCCGCCATCCCGGCCAGGAGAAGACCGGACGGCAGGTCACGGTCTCGGCCGATCTCGTCTACGACGTCCTTCGCGCGCACGAGCCCGACCACATCCTCCTGCAGGCGACCTGGGCGGACGCCGCCACGGGCCTTCTCGACGTGCGCCGTGTCTCCGACCTCCTCGCCCGCATCAAGCACCACGTCGTGCATCAGCGCCTCGACGAGATCTCGCCGCTGGCCGTTCCGATCATGCTCGAGGCCGGCCGCGAGCGGATCGTCGGCGAAGCGCAGGACGACCTCCTGTCCGTCGCCGCAGAAGCGCAACTGATCGAAAAGGCACTGTCGGAGAAGGGCAGGTTTTACACAACTAAGTGGACTTAGGCTGAGGACGCTAGGAACCTTGCTAGACAAAGGCTTGCCGAGCTACACAGGCAGTCACAAAACGGTTTCAGGCACTTCGAATAGCTCCTCACAAGCGTCTCGACTACCTAACCCGGAAGGCTAAGGGCGGGCCATGGGTGATTCAGAGACGAGTACCTGAGAAGCTTCGGGGAACGCCTCCATTCGGCCAATCCGCATTCTTCACGAAGTCGACCGGGACCAAGTCTTACGATGAAGCCGTGATCATAAGAGACCGCTTATTTGAGAGATTGGATATCTTCCAAGAGGAACGCGAGAAGGCCGAACGAGAGGCAGAAAAGAAACGCACGCCTCGTTCCGCTTATTGGGAAACCTACGACAGAGCTTCGGTAGCATCCGAGCCTGATCAGTTGGTAGCGGAAGCCGATATCATGTTGGATATCATTCTTGAGATCGCAGATGACCCATCGATACGTCCCCTAACGCCTAGAGAATCGTGGCAGATAGATAAATTACAGGCTTCCAGAGAAGCTATCTTCCGAGTGCTTCAAGAGCAAGGACCTGACAAGAAGAAATACCGCAATCAGCCGCATAAGTATGGACTGACCCTCAAGAAGGCATGTCAGCTAAGAGTTGAGCGTCTGACTGTGTTGAAGCAGCCGAAGACGACTATTTCTAAGATCTGGCTCGCCTATAACCGCTTAATTAAGTTCAACGATGGGAAAGATCTTCTCGTATCCTCAATCAAACCGTCTTTGGTATTTAGACATATCGAAGATTTGCGGCTCTCTGGATTTTCGTCTGTTACCGTATCGAATGACCTTAGCTACCTCAATCTTACTTTCAAGTATGTACACATGCTCGGTTATCTAGAAGCCGATGCAATCAATCCATTCATAGGCCACAGCTTCGAAGCGTTTGACGGCCCAGTTGTCAGACAGTCATTCACACCTTCTCAAATCGAACTTCTACTGAGAGAAGCTAAAGACGATTTGGACTTAACGCAGGCCATCTATGTTGCGTACTATACAGGTGCAAGGATTGATGAGATTTTCACCGCTCGGATTATCCAGCGTGATGATCACATGGCATTCAGTATAAAGGAGAGCGGCGGAAAGACGGCAAGCTCTACCCGTATCATTCCAGTCAGCACTCATTTAAGCACCGCTTTAACTAACCTCGGGATCGGTTTAAAGCACAATACTTACCTTAGCTGGAAATCGAAGACTAGCGCCTCCCTTGGTGCTCGATTTGCCCGACTAAAGAAACTGGTGCTAGAGCGAGAAGGCATTTTAGGTCACGCTGATAAGCTTGTGTTTCACAGCTTTCGCCATGGCTTTATCACCGATCTTTTTCAGAAACTCTATCCCGAGATTATGATTAGTGAACTAACAGGCCACTCCAAAAGCTCAAAAGCGAAGACTGAGAGCGGACGTGTCTATCTGGGAGGCTTCACGGCTAAGCAGATGATTGAGATGGTTGAGGCAATCTCTCCGATCCCTTCCCCGTCGATGTTACGGCATTCCCTTAGAAGCCTCCAGAATCGTCACTGAGAGCGTTCCGTTGATTCTGCCTAGATTGCACCTTGGACGCTAGAAACGCTCTCAGCGGGCTTCCTAGTGGCCTCTGTGGTATCGTATTGACGTATGCACCGAAGATTGCCCCATGGTTCATTCAGAACAAGCTGCTGTTGCACGATTACAATGCTCGTATCGTGCTATCACGAACCCGTGATAAGTAAGACTTACGGTAGTGAGTAGCCTGTAAGTTCTCGCACTGATTGAGTGATTTACGATTGGGGGATGGTGGAGGAGGGATCGAGGTTGAGTACGTTCCCTGCCCTCGGAAGGGGTCTCGACAAAATTGTTGGCACCCCCTCGATCATCACTGGTCCTCAGTTCCCCTTAAGGACCGGCACTGGCCGGCAACTGAGTTCGGACACGGCGTCCACCATGGCCTGCATCAAAGCGTCCTTGTGACGTTCGGCAACCAGGAATCCATCGTGCAGGGGCAGAACCGCTATCTTCTGACGGACAAGCTGAGCAATGACCTTCAAAGCGATCTGACTCTCTTCGTATTGAAGCCGTCTCCAGGCTCCAGAGCATCGGAACTCGGCAATGGGTTTATGAAATTCCCAGAACTTTCGGTCTGCTTCCTTCGCGTCCGCATAAGTCAGGATCGGCTTCTTTGACCGGGACTCTCTACGATCATTCTTTGCCTTCACCCTCAAAGCCGTCGCTGGGCGTCCATTGGCCTCGCTTCCGATCCCGATCAGAAACGCCTTCTTGAGGAGGTCTCTGTCGATGGTTGCATCGCCGATGTCGTAGAGATCGTCAGAAGGGCGTTCCAAGCCGAGCAAGGAATAGCAGATCGAGGGCTGGCAACTCTGGTAATCGATTTCTACCGTCTTCTCTCCTCCGATCGCCAGATACGGCCTCAGATTGGCTTTTAGATTCTGGTAGTGATGTCCAAATATGCGACCGCCTTGTTCATCGGCATCACTGTAGATACGATAGAACATGTCCGACTTAGGAAGCACATGAGAATACCAGCTTCCGGTCTTGGCATTCCGATAAAGGGACTGCTTCTCATAGGCCCAATAATTGGGTAGCTCCAGCTTGATATCAGCTTTACGGAGGAGCGCTGTCAGCTTCGGAATACACTCTTCCAATTGCGTAGCAGGACGACCTAGTCGACGACAATCCTTGCTGATCTCCTCCTTATCATTTTCGAGCCAGACATGTGTCTTGGGTGGCGTCTTACTGACACGGAGATAGCCAAGCTGCTTGGTTGAGTCACTGATCTTCGTGAAGGGGCTTCCGTAGAACACGAGACCGGCACGAACGAGCTTATCTCGGAACCAGTGACGACAATGAACGACGGTGACTCGACCTGTGATATTGCTGCCCTTGTAGATCGAGAAGTACGGCTCCAAGGCATCAGGATCTAGATAGCTAGTCAGCATGTCGATCAAGGTCGTGACTCGATCGTTCGATAGCTTAGCGAGAGAACCCTTTGGTCGGTACTCTTCTTGACCAAGATGGACGTGGAGCCCATTAAATCGTTTGTCTGACACCGATACCGACATGCCATTGATGACGAGCTTCAAGAGATCGAGATAGTCCGACTCCTTGCGAAGCTTCACGTCCGATTGATTGGCATGGGTCGCCTTGAGAGTTCTCCATAGTTCCCTTGAGAACGCATGGAGCCTATCGAGGTAGTCAGGGTCGCCATAGAGATCGGGAGAGAGGAAGATGAGCCTAGACGGAGTATGGAAGGCAGTATGAGAAGGATGAATCAATGGAGTGTCCCTAAAGAGATATAGATAGGCTTCTTTATTTGAGGGGAACGTAATCGAAGTGAGATGACGAGAAACAAAGGAGAGTATGCGTCAGTCGATAATAGAAATCTGTATATCAGAACTGGCTAGGAAATACCAGTCAGAAGTCGTCCGATACGAATTATATCGACTGTTTTCGAGGAACTCTAGACAGCGTACGTATCAAGATCGAAGGTCTATCAAGCCATCTAGGACCGTACCTACCGACCTCCTCTCCCATTACCGGAACTTTTACCCTCTCAATCCCGGTATCAGCACGATGCCTTGGTTCGTGTCTCCAGATCGATGATCAGTCTCGTACTGATGCCGAGGATCGGAACCGATGCTTAGAGCCGAAAATTCGGCCGCATGGTTCGTATCGATGCCGGGATCTATGCAGTGTCAGGATCGATATCAGGAGGATCGATCTATGCCGGTCTCTAATGCCGGTTCCTGATCACGATCTCTAATACGGATCATGAGAGACGGCATCGATGACGATCCTAAGGACGGATCATAGGATCATATCAGTATCGATATTGAGATCGTTCATAGCCTACGGCTATTCAGCTCGGCTAGGCAGCCTCGCTTACACTGTCTCGGGTTCAGCGTAAATCCCACCGCCATACGATTTCTGTGGAATCCGTTGAGGCAGGGCCTCAAGTACCTGGTTACTAATGCTTGTATTGATATCACAATCGCGTGACTAATTCGGGCGGGGAACGACTCGGAGTTCGTTTCAAGTAACTTCCAGATAGAATGCAGAAAACAATCTTAACGTGAACAGTATCCATATAAATACAACGTCTATTGCGTCGATAGACTAATTATTGTTTGGTATAAATACTGTATCCCTACTCCTTACCCATACTCAATTAGAGTCGGAGGAGGCCGATATTGCCGGCGTTAAAGGGACCCTGCTTCTTACTAAAAGCTACTTTATATGACTACGAAACGACTCACGATCCAGACTGCATCAGTCGGACTGAATAATCCCGGAATTATCTCCGCAGTCGCTATTGTCACGGCACATTCTCATACTGGCGGCAAGGATATCCAAGAGATCGTCCTAGTCGAGGATACAACTCTACCTAAGAGCGAACTGAAATCTGTCATTGCCGCCTTAGAGAGTATTCCTGAAGGCTTTCCCGGGCCGATCTCGATCCAAAGCAGTTCTCGCTATCTGGTCTTGGGCTATCTCCAATGGCGGGTTCGGTGGGCGCTCAAAGGCTGGAAGGGCACAGCCAATCGTCCGCTATGGGAACGGCTGTGTGAGGTCGTAGGCAATCGGGATGTGGCGTTCAATTTTGTCCGAACTCGATCCACGAAAGAGTCCAAGGCGGCAGTAACGCTGGCACGGAAGGCTCTCATTGCGTCGAGTGAAGCGGTACATGCATGAGCCGCATCCGAACGACACGACCGATCTCGTGAATTCCGATACCTGTTCTAAGGCCGCCTTAAGAGCTTGGCGCTACCGTCCTCTCAGATCACACGGATGGCACGCAAGCGAATGTTCGGCGACTTCAAAAGAGCTAAAGATGGCAACTTTCTTGTAATTGGCGCACTCACCATGGTGCCGCTGGTATTTGCGATTGGGGGCCTAATCGATCTCTCGCTTCTTTATAGGGACAAGAGACTGATACAATCCGCTGTCGATGCTGCTGCCCTGGCCGCTGCACAACAAGCTACTTTAACGAGCGATCCTACCAAAATTGAATCTATCGCGAGGACTCTTTTCGACGCTAATACGATGTCCCTCAACCGAACGACTGCTTCGATGTCTTACGAGGGAGTTGAGCTTGACGATGACCATTCTCGCAGGGTGACTATTAGCTCATGTGCTAATTACGATCCGTTCTTTCTATCCGACTTCCAAGTGAAATTTGCGGGTATGAAAGGGGCTGAATGTTACAAGTCTGAGAGCGTTGTAGTCATCAGCAACACAACGGTCGAAGTCGCTATGGTGCTGGACACGTCGGGCTCGATGAACGACTCTCCCGCTGCAGGCGGGTCTTCGAAGATCGCGACACTTCGGAAACAGGCTGGAAAGGCCGTAGAAGCCCTCTTTGGGTCAGCCAGCAAAACCGGGGATGACGATCCAGTCCAAGTAGGGGTAGTACCCTTTTCGGGAGCCGTAAACGTTGGTCCGGGCTATCTTAACGCCTGGTGGATGGATCCGAAAGGATTGTCCAGCATCCATCATGAAAACTTTGACTGGGAGTCATACAAGGTTCTTGGTGTGCCTAGAGCCATGAAATCTCCCCTCTATCCCGGCCGCGACGTCTATGTCGACACGCTCAACCCGCTGCGGTACCTCACCCGGCAGGACATCTACGCCCAACTCGCCAAGACCTATCCGAAATACGCGTTCAAGGGATGCGCCGAGGCGCGGGTCTCGCCCTACGGCCTGAACGACACCGCTCCGAGCGAAAAGGACCCCGACTCCCTTTTCGTGCCGTATTTTGCGCCCGACGAGGGCGACAATCTAAAGAAGGGCTGGGTCAACAACTACATAGCCGACTCGAACACTGGAAGCTTTGACAGTCGTACGAAAGATGTCGAAAAGTACTACTCTGCGACCATCACGCCGCTAAATCAGATAGGGGCGAATAACTCTTACAGTCCGAGCTATATCTGCGATTCGAACCCTTTACAGCCGCTGAGCGCGAGCAAGACAGCGACGCTTTCTACAGTAAACGGTTTGGTCGCAACCGGCTCCACAAACGTCGATCAAGGCGTTGGCTGGGGCTGGCGCATTCTGTCGAACCGCGAACCGTTTACAGGTGGTCGCGAGGCGGACGATGAGAACAACATCAAGGCCATGATCGTCATGACTGATGGTGAGAACACCTACTATCAAGACAATCAGAACACGACCAACAAGAACCAAACCGCTTTTGGTTCGTATGGATTCGCTGCGACAGAACGCATTTTCGATTATTCATTGGCCTCAGGGAAATCGAAGAACAACAGTAACTACACGACAGCAATAGATGCGCGCACCTCTATCGTGTGTACAAATGCCAAAAACGACGGGCGGATTGCACTCAAAGACTCCAAAGGAAAAGCTCTAGTCGATGGATCTGGGCCTGTCATGCGTGACGGCGTGATGATCTACACTATTGCATTTGACATTCCATTGACGAGTAAGGCCCGCGTCGACGCGCTTCTGAAGGGGTGCGCTTCCTACAAGCTGACCGATTTGCGCGACACCAAACTTTCCTACGCCCAGAAAGGAAAATACTTCTACAGCGCGAGCAACGAGAAAGAGCTTGAGTCTGCTTTCTCTGACATCATGGCATCGTTATCGAAAATGAGAATCGCACACTAATCTTTCAGGTCGCATCGTCCGTGAAGAGAGGTCCAACATCGTACTATGGCGGTGTGCTGACAGCCGATCGGAAAGCGGTAGAGTTCGAGCCGGACCAGACGTTTATGTCGTCAGTGAAGGCATTGTCTAAGCCTTCGACTCAGACGGCCACACAGAGCCTCACGGAAGCCCCTGACAGCTTCTCTGGCTACACGGGACCTCAACAGCCTACCAAACCCTCGTCAGCGGCCTCATATGACTCTCCTAGGGCATCCGTGGGCAGGATTGGTGAGGACACGAATGCAGTGTCGAAGTCTCCCTCTATGGGATCATTCGGGATCGGCTCTGATAGGGCAGCTACGGCGTCCAGAACGTCAGGAGGGATCGGAAGTGATCGTGCTTCGGATCGGTCGCTAGGCGAAGGCACGGGATCGTGGGGATCGTCTAAGCCGGCGTCGTCAGGATTTGGCGGCATTGGATCGGACACAGCACGCTCTAAGAGCAATTCCGGGTTTGCTGGGAGCAATAAGCCAGCATCATCAGGGATCGGCTCCGATCGTGGTTTCGCTGGAGTGTCGTCAGGTACGGCATCAAAGAGTGCTGGGATCGGCTCCGATCGAAGTGCCAGCGTGTCCAAGGGTACCGGATTTGCGGGCGGATCGTCGCCAGCCAAGTCGTCCTCGGGAGGCATTGGAAGCGACCGGAGTGCCACAAAGCCGGGTTCTGGATTTGCCGGTAGCTCGTCAGGTACGAAGTCTGCGTCGTCAGGAGGAATTGGCTCGGACAGGAGCGCGGATCAGGGGGCTTCCTCAAGTAGCTCCAAGTCGTCGTTAGGCTCGTCATCTAAGTCCGGCGGGATTGGTTCTAGGTAGCGCGACACGTTCTAACCCCTTGAGAAGACCAGTAATTGGAATGTGAATATTGTCCCTGCCGTCTCGATTAAAGGGACGGCAGGGACGATTCCGAAGATCATTTTAAATCGGCGTTCCTCGGTAGTACCTCGTTTGCGAGCGTCTATCTCGATACTCGAATCCAATATCGTCACGATGTTCGTTGATGGATAGGCTGCGCTGGCATCGAATCATATAACAAGCGTGATAAACTATGGATACTGCATTTCACGTTGTGCGTATCATTGATATTCGCTGAGTCGAGGGAATGTAACGATGAGCTTTCCGATGTTTTCTGCTTTGATCGCGAGCCTTATCTATCTGAATGTACCTCCGTCGTTGTCGAACCCGCCTTCAGGTCCTCGCGAGCAACATGATTATCTTAAGCGTGTTGACTGGTTTGGCGACAAGCAGATGTCTCTTGATCTGTGCAATCAAGATGCCAATCAGTCGATCAGCGTTACCATCGCCACTAATGGCTTTCGAGGCACGAAGGTGGAGGGCTGGTACACCGTAGATCCGGGGCGCTGCGCCAATTTATATGTATGGACGTCGGACGAGAAGGCGCACCACTTACTTTTCCGTTCTAATGGCAGCCTCGTAAAGTTCAGCCCGACTGAGTATGAGCTATTCGGATTAAGAGGCACGGGTGGATTGTCGGTGTCGGGTGAAGCTTACTGTGTCAACATGGATGGCGTCACGGATTATCAGTCCAACTTCTTGAACATGGGCCGTGAGACAAGCTGCGAGGGATCGGAAGAGTTGACACCCTTTCCCATAAAGTTAGTCGGAGGCTACGACAGCGCAACCGTCAATATTCCGACCCTTTCTGGCGAAAGCACTAGCGCGAATCGAAGCAACGAATTGTTTCGAGGGTTAATGAGCTTGTTCGGCGCAGAATAATGTGCTCATTCACGCTACAGCTATCGTACGTCCATCAGGCGGAACGAACACGATCCGAACTCGCCTTGAGCCGCATTTCGGGCAACGTAGCCGGTCTCCTAGAAGCTCTAGCGGCATGTCTCTGCCATGGGTCCAGACGACGCTAAGAAGATCGATATCGTGCCTCTCCACACAAGCACGGACGGACTTCAGGCCCTCTCTACGGCCCCATGCGCATCGAACGGTTGCCTTCCATCCCGCATCCAAAGCCTGCCCGATCGTGTTCACATCCATTGTGAATCGCCCCCTATCTCGGCGAACAAAATAGGAACATTCTCTTCACGTCCAGCGACTATCGTGAGACGATCAGGACATGAATCGAGGAGACGCAATTGAGTCAGGTCCAGCCGCACACGGGAAACGAGGCGGAGACGTTCGATGCCGTCGTTGATGAGGTCATCGAAGCCGCTGGAGGGGAATCTAAGGGCGGCCATTCTCGGCCTTGTGAGGGGACAGCACAAAATCGAGTTGGAGAAGGCTAAGACCGTAAGTGCAGTATATGTGAGGCGGAACTTACGACGTTGATGAGGGCCGCGCAGAAGATGCCTGCGTAGGCTTGTGCCTTAGATCGATCACGCCTTGGCGCTGTTCACGTGGGATGTACGACATCAGCATGGGTTGAGCCTCGTTCCTGCATTAGGAATCCGGGCAGGAGCGGAGAGGTTCCAAATCGATGTTTCAATCAGAGCAAGAGCATCAGCGCGAATGCTACCTCAATCGCAATGAGGACCGGCGTCAGTGCATAAGCGATGACCGTTCCCGGTCCGACAGCACGAACGACCTCAAGCGTGTAAATCTGCTTTCGTATGGCAGTGCGGATCCATTCCATACCGGTTGAATGCATTGCAGCGTGAATGGTTAGCGATGCCGACAATTCGAATTAAGAACCACGACGTCGTTCGCCGCAGCTGACACAGACGTTAACAATGTGTGTATCGGATCGTGAGACTTAATCTGAACCTAATCGCGTGGGGAACCGTTGGTGCCGGGCTGGGACAGCAGCTACTGCACGGTACGGAACCAACACAACATGAATGATGATATGAAGACGGCTTGGCTGTCCAGGCTTTCTGAGCAGGCTCATGTGCCAAAGCATGAAGTCGCTCTCTCACGCCAGCAAAGTTCAACACAGGGCGCTAACTTCGTACCTGAGGACGCGTCCCTTGATATTAGATCAATCAAAGACGGCGTGAGTTCTCCAATCTTGGCAAAGTCATTATTCGACTTTACTGTATCTGTTCTGCTCTTGATGTTCATGAGTCCGCTCTATCTCGTCATTGCCTTAGCGGTAAAGCTGACTGATCGTGGGTCTATCTTTTACTCGCACAAGCGGATTGGGCTGGGTGGACACGAATTTGGCTGCCTGAAGTTCAGGACTATGGTCTCGAATGGGGACGAGGTGCTTGCAGCCCACCTAAGAAACGACTCCAAAGCAAGAGCAGAATGGCTGAAAAGTCGGAAGCTTCGATACGATCCACGTGTAACTCCAATCGGGCGTATGCTCCGTAAACTTAGCCTCGATGAGCTTCCGCAGTTGATCAATGTATTACGTGGAGAGATGAGCTTAGTTGGTCCCCGACCGGTTATGAGCGAAGAGTTGGCTTATTACGGCGTTAGGAAGCATCTCTATTTCCAGGTTCGTCCAGGCATTACCGGCCTCTGGCAAGTTAGCGGACGTAGCGATCTCTCCTACAAAGAGCGTGTTGAATACGACTGCGAGTATGTTGAGAACTGGAGCTTCAAACGCGATATCGCTTTGATCCTGCGTACCATTCCGGCTGTCTGTTCGGGGAAGGGCAGCTGCTAACGCAAGGCTGAATGACAAAGCCACGATGTCCTTTACCGTGCAGGTCATCGACCTCGCTTGTGCAGATTGACAATTTCGATGACCTCAGCCGAGGTCGGTCCTGTCTACGATATCGGGACCACCCCCCCATGGCAGTAGCGGGGGGCTCCATGGCTCTGAAATCAAGCGCTGTCAGGCTCATTCAAGATGCCGATCGTGCGGCTCCCCACGGAATAATCTCCGCATAAGTCTCGACCTTGATCGCTTCATCGTAGATTGCTGCCGGGCTGATAGCCGGTAGATCCATCATCGCAAGCGAGGGAGCGTCTACGTCGTTTGGCTTCTCAGCCGACCTAAGGCCGTCGATTAGCTCGCGAAGCTCCTCATTGCGCCGAGTTGAGGCCGTGAGGGACAGGCCTTTCGCTGTTCGTTCGATATCAGCGAAGAGGTCATCATCATCCATATTCAAGCCCGCGTTCCCATCACCTTAGTGAACACTTTGCCTTGATCCGACGTCACGGCAAATGCGGGTCGGTTTTAGGAGCGGCTCATGAACCCGGCATGAATCTCCTGACTGGTTCAGTTTGGGTATGGGCCAGCTACACCAGCGGATCAGGTTCGCAATCAACATATTGAACCATTCGAAATGAACTGCTAGATGGAAACCATCTTAAACAGACCGATAGCTGAGGCTCCATGTTCGTCCGCGCTTATCTCAGGGCATCTACTGACGAACAGGACGCGAACCGGGCTCGTACGGCTCTCCACGCCTTTGCAGAGGAGCGGGGCATACGGATCGCAGCGTACTATGTCGAAAACGAAAGCGGCGCTCGCCTCGATCGTCCCGAACTGTTCCGGCTTTTGGCCGATAGTCACCCTGGCGACGTGCTCCTGATCGAGCAGGTAGACCGTCTCTCGCGTCTCTCGGAAGCGGACTGGCGCGGGCTCAAGGCGGAATTGCTCGCTCGTCAGGTGCGGGTCGTGGCGCTCGATCTCCCGACGTCCTGGGTCATGACGGCTCCCACTGACGAGTTCACGGCTCGTATGTTCGATGCTCTCAACGCCATGATGCTCGATATGCTCGCCGCAATCGCCCGGAAGGATTACGAGGACCGGCGTCGTCGGACTGCCCAGGGACGCCAGAAGGCCGTGGCAGAGGGTCGTTACAAGGGCCGTCCCGAGGACACGAAACGTAATGCAGGTATTGCCGCGATGCTCAAGGCGGGATCGAGTTGGAGCCAGATCCAGGACGCGATTGGATGCTCACGAGCGACGGTGGCAAAGATCGCTAAACGGACCTCAGAGGTGACCGCCTAAGGCGTTGAAGATGAAGCCTACGACGCTAAATCTAAGCGTCGGCGCTTATCAGCGACGTCAATGGAGAGGTCATCACGCTTTGGGAGGGTGTGGTGGCCTCTTCCTTGCGTCTCATGCAAAAAGGCCCCAGCGATGGGAGAAACCAACGCCAGGGCCGATGAGAGACGGCAGGAGTTGGGAGCAACTGCCGTAGGGATAGCTGCGCAAATTGCCTTGTCATAAGCAAGACCCTTGGATGCCTAAACGAAAGGCATAATGCGGGCGTTGCTTTTAAATCACAGAGCAATCGTTTCCGGCTTTGAGGCTAAGGGCGTAGCGCTGCGGATCGAGGTTATGGGGATCGACACGTCGACCTCTACCGGCAAGCTCATGCTCAACGTCCTGGCCTCTGTGGCTCAGTTCGAACGGGAGATGATGCTGGAGAGACAGCGTGAGGGGATCGCTAAGGCGAAGGCTGAAGGGGCGTACAAAGGCCGTAAGCCAACCGCTCGTGCCAAGTCTGATCAGGTTCTGCGGACTCGTGCTGAGAACCCATCCTAAGCATGGCCAAGATCGCTGCCGAGGTGGGCATTGGTGTCGGGTCGGTTCACCGCATCCTTGCTGACGGCTGATGGTGAGACAATCCGATTTGTATCGATTTCCGACAGCGAACCAGATCAGGCAGACGTCCGTATTGAAGGGATGACCGAGACCAATACGCGAGCGGTCTCGGCACCATGATTGTCAGGCTACGTCGGCGAAAAGCATCGCCTCTTCTTCTTCCGCAGCACCCTCATAAAGTTCGATGAGGCTGTCACAGCCGGTCAGTTCCATTGCAGACACGGCATCGATTTCGCCAGCCGCATAAGCAGCAACGGCTTCAGTAAAGCTCACTAATGGCCCCCTATTCACAACCCTATGTGTGCAGAGAGCAATCTATCATTCTTCGAAGTGAATCGTAAGCGAGCATTTGGTTCCAACGACCGTACGTAATATTCGTAGATGGCGAAAGACAGGCCGTAAGACCACCCTTTCAACCTGAGCTAGCATATGGATATTGCGTCCCACATTCATTGCGCAGTTATCTGATTTATATGAGAGCCAGTCATGCCTGCAGATGAGACAGTGAGTCCTCCTGACGCAAGGACAGCGGAAGTTGGATTGGTCCCGGTGCTTATCTCAGTTTCCAAGAGCACACGCGCCCTGACCGGGATCAAGCTGAATCAGCTCGGCTTCTACAACGGACAGGACGAATTGATATTAGCGTTGGATGAGAAAGGGCCGATCAGCGTCTCGAAGTTAGCGGCTGACCTCAGTGTCCGTCCCTCTACCGTCTCCAAGATGCTCGATCGTGTCACGGCCGCAGGATACGTCGAGAGGACCCTCGATAAGCGCGATGCACGGCGCACCATAGTGAAGATCACGCCGGCTGGCCTGGACGCCCGAAGCCGTCTTCTTCTGATGCGAGAGAAGCTGGAAAAGGAGCTGATTTCGTCATTCCCAGGCGACGTTGAGGCCGCGATCCAGGCTTTGGAGGAGGTCGCGGGGACGCTTAGAACCCGGCTCTTGAGGCTGCGTTGAGCGGGACCGATAGGGTTTTAGCCGCCAACCCTCATCGGAAGGCCGAACTTACGACACTCAGCCATCACCACCCGCTTTAGCATCAGCTTGATCAAGTCACCCTCATCATGGAATGCCTGGGCGAGATCGCTGGCCACACGGTCAATTTGAACCACCGCGTCGGCTTCTCTAGCTGCATCGATTGCCGCTCTAACATCGGCTGGCAGTGGCGCTCCCATGACCATTGCTCCTGTTTCCAGCAGTATGATCCAAGCGTGTGATTCTGTCTCCACGGATGTCCTAAGTTACCCAACCGGCAGCACTTTTCGGCTCGCCGTATGTGTCGATCAAGCCGGCACCGTTCCGAAGACCGCAACCTGAGTAGGTTCGAAGTCCTCCCCTGCAACTAGCGACAGAACTTCGACGCAAGGCACATCATGGGAGTGCATACAGGCCGTCGCCATTGCCTCCTCTTTGATCCTGAACGTGGTGTCGTAGATGGCGAACGAGGTTCCAACAGAGTGATAGCTGCGTACGATAAAGTAAGTGAGGCTCATAGCGAAGGTCGACCTACCCAAGCGCTACCATGGCCCGTTCGCTGAATACGCTTATAATCGATAAATAAATTGGTATCTTCACGACATTCTAAGCGTAAACGATCACCAGACTGAACCTCTACTTCCCTGCCATCTACTAAGACCAACGCGCAAGGCTCATCAAGCCAAGTTACCCATCTCTGCAAGCCAATTCTCGCGCGCAAATGGATGGCCCCCGCTCATCTCGATAAGCTCAGACGAGATGATTGAAAGATCTGCAGACAGTTCACAATACGTAGTTTCACGCAGCGCGGTAGCGATCGACCAGCAGCCCTCCCCTCACATACGACTTCGTGAACGCATACCGAAATCTACCATCAAATAAGGCCGGGCCTAGCCAGTCTCACAACGGTCACAGGGTCTAGATGCTGTCCTACCATGTAGCTGAAAACATTGATCTTTGCGCCCCTCTTGTCGTAGAGATTTATAAGGGCAGGTTCTACACCACGAAGTGGACCTGACATGCGGCGGCCGGCCGCAAGCGGCACGGCCTCCCTTGCGGCGCCCGGCCCGATCCGATTCCATGGGAACGAAACGCGAATCACGATGAGACGGCCGTTCCCGATGAATGCACTTGCGCGCCGCATGCGCCACGCGGACTGCGACCCGATCGCGACCGATCTCGCGGGGGCCGAGATCGTCTGCGATCCGACCGGGGTGCTGTTCGCGCCGTCCCAGGACCTTCTCGTCGTCGCCGATCTCCATCTCGAAAAGGGCGCGGCCTTCGCGCGGCGTGGCATGATGTTGCCGCCCTACGATACCGTTGCGACGCTGCAGCTTCTCGGCGCCGCGATCGGTCGCTACGATCCCGCCCGCGTCCTGTGCCTTGGCGACAGCTTCCACGACCGCAACGGCGCGGCCTTCATGCCGGCGCCCTACCGCGAGGCGCTGACGGCCTTGATGACGGGCCGCGAATGGCTCTGGATCAAGGGCAATCACGATCCCGAGCCTCCCGCCTTCGTCGGCGGCGAAACGCTGGAGGAGGCCCGGATCGGGCCCTGGATCTTCCGGCACGAGCCGACGCCGGGTTTTTGCCACGGCGAGGTCGCGGGCCATCTCCATCCCGCCGCCCGCGTCTCGGCCGCGGGACGCTCGGTGCGCGGCGCCTGCTTCGCCACCGACGGCTCGCGCATGATCATGCCCTCGTTCGGTGTGACGACGGGCGGACTGAGCGTCCTCGACCGCGCCTTTCACGGCCTCTTCCGGTTGGAGGAAGCCCATGCGCTCGTGATCGGCACGACGCGCATGTTCCCGATCCGCTTCAGCGCTCTCAGCTGAAGCGGTCCCGCACCGGCGAGCCGCGATCAGTCCCGCCGGAACATCACCCGACCGAGCCAACCGGTGAAGATGGCGAGGGCGACGGCGAAGATGCCGTAGAGAAGGCCGTAGGTCTTGGCCAGGGCGAAGACGCGGTTCTCGAAGCCCGACTTCACGACCCAGAGCGTGCCCGAGCGCTCGGCCACGAAGGCGCCGGTCCGAAACAGGAAGGCCCGCGCCTGGTGCTTGCCGACCGGAAGATTGGCCGGGAGCGACAGTTCCGCGCGAAACAGTGTCGGACTGACGAATTCGACCGTGCCGAACGTCTCATTGTAGAGGCCGCGATCCCCGCGGATGCGGCGCAGCGCGGTGGCGTATTCGTCGCGGTTCGGACCCGGCGGCGACGTCGCGCCGAGCCCGATCCGGAGATTGTCGATGCCGATCGAGATCTTCTCGAGAATGGCCTGCGGGGCGATGTCGGTCAGCCGCTTCGTCGCCGCCAGCGCGTAGGAGACGGGCACGCTGTCGAACCGCTCCGAACCGCGGTTGATCCACAGGCCGAGCACGCGCTCCTTCTCGCGGACGACGACGGGCACCTTCGGACCTTCCAGAGCGACGATGATGTCGTATCCGCCTTGGCGCCGGATGCGGCCGTCCGCGTCGTCCAGCGCGCCGAACACCACGAGCCGCGTTCCGCTGAAGCTCGACGTGATCACGACCGTGTCGGTGGAAAGGCCGATCTCGAAGGATTCCGGCATGTCGATCGGCTCGTTCGCGACCGAAACGGCGGCGGCCGTGGGCGCGACGGTCGGCACGGCGGCCGATGGCGCCTCCTGCGTCGCGCCCGGACCCGACGCGACGAGGACGAAGGCGAGTGCCGCGGCCGCGACGCCCCTCACCGCACCGCCCCGCTCGGCAGGCTGATCGAATAGAGATCGGCGGGGAAGACGATGAGCTCGACGCCGAGCCGCAGGCAGACCGACAGGACCAGCAGCGCCAGCAGCGCGCGCAGCTGCTCGCCGCGCAGCTTGCGCCCCGCCTCCGCGCCGAACTGCGCGCCGACGACGCCGCCGATCATGAGAAGAAAGGCGAGGACGACGTCGACCGTCTGGTTGGTGGCCGCCTGCATGATCGTCGTCGCGGCGGCCGTGAAGATGATCTGGAAGAGCGAGGTGCCGACGACGACGCTCGTCGGCACGCGCAGGAGATAGATCATCGCCGGCACCATGATGAAGCCGCCGCCGACCCCCATCACGGCCGACAGGATGCCGATGAAGAAGCCGAGGCCGAGCACCGGAATGGCCGAGACGTAGAGCTTGGAGCGCTGGAAGCGCACCTTCAGCGGCAGGCGGTGGACCCAGTTGTGCTGCCCGTGCTTGCGCACCTCGCCCGATCCGCCGGCCCCGACGCGCCGCATCGCCTTGATGCTTTCCACCAGCATCAGTCCGCCGATCGTCCCGAGGAAAACGACGTAGAGAAGCGAAACGACGAGATCGAGCTGACCCAGTCGGCGCAGCCATGTGAAGATCAGGACGCCGACGAGCGAGCCGGCAGCGCCGCCCGCCAGCAACATGCCGCCGAGCTTCAGATCGATCGTTCCCCGCTTGTAATGGGCGAGCGCACCGGAGAAGGAGGCTGCGATCACCTGATTGCCGCCGGTCGCCACCGCGACGGCCGGCGGGATGTTGTAGAAGATGAGAAGCGGCGTGATGAGGAAGCCGCCGCCGACGCCGAACATGCCCGACAGGAAGCCGACCGCTGCGCCCATGCCGATGAGCACCAGCATGTTCACGGAGATCTCGGCGATCGGAAGATAAAGGTTCACCGGCCAACTCGGACTGGATCGGCAGCAGGCCCGACGAGGCTTGCGCCGAAGGCGATGGGGTCACGTCACGCCACCGTGCCGGAAATCGGTTTCGAATTCCGCACCGACCGGCAGAAACGGCGCAAATGACGGCGCCGGGAAGAACAACCTCTCCGTCATACGGCAAACGGGCCCGGATCGCGCCGATCCGAGCCCGTTTCTATGTCTCGTTTGCGACGTCGGCCCGTCCGGATCAGCCGTCCTTGCGCTCGAGAAGCGCACGGATGAGGGGTTCGTCGACCGAGCCGGTCGCCTTCAGGCCGGCCTGCTTCTGGAAGGCGGCGATCGCCGTCTTGGTCTTGTCGCCGAGGACGCCGTCCGGCGAACCCGCATCGTAGCCGAGCTTGCCGAGGATCGCCTGGATGTTGCGCACCGCGCGCTTCATGTCGACCGAGGCGGTCGTGTCCGTCTTGTCGGTCCAGCCGGCCGGCAGTTCGACCGTGTTGGCGGCCTCAGGCCGAGGCTTCGGCGACCAGGCCGTCACCTGCTCCTTGGCCTCTTTCAACTGCTCGGGGCTCAGCGACTTGGCGATCTCGTCGCGCTTGGCCTCGGCATCCTTGTCGCCGGTTTGGGCGACGACCGCGAACCATTTGTAGGAGCTGAGGAGATCCTGGTCGGTCCCGGAACCACGGGCGTAGAGGATTCCGAGATTGTACTGGCTGTCGCGCATGCCGAAATCGGCAGCCTTCTCGAACCAGCGCAACGCCGTATCGGGATCGGACACGCCTTCCACGCCGGTCGCGTAGAGGACGGCGAGGTTGTGCATGGCGCGCACGTTGCCCTGATCCGCGGCCAGCAGGTACCAGTCGCGCGCAGCCCCCGTGTCGCGCGTCACGCCATTGCCCTTCTCGAAGAGCGTGCCGAGGCTGTACTGGGCCGGGGCGAAGCCGCGCTTGGCGGCCTGGGCGAACCAGACGACGGCTTCGGCCGGCTTGGGCTCGGCACCCCGGCCTTCCATGAGGCGCAGGCCGATTTCGAACAGGGCCTTGGCGTCGCCGCCTTCCGCGGCGGAGACCAGAGCGGGCGCGCCGATGCCGGCGGGGGCGGCGGGGGCCGAGCCGAGCGCGGCGGCCGGCAGCTTGCCTTCGGCGCGCGCCAGAACGGCAGAGGGCTCCGTCGTCGGCGCGCCGCGACGCGCCGGCACGGCATCGCCGTCGACCGAACCGGTCGAGGCCACGGCCGCCGCGGAGGACGTCGCCGCTTCGGGCGCGGGGCCGGCGACCGGGTCCATCGGGACCATCGGCGCCGCCGCAGCTTCCGTCGAAGCCGCCGCCTCGTCGCCCGTGGCCGTCGCTTCGGCCTCGGGCGGGGAAACGGTGGCCGACGGCTGGGCGGAGGCGGTATCGGACGTCGTTTCGATCGCGGGCACGGGGATCGCGGTGCCTTCGATCGTCAGGGGCGGCGTGGTTTCGGCGACGTCCGTCGAACCCGCCTGGATCGCCTCCTTCAAGGGCAGGGCCGCCAGAGCGGCGATCACGGCGAGGACGGCGAGAAGGATCGGCTTGCGGCGACGCTGGACGAAGGCAGCGACGCGACCTTCGCCGGTCTTGCCGGTCTCGGTCGCCGCAGCCTTGGCTTCGGTCTCGACGGCGGCGGCGGCGGCGCGGGAGGCCCGGCGCGCGGCGGCGACGAGTTCGGCATCGCCGAGCGGCTCGCGCGGGCCGTTGCCCTTGCCG
Organism: Aureimonas sp. Leaf454; assembly: GCF_001424685.1. GTDB lineage: Bacteria > Pseudomonadota > Alphaproteobacteria > Rhizobiales > Rhizobiaceae > Plantimonas. The sequence goes on from NZ_LMQT01000001.1 coordinate 415,570, forward strand.
CGCTGCAGCTGCAGACGCTCCAGGAGGGCCCCGATATCGGGCGCGCCCGAGCCGGGCTCAAGCGGACGATTGACCTCCTTGCGGTCGATGATGTCGGCGGCGTCGAGCGACGGCGCGGAAACCGCCTCGCGGACCGAGGGCTTTTCCGCGACCGCCGACGCGCCGACGGTCAGGAAAGCCGGAGCCGCAGCGTCGGCGCGGCCCGAGGGCGCTCCAGCGGCGCGCATCGCAGCCGCGGGCGCTGCCGAGGCCATGGCCGCGGCCTGCGGCTGACGGGCGACCTCGGCCGCGGGCGCAGCCGAGCGCTTGCCGCCGACGTCCTGTTCGATCTGCTCCAGCCGATCGACGATCTTCATCAGCGTGCCGTGCAGGCTTTCGAAGACCTGTCCGGCACGTTCGTCGTTGGCGCGGGACAAGGTTTCGAGCGCCTTCAGATTCTCGGACAGCTGCGCGACGTGCTCGCTCTGGCGGCGATCGCCGGCGGCCTGCATGCGGCGGGCGGTGTCGTCGGCGATCTCGCGCGCGGTCGAGATCAGCGCATCGCGCTGATCGTCCAGCCGCTGCTCGATCGCCGCCAGACGGCGTTCGACCTCGGGATCGGATTCGGCGATCTGCAGGCGCTCGGGACGCTCGAGACTCTCGGCCAGGCGAGCGATCTGCGCTTCGAGAGCCTTCACGACGTCGGCGTCGATCTGGGGCGTCGCGGTTTCCTCGAGACGCGCGGTCAGTCCGGACAGGCGGGCCTCGATGGCGCCCATGTCGATCCGCGGGGTCTCGAGCTCGGCGAAGACGACCTCGAGCCGTTCGGCCAGCGCCGCCATCCGTTCGGCCATGCGGGCGGGCGCCGGATCGTTGGAGATGGTTTCGAGGCGCGAGGACAGTTCCGCGACGCGCTGCGCCAGCATTTCGGTGTCGCCGTCGGTGGACACGCGATCGATGCGGGCGGTCAACATGGCGATCCGCGCTTCGATGCGCTCGATCGGCGCCATGTCGATCGCCGGCTGCTGCATCGACGTCGCCACGATGGCGCGGGAGATTTCGTCGAGACGATCCTCGATCATGACGAACTGCTCGACATCCGGACCCGGAGCCTGCAGCGCGAGCATCTCGACGCCCTGGGCCAGCGTGCGCACCCGCTCGTCGAGCGCGGAGATGCCGAGGCTCCTGGGCAGCTGCGACAGCTGCTGCTCGATATCGCCCATGCGATCGGCGAGGTGCTGGATCGTCTTTTCCATGTCCCGCTGGTCGAGCCGCTCCTCGAGCGCGTCCCAACGCTTCTCGACCGCATCCATCGGCGTCTTGTCCGACAAGGCCTCGATCTGTCCCCGCACGGCTTCGAGCTCGGTTTGCAGCAGACGGGAAATCGTGATCTCGCTCGGCGCGGCCGGCGTCTGGACGTAGCGCTCCTCGAACTCGTCCCAGCGCTTCTCGACCGCCTTGACCTGATCTTCGCTGGCGAGCGAACGCAGCGACTCGCGCAGGCGCTGCAGCTCGTCCTTGATGTCGCGCTTGACCTCGATTTCGGCCTCGGCCTGGAGGCTCGTCTCGCGCGCCATGTCGGTGAAGAGGCTGCGCATCTCCTCCAGTTCGGCCCGCAGCGTGTTCAACGTCGCGCGGTCGGCGCCGTCCTCGGTGAGCTGGGCCAGTCCGCCGGCGACCCGCGCGAGCTCGGGACCGATCCGCTCCTCGCCCTCACGCGCCTCGATCATGGCCCGCAAGCCGTCGAAAGCGAGACGCATCTCCTCGAAGCGAGGATCGACCTTCGGACGCGAATCGCGCCGGATCTCCTCGCGAAGGCGCTGGAGTTCAGCCGCGACCTCGCTGATGGCGGCAAAGCCGCTGCCTTCGGCCTTCAGCGTCTCGGCATCGGAGGCGAAGGATTGTAGAAGGTGCTCCCGCAGGCGGGCGGGAACGGCGCTCGCCGGCGTTCGCGGGGCCATGTCGAGAGGTTCGCGCAGACGCCCTGCCGCCGACCGGTCGCCGTCGTTCGAAGCCTCGCGGTCCAGCATCTGCCGCCGCATGACGATTTCGGAGACCGCATCCGTCAGGGCGGCCCGTCGGGAGATGGGAGAGGGCTCCGATGGCGTTACGATCACCGACGGCGTCGCGACCGGGCCGACCGATTCCGCGCGCATGGCGGGAAGGCGCGACAGACGGTCCTCGAGGGCCTGCAATGTGCGGCTGAGGGTGGCCAGCGGTGAGCCGTCGCGGCTCCCGGATGCCGGCGACTCCTGTGACGGCGATCTCGACTGTAGCATCGTCAAACCTCTTCGACCCCTGCGAAGCGTCCACCCCTCCCGAACAACAAATCGGAAGAAGCAACTCTGACACGAACCGCTTGTCACCACGAGTGGCAGAGCCCGGTCGGCAGCGCGTCGACCCGGTATAGAAAGGCTGGCAGGAGCGAGGCTGGATTTGCGGGCGCATCTTAAAGAGGCGTAAAGGATTGTAAGGTGGACATGCGGCACGATATATCCCGCATGTGAAAGGGCATTGACATCAGGCACTTGTCTCTAGGTCAGCCCCGATGTAATTCCAAAGTTGAGCGCAAAGATGAACCAGCAAACCCCGCCTGAAGACATCGCGGAAGCAGACGTCCCGGTGGATATCGGCTTCCTTCTCGGCACCCAGGTCGATCCGGAAAGTGATAGGGATACCTTCCGAATCGGAGATCTTTCTCGAGAATTCGGCGTGACGCTGCGAACACTTCGCTTCTATGAAGATCGCGGCCTCCTGAGCCCCGAGCGCCGCGGAACCACTCGCCTTTACTCGCGGAGGGACCGGGCGCGCCTGCGCCTCGTGCTGCTGGCAAAGACGCTCGGCTTCTCGTTGACCGAGGCCAAGCAGATCATCGAGATCTACGATCAGCCGAATGGCCCCCGCCGCCAGATGGAGGTGGCCCTCGACCGATTCGAGGAACAGCATCAGGTGCTTCAGGAACAGCGTCGGGAGATCGACGCCTCGATTCGGGCGATGGAAGTTTCGATCGAATTCGTTCGCTCGAAGCTGGCGACGCCGCGCAAGGGCTGACGCGCGCCACCGCGCCCCGACGCCGTGCGGTCATCTGGACGCACGACGGACGCTTCAACGCCCTGCGTCCGCTCGGCGGACTTGCAGACTGACGCGTTTGATCCAAGGGCCGGTGCTCTCGGTGGCGCATCGACGCGTCGCCGGTGTCCCGCGCGACGCGTCGATGCGCCACCATCGGCTCGGCTGACCGGGGACGCGACGCCGACAGCCCTCTGTCGGGCGGACTGACGCTCTCCCTCGATTTTCCCCAACGCCCTCCCCCGCCACCGCTCTCCCCTGCCGATCCCGGCATGGCCCGCTCTTGTGCCGATCCCGGCATCGGCGTATATGCCTTCCCATTGACGTAAACGTCAAAGTTATGATGCGCCACGTCGCATAGGGAGAGATGCGCATGCCGGTCTATCAGGCCCCCGTCGCCGATACGCTCTTCGTCTTGAACGATCTGCTCGGCCTGCAGCGATACGACAATCTTCCCGGATTCTCGGATGCCTCGCCCGACGTCGTCGAGGCGATCCTCGGCGAAGCCGGCCGTCTGGCGTCCGAAGTGCTCCAGCCGCTCAATCAGGTCGGCGACCGCGAAGGCTGCACGCGCCATTCCGATGGCACCGTGACGACGCCGAAGGGCTTCGACGCAGCCTATCGCCACTTCCGCGAGGGCGGTTGGGGCGGATTGTCCGTCTCGCAGGATTTCGGCGGACAGGGACTTCCGCACACGCTGTCGGCCGCGGTCAACGAATACATGTCGGCCGCCAACATGGCCTTCGCCATGTATCCCGGCCTGACCGCCGGCGCGATCGCCGCGATCGTCCAGCATGGCACGGACGAGCAGAAGCAGGCCTACCTGCCCAAGATGGTCGAAGGCGCCTGGACGGGCACCATGAACCTCACCGAGCCCCATTGCGGCACCGATCTCGGGCTTCTTCGCACCAAGGCCGTACCCGCCGAAGACGGCGCCTATCGCATTTCCGGGCAGAAGATCTTCATCTCCGCCGGCGAGCACGATCTCTCCGAGAACATCATCCACCTCGTCCTCGCGCGCATCGAAGGCTCGCCGGAGGGCGTCAAGGGCATCTCGCTCTTCATCGTGCCGAAGTTCGTGCTGACCGACGCCGGCGAACCCGGCGCGCGCAACGGCGTGTCGTGCGGATCCATCGAGGAGAAGATGGGCATCCACGGCAATGCGACCTGCGTGATGAACTACGACGGCGCGACCGGCTACCTCATCGGCGAGAAGGACAAGGGCCTGCGGGCCATGTTCACGATGATGAACGAAGCGCGCCTGGGCGTCGGCATCCAGGGCCTCGCGGTCTCGGAAGCCGCCTATCAGAACGCCGTCGTCTACGCCCGAGAGCGCATCCAGGGCCGCTCGCTCTCCGGCGCGAAGGCGAGCGATCGGGCGGCGGACCCGATCATCGTCCATCCCGACATTCGCCGGATCCTGATGACGATCCGCTCGATCAACGAAGCGGGCCGCGCGCTCGTGCTGTGGACGGCGCTGAAGGGCGACCTCGCCCACCTCGCCGAAGACGAAAAGGAGCGTCAGGCCGCCGACGACTGGATGGGCCTGATGACCCCGGTCATCAAGGGCGTCCTCACCGACAAGGGCTTCGACAACGCCGTCATGGCGCAGCAGGTCTATGGCGGGCACGGCTACATCCAGGAATGGGGCATGGAGCAGTTCGTGCGCGACGCCCGCATCGCCCAGATCTACGAGGGCGCGAACGGCATCCAGGCGCTCGACCTCGTCGGTCGCAAGCTTGCGCTGAACGGCGGTCGGGCGATCCAGGCCTTCTTCGCCGAGGTCAACGCCTTCTGCGAGGAGCATCGCGCCGACGAGGCCATGGCGCCCTTCACCAAGGGCATCCACAAGGGCTCCAAGGATCTCGGCGCGGCCACGATGTGGCTGATGCAGAACGCGATGGCCAAACCCGACAATGCCGGCGCGGGGTCCACCGACTACATGCACCTCTTCGGCCTCGTCGCGCTCGGCTACATGTGGGGCCGGATGGCGAAGGTCGCCCAGGAGAAGCTGAAGGCCGGCGCCAACGGCGATGCTGCCTTCCTCGAGAGGAAGCTCGTCACCGCCCGCTTCTTCATGGAGCGCCTGATGCCGGAGACCTCGGCCCACCTCGCCCGCATCTCGGCGGGCGCCGATTCCATGATGGCGCTGGACGCCGACGCGTTCTGAAACAGGTTCGTCCGTTCCCATGCGGGCGAACCTATGCTCCGATAACTCACTCGCGCGTTCTCGCGGACGCGACAGGCCGTTGCGAGATGGCGCGGCTTCACCATGACGGGAGATGCCTGATGACCGAAGCCTATATCTACGACCACGTCCGTACGCCCCGTGGCCGCGGCAAGAAGGACGGCGCGCTCCACGAGGTTCCCGCGGTGCGCCTCGGCGCCAAGGTTCTGGAGGCCCTGCGCGACCGCAACGGGATCGACACGGCGAAGGTCGACGACATCATCTACGGCTGCGTCGATCCCGTCGGCGAAGCCGGCGCGGTGATCCCCAAGGCGTCCGCCTTCGAGGCCGGCTACGACTTCAAGGCGCCGGGCGTCCAGATCTCGCGCTTCTGCGCGTCGGGCCTCGATGCGGTCAATCTGGGCGCCGCCAAGATCGCCTTCGGCGCCGATGATCTCGTGATCGCGGGCGGCGTGGAATCCATGTCGCGCGTCGGCATGGGCGCGGCGGGCGGCTCCTGGTTCATGGACCCCTCCGTGGGCATTCCCTCCTATTTCATGCCGCAGGGCGTCTCGGCCGATCTCATCGCGACGAAATACGGCTTCTCCCGCGACGACGTCGACGCCTACGCCGTGGAGAGCCAGAAGCGGGCCGCCCGCTCCTGGGAGGAAGGCCGCTTCGCGAGGTCGGTGGTGCCGGTTCTCGACCAGAACGGCATCGTCATCCTCGACCGCGACGAGCACATGCGTCCCTCGACCGATATGCAGTCGCTCGGCAGCCTCAACGCCTCCTTCGCCATGCCCGGCGAGATGGGCGGCTACGACGCGGTCGCCATCCAGGCCCATCCCGAACTCGAGGGCGTCAACCACGTCCACCATGCCGGCAACTCGTCCGGCATCGTCGACGGCGCGGCGGGCGTGCTCCTCGGCTCCAAGGAGGGCGGCGCGATCCTCGGCAAGGCGCCGCGCGCGCGCATCCGCGCTTTCTCCAACATCGGCTCGGATCCCGCGCTGATGCTGACCGGGCCCGTCGACGTGACCGAGAAGCTTCTGGCGCGCGCGGGAATGCAGCTGTCGGACATCGACCTCTTCGAGCTGAACGAGGCCTTCGCGGCGGTCGTCCTGCGCTACATGCAGGCCTTCGACATCCCGCACGACAAGATCAACGTGGCCGGCGGCGCCATCGCCATGGGCCATCCGCTGGGTGCGACCGGCGCGATGATCCTCGGCACGGTGCTCGACGAACTGGAGCGGCTGAACAAGACCACCGCCCTCGTCACGCTGTGCATCGGCGCCGGCATGGGCACCGCGACGATCATCGAGCGGGTCTGAGGCCGTTCGGGAATGGTCGCCCGGTTCTCCCCTGCCAGAGTGGGATCAGCCGGCGGCGCGACGCGCCGGCCGGACGGCATCCGCGCTGCCGGCGGAGATCGGCGGCAGAGCCTCGAAGGCCGGCCGGGCGAAGTAGTAACCCTGGAAGAGACGGATGCCGGCAGCCCGCAGCGTCGTGAACTCGGCCTCCGTCTCGATTCCCTCCGCGAGGATCGTGATGTCGAGTTCGCGCGCGATATGAAGGATCGCGGCGACGATCGCCTGGCGGGCGCGACTGGTGTCCACGCCACGGATCAGCTTCATGTCGATCTTGACGAGGTCCGGCTGGAAATCGGCGAGAAGGCCGAGACCCGCATAGCCGGCGCCGAAATCGTCGATCGCGGTGATGAAGCCCTGGCGGCGGTATTCCGTGATGATCTTCGTGAGATGGCCGGTATCGGCGATCTCCTCGGCCTCGGTGAACTCGAACATGATCGAGGCCTGGGGGAAGCGATGCGTCCTCGCAGCGGCGAGCGTCGCGCGAAGACAGGCGGCCGGCTCGTAAACGGCGTTGGGCATGAAGTTGATCGACAGCTGGACGTCGGAGCCGGTCGGGAACAGCAGGGCGGCCAGTTCGATCGCCTTGACGCGGCAGGCCTGATCGAAGCGGTAGCGTTGATCATCACCGACGCGGGACAGGATCTCGTAGGCGCCTTCTCCGGCCGTGCCGCGAATGAGCGCCTCGTAGCCCCAGACGCGCTCGGCGGCGGTGTCGTAGATCGGCTGGAACGCCATCGAGAAGTTGAAGTCGAGTTCGGTGCCGGAACGGCAGCCCTCGCAGCCCTGTGTCATCGTCGTCAGTCCGTCGGATACTATCGATGACGAACCATGACATCGGAGCGTTGAAATCTTTCTGAACTCTGCGGAGACGGACGCGAAATTCGGTCGACCGGATCGCGGAAAGTACAGTGCCACCTACCGTCGCCTCACGCAGACAGCCACATGACCTCGATACAGTCCGGGAGACAGATACGATGAAGAACTTCACCATCGAGACCGACAGCGACGGCTTCGCCCTCATCACCTGGGACATGCCCGACCGGTCGATGAACGTCTTCACCGAGGAGGTCATGCGCGAGTTGGACGCGCTGGTCGACCAGGTCGTCGGCGACGCCGCCATCAAGGGCGCGGTGATCACGTCGGGCAAGACGGGCAGCTTTTCCGGCGGCGCGGACCTGAAGATGCTGCGGGGGATGTTCGACGCCTACCAGGCGAAGGTCGAGACCGACCGGCCGGCCGCGGTCGCCGAACTCTTCGAGCGCGCCGGAGCCATGTCCTGGATCTACCGCAAGCTGGAGACGTGCGGAAAGCCCTTCGTCGCGGCGATCAACGGCACCTGCATGGGCGGCGCGTTCGAACTGGCCCTCGCCTGCCATGCCCGCGTCGCGGCGAGCGAGGCCAAGATGGGCCTGCCCGAGGTCAAGGTCGGCCTCTTTCCCGGCGCCGGCGGCACCCAGCGCGTTCCCCGCCTCACCGACACGCAGTCCGCGCTCCAGATGCTGCTGAAGGGCGAGACGCTGTCCGCCTCCAAGGCCAAGGCCATGCGGCTCATCGACGAGGCCGTGCCGCTGGCCGATCTCGTCGACAAGGCCAAGGCGATGCTGAGGGCCGGCGTTCCCGCCGTGAAGCCCTTCGACCAGAAGGGCTTCAAGCTGCCGAGCGGTCCCGTCTACTCGGCGCAGGGCGCGCAGCTCTGGCCGGCCGTCGCCTCGCTCTACCGCAAGGAAACCCAGGACAATTATCCCGGCGCGCGCGCCATCGTGAAATGCGTCTACGAAGGGCTTCTCCTGCCCATCGATCAGGCGCTGAAGGTCGAGCAGCGTTATTTCGCCGAGGTCCTCCAGACGACCGAGGCGGCCATGATGATCCGCTCCCTCTTCGTCTCGATGCAGGACCTCGGCAAGGGCGCCCGCCGGCCGAAATCGGTCGGCCCGAAAACGGTCGCCAAGGTCGGCATCATCGGCGCCGGCTTCATGGGCGCGGGAATCGCCTATGTCTCGGCCAAGGCGGGCCTGGAAGTCGTCCTCATCGATCGGGACCAGGCCGCTGCCGACAAGGGCAAGGCCCACAGCCAGGGCATCGTCGAGAAGCTCGTCGGCCAGGGCCGTTCCTCCAAGGAGGATGCGGCCGCCCTTCTCGGCCGCATCCAGGCGACGCCGGACTATGCCGCTCTCGCCGACGTCGATCTCGTCGTCGAGGCGGTCTTCGAGGACAAGGACGTGAAGGCGGATGTCACCAAGAAGGTGGCAGCGGTCCTGAAGCCCGGCGCGATCTATGCCTCCAACACGTCGACCATTCCGATCTCGATGCTGGCGGAGGCTTTCCCCGAGAAGACGCGCTTCATCGGCATCCACTTCTTCTCGCCCGTCGACAAGATGATGCTGACCGAGGTGATCCTCGGCAAGGAGACCGGCGACGAGGCGCTTGCCGTAGCCCTCGACTTCGTGCGCGCGATCAAGAAGACGCCGATCGTCGTCAACGACACCCGGGGCTTCTTCGCCAACCGCTGCGTGTTCCGTTACATCCACGAAGCCTACGACATGCTGATCGAAGGCGTTCCCGCCGCGATGATCGAGAACGCCGCCAAGGCCGCCGGAATGCCCGTCGGTCCCCTCGCCCTCAACGACGAGGTGGCGGTCGATCTCAGCCAGAAGATCCTGAAGGCGACGATCCGCGATCTCGGCGACGCCGCGGTCGACGCCCGGCACTTCGCGCTGGTCAACCGCATGGTGGACGACGAGGGCCGCCTCGGCCGCAAGGCCGGCAAGGGCTTCTACGACTATCCCGCCAAGCCCGCCAAGAAGCACCTCTGGCCGGGTCTGAAGGACCTCTTCGCGCAGAAGCGTCCGGAGGCGGTGAACTACGCCGAGCTGAAGCAGCGCTTCCTCGTGACCATGGCGCTGGAAGCGGCGCGCACGATGGAGGAAGGCGTCGTCACCGATCCGCGCGAGGCCGATGTCGGCTCGATCCTCGGTTTCGGCTACGCGCCCTATACCGGCGGCACGATCTCCTACATCGACGGGATGGGCACCAAGGCCTTCGTCGCGCTCTGCGAAACGCTGGCCGCGTCCTATGGCGAGCATTTCCAGCCGACCCCGCTCCTTCGCGAGATGGCGGCAAGGGGCGAGACCTTCTACGCCCGCTTCGCACCCGCCGACGCGAAGGCGGCGTAAGCGCCGGGAATGAGAACGGCGGAGGAGGCGATCGGCGCCACCTCCGCTTCGCTTAGGGTGATCGCTTCGCAAACCCATGTGAGCCAACCCGGCTGTCGGAAGGATGCGATCCTCTCCTTCGCACGATCAGACCCTGAAGCGACTGCCCTGCCGCATCGTTGATGCCGGCTTGACCGCGAGGTGCTTTCGCGCTGCACTGACCTCATGACCGGAACCACGCGATGAGCGCCCACAGCCTCGACACTCTCGCCATCGCGGGCAAGCTGAAGGCCGCCGGCTTCTCGGATCTCCAGGCCGAGGCGATGACGTTCGTGCTGCGGGATGCGCGCGAGGCAGACGCCTCGACGGCCGCAACGAAGGCCGATCTGCAGGCGATCCGAGTTGAGATCAAGGCCGATCTGCAGGAGATCCGCGCTGAGACCAAAGCCGATCTGCAGGCGATCCGAGCGGAGACCAAGGCCGATCTGCAGGCGATCCGAGCGGAGACCAAGGCCGAATTTCAAGCGGTCCGCGCCGAACTGCAAAATCTCGGAACCGAGCTGCGCGCGGAAATGCAGTCACATCGTCAAGAGACGAAAGCCGACATTCAGGCACTCGATCTGCGCTTGGAAGCCAAGATCGAGGCGGGCAAGGCCGATACGATCAAATGGGTGATTTCCGCCATCGGCTTTCAGACCATCGTCCTTGTCGGAGCGGTGGTTGCCATGTCGAGAATGTTCCAGCCTTAATGGAGAGCATCGTCCCAAGATCGGAGAGGATTTTGGGATAGACCGACGCGTTGAGTCACAGATCGAGGGCGTCGTTGGTGAATCCGAAAGGACGTACGGCGCTCTAAGCCGCGTCGACGCGACGCCATCGAGAATCGCGCGGCGACCTACAACGCTCCGTCGGCCCGCGCCTTCCTGAACTTCCCGAACAGGCCTTTCTTCTCCGGCACCGGCACGCGCCCGCGCGAGGAACTCTTGCCGATCGTGTCGGCCACGCGCGCGCCGCGCTCGCCGAGCGGCTTTTCCGGCAGGTCGGTCGTGTCCAGCGCGGTCTGGTGTTCCATCTCGGCGTTGATCTCCGCACCGATGATGAAGATGAGCGAGGACACCCAGACCCACATCATGAAGCCGATGACCGCGCCCAGAGAGCCGTAGGTCGCGCCGTAATTGGCGAAGTTCTGGAGATACCAGGAGAAGGCGATCGATCCGACCAGCCAGACGACGGAGGTCAGGATCGCACCGAAGATCACCCAGACCCAGCGGGCACGGTTGCGGCTCGGACCGTAGCGGTAGATCAGCGCGATCGAGGCGACGATGAGGACGAAGACGACCGGCCAGCGCATCGCCGCGATCAGCGAGTCCGTGAAGGTGGAGAGCCCGAACACCGCCATGACGGCGGGAACGACGCCGACCGCGACGATGAGGATGATCCCGATGAACACCGCTCCGAGCGTGAAGCAGAAGGCGACGAGGTTCAGCTTGAGGAACGAGCGCTTCTCCTGCTCGCCATAGGCGACGTTCATCGCTTCGAACAGCGTCTTGATCCCGTTGTTCGCGCTCCACAGCGAAAAGGCCAGACCGATGATGAAACCGCGCGAGAGGACCGTGATGTCCTGGGCGGCGAGACGTTCCAGTTGCGACTGGAGAAGCTCCATGCCCGCCTGGGGCAGGAACTGGCCGATAAAGGCGATGTGTTCCGCGATCGAGTTCGGATCCGCCACGAAGCCATAGAGCGAGACGAAGACGGCGAAGGCCGGGAAGAGCGCGAGCAGGAGATAGAACGTCGCCCCTGCCGCGATCAGCATGACGCGGTCTTCGAAGAACGAGAAGTAGAGGCGCTGCCCGATGTCGCGCCAGCCCTTGAAGGGAATCGAGAACGGACCCGTCGCGTCGCGCCCGCGTCCGGGCTCGGCGGCCCGGCGGCGCATTTCCTCGCTGGTGTTCTGTCCGAATCTCGGGCTCATGTCGCTCGTCGTGATCGCATCGGGACATTCATCGGGGCCGACCGTCGAGCCTCGTTCGACACCATAGCGGGCGAGAGGTCTCCTTCGCCACGGCCGGGTGCGTGTTTCTCCACGACAATGCCGCATTTCGGCCTGCGGTTCCGAAGCGCCCGTGGGCCGGTGGTTGCCGTCGACGGTCTCGGACCGGTATGGATGACCGCATTGAGCACGGGAGATCACCATGCCGGCCATCGACTACTACTTCACCTCGATTTCGCCCTTCACCTATCTCGGGCATGAGGAGATCCGCTCCGTCGCCGGTCGCCACAACGCCACGCTGCTGCCCAAGCCCATCGACCTCAAGGTCCTCTGGTCCGTGACGGGCAACCTGCCGCTCGCCCAGCGCCCGGCCCTCCGGCAGGATTACCGCATCATCGACCTGAAGCGCATCGCCGAGCGCCGCGGCCTGCCCATCAACGTTCGCCCCCGGCACTTCCCGGCGGACGGAACCTTCGCGGACCTCGCCACGGTCGCGCTCGTCCAGATGGGGCAAAATCCGCTCGATTTCATGGAAATGGTGTTTTCCGGCGTCTGGGTCCGCAACGAGGACATCGCCGATCGCGTGCAGATCGAGTCCTATCTCGAACGGCTCGGTCTTCCCGCGGCGGACGTCCTCGATCTCGCGCAAGCGCCGGAATCGGCGATCATCCGCAAGGCCAATTCCGATGCGGCTCTCGCGGCCCTCATCCCCGGCAGTCCCGGCTATGTCCTCAACGGAGAGCCCTTCTTCGGGCAGGATCGGATCGACGACCTCGAGCACGCTTTGGACAGCGGCAGGCCTCCGTTCCGCGCGGACTGATCCGGCGGAACAATCCAGCGCGGGAGAGATCCGCTCGGATGGGGAAAAACCGTCCGGGGGCTGGGGACCCCATCTGGACAATCGCCCCGTCTCGCCGTAAGACGAGGCGCTGAAGGTATTTATTCCTTCAATCATCCATTTTGGGACCCTGCGGATGTTCTCCCATGAACGGGTCTGGGCGGCGATCGACGGCTTGGCCGCCCGGCACAAGATGACCGCATCGGGCCTTGCGCGACGCGCCGGCCTCGACCCCACGACCTTCAACAAGTCGAAGCGAACGGCGACGGACGGGCGGCCGCGCTGGCCTTCGACGGAGTCGATCGCCAAGATCGTCGAGGCGACGAGCACCTCGCTCGACGAGTTCACGGCCCTCATGCGCGGCGGCCCGGAGGCCATGTCCGCGCAGCGTCCGGCGCCTCGCGCGGTGGTTCCGCTGATCGGCTTCGCCCAGGCCGGCACCGGCGGCTATTTCGACGACGGCGGCTTTCCCGTCGGGCAAGGCTGGGACGAGATCGCCCTGCCCCAGGCGGCGGGCGAAGAGCCGGTCTACGCGCTGGAGGTTTCCGGCGATTCCATGCTGCCCCTCTATCGCGACGGCGACATCGTCATCGTGGCGCCCGGCGCCTCGGTGCGGCGCGGCGACCGCGTGGTGGTGCGCACGCGCGGCGGCGAGGTGATGGCGAAGGTGCTGCAGCGCAAGACCTCCAAGACCATCGAACTCGTCTCGATCAATCCGGATTATCCCGACCGGCAGTTTCCGATCAGCGACATCGAGTGGATCGCACGCATCCTCTGGGCCAGTCAGTGAACGGGACATCTCCGGACACACACGCGAGACGGGTGAAGCTGTTTCCATGACCCCGACCGAAACCTCCGAGGAAACCCCCTCTCCGGCTCGCCGCATCACACTGATGGTGGCGGGGCTGGCACTCCTCGCGGGAAGCTTCGCCTTCGCCGTGCCGCGCCGCGCCGACATCGCCGCGTCGCTCGCGCCGCCGATGGTGCTCGACGTACCGACCGAGATGCCGGGCATGGAACCACCGGAAGCCGCCGAAACGGGGGAAGCCGCCGAGACGGGGCATGCGGCCGGCGGGATGTCCGCGCCACCCCGGCCGGAGACGGTGTCGCCGGAGGTTCCCGCCGAGACACCGGGCGACATCCCGCCCGCCGCGCCGGAAGCCGCGGCGCTCGATGGGGCGGCGTCGGGCGAGGTTCTGCAGGTCCTGACGCGGCCGATCGCCGTCGACACCTCGACCTTCCAGGTGGGCAAGGCCCGCGTGAAGCTCACCGGAATCGAGGCGCCGCCGGCGGAACGACGCTGCGAGCTGGCAGGCGGCGGAAGCTGGCCTTGCGGCGCCAAGGCGAGAACGGCCCTTCGCGGCTGGCTGCGCGCACGCTCGATCCGTTGCGAGGTGCCGACGAACTTCGCCGACAGCCAGTCGCTGACGGAGAGTTCCTGCACGCTCGACAACAAGGACATCGGCGCTTGGCTCGTCGAGAACGGCTGGGCGAAAGCGGCGGCGGGCAGCCGCTACGAGGAGGCCGAGGCCAAGGCTCGAACGGCGCGCCTCGGTCTCTGGGGCGACGGAAGCTGAGCCTGCCTCCTGCGCAGGCGCGACGTCTGCGCGAAAGATCGCGCCGGACGGCGGGGCATCCGCGGCGGCGGATCTCCCGCCATCCGCGGCCTATGCAGCCTTGTCGCCGAGCGTCCCATCGAGGGCGGACCGGATCAGGGCGCGCGTCTCGGCGATTCCGTAAAGCGAGACGAAGGAGCCGAAACGCGGACCGCGTTCCTGCCCGATCAGCGTCTGGTAGAGCATCTGGAACCAGCTTCCGGACACGCCGGGGCCGCCGTTGGGACCGGTCTTCTTGGCGTCCTGATAACGCTCGATCGGGCGAGCGACGTCGAGGATCGCATCCTGGATCGCATCGGCGTCGGCGGCGGGATCGAGCGCCGCGAGCTTGGCGTCGAGCGCTTCCAGCGCCTGGCGCTCCACCTCGTCCGGCGCGCGGAAGACCTTGGAGGGCTCCACGAAATCCTTGAAATAGCGCAGGGCATAGCCGACCAGCCGGTCGAGCTCGGGGGCCGTTTCCGGCGTCGTTCCCGGCGCATAGCGCGAGATGTAGCCCCAGAGCGTGCCCGTGTCGCCGGCATTGGAGGCGGAGACAAGGTTCAGAAGCATGGCGAAGGGCACCGGCGGTCCCGAGCGCGGCGCCTCTCCGGCATGGATGTGCCAGACCGGATTCTGAAGGAGCTGCTGCGGCGTCTGCTGCGACTGCGCGTCGAGAAAGTTGTAATACTCGTCCACGGCCTTCGGGATGACGTCGAAATGCAGCCGCTTCGCCGCCCGTGGCTTGGCATACATGTAGAAGGACAGGCTTTCCGGCGAGGCATAGGCCAGCCAGTCGTCGATCGTCAGGCCGTTGCCCTTCGACTTCGAGATCTTCTGGCCCTTTTCGTCGAGAAAGAGCTCGTAGTTGAAGCCCTCCGGCGGCGTGCCGCCGAGCGCCCGGCAGATCTTCGAGGACAAGGTGACGGAATCGATCAGGTCCTTGCCCGCCATCTCGTAGTCGACGCCGAGCGCGGTCCACCGCAGCGCCCAGTCGGCCTTCCACTGGCACTTCACCGCGCCGCCGGTGACGGGCGTCTCGATCCGCTCGCCCGTATCGGGGTCGAGATAGGCGATGGTGCCGCGCTCGGGATCGCGATCCACCATCGGCACCTGAAGCACGATCCCGGTCCTCGGATGGATCGGGAGAAACGGCGAATAGGTCGCGCGCCGCTCCGCCCCCAGCGTCGGCAGGATGATCTCCATCACCTCGTCATAGGCGCGGAGCATCTTCAGGAGCGTCTCGTCGAGCCGCCCCGACGTGTAGTAGTCGGTCGCCGAAGCGAAGTCGTAGGAGAAGCCGAAACGGTCGAGGAAGGCGCGCAGCCGCGCATTGTTCGCCGCACCGAACGAGGGATGCTCGTTCGAGAACGGGTCTGGCACGCGGCTCAGCGGCTTGCCGATGAAGCCTGCCATCATCTCCCGGTTCGGCACGTTGTCCGGCACCTTGCGAAGACCGTCGAGATCGTCCGAGAAGCACAGGAGCCGCGTCGGGACCTTGTCGGCGGTGAGGACGCGGAAGGCGTGGCGCACCATGGACGTGCGGGCCACCTCGCCGAAGGTCCCGATATGGGGCAGGCCGGACGGGCCGTAGCCCGTCTCGAACAGGACCTCGCCGTCCTTGGCCTTGGCATCGAGCCGCGCGACGAGCTTGCGGGCCTCTTCGAACGGCCAGGCATTGGAGCTCTGCGCCTCCGCGACGAGTTCGTCGCTGATGGTGATCGAACCGGGACCGGCGGCGCTCATGCAAAACCTCGAGAGATCAATCGGCCCGGATCCACCTCGATCCGGCCATGCCGTTCGTCTATGGCGGCCGTCCTACCGCGTCAACAAAGGCGCGCGGGCGGCTCGACCCGGAGCCTTGCGGCGGCTCAGTAGGCGCTCACCGGAAAATAGCGCAGGAGCAATTCGGAGAACGTGCCCTTGGCGACGATCTGCCCGAGGGCGTAGTCGAAGGCGCGTGCGAGATCGACGTCCTTGCGGGCGAACGCGATGGCGAGCCCTTCCCCGAGGAAGCGGTCGGACAGATAGGGTCCACCGGAAAAGGCGCAGCATCCGTTCGCCGCCTCGCTTTCGAGCCAGAAGGACAGATCGATCCCGTCGCCGAACACGGCATCCACGGCGCCGTTCCTGAGCGCGGTGAGCGCGGTGCTGCGATCGGCGAAGCCGACGCGCTGAACATTGGGAAAGAAGGCCCCGAGCATGGCCGCATGCGCGCTGCCGTCGACCGTCCCGATCTTGCGCCCCGACAGCGCCGGCTCCAGCGGCTCGGTCAAGGGCGCGTCCTTGCGCGTGACGAACCGGGCGGGGTAGCGCAGGTAGCTTTCCGTGAAGGCGAGACGCCGCCGGCTTTCCGGTGAGATCCCGATGCCCGCGATCACGGCCTCCGCGTCGCCCTTCTCGAGAAGGGGAACGAGTTCGGCGAAGGGACGCGCCTCGATCTGGCAGCGATCCACGATGTCGAGCTCCTCGCAGATCGCGCGGGCGAGATCCACGTTGAAGCCGCCGAGCCGACCGCGCGCATCGAGAAAATTGAACGGCGGATAATCCGTGCTGGTCAGAAACCGGATGCGCTCGCGGGGCGCAAGGACGGGCTTCGACAGCCTCTGGCGCTGATCCCAGAAATTGGGCGTCGAGACGGCCTGAGCCGCAACGGGAATCGCTCCAGTTGAAAGCAAGACATAAGATGCAATCAGAAGGTGAATCAAACGGGATCGAACTGCGCGTTTCGGTTCGTGTCTCACGGGTCGTTTCTCGTCGAGGATGTCATGGACGATCGTGCAATTCTTCGCTTCCGGTGAGCCGTGGACTTGATCGCACATCTCGGTCGGCATGCGTGACGAGGCCTCAGCCTTGGGCTACCCGTCGTTTGGCGGAGCTGGACGTCGGCTGGATGCTTCTCACGTTTCGGCGCAGGTTGAAAGCGTCGGGGAGCCGAGCGCGGCTTCCCGGATCCGGGACCTCCTTCGCGACCTCGGCATCGACGAGGCCCATCTCGACGAGGCCAGGACGGAGGCCGCGCGGAACGCGACCGATATCGCGCGGGAGCTCGTCGCCGCCCGTCGTGTCGACGAGGCCGTGCTCCTTCAGGCCATGGCCAAGACGCTCGGGATCGGCTTTCGCGACATATCCGATGCCGAGACGCTTCTCGCGACGCCGGCGCCCAACGCGGCCCAGAACATTCTGCGCACCTGCGGGCCTGAAGGAACGGTGCTGATCTACATCGCGCCGAAGCTGGAGGAACTCGATATCGTGGCACGCCTGCTGGTCCGCCGACCAGCCGCGCGCTCGGCACTGGCGATCACGACGACCGGTGAGATCCGCCGCCGCCGATCTGCCGAGACGGTCGACGAGCGCATATCCAGGGCCAGTCTCAGCCTGTCCGCCGAACGCCTGGACATCTCCGCCCGTCTGACGCTGACCGGCCAGCAGGGCGCCGCGCTCGCCAGTCTCGCCATCGCGGTCGTCCTTTCTGCCCTTCAGGATTGGGACCGACTGCTGCTTTATCTGCACGTCGCCTCGGGGATCGTCTTCTTCGCGCCGACGAGCCTTCGTCTGGCGGCGGCCCTGTCGCCGCCCAAGCGACCCCTTCCGCCGGAGCCGGAAGCCGGCGCGGTCCGCCCGATCTACAGCGTGCTCGTCGCCCTCCGGCAGGAAGACGAGGTCGTCGGCCATCTCGTGCGCTCGCTGGCATCCCTCGATTGGCCGCGATCCAAACTCCAGGTCCTCCTCGTTTGCGAAGCCGACGATCCCGACACGATCGCCGCCGCCCGCACCGCCATCGTCGACGAGCCGGGCTTCGAGATCGTGGTGACCCCGGTCTCGGCACCCCGCACGAAGCCCAAGGCTCTCAACTTCGCACTTCCCCTGGCCACCGGCGAGTTCGTCGTTCTCTACGATGCCGAGGACCGCCCCGATCCGCAGCAATTGGAGCTCGCCTGGCGCACCTTTCGAGCAGGCGACGATCGCCTCGCCTGCCTCCAGGCGGAACTTTCGATCGCGAACGGCCGGCAGGGCTGGCTCCCCGGCCTCTTCGCCCTCGAATACGCGACGCTCTTTCGCGGATTGCTCCCCTGGCTTGCAGCGCATGGTTTCCCGATCCCGCTGGGCGGCACATCCAATCACTTCCGCCGGGACCATCTCGTGGCGGCGGGAGCCTGGGACAGTCACAACGTGACCGAGGATGCCGATCTCGGCATCCGCCTCCATCGCCAGGGCTATCGGATCGGCACCCTGCGCAGCGCGACCGTCGAGGATGCGCCGCGCGACATCGGGGTCTGGTACGAGCAGCGGACGCGGTGGGTGAAGGGCTGGCTCCAGACCTATCTCGTGCACATGCGCGATCCGCGAGCGCTCTACCGCGATCTGGGCTTCAAGAGCTTCGCGATCTTCCAGATCCTCTTCATCGGGATGATCGCCTCGGCGCTCGCGCATCCGATCTTCCTCTACCTGATCGGCATGGCGATCGCGATCCTCGCCTACGGAGAGAGGGACGTTCCCTCGATCGACATTCTTCTCGCCATCGACCTCTTCAATGCCGTGGCCGGCGTGACGGCCTTCCTTCTTCTCGCCATGCGCACGATGCCGGGCCCCGAACGACGATGGCTCCTGCCGAACCTGTCCTGGATCTATGTCTACTGGATGCTCGTCGGAATCAGCACGGCTCGAGCCGTTTGCGAACTCGTTCGACGCCCGCATCACTGGGCAAAGACGCCCCATGCCCCTCCCTTCGTTCCCGACATCGCGGAAACCGACAAGGCTATCGCCCAAGACCCCTCATCGTCGGCCGGCGCCACGTCGCGAACGCTTGGCACGATCGGCGAGCGAGCGGGACGCGCGGTCCCCACGCCCCTCAGACCGACCGCTTCAGCGCCGGCAGCGGAACGTCGTTCGGAAAGGCTTCGATCGCGTCGCGCCCCCGAGCCTTCGCCTCGTAGAGCGCCTGATCGGCCTGCCGGATGAGGACGGCGGATGCCTCCTCGCGTCCGGCATCGAAGAGGCAGGCGACGCCGATGCTCACGGTCACCCGGCCATGTTCGCTGCCGCCGTGGACGATCGACATCTCCCGCACCGCGCGTCGCATCGCATCGGCCCGTTCGAGGGCGCCGGACAGGGTGGTGTTCGGCAGGATGGCCGCGAATTCCTCGCCGCCGTAGCGCGTCACGATATCGCCGGGACGTCGCGCCTCCGTGCGCAGGGCATGGGCGACGCGCTTCAGGCAGTCGTCGCCGGCCTGATGCCCGTAGCCGTCGTTATAGGCCTTGAAGCGATCCACATCGATGAGGACGAGAGCCAGGGGCGCCTGCGTGCGCGCGCAAAGGGCCAACTCGGTCGAGATGGTCTGATTGAACGTCCGGCGGTTCGGAAGCTGCGTGAGGTCGTCGGTCGAGGCCAAGCTCGCCAGCCGCTGGTTGGTGGCCTCGATGTGGTCTTCCATGGCCTTGCGATGGGTGGCGTCGCGGATGGCGAGCACCGCTTCGCCGCGCCCTTCGACGGCACGCCCCGCGACCTCCACCCACACGTCGTATCCATCACAGTGGCGGGCGCGATATCGGGCGGCCTGGAGCGTCTGACCGGCCCTGACGGCGGTCATGATGTCGTCGACGATGGGCCGGTCGTCGGGATGCACGACGTCGCGCATGAGCAAGCCGCCGAGTTCGGTCGGCTTGTAGCCGAGCAGCGGCAGGCTGGCTCCCGAAACGAACGTGTAGCGACCATCCGTGTCGACGCAGGTGATGATGTCGGTCGTGTTGTCGGCGACCAGCCGGTAGCGAGCTTCGCTGACGGCGATCGCCTGCTCGGCCTGCCGTCCCTTGTCGAGGGCGACGGCCATCGTGTCCAACTGAGAAGCCAGTTCCCGAAACTCGGGCGCCTGCCAGGTCTCGATACCGGTCAGCGCGTAGAACTGGCCGGCGCTGATGCGGGCCGCCGTCAGCGCCAGACGGCGGATCGGCCGGACCTGCATTTCGGAGCCGAGCCACGACGCCGCGCCGATCGCCGTGCTGAGCGCCAGCAAGGCGAGCAGGACAGCCGCGAAACTGCGCCAGTTCAGCGCCGACATGACGAGCGCGCGCGACTCGCCGACGAGGAGAACCAGCCCGGACTCACCGGCGGACCGAACCGGCGCGATCCCGTAGATCCGGACGGTTCCATCGACATCCGTCAGTTGCCGGACGCCGCCGGCCGCATTGTCCCGGACGAAGGACGCGGCCGGATGATCCGGCATCGCCGTGCCGAAGGCGACCGGCTTCGGCCAGCGCGCGAGGACGCGGCTGGTTTGCGATTCCAAGAGGAGGATCGATCGCTGGGACTTGCCCGACATTTCGCGGGCGATATCCTGGAGATGGCCGAGATTGAGCGAGGCGTAGATGATGCCGCTCGGCTCGTTTCGCACGCGTGGCAGCGGCATGGCCACGAAGACCGTCGGCCGCCCGGAATTGGCGCCGATGCGAAACTGTCCGACCGCGAAGTCCGTGGGCTCCATGGCGAGGACGCGGCGCCCGAAAACCGGGTCGGTGAAGGTCTCGAGCTTTCCCTCTCGACTGTGACAGGTGATCTCGCCCCGCGCATCGAGCACCCCGATCGTCAGGAACTGCGGATTGGCCGCGCGCATCGACATGAGGAAGGCATGGCAGGAGATCCCGCTTCCCCGGCGCAGTTCCGGAAGCTCGCGGAGAATCTCCAACCTGGCGCGCGCGTCGTCGAAGGCATGCGACACGCGATCCGAAGCAATTTCCGCGGTCTTGCGAACGTCCTTCTCCGCGGTCGCTGTCGCGTCTTCGTAGGAGTAGACGAGCCCGCCGATGACCAGAAGCAGAAAGGGCAGCATCGCGGCGGCGGCCAGGAGCACGAGGCGCGCCTTGATTCCGAGATCTTCGAAACGGGACATAAATCAGACCTAGGGCGCCACGCGATGGCGATGCGCAAAGGATGCCCTTCAAAGGTTGCACAAGCGTTCACCTCTCCCGAAATCGCGATCCGGACGACGTGAAGGCAGGGCAACGGTCGCCATGGGCGACGACGTCAGTCGAGGCGCGGCCCAAGGCCACCGCACTGCTCCGCCAGCCCCGCGAAGTCGCGCAGGACCACGTGCCGCGCACTCGGCAGTGCGATCAGTCCCTTGCGCTCGAACTGGGACATCGTGCGCGACACGGTCTCGATGGTGAGGGCCAGATAGTCCGCGATGTCCTGGCGGCACATGACGAGGTCGATCGCGCCGTCGGAGCGGCGCCGTGCGGCGATCTCGACCAGGAAGGAGGCGACCTTCTCCGCGGCCGTCGCCCTGCCCAAAAGAAGCGCATGGTCGCCGGCCCTGCGAAGAGACTTCAAGGCCATCGCGACGATCAGTGCCGCTCGGTCCTCGTCTGCGCCGGCCGACGCCAGTCCATGCCAGCGATAGGCGATCAGCGTGCAGTCCGACACCGCTTCGGCGGACCGCTCATAGGTCGCGCCCGACTCGAGGCCGAAGACGTCGCCCTCTTCGTGGAAGCCGTCGATCTGCCGTCGGCCGTCGCAGCGATACTTGCAGGTGCGCACGACGCCGCACACGACCTTGAAGAAGAAGCGCGTCGGATCGCCTTCGTCGTAGATTCCGCAGTCCTGCGAGAACTGAAGGACCTGGCCCGCCAGCGCCACGCCGCCGATCCGATCCTTCGTCGTCGACACGTCGAATGACGAGGACGTGGACGCGAAGAAGGTCGGCGAATGGGTCGAGGCAGAGTGCTTCGAAAGAGCGGACATCGGGCTTTCCCCTTGAGAACCGATATCCTTCGAGTAGCAAGAGCGACCGATCCGCGACATTCGGTCAGTCCACTACGGGGTCTTACGGATGGGGCTCGCCGCCATGTCGCCCGACGGATTGCCGGGATTTCGCAGAGGTCGGGACGCGACCGCTTCGCGCACGGCGCCTGCGAGCACGTCGCCGAGCAGCGGTTTTTCCAGAATGGTTCGGACATCGCGCAGCGCGGCGCGACGGCGAAGACGAGCGGAGTTCGTCTGGGTCGTCAGGATCCGCACCGCCAGGATCCCGCGCTCGGCAAGCCGGTCCGCGATGTCCAGGCCGTCGCCTCCGGGCATATGGTGGTCGACGATCAGGCAGGACGCGTGTGCGAGGTCGGGATGATCGAACAGTTCGGCGCCGTCGGCGCACGTGCCGACCAGCCATCCTTCCAGTTCGAGCGCGAACTTGATGGAATCCCGTACGGCGCGGTCGCCATCCGCAACGAGAACGATGTCTCTGGTCTGGACCATGTCCCGCTCCCCGGGGCAAGCGCCCACTGCGGCCGCCACGTCTGCAATCGGTCTACAGGTCTCCAGGCTGCACCGCCTTGATCAAACGCAAACGGACGTTGCACCGGATGGACGCAGACGCCGAAGCCGACGCCGAAGCCACGGGCGATATCGGTGCGCGGTGACGATGCCGTTTCAGAGAATGCGAAATCTCGAGCCGACGCGAGCCCGGGAGGAACGTCCCGGACTCGTCCGGAGCCTCGACGCGCGGCGCTCTACGCCGCTCCGGCCTGTCCGGCGAGCAGAGCCTTGCGCACGAGGTCGGCGAGGCTGGTCGCGCCGAGCTTCGACATGACGTTGGCGCGGTGAACCTCCACCGTGCGGTGGCTGATGCCGAGGTCGTGCGCGATCGTCTTGTTGGCATGCCCTTTCAGGAGTCCGTCGAGAACCTGCCGCTCTCGCGCGGACAATTGGCCGAGATCGCTCGAAGCCGCTTGCGCTTGCGCCGCCGGCTCCCGAACGCCGTTGCGCCGGGCGAGCGCGGCTTCGATCGCGCCGATCAAGGCCTCGTCGGAGAACGGCTTCTCGATGAAGTCCACCGCACCGGCCTTCATGGCTTCGACGGCCAGCGCGACGTCGCCATGGCCGGTGATGATCACGACGGGAAGATGCGGCGCCACGATCGTCAGCCGCCGCTGGAGATCGGTGCCGCTCATGCCAGGCATGCGAACGTCGCTGACCACGCATCCGGGCTGCAGGCCCTCGAGACGGTCGAGGAACGCGAGCGCCGACGCATAGGCGCGGACCGCGAAGCCGGCCGTGGAGAGAAGAAAGACGAGCGAGTGGCGAACGTCGTCATCGTCGTCGATCACATGGACGACCCCCTCGCTCGTCATGGACGTTCACGCGTCATGCATCGACTCCCCATCCATCCCCGTGAAGAGGATCATCCGGAACAGCGTGCCGCCCCCGGCCACGGGCTCGGCCGAAAGGCGACCGCCATGCGCCTCGACGATGGTGCGCGAGATCGACAGCCCGACCCCCAGTCCCCGCGCCTTGGACGTCACGAAGGGCTGGAACAGCCGGGCGGCGATCTCGGGCGCGATGCCGGAGCCGGTGTCGCCGACGGCGACCTCGACGGTGCCGCGATCAAGCCGCCGCGTCGACACGGTGAGGCGTCGGACGGGCGCATTCTCCATCGCCTCGACCGCGTTTCGCACGAGGTTGAGGAGCACCTGCTGGATCTGGACGCGATCGGCCAGCACGGTGTCGGCGGCGGCGTCGAAGGCGTAGGAAATCTCGATGCCGCTGACCCCGGCCCCGACGAGCCCCAGCGCGCAGGCCTCCCGGATCAGGGCCGGGAGGTCCTCCTTCTGCCGGTCCGTTTCCCCGCTCGCCACGAATTCGCGCAGGCGTCGGATGATCTCCCCGCCGCGCAGGATCTGCAGCGCGGCCTGTTCGACGGCCTCGCGCACCAGGTGCAGGCGGTCCGGACTGGCGTTCGCCAGGAGGCGCTTGGCCCCGTTCAGGTAGTTCGCCGTCGCCGTCAGGGGCTGGTTGAGCTCGTGGGCGAGCGTCGTCGCCATCTCGCCGAGGGCCGTCAGACGGGACATGTGGACGAGTTCGTCCTGCAACGCGCCGAGCCGCTTCTGGGATTCCTCGTGCTCGGTGAGGTCCCGGACGAAGCCGGTGAAGTAGCGACGTCCCCCGGCATGCAGCTCGCCGACGGTGAGCTGCAGCGGAAAGGTCGTGCCGTCCCGCCGCCGCCCCTCGACCTTGCGGCCGATCCCGATGATCCGCCGCTCGCCGGAGCTCAGATAGCGCGCGATGTAGCCGTCATGCCGGGCACCGTGCGGGTCGGGCATGAGCGTGCTCACGTTCTGGCCGACGGCCTCGTCGGCCGTGTAACCGAACAGGATCTCCGCCGTGGCACTGATGGATTCGATGACGCCCCCCTCGTCGATGAGCACCATCGCCTCCGGCACCGTATCCAGCACCGATCTCAGCCGGGCCTCGCTGGCCTCGAGACGCGCCTGCGCTCCCATGAAATCGGTCACGTCCCGCGCGACCTTGGCAGCCCCGACGAGCTGGCCGTCGGCGTCGTAGACCGGGGAATCGGTCAGGGAAACGTCGATGACGCGCCCGCTCTTTCGCCGACGCTTGGCGACGTAGAGCTCCACGCTTTTGCCGGTCCGGATGCGATCGAGGATCGTCTCCGACTGGTCCTCGGCGCCATCCGGGAACAGCATGGAGATATGACGTCCGATGGCTTCGGCCGCGGTGTAGCCGAAGATCCGCTCCGCGCCCCGGTTCCAGTCGGTCACGATGCCGTCGAGGGTCTCGCCGATGATCGCATCGCCCACCGACTGAGCGATTATCGCCCAGCGCCCGGCATCGACCTGCGCGGTCCTGCCGTCGACGTCGTCGGGCGAGCCTTGGAACGCGCTCACGCGATGCTCCCGTCCCTCGCCGGACCTCTCGGACCTGCCGTCGAGGCGACGTGGGTCGGCCCGACGCCGGCTTTGACGGACAGGACGCCGTCCGCGAGTTTCGATGATGCCGAACGATGAACCATCACGGACTGTTCGCCTCTCCGAGACATCCGAGGGCCGTCGCTGCCGGACGACGCTTTGCCATGGTCGGCTTCGCATGCCGGCCCTGGCTTACGGCAAGCACCGGACCCGTGCAAGGCGGGCAAGGAACCGGTCGGCCGGACGGACGCGACCGTCGAGAACAACGCAGAGAGCCGGCGCAGCGAAGCGGCGACGTCGGCCGGGCGTGACGCAGAGACGATCCGCGTCGCTACGCGGTTCGATGCCGGACAAGGACCGGCGCCAGGGCGCCGGCCGTCTCAGGCAAGATCCCTTGCCCCGGCCAGCTGGCGTCCTTCGACGACGCGATCCCGCCCGGCCTTCTTCGCCGCGTAGAGCGCCACATCCGCCTCGCCGATCAGATCGCTCGCGGCATGTTGCAGGGAGCCCGAAGGCCGCAGGACCGCCGTGCCGACGCTGACCGTCACGATGCCGTGCTCGCTGAGGAGATGCGGAACGGCAAGCTCGCGGACCGCCTCGACGATCCGGTTGGCACGGTTGCTGGCACCCGCGGCATTGGTGCCCGGCAGAATGACGGCGATCTCCTCTCCGCCGTAGCGTGCGGCGATGTCGGCGGGCCGCCGCATGGCGTCGCGGACGGCTTTCGAGACCCGGCGCAGGCACTCGTCTCCCGCCAGATGACCGTAGGAATCGTTGAAGAGCTTGAAGCGATCGATGTCGATGAACAGAAGGGTGAGATCGACGCCGTCGCGACGGCACCGCGCGATCTCCCGGTCGAGCGATGCATCGAAGCTTCGCCGATTGGCGAGGCCCGTCAGACCGTCCGTCGTCGCGAGTTCCGCCAGGACGCGGTTCGCCTGCTCCAGCTCCATCTCGACGCCCCGCCGGCGTGTGATGTCGCGCGCCGACAGCGTCATCCTGGCACCGTCGTCGTATGACCGGCCGCTCACCTCCACCCAGACGAAATGCCCTGCCTGATGGGCCATGCGATAGCGCACATCGGCGACGGCTCCGCCGGATCGGAGCGTGTCGAGCATCCCGTCCACCGCCGCCCCGTCGTCGGGATGTGCCGTCTCGCGGATCGGGCGCCCTATGAGCTCTTGCGGGTCCCGTCCGACAATGCACTTCGACGCCGGAGAGACGAAGGTGGGAACGCCATCGGCATCGAGGATCGCGATGAGGTCGGCGGTGTTCTCCGCCAGGAGGCGGAAGCGACTCTCGCTGGCCGCGACGGCCTCTTCGGCACGCCGCGCCGCGTCGAGTCGGACCGCCGCCGCGTTCAACGTGCGTCCGAGCGTGCGCAGCTCCGGCGGTTGCCACGCTTCCATCTCGATGCGGGCCTCGTTCTCCCGGCCTTCCAGGCGCTGCGCGAAACGGGTCAGCCGCTCGATCGGCCGGACCTGCGAGATCAGGCCGATCCACCAGACGGCGCCGAGAACCAGGGTCAGGACGGCGACGCCGATGATGCCCATCATCCAGGCGGTGCGCGTCTGAGGCCCCATGATGACGGCCCGGGGTTGCCCGATCGCCAGCATCATCCCGGTTTCGGCGCCACGCAGAGGTACGAAGGCATAGACCCGTTCGATCCCGTCGGGTCCTTCGGCCTCGACGATCCCGCCCGTCGGCTGGGCGGCCATCGCCGCGACGAGCCGACTGCCGACGAGCGTCGTTCCGAACGGCAGCAGAGTTTCGACCTCGCGCGGGATCGGGGGATCATGCGTCATCATGCGGCCGGCGCCGGGATGGACGAGGGTCATCGACAATCCGGCGGCCGACGCGCCCCCCTCGGCCACCTTGGTGAGGCGCTCGAAATTGAGCGAGACGAAGACCACGCCGCGTCGATCGGGCGCCAGCCTGATCGCGACGGCGACGGTCGGCTGGCCCGTCCTGCGATCGATCATGAAGTCGCCGACGACCATGCCCGTCGCCTGCGACGCCAGGGTACGCAGGGCAAGTCCGACGACGGACGGGTCGGTGTTCAGCGACGGACGAAGGCCGGACGAATGGCAGGAGATCGAGCCGCTTTCGTCCAAGACGCCCATCGCCAGGAATTGCGGATTGCCGGCGAGGAGCATCTGCAGCGACGCTTGGCAAGCCTCGCGGTCCGACAGGCCGACGGTGTCCTCGGCCTTTGCCGCGAGCAGCATCGATCGCGCGTTCTCGAAGAGGCCCTCGGGATCCTTGGCGGCCATCGAGGCCGTCCGCATCAGGTCGTCGCTCGCCAGGCGCAGCGTCGTCTCGTAGTTGGCGATCAGGCCATAGACGATGAGGCCGCCCAACGGCAGGACGGCGAGCACGATCAGAATGATCAGGCGCATGCGGGCGCCAACCCCCTGAAGGAAGCTTGTCACGGTCACGATCTGACATGCCTCCCCAGGCTCTGCGCCATGCGACGTGCAGAGAACTGCCCATCCGCATCGAAACTGGAATGCAACCGAGGCTGGACGCCGCTTGCAGGGTCCATCGGAGCGAATCAGCGCATCGAACGCGCTCGAACATGAGGTCACTCGATGCGCTGAGAAAGCGTACTTCTACCTAGAAACTCGCGCGGAAGGGGTCCGTGATGCACGAGTTGCACCACGGATCGCGCGTCGCTTCCGCAAAGGCCTGTGAGAATCCCGGAGAGCACGATCACTCGCTTTCCGGTTGCGTGGCACGACGGCGAGAGGGGGTCCCTCCCCGTCATCATCCCTCCTTCGTGTCACACCACGCGGCTGAAACCGGTGCCTTGTCCGTTCCGGTAGGCGTCGAAGACCTGGGCGACGAGGCGGGCGAAGGGCCGGCCGGTGCGCGAGACGGCCAGGACGCCGCGATCGAACGTGACCAGCCCGTCCGCCAGATAGGGCCGCAGCCGCGCCAGCTCCTCCGCGAAGCGACCGGCCTGCCCCGAAAGATCGACGCGGAAGTCGCACAGCAGGGCCTCGATGATCGCGCCGCGATCCCGGTCGTCGCGGGTGAGCGGCAAGCCCCGCCCGGTGGGAAGCGCGCCTCGCTCGAGCGCGCGTCGATAGGCGGCGATGTCGACCGCGTTCTGCACGAAGCCCTGGAAGAAGCGCGAGATGGAGGACGCGCCGAAGCCGAGGAGGGTCGGCCGGTCGTCGTCGGTGTAGCCCTGGAAGTTGCGGTGCAGGCGGCCGGCGCGCGACGCCACCGCCAGCGGATCGCACATTCGCGCGAAATGATCGACGCCGATCGGCTGATAGCCGCGCGCGCCGAGGCATCGCGCCACGAGCGCCGCCTGCCGCAGCCGTTCCTCGGCGCCCGGCAACGCCTCTGCATCGACGAGCCGCTGGTTCGCGCGGCGTGCCGGGAGGTGGGCATAGCCGTAGCAGGCGATCCGATCGGGCGCGAGATCGGCGACGGCCCGGCAGGTGGCCGCGATCGTCGTCTCGTCCTGGTGCGGCAGGCCGTACATGAGATCGAAATTGATGCCGGAGATGCCGGCCGCCCGCAGAACCGCGACCGCGTCGCGCACCGTCCGTTCCGGCTGAATGCGCCCGATCGCGGCCTGGACCGCCGGATCGAGATCCTGAACACCGAGGCTGACCCGGTCGATGCCGATATCGGCGAGCCCCCGCGCAAGCGAAGCGTCGACGTGCCGGGGGTCGAGTTCGATCGCGTGTTCGCGCAGGGCCCCGAGATCGAAATGCGCCTCCAACGTGGAGACGATGGACGCGATCCCGTTCGCCCCGAGGATCGACGGCGTGCCCCCGCCCCAGGCGATGCGCGCGACGGGCAGCCGCCGGGGGAGGACGGCGGCGGCGAGGCGGATCTCTTCGCGCAGGGCATCGCGATAGGCCTCGACGGGTTCCGCTCGCCGGATCGCCTTCGTGTGGCAGCCGCAATAGTGGCAGATCTCCCGGCAGTACGGGACGTGGAGATAGATCGAGACCGCCTCGCCCGGCGAAACGCGCGCGAGCCAACTCTCGTGGAGTTCGGGGTCGAGATCCCCGCGAAAATCCGCCGCGGTCGGATAAGACGTGTAGCGCGGCGCGGACAGGCCGGCGAACTGCGCCGCCGGACGAGGGCCGGAGACCCGTTCCCCGTCGCCGGGCGCCGCGTCGGATCGCGATGCCCCGATCGAGCGATCGGTGTCCTGAACCAGCCGGATGACGCGGGAGAACCCGTCCGGCGACATGGGTGTGTGAGGCATGGAACGCTCCATCGCAGCCTCCGCGAAATTCTGCGGCGCGGGCGATTGTGAAAGCGCCCGGCGCAGCCTCGCATTGATCAGGATCATCCGCGCATCGAAAAGGGCGCGTTCCTGCCGGAGGCGTGCAAGGCCGATCGATCCGTCCGGCCTCGCGGCTCCGCCGCTCCCGATCCTCGCGGATTGACCTCGATCAATGCACCGCCCCGCCGCCGCCGGCTAGGTCGACGTCACACGACAACCGGGGCGCCGCCCCCGATCGAGGACTGGCGATGGAACTCGCAAACCCGATGGTGCTGATTCCGGTCGCGCTCGCCGCGTTCATGGCGTCGGCCTATGCGCACGACAATGTCTTCGCCTTCCACATGGGGCTCGTCTCGTTCCTCGCCGCCGCCCTGTCGGTCTGGCGCCTGACGACCGCGGCGACGACCGAGACCGCCGCCGCGCCGACGGTCCGGCCGGGCGGGGCGCCCGTCTACATGGACGGGCCGATCCGGTTCGGGATCGTGGCCACCGTCTTCTGGGGCGTCGTCGGCTTTCTCGTCGGCGTCGTCATCGCGCTCCAGCTCACCTGGCCGGACCTCAACGTCGAGCCCTGGTTCAACTTCAGCCGCATGCGGCCGCTGCACACCTCCGCCGTCATCTTCGCCTTCGGCGGCAACGCCCTCATCGCGACGTCCTTCTACATCGTCCAGCGGACGACGGCCGCGCGGCTCTTCGGCGGCAACACGGCCTGGTTCGTGTTCTGGGGCTACCAGCTCTTCATCGTGCTCGCGGCGACCGGCTACCTCATGGGGTCCACGCAGTCGAAGGAGTATGCCGAGCCGGAATGGTACATCGACATCTGGCTGACCGTCGTCTGGGTCGCCTACCTCGTCGTCTTCCTCGGCACGATCGTGCGGCGCAAGGAGCCCCACATCTACGTGGCGAACTGGTTCTTCCTCGCCTTCATCGTGACGATCGCCCTCCTGCACGTCGTGAACAACCTCGCGGTGCCGGTCTCCTTCCTCGGCTCCAAATCCTACCCCGCCTTCTCCGGCGTGCAGGATGCGCTGATCCAGTGGTGGTACGGGCACAACGCGGTCGGCTTCTTCCTCACCGCCGGGTTCCTTGGAATGATGTATTACTTCATTCCCAAGCAGGTGAACCGCCCCGTCTACTCGTACCGCCTGTCGATCGTGCACTTCTGGTCGCTGATCTTCATGTATATCTGGGCCGGTCCGCATCATCTGCACTACACCGCCCTGCCCGATTGGGCGCAGACGCTCGGCATGGTCTTCTCGATCATGCTCTGGATGCCCTCCTGGGGCGGCATGATCAACGGGCTGATGACGCTGTCGGGCGCCTGGGACAAGCTGCGCACCGACCCCATCCTCCGCATGCTCGTGATCGCGGTCGCCTTCTACGGCATGGCCACGTTCGAGGGTCCGATGATGTCGATCAAGGCCGTCAACTCGCTCTCGCACTACACCGACTGGACGATCGGTCACGTCCATTCCGGGGCGCTCGGCTGGAATGGCATGATCACCTTCGGCGCGATCTACTTCCTCGTGCCGCGCCTGTGGCACACGAACGGCCTCTACTCGCTGCGTCTCGTCAACTGGCACTTCTGGCTCGCCACGATCGGCATCGTCCTCTACGCGGCCTCGATGTGGGTGTCGGGCATCATGCAGGGCCTGATGTGGCGCGAATACGATGCCGACGGCTACCTCGTCTATTCCTTCGTCGAGACGGTCGCCGCGCTCCACCCGTTCTACGCCATCCGCGCGACCGGCGGCCTTCTCTACCTCGCCGGCGCCCTTCTGATGGCATTCAACGTCTGGAAGACGATCCGCAGCGCCGCGCCGTCCGAGCAGTTCGTCGGCGTCGTCCAGCCCGCCGAATGAGACCGGCGCCGGGTCCCGAAGACCCGGCCGCCCCCGCCCCACCCCATTCAGAGGCAGGCCCATGCTCGACCCGCTTTCCAAGCTCCTCTTCCGGCACCATCACAGGGTCGAACGGAACGTCACGATCCTTCTCGTCCTGTCC
This sequence comes from Aureimonas sp. Leaf454, assembly GCF_001424685.1. Lineage (GTDB taxonomy): Bacteria > Pseudomonadota > Alphaproteobacteria > Rhizobiales > Rhizobiaceae > Plantimonas. The sequence continues at coordinate 446,686 of NZ_LMQT01000001.1, forward strand.
TTCCTCGTCGTCGCGATCGGCGGCATCGTCGAAATCGTGCCGCTCTTCTACATCGACAACACGATCGAGAAGGTCGAGGGCGTCCGCCCCTACTCGCCCTTGGAACTCGCCGGCCGCGACATCTACGTGCGCGAAGGCTGCTACGTCTGCCATTCCCAGCAGATCCGCCCGATGCGCGACGAGGTGGAACGCTACGGACACTATTCGCTGGCGGCGGAGTCCATGTACGACCACCCGTTCCAGTGGGGCTCCAAGCGCACGGGTCCGGACCTCGCCCGGGTCGGCAACCGCTATTCCGACGAGTGGCATGTCCGGCATCTCATGGACCCACGCTCGGTGGTGCCGGAATCCATCATGCCGCGCTACGGCTTCCTGGCGGCGACCGACCTCAAGATCGACGACGTCGCGGGCAAGCTCCGCGCCAATGCGGCGGTCGGCGTGCCCTACACGCCGGAGATGGTCGAGAACGCCGTGACCGATCTCTACGCGCAGCTGGCCGTGCCCACCGCCAAGGCCGGCGATGCCGAGGCGGGCCTGAAGCTGCGCTACGACAAGGTGGCGGTCCGCGACTTCGACGGCGACGCGCAGCGGATCTCCGAGATGGATGCTCTCGTCGCCTACCTCCAGATGCTCGGCACCTCCGTGGACTTCACGAGCTACGAGCCCCTCAGCCACGAGAACCTGAGGTAGCGCCATGAGCTTCTACGACGCGATGCGACACTTCGCAGACAGCTGGGCCCTCCTCGCCCTCACGCTCATCTTCGCGGCCATTCTGGTCTGGGCCTTCCGTCCGGGATCCCAGCTCGGCTACCGCGAACAGGCGGACATTCCCTTCAAATACGACCCGGAAGGCAAGGACCGTGACTGACATCGGCAAAGACGAAGGGTTTCCTCGCGTTGCCGGCTCCGAGCCGCACCGTGGCGAGATCGATGCGGCCACCGGCACGGCGACGACGGGCCACGAATGGGACGGCATCCAGGAGCTGAACACGCCGATGCCGCGCTGGTGGCTCTGCGTGTTCTTCGCCTGCCAGGCCTTCGCGCTGGTCTACATCTTCCTGTTTCCGGCGATCCCGCTTCTGAACTCCGCGACGCCGGGACTTCTCGGCTGGCATTCCCGCTCGGAAGTGGCGGAGGAGATCGAGACCGTCGCGGCCGCGCGGGCCGGCGAGGTCGAGAAGATCCGAAGCCTTCCGATCGAAGAGGTCGCGGCCGACCCGGTCCTGCGCGATCTCGCGATCCGGGGTGGCGAATCCGCGTTCAAGGTCAACTGCGTCCAGTGCCACGGCGCGGACGCGGCCGGCAGCGTCGGCTTCGCCAATCTCAACGACGACGACTGGCTCTGGGGCGGCTCGCTCGACGCGATCGCGCAGACGGTAACGCACGGCGTGCGCTACGCCGGCGACGACGAGACGCGCATCTCCGAAATGCCGGCCTTCGGCAAGGACGGCCTTCTCGATCGCGATCAGATCGCCGCGGTGACCCGGCACGTCCTGTCCCTGTCGAAGGCGAGTCCGCCCGACGCTGCGGGCGCCCAGATCTTCACGGAGAACTGCGCAGCCTGCCACGGCGACGGCGGTGAAGGCAATCGCGAGGTCGGCGCGCCGAGGCTGAGCGACGCGGTCTGGCTCTACTCCAGCGAGCCCGCCGCCATCCGCGCCCAGATCAACGCGCCGCGGCACGGCGCGATGCCGGCCTGGGGACAGAGGCTCGACGCGGCGACGGTCAAGCAGCTGGCGATCTACGTTCACGCCCGAGGCGGCGGCGAGCCCGCGCCGGAGACGACGGCAGCCGTTCTCGATTGACGTCGATCAAGGCGCCGGCCCTGGGAGCAGCCTAGACGGTTCATCAGACGGGCTTGCACACATCGTGAAGCCCGTCCTTTTCCCGGGGAATGTCCATGGCGACCGTCGTCGACACGATCAGCAACGACCCGCGTTCCCGTCGCGAACGCACCGGTGCTGACGGCGGAGCCCCGGGCGACGTCAAGCCGGTCAACGACCGCGAACAACGCTCCGACTACGTGGCGCGGCAGAAGATCTTCCCCTCGAAGGTGCGGGGGCCGTTCCGGACGGCGAAATGGATCATCGTCGCGATCCTGCTCGGCATCTACTGGGCGACGCCCTGGATCCGCTGGGATCGCGGACCGACGGCGCCGGACCAGGCCGTGCTGCTCGATCTTGCCCGCCGCCGCTTCTACTTCTTCGGAATCGAGATCTGGCCGCAGGAATTCTACTACGTCGCCGGGCTTCTCATCATGGCCGCGCTCGGCCTGTTCCTGATCACCTCCGTCGCCGGCCGCGCCTGGTGCGGCTATGCCTGCCCGCAGACCGTCTGGACGGACCTCTTCGTCGCGGTGGAGAACTGGATCGAGGGCGATCGCAATGCGCGGCGCAAGCTCGACGCGGCGCCCTGGACGTTTTCCAAGCTGCGCAAGCGCCTCTCCGTCTGGACGGCTTGGCTTTTCATCGCGGCGGCGACGGGCGGGGCCTGGGTCTTCTACTTCGAGGATGCGCCGACGCTGGCCTTCGACATGGCGTCCGGCACCGCGGCGCCCGTCGCCTACACCACCGTCGCGCTCCTGACGGCGACGACCTTTTGGCTTGCGGGCTTCATGCGCGAGCAGGTCTGCACCTACATGTGCCCCTGGCCGCGCATCCAGGGAACCATGCTCGACGAGCAGTCCCTGATCGTCACCTACAACGAGTGGCGCGGGGAGCCCCGCTCGCGGCACGCCAAGCGGGAGATCGCCGCCGGGCACGACGTCGGCGACTGCGTCGATTGCGACGCCTGCGTGGCAGCCTGCCCGATGGGCATCGACATCCGCAACGGGCAGCAGCTCGAATGCATCACGTGCGCTCTGTGCATCGACGCCTGCGACCGCGTGATGGACAAGCTGGAAAAGCCTCGGGGCCTCGTGTCCTATTCGACGCTCGCCGACGTCCGGCGGCACGCCGAGACGGCGGCCTCGCTCGGGCGGGAGGTCGCGACGGCCGAGCAGACGGGCCCGGCGCTGTCCAAGATCCTGCGGCCGCGCGTGCTTCTCTACTTCACGCTCTGGAGCGCCATCGGCCTCGCCATGATGGTCGCGCTCGCGACGCGCGGCGACACCGCGCTGACCGTTCTTCACGATCGCGCGCCGCTCTTCACCACCCTTTCCAACGGCAGCGTGCGCAACGGCTACCAGTTGAAGCTCGTCAACAAGGCCGGCGTCGCACGGACCCTGGTCATCGGGCTCGACGGTCTCTCCGATGCCGTCCTGTGGACGCCGACCGACGAACGACGCGCCCGAGACACGATCGTCGTGGTGCCGCCGGATATGGTGCTCGACGTCCGCGTCTTCGTCGAGCGTCCCGGCCCGTCGGTCGAGCCGCAGGACTTCGCCTTCACCGTCGTCGATCGCGACGGCACCGAGGCGGCTCGCCGCCCCGCTCATTTCGAAGCCAGGGAAAGACCACGCGGATGATCCGGAAGCAGCAGCCGACCCCGCAGCCCGGCGGAACCTTCGCCTTCGCAGGCCGGCACATGGCCGGCGTCGTCGGCCTCTTCTTCGGCACCATCATCACCGTCAACCTGATCATGGCCTACCTCGCCATCTCCACCTTCCCCGGCCTCAACGCCAAGAACGGTTACGTCGCGAGCCAGACCTACGACCGCCTGCTTCAGGACGCCGCCGCACAGGATGCGAAGGGTTGGACCTCGACGCTCGAAGTGCGGGACGGACGCCTCGCTCTGACGCTCCTCGACGCCGAGAAACGGGACATCGCGGGGCTGGAGGTCAGCGCGCTCGTCGGACGCCCCGCGAGCGCTGCGACCGACCGCGAGTTGTCCCTCCACCCGGCATCCCATGGCTATGAGACCGCCGAAGCGCTTCCCCGCGGGCGCTGGCTGGCGGAGATCGAGGGCCGCCGGAACGGCGAACTCGTCTGGCGCGAGACGCGCTCGCTGACGGCCCGTTGAGGTGACGACCATGCTGTCCGCCGCCACGCTGAACCGCGACGACGTCTCCTTCGAAACGCCGGTCCGCGCCCGGCCCCTCGATCCCATCACCGTCAGGCTCGATTCCGACGGCACGCGCCACGCCGAGTTTCTCGTCTCCGACATGCACTGCGCCGGATGCCTCGCCAAGGTCGAACGCACGGCCTCCGGCGTTCCGGGCGTGCGTCATGCGCGCGCCAATCTCACGACCAAGCGCCTGACCGTCGCCCTCGAGGAAACGGGACGGCCGGAGCCCGTTCTCGACGCCCTCCTCGGTATCGGGCGCGATGCGCGCCCCTTCGATGCCGCCGCTTTCGAGGCCGGAGGCTCGAAGAGCCAGGGCGACCTCATTCGCTGCATGGCGGTGGCCGGCTTCGCCTCGGCCAATGTCATGCTCCTGTCGGTCTCGGTCTGGTCGGGCGCCGAAGGCGCGACGCGCGGTCTCTTCCACTGGCTCTCCGCCGCCATCGCCATTCCCGCCGTGATCTACGCCGGCCGTCCCTTCTTCCGCTCCGCCTGGAAGGCGCTCCGGCACGGCACGACGAACATGGACGTTCCGATCTCCATCGGCGTCGTGGTCGCCACGCTGCTCAGCCTCTACGAGACGGCGATCGACGGACCGCATGCCTGGTTCGACGGCTCGGTGACGCTCCTCTTCTTCCTCCTCGTCGGCCGCGTGCTCGACGAGCGCATGCGCGATGTCGCGAGAAGCAACGCCGCACGGCTCCTGTCGCTGTCGCCGGCCACCGCGACGCTCCTCGGCGCGGACGGCCGCACGTCGCGCCTGCCCGTCGCATCGCTGCGCATCGGCGACACGGTCCGGGTCGTGGCCGGCGAGCGCATACCGGTGGACGGAATCGTGGTCGCCGGGGCCAGCGACGTCGACCGCTCGCTCCTGACCGGCGAGCCTCTCCCCGACGCGGTCGCGGAAGGGGCCATCGTCCATGCCGGCGCCCTGAACCTCACGGGCCTCATCGACGTCGCGGCGACCGCGCCGGCCGGCGACACCCTGCTGGCCGGCATCGTCCGCCTGATGGAAGCGGCGGAACGCTCCAGCGGACGCTTCGTGCGGATCGCGGATCGCGCCGCCCGCCTTTATGCGCCGGTGGTGCACGCGACGGCCTTCCTGACGCTCTGCGGATGGCTCCTCGCCGGCGCCGGCCTCCACGCCGCCATCACGACGGCCGTCGCGGTTCTCATCATCACCTGTCCGTGTGCGCTCGGCCTTGCCGTGCCCGCCGTCCAGGTCACGGCGGCCGGGCGCCTGCTGGCACGGGGCATCCTGTTGAAGGATGGCGCGGCTCTGGAGAAATTGAGCGAGGTCGATACGGTCGTCCTCGACAAGACCGGCACGCTGACCCTTGGACGGCCCCGCCTCGTGCGCGAGCCGGAGGACCCCGATGCCCTGTCCCTCGCCGCCGCTCTGGCGGGCGCGAGCCGGCACCCGCTCTCCCTCGCGCTCGCGGCGGCGGTCCGGGCCCGGGGCATCCGGCCGGCGCCGATCGAGGGCGCGCAGGAGCGCCCCGGCTGCGGCGTCGTCGCCTTCGCCGGAGGACGCGAGGTCCGTCTCGGCCGGCCGCAATGGGTCGCGGACGGGCTGGCGAGCGAGGTGCCGGGTACGGAGGTCTGGCTGCGCCGCGAGGACGGCACGATCAGCCGCTTCGGCTTCTCCGACGATCCGCGCGCGGATGCCGCCGACACCGTGAAGGCCCTTCTCGCGCTCGGGCTCGACGTGCATCTTCTCTCCGGCGATGCCAGCGCGACCGTCGGGCGCATCGCGGGGGAGACCGGCATCGAGCGCTTCGAAGGCGATTGCCTTCCCGGAGGAAAGCTCGCCGCGCTGGAGGAACTCGCCCGCCGTGGCCGGCGCTTGCTGATGGTCGGCGACGGCATGAACGACGCGCCGGCGCTGGCGGCCGCCTTCGTCTCGATGTCGCCGGCCACGGGCGCCGACATCGCTCAGGCCGCCGCCGATCTCGTCTTCACCGGCGATCGGCTGCAGCCGGTGGTCGAGGCGCTCCTCACCGCCCGTGCGGCGCGCGGAAAGATCCTGCAGAACCTCGTTCTAGCCATCGGCTACAACGTGATCGCGGTCCCGATCGCCGTCATGGGCGCCGCGACGCCGCTGATCGCCGCCGTGTCCATGTCGGCATCCTCGATCCTCGTCGTCGGCAATGCGCTGATGCTGCCGCTCGCCCTCTCGCGATGGCGCGGGATCGTCGCCCGGGGCGGCGGCCGGCGCTCCCTCGCCGGAGCCGTGGCATGAGCGCCCTCCTCTACCTCATTCCCGTCGCTCTCGGGCTGGGGCTCGCAAGCCTTGCAGGCTTCCTCTGGTCGCTGAAATCGGGACAGTACGAGGATCTCGAGGGAGCCGGCGCCCGCATTCTCATCGAGGACCTCGATGACGCCGAAAGGCGCGAGGGAAGGACCCGGAATGCGTGAGCTCCTGAAGATCGCCCACCTCATCATGATCGCCATGGCGTCGGGACTGACCCTCTCACAGTATATCGCGTTGCGGGCGAGCGTCGGGCGGGAGACCGAAGCCGGCCTCGACCTCCTGCGCCGGACGCTCTGCGACATCGCGACCTTCACGGTGGTCTTCGTCTGGATCACCGGTGCGATGCTGTTCTGGAGCAGGCTCGGCACGAACGGCCCCGGGGTGAACGCCTGGTTCCACGCCAAGATCGCCTTCGTGCTCCTCTTCACGCTCGCGCACGTCGTGCTGCGCTCCAAGAGCCGTCTCCGGCGCGACGAGGGTGACGGCAAGGCAGTGAGACGGCAATCCGAGCGCTGGGCATCGATCGCCTGGCTGATGTCGCTCCTCGCCATCTGCTTCGCCGTCGTATCCTTCGGATGAGGGACCGGCTCCGGGCTCGTCGCGGCGTCCGACCCGCATGTACGAAGTTTTGCGAGGGTGACAGGCGCTCGGCAACGTAGTCAAAGGCAACCTGGAAGGGCATCGCACCGTCCAGGCCAGCGCGCTTGCAGGATCGGGGGGTCTTGCAGGGTCGGGTGCTCAGAAGATGCGTCGGCTGTTGGGAGCGGCCGAAGGCGTCCACCTGGAGCGGGGGATCGGCCACGAGCGCAGCGAGGGAAAGGCGGGTACATCGCGCTGGACCCTTGCTGCGCTCGGACCGGATCCGGCGGATGGGTGCGAGACAAGCGGGGCGACGATGGAACGCTCCGGCGTGGATCGACCGCGACCGAGGGGCGATCGTCCGAGACCCGACCCTGGAGTCCGAGACCCGGCCGGGGGACGCTGGCGAAGCACGTCTTCATGCCCCTGTTTGCAAGACGCCTCCATCGGTACCCGCCTCGATCGTCGATCGTCGATCGTTGCCACCTCCCCCCTTCCCCCCGCGCGGGAACGCGATGCCGGACGCATCCTGTGCGCCGACAGGATGGTTCATCGGCTTTACCCGGGCCTTCGAGGCGGTCTGCCGACCTCGATGGCCGCCAGACGATGCCGACGCGCTCCGGTTTCCCTTCGGATCGTCGATCCAAAGCGATGATGAGAGATCGTCCAGCTTCAACCCAGGTTCGCATCCTATAGGAGAAGGCGTCGCATCGGATTCACACGGACGGAGAGCATGTCGTGGGAGGTCCGCGAGCGAAGCGCGGCTCGCCCGGCTCCGGCGAGTTCGGCCCGACCAGAAAGGTCCGGCATGTCGCCCCCTCCTCTCGGTTGGGAAGACGTTGCCTCGAAGGCACTGCGATGAGGCGGCGGTCCCGGGTCTCGACGGAGCGCTGGAGACGCGCGCCCTCGGCGATCCCGTCCCTGGCAGACGACCCGCTCCGGCGCCTTGGCGGAACGCCGGGCCCCTGCCGGAACCGACGCCACCGCACCGCCCCCCTCGCTATGGCCCGAGACCGCCTCCCCGTGGCTCAGAACTCGCTCCACTGATCGCCGGCTCGTTTCTCCGCCAAGCCGACCGCGATCGAAGCGCCGCGTCTCGACGTCGACCTTCGAGACGCGTTCGCGATCGAGAGATCCGACCGCGAAATTCGGCATCATCGCACTTTGCTTCAATGGCGGGTGCGGTTGCCGTTCGACACGAGAGCCACCACCGAAGCGTCGGGGCGGTTCGCCAGGGAGAACTTTTCCAGAATGGCGTCGACATCGTCGGAGACGATCCGTCCCCGACGCTGCAGCAGCAGGCGGCCGGCAGCGATCGCGGCGACGGTTTGGCGAATGGCCAGGCCATCGAACGCGTCGTAATGCATGTCGACTTCACTCGCCAATTCCATCACGAGATTCTGGATCGTGGCGAGATCGTCGTCATCGCCGGCGTTCGAGGTCGACATGCCGTTGTCCTTGTTAAAGCCTATGAACTCATAGGCTTAATCGACCGCCGCTTCGATTGTGAAAACACTTAGATCAGTTGAAGTTATCTATAGCCGACACCCGATCCGGGCTTCTGGTGCCGGTTCGATCGAGGGTGAAACCTCGCTCTGCGGATCCGGCGGCCCCGCCGAAGATGACGACAGGGATCGGGCGGGCGGCGCCGACGTCAGGGGCGGAGAAGGCCGGGATCGACGCCGTCGCCCTCCGCCTTGCGGAGCAGGGCGATCGCGGAGGCGGCGTTCTCGACGCGCAGCTTCGCCATCAGGTTGCTGCGATGAACCTCCACGGTGCGCACGCTGAGACCGAGATCGTGGGCGATGGCCTTGCTGGCCTTGCCCTCCGAAACGGCCGTCAGGATCTCCCGTTCGCGGGCGCTGAGCACGGCGAGCCTCTGCCGGGCCTCCGAAAGGCGCTCACGTTGCGAACGCTGGCTTTCGGACAAAGCGAGGCCCTTGCGCACCATGACGAGGAGGCGCTCGTCGGCGAACGGCTTCTCGATGAAGTCCATGGCGCCCGTCTTCATCGCTTCCACCGCCATGGCGACATCGGCATGACCCGTCATGACGAGAAAGGGCAGATAGAGGTCGCGCTCGCGCAGCTGGCGCAAAAGCTCGATGCCGTCGATGCCCGGCATGCGGACATCGCAGAGAATGCACCCGGCCATGCCCGCGACGGTCGTCTCGAGGAAGTCGCGGCCCGAGGCGTAGGTGCGTGCGGGAAGACGATGAGCCCTCAGGAGAAAGCTGACCGAGCGCAGAACGGCATCGTCGTCGTCGATCACATGGACCACGGCTTCATGCGACATCTCGTTCCTCCGTGCCGGCCGGTTCCGGAAGCGTGAAGCTGAAACGGGTTCTGCCGGCCGGGGTGCGGCTGGCTTCGATGCGACCACCATGCGCCTCGACGATCGTCCTGCAGATGGAAAGACCGACCCCCATGCCGTTCGTTTTGGTCGTCACGAAGGGCTGGAAGAGGTTGGCGGCGATTTCCGGCGCGAGGCCCGGCCCGCTGTCCTCGATCGAAATCTCGATGAAACCGCTGCCGGGGGCGCACTGCGCGGCGATCGAGAGTTCACGCACCGGACGATCCGCCATGGCATCGATCGCGTTGCGGACGAGGTTCAGGATGACCTGCTGGATCTGGATGCGGTCGACGAAGACGCGCGCCGTGGGGTCCACCTCGACCCGCAGCGCCACGCCCGCCTCGCGCGATCCGATGAGCGCGAGGGCGCAGGACTCCTCCACCAGCCTTGGCAGCGCCTCTTCCGCGCGCCGTCCTTCCGTCCGCGACACGAAGCTGCGGAGCGAGCGGATGATCTCGCCGGCCCGGATCGCCTGTTCCGCCGCCCCCTGCATCGCTTCGCGCAGAAACAGGCTGTCGACCCCGCTCAGCGGATCGGGCAGATCTTCCGTCACCTTCAACGCGGCGCCCAGATAGATCGAGATGGCGGTCAGGGGCTGATTGAGCTCATGGGCCAAGGCGGACGCCATCTCGCCGAGCGCGCTGAAGCGCGACATGTGAAGAAGCTCGCCCTGGATTTCGCCGATGCGCTTCTCGGCCTCCCGCTTCTCCGTGAGGTCGCGCACGAAGCTCGTGAAGAAGCGGTCCCCTCCGGCCTGCGTCTCGCCGACGGACAGATCCATCGGGAAGGTCGAGCCGTCTCTCCGCCGGCCGAGCATCATGCGACCGACCCCGATCGCCTTGCCCTCGCCGGCGGTCCGGTAGCCGGCGAGGTGGCCGTCATGGGTGGTCCGGTGAGGCTCGGGCATCAGGATGCGCACGTTGCAGCCGATGATATCGGCCGCGCTATAGCCGAACAGGCGCTCGGCGGCAGCGCTGAAGGAATGGATCTTGCCACAACGGTCGGAAACGATCATGGCGTCGGGAACGACTTCAAGAATGGAGCGCAGATGGTCTTCCCCGACCTTGCGCTCATGGATGTCCTCCGTCGAGCCGTACCATCGGATGACGCGCCCCGCCCCGTCGCGGCGGGGATAGGCGCGCGAATGGAACCAGCGGTACTCGCCCGATCGCAGGCGAACCCGATGCTCGATATTGTAGGGGTGACAGTCGCGGACCGCGAACCGCCACGTCTCGATCGAAGGATCGAGATCGTCCGGATGGATCGCCTCCGCCCAGCTGCCGCCGAGGCCCGTCGAGCCCGTGAGGTCGAACCAGCGTTCGGAGACGCGATCGAGCTGTCCGTCGGAGGTCGCGGTCCAGGCCACCTGCGGATTGAGCTCCACGGCGTGGCGATAATTGTCCTCGCTTTCGCGCAGGCGCTCTTCGACCAGCATCCGGCTGCGCTCGGCGATGACGCCCGCCGTCGTCTCGGTGCAGACGCACAGGAGTCCCCCGACCGAGCCGTCGCAGCTGCGCACGGGACTGTGCGAGAAGGCGAAATGCGCCTCCTTCAGGCCTTCGCCGCGCTCCAGCATCAGCCGGATGTCCTGCATGTAGTTGGCGCCTCCCTCGAAGACGCGGTCGACGAGGGGCTTCAAACTGTCGGCCGCCTCGGACCAGATGTCGAGAAACGGGCGGCCGAGGGCCTCGGGATGTTTCGATCCGAGGAGCGGACCATAGGCGTCGTTGTAGACCAGCGTCCGCTCGGGACCCCAGAGGAGGAACATCGGCTGATGGGATTCCAGAATCAGCGCGACCATCGTCGCGGCCGCGTTCGGCCAAGCCTCCCGCGGCCCCAGCGAGGTCGACGTCCAGTCGTGCCGCGCGATCGCTTGGGCCATCCGGCCATGTCCTGACGCACCGGCTGGCGTCGCGGCTGGCTCCTGGCGGAAGGCCGTCAGCGGCATCGAAGGCCCACGCTTTGGTCCGTGCCGGAAACCGCGATCGGCGTTGATCGGCCGGCGGACATCGGGGCGCGGTGCCTTTGCAGGCAGGGCCGCGTCATGCCGCCACCTCGGTTGCCGGTTCGCGCCGGTCGGCGACGCGCAGGAAGGCCTCCACGCAGGACGGATCGAACTGCCGTCCGGACTGCGCCGCGATGTAGTCCGTCGCCTCCTGCACGGACCAGGCGCGCTTGTAGGGACGCGAACTGATCAGGGCGTCGTAGACGTCGGCGACGGCCGCGATCCGTCCGGCGAGAGGAATGCCGGTGCCGGAGATATGATTCGGATAACCCGTTCCGTCCCAGCGCTCGTGGTGGGTCATCGCGATGACCGACGCCAGTTGCAGCAGGTCGCACGAGGAGCCCTCGAGAATGTCGCCTCCGATGCGGGCGTGCTCACGCATGTGCTCCATTTCCGGATCTTCGAGCCGACCGCGCTTCAAAAGGACGTCGTCGCGAATGCCGACCTTTCCGATATCATGCATCGGCGCCGCGAGTTCAATATCGCGGCAGAATTCGGGCGGCTGGTTCATCTCCCGCGCGATGTCGCCGCACATCCGGGCCATTCGGATCGTGTGGGCGGCCGTATCCTCGTCCTTGTAGCCGGCGGCCAGCGTCAGGCGGTGGATGATCTCCTCCTCGCGCCGTCGCAACTCCCCGACGGCGGCATCGACCTCCGCGCGCAGCCAGGCGGCGCGATCGGCGAGCTTGCGCTGCACCTCGCAGAGCCGGGCGAGGTTGCGCACGCGTGTCGTGAACTCCACGGGGTCGATCGGCTTCGTCAGGAACTCCATCGCGCCCGCTTGGAGGGCGGCGAGGCGCAGCTCGGCATGGTGGTCGCCCGTCACGACGACGATCGGCTTGTCGATATTGCCGGGATGGCGCCGAAGTTCGGCGATGAGCTCGATCCCGCTCATGCCCGGCATCTGGTAATCGACGACCGCGAAGTCGAAGTCGATCCGCGGCAGGTCCTCGACCACGGCGAGCGGGTTCGAATAGGAGACCGGCGAACAGAGGCCGGTCTGCTCCACGAGCTTGCCCATGAGCATCAGGCTCGTGCGGTTGTCGTCCACCAAAAGAATTTTCAGCTTCTGATTCATGCCGTTTCCCCCGTGCGGGATCTTCCTGCAGACAGGCGCCGAAGTCCTGCCGAGATCGTCTCGTGCGCGCATCCGTCACGCGGTGACGTGCGCAGTCGTTCCGCGAGTTCGGCGATCGCGCCGTAGCCCACGTTGGAGGCCGCGCCCTTGATCGTGTGCAGAACCCGGTCGGTCAGCACGCCGTCGTTGCGGCGCATGGCATCGGCGAGTTCGGCCAGCAGCAGTCCCGCATCCTCCAGGAACGCGTCCTGCAGTTCGTCGAGCCCCTCCTCGCCGATCGCCGCGATGAGATCGGCGACGCGGGCCTCGTCGACATCCGCCACGTCGCGGGACACGGCCTCGGCCGGGACCTCGGGGGCCCGAGGAACGGCGGCAGCCTCCGGACCCGGGGCGGCGCTTTGCCGGGACGAGGGCCGCGCGCCTTCCTCCGCTGCGTCCGGCGCCCATTTGACGATCAGCGAGCGGAGACGAGCCATCGAAACGGGCTTCGGTTCGAAGTCGCTCATCCCGATCTCCATGCATCGACGCCGATCGGCCTCGGATGCGTTCGCCGTCAAGGCGACGATCGGCGTGGCGCCATTGGGATTGCCGGGCCTGCGGATGCGGCGGGTCGCCTCGACGCCGTCCATGACGGGCATCTGCATGTCCATGAGGACGAGATCGTAGCGCCGTTCGCCGGACATCGAGACGGCCGCCTCGCCATCCTCGGCGAAGACCACCCTCTGCCCGAGGGCCGCCAGCAACCGGCCCGCCACGGCTCGATTGAAGGCGTTGTCCTCCACCACCAGAATGTCGAGCCCAGGCAGGTTCTCCGCATCGCCGGCATCCTCCGGAGCGCCGATCGGCAGGCTCGACGTGCGGAGCGCCGGCACCTCGAACCAGAACCGGCTGCCCATGCCGGGTTCGCTGTCGACGCCGATCGTGCCGCCCATCGCCTCGACGACGCGCTTGCAGATCGCGAGGCCGAGGCCCGTTCCGCCGAAACGGCGCCCGATGGTCCCGTCCACCTGACTGAAGGCCTGGAAGAGGAGATGGCGGGACGTCTCGGGAATTCCGATCCCCGTATCGGACACGACGAAGCGAAGCCGCAGGGCATTCTCGTCGCCGACCTCGCGGATCGCCAGGCGCACGTGACCGTTCTCGGTGAACTTCACCGCGTTGCTGAGAAGGTTGAGGAGGACGCGCCGCAGGCGCGTGGGGTCGCCGAGATAGAAGCCCTCGATGCCGACATCCGTGAACTGCAGCACGTTGCCGCGCTCGCGGGCCCTTCCCTCGACGATGCCGATCGACTGGCGGGCGACGTCGATCGGATCGAAAGCGATCCGCTCGGGCGATTCATCGCCGTGCTCGATCTTGGCAAAATCGAGGATCTCGTTGATGATTTCGAGGAGCGCCGTGCCGGAGGCGCCGATCGCGCGAACGCTGTCGGCGTCCTCGCTGCCGAGATCGGACAGAGAGAGCAGCTCCGCCATGCCGAGGATGGCGTTCAGCGGCGTTCGGATCTCGTGGCCCATCGTGGCCATGAATTCCGATTTCGCCCGATTGCCGGCCTCGGCCGCTTCGAAGGCCGCCGACATCTGGCCCGCCACGATGCGGATCTGCTCGCCGGCCTCCCGTGTCGCGCGCAGCCGGCGCACGAGGCTGACGATGAGGAGAGCGGCCGACACGGCGAGAGCGAGCACGATCCAGGCGGTGATGGTCTGGAGATGCATGACCTCGGCACGCGAATCGGCGCGCGCCGCCGAAAGCGCGCTGTTGGTTCGCAGCAAGAGGTCCTCCGACACGGCCACCAGATCCGCGGTGGAACGCTCGATCGAAGCGATCTGCGACATGTCCGCAAGAGCATCCCGCAGCCGGTCGAACTCGGGTTCAAGACCCTTGATGAGGTCGCGCAACCGGGTCCGGACGACGTCGATGGACGTGTCGACGGAAAAATAGCTGCCGTATTCCGTCGTCTCGAGGATCGACATGCGCGAGTAGAGAATATCGAAGCGAAGGAGGAGGCCGTCCCGGTCGGCCTGCGTCATCCGATCCTGGCGCTCGGCCGCCGCGATCGTCTCCTTCAGCGTCCGCGCCTCCCGGCTCACCTGGTAGACCGCCCAGAGAGCGTCCTCGCGAATGCCGTCGCGCAGATCGGTCTGCCGGATCCAGAGATTGGCGTAGGCCGCGGCCAGAAGGGCGAGAAGCAGGAGCGAACAGGCGATCAGCGCCCAGGTCGCCCGAGCCGACTTGCGAACGATGTCCTCCCCTTTGGCGAGTTCCGGCGTCATGGCAGGATCACGAGCTCCTTGATCTGCCAGACCGAACGGGAGAAGTACTTCTCATTGTACAATTCGAACGACTGGTCGAAGGGATAGATCAGGAAGAGCGGGCCCTTGTCGCGGACCGACATCGGCTTCCCGTCCTTGCGGGTCGCCAGGATCGTGTCGAGATCGGTCGCGTCGCCGACGGGGATTTCGGCCGAATAGTCGTTGAGCGCGACGAGCCTGATGGTCTTGCCGCGCGCGCCGACGCTCGCAAGGACGCTGCGCAGGAACGGCCCGCTGAACGCCGTCTTGCCCTCCGTCCAAGGCGTCGCCATGCGGGCCTCCCGGCCCGCCATCGCTTCGAGGGCGGCCATGTCGAAATCGGCCTCCCGGCCGTTGTTGGTGTTCTCGATCTCGCCCGTGACCTTCAGCACCACGGCGCCCTTCGGCAGGGGAAGGTCGGCCGCGGTCGAGACGCCGGGCAGGAGGATGGCGGCGATCAGAGCCGCTGCTGCTCTATACATCTTGGGTGGATCCATATCGTTTGGCAGGGAAATCAGGTTGCCATTCCATATGCCAAAATACCCTTCTCGCTTGCATAACATCATCTTCGCGATTGTTCATATATGATGCGTATTTATACTGCTCGTATCGACGCAATGCCAAAGGTTGCTCTCGCCGCCTCCCGCCTGTGCCCCGCGAGGCGACGTCGTCCCAGCAGGCCTGCAGATGTTGGTTTTCTATCGATTGGGAACCGGAACTAGCGCTGGGGTTGCCGGCAGACGGGGATACACGCCGATTTTAAGCATTATTACTCACTGACCAATTGTTTTTTCGTTAGCGCTCCTCGCTGCACTTCGTTCAGGCGGACAGATCGTCATGACCGAACGTCGTCATTGCGACTTCGGAAAACAGCGATCCTCCGAGGATGTCCTCCGCTCGCGGCGACGGACGGCATGCCGGTTCTGGGTCGATGGCGGGAGGAAACGACGTGTTTGGATGGACAGATCGCGGAAAGCGGGGGGAAGCGGCGGCCCTTCAGGCGTCGAAACTGCGGGGAACCCTCGGAGCGATCGAACGATCGCAGGCGGTGATCGAGTTCGACGCCGACGGCACGGTGCTCTCGGCCAACGCCAATTTCCTGTCGCTGATGGGTTATCAGGAATCGGAGATCCTCGGCCGCCACCATCGCATCTTCGTGTCGCCCGAGGAGGCCGCCGACGCATCCTATGACAGGTTCTGGTGGGATCTGCGCTCGGGCTCGTCCCTGACGGGAGAGTTCCACCGGATCGGCAAGGGTGGCCGCGATGTCTGGATCCACGGCTCCTACAATCCCGTCATGACGCCGGACGGCCGCTGCGAGCGCGTCGTCAAGGTCGCCTCCGACATCAGCGCCGCCAAGCTCCAGTCCGCCGATTTCGCCGGCCAGATCCAGGCGATCTCCCTATCCCAAGCGGTGATCTCCTTCGACCTCGACGGCACGGTGCTCGACGCGAACGCGCTGTTCCTCGAAGCGCTGGGCTACGAGCGAGCGGACGTGATCGGTCGCAATCACCGGATCTTCGTCGATGCGCAGACGGCGAAAACCCCGGCATACGCGGAGTTCTGGACGCACCTGCGGGAGGGCGCTCACCAGTCCGGCGAGTTCAAGCGCCTGGGCAAGGGCGGCCGCGAGGTCTGGATCCAGGCCAGCTACAATCCGATCCTCGGCACGGACGCAAAGCCCTTCAAGGTCGTGAAGTTCGCCACCGATATCACCGCCGCGAAATTGCGCGCGGCGGATTTCGCGGGCCAGATCGGAGCGATCGGCAAATCTCAGGCGGTCATCGAATTCTCGCTCGACGGACTGGTGATCGACGCCAACGAGAACTTTCTGCACACATTGGGCTATCGTCTCGACGAGATCGTCGGACAGCATCACCGCGTCTTCGTCGCCGAGGACGAGCGGCAGACGATGGCCTACCGGACCTTCTGGCGCGACCTTCAGGCCGGAACCTTCGTCGCGGGCGAGTTCAAGCGGATCGGAAAGAACGGCCGGGAGGTCTGGATCCAGGCCAGCTACAACCCGATCCTCGGTCTCAACGGCAAGCCCTTCAAAGTCGTGAAATACGCGACCGACATCACCCAACAGGTCCAGCAGAGGGAGAAGTTCAACCTCCTCTCCCTCGTTGCGGACGAGACCGACAATTCCGTCGTGATCACCGATCGCGACCAGCGGATCATCTACGTGAACCGCGGTTTCGAGCGGCTGACCGGCTACAGCGCGGCCGAGGTCATGGGGCGCGTTCCCGGAAGCTTCCTCCAGGGACCGAAGACGGATCGCACGACGGTCGATCGCATTCGCGGCCGCCTTCGGCAGGGTGAGGCCTTTTACGAAGAGATCCTGAACTACGACAAGAAGGGCGTGCCCTACTGGATCAGTCTCGCGATCAATCCCGTGCGCGGCCGCGACGGCGCCATCGACCGCTTCATCTCGATCCAGGCCAATGTCACGCAGACGCGACAGCATTCGATGGAATTCAACGTCAAGCTCGACGCGATCGGAACCGCCAACGTCATCGCGGAATGGACGCTCGACGGCAAACCGTTGACCTCCAACCAGTCCGGGCCCGGCGGCGCCGTTTTCCGGACCGAGCTCGGCGCTCTCCTTCAGGACGGCAACGTCGCGCGGATCCTGAAGGAGGGCTCGTTCCGCCAGGAGCTGGCCTGGCCCCGGGAGGACGACGCGCCGATCTGGCTCGACGCCTTCTTCACGATCATCGACGATCTCGAAGGCAAGCCCAACCGCGTTCTCATGTGCGGCGTCGATGTGACGCCCAAGCGCGCCGCGACCGCCCACTCGACCGCCGCCATGGCGGATATGCTGCAGCGGATCACCCGGATCGTCGCCTCGATCAGCGGCTTTGCCCGGGACACGAACCTCCTCGCGCTGAACGCCGGCATCGAGGCGGCCCGCGCCCAGGAAGCCGGACGCGGCTTCGCGATCATCGCCCACGAGATCCGGAGCCTCGCGGAAAAGGCGGGGCTCTCCGTCGGAGAGATCGGAAAGCTCATCGCCGAGGGCAACGCCCATATCGCCTCGCTGTCGGAGACGCCGTCCGACAAGGCTTCGATCCGGAACCAGCCGACTCCCCCCGCCGCCGGCCCGGCTGTCGTGAAGCCCCCGCCCCTGCGCCGGGCCGCCTGAGGCCAGGGCTCGCTCGAGCATCGCGCACGCTTGAGGTCGGCGCTCGGCTGAAGGACGCGCGGGTTCGGCGGAGCGGCCGGGACAGCGTTCGCGCTCGAAGGCCGCTGTCGCCCCAACGCGTTCGTCCGAGGTGACCGCGTCAAGCCGACGCAACGCGGCAGGCGGTGACGGGGACCTCGGCGGCTCACGCCGTCCGCCTTGTTCTCGATCAATGACCGGACGGCCGGACCGGACGATCGTCCTCGATCAAGGCGCGCCCGCGCCACGGGTCGAGGCGCACGGGCGGCGGGACGGTCCGGCGACGGAGCGCCCGTCGATGCGGCCAACCGCGCGAGGACACGTCACGACGGGAGGCGGCATGGGGGATGGACTGGGCTTTATCGGCGGCTTTCTCATCGGAGCGGCCGGCTCGGTGCATTGCATCGGCATCTGCGGCGGGATCGCGGCCTCCCTGTTTCTCGCATCGGGTTATCGAGACGGACCCAAGGCCGCCGCGGTGCAGGCGCTCGGCCTCCAGATCGGGCGCGTGGCGACCTATGTCATCCTCGGCGCGGCGGCAGGCTCGGGCGCAGGCGCCACGGCGGCGCTCTTCGACCTCGCATCGGCGAACGCAGTCCTGCGGAGCCTTTCGGCGGCCAGCCTCGTCCTGTCCGGACTGTCGATCGCCGGGATCGTTCCGGCACCGGGTCGGCTCATTCTCGCAAGGGTCCGGGCGAGTTCGTCCGGCTGCGCCCGCGGCCGATATGCGCCCGTCCCCATCGTGATGGGAATGGCCTGGGGCTTGGCGCCGTGCGGCATGGTCTATTCCGCCCTGCTGACCGCGACCTTCTCCGGCTCGTCCTTCGGCGGTGCCGTCTTCATGCTGGGCTTCGGATCGGCGACGGTTCCCGCGCTGACCCTTGCGCTGTTCGGAACGGCCGCCTCGGCCGCTCGCTGGCGCAACGCGTCGCGGCTTCTCCGGCGGCCCATGGGATGGGGGCTCGTGCTGGTGGGCCTTCTCAGCCTCCTGGAGCCCGCGATGCGGATCGGCGCTCTCTGCAGCGCGTCGCCGGCCTGACCGATGTCCCACCGGCGTAAGAAAGTCGCCTCTCGCCGCTCGTTTGGCCCCTCCATCGCGCCCGCCGCCGAGCACCCGATCCCGTCCGTACGACGAAGCCGGCTCGGCTGCGTCGCTCCACCGCATGCCCGCGCCCTTTCCCGCCGCAGGTTCGACCCTCCTGCGACTTGACCTCGACACGAGGACACGCAAGGGTTGGTGATCCGGAGCAAGAGTTCGGCGGAGCCGGTCAGCGCGACCTCGGCGGCTGGCGTTGCAGGGATCGAGACATGCAGTTGGCGGCGGTGCGCCTGGCGCACGAAAGCGAAGCACGGGCATCCGCGGGTCACGGCATGGTCGAAGCCATTGCGGCCCACGACTGGTCGAAGACGGCTCTCGGACCCTACGGCGAATGGCCGATCGCGGCCGCGACGATGATCGCGATGCTCGTGGAATCGAGCCAGCCGATGTTTCTCCTCTGGGGCGCGGAACGCACGCTCGTCTACAACGACGCCTATGCGCCGCTTCTCGGATTCAAACATCCCCATGCGCTCGGCCTGCCCTTCCTGGACGTCTGGAAGGAAGCCTTGGAAAGCCTGAAGCCGCTCGTCGACGGCGTCTTCGCCGGCGGTTCCCATTACATGGATCACATCGAACTGAAGCTCGACCGCGGCGAGGGGTTGAAGGACGCGTATTTCGCCTTTTCCTATAATCCCGTGCGCAACGGCGACGGCACGGTCGGAGGGCTTCTCTGCGTCTGCACGGAAAAGACGTCGAGCGTTCTGGCGGATCGCCAGCGACTGCGCATGGAGGAACGCCTGCGCGAAAGCGAGGACAATTACCGTCACGCGGTGGAACTCAATCCCCAGGTGTCATGGACGGCCGACCACGACGGACGGATCAGCAATGTCTCGGAGCGATGGCTCGAACTGACGGGACGGACGGGACTGGGCGAGACATGGGCCGACACGCTCCATCCCGACGATTTCGGGCCGACGCTCGAAACCTGGGCCGCAGCGATCAAGACTGGCCATGCCTACGGAATCGAGCATCGCTGCCGACTGCGTTCGGGGGAGTATCGCTGGTTCCAGACGCGTGCCTTTCCCCGGCGCGACGCGGAGGGACGGATCATCCGCTGGTACGGATCGACCGAGGACATCCATGACCGGAAGGTCGGCGAGGAGCGGATCCGCGAGATCCAGGCCGAGCTCCTGCACATGTCGCGTTACACGGCGCTCGGCGAAATGGCGTCGTCTCTGGCGCACGAGCTGAACCAGCCGCTGACGGCCGTCGCGAATTACCTGAGCGGCTGCAAGGTCTTCCTCGACGACCCCGCGCCCGATCTCGGGGCCGTCGGCGAGGCCGTCGGCGAGGCCGCGAACCAGGCGCTCAGGGCGGGCGAGATCATCCGCTCGCTCCGCAGCTTCGTGTCGAGAACCGAGGGACGGCGGCAGAGCGAACGGCTCGGCGAGATCGTGCAGGAGGCCTGCGCCCTCGCCATGATCGGCTCCAAGCATGTCGGCATCGACCTCGATGTCCGCGTCGATCCCGACCTTCACGTCTTCGTCGACCGCATTCAGATCCAGCAGGTGCTTCTCAACCTGATGCGGAACGCCATGGAGGCGATGACGGGCCGCGCCGAGCGGAGGATCCTGATCACGGCGAGCGCCTCCGAATGCAACGCCTTCAAGGAGATCGTCGTCGAGGACAAGGGCGGCGGGATCGACCCGGCCATTTTCGCCAAGCTGTTCCAACCCTTCCAGACGACCAAGCCGAACGGGATGGGCGTCGGACTTTCGATCTGCCGAACCATCGTCGAAGCGCATGGCGGACGCATCACGGCGCAATCGGTCCCGGGTGTCGGCACGACGTTCCGGATCACCTTGCCGAGACTGTAATCCGTCCCCAACGGCGGCTGCGATCCCGTCGCGCGTTGACCGCCGCGCCGCGAGGCGACCGGATCCGGCACGGCGCCGACATCGGCGTCCCGTCGCCGACGGCGCCGACTTGCGCCGCACGGGCGCGGATTGCATCGAGCCGCGGCGGCTCGCTGGAGATGTTGGCGAAGGAAACGTCCGGGCCCGGCGTCTCGCCTTCGCCAGAAAGCTTCGGGAGCTTGGCGCAGTTCTGCTCGTCGTCCGCGAGAACGATCCGGATGGGCTCGGGCGATCTCAGATCGTGTTTTGGCGCTAAGAACCCTGGAGCGGGCGATGGGGATCGAACCCACGACATCCAGCTTGGGAAGCTGGCGTTCTACCGCTGAACTACGCCCGCGCTCAGGATGAGAATTGGTAGTGGAGGTCGGCGCGCCGCGCAAGGGGGAGCCGCGCGAGGGGAACGGAGTGAAGGTCCCGTTCGCCGGCCGCTCCCCTGCCCTCAGGCGAAATGCTTGGAGAGCTTCAGCCCCTGCGCCTGATAGTTCGAGGACAGATCCACGCCGTAGAGGCGCTCGGGAAGCGCGGCCATGCGCTCGTAGACGAGGCGGCCGACGATCTGCCCGTGCTCCAGAATGAAGGGCACTTCGTGGCTGCGCACCTCCAGAACGGCCCGGCTGCCCGTCCCGCCGGCCGGCGAATGGCCGAAGCCCGGGTCGAAAAACCCCGCATAATGCACGCGGAACTCGCCGACGAGCGGATCGAAGGGCGTCATCTCGGCGGCATAGGCGGGCGGTACATGGACCGCTTCGGAGGAGACGAGGATGTAGAACTCGTCGGGATCGAGCACGAGTTCGCCCGCGCCCGTTCGACGGATCGGCTCCCAGAAATCGGCGACGGCATATCCCGCGCGCTTGTCGACGTCGACGACGCCGGTGTGCCGCTTGCCACGATAGCCGACGAGGCCCTGCGCATCCCCGATGAGATCGATGGAGAGGGCGATGCCGCCGTTGGAAATGTTGGCGCCTGCCGTCGCGACGAGCGTTTCCGCCTCGTGCAGCGCGGCAAGCTCGGATTCGCCGAGCAGCGTGCCCCCCGCGCGGAAGCGGATCTGGCTGAGGCGCGAGCCGGGCCGGACCACGATCGGGAAGGTCCGCGGCGAGATTTCCAGATAGAGCGGGCCGGTATAGCCGGCCGGCACCTTGTCGAACTCCTGCGCGCCGTCGGTGATGACGCGGGTGAAGATGTCGAGCCGGCCGGTCGAGGATTTGGGATTGGCCGCGGCGGTGACGCCCGCCGGAAGCGCCAGACGCTCCATCAACGGCACGAGATAGACGCAGCCGGTCTCCAGCACCGCGCCCGGCGTGAGGTCGATCTCGTGCAGCGAGAAGCGCGCCAGCTTTTCGGCGACCGAGGAGCCCGGCCCCGGCAGGAAACTCGCCCGCGCGCGGTAGGCCGTCTGCCCCAGGCGAAGGTCGAGGCTCGCCGGCTGGATCTGGTCGGCGTCGAGCGCCTTGGCCGAGGAGATCGCTCCCGCCGTATACAGCGCCTGGATCTCGCGATCCGGCAGGATGCCCCCCGTCATGCCCGTTCGCCCCTCGACGCCTCACGCCTGCCACCCGGCAGTCCCTCCGAGATAGCCGAGCCGCGTCGAAACGCCAAGAGAGCGGGTGGGCCCGGTGAATTGACCGGCCGAGACCAAAGGCGCTATGAAGAACCTCGTCGTGGTGATTTGGCCGGCCGGCTTGCAGCCACGTTAAACAATTCGCTAAAGGGCCGTTCCCGGACGCATTGGATCGGAGACCGGCTTTGCGGCATCGCGAAGACCCGGCCGTTTTGCGTTGGCCTCCCCCGCGACGGGAGCCTTGGACCAGGAGACGTGTCATGTCGAACAGCAAGACCTCGAATCGCAAGCTGCGGCCCGCGACGCAGATGGTCCACGGCGGCACGATGCGCTCGGGCTTCGGCGAGACCTCCGAGGCGCTCTTCCTGACGCAGGGCTTCGTCTACGACAGCAGTGAAGCCGCCGAGGCGCGTTTTAAGGGCGAAGAGCCCGGCTTCATCTATTCGCGCTACGGCAACCCGACCACCCGCATGTTCGAGGAGCGGATGATCGCGCTCGAGGGCGCCGAGGATGCCCGCGCCACCGCGTCCGGCATGGCCGCCGTCACCGCCGCGCTGCAGTGCCAGGTGAAGGCGGGCGACCACATCGTCTCGTCCCGGGCCCTCTTCGGCTCTTGTCGCTACGTCGTGGAAACCGTGCTGGGCCGGGCCGGCGTCTCCTCGACCTTCGTCGACGGTCGCGACCTCCAGGCGTGGCGCGACGCGGTGCGGCCGGAGACCAAGGTCTTCTTCATGGAAACGCCGACGAACCCGACCCTGGAGGTGATCGACATCGCCGAGGTCGCCAAGATCGCCCATGCGGCCGGCGCAACCCTCGTCATCGACAACGTCTTCGCGACCCCGATGCAGCAGAAGCCGCTGACGCTGGGCGCCGACGTCGTCGTCTATTCCGCGACCAAGCACATCGACGGCCAGGGCCGCTGCCTCGGCGGCGTCATCCTCTCCAACCAGGACTGGATCGACAAGAACCTCGCCGACTTCTTTCGCCACACCGGCCCCTCGCTGTCGCCGTTCAACTCCTGGACCATGCTGAAGGGCCTGGAGACGCTGTCGCTGCGCGTCGCGCGGCAGACGGAAAGCGCCGGCCGCGTCGCGGACCGGCTGGCCGCCTCCGACAAGATCGGCCGCGTCCTTTATCCCGGCCGGGCGGACCATCCCGACGCCGCGGTGATCGCCAAGCAGATGACCGGCGGCTCGACGCTCGTCGCCTTCGATCTCGTCGGTGGCAAGGAAGCGGCCTTCCGCTTCTCCAACGCGCTGGAGGTGATCAAGATCTCCAACAATCTGGGCGACGCCAAGAGCCTCATCACCCATCCCGCGACGACGACGCACAAGAACCTCGCGCCGGAAGTCCGCGCCGAACTCGGCATAAACGACGGGTTGCTTCGTCTCTCCCTCGGCATCGAGGACGTCGAGGATCTGCTCGAGGACATCGAGACCGCGCTCGACCTCGCCTGATGCGCCGGCGCAGGGCTGGAAATGCCGCCTCGCCCCATCGCAGACGCGTCGGGGCGGCAGCGCCGCGGGGCGGGCCTTGGCAAGAGCCCGCCGACCGCCGTCGCGCTGCGTCGCACACCGACATTGACGGGCCTGCTTGCGCTGGGTAAGCCCCTCATCCTCCGGGTGCCGCGGCCTGCGGAGCTCGGAGGATAGGACGATGTACAGCGCCACCACCCGCCACATCACCGTGACCGTGACGCCGAGCTATCTCGATGCGCAGTCCTCGCCCGCGAACGGTCGCTGGGTCTTCGCCTACAAGGTGGAGATCGAGAACGGCAGTCGCGACACGGTTCAGCTGACGCATCGCCATTGGCACATCACCGACGGCCGGGGACAGGTCGAGGAGGTGGAGGGACCGGGCGTCGTCGGCGACACGCCGATCCTGTCGCCCGGGGACAGCTACACCTACACGTCGGGCTGCCCCCTGCCGACGCCCTCCGGCATCATGCAAGGCCATTATCGCATGCAGCTGCCGAACGGGAAGAGCTTCGACGTCGAGATCCCGGCCTTCTCCCTCGACGCCCCCGCCGCTCGCACCCTCAACTGATCCGGACGAGGCCGGATCGGCAAGGAAACGGCATCAATCCTTCAGGAATTCGTTCGGCGCGAAGTCGTAGTGCTCGCCGCAGAACTCGCAGGTGACCGCGATGCGGCCCTCCTCGATGCTGTCCGTGATCTCCTCGGCCGAGAAGTTCGACAGGACGTCCTTGATGCGCTCGCGCGAGCAGGAACAGTCGTCGATCACGGGCGTCGCGGGGAAGACGCGGACGCCGCGCTCGTGGAACAGGCGGAACAGCAGGCGCTCGACGCCGACGTCGGGATCGGCCAGCTCGGAATCGTGCACGGTCTCGACGAGGGCCTTGACCTCCGTCCAGGCGTCGTCGTCCTCGAACGCGGTCTCGTCCTCCGTCCCTTCCGGCGCGTCGCCGCCGGGCAGATCGGGCATGCGCATGCGCTCGGGCGATTCGGGCAGGAACTGCGCGATGAGCCCGCCCGCGCGCCACGTCTCGACGAAGCCGCCGCTGTCCGATCGCCGCGCGATCCGCGCCACGGCCAGACGCACCGTGGTCGGGATCTGCTCGGACTGGCGGAAATACCCCTCCGCGACATCCTCCAGCGAGGCCCCGCCGGTGAGCTCGACGATGCCTTGGTAGCGCTGCATGTGCCCGCCCTGGTCGACGGTCAGCGCCATGGTTCCGCTGCCCAGCAGCGTCTCGGCCGCGGTCGAGCCGGCCGAGGCCGCCGCGACCCGTGCCTCGTCGAAGCGCGCATAGGCCCGCACGCTCGACGGTGTTGTGAAGTCGACGACGAGGAGATCGACCGGGCCGTCGGTCTGCGCCTGGGCGATGAACTTGCCTTCGAACTTCAGCGACGTTCCGAGCAGCACGGTGAGGACGATCATCTCGGCGAGCAGCCGCGAGACGGGCTCGGGATAATCGTGCCGGCCGAGCACCTGGTCGAGCATGGTGCCGAGTTGTACCGCCCGCCCCCGCGCGTCGAGCGCCTCGACGTGGAAGGGAACGACGGCGTCGTCGCCGGCAAAGCCGAAGGCGCCGAGCGACTGCGAGCCGGCGTCCTGCGAAGACGTCGTGGAACTCATGATGCGGATACCTCGCCGAAGCACCAGGCCAGAATCGATTTCTGAGCGTGAAGGCGGTTTTCCGCCTCGTCGAAGACGACCGACTGCGGCCCGTCGATCACCTCGTCGGTCACCTCCTCGCCGCGATGGGCGGGAAGGCAGTGCATGAAGAGCGCCTCAGGCGCGGCTTTCGCCATCAGCCGCCCGTCGACCTGATAGGGCGCGAAGACGTTGTGTCCCCGCGCCTTGTCCTCGCGGCCCATGGAAACCCAGGTGTCGGTGACGACGAGGTCGGCGCCGCCGACGGCCTCCGCGGGATCGAAGGTCGTGAGGATCGAGCCGCCCGCCGCCCGCGCCTTGCCGATGCGCGCCGCATCCGGCTCGGAGCCTTCGGGCGTCGCGATCCGCAGCTCGAAATCGAACCGCGCCGTCGCCTCGATGAAGGAGTTCAGCACGTTGTTGCCGTCGCCGGACCAGGCGACCGTCTTTCCCGCGATCGAGCCGCGCTTCTCCTGGAAAGTCATGAGATCGGCCATGATCTGGCAGGGATGCGTTTCGTCGGTGAGGCCGTTGATCACGGGAACGCTCGCGAATTCGGCCATTTCCAGCAGACGGTCGTGGGTCGTGGTGCGGATCATGATGGCGTCGACATAGCGCGACAGGACGCGCGCGGTGTCGGCGATCGTCTCGGATCGGCCGAGCTGCATCTCGGTGCCCGACAGGAACAGCGTCTCGCCGCCGAGCTGGCGCATGGCGACGTCGAAGGACACCCGCGTTCGCGTCGAGGGCTTGTCGAAGATCATCGCCAGGACCTTGCCGGTCAGCGGCTTCGGTCCGTTGCGGCCGATCGCCTTGCGCTGGATGGCGTCGGCGACGATCGAGTGGAGATCGCCCTTGGCGACCTCGCACAGATCGATGAAGTGCCGCGGCTTGGCGGCTGAGGCTCCGTTGCCTTCCATCGCGGTCAAGCCGACTTCTTGACGGAGGCGAGCGACAGGCTGGCCACGGCCGCCTCGATGCGCGCCACCGCTTCCCGCACTTCGTCGATCGAGATGATCAGGGGCGGCAAGAGACGCACGACGTTGTCGCCGGCCGGCACCGTGAGAACGCCGTGCTCCCGGATCTCGGCGATCAGCGCGGTGTTGGCGACCTTCGCCTTCATGCCGAGGAGCAGCCCCTCGCCGCGCACGTCGGTGACGACGTCGGGATAGCGGTCGACGATCGAGGCGAGGCCCTGCTTGAAGTGCAGCGAGGCGTCGCGGACATGCTGCAGGAAATTCTCCTCCAGGATGACGTCGAGCACGGCATTGCCCACCGCCATGGCGAGCGGATTTCCGCCGAAGGTCGAGCCGTGCGTTCCCGGCGTCATGCCCTTGGCGGCTTCCTCGGTGGCAAGGCACGCGCCCATCGGAAAGCCGCCGCCGATGCCCTTGGCGATCGCCATGATGTCGGGTGCCGCGCCCGAGGCCTCGTGGGCGAAGAGATGGCCGCTGCGCCCGACGCCCGTCTGGACCTCGTCGTAGATGAGAAGGATACCCGTCTCGTCGCAAAGCTCGCGCAGTCCGCGCAGGCATTGCGGCGGCACCGAGCGGATGCCGCCCTCGCCCTGGATCGGCTCGACGAGGATCGCCGCCGTCGCCTCCGTGACCGCCGCCTTCAGGGCCGCGTGGTCGCCGAACGGGACCTGATCGAAGCCCTCCACCTTCGGGCCGAAACCTTCGAGATATTTCGCCTGCCCGCCGGCCGCGATGGTGGCGAGCGTGCGGCCGTGGAAGGCGCCCTCGAAGGTCAGGATGCGGAAGCGCTCGGGCTGGCCGTTGACGTAGTGATAGCGCCGCGCCGTCTTGACGGCGCATTCGATCGCTTCCGCGCCGGAATTGGTGAAGAAGGCCCGGTCGGCGAAGGTGACTGCGGCCAACCGCTCGGCCAGACGGGTCTGGCCGGGAATCTCGTAGAGGTTCGACGTGTGCCAGAGCTTCTCGGCCTGCTCTTTCAGGGCCGCCACGAGATGGGGATGGGCATGGCCGAGCGAGTTCACGGCGACGCCGCCGGCGAGATCGAGATATCGGCTTCCCTCTCGCGTCTCCAGCCAGACGCCCGAACCGCGCTCGAATTCGAGCGGCGCGCGGGCATAGGTGGAATAGAGGGGGGAGGACGACGGGGACTCGACTGACATGGCGACGCTCATTTCCGTGTCGGAAGGGCGGGCGAGCTGATCCTTTCTCAGCTCGCCGCGACGGCAATCGGAACGCCGCCCGCACCCTCACGGCTGCAGGCCGGACGCTCCGGCACTTTCGAACCTCCACCGAACCGAACGGACCATCGGCCGGATCCGGGCGACGATGCGATCGAGCCGACCTGCGCGAACGGCGCTCGCCGGCGGTTCTGTCATCGCCGGTACCCGGGCGTCCTGCTTTCGAGGAAGGTTCGTGCCTATACCATAGGAACGAAAGGAAATGTCAACGCACGGAGCCCCTTGGACGCGCGCCCGAACCCTCCGGGTCGCGGTTTCGTCGTCCCTTCGACCGATACTCCTGGGGAAAAGCACGAATTCGATTCCGACCCACCGGAGCGACTCTTGTCACGGAGTCTCCCGATAGGTTAAATTTTCTTCGACACTAGATTTCGTGCGGCGGACCTAGTCAACCAATAGATGTTGCGATCACTTCCCGGCACTGCGGTTGGGAAGCGATGATGGATTCCGTCTCGCCGTGCGTTCCCGGGATAGGAGCTTTGCATGGGCTGGACCGACGAGAGAGTGGAGCTGCTCAGCAAGCTCTGGAGCGAGGGGCTGAGCGCCAGCCAGATCGCGACCCAACTCGGCGGCGTGACGCGCAATGCGGTGATCGGCAAGGTCCATCGGCTGAAGCTCGAAGGCCGGGCGCGGCCGGCCGCGGGCGCGGTCCTGGGCGCCGACGAGTCGATCAACACGGTGATCGTGGAAGAAGCCGAGGAGGTTGTGGAGGTCGCGGCCGTTCCGGTGAGCCTGCGCCTCGTCGCCGGCCAGCCGGCCGCCCGTCTGTCGCCGCGCATCGAGGGCGCGACGGCCTTGCGGGCCGAGCCCGAGGGCGAGCTCGTCGTCGGCGTGACCGAACGCATGCCGGGCGAGGTCGTGCCGATCTCGCGCAACCTGACGCTCGTTCAGCTGAGCGACCGGACCTGCAAATGGCCGCTCGGCGATCCGCTCTCGGCCGACTTCCGCTTCTGCGGCAACCAGTCGAACGACGCCTCGCCCTACTGCGTGTATCACGCCCGCCTCGCCTTCCAGCCGGTCTCCGAGCGCCGTCGCGTGCGCTGACGTTTCGACGTCACGTTGTCAGAACTGCAAACGGCGCCACGATGGGCGCCGTTTTCATTCGCACGGGAGAGATTGGTCGGGTGAGAGCCGAGCCAGGCCGGCTCGACGCGGCGGCCGCCTCCGGGGAGGCGATGCGCGTCTGGCGCTTCCTCGCCCGTCAGGCGCTCAGCGCATCCGTGCGCGGCGCTGCCGTCTTGGCCGCGGTGAACTGCTCGTCCAGGGCATAGCCCGCGCCCCGCACGGTGCGGATGGGATCCCGCTGGCGGCCGCGGTTGATCGATTTGCGAAGCCGTCCGACATGGACGTCCACGGTCCGCTCGTCGACATAGATGTCCCGTCCCCAGACGCCGTCGAGGAGCTGCTCGCGGGAGAACACCCGGCCCGGCGACTGCATCAGGAATTCCAGCAGCTTGAACTCCGTCGGTCCGAGCCTGATCTCCCGACCGGACCGCCGCACCCGGTGCGTTTCCCGGTCGAGATCGATGTCGCCGGCCGACAGCAGCGTCGAGATCTTCTCGGGCTTGGAGCGGCGCAGCATGGCGCGCACGCGCGCCAGAAGCTCGGGCGTCGAAAAGGGTTTCACGACGTAGTCGTCCGCCCCGACGGAGAGACCGCGCACGCGCTCGGACTCCTCCCCGCGCGCGGTCAGCATGATGATCGGCAGCCGCTCGGTCTCCGGCCGCATGCGCAGGCGCCGGCAGAGCTCCACGCCGGACAGGCCCGGCAGCATCCAGTCGAGGATGAGAAGGTCCGGCACGACCTCCTTCAACCGGAGATCGGCCTCGTCGCCGCGTGCGATCGTGTCGACGATGTAGCCCTCCGCCTCGAGATTGTAGCGAAGGAGGACGCCGAGCGCCTCCTCGTCCTCCACCACGGCGATGCGCGCGTTCAAGGGAGCGGTCCTACTTCACCGGAGACGGCGCGCCGCCATCCCCGACGGTGAGATTCATCGAGGCCGTTCGGTCGTCCTTCGGCCGGTCCGGGTCCATCTGGCGGCCGGTCTTGATGTAGTAGATGGTCTCCGCGATGTTCGTCGCGTGGTCGCCGATACGCTCGATGTTCTTGGCCGAAAACAGGAGATGGGTGCAGGCCGAGATGTTGCGCGGGTCCTCCATCATGTAGGTCAGGAGCTCGCGGAAGATCGAGGTGTACATGGCGTCGATCTCCTCGTCGCCCTCGCGAATGTCCTCCGCGCGCACGTGGTCGCGCTGGGCATAGGCGTCGAGAACCTGCTTCAGCTGCTCCAGCGCCAGTTCCGAAAGATGCTCGATGCCGCGCACGAGCTTGATCGGCTGCTGGTGGTCGTGCACCGCGATCACGCGCTTGGCGATGTTCTTGCCGAGGTCGCCGATCCGCTCCAGATCGTTCGAGATGCGGATCGCGCCGACGATCTCCCGCAGGTCCTGCGCCATAGGCTGGCGCTTGGCGATGGTCATGATCGCCCGCTCGTCGAGTTCGCGCTGCGCGGCATCGAGGATGAGGTCGTCGGCGACCACCGACTGCGCGAGTCCCCAGTCGCTGCGCATCAGCGCCGCGACCGCGCGTTCCACGATCCGCTCGGCCTGCCCGCCCATCTCCGAGATGCGGCGCACGATGGTCTTCAGTTCTTCGTCGTAGGATGTGACGATGTGCTCGTCCATGGCGTCGTTCCTCCTCGTCCGCCCGGGATCAGCCGAAGCGACCGGTGATGTAGTCCTGGGTGCGCTTGTCGTCCGGGTTCTGGAACATCTTCTCCGTCGGCCCGACCTCGGCGATGTTGCCGAGGTGGAACATGGCGGTGATCTGACTGACGCGCGCGGCCTGCTGCATGGAATGGGTCACGATGACGATCGTGAAGTTCTGCTTCAGCTCGTCGATCAGTTCCTCGACCTTGGCGGTCGCGATCGGATCGAGCGCCGAACAGGGCTCGTCCATCAGGATCACCTCTGGCGAGACGGCGATGGCGCGGGCGATGCAGAGCCGCTGCTGCTGCCCCCCGGAAAGGCCCGTGCCGGCCTCGTGCAGGCGATCCTTGACCTCCTCGAAGAGGCCGGCCCGGCGCAGGCTGGAGACGACGATCTCTTCCAGATCGCTCTTGGATCGGGCGAGCCCGTGGATCTTCGGTCCGTAGGACACGTTCTCGAAGATCGACTTCGGAAACGGATTGGGCTTCTGGAAGACCATTCCGACGCGGGCGCGCAGTTCCACGACGTCGATGTCGGGATGGTAGATGTCTTCCCCGTCGAGCGTGATCTTGCCGCCGACGCGCGCGGATTCGACCGTGTCGTTCATGCGGTTGAGGCAGCGCAGGAAGGTCGACTTCCCGCAGCCGGACGGGCCGATCAGCGCCGTCACCTGCTTTTCCACGATGTCGAGATTGACGGCATGCAGGGCCTGCTTGGCACCATAATGCACGGTGACCTTCTCGCCGCGCATCTTGATCTGCTTCTGTGTCGGCACGGCCGGACCTTTGGTGAGTGTCGTTAGGAAGTGTTCCATCATGGTTCGGTCCGTTCTACCAGCGCCGCTCGAAGCGGCGACGCAGCAGGATCGCCGAGACGTTCATCACGGCAAGGAACACGAGGAGCACGATGATCGCGCCCGAGGTGCGTTCGACGAAGGCGCGGTCCGCTTCGATCGACCAGAGATAGATCTGGACCGGCAGCGCGCTGGAGGCATCGAGGGGCGTCGAGGGATAGTCCGCGACGAAGGCCTTCATGCCGATGAGGAGCAGCGGGGCGGTCTCGCCGAGCGCATGGGCGAGGCCGATGATCGTGCCGGTGAGGATGCCGGGCATGGCCAAGGGCAGGACATGCTGGAAGACGGTCTGCATCTTCGAGGCGCCCAGCCCGAGCGCGGCCGAGCGGATCGAGGGGGGCACCGCCTTCAGCGCCGCGCGCGTCGCGATGATGATGGTGGGCAGCGTCATCAGGGTGAGCACCAGACCGCCCACCAGCGAGGCCGAGCGCGGCATGCCGAGATAGCCGATGAAGACGGCGAGGCCGAGGATTCCGTAGACGATCGAGGGCACCGCCGCGAGATTGTTGATGTTCACCTCGATGAGGTCGGTGAACCGGTTCTTCGGCGCGAACTCCTCGAGATAGATCGAGGCGGCGACGCCGAGCGGCAGGGCGAGGACGAGCACCACCAGGATCATCGTCAGCGAGCCGACCACCGCGACGCCGACTCCCGACGTTTCCGCGCGGCTGGACGCGCCATTGGTGAAGAAGCCCCAGTTGAAGTTCTGCTGAAGATGGCCCGAGGCGCGAAGCTGCTCGATCCACTGGAGCTGCGCGTCCTTGATCGGCCGCCGGCTTTCCTCGATCGAGACGTCGAACTGTCCCTTCACGACGCTGTCGACGGCGCCCGACGTGTAGACCCAGACCTCCCGCGTCTCGTTGATCGCGGTCAGGTCGGCCTGCACGACGCGCGAGACCTGGGCCGGCGCGCCGTCGGACAGGAGGCTGCCGGCCAGACGCGTCGCGGCCTTGTCCTGCGGGTCGATGCCGAGAAGCTTGTAGAGCGATTCGCGGGCGAGCTTCTGGTAGGCCAGCGGCCGCGCCAGGATGCGCGGGTCGTCGGCGCGCTGGTTCTTCGGATCGATCACCTGCTCGGAATAGGTGATCGGCAGGCGGATCTCGGTCTGGAAGAAGGACGTGTAGCCCTTCGAGATCACGCTCCAGAGCAGGATCGCGAGAAAGATGAGGCCGATGGCGATGGCGGCGATGCCATAGGCCTGGAACCGGCGTTCGGCGGCGTAGCGCTTCTTGAGGCCGATGTCGCGCCGGGGCACGGCCCGGCCGGGGACGACGGCCCCGTCGACGGTCGCGTCGGTCATTCGTACTGCTCCCGGTATTTACGCACGATGTAGAGCGCGAAGATGTTGAGGCAGAGCGTGATCGCAAAGAGCGTCAGGCCGAGGGCGAAGGCGACGAGGGTCTGCGGCGAGTTGAATTCGAGATCGCCCGTCAGCTGGTTGACGATCTTCACCGTCACCGTCGTCATGGCCTCGAAGGGATTGGCCGTGAGGTTCGGGGCCACGCCCGCCGCCAGCACCACGATCATCGTCTCGCCGATGGCGCGCGAGGCGGTGAGGAGGAGCGCGGAGACGATTCCCGGCAGCGCGGCCGGCAGGATGACCCGCTTGATCGTCTCCGAGCGCGTCGCGCCGAGACCGAGCGAGCCGTCGCGCAGCGTGCCGGGAACCGAGGTGATGATGTCGTCGGACAAGGAGGACACGAAGGGGATCAGCATGATGCCCATGACGAGACCGGCCGTCAGCACGCTCTGGCCCTGGATGAAGCTCGCATAGTCGCCCGTGACGATGCCGTTCAGCGAAGCGGAGAGATCGCGCAGGAACGGGCCGACGGTGACGAGGGCGAAGAAGCCGTAGACGATGGTGGGGATGCCGGCCAGCACCTCCAGCATGGGCTTCACGAAGGAGCGCACGACGCCGTTCGCGTATTCGGCCATGTAGATCGCGGCGAAGAGGCCGATCGGCACGGCGACGAGCATGGCGACGAAGGCGATGTAGAGCGTGCCGGCCAGGAGCGGGATCAGGCCGAACTGTCCCTCCCCGCCCGCGCCGCCGGAGAAGCGGGGGTCCCAGACGGTGCCGAAGAAGAAGCTCGAGGCGGGAACGCGGGAGAAGAAGTCGACGGTCTCGAAGAGCATCGAGGAGACGATGCCGATCGTCGTGAGGATCGCCACCGAGGAAGCGACGACCAGCATCGTCTTGACGACGCCCTCGACACGGTTCCGGGCGCGCAGCCGCACGGCGATCTGGGACAGGCCGAAGACGGCGCCCGCGACGGACAGCGCCAGCACGACGAGGATCGTCACGAGACGGGCGAGGTCCTCCTGCCGGTTCTGCTCGACGGCGATCGCGACCATGTAGTCCTCGGTCGCCGAAGCGATCGCGACGCCCCGGCGCTGCAGGAGCGGGCGCAACTCGGCGACGGGCAAGGTGTTGGCGGCGGCCCTTTCCTCGTCGGGAAGGATGCGCAGTCCCTGGCCGATCGCCGCGATCATCGAGCGGGCGAGCACGGTCTGACCGACCTCCCCGGGATTGGGCATGGAGGCCGCGACGTTGCGCGAGATCACGATCGGCGTCGCGATAAGGCTGACCGCGAGGACGGCCAGTGCGGGAAGGACGGCCCAGGAGAAGACGTAGGAGCCGTGATAGGCGGGGCGGGAGTGCATCTTCTGGCCGGCGGGCACCGCGAGGCGGCGACTCTTGGCGGCCGCCATGTAGGCGGCGGCGAGCCCGATCAGAAGGACGATGGCGACGAGCGCGGGTATCGACACGAGAAAACCTACCAACGGCACGCGGCTCGGCGGGAGCGGCAACCGGCATCGGACGAAGACGGCGAGACCCGCACGTCAGCGGCAAAGCGAAGGCGGGCGCTGGACGCGCCCGCCCCCGTTCGGCGTTTGGCTTACATGGTCTTCCCGGCGTCGAAGTCGGAGCGGTAGGCCTCGCGCTCGGCATCGGGAGCCGGAACGAGACCGTACTGCGCGAGCGGACCCTCGGGACCGATCATATCCTCGGACAGGAAGAAGTCGACATATTCCTTGAGGCCCGGGACGACGCCGATATGGGCCTTCTTCACGTAGAAGAAGAGCGGACGCGACACCGGATACTCGCCCTTGGAGATCGTCTCGACGGTCGGCACGATGTCGTTGATGGTGGCGACCTTCAGTTTGTCCTGGTTCTGCTCGTAGAAGGCGAGGCCGAAGACGCCGACGCCCTGCTTGTTGCTGTCGATGCGGGCGAGCGTCTCGTTGTAGTCGCCGTCGATGTCGACCGCGCCGCCGTCCTTGCGGACCGCATGGCACTGCTCGGCAGCCGCCTTCTCGTCCATGCCGGACGCCTTGTAGGCGTCGAGGGCACCGGTCTCCTTGCAGCCGGCCGCGAGCAGCTTCTCCTCGAAGACTTCGCGCGTGCCGTGCTTCTCGCCCGGAATGTAGGCTTCGATCTTCCAGGCCGGCAGCGAGGCATCGACGTCGGCCCAGGTCTTGGCGGCGTTGTCGACGACCTTGCCGTCCACGACGGTCTTGGCGGCCAGCGCCTTGAAGACGAGCGCGGGCGTCATCTTGAAGTCGGGACCGGCGGCGTCCGTGGCGAAGACGATGCCGTCATAGCCGAACTTCACTTCCTGGATGTCCGACACGCCGGCCGCCTTGCAGGTCTCCTTTTCGGAGTCCTTGATGGCGCGCGACGAGTTCGCGATGTCGATCGTCTCCGGGCCGACGCCCGCGCAGAACTGCTTCAGGCCGGCGCCCGAACCGCCGGATTCCACGACCGGGGTCGGGAAGTCCGGATAGGTCTCGCCGAAGGTCTCGGCGACGATCTGCGCATAGGGCAGGACCGTCGAGGAGCCGGCGATCTGAAGCGCCTCGGCATTCTGCGCATGGGCAGGAGCGGCGACGAAGGCTGCGCCGAGCAGAAGGCCGGCGGCAAAGGAGCGAATGGTCATGACGGGACCTTCCCAAGAGGAGTGACGTTCGAACCGGAACTCTGTGGTGCCGCCCCTTGGGGCCGCCGTGGTTCACCGGGCTTCTCTAGCCCCGTTCGAAGACCGGTCTATGACAGTTCGATTGCCCTTTTATGACAATGCAAATCCTTGATTTCGTTGAGAACGCGAATCGTCACGCCGGCGTAGAGATCGCCGGAAAGCGGGCCGTGAACGTCGATCCCTCACCGACGACCGACTGAATGATCAGGCGGGCCCGGTGACGCACCAGGATGTTGCGCACGATGGAGAGGCCGAGACCCGTGCCGCGCTTGCCGCGGGAGGAGCCGACATCGACGCGGTAGAAGCGTTCGGTCAGGCGCGGCACGTGCTCGGGGGGAATGCCCGGCCCGAAGTCGCGGATCGCGACATCCCGGAAAAGCCGGTCGCGCTCCCGCGTTTCTCCCATCGTGATGACGACCCGGCCGCCGCCGTCCCCGTATTTGCAGGCGTTTTCCACGAGATTGGCGAAGACCTGCACGAGTTCGTCGCGCTCGCCGGCCACCTCGAACGGCCCGCTCGCCGTTTCGCACACGATCTCGATGCCGGTTTCCTCCGCGAGCGGGGCCAGCGCCTCGCAGACCTCCTCGAGGATCTCGCCGAGATCGACGACATGGTCGACCGGCACATGGCGCTTCATCTCGATCCGGGAAAGCGAGAGAAGATCGTCGATCAGGCGCGACATGCGCGCGGCCTGGTCGCGCATGATGTCGAGGAACCGGAGGCGGGCCGTCGCGTCGTCCCGCGCCGGCCCTTGCAAGGTCTCGATGAACCCCATCAGGGAGGCGAGCGGAGTGCGCAACTCGTGACTGGCATTGGCGATGAAGTCGGTCCGCATCTGCTCGATCCGTCGCTCCGCCGTCCGGTCGCGGAAGAGGAGAAGGAAGAAGGACGGCTCGCCGCTCTTGGGAACCGGAACCGGCAGGATGTCGACGCTCCACGACCGCTCCGCCGAGCGCCCCTCGATGAGAGCGGCGAAGCCGATCCTGCCCTCGCGCACGCTCGTCTCGATCGCCGCGATCAGTTCGGGCGAGCGAAACCGGAGCGAGATCGCATCACCGAGGGCCATCGCGCCGAAAACGCGCTCCGACACGCCGTTCTGAAAGCGCAGCAGGAGATTGCGGTCGATCATGAAGGCCGGTTCGGCCATCGCTTCCACGACCGACTTCGCGCCGCTGTCCGGCCAAAGCGGCGCCTGACGCTTGCGGGATCCGACGTCGAGGCGCGGAACGGGCGTGTTTCGCGACAGGGAGAGGCAGCCCAGCAGAAAGACCACCGTGACGACGAGGACGGGGCCGAGCGCGGATCGATGGAAGAGCACGACGGCGCTGGACACGACGAGCGCCAGCACCGCCACGCGAATCAGCGGAAGCTGGCGATGCGTCGCGCGACCCTCGGTGTCATCGTCCTGCGTCATGCGAACACCCGCTTTCGGCTTCGGGCGAAACGCCGGGCCGGCTCGGCCAGTCTCTCGTGAAGCCACGACACCGGCATGTCAGCGCCGAGCGATCAGACGTCGTCCGTCACCCGGGCCCGGACACCGTAGAGATCGAGCGGCTTGGCCTCCTCTCCGAAGCCGGGATCGAAGGCGATGCTGCCCGCATCGCGCGTGTCGGAGGGAACGCTCATCTCGAAAATGAAGGATTCGCTGGATTGCGAGGTCGTGAACCGCTGGCGACCGCAGGCGGTTTCTCCGCCGAAGGGGCAGCGCACGCCGAATTCGCGCTGACTTCCGTCGGGCGAACCCACCGTCACCTCGACCCGAACGGTCTTGCCCGCGAGTTCGCGCACGACGCCCGGCCCGACCGCGACGGCGATCTCCCCGCCTTCGCCCGCCGACGTCATCCGAACCGCCGGCATGTCGCCCGAGCCGGTCACCGCTTCGACGCGCCCGCCGGTCGGGGTCGCGATGGAGGAAAGCTGCGTGCCGTCGAAGAGGGCGATCCATTCGTCTTCGCCGGGCGGCGTTTCCAGGCTCGACGAGGCGGTTCCGGTCGCCTCCGATGCGGGCGTTCCAAAGACCATGCCGTAGACGAGGTAGAAGATGACGAGAAGCGCGGCGAAGACGAGAGCGAGGAGCAGGAGCAGGCGCAGTCGCGAGTTCGTCCGCCGACCCGCGCCGAAGCCGCCGAGCGATCCGCGCGCCGCGGTCTCGCTCCACCGCCGACGCCCTGCCGAAGCATCCGCCTGAGCGGTGGAGGAGGTCTTGAGGAAGGCCGGGCTGTCGTCGGATGCGGACGCCGCCTTGTCCGGGCGACCCCCGTCCTCGCCGTTCGGGCTCGCCTCGTCGCCACGGCGCGACGGCGCCAGATCGGCATCCGCTTCGGGATCGGCTCCGAACGAGGCCGCCTCGTCCTCGGCGAAGCGTCTGTCCTCCGGCCGCTCGAACGTCTCGTCCGTCTCGGGACCGAGATGCTCACGTTCCGCGGCCGCGGCGTAATAGTCCTGCTCCACGAGATTGATCGTTTCGGCCAGCCGGATGCGCTGGGCCTGCGCCGAGGCCTCGTCGACCGGGCGTGCCTCCAGCATGCGCTCGAGCGCCCGCTCGGATGCGGCATAGATCGTCTCGCGAAAGGCGGGGTCGGATGCGTCGCCGGCATCGAGAGCGCGCCGCAAGCTTCTTTCCATCGCGCTCGTCATCGCTTCTCCCGATCCCCCGACATCCGCGGCGACGCGGCGCTTCGGCAACACATTCGTTCCGCACTCCCTCGTTGCTTTAAAGTGTCTGGCGCGAAGGCACCACCGACAAAAAAGATGGGTTGCGGGGACATCGTCGAGCGAAATACCGCGACCGCGCAGGATTTACTTCCCGGCTATGCACCCAATGTCCACGCGACGCCGTAGTCGACCCTCTCGATGGAGACGTCATGCCCGCCGCCGAAGCCAAGCCGACAACCACCCCGATCGCCGACCACGGCGTCATCGGAGACATGCGAACCCTTGCCCTCGTGGCGGTGGACGGCACGATCGACTATTTCTGCCATCCCAACATCGACTCGCCGTCGATCTTCGCCGGCCTGCTCGATGCCGAAAAGGGCGGTTGCTTCCGATTCGGCGTCCGCGACGCGTCGATGCGGCACAAGCAGATCTATCTGCCCGACACCAACATCCTCATCACGCGGTTTCTGGGTGCCAACGGCATCGCAGAGGTCTCCGATTTCATGCCGATCGATGGTTCGGGCCGCATCGTGCGCCGCGCCAAGGCGATCGTCGGCGAGATGGTCTTCGATCTTTCGCTGGCGCCGCGTCCCGACTACGGCCGGATCGTGCCCGATCTCGCGCATATCGAGGGGGGCGTGCGCATCTCCTGGCCCGGCGCCGATCCGCTTTACTTCTACACCTCGGCGCCCGTGACGATCGAAGCCGGCACCGTCACGGCATCCGTCCGGCTGGCGGAGGGCGACACCTGCCACGCCGTGCTCTGTCCCGGCCGAAACGACCAGATCAGCGTCGACGAACGCTACGTGCAGGATGCGTTCACGCAGACGCGCACCTTCTGGCACGACTGGGTGGCGGCGGGCACCTATCCGACCTATCGCCGCGATCTCGTGATCCGCTCGGCGCTCACGCTGAAGCTGCTCACCTCGAAGGAACACGGCTCGATCGCCGCGGCCGGCACCTTCGGTCTTCCCGAGGTTCTCGGCGGAGAGCGCAACTGGGACTACCGCTTCACCTGGGTCCGCGATTCCGCCTTCACCCTCTACGCCTTCTCGCGCCTCGGCTATTTCGACGAGGCCGAGGACTTCACGCACTTTCTGATGGAGCATGCGCTGTCCGGCGGCGAGCCGCACCTCCAGATCATGTACGGAATGGACGGCAGCACCGAGCTGCCCGAGATCTCGCTCGACCATCTGGCCGGCTATGCCGATTCGCGTCCCGTGCGCATCGGCAACGGCGCCTTCGACCAGCGCCAGATGGACATCTACGGCGAGTTCATGGACGCGCTCTACATCGCCTCGCGCGCCCGGGGAAAACCCTCGCACGCCGTGTGGTCGACGATCTCGCGCATCATCGAATGGCTCGCCGACAATTGGGGCCTGCCCGACCACGGCATCTGGGAAAGCCGCGGCGAGCCGCGCGAGTACCTGTCCTCGCGCCTCATGTGCTGGGTCGCGTTCGACCGGGCGCTGCGCATGGCGATCCGCCATTCGCTGCCGGCCCCGATCGAGCGCTGGCGGACCGAACGCGACAAGATCCAGGCGACCCTCCTGGAGGAATTCTGGAACCCCGAGATCGGCGCCTTCACCCAATACAAGGGCGGACGCGGCCTCGACGCCGTCGTCCTCCTCATGCCGCTGGTGAAGTTCATCAATCCGCGCGACCCCCTTTGGATCTCGACGCTCGCCGCCGTGAAGCGGGAGCTCGTCCACGACTGTCTCGTCCACCGCTACGTCAATCTGGAGGAAAATTCCGACGGGCTGGAGGGGGAGGAAGGGTCCTTCACCATCTGCTCCTTCTGGTATGTCGAGGCTCTGGCGCGAAGCGGACAGGTGTCGGAAGCACGCTTCCTCTTCGAGAAGCTCCACTCCTATGCCAACCATCTCGGCCTCTACTCCGAGGAACTGTCGTCGACTGGCGACCATCTCGGCAATTTTCCGCAAGGCTTGACACACTTGTCGCTGATCTCGGCAGCCATTTGGCTCGACCGTGCGTTGAACGGCGACCGCAGCGACCCCGCCTTCCACCAGCATCACCAGACCGAGGACCCCGATGGCGTCTTTTGAGAAACACGACCTGACCGGACAGATCGCGATCGTGACCGGCGCCTCCTCGGGAATCGGGGCCGCCACCGCGATCGAACTCGCCCGCGCCGGCGCCGACGTCGTCGTGAACCACCGCCATTCCGAAGAGGGAGCCGCCCGGACCGTCGCGATGATCGAGGCGCTCGGCCGACGCGCGGTCGCGATCCAGGGTGACGTCTCGCTCGAGGCGGACGTCCTGAGCCTCTTCGACGAGGCCGAAGCGTCGCTGGGAGCCGTCGACATCGTCGTCTCCAATGCCGGCCGCCAGAAGGATGCCAGGATCGGCGACATGACGCTCGACGACTGGAACGCGGTCATCTCGGTCAATCTCACCGGCGGCTTCCTCGTCGGCCGCGAGGCGATCCGGCGCTTCCGGCGCAAGGGCATCCGCCCGGACATCAGCCCGGCCATGGGCAAGCTGATCTTCGATTCCTCCGTCCACCAGGTCATCCCCTGGGCGTTCCACGTCAATTACGCGGCGTCGAAGGGCGGGCTGCATCTCCTCATGCAATCCCTGGCGCAGGAGGTTTCGGCCGAGAGGATCCGTGTCAATGCCGTGGCGCCCGGCGCCATCGCCACGGCGATCAACGCCGAGGAGCGGGAGACGAATGCGGACGGGATGCTGAAGCTCATCCCCTATGGCCGCATCGGGGATCCCGCCGATATCGGTCGCGCCGTCGCGTTCCTGGCGTCCGACGCCTCCGACTACATGGTGGGACAGACGCTCTTCGTCGACGGCGGCATGACCCTCTATCCCGAGTTTCGCGGCAACGGCTGACAGGGACGGGAGGCGAACATGACGAAGGGCCGCCCGTTGCCGGACGACCCTTCGTCGAGACGCGTGCCGTGTACGGCTTAGAGCTGGTCTTCGTCCTCGTCGACCTCGGCCTGCGTCCGGCGCATCGAAGTGAGCTTGGCGAAGACGGCCGCGGCGTCGAGTTCGCCGTCCTCGGAGGCTTCGCGCCCGCGATAGTTCTGCGTCTGCGCCGCCGAGAGCAGGCGCTCCTCCTCCGCGACCTCTTCCGGGCGGGCGATGCCGCGCGAGGCCTTCTCGATCTCCATGTCGAGATCGATCTGCGAGCAGAGACCGAGCGTCACCGGATCCATCGGCGCGAGATTGGCCGAGTTCCAATGCGAGCGCTCGCGGATCTGCTGGATCGTGTTCTTGGTGGTGCCGACGAGACGCGAGATCGCGGGATCGTTGAGTTCGGGATGATTGCGCACGAGCCAGAGAATGGCGTTCGGGCGGTCCTGGCGCTTGGAGACCGGCGTGTAGCGGGGTCCCTTCCGCTTGGCCTCGGGCACGCGGACCTTCGGCAGCGAAAGCTTCAGCCGGTGCTTGTCGTCGTTCTCGCCCTTCAGGATCTCGTCGCGAGTCAGCTGACCGGTGATGATCGGATCCATGCCCTTGATGCCCTGGGCCGATTCGCCGTCCGCGATCGCCTTCACCTCCAACGGGTGAAGCGTGCAGAAGTCCGCGATCTGCTCGAAGGACAGAGACGTGTTGTCGACCAGCCAGACAGCCGTCGCCTTCGGCATCAGAAGTTGCTGGGCCATGAATACGGTCCTCCGGTGCGCCCGCTCCGGAGAGGCAGGCAGGTGAAATTTCACCACGATTTAAGGAATTGCCGAGACTTATAAGGCTTCGGCCGTTCCTTCGCAAGGAAATCGATGCGTCGACCGTTTTGCGTCGCACGGGCTGTGGATGAGACGAAGCCGGCAGGAGGCGCCGCGCCGTCCTGCCGTTCGATCCTCGCCTCGACGGGCGATGCCGTCGTGCCGCGCGCCGAGGCCATCAAGCCGCGTGATGGCGCGTCGTCAGGACGATCTTGCCGATATGGTCGTCATCCATGTGCCGATGCGCGTCGGCCGCGGCCTCGAGCGGATAGACGGTGTCGATCAGCGGCTTCACGGCCCCGGAGACGAGGAGCGGAAAGACTTCCCTCTCGATCTCGCGCGCGATGGCGGCCTTGAAGGCGACGCTGCGCGCCCGGAGCGTCGAGCCGGTCAGCGTCAGGCGCTTCTGCATGATCGGCTGGAGGTCGATCTCGACGGCCTGGCCCTTCAGGAACGCGATCTGAACGATGCGGCCGTCATCGGCCGCGACCGCGAGGTTCTTCGCCGTGTAGGGTCCGCCGACCATGTCCAGCGTGACATCGATGCCATGGCCTTGCGTCAGTTCCATCAGCCGCTCGGCGAAATCGGCGTCGCGATAGTTGATGCAGGCCGCGGCGCCGAGCCGCACCGCCGCCTCGCACTTCGCGCGGCTGCCGGCCGTCGCATAGACCGTGGCGCCCCGATGCGCGGCGAGTTGGATGGCGGTCGTCCCGATGCCGGACGTGCCGCCGTGAACGAGAAAGCGCTCGCCGGCGCGGAGCGCTCCGCGCTGGAAGACGTTGTGCCAGACGGTGAAGAAGGTCTCCGGAATGGCGGCGGCTTCCACGAAGCCGAGACCCTCCGGCACCGGCAGCGCGTTGTCTTCGGCGACGGCCGCATATTCGGCGTAGCCGCCACCGGGCAGAAGCGCCATCACGGGATCGCCGATCGCAAAGCGAGACGCACCCTCTCCCAATTGCGCCACGACGCCCGCGACCTCCAGTCCCGGCCATGCGGGTGCTCCCTTCGGCGGGGGATAGGCGCCGAGGCGCTGCAGGACGTCCGGGCGGTTCACGCCCGCAGCGTGGATCTCCACGAGGATCTGGCCGGGCCCGGCGATGGGCCGCTCGACGCTGGACGGCGTCAGGACATCCGGTCCACCCGGCGATTCGAAGGTGATCGCCGTCATCGTTTCCGTCGAAGTCATGTCGGTGTTCCACTTGATCCCGATGTTTCTCTTCGCAAGGTAGCGAAGATCTGAACGAGTCCAGCCCGCGTCGACACCTTGTTAAGGTTTACGCGCTTTACTCGGGTCATCCAGTTTTCTGGGTAGACGAAGCGGCCTGCCGCTTCCTCTGACGCTTCCCTGTTGAAACTTTCAGGAGCCGCATCGCCGGCTCCTTTTTTTTCGGCCGGAACGCCTCGCCTTGAACTCGAATGCCACCGCGCGCGTTAACCAGTTCGGTGAGACGGCCTTGCCTTCGACACCCACTCCGACGCACGGTCGGGCAACGGTCTCAGCCGTCGGCCCGCGTCGACGGCGT
This sequence comes from Aureimonas sp. Leaf454, assembly GCF_001424685.1. Classification (GTDB taxonomy): domain Bacteria; phylum Pseudomonadota; class Alphaproteobacteria; order Rhizobiales; family Rhizobiaceae; genus Plantimonas. The sequence continues at coordinate 489,673 of NZ_LMQT01000001.1, forward strand.
GCCGCGATTCCTCTCGCAAGCTGGTGCGCTCATGACGATACAGAACCTAGAGCCACGCGACGAAGACCGGACTGTCCGCCTGGCGGAGCATCTCGCCTTCTCCCGCTCGTTCCAGCCGCTGTTCAACGAGGGCATGACGCTGGTCGACGAGACCGCGATCTATCTCGACGGCCCCGGCCGCGCCGATGCCAAGGCCCTCTCCCGCGCGGTGTCGACGCTCTATGCGGCGGAATCGATGCGGCTGACGACCCGGCTGATGCAGGTGGCGTCCTGGCTTCTCCTGCAGCGCGCCGCCAACCAGGGCGACATGTCGCGCGCCCAGGTCGAAGCCGAAAAGGTGAAGGTCCGTCTCGAAGGCGTCGGAACGGGCCGCGACTCACCCTATTTCGGTGAGCTGCCGGAAGCCTTTCGGGGGCTCGTCGAACGCGCCTTGAAGCTCGAGCGTCGCATTGCGATGCTCGATCGCGAGATCTACGGCGCCTTCGACCGCGCGGCATCCGACAGCGCCAATCCCGTCGGCGAGCAGATCGACCTCCTGCGCACGGCCTTCCTGGCGCGCTGAGACCGCGAACAACCGATATCATCCCGATCGAGGGCGCCGCGCACGAGCCGGCGCCCTTTTGTTCGTCAGGACGCAACCTTCCTGCGGGGCGGGACGGTCCCCGGCGCGCGGCTCCGACGCGTCGAGACGACCGGACATGAAAAAGCCCGGATCGCTCCGGGCTTTTCGCTGTCGAGACCTATCGACGTCGCCGTCGGCGGTCGTCTTAGATGCCGAGGCCTTCGTAGCGCTTCTTGAAGCGCGACACGCGACCGCCGCGATCCATCAGCTGCTGGTTGCCGCCGGTCCAGGCCGGGTGGCTGGTCGGATCGATGTCGAGGTTCATCGTGTCGCCCTCGGAACCCCAGGTGGAGCGGGTGACGTATTCGGTGCCGTTCGTCATCACGACCTTGATCGTGTGATAATCGGGATGGATGTTGGCCTTCATCGGTCTGTCCGTCTCTCAAGGATGCGCTGTCCCGAAGGTCGCGCCTCCCTGCGGCAGAACCGCAGGAGGGGTGCATTTCGACGGGCGTTCGGGCGCGGGAAGCTTCCAAATTCGAGGGTGAGCCTATACATCAGCGACCCAAGAGGCACAAGGGTCGCCCGAAGCCGCTCTCACGCGTCGAGGCCGGTGCGGTGCAGAACCCGACCGGTCTCGGTGCGAAGGCCCGGCGCGCAACGATCCGGCAGGAGGACGCCGCACCCATGACGATCCCGACAGCGCGCGCCGCGACCAGCGGCCCGGCCTCACAGCGCTCGCGCAGCCTGAAGCCCCTCGCCCGTCTGATTCCCTATATCGGCCGCCAGAAGCCGCTCGTCGCCGGTGCGCTCGTCTTCCTCGCGCTGGCCGCCACGACGACGCTGTCGCTGCCCGTCGCCGTGCGCCGCGTCATCGACCATGGCTTTACCAACGCGGACATGGGCTTCATCGACACCTATTTCAGCATGCTGCTCGTGCTGGCCGGCGTTCTCGCCATCGCGAGTGCCGGCCGCTACTTCTTCGTCATCACGCTCGGCGAGCGAATCGTCGCCGAACTGCGCAAGGACGTGTTCGAGCATGTCGCGCATCTGTCGCCCGCCTTCTTCGACCGGTCGATGTCGGGCGAGATCGTCTCGCGCCTCTCGGCCGACGCGACGCAGATCAAGTCGGCGGTCGGCGCAACCGCTTCGCTCGCCCTGCGCAACCTCATCCTCGCCGTCGGCGCCGTCGCGATGATGGCCTGGACGAGCCCTGGCCTCTCCCTGATCGTGATCGCCGCCATTCCGCTGATCGTGATTCCGCTCGTCGCCTTCGGCCGCTCCGTGCGCCGGCGCTCGCGGGCCGCGCAGGACATGCTGGCGGAGGCCAGCGCCTATGCCAGCGAGGCGATCGGCGCGGTGCGCACGGTCCAGGCCTTCACCAGCGAGCCCGCCGTCGCCGGGCGCTTCGCGAGCGCGGTGGACGACGCCTTCCTCGCCGCCAAGGCCTCGGTCACGTCGCGCGCGCTCCTGACCGGCTTTGCGATCTTCATGATCTTCGGCTCGGTCGTCGCCGTGCTCTGGATCGGTGCCCAGCAGGTGATTTCCGGCACGCTCACGGCCGGCACGCTCAGCCAGTTCCTCCTGTACTCGGTCTTCGCCGCCGGCGCGCTCGGCGCCCTGTCGGAGGTCTGGAGCGAGCTGTCCGCCGCGTCCGGGGCCGCCGAGCGTCTGTCGGAGCTCCTGGGCGAACGTGCCGCCATCGCCTCTCCGGAGCATCCGGTGCCCCTCCCCGTGCCCGCGATCGGCTCGGTGCGCTTCGAGCATGTGGGCTTCGCCTACGAAAGCCAGGGTCACCGGGCGACCGCCCACGATCTCACCTTCGACGTGAAGCCGGGCGAGACGGTCGCGATCGTCGGCCCTTCCGGGGCGGGCAAGTCGACCATCTTCTCTCTCATCGAACGCTTCTACGACCCGACCTCGGGCCGCATCCTCATCGACGGCGTCGATTCACGGGAGGCCGATCTCGCCGCCCTGCGTGGGCGGATCGCGCTCGTGCCGCAGGAGGTCACCGTGTTCGCGGCATCGGCCGCCGAGAACATCGCCTTCGGGCGGCCCGGCGCGAGCCGGGCCGAGATCGAGGCCGCCGCCAAGGCGGCCCTCGCCGACGAGTTCATCGAGCGCCTGTCGAACGGCTATGCCACGCAACTCGGCGAGCGCGGTGTCACGCTCTCCGGCGGGCAGCGCCAGCGCATCGCGATCGCCCGCGCCATCCTGCGCGACGCGCCGATCCTCCTTCTCGACGAAGCGACCTCCGCGCTCGACGCCGAAAGCGAGATCCTCGTCCAGCGGGCCTTGGAAAAGCTCATGCGAAACCGCACGACGATCGTGATCGCACACCGGCTCGCCACCGTCCTGAAGGCCGACCGCATCCTCGTCCTCGACGGCGGACGCATCGTGGAGGACGGCACCCACGCCGCGCTGATCGCCCGCAACGGCCTCTATGCCCGTCTCGCCCGGCTGCAGTTCGACAGCGGCCGGCCCGAGCTCCTCGGCGCCGCCGAGTAGGCGTTCAGCGCTCCGTCAGCTTCAGCTCGATGCGCCGATTGCGGTCGCGCGCCTGGGGCGTGTCGGTCGGATCGATCGGCTGGAATTCGCCGAAGCCCGTCGCGGCCAGCCGGTTCGCCGGCGCGCCCTCGGCGATGAGATAGCGCACCACCGCTGCCGCCCGCGCCGTCGACAACTGCCAATTGTCGGCGAAGCGCCCGGCGGTTCCGGTGATCGGAATGTTGTCGGTGTGCCCGTCGACCCGGATGATCCAGTTGATGTCGGATGGGATCTCGCGGGCGAGCTCGACGATCGCCGCCGCGAGCTTGCGCATCTCCTCGGTGCCCGCAGGCTGCAGGATGTCCGACCCCGATGCGAAGAGCACCTCGGACTGGAAGACGAAGCGGTCGCCGACGATCCGGATGTTCTCGCGGTCGGACAGGATCTCGCGCAGACGGCCGAAGAAGTCCGAGCGGTAGCGCGCAAGTTCCTGGACGCGCTGCGCCAGGGCGACGTTGAGACGGCTCCCGAGATCGGCGATCCGCGTCTGGCTCTCCCGGTCGCGCGCTTCGGAGGCGTTGAGGGCGTCTTCCAGGGCTGCGATCTGCTGGCGCAGCGCCGTCAGCTGCTGGTTCAGAAGCTCGACCTGCGCCACCGCGCGCTGCGAGACCGCCCGTTCGCTTTCCAGCTGACCGCGGAGCGCCCCGGCTTCAGCCGTCGCCGCGGCGGCGCTGCCGGAGCCAGAGTCCAGCGATTGCTGAAGGCGCGAGCGGCTTTCCTCCGCGTCTTGCAGCGAGGCCTGGAGGCTGGCGATCTGATCCTGGTAGTCCTGCCCCGTGCCGCGTTCGAGCGAGAGAAGCTGCGTCAGCTCGTTGATCTGCGAGTTCAGCCGGTCGAGCACTTCGTCCCGTCCCGAAATCTCGCGGCTCAGCAGGAACTGCGCGAGCACGAAGACCGACAGCAGGAACATGATGGCGAGCAGCAGCGTCGAGAGCGCGTCGACGAAGCCCGGCCAGTAGTCGATCGTGCGCTCGGATCGGCGGTTGCGCGAGAGCGCCATGGCTCAGCCGTCCCGCTTCGACGTCGAGATCGCCGTCGAGAGACGCTCCAGGACGCCGCGCATCTCCCTTTGCTCGCCCGCCTGCGTCTCCACGAAGTCGCGCAGGAGCTGCTGCTCGGACCGCATGTGCTGCACGAGGCCCTGGATGCTCTCGGCGAGGCTCGCCATGGCGGCGCTCGTGCGCGGCGAGGCGCCCTGTTCGGCAACGACCTTCGCCAGCCGATCCGCCAGCATGCGCATCTCCTCGCCCCCGGGTCCCGCCGGGATCGATCCCGGGGGCAGGAGCATGTCGGACCCCACGTCGGTCACCGAGGACAGCCAGTTCTCGAGCTCGGTGTAGAACCGGTTCTGCGCCCGGCCGATCTGCAGGTCGAGAAATCCGAGGACGAGCGAGCCTGACAGGCCGAAAAGCGACGAGGAGAAGGCCGTTCCCATGCCGGCCAACGGCGCGGAGAGCCCCGCCTTCAGCGAATCCAGAACGCTCGTGGTGTCGCCGGTGCCGGGATCGAGCGTGCGGATCGTATCGCCGATCGAGCCGATCGTTCCCAGAAGCCCCCAGAAGGTCCCGAGAAGTCCGAGAAAGACGAGAAGGCCCGTCAGATAGCGCGCGATGTCGCGCGTCTCGTCGAGCCGCGTGGCGACCGAATCGAGAACCGCCCGCATCGATTGCGTCGACAGCGCCAGCGAGCGCCTGCGCCCGATCAGAGCGCGCATCGGCGCCAGGAGGACCGGATCGCGCATCCGCTCGAACTCGTCGGAGCCGTTGCGATAGGCGTTGACCCAGCGGACCTCGTGCGCGAGCCGGATGATCTGGATCAGGGCGAGAAGGACGCCGACGACGAGAACGCCGACGATCAGTCCGTTGAGGCCGGGATTGGTGGAAAAGGCGGTGGTGATCTGCCGGCCGAGCACGGCGGCGACGAAGCCGGCCAGCGCCATGAAGACCAGCATCGACCAGAGGAACACCATCGGGCTCGTCAGGTCGTCGGAATCGAAACCACCCGGACGTGTCGTCGGGCCGTCCTGCGGCGAACTGAAACCCTTCATCGTGCCCGCAACGCCTCCACTCGGGCGGCACCCCGCAACGGCGCGCTCCCCGAAGACTAGCTTAGGGGAGCCGGGGGAAAAGGAAAACCGTCCAGGCGCCTGCGATGCTCGTCCGGCTAGGGGCCGGGAGCCAAAGGCGGCGACTGTTGCCCGAACGTGCCAGTCGGCGCCAGCGGCGTGGCGGCGACGCGGCTCAGCTCTTGGGGTTGCGGAACGCGGCGCTGGCGGTCTTCAACTGCTCGACGAGCTGCCGGTGCATGGTCTCGTTGCCACAGGCGACGTCGCCCTGGATATGGTCGAACTTGCCGCCGTCCGCATTGGACAGGAAGCCGCCGGCCTCGCGGATGATGACCGCGCCCGCCGCGATGTCCCACGGCTTGACGTCCCGCTCCCAGAAGCCGTCCAGCCGTCCGGCCGCGACATAGCACATGTCGAGCGCCGCCGCGCCCATGCGCCGGACGCCGGAGGACTCGGTCATCACGTGCCGCATCTCGAAGAGGAAGCGCGCGTGGTCGCCATGTCCCAGAAACGGAATGCCGGTGCCGAAGAGGCCTTCGTGCAGCTTGGTGCGGGCCGCGACGCGGATGCGCCGATCGTTCATGAAGGCGCCGCCGCCCTTTTCGGCCGAGTAGAGCTCGTCCATCGCCGGATTGAAGACGACGCCGGCCACGATCTCGCCGTCGCGTTCGAGCGCGATCGAGACGGCGAAGATCGGAATGCCGTGCAGGAAGTTGGTCGTGCCGTCCAAGGGATCGACGATCCAGCGATGCTGGCTGTCCTTGCCCTCGATCCCGCCGCGCTCTTCCATCAGGAAGCCCCAGTCGGGCCGGGCGCGGGAGAGTTCCTGGAAGACGATGTCCTCGGCCTTGCGGTCGGCGGCGGACACGTAGTCGGCAGGTCCCTTCAGCGAGACCTGCAGGTTCTGCACCTCGCCGAAGTCGCGCGTCAGGGAGCGCCCCGCCTTCATGGCGGCCTGCGTCATGACGTTGAGAATCGCGGAACGGGCCATGGGATGAGCCTTGAAGTCGAAGAAACTGTTGCGGCGGAAACGTCAGTCCGCGCGGCGAACGTAGGTGATTTCGTTGGTGTCCACGACGATGCGCTCGCCGGTGTCGATGAAGGGCGGCACCATCACGCGAACGCCGTTCTCCATCTTGGCCGGCTTGTAGGACGAGGCCGCCGTCTGCCCCTTCACCACCGGATCGGCTTCCACGATGGCGAGCGTCACCTGGTCGGGCAGCTTGATGCCGATCGGGCGTTCTTCGTAGAGCTGCACCGTCACCTTCATGCCGTCCTGCAGGAAGGCCGCGCGGTCGCCGACGAAGTCGGTCTGAAGTTCGAGCTGCTCGTAGGACTCGGTGTCCATGAAGACGAGGTTCTCGCCCTCCGCATAGAGGAAGGTGAAGTCCTTCAGGTCGAGCTTGATGCGCTCGACGGTCTCGGCGGCGCGGAAGCGCTCGTTGAGCTTGGTGCCGTCGATGAGGTTCTTCATCTCGACCTGCGCGAAGGCGCCGCCCTTGCCAGGCTTCACGTGCTGCGTCTTGACCGCGGCCCAAAGGCCGCCCGCGTGCTCGATGACGTCGCCGGGACGGATTTCGTTGCCGTTGATCTTCATCGTGTCGCTCGAATGGAGGAAATGCGCCGGAACCCGGCGTCGATGGAGGGGCTGAAGACCACAAAAGCCCCCGTCGTTCAAGCCTGGGGCCGGCGTGCCCGCCGGCCCCTCAGCTCGCGCGGAAGCGATTGGCGGCTTCGAGGGCTGCCTTCTGGGTGCTTTCGTCGAGGCTGCGGAAGAAGCTCTCCAGCGCGTTGTCGGTGTTGTCCGCGCGCTTGGCGAGGACCGACCATTTCGCCGCCTCGGCCTTGTCGGCGGCGACGCCGATCCCGTCCTTGTAGAGATGGGCGATGCGGTTCATGGCGATGGGATTGCCGCGCCCCGCCGCCCGCAGCAGCCAGCGCGCGCCCTCGCTCGCGTCGGCCGGACCGCCCTTGCCGTTGATCATCCAGATGCCGAGTTCGATCTGCGCGATGTCGTGACCGCCGAGCGCCGCGGCCTGCAGCCACTCGCGGGCCTTGGCGAGATTCGGTGCCGGAACGCCCTTGCCGTAGGCATGGATCTGGCTCATCGCATATTGCGCGTCCGCGACGCCCGCCCGCGCCGCGGTCTCGAAATACGGCCGCGCTTCGGTGAAGCCGCCGACGGGCGAGGCTTGGATCAGCATCTGCGCATAATTGTAGGCGGCCAGCGGAATGCCCGCATCCGCGGCGGTCTTCATGAGGTCCCGCGCCTTGGCGAGGTCCTGGCCGACGACCTTGCCGTCGATCAGGAGCAGCGCGAAGCGGAACTGCCCTTCGGCACTGCCGGCCTTGGCGGCGGCCTCGTACCAGCGCGCCGCGATCGTCTCGTCCTGCCGCACGCCGAGCCCGCGCGAGTAGATCTCGCCGAGCAGCGTCTGCGCGACGGGATCGCCGAGATTGGCGAGCGGTTCGGCGAGCTTGACGGCCGTGACGTAGAGCCCGCGCTGGAACGCGCCATAGGCCCGGTCGGCCGGATGCGCCGTCGGCGTCTCGGCGCCCGGATCGGCCTGAAGGGGTGCGGGAAGAAGCTTGCCCGCGGCAGGCTCCGGCGGCAGGGTCGCAGGCGCCATCGCCCCGGCCGAACTCTGGACGGGCGCCGGCTTCGGGATCGGCACGCGCGACAGCGGCACGTCCTGCGCGACGGCGGCCGTCGAGACGGCGAGCCCGGCGACGAGAGCCGGGAGAAGCCGCCGCGATCTCACGCCGCGACGCCTTCTGCCAGCGTGTCGAAGATGCGATTGGCCCGGGCGACGGCCTCGGCCGGCCCATCCGGGCCCGAAAAGATCGCGCGGGAGAGGCAGATGAACTCCGCGCGCGTCCGCGCGGCTTCTTCCAGCGTCTCCATGGCGGCCCCGCCGAGAAGGATGCAGGGCACCTCCACGATCTCGGCCCACCATTCGGCCATGGCGAGATCGGCGGGATCGGTCGCGTCCGCCGCGTCGCCGCCGAGCCGCCCGAACATCATATAGTCCGGCAGGCGCTCGCCGGCCTCGAGCGCGTCGTGCCGCGTGGTGAAGCCGGACGCTCCGACGATGAGCCGGGGATGATAGCGCTCGATCGCCTCCTCCAGCGCCTCGACGTCGCCATCGGCGAAGTGCAGCCCGTCCGCCTGAACGCGGCCCGCGCAGCGCGTGTCGTCCACGACGATGGCGGCCGCGCCGTAATCCTGCGCCAGCGGCACGAGCCGCTCCGCGAAGGCCTGGAAGGCATCGGCGTCTCGTCCGGTCGGATCGAACAGCACGGTGGAGACATCTCCGCCCGACAGCGCCGCGCGCAGCATTCGCTCGCCCGCCTCGCCGTCCGGCAGGATCGTCGTCGCGAGCACCAGGCGTGGTCGGATGATCTCGGGTGCCGCAGCTGCGGCGGATTTCTTGTTCTGCTTGGCCATGCCTCATTCTAAGGCGAGTTGCGGACCCTGAACAGATGCCGAGCGCGGGTGACGCCGCGCCTCGCATCGCGATCGTCCGCGACGCCGTCGCCGGCTGGCCGATTGCGGCCGCGGCGAGGAGGGCCTATGCCCGTTCGGGCCGGCCGGGAGGGTCGGTTCCGGACCGTTCATGATCACCGATCCCCTCTTCTACCTCGTCGCCGTTCCCGCCGTCATCCTCGTCGGACTCGCCAAGGGCGGCTTCGGCGGCGCGATCTCGATGCTCGGCGTGCCGCTGATGGCGCTCACGATCTCGCCGGTCGCGGCCGCCGGCATCATGCTGCCGATCCTTCTGCTGATGGACATCGTCGGCCTCTTCGCCTGGCGCGGAACCTACGACCGCGCGCTGCTGCGCCTGATCCTTCCCGCCTCCGTCATCGGCGTCGGCCTCGGCTTCCTCACCGCGACCATGGTTTCGGCGAACGGCGTGCGCTTCCTCGTCGGAGCTCTCTGCCTCCTCTTTGCCGCGCACTGGTTCGTCACCGCGCGACACCGCATCGCCCCCAAGGCGCCGGACAAGGCGCGCGGCTTCTTCTGGGGCGTCATTTCCGGCTTCACGAGCTTCGCGACCCATGCCGGCGGCCCGCCGTTCCAGGTCTACGTCATGCCTCTGCGGCTGGAGCCGCCGGTCTATGCCGGCACGACGGTGATCTTCTTCGCGGTCACCAACGCGTTGAAGGTGATCCCCTTCTTCCTTCTCGGGCAATTGTCTCCGGACAATCTCGCGACATCGGCCGTTCTCCTGCCGCTGGCGCCGCTCGCCACGCTGGGCGGCGTCTGGCTGGTGAAGCGCGTCGACCGCGAACGGTTCTATGTCGTGACCACGGCGCTTCTCGTGCCCGTGGGATTGAAGCTCGTCTACGACAGCGTGATCGGGTTTCTCTAGAGACGGGATGCGGAACGCAGGCGCGGTGCTCGAAGTCGCGGTGCTCGAAGGCGCGGTGCTCGAAGTCGCGGTGCTCGAAGGCGCGGTGCTCGAAGGCGACAAGGTCCCGGAGATGGTCCAGATCCGCGGACGGGAGACGAAGCTCGACCGGACACGGTGAAGGCCGACATGCCGCCGAGGATCGCGCCGGGCTCTGCAACGGTCGGCTCCCGGGCGCGGAGAATCCGCGTCCGGGCCTGTTGGAAAGGTGTCAGCGCTGCCCCGTTCGCAGCCGCTCCATCTCGTCCTTGAGCTGAAGTTTCCGCCGCTTCAACTCCCGTATCTCCGCATCGCTCATCGCCGGCTTCGCATGGGCGGACGAGATCTCGTCCTCCAGCGCCGAGTGCCTCTGTTCAAGCGTCGCAAGATGCACGTCCAAGGACATAGTCGCTCCTTTCGATCGTTGGCGCCCCGCCGCTCCGTCCCAATCGCGGTTCGCGGCGCGGACACCGGAGGGTGTCACAAATCATCTGCACTGTCGAACCACGCTCGGGTCCACCTGTTCCACAATCGGGCGCGGGCTGATAATCGATTTCGGGCGCGGAGCGTTCCAGCCAAACGGAACGGCGCGGGCGGACGGACGGGATCCGAAAGGGGCTTCATGGCGGATCAGGAACAGGCGTCGCTGCGATTGCAGGCGGCGCGACTGCGGCAGGAACACACCGATTTCGACGCTGCGATCGACGCCATGGAACGGATGGGCTGCGACCGCCTTCAGATCCAGCGCATGAAGAAGAAGAAGCTCGCCGTGAAGGACCGTCTCCAGGACGTGGAGGACCAGATCATTCCGGATATCAGCGCATGACGACCGCCGCCCCCACGCCGGCCGACGTCGCCATCATCATGGGCAGCCAGTCCGACTGGCCGACCATGCGTCACGCGGCCGAAACGCTGGACGCGCTCGGCGTCGCCTTCGACGCGCGCATCGTCTCTGCCCATCGCACGCCCGAACGGCTCTTCGACTTCGCCCGGGGGGCAAAGGACGAAGGCTTCAAGATCGTCATCGCGGGCGCCGGCGGCGCGGCCCACCTGCCCGGCATGACGGCGGCGCTGACGCCGCTGCCGGTCTTCGGCGTGCCGATCGAATCCAAAGCTTTGTCCGGTCAAGACAGTCTCTTGTCCATCGTGCAGATGCCCGCCGGCATTCCCGTCGGGACGCTCGCGATCGGGCGGGCCGGCGCGGTCAACGCCGCGCTTCTCGCCGCCAGCGTCCTCGCCTTGTCCGATCCATTGCTCGCCGTCCGGCTCGACGACTGGCGGACCCGCCAAAGCGCCGCGGTCGCCGAACGCCCGGTGGACGCGGCGTGAGCGTGCCCGTGCCCGCCGCCCCGTCTCCCCTCGCGATCGGGGCCACGATCGGCATCGTCGGCGGCGGCCAGCTCGGCCGCATGCTGGCCTCGGCTGCGGCGCGTCTCGGCTATGCGACCCTCGTCCTCGATCCCGACGGCGCCTGTCCGGCGGCCCAGGTCGCGACCGCGACGATCAAGGGGCGCTACGACGACACGGCGGCGCTCGCCGAACTCGCCGCGCGCTCCGCCGTCGTGACCTACGAGTTCGAGAACGTCCCCGTCGAGCCGATTCGCGTCGTCGAGGCGAGCGTTCCCGTCTTTCCCCCGCCGAACGCGCTGGAGGTCTCCCAGGATCGCGTCGTCGAGAAGGCGTTCCTGAACGGAATCGGGGTGGCGACGGCACCCTGGCGGGGCGTCGACACGGCGCAGGAGCTCGACCACGCCCTGATCGACCTCGGGGGCGACTGCATCCTCAAGACCCGCCGCTTCGGCTACGACGGCAAGGGACAGGCGACGATCCGGCAGAAGAGCCCCTATGCCGACGCCTTCGAAAGTCTCGGCGGCGCCCCGTCCATCCTTGAGAAGAAGATCCCCTTCCTCTACGAACTCTCGATCATCGCCGCGCGGGGACGCACCGGCGAGATCCGCGCCTACGACGCGGCGGAGAACGTCCATTCTCTCGGCATCCTGAAGCGCTCGACGGTGCCCGGCCGCATTCCGCTCTATGTGGCAGCGGAAGCGGCCGCGATCGCGACGGAGATCCTGGAGCGGCTTGCCTATGTCGGGGTGATCGGCGTCGAGTTCTTCGCGACGCAAAGCGGTCTCCTCGTCAACGAGATCGCCCCGCGGGTCCACAATTCCGGCCATTGGACGGAGGCCGCGTCCGTCACCTCGCAGTTCGAGCAGCACATCCGCGCCGTCGCCGGCCTGCCGCTCGGCGAGACTCAGCGCCATTCCGACTGCGTGATGGAGAATCTCATCGGCTCGGAGGTCGACAAAGCCCTCGACCTGCTCGCCGAACCGAACCTCGTCCTCACCCTCTACGGCAAGAGCGAGGCCCGTCCGGGCCGGAAGATGGGGCATTTCACGCGCCTAGAGCCCCTCGGGGCAGCCTGATCGGCGGGCACGGCCATGTTGACATTTCGCCGTCACATGGTTTATCCCGCACGCAACTGAAGCGCGCCCGACGGCGCGCTTTTCCTTGAGTGGCGAGACGGGAGGCCCCGGTCGCGCGACACCACGACCGACGGTGACTGACATGAAGATCAAGAATTCGCTGAAGACCCTGAAGGCACGCCACCGCGCCAATCGGCTCGTGCGCCGCAAGGGCCGCATCTACATCATCAACAAGGTGGCGCCGCGCTACAAGGCGCGCCAGGGCTGAGCCTTTCCCGTCGCCTCTTCGTGGCGACGATCCAGGATCTCACCGAGAATTCAGTTTGACGGCGCGCTCGCGAGGACTATCGTCCTTGGCATGCGCGCCGTTTCTCGTTTCAGCCTCGCCGCCCTCTGCCTTGCCGCCTCGTGCCTCGCCACGTCCGGCGTCATGGCGCAGGCCTCGCCGACGGATCGGACGCTGGAGCCGCTTCCCGGCTTGGACCTCCCGGGCATCGAGGATCTCCTGCCGGAGGAGTTCCAGCCCCTGCCGGCGCCGCGGGAGCAACAGCCCGCCTCGCCTCCGGCAGCGTCTCCCACGCAGCAAGAGTCTGCGCCCGCATCGGCAGAACGGCTGCCGCCTCCACCGGCGCCCGTCCTGTCGCGTGAGGAGCGGCTGGATCAACTCTTCGCCGACCTCAAGCGCGAATCGAACGCCGCGGCCGCGACGCGGATCTCTCAGCGTATCGAACAGGAATGGGCCGACAGCGGAAGCGCGACGGTCGATCTCCTCGTCGGCTGGGCGGGAGAAGCCATCGCCAAGGACGACAAGCCGGCGGCGCTCGATCTTCTCGGGGAGGCGATCGCCATGAAACCGGATTACGCCGAAAGCTGGAATCGCCGGGCGACCCTCCACTTCCTCGCCGACGATTACGGCAAGTCGATCGCGGACATCGAGCAGACGCTGGCGCGCGAGCCCCGCCATTATGGCGCGCTGATGGGGCTCGGCGCCATCCTCGAAGAAACCGATCGCAAGACGCAGGCCCTGGAGTCCTACACGAGGGCGCTCGAGGTCTACCCTGCCCTCAAATCCGCGCAGGATGCCGTGGGGAGACTGGCGGAGGAACTGGCGGGGCGGGCGATCTGAGGAAGCGATCGGGTATCTTGGAGACGGGACGCGGGCGCGAGGCGCCGTCCCTTCCTCCGACCGACCATCCCTCCTCATCGTGAGACCCGCAGCCGAGCGGTCGAGAGAAGCCGGACCCTCGTCCTTCACGGGGAGATCCGGTTCGAAGGGGGCGCCTGACGCCGCCCCCTGATGCCTCGCCGCGGCGGAGGCCGTCAGACCGCAGACAGTCCGTCCGAACCGATATGCGCGATGCGCAGCATGTTGGTGGAGCCGGGAATGCGGAGCGGAACGCCCGCAATGACGATCACGCGCTCGCCGGCGCGCGAATAGCCTTCCTCGACGGAGATCCGGCAGGCCGTGTCGATCATCGCGTCGATGTCGTAGGCATCCTCGGTGACGACGCAGTGGAGGCCCCAGCAGATCGACAGGCGACGCGCCGTGGAGAGAACCGGCGACAGCGCCAGGATCGGCGTCAGAGGCCGCTCACGGGCCGTGCGAAGCCCCGTCGTGCCTGTCGCCGTATAAGTGACGATAACGGAGACGTTCAAGGTTTCGGCCATCTGTCGAGCGGCGAGCGAAACGGCGTCCGCGCCGGTCGCCTCGGGCTGGGAGCGCTGGGCAAAGATGATGCCGGGATAGATCGGATCCTTCTCGATCTCGACCGCGATCCGATCCATCGTCTGGACAGCCTCGACGGGATAGGCGCCGGCTGCCGATTCGGCCGACAGCATGATCGCATCCGCGCCCTCGTAGACCGCGACGGAGACGTCCGACACCTCGGCGCGCGTCGGAACGGGCGCGGTGATCATGGATTCCAGCATCTGCGTGGCGACGACGACCGGCTTGCCGGCCTTGCGGGCGGCGCGCGTGATCCGCTTCTGGATCGAGGGCACCCGCTCCAGCGGCAGTTCCACGCCGAGATCGCCGCGCGCGACCATGATGGCGTCGGAGAGTTCGATGATCTCGTCGAGACGCTCCACGGCTTGCGGCTTCTCGATCTTCGACATCAGAGCCACGCGTCCGCGTGCGATCTTGCGCGCTTCGGCGAGATCCTCGGGCCGCTGGATGAAGGAGAGCGCCACCCAGTCGACGTCACCGACGGCGAGCACGGCGTCGAGGTCCTTGCGGTCCTTTTCCGTCAACGCGCCGGTCGCGATCGTCGTGTCCGGGAGCGAGACGCCCTTGCGGTTCGAGATCTTGTCGCCCGCGACGACCCTGCAGCGGATGTGGGTCTTGTCGGTCGAGATGCAAACGAGCTGCAGCCGGCCGTCGTCGATCAGCAGGCGATGGCCCACCTCGACGGCTTCGAGGATTTCGGGATGGGGCAGGAAGACGCGCGTCTCGTCGCCATCCGCCGGATCGGCGTCGAGCGTGAACTCCTGCCCGAGCGTCAGCGTCACCGCGCCGGCCGCGAACTTGCCGACGCGCAGCTTCGGGCCCTGGAGATCGGCCAGGATGCCGATCGGACGCCCCATCGAGAGTTCGACCGAGCGGATGCGGCGAACCAGTTCGCGCATCGTGTCGTGGTCGGTGTGGCTCATGTTGATGCGGAAGACGTCCGCGCCGGCTTCATGCAACTTGTGAATCATCGCCTCGTCGGATGAGGCGGGGCCGAGGGTCGCGAGAATCTTGACTCGGCGATTGCGTTTCATGGTGTTCCGGTGCCCCCGCGTGGCGCTTCGGTCAACTGAACCATCCAGCTGCCTTGCTCGCCCGTGTCATACTCGCGAAAGCCGATCTTCTGAAAGCCCCGCTTGAAGCAATCCTTGACCTCGGTGATCTTGAATTCGTTTTCGTCGATGCAGAGGTCGGTCGTTCCGGCCCAGCGTCCCTGCCCCTCTGCGTCTTCTGCGTAGAGGTAGTAATATCGCGAGGATAGCGCTCCCTCGATGATCGACTTGCAGGTCGTGGCGGGAATTCGCCACCAGCCCTCCGTGGTCCAACCCGCCTCGGCGCGATAACCGATGGCGACGCCGACGAGAGACTGCGTGCCGTTGCACACGCGAAAATCGGCACGGGCCTCGGTGGCGGCGAAGGGGGCCGTCGCCAGGAGGCCGGCGAAGGCAAGGGCAGAAAGCGACAGCGGAGCGGGCAAGGCTCTGAACGGTCGGTATGGCATGGACAATCCTTGAGGCTGCGAACCGGGAGAAGGGACGTGGCCGGAGGCGTCGAGTTTCGATCGCCCGCCCCGGCGTGTCAACGACGCAGCCGCACCGCAGCGCCGGGACCGTGCCGGAGACTCAGCCGACCCAGCCCTTCAACTCGCGACGCACGACCGCTTCGATCACGTCCATGCCCTCTTCGCTATCATTGAGGCAAGGAATGTGGCTGAACTTCTGTCCGCCGTTGTGCAGAAAGATTTCGCCTGCCTCGCCCGCGATCTCCTCCAGCGTCTCGAGGCAGTCGGAGACGAAGCCGGGATTGAGGACGGCGACACTCTTCACGCCCTCCTTGGCGAGCGCTTCCATGGTCTTGTCCGTGTAGGGCTGCAGCCATTCCTCGGGTCCGAAGCGAGACTGGAAGGTCGTCATGAAGCGCCCCTTCGGCCAGCCCAGGCGTTCCTCCAGAAGCCGCGAGGTCTTCTGGCAATGGCAGTGATACGGGTCGCCCTTGCGGAAATAGCTCTGCGGAATCCCGTGATACGAGGCCACGACGCGCTCGGGCTCGAAGTCCAGCGTCGACAGGTGCTTCTCGATCGAGCGCGCCAGCGCGTCGATATAGACGGGATCGTCGTGATAGGCGGGCACGGTGCGGACCGCGGGCATCCAGCGCTTGGTCAGCATGTGCTGGAAGAAGGCGTCGTTCACCGTCGCCGTCGTCGAGGCGGCGTATTGCGGATAGAGCGGGTAGACGAGGATGCGGTCGCAGCCCGCCTCCAGCAAGGCGTCGGTCCGCTCGGCGATCGACGGCTTGCCGTAGCGCATGGCCCAGTCGACGACGACCTGCGTCTCCTCCGCCAGACGCAGGCCGAGCTTCTCGCCTTGCGCACGCGTGAAGGTGCGCAGCGGCGACTCGTTGCGTTCGGTGTTCCAGATCGAGGCATAGGCCTTGCCCGACTTGGTCGGACGCGTGTTGAGGACGATGCCGTAGAGGATGGGATACCACGCGGCGCGGGGCCACTCGATCACCCGCTTGTCCGACAGGAATTCCTTGAGATACCGCCGCATCGGCTTGTAGGTCGTGCCGTCGGGCGTACCGAGATTGACGAGCAGCACGCCCACTTTGCGGCTGCGCACCATCGGATGCCCCGTGGGCAGAGGACCGGTGGCGCGGTTGGCGTCGAGCGGCGCATGAACGTTCATCGGGCATCCTTCGGCGGGCGGCGAGGCCGTGCTGGAAGCGCCGGCCTGGAATCATTCCAGCCCGATATAGGCGCTTCCGGACGCTGTTGGAACGCGGGTGAAGGTCGCGCCTTCCAGCCGGCGGTCAGATGCGCGTGAATTCGAACCGGTTGCCGTTGGAGGATGCGCAGGCGAGCCGGTTCGGCTCGACCTGGTTGCAATTGGCCGCGACGCGCTGTCCACGCGCCTTCGACGTGTAGTCGATGCTCACCTGGCCGGGTCCGAGCGTGATGTAGGTGCCCTGCGCGAGCACGGCGCCCGTGTTCGCTTCGACCGAGGAGAAGCGGCCGCCGTTGAAGTTCGCATTGTAGGCGATCGGCCCGCCGACGGAGTTCCACTGTCCGTCGATGCCCCGCGGCGCGACCGGCGCGACCGCCGCGACATCCGCCCGCCGGCCCTCCGTCTGGCAGGCGCCGAGCGAGAGTGCGGCGAGCGAGAGGAGGAGCAGACGGAGGGAGGAACGCATGGGGCACCTTCTGAGGCGGCGAGACGGATCGGCCGGGGCTGCGGCGATCGTCAGGGTACAGAAACACATCGCCGCCGAGAAGACGACGCCGGCCAGAAATGGCTCAGATGGTGTTTCGGCCGGTTTCGGCGGGGATGACGGAATGGATCGAGCTGATCGTCTCGATCGAACGGATGCGCAGATCGCTCGTGAAGCCGAACCAGTACATCGTGGTTCCCATGATCAGCGAGCCGTTGCGCTCGTCGCGGCGTGTCCAATCGCAGCGGCTGGCAGCCTGATCGTCCTCCACGATGATTCCGCGATCCTCGTAGGAGATGTAGGCCGCTCGCCGCATCAGCTCCTCGAGATGCGATTTGGCTTCGGTCTCGCCATTCAAGCGGAACTCGCCCTCCATGCGGTCGTACCAGGGGGCGTCGATGATGCCCGCATTGCTGCGATGCCGCACAACCGCTCCAGGCGCGAAATGTCGAGTGACCGGCCCCGGACGTCCGGACAAAGCGGCATCCATGACCTCCTTCAACACGGCCCTCTTCCGGTCGGCCGCCTCCTCGTGGAGATTGCTCATCCCCGGCTCCTCGTGACGCGACTTATACACCGCCAAACATTAGTGCATCACAGCGGATTGACCAGTCATCCCCTTCGGTTTGCAGCTAAAGTGGGAGGCCTCGGACGAAAAAACGTCGGAATTTCTTTTCCCGCCACCCAAAAAGACGACCTGCTGCGACACGAGGGGCAGCAAGACGTCGAATCGCAGGGCTGACTTCCCAAGAATTGCTCAGCGAACGAGAATATTTCGGAACTGCCAAGGATCCTTACGATCGATGTCGTCGTCGAACAGGCCGGGCCGATCCTGAAGCGGCGTCCAGTCGGTGTAATAGCCCGCAACCTTGCCGAGATACGGACGCTGCACGTCGAGGCACCGCCGGAAATCCATCTCGTCGGCCTCGACGATCCCCGCCTCGGGGTTTTCGAGAGCCCAGACCATCCCGGCCAGGACGGCCGAGGACACCTGCAGGCCGGTGGCGTTCTGATGCGGGGCGAGGCTTCGCGCCTGCTCCACGGTCAATTGCGAACCGTACCAGTAGGCGTTCCGCTCGTGCCCATACAGAAGAACGCCGAGCTCGTCGCCTCCGTCGAGGATCTCGCCTTCCGACAGGACGTGATGCAGCGGCTGTATGCGTCCGGAGGCGCCGAAGAGCTCGTGCAGCGAGATGATCGCGTCGTTGCAGGGATGGTAGGCGTAATTGCAGGTCGGCCGATAGACGACGTCGCCGTGCTTGTCGCGCACGGTGTAGTAGTCGGAAATCGACAGGGCCTCGTTGTGGGTCACGAGCAGGCCGAACTGCGGACCATGCGTCGGACACCAGGTGCGCACGCGTGTGTCGCCGCCCGGCTGCTCCAGGTAGAGGCCGAGTCCGTCGTCCTTCTTGTGTCCGCGCGCGTTCTTCGGCTTCCACGTCTCGTGCGTGCCCCAGCCGAGCTCCGCCGGCTGCATGCCCTCCGAGATGAAGCCTTCGACCGACCAGGTGTTCCAGAAGACGCCGAAGGGTTTCGGGCTGCAGGCCCGCTGCGTGTCGCGCTCGGCGACGTGGACGCCCTTCACGCCGACCTTCTTCATCAGCTTGGCCCAGGCGTTCCGATCGTCGGACTTCGGCTCCTCGATCTCCATCCCGCTGTCGCGCGCGATGTCGAGGAGCGCCTGCTTCACCAGCCAGGACACCATGCCCGGATTAGCGCCGCAGCAGGACACGGCGGTCGTCCCGCCGGGATGGCGCTTGCGCTCCTTCAGGAGCGTTCGGCGCAGAGCGAAGTTGGTGCGCTCGCCGTTCGAGAGCGCATCGTCGAAATAGAAGCCGAGCCAGGGCTCGATCACCGTGTCGATGTAGAGGGCGCCGAGCTTGCGGCAGAGGTGGAGGATGTCGACCGAACCGGCGTCGACCGAGAGATTGACGCAGAAGCCGCGTCCGCCGCCGGCGGTCAGCAACGGCGTCAGGATCTCCTCGTAGTTCTTTTCCGTGAGGGCCGCCTGCACGAAGGCAAAGCCCCGCTCGTCGACGAGACCGCGATGGTCGGCGACCGGGTCGATGACCGTCACGCGCGAGCGATCGAATGTGAAGTGACGCTCGATCAGCGGCAGCGTCCCCCGTCCCACCGATCCAAATCCGATCATGACGATCGGTCCGGTGATGTTGCCATGGACGGGATGGGTTTCGGAGGTCATCAAAGAAGTTCCTTTCGGCGGCGCCATGAAATGGCGCCGCCCTGCACGAAGACGGTCGCTGTCCAGCTACAGCATATCGGGCAGTCGCACTAGGTTTTCCAATGCCCTGACCGCAAGGCTCCCATGACATTGCCAGAAAAGCAGTGTCGCCTTGCTGTCATGGATAACCGCGAACCGTCTGTAGGCGCTTCGGTTTCGGGCGGAGACTCCCGCTCGTGCGACGAAACCTCGCCGCGCGCCGATGGACGGGCCGGCCCGTCGGATCGAAGGCCGGCCTCGTCCGATCCGGAGCGGTCGCGTCACGCCGACAGCTGTTCGAGCTCGTCGATGAAGCCGGAGATCACGGACAGGCCCTTCGACCAGAAGGACGGGTCCGAGGCGTCGAGCCCGAACGGCGCCAGCAGTTCGGAATGATGCTTGGTTCCGCCGGCCTTCAGCATCGCGAAATACTTCTCCTGAAAACCGGCCTCGGAGTTCTGGTAGACCGCATAGAGGGAGTTCACCAGGCAGTCGCCGAACGCGTAGGCATAGACGTAGAAGGGCGAATGGATGAAGTGGGGAACGTAGGTCCAGAAGCTCTCGTAGCCCGGACCGGCATGCTGCGGCCCGAGCGAGCCGGGCTCGAGATTGACGGAGGGACCGAGGCTTTCGGCCTGGACCGAAAGCCAGATCTCGCCGATCCGCTCCGCCGTCAGCTCGCCGCTTCGCCGCTCCTCGTGCAGACGCCGCTCGAAATTGTAGAAGGCGATCTGGCGCACGACCGTGTTGATCATGTCCTCCACTTTGGAGGCGAGAAGCGTGCGCCGCTCCGCGCGCGTCGTGGTGGCGTCGAGCAGCGAGCGGAACGTCAGCATCTCGCCGAAGACCGAAGCCGTTTCGGCCAGCGTCAGCGGCGTCGGCGCCATCAGGGCGCCCTGCGGCCCCGCCAGCACCTGATGCACGCCGTGGCCGAGCTCGTGCGCGAGCGTCATCACGTCCCGCGGTTTGCCGAGATAGTTGAGGAGCACGTAGGGATGGGCGGACGGGACCGTCGGATGGGCGAAGGCGCCGGGTGACTTGCCCGGCCGAACGCCCGCGTCGATCCAGTCGCGTTCGAAGAAGCGCTCGGCGATCGCGGCCATGTCCGGCGAGAAGCCGGCATAGGCCGACAGGACCGTCGCGCGCGCTTCGGCCCAGGAGATGTCGCGGCGCTGGCTGTCGGGCAGCGGCGCGTTGCGGTCCCAGAATTCCAGCCGGTCGAGACCGAGCCACTTCGCCTTCATGGCGTAATAGCGGTGGGAGATCGCGGGATAGGCCTGCGCCACCGCCTCGGCGAGCGCGTCGACCACGGCCGGCTCGACGCGATTGGCCAGATGACGGCTTTCCGCAACGTCGGTGAAGCCCCGCCAGCGGTCCGAAATCTCCTTGTCCTTGGCGAGCGTATTGGTGATCAGCGTGAAGATCCGCAGGTTCTCGCCGAAGGTGCGCGCCAGCGCGGCCGCGGCGGAGCGACGCCGCGCCCGGTTCTCGTCCTGCAGGAGATTGAGCGTTTCCTCGAGCGCGAGTTCCTCGCCGTCGACCTCGAAGCGAAGCGCCGTCATCGTCTCGTCGAACAGCCGGTTCCACGCGCCGTGGCCGGTGATCGACTTCTCGTGGAACAGTTCCTCGACCCGGTCTTCCAGCTGGTGCGGCTTGTCCTTTCGCAGATCGACGATCCACGGACGATAGCGCGACAGCGCCGCGCTCTCGCTCATCGCGCGGTCGATATCGGCATCTTCCAGCCGGTTCAGCTCGAGCGGAAAGAACAGGAGCTTGGACGAGATGTCCGTGATCTTGCCCTGGATGTCGCCATAGAACTTGGCGCGCTCGGGATCGGACGTGTCGCCGGAATAGACGAGACCGGCATAGGAGATGAGGCGTCCGAGGATTTCCTCCAGAGCCTCGAAGGCGACGATGGCCTCGACCAGCCCGCCGCCGCCCGGACGACGCGCTTCCTCGCCGAGCTTGCCGCGCCATCGCTGCTGGAATTCGCTCGCCATGGCGGCGCTGCGATCGAGATCGGCCGCGATCTCCGGCGCGTCCATCGCGGCGTAGAGATCGGACAGGTTCCAGCTCGGCAGATCGGCCGCTTCGAAACGGGCGTTTCCGGCGGTGGTCGAGGACGGGGCGCGAGAGATGGCGATCATAAGGCAGGCTCCGGTTCGATGCGACCGGCCGAACAGGCGACCGGCAAGAGGGCGACACGGCGGGCGAAGACGAGGTCAGAGCTTCGAACGAAAACGTAGCGGAGCGACGCATGAGGACCCGCCGAAGCGAGCAAGACCCCGAATGCGGCCGAGCCCGTGCACCGGTCGCAACCGCAGCGTCGTTCCGCCGCCGAGTGGACCGGGCCGCCGACCCGCCGCGATGTGGCAGACGCTCTTAAGAGTGTGTTCAGCGTGATCGTCAAGCCAATCCTAGAAACCCCGGTGCCATATGGGCCGACGGTTTCGAAGGGCGAGAGGGGCATCGGCCATGACAGCGGATATCCTCGTCGTCGACGACGATCCGGTGCAGTTGCGCCTCGTCGAGGCGCAACTGACGCGAATGGGCCACCGCGCGCGGACGGCGGATGGCGGGGAACGGGCTCTGGAGCTCCTGCGGAGCCCGGCCGGGCCCTCCTTCGCGGCCGTCGTGCTGGATCTTTCCATGCCGGGCATGGGCGGTCTCGACGTACTGGCGGCCCTTCGACGGGAGGGACGCGACGTACCGGTCATCGTGCAGACCGCTCGCGGCGGCGTCGAGACCGTGGTCGAGGCCATGCGGGCCGGCGCCTTCGATTTCGTCGTCAAGCCGGTCTCCCCGGAGAAGCTGCGCGCCACGATCGGCCATGCGCTGAAGCTCTTCGCCTCGCAACGTCCCAAACCGGGTGGAGCCCCCTCGCCGTCCCCCGATTTCGACGCGGAGCCGAGCCCGGCCATGGCGCCGGCCATCACGGTCGCGCGCCGCGCGGCGGGCTCGTCGATCCCCGTCCTCATCGAAGGGGAGACCGGCGTCGGCAAGGAATGGCTGGCGAGCGCCATCCGCGCAGGCGGACCGCGCAGGTCCGCCCCCTTCGTGGCCGTGAACTGCGGCGCGCTTCCCGCGCTCCTCGTGGAGAGCATCCTGTTCGGGCACGAGAAGGGCGCCTTCACCGATGCGACGGAACGGCGGGCCGGCCGCTTCCTCGAAGCCGATGGCGGAACACTCTTCCTCGACGAGGTCGGCGAACTCCCGCCCGACGCCCAGGTGAAACTCCTGCGCGTGCTGCAGACGGGCGAGGTCGATCCGATCGGCGGGCGCGCGCCGAACCGGGTGGACGTGCGCATCCTGTCGGCGACGAACCGGGATCTGGCGGAGGACGTGCGCAACGGTCGCTTTCGAGAGGATCTCTACTATCGCCTGAACGTCCTCTCCATTCGCGTTCCGCCGCTTCGCGAACGGCGATCGGAGATCGATCACCTCGTGGAGGCGATGCTGCAGCGCTTCGCCGCGATCGAAAGGGTGGACGTCGTTCCGCGCCTGTCTCCCGCCGCCCGCAGGCTCCTTCACGCCTACGACTGGCCCGGCAACATCCGACAGTTGGAGAACGTCCTCCATCGCGCGGTCGTCGTGTCGGAGAAATCGCGACTGGAGCCCTCCGACTTTCCGCAGATCCGACCCTTCGTCGATGACGACGAGACCGAGACCGAGACCGAGGCGGAGGCCGAAGACGAGGCGGAGGACACGCTGTCGGCCCCGGCACCCGGCCCCCTCCCCGAAGCCGCGGTCGATCAAGCCGAGTCCTCGACGCGCTGGGCCTTCGACGAGGCCGGCGACATCCGATCGATCGACGCCGTCGAGGCGGAGCTCATTCGACTCGCCCTGCAGCGCTACCAAGGCCGCATGAGCGAGGTGGCGCGACGCCTCGGCATAGGGCGGTCGACGCTGTATCGAAAGCTGCGAGCCTATGGATTTCAGGCCGATAGCATCGAGGAGGACGGCGGCGACCCCGCCCCTCCGGAGCCCGATCGTTAGGCCGCTGGCGAAAGTCGCCGGCCTTTTCTTTTGCACGGGAAGAAAAATGGGCTAATCGTCATCTTCGTGCCGCAGTCTCGATGGAGATCAGATCTCGCCTTGCAGGCAGTGCGACTTAACAGTTAAGAGCCTCTTAACCATTCGAGAGCTATTGGTGAAAGGCCGGGATTGACACCCGCCCGAACCGATATTTGAGGGACTAGGACCGGATGATCGGACTGAACGACCTGCTCGGCCGCATGTCGATGCGCGTTGCTTCCGTGGCGGCCCTGGGTCTGCTGTCGTTCACCTTATCGACCGGGAGCGCGGCCGCAGAAACGCGTGTCCTGAAGCTCTACAACCTTCACACCAAGGAGAAGGTCTCGATCGCCTTCAAGAAGGATGGTCGCTACCTTCCGCAGGGTTTGAAGGATCTGAACTGGTTCCTGCGCGACTGGCGCAAGAAGGAGCCGACGCAGATGGACAAGCGCCTTCTCGACCTGATCTGGGAGGCCTACCGCCAGTCCGGTTCGCGCGATTACATCAACGTCATCTGCGGTTATCGCTCCGCCGGCACGAACAACATGTTGCGCTCGCGCTCCTCGGGCGTCGCCAAGGAAAGCCAGCACACGCTCGGCCGCGCCATGGACTTCTTCATCCCGGACGTGCCGCTGAAGAAGATGCGCGAGATCGGTCTTCGCATGGAGGTCGGCGGCGTCGGCTACTACCCGAAATCCGGTTCGCCCTTCGTCCACTTCGATGTCGGAAATGCCCGTCACTGGCCGCGGATGAGCCGCAAGGAACTCGTTGCGGTCTTTCCGAAGGGCAATACGATCCACGTTCCGTCCGACGGCAAGCCGCTGCCGGGCTACGAGCAGGCCTTGGCAGCCTACAAGCAGCGTAAGGGTTCCTCCGCCACGACCATGATGGCGGCAGCATCCTCGAGGGGCGGCGGCAAGACGCTCTTCGCGGCCCTCTTCGGCGGCGGTGCCGACGAGGAAGAGGATGTCGCGAATGTCGAGGTTGCGGCTGCCCAGCGCGCGCCGCGCCCCGAACCGGTCGCGAAGACGCCGGCCAAGGCCGTGGAACCGCCGGTCGCCGTCGCGGCGCTGGTGCCGACCGAAAAGCCCAAGCTCCTTTCGAACGGCGTGCCTCTGCCGATCCGCGATACGTTCGACACGACGGCGCCGACGCCGCCGGCCGCCATCGCAGAGCGCCCGGCCGCCGAGCAGCCGGAGTCCAGCGAGTTCGCCGCTCTCGTGCCGGCGCGCGTTCCGCTGCCGCAATGGGCGCCGCAGCGTGCCGCTCCTGCGGTCATCGCTCCCTCCGTCGCTGTCGCCAGCGTCGCGTCTCCCGCGCAGCGTGACGATGTTTCGGCTCTGATGGCGGCCGTCGAATCGACCTCCGCTGCCCAGGAGATCGCAGCCAGCGCTCCCGCGCAGATGGCCTACGCGGTTCCCACGCCGCGCAGCCGCCCGCCGTTCGAGGCGATCCTGTCGGGCAAGCCGGCGAGCGCCGACGCGATCCGGGACATCGCGAGCGCGAGCGTTCCGATGCCGTCTGAAATGCCGTCGCGTGTTGCTGCAACGACGCCAGCGCCCCATGCGCTCGCCGTCACCCCATCCCAGCGCCCCGTCGCGACCGCCTCTTTGACGCCTCGGACGCAGCCGAAGATCCTGCCCGCGAGCGCTCCGACGGTGGCCAAGGCTGCGGCTCCGCGACAGAACCTTCTCCTGGCGTCGACCGGGTCGGCCAAGCCTCGCGCCGCCAAGCCGGCTGCCCCGCTGGCTGTACCGAAGGGCAAGACAGGCCGCTTCGCCCGCACGTCGCCAGCACCGACCTCGGCTCCCGCTGCCATCGCCGCTGCGGTCGCCCCCAGCCAGGATGCGATCCAGTCGCGCATCGAAATGGCGATGTCGGCCGCGTTCGCCGACTGATCTCGCGGACGTCGCGTCCTCTTTCGATGACCAAGCCTCATGCCGGGACGCGCTCGCCGCTCCCGGCATTTTTGTTGAACCACGAGAACCGTCGAACCCGGATGTGAGCGCGTCCTGCTCATGGGAACGAGATGCGCCTCCGACCATCGGCTTCCCAGGCGGTTTCCGGATCGGCGCGTCGCGCCGCGGCGCTTTTTGAACCTTGGAACGCTCCTCACGGGCCCGCATCCCTGCAAGGCATGTTCGCCGCGATCTTGAATGGGATGTCCTCGATTCCCAATGACCTGCAGTCTCGACGATGCTTGATCTGTCGATCACTTGCGTTTCATCGCCGGTTGGACCAGCGAGCGCATGGAATGATCTCGTTCGACGCTTGAGACAACGAAAATCGAGGTCCGGCGGGAAAGTAGCCTTCAGCAACAAATTGTTATGGACGGCAGACAATTTCGTAAAATCAGGGGCATGCCGGCTTCGGGACCTTGTATATCCCGCACCGCAACTCCCGCTCATCGGTGGAAAATCCACTGACGGGATTGACATTAAGTAGTGGTGTCACAATACCAACTTAACTGCATCGAAAGCAGCAGCCTCATTGCTGAAAACCCAATCATGCATTGCATCGACCACAACGCGTGCGTGAACCCTCCAAGACCTTGAAAAGATTGGATCGAATATGGACCAGATCGATCGGCTCGACGACAGCGAGATGCTGATGGAACTGACCGCGGAAGTCGTTGCAGCTTACGTCAGCAACAATTCCCTGGCCGTGACGGATCTTCCGACCTTGATCACCGAAGTCTACGGCGCGCTCGGGCGCACCCATGTCGGGCCGGCGGCTCCGGTGGCCGAGAAGCCGAAGCCTGCCGTTCCCGTGAAAAAATCGGTCACCGACGATTACATCGTCTGCCTGGAAGACGGAAAGAAGTTCAAGTCGCTGAAGCGGCACCTCATGACCCACTACAACCTGTCGCCCGAGGACTATCGCGACAAGTGGGACCTTCCCGCGGATTATCCGATGGTCGCGCCGAATTATGCGGCGGCGCGGTCGCGGCTCGCCAAGCAGATGGGCCTCGGTCACAAGCGGCGTCGCGGCCGAGCCTGACGCCCTCAGACGATTCGATGCCTTGTAAACCCTCGCCCGCTGGCGGGGGTTTTTTGTTGAGACCGGCACTTCCGCCCCGTTGCGCGAAACGAAGAAGACGCACTCGACGGGACACGGCGGACGGCTCGTCTCGGCTCAAACCTGACCCCTGCGCCGTCGATTTGTCGAAGCTACAAAGTTTGTCACTGGACAACTTTCATGGCCGAGACGTAGGCTCCGTCTCGAACGGGACGCGCGGATCCGAGGTTTCGGGTCGCTTGGATCCCACGACGTCGCGGCACGGGATCGTCGCGGCGGCAGGTCGTGGCGAACGGCAAGGGTTTGAGATGCGAGACGACGGAGCAACGATCGGGACGGAGCGAGGATGGCGACGCTCGCGGGGTGACGGCTCGCTTTCGGACGTCCACCGGTCCGTGAGCGTCGGCGCCGGCGGCCCCAACCTTCGCAAGGCCGCGGCCTTCATGGGTCCAGGTTACCTCGTCGCCGTCGGTTACATGGACCCCGGCAACTGGTCGACCTCGATCGCCGGAGGGTCGAAGTTCGGCTATACGCTCCTCGTCGTCGCGCTCGTCTCGAACATCATGGCGATCGTCCTGCAGTCGCTGTGCGCGCGTCTTGCGATCGCATCCGGCCGCGATCTCGCGCAGGCTTGCCGCGACGCCTATCCCAAGCCTGTCGCCTTCGTCCTCTGGTTCCTGGCCGAAATCGCGATCATCGCGACCGACATCGCCGAGGTGATTGGAACCGCGATCGGCCTCAACCTCATCTTCGGCATCCCGCTCGAGATCGGCGTCATCATCACCGCCCTCGACGTGTTCTTGATCCTCTTCCTGCAGAGGCTGGGCTTTCGCTGGGTGGAGGCGCTGGTCATCACACTGCTCGGCGTCATCGCCGTCTGCTTCGCCGTCCAGATCGTCATGGCGGACCCGAACTGGGGCGACGTCCTTCGGGGTTTCGCACCGACGACGGAGATCGTGACCAATCCCGAGATGCTCTACCTGGCGCTCGGCATCCTCGGCGCGACGGTCATGCCGCACAATCTCTATCTCCATTCCGGGATCGTGCAGACGAGGGCCTTCGGCCGGACGCTTCCGGAGAAGCGACAGGCGCTGACCTTCGCCACGCTGGATTCGACCGTCGCGCTCTGCTTCGCGCTTCTGATCAACGCCTCGATCCTGATCCTCGCCGCCTCCGTCTTCTACACGAGCGGACGCACCGAGGTCGCCGAACTCGGGGAGGCGCATTCAATGCTGGCGCCGCTGCTGGGTCTCGCCATCGCGCCGACGCTGTTCGGCGTGGCGCTCCTGTGCTGCGGCATCAACTCCACCGTGACGGCGACCTTGGCCGGCCAGATCGTCATGGAAGGCTTTCTCGACATCAAGCTCGCGCCCTGGCTTCGCCGGCTCATCACGCGCGGCATCGCCATCGTTCCGGCAGCCGGCGTCACGATCTGGTACGGCGATTCGGGCACGGCCGAGCTTCTGATCTTGACGCAGGTCGTGCTCAGCCTGCAGCTGTCCTTCGCGGTCTTTCCGCTGGTGATGTTCACCTCCAGTCGCGCGAAGATGGGCGACCTCGTCGCGCCGCGATGGCTCATCGCCATCGCGGTGGTCATCGCCGTCGTCATCGCGGCGCTGAACATCAAGCTTCTCTTCGACTTCGTCCTGGGCTGATCGAGCGGGGACGCAAACCGGCGCCGGACCGACGCCCGGCGCCCTGTCACATCATGCCGAGCGCCTGGAGATAAAGCTCGAGGATCGCATCCATCTCGGCGCGTTCGTTCTGGTCCTGCTTGCGGATGGAGACGATCTTGCGCAGCACGCGTGTGTCGTAGCCACGTCCCTTGGCTTCGCCGTATACGTCCTTGATGTCGTCCGCGATCGTCTTCTTCTCTTCCTCCAGGCGCTCGATGCGCTCGATGAAGGCCCGCAGTTCCTCCGCCGCTACGTTCGTCTCGGCGTTAACATCGCTCATGGGTCGTCCTTTGATCTCGTACCCGCCGTCGCACGCCGGACGTCGAGGCTGAGCGTCGACGACGATTCGAAAGCGTCCGACCGCGCAACTAGCAGAAAGCCGCTGCCGTTTGAATGGAGGCCGGATCGGATCGCAACCGGTCAGCCGTGCGGCTTGGAACCTTCGAAGGCGGCCTTGGCCTCCGGCGCCGCTTCGGTCTGGTGCAGCGCGCGCCAGTCGTCGTAAGGCATGCCGTAGACGATTTCGCGCGAGGCGTCCTTCGTCATGGGCTCTCCCGCTTCTTGCGCGGCCTCGCGATACCAGTTGGACAGGCAGTTCCGGCAGAACCCGGCGAGGTTCATGAGATCGATGTTCTGAACGTCGGTCCGCTCGCGCAGATGCTCGACCAGCCGGCGGAACGCCGCCGCCTCGTAGGCGATGCGCGTCTCGTCTGTTCCGTCCATGAGCGGCACTCCTCGTTGCTCTCTCCAAGCCTTTCCGACATATCACGCTCCATCGCCGCCGCTTCAAGCCGTCCCGCGGCGAACGCCGCGTCCAGCGCGACCGGCGGGACCTTCTAGAGATGCCATCCATGAGCCGAGCCGCATCGACCCGGTCGACGACCGCCCTCCCCCTGTCCGCGGCGGGCGCTCTCGCGCTGCTCGTTCTCGGCGCTCTCGCCATGGGCATCTCGCCGGTCTTCGTGCGCCACTCCGACGTCGGCCCCTTCGTCAGCGCCTTCTGGCGCGTGGCGCTCGGCCTGCCCGTTCTCGCCCTCTGGGCCGTTCTGGAACGACCGGTCGCAAGGCCGAAGGGCCAGTCCATGCCCTATGGCGCCGTCGCCCTGGCCGGGCTGTTCTTCACCGCCGATCTGTTCTTCTGGCATCTGGCGATCGTCAACACCTCGATCGCGAACGCCACGTTCTTCGCCTGTCTCGCGCCCGTCTGGGTGGCCATCCTCTCGCCGATCACGCTGGGAGAGGCCGTCGCGCGATCGACCCTCGTCGGCCTCGCCATCTGCGTCCTCGGCGCCGGCCTCCTGATCTTCCATTCCTCCGGACCGGGCGATTCGCGCCTCATCGGCGACCTCTACGGCATCGCGACCTCGTTCTTCTTCGGCCTCTACTTCCTGGCCGCGAGGCGCGCGCGCGGCAGCATCGCGGCCGGTGCGATGACCCTCTCGTCCACCGTCGTGACGACCGCCGGCCTTTTCCTCATCGCCCTTTTCTCCGGCGAGGTCTTCGTCCCCGGCACGCTCTCCGGAGCCGCCAATCTCCTCGCTCTCGGCGTCGTCAGCCATGCCGGAGGACAGGGACTTCTCGCCATGGCGCTGGGCGTTCTCTCGGCGTCCTTCTCCTCGCTGGTGATCTTCATCGAGGCGATCGCCGCCGCTCTCTTCGCCTGGGCGTTCGCGGGTGAGAGCATCGACGCCATGCAGATCGCCGGCGGCCTCCTCGTTCTGGCCGGCGTCTATGTGGCCAGACCGCGGGCCGAGCGACCCGAAACCCCTCCGCGCCCCACCGACGCCCCGCCGAAGACCGAGACGTAAGGGCTGACGGCCCGGACCATCGACCGGGACCGAACGGATGCCGAGCGCTCGGCGGCGCGCCCCCGGCCCGTTCCTTGGAGCGCGTCAGCTTCCCACCATGCTCGCGTCCTAGGGTCCCGCCGAAGGTCTGAGAGGACCAAAGCTTAAGCCCGGTGCCGCGTTGAAAACAGCCCATCGCCTGACAGGCTCCAGATTGCGCCGCGCACGGGCGCTCGGCGTGGCCGGCGCCTGCCTTCTCGCGACCACGGCGGCGATGGCGCAGCAGGCCGATCAAGGCCCCGCCGCACCGGCCGCCCGGCGCGGCATCGAAGGCTCCGGTCTCCGGCTTGGCCTCGGATCGGACCTCACCGACGAGGTTCGGCGTCCCACGGCGTCGGGCCCGAGCAACACGCTGGCGCCGGCTCCCGAGCAGACCTTCTACAAGCCCTTCAGCCGCGGTTCGGAAGACCGGCGCGATGCGGCCGACTCCGGGCGCGACCCGAGCGTCGAGGAGCTCGTCAATCCACCGGACGACGCGGAGCCCGCCTTCGATCTCTTCGAAGGACCGGACGGCGCCCCCGCCCCGCGCAACAATCGCGCCACGCCGCCGGTTCGGGCCGGAGGGGCCTTCGTTGCGCCGGGTGAAGGCCCTCGCCCCGGCTCGCGGACCGACGTCCAGGCGATCCGCGCCAGGGGCGGAACCGCGGAAAGCGATCTGCTGATCGACGTCCAGCGCCGCGGTGTTCCCGCGCTCGACCTCGCATTGCCCGCCAGTCCCTCCACCCTTCGCTCGGGAACGCGCGTCGGCGGCCGGATCAACCTGCCCGTGACCGGGCTCCGGCCGA
Source organism: Aureimonas sp. Leaf454 (assembly GCF_001424685.1). Taxonomy (GTDB): domain Bacteria; phylum Pseudomonadota; class Alphaproteobacteria; order Rhizobiales; family Rhizobiaceae; genus Plantimonas. The sequence continues at coordinate 520,158 of NZ_LMQT01000001.1, forward strand.
CGGTGCCGCTTGCTGCGGACGATGCCTTCGCGCCGGTGGGCCTCAGAGCCGGCAGCTTCGTTCTCTACTCCACGCTCGACCAGAGCCTCGGCGTCTCCTCGAACCTCAGCCGGGCGCCGAACGGCGCCTCCGGCGCCTTCTCGGAAACGCAGCTGTCCGCCCGCCTTCTGTCGGACTGGTCGCTGCATCAGGCCGAGTTGAACGCGCTCGCATCCTACCGGCGCAATTTCGAAGGCGACGTCGAATCCGAGCCGCTCCTGTCGCTCGACGGTCGCCTGCGTCTCGACGTCGATCGCCTGACGACGGCGACCTTCACCGGCGCCGTCCAGTATCGGCAGGAAGACCCGAGCGAGGTGTCGCCCCTCCAGATCACGTCGGACCGACCCGATATCCTAACCTATTCGGCCGGCGCGAAGCTCGAGCGGGCATTCGGCCGCACCAAGCTCGGCCTCGACGCGACGAGCCTGCGCGAGACCACCTCGAAGGACGATGGCGCCGGCTTCGAGCGGCTCGACGAGAACTACACGACGACGACCGCCGGCCTGCACGCGGGCTACGAGCTGTCTCCCGCGCTCCAGCCCTTCGTCGCGGCCAGCATCGGCAAGCGGGTGTTCGACCAGGAGATCGATCCGATCGGCCGGGACCGGGACTCGTTGATCGAAGCCCTGCGCGGCGGTCTCGCCTTCGATCTCGGCGAGAAATTCCTCGGCGAGATCGGCGCGGGATACGCCTGGAACGTGCCGGACGACGACGCCCTGGAGACCACGGGTTCGCCGACCGTCGACGCGCGCATCGCCTGGTCGCCCCAGCGCGGGACGGACGTCGTCTTTTCCGCCGCCACCACCTTCGATCCCGACACGACGCTCTCCTCGACCTCGACGCTCTATGAGGGCGCGATCGCGGTTCGTCACCGCGTCACGGCACGGACCGACCTGACGGGAACGCTGACGGCCTCCTACCGCGATGCCGACATCCAGCTCGAACGCGAGACGAGCTACGCCGCCGAGGCGGGCTTCGTCCATTGGCTCAACCGGACGCTCGCCTTCACCGGTCTCGTGCGCCACGAACGCCTCGACAGCGAGGCGCCCGGCAGCGACTACGACGCGACCTCCGCCAAGCTCGGACTGCGGCTCCAGCGCTGACGCAGACACAAAAAGGGGCATGGACCTTCGTCCACGCCCCTCCGTCACAACGTCGATTCGCCTCGGTCAGGCCGTCTTGGCAGCCGGCTCCACCGTGTTCAGCAGTTCCTGAAGGTTGCCCATCACCTTGTTGCGGATGTCGGACCGCCAGAGCGCGAAGGCGACGTTCGCCTCGATGAAACCTTCCTTCGAGCCGCAATCGAACGTGCGGCCGGTGAAGTGGTAGCCGTAGAAATCCTGCCGTGCCGCCAGCTTCAGCATGCCGTCCGTCAGCTGGATTTCGTTGCCGGCACCCTTCTCCTGCGTTTCCAGGATGTCGAAGATCTCAGGCTGCAGAATGTAGCGACCGGAGATGAAGAAGTTCGAGGGCGCCTTGTCGGGAGCCGGCTTCTCGACCATGCCGTCGATCTTGAACCCGATGCCGGCATCGGCGCCACGACCGACGATGCCGTACTTGTTGGTCTCGGCGGGATCGCAGGTCTCGACCGAGATGATGTTGCCGCCCGTCTCGTCGTAGAGCTCCACCATCTTCTTGAGGCAGCCCTCTTCGGCCTGCATGATCATGTCCGGCAGCAACAGGGCGAACGGCTCGTTGCCGACGAGCTCGCGCGCGCACCAGACGGCATGGCCGAGACCGAGCGGCGCCTGCTGGCGGGTGAAGCTCGCCGTGCCGGGGCGCGGCTGCAGGGAATCCAGGAGATCGAGTTCGGCCTTCTTGCCGCGCTCGTTCAGCGTTCCCACGAGTTCGACCTGGATGTCGAAATAGTCCTCGATCACACCCTTGTTACGCCCGGTCACGAAGATGAGGTGGTCGATGCCCGCCTGGCGCGCCTCGTCCACCACATACTGGATGACGGGTCGATCGACGACCGTCAGCATTTCCTTCGGGATCGCCTTGGTTGCCGGCAGGAAGCGCGTCCCCAGTCCGGCGACGGGAAACACGGCCTTACGAACTTTCGGCATGCATCTTCTCCAATGGTGGCGCGCGGCCGGTCACGTGGAATTATAACACTCCGCCGGGCAGGCAAAGAGATGCCGTGTTTCCGCCTTGAAATACGTCGACCGTATGAAGAACCGATGGCACGGGAGCGGGGAGCGCGATCGTGGTAAAGGCCGCGTTAAGTTCCTCGCGTTACGGTCGCTCCATCACCATGTCACGGACCGGAAAGATTCCGGAGACGGACCATGCCGAGGTCCACGCGATCGTCATCGCGGATCCCGGCGGTTTCCGGTCCCCAGCAGGAAGGAAGACCATGCGAGCCATTGCCAGCCAGCTGTCCCGACGCGCCGCCGCCGTTTGCCTCGCCGCCGGAGTTCTCGCCGGCTCCTCGCTCCCCGCCTTCGCCGATGCCGGCTTTCGCAATTGGATCGCGACCTTCGAGCAGACGGCGGTCAAGAGCGGCGTCAGCCGCGAGGTCTATCGCGCCGCGTTCGCCGGCGTATCCGAACCCGATCCGGAGGTTTTGGAAAAGGCCCGGTTCCAGCCCGAGTTCAAGGACAAGATCTGGGATTATCTCGACAACCGCGTTCATGAGGAATCCGTCGCGGAAGGCCAGGCCTATCGCGCAAAGCTCAAGCCCTGGCTCGACAAGATCGAGAAGCGCTTCGGCGTGGACCGCGACGTCCTTCTGGCCATCTGGTCGATGGAATCCAATTACGGGCGCATCCTGTCGCGCACGGACGTCGTGAAGAGCGTGCCGCGTTCGCTGGCCACGCTCGCCTATCTCGACAAGAAGCGCGCGAAGTTCGCCCGCTCGCAGCTCATCGCGGCGTTGAAGATCGTACAGGACCGCGACGTCTCGGTCGAAGGGCTGACGGGCTCCTGGGCTGGGGCCATGGGCCACACGCAGTTCATCCCCACGAGCTACCGTCTCTACCGCGCCGACATGGACGGCAACGGTCATGCCGACATCTGGTCGTCGGTTCCGGACGCGCTGGCGACGGCGGCCAATCTCCTCGCCAAGAACGGTTGGCAGAGCGGCCGCACCTGGGGCTACGAGGTCGTGCTGCCCTCGGCGAAGGCCGCCTCGCTCGCCGGCGGCGCCAAGACGGTCGGCCAGTGGTCCAAGCTCGGCCTGCGCCGCGTCGGCGGCCGCGACTTCCCCTCGGCATCCGAGCGCGCGAACCTCTATCTGCCGGCCGGCCCGAACGGTCCCGCCTTCCTGATGACGAAGAACTTCTACGTCCTCAAAGCCTACAACAATGCCGACAAGTACGCGCTGGCCGTCGGACATCTCGCGGACCGCATCGGCGGTGCCGGGACGTTCGCGCAGGATTGGCCGCGGGGCTACAAGCCGCTCTCCATGGAGGAACGCTACGAGGTCCAGCAGCGCCTGACCCATCACGGCCTCTACGACGGCAAGATCGACGGCAAGATCGGCGAAGGTTCCAAAACCGCCATCATGTCCTATCAGAAGCGGGCGGGCGTCGATGCCGACGGCAATGCCTCCAAGGCCTTGCTGGATCTCTTGCGCAGGAACTGAACCGGACATGACGAAGCGGAGCAGCGGCGGCACGACGACACGGCGACGGATACGGCTTCTCCTCGTCCTTCCGCTCGCCGTCGTCATCGGAGCGCCCGAGGTCCCGCTTCTCGGCTCCGTTCGCGTGGCCGCCGCACAGGAGCGGCCGCGCACCATCATGGACATGCTCTTCGGCTCGCCGAGCATCCGTCGCCGGCCGATGCGCGAGATCGATCCGCCGCGCCGCGCCAGCCCCAAGCGCAAGGCCAAGCCGCGCCAGAGCAAGGGGCAGAGCGCCGCGAAGGCTCGCGGCGTGAAGGCGGACCGCTCGACCACGGCGGCCGTCGGAGCGGGCGCCGCCGTCGCCGCGGGCGCGGTCGGGACGGACGACGCGACACCGGTCGAGAAGAAGACCGATGCCAAGACCGTTCTCGTCGTCGGCGATTTCCTGGCCGCTTCGCTCGCCAGCGGCCTCACCGACGCCCTGGCGGGCAATCCCTTCGTTCGCATCGAGAATGTCGCGGACGGCTCGTCCGGCCTGGTCCGCGCCGACCATCTCGATTGGGTCCACAAGATCGGCCCCCTCATCGCGGAGAAGAAGCCGGTCGTCGTGGTCGTGATGATCGGGTCCAACGACCGCCAGCCGATCTCGAACGGCTCCATCACGCTGTCGCCCGGCACCGGCGAATGGGCGGGCGAATATGCTCGCCGCGCCGAATCCCTGGCGAAGGCGATCGAGGAGAGGGACGTTCCGCTCGTCTGGGTCGGCATGCCCTCCTTCAAATACGACCGCATGAGCGCCGACATGGCGACCTTCAACGAAATCTACCGGAAGGCGTCCGGCGGCGTCGGCGGCGAATTCGTCGACGTTTGGGACGGCTTCGTCGATGCGAACGGGGCGTTCAGCTATTCCGGTCCGGACATTTCGGGACAACAGGCGCGGCTGCGCAACGAGGACGGCATCACGATGACGGCGGAGGGCGCGGAGAAGCTGGCCTTCTTCGCCGAGAAGCCCCTCCTCCGGCTGCTCGGGCCCACCGCCTCGATCGGCCCCACGGCGCCCGGGGAGATCGCCTCGGTCCAACCGGCCGTGCGGCCGGCCAACGCCACCTCGGCGCCCCTCGTCGGTCTCAATGATCCCGCCCTCGACGGCGGAGACACGCTGCTGGGCGGATCGCAACCGGTGATCGCATCCGGCGAACCCTCGCCGCGCCAGCAGCTCGTCGTCTCCGGAGAACCGTTGGCGACGCCGATCGGCCGTGCCGACAATTTCAACTGGAGCGGCAAGACGGAAGCCGTGGCCCCGCTGCGCGGGACGGACGACGTGATTTCCCGCGGCAGCGTCGAGCTGCAGGACTTGAAGAAGCAGCAGGGCCTGCAGCCGCCCAAACCCATGCCGAGCCTCGCCGACGCGATCATCGACGACTGGGAAGCGCAGAACGCGGCGCAGGGCAAGCCGTCCGCGTCCGAAGCGGCGGTCCCGCCGCCGGCGGGCGGCGGACCATCCGGCGCGGCGCCGGAACCGTCCGGACGGGCAACGTCGCCCGGGACGGGGCCTGCCCCGTCGAGCGCATCGCCCTTCGCAGCCGACCCGAAGCCCCTCTGATCCCACGACCCGTCCGCGACGCCGCGCGGCGGCGGCGCGATCCGCGACGGTTGCCGCGTTGAAACGCAAGAGGCTCGGCGTTCCGGAGGGACCGCCGAGCCTCTTTCGATGAAACGGAGATCCGTCCGGTCAGCGCGGGAGCGTGGTCGTTCCCATGAGCGAGAGGTCGATCGCGCGCGCGGCCTGACGCCCCTCCCGGATCGCCCAGACGACCAGTGACTGACCGCGACGCACGTCGCCGGCGACGAAGAGCTTGTCGACGGAGGACTTGTAGGTTTCGTCGTCCGCAGCGACGGCGACGTTGCCGCGGCTGTCGGACGTCGTCGCGAGGCGGCTTCCGAGATCGGCGAGAACGCCGGTCTCCATGGGGCCGGCAAAGCCGATGGCGATGAAGGCGAGATCGGCCTTGATGATGAATTCCGTCCCGGGAACGGGCTTGCGCCGCGCGTCGACCTCGGCGCACTTCACGCCGGTCAGGTGACCGTCCTCGCCGGTGAATTCGAGCGTCGCGACCTGGAACTCGCGAATGGCTCCCTCCGCCTGCGACGAGGAGGTGCGCATCTTCGTCGCCCAATAGGGCCAGACTTCGAGCTTGTTCTCGGTCTTGGGCGGCTGCGGCCGGATGTCGAGCTGCGTGACCTTCACGGCGCCCTGGCGAAACGCGGTGCCGACGCAATCGGAGGCCGTATCGCCGCCGCCGACGACGACGACATGCTTGCCGCCCGCCCAGATTTCCTCCGAGGGCCAGCCCGCGCTGTCCACCGGTTCGGCCCCGACGCGCCGGTTCTGCTGCACGAGGTAGGGCATGGCATCGTAGACGCCGGTCAGGCCGCCATGCGGAATTCCGGCATCGCGCGGCTTCTCGGCACCGCCGCAATAGAGCACCGCATCGTAGTCCGCCGTCAACTCGTCGAGCTTGCGATCGACACCGACCTGAACGCCGCAGAAGAAGGTGACGCCCTCGCCCTTCATCTGCTCGACGCGCTTGTCGATCCAGTGCTTCTCCATCTTGAAGTCGGGAATGCCGTAGCGAAGGAGTCCGCCGGGCCGGCTCTCGCGCTCGAAGACATGGACCTCGTGGCCCGCGCGTCCGAGCTGCTGGGCAGCGGCAAGTCCGGCGGGCCCGGAGCCGATCACCGCGACGCGCTTGCCGGACGCGGCCTTGGCGGGCTGAGGCCGGATGAGACCGAGCTTGTAGGCTTTGTCCGCAATCGCCTGCTCGACGGTCTTGATGGCGACCGGCGTGTCCTCGAGATTGAGCGTGCACGCCTCCTCGCAGGGAGCAGGGCAGATGCGTCCGGTGAATTCGGGGAAGTTGTTCGTCGAATGGAGGTTGCGGATCGCGCCCTCCCAGTCGCCGGAATAGACGAGATCGTTCCAATCCGGAATCTGGTTGTGGATCGGGCAGCCCGTCGGGCCATGGCAATAGGGAATGCCGCAATCCATGCAACGCGCCGCCTGCTTGCCGACCTCCTCGTCGGACATGGGCAGGGTGAACTCCCGGAAGTGGCGGATGCGATCCGACGCCGGCTGGTATTTCTGAGTCTGCCGGTCGATCTCGAGGAAGCCCGTCACCTTGCCCATCGTTATCCCACTCGCACTTGTCGCATCGCGACGTTCACGCCTGCCTGCCGGCCAATCCCCGCCTGCAGCGCACAATACGATATTCGGTCGCTCTTAGAAGCGCTCTCGTGTCGCGACGCAAGCGTCCAAGCCCGCTCCCGATCCGCCTCTCATGCGCACCGCTGCGGCCAAGATCGCGCGCAGCGATCCGATCGCGACCGTGCGGATCGACGATCGAGGACGGACATCGGGCCGCCTGTAAAAGGAGGCGAACGCCAAGACCATCCCGAGCATCACGGCTTCGTATCGCAAAAGCCGTTCACCCCGTGGACCGTCGCCGGTACGGCCACGGCTGTGAAAGCCGGGACCGAACCGTGCAGAACCTTACTCGTCCGCATCCGACATCATTCCGCCGCGACGCCCATCCGCATCCGCTCCATCTCCAGCAAGGCTCTGCGGTACTCGACCGGCATCACCTTGACGAACTTGGTGCGGTACTCCGCCCAATGGTCCAGCATGGTCTTGGCGCGCCCCGAACCGGTGTAATGGTGGTGGTTCAGGATGAGCTGGTAGAGCCGTTCGTCGTCATGGCCGGTCATGTCGGAGGAGACGTTGACGCGACCCTTGTGCTGGAGATCGCCGCCATGGTGGTGGAGCTTCTCCAGGAGGTCGTCCTCCTCCGGCACCGGCTCCAGTTCCACCATCGCCATGTTGCAGCGAGCGGCGAAGTCGCCGATCTCGTCGTAGACATAGGCGACGCCGCCGGACATGCCGGCCGCGAAATTGCGGCCGGTGTGGCCGAGAATGACGACGACGCCGCCCGTCATATACTCGCAGCCGTGGTCGCCGACGCCCTCCACGACGGCGATCGCCCCCGAGTTGCGCACCGCGAAGCGCTCGCCCGCAACGCCGCGGAAGTAGCACTCACCGGAGATCGCGCCGTAGAGGACGGTGTTGCCGACGATGATCGATTCCTCCGGCACGATGCGCGTGTTCTCGCGCGGCCGCACGATGATGCGCCCACCCGACAGGCCCTTGCCGACATAGTCGTTGCCCTCTCCGATCAGCTCGAAGGTCACGCCCTTGGCGAGGAACGCGCCGAAGCTCTGCCCGGCCGTGCCGGTCAGCGTCACGGCGATCGTGTCGGTCGCAAGACCCTTGTGCCCGAAACGCTTGGCGACTTCGCCGGACAGCATCGCGCCCGCCGACCGGTCGACGTTCGAGATCGCCGTCTCGATCGAGACCTTCTGGCGTGCCGTCAGCGCCGGTTGGGCCTGCGCGATCAGCCGGCGATCCAGCACGTCCTCGATCGGATGGTTCTGTCGCTCGGTCCAGCGCATCTCGTCCTGCGTCCCCTCCGGCTTGTAGAAGACCTTGGAGAAGTCGAGGCCGCGGGCCTTCCAATGCTCGATCATCGGCTGCTTTTCCAACCGATCGGACTGGCCGATGAGATCGGCGAAGCGGCGAACGCCCATCTCGGCCATGATCATCCGCACCTCTTCCGCGACGTAGAAGAAGAAGTTGATGACGTGCTCCGGCTGGCCCTTGAAGCGCTGGCGCAGCACCGGGTCCTGCGTGGCGACGCCCACCGGACAGGTGTTGAGATGACACTTGCGCATCATGATGCAGCCGGCCGCGATCAGCGGGGCGGTCGAGAAGCCGAACTCGTCGGCCCCGAGCAACGCGCCGACGATGACGTCGCGCCCCGTCTTCAACCCGCCGTCGACCTGCAGCGCCACGCGCGAGCGCAGCCCGTTGAGGACGAGCGTCTGCTGCGTCTCGGCAAGGCCCATCTCCCAGGGAGAGCCGGCATGCTTGATCGAGGTCAGCGGCGAGGCGCCGGTGCCGCCGTCGTAGCCGGCGACGATGATATGGTCCGCACGCGCCTTGGCGACGCCCGCCGCCACCGTTCCGACCCCGACCTCGGAGACCAGCTTGACCGAGATGTCGGCGGCCGGATTGACGTTCTTCAGGTCGTAGATGAGCTGCGCCAGATCCTCGATCGAATAGATGTCGTGATGGGGCGGCGGCGAGATCAGGCCGACGCCCGGCGTGGAATGCCGGGTCTTGGCGATGGTCGCGTCGACCTTGTGGCCGGGCAACTGCCCGCCCTCGCCCGGCTTGGCGCCCTGGCTGACCTTGATCTGCAGCATGTCGCCGTTGACGAGATACTCGGTCGTCACGCCGAAGCGGCCCGACGCCACCTGCTTGATCGCGGAACGCTCGGGGTTCGGCGAACCGTCGGCGAGCGGCTGGAAGCGATCCGGCTCCTCGCCGCCCTCGCCGGTGTTGGACTTGCCGCCGATCCGGTTCATCGCGACGGCGAGCGTGGCATGGGCCTCGCGCGAGATCGAGCCGAAGGACATGGCGCCGGTGCAGAAGCGCCGGACGATGTCGACCGCCGGCTCCACCTCGTCCAGCGGCACCGGCGACAGGCCGACCTCTTCGGCGAGCTTGATGTGGAACAGGCCGCGGATCGCCGACTGCTCGACGGTCGAGCGGTTCACGAGCTTGGAATATTCCTGGAACTTCTCCCAGGAATTGCCGCGCACGGCGTGCTGCAGCGTCGCCACCGCGTCCGGCGACCAGAGATGCGCCTCGCCGCGGATGCGGTAGACGTATTCACCGCCGACCTCCAGCGAGCGCGCCAGGACCGGGTCGTCGGAGAAGGCGAGGCGATGGCGCTCGGCGGTCTCGCGCGCGACCTCCTCCAGTCCCACGCCCTCGATCGTGGTCGCCGTGCCGGTGAAGTAGCGCTGGACGAAGTCGGACTTCAGACCCACCGCGTCGAAGATCTGTGCGCCGCAATAGGACTGGTAGGTCGAGATGCCCATCTTGGACATGACCTTCAGGAGACCCTTGCCCACCGACTTGATGTAGCGCCCGACGAGTTCCTTCTCGTCCACCTCCGGCGGGAATTCCCGGCGGCGATGCATGTCGATCAGCGTGTCGAAGGCGAGATAGGGGTTGATCGCCTCCGCGCCGTAGCCGGCGAGACAGGCGAAGTGATGCACCTCGCGCGGCTCCCCCGATTCCACGACGAGACCGGCGGCCGTGCGCATGCCCTTGCGGATGAGATGATGATGCACGGCCGCGCAGGCCAAGAGCGCCGGGATCGGGATGCGGTCCGGCCCGACCTGCCGGTCAGAGAGGATGATGATGTTGTAGCCGCCGACCACCGCCGCCTCCGCGCGCTCGCAGAGCCGCTCCAGCGCGCCGACCATTCCGGCCGCGCCCTGCTCGGACGGATAGGTTGTGTCGATCGTCTTGGTGTCGAACCGGTCCTCGGTGTGGCCGATCGTGCGGATCTTCTCGAGATCGCCGTTCGTCAGGATCGGCTGGCGGACCTCCAGGCGCTTGCGGCGCGAGGACCCTTCGAGATCGAAGATGTTCGGCCGCGGCCCGATGAAGGAGACGAGCGACATGACCAGTTCCTCGCGGATCGGGTCGATGGCGGGGTTCGTCACCTGGGCGAAGTTCTGCTTGAAATAGGTGTAGAGCAGCTTGGAGCGGGACGACATGGCCGAGATCGGCGTGTCCGTTCCCATCGAGCCGATCGCCTCCTGGCCGGTGGTCGCCATCGGCGCCATCAGCGTGCGGGTGTCCTCGATCGAGTAGCCGAAGGCCTGCTGACGGTCGAGCAACGTGACGTCGGCGCGCGCGGCGCGCGGCGCCACGGGCTTCAGGTCCTCGAGGATCAGCTGCGTGTTGCGCAGCCATTCCTTGTAGGGATTGGCCGTCGCGATGCTGCTCTTGACCTCCTCGTCGGAAACGATGCGGCCCTTCTCGAGATCGATCAGGAGCATGCGGCCCGGCTGCAGGCGCCACTTCTTGACGATGCGCTCTTCCGGCACGTCGAGCGTGCCCGCTTCGGATGCGAGGATCACCAGGTCGTCGTCGGTCACGACGTAGCGCGCGGGCCGGAGGCCGTTGCGGTCGAGCGTCGCGCCGATCTGGCGACCGTCGGTGAAGCAGACGGAGGCCGGCCCGTCCCACGGCTCCATCATCGCGGCGTGATACTCGTAGAAAGCCTTCTGCTCGGGACGCATCTGCGCGTTGCCCGACCAGGCCTCCGGGATCAGCATCATCATGGCATGGGCCAGCGGATAGCCGCCCTCGGTCAGCAGCTCCAGCGCGTTGTCGAAACAGGCCGTGTCCGACTGGCCCTCGTAGGAGATCGGCCAGAGCTTGGAAATGTCGTTGCCGAAGAGCTCGCTGTCGACGCTCGCCTGGCGCGCCGCCATCCAGTTGACGTTGCCGCGCAGCGTGTTGATCTCGCCGTTGTGGGCGACCATCCGGTAGGGATGGGCGAGCTTCCAGGACGGAAACGTGTTGGTCGAGAAGCGCTGGTGGACGAGCGCGAGCGCCGAGGCGAAGCGCGGGTCCTTCAGGTCCTGATAGTAGTCGCCCAGCTGATAGGCGAGGAACATGCCCTTGTAGACGATGGTCCGAGCCGACATCGAGACGATGTAGAAGTCGAGATCCTGCTTGTTGCCGCGCGAATAGATGCGCGAGGACACCACCTTGCGGATGATGTAGAGCTTGCGCTCGAAATCGTCCTCGCTGGCGATGCCGGGCGAGCGCGCGACGAAGACCTGCCGGTGCACCGGCTCGGTCGCGACGATCTCCGGCGCCTGCGACAAGGAGCCGTTGTAGACCGGCACGTCGCGCCAGCCGAGGACGCTCTGCCCCTCCTCCGCGACGATCGTGTCGAACAGCGTCTCGAACTCGGCGCGCTGGCCGGCATCCTGCGGCATGAAGATGTGCGCGACACCGTACTGGCCGGGCACGGGCAAGGCGACGCCCTTGGCCGCCATCTCCGCCTCGAAGAAGGCGTGCGGAATCTGGACGAGCATGCCCGCGCCGTCGCCCATCAGCGGATCCGCGCCGACGGCGCCGCGATGGGTGAGGTTCTGCAGGATGGTCAGGCCCTTCTCGACGATCGAGTGGGACTTCTCGTTCTTCATATGGGCGATGAAGCCGACGCCGCAGCCATCGTGCTCGTTGCGCGGATCGTAGAGCCCCTGGCGTTCGGGCAGGCGGCGGGCGCGCGCTTTGGTCGCGATCGGGCCGGTGGCGGGGGCCGCGATCTCGGCGGTCTCGTTGGATGGCGTCAGCTTCGTCATCGCTTCATCTCCCGTCAGAAGACCCGCCGTCCTGGATGTTCCAGAGGGGCGGCCCGTCGTCTTATCATGTCCGTATCGGTCCGGCCGGTCCGAATCAGCCCGAGGCATCGCGCCGGTATCGCGGACGAATCGGCCCTTCGGCCCATCCGCGCACAAGACGCCTCGCTCCCGGTCGTCTCGAAGAGACCCGAGATAGGGCAGCATTACTGTCCTATCTTTCGGACGATGCCAGAAGTCGCGCGAGTTCGCAAGGCGGCGGCGACATCCGCGCGCCGGTCGCGAGGCATCCGGCCCGCTTGTTCTCGGCACGGGCAGGGTTTAACCCATGCCCATGATCTTCGCCTCCGACAACTGGTCCGGCCCGCATCCGGCCATCACCGCCGCCCTTGCCGAGCACGGCGCGGGCATGGCGTCCGCCTACGGTTCCTCCACCCTCGACAAGACCGTGGAACGACGCTTCGACGAGATCTTCGAGCGCGAGGTCGCCGTCTTTTTCGTCGGCACCGGCACGGCCGCCAACTCTTTGTCCTTCGCCGCGGTCAATCGTCCGGGCGGCGTCGTGCTCTGCCACCGCGAGGCGCATGTCGTGGAGGACGAATGCGGCGCGCCGGAATTCTTCACCCACGGCGCGCGCATGGCCCCCGTCGACGGCGCGGACGGCCTGATCGATCCGGTCAATCTCGCGCGCGAACTGAAGCGCTTCAACCCTGATTTCGTCCATGCCGGCCAGCCGATGGCCGTCACCGTCAGCCAGCCGGGCGAGGCCGGCACGATCTATCCGACCGAGACGCTCGACGCCATCGCCGCCATCGCCCACCGCCACGACCTCTCGCTGCACATGGACGGCGCGAGATTCGCCAACGCGCTGGTGGCGACCGGCCTGTCGCCGGCCGAGATGACCTGGAAGCGCGGGGTCGACATCCTGTCCTTCGGCGCCACCAAGAACGGCTGCTGGTGCGCCGAGGCCGTGATCTTCTTCGACCCGGAGAAGGCGCGGCAGTTTCCCTATATCCGCAAGCGCGGCGCCCAGCTCTTCTCCAAGACGCGCTTCGTCGCGGCGCAGTTCATGGCCTATTTCGAGAACGGCCTCTGGCTCGACCTCGCCGCCCATTCCAACGCCATGGCCGATCGCCTCCGCGCCGGCCTCGACGCCTCCAACCACGCAAGGCAGGCTTGGCCGACCCGCACCAACGAGGTCTTCGCCATCATCGAGAAGGACCGCGCGGCGGAGCTTCGGGCCAAGGGCGCCGTCTTCTACGACTGGAACGCCCCGCACGCGCTGCACGACCTCACCGCCGAGAACGAGACGCTGGTTCGGCTGGTGGCGAGCTGGTCGACGGGCGAAGACGACGTCGACCGGTTCGTGGAACTGATGCGCTAAGAACGGAGGACGCCGGCGCATCGCTGCCGAGAAGGATGGGTCGGCATTTTCGACCGAGGCCACGCACTTTGCGGGTTGATCGATTGTCACGGCTTGTCATCATCGGAAACAGCGGCTCGGGCAAGAGCACTCTGGCAAAGGCTCTCGGCGATGCCTTCCAACTTCCGGTGCATGAATTGGATCTCATTCACTGGCTGGACGGCGGGATCAGGCGAGATCAAAGCGCTGCGAAATCCATGGTCTCGGATTGCGCCGGGGGGGAAAGCTGGATCATCGAGGGCGTCTTCGGATGGCTTGCCGAAATGGCGCTACCCCGCGCAACGGCCCTCGTCTGGACGGACCTGGCATGGAGCGAGTGCCATGACGGGTTGCTTCGTCGCGGGATCCGGCGCGGCATGACGCCGGGCGATCAGCACGAACTGATCGATTGGGCCGGAGGCTAATGGAAACGGTCGACCTCCTCGTCCTTCGATGGCCACGAAAAGCTCTTCCACGGCTTCGAAGGCACGAAACTGAGGCTTCGGACGCGACCGGACGTGACAGGACTGATGTCGGCACGCGCTGAAGGTCAGGCGACGATCGAGGCGACCATGTCGGGGTGGCGTGCGATGACGCGAACATAGGCGATCGCGAAATCCGGGGCAGACGTCCTGGCCTGCTCCCAGTCGCGCAAGGTCCCGATGGGCACCTTGAACCTTCCGGCGAACTCGGCCTGGGAAAGACCCAGCCCGATCCGCGCGGTTCGGATCAGACGCGCCTTTCGACCTCGGTCCAGGCCGTCTGCCGATACGTCGAAATCCTCGGGATCCGCGGGATCAGACGCCAGAACGATAGGCTCGGTCTTCACCTGGATTGCTCCTCCTGACGGATATGAAACGAGGCAGATCGGACCGCCACGTGAAAACGGCCGTGTAGAGCTTGCCTTCGACCAACCCCACGACCTTGAACCGATCCTCCCGATCCGTTGAGCGGATCGAAGCTAGGACGAGATGTTCGATATCTTCGAAGATGCGGTCGCCGAAGATCAGGGGCAACCCGTGACGCTCTCGATTGACGGCATCCTTGGCTGGATCGAACCGCTCCACCATGCGGCGATCATACGGATTCTCCGTACCCGCGCAAGAGTGCCGGTTCGTCAGTGCCGGTTCGTCGCGAAAGGGAAATCGCTCTGGACTTTCATCCAGTGAACGACGAGCGCCCCCTCTCAGCCTCGTCATCCTCGAGCGCCGCGCGAGGATGACGATGCGGAAGGGTCGGTGTCCTCGTAAAGCCGGGTTTGCTCACTGGAGTTTTCGAAGCGATTGCGCTGGTCTTCGCGACATCCCGAACGAAAGCGGCGCCCCGAAGGGCGCCGTCGCACTCACATCCAGGCCGTCGGCCGATCAGGCCACGTTCGCCTCGATCTGGCGCGCGTTGGCGTTGTCCGCCACGGCGATGTCGATCTTGCGGGGCTTCATCGCCTCGGGGATGACCCGGACGAGGTCGATGTGAAGGAGGCCGTTCTTGAGGCTCGCGCCCTTGACCTCGACATGGTCGGCGAGCTGGAACCGGCGCTCGAAGGAGCGGCCGGCAATGCCGCGATAGAGCACCTCGCTCTCTTGGCCGTCCGCCTTCTCGTCGACCTTCTCGCCCTTGACCGCCAGCACGGTCTCGCGGCTTTCGATCGAGAGTTCGGTCTCGGCGAAGCCCGCGACCGCGAGGGTCACGCGATAGGCGTTCTCGCCGGTGCGCTCGATGTTGTAGGGCGGGTAGGACTGAGCGTTTTCGGGCTGGCTCAACTGGTCGAGCTTGGCGAAGAGGCGGTCGAAGCCGACGGTGGAGCGGTAGAGCGGAGCGAAATCGATGGCACGCATGGTATGTTCTCCTTGAGAAGCAACATGGTTTTGCGACGTGGCGCCAGACCTTTTGGCTCCCCGATAGAAGGGCGAACCGGCCGGGCAAGCGGCCCCTTTCGGCGACCGCAAACGACATTTGGTGAGGGGGATTTCGCCCTTCAAGCCGCGATCGCAAGCCGGCTCCCTATTTTTCCGAACCGCGATGGGACGCCGGGCTCCATCGCTGAACGCGGGATGAACATGCCCTTCCGTCATCGTTCATCCCGCCGGGGCTAGGGTCGCCTCATGGTTCGAGGGAACCGCTGAGGAGACCACTTCGATGACGCCCGCCCGCCTCGCTCTCGCATCGCTTGCCGCCGTCCTGACCATCACCGGAACCGCCGCGGCCGGCGGTCGTCACGAGGGCGACGTCGTCATCGTCCGCTCCCTCGACGCGGGGCGCGACGGTGGATGGCGCGCCGGGCGCTTCGACGACGACATCATGCCCGAACGCCGGCTCGTGCGCCGCCTGATGCGCCAGGGCTTCGTCGAGATCGAGGACATCGACCTGCGCCGCGACCGCTACATCGTCCGCGCCGTGCGTCCGAACGGCGCGCTCGTTCGCCTGGCGGTGGATGCCTATGACGGTGAGATTCTCGCCCGCGAACGCATCGGCTGGGTCCGGGACCGCGCCCCGCGCGGTCCCCGGGCGGACTATGGGCGCGGGCCGGACGGCCGCGACGTCGGCGACCGCGACCACGGTCGCGCTCCCCCGCCCCCGCGCGACGGCATCGAATTCGACTTCGGCGGCGGCTCGGTCGGCATCTACACCCGCTGATGTCCGCCGGGGCGACCATCGTCCCGGAACGATCACCGTCCCGGGGGAACCCGGGACACGACATCGGCTGCGGCGTTCCGTCCCTTCCGCCGCGGCCGTCGGGCCGGGAGTCCGTCGAAGGGCTCCCGGCTCAAGGCTTTCCATCGCTCCAACGGTTGCGGCGGATCGCCGTTGACGTCATGGGAACGAAGGCGGCTTAAGGTCCGTCGGGCGCGACGGGCGCGCGGATCTGATCGACGATGAACGAAACGCTGGACCGGACGGGTCTGATTGAGACGCCGGGCAATCCGCTGCCGGAGGGGATCGTCTGCGGCAAGGTGACGACGCCCGACCGCGTGCGCCTGCGCTACGCGGTCAGCCCGGCCCGACACCTGAAGACGCGCGGCACGGTGATTCTTCTCCAGGGCCGCAACGAGACGATCGAGAAGTATTTCGAGACGATCGGCGATCTCACCGCCCTTGGCTACATGGTCGCGACGTTCGACTGGCGCGGACAGGGCGGCTCCGACCGGCTCCTGCGCCGCAGCCGGCTCGGCCATGTCCCCCGCTTCGAGGCCTATGTGGACGATCTCGAGACGATCTTCCGCGAGGTGGTTCTGCCGGACTGTCGCGGCCCCTTCGCCGTTCTGGCCCATTCCATGGGCGGCGCGGTCGCCATGCTCGGCGCTCCTCGCCTTCTCAACCGCGTCGAGCGCATCGTCGCGGCGGCGCCCCTCATCTCGCTGCCCGAAACCGGACCCGACCCGCGACGTCTGGAAATCGGCACCACCTTCCTGCGCTACACGGGGCTCGGCCGCCTGCCCATGCCCTCGCCCCATCGCGCCAAGGGCCTTCCGACGGTCGACACGAGCCTGCTCACGAGCGACGCGCGCCGTCTCCAGCGCAATCTGGCCTTGATGGAGGCGGCGCCCCAGCTCTTCGTCGGCAATCCGACGGCCGGCTGGCTCAACGCGGCGACGACGACCATGCGTCTCCTCGACGATTCCGACGTCATCGCCAAGCTGCAGGTGCCGACGCTCTTCGTGACGGCGGGCGCGGATCGCATCGTGTCCTCGGCAGCCGCCGAGCGGCTGGCCTGGCGGATGCGCTCGGGCCATTCGATCACGCTGCCGGGCGCACGGCACGAAATCCTGCAGGAGGCAGACCGCTACCGCGAACCCTTTCTCGCCGCCTTCGACGCCTTTGCCGGCGGCGCGCTGCCGCTGGAGTAGAGGCGGCGCGGCGTCAGCCGTTGAGAATGGCCATCGCCGCGGCGTGAAGCTCGGGCGTCGCGGCCGCGATCACGTCGCCGCCGCGCTCGGCCCGCTCGCCGGAGAAGGTCGTCACGATCCCGCCGGCCTGCTCGATGATCGGGATCAGCGCCACGATGTCGTAGGGCTTGAGGCCCGGCTCGATCACGAGATCGACCTGTCCCGCGGCGAGCATGGCGAAGGCGTAGCAGTCGGTGCCGAACCGCGTCAGCCTCGCTTGGCTCTCCAGAACTTCGAACCGCTCAAGACGCGATCCCGTGAAGAGTCGCGGCGTCGTCGTGAAGACCGTCGCGGCGGAAAGCGCCGTCACCGGCCGCACCGCCAGACGCCGCAGTCCGCCGGGCCCGTCGCTCCAGGCCGCCGTGCCGTCCGCCCAGAAACGCTCGCCGATATAGGGCTGCGACAGGATCCCGATCCGCGCGATGCCATCCACGGTCAATCCGATCAGCGTGCCCCAGAGCGGCATGCCGGAGATGAAGGACCGCGTGCCGTCGATCGGGTCGATGACCCATTGCAGGGCTCCCTCGCCGGAAATGCCGAACTCCTCGCCGAGGATGGAATGGCTCGGATAGTCTGCCGCGATCAGCGCGCGTATCGCCGTCTCGGCGGCGCGATCGGCTTCGGTCACGGGATCGAAGGCATCGACGAGCTTGTTGTCGACCACCCCGTTCATGCGAAACCGCGGCAGGGTCTCGGCGGCCGCCCTCTCGGCGAGGCGCAAGAGGAAGTTCGCGTCCGGCAGGGCGTTCATCGATGATCTCCTGAGAGGGCACGCCGATCGGGCGCCTCCTCCTAATCCCGCGGTGGCGTCGGCGCAACGCAACGACGCGCCGCGCTGGATCCGGCTTTCGGATCCGGAGACACAGAAATACTTACTTGTTCGCTTAAATCATATTTGTTGACAGATCTTCGCACCGCACATAGTTTTTGCATTGCGGCAGGTCACTCCTGCCGCCGCCCTTCCCGGGGCGTTTCCTCCCTAGACTCAGACCGCGCTGCCCCAACAGTGCGGTTTTTTTTCGCCTGTCGGCGTGGGAGAGAACCGGCATCGGTCTATTCGGCAGCCGCCGCGAACCCGAAATCCGCACCGATGGCCGCTGCGAGTTCCGTCACGAAGGACGCGAGGTCGGCGCGCACGCGATCGAAATTGTCGGTCGGCACGTATCGGCGCTCGTCCGAATAAAGACCGCGATTGATTTCGATCTGGACGGCGTGGAGGCCCAGGGCCGGCTTGCCGTATCGCTCGGTGATGTAGCCGCCGGCATAGGGCTTGTTGCGCGTGACGTCGTAGCCGAGGCGCGACAGCGAGGTGACGACCTGCGCGACGATTCGGCCGGACGCGCTGGTTCCGAACCGGTCCCCGACGACGATGTCGGGCCGCCGGCCGCCAGGCAGCGCCCGCACGGTCGACGGCATGGAATGACAGTCCAGCAGGAGCGCGATGCCGAATCGATCCCGCGTCGCCTGGATCAGTCCTTCGAGGCAGGCGTGAAACGGCTTGTAGATCCTGTCGATCCGGTCGAGCCCCTCCGCGACGGACAGGCGCGCGCGGTAGATGTCCTCCTTCTCCGCGACGATTCGCGGGATCGTCCCGAGCCCGCCCGCCACGCGCACGGAGGCGACATTGGCAAAGACCGGCAGGTCGGCGTCGAACATCTTGGGGTCGAGCTCGTAGGGCTCGCGGTTGACGTCGAGAAAGGCGCGGGGAAAGCGCGCATAGAGGAGCGGCGCACCGAACGCGGGAACGAAGTCGAAGAGCTGATCGACGAAGAGATCCTCAGAGCGGCGGATCGCATCCGGCGAAAGACGCGTCGCCGCCATGAAATCAGAGGGATAGACCCGGCCGCTGTGCGGCGAGGAGAAGACGATCGGCAGATGCTGCACCGGCGGCCGAAGGATCTCGAAGGCAGGGCATGCGCCCGCCGAGGTCTGGAGCGTCGGTATCGTTTCGGACAAAGCGGGCCCTTCACGGTCTCAAGCATCATGGCCGGTCTGGCGGCATCCTTGAAAATATGTCTTGGATGGCCTGCCGTCACTCATTCGTTTTAGAATTTGTCAGAGGGATCTGGTAGAAGAGACGGCGTGCAACATCGAACAGGCCGCCGAGACACGTCGCCGCGGCGCTTAGGGACCTCAAGCGAATGTCCAAGATCCTGCTTGCCGAAGACGACAACGACATGCGGCGCTTCCTCGCCAAGGCACTGGAAAAGGCCGGCTACGAGGTCACGGCCTACGACAATGGCGGCAGCGCCTACGAGCGTTTGCGCGAAGAGCCCTTCTCGCTGCTGCTGACCGACATCGTGATGCCCGAGATGGACGGAATCGAACTGGCCCGCCGCGCCACCGAACTCGACCCGGATCTCAAGGTGATGTTCATCACCGGCTTCGCCGCCGTGGCCCTCAATCCCGATTCCAAGGCTCCCAAGGACGCCAAGATCCTGTCCAAGCCGTTCCACCTGCGCGAGCTGGTCGAGGAAGTCGGCAAGATGCTGGAACAGGCCGCCTGATCTTTCACGCAAGGCGCGGTCGTCCACAGGCCAAATGAGGTCGCTTGCGACTTCTTCTCGAAGGGCACTTGACGGCCGCTCGGGTCCTGTGGTCTACCCCGCTTCGTCGGATGGGCGTGTAGCTCAGCGGGAGAGCACTACGTTGACATCGTAGGGGTCACAGGTTCAATCCCTGTCACGCCCACCATCCTTATCAAGGGCTTAGCTGGAAACGGCTAAGCCCTTTTTCGTGGTCGGTGCCAGATGGTGTCGTCCGGTGGTGCGAGGGAACCGGACCGGGTTTGCCGGAGGCTTCCACACGTCAGCCTGTGGAGCCAGGACGGGCAAGGCGACGGAGACACATCCGCCCGAGGGACGCGAACCCTCCGTGCGGATCGTGCTGGACCTTCACGGCAAGCCCGCCTCGCCATGGGCGGCGATCGGCTCGGCGGCGCCGAAGATCGGATGCAGGGGCTCGACGCTTCGCGGGCGGGTCCGCCAAGCGGAGTGCGGGCAGCGCCTCGAGCCGGCAGGACGAGCGAAGAGCGATGCAGGGGCTGATCGGCGAATCCGGACGCGGGCGATCGGCGCGATTCGGCGGGTGGCCTCAAGCCGGGGCTCCTCGATCGTGCTGGCGCCGATGGGATCGAGCGGGCCTCGTCCCTGCATCCATCGCAGGGCGTCCACCGGGGCGACGATGTCATCCGCGGAACCGCCCATGCGAAGGTGACGATCGCCCCTCGCCCCATGCCCGGATGCTCCCGGTTGTGGTCGACGGATCGGCGGGGACGGTCGGCGTCGCGTCGAAGGATCCCGGCGCCACCGTCGCGACCGGCCGCGCAACCCGGTTCGACCGAACCGGCGCGCCGCGTCGTCCGCTCGTCGCTTCAGTTTCGCGACGAAACGATGCGGTCGAGGAAAGCCGCGACGCCGTCCGCCGAATTCGACAGCGTGGCGGCGTGGGCTTCGGCCTTCACCTCGACCGGAGCCTGGCCCATCGCGACAGCGAGGCCGGCGATGCGAAACATCGGCACGTCGTTCGGCATGTCCCCGAGAACCGCGACGGCGGACAGCGGCACGTCGAAGGCCCCGGCGAGTTGCCGGACGCCGTGCCCCTTGTCCGTCGCCGGTGCCGTCGCATCGAGGTAGTAAGGCTGTGATTTCGCGATCGTC
Organism: Aureimonas sp. Leaf454; assembly: GCF_001424685.1. Taxonomy (GTDB): domain Bacteria; phylum Pseudomonadota; class Alphaproteobacteria; order Rhizobiales; family Rhizobiaceae; genus Plantimonas. The sequence continues at coordinate 540,999 of NZ_LMQT01000001.1, forward strand.
GCGCGCTGTCCGAAGCGCGCGATCAGGATCGCTTCCGCCCGCTCCAGCCGCTCGGGATCGTCGCAGACGCCCTGAACCTTGTCGGCTCGACCCAGCCAGCGGCCGAAGTCCTCGGCGAGGACGGGCTCCTGGGCCGCCGCGACGATCTCCTGGCGGATGTGCGGCATGTCCAGCCTGCGGGTCATCCACCGGCCGTCCGCGAAGAGCCAGACCGGGATGTCGAGACCGTCATAGGCCTCGACGATGCCGCGTGCGACGTCCTCGTCCAGATGATGCGCCTCGACGATCGCCCCGCCCGGCCGGAAGATCGTCGCACCGTTGAAGGCGCCGACGGGGGTCTCGAGCGACAGGGTCTCGATCAATGCGGCGAGGCCGCTCGGCGGTCGCGCGCTGATCAGCGTGAAGCCGATGCCGACCGCCCGCAGCCGGGCCACGGCCTCGACCGTGGCGGGCGCGAGCGACTTGTCCGGCCGCACCAGCGTGCCGTCGATGTCGGACACGACGAGACGGATCGCGGCGAGCCGGCTCTCGTCGAGGCCTGCGCAAGAGCGGATCATCCCAGCCGATGCCATGCGCGGCCCTCGCGGCCGATCAGGCGATCGGCCCCGGCCGGTCCGGCACCACCCGCCTCGTAGGTCTCCACCTCGCCGCCGGACACCCATCCCTCGAGAAAGGGCTGCACCGCGGCCCAGCCGCTTTCGATCATGTCGGCCCGCTGGAACAGCGTCTGGTCGCCGACGAGCATGTCGTAGAGGAGGGTTTCGTAGCCCGTGGAACGTCCGACCTTGAACCGGTCCGCATAGGAAAATGCGAGATCGACGGGGACGATGTCGATCCGTGGCCCCGGCTTCTTCGCCGAGAGGCTGAGCGACAGACCTTCGTCGGGCTGGATCTGGATCGTCATGATGTTCGGCGGGAGGCGGCTCGCCGCCGTATCGTGGAAGAGCGCGTAGGGCGCCGGCTTGAAGGCGACGACGATCTCCGTGTCGCGGGCCGACAGGCGCTTGCCCGTGCGCAGAAAGAACGGCACGCCGGCCCAGCGCCAATTGTCGACATAAAGCTTCAGCGCGACATAGGTCTCGGTCGAGCCAGCGGGATCGACATTCGGCTCCGCATCGTAGGCCACGACCTCCGTCTCGCCGCTGCGGCCGGTTCCGTAGCGTCCGCGGGCGGAGTACTGTTCCGCCTCGTGCGGCTTCACCCGCCGGATGGCCTCGATCACCTTCGCCTTTTCCGTGCGGATCGCCTCCGCGCCGAATGAATTCGGTGGCTCCATCCCGATCGCGGCGAGCAACTGGAACAGATGGTTCGGCACCATGTCGCGCAGCGCGCCCGTGGCGTCGTAATAGCTTCCCCGCTTCTCCACGCCCACCGTTTCGGCGGCCGTGATCTGGACATGATCGATGTAGCGGTGGTTCCAGACGGCTTCGAGCAGGTTGTTGGCGAAACGCGTCACCATGATGTTCTGGACCGTTTCCTTGCCGAGGAAGTGGTCGATCCGGTAGATCTGCGTCTCGTCCGCCACCGCGAGAAGCCGGGCGTTCAGCGCCCGGGCGCTGGCGAGATCGTGCCCGAAGGGCTTCTCGATGCAGATGCGGCGGAAGGCGCCGTCCCGCTCTTCGAGGAGCCCGGCTCTACCGAGCCGCTCCGCGATCTCGCCGAAGAACTTCGGCGCGACGGCGAGATAGAAGCCGGCGGACCCGTGACCGATGTCGGCGAGCTTCGCTCCCACGGCCGCATAGGTCGCGTCGTCGAGGAAGTCGCCCTCGACGTAATGAATCCGCGACTGGAGATCAGACCAGGCCGGGCCGCACTCCTGGCAGAACTCACCGAGCGTCTCTCGCAACCTGAGATCGTCGCCGGGCTCGAAGGAGACGCCGAGAATGGTGAAGTCTCGGGCGAGCAACCCGTCGCGCATCAGGTTGGCGAGCGAGGGCACGAGCAGGCGGCGCGTCAGGTCGCCCGTCGCGCCGAAGATCACGAGCGTCGCGGAAGGGGCGGTCCCCTCGTCGGACACGGCGAACATTATTGCGGGATCTCGACATGCCCGCCGAAGCCGAAGCGCATCGCCGACAGGAGCCGGTCGGCATAGGAATGTTCCTCCCGCGACCGGTAGCGGGCATAGAGAGCGGCCGAAAGGACGTTGACCGGAACCGCCTGCTCCATCGCGGCATGGATCGTCCAGCGTCCCTCGCCGCTATCGGCGACGCGGCCGGAAAACTGCTCCAGCGACGGGTCCGACACCAGCGCCTCCGCGGTGAGATCGAGGAGCCAGGAGGAGACGACGCTGCCGCGCCGCCAGACCTCCGCGATGTCCCGAAGGTCGAGATCGAAGCGCTCGTCCTGCGGGAGCGCATCCGAATTCTTCGTCTTCAGGACGTCGAAGCCTTCCGCATAGGCCTGCATCAGCCCGTATTCGATGCCGTTGTGGACCATTTTCACGAAATGTCCGGAGCCGGCGGGACCGGTGTGGATGTAGCCGCGCTCGGCCCGGTCGTCGGCGACGTCGCGTCCGCGCGTCGGCTGCACGTCGCCCCGGCCGGGCGCGAGGCAGTCGAAGATCGGATCAAGCCGGCGCACCGTCTCGTCCTCGCCCCCGATCATCATGCAATAGCCGCGCTCCAGCCCCCACACGCCGCCGGACGTGCCGACATCGACGTAGTGAAGCCCCTTGTCGGCCAGAAGCTTGGCGCGACGGATGTCGTCCTTGTAGAACGTGTTGCCGCCGTCGATGACGACGTCGCCGGGTGCCGCGATCTGGACGAGGCGCTGGATCGTCGCCTCCGTCGGATCGCCCGCCGGCAGCATGACCCAGAAGATCCGCGGCGCGGCGAGCGCTCCGGCCATCGATTCCAAGGCGTCGACGCCGGTCATGCCCTCGCCGGAGAGAAGCGCGACGGCGTCCGGCGAACGGTCGAAGACGACGCAGTCATGCCCGCCCCGCGCCAGACGGCGCGCGATGTTGGCGCCCATGCGCCCCAGCCCGATGATCCCGATCTGCATGGAAGATGCCCTTTCCATTGATGCCGGAGACGGCGGGGCAGGCCCGCCGCCGCGGATGTCCGAGGTTACGCCTGGCCTTGCGCGGCCCGCGCCGCGATCTGCTCGCGGGCGAGCTTGACGACGTTGTCCGCGGTGAAGCCGTATTTCGCCTGGAGCTTGGCGATCGGCGCGGAGGCGCCAAAGGTCGACATGGTGACGCTCGCGCCCTTCGCGCCGACATAGCGGTCCCAGCCGAGCGAGCCGGCCTGCTCCACCGCGACGCGGGCCATGATCTCCGGCGGCAGGACCGTGTCGCGGTAGGCCGCGTCCTGCTTCTCGAACAGGTGCCAGGACGGCATCGAGACGACGCGCGATCGCACGCCCTCGGCCACCAGCCGCTCATGCGCCTCGAGGCAGAGCGAAATCTCCGATCCGGTTCCGATCAGGATCACCTCCGGCGTCTCGTCCTGGGCGCCCGCCAGAACGTAGGCGCCGCGGACCAAACCGGATGCCGCCGCATAGGTCGAGCGGTCGATGGTCGGCAGCGGCTGGCGCGAGAGGATCAGCGCGGAGGGCTCGTGCGTCTGGCCCATCGCCACCTTCCAGGCCTCCGCCGTCTCGTTGGCGTCGGCCGGCCGGATCGTGTTCAGCCCGGGAATGGCGCGCAGGCTCGCCAGTTGCTCGATCGGCTGATGGGTCGGCCCGTCCTCGCCGACGCCGATCGAATCATGGGTGAACACGAAGACGACGGGAATCTCCATGATGGCGGCCAGCCGGATCGGCGGGCGCATGTAATCGGAGAAGACGAGGAAGGTCGCGGTGTAGGGGCGAAGATAGGACAGCGCCATGCCGTTGGCGATCGAGCCCATCGCATGCTCGCGGATGCCGAAATGCAGATTTCGGCCGCCATAGTTGTCGCCACCGAAGGAGCCGGCCCCTTCGAAGGTCAGCAGCGTCTTCGTCGAGGGCGCGAGGTCCGCCGATCCGCCGGTCACGTAGGCGACCCGCTCGGCGATGGCGTTCAGCACCTTGCCGCCGGCATCACGCGAGGCGACCCCCTTGGCATCGGCCTCGAAGCTCGGAATTGCGGCGTCCCAACCCGCAGGGAGCTTGCCCTGCCGCATCGCCTCGATCTCGGCGCCGAGTTCGGGATGAGCCTCGGTATAGGCGGCATAGCTCGCCTCCCAGGCCTTTCTGAGCTCCCGGCCCCGGTCCGCGACCGCGCCGTGGACGAAGTCGGCGACGCCATCCGGCACGTGGAAGCTCTGGTCTTCCGGCCAGCCATAGGCGCGCTTGGCGCCCTTCACGTCCTCGGCGTCGAAGGCCTCGCCATGCGCCTTGGCCGTGCCCTGCTGCTTCTGGAGTCCATAGCCGATGATGCTGTCGACGACGATCAGCGTCGGCCTGTCGTCGGTGCGGCGGAACGCCTCGAACGCCTGGCCGATCGCGGCGGCGTCGTTGGCGTCGGACACATGGATCGTGTTCCAGCCGTAGCCGCGGAATCGTTCGGCGACGTTTTCCGAGAAGGCGAGTTCGGTCGAGCCCTCGATCGAGACGCGGTTGTTGTCGTAGAGCCAGCAGAGGTTGGATAGCTTGAGATGCCCGGCGAGCGATGCGGCCTCGCCCGACACGCCTTCCATCAAATCGCCGTCGCCGCAGAACACGTAGACGTCGTGATCGAAAAGGGTCGTGCCTCCCACATTGTAGCGCGCCGCCAGGTGACGCTCGGCGATCGCCATGCCGACGGAGGTCGCGCAGCCCTGACCCAGCGGGCCGGTCGTCGTCTCGACGCCCGTCGTCATCCGATATTCGGGATGGCCGGGCGTCTTGGAGTCCAGCTGTCGGAAGGCCTTGATGTCGTCGAGCGACACGGCGGGCTTTCCGGTCGGCTTCCCGTCCGCGTCGATCTCCCGGACGCCCGCGAGATGGAGGAGACCATAGAGAAGCATGGAGCCGTGGCCGACGGACAGAACGAAACGGTCGCGGTTCGGCCAGTCCGGCCGGTCCGGATCGTAGCGCAGGTGCTTCGTCCAGAGTTCGACGCCGGCTGGCGCGAGGCCGAGCGGTGCGCCGACATGTCCGGAATGCGCGTTCAGCACCGCGTCGGGCGTCAATGTCCGAATGGTATTGACCGCCAGCGTTTCGACGGAACCTCCGCCTGGCCGTGTGTCGTTGCCTGTTGCGCTCATCATCGTGCCCTCCGTTCGCAAGGCCAAATAGGCGCAGCACCGACGATGGCGATGGCGAAAAACGAAGGTTTCAATCGATTTGAACGGTGGTAAGGCTGGCTTGCTTGACCGCATCGGTCATCCAAATGCCGGATGCGCCGCTCGTGGAGGTCGCAAGACGGCATGCCGGCGCAAGCGCTCCGGGCTTCTAGGAGCGAAGAAGGCGGGGACGTCCGGCTTCGAACGTCTTCACCCCCGCTTTCCATCCGCGCACCGCCCGCGCAACGGTCCGCACGGCATCAGCGGGTCCTGCAGCGTCGAGCAACACGATGTCCGCAGGTCCCCCGATCCGACATCCGTGCCCGGCGCCGAGAAGCGTCGCGGCGGTCGAGCCGACCATGTCGAAGATGGCGGCCATCTCCTCCTCGCGCGACAGCTGCAGGACGTTGGCATAAAGGTTGGCCATCCGGATCAGCGACGCATCGCCGAACGGCGTGAACGGGTTGAGGATGTTGTTGCTGGCGATCGACGTCACCGCACCCTCGGCCGCGATCCGATGGGCCGGCGCGATTCCGCGCGGCACGAGCCGGTCCGATCCCCGGCCGTTCAGGAAGAGATCGGTCGCGGGAAGCACGGTCAGCGCGATGCCGGTGCGGGCGAGGCGCCGGCCGATCGCGGCGACCTTGTCCGGGGCCATGGCGGAGAGGTTCGTGACGTGGCCGATGGAGACACGGCCGGCCCAGCCGCGCCGTCGCGTCTCCTCGATCACGGCGGGAAGGTTCGTGCTGGCGGGATCGAGGTCGAAGTCGAGGTGGAAATCCACCGCCGTGCCGTGGCGTTCGGCGAGATCGAAGATGTCGGCGATGTGCCGGCGCGGCTCGGGATCGGTATAGGGGCAGCCGCCGACGAGATCGGCACCGCGCGACAGGGCCTCGTCCAGCATACCGATCGTCTCCGGCTCGTTCGTCAGTCCCTCCTGCACGAAGGCCGCGATGTCGATGTCGATGGCGAAGGCATAGTCCCGCTTCACCCGGAGGATCGCCTCGAAAGACCGGAACCCCGCGCGCGGATCGATCTCGACGAAGGTCCGCATCCGGTTGGTGCCGTGGAGGATCGCCGCCTCGACGACGGCGGAGGCGCGGCGGTAGACGTCGGCCTCCTCGAACCCGGCCTTGGCCCGCGCCGTCTCGCGCACCGCCTCGCTGAGCGTGCCTTCGCAAAGGGTGCAGCGGCCGAGAATGCCGGCCTTGTCGAGATGGATATGCGTCTCCACGAAGCCGGAAAAGGCAAAGCAACCCTCCCCGTCGGCCTCATCGGTCGCCTCGCAGCGAAGGTTCGGGCCGATCGCCGCGATCCGGCCGCCTGCGATGGCGATGTCCTGCAGGTCCTCGCCGACGACAAGGCGGACATCGCGCAGGAGAAGATCGAACCTCGTCATGATCCAACCCCGATCGCGCAGCCGTCGCTGCGTGGATCGTGCGCACCCGCGATCGATCCGTCCGCCGCGATGTGGATGATGCCGGCCTGTCCCCCGAGCGGGCTGAAGGACTCGATGGTCGAAATGTCGTGCCCTCGGGCGGCAAGATCGCGAACCACGGTCGCGCCGGCATTCGCTTCGATCTTCAGCGTGTCGCGGCTGTCGGAAAACGTTCGGCCGAGCAGGAAACGCGGCTGGGAGAGCGCCGCGAGCGGATCGAGCCCGCGGTCGATGATGAGGCTGAGAAGGAGCGAAAGGGTCTGCGGCTGGCCGTCGGCGCCTTGCGTTCCGTAAAGGAGAGAGGGCCGGCCGTTGCGCAGCGCGATGCCGGGATTGAGCGTGTAGAACGGCCGCTTGCCCGGCTGCAGCGCGTTGGCGCTTCCCCGGTCGAGACTGAAGGCCGCGCCGCGATTGTGCCAGAGGATCCCGGTATCGCCCACGAGCCAGCCGCTGCCCCAGTCGAAATAGGTGCTCTGCAGCATCGAGACGCAGCGCCCCTTGGCATCGACCGCGCCGAGGAAAGCGGTGTCGCCTGTCTGGAATCGATGCGGCCAGGATGTCGCTCGCGCCGGATCGATCGCCGCTGCCTTCATCGCAAGACGGATCGGATCCAGACATTCGGCAGGCGACACGGTTTCGAAATCGGGATCGCCGATCCCCCCGCGGTCGAGAAAGGCCTGCTTCACCGCCTCGACGAGCCGATGATAGAGGTCCGCGCCCTCGATCCCGGCGGGAGACGGTCCGAGTTCCCGCAGGATGCCCATGATGGCGAGCGTCGTCACCCCTTGGGTCGGCGGCGGCGGCGCTAGCAGCCGGTGATCTCGATAGGCGAGCGAGAGCGGCGGCCCTTCGCGGGTGCGCGTCCGAGCGAGGTCGCGGGCGGTCAGCGGAGAGCCCGCCGCGGCAAGGCCCTTGGCGAGGCTCGCCGCGAGTTCGCCCTCATAGGCGTCGCGAGCGCCGTTCCTCGCGATCTGGTCCAGCGAGCGGGCGAGCGCGGGCTGGCGTTGAAGACCACGCGCGACGAAGGTCTGCGAGAAGCCGGGCCAATCCGCGGCTTCGCGCGCGCGAAACCCGTGCCAGAACGCCTGCGACGAACTGGCGTCGAAGCCGTCCGCGGCCAGCGATATCGCGTCGTCGAGGAGCGCCGGCAGCGTCAGGCGTCCCGCCCATCGCGCCGCGGAATGCTCGAGGACACATCGCCAGCTGTCGACGAGGCCGGCGCCGGTCAGCATGGACAGCGGGCCGCGCACGGAAATCGCCTCGTCCGCGCCGAAATCCGGCAGCATCTCGGCCGCCTGCCCGATGCCGAGGAAGCAGGTCGCCGCCCCATCGCCATCCGCCACGAGCCAGACGGCGTCGCCCCCGAGTCCGCAGAAATGCGGGTAGACCACCGACAGGACGGCGCCAGCCGCGACCACGGCCTCGATCGCCGTCCCGCCCGCTTGCAAGACCTTGGCGCCGGCTTCGCTCGCCAGGACATGCGGCGTGGTCACCATGGCGCGCGTGGACGTCGCGGCGAAAGGACGGGAGGTCTTCGAAGTCAAAATCTCGTTCCGCCAGCATGGATGATCCGCCGACCGAACGTCCGCGACCCCGGATCATCTTCGACGATGACGAGCGCAAGCGCCAGACGGATGGCTCCGGCCGTCCGGCTCTTCAGTGCTGGGTCGACAAGGCTGCCGTCTGCGACGGCCAGACCGTCTCAGCGGCGGCCTGCGAGGGTTCAGGCCTCGCCGTCGATGCCGACGAGGCATGCTGCGGCACGAAGGTCAGAAAGCCCACCATCGCGATGGCGCCGAGGAAGGCTGCCCAGTCGCAACAGGCCGTGATCGTGCGTCTCGTCGTCATGCCGTCCCCTCTCCGCGCAGCCCGAAGGCGACGTCTGGACCGTACTATCTACTCTTTCGATAGACGGTTGAAGGAACGGAAGACCCCTTGCGGCGTCCTTTGCGCAAAATCCGTCGCGCGGTTGTCGATTTCGAGAACGATCCGGTGCGTTTCTGCGCGGATCAGGGTTTCGGGACCGGCACCGGCCCTCCCGGCCCCACGCGACCGCGCCGTCACGACCGGCCGTGGTTCTCCAGAAAGAAGCGCAGCATTTCCCGAGAGGCATCGGGACCGGCGGGATCGCTATGACTGCCGGCCGCGTCGCCGCCCGACCAGGCATGGCCGAGACCGTCGATCCGCCAATATTCCAGCGCCGCGCCACCGCCGCCGCCGGTTGGTCGCGTGAGCCGCGTGTAGGAGCGACCGCCGGCACTGCCGGACTTGACGACGTCCTTGGCGGTGCCGGCCGACGCCGCGCCGGCGACGGCCTCGCCGTTGGCCGGATGCACGGTCCGGTCGCCGTCCCCATGCACCACGATCAGCCGCGGGCCCCTGCCTGCAGGCACCGCGGCCGGCGGGACCCTGCCGCTCCGCATGACCGACAGCGCCGATCCGACATCGCTGGCCGCCCCATGCGGCAGGCCGGAATGGACGCCGACGGCGGCGAAGAGTTCGGGATAGGTGGCCCCGAGGACCGCCGCCATCGCTCCACCCGCCGACAGTCCGGCGACGAAGACGCGGTCGGCGTCCACCGAATGCGCGGACGCGATCTCCGACACGATCCCGGCGAGAATGGCGGGCTCCCCCTCGCCCCTTCGCTGGTGCGAGGGATCGAACCAGTTCCAGCAACGCTGGACGTTCGCGCCCTGCGGCTGCTCTGGATAGGCGACGAGAATGCCCGCCTCCTCGGCCAGCGCGTTCATGCGGGTTCCCCGCGCGAAGTCCTCGGGATTCTGCGTGCAGCCGTGCAGCATCACGAGCAGCGGACGGGGTCCGTCCGGCAGCGCCGCCGGCACGTAGAGCCGGTAGGCGCGCGAGCCCGCCGGCCCCGCATGGACGTGGCTCTCGAACCGTGCGCCCTCCGGCGCGACAGGCGGCTCCGTGCGGCCCGCCGGGGGCGGCGTGAAGCGCGGCCGCCCGGCCAGGATGGGCGCGAGCTTTTCGGCAAGGGCAGCCGTCAGGCCCGCGGGACCCGCCGCACGCCGCGTCGCCTTCGCCGCATCCGTCGTCGTGCTCTCCGCCGTGCCCTCGATCGTCGGACCCCTATGGGACGAGGATCCCGGCGCTGGCGCGGATCGCCCCTGGCCGAGCGCTTCGAGAATCGTGGACGTCGCCTTGCCGAGCTGCTGGCTGGAGACGAGAGCGCGAGCGTCGCGCATCAGATCGGAATAGGTCTTCGTCATGGCCATGTTCCCTCGGGCGATGCCGTCAGCGGATGCGGTCGGACAAGGCCGCCTTGAGTTCACGGCTCGCCTGGAGCGCACCGAGAACGGTGATGGAGCCGATCGCCGAGCGGGCGAGTTCGACCGAGACATCCTCGTCGATGGTGACGAGGCCGAGAACGCGAATGTCGAGGCGCCGACCGGAATCGCGAGCCGCTTCCAGATCCGCGCGTCCAAAGCGCCGAAGCCCCAGATCGAGGGACAGGTGATCGGCGGATTTGCGCAGACGGTCGTCATGGATGTCCAGCTGACGCCGGATGGCGGTCCGGATGAAATCGCTCCGATTGGCGAAGAAGCCCTCGCGCACCAGAAGATCGATGCCGCCCAGATCGACATAGCCGAGATTCAGCGTGAGCTTCTCCGAGTCGGCACAACGCTCCTGAAGCGCGGATTTGCGAGGCATGAGAACTCCAAATACCATCCACTTGGATGATAGGTGGTTCATGCTGCACTGCAGCACAAGAGGGTAATGCGAAAAGGGCCGAAGCGTTGCCGCTCCGGCCCTCTTTCTTCCCGTCGTCACCGCGTGTGGCGAAACCGAGCGATCGGAACGCCGACCCTCGGCTACAGCGCTCTCAGACGTATTGGCGCCAATCGTGCTCCTCGCGGAACCCCAGCATCTCCCGGATCTTCCGGTTCGACAGCGGCGCTTCCCGCTCGCCCATCTCGCGCGTCACCGGAATGTTCGGACAGTGTTTGGCCAGGAACTCGGCCGTCGGCATGTCCGCCGTGATCGTGTCGTTCGTCGCGTTGAAGATCTGGAAGCCGAGACCGTCGGTCTCGATGCAGCGATGCACCATCTGCCCGAGATCGCGCGCGTCGATGTAGCTCCAGGCATTGCGTTTGCGCGACATCGGGTCCGCCATGAAGCCGGGGAACATGCCGTATTCGTGCGGCTCGATCACGTTGCCGATGCGCAGAGCATAGATGTCTGCGCCCGAGCGCATCGCGAAGGCGCGGGCGGTCTTCTCGTTCAGAAGCTTCGACAGGCCGTAGCTGTCCATCGGGTCGCTGTCGTAGGTCTCGTCCAGCGGGAACGAGTGGAAGTCCTTGTCGCCTTCCGCGAAGCAGACGCCGTAGGTCGTCTCAGAGGAGGCGATCACGATCTTCTTCACACCGAGCTTCACCGCCGCCTCGATGACGTTGTAGGTGCCGACCGTGTTGATGCGGAACGTCTCGTTGTCCGGTTTGATGAGGACGCGCGGCACCGCCGCGAAATGAATCACGGCGTCGGGCGCGGCCGGCAGACGGCCGGCATCGTAGCCCTCGAAGCCGAAATGCGTCGACAGCGCGTTGAACATCTGACCGCTGTCGGCGATGTCGGCATAAAGCGTGTTGACGCCGGGAACGTCGATCGGGGCGAGATCGACGTTGAGCACCGTGTGGCCCTGGTCGACGAGATACCGCACCGCGTGGCGGCCGGCCTTGCCGGACCCGCCGGTGAAGACGATTCGCTTGCTCATGATGATGATGGTGTCCCTGCTGGATGCAGCGAGCGGCGAACGCCGTCCCGCGCGAATGTTCATGGGAAAGGTCGTCGACCCCGCCTCAGTTCCGCGAACGGAGCGTCCGGACGCGGTCGAAGAGCACGGCGAGGATGATCGCGCCGCCGATGAAGGTGCCCTGCCAGAACGCGTTGATGCCGAGCAGCCCGAGGCTGTTGCGGATCACCTCGATGAGCGCGGCGCCGACGATCGCACCCGCCGCCGTGCCGATCCCGCCGACGAGGTTGGCGCCGCCGATGACCGAGGCCGCGATCACCTGCAGTTCCATCCCCGTGCCGATATTGGTGGTCACGGCGCCGAGCCAGCCGGTCTGGATGATTCCGGCGATGCCGGCCGAGAGCGACGAGATCATGTAGACCGCGACCTTGATCGGCTTCACCGGAACGCCGGTGAGGGTGGCGGCGTGCTCGTTGCCGCCGATGGCGAAGACGTAGCGGCCGAACCGCGTCCAGCGCAGGACATAGGCGGTGATGAGCGCGAGGACGATCATGTAGATGACGGGATTGGCGATCCCGAAGACATACGCGCCGCCGCCGAGCGAAAGCAGCGTCTGGTGATCCGGCCCGAACTCGAAGACGACCGTGTTGTTGGAGGCGACCATGGCGAGGCTGCGCGCCACCGACAGCATGCCGAGCGTCACCACGAAGGGCGGAAAGCCGAGATAGGCGATCAGCACGCCGTTGAACGCGCCGACGGCCAGCGCGGTCGCGAGCGAGGCAGCGATGCCGGTGCCGATTCCGTAGCCGGCATGCATGGTGACCGCGAGCACCATCGAACAGAGGCAGAGCGTCGAGCCGACGGAGAGGTCGATCCCGCCGGAGATGATGACGACCGTCATCCCGAGCGCGACGATGGCGACGAAGGTGACGTTGCGGGTGATGTTGTAGAGGTTCTTCGTCGTGGCGAAGCTGTCGGTCGCGAACGAGAGGAAGAGACAGGCGCCGAGCACGGCGAGGAGCACCCAGAAGGTCTGGCTCCCCACCTGCGCCGACAGCCAGCTCCGCTCGCGCTGTTGGATGGTCTGGTCGAGGGTAGTGGACATCCGTGCCGTCCTTGGGTTCCGAGCCGCCGCGTCCGGCGGCGTTTGCGTCAGGCTTCCTGGATGGCGCCGGTGATGAGGCCGGTGACCTCTTCCGGCGAACTCGCGTCGATCCGCTTGTCCGCCACCTTGCGCCCGCGCCGCATCACGATCACGCGGTCGGCCACATCGAAGACGTCCGGCATCCGGTGGCTGATGAGCACGACGGTGATGCCCTGGTCGCGCAGCCGTCGGATGAGGTTCAGCACCTCCGCGACCTGGCGCACGGAGATCGCCGCGGTCGGCTCGTCCATGAGCACGATCTTGGCGTCGGACAGGCGCGTGCGCGCGATCGCGACGGCCTGGCGCTGGCCGCCCGACATCTGGCGGACGAGATCGCGGGGCCGCGTTTCGGATTTGAGCTCGGCGAAGAGTTCGCCGGCGCGGGCATACATCCGACCGTAGTCGAGGATGCGGAACGGGAAGAACCCGCGTCGCAGCTCCCGCCCGAGGAACACGTTCGCCGCCGCGGTCAGATTGTTGCAGAGCGCGAGATCCTGGTGAACGATCTCGATTCCGTGCCGGCGCGCTTCGACCGGCTTGTTCATGACGAGCTCCTGCCCGTCCATCCGGATCGCCCCTTCGCTCGGCCTGAAATTGCCGGCGATCATCTTGGCGAGGGTCGACTTTCCCGCCCCGTTGTCGCCCATCAGGCCGACGACCTCGCCCGCCTCCAGCGAGAAGGACACGTCGTTCAGCGCCTGGATGGCGCCGAAATGCTTGGAAACCCGGTCGAGTTCGAGAACCGCCAACGCCTATGCCTCCCGTCCGCGCGCAGCTCTGCCTCGACCGGACGACGCGCCGGACATGGTCGCAAAACTGCGAGCGGTTCCTCCCTGCCCCGGTTTTGTCCGGGTTGTGACGCCATCTGCGCAAACCGTATAGGGAGCGTCAATCCGCTCCGTCGGTAGAACCGTTGTATAACCGGACAAATTCATTGACCGCGTGAAGCGCTGCAGCATAGCTTCCTATCCAGAAAGCGAAGTTGGAAACGCGAACCGCGACGTTGCCTCGAGCGTGCCCCGCATCGGGATCCGCACGAGAGGCCGACGGTCTTCGGCGAGGTCCTCCGAGCCTTCGCAGAGAACGGGACTGGAGATCGCCCGACCGGCGCCTCAAGATCCTGTCAGTGCCGACCCGACCACAAGGCCAAGCAGAACAAGCCGCAAGAGTCGGGACCGGCCCGCAACGAGCGACGCGTCCGTGTCGCTGCATTCCTGGGAGGAACATCGTGAAGAAACTATCGCTTCTATTGACCGCCGCCGTGCTGGCGCTGGGCGCCGGTCCGGCCCTCGCCAAAAAGCAGCTCGTGATCGTGGTGAAGGGTCTCGACAACCCCTTCTTCGAGGCGATCAACCAGGGTTGCCAGAAGTGGAATTCGGAAAACGCATCGTCCGAATACGAATGCTTCTACACGGGTCCCGCCTCGACATCGGACGAGGCCGGCGAGGCGCAGATCGTGCAGGACATGCTCGGCAAGGCCGACACGGTCGCCATGGCGATCTCGCCCTCCAATGCCAAGCTGATCGCGCAGACGCTGAAGACCGCGGCGCCGACCATCCCGATCATGACGCTCGACGCCGATCTCGCGGCCGACGATGCGGCTTTGCGCAAGACCTATCTCGGCACCGACAATTATCTCCTCGGCCAGAAGCTCGGCGAATACATCAAGGAAGCCAAGCCGAACGGCGGCAAGGTCTGCACGATCCAGGGCAATCCCGGCGCCGACAACATCCTGCGCCGCGCGCAGGGCACGCGTGACGCCCTCAGCGGGCAGAAGGGCATCGCGGCCCTCGCCGGCGAAGGCGGCTGGACGGAAGTCTCGGGTTGCCCGGTCTTCACCAATGACGACGGCACGGTCGGCGTCCAGGCGATGACCGACATCCTCGCCGCCAACCCCGACCTCGACGCCTTCGCGATCGAAGGCGGCTGGCCGCTCTTCGGCGCGCCGCAGCCCTATCGCGATCTGTTCAGGCCGCTTGCCGACCGCATCGCGAAGGGCGACTTCGTGGTGGCCGCCGCCGATACGATCGGCGACGAGGTCGCCATCGCGCGCGAGGGCCTCGTCAACGTGCTCGTCGGCCAGCGCCCCTTCGAGATGGGATACAAGGCGCCCGGCGTGATGATCGACCTCATCGAGGGCAAGCCCGTCGAGGACCCGGTCTTCACCGGTCTCGACATCTGTACGAAGGATACAGTCGACACCTGCATCCAGAAGTAGATATTTTTAAGCGCGCCCTGCATCTGTGGGGCGCGTCTCTTCATTGTCCGGTAAATGTCGGGCCATGAAATCCAGGATCATCAAAAGGCGATCGATGCTCAACCGTCTGCCAAACCCGGAACCAATGTCCAGGATGGAATCCGTGCCGTGCCCGCACCTCGCGCGGGGGAACCACAACGGAATCTCGCAGGAAATCGGATTGCGGATCGTTCGCGGCGATCACCCGCCGGGATCGATCCTGCCGAACGAGGCGCAATGGGCGGAGATGTTCCACGCCAGTCGCTCCGTCGTGCGCGAAGCCTTGAAGATGCTGACGGCCAAGGGGCTCATCGCATCCAAGCCGAAGGTCGGGAGCCGCGTCGAGCCGCGCCAGAGGTGGAACCTGCTCGACCGGGACGTGCTCGCCTGGTACGCCGCGGGCCCGGACCAGACGTTCATGCAGATGGTTCAGGAGCTGCGCAAGATGATCGAGCCGGAGGCGAGCGCCTTCGCCGCCGCCCGCCGCAGCGCCGAGGAAGCGGATGCCATCACGCGGGCCTGCCGCGACATGGCCTGCGCGCGCAACGTCTCCGACCGCATCGCTGCGGATGCCCGGTTCCATCTTTCGATCCTGGCGGCATCGGGGAACGACCTCCTCGTGCCGCTCGGCCCGACGATCGAGATCGCGCTGAACCAGTTCATCGGCAAGATCACGCGCATGGACGACGGAATCCGGGAGAACCAGGAGATGCACGATGCGATCGAGCGTGCGATCCGGCTGCGGCGACCGGAAGCTGCGCGGCGCGCGTCGCGCATGCTCCTTCAGAGCACCGACGTCTTCATCCAGCGCGAAGCCTCCATGGCTGAAGCGCGCGCCTGACGGCATCCTTTTCCCGGGGTTGCGCAACGGAACGTCGCATTCAGGCGGGACGACCCACTCGTCCACTGGCGAGATGGACGCTCCGACAACGAACTGCGCACGAGGGCGTTGAATGAAGATCGCGTCTCTTCAAACCCATGTCGTCGCGGTTCCTCCTCCCCATCTCGGCGGCATGTACTGGATCCTCGTCCGCGTGGAGACGGCCTGCGGCATCGAGGGCGTCGGCGAGATCTATGCGACGGCCTTCCACCCCACGGCACTGCTGCCGCTCATCGACGACGTCTTCGAGCGTCACCTTCTCGGCCACGATCCGCACGACATCGAGCGCTTCTGGCGGGCCGCCTATTCCAGCGGCTTCACGCAGCGCCCGGACCCGACGATGATGGGCATCGTCTCCGGCCTCGAGATCGCCTGCTGGGACATCATCGGCAAGGCGGCGGGCAAGCCCGTCCACGCGCTGATCGGCGGCCTCGTCCATGAGCGCCTGAGAGCCTACACCTACCTCTACCCCGTGGGCGCCGACGGCGCCTACGACTACGACGATCCCGATCTCGCCGCCTCCTGCGCGGCCGACATGGTCGAACGCATGGGCTTCACGGCGGTGAAGTTCGATCCGGCCGGTCCCTACACCGCCTATTCCGGCCATCATCTGTCGCTCGGCGTCATGGATCGCTGCGAGACGTTCTGCCGGAAGATCCGCGAGGCCGTCGGCTCGCGGGCCGATCTCCTCTTCGGCACGCATGGCCAGATGGTGCCCTCCTCCGCCATCCGGCTCGCCCGGCGCCTCGAAGCCTACGATCCCCTGTGGCTGGAGGAGCCCGTCCCGCCCGGCCAGGAAGAGGCGATGGCGCGCGTCTCCGGCAAGACCTCCATTCCCGTCTCGACCGGCGAGCGGCTCACCACGAAATACGAGTTCCAGCGGGTTCTCCAGACGGGGGCCGCCTCGATCCTCCAGATGAACGTCGCGCGGGTCGGCGGCATTCTGGAGGCCAAGAAAATCGCCGGAATGGCGGAGGCCTTCTATGCGGAGATCGCGCCCCATCTCTACAACGGACCGGTCGGCGCCGCCGCCTCCATCCAGCTCGCGGCCGCCTCGCCGAACTTCCTCATCCACGAAGCCATCCTCGACTTCTCCGGCTTCCATGCCGAGATCCTGAAGGAGAAGCTCGTCTTCGAGGACGGCTATCTCATCCCGTCCCGCGAACCCGGCCTCGGCATCACCCTCGATCTCGACGCCATCGCGCGCCACAGCCCCTACGACGGCGAGCGGCTGCACCTGCAGATGGCCCCCCGGCCTGCGGACGTGAAGGACTTCGCCCCGGCGAAGGGTTGAACGACATGGCGGAAGATCGGCAGAGCTTCGATTACGTCGTCGTCGGTTCCGGCTCGGCCGGATCGATCGTGGCGAGCCGCCTGTCCGAAGACGGGCGGTACAGCGTCTGCATCGTCGAGGCCGGCGGGTCGGACCGCTCGATCTGGCTGAAGATCCCGGTCGGCTATGCCCGGAGCTACTACGATCCCGCCGTCAACTGGATGTATCGCACCGAACCGGAAGCCGAGCTCGGCGGCCGGCGCATCTACGCGCCGCGGGGCAAGGTTCGCGGCGGATCCGGCGCGATCAACGCGATGATCTTCGTGCGCGGGGCGGCGAGCGACTTCGACGATTGGCGGGCCGCCGGCAGTCCAGGCTGGGGCTTCGATGACGTTCTGCCGGTCTTCAAGCGGCTGGAGCGGCACGCCGGCGGCGCCTCCGCCCATCATGGCGACCGCGGTCCGATCGGCGTGACGCCGATGCGCGGCGAGACCCATCCCGTCTGCGACGCCTTTCTCGACGCCTGCGCCGAGCTGCAGCTGCCGGCGACGCCGGACTTCAACGGCGCATCGATCGAGGGCGCGGGGATCTACGACGTGAACACGCGTCGCGGCCTGCGCTCCTCGTCCGGCGCCGAATATCTGCGCCCGGCCCTCGGGCGCGCCAATGTCGAGATCCTCGACCATGCCCGAGCGGCGCGCGTCGTCCTCGATTCGGAGCGACGCGCGACGGGCGTCGAGATCCTCCGAGGCGGAAAGCGCATCGTGGTGGAGGCGCGGCGCGAGGTGATCGTCTGCGCCGGCGCCGTCGATACGCCGAAGCTCCTCCAATTGTCCGGCATCGGCGACGGCGCGGCGCTCGCCGGCCTGGGCATCGCCGTTCGTCACGACCTGCCTGCCGTCGGTCGCAACCTCCAGGACCATCTCTGCGCGAGCCTCTACTACCGCTCCAAGGTTCCGACCCTCAACGGCGACTTCTCAGGCCTTCTCGGTCAGGCCCGGCTCGCGCTCCGCTACCTCCTGACGCGCAAGGGTCCGTTCGCGATGAGCGTGAACCAGGCCGGGGGCTTCTTCCGCGGCCGTCCGTCCGAGCCGCGCGAGAATATCCAGCTCTACTTCAATCCCCTCTCCTACCGCATTCCCGACGATCCCGGGGCCGGGCTGAAGGCCGAACCCTATCCGGGCTTCCTGCTCGCCTTCAACGCCTGCCGGCCGACCAGCCGGGGCACGGTGACGATCGCATCGCCCGACATCGAGGCGGCCCCCGAGATCCGCCCGAACTATCTGACGACGCAGACCGACCGGGACGAGGCGATCCAGGGGAGCCGGCTCGCCCGCCGGATCATGGACATGCCGGCGCTGCGCGCGATCACCGCCGAGGAGATGCCGCCCTCCGCCGGCGCATCGAGCGACGACGAGCTGCTGGCCTATTTCCGGGAGAATTGCGGGTCGATCTATCATCTCTGCGGTTCAGCAGGGATGGGGCCGGACGCATCGACATCCGTCGTCGACGCGCGTCTTCGCGTTCATGGCGTCGATGCGCTGCGCATCGTCGACGCCTCCATCTTCCCCACCATCACCGCCGGCAACATCAATGCGCCGACCATGATGGTCGCGGAAAAGGGAGCGGCGATGATCCTGGAGGACGCGCGCGCCGACCGGCGCCCGCGCCCGGTCGCGGCGCGATAGGCGAACGTCCGGCGCCGTCGGCCGATCGAGGACCCAGAGGCTCAGGAGTTCAGGAACTCGGGGGTCCGCGGCTCAACAGCTCAACGGAAAGCGTTCATCCAGCCGAGTCCGGCTTCGGTCGACGCGCGCGGCCGGTACTCCGCGCCGATCGGTCCCGGCCAGTCCAGCATCGGCAGAAGGCGATCGAAGGCGACCTCCCCCTCGTCCGGCTCCGCCCGCGAGGGAACGGCGGCGAACTGCACGTGTCCGATCCGGTCGCGGTGACGCTCGAAGCGGCGGAGCAGATCGCCGCCCATGATCTGCTGGTGATAGCAGTCGAACATGATCCGGACCTCGGTCCGGCCGAGCGTTTCGAGGATCGCGGCGGCCTCTTCGACCGTCTGGTGGAAGTAGGACGGGGCATCGCGGGCGTTGAGCGGCTCGATCAGCACCGTCATGCCGTACTTGCCCCCGAGATCGGCGGCATAGGCGAGGTTCTCCTGGAAGCTCTGCGCCGCGCCCTCGACCCCGCGCGAGGCGCCCGCCATGACGTGGACGGCCGAAGCACCGATCTCGGCGCCGTAGTCGAAGGCTTCGTCGATCGCCGCGCGCGCCTCCGACTCGCGGCCGGGCAGCGCGGACAGGCCGTTCTCGCCCTCGCGCCCGCGCCGCGTGTTGAGGCCGAGCATGGGAAGGCCCGTCTCCTCCAGCGCCTGCCGCACCTCCTCGGCCGGGATGTCGTAGGGCCAGTGGCACTCCACCGCGTCGAAGCCCGCAGCCTTCGCCGCGCGGATCGCGTCCGGCAGGGCGCGATCCTTCCACAGGAAGCCGAGATTGGCGGACAGTCGGATCATCCGTGTTCCTCCTTGCGAAGCGGTCATGACGTGACCGTTCCCGTTCCGACGCCAGGGCCGGCGCCGAGAACATCGAGCGCGGTCTCGAAGAAATCCTCGTCGCCGAAATTTCCCGATTTCAGGGTCAGCCAGAGCGGTCGATCCGCCGCCTTCACGGCGGGCACGCCCGGTGCGATCTCCGGACCGATCTGGAGCGCGACGAGGCCGAGCCCTTCGACCACCGCGCCCGACGTCTCCCCGCCGGCGACGACGAGGCGGGCGATGCCCCGTTGGGTCAACTGTCGCGCGAGATCCGCGAAGAATCCCTCGATCCGCGACGCGACCACCTCGCGACCGTGCCTCTCCTGCGCGGCCTTCACCACGGCGGGCTCGGCCGACGTGTAGACGAGCGGCGTGTCGCCACCTGCGCTGAGCACCCAGTCCGCCACGGTTTCGGCGCGGGTCTCGCCGGAGATGAGTTCGTCCGCCTTGATTTCCAGGGCGGCATGGTGCTCGCGATAGCGCGCGACCTGGGCGCGGGTCATGGTCGAGCAGGATCCCGACAGGATCGCCGCCGGCCCGGCCGAGCCGGTGAAGGCGGCGGCATCGCGCCGGTCGGCGCCGAAGATGCGGGGCAGGCCGATCGCGATGCCGGACCCGCCGGTGATGAGGCTGAAATCGCGGCAAGCCTCCCCGAGCGCCACGAGATCCTCGTCGCGCAAGGCGTCGGCGACCATGACCGGCCGGCCGGCCGCGACTTCGCTCTCCATCGCCGCCCGGATCGCCGCCGGTCCGGCGAAGACGGCGCGCGCTGGGATATGGCCGACACCTCGGCGGGTCTGGGGCTTCAGCCAGCGCCGAAGGTCGGGATCGGTCATCGGCGTCAGCGGATGGTTCTCCATCCCGCTTTCGCTGAGCAGCCGGTCGCCGACGAAGAGGTGCCCCTGATAGATCGAGCGCCCCGTCGCGGGAAAGGCGGGACAGACGATCGTGCGGTCCGCACCCAGCCGCTCCATCAAGGCGTCGATCACCGGTCCGATATTGCCCTCGGGCGTGGAATCGAAGGTCGAGCAATATTTGAACAGAAACTGCCGGCAGCCCTGGCGCTCCAGCCAGTCCGCTGCCTTCAGCGAGAGTTCCACCGCCGCCGCGACCGGAATCGTGCGCGATTTCAGAGCGACGATCCCCGCTTCCACCGTGGGATCGGCCGGCTGATCCGGCACGCCGCAATATTGCGTCACCCGGAGCCCGCCCTTGGCCAGCGTGTTGGCAAGGTCCGAGGAGCCGGTGAAGTCGTCGCCGATGCAGCCCAAAAGCATCGCCGTCAGACCTTGGCCCGGCCGCCCATCTCGTCCTCGAGATGCGCCTTGATGATCTCGTCGAAGGATGTCTCGGCGACGAAGCCGAGGTCGCGGGCGCGGCGGCCCTCGATATCGGTCGCCCAGCCGCCGACGATCCGGATGATGGTCGGATCGGGCTCGCGGCGAATGAGCTTCACCGCCTTTTCGCCGACGATCCGGCCGAGCGCGGCGATCTCGTCGCCGACCGTGGCGGACAGTCCGGGAAGGCTGATGTTGCGGCGGGGACCGATGACGGAAAGGTCCATGGTCCCGGCATGGAGGAAGAAGCCGATCGCGGCGCGCGGCGAGGCGAAATAGTGGCGCACGTCCTCCGAGACCGGCAGGACGGCCTCCTCGCCGGCGATCGGCTCGCGAAGGATGTTGGAGAAGAAGCCCGAAGCCGCCTTGTTCGGCTTGCCCGGACGGATGCAGATCGTCGGCAGGCGAAGGCCGATGCCGTCGAAGAAGCCGCGCCGCGTGTAATCGGCGAGCAGCAGTTCGCCGATCGCCTTCTGGGTTCCGTAGCTCGTCAGCGGCGTCAGGGCGAAATCGTCCGGGATCTGCGCCGGGAACGGCGCGCCGAAAACCGCGATCGAGGACGCGAAGACGACGCGCGGCGTGTAGCCGGACGCGGCATGCTCGGCACGGATCGCCTCGAAGAGATCGCGCGTGCCGTCGAGATTGATACTGTAGCCCTTCTCGAAATCGGCCTCGGCCTCGCCGGACACGATGGCCGCGAGATGGAAGATGACGTCGGGCCGGCCCGCCACGAGCGGCTTCGCGGCGCCGGGTGCGGAAATGTCGATCGCCTGCGTCGAGACGTTCGAGATGCGCCCGGCCGGCACCTGCGGCGCAATCACGTCGACGAGAACCATCTCGTCCACGGCCGTTTCACCAAGTCCGCCGTCTGCCGAGATGCGCTCGGCGAGCTTGCGGCCGATCATGCCGGCAGCGCCGATGATGAGAATCTTCATGTCGTCTTCCTCCGTCTGTTCAGGTGCGGCCGGCGCGTCCGGCGCGAAGGCTCGGCCTCCGTCGTCTCGGCCGCGGTCGTCACGGTCCCTGCTGTTCCAATGCCCCTTCCGGCCCTCGGCCGGATGGCCTGAGAATGCTGAGGGTCGTCTGGTAGATGCGGTCGATGTGGATCTCGAACGTCGCGACGACGCCCGCGCGATCCCGTCGTTCCAGCGCGCTCACGATGCGCTGATGATCGCCGAAGCTGCGCTCGATGGCGCCGGGCTCCGAGACCGCCTTGCGGCGATGCTCCATCATGTAGGCATAGAGATCGCCCACGAAGTCGGCGAGGACCGGATTGCCCGAGGCGCGGTAGATCGCCTGGTGGAACTCCCGGTCGATGATGATGAAGCGGACGGGATCGTCGAGCGCGAAGCGCTGGGCTTCTAGCGAGTCGCGCAGGATCGCGAGCGTCTCGTCGTCGATCCGCTCGGCCGCGTCGCCGACGACGGTCCGCTCGACGAGAAGCCGGGCGGCGTGGATATCGTCGATCCCGTAGCTGTTGATGAGGCGGGGTTCGCGCAGCTGCTTGAATTCGGGGCCGAGATCATCCGACACGACGCGCGTGCGGGCGCCCTGGACCACTGCGAGAAGGCCCTTGGCCGACAGGATCTGGATGCCCCCGCGCACCGATTCGCGGCTGACGCGCAGCGCCACCGCCAGATCACGCTCGCTCGGCAGATCGTCGCCGATCTTGAGCAGGCCGGACGCGATGAGATTGGCGATCTTCTGCGCGACGACGTCCCGGATGTTGCGTCGCACGATCGCCTCGCGAAGCTCGGGCGCGTTTTCGAGGACAAAGTTCATCGGGGTCACGCAAATTGATCAACTGGTTCGACCAGCATGCCAGTGACCATTCCACGCCCCGTCCCCAGCTGTCAAGGACGAGCGGATCTGCTCCTTCGCCGGCCGTGACGCGGCGGGGCGCGAGGTTCCGGATCCCGGCTGCGCCGCGCTTCGTCGCAGATCGGCGACAACGCGTCGCCGGAACCTCGAAGCCCCGAGGCGGCTTTCTGCCCACGAAGGCCGGGCCCCAACAGCGAGCCCGAACGACAAGCCCGAACGACGAGCCAAGGGAGCGACCGCATGTCGGACACCAGGAAACCCGATCTTCTCGACAACATGATCCAGCGCACGGACAATGCCTTCCAGGGCGTTGCCGACGACGAGAGCCTGATCGGACGCGATCTCCCCGAGGAGGATGAGGAGATCGACGAACGCGACCTCGACGAGATCGACCGGCCGGTCCCTCGCTCCCGGGATCCCAAGACCCTCTGACGTTGGAGAGCCGTGTGCCTTTCGGGTCGCACGGCTCTTCCCCCTTCCCCTTCGACGATGGAGCGCTTCAGTTCTGCCAGTTCGTGCGGTAGTGCGGCGCGAGCGAGAGACCGGCGGGCGGCTCGTCGGAGGGCGGCGGCGCCAGAACGCCTTCCTGCAGGTAACGTAGCGTTCCCACCAGCCTTGCATGGGTGAAGGGCTTGGCCAGTACGCCGATCGCCCCGCGATAGTCCGGCTGGACCATCGCGGGATTGGCGGTGATGAAGATGAAGTTCGTCTGCCCCTGCATCACCATATGGTCGGCGACATCGATGCCGCTGGTGCCGTTGAGGAGATGGATGTCGAGAAAGACGAGGTCCGCATCGACGGCATCCACCATCGAGATCGCCTCCTCCGCCGACGTCGCCCAGCCCGCGACGACATGGCCCTCGTCCTCCACCGTGGCCTCGATATCCATCGCGATCAGACCTTCGTCCTCCACGATGAGGACGCGCAACGGACGCAGGTCGCTCATGGCCGCGACGCCGCGGAATGGCTCGGAAACCGGATCGTCGCGCGCGTCCCCGGCGCGGCATCGGATAGGGTGAGCGATCCCCGGATCTGTCGGACGAGCGACTGCACGAGCCGATGACCGAAGGTCGACCGCCGCGAGTCCGGCTGGGCCGGCAGTCCGACGCCGTCGTCCTCCACTGTGAGCGTCGCCTCGCCGTCCGCGCTGCGCATCGTCACCCGGATGCGTCCGTTGCAGCGCCCGTCGGGAAAGGCGTGCTTCAAGGCGTTCGTCAGGAGTTCGTTGACGAGCAAGGCCAGCGGGGAGGCGCTCGGGGCGGCCACCTCCACCGGTTCGAGATCGAGGTCGAGCTGGACGCGCGACTGCCCCGTGGAATCCACCAGTCCGACCGAAATCTCCGAGATGAAGTCGCTGAGACTGAACGTCGCGATGTCCTTGGATTCGTAGAGCCGGCGATGGACGGCTCCGAGCGTTTCGACACGGGCCAGTGTCGCCACGAGGGAGGTCTTCACGTCGTCGCTACCGGAAAAGCGCGCCTGATTGCGGATCATCGCGGCGACCATCTGGAGAT
Organism: Aureimonas sp. Leaf454; assembly: GCF_001424685.1. Lineage (GTDB taxonomy): Bacteria > Pseudomonadota > Alphaproteobacteria > Rhizobiales > Rhizobiaceae > Plantimonas. The sequence continues at coordinate 565,084 of NZ_LMQT01000001.1, forward strand.
TGTTCTTCACGCGGTGATCGACCTCGTGGAGCAGCATCGTCTTCTGGGCGAGCGCGGCCTCGAGCTCGGCCGTCCGGTCTCGAACCGCGCGCTCGAAGAACTCACGTCCTTCGAGGGCCGCGAGTTCGCGCTCCTTGCGGTCCGTGACGTCGAATTGCGAGGCGAAGAAGAACTGCAACTCGCCCGCATCGGTGAAGACCGGGCTGATATAGAGCGCGTTCCAGAACGGCTGGCCGTCCTTCTTGTAGTTCAGGAGTTCGACCGAGACGTCGGTCCGCGCCTCGATCGCGATCCGGACGAGCCCGATATCCCCTTGGTCCGTGTCTTCGCCCTGCAGGAAGCGGCAATTGCGGCCGAGCACTTCCTCGCGCCCGTAGCCGGTGAGGTCGCAGAAGGCGTCGTTGCAGAAGACGATCGGATTGTCCTTCTGCCGAGGATCCGTGATGATCATCGGCATGCGCGTCGCGCGGACGGCAGCGGCGAACGGATCGCCCCGCCCCTGTTCCGCATGAAGGCGATCGGTCAGTTCGACGGCGTCGGTGCGCTCCAAAACTCAACTCCACGATCGAACCGCAACCCTGCAGCCTCTGCGCAGGCGAACGCCGATCCATCGGCTTTATCGAGACGCAACCGCCCGCATGAGGTTCCGGAGTCGGCTAAATTGTCGGACTTTACAACCGGATTCTTCGGTGACGAGGACGGCTGCGCAAAACTACGAAGGCGGGAAGAAGAGGACGGGACCATCGCCGACGTCGGCGGCGACGCGAAATCCAGCCGGAGGCCCCGAACGACCGCGAAGACGCAGGCGGGCTGCGGCGCTGCGGCTCCCGTCGTCCACGCCGCCGTCGCGCTTCGGCATTGTCATCGCAGCCGAAACGTCTACACGAGGACGACCGACACCCCTCGATGCCGGAACGGCACGAGGGTCCGCGAGGGAGGCGTCACATGACGGCGAAGGGAGAGCGGCGCCCGTTGGCGTCGCGGCAGACCCGCTGGGCGGCAGCGCTCCTGCGCACCCTCCTCGCGACACCCGTCACGGCCAACGCCCTGTCGTTGATCGGCATCCTCTTCGCGGTCCTGGCCGGCCTCGCCCTCGCCGCGGCGCCGGCCCGCCCCTGGCTCTATCTCCTGGCGGCGCTCGGGGTTCAGCTTCGGCTTCTCTGCAACATGATGGACGGCCTCGTCGCCGTCGAAGGCGGTCGGGGCTCGGCCGTCGGGGCGCTCTACAACGAAGCGCCGGACCGGCTGGAGGACACGGCGATCCTCGTCGGCTTCGGCTATGCCGCGGCTTGGCCGGAACTCGGCTTCGTCGCGGCGATCCTCGCGGTCTTCACGGCCTATGTCCGCATGCTCGGTGGCGCGCTCGGCCTGCCGCAGGACTTCCGCGGCCCGATGGCCAAGCCCCACCGCATGGCCGCGGTCACGCTCGGCTGCATCCTCGCGGCGCTGGAGGCGTGGATCTTCGGCACGTCCCATGCGCTCCGCGCGATCCTCGCCATCGTCGTCGCGGGCACCGCCTGGACGGGACTGCGCCGGCTGATCGTCCTCGGCCGGCTCCTTCGGGAGCGCGCGCCGTGATCGCGGCCGCGCTCGCCCGAACCGCCCTCATCGCGGCCACCCGCTTCCTCGTCGGCGGCCACGCGCGCTGGGTCGGCGCCGAACCGAGTTCGCGCCAGCGGATCTACTTCGCCAATCACGGCAGCCATCTCGACACGATCATGCTCTGGGCCGCCCTGCCGCCTCCGCTGCGAAGCCGGACGCACCCCGTCGCCGCCGCCGACTACTGGGGCAAGACCGCCGGCCGGCGCTTCGTGGCGCTCGACGTGCTCGGCTGCGTGCTGATCGACCGGCAGCGGGCGACGCCCGAAGCCGACCCCCTGGCCCCGGTCGAGGCCCGCCTGGCGACGGGCGGCTCGCTGATCCTCTTTCCCGAGGGCACGCGCGGCACCGAAGCCCTGCCCGGCCCGTTCAAGGCGGGGCTCCACCGCCTCGCCGCCGCCCATCCCGAGGTCGAGCTGGTCCCGGTCTATCTCGACAATCTCGCAAGGGCCTTCCCGAAGGGCGCCTATCTGCCGGCCCCGATCAGTTGCAGCGCGCGCTTCGGGGCGCCGATCGCGCTGCGCCCCGGCGAAGACCGCGGCGCTTTCCTGGAGCGGGCGCGAGCGGCGGTCGCGGCCCTCGCCGGTCCCGCTGTCTCCTGATGCCGCCTTTACCGAACCGGACGACCGCGCATGGATAGAACCGCCGTCATTCTCTTCCTCGGCGTCGGCTCCATTCTTGCCTTCGCCTCGATCCTCGGCGCGATGCTGAAGCGGCGCGCGTCGAGCGACGGCGCCCGCGCGACGGTCGAGAACCTGAACCAGCGGGTGAAGGCCTGGTGGGTCATGGTCGCGATCTTCGGCCTCGCCTTCGCGTTCGGGCAGACGGTGACGCTGATCCTCTTCGCGCTGACGTCCTTCTATTGCCTGCGCGAGTTCGTCACGCTGACGCCGACGCGGCCGGCCGACCATCGCTCGATCGCCGCGGCCTTCTACCTGTTCATCCCGCTGCAATACTATCTCGTCGGCATCGACTGGCTCTCGCTCTTCTCGATCACCATTCCCGTCTACGCCTTCCTGATCCTGCCCGTCCTGTCGGTGCTGGCCGGCGAGACCGAGAACTTTCTGCAGCGAACGGCCAAGATCCAGTGGGGCCTCATGCTGACGGTCTATTGCATCAGCCATGCCCCGGCGCTGCTGATGCTGGACATTCCGGGCTTCGAGGGGCGCAACTTCCTGCTCCTCTTCTTCCTCATCGCCGTCGTCCAGTTGTCGGACGTGCTTCAATATGTGTTCGGAAAGCTCTTCGGACGCCGGAAGGTCGCGCCGAGCGTCAGCCCCTCCAAGACATGGGAGGGTCTCGTCGGCGGCGCCCTCAGCGCGACGGCCATCGGCGCTGCCCTGTTCTGGATCACGCCCTTCGCGCCGTGGCAGGCCGCTCTTCTCGCCTTCGCCATCGTCCTTGCCGGCTTCTGCGGCGGGCTCGTCCTGTCCGCCATCAAGCGTTCGCTTGGCGCCAAGGACTGGGGCACGATGATCGAGGGGCACGGCGGGGCTCTCGACCGGATGGATTCCGTGACCTATGCCGCGCCGATCTTCTTCCATCTCGTCAACTACTACTTCGCGCTCTGATCCCCCGCATGGCGATCGCCGCGCTCTGGGGGCTCGCCGAAGCGACCCTGTTCGTCATCGTCGCCGATGTCTGGATCGGCTTCGTCGCGCTGGAGCGCGGCTGGCGCGCCGGGCTGAAAGCCGCGGTCGCCGCCTCGCTCGGCGCGGCTCTCGGCGGGCTCGCGATGATGCTCTGGTCCCGGTCCGATCCCGGCGGCGTCCAACGCGTGCTCGCCGCCCTCCCCGCCATCGACGGGGCGATGGTGCGGGACGTCGCCGAACGTTATGAAGCGGGCGGTCTCGGCGCCGCCTTCACCGGCTCGTTCTCCGGCATTCCCTACAAGCTCTACGCGGCGGCGGCCGGCGCATCGGGCACGCCGATCGCCGCCTTCGTGCTGTTGACGCCGCTCATCCGCCTGCCGCGGTTCTGTCTCGTCGCGATCGTGGCCGGTCTGGCGGGAGGCGTCCTGCGGGGCCGACGGTCGCGTGCCGCGTCGCGATCGCTCTACGCCGCTTTCTGGTCGGTCTTCTACATCGCCTATTTCAGCGTCATGCCGTGATGCGCATGGGAGCAATGCGCCCTCTTCCTTGACCTTTTGCCGCAAGGGGAATAAGCGAAGGGCTCTCGTGACAGCATGCGACGAGCGGCGCATCCTGCGACGCTTTTCCGGCTTGAACGAGCCTGGGAGGCGGTGATCTCCCCGTTCCCCTCCTTCAAGCGGTATACACAAGCATTGAGCACGCCCAAGGACAACGACTTCGCCGAGCGTCGCAAGACGGCCATCGAGGCCAGGAAGGCGCTTCTGGAAAAGTTCAAGGCCAAGCCTGACGAGAACGATCCCGCAGTGCAGGCCAAGATCGCCGAGCGCAAGGCGATCGCGGAGGCGCGCGAGGCGCGCGCCGAGCAGAAGCGCATCGAGGCCGCCGAGAAGGCCGAGCAGGAGCGCCTGCGCCAGGAGCAGCTGGAACAGGACCGCCTCGCCGAGGAGGCTCGCAAGAAGGCCGAGGCCGATGCGCACATCACGCGCCTTCTGGCCGACGAAGCCGAGCGAAAAGCCGCCCGCGACGCCCGCTACGCCGCGCGCAAGCAGCGCAAGAAGTAAGTCCGGCGCCCTCGACGGGGCGCCGCATCGACCGACGACGAGCGATGGGAACGCGGTGCGCTTCGACCACGAGCGCTTCGCGTCTTCGCCATGGAGCAAACAAAGGGTCCGGAAGGGCGCTGACAAGCTCCGACCGATTGAACCCTGGCATGCATGTCGCCGCGATCCTCGACGGATCCTTCGACCCATGCCGTTCGCCTGCGGGATGCTCCCGAGGCGCTTGCCTCCACCGGTCTGACCGAGGCCGGCTTTGGCCGGGCCGTTCGTGTGCGACCGCTTTTCCGAAGGATTGCCGCCGTGCCGTTTCGCCCGACTCATCCCGCCCTCGAACGGGCCCTCGCCGCCCGGAACTATGCCGACCCGACGCCCGTGCAGGACGCGGTTCTGGATCCCAACACCGAAGGCCGCGACCTTCTCGTTTCCGCCCAGACCGGCTCCGGCAAGACCGTCGCCTACGGCCTCGCGGTCGCCAAGACGCTGCTCGGCGATGCCGAGCGCTTCGAGGAGGCCGGCGCTCCGCTGGCGCTCGTCGTCGCGCCGACCCGCGAACTCGCGCTGCAGGTCCACCGCGAATTCGAATGGCTCTATGCCGAAACGGGCGCACGCATCGTCACCTGCGTCGGCGGCATGGACCCCCGCGCCGAGCAGAAGAAGCTCCAGGCCGGCGCGCACATCGTGGTCGGCACGCCCGGTCGCCTGCGCGACCATCTGGAACGCGGCCGCCTGCAGATCGGTGGCCTTCGCGCCGTCATCCTCGACGAGGCCGACGAGATGCTCGACCTCGGTTTCCGCGAGGATCTCGAATTCATGCTGGAGGCGACGCCGGAAAGCCGTCGCACCCTCCTCTTTTCCGCCACGCTCCCGAAGGCCATCAACGCGATGGCAAAGCGCTACCAGCGCGACGCCCTGCGCATCGAGGCGACGCGCGGAGCCACCGGCCATGTCGACATCGAATACCGCGCGATCCGCATCGCGCCGAACGAGGTCGAGCACGCCGTCGTCAACATGATCCGCTTCACCGAGGCGCCGAGCGCGATCGTCTTCTGCAACACGCGCGAGGCCGTTCGTCACCTGCATTCCGGGCTCCTCGAGCGCGGCTTCTCGGCCGTCGCCCTGTCCGGAGAACTCGGCCAGAACGAGCGCAATGCGGCCATGCAGTCGCTGCGCGACGGGCGGGCGCGCGTTTGCGTGGCGACCGACGTCGCCGCCCGCGGCATCGATCTGCCGAGCCTCGGCCTCGTCATCCATGCCGAGCTCCCGAACGACGCCGAGACCCTGCAGCACCGCTCCGGCCGCACGGGCCGCGCCGGTCGCAAAGGCGTCTCGGTGCTGCTCGTGCCGATCTCGCGCCGCAAGAAGGCCGAGCGGCTGCTCGCCGAGGCGCGCATCACGCCGACCTGGGGCGGCGCTCCGACCGCCGACGACATTCGCCGGCTCGACGAGGAACGGCTGCTCTCCGACCCGATTCTGACGCAGGAGAACGGCGAGGAGGACATCGCCGTCGCCAAGGCGCTTCTGGAGCGCCACTCGGCCGAGGATCTCGCCGCCGCGCTCGCCCGCGTCTGGCGCTCGCATCTGCCCGCGCCGGAAGACGTCTACGATCCCGGCTTCGGCCGCGACACGCGTCCGGTCAAGGACTACGCCGAAAGCCAGGATCGCGGCAGCCGCAAGGAGCGCGACGCCTCGCGCGGCGGTCCGACCGGCGCGACCGTCTGGTTCCAAATGGATATCGGCCGGCGCAACAATGCCGACCCCAAATGGCTGCTTCCGCTGATCTGCCGTCGCGGCAAGGTCACGCGCTCGGAGATCGGCGCGATCCGCATCTTCGACCGGGAGACGAAGTTCGAGATTTCCGAGGATGCCGCCAAGCGCTTCATCGCGAGCGCGGAAGGCACGGACGGCGACGACATCACCATCACGCTCGCCCCCGAATCCTCCGGCGGGGACTTCGCGGCGCCCGCGACCGGCAAGCCCCGCCCCCGCAAGCCCTTCGTCAAGCGCGATGGTCCTGCCACGGGTGCGGCGCCCCGGCCGGCCGGCGGCGACAAGGCCTATGCCAAGCCACGCCGGCCGAAGAAGCCGCAGGCCTGATCGATCGCTCCACGTTTCCAGAAGAAGGCCCGGTCATCCCCGGGCCTTCTTCATTCGGGCAGCGAAATGCTCAGTGCCGCTCCTTCGTGGTGGCGAAGCGCACGGCCGGATAGTTCTTCTGCGCGTAGCCGAGCTCCCAGGAATTGCGGGCGAGAAAGACCGGGCGATCCTCCCGGTCCCGCGCGAGATCGCCCTGGTTCGACTTCACGAAGCGTTCGAGTTCGGCCGGATCGTCGCTGTCCACCCAGCGCGCGGTGTCGAAGGCCGAGTTTTCCAGCATCACCTCGACGCCGTACTCGTTGACGAGCCGCGACTGCAGCACTTCCAGCTGCAGCGCGCCGACGACGCCGACGAGCCAGGCCGCGCCGACGACGGGCCGGAACACCTGCACGACGCCCTCTTCCGCCAGATCGTTCAGAGCCTTGGCGAGCTGCTTGGTCTTCATGGCATCGGGCAGGCGCACGCGGCGGATCAACTCCGGCGCGAAGCTCGGAATGCCCGTCACGTTGAACTCCGAGCCCTCGGTCAGGGTATCGCCGACCGAGAGCGTGCCGTGATTCGGAATGCCGACGATGTCGCCGGCCACCGCCTCGTCGGCGATCTCGCGCTCGCGGGCGAAGAAGAACATCGGGCTCGACACCTTCATGTCCTTGGCGGTCCGCACGTTGCGCAGCCGCATGCCGCGCTTGAAGACCCCCGACGTCAGCCGCACGAAGGCGATGCGGTCGCGGTGGTTGGGATCCATGTTGGCCTGGATCTTCAGGACGAAGCCCGACACCTCCGGGTCCGAGGGCTGGATCGGTGCGGGATTGGCCGGCTGGGGCAGCGGCGAGGGTGCGAATCGGCAGACGGTTTCGAGGAGATCGCGCACGCCGACCTCCCGCATCGCCGAGCCGAACACGACCGGCGTCATGTGACCCTCCCGGTAGGAGGCGAGATCGAAGGCCGGCAGCGACATCCGCGCGATCTCCATCCCTTCGATCGAGGGCGCGAAGACCGGGTCGTCCTTCAGGCGGGGATCGGCCATGAAGGCGTCGAGATCGGCATAGTCCTCGCGCGCGCGGTTGCTCCGCGTCAGCGTCACCGGCCCGTCGTTCAGCGTGACGATGCCCTTGAAGTCGGTGCCCATGCCCATCGGCCAGGTCAGCGGCGTCGCGTCGAGCGCCAGCGACGACATGATCTCGTCCAGCGTCTCCAGCGGATCGCGGCCTTCGCGATCGATCTTGTTGACGAAGGTGATGATCGGAATGTCGCGAAGGCGGCAGACCTCGAAGAGCTTGAGCGTCTGCGCCTCGATGCCCTTGGCGGCGTCGATCACCATGATGGCGGAATCGACGGCGGTGAGGGTTCGGTAGGTATCTTCCGAGAAATCGGCGTGACCCGGCGTGTCCAGAAGGTTGAGGACCAAGCCGTCGTACTCAAATGTCATCACGGAGGAGGAAATCGAAATGCCGCGCTTCTGCTCGATCTCCATCCAGTCGGACCGCGTCCGCCGGCGCTCGCCGCGCTCCTTGACCTGTCCCGCCAGTCGAATGGCGCCGCTTTCGAAGAGAAGCTTTTCCGTCAGCGTCGTCTTGCCGGCATCGGGATGCGAGATGATGGCGAAGGTTCGACGGCGCGTGTGGCCGGAACCGAGGTCGAAGAGGCCATCGTCGATGCGCCCGGCACCGGTGCCACCATCCAGCAGATCGCTCATGAGTTTCCGTCTCGTCGAAGGCCGCGCGTGTCCGGCATGCCTGCTACGATTCGCGCGATCGCGCCGGTCTGCAGGCCGCGGCCGATGGGCTCATATCGTCCGGAACGGGTCCCGGCGCAAGTGTGGGACCCCATCGCCGCGACGGCAGCAAGATAATGTCAGGTTGCCGAACGTTTCGCGGATTGACACGCGGGACGGTTTCCTCCCCTTCTTGAATGCAATGGTCTGTCACTTTTGCGTCAACGGCGGACATGCCGGAACGATCGTGTGGGAGGTTCCTTGAAGCCCGAGGCCATTTCAGCAGCAGCACTGGCAAGCCTTCTCGAGCAGGTGGCCCGCCGCATTCACAGCCAGGGCTATGCCTCGGACCTCTTTCCGGCCCAGTGGGCTGCGATCCGCTATCTCGCATCGGCGCCTCCGCAGCTTCGCACCGCGATCGACCTGGCGCGGTTCCAGGGCCTGGCGTCCGGCGCCGTGGCGCGGACGGTTCGCACGCTCATCACGAAGGGCTTGCTGATCAAGCTGGGAACGATCGGCCGCGGCCGGGCGGAACAGCTCGAACTGACGGCGCTTGGCCGCAGGATCCTCGCTGACGATCCATTGAAATCGGTGGCGCTCGCCCTGGAGGTGCTGCCGGCGACGGATCGCGAAGCGCTCGCCAACGGCCTCGAGATCGCCATCCGGGCGACGATGCCGGGCCTGGCCGAGCCCGACCTTTCGGAGGACGAGGAAGCCGCCGGTTCGAGATCGGGGGCAGAGGCCAGCATCGGCGTGCCTTGAAGAGAGGACACGGCGCTCCGACGCCCTGACGGCACGAGCCGGGGCGGTCCGGGATGGGATATCGACCGTCCGGCCGATGCGCTAGAGATCGGGCGGTGTGATCCGTCTCCGACATGGGAGTGCCGACCGACGATGCGCCGGCTGAGCTGCCTCGTTCTTGTTCTCCTGGCGGTGCTGGCGCTGTCGTCCTGCTCGCACGGGGACGGTGGCTCGGCTTTCGTCTCCCGGAGCGAGATCGCGACCTTCGTCGACGTCGCCGGCGTGCTCAGCTCCGACGAGGTCGACGCGCGACGGGTCGAACTGTTCGAGCCGGATCGCTCCTTCGCGACGCGTTTCACCCCATTGGCGTCGACGAGCACGCAGATCTGGATGCGGATCGACGCGGACGTGTTCCATGCGCTGCCGGAGAGCAGCCTCGTCGAACCCGTCATCCTGATGTTCGACGACAACCGGGTCCGCGAGGCCGAGTTCCACGCCATCGGCCCCGGCGGGCGTCAGAGCCAGACGTGGCAGAAGTTCAGCCGAACCGAGGCCGGACGAGGAACGGGCTTTCGCTACCCGGTCTTCCTCCTGAACCCCGTGCTGCTCGATCAAGCCCGGTTCTACCTCTCCATCCGGACGGATGCCCCGATCCGCGGCAACCTGCGCATCGCCGACTTCCAGGGATTCGCGGCCTTCTACGACCGGGGCACGCGCCTTCTCACGCTGCTGCTGGGGGTGCGAATCGCGGTCTTCGCCTACATCCTCGCCCTCGGGCTTTTCCTGAAGAGCCGCACCAATCTCTGGCTGGCGGCCCTGGTCGGCACCGGACTTCTCCAGGTCTCCGTCGAAAACGGCTTCTTCCAGGCCACGGTGCCCTTCGGCGGGGACGACCTGACGCGGTCTCTCGTCCTCGGCTCGCTCTTTGCCACCTACGTGACCCTCATCGGCTTCACGACGCGCTTCCTGCGCCTCCACGTCCGGGCTCCCCGCATCTTCGCCGCGGCGATCCTCTTCACGAAGTTCCTCGTGGCCCTGACCGTCGTCGCTCTCGTCGACGGCTTTGCCGACGCCGGCATCATGAGCATCGTGGTCCCCTATGCGCGGCTCGCGGTTCTCCTCTTCACGATCGTCGCGATCGCGGCGGCGCTGCAGCGAGGGCCACGGCGCGCGCTCAGCTTCTTCCTCGCCTGGCTTCCCGTCATGGGCGCCGTCGGTCTGCGCGTGCTGCAGGATTTCACGCCGCAATGGGCGCCGGCGGCCATCTCCTACGAAGCGACCATCATCGGGATCACCCTATCGCTCACCCTCTTCGCGATCCTCTCCTCCATGGATGTGCAGCGTCGCGAGTTTCGGCTGAAGGCGAACATCCGTCAGAACGTCGAACGCTTCAAAGCCTTCGCGGAGATTGGAACGGACGCGTCCTGGGAGGTCGACGCGCACGGACGGCTGTCCTTCTTCGCCGGTCGCTCGTCACCCCTGCCCCGGCTTCGGCTGGGCGAGCCCTTCGCCGACCTGATCGAGAGGGTCAGCTCGCCCGAGGCCACCGCGCCCGTTCGCGCGGCGATCGAGGGGAACGTTCCCTTCGACAATGTCAGGCTCCGGCTGACGGCGCCCCGCGACGAGGAGCGGTGGATCAGTCTCAGCGGCCGGCCAATTCCGCCGCTGCTCGGCGAGCGGATGCGAAGTTCCGTCTATCGCGGCCTCATCCGGGACGTGTCCGAAGAGGTGGAGCGGGAAGGACGGCGCATGATGGAGCAACAGGTCTTCGCCCTCGGCCAGCTCGCCGGCAGCGTGGCGCACGAGATCAACAACCTCATCCATCCCATCCTGAACCTCACCAAGCGGCTGCGCTCGCGTCACAAGCCGGACACCGATCCGGAAGGCGGCCGGATGCTCGACCTCATCGAGCTGTCGAGCCGACAGGCCGCCAAGGTCGTCTCGGAGCTGCTTCAAACGATGCGTGGAGATCGCGTCATGGAGGTCGAGCGGCCCCTGTCCACGGCCTTGAACCAGGCGCTCGATGCGATCCGGCCGGCCCTGCCGTCGAGCGTGGGCATCGAACTCCACGGGGAGGATGGCGATGGACCGTTGGTGCGGGTCGGCGACATGTTGCAGGTGCTGGGCAATCTCGTCTCCAACGCCGTCCACGCGATGGATGGCCAGGGCGCGATCCACATCGAATTGTCCAAGCTCGAGCGCGGCATGAAGATGACCGTCTCGGACAACGGCCATGGCATGGAGGAGCGGGTGCGCCTGCGCGCGCTTCAGCCTTTCTTCAGCACGAAGACCGATGGTAAGGGCACCGGCGTCGGTCTTTACATCGTGCAACGGATTGTCAGCGATTATAAGGGTTGGGTCGCCATCGACTCCGCGCCCGGCGAAGGCACGAGTGTGACCATCTACATACCTGATCCCGGAGGCCCCGATGCAGACTGAAGGAACGCCCGTGAGGGCCCTTGTCGTGGACGACATCCTGATGGTGCGCGAATCCCTGTCGATCGCGCTGGAAAGCGCCGGCTTCTCCGTTGCCGTGGCGTCGAACGGCCGCGAGGCGCTCGAGAGGCTGGCCGAAGAGCCTTTCGATGTCCTGGTGACCGACATGTGGATGCCCGAAGTCGACGGCCTGAAGCTCCTGAAGGAGATCCGGGGTCGGTTTCCCGGCATGCGCGTCTTCGGCGTGACGGGCGGCGGTCCGCGGCTGACCATCGAGGCCATGACGTCCCTGGCGGAAATCTGGGGCGCGGAAAAGGTCTTCCTGAAACCCTTCGACGAGGACGAACTGGTGGCGGCCATCCGCGGGACGCGGGCTTGAGCGAGGCGTCGGCGCGCGACAGGCCGCGCGGCTTCAGCCGAGCTCGACCGGGGGCCAGCGCAGATCGGCCGTGACGGCGAGATGGTCGGACCAGAAGCGCGATGCCTCGTCGCGGTCGACGCTCTCGACCGAGATGTCGCGCGATGCGTAGAAGCGGTCCATCCGGGCCAAGGGTCGGCTCGCGGGCCAGGTCCGGGGAATCAGCCGCACGGGCAGCGAGGCGCCGAGGACGGCGTCCACCGGGCCTGACGCGCGCCATTCGTTGAGATCGCCGAGAACCAAGGTCGGCCCTTGCGTCTCGCCGGCCCATTCGGCCAGCTCCGCCGCCTGACGGCGACGATCCCGGCCGATCAGCCCGAGATGGGCGGAGAGGACGCGCAAGGAGCCGATCGGCGTCCGGATCACCGCATCGATCGCCATCCGCGCCTCGAAGCGGCCGCCGGACAACCGGCGCACGGCCGAACGCTCGATCGGCCATCGGCTCCACAGGAGATGGCCGTAATCGCGGCGGGGGCGCAGGATGGTGCGCGCTTCCACGATGTTCGGGCCGAGCCCCTCCGCGAAACGCTCGAAGGCATGCTCCTTTCGGCCGAACTGCGCGCGACCGTCGATTTCCTGCAAGGCCACGATGTCCGACCCCGCCCGTCCGATCGCCGCCAGGACCCGCTCGGGATCGCAGGATCGGTCGGCCCCGACGCAGCCGTGAACGTTCCAGCTGGTGACGCGGACCGCGCGATGCCCGTCGGACGTCATGGCATCGAGATCATGCCAGGAACCGCTGGTCCGCCCGATCGAGATCGGCCCGGATGCGCGTGACGACCAGCGACGCGTCGGCCGTGCAGTTCGCGTGGGTCAGGAGCTCGCCGGCCTTGATCGGCCGCGACGCCCGGGCCTTCTCGGCGAGCCCGAGCGGCAGGGCCCGTGCCTCGCGACCCTCCTGCCAGACCATGGCATGGCCGCGGTAATCGGCCTGCCCGATCCGCCCCAGGATCTCGCCCGCCTCGATGTTCCGCTTGGCGATCGCGCCGCATTCGGCGACCGGCCGATCCACCGGCTCCATGTCCGGCCGCCGGTACATCACCGCGCGCACCGCCGAGAGCGGCGTTTCGAGCGAGGTCAGATGGAAGGGCCGGATCAGGGAAAAGCAGGGGCCCGGGCCGACCTTGAGATCGGCCATCCGCTCGATCGCCCGCTCGTGGCGCGGCTTGACCACGCAGAAGACGCCGGGCGCGACGCCCGTGCCGATCGTGTAGTCGACGCGGCCGGGCGCGGAGAGAATCCCGCCGTCGGCCTTCGAGCAGAGGACCTGCGCCAAGGTCTCCCGCGTGACGTTCGGACCATGCATGCCGGCGACGTCGGGAACGAGGCCCGTGCAATTGGCGATGGCGGTCATCTCGACCATGGTCTTGGAGCCGTCGATGAATTCGACGAGCATGCGCGCGTTCATGTTGCGGCGGCGCGCCTCCTCCTCGTAGTCGTCGGGCACGGCGTTGAAGTCGAGCGGGTTGTTCTTGCCCTTGCCGGCCGCGACGATCTCCATGCCGAGACTCTGCGCGAAGGCGATGAGCTCCAGCGTCGAGGCGGGTTCGTCGCCGGCGGAGCCGGTGTAGACGACGCCGGCGCGCCGCGCTTCGGCGGCGAGGTGCCGGCCGACGGTGATGTCCGCCTCCACGTTCAGCATCACGATGTGCTTGCCGTTGCGGATCGCATCCAGCGCGAGCGTCGTCCCGACCTCGGGGCTCCCGGTCGCATCCACGATAACGTCGATGCGCCCGGCCGCGCAGAGATCGGCGATGTCGTCGGTGACGGCGATGCCGCCTGCTTCGATCACGCGGTCGACCGCCGAAGCGCCGCTCGCGATCCGTCCATGGCCCTCGGCATGACCGGCCATCGCGATCGCCTCCATCGGGCGCGTCGGCCGGCTGGCGGCAATGGCGCCGATGCGAACGCCCGTCATCAGCGCCGCCTGGACGACGATGTCGGTTCCCATCTGGCCGGCACCGGCGAGGCCGATCGTGATCGGGCCCTTGGCCTCGGTGTAGGCGGCGAGCTCGGCGGCGAAACCGACGCGGTCGATCGTGGTCATCTCATGTCCTGGCGGCTGGTGCCGCCGAGCGGCCGATCCTCGAAGTTTCGGCTCTATCTACCATTCCCCGCACGCTTGGGAAGGCATCGGACGCGCACTGCGACGCGGAAGCGGGCGGTTTTCGACTGGACGGAGCGACCGGTCCGCGCTTTGGCTGACGGCGGCGCCAAGCCGGACCGGTCCCGGCGGACCGACGGATCGATGGGGGAGCGAGATGGCGGACAGGACGAGAGGCGAGATCGCGGCGGAGGCCCGCCGTCTTCGAGCGGAAGAGGCCTTGAAGGCCAATCTCAGGCGACGCAAGGAGCAGGCCCGCGCCCGCCGGGCCGACAGCGCCTCGCCCGAAACGGCCGCGGAGGGACCGGAGCCGGGCGAGGCGAACAAAGCCTGAGACGCCTCAACCTGCCGGTCGTCGACGATGGGCGCAGGCGGAAGACGGGCGCGCGGCGACCGGCTTTGCAGCGTCAGGCGTTGCGGCGCATCAGATGGCGTTCCCAGGCCAGCGCGTGCTCGACGATCGTCGGGAGATCGTCGAGCTGCGGCGTCCAGCCGAGCTCGGCCCGCGCCTTGGAACTGTCGGCGACGATGCTGGGCGGGTCGCCCGCCCGTCGCGGGGATTCCCGGACCGGGAAGGCGACCGCGGAGACCTCGCGCACCGTGTCCAGCACCTCGCGGACGGAGAGACCCCGCCCGTAGCCGACATTGGCGACGATGCTCTTGCCCCCGCCACGCAGATGATCGAGCGCCTTCAGATGCGCCGCAGCGAGATCGGTCACGTGGATGTAGTCGCGGATCGCCGTTCCGTCGCTCGTCGGATAGTCCGTGCCGAAGATCTCGACCCCCTCGCGCTTGCCGAGCGCGGCTTCGACGGCGACCTTGATGAGATGCGTGGCGCCGCGCGTCGACTGGCCGGACCGGCCGCCGGGATCGGCGCCCGCGACGTTGAAGTAGCGCAGGGCCGCATAGCTGAAGTCGTGGGCGAAGGCCGCATCCTCCAGCATCATCTCGCTCATGAGCTTGGAGCGACCGTAGGGCGAGATCGGCAGGAGCGGCCGGTCCTCGGTCACCGGCTCGGCGCCGGTCACGCCGTAGGTCGCGGCCGTGGATGAGAAGATGAAGTTCTTCACGCCACCCTTCACCGCGCTCTCGATGAGATCCCGCGTTTTCGAGGTGTTGTTGCGGTAGTAGCCGAGAGGGTCGGCGACCGATTCCGGCACGACGATCGACCCGGCGAAATGGACGATCGCATCGATCCCGTGCCGCTCAATGAGGCCGGCGACCAGATCGCCGTCGGCGATGTCGCCGCGCACGAGCTCCGCCGAGGGAGAGACCAGCCAGTCGAACCCCGTGACGAGATTGTCGAGGACCACGACGGTCTCGCCGCGATCGGTGAGCGCCAGCACCATGTGGCTGCCGATATAGCCGGCGCCGCCGGTGACGAGGACGGTCAACGCGCGCCTCCTGCGCCCAGATGGTTCAAAGCCATGTCGTCACTCCTTTAGCGATGCCGCCGGCGACGGCGGCCTTTGGTTTCGCGGGGGGCACCGGCGAGCGGCGCTCATCCGGAGCTTGGACAATTCGTCCCAACCCCGGCGTAGACTTCATCCTTCCGGGCTTTTAGAACCATTCCGGAAGGAGTCGTCCATGATCGATTACCAAGGTCACTTCGAATCCGCGATCGAGGCGCTGCATTCGGAAAAGCGATATCGCGTCTTCGCGGATCTCGAAAGGATAGCCGGGCGTTTTCCGGCCGCCATCTGGCGGAACGGTGACGAAGCCCGCGAAATCACCGTCTGGTGCTCGAACGATTATCTGGGCATGGGGCAGCATGAAAGCGTCGTCGCCGCGATGACATCGACCGTCGCCGCGCTCGGTTCGGGCGCCGGCGGCACGCGCAACATCTCCGGCACCAGTCACCCGCTCGTCGAGCTGGAGCGCGAGCTCGCCGACCTCCACGGCAAGGAAGCCGCCCTCGTCTTCACCTCGGGCTTCGTGTCGAACGAGGCCTCGATCTCGACGATCGCCAAGCTCCTGCCGGACTGCCTGATCCTCTCGGACGAGCTGAATCACGCCTCGATGATCGAGGGTGTCCGCAAGTCCGGCGCGCGCAAGCAGGTGTTCCGGCACAACGACGTCGCGCATCTGGAAGAGCTTCTCAAGGCCGCCGGCCGCGAGCGTCCCAAGCTGATCGTCTTCGAGAGCGTCTATTCGATGGACGGCGATATCGCGCCGATCGCGGAGATCGTCGCGCTCGCGGAACGCTACAACGCCATGACCTATATCGACGAGGTCCATGCCGTCGGCATGTACGGGCCACGCGGCGGCGGGATCGCCGAACGCGACGGTCTCGCCCACCGGATCGACGTGATCGAGGGAACGCTCGCCAAGGCCTTCGGCGTGCTCGGCGGCTACATCGCCGGCACCAAGGCCGTGGTCGACGCGGTTCGCTCCTACGCGCCGGGCTTCATCTTCACCACCGCCCTCCCCCCGGCGCTCGCCGCGGCCGCGACGGCTTCGATCCGCCACCTCAAGGCGAGTCAGGTCGAGCGCGAAGGCCAGCAGCGGCAGGCCGCGCGCGCCAAGGCGGTCTTCGCGGAAGCGGGCCTGCCCGTGATGACATCGCAGACGCACATCGTGCCGATGCATGTCGGCGATCCCGACCTGTGCAAGCGGGCGAGCGACCACCTCCTCGAGGTTCACGGGATCTACATCCAGCCGATCAACTATCCGACGGTTCCGCGCGGCACGGAACGCCTGCGCATCACGCCGACGCCGCTGCACGACGACGCGCTCATCGACAGGCTCTGCGAGGCTCTGGTCGAGACCTTCGAGGCGGTCGGCATTCCCCTCGCGGGAGAGCGACCCGCCCATGCGGCCCGCACGGCGAGAATCACGCCGCTCGTGGTCTCGCAGGCCGGCGGTTGAACGAAGGCTCGGCGACCTCGTCGCCGAGCCTTTCTGGGATCCCCCTTCGGCTCGCCGGGCGCGGTTCCGGCCGCCGCCTCTCAGTGTCGGTCACCCGCGATCGACGCGCCGAAAACGTCGGGCGACGATCGGGATGGCCACCGCCAGCGCGATGAACCGGACGACGTGATGGGCCGCGACATAGGCGGGATCCTGGTCGAACTGGAAGGCGAGGACCGTCAGCGCCTCCAGCGCGCCTGGCGCGTAGGCGAGGACCACCTTGCCGACATCGATGTCGAGGAGCCACGTGCAGAGCGCGGCGGCCGCGCCGGACAGGCCGAGCCCGATCGCGAAGGCGCCGAGCGAGGCGGGCAGAAGCTCGACCATCGCCCGCCGATTTTCCGCCTTCAAGCGCCCGCCGATCACCGCGCCGAGAACGACCAGAGCGGGGAGCGAGATCGCGGGTGGAACGCCGACGGGCGCGAGCGCGCTCGCGTGGAGAACG
The DNA here is from genome assembly GCF_001424685.1 of Aureimonas sp. Leaf454. GTDB lineage: Bacteria > Pseudomonadota > Alphaproteobacteria > Rhizobiales > Rhizobiaceae > Plantimonas. The sequence continues at coordinate 582,192 of NZ_LMQT01000001.1, forward strand.
GCGCTGACGATCAGCGCGCCGAGAAGAAGGCCGCCGGGAAGACGCGAGACATGGCCGAGGATCGCGCCGCCGAGACATAGAACGAGCAGAAGCCCGTATTGCATCGGCGTGCCGTCGAGCCCGCGCGAGATTGGAACGACGTCGTCGCCGCTTTCGAGCCAGCCGAGCACCGGCACGAGCACGCCGAGCAGAAGAAGCAGGCGCAGGCTCTGGACGACGATGACCCGCGTCATGTCCGCCCGCGTTTCGCTCGCCGCCGCGACCACGAAGGACATCGCGCCGGGCACGGAGGCGAAGAGCGCCGTTTCACGGTTCCAGCCGAAGACGCCGCGCAAGAACGCATAGGTCGCGGCGACGACGGCGACGACCCCGGCCATCTGGAGGGCGAAGGAAGCCGGCCAGAGCGCAATCTGGTCCAAGACCTCGGGCGTGACGCCCGCGCCCGACTGGACACCGAGGATGAAGAAGGTCGCGTTGCGGAGCGCGTCCGGCACGTGGGTGCGCAGGCCGGCAAGGCTCGCGGCGGAGACGGCGACAGCCGAGCCGAGGAGCCAGGCGACGGGAAGACCGAGCAGAGACGCCAGCGCGCCGCCGGCGGCCCCGACGGCGAGCGTCGCCGCCAGCCAGGGCAGCGCGTTGCCAGCCGCCACGACTCAGAGCCGCCCGATCCAGGCGGCGAGCCGCTCGGCCGCGATCTCCACCTCGTCGATGCGGCGGTGGAAGCAGGCGCGCAGGAACCCGTCGCCCGCCGGACCGAAGGCGGTGCCGGGTGCGAGGCCGACGCCCGTCTCGTCGACGATCCGAAAGGCCGCGGCCCGCGAGTCCTCGATCCCGTCGATGGCGAAGAACGAGTAGAAGGCCCCCGCGGGCGGCGCGACGCGCACGCGGTTCGTCGCGGCGAGCGCCCTCGTCCAGAGATCCCGGGCGCGGTGCGCGCGCTCCACCTGCTCGTCGACGAACGATTCCCCTTCGTCCAGCGCGACGATCGCTCCCCGCTGCAGGAAGGCGGCGACGCCCGAACTCGAATATTGGATGAGGTTCTCGATGACGTCGCCGAGGACGGCAGGCGCTTCGATCCACCCGACCCGCCATCCCGTCATGGCCCAGTTCTTGGAGAAGGAATTGACGAAGAGGATCGCGTCCTCGGCCTCCATGACGTCGTGGAAGGACGGCGCGCGCCGCCCGGCATAGTAGAAGCGGCTGTAGATCTCGTCGGCGATGACGACGATGCCGGCCGCGCGGGCGAGATCGAGGATCGTGCGCAGCGTGGCCTCGTCGGCGGTCCAGCCCGTCGGATTGGACGGCGTGTTGACGAAGAGCGCCTTCGTCCTCGGGCCGATCGCGGCCTTCAGCCGGTCGAGATCGAGCTGCCAGCCGGCCTCCGCCCATTCGAGCGAGACCTCGCGCGGCACGCCGCCCGCCAGCGCCAGCGCCGCCTCGAAGTTCGGCCAGGCCGGGCCGATGAAGACGATCTCGTCGCCGGCGCCCGCCACGGCCGAGATCGCGATCTGGATCGCCTGCATCCCCGACTGCGTGACGAAGAACCGCTCGGGGACCTCCGGAATGCCGTAGAGGCGCGCGGCGTAGCGGGCGATGGCCTGGCGAAGCTCGGGTATGCCGCGTTGCCAGGTGTAGAAGGTCTCTCCCGCGGCGAGCGCCGTCGCGGTCGCCGCGCTGATGAAGGCCGGCGTCGGCAGGTCGCCTTCCCCGGTCCAGAGCGGGATCAGCCCCTCGCGTCCCCGCGCATAGTTCATGATGGCGACGATGCCGCTTTCCGGCGCGGCGAGCGCTTCGCGGCGCAGGCGATCGAGATGGGTCATGACGGGTTGCCTGGATCGGGGAGAACGAGGGGCTTCGAGATCACCCCCGCATCGACCCTCCCGCGCGCCCCGTCAAGACAGGTCCCGGCCGTCGGCCGGATGGGCTCGACGGCGCGAACGCCGTCGTTCCGCCGCTCAGCTCGGGTCGCTGAAACTGCCGAACCGGGCCGGCTCGCGCCGGGCCTCGGCCCGCTGGCTCGCCAGGAGATCCCGGATTTCCTCGAGAAGCTTCTGTTCGGCGGGAATGTCGGCGGCGGCCGTCGGCTTGGCCTCCTCTTTGCGCTTCAGCCGGTTCATGCCCTTCACGATCATGAAGAGCACGAAGGCGACGATCATGAAATTGATGAGGAGCGTGAAGAAGTTGCCATAGGCGAGAACCGCACCCTGCTCGCGCGCGGTGGCAAGGCTCGCCGAATTGACGCCCGCGGTCAGGCCGAAGAACTTGTTGGTGAAATCGACGCCGCCGGTGAGGAGGCCGACGATCGGCATGATGATGTCGGCGACGAGCGACTGCACGAGGCCCGAGAAGGCGGCGCCGATGATGATGCCGATGGCGAGATCGACCATGTTGCCCTTGAGGGCGAATTCCTTGAACTCCTTGAGCATGCCGCCACTCCCCCATACCGTGCGCCGTCCGCCTGCGGACCATCCGCGACATTGGGACGATTTTGCCCCCGCAGCGCAAGCGTCGCGGGCGCGGCCCCGGGCTTTTTGCACATGCGACTGGACGCGGCGGCCGGGCATGGCGAGGATGCGCCATGCAGAGCTGGATCATCGGCGCGGCGGCGGTCGCCTATCTCCTCATTCTCTTCGCCGTCGCCCATCTCGGCGACCGACGGACCGGCGCGCGTTCGTCCTCCGCCGGCCGCCCGGGGGTCTATGCCCTCAGCCTCGCCGTCTACTGCACGTCTTGGACCTTCTTCGGCTCGGTCGGCGTCGCCGCCCGCGACGGCTTCGCCTTCCTCGCGATCTATTGCGGGCCGATCGTCGTCTTCGTCGTGGCGACGCCGCTGCTCGAACGGATCATCGCGCTCGCCAAGGCCGAGAAGATCACGACGATCGCCGACTTCATCGGCTCGCGCTACGGCAAGAGCACATCGGTCGCGGCGATCGCGGCCGTCATCGCGCTGATCGGCGCCGTGCCCTACATCGCGCTGCAGCTGAAGGCGGTGTCGTCGAGCGTGGCGACCATCGCCCATTACAGGCCCGGCACGATCGGCACGCCGCCCTTCTTCGGCGACATCGCGCTCTACGTCGCCCTGGCGCTGGGCGCGTTCGCGATCCTCTTCGGGACGCGTCATGCCGACGCGACCGAGCACCAGAACGGGCTGGTCCTCGCGATCGCATTGGAATCGATCGTCAAGCTCGCGGCCTTCCTCGCGGTGGGACTCTGGGTGACCTTCTCCCTCTTCGGTCCGGCGGAACTCTGGCGGCAGGCGTTCGATAGTCCGGAGATCGCAGCGGCCTTTTCCGGCGGTCTCGACGGGCGCTTCGTCGCCTCGGCCATCCTCAGCGCCTTCGCGATCGTGCTGCTGCCGCGCCAGTTCCACGTCACGGTCGTCGAGAACCGCACGCGCGCCGAGATCCGTCGGGCGCGCTGGCTGTTTCCGCTCTATCTCGTCGCGATCAATCTCTTCGTCCTGCCGGTGGCGGCGGCGGGGCTGATCCGGCTCGGACCCGGCGCGGAAGCCGATTTCTTCGTCCTCGCCCTGCCGCTCTCGGCCGGACACGACATTCTCTCGCTCGTCGCCTTCATCGGCGGCCTGTCGGCGGCCACCGCCATGGTGATCGTCGCCTGCGTCGCCCTTTCGATCATGATCTCGAACGATCTCGTCTTGCCGCTTCTGCTGCAGCAATCGCAGCCGGCCTCCGAAGCCGACGCGACGCGGCTGATCCTGAAGATCCGGCGCTCGGCGATTCTCTCGATCGTGCTGCTCGGCTATCTCTATCACCGGCTGACGGGCGGCGGCTCGGCACTGGCTTCGATCGGCCTTCTCTCCTTCGCCGCGATCGCCCAGTTCGCACCGTCCGTCTTTCTCGGTCTTCTCTGGAAGGGCGCCAATGCCCGCGGCGCGAAGGCGGGGCTTCTGTCCGGCATCGGCGCCTGGGCCTACACGCTGCTCTTGCCCGCGATCCTGCCCGGCTCGGCCTTCGTGGAATCCGGCCCCTTGGGCTGGAACGCGCTGCGCCCCGAAGCCCTTCTCGGTCTTGATCTCGATCCGCTGATGCACGGTGTCTTCGTCAGCCTCGCCCTCAATGCGGCCGCCCTCGTCGTCGGCTCCCTGACGCGCGCGTCGAGCCCGCGCGAGCGCATCCAGGCCTCGATCTTCGTGCGGCCCGACGGCGCGGGGCCCACCGCCTTCCGTCGCTCGCGCGCCGACGTGACGGTCGGCGAGCTGAAGGCGACGATCGCCCGCTATCTCGGCCAGGAACGCACCGAGCGCTCGTTCCAGACGTTGGAAGCCGACGAGCGGCGAACGTTCGACGATGCGACGGAGGCCGATGCACGGGTGATCGGCTTCTCCGAGCAATTGCTCGGCTCGGCCATCGGCTCGGCCTCCTCGCGCCTTGTCCTGTCGCTCCTTCTGCAGCGCCACAAAGGCTCCAGCCGCTCCGCGATCCGCCTCCTCGACGATGCATCCGAGGCACTCCAATACAATCGCGACATCCTGCGCATCGCCCTCGACCAGGTGGACCAGGGCCTCGCCGTCTTCGACGTCGATCTGCGGCTCACCGTCTGGAACCGCCAGCTGCGCGACCTTCTCGACCTCGCGCCGCAATTCGGACAGGTCGGAACGCCCCTGACCGCCATTCTCGGCCAGCTTCGGGCTCATGGAGAGATCGACGAGGCGGAATTGCATCGGAGCTTCGAAGTCCTGACGCAGGCGCCGGCCCTTCGGCAGATCTCGCTCATGACATCCGAGAGGGTCATCGAAATCCGCACCAACGCCATGCCCGGCGGCGGTCTCGTCCTCACCGTCTCCGACATGACCGAACGCGTGCGCCGCGCAGCGGCCCTTCGCGACGTCAACGAGACGCTGGAGGAACGCGTGCGCCAGCGCACGGCCGAGCTCGTGCGCGCCAACGACGCGCTGGGCGAAGCCCGCCGCATCGCCGAAGCCGCCAATCTCGGCAAGACGCGGTTCCTCGCCGCCGCCGGACACGACATCCTGCAGCCGCTCAACGCCGCGCGCCTCTATGCGGCCGCCCTCCAGGAGCGGCATGCGACGCTGCCCGGCGCGGGGCTCGCCGCCAACATCAACTCCTCAATCGAATCGGTCGAGGCGATCCTCGGCGCCGTCCTCGACATTTCGCGCCTCGATGCCGGTGGAATGACGTCGAGGCCGGAGGACGTTCCGCTCCAGCCACTCCTGTCGATGATCGAGACCGACCTGGCGCCTCTGGCGCTCGCCAAGGGCGTCCGCCTGCGTTTCGTGCCGACCACCGCCACGGTGCGCTCCGACCGCAATCTCCTCCGGCGGCTCCTGCAGAACCTCGTCTCCAACGCCGTGAAATATACGAAGGAGGGCAAGGTCGTGGTCGGCGTCCGGCGCGACCGGGACAACGGCACCGTCGACATTTCCGTCGTCGACAGCGGCATCGGCATTCCCGGCGACCAGCTGGAGACGATCTTCCAGGAGTTCATCCGGCTCGACGAGGGCACGCGCACCGCCGATGGGCTCGGCCTCGGCCTGTCCATCGTCGACCGGATCGCCCGCGTCCTCGATCATCCGGTCTCGGTCACGTCCGAGCACGGCAGGGGAACGCGCTTCCGCGTGACCTTGCCGAAGGTCAGCTCCCGGCCGGCGTCCCCTGCTCGCGCGCCGACCACCCACGTCCACCGCGCGCTGCGGCTCGACGGAATGCGCGTGCTCGTCGTCGACAACGAGGCCGCCATCCGCTCGGGCATGCAGGTGCTCCTCACCGGCTGGAACTGCCGCGTCGACCTCGCGGCCTCGCCGGCGGAGGCGATGGAACGCGCCTGCGCCGCCTCGCTCGACATCGTTCTCGTCGACTATCACCTCGGCGAGGCGAACGGCGTCGATGTCGTCGCGGAGCTGCGCCGCCGGATCGACCCCGGTCTTCCCGCCATTCTCATCACGGCGGACCGGTCCGCGGCCCTGCGCGAGACCGCCGCCGCCGCCGGCATCGATCTCCTGACCAAGCCCGTCAAACCCGCGTCGCTCCGCGCCGCGATGGCGCAGGGTCGTGGGCGGCGCGTCGCGGCGGAGTAAGTCCGCCGTCGGCCTCAGGTCGCCGAACCGTCCCGACCGGCGTTGAGGCGCGACAGCCGGATCACCGCCTGGGTGCGCGAGTCCACGCCGAGCTTGCCGAGAACGGCGGAGACGTGGGCCTTGATCGTGGCTTCCGAAATGCCGAGCTCGTAGGCGATCTGCTTGTTGAGGAGCCCCTTGCCGAGCATCGTGAGGACACGGGTCTGCTGCGGCGTCAACGTGCGCATCCGACCGATCAGCTCCGCCACCTCCGGATCGCTCTCCCCGTCGGGCAGGATATGCGGCGGAAGATGCACGTCGCCGCCGAGAATGCTGGCGATGGCCGCGCGGATCTCCTCGAAGCCGGAGCTCTTCGGAATGAAACCGGAGGCGCCGAGATCGAGCGCGTGGCGGATCAGCCGTCCGTCCTCGCTGCCCGAGACGATGGCGACGGGAATGCCGGCATGTTCGGCGCGCAGGAGCGCCAGGCCCGAAAGTCCGTCCGAGCCCGGCATGGCGAGATCGAGCAAAAGAAGATCGGCTTCCTGATACCGGGCCAGCGCCGCGACCGCCTCGTCGAAATCCTTGGCTTCGACGATCTGGTGCTCGCCGGGCAGCGAGGACAGGATTTCCCGCAGCGCCCCGCGAAACAGCGGATGATCGTCGGCGACGATGAAGGTGTGGCTCATCAGGGATCCTTCATCGGCGGACGGGCGCAGGCGTCGGCGCGACGCTGGCGCCCGGAGGCCCGGTCCGGGTTCCCGAATAATGTAGCACGACCTCGCGCGTGTGCGGTCGTGCGCGATGCTCCACGACGAAGAGTCCCTGCCAGGTGCCGAGCATCAACTGGCCGCGCAGGACCGGGATCGACAGGCTCGTCGAGGTCACGGCCGCCTTGATATGCGCCGGCATGTCGTCCGGCCCCTCGATGGAATGGCGATAGATCGGCCCGGCGGGCGCGAGCCTGTCCAGCGCATCCAGGAAGTCCGCCTGCACGTCGGGATCGGCATTCTCCTGGATCACCAGCGAGGCGGACGTGTGCCGGATGAAGGCCGTGAGGAGGCCGTCGGCGGCTTCGAACGTCTTCAGGCGTTCGGCGACGGCCGCGGAGATGTCCAGCATGGACCGTCCCTTGGTTCGGATCGCCAATGTCTCGATGAACTGCATCAACCCTCGCGGCTTCCCGTCCCCTTCGGAGACCTGCGGGCGCCAGGTTCGACCGGCGGCGCTCCGCGCCGGTTCTCTCATGTCGCCGCGCGAAACCGCAATGGCGAGCGCGGCCGATCACGCGTCCTTAATCAGGTCGCAATGTCGCGCGCTTGATCAGCCGGCCACGAATCGACGCAGCCGGGCGTCGCGGAGGAGGGCTGGCCATGCGCAGACTGACGATCGATCCCGCCGTCTTCGACCTATCGCGCGCCGAGCCCGAACTGATCGCGACCAATGCCGACATCATTGCGATGCAGAAGGCCAAGCCCAGCCCGTGGTCGCTGCCGATCGAGGCCGTGCGGCAGGCGCGACGGGATGGCCGCGGCACGTTTCCGGCCGTCGCCCCCGATCCGGAGGCGGACACCATCCACCTCGAGGGCCCGTCCGGTCACGCGATCCCGGTCCGCGTCTTCCGCCCCTCGGGCGCGCCGCCGCGAGGCACCTATCTCCACATCCACGGCGGCGGCTGGGTGTTCGGGGCGGCCTCGGAAGCCGATCCGGCGCTTCGCCGCCTCTGCCAGCAGACGGGACTGGCCGTCGCCTCCGTCGATTATCGCCTCGCCCCGGAACACCCTTTTCCCGCGGGGCCCGACGATTGCGAGGCGGCGGCGCTGGCGCTGGTCGAAGGACGACTCGCGGGTCTGCCGACCGGCTTCCTGGCGATCGGCGGCGAGTCGGCGGGCGCGCATCTGTCCGTGCTGACGCTCGTTCGCCTGCGCGACCGTCACGGACTGACGCCCTTCGCCGCGGCCAATCTCAATGCGGGCTGCTTCGATCTCTCGCTGACGCCGAGCGTCCGGGCCTGGGGCGAGGAGCGCCTCGTCCTCAACACCGAGGACGTCGCCGCCTTCGTCGAGCGGTTCCTGCCGGCGGGAACCGATCCGCGCTCGCCCGACGTCTCGCCGCTCTACGCCAACCTCAAGGGTCTGCCCCCGGCGCTCTTCACCGCGGGAACCTGCGATCTCCTCCTCGACGACACGCTCTTCATGGCGCAGCGCTGGCAGGCCGCGGGCAACGAGACCGAGATCTCGCTGCACAATGCCGGCTGCCACGTCTTCCAGGCCTTTCCGTCCGCCGCGTCCGTCCGGTCCATGGCCGAGATGGAGACCTTCATCCGCCGTCGCATCGGCGAACACGCGGCAGTGCGGACCGCGCCGGTCGCACCCCAGGAGGCCTGACGCCTTACGTCCGGTTCGGCTCCGGCGAGGACGGGGCCGGCTCTGCGCCCTCGAACTCCCGCGCGACGTCGCCGAACGCCCGGAAGACGCGCTTCATCCGGTCGAGAGCCTTGTCGAACTCCTCGTCCTCGCGTCCGGCGACGGGTGGCGGCGGCACGACCGAACCGGAGGACGGGCCGGACGGCGAGACGGCGACCGGGCCGCGCGGCGCTGCGTCGGGGTCGCAGACCATGCGGGCGGGATCGACCCGACAGATCGTGATCTCGCCGGTCGCCGTGTCGAGCTTGGCGAGGCCGCCCTCGACGGGCTGGAACTGGTAGCGGCCGGGCGCCGGCTCGCCGCCGGGCGCCGTCTGCGCGAGGACCGGAGCGGCGCTGCAGAGGGCGGCCAGCAAGAGAATGGCGGCTTCTGTCTTCATCGGGCATTCCTCCGGTGTTATGGATCGTCGCGAACGGGAAACGACGGCGTACCCGATGTTTAGCACCCGATTTCGGCGAGAATGGTGCCGCGGTGGACGCCGAGCGAAGGACGGGAACGGGCATGACGGCCATGAGCAGCGAACCGATCTACAAGATCGCGCCCCGGGCGCTCTGGGAGGAGGCCGAGTCGACGAAACGTTTCGAGGGCGCCCCGATCGATCGGGCCGATGGCTACATCCACCTGTCGACCGCGGCGCAGGTGCGCGAGACCGCCGCCAAGCATTTCGCCGGCGCGACCGATCTCGTCCTGATCGGCGTCGATCCCGCCCGGCTCGGCGATGCGCTGAAATGGGAGCCCTCCCGCGGCGGACAGCTCTTTCCCCATCTCTACGGGCCGCTGGCGCTGGAGGCGGTGCTCTTCGCCGAAGCGCTTCCGGTCGGACCCTCGGGCTTTCACATCTTCCCCGCCAGCATCCGATGATCCCCTTCTACCGGCTCGCCCGGCCGCTCCTCTTTCAGATGGACGCGGAAAAGGCCCATGGGCTTTCGGTGGAGGCGCTGAAGCGCGGGATCGTCCCGCGCGTCGACGTGCCGATCGACCATCGCCTGCGCGTCACCGTCGCGGGACTGTCGCTGCCCAATCCGCTGGGCCTTGCCGCTGGCTACGACAAGAACGCGGAGGTGCCTGACGCCGCGCTTCGTCTCGGCTTCGGTTTCGCGGAGGTGGGAACGCTGACGCCGCTGCCGCAGATGGGCAATCCACGGCCGCGCGTCTTCCGCCTGCCGGAGGCCGGCGCCGTCATCAACCGCCTCGGCTTCAACAACGAAGGCCACGCCACCGCCCTCGCCCGGCTGGAGACGCGCCGCCGCAAGCCCGGCATCGTCGGCGTCAATGTCGGCGCCAACAAGGATTCGGCCGACCGCATCAAGGACTATGTCGACGGCGTCTCGCTCTTTGAGTCGCTGGCGAGCTATCTCACGATCAACATCTCCTCGCCGAACACGCCCGGCCTTCGCCAACTCCAGACGGGCGAGGATCTCGACCGCCTGCTCGCGGCCGTCGTCGCGGCCCGCAACGGCTGCGCCGCCATCGCCGCGACGGGGAAGAAGCCGATCTTCCTGAAGGTCGCGCCCGACCTTTCGCGCGATGACATCAAAGAGATCGCGCATGCCGCCGCGACGCACGGGATCGACGGACTGATCGTCTCCAACACGACCCTCTCGCGGAACGGGCTGTCCGAAACGCTCGCCCATCGCAACGAGGCCGGCGGCCTCTCCGGCCGGCCGCTCTTCCGGCGCGCCACTTGGACGCTCGCCGCCTTCCGGCGTGCGCTCGGCCCCGATATCGCCCTTATCGGCGTCGGCGGCGTCGAGGATGCGCGGACCGCCATGGCCAAGATCGAGGCCGGCGCCGATCTCGTCCAGCTCTACACGGGCCTCGTCTACGGCGGGCCTCGACTGCCCGTCCGCATCCTCAACGGCCTGCGCGAGATCCTCGACCTCGAAGGCGTCTCCTCGATCAAGGAGATGCGCTGCCGCACGACCGACAAGGTGCTCGCCGCCGGCCCGGAATAACGCCTCTCAAATGCCGAACGTCGCGCGGCGCCGCGCGGGCAGCGCGACGAGCAGCGTCACGCCGCGCAGCGACAGGAACAGCTGGAACGCGAACCAGAGGCCGTGATTGCCGAAACGCGGCGTCACGGCATAGGCGATGACGGCGAAGGCGAGGGTCGAGACGAGCATCATGTTGCGCATCGCCGCCGTCCAGGTCGCGCCGATGAAGACGCCGTCCATGAGGAAGGCGAGCGCGCCCGAGAGGCAGGCGAGCGCCGCCCAGCCGAGATAGGGCGCCGCCGCGTCCCGGATCGCGGCATCGGTGGTGAGCAGCGCCACGACGGTGCTTCCCGTGGCGAGGAACAGGACGGTCAGCGCGGCGCTGAGCAAGAGACCCCAGAGGAGGCTGAGCCTCACCGCCTGGTCGAAGGCCGGCCGCCAGCGTGCGCCGACCGCGCGCCCGACGAGCTGTTCGGAGGCGTTGGCGAGCCCGTCGAGGAAATAGCCGCCGACCATGAAGAGCGTCAGGAGCACGCCGTTCGCCGCCAGCGTCAGCGCGCCGAAGCCCGCGCCGATGCGCGTGAAGAGCGTGTAGCCGGCAAGGAGGCAGAAGGACCGGATCATGATATCCCGGTTGACGCCGATCATCGCGCCGAAGGCCGCCGCGTCGAGGATCCGCGCCCGGCTCGGCCGCGCGCCCCGGGCGAAGCGCCGCGTGACGAGGAGGAGGCCGAGGACGCAGCCGACGGCCTCGCCCGTCGCCGTGCCGATGGCCACGCCCGCGATGCCGCCCTCAAGGACAAGGCCGAAGAGGACGGAGAAGACGATGTTCGCGCCGTTGATCGCCAGCTGAAGCAGGAGACCCAGCCGCGCCTCTCCCCGGCCGAGCACGCTGCCGAGAACCGCGAAGTTGAGGAGCGACAGCGGTGCGGCCAGCATGCGCCAGAAGACATAGATCCGTGTCGCCTCGGCGACGCCCGGCTCGGGTGCGATCGCGAGAAGCCCGAGCTCGACCACCAAAGGCTCTGCCAGGATCAGCGCAAAGCCGATCCCCAGCGCCAGGAGCGCCGCCCGCCAGAAGACCGCCTGCATCTCCGTCTCGTCGCCCGCGCCGAAAGCCTGGGCGGTGAGGCCGGTCGTGCCGGAGCGCACGAAATTGAAGGTGAGGAAGGCGAAATCGAAGACGAGCGCCCCGACGACGAGCCCCGCCAGCATCTGGGCATCGCCGACGCGTCCGATCACCGCGGTGTCCGTGATGCCGAGAAGCGGCTGCGTAAGGAAGGCGAGCGTCATGGGAATCGCGATCCGCAGCACGTCGCGGTTCGTCACGTCGAAGGGGCGCACCGTCCGCCCGTTCGCCGACGCGTCGAGATCGCTCATGCCAGACCCATACCCGATGTTCTCTTCTTGTTCCCGCCTCGCCAGGAGTGACATCACGGCCGGCCGCTGGCAAGCCCCGATCGTCGCAACCCGGCGCGCGCGCCTTATCTCGCCCACATGAGCCTTTCCATCGTCCACCATCCCGCCTTCGATGCGCAGTTCGACCGGAAGCATCGCTTCCCCATGTCGAAATTCTCGAAGATCGCGGAGATCCTCGTCGCCGACGGCTTGGTCGGGCCCAACGGCTTTCACCTGCCGGTTCCCGCGCATCCGGAATGGCTGCGCCTCGCCCATGCGCCGGATTATGTGGACGCCGTCCTGGAGCAGCGTGTTGCGCCGGCCGTGGAAAAGGCGATCGGCTTTCCCGTCGACGAACGCGTGTCGATGCGCTCGCGCTGCGCCACCGGCGGCACGGTGCTGGCGGCGCGGCTCGCGCTGGCCGAGGGAATCGCCTGCAACACGGCGGGCGGCAGTCACCATGCCGCGCGCGAGGGGGGCGCGGGCTTCTCGGTCTTCAACGACGTCGCCGTCGCGGCCCATGTCATGCTCGCGGAGGGTGCGGCGCGGCGCGTCCTCGTCTTCGACTGCGACGTGCACCAGGGCGACGGCACGGCCCGCATCTTCGCCGGCGATGCCCGCGTCTTCACGCTTTCGATCCACGCCGCCCGGAACTACCCCGAGATCAAGCCGCCGTCCGACCTCGACATCCCGCTCCCCGACGGCGTCGGCGACGCCGCCTATCTCGCGGTCCTGCCCTTCGCGCTGGAGACGAGCTTCGCCGATGCACGGCCCGACCTCGTCTTCTACAATGCGGGCGTCGATCCTCACGAGGCCGACCGGCTCGGACGCCTGAAACTGACCGACGAGGGTCTCGCCGAACGCGACCGCCGCGTGATCGGCTTCTTCCGGGAGCGCGACATCCCCGTCGCCTGCGTCATCGGCGGCGGCTATTCGCGCGACGTGGACGCCCTGTCGCGGCGGCACACGATCATCCATCGCGTCGCGGCCGAATTCGGCTGACGGGCGTTCCGATCCGTTGGCGGCTGCACGGAAAGCGGCGGAAGCGAGGCAACCCTTCGCGTCCCGCCCCATTCACCCCTGAAGCGTGAAAAGCAGCGAGCCCGAGCCATGTCCTCAACCCGAACCAGACCGACCAGCGGACCGGGAGCGTCCCGTCATCCCCGGGGGCGTCACGCGGACGGACCGGGCGAGATCCCGGCCAAGGGCTGGACCGAGGTCCTCTGGCGCGTCTACGACGAGATCAACAAGGACCGCGTCATGCTGATCGCGGCCGGCGTCACCTACTACATCCTCCTCGCCTTCGTACCCGGCCTCACGGCCTTCCTCTCGCTCTACGGCCTCGTCGCCGATCCCGCGACGGTCGCCGAGCATGTGGGCGATCTGCAGGGCCTCGTTCCCGGCGGAGCCCTCGACATCCTGAACGAACAGCTGACGCGCCTGGCGAGCGAGGGCGAAACCACCCTCGGCCTGACGCTGCTGATCTCGGTCGCCATCGCGCTGTGGAGCGCCAATGCCGGCATCAAGGCGCTCTTCGAGGCGATGAACATCGCCTATGACGAGGTCGAGACGCGATCCTTCCTGAAGCTGAACGCCGTCTCGCTCCTCTTCACGTTCGGCGCCATCGTGATGATGGGCCTGATGCTCGGCGTCGTCATCGTCCTGCCGACCGTCCTGTCCTTCATCGGGCTCGGGGAAGGAACGGAATGGCTCCTGCGCATCGCGGGCTTCGTGGCGCTTCTTCTCGTCCTCTCGCTCGGCATTGCCGCGCTCTATCGCTGGGGTCCCGATCGCGCGAGCCCGAAATGGCGCTGGATCACGCCGGGCGCCATCCTCGCGCTGCTGGCGACGATCGTCGTCTCCGCCCTCTTCTCCTGGTATGCCGCCAATTTCGGTTCCTACAATGCGACCTACGGCTCGCTCGGCGCGCTGATCGGCTTCATGACCTGGATCTGGCTCACCTCGATCCTCCTCATCGTCGGCGGCGAGCTGAATTCGGAACTGGAGCATCAGACGGCGCGCGACTCCACGACCGGGGCCGAACGTCCGCTCGGATCGCGTGGCGCGATCATGGCCGACACGGTCGCGGGACTCGACGAGACGGCGGCTGCGGACAGCGGTCTTTCCGGGCAGGAGCATCGCCGGGGCCGGCGCGAGGGTCGGATCGAGGGGCGCCGGGAGGGCGTCGCATGGGGCACGCTCGTCGTCGCGGTTCCCGCGGCGCTGCTCCTCACCGTCCTCCAGCGCCGCGCCGAGAAGAGCGGGCGCTGGTAGGCCGTCTCAGCGCGTGCCGCGCCCCATCTTCAGGAAGCGCGAGATGAGGAAGACCGGAATGACGATCGCCGCGCCGAGAAGGAAGTAATCCGTCGCGCGCTGGAAGGAGCCGAACAGGCTGAACCAGACCCAGCGGACGAAATCCTCAATCGCGAACCAGACGTCGCGCGGGCTCCAGTCGAGCCACGAGAGGACGACGCCGACGATCAACGACAGGATCACCAGCCGGATCACCACCGAAAGCGGCGAGCCGCCGAGAAAACTGTCGATACGCCCGGCCATGCGAAGCTCCTTCCATGAGATCGTCGCGGCAGGAGGTGGGCGATCGCGTCCCGTTGCACAAGCCTCTGAACGTTCGGAGCGCCCCGTTTCGGATTTGGACGCGCTGCGGCGACCGTCTTCACCCCTCGCCGAGCATCGCCTGCAGGGTCTCGATCCGGTCGGCCTCGAAGGCGGGCTTGTCCCAGCGCAGGCGCGAGATCCGGGGAAAGCGCATGGCGACGCCGGACTTGTGTCGCGTCGAGCGCTGCAGCCCCTCGAAGGCGACCTCCAGCACCAGACCATGGTCGGGCTCGGCCCGCACCGAGCGCACCGGGCCGAAGCGCTGGATCGTGTTGTCGCGGATGTATTTGTCGAGGAGCTTCAGCTCCTCGTCGGTGAAGCCGAAATAGGCCTTGCCGACCGGCACCAGTTCCGGCTGGTCCGCCTCGCCCGCCCAGACGCCGAACGTGTAGTCCGAATAGAAGCTCGACCGCTTGCCGTGCCCGCGCTGCGCGTACATGAGGACGGCGTCGATGAGATGCGGGTCCTGCTTCCACTTGAACCAGGGCCCCTTCGGCCGGCCCGGCACGTAAGGACTGTCCCAGCGCTTCAGCATCACGCCTTCGATCACGGGATGGGGCGGGTCGACACGCAGGGCGCCGAGATCCTCGAAGCTGTCGAAGGGCACGAAGGGCGAAATGTCGAACCGCGTGGGGTCGAGCCCTGACACGAAGCCGTTCAGCCGCTCGCGCCGCTCCCGGAAGGGCAGCGCGCGAAGATCGTCCCGTCCGTCCTGCAGGAGATCGTAGGTCCGCAGGAACACCGGATGCTTGTCCATGACGGCGGTCGAGACCGCCTTGCGGTTCAACCTCTGCTGAAGGTCGGAGAACGTGCCGACGACGATGTCGTCTCCCGGCGGCCCCCGATGCGGCATCACCGTCGCCCGCCCCTTCGCGGCCGGGCGCGCGACGAGAAGCTCGCCGTCCAGCGAGCCCTCGTAGTCCATGGAAGCGAGGAGATCGGGAAAGGCGGCGCTGATGTCGTCGCCGGTACGGGAGTAGAGGCGGCGCACGCCCCGCTCCACCGTCGCCTGAACGCGGATGCCGTCCCACTTCCATTCCGCGGCATAGTCCTGCGGCACGATGCGCGCGTGGTCCGGCGGCTCCAGCGGCTGGGAGAGCATGACCGGGCGGAACGGTGAGGCCGCCGCCGAGACGGGCTTCTCCGCCCGCCCCTCCAGCCAGGCGAAGAGCTCCAGATACGGCACCGCCAGTCCGTGCCAGAGCTCCTCGATCTCGGTGATGTCCTTGCCGCCGAAATCCGCCAGGGCCTGCTTGGCGAGACGCGAGGACACGCCGATGCGCATCGCGCCGGTCACGAGCTTCAGGAGCGCATAGCGCCCGGAGGAGTCCAGCCGGTCGAGCCAGGCCTCGACCAGCTTCGGCCCCTCCGCCCGCGTCGCCGCATCGAGCTTGGCGATCACCTCATCGAGCGTCGGCGGATCCGTTTCGCGATCTCCATCGTGCGGCGCCGGCCAGACGAGCGCGATCGTCTCGGCGAGATCGCCGACATAATCGTAGGAATAGCCGAACAGAACCTCGTCCATGCGATCGGCCATCAGCGCGCGCAGCATGGCGGGCTTCACCGATCGGATGTCGAGCCCGCCCGTGATCGCGGCCAGCGCATAGCCGCGCTCGGGGTCGGGCACGTCCCGGAAGTGATCCGCCATCAGGCGGAGCTTGCCGTTGCGGGACGGCGTCAGGGTGAGGCGGTCGAGAAGTTCGGCGAAGGGCTGCATGGGTTCCGGTGCGCGGCGGAAGGCCGCCAACCCAACCTAGAGCGAAGCCGCCGCAGGAAGAGGCCGCGCCCCGCGAATCGTCTGCCGTGCGAGATGATGCCGCGCGGTGAAGACCGCATCGGCGTCCATGCCGGGCTCCGCGACGATCCATTCCAGATAGTCGGGAGGCACCTCGGCGAGCGGCACGCCCTTGTGCTTTCCAAAGCGCAGGCGGGCGAGAAGCGCCGGCTGCTTGGTCACGCGCTCCGCCCGGTCGAGAAAGTCCTCGACATCGCGGCAGCGCGGCATCAGCACCTCCGCGATGCGCCGAAGGAGGACGGCGGTGGCCAGCGCATCGTAGAGCGCGCGGTGCGGATGTAGCCCCGCCATCATCGGCCGAACCTCGGTGAGATCGAGCGGCACGTATTTGACGAGGCTCTGCAGGCCGTGCGCCCGCACGTCGGGAAAGGCCCGCAGCGCGAGCTTGTGCGTGCAGAGCCAGCGACCGGCGAGCCGGAGGCGCGGCCGGTCGAAATCGGAGCGCTGCGCGGCATAGGCAGGGGCGCCGGCGAACGGCTCCACCGCTTCGGCGAAGGGCGGCGCGCCCGCCAGCATCTCGTCCGAAATCTGGTGGACGCGCCGCGCATGCGGATTGATCTCGGCCCCGCCGGGGTCGCAGAGCGTCTGCATCGGATGGAAGATCGCGCCGGTCGCGAGGTCGAGATCGACCGAGCCGATCTCGATCACCGCATCGTCCTCGAACCGCTGTCCCGCCGTTTCCGTGTCGATGACGCGCACGAGCGTCGGCACGGGTTCGGCAAACAGCGAGGGCGTCGTCGGGAAAAACGGAAAAAGATCGGACATCACGCGCAAAAATCGTTCCTCCGTCGACGCTTGGCAAGTCCTTCCCGCGCGCCGATGGTCGCGCTCCCCAGGCCCTTGCGCAAAGCCGGCTTGATCCGCGCCCGCGATCCCGCTACGCAGGATGTCGAATTGACGTAAACGTCAAAATTTGGAGCATCGGCATGGCCCTTCCCGCGCACCTCGCGAATCGCCTGCGCATTCCCGTCATCGCCGCGCCGCTCTTCATCATCTCCCATCCCCCGCTGGTGATCGCGCAGTGCAAGGCGGGGATCGTCGGCTCCTTTCCCGCGCTCAACGCCCGGCCCGCCGCGCAGCTGGACGACTGGCTCTACGAGATCGAGGAAGCGCTGGCCGCGCACGACCGCGACCATCCGGAAAGCCCGTCCGCGCCCTTCGCCGTGAACCAGATCGTGCACAAGTCGAACGACCGGCTGCAGGCCGATCTCGAGGTCTGCGTGCGGCACAAGGTGCCCATCGTCATCACATCGCTGGGTGCCGTGCCCGAGGTGAACGAGGCCGTGCACTCTTACGGCGGCATCGTTCTCCACGACGTCATCAACGACCGTTTCGCCAAAAGCGCGATCCGGAAGGGTGCGGATGGCCTGATTGCGGTGGCGACCGGGGCCGGCGGCCATGCCGGAACGCTCTCGCCCTTCGCGCTCGTCTCCGAGATCCGCCAGTGGTTCGACGGGCCGCTCTTCCTGTCGGGCGCGATCGCGACCGGCGACGCGGTTCTCGCGGCCGAGGCCATGGGCGCGGACGGGGGCTATATCGGCTCGGCCTTCATCGCCACCGAAGAGGCGCGCGCCGTCGATGCCTACAAGGAGGGCATCGTCGCCGGCAGGGCCTCCGACATCGTCTACACCAACCTCTTCACGGGCATCCACGGCAATTACCTGAAGGCCTCGATCGAGGCCGCCGGTCTCGATCCCGACCGTCTGCCGGAAAGCGATCCCTCCGCGATGGATTTCGGCGGCTCCAAGGCCGCCAAGGCGTGGAAGGACATCTGGGGTTCCGGCCAGGGCATCGGCTCGGTCGCCTCCGTTCTGCCCGCCGCAGCCCTCGTCGATCGTCTGGCCGAGGAATACGCGGCCGCCCGCCGCCGTCTCCTCGCGCAAGCTTCGTGACGCTGTCCCGTCGATTTGCGCTTGAACCTCGAGCGGTTTGAGTCTATCAGAGCCCTCGTCCGCCGAAGCAGCGCTTCGACACGGGCAGGCCGCTTTAGCTCAGCCGGTAGAGCACATCATTCGTAATGATGGGGTCAGGTGTTCGAGTCACCTAAGCGGCACCATTTCTCTCAACGACTTAGCCTCGTTTTCAGGCCCTCTCGTGTGAGGGTTTGTGAGGCTTGTGAGGTTTTAGCCCTCACACGGCTTCGCGATGCCCTCTCACAGGCCGCTCGCCCAGACGAACAACGCATCGACCCGTTCGGCGGGTATGCCCATGGTCATGACCATCGGGGGGTCGCGCTCGCCGGTGGCCGATGGCTCCTATTCGATCCAGGCTTCGCTGAGCGCGCCCCTTCAAGTGACACGGCGCGCAGGATCAAATTGTGCGTGCTCCACAGGCGTGGATGCACTTCGAAAGCCCCTTCGACCCAGAGGTGACACCGCCCTCCTTTGAAGGACGGGCGGCGGCTACCTCAAGTGGGTGAGGCGCGCGTGCTCCATGCATGGCATACTCTTCGATCAGCCTGTCCAGATCCCCAAACAATACTTTCTATAAACTCGATTGAGCAACGGTTTTGCTGTCATTTTACCGAACGGCACCTTGCGATCGGCGGCGGATCATGATGGCAATGACCTGCACTTATCGTAAGGGGACAGACATGATGCGAATTGCACTGATCGCCGCCTCCGGCTTTTTGCTGGTTGGGTGTCAATCCACGCCGATGACGTCAGAGCCTGCCTCCGGGACGCTCGCCTATGGCAGCAAGGTCCTGGTGGATGACGGCACCTGCCCGGAAGGGCAGATCAAGCAGATCACCGGCGGCAACGGCGGCAAGATCGGTCGGAAGCGAGAGTGCATCGCCAAGACCATGTGATCAGGGGTTGATGCGTTGCCCGTCTCGCACGACGCGAGGCGGGCTTCTTCGTGTCAACCGCTCCTAAGAATGCCTCGGCATTCGAGCCGCTCGCAGGCTCGACTCGACGGATGGCATCGAGGCCCGATCGGACCTCTTCGTCCTGGACGGCGTTCCCGGCCATGTTCGGACCGAGTTCGAGGAACCGTCGATCGAGAGGATCGATGGCGATGAGAACGGGCCGGAGTTCATCACCACGGCCGTGCAGGACTGGATCACGGCCGGTGGAGCCGAGACCGCGGACATCGCACCCGCTGGCCCATGGAAGAGCGGTTCTGTCGAGAGCCTCAACGCCCGCCGTGGCAACGAACTCCTCGATAGCGAGATCCTTGACAGCCGGCGCCTTACGCAGGTGATCATCGACAGCGGACGGCGGCACGACAAGACGGTCCGGCCGCCGCCAGCTTTCGATACGCATCGAACGGCTACCAACCGCCCGCACCAGACGTCGTCGTGCCACCTTTGCCGCGTGGCCGGCGACGCTCACCCGGCCTGCTCCGACGGCCAAGCTCCCGCTGGTGCAAGGGCCGATTCGGAACCGACGTTCCAACCGGACCTTTCAGTTTGGGTCGATCACTCGGCCGGCCCGGAAACGCTGTCGGCCAGAACGGGAACGAGGAGACCGCGCATGAAGGCCGTCCTTGAAGCGACCAGCAAACCCTTGCCGCAGGTGACGCCGGGTCTTCACCGCGCGATGATCCGCCCGTCCCGGTAGCGCTCCTGATCTCCTTCCAGGTGCCCTTCGATCTCGGCCGCGGCTTGCGCCCAGAACTCGTGCTCGCGCCCCAGCGGACGACCGGCCTTCTCCCAAAGCAAATAGGCGCGTTCGCGGACGATCGGTGTCGTATCTGTCACTGACATTGATGTTATCCCTGCCATGTTCGGAACCGTTGCGGGAGCGGTTCGCTCTGTCTTGATATGGCGGGGTGACAGGAGACGACCATGCGGACGATCGGTTGGGGTGACGTGAATCACATGCGGGACACAGGCGCCGCGCTGGTCGAGAACGAGATCGTGGCGATCAACGGCGAGAACATCGCGAAGTGGATGGACGATCCGGACGGTCGCTTCGAGGTGCGCGCCGCGAATGGAAACGGCGAGCCCGCATCGCTCGGAAGGTTCTGTCCAAGCCTTTGACGGCAAAACGCCCCCACGGAGGCCATCGGGAACGCAGGGTTCATCGCTCTGGCTGCTAAGACCCCTCCCCCTCCCTGCAAGGCAGCGGAAGGGTCAGCGGCGACGTCCGTCCCGGACGTTTGGCAAAAGCCTCCGCGGTGTGCGGCCGACGGGCTCCGCATGTCGATGATCGCAACGTACCGTCCGGATGCTTTCCGGCCTACCGGGGAGCGCGACATGGCCGGGGCAAAGTCGACGATGAGAATGCCCATGTTCGCCGCAGCCCCTCCGTCGGCCGAACGGAACACATCGCGACAACAACACGTCGGCCGCAATGTCCTCCTCCGGTGAACGCCCGGTCACGATGGCAGGACCGACAGATGACCGTCAGCGGCATAGCTGCCATAGCTGGGTCATACCGTCCCCAACGGCAGCCGCGAAAACGAAGGCGACACGGCGCGGACGGGAATGGATTGACCTTCGACAACTCGATTGACGCTGCGAAAACTGGTTTGCAGCCGGCGTTAAATATGCAATTTTTACGCGCGCGACCGAACGTTTGCAATTCGGAAGGCCGCCGGAGCCCATTGGGAGAGTTCGCATGGAAACGCGCCTCGTCGACAGCGTAACGCCATCTTTCGTGAACACCCTGTATGATCGATTCAACGATGGATCTGTCTACTGGAACGGCCTTTCCGCCCCTCGCAATACACCTGGGCTCTACTACCTATCGACGGATGTGACGATCGGATACATCAACTCGAAAACCGACACCGACATCTACAAGATACCCGTCGGCTTCGGGGCCAATGACCTTCGCGGCGGTTATAAGGACCTGTATTTCGCGGCGGAGCTTTGGTCGGGTGGTGACGTCGTCAGCTTGAACACGCGGGGGTTCAACTCCGGCGTCGACATACAAATCATGACGCCGTACAGCTACAACAGCGACCCTGCCCGGACCATCTCTGCCAACACTGAGATCGCGCTGCCCAACAACGATCCCTTTTACGATCGCGCCGTCGCGTTGAGCCGGCCGAACGACGGTATCGACGTCTTCGCCGTCGCGTACGCACCGACGGGCGCTGCGGGCGAAAATTGGGTTTCGATTTCCGCGGCTTCGATACCCGGCGCCGCCTCCCCGATCCGCAAGTACGCGATTGCGGACACGCCTGACGAAGCGTTCAATGCGGTCAAATTCTTCGAGCCCCTGGCGCTTCGTGCCGTAGAAGGCTCGCCAGCCGGAAACCCCGTCGGTGGGCCGTCGGAGTTCGGCGACGTTTTTCGGTTCTATAACAAAGCCAATGGCACGCACTTCTATACCGCCAGCGTGGTAGAGCGGAACAACATTCAGCAGAGCATGCCGGACTTCGTGTATGAAGGAAACGCGTTCGATACGAACGCCACGGCCGCCAACGGCGCGCCTGTCTATCGGTTCTTGAACAAGGACACCGGCGTTTACTTCTATACGATCAAGACCGCCGAGCGCGATAGTATCATCAGCAACCTGAAAAATTACCAGTTCGAGGGCGAAGCTTACAAAGCCTATACGACCGCTGGTGCAGGTCGCGAGGAACTTCACAGATTTTTTAATACGCAAACCGGCGCGCACTTCTACACGGCTGAAGATGCCGAACAGCAGCAGATCATTCGAACGCTGCCACAGATGCGCTACGAAGGCATCGCGTATTACGTCGAGTTAGACTAGGAACAGCCAAAGCGTGTCCGCCACCACGCGGGCACCCTTCACGCATCGCCTCGCGGCTCCGACGGCCCACCACAGACGTGGACGCCGCGGCACCATCCAGTGCCGGGGAGGAGGTGGGTCCAGCGAAGGCAGGTTCCGGGAACGCATTCGTCCACGATGAGGCGGCGAAGTCGCCGGCGCCCCGGATGCCGGCATCTTTCCGCGACGCAAAGGGGCGCGCGATCCCTATCGGTTTCTTCGGGACGACCGTCGGAGACGGCGAGCCGCCCGCGTCTGCAGCGACAGCGCAGAACGATGGCTTTCGGGAACCCGGCGTGATGCAGGAGGTCCGAGCGCCGTCTCGACCAGGCATCTGCGCGCGATGCGGGCCGGAGGATCGCGCCGGGATCTGGTCAGACGACCGTCTCCCCACCATCGACCACCAGGATCTGCCCCGTCATGTAGGAGGATCGGTCGGAGACGAGGAACAGGATGGGTTCCGCGATCTCGGACACGTCGGCCCAGCGACCGAGGGGGACGCGGTCGCGGATATAGGTTTCGATGGAGGGACGCCCGCCCATCTGCGCGACGAAGGGATCGTTGAAGGGCGTGTCCACCCACCCCGGGCAGAGCGCGTTGACGCGGATGCCGAAGCGGCCGTAGTCGCCCGCCATCTGCCGCGTCATCGCGATCACGGCGTGCTTGCTCGTCGTGTAGGCGATCATCTCGCGATCGTAGAGCACGCCGGAGGATGAGGACGTGTTGAGAATGACGCCCGTCCCGCGGCTGCGCATGGCCGGCATCACAAGGCGGGCTGCCAGGAAATGGGAGCGGACGTTGAGGTGCCAGGAGCGGTCGAAGCCCTCGATCGAAACGCCTTCCAGGTCCCCCGAAACCTGCGCGCCCGCATGATTGTGGAGGATGTCGATCCGGCCATGGCGGTTCAGGACGTCGGCGACCATCGATCGGAGCGCCTCGTCGTCCGTCACGTCGAGAACGGCCGCCTCCGCCCGCCCTCCGCTTGCTGCGATCAAGCCGGTCGTCTCCTCGGCGGCGGCCCTGTCGCGGTCCACGACCACGACGACGGCACCTTCGCGCGCCAGGATGATGGCTCCGGCCCGGCCGATGCCGGAGCCGGAGCCGGTGACGATGGCGATGCGGTCCTGGAGGATCATGGTGCTTGCGGTCCGAGAGCTTGGGCAGGCTGCCGCTCTCGCAGGAGAAAGCGGGCGACGACGATGAGGAGAAGGGAAGCCACCAGCACCATCGTTGCGACGGCGTTGATCTCGGGCGTCACCCCCCTGCGAATGGAGGCGAAGACGTAGATCGGCAGGGTCGTGTTCGAGCCGGCGACGAAGAAGGCGATGATGAAGTCGTCGAACGAGAAGGTGAAGGCGAGCAGGAAGCCGGCGAGGATCGACGGCAGGATCTGTGGCAGGACGACCTCGCGGAACGTGGTGAGGGGCGTCGCATAGAGATCGGCCGAAGCCTCCACGATGTCGCGTCCAAGGCCCGCGATGCGCGCCTTCACGATCATGGTGACGAGCGCCATCGAGAACAGTCCATGAGCGGCAATGATCGAGCCGAAGCCGAGGCCGAGGCGCGGCGGGCTCTCGTCTGGCCAGAGCGAGGCGATCAGCGGGTTCACGAAGCCGAACAGCGTCACGAGCGCCACCAGCGTGGCGATCCCGATCACGACGCCCGGCACGACGATCGCGGCGGCGAGGAGACCGTCGAACAGCGTGCGGGTCCTCGGTCCGAGCCGTTGCAGCCCCATGGCCGCCATGGTCCCGAAGACGGCGGCGAGAGTGGCGCTGGTCAGGGCGATGACGACGCTGTTCAGCAGCGCCTCGATGAGAAACGCGTTGGACAGGGCGCGGCCATACCATTGGAACGAGAAGCCGTCGAACTGGCTCGCGCTCCGCCCGGAGTTGAACGAGAACAAGACGACGAGTGCGATCGGTGCGTAGAGAAAGGCGTAGACCGCGAGGAGAAGCGCGCGCATCAGACGAGATCCACCTGCCGCGCGCCCGACACTCGCCAAGCGATCCGCATCGCAACGGCAAGCACCACGACCACGACAGCGACGAGGGTGACGGCGATGGCCGACCCGAAGGGCCAGTTGCGCGATTGGAGAAAGAGATCGACGAGGGCGTTGCCGATGAAGAAGACCTTGCCGCCGCCCAGCAGCTGCGGGATCAGGTACTCTCCGAGAAGCAGGATGGTCACGAGCGCGACCCCCGTCATCACGCCCGGCAGCGACAGGGGCAGCGTGATCTTGAAGAAGGTCGACAACGGTCGCGCACCGAGGTCGGCGGAAGCCTCGATCAGCCGCCGGTCGAGCTTCTCGAGGCTCACATAGATGGGCATGATCATCAGGGGCAGGTAGCCGTAGACGATGCCGAGGAGCACCGCGCCCGGCGTGTTCAGGAGGCGCACCTTCTCGATCCCGACGAGGTCGAGAAGGCTGGGCAGTCCCCGTGCGCCGAGGATGTACATCCAGGCATAGGTGCGCACGAGGAGGCTGGTCCAGAAGGGGACGACGATCAGCGAGACGAGCACGAGACGGTGGCGCGGATCGGCGCGGACGGCGAGGTAATAGGCGACGGGATAGGCGAGGAGGAGGCAGAGAAAGGCCCCTGCCGGCGCCAGCATCAGCGTGTTCCAGAAGGCCGCGGCGCGGGCCGGGAGGTTGGCGAAGTGTTCGAGGGTGAAGGCGGCTTGGTAGCCACCCTCCGGCGCGCGTTCGCCGACGGCGAAGATCAGCATCGCGATGAACGGAAGGACGAGGAAGATCGTCAGCCACAGCGCAGCCGGCGCCATCAGCGTCGCTGTCACAAGGCTTCGTTTCGTGCCGTCGGAAAGACCCATGCCACTCCCGTTCCGAGCCGCCGGGCGCAAGACCGCCCGGTGACCCTTCCATCTTGCGCGTGAAGCGATCCCCCGCTCAGGCCGCCTTGAACCGCGCCATGACCTCCGCTCGGGCCGGATCGGTCAACGTCACCGCGGCGCCGAATTCGAACGGCGTCAGTGCGGCTTCGTCCGGATAGACGATCCTGTTGGCGGTCACCTCCGCCGGGAGAAGCGCGATGACGCGGCTGTCCGTCGTCGGCGCACCGTTGGCGATATGCTCCTTCACGGCATTCGCCGGATCGAGGAAGAAGTTCAGGAGCGCGTAGCTGGCCTCCTTGTTCTGCGCGCTGGAGGGAATGGCGTAGAAGTCGGTCCAGATCTCGCCGCCATCCTTGCCGAGCACGAACTCGATCTCGGGCATGTCGCGGTGGAGCTGGGCGCCGTCGTTCGTCCAGCACATCGCCATCCAGGCGTCCGTCGAGCGCATGGAGGGCTGGTAGTCGCTGTTGATCGCGAAGAGATGCGGCTTCACGGCGACGAGCAGTTCTTCGGCCTTGGCGAGCTCTTCGGGTGCGATCGAGTTGAACGAATAGCCGAGGGCGACGAGGGCGCTGCCGATGGTGGTGAGCTGGTAGTCGTGAACCATGGCGCGGCCATCCGCCTCGTTCGCCGCCGCATCGAAGAACTCCTTCCAGCTCGTCACCGGCGTCTTCATCTCGCCCGTGTTGATCGCGATGCCCGTGGTGCCCCAGTTCTTCGGCAGGGCGAAGGTCTTTCCCTCGATGGTGCCTTCGTTGGTGAAGCGCTCGGACTGGCTCTTCCGGTCGAAGTTCGGAACCTTGGAGAGGTCGAGCGCATCGATGAGACCGAGCTTGGCATAGGTCGAGATGGTGTAGTTCGTCGGAACGAAGAGGTCCCAGCCGGCTCCGCCGGCCTGGAGCTTGGCGAGCATCTCTTCGTTGGAACCGAAGACGTTGACTTCGACGGCGACGCCGGTCGCCTGCTTGAAAGCCTCGAAGGTCGCGGGGTCGTGGTAGTTCGGCCAGGTCGCGAGGGACATGCGCGAGCCGAGATCCTTCGCCCGGGCCGGAGCACCGAAGGGCGAGGACCCGTTGCCGAGAACCGCCGCCGCAAGGCCGAGACCGGTTACGCCGAGGAAGTGGCGACGGGTCACGGAGCCGCGCTTCAGGCGCATGAACTCCTCGGTCAGGCGCTGCGGCGTGATCGGCGGAACCAGCTTATTCCAATGCGTCATCTAACGTTTCCTTGTTGTTCCCAAGCCATCGCCATCGTCAGACCGGAAAGAGGTGCGCCGCCTTCGGATCGAAGGACAGGAGGACGGCCTCGCCGGGCTCGATCAGTTCGACCCCCGCGGAGCCGCCGCGCTCGGCCGTGACCAGCACGTCGCCGAGACCCGTCACCGAGACCGCGTATTCCGTCGCGGAGCCGAGGAAGATGCGGTGGGTCACCGTGCCTTGGACGTCGTCCGTGCCCGGCTTCGATCCTCGCCAGATGCGGATCGCCTCGGGCCGCACCGCCAGCACGGCCTTGCCGGACGAAGGCGCCCGGCCCGCAGGCCCCGCCTCGAAGGTCTGGCCGTTCGCGAGAACGAGGGTGCCGTTCGTCTCCAACCGCGCATCGAACCGGTTGGTCTTGCCGACGAAGTCCGCGACGAAGAGATCGGCGGGTTGGTCGTAGATCGCCTGGGGCGGCGCGATCTGCCGGATGCGGCCCTCGCTCATCACGCA
This sequence comes from Aureimonas sp. Leaf454, assembly GCF_001424685.1. GTDB lineage: Bacteria > Pseudomonadota > Alphaproteobacteria > Rhizobiales > Rhizobiaceae > Plantimonas. The sequence continues at coordinate 608,644 of NZ_LMQT01000001.1, forward strand.
GACGAGGTCGCTCATCGACAGCGCCTCCTCCTGGTCGTGCGTGACGAGAACGAAGGTGATGCCGAGATCGCGTTGGAGCGACTGGAGCTCGAACTGCATCGCAGTGCGCAGTTTCTTGTCGAGAGCGGCCAGCGGCTCGTCGAGAAGGAGGACCGAGGGTTTGTTGACGAGGGCGCGGGCGAGCGCCACGCGCTGTTGCTGCCCGCCGGACATCTCGTGGATCCGCCGCTTGGCGAAGCTCCCGAGGCGAACCATCTCCAGAGCCTGCGCGACCTGCCGCGCGATCTCGGCCGACCCGATCTTCGGGCGCATCTGTCGAAGCCCGTAGGCGACGTTCGTCTCGACGTCGAAATGCGGAAAGAGGGCGTATTGCTGGAAGACCATGTTGACCGGCCGGCGATAGGGCGGCACGCCGTTCATCAGCCGCCCGTCGATGAACACCTCGCCGGCGCTCGGCTGCTCGAAGCCGCCGATCATGCGAAGGCAGGTCGTCTTGCCGCATCCGGACGGCCCCAGCAGCGCCACGAAGGCACCCTTCGGAATCGCGAGGTCAAGGTCGGACACGGCGACGACCTTGCCGTAGCTTTTGGTCACGGCCCGGAATTCGATATCGTTCGTCGGAACGGACACCCTTGCTCCCCGCGATCTATGCCCAGCGCTGTCGGGAATGGTAGGCGCGTCTGCTTCGCGGGATGTATACCCCGAAAGAGGTACTTTTCTTCGATTGTCGCGTCGCAGGGTGTATACCGCTTGGGCATCCCGCTCAGACGATCGCCCGAGGCCCCTCATCGTCATGGCACCTGATTTCGACACGCTGTTCCAGGCGGCCGCCCGCGGTCTCCAGGCTGTGCTGCCCGCCGAGGACCAGGATCTCGGGCGCATCCTGCAGGCGCTGCTCGGGTCGCTGTCGCAATTCGATGAGGTCGTGGTCTTCGCCTATCGCGGCAAGGACCGGCCGATCGAGCTCTTCAGCACGTTTGCTCCCGAGGAATACGCCGTCTTCGTCTCTTTGTACCAGGCGGGGCCCTATCTGCTCGATCCGTTCTACCATCAGGCCCTGGCGATGAGACCCGGCGCCTGGCGCATGCGCGAGCTCGCGCCCGACCGCTTCTTCTCCAGCGAGTATCGGCGAACCTACTACGTTCAGACCGGGCTTGCGGAGGAACTCGGCTACTTCGTGCCGTGCGGCGGGGGCATCTCGGTGGTCCTGTCCCTGATGCGCAAGGAACGAAGCGGCACGTTCGCGGATCGGGAATTCGCTCTCCTGCGCACGGCCGAACCGCTGGTCAGGGCCCTCGTCCAGCGTTCCTGGGGGGATCTGTCGCCCCGCTTCGACCGGGAGGCTCACGGCAAGCGGCTGCGCCGCTCTCCGCTGCGCTCGACCGATCAGGTCTGGGACGCCATGAACCTGACGAAGCGCGAAGCGGCCATCGTCGAACTCGTGCTGCAGGGACACTCCTCCGAGTCCATCGGCCTTCGGTTGGGGATTTCGACGGGGACGGTGAAGGTCCATCGCCGGAACGTCTACCGCAAGCTCGGCATCACCTCCCAGACGCAGCTCATGTCGATCTATCTGCGCGGTCTGTCCCACTAGATTCCGAGCCAAATCTCGGACGGCGCGGCTCGGCAGCGTTTTTCCTGCACCGCTTCGTCCACGATCCTGCCGGCATCGGACGCAACCGCGCTGCTGCGACCCTCGCATGCGGAACCGCATCTCGACCCTCGAGGCAAGCCAAGCTCCTGGTGCGACGCCCCCCTACCCCGCCGAACACAAGGCCGCCGAAGAAAGGAGCCGATGGGACCGCATCAACAACAACGAGAACGACCTGAGAAATGAATTCAACCACCGGGTGAGATGAAGGTGGAATGTGACCGGGACCCGCCGCCTCAATGCAAATCCATCAGTTTTTCTATATAAAATCTGATATAAATCTCGTTTAATTTTTAATTCATCGTCCTGTTGTTGAGTAAAATGAACAGGAACAAAAAAGATGCTTCTCTTATCATATGTAATAAGACTTTTATATAGTATAGTTCGCTTTGCAAAGGCGCGATCAGGAAACTTCGCCGTCATGAGTGCCCTGTCCACCCTGCCGCTCGTGCTCACCATGGGCGGGATGATCGATATCGCGCAGCAGTACAAGGCGAGGTCCAAGCTGCAATCCGCGGCCGACAGCGCCATCATCGCGGCATCTCGCTCAGCCCCGGGCGCCTCCATCGACGACATGAACCGGAACGCAAAGATTTTCTTAGAAGCAAACTACGGAACGGGCGCCCAAGGCACCGTCAAGAAAGTCGGCGACCAGATCGTCTACAATATATCGGCGACCGTTCCGTACAACTTTCTCACGATTTTCGGGATGAAAGCCTCCCGTATCTCCGTCAACTCGACAGCCGAAGCCGCCGGCGCGGATATGGACATCGTTCTGATCCTGGATAACTCCTTGTCGATGATCGGCGACAAGAGAATCGTAGAGCTCAGAAAGGCGGCCAACCAATTCATCAGCACGATCGAAGCGATGAAGTCCAACGTGCAGATCGCGATCATACCCTTCGACAACACGGTCTTTGCGGGTCCCGGCATCGTTTCGCAATTCAACAGCATCTCGGAGCGATCATCCGTCCAGAGGGACGGGAAATCGGGTCCGGCTCCCTCGTCGAAATCACAACTGGAGGAAGAGCGCGACGTGAGCAGCGGAGTCTGGTCCGGATGCATCGAGGATCGGTCGATGGATTACGACACCAACGGCATTCCTGCCGATATCACCAACAAGAGGACTCTCTACCCGCGCAAACGCTGTGACGACAACAAGCTTCAATCCGTCTTTCCGCTTTCCAAAGACTACAAGGCAGCAAGATCCCTCATCGATCGAATGAAGCCCAACGGCCTGACGAACAACGTCATCGGATTGCAATGGGCGATGGAGGCCTTCACGCCGCAAGCCCCCCTCACGGGGAGCAATCCTCGTGCAAAACGCATCGCGATGCTGATGACGGACGGAGAAAACACGAACTCTCGGTGGGATGGATTGGGATCGCGCATCGACGCGCGAATGCGGATCGCATGCAAGGCGTTGAAGGACGCGGACGTGATCCTCTACACGATCAACCTTATGGAGGGAGACCAGAAACTTCTCAGAGACTGTGCGACGTCGCCGGACTACTTCTTCGACATCGACTTGGCCAGTCAGTTGACATCCGTTTTCCAGCAGATCTCGAAGCGGCTAGCGGTGTTGCGCATCGTCCATTAGCCTCGTCCCGCCGGATGGCTCGCCCGCTTGACCGTCTTCCGTTCCGCTTGAAAGGGCGGCGGGCTCCGTATCTCGCGCGCATCGCGTCGTCGTCCGAGGGTCGACCACGACCTGAACCTGGGCGACCGCGATCCGGCGCCCCCCTTCGTCCGTCTCTGGACACGATCCATCGTCATCGCGTCCGTTCCAAGAACGCGAAGAGGCGCTCTGTCTGCCTGTCTGCCTGTCTGCCTGTGGAGCATCGCCGGCGAGCGACGGAAGCAGCAGCCCTGCCGTGGCGACACGTCGAAATGCGCGAAAGTTTGAGGATGACAATCAGGAGGCGATTAACAATCACTGGATAGACTGCCGATCAGTGCTCCTTAGCGTGCAGGTCGGACATGCCCTTCGCCGGACAGAATCGTTTCAAGCGAAGCCTTCGTGCCTTCGCCGGCGCGACGCATGGCAATTTCGTGGTCATCGGCGCCCTCACCGCGGTACCGCTGGTGTTCATGACGGGAGCGATGATCGATCTGTCGCTGCTCTATCGCGACCAGCGGCTGGTGCAGGCCGCGCTCGACGCCGCGGCGCTCGCGGCCGCGCAGCAATCCTCGTCGCAGTCGGATCCGAAGGTGATCGAAGCGACCGCCCGCACCTTCTTCAACGCCAACACGGCATCCCTGTCCCGCACGACCGCGACCATGAGCTACGAGGGCCTGTCCTGGAACAGCGACCACGAACGCACCATCAGGATCAGCTCCTGCTCGACCTACGATCCCTTCTTCCTGACCGGCTATGGACTTTCGGCCAAGGGCATCGAGGGATCGGCCTGTTCCACCGCGGAAAGCGTGGTCGCGATCAGCAACACGACCGTCGAGGTCGCGATGGTGCTGGACACGTCGGGCTCGATGAACGACGCACCCGCCGCGGGCGGCTCGGCCAAGATCGTGACGCTGCGCGCTCAGGCGTCGAAGGCCGTCCAGAGCCTCTTCGGATCGGCGGCAAAGACCGGAGACGACGACCCCGTCCGGGTCGCGGTCGTCCCGTTTTCCGGCGCCGTCAACATCGGCCCGCAATATTTGAACGAGTGGTGGATGGATCCCAAGGGCCTGTCGACCATCCACAACGAGAACCTGGACTGGTCGTCCTACACGACGTTGCTAGGCGTGCCCCGCGCCCTGAGGAATCCGCTCTATCCGACACGGAACGCCTATGTCGACGCGCTGAACCCGCTTCGATCCCTGTCGCGCCAGGACATCTACGCGCAGTTCGCCAAGACCTATCCCAAATACGCCTTCAAGGGCTGCGCGGAAGCGCGCGTCGATCCCTATGGCACCAACGATACGGAGCCATCCGAGGCCAACCCCGACACGTTGTTCGTCCCCTATTTCGCGCCGGACGAAGGTGACGACCTCAAGAAGGGTTGGGTGAACTCCTACCTCAAGGACAGCGACGCATCGAAATTCGAAACGCGACTGCGGGACGTGAACAAGTATTATTCGGCAACGATCTTTCCCACCAATTCGATCGGCGCGAACAACTCGTACAGCCCGAGCTACATCTGCGACTCCAATCCGCTGCAGCCCCTCAGCGGCAGCGCGTCGACCACCCTGTCGACGGTCTCCAAGCTCGTCGCCACGGGTTCGACCAATGTCGATCAGGGTGTCGGCTGGGGCTGGCGCGTCCTCTCCAGGCGTCAGCCCTTCACCGACGGGCGGGCATCCGGCGACGAGGACAACATCAAGGCGATGATCGTCATGACGGATGGCGAGAACACCTATTACCAAGACAACCAGAACACCACGAACAAGAACCTGACCGCCTTCGGCTCCTACGGTTTCGCCGCAACGGAGCGGATCTTCGACCACGCGACGAACGCCTCGAAGACCAAGAACAATGCGAACTACACCTCCGCCATCGACGCGAGGACCTCCATCGTCTGCGCGAACGCCAAGAACGACGGGCGCATCGCGCTTCGCGATTCGAGCGGTCAGCCGGTCGTCGACGGCTCCGGCGCGGTGATGCGGGACGGGATCATCATCTACACGATCGCCTTCGACATCCCGCTCTCCAGCAAGGCGCGCGTCGACGCCCTCCTGAAGGGCTGCGCCTCCTACAAGCTGAGCGACCTGCGCGACACCGCCAAGCCTTATGCGAGCAAGGGGAAGTATTTCTACAGCGCCAGCAACGACAAGGAACTCGACGCGGCCTTCGCCGACATCATGGCCTCGCTGTCGAAGACCCGCATCACCCGCTGATCCCGGACGGTCGGGACGAAGCGGCGCGCGGCGGACGGATGGCGCCGCCGGCGATGGAGCGGGATCTCAGCGCGTCTTCGCCGCGCCGCCGAACAGGCTGCGGACGGTCTGTGACGATCGGCTCGCCTGCACCGGTGGCGCGCTCGCCACGACGGGACCATCGGAGGGACCGACGATCTGCGTCAGGACATCGGCGACGTCCGCCGCAGGCCAGCCGTTCGCGATCGCCGCCTCCGCGAGGACGGAGAGCGACGACAGATCCGGTGTCGCGAGATCCGGATTGGCGTCACGTCTGGAATGGGTCATCGAATGCAGGCTCTCGAACGGGACATGGACGGCTTCATAACAGATCGGATCGACCGATGTCGCGGGGTCGCCACGCCCCGCGCTTCGGCATGCCGTCGGCCTCAGACGACACGGGTTCGCAATTCCCCGACGCCGGCCACCGTGCCGACCAGTTCGTCGCCCCGCGCGACCGCGCCGACGCCCGCCGGCGTTCCCGAGAAGATGAGATCGCCCGCGCGCAGCTCGAACAGGCCGGAGAGATGGGCGATCATGTCCGGGATCTTCCAGATCATCTGGTTGAGATCGCCGCTCTGGCGCAACTGGCCGTTGACCCTGAGTTCGATCGCGCCCGCCGCGATGTCCCCGACGTCGGAGGCCGGAACGATCGCGGTGCAGGGCGCGGAGGCCTCGAAGGCCTTCCCCGTTTCCCAGGGGCGGCCCATCCTCTTCGCCTCGCCCTGGAGGTCCCGCCGGGTCATGTCGAGCCCGACGGCATAGCCGAAGACGTGCTCCATCGCCGCTTCCGGCGCGATGTCCTGGCCGCCCTTGGAGAGCGCGACCACAAGTTCGATCTCGTGATGGACGTCGCGGGATGCGGGCGGGTACGGAAAATCACGTCCGGACAGCACCAGCGTGTCCGGGTTCTTCTGGAAGAAGAAGGGCGGCTCGCGATCGGGATCGTGGCCCATCTCGACGGCGTGGTCGGCGAAGTTCCGGCCGACGCAATAGATCCGATGCACGGGAAAGAGCTTCGACGTCCCGCGGATGGGAAGGGTCGGCACTGGCGCGGGCGCGAAGACGTAAGGGTCGCTCGTGTCGGCGATGGTCATGTCACATGGTCCTGGTGATGCCGGGTGCAGCGGCGGCGCGTTTCTGGAAACGGGAGGGGACGGCGCGCGGGATCAGCGCTTGTCGTCCCCCAGCACTTTGCGGCGGGCCGAGGCCTTGCGGTTGGCGCGGTCGATGCGCGCATCCTTGTCGCGCTCCGCCTGGAGCCGCGCCGCCTTCAGCCGCGCGGATTTCTCCTGGAGCGTTTCGGGAACGCCCGCTCCCGGCTTGTCGTCGCCCGTCATCGCGCGTTCTCCCTCAGGCCATCAACCCCGCCGCGGTGAAGCCACCGTCGACGGACAGGATCTGGCCCGTCACATAGGAGGATTGGTCGGGATCGGCGAGGAAGGCGATGGCGCCGGCGATCTCCTCCGGCGTGCCGTAGCGGCGCATCGGGACGGTGCGGTCCCATTCGGCGCGCGTCTGCGCCGTGTGGAACTCGCGCACCATCGGCGTCTCGATCGGCCCCGGCGCGACGGCGTTGACGCGGATCGACTGCTCGGCGAGTTCCACCGCCATGATCTTCGTCAGCGTGACGAGCGCGCCCTTCGAGGCCCCGTAGGCGGAGCGCCCGACATTGCCCATGATGCCGGAAACCGACGCGATGTGCACGATCGAGCCGCCGCCGGAAGCGGCGAGCAGCGGCGCGAGCGCCTGGCTGAGCGCGAAGGCACCGACGACGTTGATCTCGTAGATCCTGCGGAACATCTCGGTCGTCGTGTCGGCGAAGCGCGCGTTGGCGCCGATGCCGGCACTGTTCACGAGCGCGCGCAGCGGCGCGACGTGGCCGGAGCAGAGCTCGGCGAGCCGCGCGATGGCGCCCTCGTCGGTGACGTCGAGCGGATGGAGGACGAGGCGCTCGGAGCCCTCGATCCTCTCCTCGCCCAGACGGCGGAGCGCGTCCGCGTCGCGATCGGCGGCGACGACATGCCAGCCGGCGGCCAGAAGCCGTCGCGTGGCCGAAAGTCCGATCCCCGAGCCCGCGCCGGTGACGACGACGCTGCGGCTTGGCGAGGGACCTGCGGATGGCTGGGGATCGGTCATGCCGGCTCCTCTGGAAATGGCTCGACGAGGACGAGTTCGAAGGTTACGCCGACGGGATTGTCGCCCGGCCGCAACCGTCCCCGGTGGATCGCGCCGTCGATGTCGACCACCGCGACGTCGAGCGTCGCGACAGGTCCGTCCGGACCCGACGCGACGACGCCGTGTTCGATGGCGATCTCCGTCGCAAGGCACGACACCCGCCTTCCGTCCTCGAAGACCACCTCGTTGATCGAGCCGATCCCGTGGATCTCCGCCGCCCCGACGCCGTGTCGCCGGCAAGCCGCCGCGATGGCGCCCGCGACGTCCTCGTGCGGGCGCAACCGAAGGAAGAGCCCTCGGCGATCGACGGGACGCGACGGCGCGGCGGCGGTGAGACCGAGCGGCGAGAAGAGCGTGAAGGCCGTCTCGGCGTCGGGCGTCGCGTCGAAGAGCGCGGTGCGGCTCGCATGACCGGAGACCGCGACGGGCTCGGTCAGCACGCTGTCGAGCGGCAGCATGTGGCCCATGCGCACCGTGCCGTCGGCCTCCCATGTCCCATGGCAATGGAGGAACGGGACGCCGTCGCGCCGACCGACGATCGCGGTGCCTTCGATCAGGCGCGCGCCGCCCGCCGGCGCGATGGTCGCGCTGTACCAGGCGGCGTGCTCGCCATCGGTCGAGAGCGCGGGAAGGACGTAGCGATAGGGATCGCAGGCCCCGCCCGACAAGCGCAGGACCCCGCCGGCAAGGCCGCGCTCGGAGAAGAACGCCGCCACCGCCTCCATCACGCTCGTGCCGGCGGGAAGATGCCCTTCCACGGCGACGAGATCGGTCTCGACGGCCTCGATCCGGGTCACGGCCTCGGGACCGGGATGCGCCAACCGCCGGAGCGCGCCCGCCATCAGGCCGACCGCCGCAGCGTGGGATCGCCGTCCCCCGTGAGATCGCCGCGCCGATCGAGCTCCTCCCGGATCATCTTCTTGGTGATCTTGCCATAGGCCGACTTCGGCAGTGCATCCCAGAAGAGGAAGCGCTTCGGCAGCTTGTAGCGGGCCATCCGTCCCTCGAGATGCGCGGCGAGTTCGGCCTCAGAGACGGCCGCGCCCGCATGGGCGACGCAGACCGCGACGCCGACCTCGCCCCAGAGGGGATCGGGCACGCCGAGCACGGCGACCTCGCTGATCCCCGCATGGGTCAGGATCTTTTCCTCGATCTCGCGGGGATAGACGTTGGAGCCGCCGGATATGTACATATCCGAAGCGCGTCCGGTGATGTAGAGGAAGCCCGCCTCGTCGCGGTGGCCGAGATCGCCGGTGCGGAACCAGCCGTTGCGGAAGGCCTTGGCGTTGGCCTCGGGGTTGTCGTAGTAGCCCGCGAAGACCGCCGGCCCGATGCAGCAGATTTCGCCGGTCTCGAAGGCGCCGACCTCCTCGCCCGCCTCGTTCTGGATCTGCACCTCCATGCCGGTGCGGTCGGTGCCGCAGGTGCCGATGCGCACGCCCGCCCCGTCCTCGGCCGAATGGAGCGCGGGTGCGAGGGCGGTGATGTTGCCGGTGACCTCGCCGAGGCCGAAATACTGGACGAGCACGGGGCCGAGAACCCGGAGGGCCCGCTTCTGGTCCTCCCGATACATCGGCGCGCCGGCATAGATCACGTAGCGCAGCGAGGAATGGTCGTAGGCATCGACGGCGGGGTGCTCGACCAGCATCTTCAGGATGGTCGGAACGGTGAACATGTTGGTGACGCGCCACGTCTCCACGAGCCGCCAGGCCGCCTCGATGTCGAAGCGCTCGGTCGGCAGGAGGATCGTCGTCGCCCCGCGCGCGACCTGCGTCAGCTGATGGACGCCCGCCCCGTGCGACAGGGGCGCGACGACGAGCGATGCGTCGGCCGAGGTCGTGCCGGGCATCAGGTCGCCGAGATGGTTGTTGATGACGAAGGCCATCTGGCCATGCGTCAGGACGGACGCTTTCGGCCGGCCGGTCGTGCCGGAGGTGAAGAAGAACCAGCAGGGATCGTCGCGGCCGACGGCGGCCTCGACGGCGCGGATCGCGCGGTGCTCCTCGACGATCGCATCGTAGGACGGGCCGAACGCGGCCTCGCCGATCACGATCGTGAAGGCGAGATCGGCGCAGTCGCGTCGGCAGGCCTCGGCATGGTTCGGGAAGGCGGCGTTGCAGATGAGGCCCGTCGCGCCGCTGGCCTTGGCGAGATAGGCGACCTCGTCCGGCGTCTGACGGAAGTTCGTCGGCACCCAGACCGCGCCCACCCGGAAGCAGGCGAACATGGACTCGAACATCTGGTTGCAGTTCTGCGACTGGACGAGGATGCGATCGCCCTTTCGAACACCGAAGCGCGTCTGCAGCGCCGCCGCCATGGCGTCGACGCGGGCCTCGAACTCGGCCCAGGACCAGACGCGCTCGCCCCAGACGAAGGCCGGGCGCTCCGGCTCACGGCGAGCGGCCTGCGCCACGAAGCGCGAAAGATTCATGACGCGGGTCGAGATCGGCGCGACGCCGCCCTCGGGATCGCGGCCTTCTGCACGAAAGCCGCCGGAATCCGGAAGGTCCGTCATTTCGTGCGCTCCAGGATCGAGCAATAGTTGGCGACGGCAGCCCCGCCCATGTTGAAGACGCCGGCCAGTCGGGCATCGGGCACTTGCATGTCGCCGGCCTCGCCGCAGAGCTGCATCGCGGCCATGACATGCATCGAGACGCCGGTCGCGCCGATCGGATGCCCTTTCGACTTCAGGCCGCCGGACGGATTGACCGGCAGGCGCCCGCCCTTGGCGGTGATCCCTTCGCGCACGACCTTGTAGCCTTCGCCGGCTCTGGCGAGGCCCATCGCCTCGTATTCGATGAGCTCGGCGATGGTGAAGCAGTCGTGCGTCTCGACGAGATCGAGATCGTCCAGCGACAGTCCGGCCATGCCGAGCGCGCCGCTCCAGGCCCGCCGCGCGCCTTCGAAGGCGGTCGGATCGCGCCGGGACAAAGCGAGGATGTCGTTGGCCTGCGAGCGCGCGCGGAAGGCCACGGCGCGCTTCATCTGCGCGGCGGTCTCGGCATCCGCGACGACGAGCGCCGCGGCCCCGTCGGAAACGAGCGAACAGTCGGTTCTGCGCAGGGGAGCGGCGACGTAGGGGTTCTTCTCCGACACCGTGTTGCAGAAGTCGGTCGACAGATCCTTCTGCATGTGGGCGAAGGGGTTGGAGAGCCCGTTCCGGTGGTTCTTGGAGGCGATCATGGCGAGCTCCTCGGACCGGTCGCCGTATCGCTGGAAGTAACCGCCCGCGATCCGTCCGAACAGGCCGGCGAAGCCGCCCTCCACGTCCGCCTCCTCCTCGCGGAAGGAGGCGCTGAGGAGGATCTCCCCGGTCTCCTTGGTCGGCAGCGCCGTCATCTTCTCGGCTCCGACGACCAGCGCGATGCGCCCGCGCCCCGCCGCGATGAAGTCGAGCGCGGCATAGAGCGCGGCCGAACCGGTGGCGCAGGCATTCTCCAGCCGCACGGCCGGCGTGTGGTCGAAGCCGCCCGATCCCATGGCGACGAGCGCGCCCTGGAAATCCTGCCGGGAGAAGCCGTTGTTGTAGACGCCGACGAAGATCCCGTCGACGTCCCGCGCCTCGATGCCGGCATGGTCCAGCGCGGGACCGACGACCTCGGCCATCAGTTCCAGCGTCGAAGGCGCCTCGGACTTGCCGAACTTGCTGTGAGCCCAGCCGACGATCTCAGCCTCTGCCATCGTGTCGTTCCTTCGAAGAGTGCGATCGAAAATGGTTGCGATCGGCACCGGCGCGAGACACGCGCCGGTGCGGTGGTCGGACGAGCCCTCGGCCGCCTCACGCCCGCGCGGGCGAGCCTCTCGTGGCGCGGGCCCTCTCCACCGGCCGGACGTTCGGGTCCGGCGAAGCCTGCGCGGCGAAGAGCCGGGCGAGCCTCGCCTCCACCCGCGCGACCTCCTCGCCGATGAGGGCGGCCAGTTCGACCTGCCGTTCCGGCCGGAGCCGGCTGTCGATCGCCGCGATCGACAGCGCGCCGGCGAGCCGCCCGTCGGGAAAGCGGATCGCCCTGCCGATGCCCCAGGAGCTCGCGACGACATGGCCGGGATTGAGGGCGAAACCGGACGTGCGGGTTCGGGCGACGTCCGCGCGCAGGAGCGCGAGGGAATAGGCGGGATAGCGGGCGCCGAGCGCGGGTTCGATGCGCTCCAGCACCGCTTCGACCTCGGCATCGGGCAGCGCCGAGAGCATGGCGAGCGATCCCGCGCCGACGCCGAGCGGATGCTGGTCGCCGGCGAGAAGCGCATGGGTGCGAACGGGATGCGTGCCCTCCTCCCGCTGGAGGCAGACCGCGTAGTCGTCCCGCCGCATCGAGAGGAAGCTCGTATCCGCGGAGACCGCGGACAGACGCCGGAGGCTTTCGCCGGCCATGTCGAGAAGGCCGTGGCGCCGGGACGCGAGCTGCCCGAGCACATAGAGCTCCCCGCCGAGGAAGTAGCGGCGCGAGACCTCGTCCTGCTCGACCAGCCGCGCCCGGATCAGCGCCATGAGGAGCCGCCGCGCGGTCGGCTTGTTGAGGCCGCTGTCGGCGACGACCTCGCCGAGCGTCGTGCCGCGATCGGCACCGCGCCCGACGAGCGACAGGAGGCGGAGCGCCCGCTCGACGGCCTGCGCGCCCGAACCGGCGAGCGCGCCGTCCTTCAGCTCCGCCGCGAGATCGCTACCGCCGTCCATCCGCTGGCTCTCCCTGTCCGCGTCAGCTCAAGGAGCGGCCGACGGCGGACTCGAGAATCGCCCAGGCCTCGTCGCCGTACTTGCCCTTCCACTCCGAATAGAAGCCGGCGGAGCGGAGCTTTTCCTGGAAAGGCTCTGCATCCGGCGTGTTGAAGGACATGCCATGGCCTTCGAGCTCGCCGCGCAGGGTCTCGTTCAGCGACTCCACGTCCTGGCGCTGCAGCATGGCGGCGGCGTTGAAGTTCGTCTCGACGATCTGCTGCAGGTCTTCCGGCAGCGCCTGCCAGGCGCGACGGTTCTTCAGAATCCAGAAGCCGTCCCACATGTGGTTCGTCATCGAGACGAACTTCTGAACCTCGAAGAGCTTGTGCGTGGAGAGGATCGCGAGCGGGTTCTCCTGCCCGTCGACGACGCCGGTCTGGAGCGCGGTGTAGACCTCCGCGAAGTTGATCGAGGCCGGAGCCGAACCGAAGGCCGAGAACATCGAGGTCCAGAGCGGGCTGACGGGAACGCGGATCTTGAAGTTCTCGAGATCGGCCGGCGAGCCGATCGGCCCCTTGGAGGACGAGACCTGGCGGAAGCCGTTCTCCCAGATCTTCTCCATGGTAAGGAGACCCTTCTTCTCGATCTCGGCCCGGACATAGGCGCCGAGCGCGCCGTCCATGGCCGGCCAGACCTTGGAATGATCGGGGAAGGCGAAGCCGATGCCGGACAGCGAGGCGTTCGGCACGAAGGTGGAGAGGATGATCGGCGAGAGCGAGAAGAATTCGACGCCGCCCGAGCGGACCTGGCTGAGGACGTCCGTGTCCGCGCCGAGCTGGCTGGACGGGAAGATCTGGATCGCGACGCGGCCCGAGGACTGTTCCAGGATCTTGTCCACCGCCTCCTTGGCGCGCACGTTCATCGGATGCGACAGCGCCTGGTTGTTGGCGAACTTGTAGTTGAACTCGGCGGCATGGGCCGGCCGCGTGCGGATCGCGAAGGTGGTCGCGATGCCGGCGGCGGCCGATCCGAGAAGGAGCGAGCGGCGATTGAAAGTCATGTCGGGTTTCCTCCGGGGGGTCTGAACGTTGGTTTTTCTTGTCGTTGCGGCAGGCTTCGGCTCGTCGGGCTCGGGGGTCCTCAGAGCAGGAAGGTCGAAAGCGCAGGCACGAAGGCGATGATGAAGAGGCCGACGAGAAGCGCGCCGATATAGGGCCAGATCGCGCGCATCACCTCGTCGGGCGAGCCGTTGCCGATCTTGCAGGCGATGTAGAAGCCGATGCCGATCGGCGGCGCCATCATGCCGATGTTCATCGCCGTCACCGCGACCATGGAATAGTGGATGTCGTTGATCCCGAGGCTCCGCGCGACGGGAAAGAGGATCGGCGCCATGAGGACGATCGCGGGCAGGCCCTCGAGCACGCAGCCGAGCACGAGGAAGATCGCCATCGAGACGAGCATGAAGCTCACCCAGCCGCCGGGAAGGCCCTGCACGGCGGCGACGAGGCTTCCCGCGAAACCCGATTGGGTCAGCGCCCAGGCCATGGCCGAGGCGGTGCCGAGGATGAGAAGGATCGCGCCGGACAGCGCGGCGGTTTCGACCAGCATCGACCACATGCGCCGGGGCTGGATGCCGCCATAGACGATGATGCCGACGACGATCGCATAGAGAACGGCGATGGTGGAGACCTCGGTCGCCGTGGCGACGCCCCCGCCGACCGCCGAGCGGATCAGGAAGGGCAGGACGAGCGCGGGCGCGGCGACGACGAGCGCCTTTGCGATCGTGGCGAACGGCGCGCGGCGCACGTCGTCCATCCGCTCGCGCGTCGCCTTCCAACGCGCCAGAAGCGCCAGCACGACGAGAAGCAGCATCGCGATCACGAAGCCGGAGGTGAAGAGCCCCGCGATCGAGACGCCCGCCGCCGAACCGAGGACGATGAGCACGATCGAGGGCGGCACCGTGTCGGCCATGGCCGCGCCGGTGGCGAGCAGCGCCACCATTTCCTTCGGCTTGTGCCCGCGCCGCTTCATCTCGGGAAAGAGCGCCGGCGCGACCGTCGCCATGTCCGAGACCTTCGAGCCGGAAATGCCGGAGACGAGGAAGAGGGATCCGAGGAGGACGTAGGACATGCCCGCCTTCACGTGACCGAAGAGCGAGGCCAGGAACTCGACGATCGCCCGCCCCATGCCGGTGGCGTCGAGGACGCAGCCGAGCAGCACGAAGATCGGCACCGACAGGAGCACGATCGAGGACATGCCCTCGTCCATCCGCCCGATCATCACCATGGTCGGCACCGAGGTCGCGAAGGTGAGATAGCCGAGCGTCCCGAGCCCGAAGCAGAAGGCGATCGGCACGCCCATCGCGAGAAGAAGCCCGACGACGCCGACGAGAAAGACGACGAGGCTCCAGTTGCCCATCGCGACGAGAAGCGGCGAGGCCAGCCAGAAGAGCCCGACGCAGACGGCCGTGGCGAGAAGCGACCCCACGACCACCGAGGCCCGGGCGCCGCGAAATGCCGTGACGAGCGCCATGACCAGCATCAGGAGCACGCCGATCGGCAGCGCCGAAGCGCGGTAGCTCAACGGGATGTTCAGCGCCGCGGAGGTCACGTAGCCCTCCTCCGACGCGTATTCGTAGGCCGGCATCAGCATGGCGCCGAGAAAGGCCGCGACGAGGAAGAGACCGAACGTTCCGACGAAGCCGCGCAGGCGCTCGGGCAGGAGATTGAAGAACAGCGTGAGGCGCAGATGCTCGCCCCGGTCGATCGCCATGGCGGAGCCCAGCATGGCAAGCCAGAGGAAGGAGATCGAGGAGACCTCGTCGATCCAGATGATCGGCAGCGAGAAGACGTAGCGCGACACGACGCCGGCGAGCAGAAGCCCGATGATCCCGACGAGCAGCAGTGCCGCGGCGATCTCGACCGGCAGCATCCACCGCGAGCGCGAATGCGACGCCGCACCGTCGAGACCGGCGGTCAGGGGGTCGAGTTCGGCGACGTCGTGGACGAGGGTCATGTGCTTCCAGCCTCCCGAGGAGCGCCGTCGCATGCTCGATGCGGGACGCGGCACGATCGGGAGAATCGGACGGCAGGACGACCGCTCGCGACGACGAGCTGCCCGTCACGGCCTCTCATCGCTCCTCCCGGTGGTGGATGGATCCAGGTCCACCACCTGTCGCGGCGGTCCATTGGATGGATCTCTGATGCCGTCGACGCCGTCGTCACTACCGCAAGAAAACGGATCCTCGCAAGTGTAAGCGTTGCTTGCGGTCGAATTATTGTCGATCTCGATCCACATCGTGGACCTGGAATCGTGCCCGTCGTCTGGTCGCCGGTCCTGATTTCCGATCGAAGAGCTCAGCCGGGCAGGCTGCCCGACACGGTCACATGCAAGCCCCCGTCGACCGGCAGTTCGATGCCCGTGATGTACTTGGCTTCGTCCGAGGCGAGGAAGACCGAGGCCCATGCGATGTCCCAGCCGTCGCCCTGGCGCTTCATGGGTGAAAGCGCGTCGCGCTTGGCCCGCATCTCGTCGGCCGAGCCGTAATAGCCGGCGATCTGGCTGGTGATGTGCGGCGTGTCCATCACGCCGGGCAGGATGGCGTTCGCCCGGATGCCCTTGCCCGCATATTCCACCGCGACGGCGCGGGTGAAGTGGTTCAGCGCGGCCTTCGACGCATAGTAGGAGACATAGGGGTAGCCGGTCCAACGGATGGACGCGAGCGAGGAGATGTTGACGATCGCCCCCTTGCCCTGGCGTTCCATGATGGGCAAAACCGCCTTGCAGGCGAGGAAGACGCTGGTGAGGTTGACGTCCATCACGCGGCGCCAACTCTCCTCGGTCGCCTCGGCCGCGCCGCCGGGCAGGTTGATGCCGACATTGTTGTGGAGGACGTCGATCCGTCCGAACCGTTCCATCGTGGCGGCGACGACCGCCGCGATCTCGGCGGCGACCGTGACGTCGGCGGAGAGAGCGAGGCCCTCGCCGCCCTCGGCCTCGATGACGGCGAGCGTCGCCTCGGCGGCGGCGAGCTTGATGTCGACGCAGACGACCTTGCCGCCCTCGCGGGCATAGGCCACGGCCGCGGCCTTGCCGTTGCCCCAGCCCTCCGCGACCGAGCCGGCGCCGAGCACGAGCACGACCTTGTTCTTCATGCGATCCATGGTGGATCTCCTAGTGATGGGCGGGCGGACGATCCGCTCTCGCGAAGACGGGATCGGGCGTTCCGGCGATCGGCGAGAGAACCCGGTCGATGTCGAGATCGGCGGCGCCGTCCCCAGCCGAGGGCCAGCGCGGCCGGCGATCCTTGTCGATCACGGCGGCGCGAACGCCCTCGTAGAAATCCTCGACCGTCAGGCAGTGGCAGGCGGCGCGGAACTCGCGCACGAGGCAATCCTCCAGCCGGTTCGACGCGGCGCCGAGATCGAGCAGCGTCTCGGTCAGGCGGAGCGAGAACGGAGAGCGCGTGGCAAGGAGCGCGCATGTCTCGGCGCCGAAGGATTCGGAGGGATGGCCCGGCCCGATCTTTGCGAGCACGGCCGCGGCAGCGGCCGCGCCGCCGGCGGTGAAGGCGACGCGGATCGTCTCGGCCTGCGCGGCGAAGAGGCCGGGCGCGGGCTCGGTCGCGAAGGACGCGATGACGGAACGGACGTCGGCGTTCGAGGCGGGAACCGACAGCGCCGCGAGCGCGGCGGCGAGTTCGCCAAGCCGCGCTGCGGGAACCTGCGCGTCGGCAAGGCCCGCCGCGATGACATCGGCGGGCCCCACGGTGTTTCCGGTCAAGGCGAGGTAACGGCCGAGACCGCCGGGGGAACGCGGCAGGCGGAACGTCGCGCCGACATCGGGCAGGAAGCCGATCCCCACCTCGGGCATGGCGAAGCGCGTGCGCTCGGTGACGACACGGTGCGCGACATGCATCGAGAGACCCGCGCCGCCGCCCATCACGATCCCGTCCATCAGCGCGACGACCGGCTTGTCGGCATGGGCGAGGTCGGCGATGAACGCGTATTCCTCGCGCCAGAAGGCCTCGGCCTCGCCACTGGCGGACCGTCCGCTCGCATGGACCGCGCGGATGTCGCCTCCGGCGCAGAACCCGCGCGGTCCCGCCCCTTCGAGGGAGACGACACCCACGTCGGGATCGCCGAGAAACCCGTCGAAGGCCGCCTGGAGTTCCCGGATCATCCGAAGGTTCAAAGCGTTCAGCGCCTGCGGCCGGTCGAGGACGAGGCGTCCCAGCCCGCCTTCCCTGCGCCGGATTACCGTCTCGTCCGCGTTCATCCTGCCCCCCAGCGCCCGCTCCTCCTCCGGAGCCGCACCCTCGCAGTTCACCGAATGCGCAGGCTTCGTCAACCGTCGGAGGTCTGTCCGCTGTCACGGATGAGAAGCGATCCGACCGACCGAGGCGGCTTCCGTCCCGCATGCTTCGAACGGCGACGTGATCTGTCGTCAACCCTACGATCCCCCTTGCGCCCCCTCCAAATCCCCTGTAAATCGATTTTCAGTAAATCGATTTACAGCGTTGGGAGGCGCCGTCGACGTGAGCAAGGACCGCATCTCGATCAAGGACGTGTCCGCGCTCGCCGGGGTTTCCGCCGCGACCGTCTCGAACGTCTTCAGCGGTCGCAAGCCCGTCAACCGCGACCTGCAGGAGCGCGTCCGCAAGGCCGCCAGCCAGCTCGGATACCTGCCGGACCGCGCCGCCTCCCAACTCCGCTCCGGCCGCACCAACGTCGTCGCCGTGCTCGTTCCCGACCTCACCGACACGTTCTTCGCCACCATCGTCACGCGGTTCGAGGCCCTGGCGCAGGCCGACGGCTACGACGTCATCGTGGCGAGTTCGCGCGATACGCCGGCCATCGAGGCCTCCCGCCTCGAAGCACTGCTCGCCTTCCGTCCGGCGGGCATGATCGCGGTGCCCTGCTCCAACGAGGTTCCCGAAGCCCTGGCCGCCGAAGCCCAGCGCATGCCGGTCGTCCTCGTCGACCGCGTCGCCCTGCCCTGCACCGTCGCCGATACCGTGACCATCGACAACCGCGATGCCGGCGCGGTCGCGGCGCGTCACCTCGTCGAGCACGGCCATCGCGACATCGTCCTCGCCGCCTCGCGGATGAGCATGTCCCCGATCGAGGAGCGTGTGCAGTCGGCCGCCGACCACATCCTGCGCGAAACGGGGCGACATGCGACGATTCTCGAACTCGGCACCAATGTCGACGAAGGCACGGCCATCTTCGCGCGCTGGCTGGAGCGGCACGACGTGCCGGATGCCGTGCTCGCCTCGACCAACGTCACGACGCTGAGCGTCCTGTCCACCTTCGCCGCCTTCCGGATCGCCATTCCCGACCGCGTCTCGATGATCGCCTTCGACGACGATGCCTGGATGCGCGCCCGCAACACCGGACTGACGGCCATCCGCCAGCCGGTCGAGGAGATCGCCGAAGCCGCCTGGGACCGCCTGCGCCTGCGCATGCGGGAGGGAGTCTCGACGCCGCCGGTCTCCATCGTGATGAATGCCGGTCTCGT
Source organism: Aureimonas sp. Leaf454 (assembly GCF_001424685.1). Taxonomy (GTDB): domain Bacteria; phylum Pseudomonadota; class Alphaproteobacteria; order Rhizobiales; family Rhizobiaceae; genus Plantimonas. The sequence goes on from NZ_LMQT01000001.1 coordinate 627,501, forward strand.
CGTGCGCTCCTCCGTCGGCCAGCGCATCCCCGAGACCGCCGCTCTTGCGCTTCGAGCGTCTCCGCGTCCCGCGCCGGCATCCGCCGCGGCGGACGAGCCGCTGCACTGACGAGATCCACCAGATTCGCCGACATGTCCGGGAGAACGAGACATGAGCGGACGAAGCCCGGCCCAACCCAGCGGCCGAACCAGAACCGAAACGGGAGGACTTCCAATGATCCGCACGAACGCCATCAGGACCGGACTCGCGACGCTCGCGATCTCCCTTCTCGCCGGCACCGCGGCGCACGCCCAGGCCGCCGACCTCGAGGGCACCGTCGCCTTCCTGATGCCCGATCAGGGCTCCACGCGCTACGAGCAGCACGACTTCCCCGGCTTCAAGGCCGAGATGGAGAAGCTCTGCCCCAAATGCACGGTGATCTACCAGAACGCCGATGCCGACGCCTCGCAGCAGCAGCAGCAGTTCAACTCGGTCATCTCGCAAGGGGCCAAGGTCGTCGTGCTCGATCCGGTCGATTCCACGGCGGCGGCCTCCCTGGTGAAGCTCGCGGAAAGCCAGGACGTCAAGGTGATCGCCTATGACCGACCGATCCCGACGACGCCGGCGGCCTATTACGTGTCCTTCGACAACATGGCGATCGGCAAGTCGATCACGGATTCGCTCGTCGCCCATCTCAAGGCCAAGGGCGTGCCGACCACCGAGGGCGGCGTTCTCCAGATCAACGGATCGCCGACCGACGCGGCCGCGGGCCTCATCCGCGACGGCATCCATGCCGGACTGAAGGACAGCGGCTACAAGACGCTCGCCGAATACGACACGCCGGAATGGGCGCCGCCGAAGGCGCAGGAATGGGCGAGCGGCCAGGTCACGCGCTTCGGCGCCGACATCAAGGGCGTCGTCGCGGCGAACGACGGCACGGCCGGCGGCGCGATCGCGGCCTTCAAGGCGGCCGGCATCGATCCCGTCCCGCCCGTGACGGGCAACGACGCCACGATCGCCGGCCTCCAGCTGGTCATTTCCGGCGACCAGTACAACACGATCTCCAAGCCGAGCGAGATCGTCGCCGCCGCCGCCGCCAAGGTCGCCGTCCAGCTCCTCGCCGGCCAGACCCCGGAGCCCAAGACCACGCTCTACGACACCCCGTCCGAGCTCTTCGTCCCGATGGTGATCACGGCCGAGAACCTCAAGGCCGAGATCATCGACAAGAAGATCGCGACCGCCGCCGAACTCTGCACCGGCCGCTACGCGGAGGGCTGCAAGACGCTCGGCATCGAGTGAGCCGAGAACCCCGGCGGTCCGAGGGCCGCCGGGGTTCCTCTTGCGGACGCGGCGACGGTCTCATGGCCCGCCGGCAGCGCCGCACCGCGTCCTCGCTGACCGAGCGTGCCCCCACCCGCGCCGACGCATTCCATCCCCTTCGAAAGGCCCGCCCGCCATGTCCCAGGCATCTCCTCCACGGCCGCCCCGCGGCGAGCTCGTGCTCGGCCTCAACGGCATCTCGAAGAATTTCGGCGCCGTTTCCGCGCTGACCGACATCGACCTGGAGCTTCACGCGGGCGAGGTCGTCGCCCTCGTCGGCGACAACGGCGCGGGCAAGTCGACGCTCGTGAAGGTTCTGGCCGGCGTCCACCAGCAAACGTCGGGAACCATGACCTTTCAGGGCCGGCCCGTCACGCTGACGAGCCCGGGCGCGGCGCTCGAGCTCGGCATCGCGACGGTCTTCCAGGACCTCGCCCTCTGCGAGAATCTCGACGTCGTCGCCAACATCTTCCTCGGCCAGGAGATCAGCCCCTATCATCTCGACGAGACCGCGATGGAGGTCCGCGCCTGGACGCTTCTCAACGAGCTCGCCGCGCGCATTCCGGACGTGCGCGACGTCGTCGCCTCCCTGTCCGGCGGACAGCGCCAGACGGTCGCCATCGCGCGCTCGCTGCTTCTCAATCCGAAGGTCATCATGCTCGACGAGCCGACCGCCGCGCTCGGCGTCGCACAGACGGCGGAGGTCCTGAACCTCATCGAGCGCGTGCGGGCCAAGGGCCTCGCCGTCCTGATGATCAGCCACAACATGGAGGACGTTCGCGCCGTCGCCGACCGCATCGTCGTCCTCAGGCTGGGACGCAACAACGGCGTCTTCACGCCGGACGCCTCCAACGAGGCGCTGATCGGCGCCATCACCGGCGCGACGGACAACGCGGTGTCGCGCCGCGCCGAACGGCGGCAGGCTGCGGCCGTCCTGCACAACGAAGGAGCAAGGGCATGAGCGACGGTTCCAAGGCTCCCGCCCTCCTCGACCGCAGCGATAGCCGCGTCGCGCACGCCTCGGGCGTCTCGGGCACGCTGAAGGCCTTCTTCGAGCGTGTGCGCTCGGGCGACGTCGGCTCGCTGCCCGTCGTCGTCGGCCTCATCCTCATCTGGACCGTCTTCACCGTCCTCAATCCGGTCTTCCTGTCGGCGAACAACCTCGTCAACCTGCTCTTCGACTGCTCGACCATCGGCGTCATCGCGCTCGGGATCGTCTGCGTCCTGATGCTCGGCGAGATCGACCTGTCCGTCGGCTCGATGAGCGGTGTCGGCTCCGCGCTGGTCGGCGTCCTCTGGGTGAACGAAGGCGTTCCGCTCGTCATCGCCATCGCCGGCGCCTTGCTGCTCGGCGCGATCGTCGGCTTCCTCTATGCGACGCTCCGCACGCGCCTCGGCATGCCGAGCTTCGTCTCGACCCTGTCCGGCCTCCTCGCGTTGCTCGGCCTCCAGCTCTACATGCTCGGCAACACCGGTTCGATCAACCTGCCTTACGGCTCCTTCGCGGTCGACTTCGGACAGCTGATGATCATGCCGGACGCGGTCTCGCTCGCGCTCGCCGTCGTTCCCGGGATCGTCGTCCTCGTCATGGGCCTGCGCACCCGGGCGCGGCGCCAGGCCGCCAACCTTTCCGCCGGCTCGCTTCCCGGCCTCGCGCTGAAGGCGGCGATCCTTACAGCGGGCCTCGTCGCGATCGTCCTCTACCTCAATTCCGGACGCGGCGTGCCGTGGATGTTCGGCCTCTTCGTCCTCCTCGTCATCGTCATGAACTACGCCTTCACGCGCACCCGTTGGGGTCGCTCCATGACCGCCGTCGGCGGCAATGCGGAAGCCGCGCGGCGCGCCGGCATCAACGTCGCCGGCATCTACGCCTCGGCCTTCGTGCTCTGCTCGATGTTCGCCGCGCTCGGCGGCGTCCTCTCCTCGGCCCGCCTCGCCTCCGCTAGCCAGCAGGCCGGCACGGGCGACGTGAACCTCAACGCCATCGCCGCCGCCGTCATTGGGGGCACCAGCCTCTTCGGCGGGCGCGGCAGCGCCTGGTCGGCGCTTCTCGGCATCATCGTGATCCAGTCGATCGCGAGCGGCCTGACGCTCCTGAACCTGTCGTCCTCGCTTCGCTACATGATCACCGGCGGCGTGCTCGCCATCGCCGTCATCGTGGACAGCTTGGCGCGCCAGTCCCGCGTCTCCCACGGCCGCGCCTGACCCGCGCCACCCTCCCCGCGCGGGATCCGCCCGCGCGCCCCTTTCCGCTGCGCCGATCCCGGGCGATCGCACCGGCGCGCATCGATCATCTCCGAGGAGACCGACCATGAAACAGGATCTGACGGGCAAGGTCGCCGCCATCACCGGCGGCGCCTCCGGCATCGGCCTCGCCTGCGCCAAGGCGCTGGTCGACGCGAAGGCCCGCGTCTTTCTCGTCGACCGGTCCGAAGAGCGGCTTGCCGCCGCCGCCGCCGAGCTCGGCGAACTCGCGACGCCCCTCGTCGTCGACGTGCTCGACCCCCAGAGCGTCGATCGCATGATGCCCGCCATCCTCCAATCGGCCGGCCGGCTCGACATCTTCCACGCCAATGCCGGGGCCTATGTCGGCGGCGAGGTCATCGAGGGCGATCCCAACGCCTGGGACCGGATGCTGAACCTCAACATCAACGCCGTCTTCCGTACGATTCATGCGGTCCTGCCGCACATGGCGGAGCGAAAGTCCGGCGACATCATCGTCACCAGCTCGATCGCAGGGCTCGTGCCCGTCGTCTGGGAGCCGATCTACACGTCCTCCAAATTCGCGATCCAGGCCTTCGTCCACACGCTGCGCCGTCAGGTCATCAAACACGGCATCCGCGTCGGGGCCGTCGCGCCGGGACCGGTCGTGACCGCCCTCATCGCCGATTGGCCGCAGGCCAAGCTCGACGACGCCAAGGCGAACGGCAGCCTGATGGAGGCCGAGGAGGTCGCCGACGCCGTGATCTTCATGCTGACGCGCCCGCCCGGCGTCACCATCCGCGACATGGTGATTCTCCCGACGAGCGTGGACCTGTAAGACCGACGCGAGACGCTCCCCGGCTTCGGCGGCGCCAGCCGCGTCGCCGAAGCCGCCGGCGGGCACCGACCAGAACGGGATATCCTTCATGAGCGACCATTTCATCGGCATCGACGTTGGCACCGGCAGCGCGCGGGCCGGGCTCTTCGACGCGGCGGGACGGCTCGCCGCCGCCGCCAAGCGCCCGATCCGGATGTGGCGCGAGGCGGGCGACATCGTCGAGCAGTCCTCCGAGGACATCTGGCAGGCGATCTCGGCCTGCGTTCGCGAGGTCGTGGAGACCGGCGGCGTCGCGTCCTCCGACATCCGCGGCCTCGGCTTCGACGCGACCTGCTCGCTGGTCGTGCTCGATCCCGACGGCCGGCCGCTCGCCGTCGGGCCGAGCGGCGATCCCGCCCGCAACGTCGTCGTCTGGATGGACCACCGCGCGATGGACCAGACCGCCCGGATCAACGCCACGGGCCACGGCGTCCTCGACTATGTCGGCGGCACGATCTCGCCGGAGATGGAAACGCCGAAACTGCTCTGGCTGAAGGAGAACCTGCCGGAGACCTTCGCGAAGGCCGGCCACTTCTTCGACCTCGCGGATTTCCTGACCTTTCGCGCGACCGGGGCGCTGGAACGCTCGGTCTGCACGGTCACCTGCAAATGGACCTATCTCGCCCACGAGAACCGCTGGGACCGCGGCTATTTCGAGACGATCGGCCTCGGCGACCTCGCCGCGAACGACTTCGCCCGCATCGGTTCGCGCATCGTCGATATCGCGACCCCGCTCGGACGAGGATTGACCGACGAGGCCGCGCGCGATCTCGGCCTGTCCCCCGGCATACCCGTCGGCGCCTCGCTGATCGACGCCCATGCCGGCGGCGTCGGAACGCTCGGCTCGGCGACGGCCTCGGGCGAGCCCGGCGATCCCGCCACCGAACTCGCGCTGATCATGGGCACCTCGCTCTGCTCGATGGCGCTGACGCGCGAGCCGGTCTTCGTCGACGGAGTCTGGGGCCCCTATTTCGGCGCGATGATGCCGGGCTACTGGCTTCTGGAAGGCGGGCAGTCCGCCTATGGCGCGGCGCTCGACCATCTCCTCGCCTCGCACCCGGCTCACGCCGCAACGCTCGCGGCGGCCTCGGGCGCGGGCGTCACCATCTTCGACCGCCTCGAGGCCAACGCCATCCGCATCGCCGGCTCGATCGAGGCCGCGGCCCGGCTGAGTGCGAACCTCCACGTCGTGCCCGAACTGCTCGGCAACCGCGCGCCGGAAGCCGACCCCCACGCGACGGGCGTCGTCGCGGGCCTGACGCTGGCGGCGGACGAGGACGACCTCACGCGCCTCTTCGTCGCGACGCTCTGCGGCCTCTGCTACGGCACGCGCCAGATCATCGAGGCCAACCGCGAGAAGGGCGTGTCCTTCGAGACGATCGTCGTGTCCGGCGGCGCCGCGCGCTCCGAACTCCTGCGCCGCATCCTCGCCGATGCGACGGGGCTGAAGGTCGTGCTGCCCCAGACGGCGGAGCCGGTTCTCCTCGGGGCGGCGATGCTGGGAGCCGTCGCCTCCGGCGCGCAGCCCAGCCTCGCCACGGCCGCCGCCGCCATGTGCCATCGCGGCGCGACGGTGGACCCGAACGGCGGGGAAGCGGGCTTCCACGCGGCGAAATACCGGGCCTTCCGGATCCTCCAGGAGAGCGAGCGGACGATCCGGGCGCTCTTCGCCGGGACCCTCTGACCGGCTTCAGTTCGTCGCAAGGCCATGCGAAGACCGTCGTCCGGCCGGCAACGCCGCCGACCGGACGAGAGGGCTTCTTCCGCCATGACGCCGACCATCACGCTCGATGCCCCCCTGTCCGCCGCCGGCATCGCCGCCGTCGCGGACGGCGCGGACCTCGTTCTGTCGGCAGCGGCCCGCGAGCGGATCGTCCGGGCGCGCTTCATCGTCGAGGCGCTGGTCGAGCAGGGCATCCGCGGCTACGGGATCAACACGGGCGTCGGCGCGCTTTCCGACATCGTGATCGATCGAGGCCTTCAGCGCGCGCTGTCGCGCAACATCGTCTTCAGCCATGCCTGCGGGATCGGCGCTCCGCTCGGCCGCCGCGAGACCCGCGCCGTCATGGCCGCGCAGATCGCCAATTTCGCCCATGGCGCATCCGGCGTGCGGATCGAGATCGTCGAGACGCTTCTCGCGCTGCTTTGCGCCGATCTCCTCCCGGTGATCCCGTCGCGCGGCTCCGTCGGCTACCTCACCCATGCCGCCGCGATCGCCCTCGTTCTTCTCGGCCACGGCGCGGTCCTGGCGAGAGACAAGCGGATGACGGGAACCGAGGCGCTGGCCGCCGTCGGGCGGACGGCGCTGGTGCTGGAGGCCAAGGAGGGTCTCAGCCTCGTCAACGGCACGCCCTGCGCGACCGGCCTCGGAGCCCTCGCCGTCTCGCGGGCGCGGCACCTCTTCGCCTGGGCGGATGTCGCGGCGGCGATGGCTTACGAGAATCTCGGCGCACAGGCGGACGCGTTTGCCGCCGAGACGCTGTCGCTGCGGCGTTCGCAAGGACTGGCCGATGTCGGCGCGACGCTGCGCGATCTCCTGTCGGGAAGTCCGCGTCTCGCCGAGACCACCGGACGACGAACGCAGGACCCGCTCAGCCTTCGCGCGATCCCGCAGATCCACGGCGCGGCGCGCGACGCGCTGACCGACGTCGCGGCGGTGGTCGAGCGCGAACTCGCCAGCGTCACCGACAATCCTGCCGTCGCCGGCACGCCCGAAGCGCCGAGGATCCTGTCGCAAGCCCATGCCGTCGCCGCCGCGCTCGGCCTTTCCCTGGATGCGCTCGGCGTCGCCGTCGCGCAGATGGCCGCGATCTCGGAACGGCGGATCGACCGGTTGGTGAACCCTCTGGTGAGCGGCCTTCCCGCCTTTCTCGCCGTGAGCGACGGCGTGGCCTCGGGCTACATGATCGCGCAATACACGGCCGCGGCGCTCGTCGCCGAGAACCGGGGCCTCGCCGCCCCCGCCAGCCTCGGCGGCGGCATCACCTCCGCGCTGCAGGAGGACATTCTGACCCATGCGACGCCCGCCGCGACGAAGGCGCTCGCTCTCCTCGACAATCTGCGGGACGTGCTGGCGATCGAGCTTCTCGCCGCGGCGCAAGCCTACGACCTCCAGCCGGAGGAGAGACGCGCCGCGCCGCGCATGCAGGCGGTCCGGCGGCGCATCCGGGCTCTCGCGCCGCTCTATGCCGACGACCGGCCGATGAACGAGGACATCGCGGCGGTCGCGGCCTTTCTGGAGGTGACAGAGGCCGGGGACGCGACGCGATCGGCGGGCGAACGGGACGCACCCTCCGCCTGATCGTCCGTTCGGCTTCCATCACGAGAGATGTGGCTTGCTGCACCGCAGGGCCTGTGCCAGTCCGATACCCGTGATCCCACCGGAAACCGGACGCGCCCGCGACCGCCTCTCCGGGCCGGACGAAAGGCGCGCGCGGCATGATCCTGTTCGACGACGTGACCAAGACCTATCCGGGCGGCGCACCCGCCGTGGAGGGCCTGACCCTCGCAGCGCCGACAGGCAGGCTGACGGTTCTGGTGGGTCCGTCCGGCTGCGGCAAGACGACGTCGCTGCGCATGGTCAACCGGCTGATCGCGCCGACCTCGGGTCGCATCCTTCTCGACGGCGAGCCGACCGAGGCGATGGACGTCGCGAAGCTGCGCCGCCGCATCGGCTACGTCATCCAGCATGCCGGCCTCTTTCCGCATCGGACCGTCGTTCAGAACATCGCGACCACCGCCCGGCTGAACGGAGTCGCCAAGGGGCCGGCCCTGAAGACCGCGCGCGAGCTCCTCGAACGCGTCGGGCTGACGCAGGTCTTCGCGGACCGCTATCCCTACCAGCTCTCCGGTGGACAGCAGCAGCGCGTCGGCGTCGCCCGCGCGCTCGCGGCGGATCCGAAGTTCATGCTGATGGACGAGCCCTTCAGCGCGGTCGACCCCGTCGTGCGCGGCCAGCTGCAGGACGAGTTCCTGCGGCTCCAGCGCGAGATCGGCAAGACGATCATCATGGTGACGCACGACATCGACGAGGCGCTGAAGCTCGGCGATCAGGTCGCGGTCCTGCGCACGGGCGGCAAGCTCGCCCAGCTCGCCACGCCCCGCGACCTCCTCGCCCGGCCCGCCGACGCCTTCGTCGCCGACTTCATCGGACGCGACCGCGGCTACCGCTTCCTCGGCTTCGCCGAATTCGACGACACGCTGCCGGTCGGACCCGAGCCGAGCGTGAGTCTCGGCGCGACGCCGGACGAGGCAAGGCGCAGCGCGACGGATCGCTGGATGCTGGCGACCGACGCGGCCCGGCGTCCGCTCGGCTGGTTCGACACGGCGGCGCTCCGGGCGCCCCTGCGCGAGGGCGACCTCAATCTCAGCGGCACGCTCGTCGCCACCGGCGGAACGCTGCGCCAGGTGCTGGATGCCGCGCTCAGCGCGCCGTCCGGACGCGGTGTGGTCGTCGATGCCGCCGGCGTCCTTCTCGGCACGGTCCGCCTGTCCGACGTGGTGACGGCGATCGAGTCGGCGCGCGGCGGGGCGCGCCCATGAAGCTCGACTGGCTGATCCGCGAATCCGGGCGCATCGCGGAGCTGTTCCTCTGGCATCTCGGCCTCACCCTCGCGCCCGTTCTCATCGGGCTCGCCCTTGCCCTCCCGCTCGGCTGGCTGGCGCAGCGCGCCGGGCTTTTCCGCTCGGCCTTCCTCGGCACGGCCGGACTTCTCTACACGATCCCCTCGCTGGCGCTCTTCGTCCTCCTGCCCGCCATCCTCGGCACGAAGATCCTGGATCCCGTCAACGTCGTCGTCGCTTTGACGGTCTACGCCCTGGCGCTGCTCGTGCGCACCGTCTGCGACGGGCTGGATTCCGTGCCGCCGGACGTGCGCCAGGCGGCGAGCGCGATGGGCTACCGCGCCCTGCCGCGCTTTCTCTTCGTCGAGCTGCCGCTGGCCGTCCCGGTGATCGCCGCCGGCCTTCGCGTCGCCGTTGTCTCCAATGTCAGCATCGTCTCCGTCGCCGCGCTCGTCGGCACGCCGCAGCTCGGCATGCTCTTCACGCAGGGGCTGCAGCTTCGCTTCCTCACGCCGATCGTCGCGGGCATCGTGCTGTGCGTCCTCCTCGCGATCCTGCTCGACGGGCTGGTTCTGGTCCTTGCCGGGCGCCTGACGCCCTGGCAGCCGAGGGGGCGCTGACGATGTTCGCCGCCACCGCCGCCTGGCTGACCGATCCCGCCCATTGGAGCGGGCAGGACGGGATCTTGACCCTCCTCCTGCAGCATCTCGCCTATAGCGGCGCGGCGCTCCTTGTCGCCGTCCTCATCGCCATGCCGATCGGCCTCTATGTCGGGCACACGCGGCGCGGCGTCGTTCTCGTCGCGGGCCTCGCCAACGCGCTCCGGGCGCTGCCGAGCCTCGGGCTGATCGTCCTCCTCGTGATCCTCTTCGGACCCGTCTTCGCCTCCGAACTCGCCTTCATCGTGCCGAGCCTCATCGTGCTCGTGCTCCTCGCCGTACCCTCCATCATGACGGCGACCTATGCCGGCATCGCCGCGGTGGACCCGGCGGCGGTCGATGCCGCGCGGGGCATGGGTCAACGTCCGCTCCAGATCCTCTTCGGCGTCGAGCTGCCCTGCGCCCTGCCGCTGATCTTCTCGGGCCTGCGCAGCGCGACGCTGCAGATCGTCTCGACCGCGACGATCGCGGCCTACGTCTCGCTCGGCGGCCTCGGCCGTCTCATCATCGACGGCCGGGCGCAGAACGACTATTTCCAGATGGCGGCCGGCGCCGTGCTCGTCGGCGCGCTCGCGCTCGTCGTCGACCTCCTGATCGGGCTCCTCTCGCGCTGGGTCGTCTCGCCCGGGATCACCCGCCGCGAAAGCCGTCGGCGCGCGTGAGACGCGCGGGAACGAACCCATAAGCTGGGGATGATGCCGGGCGGGCGGGCCGCCATCCGGTGGAATGGCTGTTCGACCGGTCGATCGTCCTCTAAAATGCGCTTTACGATGAAGAGCCCGAGCCCCGTCCAGAGCGACCTCTTCGAACGTCCCGAAACGGCGTCCGCTTCGCCGATGGAGGACGCGGGGCCTCGCCTCGCCTTTCCCTTGAAACGCCGGGACCGGACCGATCGGCCGGAGCCGTCCGCCGATCCGGAAGCCATGGCGGTCGCGCTCGAAGCCACCGGCCGCTACCGCGTCCTTCGCCAGCTCCAGCCGCGCCCGATCGCCGCCTGGCCGGAGGCAGGCGCACCGGGCGCCGGCATCGCCGTCATCCTCGACACCGAGACCACCGGTCTCGACGCCCGGCGCGACGAGGTGATCGAGCTCGGCATGGTCGCCGTCACCTACGATGCCCACGGCATCGGCGTCGTCGTCGACGTCTACAGCGAACTGCGCGAGCCGGGCGTGCCGATCTCGGCCGAGATCACGCGCATCACCGGCATCTCGCAGGACATGGTCGCGGGCCGGTCGATCGACCCGCAGGCCGTCGCCGCCTTCGTCGCGCGGGCCGACCTCGTCGTCGCCCACAACGCGACGTTCGACCGCCCGTTCTGCGAGCGGCTCGCGCCGGGGTTCGACACGTTGCGATGGGCCTGCTCGGTGGCAGAGGTGGACTGGACCGCGCGCGGATACGAGGGCGCCAAGCTCGGCTACCTCGTCGGCCAGTCCGGCTGGTTCCACCAGGGTCACCGCGCCGTGGACGACTGCCACGCGCTGCTGGAGGTCCTCGCGAGGCCGCGCCGGCCGTCCGAGACGCCGCCCTTCCTCGATCTTCTCGCCGCCGCCTCGCGACGGCGCTGCCGCATCTGGGCGGAGGGAAGCCCGTTCCACACGAAGGACCTTCTGAAGGCGCGGGGCTACCGCTGGAACGACGGGACCGACGGCCGTGCGAAATCCTGGTGGGTGGAGGTGGAGGAGGCCGCCTTCGAGACCGAGCTCGCCTTCCTGCGCACCGAGATCTTTCGTGCCGCGATCGACCCGCCGATCCGGTGGATGGACGCGACCGAGCGGTTCAGGATCGGCTGATCCCCGAGCTCCGAGCGCCCGGGGGAGATCCGGAGGCTGCCGTCGCCGTCCGCTCATCCCTTGATCGCCGACGAGCCGGCCGCGCCCTTGCGTCGAGCCGACCGGCACGATCCGGCCGGCGAAGGAGACGCGCGTCGTCGTCAGGGTCGCCGATCACGCCCCGTCGGATGCAAGGATCCGAAACATCGAGGTCGCCGGCGACCGTCGCGCCCTCGGCAGATCGCCGCCGAATTCGTCCGGAGCGCCGGGCGGGCCTCGACGCGGGCCCGGCCGGTCCGACGGATGGACGAAACGCGCGCAGGCGGCGATTTCCGGCGCGTCCCCCCGAATGCCGTTTCATCGCACCACGAAGCCGTGCGCGAACGGATCGCGATCGTCGATGAAGATCGTGTTGATGCCGGTCTGTCGCGCCCAGCCTGCGATCGACGGCACGATCGCGGGATGGTTGCCGACGGTCGCTGCCGCTTCCACGCGGCCCCGGAACAGCGATCCGATGATCGACTCGTGCACGAACTCGTCGCCGACGGACAGCCTGCCCTTGGCGGCGAGCTGCGCCATGCGGGCGGAGGTGCCGGTGCCGCAGGGGCTGCGGTCGATCGCCTTCTCGCCGTAGAAGACGGCATTGCGCGCATGAGCCTCGGGATGAACCGCCGCGCCCGTCCACTGGATGTGGCTGAGCCCGCGGATCTCCGGATGCTCGGGATGGACGAACTCGTATTTGGCGTTCAGGGCCGCCCGGAGCTTCGGCGACCAGCCGACCAGTTCGCCCGCCGTGTGGTCTGCCATGTCCCGGAACTTCGCCTGCGGCTCGACGATGGCGTAGAAATTGCCGCCATAGGCGACGTCGACGACGATCTCGCCGAGCCCCTCGATCTCCGCCGTCAGCCCTTCGGCATGGAGATAGCCCGGCACGTTGGTCAGGCGCACCTCCTCCACGAAGCGGCCCTCCTGGCGATAGGTGATGTCGACCTTGCCGGCCGGCGCGTCGATCGAAAGCCGGCCCGGCTCGCGCGGCGTCACGAGACCGTTCTCGATCGCCATGGTGATCGTTCCGATCGTGCCATGTCCGCACATGGGAAGGCAGCCGGACGTCTCGATGAAGAGGACGCCGACATCGCAGTCGGGCCGCGTGGAGGGATAGAGGATCGAGCCCGACATCATGTCGTGGCCGCGCGGCTCGAACATCAGCCCGGTGCGGATCCAGTCGAACTCGGCGAGGAAATGCGCCCGCTTCTCCAGCATGGTCGCCCCCTCCAGCCGCGGGCCGCCGCCGGAGACGAGACGCACGGGATTGCCGCAGGTGTGGCCGTCGAGACAGGAAAAGGTGTGGTTGGCCATCGGAGCGGACCTTGTCGGAGCGTGGGGATCAGAAGCGTCGGGACGAGAAGGGCGAGAGGTCGATCGAGGGTGGGCGACCGGTCAGGAGATCGGCGACGATGCGAGCGGTGCCGGCCGACTGCGTGAGGCCGAGATGCCCGTGGCCGAAGGCGTGGACGACGCGCGGGCTCGCCTTGGACGGGGCGATCACCGGCAGGCTGTCCGGCAGCGAGGGGCGAAATCCCATCCACGGGCGTCCGCCCTCGCTCTTCAGGCCGGGCAGAAAGGACTGCGCCTTCCTCATCATCGCCTCGGAACGGCGGAAGTTGGGCGGCAGGTCGAGTCCGCCCAGTTCCACCGCGCCCCCGACGCGAACGCCGTCGGCGAGCCGCGAGACGACGAAGCCATGTCCGCCGAAGGTGATCTGCAGGCGCAGGTCGAATGCGTCGGCCGGAAGGGTCGTGTTGTAGCCGCGCTCGGTCTCCAGCGGAATGCGCTCGCCGATCGTCCGGGCGAGGCGATGGGAGAAGGCGCCGGCCGCGATCACGGCATGGCCGGCGCGGCGCGGCCCGGCATCGGTCGCGACCTCGACGCCCTCCCCGACGAGGGAAAGACTTGAGACCGCCGCCCGCTCGATCGTCCCGCCGGTCGCCGTGAAGCGCTCGGCCAGCGCGAGGACGTAGTCCCGGGGATCGGCGATGGAATACCAGCCGGGCGTGAACGTGCCATGGGTGAAACGAGGCGACAGGCCCGGCTGGAGGGTCGCCATCTCCTCGGCGTCCATGTGCCGGAACGCGATGCCGTGCTCGCGGCGCGCCGTCCAGCCGGGCTCGGAGGCATCGAGCTCCGCCCGGCTCTCGTAGACCTGGAGATTGCCGTCCTTGCGCAGCATGGACAGCGTTCCCGTCGCATGGAGGAACGGTTCCAGCTCGGCCTTGGAGAGGTCCATGAGAGCCGTCTGCGCCCTCGTGGAATGCGCGACGCGGTCCGGTGCGCAGGCCCGCCAGAACCGCAGCATCCAGGGCGCGATCCGATGCGCGTAGCGGGGCGGCACGCTGAGCGGACCCAGCGGATCCAAGAGCCATTTCGGCGCCTTGCGCAGAATGCCCGGCGAGGCGAGAGGCAGGATGTCCGTGAAGGCGAAGGCCCCGGCATTGCCGGCCGATGCGCCCGCTGCGGGTCCTTCGCGGTCGAGCACGGCGACGACGAGACCCCGCGCCTGCGCGGCCAGGGCGACGGAAAGGCCGATGACGCCGGCGCCGATCACGAGGACATCCGGCGCTGCGCTCTTCTGCATGGTCTGCCTCATGGAATGCGATACGGGGAGGACGCCGAAGCCCGGCGAGACCGCGCCCGAAACGAGCCGGCTCGCCCTCTATATCCTACCGGGAAACCCTCGGTGCAATCGAAAATACAATGAGTATGCAGAAAGCGCCTTGCGGTCCCCGAGGGTTCCGGCAAGAGATGCCGTGACGGCCGGTCCCGGCGGGACGGCGCCGCTCCCTGCCGTGCGACAGACCTGACGGGACGTTCCATGACCGATGCGACCATTCTGACGATCGACGCCCTGAAGGAGCGCGTGGAGGCGATCTTCCGGCGCGCCGGCCTCAACGCGGTTCAAGCCGGCGCGCTGGCGGGGGTCATCACCGCCGGTGAGCGGGACGCCTGCAAGTCGCACGGGATCTTCCGGATCGAGGGAGCCCTGCGCACGGTGAAGGCGGGCAAGGTCCGGCCGGACGCGACCCCGGAGCTCGCGCCGCCGGACGGCTCGGCGATCGTCCGGGTCGACGCGCACGGCGGCTTCGCTAATCCCGCCTTCGCCCTCGGCCTGCCCGTTCTTGCCGAACGGGCGCATGCGCTCGGGCTTGCCGCGCTCGTCGTCAACGACTGCACGCATTTTTCCGCCCTCTGGCCGGAAGTGGAGGCGGTGACCGCCGAAGGGCTCGCGGCCATCGTGATGTGTCCGAGCTATGCGACGGTCGCGCCGGCGGGCGGCACGCGGCCCCTCCTCGGCACCAACCCCTTCGCCTTCGGCTGGCCGCGGCGGGACAGCGACCCCTACGTCTTCGACTTCGCGACCTCCGTCGCGGCCCGCGGCGAGATCGAACTGCACCGCCGCGCCGGCAAGCCCCTCCCCGAGGGCTGGGCGATCGATTCCGAGGGACGCCCGACGACCGAGCCGGAGGCCGCGCTGGCCGGCGCCATGCTGCCCTTCGGCGGCCACAAGGGCTCGGCGATCGGCACCATGATCGAGCTTCTCGCCGGCATCATGATCGGCGATCTCACGAGCCCGGAGGTGCTGGACCGGCTTGGCTCGACCCTGCTGGCGCCCATGCATGGCGAACTGATTCTCGCCTTCTCGCCGGAAGCCTTCGCGAAAGGCCGCCCGGGCGATCCCATCGCACGCGCTGAAACGCTGTTCGAGGCGATCCTCGGCCAGGGCGCCCGCCTGCCCTCGCAAAGACGCTTCGCCGCGCGGGCGAACGCCAGGGCGCAGGGTATCGCGATGAGCTCGCAGGAGATCGCGCAACTCGACCGGCTGCTCGCGGAGGGGCTGGACGCCGTGGCCTGGGACTGACGGGGGGACACGCCTCGAAGACGCGTCCCTCCGTCACGATGTCTCACGCGACGAAGGTCTGCACCGCTCCCGACAGCCGGCTCCACTCGGCGTACCAGGCGTTGAACAGCTTGAACTGCGCCTCGACATAGCCGCGCTGGCTTTCGCTGAGAGCGTCCGTCTCGTTGAAGTGCAGCCTGTATTCCGCGTCGCCCTTCAGGACCATCATGTGCTTGAAGTAGAGGACGAGATCGGGGCCTTCGTCGAAGGAGGACAGGACGGCCAGCGCCTCTTCCAGCTCCCGCGCGCGCAGGCGGGCGTCGGCGTTTCCGGTGGCGGCGGCCTGCGCCAGCTTGCAGAGATGAATCACCTCCTTCGGCAGGACGTTGCCGATGCCGGTGATCGCGCCGGTTGCCCCGCAATTCACGAAGCCGTGGACGACCGCCGTGTCGACGCCGATCATCAGGGACACGCCGTCGTCGCGGCTGGTGATGTTCTCGGCCGCGTAACGCAGATCCGAGGGCCCGCCGAACTCCTTGAATCCGACGAGGTTCGGATGCTCGGCGCGCAGCGCGAAGAAGAGATCGGCGCGCGTCGCAAAGCCGTAATAGGGGCTGTTGTAAATGACCGCCGGCAGCTCGGGGGCCGCCGACAGGACCGCCTTGAAATGGGCCCGCTGCGCGGAGATCGAGGGGCCGCGCGACAGGACGCGGGGGATGACCATCAGGCCCTTGGCGCCGACGGTCTGGGCATGGGCGGCATGGGCGGCGGCCGAAGCCGTGTTCACCGCGCCGGTGCCGACGATCACGGGAATGCCGGCCTTGGCGAGACGCTCGACCCCCTCCATGCGCTGCGCGTCGGTGAGAAGCGGCCAGTCGCCCATCGAGCCGCAATAGACCACGGCCGACATGCCGTCCGCGATCAGGCTCTTCCCCTTGCGCACGAGAGCCTCGAAGTCGGGCTGCCGGTCCGGCGTGCAGGGGGTCATCAGCGCGGGAATGACGCCGGAGAAAATCGAAGCCTTCATCGGGATGTCCTCATCTGCGGAACGTCGCGGGTGGACGGGAGAAACCCCGCCGGTTGGATCGTGAGATCCCCACCATAGGCTTTGTATTTTATTTGTCGACAAGAATTTGAAGCATCAGAGGTCGATGTCCAGCTGTCCGGTCCGGGCGAAGAGCTTCTGGATCTGCGCCACGATCTGGTCGGCGTGAGCCTTGGCGAGAGCGTCCGCGCCTGCGACGTCGCGGGCCGCGACGACCGCGATCATCTCCTCGTGCTCGTCTACGAAGCGCTGCGGCAGGCGGTCCTCGTAGGAGATGTAGTAGAGCCGGAGGATGCGCCGGCCTTCGTCGAGAAGGCGGTTGAAGAGCCCGATGAAATAGCCGTTGCGTCCGGCCTCGGCGATGGCGGAATGGAAGGCGGCGTTGGTCGCGATCATGGCCAGCGCGTCCTGTGCGCAAACGGCCGCCGCGAACGCGTCCTGCCGCGCCCGGATCACGTCGAGATCCTCGATCCGGTGATGCTGTGCGGCGAGCCGCGTCGTCACCCGGTACATGAGCACCAGCGCGTCGAAGAACGTGTGAAGGTTCACGAAGTCGATGTTCGACACCATCGTCGAACGGTTGGGCAAGGTGTCGACCAGCCCTTCGCCCGACAGGCGCACCAACGCCTCGCGGATCGGCGTGCGCGACATGCCGAACCGCTCCGAGAGCTGCACCTCGTCGATGGGACTGCCGGGGGCCAGCGCCAGATCGAGGATCTCGTTGCGCAGGAGATCGTAGACGATCTTGGCGCCGGAGCCGCGCTTGCGTTCGAGGGCGGCGGGCTCTGCGGGCTCGGTCATGGCGATCCTTCTGTCCTGTCCGGACGTACTGCGAACCGGCCGTCTCTTCAACGGAGAGCTTGGGCGTGCGTCAGCCGAGAAGCCGGTCGTCGAGATATCGGGCCGCAAGGTCGATCGTGCCGCGCGTAAAGGTCGGCCGAAGCGCGAGGGCGGTCGGCGTCTCCGCGTGGGAGGCGAGCCAGGCCGTCAGCTGCATCCGCCGCAGCATCACGAACGTCGCGAGGCGCCGCACCTGCGCCTGCGGAAACGGCGAAACGCGCGCGTATCCCTCGAGCCAGGCCGCCCGGAGCGCCGGTACGGTCGGCTCGTCCTCGATGAAGCTGACCGAGGCGGCGAAGTCGTAGCCGAACCAGGACAGGCCGCAATCGTCGAAATCGATGACGCCGAGGCGGTTCCCCGCCACGAGGAGATTGGCCGCGCGCATGTCGCCGTGGATCAGGCCGAACCGGTCCTCGCCGCAGCCGGCCTGCGCGCAATCGGCTTCGAGACGCCGATGCAGCCGCTCGAGCAGGAGACGGCCGGCGTCGTCCAGTCCCGGCGCCTGCCGCCAATCGCCCCAATAGGCCTTCACGCCGAGGATCGTGGCGAAGTCCCAGCGCTTTCGAACGAAACCGGGCGGGCGCTCCCAGCGACGGGCGTGGCCGTGGAGGCGCGCGGCGATCTCGCCGAGATGGCCGAACCAGCGCGGGCGATCGGCCTCCGACGTCGGCTCGATGCCGTCCATATGCTCGAAGGCGGCGGCGAGACGCCGCTCGCCCCTGTCCTCGAAGGCGAGGAGACGTGCGCCGTCGGTCGTGGGAACCGGGCGCGGCGTCTCGACGATCCCGTCGGCGCGGAGCGCCTCGATCCAGGCGAGCTCCGACCGGATTTCCGCCTCGGTGTGATAGCCCGGCCGGTAGACCCGGAGAACGAGGCGGCGTCCGGGCTGTTCCGCGAGAAAGGTGGCGTTCTCCGAGACGGTCAGGAGGCGCAGGGAATCGCGGCGGTCGAAGTCCCAATGCGGCAGGAGGCCTCGCAGCGCGGTCCCCATCCGATGCAGAACAGCATCCTCGTAGAGCATCGATCCCGACCGTCCCCCCCGCATCCGCGAAAGGCCATAGCGAAGAACGGTGCGTCGCGACACCTCCGCTCAGATCCCGTCGACGGGAAAGCGCTCGACGGAGGGCCGCCGTCGTCGTGGCGCCTGGCAGGGGATGAGCCTCGCCCCTCCTGCCTCTTTCCGCTCGCGCCAGCCGAAGCATCCCCCGAGACGGGACATCCGGCATCGGTCTTGACGGCGCGATCCCGTCGAACGGGCCGAGGATCTCCGCGATCTCGCCGGAGCCGCGCGCCGGCGTGGCGGACCGGAGAGGCCCCGCTGAGGGCCGCGATGGTTCCGTCCGGTGCCGCGGCGCTGTGTTCGATCCCGATCAGGACGGCCGGTCGAGGCTCCGCATCGGATCGCCTGCGGCGGCAGGTCCATCGCCGAAGCGCAGAGCCGCGCGGTGCAGGAGAGTCGCGCCGCCGATGGCGGGTCCGTCCGCCCCGAGCGCGGAGCGCGTGAGGCGGGGCATCGGATGATCCGGCATCAGGTGCCGGCGCATCGACCGCAGCGTCGCGGGCTCCGCGGCGTCGAGAAGCACGGCGAGCGGACCGCCGACGATGATCTCGGCCGGATCGAAGATCGCCGCGAGGAGCGCCAGAGCGCGGCCGAGATGATGCGACCAGTCATCGAGCGCGGCCAGGGCGGCTGGCCGACCTGCCATCAGGGCCTCGACGACGTCGTCGAGACGATCGCCCGTTCCGCCATGGAAGCGATGTCGCGCGAGCAGCGCCTCCCGGCCCACGAAGGATTCCAGCGAGCCCGGCAGCGCGGGACCGTCCACGAAGCCCCGTTCACCGATCGAGATGTGCCCGAACTCGCCGGCATAGCCGCCCGATCCGCGCTGCAGCCGCCCGTCCGCGACGACGGCGCCGCCGATCCCGGCATCCATGAAGAGATGGATCGTCTGCGCACCCGGCGCCGGCGCAGAGCCTTCGTGCTCGGCGAGCGCCGCGGCCTTGGCGTCGTTCTCGACGAGGATCGACTCGAGCTCTGGAAAGGCGGCGCGGAGCCTTGGCAGCAGCGGCTCGTTTCGCCAGCCCATAATGGGAAGGCGCGCCACCGTCCCGGCCTTGTCCACGATGCCCGGCACCGTCACGCAGAGCCCTCGCACGACGTGAGACGCCGACAGGCGCGCGATCGAGGCCGAGATCAGGCCGACCAGCCGATCGATGATCTCCGGAGGCGACAGATCCGAGGGGGTGAAGGCCTCGTGCCGCCGGTCCACGAGACCGGCTGCCAGATCGAGGGCGACGACGGTCATCCGACCGACGGCGAGATCGGCGCCGATGAAGGCCGAATGCGCCCCGCGCAGCCGCACGATCGTTCCCGGCCGCCCCGTTCGCCCCATCCGCCCGGCTTCGTCCTGTTCCCCGACCTCGACGACGAGACCGGCCTCGGCGAGTTCGGCGACGATGCTGCCCGCCGTGGCGCGCGTCAGCCCGAGTTCGCGAGCGAGATCGGCCCGGCTCATCGGGCCCTTCCGGAAGATCGCGCCGAGCGCGCGCGTCGCATTGATGTGCCGAACGGCCCTCGGCATGGACATCGGTCGTGCTCCTTGCAGGGAGAGGCTGTTCCAGCGGCGGACGACCGCCGCATCGGCTTCGCGGGTCTTGACCGAGCCGGCTCCGCCATGTTTGTTTAACATCCATACAAAGTAAAGCCCGGCACCGCCCGGCGCCGTCGAGGATTGCGTTCATGCCCAGGAAGGAAGACCGGCGCCTGCGCGTCGGCGTGCTCGGCGCCGGCCAGATCGCCCAGGCGGCGCATTTCGAAAGCTGCACCAAGGCGGCCAATGCCGACCTCTTCGCCATCTGCGACGTCGCCGCGGACCTTCGCGAGCGTATGGCGATCACCCATGGCGCGGAGAAGACGTTCGGCGATTACGACGCGATGCTGAGGGATCCCGAGGTGGAGGCCGTCATCATCGCCACCGCCGACGCCTTCCATGTGCCGGCTTCGATCCGGGCTCTGGAAGCGGGAAAGCATGTTCTCTGCGAGAAGCCGGTGGGGCTGACGGTCGAGGAGGCGCAGGCGCTGGCGGTTGTCGTGGCCAAATCCGGCAAGATCTTCCAGGTCGGCCACATGAAGCGCTACGATGCCGGCCTCCAGGCGGCCCGCCGCTTCATCGAGACGGAGATGGGCGACCTCGTCGCTTTGAAGGCCTGGTATTGCGATTCCACCCATCGCTACCCCATGACCGATGCCGTCCAGCCGCTCGTCGTCACCAGCGCCGGCGCCCGCAAGCCTACCGCCGATCCCAAGGCGGATCTCCGCCGCTACTACATGCTCGCCCATGGCTGTCACCTCATCGACACCGCCCGTTACTTCGCAGGCGACATCGTCTCGGTGGAGGCGCGCCTGTCCGAGCGCGCGGGCATGTGGTGCTGGTTCGTCGACGTCGAGTTCGCGAGCGGCACGCTCGGCCATCTCGATCTGACCGTCGCCGTCCGCATGGACTGGCATGAGGGCTTCCAGATCTACGGCGAGAACGGATCGGTCATCGGGAAGACCTACAATCCCTGGTATTACAAGTCCTCCGAGGTCGACATCTTCCGCGAGGCCGACGGCGCGACGACGCGCGTCCTCGGCGCCGACGGCCATTTCTACCGCCGCCAGCTCGAAGGCTTCGCCCGTTCCGCCCTCGACGGCGCCGCCATGACCGGGGCGACGGTCGAGGACGGCCTTGCCTCCGTGCGTGCCATGGTCGCCATCGCGCGCTCGGTGGAGACGGGGCGGCGCGTCGCGCTGGCCGATGCGACGGGAGGCGTATGATGCGCCTCGGCATCTTCGCCAAGACCTTCGTCGGCACCTCCCCCGCGGCCGTTCTCCGGGCGACGCGCGAGGCCGGCTTCTCGGCCGCGCAATACAACATGGCCTGCTCCGGCCTTGCCGCCATGCCGGACGCCATCGAGGCGCAAACGGCAGAGGACGTTGCGGCCACGGCAACCCGGATCGGTGTCGAGATCGCCGCGGTGTCCGGCACCTACAACATGATCCATCCCGATCCCGCCGTCCGCGCGGCCGGCCATGCAAGGCTGGAGACGCTCGCCGCCCGCTGCCGGACGATGGGAACCCGCCTCGTCACGCTCTGCACCGGCACGCGCGACCCCGACGACCAGTGGCGCGGGCACGCGGACAACCACGCGCCGGACGCCTGGCGCGATCTTCTCGAAGCGATGGAGATCGCGCTCACGACGGCGGAGCGCCACGACGTCGATCTCGGCATCGAGCCCGAGCTCGCCAATGTCGTCGACGGCGCTGCCAAGGCGCGGCGGCTGATCGACGATCTGGCGAGCCCGCGCCTGAAGATCGTGCTCGATCCCGCAAACCTCTTCGAGATCGCCTCCCTCGACGAGCAGCGCCGGCTCGTCTCCGAGGCCGTGGAACGTCTCGCTGACCGGATCGTCATGGGCCATGCCAAGGACCGGACGCCCGAGGGCGGCTTCACCACCGCGGGCCGCGGCGTTCTCGACTATCCGCACTATCTCGGCTGCCTCCGGGCGATCGGCTTCGACGGCGCGCTCGTCGCCCACGGCCTCTCCGCCGAGGAAGCGCCCGGCGTCGCCCGCTTTCTCGCGACCACCGCCGGCGCGGCGGGCTTCCGGCTCGAACCATGACGATGGTCGCCTCCCCCGACGGAACGCGCCTCCATCTCGACGATGCCGGGGGACAGGGCCTGCCCGTCGTCTTCCAGCATGGCCTCTGCGGCGATGCCGGCCAGACGCGGGAAGCCTTCCCGTCCGATCCCCGCTTTCGGCGCCTGACCCTCGAGATGCGCGGGCACGGCCTGTCCGAGCCGGGCGATCCCGAGCGCCTCTCCATTGCGACCTTCACCGGGGATCTCGCCCATGCGATCGAGGAGCAGGGCCTCGGCCCGCTCGTCGTCGGCGGCATTTCCATGGGAGCGGCCATCGCGCTCCGGCTGGCGGCGAAGCGGCCGGACCTCGTCAGCGGCCTCGTTCTCGTGCGCCCCGCCTGGATCGTCGCCGATGCGCCCACGAACATGGCCCCGAACGCGGAGGTCGGCGCGCTCCTTTCGGCGCACGAGCCGGACGATGCGCGCGCGATCTTCGACGCCGGCGAAACGGCCGCACGTCTGGCCGCGACCGCGCCCGACAATCTCGCCTCTCTGCGCGGCTTCTTCTCCCGCCGGCCGGTCGCGGTGACCTCCACGCTTCTCTCCCGGATTTCGGCGGATGGGCCCGGCGTCGACGAGACCGACCTCGCCCGTCTCGCCGTTCCCACCCTCGTCATTGGTCACGAGCGCGATGCGGTTCACCCGCTCGGCCATGCCGAAGCCCTCGCCAAGCTCATCCCCCACGCGCGCCTCGCGACCATCACCCCGAAGGCCACGGACAAGACGGCCTATCTCCGGGATGTCCATCGGGCGCTCGGCGCCTTCCTCGAAGGGTTCATCCCATGACCGCCCCCTCGCCCGCCTGGATCCAGTCCCTCCCCAAGGATCGCCTGATCGCGGAATATTCCGTCTGGTCCGCCGATCTCGTGCGCCTCGCCGACGACATGGCGCGCATCGAACCCCATGCCGACATCCTTCACGTCGACGTGGCGGACGGCCATTTCGCGCCCGCCCTCCTGTTCTTTCCCGATCTCGTCGCGGGTCTTCGCAAGGTCTCGACAAAGCGAATCCACGTCCACCTCATGGTCGCCGACGCCGTCGTCCTGCCCCAGATCGAGCAGTTCGCCGAGGCCGGCGCCGATCTCATCTCGCTCCACCTGGAGAACGAGGCCGTCGCCGACGCCGCGCTCGACCGGCTGGATGCCCTCGGCGTCGCCGCCGGGATGGTGCTGCGGGTCGAGACACCGGTTGCTGGCATCGCCCGCTTCCTCCCGCGCCTCTCGTTCCTGACGCTGCTGGGCACCGCGATCGGCGTGAAGGGCCAGGGGCTCGACCCCGCCGCCTGCGATCGCCTGCGCGAGGCCAAGAGCCTCATCGCGACAGGGGCCGGCGGCCGACGCGTCGTTCTCGCGGCCGACGGCGGCATTCGCGAGCACACGGTGCCGGAGCTTCGCAAGGCCGGCGCCGAGACGGTCGTCCTCGGTTCGCTCGCCTTCGGCGCACCGGATCTCGCCGAGCGCACGCGCTGGCTCCACGGGCTCTGACGGGCGGAAGCGAACGAGGATGCGCCCTCTCGCCATCGGCATCGATCTCGGCGGCACGCAGATCCGCGGGGCGCTGGTCGACGCGACCGGCGCGATCCTGGCGCGCACCACCCGGCTCACCCCCGCCCTCGACGGCGCCGATGCGGTCGTGGCGCGCATGGCGGAGGTCGCGCGCGAGATCGCGGCCGCGGCCGGCGGCGCTGACATCCTCGGCATCGGCCTCTCCGCGCCCGGCCCGCTCGATGCCGCGCGCGGCATCGCCCTGGCGACGCCGACCATTGCCGGTTTCACCGATTTTCCCGTCAGCGCACGGCTCGGCGCGGCGACCGGCCTTCCCGTGATTCTCGAGAACGACGGCATTGCGGCGGCGATCGGCGAGTGGCGCTTCGGCGCGGGCCGGGGTCTCGCCAACATGGTCTACGTCACGATCTCGACGGGCATCGGCGGCGGGATCGTGGTCGACGGGCGCATCCTCCACGGCCGCCGGGGCATGGCGGGCCATATCGGCCACATGACCATCGAGCGGGGCGGCGCGCTTTGCGCCTGCGGCAACCGCGGCTGCTTCGAAGCCTACGGCTCGGGCACCGCGTTCCTCGCGCGCGCGCGGGCACGGGTGGCCGACCGGACGGACACGATCCTCTCGCGCGGCGACGGACCGCCGAGCGGCGCGGACATCTTCGCGGCCGCCCGTTCCGGCGACGCGCTCGCCCGTGAACTCGTCGACGAGGAAGCGGAGATCATCGGGATCGGCTTCGCCAATCTTCTCCACCTCTACAGCCCCGATACGATCGTCGTCGGCGGCGGCATGTCGAACGCCTTCGCCGACCTCGCGCCGGGCCTTCTCGCCGCCATGCGGCGGGCGGCGCTCGCGCCGTTCGCGGACGTGCCCGTCGTCGTCGCGGCGCTGGGGGACAATTCGGGACTGGTGGGGGCCGGGGCGTTGGTTTTCGAGACGACAGCGGGCTGAGCCCCCCAGCACCACGGTCGGTGCTATCGAGGAGCCTGCAACGCGCGGCGCGGAGCCCCCTCCGCTCCCGGCCGAGCCGCCCCTTTACGCCGCCGGCGTGTACCCGCCCGCCGTCGGCGTCACCACCGTCACCGCCTCGCCCGCCCTCAGCACCGTCTGGTCGCAGCCCTGCAGGATCTCGACCCCACCGTCCAGGCGGCGCACGCGCGTCTCGCCGAGGCGACCCGGTCCGCCGCCTTCGAGGCCCTGCGGCGCGATCGTGCGATGTGACGACAGGATCGCGCAGGCCATCTCTTCGAGGAAGCGGATCGTGCGGTGCGTGCCGCCGCCGGCCGAATACGTGCCCGCACCGCCCGAGCCCGCGTCGATGTGGAAGTCTTCCAGGAGCACGGGATATCGCGTCTCCAGGATTTCCGGATCGGTCAGCCGCGAATTCGTCATGTGCACGTGGACCGCGTCCGTTCCGGCGAAGCCCGTGCCGTCGTTGAAGCGTCCGGCGGGAGAACCCGAGCAGAGCGTTTCGTAATACTGGTACGTCGCGTTGCCGAAGGTCAGATTGTTCATCGATCCCTGGCTCGCGGCCATGGCGCCGAGCGCGCCGAACAGCGCGTTCGTCACATGCTGGGAGGTCTCGACATTGCCGGCGACGACCGCGGCGGGATAGCGCGGCTTCAGCATGGATCCCTCGGGAACCACGATGCGGATCGGGCGCAGGCACCCCGCATTCATCGGGATCGAGCCTTCCACCATCACGCGGAAGACGTAGAGCACCGCCGCGCGCGTCACGGGCTCCGGCGCGTTGAAGTTGTTCGGCTGCTGGTCGGACGTCCCCGTGAAGTCGACGGTGGCCTCGCGCTTCTCGCGGTCGACGGTGAGCGCGACCCGGATCGTCGAGCCCTGGTCGGTCGGATAGGTGAATTCGGCGTCCGACAGGCGCTCGATCACGCGCCGGACGCTCTCCTCGGCATTGTCCTGGACATGGGCCATGTAGGCCTGCACGGTTTCCAGCCCGAATTCGGCGATCATCCGGCGCATCTCGTGAACGCCCTTTTCGTTCGCCGCGATCTGGGCGCGCAGATCCGCGATGTTCTGGGGCACGTTGCGCGCGGGGTACGGATGGTGGGTGAGGATCGCGGCGATCTTCGCCTCGTCGAAACGGCCGCGGTCGACGAGCTTCACATTGTCGAAGAGGACGCCCTCTTCGTCGACGGTCGTCGCGAGCGGCGTCATCGAGCCCGGCGCGATCCCGCCGATATCGGCATGGTGCCCGCGCGAGGCGACGTAGAAGAGGATCGCGGGCGAAGGGCCCTCCTCCTCGAAGACCGGCGTCACGACGGTGATGTCCGGCAGGTGCGTTCCGCCATTGTACGGCGCGTTCAGCGCGAAGACGTCGCCCGGCCGGATGGCCCCGGCATTCTGCGCGATCACGCTTTCGACGGAACGGTCCATCGAACCGAGATGGACCGGCATATGCGGCGCGTTGGCGACGAGCGCGCCGGTCGCGTCGAAGACGGCGCAGGAGAAGTCGAGACGTTCCTTGATGTTGACCGAGGAGGCCGTGTTCTGAAGCGTGACGCCCATCTGCTCGGCGATCGACATGAAAAGATTGTTGAAGACCTCCAGCAGAACCGGGTCGGCCTCCGTCCCGACCGCCTTCTCGCGGAGCGCGGCCTCGTTTCGCGTGAGGAGGACATGATCCCGCGACGTGACGGTAAAGCGCCAGCCGTCCTCGACGACGATGGTCTGGTGCTTCTCCACCAGCAGCGCCGGGCCGCTGGCGCCGTGTCCGGGCGCGAGATCCTCCCGCCGATAGACCGCGCCGTCCTGCCAGCGCCCGTTCGCGAAGATGCGGACCGTCCCTCCGGCCGGGGCATCGGCGGCCTCGGACGGGTGTTCGGCCTCGATGAGCGGCGTGCCCCCGCCGACCGCCTCGACCTCCAGCGCCTCGGCGATCAGGCGTCGGCCCTCGAAGCGGAAGCCGAACTGCTTTTGATGCTGCGCCTCGAAGTCGGACGCCATGGCGGGGCCCTCCGCGAGCGCGACGGGGAGCGCCGTGTCGGTGCCGTCGTATCGAAGATGGACGCGCGCTTCGATCGCGATGTCGTCCGGCCCGAGCCCCTGGGCGTTCATTTCCTGCGCGACGGCCGGGCCGAGCTCGTCCCGCAAGGCCGAGAGTGCTTCACCGGCTTCGTCGACAGGGAGCGCCACGGTGCGTTGGCGCGACGCGCGGATATCGGCAAGACCCATCCCATAGGCCGAGAGTACGCCGGAAAACGGGTGCATGAGGACCGTGGACATGCCGAGCGTGTCCGCGATCAGGCAGGCATGCTGCCCGCCCGCGCCGCCGAAGGAGGTCAGCGCATAGTCCGAGACGTCGTAGCCGCGCTGCACGGAAATCTTCTTCACCGCATTGGCCATGTTCTCGACCGCGATGCGCAGGAAACCCTCCGCCACCTCCTCCGGCGAGCGCCCGTCGCCGATCTCGGCGGCAAGCTCGGTGAAGGCGGCGCTGACGGCCTGCGCATCCAGCGGCTGGTCGCGGTTCGGACCGAAGATCGGCGGGAAGAGCTCCGGCTGCAGCTTGCCGACCATGACGTTTGCGTCCGTCACCGTCAGCGGTCCCCCGCGCCGATAGGCCTTGGGGCCGGGATTGGCGCCCGCCGAATCCGGACCGACGCGGAAGCGCCCGTCCTCGAAATGGAGGATCGATCCGCCGCCGGCCGCCACCGTGTGGATCGACATCATGGGCGTGCGCATCCGGACGCCCGCGACCTCCGTCTCGAAGGAGCGCTCCAGCGCACCGTCGTAATGCGAGACGTCCGTCGAGGTGCCGCCCATGTCGAAGCCGACGACGCGGGAAAAGCCCGCGATCTCCGACGTCTTCACCGCCCCGACGACGCCGCCGGCCGGTCCCGACAGGATCGCGTCCTTGCCTTGGAAGAGACGCGCCGTCGTGAGCCCGCCCGAGGATTGCATGAACATCAGACGCGGCGTGCCCTCGCCGCCGTCCGCGCCGAGCTCCTCGGCCACCTGTTCGACATAGCGGCGCAGGATCGGCGAGAGATAGGCGTCGACCACCGTCGTGTCGCCGCGCCCGACGAGCTTGATCAGCGGCGAGACCTCGTGGCTGACCGACACCTGGGGAAAGCCGATCTCGCGGGCAAGGGCCGCCACATCCGCCTCGTGCCGAGGATAGCGGTAGGCGTGCATGAAGACGATCGCCAAGGAACCGTAGCCCTCCGCGCGCCGGGCCGCGAGCTGTTCGCGCACGGCGGCGAGATCGGGCTCGACCTCCACGGCGCCGTCCGCCCGCACGCGCTCATCCACCTCGACGACGTCGGAGAAGAGAAGCTCCGGCTTGATCACCTTCTTGGCGAAGATATCGGCACGCGCCTGATATCCGATGGCGAGCGCATCGCGAAAGCCCCGCGTCGTCACCAGCAGCGTGCGCTCGCCCTTGCGCTCGAGAAGTGCGTTGGTCGCGACCGTCGTGCCCATCTTGACGCTGGCGATCAGCCCCGGCGCAATCGCCTCGCCGACCGTCAGGCCCAGCAGCTCCCGGATGCCCTGGACGGCAGCGTCGCGATAGCTTTCCGGATTTTCCGACAGGAGCTTGTGAGCGAGGAGCGAGCCGTCGGGCCGGCGCGCGACGATATCGGTGAACGTACCCCCGCGATCGATCCAGAAGTCCCAGCGACCCTTCTTCGCATCCGCACCTGTCGTCGCCATCGGATGTTCCTTCCACGTCTGCAGCGGCGACGAGAGCACTTCGTCGATAAAACGTCAACGATCTGTTGACACGAATGCGCGTCAAGGCGGCATAGTGCGGGACAAGGCCGGGACCGGGGACGCCGCACATCGCCCCATCGGCGCGCCGTGCCGCATCGATGTCCACCATCCCGGAAACGAGGAGGGGAACCGCATGACGACCGAGAAAGCCATCCCCGATCACCACCACCTCGACGCTCCCGGACTCGGGCCGATCGTCTCCTCGGGCCACCTCGCAAAAGGCGCGATGCCGGCGCTGTCGGAGGTCGAGTTCGGCCTGACCATGCTGAACCACGCCTTCTCCCGCTGGATCGTGCGCTGCATGGCGGCGGCGGGCGTGCCGGACCTGTCGCCGGTCGATGTCCTCGTCCTCCACAACATCGCCCATCGCGGCAAGCCGAAGCGTCAGGCCGACATCGGCCTCGTCCTCAACATCGAGGACACCCATGTCGTGACCTACGCGGTGAAGAAGCTCGAGCGCCTGAAGCTGGTAAAAAGCACCCGTCGCGGCAAGGAGAAGCTGGTCGCCGTTACGGCCGAGGGGGACGCCGCCTGCGAGCGCTATGCCGCCATCCGCGAGGAGCTTCTCGTCAAGTCCATGCTCGGGAGCGACGTCGCCGGCGAACGGCTGTCGGCGGTCGCGCAGCGCATTCGCCTTCTCTCCGGCCATTACGACCAGGCCTGCCGGGCCGCCGCCTCGCTCTGACCGCCACGCGGCTCGAGACGAAGGATCGCCGCTTTCCACGCCCGGACCCCGGCGGCCTTCGTGCGGTTCCGCCGCGATGGCGGGCCGGCGATCGCGCGCGCGGGGGTCGGCGGTCCGGATGGGGGATCGGCGGATGCCATCGGCGCCGAATGGGCGTAGAAGGCACCCATGTCGAAAGCCGGCCCTGCCCTCCTCCTTGCGCTCGTCCTCATCGCCTCCGCATCGAAGGCGGATCCGGTCGCCAGGACCGATCTCGTCTCGGTCGACGTGGGCAGCCGCCCCTGGTCTTCCGTCGGGCGCATCAACAACAGCGCCTATGGCCGATGCTCGGCGATCCTCGTTTCACCCGACACCGCGCTGACGGCCGCCCATTGCCTCTACAATGCCCGCAGCCGGCGCTTCCTGCAGCCGGCCTCGATCCATGTCCTCTTCGGTTTCGACCGAGGCCGCTACGGCTTTCACGCGACCGTCCGCGACATCGTCGTGCCCGAACGCTATCGTCCCGCGGACATCCTCGCCTCCGCGCCGCATGATTGGGCCGTCCTGCGTCTGGCCAAACCCGTGCCGGACGCCTTCGCGCCGCTCGCCCTGGCGGCCGGGCCTGCGTCACCCGGCACCGAGATCCAGGCGGCGGGTTTTGCGCAGGAGCGAAGCGAAATTCTCACGGCATCGACGCCCTGCCGGGTCGAGGGCGCGACCTTCGACGGGCTGCTCCTGGCCGACTGCCGCATCTCGCACGGCTTCTCCGGCGGCCCGCTCATCGACCTCCAGACGAAGGAGCTCGTCGCGATGGGCGTGGCCGTCGCCACCAACGCCGCGGGCGACGCAACGACCCTCGCCATCCCCGCCGCGCGCCTGAGAGAGGCGCTCGGCGGGGACTAGAAACGAGACCTCCGAGCGTCGGCCCTCAGCCGTAGGAGGAGACCGGCGTTCCCGCGAGAGCCGCGATGTTGAGGAGGCCGCGCACCGTGACGCCGGCCGTCACGATATGGGCGCGGTTGCCCATGCCCATCAGGATGGGCCCGACCTCCAGCCCGTCGGCCACCGAGCGCAGGATGTTGCGCGCCGCGCCCGCCGCATCGGCGTTGACGTAGACGAGCACGTTGGCCGGCCCGTTGAGCCGACCATCCGGGAAGAGCCGTTCGCGCAAGGCCGGATCGAGCGCGGCGTCCGTGTGCATCTCGCCCTCGTATTCGAAATCGGTGGCGCGTGCGTCGAGCACCGCCAACGCATCCCGCGCGAGACGACCCGGCCGCGAATCGAAGTTTCCGAACTGCGAGGAGGAGCAGAGCGCGACCTTCGGCTCGATGCCGAAGCGGCGCACGTGGCGCGCGGCGGCGATCATCGTGTCGGCGATCTGGTCCGGCGTCGGCTCGACGTTCACATGGGTGTCGCCGACGAAGAGCGGTCCCTTGTCGAGGAGGATCAGGGACAGCGCGCCGACCGGGTGCAGCGTCTCGGTCGAGAGGATCTGCCGGATATCGCTGAGATGGCGGAAATATTCGCCGATCGTGCCGCAGATCATCGAATCCGCCTCGCCCCGATGCACCATGACGGCGGCGATGGCCGTGGTGTTGGTGCGCAGGATGGTCTTGGCGAGATCGGGCGTCACGCCGTTGCGGCGCATCAGCTGGTGATAGCTCGTCCAATAGTCGCGGAAGCGGCTGTCGTTCTCCGGATTGACGAGCTCCACGTTGACGCCGGGGCGCAGCGTCAGGCCGTCGCGCTCGATGCGCGACTCCACGACGTCGGGGCGGCCGATCAGGATCGGGACGGCCATCCCCTCCTCCACCATCGCCTGCGCCGCACCGAGAACGCGCGGCTCCTCGCCTTCGGCAAAGACGATGCGCCGCTTGCCGAGACGCGCGGCCTCGAAGGCGGGACGCATCACGAGCGCGGACTTGTAGACCTGGCTCTGCAGCTTTTCCTTGTAGGCCGCGAGATCGAGTTGGCGCGTCGCGACGCCGCTTTCCATCGCGGCCTTGGCGACGGCAGGCGCGATGGTCGAGAGCAGCCGGGGATCGAAGGGCTTCGGGATCAGGTAGTCCGGCCCGAAGGTCAGCCGCTCGCCCTGATAGGCGAGACCGACCTCGGCCGAGGTCGTGGCGCGGGCGAGTTCGGCGATCGCCTCGACGCAGGCGACCTTCATCTCGTCGTTGATCTGCCGGGCCCCGACGTCGAGCGCTCCGCGGAAGATGAAGGGGAAGCAGAGGACGTTGTTGACCTGGTTCGGATAGTCCGAACGCCCGGTCGCGATCAGCGCGTCGGGACTGACCTCGCGGGCGAGCTCCGGCATGATCTCCGGCGTGGGGTTGGCGAGGGCGAAGATGATCGGCGCGGGCGCCATCTTCGCCACCATCTCCTGCGTCAGCAGCCCTGGCCCGGACACGCCGAGGAAGAGGTCCGCGCCCTCCATGGCCTCCAGCGTCGTGCGCATCTCCGTCTGCCGCGCGAACTCGCTCTTCTCCGGCGTCAGGTCGTTGCGGCGGTCGTGCACCACGCCCTTGGAGTCCAGCATCGTGATGTTTTCACGCTTGGCGCCCATCACGAGGAACATCTTGAGGCAGGCGATGCCGGCCGCGCCCGCGCCGAGCGCGACGATGCGGATGTCCTCGAAGCGCTTGCCCGCGACCTTCAAAGCGTTCGTCGCCGCCGCGGCCGCGACGATGGCGGTGCCGTGCTGGTCGTCGTGGAAGACCGGGATCGACATCCGCTCGCGGCAGATCTTCTCCACGAGGAAGCAGTCGGGCGCCTTGATGTCCTCGAGATTGATCGCGCCGAAGGTCGGCTCCAGGCGGCAGACGATGTCGGCGAGCTTTTCGGGATCGGGTTCGTTGATCTCGATGTCGAAGCAGTCGATGCCGGCGAACTTCTTGAAGAGGACCGCCTTGCCTTCCATCACGGGCTTCGACGCTTCCGCGCCGATGTTGCCGAGGCCGAGGACGGCCGTCCCGTTCGAGATCACCGCGACGAGATTGCCACGGGCGGTGTAGCGATAGGAATCGGACGGAGTCTTTTCGATCTCAAGACAGGCTTCGGCGACGCCCGGCGAATAGGCTCGCGAGAGGTCGCGTCCCGTCGCCATGGGCTTGGTCGCCCGGATCTCCAGCTTACCGGGCTTGGGAAACTCGTGATAGTCGAGCGCCGCCTGTCGATCGGCAGCCTTCTTGGTCTCGTCGATGGCCATTCTCGTGCCCCCCGTCCTTGTCCGGCCTTGATCCGGCCTTCGCGCGCCATATCGATCGCCCCCATCCTCCCGACAGTGGCAATCGCCGTCTTTCCGGTAGCAGGCTACCCGACTTCCGCATAGGGCGCAGCGAAAGCGTCGTCAGTCATGCAAATGCGGCGGAGCTCAAACCCATTGGCGGCTCCGCCGGAGAGAAGGATTGGAGAACAGGTCGACGAAAGCGTCAGTAGCGGCGGCCGGAATTGCGGCCGACGAGGGCGCCTGCCGTCCCGCCGGCGAGCCCGCCGACCACGGCGCCGCCCGTCCCGCCGACGGCATCGCCCACCACGGCGCCACCGGCACCGCCGATGAGAGCGCCGCCCACGGTGCGCTCCGTCGTCGTGCAGCCCGATGCCAGCATGACGACGGCGCCGAGGGCGATGGCGGACTTGGTGAAGGTTTGCATCGAGGCTCTCCCGGGAAAACTGATGAGGTTGGGTGGCCAACCCTCCAGCAAGTTCTTTCGTTCCCGAACGCCGTCCACGACCGTCGCCGGCGCGGCCACAGTTTTGACGTCCGGAGCGGCGGACACGGCGCTGTTCGTCCCGCTGCCGGGCGATGGCTTCGGTTCGTCGTCCTGCGGCCCGGGGATTCGTGCAGGCCGGCGGAGCGCGGCGGGACCGGCTTGGCCATGTCCGGCGCAGGAACACAGGCCGAAACTATGATGCAGAGCTTGCTTTTCCGCGCCCTTGCAGATGGATGTGGGAACCCAGCTTGACGCCGGCCTTCGCCTCGGACAGGATCGTGGTCAAATGGTCTGACCAATAAATTTGGCGGATCGGGAGGGGGAAACGGGGCGATGCCGATCACGGCCATTCATCCCAGACGCTTGTACCAGCAGGTCGCCGACCAGCTGCGGGCGCTGATCGAGGGCGGCGAATTCGCCGTCGGCGATCGGCTGCCGTCCGAACGCGACCTCGCGGAAAAGCTCGGCATCTCGCGGCCGACCGTTCGCGAGGCGCTGATCGCGCTGGAGGTTGAAGGCCGCATCCGCATCCGCGTCGGTTCCGGCATCTTCGTCGCCCCGCCGCGCCCGATCCGCGCGCTCGGATCGGACGCGATCGAGGGGCCGTTCGAACTGCTGCGGGCGCGGGCCTTCATCGAGGGCGCGCTGGTCCAGGAGGCGGCTTCCCTCGCAACGCCGGCCGACATCGACACGCTGGACGCGCTGCTGCTCCGGATGGAACGCGGAATCCACGTCTCGCAGGAGACCATCGGGGCCGACCGCGCGTTTCACTGCGCCATCGTCGGCATTCTCGGCAACGCCGTTCTCGTGCGCTTCGTGGGCGAACTCTTCGACCAGCGCATCAATCCGTATTTCGAGCGGCTCTCCAGCTATTTCGAGAACAACGACACCTGGGGCGAGGCGCTCGAGGAGCATCGAGCGGTGCGCAACGCGATCGCAGCCAAGGATGGCGAGGCGGCCAAGGCCGCGATGAACCATCACCTGCAGCAGTCGCAGCGACGCTTTTCCCTGAACTTCGGCGAGGGCCGCAGCGCCGAGGCGCCCGCGGCCTGATCCGACGACCCCATGCGGGCGCTGGGAGGCGTCCGTTTCAACGAGAACCCCCGGGAGGACCCCTCACCATGAAGACCCGTTTGATCGCCGCCCTCGGCCTTGCCGCGAGCATCGCCCTCGGCGCCCTGCCCGCCAGCGCGCAGACCACCTTGAAGTGGGCCCATGTTTACGAGACGTCGGAGCCGTTCCACACCGAGAGCGTCTGGGCCGCCGAGGAGATCGCCAAGCGCACCGAAGGCCGCTACAAGATCGACGTCTTCCCGGCCTCGCAGCTCGGCAAGGAAGCCGACCTCAACCAGGGTCTGACGCTCGGCACGGTCGACATCATCATCTCCGGCTCGAGCTTCCAGGCGCGAGAATATCCGCCGATCGGCGTCACCTACTACCCCTACATCTTCCGCAACGCCGACCATCTCATCGCCTACGCCAAGTCCGACGTCTTCAAGCGTCTGGCCGCCGGTTACGAGGAAGCTTCCGGCCACCACATCGCGGCGGTGAGCTATTACGGCGCGCGCCACGTGACCTCCAACAAGCCGGTCACGAGCTGCGCCGACATGGCGGGCCTGAAGATCCGCGTGCCGGACGTGCCGGCCTATCTCGCCATGCCGCGCGCCTGCGGCGCCAACACCGCGCCGATCGCCTTCGCGGAGGTCTATCTCGCGCTGCAGAACGGCACCGTCGAGGCGCAGGAGAACCCGCTGACCACGATCGAGGCGAAGAAGTTCTACGAGGTCCAGAAGAACATCGCGCTGACCGGCCACATCGTCGACCATCTCAACACCGTGATCTCCGGCACTCTCTGGGGCCAGCTCTCCGACGCGGACAAGGCGACCTTCACCGAGGTCATGCAGGAGGCGTCCGCCCGCACCGCCAAGATCATCGTCGAGCGCGAGAACGGCCTCGTCCAGACCTTCAAGGATCGCGGCGTCGCCGTCACCGAGGTCGATAAGGCCGACTTCGAGAAAAACGTCGTCGAAAAGACCCCGCTCGAGGGCCTCGGCTACGTGAAGGCGGACTACGACGAGATCCGCGCCGTCCAGTAAGCAACGCCGAGCGACCGGAGGGCGGCTCGCCCCTCCCGCGAGGTGAAGAGCCTTGCAGCCACCCGGCATCGACCCGGCCGCGCCATTTCGCCGGCCGGGTCCGACGACGCGCCATGGAGACAGGAACGAGATGTCGCAGACGCCCCACGCACCCGTGAGCGCCGAGGAACTGGCGCATGCCTTCGAGGACGCCGCGCCCGAGGTCAGCCTGAAACCCTATTCCGTCGAGGATTGGGTGACGCAGGCCGTGTTCTGGGGGATGGCGGTCTGCGTCTTCCTGCAGTTCTTCACCCGCTACGTCCTCAACAACAGCCTCGCCTGGACCGAGGAGATCGCGATCAACGGCCTCGTCGTTGTGGTGTTTCTCGGCTCGGTCATGTGCGTGCGCCAGTCCCGGCACATCCATGTCGACGTCCTCTACCACTACATCCCGCCGCGGGCCGGGCGCGTCCTCGCCCTCTTCGTCGACATCGTGCGGATCGGCTTCTTCCTCTACGCGGCCTACCTCTTCTGGCGCTATGCCGGGATCGTCCGGCGCGAGCGCATGGTGACGGTGGACCTGCCGCGCAACGTCGTCTTCTACGCGATCTTCGCCGCCTTCGCCCTGATGGCGCTGCGCTCGATCCAGGTCTTCGTCCAGAACCTCAAACGCGGCTACTCGGTGCTGGAACGTCCCGGCGACTTCGACGGCATCGGAGAATAACCATGGCCATCCTCATCGGCTCCTTCCTCGTCTTCATGCTGATCGGCATTCCGGTCGCCGTCTCCATGGCGGTGGCCTCGCTCCTCTACATCGCCGCCTACAACGTCGCCCCCGAGATCATCGTCGCCCAGCGCATGATCGCGGGCGTCGAGAGCTTCCCGCTCCTCGCCGTCCCCTTCTTCATCCTCGCCGGCAATCTCATGAACATCGCGGGCGTGACGGGGCGCATCTACACCTTTGCCATCGCCCTCGTCGGCTGGATGAAGGGCGGTCTCGCCCAGGTGAACATCATCGGATCCGTGATCTTCTCCGGCATGTCCGGCACCGCGCTCGCGGACGCCGCCGGCATCGGCACGATCGAGATCAAGGCGATGAAGGACCACGGCTATCCCGTCGAGGCCGCGGTCGGCGTCACGGCTGCCTCCGCGACGCTCGGGCCGATCTTCCCGCCGTCCCTCCCCTTCGTCATCTACGGCATGATGGCCAACGTCTCGATCGGCGCGCTGTTCATGGCCGGCATCGTGCCCGGCGTCGTCATGACGGTCCTGATGATGCTGACCGTCGCCTACTTCGCGCGGAAATACGGCTGGGGCTCAGACGCGCCCTTCGAGATCCGCAAGCTGATGGCGGCCTCGGTCGAGGTCCTCGTCGTCATGGCCTTCCCGCTCTCGGTCTATCTCATGGTCGAGCTCGGGATTTCGCTCAACATCGCGATATCCATCGCGCTCGTCGCCCTCATCGCGCTCGACTGGTACTTCGACTTCGCCGCCGTCATGGCGCTGATGACGCCGGTCATCCTCATCGGCGGCATGACCCTCGGCTGGTTCACGCCGACCGAAGCGGCCATGGCCGCCGTCATCTGGTCGCTCTTCCTCGGCCTCGTGCGCTACCGGTCGATGAGCTTCAAGTCCCTCGCCAAGGCCGGCTTCGACACGATCGAGACGACGGCCTCGGTGCTGTTCATCGTCACCGCGGCCTCGATCTTCGCGTGGCTCCTGACGGTCAGCCAGGCGGCTCAGGCGCTGTCGGACTTCATCCTGTCCATCACCGACAACAAATGGGTCTTCCTGATCCTCGTGAACATCCTCGTCCTCATCGTCGGATGCTTCCTCGACACGATCGCGGCGATCTCGATCCTCGTGCCGATCCTGTTGCCGATCGTCCTGAAGTTCGGCATCGACCCCGTGCAGTTCGGTCTCGTCATCACGCTGAACCTGATGATCGGCCTGCTTCATCCTCCGCTCGGCATGGTGCTCTTCGTGCTCTCGCGGGTCGCCAAGCTCTCGGTCGAGCGCACGACGATGGCGATCATTCCCTGGCTGGTGCCGCTCTTCGTCGCGCTCCTGATCATCACCTTCGTCCCCGCCGTCAGCCTCTGGCTGCCGACGCAGATGGGCCTGATCAGGCCGCCGCTCTGATCGGGGGGCGCGTCAGGAGCGGGCGGCGAACCAGCCTCTGATCCGGCCGAGCCAGTCCTGGACCCGATCGGGCAGGTCGAGGCCCGTCCACCATCCGGTCGCGGCCGGCGCGGCCGAGCGCGCGTCGACATGCGAGACCACCGACATGCCCGGCCGCAGCCGGTCCATGCCCGGCTGATCCGGATCGATCGCGATCCGCACCGGCAGGCGCTGGACCACCTTGGTGAAGTTGCCGCTGGCATTGTCGGCCCTCAGCACCGCGAATTCCGACCCGGTCGCGGGCGAGATGTCGACGACCTTGCCGGTGAAGCGGGCGCCGCCGAGCGCGTCGACCTCGAAGACGGCGGGCTGACCGGTGACGAGATGGTTCGTCTGCGTCTCCTTGTAGTTCGCCGTGACCCAGAGCTCGCGGGGCACGAGGAACAGGAGCTGGGAGCCGGCGGAGACGTATTGGCCGGGCCGGACGGATGCCTCGCTGACCTGCCCCTCGCGGGGCGCGCGCACGATCGTGTTGTCGAGATTGATCTGGGCGAGGTCGACCTGCGCCTGCGCCGTGCGGATCCCCGCCTCGAGCACGCGCTTGGAGACCTCCGTCGATCGCCGCGTCTGTTCGGCGATGTTGATGGCCGCGTTCGCCCGCGCGATGCCGGCCTCGGCCGTTCGCAGCGCCGACCGCGTCTGGTCGGTTTCCGACTTCGGCGCAAGGCCCTGCCGGCCGAGTTCGACGGAGCGATCCGACGCGGCCTGCGCCACCTGCAGCACCGCTTCGGCCTGGAACAGATCGGCGTTCCGTGCGCCGATCTCCGCCTCGTTCTGCGCGATGGTCTGGTCGGCGTTCGAGAGGTTCGCCCTCGCCTGGTCGAGCGAGGCTTCGGCCTGGTCGAGTTGCTGGCGATAGATCCGGTCGTCGATCTTCACGAGGGGATCGCCGGCCTTCACCTGTTGGAAATCGGTCACGAGCACGTCCGTCACGTAGCCGTTCACCTGCGGCGCCAGCACCGTGATCTGTCCGCGGACATAGCTGTTCTCGGTCGTGACGATCGGGCTGGCGAACGGACCGAGGCGCCACGCATAGAGAACGATCCCCGCACCGAGGATGGCGACGAGAAGCATGAGGACGACGGTCCGGAGCTTCGGCTTCAACTTCTTCGGCGGACCGGCATCAGCGGGGGACGTGGACGCCGCCGGAACCGGCGCGGCGGCCGGCGTCGTGGGAACCTCTGCCGGCGCGCGGGCGCGCGGCGGCTGGGCGTCCGTCGCCAGTGGCATCGTTTCGTCGGCGAGGCGCGCGGAGGCCGCCTCGGCATCGACGGCTCGGGCATCGGCTTCGGTCTCATCCAACACGCGGGGAAGATCGTCCATGAGGGTCAGCCCGCTCCCTTGGCGGCGGTTCGCGTCGCATGGCGCGCGGCGCGGGTTCGGATGACGGCGCGGATCAGCGACCAGACGAGAAGCACGACGGCCATGAGCGTGTTCAGGACGACAACGTCGTTGAACGAGCGAACGTTCGCCTCCCGCGTCGCGGTCTGCGACAGGAGTTGCAACCCGGCCGCGTTTCGGCGGACGGGATCGGTGATGAAGCGGGCATAGATCTGGTTCTGCGCCTGCAGCCGCTGCGCGACGACGGGGTCGGTCGGATCCACGCTTTCGACGATCTGCGCCGAGTATTCCTGCTCGCGATATTGCTGGAACGTGCCGAAGAGCGCCGGCCCGGCGAGCCCGCCGACGCTCTGGGTGATGGAGAAGAGGACGAAGAGCGTGATGACATGGTCGGTGCCGCGGCTCAACGCGACGCCGATGCCCAGAAACACGAGCGGGCCGATGAAGAGGCCGCTCGCGAAAGCCATGATGAACTGGCTGACATAGAGGTCGCTCGGCCGCGTGAGACTGGTGGCGTTCTGGTCCATGAGGCCGGCGACGACGATCAAAGCGACGGAGGCGACGAGCAGCCAGATGAAACGGTCCGGCCGGAACAGGGCGGCCGCCAGGAACGCGCCGCCGACCGTCCCCAGAAGCACCACGGCATAGAAGCCCTGCAGCTGGTCCGGCCCCATGCCGAGCGTGCGCAGGAGCCCCGCGGCGGCATAGGTCTGCTCGGACAGGAGCAGGCGCAGCCCGAGCGCGCCGAAGAGAAAGCGCAGGATCTCCGCGCTCGCCAGCCACCGCGTCTGGATCAGCGGCCGCGCGCGGTGATGCTCCACGAAGAAGGCGCA
This sequence comes from Aureimonas sp. Leaf454, assembly GCF_001424685.1. Lineage (GTDB taxonomy): Bacteria > Pseudomonadota > Alphaproteobacteria > Rhizobiales > Rhizobiaceae > Plantimonas. Next base: position 666,380 of record NZ_LMQT01000001.1, read on the forward strand.
GAGGAAGAGGAGGAGCGCCGAGATCAGCGCCCAGGCCATCCAGGGCTGGTCCGGCCACCATTCCGTGCGTCCTTCCGCCAGGACGGCGGCGACCAGCGCGATGGCCGGCGCGAAGAAGAGGAAGGTGACGATGTCGAGCGGCTCGAAGACGCGGATGCGCATGCCCGGCGGCAGCTTCAGGATGACGATCGCCGCCATCGAGAGCAGCGCCATGCCCAGCTCGAACAGATAGAGGCCCCGCCAGTCGCCGATGTCGAGCAGCGGCGGAGAGAGGATCCAGGCGAGCGGCACGGCGAATTGCGTGAAGGCGAAGCCGACGCAGATCGCCGCTCCGACATGCCGCTTCGGCAGGGCCTGCATCATGTAGTAGAGGCCGAGCGAGGTCAGGGGAGCCGCGGCGAAGCCCGAGACCGCGCGCGCGATCAGCGCCGTCGAATAGTCGTTCGCCATCACGTGGAGGATGGTGACGAGGACATAGGCCGCGATGCCGAGTTCGGCGAAGCGCCGCACGCCGAACTGCTGGCGGAACTTCACCAGAATGAGGTTCGAGGAGACGTTGACCATGACATAGGCCGCCTGCAGCCACGCGCCCTCGACCGGCGTCAGGCCGAGCTGGCCCTGGATCTGCGGCAGGTTCGCCGCGATCAGCGCCGTGCCGAGGCCGCCGGTGATTCCGACGAGCACCGAGACGCCGGCATAGGCGAGGCGGATGGCGGGCCGGTGATAGGGCGTCGCCGGCGATCCCGGCAGCGTCGGCCTTTCCTCCGCCGTCCAGTTCGGCGGCGGCTCGATGTAGTGGAACTGGCTCATGGCGTTGCTCGACGTCCGGTGCGGCCGATGCGCCCGCAGGACGGTCGCGGGCGTAGCGCCGACGTCCTCCCGATGCCGCGGCACCGGGTCTAGTTGGGGCCACCCCCCGGCCTGTCAACTCCGGCTTCGCACGCGTCCGCCGCCCGGAGCCGCCCGTTCTCGCGGCGAAATGGCGACGGGATGTCGGCATTGCGGCATTCGCGTGTTGAGAAGTCGGCGGGCCGCTTGACTTTGGACGACACCCGTCTGTCATACGTCCCTGCTATGCGCCCGCAATCGGCACTGGAAAGGGGCTTTGAACGCCTCCCGTGCCGGTCCCGTACACCCGAGGAGAACATGTCATGACGTTGGGCCTGAAGCGGACCGTATCCGCCCTTTCCATGCTCGCGGTCGCGAGCGGCGCTGCCCAGGCCCAGGAGGGCGCCAAGCTTTCCATGGACGAGCTCGTGGCGGCGGCCAAGGCCGAAGGCCAGCTCACCACCATCGCCCTGCCCCACGACTGGTGCGGCTACGGCGCGGTGATCGAAGGCTTCAAGGCCAAGTACGGCCTCACCGTCAACGAGCTGAACCCCGATGCCGGCTCGGGCGACGAGATCGAGGCGATCAAGGCCAACAAGGACAACAAGGGTCCGCAGGCGCCCGACGTCATCGACGTCGGCCTCTCCTTCGGCCCGACCGCCAAGGCCGAAGGCCTGATCCAGCCCTACAAGGTCTCGACCTGGGACGAGATCCCCGCGGAGACAAAGGACGCGGACGGCTACTGGTACGGCGATTACTACGGCGTTCTCGCCTTCGAGGTGAACAAGGACATCGTGAAGGACATTCCCGCCGACTGGGCCGATCTCCTGAAGCCCGACTACGCCAATTCCGTCGCGCTCGCCGGCGATCCCCGCACGGCGAACCAGGCGATCCAGGGCGTCTACGCGGCGGGCCTCTCGCGCGCCGGCGGCGACGCGTCGAAGGCGGCGGAAGCCGGCCTCGAATTCTTCGGCGAGCTGAACAAGGCCGGCAATTTCGTGCCCGTCATCGGCAAGGCCGCCTCGGTGGCGCAAGGCGCGACGCCGATCCTCATCCGCTGGGACTACAACGCGCTCGCCGACCGCGACACGCTCGCCGGCAATCCCGAGATCGAGGTCGTCGTGCCGAAGACCGGCGTCGTCGCCGGCGTCTACGTCCAGGCGATCAGCGCCTATGCGCCGCATCCGAACGCCGCCAAGCTCTGGATGGAATATCTCTATTCCGACGAGGGACAGCTCGGCTGGCTGAAGGGTTACTGCCACCCGATCCGCTTCAACGCCATGTCGAAGGCCGGCAAGATCCCCGCCGACCTCCTCGCCAAGCTGCCGGAGGCTTCGGCCTACGAGAAGGCCGTCTTCCCGAGCCTCGATGAGCAGAACGCCTCGAAGGCCAAGATCACGGCCGACTGGGACAAGGTCGTCGGCGCCAACGTCCAGTAAGCCGAAATCTCGCGCGGGGCGGCCGAGAGGTCGCCCCGCCAAGCTTACCGGTCGTCGCAGCGCATCCGCCCGCCGACGCCCGACCCAGCCCGACAACGCCAGACAAGGCCCCGCCCGATGTCGCTCGAGGCAGACGCAGCACCCCGTCGGATCGGCTCGTCCTCCGCACTGGCGCCCAAGGCGTCCTCCCTCGCGTCGGGGCCGGCGGCGCCCCGTCCGCGCTCCCGGCAAAGCTTCGCCGTCCTCGGCATTCTTCCCTTCGCGATCTTCGCGACGCTCTTCCTGATCGCGCCGACGCTCTATCTGGTCCTCGGCGCCTTCCAGAATCCCGCCGGCGACTTCACGCTCGACAACGTCGTCGCGCTCTTCACCCCCTCGATCCTCTCGGCCTACTGGATCTCGATCCAGGTCTCCTTCGCGTCGGCGGCGCTCGGTGCCGTCTTCGGCTTCCTCCTCGCCTATGCCGTGGTGAAGGCCGGCCTTCCCGAGTGGATCCGGCCGACGCTGATGACCTTTTCCGGTGTCGCCTCCAATTTCGCGGGCGTGCCGCTCGCCTTCGCCTTCCTGGCGACGCTGGGGCGCCTCGGCCTCGTCACGACGATCCTGTCGGAGGTCTTCGGCGTCAACATCTACCGGTCCGGCTTCAACCTCCTGTCCTTCTGGGGCCTGACGCTGACCTATCTCTACTTTCAGATCCCGCTGATGGTGCTGATCATCGCGCCGGCGATCGACGGACTGAAGCGCGAATGGGCGGAGGCGTCGAACGTCCTCGGCGCGACGCGCTGGCAGTACTGGCGCATGGTCGCCCTGCCGGTGCTCGCCCCGAGCCTCCTCGGCTGCTTCCTCCTTCTCTTCGCCAATGCCTTCGGCGCGATCGCCACCGCCTACGCCCTGACCGGCTCCTCGCTGAACATCGTGCCGATCCTCCTCTATGCGCAGATCCGCGGCGACGTCCTGCACAACCCCAATCTCGGCTATGCCCTCGCCTTCGGCATGATCGTGATCACCGGCTGCTCCAACGGCCTCTACATCTGGCTGCGCGCGCGCGCCGAGAGGTGGCAGCGATGAAGAACGCCAAGCTCGGCCCCTGGCTCCTGGTGATCCTGGCTCTCGTCTATTTCCTGCTTCCGCTGGTGGCGACGTTCGAGTTCTCGATGCGGATGGTTCGCGGCGTCTACAGCTTCAAGGCCTACGAGACCGTCTTCGGCGACCCGAAGTTCCAGGAGACCTTCACCTTCTCGGTTCTCGCCGCGCTCGCGACCATCGCGATGGGCGCGCTGCTCGTGGTGCCCACCGCCTACTGGGTTCGGCTGCGGCTTCCCAAGCTCCGGCCGCTCGTCGAGTTCGTGACGCTCCTGCCGCTGGTGATCCCGGCGATCGTCATCGTCTTCGGCTATCTGCGAATGTACAATTCCTCGTCCTGGCTGCCCCTCACCGGCAACACGGCGGGGACCAACGTCCTCCTCGTCTGCGGCTACGTCACGCTGGCCCTGCCCTACATGTACCGCGCGGTGGACACCGGCCTCTCGGCCATCGACGTGCGCACGCTGACGGAGGCGGCCGAAAGCCTCGGGGCCAAGCGCCGCACCATCCTCTTCAGCGTGATCGTGCCGAACGTGCGCGCGGCGGTCCTGTCCGGCGCCTTCCTGACCTTCGCCATCGTCATCGGCGAGTTCGTCTTCGCCAGCCTGCTGAACCGGCCGGGCTTCGGTCCCTACCTGCAGAATGTCGGCGCGAACCGCGCCTACGAGCCGGCCGCCCTCGCGGTGCTCGCCTTCGCCATCACCTGGGGCTGCATGGGGCTCCTGCAGCTCTTCGGCGGCCGGGCGCCGGGGCAGAAACGATGATCCCGTCCGAATTCAAGAGGCCTGCGTCATGAGCTTTCTCGAGATGAAGGGCCTGAAGAAGACCTTCGGCGCGCAGACCGTCGTCCACGATTTCGATCTCTCGGTGGAGCGCGGCGAGTTCGTGACCTTCCTCGGTCCCTCCGGCTGCGGGAAGACGACGCTTCTGCGCATGGTGGCCGGCTTCGAGACGCCGACGGAGGGACGCATCCGGATCGATGGCCGCGACGTGACGGATCTCGCGCCGAACGCGCGCAAGATCGGCATGGTGTTCCAGGCCTATGCCCTCTTTCCCAACATGACGGTCGCCGACAACGTCGCCTTCGGCCTGAAGGTCGCGGGTCGCCCGAAGGCGGAGATCGCCGCCCGGGTCGAGGAGATGCTGTCGCTGATCAAGCTCGGCCATCTCGGCCCGCGCTATCCCTACCAGCTGTCGGGCGGCCAGCAGCAGCGCGTCGCGCTGGCCCGCGCGCTTGCGGTGAAGCCGCAGGTTCTGCTGCTCGACGAACCGCTGTCCGCGCTCGACGCCAAGATCCGCCTTTCCCTGCGCGGAGAGATCCGCGATCTCCAGCGCAAGCTCGGCATCACCGCGATCTTCGTCACGCACGATCAGGAGGAGGCGCTCTCCATGTCGGACCGGATCGTCGTCCTGAACGAGGGGCGGGCCGAACAGGTCGGCACGCCGTTCGAGATCTACAACCAGCCCCGCACGCGCTTCGCCGCCTCCTTCATCGGAACGCTCGGCCTGCTCGAGGGCGAGGTGTCCGGTCCCGGCCGCATGCGCGTCGACGGCCAGGAGATCGAGACGCCGGAGGTCGCCGCCGCGCAAGGCGCGAAGCTGACGCTGGCGCTGCGGCCCGAGGCCCTGTCGCTCCGGCCCTCCCCCGAGCAGACCAACCGACTGTCGGGTCGCGTCGAAGATGTCGACTTCCTCGGCTCGGTGGTGCGCATGCGCGTTTCGTTCGGGTCGAACCGCCTGCTGCTCGACGCCTTCAACAATCCCGCCGCGCCGCCGCCGACCCGCGGCGAGGCGGTCACGATTCACTTCGCGCCGGGGGACGGACGCCTGCTCGACGCCCCGATCGAGCCGGAGATGGCGGCGGCGTAGCGCCAACCGGCCATTTCCCCCGCTGCTCCGAAGTGGGCGGAGCCGCCCGGGACGAAAGGGCGGGCAACGCGGCGCTGCGTGATCGCAACCGTCCCGCTGAAGACGGAGGCCCGCGACGACCGCCTCAGACGTTGATCCAGTGATCGCCCTCGCCGTCCTTGATCACCGCGTCCACGCGCTTGGAGCCTTGACGGATCACGGCGCGCATGGCGACGCGGGCGGCATCGTCGTCCTGCACCTCGATCGCCTCCGCGATGGCCCGGTGGCGCGCGACCGATCGGGCGTGCATCGCCGTGTTCGGGATCGGCGAGGACACGAGGAAGGTGATTTCGAGCGCGACCTCGATCAGGGCGCTCATCGAGCGCATCAGCGGATTTCCCGAAGCCTCCGCCACCGCGACGTGGAACCGCAGATCCGCATCGACGAAGTCGCCGCCGGAGGACTGGGCGTTCTCCATCTTCGCGATCCACGAATAGAGCTCGACGACCTGGGCCTCGGTGCGGCGCCGCGCCGCCAGCGCCGCGGCCTCCGGCTCGAAGGCCATCCGCATCTCCGCCAGATTGGTCAGGAAGGTTTTGTCGATCCCCGTCTCGGCGTGCCAGTAGAGGATGTCGGGATCGAAATAGTTCCAGTGACGCCGCTCGAGCACGCGCGTGCCGACGCGCGCCCGGGCATGGATCATGCCCTTGGCGGACAGGGTCTTCATGGCCTCCCGCAAGACGGTGCGCGAGACCCCGTAGCGCGCGAGGAGTTCGCCGTCGCCCGGCAGGATCGAGAGCTCGGGAAACTCGCCGCTGACGATGCTGAGACCGAGACGGTGAAGAACGTTCTGATGCTGGGTGTTCGCACGGCGTTGCGCCAGGCGCAGGCGGTTCTGCGCCAGAGGCAATCGAATCGTCGCGGGCTCGAGCAAGAAGACCATTCCGGCGTTAGGTTGGCGGGATTCATATGATGAATGCTAGATGCGGCCATTGAGCGAGCCGAGACCAACGCGACGGTAGTCCAGCGCGAGCCCCTTCGTCCACTTGCCATTTCGCGCGGTGTGGCCCGGATCCAAGAATGCCGCAGCGGAGCCCGACATCGCCGGAGCTGCCGGGTGCTTAAACCCGCAGACGTCCGCATTTCGGCCGGCTTGGGGACGATCAGAGGCGGTTTTCGCCGAAAGACACGGCCTTCGCCGGGTCGGCGAGCAGCGGGTCCGGCCCGTCTGTCCCGCGCGCAGTGCAGCATCAAAAATCACACTTATAGACAATCATCACACTTTTCAGCTTTCGGGGCGCATGGTAGTTCATGCCTCGGGAGATCGGTCACGGACGAGGTGACGCGCCCATGGGAGGATGGAATATCATGACGAAGTCCAAGCACGTCGCAGCCGCGATCCTCGCGCTGTCGCTGACCACCGCCGCGCAGTCGCAGGAGATGACGGTCGGGTTCTCGCAGATCGGTTCGGAATCGGGATGGCGTGCCGCCGAGACCACCGTCACCAAGCAGGAGGCCGAGAAGCGCGGCGTCACGCTGAAGTTCTCCGACGCGCAGCAGAAGCAGGAAAACCAGATCAAGGCGATCCGCTCCTTCATCGCGCAGGATGTCGATGCGATCTTCATGGCGCCCGTCGTGGCCACCGGCTGGGACAGCGTCCTCAAGGAAGCCAAGGAAGCCGAGATCCCGGTCGTCCTTCTCGATCGCACGATCGAGACGAGCGACGACAGCCTCTACCTCACCGCCGTCGGCTCCGACACGGTTCACGAGGGCAAGGTCGCCGGCGACTGGCTGGTGAAGGATGTCGGCGACAAGCCCTGCAACGTGGTCGAACTCCAGGGCACGGTCGGCTCTTCGCCCGCCATCAACCGCAGGAAGGGCTTCGAAGACGCCCTGAAGGGCCACGACAACGTCAAGATCACGCGCAGCCAGACCGGCGACTTCGTCCGCGCCAAGGGCAAGGAGGTCATGGAGAGCTTCATCAAGGCCGAGGACGGCGGCAAGAACATCTGCGCCGTCTACGCGCACAACGACGACATGGCCGTCGGCGCGATCCAGGCCATCAAGGACGCCGGCCTGAAGCCGGGCACGGACATCAAGGTCGTCTCGATCGACGGCGTGCCGGACATCTTCAAGGCGCAGATCGCCGGCGAGTCCAATGCCAGCGTCGAACTCACGCCGAACATGGCAGGCCCCGCCTTCGAGGCGCTGGCCGCCTTCAAGGAGAAGGGCACCGTTCCGCCGAAGTTCATCCAAACGGAATCCAAACTCCTCTTGCCCGAGACGGCCGCGGCCGAATACGAAGCCAAGAAAGATCTCGGCTACTGATCCGACGCGGATCGAAGGACGGGGTGCCCTCCCGGCGCCCCGTCTTCCCCGACCCTCGCCCGCTGGATCAAGCGCTGGACAGCGCCCGTCTCGAAGGGCCTCGCGCCGAAGGCAGCTCCATGTCCCCGATCGACGAAGCGCCTGCCCGCCCGACGCCCGCCCTGGCCGGCGACGTCCTGACGGTGCGGGGCCTCACCAAGACGTTTCCGGGGGTGAAGGCCCTCGACGGCGTCGACTTCACCCTGCGCGCCGGCGAGGTCCATGCGCTGCTCGGCGAGAACGGTGCGGGCAAATCGACCCTCATCAAAACCGTGACGGGCGTTCTCCAACGCGACGGCGGCGAGGTGCTGCTGGGCTCGAACGAGATCCACCCCAAAAGCCCCGCCGAGGCCCTGAAGCTCGGGATCGGGACCGTCTATCAGGAGGTCAATCTCCTCCCCAATCTCTCGGTCGCCGAGAATCTCTTCATGGGCCGCCAGCCCGGTCGCCTCGGCTTCATCCGCAACGGCCCGATGAACCGCCGCGCCCGCGAGATCATGAAGGGCTACGGCGTCGACATCGACGTGCGCAAGAGCCTGTCCGACTTCTCGGTCGCGGTCCAGCAGCTCGTCGCCATCGCCCGTGCCGTCGATTTCTCCGCCAGCGTGCTCATCCTCGACGAACCGACGGCGAGCCTCGACGCCAGCGAGGTGCTCCATCTCTTCGAGATCGTCCGGTCCCTGAAGGCGCGGGGCATCGGCATCCTCTTCGTCACCCATTTCCTCGACCAGGTCTACGCGCTGGCCGATCGCATCACGATCCTGCGCAACGGCCGCCTGATCGGCACGAGCCCCGCCAGCGAACTGCCGCGCCTGAAGCTGGTCTCCCTGATGCTCGGCCGCGATCTCGCCGGCGCGACCCACGAGCGCCGCGAGGCGACCGCGCCCAAGCCGGACGCCTTCCTGTCCTTTCGCGGCTATGGACGGCGCGGGCAGATCCATCCCTTCGATCTCGACATCGGCCGGGGCGAGGTCGTCGGCGTCGCGGGCCTTCTCGGCTCCGGACGCAGCGAGACGGCCAAGCTGATCTTCGGCATCGACCGGGCCGATGGCGGGGAGGCGCTCCTGGACGGAAAGCGGGTGCGGATCGCCAGCCCGCGCGATGCGGTCGCGCTGAAGTTCGGTTTCCTGCCGGAGGAGCGCAAGACCGAGGGCATCGTCGGCGACCTCTCGGTGCGCGAGAACATCATCCTCGCCCTCCAGGCCCGCCGGGGTTGGCTGAAGCCGCTCGCCCGCGCCGAACAGGAGCGGATCGCGGCGCAGTTCATCCGGAGCCTCGACATCCGAACGCGCGACGCCGAGACGCCGATCCGGCTCCTCTCGGGCGGCAACCAGCAGAAGGCGCTGATCGCGCGCTGGCTGGCGACCGAACCGGAATTTCTCATCCTCGACGAGCCGACGCGCGGCATCGACATCGGCGCCCATGCCGAGATCGTGCGCCTCATTGAGGATCTGTGCCGGCAGGGCATGGCCCTCCTCGTCATCTCGTCCGAACTGGAGGAGATCACCGCCTATTCCCATCGGATCCGGGTGCTTCGCGACCGGTCCCATGTCGGCGATCTCACGGGCGAGGCGATCGGCGTCGAAACGATCATCCACACGATCGCGGCGGAGGCAAAGCCATGACGTCCGCGTCTCCGCCCGCCGCGCTCCCGCCGGCGCCGAGCCGGCGCGTCCTCGGCGGCATTGCCGCCTCGGCGCCGCAGCTGCTCGCGCTGGCGCTGATCTTTCTGGCCTGCTGGCTGGTCTCGCCGAGCTTCTTCTCCATTCGCCTGCAGGACGGGCGCATGTTCGGCTCGATCGTCGACGTCTTCTATCGCGTCGCGCCGATCGCGATCCTTTCCATCGGCATGTGTCTCGTCATCGCCTCGCGCGGCATCGACCTCTCCGTCGGCGCGATCATGGCGATCGTCGGCGCGACGGCGGGCGTGCTCGTGAACGAGGGCTTCGGCACCGTCACCTGCATTCTGGCGGCGCTCGGCGTCGGACTGACCTGCGGCCTCTGGAACGGCTTCCTCGTCGCGGTCCTGCGCATTCAGCCGATCGTCGCCACGCTGATCCTGATGGTCGCCGGCCGCGGCATCGCGCAGCTGATCACCGGCGGCCAGATCATCACCTTCGACGATCCCGGCCTGATCTTCCTGTCCGCCGGCACGCTTTTCACGCTGCCGCTTCCCATCGGCATCACGATCCTCGTCCTCGTCGCCACGACGCTCGTCGTGCGCCGCACCGCGCTCGGCCTCTTCCTGGAAGCGACCGGCGCCAATGCGCGCGCGAGCCATTATGCCGGCGTCGAGACGCGCCTCGTCACGATCGGCGCCTACGTGTTCTCCGGTCTCTGCGCGGCGATCGCCGGCCTTATCGTCGCCGGCGACATCCGGGGCGCAGACGCCAACAATGCCGGCCTCTGGCTGGAGCTCGACGCGATCCTCGCCGTCGTGCTCGGGGGCGGCTCGCTCCTCGGCGGACGCTTTAGTCTCGTGCGCAGCGTGCTCGGCGCGGTGATCATCCAGGCGATGAACACCGGAATTCTCCTCTCGGGCTTCCAGCCGGAGTTCAACCTCATCGTCCGGGCGGTGGTCGTCCTCTGCGTCCTCCTCGCCCAGTCCCCGAAGACCAAGGCCGCCCTCGGTTTCCTGAAGCCGGCGCGCGAAGGCGGAGCGACCCCATGACCTCGCGGCTTCTGCCCCTTGCGGCGACGATCGTCATCTTTCTTCTCGCCTACGCGCTCTGCGCGGCGCAGTATCCCGCGATCGCCTCGACGCGCGTCGTCGCCAACCTCATGACCGACAATGCCTTTCTCGGCATCGTGGCGGTCGGCATGACCTTCGTCATCATCTCCGGCGGCATCGATCTCTCGGTGGGCGCGGTGATCGCCTTCGTCGGTGTCTTCCTCGCCATCGCGATCGAGGCTTACGGCCTTCATCCCTACGCCGCCTTCGCCCTGGCGCTCCTCGTCTCGGCGCTGTTCGGCGCGGCCATGGGGGCGATCATCCACTATTTCGAAATCCCGGCCTTCATCATCACGCTGGCCGGCATGTTCCTCGCCCGCGGCGCGGCCTCGATCATCACCACCCAGTCCGTGCCGATCAACCATCCGCTCTATGCGCAGCTGAACGATCTGTTCCTGCAGCTGCCGGGCCGCGGCCGGCTGACGCTCGTGGCGATGATCATGCTCGCCGTCTTCGCCCTCGGCATCCTCATCGCTCATCGCACGCGGTTCGGTCGCAACGTCTACGCGCTCGGCGGCAACCCCGTCTCCGCGGAGCTGATGGGCCTTCCCGTCGCCCGGACGACGATCCTCATCTACACTCTGTCCAGCGTCTGCGCGGGGATCGCCGGCATCGTCTTCTCGCTCTACACCGCTGCCGGCTATTCGCTGGCGGCCGTCGGCGTCGAGCTCGACACGATCGCTGCCGTCGTCATCGGCGGCACCCTCCTGACGGGCGGCTCGGGTTTCGTCGCCGGCACCTTCATCGGCGTCCTGATCCAGGGCCTGATCCAGACCTACATCACCTTCGACGGCACGCTCTCCTCCTGGTGGACGAAGATCGTGATCGGCATCCTCCTCTTCGGCTTCATCGTCCTGCAGCGCCTCCTCCTGTCCGTCACGGAGCGCGGCCAGCCTCGCGCCGCGCACTGAGGAAGGCCAGGCACCGAGGGACCGGGCAAGAAGAAGACGCACAGCCGGAGGCCGATGGGTGAACGCGACCGGGCGCGGACGCCGTCACCCGCCCGACCGCTCCGCGACGTGATCGAGGAAGTTGCGGATCTCGCGCATGCGTCGGCGGGGGTCGAGCACCTCCTCGTCGAGGCCGAGTTGCCAGGACAGATCGCGGCGGTCCGGCGCGCGGTCCAGCGCGTCGATCCGCCCGGCATAGTCGGACACGTCCGTCTCGTTCGCCGCCAGTCCCTCTTCCACCAGATCGCCGGATTGCCGGCGCAGCGAGGCGGCGATTTCGGCGAGCGTCAGCTCGGGATGATACTGGACGCCCCAGAAGATGCCGTTGGCTCGCCGGATCTCGATCGCCTGGACCGGCGTCGTCTGGGTTCCCGCCAACACCGTCGCGCCGGGCGGCAGCCGGGTGATCTCCGAGGAGTGCATGGCGGGCGCGTCCCAGGCGGCGGGACGCCCCGAGAGAAGCGGATGTTCGCGGCCTGCCTCGGTCGCCGTGATGCGGCGCGCGAAGGCCGCCTCCATCCGCGGCTGGCGTCGCTTGCACACGCCGCCTGCCGCGACGGACGCGATCTGCAGCCCGGCGCAGGATCCAAAGGACGGCGTGCCGGATTCGTAGACCGCCTCCATGAAGCGCGCCGCTCGCCGCGTCTGCGGCGTCTCGTCCTGCATCTGCAAGGGCGAGCCGGGGAACACGATCGCATGGTAGCGCGCCAGATCCCAGACGTTGACCGGCTCGTCGCCTTCGACGCAGGAGATGATGTCGATCGCGGCATCGGGGCGAAGCGTGCGCAGCGTCTCGGCATAGGTTTCGGCCGACGACGCGCCGGCACCATCCCGGCGTGCGTCGCGCTCGTCCGGCGTTTCGCTTCCGGCAACGAGAATCTTCAAGGTGAATTGTCCTTTCGAGGGACGCGCATCGCCGCGGCTGCACGACGACGCACGTCCCTGTCCGACGTCAGAGACCGGTGCGGCGGGCGAGAAGATGGGCAATCCCCGCGGCCAGCAGGGTGGCGCCGCCGAGAACCGCGATGTCGCGCTGCCGGCTGGTGACGAAGGTGTGGCGGCTCGACAGAGTCCGGCTCTTGAACGGGCCGTCGATCACCGCCGAGCCCTTGGCCGGCGTGAAGAGGTTGCCCTCGATCCGGGGAATCGTCTCGTCCGACAGTTGGCCCTCCCAGCCCCCCTTCGCGACGTGGTCGCCGGCATTCGGCCAGATTCGCTGGAGGATGCTCGCCATGAAGGTCGTGCGGCCGACCCAGACGTCGCGGCGCGGATGTTCCGCGGCGAAGACGATGGCGTTGGCGGCGAGGCGCGGATCGTAGACCGGATCGGGCGCGATCTGCCGGCGTCCCGTCTTGTTGCGGGCCCATCCGGCGAACTGCGGCGTGTTCACCGCGGGCAGGAAGATGGTCGAGAGGGTGACCGGCACGCCCTCGAAATCGAGTTCGGCGCGCAGCGCGTTGGTCCAGCCGAGTGCGGCGGCCTTGGCCCCGGCATAGGCGGATTGCAGCGGGAACGGGCGGATGCCGAGAACCGAATTGACCTGGACGATCGAACCGCGCCGCCGCCGGCGCATGTGCTTCAGCGCCGCCAGCGTGCCGTAGACCTGCCCGTTATAGGTGACCTCGGTCACCCGCTTGAACTCCTCGGGCGTAATCTCGCCCGCCGGCGCGACGACGGTCGCCATCGCGTTGTTGACCCAGGCGTCGATCGGCCCGAGGTCGCGCTCGATCCGGTCGGCAGCCGCCTCGACGGCAGCGGGATCGGCCATGTCGGTCGCGATGCCGAGCGCCTGGACGCCGAGCTGGCGCAGGCGCTCCTCGGTCTGGCGCAAGCGTCCCTCGTCCCGCGCCAGGATCGCGACCTTCCAGCCTTTGCGCGCGAAGGCTTCCGCGCTGGCAAGGCCGATCCCGGCCGTTCCTCCGGTGATGACGACGGTTCTTTGCATAAGGCGTCCTTCCCATTCCTGTCGCGAGCTAGACGCCGTCGCTCGCAAATGGTTGCCACGATGCGGCGCGACGCAATGTCTCCGATGGAGGGTTTCCCGCGCCTCGCAAGGCCGACGCGGCACTGCCGGGACGGCACCCGAAGCGCTCGGCCGAACCCCGACGCGAGGTCCGGCCGATGCCTCGGTTCTTTGTCAGGGAAAGAGGATGACGAGGGCGACGGCGGCGATGCTGGCGAGCATGCCGAGTGCGGCCGTGGGAACGAAAAGGGATACGAAGGTCTCGATGCGCATGGTGGGCCCGGTCTGGAGTGACGACGTTCCCAGCCTAGACGCTCCGTGTTTCCACCCGGTTTCATACCGGTGTCGAACAAGTGCACAGGCGGCTGATCATCGTCACGTTTGCGCGTTCGAACCTTGTTCGGTTCGCGATCCGGCCGAGATGGCTTTGCCATGCGGATCGCCTGTGAGCGACCGTCGAACCCGAGGTCGAACCATGCGCCATCTTCTTTCCGCCGCCGCGATCCTTGTCGTCACCGCAACGCCGCTCCTGGCGGCCGACGGCACGCCGGCCCGCGTTCGGGGAACGATCGAAAGCCTGTCCGCCACGTCCCTCACCGTCACGTCGCGCGAAGGTCCGAGCCTCGCCATCGCGATCCCCGCGGATCTCGCCGTGCGCGGCGTGAAGGCGGCCGAGGCCGCCGACATCAAGACCGGCGACTTCGTCGGGGTCGCGTCCATTCCGACGGCGGCCGGTGGCGACGGGGCGCTGGAGGTCCTGATCTTTCCCGCCGCCATGAAGGGCACGGGCGAAGGCAGCTATCCCTGGGATCTTCAGGAGGGCTCGACCATGACCAACGCCACCGTCTCGAACGCGGTCGAGAGCGTCGACGGACGATCCCTCACCCTGACCTATCCGGAGGGCTCCAAGACCGTGGCGCTGCCCGAGGGGATCCCCGTCGTCACGTTTGACGACGCGAGCAGAGCGGATCTCGTGAAGGGCGCGACGGTCTTCGTTCCCGCGCAAAAGGCGGCGGACGGAACGCTGTCCACCGCCTTCGTCGTGGTGGGAAAGAACGGCGTCGTCCCGCCCATGTGAGACCCGATCGGGATCCTGAGATTCGATCGGGATCCCGGCGTCAGCCTCGGCCGGCGGCGGGGTCGACGACCTCGGTCTCGGGCCGGTCGCGGCCGTCGGCGACCTCCTCGTGCCACGCACCGTCGCGATCCTGGTAGGTGATGCCGTCGGTCTCGCCGGCCAGGGACTGGCGCGCGGCGGCATCCTTGGCGGCGGCGAGCGCCGAGTCGTGGTCGCGGAAGGTCTCGGAGAAGACGTCGCCGACCTTGTAGGCCCAGCCGCCATCGTGCTGGACGATCTCGTAGGTCAATCCGGTCATGTCGTCGTCTCCTCGAACGCGTTGCGTCGGCCCCGCGACGCTCGCAGGGCCCGCCTCCTCAACGGCCGCCGCTCCGCCTCGTTCCTCGCGGGGCCGAACCTCAGCCGCCTTTCACCAGCGACAGGAAGCGCTGTGTATCCGCGAGGTCGGGCACGACGAGGTCGGCTGCGGCGAAATCCTCGTCCGCGGTGTAGAGCGCCGGGGTCACGACGCAGCGCAGCCCCGCTTCCTTGGCGGCGGTCAGCCCGTTCCAGCTGTCCTCGAAGGCCAGGCAGGCGGAGGCCGGCAGATCCAGCGCGCGGAGGACGGCGAGATAGACGTCGGGCGCGGGCTTCTTGCGCGCCACGGCATCGCCGCAGACCATCGTCTCGAAGCGTTGGGGATCGATGCCGGCCGATCCGAGCAGCGCGTCCACATTCGCCCGCGTCGTCGTCGTCGCGACCGCGAGGCGGATGCCGGCCGCCTCCGCGGCGTCGATCAGGGCTTCGACGCCGGGCTTCAGGACGAGCCGCCCCTCCGCCACGCGATCGGCATAGATCGCCGTCTTCAGTGCATGAAGCCGTGCGACCCGCTCCTGCGCATCGGGAAGGACGATGCCGTCGCGATCGAGGAAATGGTGGAGCCGCTCCTTTCCGCCGGAGACGGCGAGCAGCGCCTTGTAGCGCGGCCGGTCCCATGTCCAGTCGAGCCCCGAATCCACGAAGGCCGCGTTGAACGCCTCACGGTGAAGCTCCTCGGTTTCGGCCAGCGTTCCGTCGACATCGAAGATGAGGGCGCTCAAGCCCCCGTCTCCGGTGCGAGGCTGCCGAGGGCGTCGGCGAGCGCGTCCAGTCGGTCGATCACGAGATCGGCGCCGAGCGCGTCCGTGCCGATCCGCGTATAGCCGCCGCGCACCGCCACGACCCGCATGCCGGCGGCCTTGGCGGCCTCGACGTCGTTTTCGCTGTCGCCGACGAACAGCGCCTCGCTCGGCTGGATGGACAGCGTCTCGCAGGCGAGGAACAGGAGATCGGGCGCCGGCTTCTTGGCCGGTCCCGCATCGCCGCCGACGACGACCGCCATCAGGTCGAGCACGCCGAAATGCTGGAGGATCTCCCGCGTTTCCGCATCCGGCTTGTTGGTGACGACGCCGATCGGCAGGCCGATCTCGTGGAAATGCCGCGTCGTGTCGCTCGCGCCGGCGTTCAGCGTGGTCAGTTCGGTCGCGCGGGGATTGTAGATCTTCAGGAACCGGTCGACGATCCTGTCGCGCGTCGGCGCGTCGAGATCGATGAGAAGCGCCTCGTGCGCCCGCTCGATGAGCTTGGGCACGCCGCGCCCGATCATGCCGATCACCGCTTCGAGCGTGAACGGGGGATGACCGAGGCTTTCCATGGTCTGGTTCAGCGATTCATGGATGTCGGGCGCGGAATCGATCAGCGTGCCGTCGAGATCGAACAGGATGGCGCGCGGCCAGGCGGGCCGGGTCATGGCGCGCGCTCCGTCGGGCGGGCGGCGGAGACGCCGACGCTCGGCCCGCATCGGGTGCGGTCGATCGATGGCCGAACGGCCGAACCGGGATCAAGGAGAAGGGAAGAAGAAAAGGGCATAGCCGCCATGTCGGTGTCTCGTCATCGTCCGGCGCCCGATGGAAGTCTGACAGGAAAAACCGGACACGTCGACACCAGGCCGTCGCTCACGTCTGCGGCGGCTCCAGAATCGCGAGCGTGATCCAGTGGGCGCTGAGGGCCGGCTTGACCGCGCCCTCGATCTCGATCGACGCGTCCCAGGCCGATTGCAGGGAGACCGCGCGCTCCGTCAGGCCCACCAGCCGGAACCGGCCGCGCACGCGCGCGCCGCTGCGCACCGTGTTGAGGAAGCGCACTTTGTCGAAGCCGTAATTGATGCCCATCGTCGTGCCGACGACTCCCGGCAGCGCGTCGAAGGCCAGCGTGGACAGGAGAGAAAGCGTCAGGAAGCCATGCGCGATCGTGCCGCCGAAGGGTGTCTCGGCTCGGGCGCGTTCGGGATCCACATGGATGAACTGATGGTCGCGCGTGGCGTCGGCGAACGTGTCGATCATCGCCTGGTCGACGAGAAGCCAATCGGAGACCCGCTCCTCGCCTTGGAGAAGCGCGCGATAGGCCTCGATGGAGATGAGCTTGGCCGCGACGACCTCCGCATCCGTTCGGCGGGCGTCCTGGGGCGTCGGTGGAAGTCCTGCCGTCGTCACGCTTGATCCTTCGTGGTGTTCGGCCAAAGCCGTTCGCGTGTCCATACGCTCTTCGACGCGGACACGAAACCATCTCGAGATCCATCACCCGACGGCAGACGACCGCAAGGGACGCTGCGCAGGCGCCCGCATCGCGTGTGACGATTGGAAATTTCATCTTAGGATATCACAAGCATGATCGTAGCCAGGACTTCGATCCCGGGGAAGGGTGCCGACATGAGAACGATCCGTCAGAAGATGATGCTCCTCGGGCTGCTCGTTCTCGTGATCGCCGGCGGCAGCGGCATGGTTGGTCTCTGGGTGGCCGATCACCTGTCGCAAGGCATCCTGTCGACGGAACGATCCGCCGCGATCCTGCAGCATCACATGCAGGCCGACATGATGCACGACGCGCTGCGGAGCGATGTCCTGGCGGCCATCCTCTCCACCGATTCCGCGACGGGCCTTGATCCCGCCGAGGTCGCGGGCAACCTCGCGGAACATGCCGCCGATTTCCGGAGCTCCATCGCGGCAAGCCGCGCGCTGGCCGCCGATGGCGCCATCGCCGGAGCCCTGGCGCAGCTGGAGGCGCCGCTCGCCGCCTACATCAAGGCGGCGGAAGATCTCGTGCGCACCGCCGATCGCGACGTGATCGCGGCGAAGGCGGGCCTTGCCGCCTTCCAGTCGGATTTCACGGTGCTCGAAGGCGCCATGGAGACGGCGTCCGACGCGATCGGCGAGGAGGCCAGCCGGACCGCCGCCGCCACGATCGACGGATCGCGGCTCGCCCGAAGCCTGATGATCGGCGCGATCGTGCTCGCCGTTCTCTTCGCCGGCGGGCTCGTCGTCTTCACCACCCGTTCGATCAGCGGCCCCGTGCGACGCCTCGCGGGCCAGATGAAGCAAATCGCCGACGGCGATTTCGACGTCCAGCTGAACGCGGCGGGGCGGTCCGACGAGGTCGGCGAAATCGCAAGGGCCGTCCGGGCCTTCCAGTCCCTCGTGGTCGGCCGCGCCGATCTCGCCATGCGCGAAGCGGCGGAGCGGCGGCGCGCCGAAGCCGACGCTCTCGCCCAGCAGACGGGCGAAGCCTCGGCCCAGGGACGCGAACAGGCGGCCGTCGTCGCAAGCCTCGCGGCCGGTCTCGAGGCGCTCGCGGCGGGCGATCTGCGCATCCGGCTCGACCAGGCCTTTCCCGCCCGGTTCGACCCGATCCGGGTGAAGTTCAACGAGAGCGTGGAAACGCTGCGGCAGACGCTGGGCGGCGTGGTCGCGTCCATCGGCGCGATCCGGACCGGCATCGGCGAGATCTCGACCGCGTCCAACGATCTGTCCCGACGGACGGAGCAGCAGGCGGCGAGCCTGGAGGAAACCGTCGTGGCGCTGACGGAGATTTCCAGCGCCGTCGGCCGAACCGCTGAGGGCGCGTCGCGGGCCCAGAAGACCGCGGCGAAGGCGCAGACGAATGCCGACCAGGGAGGCGTCATCGTCGGACGGGCGGTGGAGGCGATGGAACGGATCGAAACCTCCTCGGCCGAGATCGGCAAGATCATCGGCGTCATCGACGAGATCGCCTTCCAGACCAATCTTCTCGCATTGAACGCGGGAGTCGAGGCCGCGCGCGCCGGCGAGGCGGGCCGAGGCTTCGCGGTCGTCGCCCAGGAGGTGCGCGGGCTCGCCCAGCGCTCCGCCGAAGCCGCCAAGGAGATCAAGTCCCTGATCGCGACGTCGACGCAGCAGGTGGCGGAGGGCGTCGAACTCGTGACCCAGTCCGGTCGCTCGCTCGGCGAGATCGTCGCTCAGGTCGACGAGATGAGCGGCGTCGTGTGCGAAATCGCCAAGAGCGCCGCCGAACAGGCCGTCTCCTTGCGGGAAGTGTCCGCCGCGGCCGAACAGATGGACAAGGTCACGCAGCAGAATGCCGCGATGGTCGATCAGGCGACGGCCGCGGCAACGACCCTGGCTGCCAAAACCGACGCTCTGGCGAGCCTGACGGATCTCTTCACCTTCGACGCCGCCACGCGGTCGGCATCGGCGTCGCCGGCCCTCCTCTCGGCCCATCGGCCGAAAGCTCCGGCAGCCTCACGGCCGGTGCGGCAGATGCGCACGACCGGCACCGGCGGCGCCGCGCATGCCCCCTCGTCAGCGCCGTCATCGGAGGATTGGACGGAGTTCTGATCGCAGCGCCAGGCAGGGCGCAGCGCTCGGTCGATGCCCGCCCCTCCCCCGAACGTTCAGCCCTGCGTCGTGGTGCGCTCTTCGAGACGCGTCGATGGACGGCGAATGTCGGGCAGCGCGTCGACGACGAGCGGCGACAGGCCATCGGCCTCGCCCCGCGCGACGCGCTGGATCAGCTGGGTGCGCATGCGCGGCTCCCAGTATTTGTTGATGTGATCGGCGACGCCCTTCGCCCCGCCCCCCTCGCCGCCGCGACCTCCCGTCGGCGAAGACCCGAAGAAGGCGGCGATCTGGTTCGCCATGGTGATCAGGCGGTCGCTATGCTGCATCGCTGGTTGCCTTTGATGAACCGGTCGCCGCGGCGCCGCGCGCGCCCTCGATCCGGTCGATATGGGTGAAGACTTCGAATTCGGTCCCGCGCACGACCGCCACCAGCGTGATGCCGGCGGCCTCTGCCGTGCGGATCGCGAGCGCGCTCGGCGCGGACACCGCAGCGATCAACGGCGAGCCCATGACGGCCGCCTTCTGGATCAGTTCGACCGACACGCGGCTCGTGAGCGTGAGAAAGCCCGAACCCGGCGCGATCCCGCGCGCGGCGAGGTGGCCCGCGACCTTGTCCAGCGCGTTGTGCCGGCCGACATCCTCGCGAACCACGACGAGCCCTCCGTCGAACCGGTGGAAGGCCGCGGCATGCACCGCCCGCGTCTCGCGCCCGAGCGCCTGCTCGCGGGCCATGGCCTCGACCGCCACACCGATCGTCTGCGGCGACACGATGGCGTCCGTCGTGACGACCGGCAGTTCGGGCGCGGCGAGTTCGAGGCTCTCCACGCCGCAGAGCCCGCAGCCGACCGGACCCGTCATCTGACGGCGTCGCGCGACATAGGTCCGGCCGCGCTCGGGCACGAGGCGGATCTGGCAGTCGAGGCCGGCCTGCGTCTCGACGACGACCATTCGCTCGATTTCGGACGGTGCCCCGACGATGCGTTCGGCGAGGGCGATCCCGAGGCCGAGCTCCTCGACATGGGTCGGCGTCGCCATCATGACGGCATGCGTCGAGCCGTCGACCGAGATGGCGATCGCCACCTCCTCGGGGACGGCACGGGAGGACGCCGTGAAACCGCCACCGCGAAAGGCGAGCGAGGGCAGCCGGCGCGATCCGCCGCCGGCGCTTGGCCGAGCCTCGTCGTCGACGGCTTCCAAGGCCTTACTCCGCCGCGTCGAGCACCGCGATGCGCCGGCTTTCCTCGGTCAGCTCGCGATACTCCTCCTGCCATTCGGTGGGACCGTTCGACGGCGAGATCTGCACCGCCGTCACCTTGTATTCCGGGCAGTTGGTCGCCCAGTCGGAGAAGTCCGTCGTGATGACGTTCACCTGGGTCAAGGGGTGGTGGAACGTCGTGTAGACGACGCCCGGCGCGACCCGATCGGTGATCTTGGCCTTGATCGAGGTCGAGCCGGCGCGGCTTTCCAGCTTGATCCAGTCGCCGTCGCGGATGCCCCGGTTCTCGGCGTCGTGCGGATGGATCTCGATGAGATCCTGATCGTGCCAGACGACGTTCTGCGTGCGCCGCGTCTGGGCGCCCACATTGTACTGCGACAGGATGCGCCCGGTGGTCAGGAGAAGCGGGAACCGCGGTCCCGTCCGTTCGTCCGTCGCGACATATTCGGTGACGATGAAGCGGCCCTTCCCGCGCATGAACTCGCCGATATGCATCGTCGGCGTGCCCTCGGGATGGGCTTCGTTGCACGGCCATTGCACGGAGCCCAGACGCTCCAGGAGCTCGTAAGACACGTTCTGGAAGGTCGGCGTGACCTTGGCCACCTCGTCCATGATCTCGGACGGGTGCTGGTAGTCCATGTCCATGCCGATGGCCCGGGCGAGCATCTGCGTCACCTCCCAGTCGGCATAGCCGTTCTTGGGCTTCATCACCCGGCGAACGCGGTTGATGCGCCGCTCCGCATTGGTGAAGGTGCCGTCCTTCTCGAGGAACGAGCAGCCGGGCAGGAAGACGTTGGCGTAGTTCGCCGTCTCGTTGAGGAAGAGATCCTGAACGATGAGGAGTTCCAGCGCGTCGAGACCGGCGGAGACGTGGCGGGTGTCCGGGTCCGACTGGAGGATGTCCTCGCCCTGCACGTAGAGGCCCTTGAACGTGCCCTCGACCGCGGCATCGAACATGTTGGGAATGCGAAGGCCCGGCTCGTCGTCGATCTGGACGTTCCAGAGCGTCTCGAAGGTCTCGCGCACCTCGTCGCGCGACACGTGGCGATAGCCCGTGAATTCGTGCGGGAAGGAGCCCATGTCGCAGGCGCCCTGCACGTTGTTCTGCCCGCGGAGCGGGTTCACGCCGACGCCGCGCCGGCCGATATTGCCGGTCGCCATGGCGAGGTTCGCGATCGACATGACCGTCGTCGAACCCTGGCTGTGCTCGGTGACGCCGAGCCCGTAATAGATCGCACCGTTGCCGCCGGTGGCGAAGAGACGGGCCGCGGCCCGGACATCGGCAGCGGGAACGCCCGTGATCGCCTCGACCGCTTCCGGCGAACGGCTCTCGTCGGCGACGAAGGCGGCCCAGTCCTGGAAGTCGTCCCATTCGCAGCGCTCGCGCACGAAGGTCTCGTCGACGAGGCCTTCGGTCACGATCACATGGGCGAGCGCGGTCGTCATCGCGACATTGGTGCCGGGCTTCAGCGGCAGGTGGTAATCCGCCTCGACATGCGGCGTGCGGACGAGATCGATGCGGCGGGGATCGATGACGATCAGGCGCGCGCCCTCGCGCAGGCGCTTCTTCATGCGCGAGGCGAAGACGGGATGGCCGTCCGTCGGGTTCGCGCCGATGACGAGGATGACGTCGCTATCCTCGACGCTGTCGAAGTCCTGCGTGCCCGCCGAGGTGCCGAAGGTGGTGGACAGGCCGTAGCCGGTCGGCGAGTGGCAGACGCGCGCGCAGGTGTCGATGTTGTTGTTGCCGAAGCCGGCGCGCACCAGCTTCTGGACGAGGTAGACCTCCTCGTTCGTGCAGCGCGAGGAGGAGATCGCGCCGACCGAGCCGCGCCCGTATTTCGCCTGGATCCCCTTGATCTTGGCCGCCGCGAAGGCGATCGCCTCCTCGTAGGAGACCTCGCGCCATTCGTCCTTGTAGGTCTCGCGGATCATCGGCTTCAGGATGCGGTCCTTGTGCGTGGCATAGCCGACCGCAAAGCGCCCCTTCACGCAGGAATGGCCCCGGTTCGCCTTGCCGTCCTTGTAGGGCACCATGCGCACGAGCTCCTCGCCGCGCATTTCCGCCTTGAAGGAACAGCCGACGCCGCAATAGGCGCAGGTCGTGACCATCGAGTGCTCGGGCAGGCCGATCTCGATGACCGATTTCTCCTCGAGCGTCGCCGTCGGGCAGGCCTGCACGCAGGCGCCGCAGGACACGCATTCCGAGGAGAAGAAGTTGTCGGACATGACGCCCGCCGAGACTTCGGAGCCGAAGCCCCGGCCCGAGATCGTCAGCGCGAACGTGCCCTGCACCTCCTCGCAGGCCCGCACGCAGCGCGAACAGACGATGCACTTGGCGGGATCGAACTGGAAGTAGGGATTGGACTGGTCCTTCTCCTTCTTCAGATGGTTCTCGCCCTCGTAGCCGTAGCGCACGTCCCGCAGACCGACCGCGCCGGCCATGTCCTGCAGCTCGCAGTCGCCGTTCGCCGCGCAGGTCAGGCAGTCCAGCGGGTGGTCGGAGATGTACAGCTCCATCACGCCCTTGCGGATGCGCTTCAGCCGCTCGGTCTGCGTCGAGACCTTCATGCCGGGCATCACCGGCGTCGTGCAGGACGCGGGCGTGCCGTTGCGGCCCTCGATCTCCACGACGCAGACGCGGCACGAGCCGAAGCTGTCCAGCATGTCCGTCGCGCAGAGCTTCGGGACCTGGATGCCGGCATTCATGGCGGCGCGCATGATCGACGTGCCTTCCGGCACGGTCACGTCGAATCCGTCGATGGAAAGCGTGACCTCCTTCTCGGCCTTGGACTTCGGGGTGCCGTAGTCGGTTTCCTGGATCAGGCTCATCGGATGGCTCCGTTCCGGTGGAACTCAGAGAGGTGTTCGAGGGGGCGGCGCGATCCGCCGGGACGCGACGTCGGGTTCATCCCCATCACTCCGCCGCCTCGCGCAGGGGCTCGCGACCGTGGAAATCTTCCGGGAAGTGCGTGATCGCCGACATCACGGGATAGGGCGTGAAGCCCCCGAGTGCGCAGAGCGAGCCGAACTTCATCGTGTTGCAGAGATCTTCCACCAGCGTCAGCGCTTCCGCCGGACGGTCGCCGGCGATGATGCGGTCGACCGTCTCGCGTCCGCGCACCGCGCCGATCCGGCAGGGCGTGCACTTGCCGCAGGATTCCACGGCGCAGAACTCGAAGGCGAAGCGCGCCTGTTTCAGCATGTCGACCGTGTCGTCGAAGACGACGATGCCGGCATGGCCGATCAGCCCGTCCCGCGCGGCGAAGGCCTCGTAGTCGAAGGGCGTGTCGAAGAGCTCGCGCGGGAAGTAAGCGCCGAGCGGCCCGCCGACCTGCACCGCGCGGACCGGCCGGCCCGACGCCGTGCCGCCGCCGATGCCGTCGACGATCTCGCCGAGCGTCAGGCCGAAGGCCGTCTCGTAGAGACCGCCGTGCTTCGCATTGCCGGCGATCTGCAGCGGGATCGTGCCGCGCGACCGGCCCATGCCGAAATTCTTGTAGACCTCCGCCCCATCCGCCAGGATCGCTGGCACCGAGGAGAGCGTGATCACGTTGTTGATGACGGTCGGCTTGCCGAAGAGACCCTTGTGCGCGGGGAGCGGCGGCTTGGCGCGCACCTGTCCTCTGCGCCCTTCCAGGCTTTCCAGCAGCGAGGTCTCCTCGCCGCAGACATAGGCGCCGGCTCCGACCCGGATCTCCATGTCGAAGGCGCGGCCCGAGCCGAGAACCGAGGCGCCGAGAATGCCCGCCGCGCGGGCGCGCCGCACGGCCTCGTTCATGACGCGGATGGCGACCGGATATTCCGAGCGCAGATACACGAAGCCCTTGGTCGCCTTCGTCGCGAGGCCGGCGATCGCCATGCCCTCGATGAGGCAGAAGGGATCGCCCTCCATGATCATGCGATCGGCGAAGGTGCCGCTGTCGCCCTCGTCGGCATTGGCGACGATGTATTTGCGCTCGTTCTCGGTTTCGAGAACCGTCTTCCACTTGATGCCGGTCGGGAAACCCGCGCCCCCGCGCCCGCGCAGACCCGAGGTCGTGACCTCGGCGACGACCTCCTCCGGCTGCATCGCGGCGGCGCGCTCCAGCCCCTTCAGGCCGCCATGCGCCCGGTAGTCGTCGAGCGACAGCGGATCGGTGATGCCGCAGCGCTTGAAGGTCAGTCGTGTCTGGTTGGCGAGGAAGGGCATGTCCTCCGGCCGCCCCAGGCGCTTCTCGTGCGCCTTGCCGTCGAGAAAGCCTGCCTTGAAGAGGCTCGCCACCTCATCGGGCTCGATCGGCCCGTATGCGATGCGCCCGTCCGCCGTTTCGACCTCGATCATCGGCTCCAGCCACGCCATGCCGCGTGAGCCGTTGCGGACGATCTCCACGTCGAGCCCCCGGTGGGAGGCCGTCTGGCGGATGGCCTCTGCGATCTCGTCGGCGCCGCAGGCGACCGCGAAACTGTCGAGCGGAACGAAGATGCGGGTCACAGGCGGATCTCCTCGGCAAGCGCCTCGACCTTGGCGGGCGTCAGCCGGCCAACGATCCGGCCATGGTCGATCATGGCGGAAGGACCGGCCGCGCAGAGACCGAGGCAGTAGACGGCCTCCAGCGTCACGCGCCCATCCGGCGTCGTCTCGCCGAAGGCGATGCCGAGCGCGCGCTCGGCGGCATCCGCCACGGCATCCGACCCGCGGGACTGGCAGGCCTCGGCCCGGCAGACCTTCAGGACATGGCGGCCGTGCGGCTCGGCCTTGTAGTCGTGATAGAAGGACACGACGCCGTAGACCTCGGCGCGCGACAGGTTCAGCGCCGCGGAGATCTGGCGGACCGCGTCCTCGCCGACGAAACCGAACCGGCTCTGAAGCGCGTTCAGGATGGGCAGCAGCGGACCTTCGAGATCCCTGTGCTGCTCGATGATGTCGGCGGCCTCCTCGGCATCGAATGCCACATGCAAAGTCAAACTCGGCCTCCCCAGGCGGTAACACCGCCTTTCCGGCGGTCGTGCGTCGGCTCCGAGGCGATTTGGAACCGTTTCAAGGAGAAGGCACCCGTCTCATTCAAAAATCAATGCGCAACTCCCGTCCGACGATAGAGGATCTCTATCGTTCCAGCTCGGCTGAGGCCGCTTCCTTCCAGAAGGCGTCGATCAGCGGAGGGCGGGGATTCCGGCGGGCGCCGGCGAGCCCGATCGTGTAGCTGGCATCCGGCTCGGTGATCGGTATGGCCCGCATCGGCTCGCCGAGACCAAGGATTTCCGCCGATCGGAAGGGCATGATGGTCGCGAAGCGCCCGGTGCGCACATGGGCGATCAGCGCGATCATGGAGTTGGATTCCAGCACCGTGCGGAACGGCGTTCCGACGCGGCCGAGGAGACCGTTCAGGATCTTGCGGTTCTGCATCGTCGCCGAGAGAAGGCAGAGCGGAATGGAGGCCGCTTGCGCCCAAGTGACGCGCGCCTCCTCGGCGAAGGGATTGCCCGCCGTCGTCACGAGGCAATAGCGCTCCTCGTAGAGCGCGACCGTGTCGAGACGCGCCAGACGGTCGTCGTCGAGATAGGTGATCCCGAGATCGATCGCGAAATCCTCGAGGCCGGTCACGATCTCCGACGAGGTGCGCGACTGGATCTCGAAGGTGACGCCGGGATGCTTCTCGAAGAAGGGCGTGGTCAGGCGCGAGACGACGGCGAGCGCCGTCGGGATGGCCGCGATCCTCAGATGCCCGGACAGTCCGAGACGGACGGCGCGGATCTCGTCCTGCATGGTCCGCACGTCCCCGACGATCCGGCGCGCCCAGCCGAGCACCCGCGCGCCCTCCTCCGTCAGTCCCTGGAAGCGCGAGCCGCGATTGACGAGGGTCACGCCGAGACGCTCCTCCAGCTGGCGGATGCCGGCCGAGAGCGTCGGCTGCGTCACGCCGAGACGCTCGGCCGCCCGTCCGAAATGGCGTTCGGCGGCCAGCGCGATGAAGTAGTCGAGCTTGTCGATCATGGCGATGAGTCTAGCACGAACGGTGCTTTCACCATCCCGCCGATTGATTCCGATGGCGTCACCGGACTAGGACAACGCGGGCGGGAGACACCCCGGGGACGGACATGACCATGGAACTCGACAGCATAGAAGATGCGATCGCGGCGATCGCGGCGGGCGAACTCGTGGTCGTCGTGGACGACACCGATCGAGAGAACGAAGGCGACCTGATCATGGCCGCCTCCATGGCGACCCCGGAGAAGATGGCCTTCATGATCCGCCACACGAGCGGCATCATCTGCGTGCCGATGACGGCGGACCGGGCCGACAAGCTGAATCTCCCGCCGATGGTCGCCAACAACATCGATCCGATGCGCACGGCCTTCACCGTCTCGGTCGACTACAAGATCGGCATGACGACCGGCATCTCGGCCGAGGAGCGCACCAACACCGTGCGCGCCCTCGCCAACGGAAACTGCGCGGCCGGCGACTTCCTGAAACCCGGCCACATCTTTCCGCTGATCGCGCGAGCCGGCGGCGTCCTCACCCGCTCCGGCCACACCGAGGCGGGCTGCGATCTCGCCGAACTCGCCGGCCTCGAACCGGCCGGCGTTCTGGCGGAGGTCGTCAACGACGACGGCACGGTGAAGCGCCTCGCCGAACTCGTGCCCTTCGCCCGCGAGCACAAGCTGAAGATCATCTCGATCGAGGACCTCATCTCCTACCGCATCCGCCGCGAATCCTTCGTGACCTGCGTGCGCGAGGTCCCGATGGCGCTCGGGGGCGTCGAGGGCGTCGTGCGGATCTACGAGACCCCGTTCGACGACATGCAGCACGTCGTCGCCGTGTTCGGAGACGTCCGGGGACGCGAGCGGGTGCCGACGCGCATCCATCGCGAGCAGCCCGTGATCGATCTCCTCGATCGCGGCGCCGGCCGGAGCTGGGTCGAGATCGCGCTGGAGCGGCTGAAGGTCGAGGGCCACGGCGTCCTCATGCTGCTGCGCCAGCCCAATGTCGACGATTTCGAGGGCAAGGCGACGCCGCTCGCGGATGCCGCCGAAGAGGCGCCCCGCGACGGCGAGCGCCATGTCAGCGCGCAGAAGCGGATGCAGCGCTGGCGCGAGGTCGGCATCGGGGCCCAGATCCTGCGCGATCTCGGCGTTCGCTCCATCTCCGTCGTCGCCACGCAGGAGCGCTCCTATGTCGGACTCAGCGGGTTCGGCATCGAAGTCGCCGGCACGATCCTCGTCGAAGACTGAAGCCCCCACCGTTTGGACCCGCGCCCGCTCCGGCACGACGATCATCCGGCAGCGCCCGGCGCCCAGCCGGCGCTGCCGATCCTCTTCCTCCACGGCGCCGTGCAGACGCGCGCCGTCTGGGACGCGCAGGTGGCGGCGCTCGCCGGCACGCGGCGCATCGTCGTGCCGGACCTTCGCGCGCACGGGGCGACACCGCTCGGCAGCGAGACGCTGACGATCGGGCTGATGGCGCAGGACGTCGCGGCCCTGATGGCCGATCTCGGCCTCCGCCGCGCCGTCGTTTGCGGCGTGTCGCTCGGCGGCATGGTGGCGCTGGACCTCGCGGCCACGGCGCCGGACCGGGTCGCGGCCCTCGTTCTCGCCAACACGCCGCGGTCGCTGACCCCGCATCCCTGGCTCCGGCGCACCATCGCCGCGCTCGATCCGCAGCGGCTCCTCTATCCCGTCTTTCGCCTTCTCGGCCGCCGCCGGACCGCCCGGCTCGGCCTCGCGCTCGCCCGGCGGATCGTCGGGCCGCAATGGGTCGGACGAACGGCGCGCCACCACTTCATCGAAGGCTTCACGGCCATGCCCGACGCGGCGATCGTGGCGACCTACGGCGCGATCGTCGAGCATCGTCCGACCGATCCCGAACAGATCGCCTGCCCGACGCTCGTCGTCGAGGGCGACGACGATGCCGGATCGATCCGATCGGAAGCCCTCGTCCTCGCCCGCCGCCTGCGGCTGGCACGCCATGTCGTCCTCGACGCCGGACATGTCGCCACGCTGGACGATCCCGCCGCGTTCAACGACGCCCTCCTGGCCTTCCTCGACCAGATGTCGGCGCTGCCGCCGCGCCCTGAATAAGCGGGATCACTTAAGCGGACCTTCACTTCTCGCCGCCATCTTCCCCAAAGCAGTTCGCAGGGCGATACTTACGAAGGGGGTTCGTTCGACGGTGAAGACGACAACGGCCTCCACATTCGAAGGCTCACGGAGAACGCCTGCGCTCGTCGTGATGCTGGCGTTGACGATCTTCGTCGTCGTCGGCGTCAATATCGGCGCCTTCTCCGTCATGGCGACGCAGCGCCACGCGACGCTGGTGCATTCCGATCGCGACATCCGCAACCTCGCGGCCCTCCTGTCCAAGCAGACGGACCGATCCTTCCAGACCGTCGACATCGTCCATCGCAACATCATCGGCCGCCTCGCCGGCTTCGGACTGAACGATCGCTTCGCCCTGGAGATCGCCGGCAAGGAACGGTTCGTCCACGACATGCTCGTGCGCGACACGGCCGCGGTGAACTTCGTCACCTGGATCTCGCTCGTCGACGACAAAGGCCGGATCGTTTCGAC
This sequence comes from Aureimonas sp. Leaf454, assembly GCF_001424685.1. GTDB lineage: Bacteria > Pseudomonadota > Alphaproteobacteria > Rhizobiales > Rhizobiaceae > Plantimonas. Next base: position 695,100 of record NZ_LMQT01000001.1, read on the forward strand.
TTCGCGGTCCTTCCCCGCGCCGAAATTCGATCTTTCCCAGCGCGACTACTTCAAGGCGCTCTCGAAGGATGACGGGCTCGAGACCTTCGTCAGCGAACCCATCCTCAACCGCGACGACGACCGCAGCAACATCTATGTCGCGCGCCGCATCTCCGATCCGCAGGGCCATTTCGTCGGCATCCTGATCGCGGGCATCGACACCGGCTACTTCCAGAAGCTCTATCGCGACATCGACGTCGAGGCCGTCGACAACATCCTCCTCATGCGGGACGACGGAAAGATCCTGTCCAGCCGCGAACCCGGGGATCTCGGCCGCATCGCCGACATCGCGGGCGCGCTGCGCTACCGCGAGAGCTTCATCCTGCGCGACCCCGGGACGGTCCGCACCTACGGGGAGATCGAGGACGACGACGGCACCGTGGTCGCACAGCTCGAAGCCTACCCGGCCATGGTCGTCGTGCGCAACAATCCGAGCGTCGTGCTCGAAACCTGGCGCGGCGAGCTGGTGCTCGTCGTCGTCATGGTTCTCGCCGTCGATCTCAGCGTTCTCGTCGCCGTCCTGCTCGGGCTGAACCTGATGCGGCAGGAGCGCAAGATGCGCGATGCCGAACGCCATTCCGCAAGACACGACATCCTGACCGGCCTTCCCAACCGCATCCACTTCCAGGAAACGCTCGACGGAGCGCTGGCGCGGGTGGAGACCGTCCGCTTCGGCCTCGTTCTCATCGATCTCGACAATTTCAAGGAGGTGAACGACGGCCAGGGCCATCAGGCCGGTGACGAACTGCTCAAGCTCGTGGCCGCGCGCCTGGGCGCGTGCATCGATGCCGGCGACGTTCTCGCCCGGCTGGGCGGCGACGAGTTCGCCATCATCAAGCGCGACATCGCGGGACGATGCGACCTCGAGCGCCTGGCCGAAGCTGCGCTGGCCGCCTTCAAGGCCCCCTTCCCCATCCGGGACCGGCAGGTGTCCGTCGGCGCCAGCATCGGCATCGCGCTCGGCAACACCGATAAGGATGCCGCGCTTCTGTTCGATCACGCCGACATGGCGCTCTACCAGGCCAAGGCGCTCGGCCGCGGCACGATCCGCTTCTTCTCGCCCGAGCTTCAGGCCGAGAAGGTGGAGCGCAAGACGCTCGCCCAGGACCTGGACGAGGCGGTCCGCGAGGAGAAGCTCGAACTCCATTTCCAGCCGGTCGTGGATCTGTCGACCTGCCGGCTGGCGGGATACGAGGCTCTCCTGCGCTGGAACGATCCCGTGCGCGGCGCCGTGCCGCCCGCCACCTTCATACCGATTGCGGAGGAGACCGGAGCGATCGGGCCGCTCGGGCGCTGGGTGCTTCGCGAGGCCTGCCGTCAGGCGGTCGCCTGGCCGAGCCATCTCACCGTCGCGGTCAACCTGTCGCCGGCCCAGATCCAGCTCTGCGACGTCGCCGGCGAAGTGGAATCGGCCCTCGCAGATTCGGGCCTGTCGCCGTCGCGGCTGGAGATCGAGATCACCGAAACCGTGCTTCTCGATCAGCCCGCCGCCGCCAAGACGCTGCACCGGCTCGTGGCTCTCGGCGTCTCGATCTCGCTCGACGATTTCGGTACGGGCTATTCCTCGCTGAGCTATCTGCGCAGCTTCCCGTTCCGGCGGATCAAGATCGACCGGTCCTTCGTGGCCGAGATGATTCACAACCGCGAGGCGGCGGCGATCGTGCAGACGGTGCGCGATCTCGCGGGCCGCCTCGGCACCGTGGTGACGGCCGAGGGCATCGAGACGCACGCCCAGCTTCGCATGCTGCAGGCCATGGGCTGCGACGCCGGTCAGGGCTACCTGATCAGCCGTCCGATGCCGGCCGCCGAGGTCGCGCGCTTCACCGAGACCTTTTCGGCGGGAAGCCCCTTCGCGCCCGGCCAAGAGGTTGAAGCGGCTCCGCGGTCGAACCGGCACGTCGCCTGACCGGGGCCGCCGCTCGCTCCGGCCTCAGCGCTCCGGATCCGCTTTCGGCACGCGTTCGAGATCCTGCAGCCAGACGGCGGCCGTTCCGTCCGAGGGCGCACGCCAGTCGCCGCGTGGGCTGAGGCTGCCGCCGGCCGAGACCTTCGGCCCGTTCGGCATGGCGGTGCGCTTGAACTGACTCGTCTGGAAGAACCGGACGAGGAACCGCTCCAGCCAGAGGCGGATCGTTGCGAGATCGTACTGGTTCCTCTTGGCCTCCGGAAAGTTCGCTGGCCAGTGTCCGGCCGCGACGTCGCGCCAGGCCTGCCAGGCGAGGAAGGCGACCTTGGCCGGCGGCGCGCCGTTGCGCATCGTGTGGAACAGGAAGAAATCGTTCAGCTCGTAGGGGCCGACCTTGGATTCCGTGCTCTGGATCGCGCCTTGCGCATCGGCCGGCACGAGCTCGGGCGAGATCTCGGTGGCGAGGATCGCGGTGAGCACCTCGCCGGTCGCCTCGTCGAACTGACGCGTCGCGACCGTCCAGCGGATGAGATACTGGATGAGCGTCTTCGGCACGCCGGCATTGACGCCGTAATGGCTCATCTGGTCGCCGACCCCATAGGTGCACCAGCCGAGCGCGAGTTCGGAGAGATCGCCCGTCCCGATGACGAAGCCGCGTCGCTGGTTGGCGAGACGGAAGAGATAGTCGGTGCGAAGGCCGGCCTGCACGTTCTCGAAGGTGATGTCGTAGACCGGCTCGCCCTCCGCGAAGGGATGGCCCATGTCGGCCAGCATCTGGCGCGCCGCGGGACGGATGTCGATCTCGTCCGCCTCGATGCCGAGCGCGCGCATCAGCGTCCAGGCGTTCGCCTTCGTCCCCTCCCCCGTGGCGAAGCCGGGCATGGTGAAGCCGAGGATCGTCGTCCGGGGCAGGCCGAGAATGTCGCAAGCCTTGGCGGCCACGATCAGGGCATGGGTCGAATCAAGGCCGCCGGAGACGCCGATCACCATGCGATCGCCCGACGTCGCCTCGAAGCGCCGCACGAGGCCGTGGACCTGGATGTTGAAGGCCTCGAAACAATCGGCGTCGAGGCGATCGGGATGGTTCGGCACATAGGGAAAGCGCCGGAGCGGACGGCGCAGGGTTTCCGGGGGATGGGCCGGCGCATGCTCGAAGCCGATGCGGCGGAACGTGGTCTCGGGATGGCCGGACAGCACCGCGGCATCGTTGAAGGTCGGCATGCGCAGGCGCTCCTGGTGGAGGCGCTGCGTGTCGACGTCGGCCGCGATCAGCTGCGGCTCGCGCTGGAAGCGCGGCGTCTGCGCGAGGCGGTCGCCGAGCTCGTAGATCATGCCCTGCCCGTCCCAGGAGAGATCGTTGGTGCTCTCGCCCGAGCCGGCCGCCGAATAGACATAGGCCGAGGAGGTGCGCATCGCCTGCGAGGCGCCGAGGACATGCCGGTCCTCGGACTTGCCCACCACGATCGGCGAGGCCGAGAGATTGCAGAGGATCAGCGCGCCCGCGAGCGCACCGAGCGTCGAGGGCGGCGTCGGCGCCCAGTAATCCTCGCAGATCTCCACATGGAACACGAAGCCCGGCAGCGTGCGGCAGGCGAAGAGGAGGTCCGTGCCGAAGGGCGCGTCGATGCCGGCGACCTCGATCGACAGTCCCGCCAACCCCGCGCCGGACGCGAACCAGCGCTTCTCGTAATATTCGCGGTAGTTCGGCAGGAAGGTCTTCGGCACGACGCCGAGGATCGCGCCGCCCTTCACCACGACCGCGCAGTTGTAGAGACGGCCCCGGCGCCGGAGCGGCGCACCGAGAACGAGGACGACGTCGCTGGATGCGCTCGCCGCGACGATCCCGGCGATGGCCGCTTCGACGCCGTCGAGCAGCGCCTCCTGGAGATGGAGATCGTCGATCGCGTAGGTGGACAGGTTGAGCTCGGGGAAAATCAGGAGATCGATGCCCTCCTCGGCGGCCCGCCGCTGCATGTCGAGCACGGCGTCGGCATTGGCGGAGGGATCGGCGATATGGGCTCGCGGCGTCGCCACGCCGACGCGCACGAAGCCATGCGTGTGGATCGAGGCGAAGGGCCTTTCGGCGGGATGTCGGGTCACGTGGGCGCTCCAGGGGACGATCGGACCAAGCGCGTGAGATGCCCCGGCATGGACCGCCGCGCAAGGCGAAACACCGAAGGCGCCTGCGCTGTCGCCGCCCGGAAGACGGGAATTCGCACCGGCCTTCACACGACGAGGTTGAATGTAGCCACCTACCGATTGGCTGGCCGAAATCGCATTTGTCCTGTCAAGGTTCATGTCGGAGGCGTCAAAAGCCGTGCTAGGAATCACCAACCGATTGATAGAGACGATGATGCCCGACGTTCGAGACGACCTGACTCCCGTTCCCAGACTGGCCGAGGCTCCCGTGTCGACCGGCATCGCGGGCCTCGATCACATCCTCGGCGCGGGTCTGACGCCGGACCGGCTCTATCTCGTCGAGGGAACGCCCGGCACGGGCAAGACCACGCTGTCGCTCCAGTTCCTCCTCGCCGGCGTGGCGGCGGGCGAAAGCGGTCTCTACATCACCCTTTCGGAAACGGCCGAGGAGCTTCGCGCCGTCGCCGCCACCCATGGCTGGTCGCTGGATGCGCTGTCGATCTTCGAGCTCGTCGGCGAGGACGGGCTCGATCCCGACAGCGAACAGTCGATCCTGCATCCGTCCGAAGTGGAACTCGGCGAGACCACCAAGGGCGTCATGCGCAAGGTCGAGGAGATGCGCCCGCGCCGCGTCGTCTTCGACAGCCTCTCCGAGATGCGGCTGCTGGCGCAGAACCCATTGCGCTACCGCCGGCAGATCCTCGCCTTGAAGCAGTTCTTCTCCAGCCGGCGCTGCACCGTGCTCATGCTCGACGACCGCACCTCCGACGGCAACGACCTGCAGCTTCACTCGATCGCCCACGGGGTCATCTCGCTGGAGCAGAATGCGCGGGAGTTCGGCCCGGAGCGACGGCGCCTGCGCGTGGTGAAGATGCGCGGCATCAAGTTCCGCGGCGGCTACCACGACTTCAACCTCGACACCGGCGGGCTCCTCGTGTTTCCCCGCCTCGTGGCGGCCGAACATCACAAGGCGTTCGACGGCGCCCATGCCTCGACTGGCAACGAAAAGCTCGACGCCCTGCTCGGCGGGGGCCTTGCGCCGGGAACCAACACGCTTCTGTCGGGTCCCTCCGGCGTCGGCAAGACGACGACCGCCGTCCGCTGCATGCTGGCGGCGTTGCAGCGCGGCGAGAAGGCGACCTACTACCTCTTCGACGAGGGTCTCGGAACGCTGATGTCGCGCTCGGCCATGCTCGGGATGGACATCCGGCCCTTCCTGGAGAGCGGGCAGCTCGCCCTCCACCAGATCGATCCGGCCGAACTCTCGCCGGGCGAGTTCACGAGCCGGGTCCGCCACGCCGTCGAGGCGGGCTCGCGCTTTCTCGTCGTGGACAGCCTGAACGCCTATCTGCACGCCATGCCCGGCGAGCAGTTCCTGCTGCTTCAGATGCACGAGATCCTGACCTATCTCAGCCAGCAGGGCGTCACGACGCTTCTGATCCTCGGACAGCATGGTCTCGTCGGCGACATGCGCTCGGATATCGATCTCAGCTATCTCAGCGACGCCATTCTCCTCTTCCGCTTCTTCGAGGCGCAAGGAAAGGTCCGCACGGCCATCGCCGCCGTGAAGAGCCGCACCAGCGCGCATGAGCGCGCGATCCGCGAGTTCCGCCTCGGTCCGGACGGGCTGACCGTCGGCGACTCGCTGAACGATTTCGAGGGGGTCCTGACGGGTCTTCCCTCCTACAAGGGCGGCATGGCCATGTTGAACGACGACGTCCTGGACGGCCGACCGGAGTGAGCGCATCGGACGAACGGATTCTCGTCCTCGCGCCGCGCGGGCGCGACGGCGACGTGGCGACGAGGGTTCTGGCGGCAGGCGGTCTCGAGGCGCTCGCCTGTCTTGATCTCGCCGCGCTCTGCGCCCGTCTCGACGAGGGCGCGGGCGGCGTTCTCCTCACCGAGGAGGCCCTGACGGTCGACGGACTCGACCGCTTCCTCGACTGGATCGACCGCCAGCCGATCTGGTCGGATCTGCCGGTGGTGGTCCTCGCATCCAAGCGCGTCGGCCCGCGTCCGGGCCGAGCCGCCGAGATCCTGGACCATCTCGGCAACGTCATCCTCCTGGAACGCCCGATCAACGCGGAAACGCTCCTCAGCGCGGCCCGCTCGGCGATCCGCGGGCGCCGGCGCCAATACCAGGCGCGCACCATGCTGGAGGCCGAGGAACGCGCCGCCACGGATCTGCGCCATCTCAACGAAACGCTGGAACAGCGCGTCGCCGAGCGCACCGCCGAGCGCGACCGCATGTGGCGGCTCTCCTCCGACCTCATGGACGTCTGCAACATCGAAGGCCGGCTCCTGGCGGTGAACCACGCCTGGACCGCCATGCTGGGCTGGACGGAGCCCGAGCTTCTCGCGCTCAACTTCCTCGACCTCGTCCATCCCGACGACATCGCTCCGACCCTTGCCGAAATGCGCAAGCTCGAAGACGGCGCGATGACGCTTCGCTTCGAGAACCGCTTCCGCTCCCGGGACGGCGCCTATCGCCAGATCTCCTGGACGGCTTCGCCCGAGGCCGGCAACTTCTATGCGATCGGCCGCGACATCACCGAGCAGCGCGCGACCGAGGACGCGCTCCGCCAGAGCCAGAAGATGGAGGCCATCGGCCAGCTCACCGGCGGCATCGCGCATGATTTCAACAACATGCTCGCCGGGGTCGTCGGATCGCTCGATCTGATGCGACGCCGCATCGCCGCCAACGAGATGGAGCGCGTGCCGCGCTATCTCGACGCCGCCATGACCTCGGCCCAACGGGCGGCCGGCCTCACCGCCCGTCTCCTCGCCTTCGGACGTCGCCAGTCGCTCGACCTCAAGGCGACCGACGTCAACGGCGTCGTCGCCGGGCTGGAGGAACTGATGCGCCGGACGCTCGGCGAGAACGTCCTCGTGGAGACGCGCCTTGCACCCGATCTCTGGCCGAGCCGCACCGACGCGAACCAGCTGGAGAGCGCGATGCTCAATCTCGCGATCAACGCGCGCGACGCGATGCCCGAGGGCGGCCGGCTGACCGTCGCGACGCGCAACCGGACGTTCGGCGCCACGGAGGCGCGGCAGCTGGAAGGCCTCGCCCCCGGCGACTACATCCAGATCGACGTCGCCGACACCGGGATCGGCATGTCCGCACAAACCCTGAAGAAGGTCTTCGAACCGTTTTTCACGACCAAGCCGGTCGGTCAGGGAACAGGCCTCGGCCTGTCCATGATCTACGGCTTCGCCAAGCAGTCGAACGGGCACGTGACGGTGAAGAGCAGAGAAGGCGAGGGAACGGTGATGAGCCTCGTCCTGCCCCGTTTCGCCGAACCGGCCGAGGCGATCGAGGATGGAGAGGACATGCAGGCACCCAAGGGCGACGGCGAGACGGTTCTCGTGGTCGAGGACGAGGCGCTCGTTCGCATGCTCGTCGTCGATGTGCTGGAGGATCTCGGCTATCGCGCGATCGAAGCCGCCAGCGCCGACGAGGCGATCCCCTATCTGAAGGGCGATGGCCGGATCGATCTCCTGATGACGGATGTCGGCCTGCCCGGCATGAACGGACGTCAGCTCGCCGAGGTCGCCCGGAGCGTCCGGCCGGAGCTGAAGATCCTGTTCGTCACCGGCTATGCCGAAAAGGCCGCCGTGCGCGGCGATTTCCTGGGCGACCGGATGGACATCGTGACGAAGCCCTTCGTCTTCGAGTCGCTGGCGACGAAGATCCGCGAGATGATCGAAGGCGACGCATCCGCCGCGTGAGACGACGCTGCCTGCGCGATGGCCGCGCCCCGTCGGTCAGGCCGGCGGGGTTTCGGGGCGTTCGGGCCACCGGGCGATCGCCTCGTGCCCGGCCGGCGTCAATCCGTAGATGCCGCGCTCGCGACGCTCGAACCAGCCGTAGACGTTGCGCTGGAGCATGGAAGCGGCCTTCGGCGCGATGTCGACGAGATCGCGAGGCCGAAGGGGTCCTTCGGCCAGACGCCGCGCGCAGGCGAGCGCGTCCTGCCGGTAGGCCGTCATGATGGGCGCCTTCGAGCCGCCCCCCGCGACGGGATCGCCGCGGCGTCGCCGATGCTCGTCGACGAGGCGCGAGCGACGGCGGGGATCGCGGCGCGGCGCGGGCGCCGCCGGGCTCAAGAGCAGGTGGACGGCGCCGTCTCCACCGACCGCGATGAGGCCGAAGCCGAGCCGTCGGCAGAGCTGCCGGAACCGTGCGTCGCTTTCTCGCCCCTTGCCCCGCCGCGACAGGCTGGCCGCGAGCCAGACCTCGTCGGCCGCCGCGGCCCGATCGACCGCCTGGAGGACGAGTTCGAGGTTGAAGGACAGCTTCAGTTCGCAGATCACGACGACCGGCGGCTCGTCCGGCGATAGGCCGAGAAGGTCGCAGCCGCCGATCTCTCCCTTCACCGCATAGCCGAGCCCTTCGAGGAATCGCTTGATCGGCAGATAGAGCGAGGTTTCCTGGGCTGCCAAGCTGAAGCCTTCTTCCGCCGGATCGTCGATCCCTCACACGCGGCACCGCACGACACGAAACCGGAGCGCAAAACGAAAAAGCGGCCCGAAAGGACCGCCGCGTGCTCTGTCTGGATCTGGTGATGACCAGACATCCGATGATCGAATGTCCGAAAAATTGGAGCGGGCGAAGGGATTCGAACCCTCGACCCCAACCTTGGCAAGGTAGGGCTCGACGAGCGCAAAGCCTTATGCCGCAGGGGTTCCAGGTCCATCACTTTCCCTCTGTGTCAGTTTTGTGCCCGTTCGGCGAAACGCTGGTCTCGTTCTGAGCATCGAACAGGTCTGCGGTGATCTGTCCAGCCTTCTCGCTTTTCGCGTAGGTCTCCAGGAACAGCCGCGACGACTTCCAGTCGCCCGCTTCCATCGCATCCTTCAGCGTCGCGCCCATCGCGAGCGCATTCGTCGCGAAGCTGTGCCGGCCCGCCTGATGCGGCGAAACGAACTCGATCCCTGCCCGCCGGCACACCGCGATCATCCGGTTGCGCACGCCGAACCGATCGGCGTAGCCGAACACGGGCTTCTCTGGATCGAGATCCAACGCGCCGATCCGGTCGGCCAGCTCGCGCGTGATGTGCTTGGGACGGAAGGTTCCGGTCTTCGTCTTGTTGAGGACGATCACCCGCTTGTCGAGGTCGAGGTCGGCCGGCTTCACCCGGCACGCTTCCGACACGCGCGTCCCCGTCTGGAACATCATCAGCACGATCGCGGACAGGTGCGGCAGACCGTCGGCGTCCGCCTGGGCGACGAAGGCGTCGATCCAGCTCCGCTCCACCGACACGCGGCGCGACGTCTCGACCTTGAAGTGCTTCACCCGGATCATCGGGCACCAGCCGAGATTGGCCGCGTGGTTGATGATGGCGCGGGTCGGCGTGATGACTTGGCGATTGCGGGTGGCAGCGTTGGCGTCGGGCTTGAGCTTGCGCGCCGCCGCCGTGATGTCGCCGGGCTTGATCTTCGACAGCTCCCAGTCGCCGAAGTGCCTGACGATCGGCTCGGAGTAGCGGTTCTCGCCGCCGCCCTCCACGTAGCTGATGAACGCTTCGGCGAAGGTGCGGATCGTGTCCTCGCCGTAGGTCTTCGCCTTGAAGAGGCGCGCCGCTAGTTGAGAGATGGCTTCCTTCGCTTCCCCGCGGTCGCGAGTGCCAAGGCTTTGGCGGATGCGACGTCCACCAACCGAACCGACCGCGTACCACCAGCCGTCACGCTTTTTCGGTGTGAGCCCTGCCAAGCCATCGACTCCCTGATCTGCTCGATGTGCTCGGGGTAGAGCACTTTCCTGTTCCCGCGCTTTTCATAGAACGGGTGCTTCTTGAGGATTTCGCTCATGCCCCGGCGGGACACGCCGAGAATGCGCGCAGCGCCTTCGATGTCGACGGGCTCCAGGCGCTCGGCCCATTTCGGCAGTGTCATCGCACGCCCCTCTCATACCTTGAAGGATCGCCGCCGTAGCGGTAGTTTTCGGACCAGGAAGCGTCGAGGGTCGATCTTCCCATCAAGTCGCCGCTCGGAGCGCTCCGGCTCTGAGCGGCGATTTCATTTTGCGGCCTCGTCATCGCCCGACCCGTCCCTTCCGAAATTCGTCCTGGTAGAGTTCGCGCGCCTCGTCCGGCGTGATCGTGCGGCCGTGCGCGCTGTGCTGCGCCGTCAGGAGCCGGGCGATCTCGGGCGGGTCCTTGTTCTCGTTCAGCATGAGCCGCAGCGCGACGGCGCCGAGGGTGTCGGCCGGGCGGGTCATGCCGCCACCTCGCCGGCCCGGCGGCCCGCCTCGTGTCCGGTCGGCCAGCGGTCCTTGCGCACGATCCGACCCAGCCGGATCGACGACTGGACGCCCGGCTCGCCGAAGGATGCTCGGACGTCGCCAAGCCACGCCTGCCATTCCGGCCGGCCCGGCGTGATGACGAAGTCGCCGTCCCGATCGATCGGCGGGGCGTCGTGGAAATCCTCGAAAAGACGATCCTTGAGGAACGAGACCATCTTCGGCAGGTCGCCGCGGGTTGCGCAGACACGGCGGTAGGTCTCGGCGCAGTCCTGAGCGACGAGTTGATCGGCCGGGGTCAGCTTCTCGAAGAGCTTCCGGACGTGATCGCGATTGTCCGGTCGGTTGGCGGTTGGCCACTCGTTCCAAAATTTGGAGAAGCTCTCCCCCCTCCCGGCGCGCTCGCGCGCCTCTGGAAGGATCTTGGAAGGATTAACTGGAAGGATAGTATGCACGTGGTGCAGGACCTTTGTGCTCTTTGGTGCAGGACCTTGCTGCACGTGGTGCAGGACCTTCCCCGTGTTTTCGGCCGTCGGAGCGTCGTCTTCGCCTTCGACGTAAGGTACTGCACGTGGTGCAGGACCTTCCCCACGTTCTGCGGCGTTTGAGAACAGGTCCTCGCTCTCGTTCTCCACAGGCATCGCTTCTTCAGTCGAAGCCGATTTTGTTCTGGATTTCCGAGGCTTGGGGGCCGGCTGCGCGATCTTTTCCACAAGGTCGGGCCACTTCGCGGCGTACTCATTGTTCGCCCAGCGCTGGCCCTTGAACCCGTGCTTCTTGAGCGAGAGCCATCCGAGCGCCTCGGCGAGCTTGATGTGCTTGAAGACGGCTCGCTCAGACAGCCCCGTTGAGGCAACGAGGGTCTCGATCGTCGGGTAGCAGGCTCCCCCGACGTCGTTCATGTAGCATGAGATCGTGAGGAGGACGTGGCGCGTCGTCGGCTCCAGCGTGGAGTCGAGGATCGCATGTCGCCAGCTCCAGGCCCGAGACGTCATTCCACGGCCCTCGGCACCTTCTCGATCGCGATCCGCAGCTCGTCGCTCTTGCGGATCGTGTCGCGGGTGATGAGGCCGCCGTGATGGGAGTTGTCGGCCTGGACAGAGCGCACGAGCGCCGCTGCTGCCGTGAGGAGGTCGCTCACAGCCAGCCCTCCACCCTCGGGGGCTCGATGCCCTCCAGCGAAGAGACCTCGATGACGAGGCCGGGCTTCTCGCCGTAGACCTTCAGGCCCGACCATTCCGCGATCCGCGCGTCGTCGGTCCAGACGATGCCGTTCATCGCGTCTTCGGGCAGCTTCTGGATATTGGTCGCGTCAGGCTTGGTGAACTTCCAGGCCCCGTGCGGCTCGGCGCGGCGCTTCTTCGTCGTGCTCGACGGCCAGGAGTAGACCGCGATGATGTGGAGGGAGATCGGCCCGTCGAAGAGCTTGCGCCCTTCCATCGCCTTCGCGGACAGGTCGCGAACGATGGACATGAAGTTCGCCTGCTTCTTCGGCGTGAACTGCCGGGCTCCCATCTTGCCGGCGCGCGCCCAAGGGACGACGTCGCCGGGTACTCTGATGATGACGACGTCGCCCCCGGCCATCAGGCTGCGGCCTTGGTCCGGCGCGGCGCGCGGCGTTGGTCGTCCTCGGCTTCCTCGCCCTCGTCCTCGGGCGACTCCAGCGGGATTTCCGGCTGGTCAGGATCGGCCTTTGCCCAAGCGCCCTGCATGAAGTCGGCAGGGTCGGCGAGGACGACGTAGGCGGAGGAGTTCTCATGCTCGGCGAGGAGCGTGACGTTCTCGCCGGTCATCGCCGCCTCGAACTTGCCCTTGATCCGGCCGTCCTTGACGTTGAGATCCTTCAACTGGATGCGCAGGCCGTCGAAGCCGCGGCGTGCAATCGTCTCGCAAGACTGGCGGACGACATCGCGGGCGGTCTGTTCGATCGCCGCGATCGTGTCTTGCTGTTCGCTCTGCCGCAGCTTCGCCCAGGGCGCCTGCATCGAGCGAATGTGGGTCAACAGGGTATCGCGAACGACCGCGTTCAGCTCGGCGGCCAGTTTGTCTTCTGCCTCGTCCATGTCGTGCTCCGGTTTGATCTATGCGGCCTCGGCCGCGTCATTCATCGGCGGGACGCCGATCCTTCTGGCTTCGCCGGGGGCTGACCGGGATGCGGAGGGTCCACATCGTCCAGTGCCAAAGCAGTTGCGCGAGGCTCCAGAGGAGCTTCATGGCGCAGCGCTTCCCGCAGCGCGCGGTAGTGGTCTGCTTGTGATTGGACGCACTGTGACTGGTCCTCGTAGGCTTGCTTGAGGGCCCGGTAGGCACCGCCGGCCACGCCGGTCATTTCCTTGGCCTTGTTCCAGAGCCGGTCGGCGTAGGAGACCTTCAGTCCGATCCGCCTCGCCAGCCGTGCTCGAGCTGCGCCAACGGTGTCGCCCCGGCCGCGGAACTCCGAGAGCGTCAGGTGTTCGAGCCATTCGATGGACTCGTGCAGCGCGGCGCGGTCGTGATTGACGGTGAGGCTCATTCTGGCGCCTGCGGAAAGAGATTTGGCGCGGACGGAAAGCTGCGAGGCGGACATGGCGGGGTCTCCAAAGCCAAGATCGGCAGATGGAGACGCAGGCTGCGCGACAGCTCGACTTCTTGGACGCGCTCGACGGCAATCGAGCGCAGCCGCAGGACGGCAATCCTGCGGGGCATTGGGGCGCCTATCTCGACGCCCGCATTTGCGGATGCCGCGCCAATCGGCGTCGGATGAATGGCGAGGCGCATGGCTATGCGGCCTCGCCCCTGGAGGCAAAGCTAGGTGACTGAGCCGCAGCAGCAGCAGCAAGGGTCCCGACGGTGACATCGGAAATCGCGCGCCGCTTCGCCGCCTCCTGCATCGTCAGCCAGTATCGACCGGCGACGCTGTCGCGCCGCCGCATCTGCTTGGCCGTCCCGTACTCCACGCCGATATCGGCAGCGAAGTCCGCGAGCGACGGCCATTTGTCTATCATCTCGGTGTGCGTCATAGCTGGCCCCGGTACGGTAAGTACCCACTATTGGGCGCACCAATTGTACCCGTCAAGGGGGTACAGAATGTATCATGGCAAATGACGCGATTGCAGATCGGCTGAAGGAAGCGAGAGCGAAGCGGGGTTTCACGTCCCCGCGAGAGGCTGCGCGCGAACTCGGCTGGAACGAGAACACCTACAAGAGCCACGAGAACGCGATCCGCGGCATTCCCCTCGATGAGTTGGGGAAATACGCGAAGGCGTTCAGGGTTAGCCCGGAATGGCTCGCCTTCGGGCGTAATGCGCTCGGCGTGCAAGGCGGGTCGATCGCACCGATCATGGGCTACATCGGCGCCGGAGCCGAGATAACGCCGGAGTTCGAACAGGTGCCGCCGGAAGGGCTGTTCGAGGTCGAACTACCTTTCCCGATGCCCGAGGACATGATCGGCTTCGAAATTCGCGGCGACAGCATGCTGCCACGCTACGACGAGGACGACGTGATTATCGTCTATCGCGAGCAGCGCCGCCCGCTGAGCGCCTTCCTCGGCGAAGAGGCCGCCGTTCGCACGACCGACGGGCGCCGCTTTCTAAAGCGGATCGAACGCGGATCGGAGCCTGGAACTGTCAACCTCGCGAGCTTCAACGCCAAGACAATCGAGGCCGTCAGGCTGGAGTGGATCGGCGAAATATGGGTGACGCTCCGCTCCGGGCAGCTCCGGCGGTTTGAGAAAAAGGAGCGCGTCGCGGCCATACAGAAAGGCAAGGTGCTCGCCAAGAATGAGCTGATCCTCGACCCCCAGGCCGGGACCGGGACCAGCCTCTTCCACACTCGGACCAGCAAGGTTGATGGCGGAGAGCGCTAGCCGAAACAGGTCGGCGATCGCAGCGATCGTTGTGGTCGCCACGTTCCTGGGAGCTTGGTTCTTTCGGTTCGAGGCAATCCCGAACGCGAGGGGCTACACGTTCTTGAAGGATCGCATCTTCGGGCAACACCGGGTCTGCTATCCCGAGGCGGGCAAGCTCCGGTGTGAGGGCCTGACGGAGTCCCCGTCCAAGGCTGGCATGTTCGACGACCTGATACCGAAGCCGTAGCAGGAAGCCTCCCCTATCCCGACAACCTAAAGCCCGCCTCGTGCGGGCTTTTTCGTACCCAGCGCTTAACCATGCGGAGAAAAATTCCGGCTGGGTACATTCTGTGTTGACTTGATGGGTACGTGATGTACCTTGGCTTCATCGCCAGCAGTTTGCTGATGGAGCCTCACATGATCCAGCTTTCCAAACACGAGCCCGGCGTGCCGATCACGGCGCCCGGCCTCTATGCGATCGACGACGCCGACTATCACGCGGACGCCTTGTGCGAGACGCCGTCGCTGTCTTCGACCATCGCCCGCCTGCTTCTTGATGCCTCGCCCAAGCACGCCTGGGCCGCGCACCCCCGCCTGAACCCCGACACCGAGGAGGAGAAGGCGTCCACCCTCGACGTCGGTTCGGCCATGCACGCCATGCTGCTCGGTCACGGGCGGGACATCGTCGCCCTCGATTTCCCGAAGTGGTCGACGAACGCCTCGAAGGAGGCGCGGGACAGCGCACGGGAGGCCGGCAAGATCCCGCTGCTGAAGAAGGACTTCGAAGCCGCCCAGCGTCTGGTCGCCATCGCTCGCGTCGAGGTCGATCGCTTCCCCGAGCTGGCCGGCCTGTTCGATGCCGGCGCGATCTTCGAGCAAACCGCCATCTGGCGGGAAGGCGTCCTCTGGTGCCGGGCGAAGCTCGACATCCTGCGGGTCTTCCCCGAGTTCATCGCCATCGTCGACTTCAAGAGCACCGATCGCAGCGCTGCGCCCGATGTCATCGGCCGGCAGGTCTTCAACATGGGGTATGACGTCCAGCTCGCCTTCTACCGGCGCGGGCTCCGGCGCGTGCTCGGGCCGCGCTGCCCGCCGATCCGCTGCTTCCTGATGAGCCAGGAGCGCGCCGGCCCTGGCGCACTGTCGATCGTGGAGCCCGACGAGGCGGTTCTGACGCTCGCCGACAAGAAGGTCTCCGCCGCGCTGAAGCTCTGGCAGACCTGTCTCGAACGCGACGAGTGGCCTTCTTACCCGCCGTTCATCGCCTCCGTGTCGCTCCCGCCCTGGGTCGAAAACCGCTGGCTGGAACGCGAGGTCAACGACGACGCGCTGGCCGGCGCCGGCTGGGCGTTCGCGATGCCCCTCCCCGATGACGATCGCTCCGCCGATCCCCGCCTCCTCGCCGCCGGCTGAACCTCATCGCGGGTTCGGACCACGGACCCGCGCCTTCCCCGCAGCAATCAGATCACGGCGCATCCGCCGCCCGATGGAGACCTACGATGATCAGCACCAGAAACGACATCGCAACGACCCAGGCCCCTGCAGACGCATTTCGGGTCAAAGCTGCGGGGCTCATGACGTCTGCCGCGCACATGACGTTGCATGAGCTGGTCGACGAGTACGTCCGCCTCTGTGAGGTCGTGGAAGCGAACTCCGCAGTCGATCCCGAGAACACGTATCGCAAGGCGCTGAACGCGGCCGGGAAGGTCGCATACCGCGAGCGTCAGATGATCAACGTCGCCGCTCGCTCCCGCTTCGGCCTGACCTTTGAGCCGTTCGATCGCGACGAAGACGGCGACGGCATCTTCTGAGCCAGATCCACCCCTTCCGCGGGTTCGGATCACCGGCCCGCTCCCCAACCTGGGAGACCTTCCATGCACATGCTTCCTTCCGATTTCACGAACTACGAGCCGGCCATCACCACACGCGAGGCGAACCGTCGCCTGATGCAGGTCCTCGCCGCGGCCATCTGCGTCGGCTTCGCCATGGGCGTCGCCTTCAGCCTGTGCTGGGCGCGCATGTCGGGGGCGCTCTGATGGCCGAGTCCTTCGTGAAGCTCCCCGAGAGCAATCTCACCGTGACCGCCGTCAAGCTCTGCCGCGCGGCCGAGGATGCCAGCGAGGTCGCCCGCGAGCTGTCGGCTGCGCTGTATGCCGGCGCGGCCGTCGCCGAGGAGAAGGTCGAGGAGTGCCAGCGCCTCCTGATCAACATCGGGCATTCGCTCGGACTGATCTTCGAGCGGGTCAAGCCCTTCAGCGGCGAGATCGCGGCCCAGCGGATGACGCTGGAAATGGACGCGCGGGCTCGCCAGCACTTCGCCGAGCGGCTGATGCGCGCCAACTCGGCGGATGCCTACAAGCTCCGCGCGGAAACGGCCGAGGAGACGGTTCGGAACCTGACCGAGCAGCTTGAGCGCGTCCGCTGCGAGGGCACGCCGCTCCAGTTGGTGGCCGCAGAATGAGCCTTCGCGACAAACTGCCCGCAGACGAAATCATGCGCGAGATGGCGAAGCTCGCGCTGGAGCAGGCGACCGCATCGCTTGCGACCAAAGCCCGGGAGTTCGCCAAGACACTCCCCCCTCAAGTTACAGGCGCCGAAGCGCTTTTGGCCTTTGCCGCCGCCATCGACGGCACCAACCACCGTCAATTCGGGTCGGGGGAGAAGCCGTCGTGACCCGGTCCTTCAAACTCTCGACCGATGCCATGTTCAGCCTCGCCGAAGGGGGGGAAGCTGAGTTCGTGGTGCTGATCTCCTACGACTTCACCCCGGCCGAGGCGGCAACGCGCGAGGAGCCGGGGCACGGCGACAGCGTCGAGATCACGGCCATCTCCATCAGCGCGCCGAACCTTCTCCCGGTCCCGGTGCCGGACTGGTTCGAGGCCATCCTGACCGCCGACGGGAGCTTCGAAGCCATGCTGCTCGCCGACGCCTTCGAGCGCATCGAGGTCGAACGGGAAGACGCCGCCGAGCGCCGATACGCCGACCGCGAGGTGGCATTCTGATGCCCTCCCGCCTCCCGATCTCCTCCTACGATCCCGACGAGGACGACCGCGCGCATTCCGCCGACGTCATCGAACTCGTCGCCATCGGCATCAACGCCGTCGTCGTTCGCGCGCAGAGCCGCACCGACGCCTTTCGCCGCTGGCGCCGATCCTCTGACCGGACCCGAGCCGAACGCTTGGCCGAGGCGGAAGGCGGGCTGCGGTTCGCCTGTCTCAACCACTGATCCCCACCCCGAACGGAGCATTCGGACCATGAGCGCAGCCACGAAACAGACGCCCGACGACAAGACCGAGGTGCCGGAGGTCGACCAGGAGGCGGCGACGCAGCTCACCCTCGCCCGCGTCACCAACAACCCCGTCTCCGTCTTCACCTCGCCGGAAAGTCTGGAGGTCGTTTACGCCTCGATCGAGAAGGAGATCGCGGACTTCGTGCCCGATCTCTCCACCGTGACGTCGCGCAAGAAAATCGCGGCGTTGAGCGCGAAGGTCACGAAAACCAAGACCGCGATCGACGCCGCAGGCAAAGACCTGAACTCCGCGCTGCGCGAGCAGATCAACGGTGTCGATGCGATCCGGCGCTCGATGCGCGATCGGCTCGACGATCTGTCAGACCTTGCCCGCCAGCCGCTCACCGATTGGGAGAAGGCCGAGGCCGATCGCAAGGCGCGCATCGAGCGCGACCTTGAAGACCTTCGCGGCGCCGGCACGATCTTCAACGACGACACGCTCGCCGAACTGGAGGAGCGGCTCGCCAAGCTGAAGGCCACAGAGATCAACGCCGAGACCTTCGGCGATTTCGCAACCGATGCCGACGGCCGGCGGAAGATCGCGATCGAGGCCATCGAGAACGCGATCGAGCGCATCCACAGGGCGGCGGCCGAGGCGGCCGAACTGGAGGCGTCGCGGCAAGAGCTGGCAAAGCTGCGCGAACTTCAGGCCGAACGCGAGAAGCGCGATGCCGAGCGGGCGGAAGCCGAGCGCATCGAGCGCGAGGAAGCCGCTCGGATCGCTCGGGAGAAGGCCGACCAGGAGGCCCGCGCACGGGCCGAGGAGGAACGGGCGGAGCGCGAGCGCGAGCGGCGCGAGCGGGATGCGGCCGAGGCGGAGGAGCGGATGAAGGCCGCGGCCATCGCGGCCGAGAAGCGCGCCCGCGAGGAAGCGGCGGCGGAGGCCGAGCGCGAGAAGCGCGAGACTGAGGCGCGCCACGCTGCCGAGCTGAAGCGCATCCGGGACGAGGCCGAGGCCGAGCGCCGGGATCGCGAAGCCGCCGAGGCGAGGAAGGCCGCCGAGATCGAGGCCGAACGCAAGGCCGAGGAAAAGCGGCAGGCCGACCAGAAGCACCGCGCCAAGGTGATGGCCGACGTACATCTCGCGATCTGCGCCGCCGTGCCGGAGCTGGACGAGCAGGCCGTTATGCGGCTCGTCCAGGCCATTGCCGCGGGCAAGATCGCGCGCACCGCGATCCAGTTCTAGGCCCCGACATGGACGGCGGCCTCATGTTCTTCGAACCGGAAGTGCGGGTTGGCCCGCTCTTCTACGATCGTCGCCCCCACCAGTGCTGCTGGCCGATGTGGGGCGACAGCCGGAACATCGACACCAAGCGGGTGTGCGGCGCCGGCGTCCAGGTGGGCTCGAAGGTCCCCTACTGCCCCGACCACTTGGAGCGGCAGCGCGGGCCGGGCTCAAAATCCGAACGCAGCGCGCCGCGCGTGCTCCTGAAACTCACCGAAGGAGGGAAAGCCTGATGGCTCGCAAACAGCATGACGATCATTGCCGTGTGCGATTGGGCGGCCGGGAATGGCACATCAGAGAGGTGGCCTTCCCGAAGCTTGCGCTCTCCTGCCCCGAGGGGTGCCACACGCTTATCTTGGAGTGCGGGAATGTCACGGAGGTGGAGGCTTATTGCAACGCGGCCGCGATGGACTTGGCGGCCTTCATTGCGCGTGAAGAGCGCGGGGGTCTCCCCGTCGTCGTTGGATCGGGAGTGCGGCACTGATGGCTGACTGGATCAAACAGGGCGGCGCGGCTTTCCCGATCGCGCACAGCACAGAGCCCGGCGCACCGGTTGCCGAACACGGCATGACGCTTCGCCAGTATTACGCCGGGCAGGCATTGGCCGGCCTCTGCGCCAACCCCGGCGGGCCGTTCCAGAAGAACGACATGAACGGATGGGGCCTCACCAACTGCACTGAAACCCGTGTGGCGCTCGCTTGCCTCGACCTCGCAGACGCCTTGCTGGCTGAGGAGGGTTCCTGATGGGCATTTCCTTCCGGCCGGCCAAGCGCTCCGGCGTCAAGCTCATGCTGGCTCTCGCCGGGCCCAGCGGATGCGGCAAGACCTATTCCGCGCTCCTCCTCGCGAAGGGCATCCAGCAAGTCGACGGCGGCGAAATCTTCGTCATCGACACCGAGAACCGCCGCTCGGAGCACTATGCCGACAGCTTCCGGTTCCTGATCGGCGAGATGCACGCGCCGTTCAATCCGCAGAGCTACCTCGACGCCGTTGAGGCGGCCGTCGCCGCGGGCGGCAAGATCATCGTGATCGACTCCGGTAGTCACATGCACGAGGGCGAAGGCGGCATCCTCGATATGCACGACGCCTTGCTGACGAAGTGGTGCGGCGACGACGAGAGGAAGCGCGAGAAGAACAACATGCGCGCCTGGATCGAGCCAAAGGGCGAGCTGAACAGGGTGGTGAACCGCCTCCTTCAGATCGACGCGCATTTCGTTTTCTGCTTCCGCGCCCAGGAGAAGGTGAAGCCGATCGGCGGCAAGCCGACGAGCATCGGCATCCAGCCGATCGCGTCCGATCGCCTGACCTATGAGATGACGATGCGCCTCGTCTTGCCGGGCGAGCACAAGGGCGTCCCCGACCTCGACGCGCCCGCGACCAAGCTGCCCGAGCCGCTGATCCCCATGATGCTGCCCGGCGCCAAGATCAGCGTCGGCTTTGGCCGGATGCTGGCAGAATGGGCGCGCGGCGATGTCGCCGTGGCGCCCGAGCCCGCAGCCGCCAGTGAACCCGATCCCGATCAGGCGCAGCCGTCCTCCCCGGATGCGCCTGCCAGCGAGGCCCCGTCCGAACCCTCCCAAGAGGACGGGGCCTCGCGCCTTCTCGACAGCTACCATCGCGAGTTGGCCGGCGCGCAGGATCGCGATGATCTTGCTGCCCGGCACGAGGGAAGCGAACATCGCGGCCAGTTCGGGGAGCGAGATCGCGAGATCGCGAGGGAAATCCTTAAGCTCCACACTCGCCGGGTCAAAGGCGACATAGGGCGGGTGGCATTCAAGGAGCAGATCGACGAGCTGCTGGCAGGAGTGCCGGCATGAGCGCCTCGCCCGCGATCTCGCGAGACATGACGCCCGCAGCTCGGCAGGCGGCCGAGCTGGCGTTGATCCCGACCTTGCTGCTTCGCGTGGCAGACGGCTTTCCGCCGGCCACGCGGAGCACATCGAAAGTCCGCGCCACGATCGCCCACCTGCGGGCCGCCACAGCCGCGGCATGGGTCGGACTTGGCTCAAGCGATCTGATGGACGCCTCGCTCTGCCTCTCTTGGCAGGTCGATGACATGGCGCGGGGCGCGCGGTTCACAGACCGGCTTGGCCTTGTCGCCTATCACCTCGCCAAGGTTCTGACGGAGGCCGAGGTGATCGTCATCGGCGAGGGCTCGCCCCTTGATCGAGCGCTCCACGTCATGCTGCCGGCGCTGGAGCCGGCGGCGCAGAACGACGCGCTCGATGAGGCCGCTCAGAAGCAGGCCGTGCGCGCGTTGCGCACCGCCCAACGCGCCGGCTTGTTCCCCGACCTCTCGATCAAGGTGGCATCGACATGAGCCCGGAGACACCGATGCCGAACGCCGTGACCCCGCAGACCACCGGCACGATCGCGGGTGACGAGGCGAAGACAGCACTGTACCAAGCCGGGCACTACTTTCAGAGCCCAAACAGCTATTCGAAGGACGAGACCGCATACGTCATTGACTGTCTCGTGACCGCTCTCAAAGCCAACAAAGCCACCACCGCCGCAACCCCGCCCGCCGCTGACGTGACGGGAGAGGCGGGGGAGATCAAGCGGCTGAAACAGCTTATCGCCAAGATCGACGACCAGCTGAATGAGTTTGGCGAGGCAGCGCTACCCATTGTCGGCGAGACGATCGGCATGTGGCGTCACGGACAGAAGCTTGCGGCCACGGAGGGGCGTGACGAGCCGAAGCCTACGCCGGGCACGCCCAAGACGCGGAAGTACGTCATCATCAGGAAGCCTACTCCAGCGGAGGCCGAAGCTGCCCCTGCAACCCCGCCCGCTGCTGATGTGCCGGACGAGGTGCGGGAGCTTGTTCAGCGCGTGCTGCAAGAGCGGTTGGCCGCTGAAGACACTGACAGCCTACCTTCGTATGCCACGAGGATGGAGCAGGCCATTATGGCCGATCGTGCCACCCGCCCGGCCGCTTCGGGTGATGGGGGTGGTGAGGTCGAGAGGCTGACGCAGGAGCTTGCGGAGGAAACGGCGCTGCGGTGCGGTGCCATCGACCGCATGAGAGCCGCCGAAGCCGCCCTCGCCAGCATGACGGCGGAGCGGGATCGGTTGCGGGAGGCGCTGGAGGGGCTGCATGAAGCGGTGACAAACATGGAGCTTGGCGAGGTCGATATGCGCCTAGCGATCAAGGACGCCCGCGCCGCCCTCGCCACCCCGCAAGCGGACGCGGGAGATCGGACATGAAGGTCATCCTCCGCGCCATCACGCAGCCCGTGGACGACTGCGCGCCTGACACGCAGGCATTGCTTGCCTACTTCGCTCGGGTCTCCTCCACGGCCAACCGTGACAACCACGCGACGGGCGCAAAGCTCGTTCGCCGGATCATCGAGAACGGAGAATGGTCACCGCTCGAAATGATCTCGCTCGTGTTTGAGTTCGAGACCACGCGCGACATCGCCCGGCAGATGCTGCGGCACGACATTCGACCACAGGAGTTCTCACAGCGATATGCCGAGGTAACGGCTCCGGCTGTGTTCCGCGAAGCCCGAATGCAGGACCCGAAGGACCGGCAGAACAGCTTGCCATGCGAAGATGCCGAGTTGGC
Source organism: Aureimonas sp. Leaf454 (assembly GCF_001424685.1). GTDB lineage: Bacteria > Pseudomonadota > Alphaproteobacteria > Rhizobiales > Rhizobiaceae > Plantimonas. The sequence continues at coordinate 717,336 of NZ_LMQT01000001.1, forward strand.
CACGTGGTGGCACGACGCGCAGGCCGAGGTCGATGCGCTCACCCGATCCAAGTACGAAGAGGCGTTGCGTCGCGGCATCGCCAAAGAGGTCGCCCGCGTCGTTCTCCCCGAAGGCATGACACCCTCGACGTTGTTCTTCCAAGCTCCGTTCCGCAACTGGTTCCACTACGTCCAGACACGCACGAAGCCCTCAACGCAAAAAGAGCATCGCGAGGTCGCCGAGGCAGTCGCCGCGATCCTACGAGAGCAGTTCCCCGATCTCGCCGATCTGATCGGAGATCGGAAATGACGAGCCCCAACCTTGCCGGCCTGATCGATAGGCTTTCCTCGCTGTGCGGCCCGGATGCCGAAGTTCTGCCCGATGGCGTTCGGATCGATCGCTTCGTTCATGTTGGCATCGAGATCATCGCCGCCCTTCGTGGCGTATCCGACGAGCCGGGGGCGGGGGTGGAGAGCGAAAGGCTTCCGACGCTCTCTGAGGCGGCTCAAGCTGCGCAAGTTTTCCTGCGCTGCAACGGCCATGACTTAGACATCTGGACAGGCGGCGAGTGGCCTGATGACGTCTACGATGCCGCGTGCCGAGCGATCGTGAAGACCGCCGTCAAATCCGCCCCCGACCCCGCCATGCCGGACACGCAATCGCGGGAGGGAGATCGGACATGAGCCGCGCCCGGCGCCAGAAGAAGTGGATCGAGCTGGAACGGCTCCGAGAGGCCATCCGCAACGCGCAGGAGGGGCTCGGCATCACGCTCCTGCCCGACGACATCCGCCTCGCCGGCAATACGGTGCCGGATATCGACCTGCCGAAGACCATCCAATGAGCTTCGTCCTGAAAAAGGACGGCGCCGAGATCGCTCGCCACTCGACGCGCCTCGCGTGCGTGGTCGAGGCCATCGAGCGCAAGCTCGCCGTCCGCTGGCGACGCGGCATGTGCTTGGTCGGCGACGTCCACATCGAAGAAGATCGCAGCCGCGAGGTTCGCCCGCTTTCCGAGGCGCCTCGCAAACAGGAGAGACGTGCATGACGCAGGACGGTCGAATTGAACGCCTTGAACGACAGCGCCAGGACCTCAAGGAGAAGATCGTCGCCGAGAGCGGCCGGCGCTACCCCGACCAGTTGGCGATCCGGCGCATGAAGCTGATGAAATGCCAGCTCAAGGACCAGGTTGCCTTGCTGCGCAGGAGGATATCCGCCAGCGCGGCGGCCTAGCAGATACGAAAAAGGGCTCGCGCCGGATGCCCGGCGCGACCTATTCGAGGTGACATGGACGGGGCGCCGTCAGGGGTAGAACTCCGAAACCGTCGTCCAGAATGGATGGCAACGGTGAAAAGCCTGGACATAGCTCCGGGTTCGCACGTCCCCCTCCGGGATCGTGATCCTCCAGGGTCCGGCTCGTTGGAGCCCCACCCGTCGGTTTGGACTCGACGTGTCGTCAGGATTGCGGATCGGCACCATCGAGACACGCTCGAACACGCCGGCCTCTGATCCATAGTACCAAGCGATCCCGAGATATTCGCAGGCCCGGAGCTTCGAGAATGCCGTGCGAACGATGCTCGTTTCGCCGGTCAACGCTTCCACGCTGGTGATCTTCATCTTGCCCAGCGCGGGGAAAAACCGCGTCTCCAGCGCCGGGCCGACCATGAAGAAGCAGTAGAGCACGGACAGCATCGTCACCGTGCCGAGCATGGCCTTCAGCGGCGTGGCCCACTTATACGGATGGTGGGACATGGAAGCCTCCTTTCATCATCATGCCCACGCCCGTCGTGATGATGGCACCGAAGAAGGCGATGAGCGCCCACCTTCCGATGCCGCGCAGGTCTTTCAGGTTCTCCTCAATCCGGTTGAGGCGTCCGTTCAGGTTCTCGTCCCTCACGACGTCGACCGCCTTTTCGGTTTTCAGGGCAGCGACTTCGATCGTGAGGACCGACAGCGAGGAAGCGAGGCTCGTATGATCCTTGCGGAGCATGGCGAGGCTGTCATCGGGCGAGATCATTCAATGCGGGCCTCCCTTGCGCTTCCAGCGCGCGAGCTGCGCGCGTCAGTGCTTCGTGTCGATCCCGGCAGGCGCCGAGAGCCTTGCGATCCTGCCCCCAAAGCCGAGCTGTCTCGGTCCAGGTCAGGTCGCCTTCGGGTAAATCAGCCGCCTCTTGGCAGGGCTGCGTCAGGCTTTGCGGCAGGCGGGCGAGCTGGGGCGCGACCGACACCTTGGAGGGCGTCACGCACCCCCCGAGGAATAGCAGGGCCACAAGCGGCAGAACCGCGAGACGGTGAAGGGGTAGGCGCACGGGCCAGCTCCTGTTCGAGGGCTTGTTCAAGGGCGGTCATCTGGGAGGCGCGCGCCGCGTCCCGTTCGAGGTAGACGCGTTCGGCGTCGGCAATCTCGGCCTCGGCCTTCTGCCGGTCGCGCTCGGCTTTCGCCTTCGCCTCGGCGACCGCGTCCTTCCAGCGGGCATCCGCTCGCTCGGTCGCCACGCGCTCGGCGTCGGGAATGATGACCCAGGCGTCGTAGCCGCGGACGATGACGCCGCCGACCAGGAGCCCGAGGACGAGGCAGAGGATGCCGGCCATGACGGCTTTCAGGTCCCCGAACATCAGAGCCCCGACACGCAGAGTTCGGCTTCTCCGATGCGCTGGGAGTCGCCCATCTCGCGCCGTTTCACCAAGCCGTTGACCACCTGACCGCCAGCCCGGTTGAACGCCGTCTGCGCGATGCAGGCGTCCCGATACCGTCTCGCCGTCACCATCTTCGCGGCCGTCGATCGGCACGCCGCACCGACCCCGAAATTGTAGGCGCCGGAAAGGAGCGAGGCTTGCACGCTGATCGGCGCGGTCGAGAGCCCCGGGACGCACTTCAGCAGCGGCGCGAAATAGTCGCGCTCGACCCTGACCGCGAGCATCCGTTCGCACTCGGCCTTGGTCTTCGTCATCCCGGCCGTGATGCCCTTCGTCTCGCCGTAGCAGATGTCCCAAATCTTCGCGTAGCGGTCCCAATGTGAGGTCAGGACCAGCCCCTCCCACGGCTTGATGAGGTGATCGACGGCGAGCGCGACAGCCGGCGGCGAGCTGGGGAACAGCGAGGTTGCGGCGATCAGCATGGCCGCGATGACGCTGGCGATCGCCGAGCGTGCGCGGTTGCTGGGCGCGATCTTGTTCACGGGCATCAGTCGTCTCCTGCGGGCTGGGTCTTGGGTTGAGCGAGGATGCGCGCGACAAACGCGCCCGCAGTCGTGAGGCCGGACAGGGCGGCAAAGACGCCGCGCGGCATCTCGAGGAAGCCGTCGATCAAGGGCAGCGCGACCTCGGCGCCGGACAGGATCGCGGCGAGGATCATCAGGCGGACGGACCACGCATAGCGCAGCACCCTCCGCCAGTTGGCGATGAGCATGGTAGGGTCTCCGGGTGCGGGCGGTGGAAGGACGCGGGGATGGTTCGCCTGATGCTGGACGCAGAGCTGTCGACGACGGTGGTCGCCGCCGGCTCTTTGCTGACGCTGGCCTTTGGCCTGGTGCTCGGGCACCGCGGCCATTTCTGGCTGTGGTTTCACGCGCCCGGCATCGAGCGGCATCTGCCGACGGATGCGGGCGCGCTTCTCGGCCTCGCCTCGGCGATGGCGGTTTTAGCGGCCTGACGTCTTCTTCTGGAGGTCGGTCGCCTCTTCCTTGAGACGGCCCATCTTCTCCATGTACGTCGCCATGCCGGCATCGAAGGCCGACTGCGAAATCAGCCCGCGCTCACGCTGCCGGGCCAGCCGGCGAGCCTCCGCGCGCAGCTCCGTCTCGACCTTCTTCAGGTCGCGATACTGCCACTGGATGCCGGACTCGACGTCCTGCGGCTTGAGCTTGATGCCGACCGACGAGGCGAGCGCGGACGGCAGATCGTAGGGCCGCCCCTGCGCGTCCGTCGCGCCCGTCGCCGCGTTCTGGAGCTTGGTGTAATACCAGGAGCCCGGTATCCAGGCCGCGGACGGGAGCCAGCTCTTCCAGAGATAGTCGCCGATCTTCGCCGCCTTCTCGCCGAAGGTGTCGGTCTCGTCGTTCGTGATCTCCTCGCCCGTGAACGACTGCTTGTTCAGGGCAAGCTCGAAGCCAAGCAGGAGCGGGCCGCCGAACTGGAGCGGCGCAGGGAGCGGGATCGCGCTTGATCCCTGGTTGGTGTCGACGATGTCGCCTGCCGGCATCCAGCGGCGCACGTCGAGGAAGACCGGCAGGCCGTCCTCGTTGCGCCAGGGCATCCGCATCATGCGCGGCACGCCGAGCCACGTCTTGCCCTGCTCCTCGTCGCGCAGGCTCGCGCGCTCCTTCTCCTCGTCGCCGTCGTCGTCCCAGGCATAGGCGAGAGCGTTCACCGCGTAGGCGATGGCGAAATACTTCGCGAGCTTCCACGGCCGCGTGGCGATCATCTTCGCCACCATGGGCGCCGCCCGATAGGTGTAGGAGACGAACGGCAAGACCGAGTTGCGGGCCGCGTTCACCCAGGGCGCGCGGATATCGTAATCGAGGAAGGTCTCGCGGGCGACGGCGGCCGCCTGCTTCGGGCTATCCCCCGCCTCGCGCCGGCGCATGTAGGTCGCCATGCGGAAGACCTCGTCCTCGATGCGGTAGGCGTCGATCATCTTCGCGTCGGCCGCCTTGGCGAAGCTCCACACCTGATCGGCAAGCTTCCCGAGGAGCCCGGCCCGCGCGAGGAACGAGTTCTCCGCGCCGTCCTGTTCGCTCTTGGCCAGCTCGTCGAGGATCGGCTGAAGGACGTTCTTGCGGACCTCCTGGGACATCATGTCCATGCCGAACGCGCCGTTCTCCACGGCCTCGTCATAGTCGGCTGTGCCCTTGGCGTAGGCCCGAATGCCGGCGATCAGATCGCGCCCGCGCACGTCGGCCATGTCCATGAACATCAGGTTCGACATGACGTTGTTCATGTGCGTGACCGGCGAGCGGGCGGTCTTGTTCAGCTTCCACTGAGACAGGAGCATCCGCCAGACGCCCGGCTGGTTCATCACCTCGATCTCGTTGAGGTCGCGCCAGATTTCCGCGCGGACGAACTGGCCGGACAGCTCGCCCCAGCGTTTCTTACCGCCGGTGTTCGGAATGGCCGTGTCCGGCACCTTCACCCACTGAAGCTCGGGGTCGATCGCCAGCCGCTTCACGTCGGCCGCGTTCTTCCACGAGGCGCCGATCGGCTCGTCCTTCGTCGCCCATTCGGAGTTGGCGGCGATGTCCTTGTAGAAGCGGCCGGTCGCCAGATCGTGCGCCATCAGCATGTAGGTCTTGCCGATGGTGTACCGGGCGTCGAGGATTTCGCCCATCTTGCCGCGCTCGGCCTTGGTGTAATCGCGCCAGAGGATGACCTTGTCGCCCTTGGATCCGCGCACCTCCCAGGTCCCTTGCGAGACGTAGCCGGAATAGGCGGAGGGCACCGACTGCCGGCTCGGAATGTAGACCCGGTGAACGGTCTTCTCCTTGCCGTCCACCATCGCCCGCTTGTCGAGCACGGTGTAGGTCTCGCCCTTGATCGGCATGAACTTGCCGACCACCAGCCGGTTCGCCTCGACGGCCGCGATCTGCGCCTTACCGGCGTTGATCTCGGCGTCAATCCGGTCGAGGAGGCGGCGGGCCTGCTCGGCCTTCTTGCGTAGCCGGCCCAGCGCGACGCCTTGCTCTCGCATCTGCCCCTTCTGGTACGGACGAGCTCCACCCTTCTGCTCGCGAGCGGCATCCGCGATATCCATGCGCCGGGCAAGGTTCACCGCGCTCTCGCTCTGGCTTTCCTCCAGGCGAGCCGCCGCCACCTTGCGGCGGTTGGTCAGGCGCTCGATGCGCTCGGCCACCTCGGCCGCCTTCTTCTCCTCGCGGCGCTGCTTCACGACCTCGGCGAGGTTCTTCGTCGCCGCCTCGCGCGGCACCTCGAAGAACAGGCCCCGGCCCTTGAGCTGGTCGCCGAGGATCTTCCTCCGGCTGTTCCCCATGATCTTCCCGACCATCTTCTGAAGGCCGTTTTGGTCCTGCTCGTGCTTGAGGTAGACGCGGTGGAGGTAGGAGCCGCGGTTGCGCTCATAGCTCTCGGCGCTGAGAAGACCGAGCTGCACCGCTTCCTGGCCCAGCTCGTCGATCGCGATGCGGATCGGCTCGGCGATCTTCTGCATGGCGGCGTCGTTGACCGCTTCGCCCGTGAGGATCGCCTGGAGCACCTTGGCCTCCTCGACGCTCATGTCTTGCTCGGCCAGCGTCTTCAGGATCTCGGCGCCCTTGAACATGACGGCGCGCTCGTCGAGAGCCCGCGCCCGGTCCCGCGCGACATAGGAGGGATCGAGGCCGTAGCGGTCGATCAGGCCGGCGCGCGCCGTCTCCAACATGCCGTTCATCCAGGACATGCGGCCGTCCGGCGCGAACTTCGCCGTGCTGATCGCCTTGGCCACGGCGTCGAAGGCGCGCTCGCCGCCCTTCCACTTCCGGTCGCTCGTCAGGTTCACGCCGGGGAGGAGCCCGAACGTGGCGGCCAGCGCGCGGTCGATCGGCTGGCCCTTGGCGATGAAGCCTGCCGTCCGCCTCTGCGGCTCGGCCTCGGCGATGTCGGTGTCGGCCTCCGGGTTGAGGCTGAACTGGATGCGATCGTCGTTCGGATCGAAAGCGCCGTTGTTGCCGGTCGCGGACTTCACCTGACCGGCGTCGAAGACGATGATCTCGTCCATGCCTTCGTTGACGATGCCGTCGTAGCCTTCAGCTTGCATCTCGGCCATGCGTGCCGGCGTGATGTAGGCCGACTCCCCGTCGCGCCGATCAAGCCGCGATCCGGTCAGCTTGGCCTTCGCCTTCTCGATGAAGCCCGGTCCCTTGATGACAAAGGGGTTCTCGACGCGAAGGAAGACGGGGATCGTTTGCGCCCCGTCCGAGCTGCCCGGCTTTCCGAGCGAATAATTCGATGCCACGCGGGCGCTCGGGGAGAAGTAGGCGCCGACTGAGCCGTTCGGGTTCTCGATGCGGAACGCCTCGACGTCCGCTCGCGTGCCGTGGAAGACGCGCAGCGGGCGCCCCTTCCCGTCCACGATCTTGCTCTTGCCGAACCAGCGGTCGAAGGCCGCGCCCTTCGGCGCGACGGAAAGGCTCGGATCGGCCTTCTTGAAGGTGCCGTCAGGATTGCGACGCGCCATCTCGCCGGAGCGCGCCCGGTCAAAGACGTCCTCGAACGTCTGGTAGCCGCGACCGTTCAGGTAGTTCCGCACACGCCGGGACATCGCTCGAATGCGATCCCACGCGGCGCGAATGCGGCCCTTGATGCGAAGCGGCGCGGCTTGGCCCCGCTCCATGCGTTCGGAGTAGATCGCGAAGGCTTCAGCCTCCAGCTCGCTTTGCGACATGCGCGCCGCTTGCTCCTGCCTCCCTTCCGATGCCGCCACGACGGCGCGCAGCGCGTTGGTTTCAGCGGCGAGCAGCGCCTTCTCCTGGTCCGTCAGGAACATCGTCTGCACGCGATGGAAAGACTCGTGGAAGGCAAGGCGCCGACCGTCGCCGCTGGCGTTGAGCGCCACCGCGATGACGTCCTGCATCGAGTGATAGAAGCCGGCGATCGAGACGAACTCGCCTTCCTTGCCCTCGCGCCCCCATGCCTTGAAGCCCTTCGCCGTGCTCGGAATGCGGATGGCCTCGTGGAACTCGACGTCCGACAGGCCGGAAACCCTCTGAACGATCTCGACGACGGCCTTCTGTTCCGCCGCGGTCAGGCGCGGCTCCGGGGAAGCCTCGATGGCGCTCCAGCCATCCAGCATCTCGGAGAGCTGTGCTTCGTCGGTGTCGGCCTTCTGCGCCGCGGCAGGCTTGGCCTTCGGACGGAGCTTCACCATGAGCGCTTCGTGCTTGGCCTTGGCCTCCGCGTATTCGGCTTCCTTCGGCCACGCCGGAGTACCGCGCGCCTCAAGCTGCGCGATCTCCTTCTCCTGCCGCTCCACCGTCGCCTCTGCCGCCTCGGCGTTGGCCCCGGAAGCGTTCAGCGCGTTGCGCAGCTTCATCACGACGCCGAGCGCTTTGTCATCCTCGCCAAGCGGCGCCTCGTGCTCGATCTTGCTCTCGATCCAGATGATCGGCGTGTCGAAGGGGACGGAGAAGCGCAGCGGCACGCCGAAGAGCGAGCCGATGACGCCCTCCTTTTCGCCCGCCTCCACGCGCTTGGCGACGTCCTTCGCCATGGCGTCGGCCGCCTCGCCCATCTTGTCGAAGGACTTCTTCCCGATCTTGGCGGCAAACGTCTTCGTGTCGATCTTGGCATCCGCGCGGTAGAGCGGGACGTCGCGGCGCAGGCGCTCGTTGAGCGTGCGCAGCTTGTCGATCGCGTCCGCCGAGCGCGTGATCTCGCGCATGTGCTCGCGCCGCTGGTTCTCCAGCGTGCGAACCGTCTTGCGAAGGTTCATCTCCTCCAGGATTTCAGGGTTGCCGGAGGCCGCCGCCTTCATCTCGGCCGCGTTCGCCGCCTCGCCGCCGACGTCCTCGATCTCGCGGCCGCCGGCGCCCTTGCGGACTTGCTCGATGAAGCGGGCCTTGGCCTCGATCGTCTGCCACATGCGCGCGTCGAGCGTGCGCTCGGTAGCGTAGCGGTTGATCTCGATCTCGAAGCCTTCGGGGTCCGCCTCGTACAGCTCGTTGCCCTGCCGGATGATCCGGCCCTCGCGCTGTTCCAGGTCGGACGGGCGCCATGGCGCGTCCATGTGGTGCAGAGCGACGAGGCGGTTCTGCACGTTCATGCCGGCGCCCATCTTGGCCGTCGAGCCGAAGAGCACGCGCACCCGGCCGGAGCGGACGCGGCCGAACAGCTCGTCCTTTTGCAGCTCGGTGCCGGCGTCGTGGATGAAGGCGATCTCGGCCTCGGGGATGCCGCGCGAAATCAGCTTCTGCTTCAGGTCGTCGTAGACCGAGAAGTCGCTGGACAGCGCGTCGATCTCGTCGGGCGAGAGCTTGTCCAGCTCGGCCTGCGCAGCCTCCGCCTTCTCCTCGTCCCGGCCCTCGGCCGCTTCGATCAGAGCGCGGATGCGGGCCTGTTCCTTGCCCTTGGCCGCCTTCGGGGTGGAGAGGTCGATGAAGACGAGCTGCGCGCCCTTCTCGGCGTTCCACTTGTCGTAGATCGCCTTGATCCGGTCGGCGGCGTTGTTGATCTTCGAGGCGGGATTGTCGCCATAGCCGCCATCCACGAGACGCATGTCGAGCGCGGCCTTGCGCGCGTCGCCCATGATCTTGAGCATGTTGTCGGCGCCCTTCTCGGGGCGCTTCGGCATGTTCTCCGTGCGCCAGACGAGCGAGCCCTTCGGGTAGTTCTCGGTGTCGTTGCCGTCCGCATCCTTCGCCGGCACGCCGATGAAGGACGCCTGATCCGGGCTACGCGGAACGATGATGTTCTGCGGCTTGCCGCCCTTGATCTTCGGGATCGGGAGCTTCTTGCCCTGGCTCTTAAGCTGGCGGTTGATGTCGTCGCGGTTGATGACGTCGGCGAACGTCCCGTAGCGCTGCATCAGCTCCGGCATGTTCACGAACTTCGCGAACCGGGCGGTCAGCTTGTATTTGCCGGACGGGCTGATCTCCCAATCCGTGACCACCTCGCCGAACTGGCGAGCCCAGGCGTCGAAGTGGACGACGCCGCGCTCTCGCATGTCGGCATGGTCGAGATAGCGGCCGACCGTATACATCTCGGCCATGGTGTTCGAGATCGGCGTGCCGGTCGCATGGACGACGTTGCGCCCGCCGTTCCGACGCAGCAGGAACTGCGTCTTCATGAACATATCCATGGCCTTCTGCGACCCGGTCGGGTTCCCCAGGCCCATGACGCCGCGCTGCTTCGTGATGAAGGCGAGGTTCTTGAACTCGTGCGCCTCGTCGACGAAGAGCGCATCGACGCCCAGCTCGCCGAAGGTCAGGTTGTCGTCCTTGGCGCCGCTCTCGGACAGCCTCTTCAGCTTCTCCTTCAGCGCCTCACGCTGCTTCTCCGCCTGCTTGACGGTGCGATCGTCGCCCTTCTCGCCGGCAGACGACGCCTTCATTTCGCGAATAGCGTCGTCGATGTCCGCCATTTGCTCTTCGAAGAACTCCTTCTGGAAGTCGGCATCGAGCGCGACCTTCGAGAACGAGGAGTGCGCGACAATCACCGCGTCCCAATCGCCGGACGAGACGCGGGCGAAGAGGCGCTTGCGGTTGCCGGCCTCGAAATCCTTCTTGGTCGCGGCGAGCACCCGGGCGCCTGGGTAAAGGCGCAGGAAGTCCTCCGCCCACTGCCCGACCAGATGGTTCGGGACGACCAGCATCGGCTTTCGGGCAAACCCGGTGCGGCGCAGCTCCATCGCCGCGGCGACGATCGTGAACGTCTTGCCGGCGCCGACGACGTGATCGAGGAGCGTCGTTCCGCCCTGGACGATGCGCCAGACGGCGTTCGCCTGATGCGGGCGGAGCTTCAGGATATCGTCGCCGACCTTGCCGGGGAACGTGAGGTGCGAGCCGTCGTACTCGCGCGGGATCGTGGTGTTGAACTGATCGTTGTAGAGCGCGGCAAGGTCGCGGCGGCGCGCGTCGTCGGACCATATCCAGCGGCGCCATTCGTCCGCGATCCGGCGCGACTTCTCGGTGGCGGCCTCGCTCTTCTCCTGGTTCAGGACGCGGGTGTCCCGGTCGATCTGGTCGAAGATTTGGACGGCGCGCTGTTCGAGCGCTGCGCGAAGCGTGCTCGCGACGTCGGCGTCCTTGGTGCCGTACTGGACTTGCGCGGCCTCGGTGACGCGACCGAGCTGCACGCTCCACTGGCCGGAGAGGCGGGAATAGATGGCCGTCGCGCCGCCCGCTCCCGTGATGTGGTTGATGAAGTCGGCGACGTACTTGCCCGGCACCCAATGGGCGCCCGGCTTCACGTCGATGTCGGCGGCCTCGATGTCAGTCGGCTGCACCGCTTCCAGCGCCGAGACGTTGCCGGCCAGCGACGGGTCGCGCTTGGCGGCCTCGCGGGCTGCGGCGAGCTTCGCCTTCACGTTCCCCGACAGGTAATCCTCGCGGGTGACGAGCGAGCCGTCGGGCGTCTTGAAGAGGAGGCCCGACAGCTCGTCGAAAAGCGAGGCTTCCGAGCGGTTGGTCAGGCGGGACATGAAGTCCATGTCGACGCGGCCCGAAACGGAGAGCGCGGCGGTGAGCGCGTCCTTGGCGTTGGCGGCCGACGTCGGGGGCGAATAGGGCGACTGCGTGCGCTTGGAGAAAATCGCAGCCTTCTTCGCGCTCGGCTTGCGCGGCGTCTCGCCGGTCTTCTTGGCCGCGTCGGGGGTTATGCCCTTGTCGAAATTATCCTCCAACGCGGCGAGCTGCGGCCACGTCGGGTCCTCGCCGAAGACGCGGCGGTTGGAGTCCATCGAGATCGGGCCGTTCGCCTTCACGAAGGCATCGTAAGCCCGGTTCAGCTCGGCTCGCGCCTCGTCGAGGAACCGGCCGTTGGCGGTGTCGGATAGCTGGAGCCCGCGCAGCTCCGTGAGGGCGTCGCGGATCTGGATCAGGCCCTTGGCCCGTTCGAGCGCCTTGCCGGTGAGCCCGGCGGACTCCACGCGGGCCTCCGTGCCGAAGTTCTCGCCGCGCACGGCGACGTCGCCCTTCTCGTCGAGGAACATCGAGCCGACCTTGACGGTCTTGTCGACCTGGGCGGCGCGCGAGCGCTCGACCGCCTCGTTCGTCCAGTCGCCCATCACGTCGCGCGGCAGCTTGGAGATCGCCGCGTCGAGAGCGGCTTCCATGTCGACGCCCTCCTTCGCGATAAGCGCCGTCGTCCCGGCCCGGTACATCGAGCCCGAGCGCTGGAAGGTGCCGAGCATCATGTCGGGGTTGCGCACGAAATACTCGTTCAGCGGCATGTCCTCGCCGCCGAGCGGGTCCGGCACATAGGCCGTGTCCGTCCAGCTCTCGCCGGTCGTCGCCTCGCCGTCCTTCAGCTTGCGCAGGAAGACGATATCGGTGGTGACTTCGGTCCCGGCGTTCTTCGCGAAGGCGTCGTTCGGCAGGCGGATCGCGCCCAGGAACTCGGCCTTGCCGGCGATGTAGCGGCGAGCCTTGTCCTTCACGACGGCGTCGAGGAACGAGTTCGAGACGACCATCGCCAGAACGCCGTCCGGCCGCAGGAGGTCGACCGACTTGGCGAAGAACATATTGTGGATGGAGAAGTTGTTCAGGTGCGCCCGCTTGGGGTCGAACAGCTTCTGCGAACCGAAGGGCGGATTGCCGATCGCCAGATCGAAATAGCCGTCGGGCGCGGTGAAATCCTGGAAGCCCTGATGGTGGACGTCGGACGCGCCATAGAGCGCCTTGGCGATGGCCGCGGTCGTGTCGTCATATTCCACGGCCGTGAAGCGGGCGTCCACGCCGTCGGGACGCAGACCGAGGAAGTTGCCGACACCGACGGACGGTTCGAGCACGCGGCCCTTCTTGAAGCCAAGGCGCTGTGCCGCGCGCCAGACGGCGGAGACAATCTGCGGGCTGGTGTAGTGGGCGTCCTGGGTCGAGCGCTTGGCCGCGGCGAGCGCATCCTTGGACAGGATCGCCTCGAGCTTCTTGGCGCGGGGCTCCCAGCCTTCGGCATAGGTGCCGTCCGGCCGCTTGAACGCCTGCGGGATGCCGCCCCAGCCGACATAGCGCGACAGCTCGCGCTTCTGCTCGTCGGTGGGAACGCTGCCGGCCAGCTCCTCGATGAGTTCGATGGCGCGCAGGTTGTTGTCGAACTTCGTCTTCTGCCCGCCGGCGCCGATCTCCTCGGGCGCGGTTATGCGGAAGTCAGATCGTCCTCGTCCTCGTCCAGCGCCAGCGTCCCGAACGCCAGCTTCGTCAGATCGGGGTCGGTCGGCCGATCCATCTCGTCCGCTTCCGGTTCCGGCGTCGGGAGAAGGTGCTCGCGTGCCACTTCCCACGCTTCCGCCTCGGTCATTCCGAGGCTGGTCTGCTCGGCCATTATCCGGTGCGTCTCGTTCACGCGCCGGTCGAGCCAGATCGCCAGCTTCCCGCTCTCCTTCAGCTCGCGGTGCAGGGTCGGCAGGAACTCTCGCAGGTGCTCCCTGGCCATCGTCTTCCAGCGGGACTGTGCGGCCATTGGTGCCTTCTTCCTTCGCGGGTGCCGGCTTCGACGCCGGAGCGCCGCGCAGGGCGGTCTTCTCAAGAAGGCTGGCGAAGTCCTCCGCGTTGAGGTCTTCGCCGCCCCACTGGTTCATGGACCGCGAGCCGAACTTATCGGCCGGGGTGGTCGAACGATACAGGATCCGCAGGCGGCCGCTATGGCTGATCTGCGCGTAGATGCCGGAGCCGCTTTCGGGGTGGGCGAGGGTCAGGGAGACTTCGCCGGACACCGCCGGGCCGGCTTCGTTCACGCTGACAGCGCGATCGGGCTTGCCCTTCTTGTCGACGTGCGGGGCGAAGCCCTTGGCCTGGAGCCGCTTGGCGACATCCTGCATGAAGTTCTTGGCATCGAGGAGGAAGGCATCCTTCACGCCGCCGCGCAGGCCGCTGTCGGTGGGCGTGTTGGCGCCGCCCTCGATCTCCGTCCAGCCGTCGATATCCTCGACGCCCCAATCCTCGCGCAGCGTGCGCGGGGGCTTCTCGTCTTTGGTCTTTGGTTTGGTCGGATTGGTTTCCGAATTGGTTTCCGCGGCAACCGGATCGGGGGCTTTCGCAACAGGTGCAGGTTCTGCACTGGTTGCCGCCTTCGGCTTGGCCGCCGGGAGGTCGAGCAAGTCGGTCTGGTCAACGCCAGAGCCGAACATGCCGACGTCCATGTCCTTCTGCTGGGCCTTCGCCTTCAGCGCGGCGTCTGCCTTGCGCTGGGCCTGGGCGCCCTGCCCGATCGCCTCGGCGCCGGGGATGACAAGCTGCGGCTTGCCGTCGGCGCCGGCCTCTACCTGTTGCGCATCGCCTGCGCGGACCGGAGTCGTGCGCTCGCCGCCGCGATCTGGCTCAACTCCGTCAGCTCGGCCGCTCGCTCGGGGTTCTCCGTCGCCTGCTTCTTGAACGACCGGGCCGCCTGCCCCCACTGCTTCGGCGTCAGCTTCGGCTTCCCAGCCGGCGTCTCCTGCGAAGAATGGGATGCCGATGTCTGCGTCGGCTGTGGCTGCTTCATTGGGCTGCGCCTTTTCCTGGATGGTCCGCTCTGCGGCCGCCACCATCGCGTCCTCGGGGTCGAGCCCCTGCGCAATGAAGTCCTCGGCAATCTGCCTCAACTCGGGGCTGTCGGGGAAGCCATAGACGTCGATCATGCGATCAACTTCTGCAGCCGGGTCGGAAACAGGCTGTGAGCGGGCGCGGCGGGGCCCGGAGCGGGGCGCGTCCTCGTCCGGCTGCGGCTGGGCCGCGCGCTCGCGCTCGAACTCGTCCGCGGTGCGGATCGGGTCGCCGGCCATCTCGCGCCGGAGCGCTTCGAGGATCTCGCTCTCGGGAATGTAGCCGTTACCGTCATCCGGCCCGTTCGCGAAAAGCTCGTGCTCCTCGCGCACGAAGTTGTCGGCCGCGCCCATGCCGCCTCGCCGGAAGAGGCCCGGCGCTGTCCGCGACGTGATGCCCATGGAGCGGAGTTCGCCCGCGAGCGTGGAGCTGGGGTCGATGCCGCCGGCTCGGCGTAGCATGGAGGTGACGGGCTTCTTGGGAAGCGGCTTCGTCGGGGCCTCGCCGAAGGGCTTGGTCGTGTCGCCGTTCGCCAGCCAATCCTTCAGGCCGTCGACGGTCGTCTCGTGGATATCCTGGAGGCGAGCGCCGCCCTTGCCGTCTGAGAAGGCGGCCTCGTAGATCGAGGCGACGTCCGTCTCGTCGTTGACGCCGCCGAACACCTTCACCTCGTCGAAGGCGCCCGTCTCGGCATCCTTCTGATCGACGACGAAGACGGTATCGGAGGCGGGATCGTCGCCCATGTAGAGGTCGATCGGATCGCCGTCGGCACCCTTGGTGCCTTTGATGTCGCCATAGTGGGCGGGCATCTCGACTTCCCAGGTGGAGCCGTCCGGTCCCTTGCCGCTGCGGGTGCCGCCCTTCGGCGTTTCCACGCTGATCGAGAGGCCGTTCCAGTCGCCGTGGCCCTTCGCGTAGTTGCCGGCCTTGGCCTGCCCCTCAGACGGGGCCGCGATGCGCGGCGCGATGTCGTCGAGGTCGGAAGCGTTGAAGATCGTGACGGGCGCGTTGCGCGAGCCGTCGTCAAAGGGGCGAAGGCCGGTCGAGCGCGACGCGGCCGGGGCCGTCGATCGGGCGCGGGGTGGAGCGGTCCGTGCGGTCGATTCCCGGCTACCGGCACCGAAGCTCTGGAGGATCGGGCCGAGTTTGGAGCGGAGGCGGTTGGCGCGCTCCGTGTCGCCCTTGGCATCCAGCTCGTCGATCTTCACGCCGAGCCGGCGCGCGATGGCGCGGTTCACGCCGGGCGCCGAGGCGTAGGCGGTGGCTTCCTCCGGGGAGAGGCGATCGAGGAAGGAGGGGCGCGCGTCGGCGGACTGAAGCCCATCCTCCTCGACGTCCTGCCGGATGCGGTCCTCGATCTCGCTCATGTCGAAGTCGGGTTCTTCGACGGGCGCGGCGAGCGCGGCGCGCGGATCCAGGCCGGAGCGAACCGGCACGCCTTCGGCGGCGCGCTGGATATCCTGCTCGAAGAACACATCGGCGAGGCGCGCGTCGCGCTCGTCCGTCATGGCCGGGCGCGACGAGAAGGGCGAACGCTCGCCATCCATGATCGCCTTGCCGTCGTCGATGAGGTCGTTCGGGATCGGCGACGCGCGGTCCTCGTCCGTCAGGCGGGTGCTGTCGAGACGCTCGCGATCGGCCGGAACCGGCACAACGGTTTCCGGCTCGACCTCGTCGAGGACGTCTTCAGCTCGGCCCACGCCTTCGGGCAGCAGGTCGTCGGTGCCGGCCTTCCTGCGGGTCAGAACCTCGCCGGTGGCGGTGCCCGCGCGGACGGCGCCGCCGAAGCCCGCGCCACCAACAGCGCCGGCCAGCATTTGCTCGCCAGCTTCGGCGGGGTCGAAGCCCTTCACGGTCCCGAGGTTCGAGCCCGTATATTCGATGCCCTCCTGCGCGGCTTCGGTGCCGGCTTCGATGAGCGCAGCCTTGCCGGCGGCCTTCGGCACCTGCTTCAGCGATTGGGTGGCGACTTCGCCGAGCCCGAACATCTTGTCGACGCCCAGGCGTTCGAGCATCGCGGACGCGGCGGCGGCCGGGAGCGTGGCAAGGAGATCGCCGAACGTGGCGTTCTCGATGCCGTTGTTCTCGGCGCGCTGGTCGGCCAGTTCACCGGTGCGGGCATAGACGTAGCCGGGCAGGTTCGCGACTGCGAAGGCCATGTCGGGCGCGGAAACGATGCCCTGTTCAAGCGCGAAGGGGATGAAGCTGGCGACCGGGGATTGCTTGAAATCGTCCCAGCTCGTGCCCTCGCGATAGCCGAGGTCAGCGTTCTTCGCCGCCTCGCTCCCACGCCGGACATCGCCGAGAAAGCCGGACTTCGTGTCGAGCCCGACCTTGTCGAGCAGCGCGAGCGTTGAGTCGTTCATGCCGGCGACGACGTCGAGCGCACGTTCGCCGACACCGCGGGCGAGGTTGCTCAGATAGCCCGGCTCTTCGCCTGGCGCATATGGCTCCTTGATCGGCTTCGGCTTCACGCCGGACGTCGCCGCGGTCGGGGGAATGAGATCGTCGAAGAAGCCAGCCCCGGTCGTGGACGGGCGCGCGCCCTTTTGAGCCGGCGCGCTCTGTCCCGGGATCAGGTCGTCGAACATTCCCATCAGAGGCCCGCCTTGTCAGGGTCGATCCCGGCGTCCTGAAGACGCTTGCGAACCATTTCGGGGGGAGCCCCGAGCTTAATCGCCTTGCGGGCTTCGTCGATCGCTTGCGCGTCGGACATGCCTTCGGGCCGCGCGGTCGCCGCCGTCGTCGTCTTGGAGCTGTCGGCGTCGGCCTCCGTCTCGCCGATGCCGAGACCCTTCAGGATGCGGTCGCGATTGCGCGTGCGCGACTCCTCGACTGCCTTCGGATCCGGCGCCCCGATGCTGTCGCCGAGCTCGGTCTTGACGGCCGTCTCGACCATCTTCTCGATTTCCATCGGCGTGGCGTCGCTGCCGCGCGTCTGGCGGACGTATTTCCAGGCTTCCTCTGGCGTCTTCACGATGCCCTTGGTGATGAGCCATTCGGCCGTGCGGACGTCGGCAGGCGTGTCGCTGGTCTTGGATAGCGCCTTCACCGGCTTGCCCGCCTCGTCCGTCACCCGGCGGGTCTTGTCGCCGCTGCGCACGAGAAGCTCGCCGCCCTCGCCGGTGATCGTCTCCTCCTGGCCCATGCGAGTCAGATCGGCTCGCGACGTGCGATCCAGCTCGCCTTCCTTGGCGCGGAAGTCACGATCGGCCTGCGACTCCGACAGGCGCGCATTGCGATCGAGCTGGCCTTCCTTCGAGCGGAACTCGCGATCCGTGGCTTCACGGGAGAGGAGGCGGGAGTTCTCCAGCTCGGCAATCGCCGCCTCGCGCTTGGCCTTGGCTTCAGCGACGATGCCTGCGCCCGCGCCCTTGGCAACACCGGCGGCGAGAAACCCGAGAAGACCGGCCATTATTTCGCTCCCTGCGGCATGAGGCCCGTGCGCTTGGGCGCAGGCTTCTTCGGCGCGGCTTCCTCCTCGCCTACAGGCGCGGCGCGGTTGGCGCCGTCGCGCTCGGCGAGTTGGCGGAAGTAGCCTTCCAGCTCACCTGCCTCGTCCATCTGCTGAAGCGTGTTGAGGTCGGCCTGCGCGGACTCGCGGTCGATGCTGCCGTCGCCCTCCATCTCCATTCGGAAATGGTCGAGGGCTCGGAAGTAGGCGCCCTCAAGCGCGTCCTCGTCCTGGCTGTAATCGAAGACGTTGGCGACGCGGGACAGCTCGGCGAGGTCTTCGAAGACCTCCTTGGCCGCGGCGAAGAGCACGTCGCCCGGCAGCTCCTGCCCGGCTTCCTTCGCCAAGCGCATGACGCGGATCGTCACCTGTGCGGACAGGCGGGCGAGCCCTTCCTGCGGGTCGCCCTCCCCGCCGAGCATGTCGACGGCTTTCGGCAGGAACGCCTTGTCGTAGACCAGCATGAACGCCTTGGCGACGAACCGACTGTAAAGCTCTTGCTCCTCGGGAGACGCCTTCTGTTCGTCAGCGGACAGACGGCGAGGCTCTTGCGCAGCGGCCGGTGCGGCAGCATCATCGCGGACCGGCGCGGCAACCTGTTCAGGTTCCATCGGTTCACTCCTCGGAAAGCACGCTCGAGCGGAGACAGAGCAATGCTGAAGTTCTTGGTGGTCGGGATTGGTGTGCTCGCGGCTGGACCGGCCTGGGCAGGCTGCGCCAACTACACCGACGGGTCGGTGTCATCGCCGGCGCCGCGGGCGGAAGTCTGCTTCAAAGGGAAGTGCGAGCAGACGACGCTGAACTTCTCGTGCAGCAACGCCTACAGCAGCCAAGTGGGCTTCGCGAACGGGTGGGAGCTTTCGTACCGCATGGATGACGGCTCGGGCAGCGCGGGCTTGCCCGCCGGCGTCGAGGATGAGACGGCCGTCAGCAGAAACGGCAAGAAGGTATCCGACACCGCCACGTTGGTTTGCCGGCCGGTCGACGAAGCCGGCTGCGACGGCTTCCCGCTCTAATCAGAGCGCGTAGGCCACTGAGTTGGCGCCAGACGATCCCCACTTCTGCTCGGGCGTGGGGCGCGGCGTCGGGTCACTGAAACCGAGATACTTTGCCGCGAAAGACGATGTCGAAGCCTGGGCCGCTGGAGCGGGAGCCTCTTCCTCGTTCTTCGCCGTCGGCGGGATCGACGATGGCGGGGCCGTCCCCTCACCTTGCGATCCGCGCGATGCGTTTCCGCCGCGCAGGCTCGCGGCGAGATCGAAGGTGTTCTTGTCCCGGAGATTAAGCGCCATGTCGCCAACGGTTGGCAGGCCGAGCAGCGGAGCCGCCAAGCCATAGAGCCCGGCCGCGGTGCCGATGCCGGGGACCATGCCGATCCCGACGTCGATCGCGCCGGCCAGAACCTTGTCGGGAAGCGTGCGCTCCTTCTTCGCCGCGGCGGGCGCGGGCTGTGAAGCGGGGCTCAGATACTTCTCGCCGAACCGGTTTGTAGCGGGCGCCGCTACAGCGACGTCCATGCCCATCGCCTTGCCGGGAATGGGCGTGCCGTCCGCTGCAAAGCCGACGTTGGCGGTGTAGCCCTGCTGGGTCGCGGGCGACACGGCGAGAGCGGCGTTGTTCGGGTCGATGCCGTACCGATCGGCATAGTCTGCGACAGCCTGCGGGTCGACGCCTCGACGGGTCGCCGCGGCGCGGACGGCGTCGGTGATCTTCCCGGCACCAGGGCGCGCCGTCGGGGACGGGACGTTCTTCGGGGCCGCAGTGACGCGATCCGTTCGACCCGGCGCCATGGCGCTGACAGGACCCGGCGCGGTGCCGTCGAGCCGAGCATCGCCGACGGCGCCAGAGTTCACGAGGTTTCGCGCGGCCGCCAGCGTTTCGCCGTAGCCGACCGTCGCCTTGTTGAGGCCGTCGCCGGCGTAGTAGCTGCGGCCGTCCTCAACGGCGAGCCCGGCCCATTCCTGAGCGAGGGTTCGCGCATAGGTTTCCGGCGTCAGCCCCTTCCGGCTGCGAGCCGCCTGGGTGGCACGCTTATCATCGGCGAGGGTCCGGGCGAGCTGGTCCTGCGTCGCTTTCGTGAACCTCGTCTTGTTGATGTCCATGCCCGCTTGAGCCGCCACTTCGGGCAGCGTGTCGCGCATGATCTGGTAGGCGCCGACGGCCGTCGAGAGGTGCCCGTCCCTGAGCATCCCCTTCTGGTACGACATGACCTCGGCGATCGTCATGTTCTCCAGGTCGGCGTGGGTCGGGGTCTTCTTGCCCTTCTTCGGGCCGACGAGGCCGTTGTATGCGTCGGGCTTCCCGGTCTTCGGGTTCGGCGCCTTCTGCGCCTCGGCCTTGCGGACTGATGCGAGCGCGCCATCCCATGCGCCCAGCCGGTCGTCGCTGATCTTGTTCGCAGCGCGGACAGCCGGCGCGAAGTCGGCGCCGTAGTTGCCGGGGAGCTGCTGGGTCTTCAGCGCGGACGCGAGCCCCGTAGGTCCCTTCGCTGCCGGCACGTTCTCTCCGAACCGGGAGGTCGCAGGAGGTGTCGTGCCCGGCAAGCCGGTGTTCGTGCCGCCATTCGCGTAGACGCCGCCAACGGATGACGTCCGCCCGACTGTGCCCTTCGGCGCCTTGCCGAAGCTGCTGTCGGTGGAGCCGTCCGCATACACGCCGCCTGAAGCGTTGACGCGACCGACAGTCGGCGTGGAGGTGAGGCCGGCGGCGAGGCCGGTGCCGACCCGTCCGGTCTTTCCTGCGGCCGCGGGAGCGGTCGCCGCGGGGGAGGCGCCGGGAAGCCCGCTGTTGGTCCCGCCGTTGGCATAGACGCCGCCGGTGGAAGACTGGCGACCGACGGTGCCGCTGGTGACGCGCTCGCCCCGATCAGCCGTGATGCTGCGCGTGACGGAGCTCGGCGCCGGCCCGGTGCGCAGGCTGCTGGCCGCGGGGGTCATCGCAGAGCCGCCGAAGCGAGACGCATCGGGGCCAGAACGCAGGCTGCTCGCCGATGGCGTCGGAGCGCTGCCGCCGAAACGCGCGGAGTCGGGGGCGCTCGATACCCGCCCGGTCTTGCCGGCAGCGGTCGTCGTGCTCTTGGACGCCGTTGGCCCGGTGCTGGATCGCGAGGCCGACCCCATGGAGGAGGACGGGGCGCTGGTGTTCGCCGGAGCCGATCGGGAGGCCGTGCTTGTCGACGCCGACTTACTGGCCGCGCCTGTGCTCGATCGCGAGCTTGGCCCCATCGAGGACGAAGACGAGGGCGCGCTGCGGCTGGCGGATGACGCGCTGGACGCGGACGCGGACTTGCTCGACGAGCTGGTCGACGACGCGCTGGCGCTGCGATCGGAGCCGATGCCGCCCGAGGACGTCGACTTGCTCGCGCTCGATGTCGACGAGGACTTGCTGGAGGAGGAAGAGCTGGCGCCCTTGCTCGACGAAGAGGACGATCCGCCCTTCGATCCGCTTGCGGCCATGGGGAACCCTCCTTGAACGGGGAACAGCAAAAACCCGCCGCGCTGGAAGCGGGCGGGCTCATTCGGTTCGGTGGCAGGGTCTAAATACCTGCGTAAGCTCGGGGCGCTCGGGCGTCAAGCGCCCGCTGCGTCAGGCGGCGACGGAGACGATGCGCCCCTGGGCCGGATCGTACTCGAAGCGCGTGCGGCCATAGGCTTGAGCCGGCGTCGGACGAACCGTCGTGTCCTGCGGCATCGGCTTCTCGTAGACGGCATCGCTCATGTTGTACGAGGCGCGCAGGCGCATCTCCTTCTCCAGCTCGGTCGCGCGCGACTTGTCGTATTCCTCCGCCTGCATCTTCAGCTTCTTGTCGTCCTCCTTGCTCTTGTAATAGGCCATCGCGCCCTCCCCGAGCCCGGCCAGCACGTTGCCGCCCGTCTCCGTGCCGAGGAAGCTCATCAGCCCGCCGCCGCCACCAGCGGCCGCCGCAGGGGCCGCAGCGGCAGCAACCGCCGGAGCCGCCGCCGCGCCGCGCGTCAGCGACGCCGTCTGATCGTTGAGAGCCGACGCGAGTCCGCCGCGGCCGTTCGCGGCCGGGACGTTCTCTCCGAACCGCGCGGAGTTCGGCGCCGATGACGTGATGCCGGTCGGAGCGACGCCTGTCGCGGTCTGCGCCGCCTGCAAGCCCGCGTCCGCCGCCGGCGCGGTCGTGGCCGCCGCTGGCATCAAGCCGGTGCCGGACGCGAGCCCCGTGAGCCCGCCCGTGACTGCCCCGCCAAGCCCGCCCATGAGCGCGCCCTTGCCGAAGCCGTTGCCGGTCAGCGCGCTGATGCCGCCGCCGATGATCGCGCCCATCGCCGCCTGCTTCACCGCGCCGGTGAGGACGTTGCCGAGGACGCTGTTCCCCATCGAGGAGGCGACCTGGGACAGCCCGCCGGATGCGAGCGACTTCGCGCCCGTCGCGGCGCCCGCGGTGAAGGTCGCGGCGCCAACGGCGCTGACGGCTTGGCCAACGCGCGCCACGGCCGAGCCGACGGACTGGAAGACCTTCGTGATGCCGGAAACGATGCCGCTCATCGGTTGAACTCCATTCGATAGATTTCGCCGTAGTGCTTCAGGCCCAGCCGCTCAAGGGCGCGCCCGGCTTCCTTCGGATCGGCGCGGATCACCGCGCTTGTCCCGCATTTCATCTCGATGCAGTCGGGTGCGGCCTCGGCCCACTCGATCATGCTCTTCATGAGCCGGATGGGATCGGCCGGGTCGACGTCCTCGGCCGCGAGCCAGAACAGATCGCTGGCCATGAGGCGGTCGTAAATCCCGTAGAGGCGCGACAGGGTGCCGACCAGGACGCCTGTGACCCGGCCATTCGTCTCGGCGACAACCGCCCATGTCCCGCCGAGGTTCTTCGAGCCATGTCGCTGGATCGCCTGGACGAGGAGACGCTTGGTCTCACGCTCGTCGATCATGCAGCCGGTCAGAGCATAGTGCGATCGGCGATGGCCGTCCTGGAGAACCGCGACGATGCCGGGAATGTCGCCGAAGGTGGCGGGCCGGATCACCAGCGCCGCCCTTCCGTCTTGCCGAACATCTCGTAGTGCTGTTCGGGCGTGATGAGCCCGGCATCCACTGCGGCAGCGACATCAGGGTTGGCCGCCAGATAGCTTTCCGGGTTGAACGGCTTGGTCGACTGCGCCGCGACGGGAGCCGCGGGGGCGAAGTCGGCGTCCGTCCATTTCAGGTCGATGGCATACATCTGCTCGACCATGTTGATGTTCTTGTCGCGCAGGTTCCGCGCGGACACGATCTGCGCCTCGCGCGCACCAGCGTCGAGGTTCGGGTTTGCCATGAGCGCAGTGTAGCTGTCCTGAAACGCTGCCTGCATGTTCACCAGCATCTGCGCCGCCTGCCCGCGATCCGAGGACTTGAGGTTCCAGGACGCGAGCTTCTCCTGAAGGCCGCGGTCAAGGTTCCTCTCTGCCGTCTGGTAGGCAATTTCCCTCTCCTGGGTAAGCTGCTGATTGGCGCGATCCTGTGCCGCCAAGCCCACCTGCACGTTGAGGGATCGGTCCTGAAGAAGCTGTTGGTTGATGCGGTCCTGGTTCGCCAGCCCCTCGCGCGACGCGATATCGCGGCCCTGCATCATCTCCTGCAACGCGCGCTCGGCCGCGGCCATGCCCTCTCGCGAGGAGATGTCGCGGAGCTGCTGCCGTTCCTGCAGGGAGATGTTCTTGTCCTGCATCAGGATATCGAGTTCGCGCTGCGCCTTCGCGATGCCCTCGGTCGACGCGCGATCCAGCCCCTTCTCGCCGCTCTGCCATTCCTGGTCGTCGTCCTGCCCGAGCATCCTGAACTCGAAGTCCTTGCCCTGCATGTTCTTCTGGAACGCCTGATTGGCGTCCTGGGCGGCGATCGGCAGGATGGAGCGGAGCGTGGAGTCCTGAACGGCGCCGGCGGCCATCGAGGAGTTGAGGAGGCCGCGGCGGTTGGCGATCTTCAGGCCGTCGGCCTTCGCCTGCTGCATCAGCACGCTGTCCTGCGACGACAGCTCCTTCACCTTGTCGGCGACGCTGTCGTTGATCTGAGCCGGGAGGGTCTCCTTCCAGGCCGCGCCCTGCGCAAGCCCGGTCTTCGGCGTCGAGAGCGCGGTGCTCGCGACGTCCGGCGTGGTCAGCGCCTTCACGCCAGCGGAGGTGACGGCCGGTGCGGCGGCGGTCAGCTTGAGCGGATCGGTGTTCGACATGCGAGCGTGCCTTCAAGGCGGGAGGATAGAGCGGGGCGGGAGGAAAAGCCGCCCTTCAGGACGGCCAGTACCGATCGTGGGCGAAGTCCGACGGGGCCGGCGAGGTCTCCTTGATCGCCTTCGCCGCGAAGATGATGGCGCTCTCCTGCGCGGCCGCGGCTTCCCCGAAGGCGAAGCACTTCCGCGCGTCCATCGGCACGAGGGTGTTGTCGCGTGCGATCCAGACGAAGTCGCTCGTGCCGCCGTGCCACCGCAGATCGCCCGGCAGCGAGCCGGCGGCAACGGCAAAGCCGGCGAGCGTCGCAGCGCCGGTGATGCGCTTCTGCGAGGCGTCGTCATAGTCGAAGGCGACGCCCTCGAAGGTGAAGCCGGCTCGGATGCGCCGGTCGCGCTCGGCGTTGATGTCGCGAGACTCGGGGCCGGGTTTTGTGGTGACGATCCAAGTCTGGCGCCAGACACCATCGGTCTTCTTCGGCGGGCCTTCAATGACGACCTCGGTGAGCAAGTCGAAGCCGGGCATGGTTGTCGGCTGGACGATGTCAGCTCCGACCTTCTCCAGGACGTCCAACGGAGGCGTCGCCCCGAACAGGGCCGATGCGGTTTCGCGGATATCCTCGGCGGTGAGCGGATAGCGGCCGTTTGCGCGGAGCCTGTAGTTCATATCTGACCTGCCTGTGTGCTCGGGAAGGCTCGATCCTTGCCCCAGATGATGCGGACGGCGCCGCTGGTTGCGGCTGTTGAGAGGGCGCCGCCGCCGCGCCCATAGTCGCCCGTCGAGCGGGAGGCCAAGCCGTAGGGGGCAACGCCCTCGCCTGGGCTTCCGCTCGATCCGCCGCGCCCGCTGCCGGCTGAGCCGGACGCCGCGGCTTCGGCATAGGCGGTGCTGTATGTCGTTGTCGTCCCGCCGGACTGGCGGCCGTTCGTCATCTCGTACTGGTAGTAGCCGCTGGTCATATACGAGGCGTAGAAGCCCGCGTAGGACCAAGGGTATCTCTTCGTGTCAGGCGGGACACCCTTGGGGTCGCCGACGACGCGATAGAGTTCGGGCTGATAGGTGATGCTCTCGGCGAAGGGCTCGATCTTGGTGTCCGAATACGCCGCGAGGCCGCCCGTGAACGTCCAAGAGTCACTGCCGGTATCCGGGTTCTGCGTTACCGTTGGCTGCTGATACGAATAGTAGGCCGCGCCCGTGCCGCCGCCGACGTTGTACCCGCCCGACGCCCCGCCGCCCCCGCCGTAGCCGCTGTAGTAGGTGCCGCCGGGTCCGCCAGCATACGAGACAACGCCCGTCCCGCTGGACGCCGGAGCCCCGCTCTGTCCGCTCGCGCTCGCTGCGCTGAGGAGGCTACCAACCTGCGCCGGCTGGCCTGAGCCGACCGATGGCACGACGATCGAGATTTGCTGTCCAGCCGTGACCGGGATGTTGTTGCGGTAGGCGAGCGCAGCGCCGCCTCCGCCATAGGCCCCATAGGAGCCATTCGCGCCGGCACCGATCGCAACAGCGCTGATGGAGGTGACGCCCGCTGGGACCGTGAAGATGTAGCTGCCCGGCGAAAGGTACGACTGCTCGCCGCCCTTCACCTTGCGTCCTGCGATCAAGAGCTTCTTGCCGCTCGGAAGGCTCATTGGATGGCCGCCGTTCGCCGATCGGCGACGATCTCAAGGATCAGGCGATAGGGCGTGCCCGCAGTGAGGACGACGCCCGTGTCTGCAATCGCAGTGCTCTTGGTGCCCGCGCCGAGTTCCCAATAGGTCGTCCCGCTGATCGAGATCGAGCCGCTGGAGTAGATCAGGTTGATCTGCATCACGTCGCCCTCGACCATCCCGGTCGGGTTGATGACGAGGGAGCCGGCGACCGTGACCTTATGGACGTTGCCGTCCGCATACTTGAACTCCTCGGTCACGGACGCCTTCGTGCCGTGATCGACCACCTTGGGCGACAGCGAGCCTGTCAGGCGATCGCCCGCCTTGGCGACGTAGGTGTTGTCGAGGCCAAGCGCGGTTCGAGCCTCCGCCGCTGTTTTGCCGCCGGTGCCGCCGCTCGCGATCGGCATCGCGTCCGTGATGGCGATGCTCTTGGCGACGAGGTTGCCGAGCTTGTCGACGGTGAACTTCGCAACGCCGCCGATCTGGAGGTTGAGGAGCTTCGAGTCGGGGGCGGACGCGGCATCCGAGACGTTGATCTTGATGCCGTTGTAGCTCGTGCCGATGCTGTTCCAGGAGTCGGTCAGCTCGTAGATATATTGGTTCGTCGCCATGGGAGCCCTATCGAAGCTGGCGGCGCGGGCTGAAATTCAGCGTCAGCGCGGTGAGGGTGTGGGGGTCTTCGGTGGTGTGCTCGGTGATGAACGTCAGCGCGATGTTCCGCCCGATGCCGGCCAGATCGTCGAGGTTGATCTCGCCCGCGGCGGCGAGCGTCCAATCGACGTCGGCATAGTTCAGGGTGGCCGCCATCAGATCGGCCGAGCCGGACGCGACGGCATAGCTGCGCAGCTCGCCGGCAAGGTTCTCGGTCGCGTTGTAGTCGACGTGGTAGCGGCACCCGACCGACATCGAGGAGGCGTTATCCGTCTCCACCCGAGCGCTGTGGAAGCGCTTCTCCATGTTCGGAGAGCCCAGCCCGTTCCAGGCGAGGCGGATATACGCAGGAACGGGCGCCCCATCGAACGACGGACCCTTCTGCATCTCGTAAACGTGGCCGTCCTGGGAGCCCACGAATGTGCGCTCACCGTCGCCCTCTCTGACCTCGCTCGAATAGGCGCAGAAGATCGCGGACGGGAGCCGGAACGGCATGAGTTCGGGCTTCTCTCGCCCAAGGTAGAGCACTATTCCCGTGCCGTCCGCGAAGAAGAGGCGATACTGATCCTTCGCCTTCACGGTGATGGAGGCGACAACCGGGACGCTCGCTTCACGCTTGGCGCGGATCAACGGCTCGATGAGCTGGGACAGCGTGCCCATGCGCCAGTCGCCGAAGGCAGATGTCGTGGTGAGGTTCCGAAGCCCGCCCTCGTCGAGGTAGATCGGGGACTCCCCTGCGACTTGCGCCGACCAGCGAGCCGCGCCGGAGCTGTCGGAGATCGGCTTCATCTCGAAAGTCTCGCTGTCGGTGCCCTGAAGGTACTCGACGCGCGACTGGCCGAAGATGACCAGCGACGTAGACACGGACGAGAGGATGCCAGTGGGAGCCGCGCCGAAGGACATCTCTCCGGCACCCGCGGTGGTTCGAAAGTCCAAGGGTTCGCCGACGCCGGAGTGCATTAGCGAGCCGGCATCGAAGCCGAGGAAGAGGTGGTTGGAGTGAACGCCGATGTGGGTCGGCTTGTCGGTCTCCCCGCGCAGCGCGGGAGTGTCGCCGGCTCGCGTCAGGACCGTGCTGCCATCCCGCGTCATGACGTTCGTGAACTCGGTCTGCGTGCCGGACTGGTTGCCGGTGCGGATCGGGGAGAGCGCTTTGCCGTCGAACTCGTATGCGGTGTCGACGCCGCTTGTGAAATAGAGGCGGCGACGTCGCGCCGCGCCGTAGAAGTTGTGAACCGTGAAGTCGTAGTGCCCGCCGCCGGCCAGCTTGATCGGAGCCGGGGATGAAATGGCTCCCTTGCCGCCCTGGCTGTCGGTGCCCTGCTCGGCCACGAACGTGCCGATCGCGCCCGACACCACGAGGTATCCTGCCGCCGATCCATTCCAGGCGCCGGATTGGAGAACGACGCGGTCGATGACGGCCGTCGCGGCGGACGTGCCGCCGGAGAGCGTCGCGCCTTCGTTGAACTCGACCGTGCCGGCGCTGAACGCGAGCGTCAGGCCGAAGCTGATCGCCGCCCAGCCGTCGGCCGTCGACTTGAACATCTGCCCAGCGCCCGAGAGGCTGTCCCGAAAGCAGTAGATGTCGCGCTCGTAGATGACGACGCCCCGGATCGGGCCTTGCCCTGGCGGTTTGGATATGGCCGCGCGCCGAGCCGCGATCGTCGCGGCGTCCCCGCCGGCGGAGGGAGACGGCCTGCCGTCGAAGCGCTCGAAGCCTCCTATGCGGCTATAGCCGCGCGCCTCGGACTCATAGTTCAGGGCGGCGATAGCACGGCCTTGCGGGAGAGCAATGGCTGGCGAGACAAGGTCCAGGCCGCCCTGCAAGACGAAGGACGTGGTCGACATTGGCACAGTGCGGGGACCTTTCGAGTGCGAGCCGGTCCCCGCCCGGTGAGCCAGACATGCGCCTGCCCTGCCGTCGCTTGTGGCGTCCGTTGAGAGATCAGCTCGGAGGGGCAGTTCGGGCGGACGGCCTGGGAGAGGCTTACTCGATCACCTTCACGGCGACGGAAGCGCTGGCCTTGACCACCAGCGTGTCGCCGGGCGTGAGCGGCAGGTCTTTCACGACGATGAACTCGTCCACCGCAAGCTCCTGGCGCACGAGGCGGTGCCGGGGCTGGATATTCGGCGTGAGGCTGATCGTGCCTGCAGCCGGGCCGTCGATGTCCACGATCGGCAGCTCGCTGTAGCCGCTCCCAGGCGTCAACAGAACGAAGCTCGCGACGCGGTAGGTGGCGCTGAGGATGAGGTCGCGCCCTTTGCCGCCGGTGGTTTTCAGGCCGACCTGCTCGCGCGCCAAGGTCGTGAGGAAACCCCGCGTGGTGATGCCCAAGCTGAGCACGCGGCCGTTGATGTCCACCGCCGTGACGGTGAGCGTCGGCTTGGTGCTGGCGCCGCATCCCAGCGTCAGGACATCGTTGACGCGATAGTTGAGCCCGGCATTGCCGATCGTCAGGCCGTTCAGCTCCATGCGAACCTGAAGCTCGGGTGCGACCTTGACCTTGGACGTCACGCGCGCCGCGGGAACGCTCGTGTAGCCCGAGCCCTGCGCGGTGAGCGTGGTCGAGGCGAGCGGGGCGTCCGAGGACGAGAGAAGCAGAAGCTCGACGGCGTTGGCCTTGGCGAGGTTGGTGGAGAGGTTGGTGAGCACCGCCGTGACGGGGCTCGTGTCGCCGTCCGGCTGTCGATAGACCTCGACAACCGAACCGGGGGCGATCTCCAGGCTGGAGCGGATCGCCATCAGCCGGCCAGGATTTCAGCGGCGCGGCCGTCGGCGATGAAGCCCTTGAACTCCAGGTAGCCCGTGCCGGCGACGGTGTCGGGATCGCGGAGGTCGATGGCCTCGGCGAGGTTCACCATCAGCATGAAGTCCTTGACCACGACGTCATCCGAGGCAGCGAGAGCGATGCGCTCGGTCTGAGTGAAGAGCCGCAGGAAGCCGAGACGGGTTTTCACCGCATTCTGCGCCTCGACTGCGGCGGCCTGCTCGGTGTTGGCGCGCTCGGTCTGGTCGGCCGCGAACGCCGCCAGGGCCTCCTCGTCGGTCAGCCCCTTGTAGCGGTCGACGACAACGCCATCCTCCAGCTCATAGCGCAGGAGCAGCTCCGACGTGGAGCCCGCGGGGAGAGCATAGCCCTCCCCTTCCGTGAAGCCGACGGCGTGGCGAACCTGCCCGACGTTAAAAGCAAGCTTCGCCATTAGGTGCGCTCCTTCCATTCCGTCGTGTTCCAGACGGGGTCCTGAACCTTGATGAAGCCGTTGCCGCCATACATCGTCGACGTCGTGTAACCATTCACGGCGAAGTGGTTGAACAGGAGGTTGTTGCTGGAGGTGAGGTTCTGACCCGCGAGCACGATGCTATCGAGGTCGATAACCGCGCCGTCGCGCAGCTTGCTGTCGGCGTTGTTCGCCCAGCCAAGCACGAAGTTCGAGCCGCCCATCGGCGCGATCGACATGCCGTAGGAGCTGTCCGTGTAGGAAGCGGTCAGGTAGCGGGTGGACGTTGCCGCCGTATCGCGCGGGGTGAAGAAGAACTGCCCGCCACAGAAGTAGTAGTAGTAGGGGCAGTAGGTTGCGACGAACTTGCCGTCATCGCTGACCATGTGGCGGATGCCGTAGAGACTGCCGCCATCTCGGCCATAAGAGGTGGTGAGCGTCAGGCTTGCCACTACGGCGAACGTGCGCGAGCCCGCGGCGCCCGTGATCCGCGCCAGTTCGATCTTCGAGGACGGCCACATGCGCGTCATCCAGAACGTGCCGTCATCACAAGGGATGATGCGCGTGCCGCTGTGCCACTCGGGACCGTTCATGCCCGACCATACGAAGTCGAAAACTTCGTAGGACGAGCCATTCTGACCCGCGATCGCCCCTTCAAGGAGCGCCTTCAGGTGGAGCGCGTTCGCCTTGATCTTCGCCGGCAGGTTCTTGAAGACGTGGGCGCGGTAAGTGTAGGCCGCGTTGTTCGTGGTCTCCAGGAAGATCAGCGTGTTGGTCACGCGGTTGTAGGCGATGTCGCCATGACCGACCGCAGCCGCGCCCGCCAGCCGCTGAAGACCCGTCAAAGCCGTCCAGTTGAAGGCGTAGTTGGTATCTGCGGTGCGGCCGGACAGATAGACGTCGCCGACGCCCCCGACGAGGATGTTCGTCCCCATCTTCAGAAGGTCGATGCCCTGGCTGTATCCCTCCTCACCCAGGACGACGCCCATGCCCGAGTGGGTGTTGGAGATCACGCCCTCCGCTCCGTTGAACGAAACGTAGTCCTCGGCCGTCACATCCATGTTGTTCAGGAGCATGGTGTGGCTATGGCCCGAAAGGCCCGTCCCGCCGCCCGCAATTGAATAGCCGCTGGTCCCCGCGAGCGCGCTTGCGGCCCCGCCCCAATAATTAATCGCCGCCTCGGTGTTGGTGTAGGTGGAATAGCTTGGCGGTTGGCCGGGGAGCAAAGCGCCGGTCCTCAAAAACGTCTTCATCGACCGCTTCTCGCGATCGGCGAAGAAGTTGAGCGAGTTGTTCGCGCTGGCCATGCCCGAGTAGTAGGCGAAGATGGGCTTGCGCGCGAAATACTCGTTGAACATCGCGCCCTTGTTCAGGCGCTGAAGCTGGTTGAGCGTCAGAATATCCATGTGAGCCGGTCCTTAAACGGAGACGCGCGACACCGTCATGTCGCCGGTGGTGGGATGGTAGGAGGCGGTGTAGAGCCACGTCGCGGTCTGGCCTAAGCCGTTCGTCGCACTCTCTTTCCAGGTCTTGATGCGGTCGCTCACATCGTAGGTGATGTCGGCATAGGAGATGCCGTCGGGAATGGACCAGGACTTCACGCGGCGCCGGGTGTCGTAGGTGGTGTTCCCGCTGTTCATCACGCCGGTGAACAGGACACCGAGAACGACGTTTCGGATCGCTCCCGTGGCTTGCCCTTCTGCGGTGTTCATCGTGCCGAGAATGCTCGCGAGCCTTGCGGCGATGTCCGACAGTGCGGTCGTGGCGGCGGTGTTGACCTCGGAGGTCTTCGTCGCGCCATGGGCCGTGAGAGCCGCCTTGAGGTCGTCGGCGATGATCTGAAGCTCGACCGCCGACACCCGGCCGGCGATCTTCTCCATCGCGACGCCAAGCATGGCGACCTCTTCAGCCGTCGCGGTCGCTGAAAGGCTCTGGATCTGTGTCTTCAGAGCGAGCAGCGCATCACTCAGCGGGGCGTCAGACATTCCGGGGGTCCTTAAAATTCGAGGCCGAACATGCGGCGGATAC
Organism: Aureimonas sp. Leaf454; assembly: GCF_001424685.1. GTDB lineage: Bacteria > Pseudomonadota > Alphaproteobacteria > Rhizobiales > Rhizobiaceae > Plantimonas. The sequence goes on from NZ_LMQT01000001.1 coordinate 748,651, forward strand.
GCTCCTTGCGGAGTGCCTCTCGCAGTTCAGCGAGCGCGTCGTTGGTCTCCGTGGTGATCTCGTCCTTGAGGTCCACGAACTCCACGCGAAGGGTCGCCAGCTCGCCGTCTACGTTGTTCGTCAGAGCGGTAATCTGACTGTCGACCGTGGTCTGCAGGGTCGTGATCGTGCCGTTGACCGCGGTCTCGAGCGTCGTGATCGTGGCGTTGACGTTGGTCGTCAGCGTCGAAATGGCGGTGTCGGTCGCGGTCTGCGCATCCGCGAGCTGCGTGGTGGTCTCAGCCTGCAGCGTGGCGATCGCCGTGCTGACGTCGCCCTCGATCGCCACGACGTCGGCGCGGATCACATCGAGAAGGGCGTTGGCCTCGGGCTTGGTGTGGTAGAGCGCCGCGTCGAACTCTGCCGAGCGCACCGCCCTGTCAGCGCTGGCTGCGGCCTCGTCCGCGAGGACTGCAGCCACGTCACGAGCGGCCTCGGAACCTTGCCGCGCGGCAACGGAGCCGGTCTCTGCTGCAACGGCGCCGTCACGGGCGTCCTCTGCTGCGGCCTGCGCTGCAATGGATGCGTCGCGCGCAGCCTGGGACAGCCCGCGTGCAGTCTGAGCTGCATCCCGTGCCGCGTCCGCGCCGGCCTTCGATGTGGCCGCACTGCCTGCGCTGTCGTCTGCGTTCGCTGCGCTGGCGCCTGCGGCATCCTTGGCCGAGACGGCGGTGGCGGCTGATGCGGCCCCGGCCCCGGCGCTTTCTGAAGCGGACTGCGCCGAAACACTCGCATTCGAGGAAAGGGTCTGAAGCCGCAGCTCGACGGCATCGACGGCGTCATCCGCCGCGGTCTGTGCGGCGCTGTTGGCCTGATCGAGCGCGGCCTGCGCCTCCAGGGTGACGTCGCCGGTGTCGCCCCGCGGGAAGACGGCGTCGAGAACGTAGTTCTCCTCGCCGACCTTGGTCAGCGTCATGGACGCGGCCGAGCCGGGCGCGCCCGTGACGATGTCGCGGATGGTGATCGCGTCCACGACATAGTCGTCGGGCCGGTCGATCACTCGGCCCTTCGGGATCAGGGCTCCGGCCGCCCCGCTGCCCGGTGCGACCGGGGGCGTGGCCTCGATCTCGTCGACGACATAGTCCTCGGCGGCGATCGCCTGCCCTTTGGGGATCAGTGTGTCGACGACTTCGGTCATGCGAGCGTCCCGCCGAACGCGATGCGCGGGAGCTGGTCGCGCTCAAGCTGGCTGAAGCCGCGAAGCTGCCGGAGCTGGTAGAGCGTCAGCGTCGGGGCGCCCTCGTCGTGCGTGGTGAGCATCACGAGGGCGCCGTCGACGATGAGGTCGTGGAAGCGGGGCGGCATTTCGGGGACGTCGTTGTTGGCGTCCAGCTCCTGCACGTCTTTCCGGTAGGGTCCGCGGATCGTGTAGACCTTGTCCGGCGTCGGCGAGAGGCAGAGGGCGCCCGACGGGTCGATCGAGAAGAGGTTCGGCCGGCCCTGCCGCACAGCCTGCGCGCCGCGGAGCTGCGTGGCGTAGAAGGTGCGGTAGTCGACGAAGCGCAGCGGCGCCTCGCTCTCGCGTCCAAGGGCCGGGTCGAAGAGCGAATAGCGGTCCTCGTCCTCGCCCGTGCAGACGTACTCGGCAAAGCGCGAGAGCCGCGAGCTGTAGGCTGAGGTTCCAGGGACCGTGGCGCCGCTGAACTCGCCCTGCATCCAGTTCCACGCGCCATGCACGTTCTGGATCTGGCGGTAGGCGTCGTTCGTCCAATGGACGATCTTGGCGAGGCGGCCGGTCTGCCCGGCGACGGTGGTCGGCTGTGTGCCCGACACCGTGCCGGAGTCGCGGGCGACCTTCTGCACGAGCTGGAGGAAGGTCGCCATCGGATCAGGCCACGATGCCGATGATCGAGAACGGGTAGATCGGCACGAGCTTGGGGTTGGTCAGCTCGCCGTTCGGCCCGCGCTCGAAAATCTCCTTGTTCGCGTTCTTCAGCACCTCGACGTATTCGGCCGGCACGTCGACATCGACGCCGCGCATGATGCGGGCAACGGTGCCGTTGACGCCGACGGGAACCGCCTCGGTGCCGCCAGCGACGCCTTCCTGAACCGGGATCATGATGCGGATCATCTTGCGGCCGGCGACGTCCTCGGCGGCGATCGGCTTCTTGGTGGAGCCGACGAGCTCGTCAGCGACTTCGATCTCGTCGCCGTCAAAGCCGGTGGAGGTGATGAGCGCGCGCACGGCCGCCTTGCTGGGCATGGGCGTCGTGTCGACTTCCAGGCCGAGGTTCGTGGTGGCGAAGCTGATGAGCTGGACGAGGGTGGCGGAGGCGAAAAGGACTTTGGCCATGGTGGGCTCCTGGGTGATGAGACGGGGCTTGGGCTTCCGCCTTTCTGCACGGCCGGGCGGTGCAGAAAGGTCGAAGTCCAGATGCAGAAAGGCCGCCGCGAGAGGTCCCGCGACGGCCGAGTTTGATGGGAGTTTGATGCCGCCCTACACGCCTCAGAGGGCGGTGGTCGCCACTTCCAGACGCGCCATCCAGAGCTGGTTCAGGATCAGCGCGACGTGCCACATCTTCCAGCCGGCATAGCCGCGCTGGCCGAGCGGATCGTCCTTGGTCTTCGTGCCGGCCGAGATGATGGACGGCTCGACCGCGCCCTGGCCGCGCAGCGGGACCATGGCCCAGGCTTCACGACCGAAGAACAGGACCGGGTAGACGTCCGCGTTCACGCCGGTCGTGGAGACCATCGAGCCCTTGGCGCTGCCTGCGTCGAGGAAGGGGTTCAGGTCCGGCGACAGGACGTAACGCACGTCCTCGACGGAGCCGATCTCCTGCTCGCAGATCATCTGGCGACGGCCGTATTCCGCGCAGGGCACGAAGCCCGCGAGACCACGGATATCGTTCTCCAGATCCGTGTGGCCAACGGCGATGAAGGCCGCTTCCACCGGCTTGGTGCGGTAGTTCGGCGAGCCGTCGAGCACGTTCGTGATCTTGGTCGCCTTCTGGTTCTTGAGGCCACGCAGAACCGCGCGCTGCTTGGCGAGCGAGATCGGCGTGTTGACCGAGGCGCGGGCCGCACCGTTGGCGTAGAACACGTTCGTGCCGGCGCGCAGGGTGGCGTAGTTCAGCGCCTCCTTGGTGCGGCCGATGTTCTCGCCGAGCATCATCGTGATGTCCTTGAGGACGGGGTCCTCGTGGGTGTCCTCGATGACGTCCGTGATGACGGCAACCTCACCGTACTGAGCGAGCGTCGCGGAGACGTCCTCATAGGTGAAGGCACGCGACGCCGGGGTGACGCCTTCCGAAAGCTGCGTGGTGGCCGCGGCGAAGGGAACAGGACGACGGAACTTGATCGTCATGCTCTTGTTCTTCGGCATCGGCTTGATGAGCGGGCCGGTCTTTTCCAGGATGGTGACGGGCTCGGCGTGCTTGAGCATCTCGCGCTCGGCGAAGACGTTCGTGCGCTGGGAAATTCCGGCGGTGCCGGAGGTGATCGTGGGCATCGGTTCAACCTTGGAACGTGGGGATGCGACCCGGATCGCGGACGATCAGGCGTGGTCGCGGGAGGGGTGATGCTCGCGTGCAGCGCTTAGCGGCGCTCGGCGTCCTCGAAGGCGTCCCAAATGTCCTGCGGGTCGGCGTTCTCGGGGATGCCCGAGACGGTCGGCCGGCGATGGGCACGGGTGGGAGCTGCGGTTGCGCCAAGCTGGCGTTCGCGCCGGCTTGCGAGCGAAGGGGTGGCAGCAGGGCGCTCGGCAGCGGGCGCAGGCGCCGGCATTCCGAGGTGTTCCTTGAACATGCCAACGACGGCTGCGGCTTCCGCAGCGTTCACGACGTGCTCGGCGTTGCGGTTGAAGGCATCGCGGACGGCGCGGGGCTGGTCGTCGATCCAGGCCACGAACTTGTCCGAGTTGGTCTTCAGCACGTCGAGATAGTCGGGATGCTGCGACGTGAGAGCCGCGGCCTCGGTATCGAGATAGTCCGTCAGCTCGGTCTCGGCGGCCTTGCGGCGGCCTTCCTCGGCTTCGGCTAGGGTTGCTACGTCGCCCTGGATCGCATTGAGCGCCTGGGACAGGGGCTCGGCGATCTCGGGATAGTCCTCTTTCAGTGCGTCGAGAGCTGCTTGCGGTGCCGGTCGATCGCCCGGTGTCGCTCGCGGCTCGGCCGCCTTCTTGAGGTCTTCGTACCGGCGTTGAAAGCCGGACGCGCGCCCGGAGGCGGAGCGTTCTTTCTGGAGGAGCTTGGCGTTTTCCGCCTGCAGCGCCTCAAACTGGTTGCGCAGCGCTTCCGGGGCGCTGTCCCATACGCTCGGCGCGGTGTCGCCGGCGTCGGCACCACCACCGTTAGCCGCGACCGCGTCGTCATCGTCGCCGAAGTCGGCGCCCTCGCCTTCCTCGTCGCCAGCATCGGCGTCCGCGTTGGTGCCGGCATCGCCGGCCGGCGCGCCGCCGTCGGCCTCTTCGAACTCGGCCCACACGTCGGCGGCGGTCTCTTCGGTCTCGATCTGGTCGTCGGCGGCGGTGTCGAGTTCTTCGTTCAACGGTCACGTCCTTGGTTGGCAGCGCGCATGAAAAAAGCCCCGACGGAGCGGGGCTTTGCGCAGTGTTGACGGATGGGTTGGCCCGGTCAGTAGAGCCGGGTGGACGACTCGATCGGCGGCCGGGTGTCGGCGAGCGCGAGGATTTCGCGCAGGGCCTTGATGCGACCGCGCTGGTACTGCGCCGCTTCAATCGCCCCCTGCGTTTCGAGCTGGACGCGAGCCGCTTCGATCCCGGCCTCGCAGTGCGCCTTCACGGCGCGCCACGTCGGGCTGTCCTTCTCAACGGCCATAGCGCATGGCCTCCCGCCGGGCGCGCTTCTGCTCGAACGTCAGCCGTTCGCCGGGGAACTCGTCGAGATCGCGCTTCTCGATCTGCCGCGCGGTGAGGCCGAGGTCTGCGATGCAAAGGACACGGCCGGGCTGGGTCAGGCAGGCGATCTCCAGGGCGGCGCGATCCGACGCGGAGAGGCTTGGCATGACGACGACGGGAGCCGCATCACGGTCAAAGCTCTCGCGCTTCCAGATCGGCAGCTCGTCGACCTCGGCGGCGATGGCCGCGTTCAAGGCCGACCGGCGATCGAGGGCCGCGTTCACATGCTCGCGTGCTCGGTGTCGCATCACAAAAATCCTCCGCCGCTCGGCCCTGCCCGCTCCGTCATCGCGGCCTCGGCGGCGAAGATGCGCTCCTTCGACTGAGTGTCGTTGCGCGACTTCGCAAGCATGGCTTCGAGCTTGTCCATTTCCATGTTCTTGGCCTCGGCGAGCTGCATCATCTGCGTCTCGTGCGACAGCTCCGCGACCTTCAGGCGCGTGCCAGCATCCATGTTCGCTATCTCGATCTTGGCCGCGATCTCGGACTTGCGGACCTCCAGCTCCTCCATCTTGAGCTGGGCGGCCGTTTCGTCGACGGGCTCCTGTTCGGCCTGCGCCTGGGCCGCTGCGGCCTGGGCGAGCACGGCGTCGATCTCGTCGTCGGTCAGCAAGACCTCGTCGCCCGAGATCATGTGCGCCTGGAACAGCTTCCGCAGCAGGGCCTTGTTCTTCAGCATCGGCCCGTAGACCGGATGCGCGCCGAGCTGCAGCGCGATGATCATGAGGTTCTGCGCCTGCATCTCGCGCACGAGGAGGACGGAGGAGCCGCGGGCATCGACGCCATAGTCGCCCTTGATCTCGTCCTTGTCCGAGAACTGCATGTTCCAGTCGTAGAAGCGGCGGATGTTCGGCTCGGTCACGTCGTCGTCGAACCGCTTCACGATGCGGCGGAAGGTGACGTTGCTCGCGTTCATCAGGAGCGCGGTGCCCTGCGCGGTGCGCTCGGGCTTGGTCGCGCCGTCCTCGCCCTGCGCGATCGAGGGCATCCCGGTCATGTCGTCGATGAACTGCTTGGAGATGGCGACGATGTTCGCCAGCTCGGCTTGGTACATCGGGATTTCAGCGACCTGGAACGCGCGGCGGTCCTGCGGGATGCCGGCCTTGGCGCGCCAAACCTTGTTCGGCTCGATCGTCCAGTCGCCGTTCTCGGGCTCGATCAGGTCGGTCGCGACGATGATCTGCGGGCCAGCCGCCTTGCCGGCGTTGTCCATCATGGCGCGCCAGCCGGCGTTCAGCGACTTCTGCGGATGGCGCATCACATGCGGGATGCCGTAGCCGAAGATCGAGGCTTCGTCCTGGTAGAGGTTGAAGACCGAGTAGAGCGTTTCGCCGCTGTCGAACGGATAGGGCGCAAGCTTCAAAAGCTCGTTCTCGCAGAACCAGACGACCGCGTTGACCTCCGTCAGCGGGTCGAGTTCGGCGACATCCTCCATTGCGTCCTTGTCGCCCTTGGCCTCGGCGAGCGCGCGGATATCCTCGGCCGAGAGCGGGCCGCTGTATTCGTAGACGTGGTAGCAGTCGCGCCCGACCGACGAGTGCGAGCCGGCGACGATGTCGCGAAGGCGCGCCATGAAGCTCGGCGTGGTGCGGGTCGGCTTGCGCTGGAGAAGGCGACGGATGGCGTCCTTGTCGAAGCCGGGAAGCTGCGCGAGCTTCTTCATCCGCTTCTCGTTCATCAGATGGCGCTCGAAATCGCCCTCGCCGTCCTCGATGCGGCGCACGTCCATGTCGGGGAAGAAGTTCCAGATGTCGACGTAGCGCATCGCCGGCACTTCGGCGCCCTTGGCGGTGTCGAGCTGGTACGATCCTGGGATGACGACGCCGGCCTCGTCGGTCGAGGGCTTCGACTTCTTCCAGCCCCTGCGCACCTTGTCGCCAGTGACCGGACCCTTGCAGACGCCGGTGCCGATCTTGCAGGCGTCGTCGATCACATCGCGCATGGCGGCGTGGTAGTTCGACGCCTTGAGCTGGTCGTCGATCTCGGCTTGCATCGCGTCGGCGCGCTTGGACGCTTCCTCGATGATCTCGCGAAGGGCGTCGGCTTTCTCGCGGGCGAAGTCGGCCCGCTTCTGAAGCGCGATCATCGCCTCGTCGGGAGCGGCCGGCGCGGCCGGCTGTCCGTCGGGCCCGGGCTGCGCGCTCGCGGCGGCCTCCATCTCGTCCTGCTTGGCCTTGAGCTGCGCGTTGATCTCGCGCAGCGCCTTCACGGCCTTCTCCGCATCGTCGACGAGGAGCGGGACGGGCGTCGGCCCGATGCCCCAATTGCGATCGTCGGTCGGGAACAGGAGGTCCATGAGCCGGGCGGACATGGCGTCCGTCTTCGGCCGGGTCAGGTTGATGAAGAGCTTGGAGCGCTTGCCGCCGGCGAGGGCCTGGGCGGTCAGGGAGTCGTACTGGCCGTGGTACTGCTCCAGGTCTTCGAGCCAGCGATCCTCAAGCGGCTGGCGCTTGGTGATGCGGCTCGAGACTTCGCTTTCCAGGCGATGCACGATCGAGACGAGGCGCTCGTTGAGGCGCATGGCCTCGGCCTCGGGGTTCCGACGGGCGACGTCCTTGGTCTTGCGCGGCGCCATCAGTAGCCCGCCGTCGAGTCAGATATGGAGGAGATCATGCCCGTGCTCCTCTCAGGAGCCTGAACGGCCGCGATCTGATCCCACGTCATGACGAGGTATCGGAACGCATCCATCAGGTGATCGAATTGTTTGACGATCTTGCCGTGCTCATCACGGCGGTAGAGGCGGTATTCCGCCTTGAAGTTCATGAGGGTCGAGAAGACCTTGATGCGCCCGATCGACAGCTTCTCCCAGCACTCGTAGAGGCCGGTTTCGACGCCGTTGATGGCCGGAGCCAGCTTCAGTCCCTGTCCCTGGTAGAGCGCGAGGAGCTGTTCGCCGTCCTTCTGCGCCCGGCCGCGCGATGCCGGGTCGATGGCGCCCCTGATCCACGAGCCGCGCGCCTTGATCGCGCCAGCGTGGACGATGGGCTCGGCCTGTCCTCGGTAGTGTTCGGCGTAGACGTAGAGGGTGCTGTCGGACGGGTCCTGCGCGCCCCACACGGCGGCGGTCTTCTTCCAGCCGACGTCGAGGGCATAGCCCTTCTTCCAGTGCTTCGGGATCGGGAACGGAGCGACCTCGATCTCGGATATCTCGATCGGGTAGATCGCGCCGGCGCCGAGCGACGGGATGCCCTTGGATCGGGCGTCGCGCAGGAACGGCGGCGTGGAGGCGAGCAGCTCGCGCTTGGTGTCCTCGGATAAATGGGGCACGTCATCCCACCCCGCCTGGATCATGAAGCGGGACGAGGTGATCTCGGGCACGGGCGCTTCCTGGTGTGAGCCGTTCAGCGATCAGTCGACGGCCGGCAGGAAGATGACTTCGCTGTCGAGCATTCGGATCGGGAGGGTGGACAGGCGGCTGGACCAGACCGGGCCATATTCAGGGTCGTTCAGGATGCGAGCCGGCGCCACGAACTTCCCGACGGCCACCTCGGCATCGCCAAGCTGACCGGCGAGCGGGTTGTCGATCACGCGCGGGTCGACCTTGAAGTCGGTCGTCTCGCTGAACTGAACGGCATCCGCGCGCTGCGCAGGGGTGAAGATAAGCCAAGCCTGAACGGTCATCAGACAACTCCTACGGCCGAGCGATACGGCTCGAACCAGTTATAAAAATCGGTGATCTCTTGGTCCGTGAACCCCGCCCCTATCCAACCCATTGCGAACTGACACGCCCGCATGGAAGCATTAGTGATGGCGCCTAGACGGAACGTGCCGTTAGCAACCGCAGCCTCCGCTGCGATAGCGGTCCGCTGAATAACGACCCCATCCCGAGCCACGACTGCGTCAGTAGCCCCGTTGCGCGACGCACAGAACATGCCGACCGAGGTGCCATTGCCTGCTGTGAAGGAGGCGGACGCCTGATTAACCCGGAATGTGACACTGTTCCCTGCGTCTCTCGGGTTGATGGTTGTTCCTTTGCCGCCATCGTGAAAACCGGCCAGTGACCCGCCAGAGGAATTGTTGGTGTTAGACCTGACGCCTAGCGTTCCGCTGAGGCGGGAATACTTAGCTGCAGTCTCTACGAACGGGTTGAAGCCCGTGTTGAGATAGCTCGTCGAGCCGTCGCCCATGTAGCCGCGGTCAGTCGTGAAGGCTGGATTGTTGACCGGGATGCAGTTGTAGATGTCCCCCAGCCAGTTCAGGCGTCCGGCCTCTGGCGCGTGCGCCGCGTGAACCCACAGCGCGTCCAGCTTCGACCAGAAGGACTTCGCCTTGCCGGCCACGAAGCGGTCGGAGATGAGCTGCTTGCGTGTCGCGTCAGGCTGCGTGGCAAAGCGGGCGAAGAGGGCGGTGGCATCGGGGTCGTAGGTCGGCCCCTGTCCTTCCCCACCAGCGCCAAGGGCACCCGCGCCAAGGCCCAGGGTGAGCCCCTTCTTGGGCGCAAAGCGCGCAGCGCCGGCAATCAGCGGCATCAGCCGAAATCCCGACCATCGAGCGAGAACGAGAAGGTGCCGGACGTGAAGGTCTCCACGCTGAAGCGCACCTGACGCAGAAGAGCGAAGGCGACGCGGAGATAAGCGCCCGACGTGGTGCCGCGCTCGATCGTCAGCCACTCGTCATTGATGAGCGCTTCGAACTTCCAGGTGCCGGCGAAGGTCCCGGATACGACGAAGTCGCAGGCGAGGACCGCGGCGACGTTGGTCGTGCCGACGGCGGTCAGGCTCTGCTTGATGGTGGTGGCCATGGTGGCTCCTACTCGGGCCGCATGTCTTGCGGCATGAACTGAAGGACCGTCTCCGACAGGCCCTCAAGCGGCGTGAAGGTCAGCATCACGATGCCGCCGGTGGTCGCGGTGCGGATCAGGCACTCGCCGTAGACGTCGATCGGGCACTCCTCGTCGAGCCAGATCAGGTGTTGGGCCGTGCCCTCGAACGATCCGCGGCCCTGCTGGAAGCTCTTCATGCCGAGCGAGGAGAGCCCGCCGGAGGCGTGCTTGATCTTCACGACGTCGGCGAAGTCCTGGACGCCCTGCTTCCAGGTCACGGCCTCGATCAGCCGACCGGGAATCATCCCGGTACCGGAGAAGCCTTTGCGCCCCTTGCCGGCCGGCACGACGTCGCCGAGCAGTTCCTTCTGCACGACGTCGCGGGTCGACTCGTTGGTCTTGCCGGCGGCCCAGGCGCGCACCGGCTGATCGAAGCGCCGGCCGATCCACCAGTGCGGATAAAGGCCGGTCAGGTGGCAGGTGGTCTCGAACGATCCGCCGACCGTCTTGCCGATGCGGTTGGCGGCCATGAAGCACCGCTCGCGGTACGTCAGGCCGGTCGCGAAGAACTCCATGTGCCGCACGTACTTTTCGCGGGCATGGATCAGGGAGCCATCCGCCTGGATGGTGTCCTCGTCGGGGAACATGCGGTGGAACTTGCGCTGCAGGTAGCGCTTCTCGCGCTCGGCCAGGAGGAGAGCCAGGCGCTCCTTGGCCTCGCGATCGAGGCCGGAGAGGTCCACGGCTTTAGTTCACCTTCTTGGCGAGCAGCACCTCGATGTCGCGGTCCAGCTCGTCGTCACTGATCTCGGAATAGCTGTGCGCGACCTTGGCTTCGAGCTTGTCGACGAACATGCCGAGGTGGCGGGCGACGTTCTCCATCGCCTTGTCCTGGTCGCGGACCTTGATCTCGAGCCCGTCCTTCGTCGTCTTCACGCCGGCATAGAGGAGCCGAGCCGGCCCCTTGATGTTGCGCGTGTCGACGACGTGGACGGAGCTGTGCCCCTCGCCTGCGCACTCGACGCAATCGGGATGCGGCGCTCGCGTTGCGTCGAAGGGCTCGACCTCGGGCCAGCAGGCGCGGCAGTTGATGCGCCGATGCTGCATCAGCTCGTTCGGGTCGGCGGTGGCGATCGACCACCAGTGCCGAAGCACGCGATCGGCCGTGATCTCGGTACGCTCGGCGCGCGCAGCCTGGGCCGCCACGATGGCCGCGGACACTGAAGTATTCTGAAGGAGCTGGTAGCCCTGCTCGGACGCTGTCGCCTCGCTGTAGCCGGCGCGGATCGCAGCCTTGGTGGCGTTCAGATCGACGAGGTATTCGAGGACGAAGCGATCCTGTTTAGCGGTCAACGTGGACACTGACGTTCTCGCCATCGAGGTCTTCGTACCGCCACCACTTCTTGCCGCAGTCATGCGAGAGCCGGTGCTTCACCAGGGCGCCCTCGCGCGTCGCATAGACGAGGCGGGGCTCCGGCGTTTCAGTGTCGCAGCATCCGCAGGCGCGCGTCAGCATCAGAGTGCCCAGCCTGCGAGCTTGGCGAGGCTTTTGACCGCGGCTGGCTCTGCGGGGATGACGCGGACGATGCCGCCGGGCTGCGGCCGGATGAAATAACCGCGCTTCTCGGACATCAGGACGTAGCCCATGCCGGCCGGCGTGCGACCGACGAACACGGCGGTGGGCTGGAAGTGCTTCAGGATCGCGCCGACCGGATCGACGGTGGCGACGGCCGGCGGTGCAAGGACGAGCAACGGCTCGGCGGCGCAAGCGTCACGCGCTGTCATGTCGATGGCCAGCGCGGCGACGGCGATCGACAGCACGAGAAGCGGCGGGATGATCGCGCGCATCAGGCGGTCGCCATGTCGAAGAGGCGCGAGACGATGTCGTCCTTGCGCTCGTGGTAGCGGTTCGGGTCCTTGTGGCATGGCGCGAGCTTCTTGACCCCGTCGAGGAGGTCGAACAGCGCCTCGCGGGACACGCAGACATGCGTGCCGCGCTCGTCGACGACCGAGGACTTCGGCGCGAAGGCGTGGGCGGGCGCTCGGCCGGACGGCGCGGGCGCCGGGATGAGCTTGGTGGGCGGAGCTGTGGCCCCGTGATCCGTGTCGGACATGGGGGGCTCCTGAAATGCGAAAACCCCGCCGAGATTGCTCTCGACGGGGTTTTCTAACGTGGGCCTAGAGCGGCCCTTGGTATTTCTGGAAGGGGCGGTTCTGTCCGACCCTCAAATTCACTGCGCTCAGGGATAGCCGACAAAGCGGCTACGCTCAAGAGGGCGGAGCTACGCCGCGAGCACCAGACCGATCATCTTCAGCCGCTCCCAGGACGCGCGCTCGGCATCCTCACGCTTCAGCCGCGCCTCGATCGCGGAGATCCGGTCCTCAAGGGCGGCCTCGCGCGGCGTGATGAGGCGGAAGTCGACGACCTGGGGCGGGAGGAGCGGCGAGCGGGGAGCCGGCATCAGGCGACCTTTGCGGTTCGGTCGGGATCGGGCGACAGGCGGAAGTGCGCGACGAGCGCCTGGACGCCGGCCAGGAACGCCGGACGGAGGGAGTGGGGCAGCTCTTCGCGATCCCGGCAGACGCGAGCGACCGCCCAGGCCGCGGCGAGGCCGGCGCGCTTCAGCGCCTCGTCGGCTTTCACGAAGCGGTCGCGAGCAATCACGACGGATGCGCCGGACGGCGGGGCGGCGACGGCGCGCGGTTCGGAGGGTTGGTAGCGGGCCAGCATGTTGCTCGGCGCGACGGGCATTCCCATCGCCCGGCTGAACTTGGCGACGACCGTCAGATAGTGCTCGACGGCGAGCAGCTCGGTGGCGGTGATGACGCCCTTGAGGTGCAAGCGCCCCTCGACGGTGGATGCGTGGTGGCTGGCGGCCTGCGTGGGGGTGAGGCCATAGACCCGGCCGCGTGCGAGCTGGGTCTTCTCTTTCAGCGCCATCCCGACACGGGCTTCGCGCTTGGCAGACTCGGTGCTGGCTTGGCGTCGTTTGTCGGCTCGCTTGGCGAGGCTCGTCTTAGACCGGGAGATGGCGCCGGAGGGCGTCCGCTCCATACCGGCAATCGGCCGGCGACCTTGCGAGGTCATTTCCCTGCTCGCTTTCCCTCGTCGCCGGACAAAGGTGCGGCGATCAATGGGGAGTAAGGCGAAAGGTTCCAGTGACTTCAAGCTTTTTTTACGTGGCAACACGTATGCGGCGCAGATTTCCTACGGCGGGGCGACTCACCCTCCGACCGGCGCAGACCGCAGATCCGGCCGAAAATCGTGTGTGTCAGTTTTGTGCCGCAGGTCTGTGCCAGCTTGTGCATTGTTATGCGCGAAATCGACACGCTTTTGTCGAGTTCTGCGAGGGCATTTAGCCCCCTGGAAGCCCTGCAAAACCTGGGAAAACCCTTGTGGGAAAGATGGAGCGGGCGAAGGGATTCGAACCCTCGACCCCAACCTTGGCAAGGTTGTGCTCTACCCCTGAGCTACGCCCGCCCGCTCCCCGCAGCGACTTGCTGCGGACGAGGCGGTGTATGCCCCAGCGCCTTTCGGATTGCAACAGGCTTCGATGCGATTTCGTGCGCTTTTCCGGATGTCCCAGGCTAAGCATCTGATGGCCCTCGCCATTTTCGTCAGCCGCGGTCCTGTGCGCCGGCGCGGGCGATGGGGAGCGCCCCCGCCGCCGCCCTTCGGCACGCGTGGCCGGCAGGGAGCCTGCGAGGCCGACGCCGGCGGGGCTCGGCGGCGGCCCGCTTGATCGGCGCTTCGTTGCGCATTACGCCAGGACGGGGACAGGATGGGAACGGGCGAGATGGCGAAGACGCGGGCCGAGCTGATCGAGATGCTGGAGGGTCTCTCGATCGAGACGACCACGGTCGAGCACCCGCCCCTCTTCACCGTCGAGGACAGCCGGGCGGTGCATCGCGACGTTGCCGGCGGGCACACGAAGAACCTCCTCGTGAAGGACAAGAAGGGCACGGTCTTCCTGATCGTCGCGGAAGCCGATCGGAGCATCGATCTGAAGGGCATCCACAAGGTCATCGGCGCGCAAGGGCGGGTGTCCTTCGTCGGAGCGGAACAGATGGAGGCGATGATCGGCGTCCGTCCCGGCTCCGTCACCGCCTTCGCGCTCATCAACGATCCCGAACACGCCGTGCGGCTCGTGCTTGATGAGGGCCTGCTCCTGCACGATATGGTCAATTGCCATCCGCTGACCAACGAAGCGACCACGACCATCCGCCGCGACGATCTCCTGCGCTTCTTCGCCGCCACGGGCCATCGGCCCCTTGTCCTCGCGCTCGACGCGGCGGACGAAGGCCCGCTGGTGCCCGCGCCGCCCGGCGACGTCGAGACCGCATGACCGACCGGCACCCGAACCGCCCGGCATCGAGGATGCCCGCAGCACGAGGACGAGCATGAGCAACAACCCCTACGGATCGGGCTACGGCACGCAGACGACCTCGACGGCCGGTCGCGCCGGTGCGGGCATGGCGACGGGAGCGGCCGGGGCGACGCCCGGTGCCGCGGCCGGCGAGCTCATCAAGGACACGACCACCGCGAAGTTCTCGGCCGACGTCATTCAGGAATCCCGCCGCCAGCCTGTTCTGGTCGATTTCTGGGCGCCCTGGTGCGGTCCGTGCAAGCAGCTGACGCCGGTTCTCGAGCGCGTCGTCACCGCGGCGGGCGGGCGCGTCAAGCTCGTCAAGATGAACATCGACGAGCATCCCTCCGTCGCCGGCCAGCTTGGCGTCCAGTCGATCCCGGCCGTCTTCGCCTTCGTCAACGGCCAGCCCGTCGACGGCTTCATGGGCGCCCTGCCGGAAAGCGAGGTCAAGGCCTTCATCGACCGTCTCGGCGGAACGGGTCCGGCCGATGCCGATCCGATCGCGGCCGCGCTCGAAGAGGCCAAGGCGCTTCTCGCTGGGCACGACGTCACGCAGGCCGCCGAGCTCTTCAGCGTCATTCTGCAGCACGAGGCGGACAACGTGCCAGCCCTGGCGGGCCTGGCCGAATGCTATCTCGCCATGGGCGACGCGGTGCGCGCGCGCGCCGTCCTCGATGCCGTTCCGGCCGACAAGGCCAGCGACCCCGCGGTTTCCGGCATTTCGACCCGGCTGAAGCTCGCCGAGGAGATCGCCGAGCTCGGTGATCCCGTGGCGCTGCAGGCGCGCATCGAGGGCGACGCCGACGACCACCAGGCGCGCTACGATCTCGCCCTCATCGCGCAGGCCAGGGGCCAGCGCGACGTGGCGGCCGGCCATCTTCTGGAGATCATCCGGCGCGACCGCGGCTGGAACGAGGACGGCGCGCGCAAGAAACTGCTCGAATTCTTCGAGGCCTGGGGCGGCGGCGATCCCGCGACGAAGGATGCGCGCCGCAAGCTCTCGACGCTGCTCTTCTCCTGAGGCCCCAGCGGCGCCGGACGGCGCGTGCGCATCGTCGCAGCTCTTGAGATTGCCGCCGGCGGCTCCAGTTTCGATGGAGCGGCCGGTGCAACCAGCAACGGCACTTCCCGTTTCGCGCGCGCGAGGACTGCTCGCGCCGCAGTTCGAACGATCCGGCGGGACGACGGGCGGATCAGGCCGAAGAGGATGCTCGATTGGTTCACGCGGGAAACTACAACTACACCGTCGAATCCGACCTGCCGGACGCCGTCCCCCTCTTTCCGCTTTCGGGCGCCCTGCTCCTGCCGGGCGGCCAGATGCCGCTGAACATCTTCGAGCCCCGCTATCTCGCCATGATCGACGACGTCATGGCCGGCGACCGGGTGATCGGAATGATCCAGCCCCGGCTCGACGGCGCGCGGACGGCGAGCGGCGAGCCCGAACTCTGCCGGGTCGGATGCCTCGGTCGCATCACGTCCCTCAGCGAGACGGGCGACGGCCGTTACATCGTTTCCCTGCATGGCATCGCGCGGTTTCGCGTGGTCGAGGAACTCGACGTGAAGACGCCCTATCGGGCGTGCCGCCTCACCGCCTTCATCCGCGATCTCGACACCAGTCTCGGTGCCGAGGACGTCGACCGCGACGGGCTGCTGCGCGCCTTCCGCATGTATCTCGACGCGAACCAGCTCGACGCCGACTGGGACAGCGTGACCAAGGCCTCCAACGAGACCCTCGTCAACGCCATCTGCATGATGTCGCCCTATGGACCCGCCGAGAAGCAGGCGCTGCTGGAAGCGCCCGATCTTCGCTCGCGCGCCGAAACGCTGGTCGCCATGACGGAGATCGCGCTGGCCCGGGGCGCGGGCGAGGACGGCGGCTCGGGAACGCTGCAATAGGTCTCGGCTTCGCCGAACGCTCCGGCACCATCAGGAAAGACGAATCCATGCCGAACATCGCGCGCGCCGACGGGAGGCCCGACCCGAAGCTCCTGGAGCTTCTCGTCTGTCCCCTGACGAAGACGACGCTGCGCTACGATGCCGGGCGCGGCGAATTGATCTCGGATGCCGCCCGCCTGGCCTTCCCGATCCGCGACGGCATTCCGATCATGCTGGCGTCGGAAGCCCGCGCGCTCGACTGAGCTCAGCGGCCCGGCCGATCGGCGTCGGTCGACGGCCTCTCCGGAAAAAGTCCGGACCCGCAGCGATCAGACCTTGGCGCGAAAGCTCGCGAGAGAACGGTGCTGGCGACCGGACGCGTCGAAATTTTCCGGCCGAAGCCAGTCCTGGAAGCTCCGCGCGAGGGCGGGCCATTCGCCGTCGAGGATCGAGTACCAGGCGGTGTCGCGGTTCGCGCCCTTGACGACCATATGCTGGCGAAACAGGCCCTCGTGGGAAAAGCCGAGACGTTCGGCAGCGCGCTTGGACGAGCCGTTGGCGTCGTTGCACTTCCATTCCAGCCGACGATATCCGAGGTCCTCGAAGACGCGGCGCAGGAGCAGGTAGAAGGCCTCCGTCGCCGCGCGCGTTCCCTGCAGGCTCGGCGACAGGCAGATATGGCCGATCTCGACGACGCCATTCGGCGGATCGATGCGCATCAGCGAGGCGACGCCGGTCGCCCGGCCGCCCGGCTCCGGCACGATCGCATGGAAGAGCGGATCGGGCGTCAGGTAGGTTCGCTCGGCGAAGCGTTCGAAGTCGGCGCGATCGGCGAAAGGGCCATAGGCCAGATAGTCCCAGAGCGCGTCTCCGCCGGAAACGTCGAACGCCTCGTAGAGCTCCGCGAACCGCCGGCCGTCCACCATCGGCTCGACGCGAACGCAAGTGCCGACCAGCGGCTCCATGCCGGGACGCGGTCTGGCGGTCCATCGATCGAGGGGAATCATGAATGCTCCTCGATGAAGGCGACGACCGCGTCTCGGATGGCCGGATCGTTGAAGGGAAGCGCCGTGGACAGGGCGCTGACCGCCCCGATGTGATCGACGCCTCGCACGATCATCGCCCGCGCCGTGCCGCCCGCGCGCTCGACCGTCCGGGCGAGCGAGCGCGTGTTCTCCGGATCGACGGTCGTGTCGGCGTCCCCCGCGACGAGAAGCATCGGCGGCTCGCGCCCGTCGACGAAGCGGACCGGCTGGCTCGCCGCGCGTGTCGCCTCCGGGAAGACCCGCTTGTAGCGCTCCTCGGTCAGCGGCAGGAAGTCGTAGGGACCGGCCAGTCCGACGAAGCCGGCGAGCCGCCCGGCCGCAAGTCCCTGCCGCGCGAGATAGCGCTCGTCGGTGGCCAGCAGCCCCGCGATCTCCGCGCCGGCCGAATGCCCCATCAGGAACAGCGGGTGACGGCCGGCGGGAAGCCCGTTTCGCCCTTCGCGCGCCGCCTCGTCGACGAAGCGCACCGCCGTCGCGCCGTCCTCGACGAAGGCGGGAAACCGCACCTCGGGATAGACCCTGTAGTCCGGCACGGCGACGATGAAGCCTCGGCTCGCCAAAGCCTGTCCGACGAAGAGGTAGAGGTCCTTGGAGCCGGAATCCCAACTTCCGCCATAGAAGAACACGACGACGGGACTCGTCGCTCCCGCTCCCGCGGGCACGTAGAGGTCGAGCGTCCCGCGGTCGCCCTCCCCGTATCGCACATCCCTCTCGATGCGGTAGCCGGCGCTGGAGGTCACGGCATTGAGGATGCCCGCCGCCGAACAACCCGCGAGCACGGACAGCGCCGCCAAGAGGGCGACGACGACGGGAATCCTGCGGCGGAAAGCGGCCGTCAAGGACAAGGCGGCGCGGCTCCGCTCAGCCGGCGGACCGCAGCGCCACGGCCTCGGCAGCAAGACGCGTGATCTCGTCGAAGTTTCCGGCCGCGACGGCCGCCTTCGGCGCGACCCAGGACCCGCCGACGCAAACGATGTTCGGCAGCGCCAGATAGTCCCGCACGTTCGCCATCGAGACCCCGCCCGTCGGGCAGAAGATGATCCCCGGGAAGACCGGCGCCAGCGCCTTCAGATAGGCGATGCCGCCGAGCTGCTCGGCGGGGAAGAACTTCAGCACGCTGTAGCCCTCCTCCAGCATGGCCATCAGCTCGCTCGGCGTCGCGGCACCCGGCAGAAGCGGCACCGGGGCGTCCTTGGCCGCATCGAGAAGCTCCACCGTCGTGCCGGGGGAGACGACGAACTTCGAGCCTGCCTCGAGCGCCTGCTCGAACTGCCGGGGATTCAACACGGTGCCGGCGCCGACGATGGTCTCCGGCACCTCGGACGCGACGGCGCGAATGGCCTCCAGGGCAGACGGGGTGCGCAGCGTGATCTCGATCGCCTTCAGCCCGCCCTTGGCGAGCGCGCGCGCCAGAGACACGGCCTCGGACGCGCTGTCCACCGCGACCACCGGCATGACCGGCTGGGCACGAAGGACGGTGAGGAGGGCTTCGGAATTCTGCGCCATGATGGATTCCCGATAAGTGGTGCATCGGACGGAGAGAAGCGCCCGCGCTCGACGGTCTAGTGCCTGTCGGAGGCCTTGAACAGAGGGGCGGACGCCTCTTCGGGGACATCCGGCGGAACGGCTCCGAGAGCCTCGAGAAAGCTCTCGCACCAACGCGTCGCCGTACCGGAAAAGACCGGCCGGCGCATGGCGTCGTGCCGCCGGATCCGCTCGGCCTTCGGCATGGTGAGCGCGCGCTGCAGCGCCTCGGCCAGATTGTCGGGATTGTAGGGATTGACGAGCAGCGCGCCCTCCTCGAGTTCGGCCCGGGCCCCGGCGAAGCGGGACAGGAGAAGCACGCCGGGATCGCCTGGGTCCTGTGCGGCGACATATTCCTTGGCGACGAGATTCATCCCGTCGCGGAGCGGCGTGACGAGGCAGACCCGCGCGGCCCGGTAGATGCCGGCGAGCGCCCGTCGCGTGAAGCCGGTCGTCATGATCTGGATGGGCGTCCAGTCGAGGGACGCGAAACGGCCGTTCACCCGGCCCGCCGTCGCCTCCATCTCGGTGCGTAGCTCCGCATAGGTCTCCAACTCGGCCCGCGACAAAGGCGCGATCTGGAGCAGATTGACGCCGCCGCGCATCTCCTCGCGCGTTTCCAGGAGCCGTTCGAAGCCGAGAAGGCGCTCGACGATGCCCTTGGTGTAATCCAGTCGGTCGACGCCGACGACGAGGGGACGTCCCTTGGCGATGTCGCGCAGCATCTCCTCGTGCTCGCCGGCCTCCGGGGAGACCGCGAACCGCGAGAAGCCTTCCGCATCGATGCCGATCGGAAAGGCCGAGGCGCGCACGATCCGATCCCCGACGCGCACGCGGTCGTCCGCCAGCGCCTCCCCGCCGAGCTCGCGCACGCAGAAGGCGACGAAGTTCAGCCGGTCCGTTTCGGTCTGGAAGCCGACGAGATCGTAGGCGAGAAGGGCGCGCACAAGATCGTGGCTCGCGGGCAGAGCGGTGAAGACCTCCGGCGGGCAGAACGGAATGTGCAGGAAGAATCCGAGCCGGCCGAGGTAACCTGCCTGCCGGAGCTCGGCACCCATCGTGAAGAAATGGTAGTCGTGGACCCAGACGAGATCGTCCTGTCGAAGACGGGGCGCGAGGCGTTCGGCAAAGCGCTTGTTCACCGCCCGATAGGTGGCGTCGAAGCTTCGGTCGAACTGCACGAGATCCAGCCGGTAGTGCAGCAGGGGCCAGAGCGAACGGTTGGAATAGCCGAGATAGAACCCGTCGAGCTCCTCCGGCGTCAGGTCGAGCGTCGCAAGCTCGGTCGTCCCGTGCTGCTCCGTCTTGATATCCCCCGTCAGGGCCCCCTCGTCGGCGTCCCCGCTCCAGCCGAACCAGAGCCCGCCACGCCGGCGCAGCGCGTCGGCGAGACCGACCGCCAGTCCGCCGGCCTTGCCCTCGTCGTCGAGCGGTCCGACCCGGTTGGAGACGACCACCAGTCGCGGCTCGCTCATCGCGCTCTCCCCTGCCCTGCGACGCGGTTCGATTCGCTCAGCCAGCGATGGACGTCCGGAACGTCGCCGAGCCGAAACTGCGCATCGGTGTCGCCAAGCCCGACCTTGATCGAGACGCCGCCGGCCTTGCGCACGACGCGCAGCGCGAACTCGTCCGTCGCGTCATCGCCGATATAGACCGGGCGACGTCCGGCGAACGGAGCATTCTGGCAAAAGATGTCCACGGCCCGTCCCTTGTCCATGCCGGCGAGATGCACCTCGACGACGTTCTTCCCGTGGAGCACGACGAAGCCGTCCTCGTCTCCGACGGCCTGCCGCATGAGGTCCTCGGCGAGTGGACCGAGTTCGGGATGCCGGCGGGAATGAAGGACGAGCGCGGTGCCCTTGTCTTCCAGCTCCAGGAGCGGGGAGGCGACGAGGCCCGGCCACAGCGCCGAGCGGAGGCGATCGAGAGCTTGCGGCCCGGTCAGCCGTCGGACGTCCCCGCCCGGCTCGGGCCGCTGCTCCAATCCGTGGACGCCGGCCGCGGCGAAGGCGAGCGGCGCCAGGAAGCGGTCGAGATCGTCGATCCGCCGCCCGCTGACGATGGCGAAGGCGCCGGAAACGTGCCGCTGGAGCGCGGTCAGGACGTCGAGGACGCCGGGTTCGAGACGGACGGCGGCGGGGTCGTCGGCGAAGCCGACGAGGGTCCCGTCGAAATCGAGAAAGAGCGCATCGGCGCCCGGATCGAGAAGCGGTGGAATAGCCATGAGATCACCTGAGATAGGCCACCGCCCGGCTTCGACCACCCTTTCGCCGCGTTCGGACCGGCTTTCGCAAGCCCCGGTCCGTCCGACATCCGGGCACCCGAAGCGCCGGTGACGGCTTCCTCCGCCAGCCAGCGGCGGGCGATGGCGAAGGCGCGCGCGATCTTCACGTCATAGGCATGTCGCCGGAAGGCCGGTCCATTGTAGGCCCTGGCGAAGGCTTCGACGTCCCCGGCCTCCAGCCGATGGTGGACATCCCCCCGCCGCAGAAACCTCGCGACCAGCCGGAACTGGCCATCGATCGATTCCCGCGCATCGGCCGCCAGGGCGTCGGCGCTTTCGTAACCGAGCGCCTCGGCGTGAAACCCCATCACCTGCCCGAGCCCCCAGGAGGTCGCGGCATGGGCGGCATCGGAATCGATGGCGGCGGCCCTGGCGAGAAGCCGCCATCTCGCGCTCTGGGCGGCCGGATTGGGGATCGCGCCGGCGCGGGGGCTGGCGAGACCGGCCGCGCGAGCCGCCTCGCGCCGCCCGGGCGCCAGCAAGCGGTCGAAGACATGCCCCTCGAACCGCACGAGCGGTTCCCGGCGTCCGTCGAATTCGGCAAACGGAACGGCGTCGGTCTCCACGATCGCGACCGCCAGCAACACGGCGGGCGAGACCCCGCTCGCCTCGCCGGCCCGCCTTGCGGCTGCGATCACGCTCGTCCTCGCGTCTGGCTTCGTCATGGCCGTCCCTTCCGCTCGATGCTCGAAGGTCGCAGTGTGACGGCGACCGGCCGGGCGGGGACAAGTTTCCCGTCCGGCCGGTCGATCGCCCCCATCAGGCGTGGTGCGGGATGGCGGCGCCCGTGAGACGCTGAGCGGCCGGCTTGACGCTCTTGCGCATCGAACCGGCGATCTCGGCCGCGACGAGCTCGGCGGTCATGCCGGACAGCGTCCAGCCGAGATGACCATGGCCCGTGTTGTAGAAGACGCCCGCCTTCGACCCCGCGCCGACGCGCGGCAGCATGTTCGGCATCATCGGGCGAAGGCCGGCCCAGGGCACGACCGAGTGCGTCGCGACGCCCGGGAAGCGGTGGCGGACCCAGGCCGTCAGCGGCTCGATGCGCGCCATGCGGATATCGCGGTTCTCGCCCGCGAATTCCGCGGTGCCGGCCACGCGAAGCCGATCCGCCCCGAGGCGGCTCGTGACGATCTTGGCCTTGTCGTCGAGAAGACTGACCCAGGGCGCGGCGGCTCGGCTCTCCTCGTCGGTGAGTTGGACCGTCACCGAATAGCCCTTGACCGGATAGATGTTGACCCGGTCGCCGAGCTGCGCGGCGAAGCGACGGCTCTGCGTTCCCGCGCAGACGACGGTCGCATCGAAGCTTTCGCGGGCCTCCACGCCGTCGACCGCAAAGGATACGTCGACGCCTGATCCCGTATGGTTCAACCGCTCGACCGACGCATCGTAGACAAAGCGCACGCCCCGCCCCTCTGCGGCCCGCGCAAGGCCGACCGTGTATTTGTGAATGTCGCCGGTGAAGTCGGACTGGGTGAAGAAGCCGCCGTGAAAACGACCGGCGAGCGCCGGCTCGATCGTCCGGATCTCCTCCGGCGAGACGGCGCGGCGATCGAGGCCGCCTTCGGCGAGCAGGGCATTGACCTTCAGCCCGTGCTCGAACTCGGCCGGCGTCTCGTAGACATGAAGGATTCCGCGCGTCTCGAGATCGAAGTCCACGCCCTCGGCCTCGGCCATGCCGACGAGATGCTCGCGCGCCGCGATGGCGAGGCGCACCGTCTTCACCGTGTTTTCGCGATAGTTGCGCGCCGCGGCAACGAACTCGGCCATCCAGGTCAGCTTGTGCCAGGAGGGCGCGGGATGAACGAGAAGCGGCGCATCCTTGCGCAGCATCCACTTCAGGCCCTTCAGGAAGGTCGAGGGATGATTCCAGACCTCGGCATTCGAGGCGGAAAGCTGTCCGCCATTGGCGAAGGAGGTTTCCATCGCGGCGTGGGCCTGACGGTCGAAGACAGTCACGTCGAAACCAAGGGAACGGAGCTTATAGGCAGTCGTCACGCCGGTGATACCGGCGCCGATCACGGCAATGGAGGTCACGGTCAATCCTTCCGACCCGGAGCCGCGGCTCAAGGGTCCAGACGTCGTGCCCCTCCGTCATGAGCCTGAGAGTTTCATGGCCCGGGGATCATCCCTCCGCGCCACTTGCTCCTTCGGCGGACAGCCGAACGGGGCCGTCACTCTCCGGATCGTTGATGCCGCGCGGTCCTTTTGCCTGAGAGTTTCCGGGGCGGTTGCTCCTTCGGCGCCGGCTGACGCCGGTCTCTCCCGCTGCGGCGGGTCCGATCAAGTTACGCCCCGCGCCCGCATTGAGCAAGCGCAAAGAAGCGGCATTTCGCACTGCACGCGTCAGTCCGAGATCTTGTCGATCCAGACCTTGAAACCCGTCAGGCGGTTGGAGCCGAACGTGTGCGTCAGCGGCACGTCGGCGGCATCGCGGCCCTGCGCAACGAGAACCCGGCCCTGCCGCGCCTGATTGTTGCGGGGATCGAAGACATGCCATCGCCCGCCGAGATAGACCTCCATCCAAGCCGCGAAATCCATCGTGGCATAAGGCGGCGGCAGGCCCACATCGCTGATGTAGCCAGTGCAATATTTCGTCGGAATGTTCATGCAACGGCAAAAGGCGACGGCAAGATGCGTGAAGTCGCGGCAGACGCCGCGGCCTTCCGCATAGGCTTCCGACGCGGTCCGCGTGTTGCGCGCGTCGTTGTAGTTGAAGGCGATGTGGTTGTGGACGAAGTCGACGATCGCCTGGACGCGGCTGGCATCCGGCGCCGTGTGGCCGAACAGCCGCCAGGCCTCGTCCATGAGAAGATCGGTTTCGCAGTAGCGGCTGCCGAGGAGATATTGCAGCGCGTCGGGAGGAAGATCCTCCACCGGATGCTGGATCGCGTAGGGGTCCCTCGCGTCGGGTTCGCCGCTGTCGCGGATCACGGCGTCGGTGCCGAGGCTGAACGGGCCGACGGGCGCGACGAGCCGGCAGCACCAGTTGCCGAAACTGTCGCGATAGCTCCACACGGGAACGCTCGGGTCCACCTTGAGGTGGTCGGGATGTTCGAGATCCGACGTGCGGGAGTAATGCACGTTCAGCATCACGATCATCGGCGTCGGGACGGAAAAATTATAGTTGAGTTCACAACCGAGCCGCATGCGCATGAATCTTCTGCTCCCGGAACCATCGTCAACGACGCACGATCATGGGTTCAACTTAGCGCAGGCCAGCGGCAGCGCAACATGCACTCACGGCTCAAATCCCGCGAAGCGCAACTTTTTTGACGGTTTTATCGGCGACGACGGCAACTGCGGGAATTTTAGGCATTCAACTTCGACTGCACGCCATGCCAACGCAAGGGAGCAACGACAGCAGCTGCGGCACCCTCACCAGACCCTAAAACGCAAAAAGCCGCCCTGAAGGCGGCCTTTGCACATCGTCGAACGGTTGGTTGCGGGGGCAAGATTTGAACTTGCGACCTTCAGGTTATGAGCCTGACGAGCTACCGGGCTGCTCCACCCCGCGCCACCGCCGTCAGCGCCATCAGCGCCGCCGGTGAGTTCGATATAGGCGCATGCCGTGCGAAAGAAAAGCCCTTTCTCGCGGAATTTGGCGCCAAAAAACACCATGCCGTCGGGAGCACCCGAAAGCCGGTGTCATCGTTGACACGATCAGATCTCAAGAAACCCGGTCTGGCAAGGCCTGCGGATCGGCTCCGGAGGATCCGAACGACCCTGGCGCGCGGGAAGTGGAAAGGAATTTCCGCCGCCGCCTCGCTCGCATCCCAAGGGACCTTCGCGAGGCGGGCTGTCGATACCGTCGAACGGTCGGGCCCGCTGTGTCAGGATCGCCCCGGCTCAGTCCCGCAACGCCCGGCGCAGGACCTTGCCGACGCCCGTCTTCGGCAGGGATTCGCGGAACTCCACATGCTTCGGCCGCTTGTAGCCCGTGAGATTCTCGCGGCAGAAGGCCCGAACCTTCTCGGCATCGACGCTGGGATCGTCCGTGACCACGAAGAGCTTGACCGCTTCGCCGGACACGTCGTCCGTCACGGCGATCGCCGCGGCCTCGACCACGCCGGGCATCCGCGTGACCACTTCCTCGATTTCGTTCGGATAGACGTTGAAGCCGGAAACGTTGATCATGTCCTTCTTCCGGTCGACGATCCGGAAGCGGCCCTCCGCGTCCATGATGCCGATGTCGCCGGTCTTGAAGAAGCCGTCCGGCGTCATGGAGCGGGCGGTCTCCTCGGGGCGCTGCCAGTAGCCGGCCATGACCTGGGGGCCGCGGATCGCGATCTCGCCGGCTACGCCGACGGGCAGGTCCTCGCCCTCCTCGCCGATGATCTTGAACTCGGTCGAGGGAATGGGAACGCCGATCGTGCCGGTATAGACGGTGGAATCGGTCGCGTTGCAGCTGGCCGACGGCGAGGTCTCGCTGAGCCCGTAGCCCTCGCAGATCGCGCTCCCGGTCTTCTCCAGCCAGAGCTTGGCCGTCGCCGCCTGCACCGCCATGCCGCCGCCGAGCGAGAGCTTGAGATGCGACCAGTCCACGCTGGCGCAATCGGGATGGCGCGCGATCGCGCCGAAGAGCGTGTTCACCGCGGGAAAGAGGTGGAACCGCTTGCCGCGGATCGCCTTCAGGAGCGCTGGGATGTCGCGGGGATTGGGGATGAGGATCAGCGCGCCGCCCTGCCGAATCGACAGCATCATGTTCACGGTGAAGCCGAAGATGTGGTAGATCGGCAGCGCGCAGACGAGGAGCGCCTGCTCCCCCGCCGGGATGCGCGAGGTCGCCGGCTTGTTCCAGAGTTCCGACTGCAGGACGTTGGCGATGATGTTGCCATGCGTCAGCACCGCGCCCTTGGAGACGCCGGTCGTTCCGCCCGTATATTGCAGCACCGCGACATCGGGCAGGCCGGCCTCGGAGGGCTCCAGCCGCGCGCCGCGCCCGGCCGCCATGGCCTTCTTCCAGCGGACGGCGCCGGGAAGCTGGAAGGGCGGCACCATCTTCTTGACGCGCCGAAGCACGAAATCGACCAGGAGCCCCTTCGCCGTCGGCAGCATGTCGCCGATCGAGGTCACGACGACGTGGCGCACCGGCGTCTGCGGCAGGCAGGCCTGAAGCGTGCTCGCCATGTTTTCGAGGATCACGATCGCCGTCGCGCCGGAATCCGCGAGCTGGTGCTGGAGTTCGCGCGGCGTGTAGAGCGGGTTCGTGTTGACGACCACCATGCCGGCCCTCAGCACCCCGGCCACCGCCACCGGATATTGCGGCACGTTCGGCATCATCAGCGCGACGCGGTCACCCCGCTTGAGCCCGAGCGACTGGAGATAGGCGGCGAAGGTCCGCGAGGCCTCGTCGAGGGCGCGGTAGGTCATGACCGTGCCCATGAAATGAACGAAGGGCCGGTCGCTGTAGCGCGAAAAGGCCTCGGTCAGGAGTTCCGCCAGCGAGCGGTACGGATAGTCCGGCAGTTCATGCGGCATCTCGGCCGGATAGTGCCGCAACCAGGGCTTGTTCACGTCGTGCCTCCCAGCATTTTTTTCCATGAATACCCGAGTCTGCGGCGAAGCGAAACGGCTTACGTTTACGTCAAAGTCGACATTCGCTTCCGCGAGCGTCGCGACCGGTTTTCCATCCTGACGTTCGTGCATGAATTTGGAAGGGATACTTATAGAACCACGGACACCGGCGTCGCGAGGCGTGAACGCGCGGGACTGGCGGACGAGGCGGCAGCGGTCAGCCCTGACGCGGGTCTTCATCGGGCCGTCGACCCTCCGTCCGGTCACTCTGGCCCGGCTCCTGATCCCGTCACTCTGGCCAGGTCACTCTGGCCCGGCTCCTGATCCGATCACTCTGGCCGGGTCACTCTGGCCCGACCCGGGAACAGGCCCGAGGAAGCGAGCGGAACGCCGTGGATGCGGCCTCCGCCCGCCTATGCTCACCGGTCCGGCGAGCCCGCCTCGCCCGCCGACGTCCCCGTGATGTGCTGAAAGACCTCGAAGCCCTCGAATTGCGGGCCGCCGAGATAGGTCGGCTCCCGTTCGCTCGTCTTCGGCCGGGAATGGGCGGCCCGGAAGGCATCGGAGCGCGTCCAGGCCTCGAAATCCGCCTTGCTGGCCCAGACCGTGTGCGAGGCGTAGAGGACGTGGTCCTCGCGGACCGGCCCGCGCAGCATGTGGAACTCGACGAAGCCCGGCAGGCCCGTGAGATGGCTTTCGCGCTCCAGCCAGATCGTTTCGAACTCCGCCGTGCGGTCGGGCATGACGCGGAAGCGGTTCATCGCGATGAACATGAGGGTCTCCTGATGTCGGTCTGCGTTTCGGTCGGCCTGCGCGGACATCGCGCCGCCGGCTGGTGAAGAGGCGGTCTGGTCAGGCTCCGCCGGATTTCGATGCCGGCCCCCGATAGCCCGCCAGGAAGAGGGCGATGCCGCTTTCGATCGTCGCGTCGTGATCCGGCTTCAGCATTGGTTCTAGACCGAGCAGGCCGACCATCGGGATCTCGCCCGCGATGAGATGGATGAACTGGACGGCACCGGTTTCGGGATCAGGCACGCACAGCACGCCCCGCCGGTTCGCCTCCCGCAGGAAATCCGCCAGCCGCGCCTGGAAACGCTTCGGCCCGGCCTCGTAGAACAGCCGGCCGAGTTCGGGAAACCGGACCGATTGCGAGACGATGCTGCGATAGAGAGCCAAGGAGTCCGGACTCGCCAGCATGCCGATGAAGTTGCGCGCGATCTGGCGAAGCTCCGACTTGACCCCGTCGACGTCGGGATCGCTTTGCCACAGATGGTCGGCGATCTCGTGGCAGCGCGAGCAGACGAGGGTGGCGAAGAGCTTTTCCTTGCTCGGAAAATAGACGTAGAGCGTCGCCTTCGAGACCTTGGCCTCCTTGGCGATCGCATCGGTGCTGACGGCATCATAGGGCAGATCGAGGAAGAGCCGTCCCGCCGCCTCCAACAACCCCCGAACCTTGGGATGGTCGAGATCGGGCATGTCGGCGTCGACGGGAAGAACCGGACCGGAGGGCGTCGGCGGCCCCTCGAAGGCGTGGCGATGGTCGTCCTGCGACGTCATGACGTCCCTCCCGACGCTCGGCTAAACTGAACGGTTCAGTTTTAGATTGACGAGTGAAGGAGGCTGCGGCACATGTCAACTGAACTCGGCGGTTCGTACCGGCGAGCTCGTAGACGGACCTGTTTCGTGGCCTTGGATGGCGTTTCGGGGAAGAGCGGTGTGGTGGGCGTGCCGGTGGCATGTTCGAATGCCGCGATCGACTTCGAAGGGCTGCATCGGGTCATTCGAAGGGCCGGACCTCCTTCGCCGTGGACGATGTCGTGCTCAGGTCACGGCCGAAAGGCCGGCCCCCTTGCCCCCTTGTCCACGACGAGAGACGCTCCGGAACGACAGGTCGATCCATGGGCTCGCCGGAATCGGCCGGGTGGCCATCAACGGGTCGAGCGGGGTCATCGGGATTCGCATGCGTCAGTCTTCGATCCGACGGTTTCGGTGGGCGCTGCGCGCGGGCGCGCCGCTTCTCGCGGTCTTTCTTCTCGCCTGCAGCGAGCCGGAGGCGCCGCCGCCCCGCACGCCCGAGATCGTCCGCGTCCAGACGATCCGCTTCGATGACATCTCCCGGACCATCTCCCTGACCGGAACGATCGCGGCGCGGGTGGAGAGCGACTTGTCCTTCCGCATCGCCGGTCGGATCGCCGAACGGCGCGTCGATGTCAGCGACACCGTGCGCAAGGGCGACATTCTCGCCACGCTCGAAACGGCCGAGCAGCAGGCCGATCTCCAAGCCGCCGAAGCCACGCTCCAAGCCGCCCGCGCGACTCTCGCCCAGGCCGAGACGAACTTCCGGCGCCAGACGTCGCTGATCGACTCCGGCTATACGACGCGCAGCACCTTCGACGCCGCCGAAGAGCAGCTGCGAACCGCGCAGGGTTCGGTCGCGTCCGCCGAAGCCGATGTCGGAACGGCGCGCGACCAGCTTTCCTTCACCGTGCTTCGCGCCGATGCGGACGGCATCGTGACGACGCGCAACGCGGAGGCCGGTCAGGTCGTCGCGGCGGCCCAGACCGTCTTCGCCGTCGCACAGGCCGGGGCTCGAGACGCGGTCTTCGACATCTACGAGGCCCTTCTCGCCGAGGATCCCCCGAAGGACGATATCCGCGTGCGTCTCGTCTCCGACCCCGCCGTCGAGGCCCGGGGAGCCGTGCGCGAGATCTCGCCCACCTTCGACACGGCCACCGGCACGGTTCGCGTGAAGGTCTCGCTCGCCGATCCGCCGCCGGCCATGAGCCTCGGCGCCGCGGTCATCGGGGAGGCGCAGTTCGAAGCGCGCCGCCTCGTGGCGCTTCCCTGGCAGGCGCTTTCCGTCGGGCCCGGCGGCGCGCGCGTCTGGATCGTCGATCCCCGGACGAACACCGTCTCCGAACGCGCCGTCACGGTCGCGCGCTATCGCACCGGCGACGTCCTCGTCGGCGGCGGGCTGAACGACGGCGAGATCGTGGTCACCGCCGCCGGTCAGTTCCTGAGAGCGGGCCAGGAGGTCACCATCGCTTCCGGAGACCTGTCGTGAAGCGGACTGCCGCCCCGTTCCCGGCGCTCGTCGCCGCCCTTCTCCTCACCGTCCCCCTCTTGGCCGGCTGCCGGGAGGAAGAGCCCGCGCCGCCGCCGGTCCGGCCCGTTCTCTCCGTGGTCGTCGCGCCGCAGGCGCAGAGGACGGCGGGCTTCACCGGCATCGTCGAGCCCCGCTTCTCCCGCGAACTCGGCTTTCGCGTGCTCGGCCGGATGATCGCCCGCAACGTCGATGTCGGACAGCCCGTGACGAAGGGGCAATTGCTCGCCTCCCTCGATCCGACCGCCCTCACCCTCACCGTTCGCCAGTTGCAGGCCGAATATGCCAAGTCCGAGGCGCAGCTCGCCAACGCCGCCGCGACTCGCGAGCGCCAGCAGGTCCTGGTCGAACGCCGCGTGAACTCGCAGGCGGAGCTCGATGCGGCGGAAGAGGCCCGCGCCTCGGCCGCCGGCGCCGTCAGCCGCGGGCGCGCCAGCCTCGACAAGGCCCGCGAGCAGCTGTCCTACACGCGCCTCGTCTCCGACACGGACGGCATCGTGACGGCCGTCGGCGCGGAGGTCGGGCAGACGGTCACGGCCGGTCAGACCGTCGTCACCGTGGCACAGGCCGAGATCCGCGAGGCGGTGGTCGACATTCCCGACGAGATCGCCCAGCGCCTCCGCGAGGGCGACCGCTTCGAGGTGAGCCTCCAGGTCGATCCCTCGATCATCGCCGAAAGCGTCGTGCGCGAGGTCGCGCCCGAAGCCGATGCCGCGACCCGCACGCGCCGCGTGAGAATCACCCTCGAAGATCCCGCCCCCGCCTTCCGCATCGGGACGACCGTGACCGCGCGCCCTAAAGCCGGCGACCTCCAGTCGATCGACCTGCCGAACACGGCGCTTCTCGAAGAGGACGGCAAGACCTTCGTCTTCGTCGTGGACGAGGCGGCGAAGGTCGTCCGGCGCCGCCCGGTCGTCGTCGGCGACGCCGTCGGCGCGCAGTTCCGCATCCAGAGCGGCATCGATATCGGCTCGCGCGTCGTGACCGCCGGCGTCCACACGCTGAAGGACGGCGACGCCGTCAAGATCGGCGAGGAGATCGTTCCTTGAAGTCCCCCTTCAACCTGTCCGACTGGGCGCTCGGCCATCGCTCGCTCGTCTGGTACTTCATGCTGGTCGCCTCGGTGGCCGGCGCCCTCGCCTACGTCAATCTCGGTCGCGAGGAAGATCCGAACTTCACGATCAAGACCATGTTGATCACGGCCACCTGGCCCGGCGCCTCGGTGGAGGACACGGTCGATCAGGTCACCGACCGGATCGAGAAGAAGCTCGAGGAGATCACCACCCTCGACTACACGAGGAGCCAGACCGCACCGGGCCGCACGACGATCTTCCTGCAGCTGCTCGACACGACGCGCGGCCGCGCCGTGTCCGACACCTGGCTGCGCGTGCGCAACATCCTCTCCGACATTCGGGGCGAGCTTCCCTCCGGCGTCCAGGGTCCGTTCTTCAACGACGATTTCGGCGACGTCTTCGGCAACATCTACGCCTTCACCGCCGACGGCCTCAGCCAGCGCCAGCTGCGCGACTATGTCGAGGCGGCCCGGGCCCGCATCATGACCGTGCCGAATGTCGGCAAGGTGAACCTCGTCGGCGAGCAGGACGAGGTGATCTATCTCGAATTCTCGACCCAGCAGACCGCCGCGCTCGGCCTGACCCAGCAGACGATCATCGATGCGCTGGCCGCGCAGAACGCGATCTCCCCCTCCGGCACGATCGAGGCCGAGGGTGAGCGGATCTCGGTCCGAGTCAACGGGCAGTTCGCCTCCGAGGCGGCGCTGCGCGACGTCAACCTCTACATCAACAACCGGTTCTTCCGGCTGTCCGACGTCGCGACGATCACGCGCGGCTACGTCGATCCCCCGACCTCGCTGTTCCGCTACAATGGCGAGCCGGCGATCGGGCTCGCCATCGGCATGAAGCCGGCCGCCAACCTTCTCGAGTTCGGCGAGGCGCTCACCGCGGAAATGGCGCAGATCACCGCCGAGCTTCCCGTCGGCGTCGGCGTTCATCTCGTCTCGGACCAGCCGCATGTGGTGGAGGAGGCCGTCGGCGGCTTCACCAAGGCGCTGGCCGAGGCGATCGGCATCGTCCTCGTCGTGTCCTTCATCAGCCTCGGGATGCGGGCGGGCTTCATCGTCGCCCTGTCGATCCCGCTCGTTCTTGCGATCACCTTCGTCGCGATGCAGTATTTCGGCATCTCGCTTCAGCGCATCTCGCTCGGCGCGCTCATCATCGCGCTCGGCCTGCTCGTCGACGACGCGATGATCGCGGTCGAGATGATGGTCTCGCGCCTCGAGGTCGGCGACCCCCTGGAGAAGGCCGCGACCTACGTCTACACCTCCACCGCCTTTCCCATGCTGACGGGGACGCTGGTGACGGTGGCGAGCTTCATCCCCGTCGGCCTCAACAATTCGGGCGCGGGCGAGTTCACCTTCACGCTGTTCGTCGTCATCGCGGTCTCGCTGGTCGTCTCCTGGATCGTCGCGGTGGTCTTCACGCCGCTGCTCGGCGTCACCTTCCTGCCCAAGACGATGAAGAAGCACCACGATCGGCCGGGTTGGTTCACCCGCGCCTTCCGCGCCCTGCTCCTGGTCTGCGTCCGCTTCCGCTGGCTGACGATCATCGCCACGCTGGCGCTCTTCGGCACCTCGCTCTACGGCATGGGCTTCGTTCAGCAGCAATTCTTCCCGACCTCCGACCGGCCGGAGGTGATCGTCGACTGGACCGCCCGGCAGAACGCCTCGATCACCGAAACCCGGTCCGAGATGGACCGCTTCGAGGCGGAGATCGCGGGCGATCCCGACGTCGCCTACTGGTCGTCCTATGTCGGCGAGGGCGCGCAGCGCTTCCTCCTGTCCTTCGACGTGCAGCCGCCGAGCCCGAATTTCGGGCAGATCGTCATCATGTCGAAGAGCGTCGAAGCGCGCGACCGGGTGATCGCCCGCCTGCGCGAGGTCGGAGAAAAGGCGTTCGTCGGCACCGACGTCTTCGTCCACACGCTCGACATCGGCCCGCCCGTCGGTCGCCCGATCCAGTATCGCATCGGCGGCCCCGACCTGCAGCAGGTTCGGAACTTCGCGCACGAGCTCGCCGGCATCGTCGGCGCCAACGTCAATACGAGTCGCGTCACCTACGATTGGAACGAGCCCGCGCGCGTCGTGAAGGTCGACCTCATCCAGGACAAGGCGCGCCAGCTCGGCATCACGTCGCAGGATGTGGCGAGCGTTCTCAACGGCGTCGTCGGGGGCACCACCGCGACCCAGATCCGCGATTCCATCTACCTGATCGACGTGGTCAGCCGCGCGCGACCCGGCGAGCGCTCCTCCATCGAGGTGCTGGAGAACCTGCAGATCCCCGCGCAGAACGGCCGGGCCTTCCCGCTCGCCGCCATCGCGACCTTCCGCTACGAGCTGGAGCAGCCGATCGTCTGGCGGCGCGATCGCGTGCCCACGATCACGATCAAGGCCGCGCTCGTCACCTCCGTCCAGCCCGCGACGGTCGTGGCGGAGCTGAAGGGCGCGGTCGACGCCTTCGCCGCCAAGCTTCCGCCGTCCTATCGCCTCGAGACCGGCGGCGCGGTGGAGGAAAGCGCCAAGGGTCAGGGACCGATCGCCGCCATCGCGCCCCTCATGCTCATGGCCATGGCCACGCTCCTGATGTTCCAGCTCCAGAGCTTCCAGCGCCTGTTCATCGTCGTCGCGGTGGCCCCGCTCGGGCTGATCGGCGTCGTCGCCGCGCTCCTGCCCTCGGGGGCCCCGCTCGGCTTCGTCGCGATCCTCGGCGTGCTCGCGCTGATCGGCATCCTCATCCGCAACTCGGTGATCCTGGTCGTGCAGATCGAGGACCACATCCGGGACGGGTTCGACCGGTGGGATGCCGTGATCGACGCGACGGAGCACCGGATGCGGCCGATCCTCCTCACCGCGGCCGCGGCCTCGCTCGCCCTCATTCCGATCTCGCGCGAGATCTTCTGGGGACCGATGGCCTACGCCATGATGGGCGGGATCATCGTCGGCACGGTGCTGACGCTCCTCTTCCTGCCCGCGCTCTACGTCACCTGGTTCCGCATCCGCCCGCCGAAGAAGGACCCGGCGGCGGCAGCGAGCGAGGAAGCGGCCGCCACCGCCTGACGCGTCCGCCGCGTCCCGCTCAACGCGAAGGCGGCCAAGGCGATGAAGGCCGGGCGGGCCGAAGGGCCGTCGTGCCGCGCCCGACCACGCTGATCCCGACGTCGCGCAGGATCGGCGGGGGGGTGCCGTCCGTCC
Organism: Aureimonas sp. Leaf454; assembly: GCF_001424685.1. Classification (GTDB taxonomy): domain Bacteria; phylum Pseudomonadota; class Alphaproteobacteria; order Rhizobiales; family Rhizobiaceae; genus Plantimonas. The sequence continues at coordinate 782,293 of NZ_LMQT01000001.1, forward strand.
TGTCGAACAGTTCGAGCAGAAGCCGCCCGGTCTCCTCGCCGATCGCCTTGGCGTCGACCCGGACCGTCGAGATCGCGGGCTCGCATTGCCGGCCGATCTCGAAGTCGCCGAAGCCGAGGACGGCGATCCCGCCGGGAACGTCGATCCCGCGGCGGCGGCATTCCATGATCGCGCCGAAGGCCGAAACGTCCGAAACCGCGAAGACGGCCTCGACGTCGCCCGCCGCCTCCAGGAGAAACGCCATCGCCTCCGCGCCGTGTCCGTACGACACCGGCGCATGACCGCGCCGCAGGACGAGATCGTCCGGAAGGCCGGCATCGCGCAAAGCCGCGGCGAAGCCCTGCAGGCGGGCCTCGCCGCGATGATCCGCGGCATCCGCGTCGACGAGCGAGCCGACGGCCGCGATCCGGCGGTGGCCGAGATCGATCAGGTGGCGCGCGGCGGCTCTCCCCGCCTCGAAGTTGGAGAAGCCGACGGATCGGTCGATCGGCGGCTCCGGACGCTCCCAGATCTCCACGATCGGAATCGCCGCATTGGTCAGCATCCGCCGCGTCGCCACGGTGTGGATCGAGCCGGCGATCACCAGGGCCTCGGGACGCCGGGACAGGAGAGCGCGCACCAGACGCTCCTCCTCCGCGATCCGGTAGAGCGTATAGCCGATGAGCAGCTGGTACGACGGGCCGAGCACCTCGGCCAGGCCCTGCGCGCTGTTGCCGAAATTGCTGTTCGTCAGTGTCGGCAGGATCAGGCCGACGAAGTTGGTGCGCCGCGAGGAGAGCGAACCCGCCACGAGGTCCGGCACGTAGCCGAGTTGCTCGACGGCGGTGAGGACGCGCCGCCGCGTCTCCTGCGAGACGATGCCGGGATCGGCGAGGACGCGGCTGACCGTCATCGTGGATACGCCGGCCAGCCGCGAGACGTCGCGCATGGTCGGCTTCTTGGGAGGGCTCGACATGGACGGTCAGGGTCCCGTGGCTGGGGTCCAAAGGCTCGGCCGGCGTTCGGCGATTCCGATCCCGGCGGGACCATGGCGTCGCGCGGGCCGGTCGGGGGTACGACGCGATCCCGCCTTGCCGCGGAGCGGGACCGCGCCTCGATCAGAAGTGAAGATGGACCTTGATGGACTGCTTGCGATCCACCGCCAGCTCGAAGGCTTCGCTCAGCCGATCCATCGGCATTTCGGCCGAGAGCACGGGCGCGACGTCGATGCGGTCGGCGACCAGCCAGTCCACGGCCGTCTGGAACTCGCCGGAGAACCGGAACGCGCCGACGAAGTCGATCTCGCGCGCCATCAGCATGTTCGCCGGCACCGGAATGTCCCCCGGCGGCATCATGCCCAGCTGCACGACGCGCCCGCCCGGCCGCGTCACTTTGAAAAGCGACGCCAGCGCGAGAGGCGAGCCCGTGGCCTCCAGCGAGACGTCGAACGTGCCCTTGTCCGCCTCGAAGGCGGAAAGCTTGTGCGCCTGCGTCGCCACGTTGATCGTCTCGTCGACGCCCGCGCCGCGGGCGAGCGCCAGAGGCTCGTCGACGAGATCGGTGATGGCGATGAAGCTCGCCCCGGCGCGGCGCGCCGCGAGTGCGAGCAGGAGGCCGATCGGGCCGGCGCCCGCGATCAGCACCGTCTTGCCGAGGATATCGCCCGCACGCCGGATGCCGTGCAGCGCGACCGACAGGGGCTCTGCCAGCGCCGCCTTGGCAAAGGGCATCGCGTCCGGCACGGGAAAGGCTTGATCGGCCCGGCAGACCAGGCGTTCGGAAAAGCCGCCTTGAACATGCGGATAGATCGCGGCCGAGCCGAAGAACCGCATGTTGCGGCAGAGGTTGGAGCGCCCGATCCGGCAGAAGTCGCAATGCAGGCAGGGACGGCTTGGATTGACCGCGACCCGCTGTCCGATGGCCAGCCCGGACACGCCCTCGCCGAGCTGCTCGATCTCGCCGGAGATTTCATGGCCGAGAACGAGCGGCTCCCTCAAGGCGAAGTCGCCGACGCGCCCCTTGCCCCAATAGGACAGGTCCGATCCGCAGATCCCGCCGGCGCCGAAGCGCACGAGCACCTCCCCCGGAGCGGCGGCGGGCTCGGGACGATCGTCGAGACGAAGGTCCTTGGCGGCGTGGATGACGGCAGCTTTCATGCGGGATCTCACGAGCGATCGAGACAAGGTGATGGCGACTGATATCGATAACGGCGCGACAGCACGATGGCGGAATCCGGTCGCATCAACCGAGCCCCTTCCGGAGACCGACTCCGGCGGGCCGAAGAGAGGATCGTCACGGGCTCGCGACAGGCGAAGCGAATCCGGAGACGCGAATCTCGGTGCTCTCTTCGGGGTCCCCGATCGGGGCGCTGTCTCGTGTCGGCCGACAGGCGAGCGGAGCCGGCGGAATGCCCGCCGGCTCCGTCCGATCGGCCTACTGGATTCCCCAGATCGCCTTATACGCGTCACGGTAGCCGTTATCCGGATCGAAGGCGTCGGACGGGCCGCCGTCGAACTCGACATTGGCCTTCGTCACGACGTGCAGCGGGGACACGTAGCCGGACCATGCGGCTCCTGCGAAGGCGCGGTTCAACTCGTCCACGAGCTGCCATCCCTGCAGGTGCAGCGGCTCGGCGACGGTGACGGCCTGATACTCGCCCGCGCGGATCCGCTGATAGGCCGATTGCGAACCGTCGCCGGCCGCGACGCTGACTGGAGCGCCGTTGCCGGCGATGCCGGCGGACGCGAGCGAGGGACCCATGAAGTCGAAATAGAGATCGTTGATCGCCAGCGAATGCGTCCAGGCCGCGCCGTGCCGCTGAAGGAGCGACGTGGTCAGCTGGGGCATGCGCGAGGACGTCTCGGCGATGGGCGTGTCGACATATTCGACGACCGTCCCGCCGAGCCGCTCGATCTCCACCTTCATCGCATCGGCCTTGGCGATCGCGACGGCATAGGTGGAATCCGTGAAGATCACGACGCCCGGCTTGCCCTTGGCATCGAGATAGGCCCAGGCCGCGGCGGCCTTGGCGACCTCCATCGGATCGGTCGTGACGTTGGCGAAGACGCCGGCGGCGGCGACCGGGCCGCTTTCGGGGGCCGCATGCCAGGCGACGATCGGGATCTTGGAGTCCATCGCCTGCTGCAGGCCGGCCTGCTGCTCGACGGCGTCGAAGCCGGCGATGACGATGCCGCTCGGATTGAGGGCGATGCCCTGGCCGACGGCGGCGGTGCGGCCGGAGATCGAACCCGCGCCGTCGATCGTGCGAACGGTCCAGCCGGCCGCCGCGGCGGCTTCCTCGATCCCGGACACGACGCCGAGGACGCCGCCGTTCTTCATGTCGGCGGCCAGGACGACGACCGTCTTGTCGGCCTGGATCTTCGGTCCGCTGGTCGGACCGTCAAAGGCCGTGACCTTCGAGGCGTAGCGATCGACGACCGCCTGTGCGTCGGCCATGGCGTCGGCCCGGACCATGGGCGCAGCGGCGATCAGCAGCGCACCGCCGATCAGCAGCGCGGACATCAGGTTTCGCATGTCGTCTTCTCCCAAACCGGCGAGACCGCTGTTGTCGCGTCTTGCGCCCCTGCTTTGTCCGGTCCGTCAGCGGCCGGACTTGGTGATGCGCCTGCGCTGCGCGTAGGCGGCGATGCCGATGGCGACGAGCAGGGTCGCGCCGTTGAAGAGGGGCTCGACATAGAAGGAGCCGCCGAACTGCTGGATGCCGGAAATGCCGACCGCGAGGATCACGACGCCGACGACGGTGCCCCATACGTTCACCCGGCCGGGCTTGATCGTGGTCGACCCGAGGAACGCGCCGACGAGCGCCGGCAGGAGATATTCGAGCCCGACGCTCGCCTGCCCGATGCGCAGCTTCGAGGCGAGGAGAACGCCTGTCGCCGCGGTGAGGAGGCCCGAGGCGACGAAGGTCGCGATGGTGAAGCGCCGCACCGGAATGCCGTTCAGCGCGGCCGCCTTCGGATTGGATCCGATGGCGTACAGGTACCGGCCGACCGGCGTGTATTCGAGCATGAGCCAAAGGACGACCGCGAGCGCCAGCACATAGAACCCGCCGATCGGCAGTCCGAACATGGTGGAGCCGTTGAGCGCGAGAAAACCGGCGGGAAGCGGCGCCACGACCTGTCGGCCGCCCGTGTACCAGAGCGCCACCGCATAGAGGATCGTTCCGGTTCCGAGCGTGGCGATGAAGCTGTCGATCTGGGCGACCTCGACGAGAAGCCCGTTCAGGAAGCCGCAGACGGCGCCGAGAGCGAGGACGATCACCACCGCGATCGGCCACGGAATGCCGAAGGCGGTCTGCAGCGAGATCGCCAGGATGTGCCACAGCACGATGCCGTAGCCGACGGTCAGGTCGATCTTGCCGGCGGCCATGGGCAGCATGGCGGCGAGCGCGAGGAGCGCGATGATCGACTTGTCGGAGACCACCGAGCGCAGGTTCAGAAGCGTCGGGAAGGTGGTGGGCAACAGCAGCGAGAAGAGGAGGATCAGCGCGAGCGTCAGGATCGGCAGGCCGTAGACGGGCAGAAGCCTCAGCACGGCCTGTCCCGTCGACAGCTCGCGCAGCTCCGAACGGGTCGGCTCGAGCGCCGTCGATTTCAGCGAGTTCATGAAGGCCTCCCAGACCTCGTCGGCGCAGCGGAACGGATGGCGATGTCAGGCCGCTTCCGCCGCGCTCGCCGTGGCGATGACGCGTTCGGTCGTGACCTCTGCGCCCGTCAGCTCCGCGATGATCCGGCCGCGATTGAAGACGAGCGCCCGATGGCACAGCATCGCGATCTCCTCGAAATCGGTGGAGACGACGAGCACCGTCAGCCCCTCCGCGACGGCGGTGTCGACCAGGCGGTAGATCTCGGCCTTGGCGCCCACGTCGACGCCGGCCGTCGGGTCCTCGAGGATGAGGAGCTTTCGTCCCGTGTCGAGCCAGCGGCCGACCACCACCTTCTGCTGGTTGCCGCCGGACAATCCTTCGATGGCGAGATCGGGACTGTTCGGACGCAGCCCGACCTTGCGGCCGAGCGCCCGTGCCGCCTCGCGCTCGCGCCGGCGCGAGCCGAAGGACAGGAGCCTGCGCCCCCGCGCCGCGGGATTGAGGAAGGTGTTTTCCCGGATCGACAGCGAACCGGCGATCGATTCCTCCGCGCGATCGCGCGCGACCAGCCCGATGCCGGACACCAGCGCCGTCTGCGGCGAGCCAAGGTCCGGCGCGACGCCGTCGATCTCGACGACGCCCCGGTGCGCCAGCGCGCCGAACAGCGCCCGGCCCACCGCTTCCTGCCCCGCGCCGCGCAAGCCGACGAGCCCGAGAATCTCACCGGAGCAAATGTCGAAATCGACCGGCCCGACATCGGCGACCTCCAGGCCGCGGACGGTGACGCGCGCGGCTGGACGCGCCGCGGGCGGCCGCTTCTCGAACGCCCGCAGCGCGCCCGCTCCGACGATCATCTCGACCAGCTGCTCGCTCGACGTCTCCGCGACCGCCTGCAGTCCGGTGACGGCCCCGTCGCGCAAAACGACCACCCGGTCCGCGATGCGGAAGATCTCGTCGAGCCGATGCGAGACGTAGATGATGCCGACGCCGGCATCCCGAAGCCGGCGGACGGCGCCGAGCAGCTTCTCCACCTCGTCGGCCGGAAGGCTCGCCGTCGGCTCGTCGAGCACGAGGAAGTCGCAGCGCGTGGCCAGCGACCGGGCGATGGCGACCAGCGACTTTTCCGTCCGCGTCAGCGAGGACACCCGGCGACCGGGATCGAAGTCGCATCCCAGACGCGCCAGCGCCTGCGCAGCCAGACGCTCGCCGGCCGCCCAGTCGATCAGGCCGCGGGTGCCGCCGCCCCATCGCGGATATCCGTTGGCGAGCGAGACGTTTTCGGCGATCGTCATCCATTCGACGAGACCGAGATCCTGGTGGACGAAGGCCACGGGCGCCTCCGCGCCGACCGAGCGGTTCGTCTCGTGGCGATAGGGCACGCCGTCGATGGAGATCGCCCCCGCGTCCGGCTTGTGGATCCCGCCGAGGATCTTGATGAGCGTCGACTTGCCCGCGCCGTTCTCGCCGAGCAGCGCCATGACCTCGCCGGAACGAACCGTGAAGCTCACGCCCTTCAAGGCCTGCGTCCCGCCGAAGCGCTTCTGCAGGTTCGTGAACTCCAGCTGCGCCACGTCAACCTCCCAGTTGCTCCGGACCCATTTTTGTTATCGATATCACTCTTAGCTGTCAATCGGCCGGTCGACGGCTCCAAGGCCCGGAGAGACCGCGGCGAGGCACGAGCGGTCGCGGGACGGAGGGCCCCTCGGCCTGCCGCCATCGACGGCCCCGCGGGGCCTTTCGATCAACGCCGACAGGCTCTCGGCCGGCGATGGCGGCGGAACGACGAAGGATGCTGGACGATGAAGGGTCGTCGCCGCGAAAGCACGGCGTGGGAAAGGCAGGTCGGCGATGCGGTTTCGAGCCCCGCCCCGATGCGAAACGCAGGCGTCGCGACGCCACCGATTCCGCTTGTCTCGTCTGACCCGTCTGACCCGCCTGACCCGTCGTTCGCCGCCGTCACGACGGCCCGCTGCCAGCGGCCGGCAAGCCCTGCAGGCGCACGACTTCGCCGACCGACACGGATCGACGTCGAGAAACCGTTGCACGAAAGGATCAGGAGCTTTGAGGGCCCGGGACGCCCTGCGAACACGTGGTCGGAGTGGCAGGATTCGAACCTGCGACCCCCTCGTCCCGAACGAGGTGCGCTACCAGGCTGCGCTACACTCCGTCACATGGAGGCGTCTATAGCGACCCTTCGGCGTCGCCGCAAGCTGCATTCGCTCCGTGTTCGGCGAGAATCCGCCCGGGTTTTCGCAAGACGAGGCTGCCGCCGTTTTTCCCGCCGCAGCCCGACGTCGCCGTTGCCAGCGCGGGTGCGTCCGGTTATGACAGCGACCCGTGCCCGACCGGCATTGGGGCGTCGCCAAGTGGTAAGGCAGCGGTTTTTGGTACCGCCATTCCCAGGTTCGAATCCTGGCGCCCCAGCCAGACGGGTCTTTGTCTCCGGTCGACGATGGCCATGCGCGGCGGCCTTTCTCGCGGACGGCGATCCCTCGGGGACAATTCCGCACGACGGCGGGCGAAGGATCTCGGCGATCCCTCGGAGCGGCCGCTTCGATCATCCCATCGCGCGCCGCTGCGATCATCCCATCCTGCGCCTTCGCCCATCACGCCCGTTCCCGATGTCGGTCGCGGGTGCGGGGCCGCGCCCTGGCGACACGCGGCGCGGCGTTCGGATCCTCGCAGTTCCGACGAGTTGTCGAAACCCTCGCGCTCGGCCACACTCGCCCTCATCCGCCGGATGCCATCGCCCTCGCGCGCCGAGGGGGTGGAAGCCGATCCGGGGCGGCTTGATCGGGCGTTGAAGGGACGGTGCGGCATGGCTTCTCGTTGGGCGACCTCAGGCGTGCTGGCCGCAGGTCTCGTCGCGCTCGCCTGCGGCTCCGGTTTTTCTCAGGACGCCTCGACCTGCAGCACCGTCGCGCTGACCGACCCGCCGCGCACGGCCTATCGCTGTGCCGGCGGGCTCGTGATCGAGGCTGAGGCCTCGGCCGAGCTTCGCATCGCCGCGCCGGCCTCGGACGGGCTACCGGACTCGGTGGACCTGACCGGCAAGGCCGCGCTCGTCGACCTTCCCGTCCGGCGCGACTTCCAGATCCGCACGCCGCATGCCATCGCCGCGGTTCGCGGGACACTTTATGCCGTCGACGTCGCGGACGGCTCCACGTCGGTCTTCGTCGTCCGGGGCCGCGTGGAAGTCTCCGAAACCGATGGAGCGGGTTCCGTCGCCCTCGGCCCCGGCGAGGGCGTCGACGTCGCGCCGGGGAAAGCCCTCGTCGTGCGGCGATGGCCCGAGCCGCGGGTCCGGGGCCTCCTGTCCCGCTTCGGGCGCTGAGATCGGTGCGAGCCGGCGGCTGGCGGCACGGGCTCGGCGGGGCCGCGATCCTGGCTGCCGCCCTGCTCTGGACCGGCTGGCTCGGTCAGCAGCACGTCGCGGGCCTGCGCAGCCTGGTCGATCGCTTCGAGGAGCCCTTGACGGATCTGCGCCTGCGTCTCGCCGGTCCGGCGACACCGCCCGCCGAGGTGGTGATCGTCGCGATCGACGACGAGACCGTGGCGGCGGAAGGCGGCTATCCGCTGGATCGCTCGCGTCTGGCCTTCCTCCTCTCCGCGATCCGGACGGCCGGAGCGAAGACGATCGGCCTCGACATCCTCTTGGCCGACCCCGGGAACGCGATAAGCGACGCGGCTCTGGCAAGGGCGCTGGCCGGGGGACACTCGGTCATCACGGCGGCGGGCCGCTTCGCGCCGGGCGATGCAAGGCTTGCCAGCATGCCGCGCCTGGACGGGGAACTGCGACCGCTCGCCGCGTTCGAGGCTGCTTCGTCCGTCGGTCTGGCCAATGTTTCCACCAACGACGCGGGAACGCCGCGCCATCTGCCGCTGGTCTTCGCAAGTCCGACGGGCCCCCTGCCGGGCTTCGCCCTGCGCGCGGCGGCCCTGCATCGCGGGGTGGATCCCCGCCTTTCGACCGACCATGTCGCCATCGCCGACCACGTCGTTCCGCTGGACATCGGCTGGCACCTGCCGCTCCGCCTGTTCGGTCCGGCCGGCTCCGTTCGCACGATCGGCGCGGAGGCGTTTCTCCGGGACGGAGCCGTGCCGCCCTCGCTGGAGGGCGCCATCGCCATCGTCGGCGTCACCGCGACCGCCGTCGGCGATACGTTCGGAACGCCCTTCGATGCGGTGACGCCGGGAGTCGAGATCCAGGCGAGCGGCATCGCGACCCTCTTGGGTGGGCCGGGCCTCGTGCGGACCACGACCCTGCGCTGGATCGACGTCGCCGTTGCGCTGCTTTTGGCCGGCGCGGGCACGCTGATCGTTCTGGGCGTGCCGCTGACGCGCGGCCTGCCGCTCGTTGCCCTCGTCCTCGCCGCCTTCGCGGCGGCCAATGCCGCGATCTTCGCCGCCGGCATCTGGATGAGCGCGGCCTTGCCGCTCGTCTCGGCGCTCCCCCCGCTGGCCGCCGCCGTCTTGCGCCGGCAGACCCTGGAGCGGCGAAGGGCGCGCGCGGCCGAAGAGGCCGAGGCCTCGCTGCGGCGCTTTCAACCGCTCGCCATCGCAGAGCGCATCGCGCACGATCCGGCCTTCCTGCGCCAACCCGTCGAGCAGCTTGCGGCGGTGCTCTTCGTGGATCTCTCGGGCTTCAGCGGCCGCAGCGAGACGATCGGGCCGGCGCGGACGCAGGATCTTCTCAAGGCCTTCCACACCCTCATCGTCGATGTCGTCGAGGCCCATGACGGCCTCGTCCTGAACTTCATGGGCGACGGCGCGATGATCGTGTTCGGCGCGATCGAACCGGCTCCCGATCCGGCGGGACGAGCGATCCGGGCGGCCCAGGCGCTCTTCTCGCGGGCATCCCGCTGGCTCGGGCGGGAGACGCCCGACGGTCGGGGTCTCGGCCTTCGGCTCGGACTGCATCTCGGCCCTGTCGTCCTGTCGCGACTGGGCCACGAGCATCATCAGCAGATCAGCATCAGCGGCAACACGGTCAACCTCGCGAGCCGGCTGATGGAGGTCGCCAAGATCGAAGGGGCGACCATGGTGGCGTCGGCTGCGCTGCTCGATGCGCTCGATGCGTCCGGGCCGTCCATCGATCCGCCGGACGACCGACGCGCCGTCGGCATTCGCGGCCTGCGCGAGCACGTGGTCGTCGGGCTTTGGTACCCGGCACGCGACCGGGAGGATCGAGAGGCCGACCGATCCGGTTCACATCGGGACGAGCGATGACGCAACGATCCGTTCGTCAGCGCGGCCAGTGCCGGATGCCGCAGCCGACGAGGGATCAACGGGCGTCGCGCGCCCCGCAGAAGAAACGCGAGCCATCGATAAGCTCAATGCATAAGTATGCAAGACTTATAGTATGCTCTCATATGTAATTATCTTAACCGTCTTTGCCGAGATTGGGCCTGTCGATCCGGAAAGGCCCCCGCAGCATGTCGTTCAATGATCTCAAGATTTCTCGAAAGCTCCTGGCGGCGTTCGCCATGGTCATCGTGGTTTCGATCGCCTGTGATGTCCTCATCTTCCGCGCTCTCAGCACCATTTCGAGCGATGTCGAAAAGAACCAGACGAGCTTCGCGCTGTCGATCGAAGTCGAGCGCATGCGCTTGGCGGCCGTCGAGCAGCAGAACGCCGTCCGGGGATACATGGCGACGAGCGATCTTGCCTTCGTCGAGACCTACGAGGCCAGCAAGAAGAGCCTGACCGATCTCGCCGCCGATTTCCGAGCGAAGACCTCGTCGGACCAGCAGCGCGATCGCGCCGCCCGCGCGCTCGCCTCCGTCGCCAACTGGCAGGCCAACTCGGCCGAGCGGCAGATCGCCCTCATGAAGGAGCCCGCCACCCGCGACCAGGCTCTGGCGCTGACGGGAAAGCTGACCTTGCGGGAGGCCGGCGTCATTTTCGACGAGATGATCGCGACGCAGAACGACATCATCAACCAGCGCGCCATCGACACGGATGCCGCCGACGCGACCGCCCGCACGACCCTCATCCTCGGGGGCCTCAGCAGCATCGCACTCGCCATCGCCATGGGCTTTCTCCTCTCGCGCAGCATCGCCGCCCCCGTCACGGCCATGACCGACGCGATGCGACGCCTCGCGGGCGGCGACCGCACGATCGAGGTGCCGGCAACCAAGCGGCGCGACGAGATCGGCGCGATGGCGGCCGCCGTTCTCACCTTCCGGGAAGCCGCCGTCGAACAGGCGCGGCTCGAGGCGGAAGCTTCGGCGAACCAGGCCGCGCAGGAGGCCATGCGCCATCGTCAGTCGGCCATCGACAGCGCCAAGGCCGAGGATCTGAAGCTCTTCGTCCACGCCGTCGAGGATGGGTTCGACGGCCTGTCGGCCGGCGACCTGACCACGCGGATGAACCATGCGGTCGCGCCGGAATTCGAGCCGATCCGCGTGAAGTTCAACGAAAGCATCGCAGCCCTCGAAGAAACGATCGGCGCGGTCGTGGCCGGCGTCGGCTCCATGCGCACGGGTCTGTCGGAAATTTCCGTCGCCTCGGCGGATCTGTCCCAGCGAACCGAGCAGCAGGCCGCCTCTCTCGAAGAAACGGTCGCGGCCCTGTCGCAGGTGACGCGCGGCATCAACGAGACGGCCGAGAACGCCGGACGTGCCCAGAACCAGGCTGCCGCCGCGCAGAAGAACGCCGAGCGCGGCGGCGAGATCGTCGGGCGCGCGATCTCCGCCATGTCGGAAATCGAGCAGTCTTCGGATCAGATCGGCAAGATCATCGGCGTGATCGACGAGATCGCCTTCCAGACGAACCTCCTCGCCCTCAATGCGGGCGTCGAGGCGGCGCGGGCCGGCGAGGCCGGCAGAGGTTTCGCCGTCGTCGCCCAGGAGGTTCGCGGGCTCGCCCAGCGCTCGGCCGAGGCCGCCAAGGAGATCAAGGAACTGATCTCCACCTCCTCCGCCCAGGTTCAGACCGGCGTCGAGCTCGTCAGCACGTCCGGTCGCGCGCTCGACGAGATCCTGACCCAGGTGGTCGCGATGAACGGCGTGGTCTCCACGATCGCGGCCAGCGCCGGCGAACAGGCCCTCAGCCTGCGCGAGGTGTCCATGGCCGCCGACAGCATGGACAAGGTCACGCAGCAGAACGCCGCCATGGTCGAGGAAACGACCGCCGCCGCCCAGACGCTGACCGGCGAGACGGAGGAACTCGCCGAGATGGTCGCTCGCTTCCGCACCCAGATGATCGCGACGGGCGCCGCCGCCAAGCCCTCGCGCCGGACGCCGCCCGCCGCGTCGGCCCGCCCCGTCGTCCAGATGCGCGCGACCGGCCGGGGCGGCGCCGCGCCGAGGCCAGACAGCGAGGAATGGTCGGAATTCTAACCGTCGAGCGCCCTGCCTGCACCCGGCACAGACAGGCGCATCCCCGCGATGAAGCCCGCGCCGGTCGAACGTCGTCCCGGCTCGGCGTCAGTCCCCGCCAACGCGCTCGGGCCAGCCGCCCGCGGCGTCGAGATGACGGCGGATCGCGTCGCCATCCGCGTCGAGCCGGGGCGAAGGTCGATCGAGATCGAGATCTCCCGAGGACAGGGTGATCGGCGTTCGGACTCCGGGAATGCCGTCCGCCTCGATCGCCATCGCGCGATGCCGGAGCTGCGGCTCCGCGAAGACGTCCGCGACCGTGTTGATCGGGCCGGCCGGAACGCCCGCTTGTTCGAGCCCGGCCAGGAGATCGTCCCGCGTCCGCCGCAGCGTCGCTTCCTCGAGGCGTCGCGTCAGTTCGGCGCGATGCGCGACGCGCGCCGGATTGGTCGCGAAGCGCGCGTCGGCGGCAAGCTCGCCGAGGCCGAGCAGCGCGGTGAGCCGGGCGAACTGCCCGTCGTTCCCGCAGGCGACGATGACGTGCCCGTCCGCCACCGGCAGGGTCTGATAGGGCGCGATATTGGGATGGGCGTTGCCGAGACGGCGCGGCACCGTGCCGGTCGCGAGGAAGTTCATGGCCTGATTGGCGAGGACGCCGGTCATGCAGTCGAAGAGCGCCATGTCGACATGGCATCCGAGCCCCGTCGTCTGGCGTTGCCAGAGCGCCGCCTGGATCGCGACGACTCCGTAGACCCCTGTGAAGATATCGGCGAAGGCGACGCCGATCTTCTGCGGCTCGCCGGCAGGGTCGCCGGTGAGGTCCATGATGCCGGCCATGCCCTGGATCATGAAGTCGTAGCCCGCGCGCTGCGCTTCGGGTCCGTCCTGGCCGAAGCCGGTCACCGAGCAGTAGACGAGGCGCGGATGGAGCGCGCGCAGGCTTTCGGCATCGAGCCCGTACTTGGCGAGACCTCCGACCTTGAAATTCTCGATGAGGACGTCGGCCTCGGCGACGAGCTTCAACACGATCGCCCGCCCCTCCTCCGTCGCAAAGTCGACGGCGATCGAGCGCTTTCCCCGGTTGCAGGCGTGGAAATAGGCGGCCGAGCGCTCGCCCTCGCGCTCGATGAAGGGCGGCCCCCAGCTCCGCGTGTCGTCGCCGCCGGGGCTCTCCACCTTGATGACGTCGGCGCCGAGATCGGAGAGCGTCTGCCCGATCCAGGGGCCGGCGAGGATGCGCGCGAGCTCGACGACCTTCAGCCCGCGCAGCGGCGGAGCGCCCTTCTTCGTCATCGCATCCCGCCCGTCATCGCGCCCGGCCCGCCATCAGAAGAAGGCCTGGAGGCCGGTCTGCGCCCGCCCGAGGATCAGGGCGTGGACGTCGTGCGTGCCCTCGTAGGTGTTCACCGTCTCCAGATTCTGCGCGTGGCGCATGACCTGATACTCGATCTGGATGCCGTTGCCGCCGTGCATGTCGCGCGCCATCCGGGCGACGTCGAGCGCCTTGCCGCAATTGTTGCGCTTGACGATCGAGATCATCTCCGGGGCCATCCGGCCCTCGTCGAGGAGGCGGCCCACGCGAAGCGACGCCTGCAGCCCCAACGCGATCTCCGTCTGCATGTCCGCGAGCTTCTTCTGGAAAAGCTGCGTCTGGGCGAGCGGGCGGCCGAACTGCTTGCGATCGAGCCCGTATTGGCGTGCGCGGTGCCAGCAGTCCTCCGCGGCGCCGAGAACGCCCCAGGATATGCCGTAGCGCGCCCGGTTGAGGCAGCCGAACGGTCCCTTGAGGCCGGAAACGTTCGGGAGAAGCGCGTCCTCGCCGACCTCGACGCCGTCCATCACGATCTCGCCGGTGATCGAGGCGCGCAGGGAGAGCTTGCCGCCGATCTTCGGGGCGGTGAGGCCCTTCATGCCCTTGTCCAGGATGAAACCGCGGATCTCGCCGTCATGGGCGGCCGACTTCGCCCACACGACGAAGACGTCCGCGATCGGAGCGTTGGAGATCCAGGTCTTGGCGCCGGTCAGGCGATAGCCGTCCGCGGTCTTCTCGGCGCGCGTCGTCATGCCGCCGGGATCGGAGCCGGCATCGGGTTCGGTGAGGCCGAAGCAGCCGATCGCCTCGCCCGAGACGAGGCGCGGCAGGTATCTCTGCCGCTGCTCCTCCGAACCGTAGGCGAAGATCGGATAGATCACGAGCGAGGACTGAACCGACATCATCGAGCGGTAGCCGGAATCCACGCGCTCGATCTCGCGCGCGACGAGCCCGTAGGAGACGTAGTTCGCCCCGGCCGCGCCGTAGGTATCGGGCAAGGTCACGCCGAGGAGACCCGCCTGTCCCATCAGGGGGAAGAGATCGGCGTCCATGCGCTCGTCGAGATAGGCATCGTTCACGCGCGGGCGCAGCACGTCCTCGGCGAACGCGGCGGCGGAATCGCGGATCATCCGCTCCTCCTCGCCGAGCTGGTCCTCGATCAGAAACGGATCGTTCCAGACGAAGGCGTTGCGCTCGGCCATGGTCGGTCTCCTCGGATGGGCTCGAAGCTCCTGTCTACCCCGCTCCGCCAGCCGGACGCCAGCAAGGTTTACGCCTCGATCCATTCGGTTTAGGAATGGATCATGTCGCCCTTCGCGCGCAAGCTCCTGCCCTCGACCGGGGCCCTCGCCGCCTTCGACGCGGTCGCGCGGAGCGGCAGCTTCACGGCGGCGGCCGAAGCTTTGTCGCTGACGCAGAGCGCGGTCAGCCGGCAGGTGGCGCTTCTCGAGGCGCAGCTCGGCACGCCCCTCTTCGCGCGCACCAGCCGTTCCGTCACGCTGACGGAGGCGGGACGCGCCTACGCCGCCGCCATCGGGCCGGCGCTCAGCGAGATCCGGCGCGTCACGCTGCAGATGATGACGAAGCGCCATGCCGATACGCTCGAACTGGCGATCCTTCCGACCTTCGGAACGCGCTGGCTGATGCCGCGCATTCCGCGTTTCGTGGCGGACCACCCCGGCATCACGCTCAACTTCGCGACGCGGATCGGCCAGTTCGACTTCGCGCGCGAAGGCCTCGACGCGGCCATCCACATCGGACGGCCGGATTGGCCGGGCGCCGAATGCCGTTTCCTGATGGGCGAGACCGTCGCGCCGGTCTGCAGCCCGGACTTTCTCGAGGCGCATCCGATCTCCGGGGCCAGCGATCTGCTCGGCCTGCCGCTCTTTCACATGGCGTCGCGGCCGGGCGCCTGGAGCGGCTGGTTCGGCGCGGCGGGACTCGGGCAGGCGAGCGAGGAGGGCATGCGCTTCGAGCAGTTCTCGCTGGTCTCGCAGGCCGCGATGGCCGGCCTCGGCGTGGCGCTGATGCCCCTCTTCCTGATCGAACGGGAATTGTCCTCCGGCCGACTGGTGATCGCCCATCCCCATGTCGTGGAAAGTCCGAGCGCCTACTACCTCGTCGCCCCCTCCTTCGAGCGCGGCGGCGCGGCGCTCTCAGCTTTCAGCGACTGGATCGTCGGGGAAGCCCGCGCGGCCTGACGACGGTCCGGAGCCCCGTCGGGCCGGCGAGGCCGCGATCCGCCGGTCCGCCGGTCCGTGAGGCGAGGGAAAAGCCATCATCCGCTTCGCGGCACCTCGGCCATGCCGCCCGTCTCGGGGATGCGTCGTGCCCCTCCATGTCGCTCGGCGGCTACCGACTGCGTCCGGAACGAAGACGAGGAAGGCGGCTTACCGGCCCACACGCAGCGCGGATCACCGCGCTGTCGTCGAAACGGCGCGCCGCGGCCAAGCAGCTTCGGCGCGCCCTCGATCAAGGGACGAATGCGATGAGCGACAAGACCCTCAAGGAGCTGTTTCTCCACCAGCTGAAGGACACCTATTACGCCGAGAACGCGATCATCAAGGCTCTGCCGAAGATGATGGAGGCGGCGACCTCGACGGACCTGAAGTCGGCGCTCGGCGTCCATCTGGACGAGACCAAGGGCCAGGTGAAGCGCCTGGAAGAGGTCTTCCGCATCGTCGGCGTCAAGGCCGAAGGCGTCGAGTGCAAGGCGATCCTCGGGATCATCGGCGAAGGCGAGGAGGTGATGGAGGAGTTCCAGGGCTCCGACGCCCTCGACGCCGGCATCATCTCGGCGGCTCAGGCGGTCGAGCACTACGAGATCACGCGCTACGGCACGCTGAACGCCTGGGCAGAGCAGCTCGGCCTCGAGGACGCCGCGAGCCTTCTCAAGGAGACGCTGATCGAGGAGGAAAACACCGACGACATCCTGTCCGATCTCGCCGAAACCTCCGTCAACGCCGAGGCGACCGAAGAAGCCTGACCTCGCTGAGCGCGGCGACGGGAGCCTTCGCGCTCTTGTTGCCGCGCTTTCGAAGCGTGCGGGCTTTCACCGCGGGACGGCGACCGGTGGCCGGATGCCGTTCGCGCGCTACAAGGGTATCTGTCAGGCCGCGGAACATCGGTGCCGCTGCGGGAGCCCTCATGTCCATTCGCCATCTCGACGCCCTCTTCGAGCCCCGCGCCATCGCCCTCGTCGGCGCCAGCAATCGCGCGGGCTCTGTCGGCGAGGTCCTTGCCCGCAACATCTACGGCTCCGGGTTCAAAGGTCCGGTCATGCCGGTCAACCCGCACGAGACGGCGATCCGCTACTCGGTGAGCTATCGAAGCGTCGCCGATCTTCCCCTGGTGCCGGACCTTGCCGTCGTCGCGACGCCCGCCGCCGGCGTCGCCGCCATTCTCGGGGAACTCGGGCGGAAAGGCTGCCGCGCGGCCATCGTGATCTCTGACGGCTTCGCCGACGAGGCGCTGCGCCAGGCGCTGCTCGACGCCGCCGCGCCGCATCTCCTGCGCATCGTCGGGCCGAACGCGATGGGACTGATCTCGCCGGCCGCCGGGCTCAACGCGAGCTTCGCGCATCTGACGCCGAAGGCCGGCGACGTCGCCTTCGTCAGCCAGTCCGCCACGATCGCGACGGCGGTGCTCGACTGGGCGGACGTGCGCGAGATCGGCTTTTCCCACGTCGTTTCGGTCGGCGACATGTGCGACGTCGATATCGGCGATCTCCTCGACTACCTCGCGCTCGACGCCCGCACCCGCGCCATCCTTCTTTATGTCGAGACGATCACCGAGGCGCAGAAGTTCATGACCGCCGCGCGCATCGCCGCGCGCACCAAGCCGGTCGTGGTGATCAAGGCCGGCCGGAGCGAAGCCGGAGCGCGGGCCGCCGCCTCCCACACCGGCGCGCTCGCCGGCTCCGATGCCGTCTACGACGCGGCCTTCCGCCGGGCGGGCATGTTGCGCGTCGGCTCGCTGCGCGAACTCTTCGAGGCGGTGGCGACGCTGGCCTCCGGCATCCGCCCGAGGGGCGACCGGCTCGCGATCCTGACGAACGGCGGCGGTGCGGGCGTGCTCGCCACCGACGCGCTGTCCGATTGCGGCGGCCGCCTCGCGCAATTGTCCGATGCGACCGTCGAGCGCCTCGACCGGCTCCTCCCGACCGGCTGGTCGAAGGGCAATCCGATCGGCATTCCGGCCGGCGCGGCATCCTCGACCTATGCCGAGACGCTTCGCGCGATCCTCGAGGACCCGGCGCAGGACGCCGTGCTCGTCCTCCATTGTCCGCAGGCCATCTCCGACAGCACGGGCGCGGCGGAGGCCACGGTCGACGCGGCCCGCGGGCAGGAGAATCGCAAGGCGCCCGTCCTCACCTCCTGGCTCGGCGAGCGCGCGGCACGCGACGCGCGGCGGCTCTTCGCAACTGGCGGCGTTCCGACCTACCAGACGCCGGACGAGGCGGTGCGCGCCTTCATGCAGCTCGTCGACTACCGCCGGAACCAGGATCTTCTCATGGAAACGCCGCCCGCCATCGCGCCGGGCGGAACCGACCTCGCGGCCGCCCGAAGCGTCATCGACGACGCGATGTCGAACGGCCGACCGGTCCTGACCGAGCCCGAGGCGAAGCGCCTCCTTTCGGCCTACGGCATTCCCGTGGTGCTGACGCGGATCGCGGCCTCCCCGGCCGAGGCTGCCAGGCTCGCAGCAGAGATCGGCTTTCCCGTCGCGCTGAAAATCCTGTCCGGCGACATCACCCACAAGTCCGATGTCGGCGGCGTCCGTCTCGATCTCGACACGCGCGAGATGGTGGAGGAAGCCGCCGCGCACATGCTCAAGCTCGTCGCCGAGCGTCAGCCGGGGGCTGTGATCGCGGGCTTCACCGTGCAGGCGATGATCCAGCGCCCCCGCGCCCACGAGCTGATCGCCGGCGTCACCACCGACCCCGCCTTCGGCCCGGTCATCCTGTTCGGCCAGGGCGGAACGGCCGTCGAGGTCATCGCCGACCGCGCCGTCGGCCTGCCGCCCTTGAACGAGATCCTCGCGCGCGATCTCATCGGTCGCACGCGCGTCGCCCGGCTCCTCGACGGCTACCGCGACCGGCCCGCCGCCGACCTCGGCGCCATCGCCGCGACCTTGGTGACGCTCTCGCAGATGCTCGCCGATTTCGACGAGATCGCCAAGATCGACATCAATCCGCTGCTGGCCGACGAAAACGGCGTGCTCGCGCTCGACGCCCGCGTCGTCCTCCAGCCGGCGACCGGCTCCACCCGGCGCTCGCGCTTCGCGATCCAACCCTATCCGAGCGAGTTGGAGGAGGTGATCCTCTCGCGCGGCGGCACGCCCTTCCATCTGCGCCCGATCCGCCCGGAGGACGAGCCCGCGCTGATCCGGATGGTGGAATCCTCCGATCCGAACGACATTCGCCTGCGCTTCTTCTCCGCGATCCGGAAGGTCGGCCATGCCTTCGCCGCGCGCCTGACGCAGATCGACTATCGCCGCGAGATGGCCTTCGTGATCCAGGCCGATCCGAAGACCAATGCCGACATTCTCGGCGTCGCCCGTCTGATCGTGGACCCGAACGAGGAGATCGCCGAATTCGGCATCATGGTGCGCTCGGACCAGAAGGGTCGCGGCATCGGCTGGATGCTGATGAACGCGATCCTCGCCTATGCGAAGAAGCGCGGCTTCCAGGAGATCTACGGCGAGGTCCTGTCGGAAAACACGACCATGCTCGCCATGGCGCGCACGCTGGGCTTCGTCCAGAAGGCCCATCCCGACGATGTCGGCCTGCGCAAGGTCGTCATCCGCCTCTAGGGCATCGCGAACCCGCGCGGGACGCTCAGGCGGACCCGTCATCCCCGGGTCCGAAGCGCCCGTCCGCGATGGCATCGACCAGCGCCTGATGGTCCAGCGCGTTCTGGTCGCCATACGTCTCCGCCCAGTCCGCCAGCGCCTCGTCGAAACTGCGGTTTTCCGAACCGCCGCAATAGCCCGAGATCGCGGCGGCGTCCCCGGTTCGGGCATGGGCCCGCGCCAGAAGCGCGCCGTAGCCGAAGGCGAAGAACACGAGCGAGCGGCCCGTCAGCAGCGAATGCGGGATCTCGCCCTTCATGTTCTTCATCTGCCGGACATAGAAGGGCCGGTCATCGATCGTCGTCCAGCCGAGCAAGGGATCGCCGACCGCCTGCAGCAGCCTTTGTCCGTAGACGACGCGCGCGCCGTCATGCGATCCGTAGGGCTCGGGCAGCGGCGCCACATAGGGCGCATGCGAGGGCCGGATCGCTTCCTTGACCTGCAGGAACAGAGCGTCCTGATCCGAATTGCCGAAGAGCAGCGCCAGATAGGCCCGTGTCCCGACGCTGCCGACCCCGACCACGCGGTGGACGACATCGACCACGTGGTAGCGGCTCAGCATGAAGCGGCGTTCACGCGGCAGGGATTCGGCATAGTGCTCGAGACCGGAGATCACGGCCTCGCGCACATCGTCGTCGACCGCGGTGAGGATCGGCGGGTCCTCGCGCAGGCGCCAGCCCCCGTCCACCTGTCGCTCTCCGGCCTTTTCCAGGAGGGACGCATTGTTGCGGCGCCGCGCCTTCTCCACCGCCTTGCGCAGGACCGCCTGCGAATCCGGGTCGATCTCGATCCCGTCGAAGTCGAGCCGGTCGGCCCGCGCGGCGCGATGCCAGACGTCGATCGGCCCCTGCGGCGCCAGTTCCACCATCGAGCGGCGATAGCCCTCGACGCAGCCGGCGACGATCCGCCGCCGGTCCTGGCGTCCGATCGCCTCGTCGCGCCCCGCGACGTTGAGGCTGGCGACGAGGCGCTTCAGGTCCCATTCCCAGGGACCGATCGTGACCTCGTCGAAATCGTTGAGATCGAGCACGACGTCGCGCTGGGGCGTGCCGAACAGGCCGAAATTGGAGATATGCGCATCTCCGTTCATCACGACGTCGATGCCGCTCCGGGGCGTCGTGGACAGATCCGCCGCCATCACGCCGGCCGCCCCCCGCAGGAAGGCGAAGGGCGATTCCGACATGCGCTTCAGACGGATGGGAACGAGGCGGGCCTGCCGGCCCTCGTTGCTCGCCGCTACGATCGCCACGGGATCGCGTCGCCCGTCGGTCGAAACCGCTTCGCCATGGGCGGCGTGGGGCACGGACAGGCGCATTTTCTTGCCCGCCGCCCGGCGCTTCTCCCAGGGCTCGCCCTTGGCGCGCAGGTCGATCCGCGGGATCGCCTCGGCCGGCGCGAGCACGACGTCGGAAGCGTCCGGTAAAACGGGCGAAACCGGGCGTTCCGACGGCAGGTCGGCAGGCGTTTCCGGGAGGCCGGGATGATCGAGACTCATGTCACCAGCCTTTCACGCGCTGCAGCACGGGAAGAAAGGGCCCGGCGTCCCGCTTTCAAGGCATCCCGGCCAGTGGCGAAACGCCCGGCGGCGCCTGTGCCTTTCCGGTGACTCCGGCCCTTCGCGCAGCCCGGCCGCAACGCCCCGCCCCTGCCGGGCCTCGGCTGCCCCGCGCGGGACTTCCTGTCGGCAGGATGAACGGCCCGTTCGCCGCTCGTTCATCGCGGCGGCGCGATAAGACGCCATCGCTTTCACGAAAAGCAGCCGCGTCGTCCCGTCCCTTCCGGCCCGGCTGTTCTGGCCGGGCGCCTCGCAAGAGGCGTCCGGTCCCTCATCGGTCTCAGCGTCTCGCGTCTCCGTCCTTCGAAGGGCCACGCCCGCATCTTGGCCCGAAGAGACCGGCATTCGCGGCGCAGCGCCCTCGAAAGCCGGTGACAAGGACTCCATCTACGCATCCAGCGAAACCGCGACGGCTTTGTTCGGCGCGACAGATGCGAGGCAGGTCCCGTGACGGCTCACTTCTCCTTCGACAACAGCTATGCGCGGCTGGACGCCCCCTTCCACCGCCCGACCCTGCCGACCCCCGTTCCCGCGCCGCGCCTCGTCCAGCTGAACCGGCCGCTCGCCGAAGAGCTCGGCCTCGATCCCGATGCGCTCGACAGCCAGGAGGGCGCGGAGATCCTGTCCGGCAATCGCATCCCGCGCGGTGCCGAGCCGATCGCGGCGGCCTATGCCGGGCACCAGTTCGGAAATTTCGTGCCCCAGCTCGGCGACGGACGCGCGATCCTTCTCGGCGAGGTCGTCGACCGCGCGGGGCGTCGTCGCGACATCCAGCTGAAGGGCTCCGGCCCGACGCCCTTCTCGCGCGGCGGCGACGGGCGCGCGGCGCTGGGACCCGTCCTGCGCGAATACATCGTCAGCGAGGCCATGGCCGCCCTCGGCATTCCGACCACGCGGGCGCTGGCCGCCGTCGCCACCGGCGAGCCCGTCTATCGCGAGACCGCCCTGCCCGGCGCGGTCCTCACGCGCGTCGCCGCCAGCCATGTGCGGATCGGCACGTTCCAGTTCTTGGCCGCGCGCGGCGACGACGACGCCATCGGCCGGCTTGCCGACCACGTCATAGCCCGCCACGATCCGCAAGCCGCGGAGGCGCCGAACCCCTATCGCGCGCTGCTGGAGGGGGTGGCGCGTCGGCAGGCGAGGCTCGTCGCGCGCTGGATGCAGGTCGGCTTCATCCACGGCGTGATGAACACCGACAACATGTCGATCTCCGGCGAGACGATCGACTACGGCCCCTGCGCCTTCATGGACGGCTACGATCCCGCCACCGTCTTCTCCTCGATCGACCGGAACGGGCGCTACGCCTATGCCAACCAGCCCGGCATCGCGCAATGGAACCTGACGCGCCTCGCCGAATGCCTGCTGAGCCGCCTCGACCCGGACGAGAGCCGGGCGATCGAGATCGCGCAGGACATCCTCGCCGGCTTCGCCGAAGCCTTCAACGCGGCCTATGTCCAGGGCTTTCGCGAAAAGATCGGACTTCACGACGAACAGGACGAGGACGCGGCGCTGATCCAGGATCTCCTCGGACGAATGGCCCGGGAGACGGCCGACTTCACCCTCACCTTCCGGGGGCTCGGAACGGCGGCGGAGACGCCGGAAGCGGACGCCTCGGTCCGCGCGCTCTTCGCCGATCCCGCAGCCTACGACGGTTGGGCCGTCCGCTGGCGCGCGCGTTTGGCCGCGGAGTCCCTGGCGCCCGCCGCACGCAAGGCCGCGATGGATGCGGTCAATCCCGCCGTGATCCCGCGAAACCATCGTGTGGAGGAGGCCCTCGCCGCCGCCATCGCGGGCGACACGGCTCCGTTCGAACGCTTGAACGCGGCGCTCGCCCGCCCCTACGAGGACCGTCCGGACTTCGCGTCCTATGCCGCCCTCCCGCCCGAGCGCGAGGCCGCCTATCGGACCTTCTGCGGAACCTGAACCCGGCCGGGCGCGGCGGGGCCGAAGCGCCCCGCGCCCAAGATAGGGCTTGACCCGGACGGTTCGTTCGACGTTCGTCGCCGCGACGGAGACGGGACGGCAAAGGTGGCCGGTCCCGCCGAAAGGACAGGGAACGACGTGCCGGACCAACTCTCGACATCGGGGCTCTACGGCCTGCCGCCCGGGGATCTCGTGGAGGCGCCAAGCGATGCGATCCAGTTCTCCCCGCTGAAGCCCGGATCGGCCGATCTCGCGGGGATCGAGCCCGGCAGCCTCTCGGAGATGGTGGTCCTCGCGCCCCCCGGCACGTTGGAGCGCCGTCGCATCCTCGCTTTGGCGCTGAGAGCGCTGACGGTCGGCGGTCGTCTGACGGCGCTCGCGCCCAAGGCGAAGGGCGGGCAGCGGCTCGCCCCTGAACTGACCGAGTTCGGCTGCGGGATCGGCGAGACGTCGCGGCGCCATCACCGCATCGTGGAAACCCTTCGTCCCGCGAGCCCGGTCGGCCTCGACGCCGCGATCGCGGCGGGCGACCTCCGGCTCGACCCGGATCTCGGCCTCTGGACTCAGCCCGGCGCCTTCGCCTTCGACCGCGTCGATCCCGGCAGCGCACTGCTTCTCGAACATCTGCCGAAGCTCTCCGGCCGCGGGGCCGATCTCGGCTGCGGCATCGGCATCCTCTCCCGCGCCGTCCTCCGCCATCCCGAGGTCACGGCCCTCCATGGCGTCGACATCGACCGCCGCGCCCTCGCCGCCGCGCGCCGAAATGTCGAGGACGCCCGCGCGACGTTCCTCTGGGCCGATGCGCT
Organism: Aureimonas sp. Leaf454; assembly: GCF_001424685.1. Lineage (GTDB taxonomy): Bacteria > Pseudomonadota > Alphaproteobacteria > Rhizobiales > Rhizobiaceae > Plantimonas. The sequence continues at coordinate 805,649 of NZ_LMQT01000001.1, forward strand.
CGGCCCCGAAGCCGTGCCCGCCGGCCTCGATTTCGTCGTGATGAACCCGCCCTTCCACGAGGACGGGGTCGAGAACCGGGCCCTCGGTCAGGGCTTCATCGCACGGGCCCATGCCGCACTGCGCCCCGGCGGCTTCCTCCACATGACCGCGAACCGGCACCTGCCCTACGAGGCGGTCCTGTCCGGCCTCTTCAAGACGGTGGCCATGAGGGCGGAGGGCGGCGGCTACAAGATCTTCGAGGCCCGCCGATGAAGCCGGCAGCCCCCGTCCGGCTGGACAAGCTCCTCGCCAATCTCGGCTACGGCTCGCGGCGCGAGATCGGCCTTCTCGCGAAAGCCGGCCGCATCACGCTGGACGGCGCGGCGCTGCCGAGCGGCGAGACGAAGATCCGCCCCGAACCGGACCTGCCGGAGCGCATGATCGTCGACGGCGAAGCGGTCGATCCCCCGCCGGGGCTGGCCTTGCTCCTCCACAAGCCGCTCGGCGTGACCTGCTCGCACAAGGAGGCCGGCCCCCTCGTCTACGGCCTCCTGCCGCCGCGCTGGCGCCGGCGCGATCCCGCCATCTCGACGATCGGCCGGCTCGACAAGGAGACGTCCGGCCTCCTCCTCCTCACCGACGACGGCGCGCTCCTCCACCGCGTGATCTCGCCGAAGATGCATGTGCCCAAACGCTACCGCGCCACGCTCGCCCGCCCCTTGCGCGGCGACGAGGCCGAGATCTTCGCCTCGGGCACGCTGATGCTGGAGGGCGAGGAGAAGCCGCTCCTGCCGGCCGTGCTCGAAGCGCTTTCGCCGACGACGGCCCATCTGACCCTCACCGAGGGTCGCTATCACCAGGTGAGGCGGATGTTCGCCGCCGTCGGCAACCATGTCGAGGCGCTCCACCGCGACCGGATGGGCGGTCTCGATCTCGGCACGCTCGAGCCCGGCGCCTTCCGCATCCTCGGACCGGCGGATCTCGGCCTCGTCCTGCCGCCTCGTGGAGCGTGAGGCGATGGCGCTCGACCTCGTGACGGATTTCGCGCCCCGGCACGGCGAAGCGGTGCCCGTCGCAGCCGGCATCTGGCGCATCACCGCCGCCAATGGCGGCCCCTTCACCTTCACCGGCACGAACACCTACCTCCTCGGTGACGCCGACGGCGTCGTCGTCGTCGATCCCGGCCCCGACGACGATGCGCATCTCGCAGCGCTTCTCCGGGCCATCGCGCACCGTCCCGTCGAGGCCGTGCTCCTGACGCACACGCATCGCGACCACACGGCGCTGGTCCCGAAACTGCGTGCCGCCACGGGCTCGCCCCCCGTCCTCGGCGAGGGGCCCCATCGGCCCTCGCGCCCCCTCGGGCCGGGCGAGATCAACATCATGGATGCCGCGGCGGATCCGATCCGTCCCGACCGGCGCCTCGCCGGCGGCGAGGATCTCGGCCTGTCCAGCGCCCGGATCGTCGCCGTCGCGACGCCCGGCCACACCGCCAATCATCTCGCCTTCGCGGTCGGCGGCGAGGGCGTGCTTCTCTCCGGCGATCACGTCATGGCATGGTCGACGACCATCGTCGCACCGCCGGACGGACGAATGTCCGATTACATGGCCTCGCTCGACCGTTTGCTCGACCGAGACGATCGCCTCTTCCTGCCCGGCCATGGCGGACCGGTCGAGCGCCCGCAAGCTTTCCTGCGCGGCCTTCGCTCGCACCGGCGCATGCGCGAGACCGCGATCCTGGAGCGTCTGCGCGGGGGAGACCGGGGGATCCCGCAGATCGTGTCCGCGCTCTACCGCGACACCGATCCGCGCCTTCACCCCGCAGCGAGCCTGTCGGTGCTGGCGCATCTGGAAGACCTCGTCGAAAGCGGCCGGGTCGCAGCGGACGGCCCCGTGCGCCTTGACTCGGCCTTCACGCCGGGCGGCGGTTCGTCCGGGTGAGGCCGATCGCCGGCTTCCCTGAACGCGACCGTCAGCCCTCGCCGGCCGGCACCACCGTCAGGGCGCCGGCCATCGCGAGGTCCAGCCGCGTCAGGAAATCCTCGATGAAACGGCGATTCTGGCCGAGATCCCAGGCGACGGAGCGCGAGGCTGAGCGAAGATCCACGAAGCTCTCCGATCCGTCCTCGACGATGCGGATCGTGATGTCGCTGGGCAGGGCGAGAACGGGTCCCGTCGCCGTCGCCTCGATCGCGTAGTCGGTGGAATCCGGCTGGTCGAGCGGATCGACCTGCGCCTGCGCGCCCTCGGTGTCGCGCGGTGTCGGGATCGGGACGTCGACGGTGCCGCTGACGCCGAGATCGCCGTCCTCCTCGTCGAGAGGGGCTGCGGCGTTCACCGTCGAGACCTCCCAACCGAGATCGGCGAGCACCAGACGGGTCACGCCGAAGACCTGCGCGGCGGTCGCCTGATAGCGCCGGCCGGTGATTGGCGGCGGGGCGTCGGGCGATGCCTCGGCCGGCTCCACCGGCGCGCCGATCTCGGCCGCCTGCATGCCCTCGCTCGACGACTGCGCAACGCCGGGATTGTCGTAGGCGAGGATGCCGGCGAGGACGAAGGGCGCAAGGGTCAGGAGCGACAGGGCGACCGCGCCGATCGCGACCCCGCCGCCCTGGTAGCCGCTGCGCCAGACACGGGCGAGGCCGACCAGCGCGATGACGAGAGCGGCCGCAGCCATCGCGAAGGCGACGACGAGCACGCCCTTCAGCGCCTCGAAATCCACGACGTCGAGCCGGTAGGCGACGATCCCCGCCGCGAGGAACACCAGCGAGAAGCCCGCCAGGCTCCGCGCCGCTCCCGCCAGGCGCAATCGCTTGCGGATGTAATGACCCGTGGCCTTCATGCCGCCTGCCGCCGCCTCGCCCTTCGCAACCTCACCCAAGAGCGCCGTCACCGGACCGGACCGGTCCCGCATCCCGCGGGCGATTCGCCGCCGCGGCGCTCAAGCGCTGGTTCCTACGCCAAACCGCAACGGCCGGCGAGATGCGCCGGGGCACACCGCCGGGATCAAACCGTTGGCAGGCGATAATCCTTGAACTGGCGCCGGAGTTCGAGCTTCTGGATCTTGCCGGTCGCCGTGTGCGGGATCGCCTCGACGAAGACGACGTCGTCCGGCGTCCACCACCGCGCGATCTTGCCCTCGAGATGGGCGAGGAGAGCCTCCTTGGTCGGTGCCGCGCCGTCCTTCGGCACGACGACGAGCAGCGGCCGCTCGTCCCAGCGCGGATGCGGCACGCCGATGACGGCGGCTTCCGCCACGTCGGGATGACCGACCGCGAGGTTTTCCAGTTCGATCGAGGAGATCCATTCCCCGCCGGACTTGATCACGTCCTTCGCCCGGTCCGTGATCTGCATCGTGGCGTTCTCGTCGATATGGGCGACATCGCCGGTGTCGAACCAGCCTTCCGCATCGAAGCATTCGGCTCCCACCCCGCGGAAGTAGCCGGAGGAGACGGCGGGGCCGCGCACCTTCAGCCGCCCGAAGGTCTCCCCGTCCCAGGGCTGCGCGCGGCCCTCGTCGTCGGTGATCGTCATCTCGACGCCGAACGGCGTCTGGCCCTGCTTCTGCTTGTGGTCGAAAAGCGCCTCGCCGGCGAGATCGGCCGTTTCGGGCTTGGGCACGTTCAACGTGCCGAGCGGGCTCGTCTCGGTCATGCCCCAGGCATGGACGACCTCGACGCCGTAGCGCGTCTCGAAGGCTTGCGTCACCACGCGCGGACAGGCCGCGCCGCCGATCACGACGCGCTCGAGATCGGGCAGCGCACCCTTGGTCCGATCGAGATGGTCGAGCAGCATCAGCCAGACCGTCGGCACGGCCGCCGAGAAGGTCACGCGCTCGCCCGTCAGAAGCTCCGCGATCGAGGCGCCGTCCATCTTCGGTCCCGGCATGACGAGGGCGGCCCCCACCATCGGACAGGAGAACGCGATGCCCCAGCCGTTGGCGTGGAAGAGCGGCACGACGGGCATGGCCCGCGACTGCGAGGAGAGGTTCATCGCGTTCGGCTGGATGGCGATGAACGAATGCAGGATGTTGGAGCGATGGGAGAAGAGGACGCCCTTCGGATTGCCCGTCGTGCCCGACGTGTAGCAGAGGCCGGCGGCCGTGGTCTCGTCGAACTCCCGCCAGCGGAAGTCCTCGTCGGCCTCCGCCAGCCAGTCCTCGTAGGCGACGGCGCCCGGCAGGTTCGTCTCCGGCAGATGCGCGCCGTCGGTGAGGACGATCACCTTGCGCAGGCTCGGCACGGAGGGCGCGATGGCTTCGAGGATCGGCAGGAAGGTGAGGTCGACGAAGATCAGCTCGTCCTCCGCATCGCGCAGGATCCAGGCGATCTGCTCGGGGAAGAGCCGGGGGTTCAGGGTGTGGTAGATCGCGCCGAGCCCGAGGATGCCGTACCAGCATTCCAGGTGCCGCCAGGTGTTCCAGGCCATGGTCGCGACGCGGTCGCCGAGCGCGACGCCCTCGCGTTCCAGCCGCTTGGCGACGCGCAGCGAGCGCTGCCGGATCTCGGCATAGGTCGTGCGATGGATCGGCCCCTCGACCGAACGCGAGACCACCTCGCGCCGCGCGTGATGGATCGCGGCATGGTCGATCACCTTCGAGCACAGCAAAGGCCAGTGCTGCATCAGTCCCTGCATCGGGGTTTCCTCCACCTGCATGTCGTCGGGGCGCCGCTTCTCTGCGGAAGCGCTTCGAAGCTCCTCGCGGGAGCTGCCGGAAAGAGGTTGTGCCGCCCGGACCGTTCTTGTCCAGCGATCCTTTCCTCGCCGCGGGACCCCGGCGAGCGCGAAAGACCAAAGGTTCGAACGCGCGCAAAACCGCACCGGGCACGCAACGATCGCGCGAAACCGTCGTTGATGGCAGAAGACGGTCGGAGCGTCCGGCCGCCGCCATCGCTGGGAGCGGACATGAGCGCGGTTCTGAGCCTTGGCCCGGACAAGACGGGCGGCGCCTTGACGGATGCGTTCTCGAGCGTGGAATTCGAGATCGCGCTCGATCTGCAGGACCCCGTTCTTGCGAGCTTCGAAAGCTGCGTCCGCGCGGCGGCGTCGGTCGTGGGCGGAGAATTCCTGTTCGAGATGCCGGCCGATGGAACGGCGTCGAACGCATCCCGCATCGCCGCCGTCCGCATTCCCGCGTCAGAGAGCCCCGCGCAGCCCTCGCAGCTCAGCCCGAGCAAGGCGCGGGACACGATCCTCTTCGCGGTGCTCGACGCCAGCGGAACGCGCCTGCGCATCGCCGATCGCCAGGAGATCGCCGAGCGATTCCACGGCTTCGCCCGCGCTTTCGTCGGCGTTCTCGAACGCTTGCGGGATCACCGGTCCGGGCTGCCGGCGGAGGGGCCGTCCGGCTCGGCCTGACGCCGATCCCGCGACAGGTCCGAAGCCTCACTCTCCCCCGGACGTTCTCAGCCGTGCGTCCTCAGTTGCGGGGTCTTGTCTTGGCGGGCCCGTGGCCCCGCAGGGCGCGGGTCGCGCGGATCGCGGCCTGCGCGGCGGCGAGCCGCGCGATCGGCACGCGAAAGGGCGAACAGGACACGTAGTCGAGCCCGGTCTGCTCGAAGAAGCTGATCGAGGCGGGATCGCCGCCCTGCTCGCCGCAGACGCCGAGCGAGATGTCGGGCCGCGTGCGCCGGGCCTTTTCCACCGCCAGCGCCACGAGCTCGCCGACACCCTCGACGTCGATCGACTGGAAGGGGTCGCGGTCGATGATGCCCTTGCGCTCGTAGGTCGACAGGAAGTTCGCCGCGTCGTCGCGCGAGATGCCGAAGACGGTCTGCGTCAGGTCGTTGGTGCCGAAGGAGAAGAAGTCGGCGACCTCCGCGATCGTGTCGGCGCGCACGGCCGCGCGCGGCAGTTCGATCATGGTTCCCACGAGGTAGTTGACGCGCTTGCCGCGCTCGGCGGCGACGAGGTCGGCGACCTCGTCCACGACGCGCTTCACGAAGTCGAGCTCCTTCCGAAGCCCCACCAGCGGCACCATGATCTCCGGGACCACCGCCTCGCCCGCCCGCTCGCCCGCCTCGATCGCGGCCTCGAAGATCGCGCGCGCCTGCACTTCGACGATCTCGGGATGCGAGATGGCGAGGCGGCAGCCGCGATGCCCGAGCATCGGGTTGAACTCTTCGAGCTTCTCGATCCGCTCGCGGATCACCCGTTCCTCGACGCCAAGCTGCAGCGCCGTCTCCGCGATCTCCGCCTCGCCCTTGGGCAGGAATTCGTGGAGCGGCGGATCGAGCAGGCGGATGGTGACGGGCAGCCCCGCCATGATCTCGAAAAGCTCCACGAAGTCCGAGCGCTGCATCGGCAGGAGGTGCTCCAGGGCCGCGCGCCGGCCGACCTCGTCGGGCGCCAGGATCATCTCGCGCATCCGCCGGATGCGATCGCCCTCGAAGAACATGTGCTCGGTGCGGCAGAGGCCGATGCCCTCCGCGCCGAAGGAACGCGCCGCCCGCGCCTCCATCGGCGTCTCGGCATTGGTGCGCACGCCCATGCGCCGGGCCCGGTCGGCGAACTCCATCAGCGTCGCGAAATCGCCCGACAGCATCGGGCGCACCAGTTCGACCGCGCCCCGGATCACCTCGCCGCTCGATCCGTCGATGGTGATGCGCTCGCCGGCCCGCACCACGATCCCGCCGGCGCCGAGCAGTTCGCCCCGTTCCAGATCGATGCGCAGCGAGCCGACGCCGGTGACGCACGGCTTGCCGATGCCGCGCGCGACCACCGCCGCATGGCTCGTCGTGCCCCCGCGAACGGTCAGCACGCCGTCCGCGACATGCATGCCGTGAATGTCCTCCGGATGCGTCTCGTTGCGCACCAGAATCACCGCGCGCCCTTCGGAGGCGAGTTCCTGCGCGCGTTCGGAGGTGAAGGCGATCTCGCCGCTGGCCGCCCCCGGCGAGGCCGGCATGCCCTTGCCGATGAGGACGATGTCGTCGCCCCGCTTGATCGTGGGATGGAGAAGCTGCTCCAGCGAGATCGGATCGATCCGGAGGATCGCCTCGCTCTCCTCGATCAGGCCCTCGCGCACGAGTTCGACCGCGATGCGCACCGCTTCCGGCGCGTCGCGTTTGGCGACCCGGGACTGGAGGAGGAAGAGTTCGGAATCGCCGACCATGAAGTCGACCTCGACGGCGTCTCCCACATGCGATTCCAGCCGGCGGACGTGGTCGCGCAGCGCGCCGATATCGCCGGGAAAGCGGCTGGTCCCGCTGGTTTCGGCCTCGGCCACGAGATCTGCGAGCGACCAGCGCTCGGCCCGGTCGCCGATCTCCTCGCGCTCCCGCCGCCCGAGCCCGAACTCGCCGGTGAGGCTCGCCTTCCCCGTCGCCAGGTCGCGCGAGAGCGCACGGCCCGTTCCCGAATTCTGGTCGCGCTCGTTGAAGATCATCGCATGCGCGGTGACCGACAGGCCCGTGTTCTCCGGAATGCCGTGGGCCACTCGAAAGGCGCGCGCGATCGGGTTGCGCCAGCTGGCGAAGGCCGATTCGACGACGGCATAGAGCTGCTCCATCGGCGTCTGCGGCACGGTCTCCCCGATCTCGTCCTCGACGAAGGCCAGGAAGCGGGCGATCAGAGCGCGCCACTGCGCGAGATCGTTCGGCACGGCGCCGGTCCAAGCCGCGACGGCGCGCTCGTCGTCCGCGATATCCTCGAAATCCCCGGGATCGACGTCGTAGACGAGGCTGCAGAAGGATTCGATGAAGCGGCGGTAGCTGCCGAAGGCGAAGTCGAGATCCTCGAGCTCGGCCGCCAGCGTCTCGACCGTGCGGTCGTTCATGCCGACGTCGAGGACCGTGTCGGCAAGGCCCGGCATCGCGACGCGCGCGCTGGTTCGCACGGCGAGGAGCAGCGGGCGGGACGCATCGTCGAAACGCCGCCCCGTCGCCCCTTCCAGCCAGTCCACCGCCGAGACGACCTCCGACCGCAGGACCTGCGGCAGACCGTCGGTGGCGGCGAAGGCCTCGCGCCACGCGGAGGACGTGATGGTGAAGCCCGGCGGAACCGGAAGATTGAGCGAGGCGAGGAGCGTGAGATTGGCGCCCTTCAGCCCGAGCGCTTCCGAGGCATCCGCCGTTCGCTCGGCGGAACCGCGCTGGAAGGTGTGCACTCGCTTTGCCATCGACGGCCGCCGCTCCTCGTCCCCCCCGCGGGATCGGCCCGCCGGGCGGCGGGACGCTGATCCCATACGGGATAAAAGCGCGCAGGCCAATTGTTGCACTGCAACGAAGGCGGCGACGTTTCGTCCGGTGAGGATCGGGCTCGATCGGCCCGCAGACGCGGAGCCGCCGGCGGCCGCACCAAGGGCCCCCGGCCGGCTCCGGTTCGCCTCAGAGCATCGAGTCGATGACGGCCGAGAGCTGGGCTGCGTTGAGCGCGCCGGAATAGCGCTGCCCGTTCACGAAGAGGGTCGGCGTCGCTTCAACGCCGAACTCGCTCTGCCCGCGCTGCTGCGTGGCGACGACCTTGGCCTGGAGGTCCTTGTCGTTGAGGCAAGCGGTGAAGCTCTCCTGCGTAAAGCCGGCGAGCTTGGCGATTCCGAGAAGCGCGGCCGAGGCGTTGTCGGCATGCGCCCAGCTCTCCTGCTGCGCGAAGAGGACGTCGACCATCGCCTCGCGGCGGTCGCCGGGGGCGCAGCGCGCCAGCATGAACGCGGCGACGGCGCGGGGATCGAACGGGAATTCGCGCAGGATCAGCTTCGCCTTGCCGGTGTCGATGTAGGTCTTCTTGATCTCGGGCAGCGTGTTGATCGCGAAAGCCGCGCAATGGGGACAGGTCATCGAGGCGTATTCGACGATCGTCACCGGCGCATCGGCCTTGCCGACCACGACGTCCGGCAGGGGTCCCGGCTCCATCAGCTTGGCGACGTCGACCGAGCCGTTCGCCGCGGGAACGTCCACCGCGGGCTTGGCGGGCGCGGCGGCGGCGGCCCCGGCGGCCGGCGCCGCGGTGTCCTGAGCGCCGGCGGCCGGCGCAGCCGGCGCGGTCTCCTGCGCGTTGGCGGCCGGCACGACCGACGAGGTCGCTGCCGTCGAGGACGATTCGTCCGAGCAGCCGGCGACCGAAAGGACACCGGCGCCGAGAGCGGCGAAAAGGGCGATGCGAAGGATCTGGCGCATGGGAATCCTGGAAAGCCTGGCTCGGCCACGACGGCCGCCGGAAAAGGTTCGAGGGCCGTTCTAGAAAGAGATTGCGGCAATTCCAATAGGCAGCGGTCGCGCCAACCTTACCCTTTGGTCACGTCGCGCCGGGAGGTCATGCTCCGCGCGAAGGCGGTCAGCGCGTCGCGCAGCTTCGGATCCTCGATCCGCGACGTCATCTCCGCGATCCCCGCCTCCTCCTCCGGACGAAGCTGCCGAAGCACCGGCTTGCGGTTGGGGCGCGGCGCGGAGACCGCGCGCTGCACGATCTTGATCCGCGCGACCGCCCCGTAGCCGAAGAAGCCGTTGACGCGCGACAGAAGCTCGCTCGTCCCGTGCTGCAGGCGCAGCACCGAAGCCCCCTCGCAGGCGACGACGAGCGTCGCCGGCTCGAACGGATCGTCGCCGCCGCGTCGCGGCGGCCAAACGAGCTTTTCCGGTCGCGTCACGCCGTCGAGGCGCGGACCGACGAGTTCCGGCCAGGCTGCGATGAGGCCGGAGGTCATGCCGGCCTTCTTCGCCAGGACGGGATCGAGCAGTCCCGCGACGAGATCACCGACCGGACGAGCGCCCCTGCGATGAAGGGGGCGATCAGGCCGGTCCATGCACGCCTGCGGTGGGCGTCGTGCTCGCCAGGGGCAGGCGGGCGGGATTGAGGGCGGTGAGAAGCACGGTCATCGTCCCGAAGATCTGGATCAGCATCCACTCGTTGAGAAGGACCCCGTGGAACGATCCGAAGCTGCCGACGAGGATCGGCAGGAAGACCGCGCACTCCCGGATCTCGCGCGACGCCGTCCAGCGCCACACGCTGACGAGAAAGCTTGCCACCACCCCGAAGAGAAGCGCAAGCCCGATCAGCCCGCTCGTCAGAGCCTCGTCGAGCGCGAAATTGTGAAGATGCTTGTAGGTTCGGATCAGCGCGCCGTTGCGCGCGGGATCGGGCGTCGCCTCCGAAACCGCCTGGATGCGCGTCGTCCCGCCGACGCCGGTCAGCGGATGCTGGGCGATGAGGATCACCGCGCCGCGCCACATCGCGAGGCGCACGTCGACGGACCCCCCCGCCATGCCCGTCTCCTGGAACCGCTCGTATTCCGCAAGGCCGATGGAAAAGCGCTGCTTCACCACGCTGGCGAGCGGCACGACGGCCAGCATGGCGATGGCGACGCCGGCCGCGAGCGCGGCATAGGACCGCCGGCTGTCCGGCCGTCCCGCCTTCCAGAGGGCCCGCAGGTCGAAGAGCATGGCAAGCCCGTAGATCAGCCAGGCCGCCCGCGTCTCGGACAGGATGACGGGCAGGAAGGAAAGATAGAAGATCGCCTTCCCGTTCGGCAGGAAGCGCGATGCGCGCTCCGCCGGAAGCCGCGAGACGAGGCCGGCGCCCGCGGCGAGGAAGCCGAAGATGGCCTCGTTCCCGCCGAGCCCCACCCGCTCGCCGAAGCCGAAATACTGGATCGGCGCGAGAATCGAGACGCCGAGCACGCCGAGCCGCGCGCCCGCGACCATCGCGTCGATCGGCCTCGGCACGAGGGCGATCCCGAGCGGCAGGAACAGGAAGCCGAACTCGATCGCCGCATAGGACAGCGCCCGGTTTCCATCGAGACCTTCGCCGCGCAGGAGGCTGAGCCCCACCGTCCAGACGACATAGGCCAGGAGCGCGGCGGAGAAGAGGCGCGGCATGGAGCGGGCCACGCGGTGCCGGGCGAACGCCAGATAGATGCCGCTGAGGATGAAGGCGCCGAACACGGCCTTGCCCCCGGCGTTCATCAGCGGCAGCAGCGCGAAGCCGAGCGAGAGGACCGCCGCGTCGACATGCCGGCGCGCCAGGAGAAATCGCGTCAACCTCACCGCCCGCCGATCCCCGCGGCATAGGCGAGGCGGCGCAGGAGATCCAACGCACGGAACCGCAGCGTCGTCAGCCGCCGCCAGGGCGGCAGCTTGCGCGAGGCATAGGTCTGGCCGTCCATGGTCAGGCTCTTCGAGGTCGCGGCATTGAAGGTGACGAGGTCGGGAACCGCGTGGAGGATGCGGACACGGGACGCCCAGGCGCGCTCCAGCGCGACATCGTAGGGAAGGCGCATCGGGTCGAGCGATCCGCGCAGCCGTTCCGCCCCGGCGCGCGTCACGAGATAGGCGGCCGAGCTTCCCGTCGGTCCGAACACGGCGCGGCCGAGCCGGTGCCCCTCGATGCGGCGCAGGGTGCGGATCGAGGGACGGCGGTGATGGGCGAGCTTCACGAGGTCGAAATCGGGCACGCTGGCAATGGCCGCCAGACGCTCGGCGAAATGTGGCTTGAAGCGCACGTCGTCCTCGAGGATCAGCGCGGCGTCGGCCGAACTGGCCAGGAAACGGTCCAGCGCCAGCAGATGGCTGGCATAGCAGCCGAATTCGCCGTCGAGCGGGCGCTTGCCATGGGCCTTGCGAAAACCCGCCTCGTCGAGCTGCCGGCGCTCGGCGACCGGCACGCTCTTTCCATCCACCGCCGGCACCCGTATCAAGCGGAGCCCCGCGCGTTCGGCATCCGCCTCGATGGCGGCGCGCCGGTCGGTCGATCGGTCGAGGTTGATGACGTAATGGTTGATCTGCAAGCGCTGTCTCCGCCGGTCCGGACCTCGGCACCGGCACGATCCTCTCGTTGCGATGCGATAGTCCGCCGATGAGTGTCAAGCGCCGGTCCCGCACGGAGATCACGATCGCCGGGCTTGCGGTGCATCCCGGCCACGCCGCGCCCGGCGGTCCGGCGATCGCGCGCGCGCTGCTCGCCTGGTACGATCGCCATGCCCGCGCCCTGCCCTGGCGCGTCGGTCCGGCGGAGCGTGCGGCGGGCGTCGCGCCCGATCCCTATCGCGTCTGGCTCTCCGAGGTCATGCTGCAGCAGACCACGGTCGCGGCGGTGAAGACCTATTTCGAGACCTTCACGCTGACATGGCCGACCGTCGCCGACCTCGCGGCGGCCGAGGACGATGCGGTCATGAGCGCCTGGGCGGGGCTCGGCTACTATGCCCGCGCGCGCAATCTCCTCGCCTGCGCCAGGGTCGTGGCGGATCGACACGGCGGGTGCTTCCCCCGGACGGCGGCCGCGCTTCGCGATCTTCCCGGCATCGGCGACTACACGTCCGCCGCCATCGCCTCGATCGCCTTCGACGAGGCGGCGCCCGTCGTCGACGGAAACATCGAGCGCGTCACGACGCGGCTCTTCTCGATCGAACAGCCGCTCCCCGCCGCCCGCCCGCTGATCCGGCGGCACGTCGCCGGGATCATGGGCGACACGCGGCCGGGGGATTTCGCGCAGGCGATGATGGATCTCGGCGCGACGATCTGCACGCCGAAGAGGCCGGCCTGCATCCTCTGCCCGCTCGCCGACGCCTGCACCGCCCGCGCCGCCGGCACGATGGAGCGCTTCCCCGTCAAGCTCGCCAAGAAGGCCAAGCCCTTCCGGCGCGGCGCGGCCTTCGTCGCGGTCCGTCCGTCCGACGGGGCGGTCTGGCTGCGGCGCCGACCGGCGACCGGGATGCTCGGCGGCATGGCCGAGCCGCCGACGACCGATTGGTCGAGCCGGAGCGACGGCGCGACGGGCTCCGGAGCCGCGCCCTTTCCGGCGAAGTGGCGGCGCGTCGGCTCGGTGTCGCACGGCTTCACCCATTTCGACCTCGAACTGGAGGTCTGGCGCGGTGCGGCCGAGCGCGACCCGCCGGTGGCGGGCTGGTGGTCCGGCCGCAACGCCATCGGCGGCGAAGCCCTGCCGACGCTGATGCGCAAGGCGCTGGCCCTCGCCGTTCCCACAGGCGACGGACCGAACGACGATCCCGGGAAGGAAGCGGACGCATGATCGACCACATCGTCTTCGACATCGGCCGCGTCCTGATCCACTACGACCCGGAGATCCCGTTCCGGCGGCTGATTCCGGACGAGGCCGAGCGCACGCGGTTCCTGTCCGAAGTCTGCACGCCCGACTGGAATCTCGAGCAGGATCGCGGGCGACGCTGGTCGGAAGCCGAACGCGCGCTGATCGCGGACCATCCGGACCACGAGGAGCACATCCGCGCCTTTCACCGGCACTGGCACGAGATGGTGCCCCATCATCACGCCGAGCCCGTGGCGCATCTGCGCCGTCTCGTCGCGGAGGGGCGCGACGTGACGCTCCTCACCAACTTCTCCGTCGAGACCTACGCCCTCGCGCGCCGGCTGTTCCCCTTCCTCGACGAGACGCGGGGGGCGACCGTCTCCGGCGAGATCGGCGTCCTGAAGCCCGACCGCGCCATCTACACGCGTCATGCGACCCGTTTCGGCCTCCGGCCCGATCGCACGCTCTTCCTCGACGACAGCGCCCGCAATGTCGAAGGCGCACGCGATGCGGGCTGGCAGGCATGGCTCATCGAGGAGCCGGGCGACGTGACGCGCGCGCTGCGCGCCGTCGGCCTCTGCGACTGAGACGATTGACGGACCGACGGGACGGGCCGGACCGCGCCGCGATCCCGCCCGTCCCGTTCCCTGACCTCTCGTCTCGCCGAGTCGTGTCGCTGTGGGTATCGGCGCGCCGGGCGCGAGCGATCAGGCCCCGGCCATGGCCATGGAATCGCGGATCTCCTGGCGGAGTTCGTCGATCACGCGGAGCTTGGGGCCTTGCGGCACATGCCAGAACGTCCAGCCGTTGCAGGATTCCAGCCCCTGGACCTTGGCGCCGAGCCGATGGATGGAGGCCGCGTCATTGCCGATCGAAACCGTTCCGTCCGCCCGCACCAGCGCCTTCCAGCGCCGCTTGGCGTCCATGATTTCCGAACCCGGCGCGACGAGACCGGCCTCGACGAGGCTGGAGAAGGGCACGCGCGGCTCGGCCCGCTTCCCCGCGACGCCGCGCAGCGTCGCGAGATCGAGCGCGACGGTTCCCTCGATGCGCGCCTTGGCGTGCCGGATGTAGTCGTCCTCGCGCTCGATGCCGACGAAGTGGCGACCGAGCTTCTTGGCGACCGCGCCGGTCGTGCCCGTGCCGAAGAACGGATCGAGGATGACGTCGCCGGGCCGCGTCGAGGAGAGGATCACGCGGGCGAGCAGCGCTTCGGGCTTCTGCGTCGGATGCGCCTTGCGGCCGCTCTCGTCCTTCAGCCGCTCGGCGCCCGAGCAGATCGGGAACACCCAGTCCGAACGCATCTGGAGATCGTCGTTCGCCGCCTTCAGGGCGTCGTAGTTGAACGTATAGGCCTTCGCCTCCGCGTTGCGCGACGCCCAGATCATCGTCTCGTGCGCGTTCTGGAAGCGCCGGCCGCGAAAGTTCGGCATCGGGTTGGTCTTGCGCCAGACGATGTCGTTGAGGACCCAGAAGCCGAGGTCCTGCATGATCGCGCCGACGCGGAAGATGTTGTGATAGGAGCCGATCACCCAGATCGTGCCGTTCGGCTTCAGCACCCGGCGCGCCGCGAGCAGCCAGGCGCGCGTGAAGTTGTCGTAGGCCGCGAAGCTCTCGAACTGGTCCCAGGCGTCGTCGACGGCGTCGACCTTCGACTGGTCCGGCCGATGAAGGTCGCCGCCGAGCTGGAGATTGTACGGCGGGTCGGCGAAGATCGCGTCGACGGAGGCCGCGGGAAGCGCTTCCATCCGGGCGATGCAGTCGCCCTTGATGATCGTGTCGAGCCAGGCCGGAGGGGCCGAGACCCCGACGTCGAAGGAGGTCGCAAACCGCGATTTCACCATGTCATCTCACCCGTTACGCAGCACAAGTCGTCGGGGATCATGGTTACCGAACGAGGTTAATTCTCTCTTATTTACCGAAAAACTTCGACGGATGCGGACCGCTTTTTCGCTGTCGGTCGCTGCCGCCCTCCCCTATAGGAGCCGGAACGTTCGAACCCGTCCGGAGACATGGATGCCCTCCCCGCTTGCCCTCGCCATCTTCGACTGCGACGGCGTGCTCGTCGATTCCGAGATCATCGCCGCCCATGTGGAATCCGATATGTTCCGGGAGATCGGCTACGAGATTTCGCCCGAGGAGCTCGCCCATCGCTTCGCGGGCCTGACGCTGACGCGCATCGTCGAACTCGTGAAGGACGAGTCCGGCATCGCGGTACCGGAGAATTTCGTCGCGCGCGTGGAGGCGGAGAACGACGTCCGCCTCGGTCGCGACGTCGTGGCCATTCCCGGCGTCGGGGCCCTGCTCGACGCGATCGATCTGCCGCGCTGCATCTGCTCGAACTCGTCCTCCGCCCGGCTGGAGATGATGCTGCGCCATGTCGGGCTCTGGGACCGGTTCCGGCCTTTCGTCTTTGCCGCGCGCGAGGTCGGCAGCGGAAAGGTGAAGCCGGCGCCGGACGTCTTCCTCCATGCCTGCACGG
This sequence comes from Aureimonas sp. Leaf454, assembly GCF_001424685.1. Taxonomy (GTDB): domain Bacteria; phylum Pseudomonadota; class Alphaproteobacteria; order Rhizobiales; family Rhizobiaceae; genus Plantimonas. The sequence goes on from NZ_LMQT01000001.1 coordinate 821,089, forward strand.
AGTTCGGCGTGGAGCCGTCCCAGGCGGTGGTGATCGAGGATTCCGTCCATGGCGCGGCGGCCGCCGTCGCGGCCGGTTGCCGGGTCGTCGGCTTCACGGGCGCCAGCCACACCTATCCCGGCCATGCCGAGGCGCTGGAAGAGGCCGGCGCCGAGACCGTGATCAACCGCCTTGCGGACTATCCCGCCGTCGTCGGGGCCCTGTCGAGCTGGCGCGGCTGACAGGACCGCGCCGCAGCGGGCGTCAGCGTCCCGGACCCTCGTCGAAGCCGGCATAGACGACGAGATTGCGGGCCGTCGGCTCCGGCACGGACACCGCCGCGTCCACATAGATGAACTCGGCCGCCGCCTCGCCCGGCGTCAGCGCGACGCTCTGGCTGCCCTGCTGGGAATAGATGACGTCGGTGCCCTGGACGATCGCGATCCGGATCGGAAGCGCGACGTTGCCGGCCGTGCCGGCGGGGCCGGGCACGACGCGCCCGGCGACGCCGATCTTCATGCGCAGCTGGCCGTCGACGATGCGGCAGTCGCGGTTGGTGGCGGTGACGGAGGCGACATATTCGAGATCGTCGCCCGAGCGCTTGCGCAGGATCGCGGTCCCGTCGCGCAGCGTCACGCGCGGGCAGTAGTCTGCGGCCTTTCCGTCGAACGACGGCGGAGCCGGGGCCGCGGTCGGCTCGATGGCGGCGACGGAACGCTCGCCGGTCGAGGTGCAGGCGGCGGCGAGGGCCGCGAGGGCGGCAAGGCTCACCGCGCGAAGGGCAGACGACTGGTGCATCCTCGGATTCTTCCCTAAACGTTGCGCGACGTCGTATATCAGCCCGTTGGCGCGAGTGCGACGGCTGAGATATAGTCGAGAGGACGGGCCCCCGGGCCCGGATGGAATTCGACGGCTGAGACGCAATTCGAAGACTGAGAAGAGGCGGCCCGGAGGACAAGGGCAGCCCGGCCGCCCGTTCGGGCTCTGGTGAGGGGCTCTTATGGGACCGGCGATCGTTCTGGAAGTGGAAGCGGCGTGAAATATGTGAGTTCCCGGGGCGAGGCTCCGGTGCTGGGCTTCGCGGACGTGCTCCTGGCGGGCCTTGCCTCCGACGGGGGCCTCTACGTCCCGGCGGAATGGCCGACGTTCGGGCCGGACGAGATCCGTGCCTTCCGCGGCAAGCCCTATGCGGATGTGGCCTTCGCGCTCCTCTCGCCCTTCGTCGGCGACGAGATCGAGCCGGCCGAGCTGAAGAGGATGATCGACGAGGCCTATGCGACCTTCGCCCATCCGGCGGTGGCGCCCCTCGTCCAGCTCGGACCGGAGCACTTCGTGCTCGAGCTCTTCCACGGCCCCACGCTCGCCTTCAAGGACGTCGCCATGCAGCTGCTCGCGCGGCTCATGGACCATGTCCTGAAGGAGCGGGCGATGCGCGCGACCATCGTCGGCGCGACCTCCGGCGACACCGGCGGCGCGGCGATCGCGGCCTTTTCGGCCAGCGAGCGCACCGACATCTTCATCCTCTTCCCGCATGGCCGCGTGTCGCCCGTGCAGCAGCGCCAGATGACGACGTCGGGCGCCGCCAACGTCCATGCCATCGCCGTCGACGGCACGTTCGACGATTGCCAGTCGCTGGTGAAGGCGATGTTCAACGACCAGCGCTTCCGCGCGCAGTCGCAGCTCTCGGGCGTCAATTCCATCAACTGGGCCCGCATCATGGCCCAGATCGTCTACTACTTCACCGCCGCCGTCAGCCTCGGCGCGCCCGATCGCGCGGTCTCCTTCACCGTGCCGACCGGCAATTTCGGCGACATCTTCGCCGGCTATGCCGCCAAGCGCATGGGCCTGCCCGTCGACCGGCTCGTCATCGCGACCAACGCCAACGACATTCTCGCCCGCACCCTGGAGACCGGCCGCTACGAGATGACGGGCGTCCATGCGACGAGCTCGCCCTCGATGGACATCCAGATCTCCTCGAACTTCGAGCGGCTGCTCTTCGAGGCGAGCGGGCGCGACGCCGAAACCGTGCGCCGCCTGATGCAGCAGCTCGGCCAGTCCGGCGGCTTCACGCTCCCCGACGACATGCTGGCCGCCATCCGCGCCGAGTTCACCGCCGACCGGACCGACGAGGCGGGCACGGCCGTGACGATCCGCGAGGTTCTCGGCACCACCGCCTATCTTCTCGATCCGCACACCGCCGTCGGCGTTCGCGTCGCGGAGGCGCAAGGCCATCGCGGACCGATGATCACGCTCGGCACCGCGCATCCCGCCAAGTTCCCCGCCAGCGTCAAGGCGGCCTGCGGGCGCGAGCCCGCTCTGCCCCCGGCCCATGCGGACCTGATGGGTCGCACCGAGTGCTTCGATCGCATCGCGGCCGATCTCGACGCGGTCGAGACCTACATCCGGGACCGCAGCCGGGCGGTCCGCAAGGGAGCTGCCGCATGAGCGTCGACGTCGAGATCTCCCGGCTTTCGAACGGGCTGACGGTCGCCACCGAGACCATGCCCCATCTGGAGAGCGCCGCGCTCGGCATCTGGGTCAAGGCCGGCGCGCGCGACGAGCAGGCGGGCGAGCACGGGATCGCCCATCTCCTCGAGCACATGGCCTTCAAGGGCACCAGCCGGCGCACGGCCCGCCAGATCGCGGAGCAGATCGAGGATGTCGGCGGCGAGCTGAACGCGGCGACCTCCGTCGAGACGACCTCCTATTACGCCCGCGTCATGAAGGACGACGTGCCGCTGGCGCTCGACATCCTCGGCGACATCCTCCTCGATTCCAGGTTCGATCCCGAAGAACTGGAACGCGAGCAGCAGGTCATCCTGCAGGAGATCGGCGCGGCCGAGGACACGCCGGACGACATCGTCTTCGACCATTTCCAGGAGACGGCCTTCCGCGACCAGATCATCGGCCGGCCGATCCTCGGCACGCGGCAGACGGTCAAGGGCTTCACGCCGGACAGTCTGCGGTCCTATCTCGCGCGTCACTACACGCCCGACCGGATGATCGTCTGCGCCGCGGGCGCGGTGTCGCATCAGGACATTCTCGATCGCGTCACCGCGGCCTTCGGCGGCATCGGGGCTTCCGCCGTGCCGATGCTGAAGCCCGAGCGCACGCCGGCGATCTACACGGGCGGCGAGTTCCGCCAGTCGCGGGACCTCATGGACGCGCAGATGGTGCTCGGCTTCGAGGGCCGCCCCTATTATGCGAGGGACTTCTACGCCTCGCAGGTCCTTTCGCTGATCCTGGGCGGCGGCATGTCCTCGCGTCTCTTCCAGGAGATCCGCGAGACGCGCGGGCTCTGCTACGCGATCTACGCCTTCCATTGGAGCTTCTCCGACTCCGGCATCTTCGGCGTCCACGCCGCGACCGGCGAGGAGGAGCTGGCCGAGCTCGCGCCCGTCATCGCGGAGGAGCTGGTGCGCGCGGCCGACGGCATCTCCATGGAGGAGGTCGTGCGCGCCCGCGCGCAGATGCGCTCCAGCCTCCTGATGAGCCAGGAAAGCCCCGCATCGAGAGCTGGGCAGATCGCCCGCCAGATCCTCTTCAACGGAACGACCATCTCCAACACCGAGCTGATGGACCGTCTGACGGCGATCACCCCGGAGCGCCTGTCCGAGCTCGCCGGACGCACCTTCATCGGCAAGGCGCCGACGCTCGCGGCCATCGGCCCGATCGACAAGCTGCCCGGCCTCGACATCCTCGGCGCGCATTTCACGGGCGAGACACCGTCCGCATCCGGGGCGCGAACGGCCGCTCTCGGCTGAGAGCGGGCGGGGCGGGTCCGGTGGGCCTTTTCGAGCGCTGGCTGTCTCCGGCCTTCCCCCGGATCGAGGGCGAGGGCGTCGTCCTGCGGCTGCCCGAGGCGCGCGACTACGAGGAATGGCGTCGTCTTCGCGAGGCGAGCCGCACCTTCCTGACGCCCTGGGAGCCGCTCTGGACGCCGGACGAGCTCTCCGGCCGTGCCTATCGGCAGCGTCTCCTGCGTTACCGGCTGGATGCGCGCGAGCGTTCCAGCTACACGTTCTTCCTCTTCGACACGCGAAGCGGCGCCCTCTTGGGCGGCGTCACGATCGGACAGATCCGGCGCGGGGTCGCTCAATGCTGCACGCTCGGCTATTGGATGGGCGAGGTCCATGCCGGAGCCGGCTGGATGCACCGGGGCGTCGAGGCGCTCAAACCCTTCGTCTTCGACGTGGAAGGTCTTCACCGCATCGAGGCGGCGTGCCTGCCCACCAACGCCCGATCGATCCGCCTTCTTGAAAAATCCGGTTTTCGGCGCGAGGGCTATCTGCGAAACTACCTCAAGATTGCCGGCCAATGGGAGGATCACCATCTCTACTCGCACCTCGCCGAAGACCGGACACGACCGGGCGCGCGTCCCAGCACCTTGCGCGGACCCCTGGATGATGCGGTCGAGCGGCGATCGGTCGAGGGGAGACGGGACTCCTCCGCGCCGGGCGCGCGCTGAGTTCGAGGCATCGTCGTGCTGACGTCTTGGCTCCTCCGCCTTCTGGCGGGGCTTCTCGTTGCGATCGCCGCCCTCGGCTCGGGCGCGGGTCCGGCCGCGGCGCTGGAGCCCGTCGGCATCTCGCGCGACGACGTCGCGATCGATCTCCTGCCCGCCGTCGACATCTATCGCGGCCGTGGCGCCTCGTTCCAGGTGTCGACCGTCCCCGGCGCGGACGGCATCGTGCGACGCATCGAGGTCGAGGCCAATGCGCCGAACGCATCCGGCGACTGGGCCGTCTTCGCCCTCGCCAACAACACCGACGTCCAGATCGACCGGCTGATCGTCGCGCCGAACTTCAAGCTGGCGGGGTCCGGCGTGATCTGGCCCGACCTCGGCTCGCAGCGCATCGCCTCGATCACGCCCTCCGAGGGCTTCGCGCTGGACCGGCAACCCAATCCGGAGGCCGACGTCTTCCTGGTGACGCTCGATCCCGGCTCCACCATCACCTTCGTCGCCGAGCTCGCCTCGGCGCGCGGGCTGCCGGAGCTGCGGCTCTGGGAGCCGAACACCTACAAGGACACGATCAACGCCTATACGCTCTATCGCGGCATCGTCCTCGGCATCGCGGGGCTGCTCGCGGTCTTCCTGACCATTCTCTTCGTCGTGAAGGGTTCGCCGATGTTTCCGGCGACCGCCGCGCTCGCCTGGGCGGTGCTCGCCTACATCTGCATCGATTTCGATTTCTGGCAGAAGCTGGTGCCGATCATGCCGGGACAGGAGCGCATCTGGCGCGCGGGCACGGAGGTCGCGCTCGCCTTCACGCTGGTCGTCTTCCTCTACGCCTATCTCAACCTCAACCGCTGGCACGGCATCCTCTCCGCCTTCACCATCCTCTGGCTGACGGGCCTACTCGCGCTCGGCGTCGCCGCGGCCTTCGATCCCCCCGTCGCCGCCGGCATCGCCCGGCTGTCGCTGGTCGTGACGGCCGGCATGGGCCTCCTTCTCATCCTCTATCTGTCGTGGCTGCGCTTCGACCGGGCGATCATGCTGATCCCGACCTGGTGCCTCGTCATCCTCTGGCTCTTCGGCGGCTGGATGACGGTAACGGGGCAGCTCGTGAACGACGTGATCCAGCCGGCGCTCGGCGGCGGTCTCGTCCTCATCGTGCTCCTCATCGGCTTCACCGTGATGCAGCACGCCTTCGCCGGCGGCAGCTTCGCGGGCGGGGCGATCTCCGAACTCGAACGGCGCTCGCTCGCGCTGACCGGCACCGGCGACGCCATCTGGGACTGGGACGTGACGCGGGACCGCATCTTCGCCGGCCTCGACGGCGACGGCCTCGGCACCCTCCCCTTCGCCGACATGAACGGCGCCGCGCGGGACTGGCTGCCGATTCTCCACCCCGACGACCGCGACCGGTTCAAGCTGACGCTGGACACGATCGTGGAGCATCGCCGCGGTCGCATCACGCAGGACTTCCGCGTCCGCGGGCGGGAAGGCCACTATCACTGGGTGCAGCTGCGCGCGCGGCCGGTTTTGGGCTCGGACGGCGAGGTCGTGCGCTGCGTCGGCACGCTGAAGGACGTGACCGACCGCAAGAAGGCCGAGGAGCGCCTGCTCCACGACGCGCTTCACGACCAGCTGACCGGCCTGCCGAACCGCGAGCTCTTCATCGATCGGCTCGAATCCATCGGCGCGCTCGCCGCGACCCGGCCCGACGTCAAACCGAGCGTCATCCTCATCGACATCGACCGCTTCCGGCAGGTGAACGACGATTACGGAATCGCCACCGGCGACACGATCCTCCTCACCGTCGGACGCCGCCTGAAGCGCGTCCTGAAATCGCAGGACACGCTCGCCCGGCTCAACGGCGACCAGTTCGGCCTGATCCTCACGTCCGAGACGGAGGTCGCCGCCATCGTCGCCTTCGCCGAATCGCTGCGCGAAGCGATCAAGGCGCCGATCTCCTTCGGCGGACGCGAGATCATCCTCACCGGCTCGCTCGGCATCACGGGTTGGAGCGAGGGCTGCAATCCCGAAGAGGTGCTGAAAGAGGCCGAACTGGCGATGTTCCAGTCCAAGCGGCTGGGCGGCGATCGGATCGAGCCGTTCCGCCCGGCCTACAAGTCCGCCGGCTCCGGTCGTCTGGAGATGGAATCGGATCTCCGGCGCGCCTTCGACCGCAACGAGCTGTCTCTCGCCTTCCAGCCCATCGTGCGGCTGGAGGACGGCGAGATCGCGGGCTTCGAGGCGCTCCTGCGCTGGGAGCATCCCAAGCGCGGCGCGATCTCGCCGGCCGAGTTCATTCCCGTCGCGGAAAGCTCGGGGCTCATCGTCCAGCTCGGCCAGTTCGCCCTGGAGGAGGCGGTTCGCCGCCTGTCCGACTGGCACAAGATGACCGGCGACGATACGCTGACCGTGTCGGTGAACATTTCGAGCCGGCAGCTGATCCGCCAGGATCTTCTCAACGACGTCGCCGCCTGCATCGCGCGCTTCCAGATCCCGCCGGGCTCGCTGAAGCTGGAGGTGACGGAATCCCTGGTAATGGACAATCCCGAGCGCTCGGCCCAGCTTCTCGTGAAGCTCCGCGAAATGGGAGTCGGCCTCTCGCTGGACGATTTCGGCACGGGCTATTCCTCCCTCGCCTATCTCATGCGCTTCCCCTTCGACACGCTGAAGATCGACCAGTCGTTCCTGCGTGACGACGGACGGCCGCAGCGGCCGATCATCCTGCAGTCGATCGTCACCATGGCGCACGATCTCGGCCTTTCCGTCGTGGCGGAAGGGGTCGAGACGGAAGAGGATGCGGTGCGGCTGCGCCAGCTCAACTGCGAATATGCCCAGAGCTACATGTTCTCGCCGCCGCTGCCGCCCGAGATCGCCCGACGTCGGCTGCAGGACAAGATGGTCGGCTTCAAGCGCGCGAGCTGAGCACGCGCCGCGCCGTGCGCATCGCCATGCCGGGACAGCGCCTTGCCCCGGCCGGACGCACCGGGTCAGGCGTGACCGGCCTCCGCGTTGAGGAAGGTCGGATCGACGCCGAGCAGCCCGAGCGCGCGGCCATACTTGCCGTCCAGCGCGGGGTCGAAGATGATCCCGGCATCGGCGCGGCAGGTCAGCCACCCGTTGGCCGCGATCTCCGCCTCCAGCTGACCCGCGCTCCATCCGGCATAGCCGAGCGCCATCATCGCCGCGCGCGGTCCGATGCCTGCCGAGATCGCCTTCAGGATGTCGAGCGTCGGCGTCAGGGAGACCTCGTCGGCGACCGACACGGTCGATTCCGAATCGTAGTCGCCCGAATGCAGCACGAAGCCCCGTCCGCGCTCGACCGGGCCGCCCATGCAGACCGAGACCTCGCGGCCCTTATCGGGCAGGCGGATCTCGTCCTCGTTCCCGACGATGCCGAGCTGCGTCAGGAGCGCGGGAAAGGAGATCGGTTGCGATTTGTTGATGATGAACCCCATCGCACCGCTCGGCGAATGAGCGCAGATATAGACGACGCTTCGCGAGAAGCGCTCGTCTTCCATGCCCGGCATGGCGATGAGGAAATGCCCTTCGAGAGAAGTCGTCTCCATCGGCAGGTCTCTGTCCTTCGTGGCGTCCATGGGTTTCAAATAGGAAGCATGCCGAAGAAAGTCATTCATCCCGGTTCGCTCGGGACTGAACGGGAATGGGGCACGAGCTTGGCCGTTCGATCAAGAGCGTTGAAACGACGGCACCCGCTTTTCGAGCCGCTGCGACATTTGGGTCGCGGCCTGGCCAAACGCCTGTTCGCGCTGGCGACCTCGATCCCGCTGCTTCTCGCTGGCGCTCCGGTGCCGCCGTCGAGCGCGGCCGATGCGCCGCCGCGCCTGTCGATGGAGGGCGCCGAGCTGCGCCTGGTGGCCGAAGAGCCGGCCCCGGACGGGCGCCTACGCGCGGCGCTCCTGATCGACCTCGCGTCCGGCTGGAAGACCTATTGGCGCGATCCCGGCGAGGCCGGCATTCCACCCCGCCTCGACCTGTCGAAAAGCGTCAATCTCGTATCTCTCGCGGCAGGGTTTCCGATGCCCCACCGCTTCGGCGACGCCGATGGCGCCTCGAACGGCTATTCCCAGCCGCTGGCGGTCGCGCTGACCTTCGAGCGGCCCGATCCGTCCGCGCCCGCCACGATCGACCTCGTGCTGTCGCTCGGTCTCTGCCGCGAGATCTGCATCCCCGCCTCCGCTCACCTCCGTCTCGACATCGGCGCGGGCGATGCCGCCGACCGACGCCTCGTCGCCTACGCCTTCGCGGCTCTGCCCGAGGCGAGCACGCCGAACGCCGGCATCGCCTCGGCCCATCTCTCCGCGGACGGCGCGTCGATCGAGATCGAGGCGCTCGCGCCGGACGAGCGGGAGCATCGCCGCGCGGATGTCTTCGTCGCCGGCCCCGAGGGCTGGTTCTTCGGCGCACCGAAGGCGCCGCGACGAGACGGGCGTCGCCTGACCTTCGCCGTTCCCGTCACCGGAAAGCCGCGCTCCGCGGGCGACGCGCCGCCCGCCGCGGTCGACGTCGTCCTGGATCTCGGCGCGGAAACCTACGGTGCCTCGAAGCTCGGCGTGGCGCCGCCGCGATGAGTCTCGACGCGGCTGCGGGACCGCCTATCTTCCGCAGCGGCCGACGCCGGTGCGGCGCGGCATGGCTCGAAGGGACACGAACGACATGACCATCCAAATCGGCGACAGCATCCCGAACGCCACCTTGAAGACCCGCACCAGCGACGGCCCGACGGACCTGTCCACCGCCGAACTCTTCGAGGGCAAGAAGGTCGTCCTCTTCGCCGTGCCCGGCGCCTTCACGCCGACCTGCACCATGAACCACCTGCCCGGCTTCCTGGAGAATCACGACGCCATTCTCGCCAAGGGCGTCGATACGATCGCGGTCGTGGCGGTCAACGACGTCTTCGTCATGAGCGCCTGGGCGAAATCGACGGGCGCAGAGGACAAGATCCTCTTCCTCTCCGACGGCAATGCCGATTTCGCCAAGGCGGTCGGTCTCGACGTCGATCTCTCCGTCGCCGGTCTCGGCGTGCGATCCAAGCGCTATTCGATGATCGTGGAGAACGGCGTCGTGACGGCGTTGAACGTCGAGGACTCGCCCGGACAGGCGGAAACGTCGTCGGCTGCGACTCTGCTGGAACAGCTCTGAGGCATCGAGGTCCGAGGGGCCGCGACGTCCGCCTGCAGCAAAGTCCGGGAAACGAGGTCGGGGGGCGGCGCAGGCCGCCCCATCGTCCGGCGGTGCCGACCTATTTCGCCTTCTGCACGATCCCGTGCAACATCTTCGGCGCGGGCGCCTTCCCGCCCTTGAACGGCGCCATGCCCATGCGCGCCAGTTCGTCCGCGCGCTCGTTCAGCTCGTGACCGGCATGGCCCTTCACCCAGTGGAAGGTCACGTCGTGCACGGTTCGCGCCTGATCCAGCGCCTGCCAGAGCTCGGCGTTTTTCACCGGCTTCTTGTCGGCCGTGCGCCATCCGTTGCGCTTCCAGCCGTGGATCCACTTGGTGATCCCGTCGCGCAGATATTGCGAATCCGAATGGAGGTCGACCGGCATCGGGCGCTTCAGCGAGCCGAGCGATTCGATCGCGGCAAGAAGCTCCATGCGGTTGTTCGTCGTCATCGCCTCGCCGCCGGAGAGCTCCTTGCGCGTGCCATCGTAATGGAGGATCGCCCCCCAGCCGCCGGGACCGGGATTGCCCGAGCAAGCGCCGTCCGTGTAGATCTCGACGCGCTTGGATGCGCCCGCGCCGACGGCGTTCTCGTCGCTCATGAAAGGCTCCGTTCGATCCCGTAATCGGCGGCCTGTTTCACGCCCCGATGGAACCGCAGCTTGCGCAGATATTCGCGCGGATCCTTCTTCGTCACGAAGCTGTCGTCGGGAACGTTCAGCCAATCGTAGAGGCGCGTCAGCAGGAAGCGCATCGCCGCGCCCCGCGCCAGGATCGGCAGCGCCGCGATCTCGGCCTCGGACAGGGGACGCACCGAGCGATAGCCCTCGATCATCGCGCGGCCCTTGGTGATGTTGAAGGCGCCGTCCTGCTCGAAGCACCAGGCGCAGAGACCGATCGCCAGATCGTAGGCGAGAATGTCGTTGCAGGCGAAGTAGAAGTCGATGAGCCCGGACAGCTCGCCCGACAGGAAGAAGACGTTGTCGGGGAAGAGATCGGCGTGGATGACGCCGGTCGGAAGATCGCTCGGCCAGTGGGCTTCGAGCGTCTGGAGATCCCCCGCGATCTCCGCGGAAAGACCCGGCTCGACCCGGTCGGCACCGGTTCCACACGCCTCGGCCAGCGGCCGCCATGCCCCGACAGAGAGTGCGTTCGGCCGCACCAGGGAAAAATCGGACGCCGCGACGTGCATCCGCGCCATCTCCGCGCCGACCGCGCGGCATTCCGATGCGCCCGGCCGGCGCGTCCACATGCCTTCGAGAAAGGTGAAGATCGCGGCCGGACGGCCCGCGAGTTCGCCGAGACGCGTGCCGCTGCGCGCATTCACCGGCAGCGGACAGGACAGGCCCCGCTCGGCCAGATGATCCATGAGCCCGACGAAGAACGGCAGGTCGTCCTTGTCGACGCGCTTTTCATAGAGCGTCAGGATGAAGGTGCCGGCCTCGGTGCGCAGGAGGAAGTTGGAGTTCTCCACCCCTTCCGCGATGCCCTTGTAGCTGAGCAGGGCGCCGAGATCGTAGTCGCCCAGAAAGGCCGACAGCTGCGGCTCCGTGACGTCGGTGTAGACCGCCATGTCAGCGGCTCCCGGCGGCCAGGGCCGACGCGCCCTCGCCGTGGACGAAGGCCATGTCGGCGGGGAGAAGCGGCGTGTCGCGAAGCGAGCGCATCACCGGGAAGTTCTCGTTCTCCTCGGCCGTGCGCACGAGTTCGACAGAGATATCGTAGCGCGCGCGGAAGGCGTCGATGATCTCGTCGATGACGATCTCCGGCGCGGAAGCCCCCGCCGACATGGACAAGGTCGCGCCGTCGGAGACGAGGTGCCAGGGAATGTCGCTCGCGCGCTGCACCAGGGCGGAGGCGAGCGCGCCGGCACGCGTCGCGACCTCGACGAGGCGCATGGAATTGGACGAGTTCGGCGCGCCGACGATCAGGAAGAGGTCCGTGCCGGGAGCCGCCGCCTTCACCGCGTCCTGGCGATTGGTCGTGGCATAGCAGATCGAATCCGACGACGGTGCCTGCAGGTTCGGGAATTTGGCCTGCAGCGCGGCGACGACCCCGGCGGTGTCGTCCACCGACAGCGTCGTCTGCGTGACGAAGCCGAGCGCATCGGGATCGGCGGGATCGAAGGCCGCGACGTCGGCCTCGCTTTCGATCAGGGAGACGGTGCCGTCGTCCAGCTGGCCCATCGTTCCCACGACCTCGGGATGACCCTTGTGACCGATGAGGAGAACGTGGCGTCCCCGCTTCACGTGCAGCATGGCCTGCTTGTGAACCTTCGAAACGAGCGGACAGGTCGCGTCGAGATAGAGAAGCTCGCGGGAGGCCGCCTCCGCCGGAACGGATTTCGGCACGCCATGCGCGGAGAAGACGACGGGCTGACCGTCGTCCGGCACGTCGGACAATTCCCGCACGAAGACGGCGCCGAGCGTCTCCAGTCCTTCCACGACATAGCGGTTGTGCACGATCTCGTGACGGACATAGACCGGCGCGCCGTATTTCTTCAGCGCGAGCACCACGATCTGGATGGCCCGGTCGACGCCGGCGCAAAAGCCCCGGGGCTCGCAGAGTCGTAAGGTCAGGCGGGGCGTTGGCAAGGTCTGGAGCAAGGCGCTGTCCGTTCTCTCCGGCGGCCGGACCGCGCGGCATAGTTTCGCCGGGAATGAAGGCATCGCGCCCGTCTGTGTCAAGCGCGGCAAGACGCCGGATCGGACGGGATCAACCGTCGCGCGGAGCCCGGCGCTGGCGCAGCACGAGAAGGACCAGCATCACCGACAGAACCGCGGCGAGCCCGTACCACGTGATCGCATATTGGAGATGGCTGTTCGGAATGTCGACCACCGTCGTTCCGCCGACGGGCCCGCCGGCACCGGACGGCGTATCGGGGCCGGCATCCACGATGAAGGGCAAGAGACCCGCCATGTCGGCCTCCGGCAGGCCGCGGGCGAGATCGGGCAAGTGCTTCCAGAAGAAGGCGTTCTTGACCGGATCGTTGTCGGGCACGAAGGAGCTCGGCTTTTCCGCCAATGCGTTGCGCGCGATGCCGGCGAAGGCGACCGCACCCTCCACCTGCCCGCCGCTTCGCGTTTCCGCGCTCTTGCGGTCGTAGGCGACGAAGCCGCGATTGACGAACAGCGTCCGCCCGTCGTCCAGGCGCAGCGGCGTGAAGACGTTCCAGCCGGCGGCGCCGCCCGAGGTCGAGAGGACGTGGCGCTCGTCGGCATGCAGGAAGCGCCCGGAGACGAGGACCGGGACATAGTCGACGTCGCCGCCGCGCGCGAACTCGGCCTCGACCTCTTCGAGAGGACGCGGCGGCGCATGGACCCGCGCCTCGATCGTTGCGATCAGCCCGTTCTTCCAGCCGAGCCGCTCCATCTGCCAGGTGCCGAGCCCGACGAGCACGGCGATCCCGAGGAGACAGAGCACGACGCCCGCCGCGAAGCTGCCGCGGCCGAGACGACGGATCTCCCTCGGCGGCGCGACCGTCCCGGGGCCCTCAACCCGCGACATCGTCATCCGTCTCCAGGCGTCCCGGCGCGGCCTTGTTGCGAAACTGCAGGCCGATCATCAAGCCCTTCAGGAGGCGCAGCAGCGGCAGGCAGAGAACCAGCGTCAGCGGAATCCACAGGAGGAAGTGGATCCAGAGCGGCGGATTCCACGTGACCTCGGTGTAGAGAGCGAGGCCAACCACGACGAAGCTGATGATGAGAATGACGAAGACGGCCGGACCGTCGCCCGAATCGATGAAGGCGTAGTCGAGCCCGCAATGACTGCAAGCCGGCTTGAGAGAGAGAAAGCCCTTGAAGAGACGGCCTTCGCCGCAGCGGGGGCAACGATTGCGCATCGCCATCCCCGCGGCATCGACCGGCGCGTAGAGCGGGGTATCTTCGGCCATCTCGTCACCTCCAAACGAAAGAGGCGGTCGCCGACGCGCCGCCCCTTCCTTCTCGTTCAGTCCTCGGCCGGAGCCGGATTCACTCGGCGTGGATCGTGCCGCCCCAGCTTCCCCAGATGTAGATGGCGAAGAACAGGAAGAGCCAGACGACGTCGACGAAATGCCAGTACCAGGCCGCGGCCTCGAAACCGAAATGCTTCTGCGCCGTGAACTGGCCCTTCAGCGCCCGGATCAGGCAGACGATCAGGAAGATCGTCCCGACGAGAACGTGGAAGCCGTGGAAGCCGGTCGCCATGAAGAAGGTCGATCCGTAGATCGAGCCGGCGAAGGCGAAGGGCGCGTGGGCATACTCGTAATACTGCACGTAGGAGAAGATCACGCCGAGAACGCAGGTGAGCGCGAGGCCGGTGATCAGACCCTTGCGGTCGTTGTGCAGCAGGGCGTGGTGCGCCCAGGTGACCGTCGTGCCCGAAAGAAGGAGCGTCACCGTGTTGAAGAGCGGCAGGTGCAGCGGATCGAGAACCTCGATGCCGACCGGCGGCCACTGACCGCCCAGGACCTCGGTCCGCGCGGCCTGGATGGCCTCGCCGGGAAACAGGCTGGCGTCGAAGAAGGCCCAGAACCATGCGACGAAGAACATCACCTCGGAGGCGATGAACATGATCATGCCGTAGCGCAGATGCATCGACACGACCGGCGTGTGCGCGCCCTCCTGCCCCTCCTTCACCGTGTCCGACCACCAGGCGAACATCACGTAGAGGACGAGCGCCAGTCCGATGAAGAAGATCCAGGGCGTGGCGAAATCGACGCCGCCGATCAGGAACTGCTGCTCTGCGTGAAGCCGCATCCAGCCGACCGCGCCGAAGAACATGATGAGCGCGCCGAGCGAGGCGAGGAACGGCCACGGGCTCGGATCGATAATGTGGTAGTCGTGCTGTTTGCCGTGCGTGGTGTCGGCCATGTCTAGTCCCCGGTCGTTCCGTGCCCGTCTCCGACCCTCTTATACGAAGGCGGCGGCATGCTTTACCAGCCCATCCCCTCCGCCTCTGTCCCGAAAGGCGGTGGAAGAGCGATTAGAGTTCGTTCGTCGTCTCGGTCTTTCCGGCCTCCGACGGCGCCGACGCGACAGGCGCCGGCGTGTCGACGGGGAAGAAGGTATAGGACAGCGTGATGGCCGGCAGGCCCGTCAGGTCCTCGGAGTCCAGCATGGCCGGATCGACGTAGAAGATCACGTCCATGTCCCGGCTCTCGCCCGGCTGAAGCGTCTGCTCGGTGAAGCAGAAGCAGGTGATCTTGTTGAAGTAGACGCCCGCCGCCTCCGGCGTCACGTTGTAGGTCGCCTGCGCGGTGACGGGCTTGTCGGACCGGTTGACGACCCGGTAGCTCGTCTGCCGCGTTTCGCCGAGCTTGACGCGGATTTCGCGCTCGATCGGCTGGAACGCCCAGGGCACGCTCTTCGACGCATTGGCGTCGAACCGGACCAGGACCTCGCTGTCGACGACCCTCTCGGACGCCGCTTCGGCGCGCTGCGTCGTGCCGCCATAACCGGTCACCTGGCAGAACATCTGGTAGAGCGGAACCGCCGCATAGGCCGCGCCGAGCATGCCGCAGGCGAAGGCCCCGGCGGCGACCGCCACCGTCAGGTCCCGGCGGCGCTTGGGGGACGGAGCCCCCGTCACGACGGACTTCCCATCTTCGCGATGGTCACGACGTAGAAGAGGACGACGAGCGCCACGAGGAACACGCCGATGGCGACCGAGCGGCGGCGACGCGCCTTCTGCTCTTGCGGTGTCAGGGTCACGAAGTCTTCGGCCATCACGGCGCTCCTCACAGGAGACCCGCGCGGGCGACGATCGCCTCGCCGAGCAGGATCACGAACAGGGCGAAGAGGTAGAGGATCGAGAAGCCGAACAGCTTCTTGGCCGGCAGCATCTTCGGGTCGGCATCCGGCATCCGGTACGTGGCGAAGGCCAGCCAGAGGAAATAGGCGCCGAGTCCGATGCTGGCGACGCCGTAGACCGGGCCGGCGAAGCCGAGCGCGAACGGCGCGGCGCCGACCGGCACGAGGATCAGCGAATAGAGAAGGATCTGGAACCGGGTCGCCGCTTCACCGGCGACGTTGGGCAGCATCGGAATGCCGGCGCGGCCGTAATCCTTCATCTTGAACAGCGACAGCGCCCAGAAATGGGGGGGCGTCCACAGGAAGATGATGAGAAAGAGGATCGCGCTTTCCAGGGAGACTCCGCCGGTGACGACGGCCCAGCCGATCATCGGGGGAAACGCGCCCGCGGCTCCGCCGATGACGATGTTCTGCGGCGTCGAGCGCTTCAGGCCCATCGTGTAGACGACGGCATAGAAGAAGATGGTGAAGGCGAGGAGCGCCGCCGAGAACCAGTTGGCCGCGAGTCCGAGGACCATCACCGACAGGCCGGAAAGAGCGAGCCCGAAGGCGAGCGCCGTGCGCGGCTCGATGCGTCCCGCCGGAACCGGACGGCCCGCGGTGCGCGTCATGATCGCGTCGATGTCGGCGTCGTACCACATGTTGAGCGCGCCGGACGCGCCCGCGCCGAGCGCGATCGACAGCACGGCGACGACGGCGAGCGAGGCGTCGATGGAGCCGGGCGCCATCATCAGGCCGGTGATCGCGGTGAGGACCACGAGCGACATGACGCGCGGCTTCAGGAGGGCCAGGAAATCGCGCGGCTCGGCGAGGCTGATCCCGCTGCGTGCGCTGCCGGCCGTGCCGGCGATGGGTTCGATCGCGATGGTCACTTCGTCACCTCAGGCATCGCCGGCCGGAACTCGCCCCATGCCGTCCGGCGGTGGCGAAGTCGGACGCGGCGGTCCGGTCTGGAACGACATGGCCCCGAACGAAGCGGGGCCATGTCGGATGTCGTCTCGTCCGCTGCGGATCGAGTTCGGCTTACCGAACGCGCGGCAGCTGCTCCCACTGGTGGAACGGCGGCGGCGAGGACAGCTGCCATTCCAGCGTGGTCGCGCCTTCGCCCCATGGGTTGTTGCCCGCGATGCGCTTCTTGGCGAAGGCTTCCCAGACGCCGTAGAGGAACACGAGGACGGCGAAGCCCGAAATGTACGAGCCCATCGAGGACACGAAGTTCCAGCCCGCGAAGGCGTCGGGATAATCCGCGTAGCGACGGGGCATGCCGGCCGCGCCGAGGAAGTGCTGCGGGAAGAAGACGAGGTTCACGCCGACGAAGGTCAGCCAGAAATGCACCTTGCCGATCGTCTCGTTGTACATGTAGCCGCTCATCTTCGGGAACCAGTAGTACCAGCCCGCGAAGATCGCGAAGACGGCGCCGAGCGAGAGCACGTAGTGGAAGTGCGCAACCACGTAGTAGGTGTCGTGCAGCACGCGGTCCATGCCGGCATTGGCGAGCTTGACGCCCGTGACGCCGCCGACGGTGAAGAGGAAGATGAACCCGATCGCCCAGTACATCGGCGTGCGGAAGGTTAGGGAACCGCCCCACATCGTCGCGATCCACGAGAAGATCTTGATGCCGGTCGGAATGGCGATGACCATCGTCGCGAACACGAAATAGCGCTGCGTGTTGAGCGAGATGCCCGTCGTGTACATGTGGTGGGCCCACACGACGAAGCCGACGACGCCGATGGCGACCATGGCATAGGCCATGCCGAGATAGCCGAAGACGGGCTTGCGCGAGAAGGTCGAGATGACGTGGCTGACGATGCCGAAGGCCGGCAGGATCAGGATGTACACTTCGGGATGGCCGAAGAACCAGAAGAGGTGCTGGTAGAGGATCGGATCGCCACCGCCGGACGGCGTGAAGAAGGTCGTGCCGAAGTTGCGGTCGGTCAGCATCATGGTGATGGCGCCGGCGAGAACGGGCAGCGACAGGAGGAGGAGGAAGGCGGTCACGAGCACGGACCAGGCGAAGAGCGGCATCTTGTGCAGCGTCATGCCGGGGGCGCGCATGTTGAGGATGGTCGTGATGAAGTTGATCGCGCCGAGGATCGACGAAGCGCCGGCGATGTGCAGCGCGAAGATCGCGAGATCGACGGCGGGGCCGGGATGGCCCGTGGTCGAGAGGGGCGGATACATGGTCCAGCCGGTGCCCGCGCCGTTCGATCCCGGCGCGCCTTCGACGAACATCGACATGAGGAGCAGGAGGAAAGCGGGGACGAGGAGCCAGAACGAGATGTTGTTCAGGCGCGGGAACGCCATGTCCGGCGCACCGATCATGATCGGCACCATCCAGTTGGCGAAACCGCCGATCAACGCCGGCATCACCATGAAGAAGATCATGATCAGGCCGTGGCCCGTGGTGAAGACGTTGAAGATCGCGGGGTCGCCGAAGATCTGGAGGCCCGGCGACTGCAGTTCCATGCGGATGGCGACGGACAGACCGCCGCCGAACACGCCGGCCATGATCGCGAAGATCAGGTAGAGCGTGCCGATGTCCTTGTGATTGGTCGAATAGACCCAGCGCGCCCAGCCCGTCGGGCGATGGTCATGCGCATCATGTGTGTCGTGTACGGCTCCGGTGGCCATGACGGTGCTCCTCTGGACCCGAGTTTACTGGCTGACCGCGACGGCCACGCGGCCGGCGGCGGCTTCGATCGAAGCGGTCAGTTGCTGGTTGGCGGCGGCGACGTCTCCGGCCGCGGCCGCGAGCCAGGTCGCGAACTGCTCCTTCGACACCACGCGCACGCCGATCGGCATGAAGGCATGGTCGCGCCCGCAAAGCTCGGAGCACTGTCCGTAGAACATGCCCTCGCGCGTCGCCTCGAACCAATATTCGTTGTTGCGGCCGGGCACCGCATCGACCTTCACGCCCATCGAGGGAATCGCGAACGAGTGAATGACGTCGCCGGAGGTCGCTAGGATGCGGATCACGGTGTTCACTGGAACGACCATCTCGTTGTCGACGGCGAGAAGGCGCGGATAGACGGCCATGTCGACCTTGCCGCTCGCGGCGCGGTCGGCCTCCTGGACCATGTAGGATTCGAACGAGACCGGCTCGGCGGCCGGGGCGGCTTCCGCGGACTGCGATGCCTCGGCGGTCGCGGCGGGAGCGGTGCCCGAACCCTCGGCGGCCGGATTGGTCGCGCCGGGCTGATACTCGTAGCCCCAGTACCACTGGTAGCCGGTCGCCTTGATCGTCAGTTCCGGCTCACTCGGCGGATTGTACTGCGCCGTCAGAAGCTGGAACGAGGGGATGGCGAGAAACAGGAGGATGATGACCGGCGCCACCGTCCAGACGACCTCGATCGCCGTGTTGTGGCTCGTGCGCGACGGCGTCGGATTGCGCTTCTCGTTGAAGCGGTAGACGCAGTAGGCCAGCAGCGCCGCCACGAAGATCGTGATCGGAACGATGAAGGCGAGCGTGTAGTTCGAGAACCAGTGGATCTGCGCCTCGATCGGCGACAGCGCCTCCTGCAGATTGATCTGCCAAGGATGCGGCTGTCCCGGATGCAGTTGTTCCTGCGCTCCCGCGACACCGAGACCTGCGGCGATCGCCGACGCTGCGATGATGGTTCTCTTCACCCAATGCTCTCCCCGTCGCGTCCCCTGGGATCGGCCCGCTTCCTCTCTGGAAGCGATCACCGGCCCCGACACGGGCGACGCCCATATTATCCGGCGTCTCGGCTGCTTCAAACCACGAAAGGCCGTAATCTGCAACATTTCCAAAGAAGAACCGGGACGGCCGTTCTGCACGGGGCCGGCCCGGACCGCAGACCGCCGCCGCTCGATGCTTCCCGACGAGGTTAGGCCATTCCCCTGCCATGTTCGACCGGCCATAACGCCGCGCTTGCGTCCGCCCGGGCATGGTCCTGCGATCGGACGATGCGGCCGGGCGACGGCTCGTGCTAAACACCGGCGAACGGAGCCTCTTCGGGGCCGACCGACGACGTTCGGCCGCACGAGTCTCGTCCGGACGAAGTTCGACCGGACCGAACCCGGCCGATCACGATCCGCCAAACCACTCTCGGCCAATCGATTTTTGGCCAAACCAGATTCGGTCAAACCAGACTCGGCCAATCCACACTCGGCCAATCCAGACTCGGCCAAACCAGACTCGGATGGAATGATGAAGCGGTATCTCAAGGCGGCCTTGGCCGTGGCCATGGCCGTGCCGGCCCTTTCGATCCTGCCGGGGACGGCCCTGGCGCAATCCGCCGCGGGCGGTCAGGTGAAGTCGCAGCACGGCGCCTGGGCCGTGGTCTGCGAGACGCCGCCCGGCGCCCCCGGCGAGCAATGCGCCCTTCTCCAGACGGTCGTCTCCGAACAGCGCCCGGAAATTGGTCTCGTCGTGATCGTCCTGAAGACGGCCGACCGCAAGGCGACCATCCTGCGCGTGCAGACGCCGCTCGGCGTCGTTCTGCCGACCCAGATCCAGGTCGCGATCGACGGGCGCTATTCCGGCAATCTCCAGTTCATGCGCTGCTTCGCCGACGGCTGCTTCGCCGAAGCCGTTCTCGACAAGCCGGACACGATCAACGGCGAGCAGACGACCCTGCAGGCTGCTTTGGCCAAGGCGGCGACGGTCGTCTTCTCGGTCTTCCCAACCGTCGAGGAGGGGATCGGCTTCGAGATCGACATGAAGGGCTTCACCGAGGGTTTCGCCGCGCTTCCCTGATCCGGGGCGGGCGGTTCCGCCCCGCCGCTCCCGCGCGCCCGGCCTCGCCCCCGCGCCTGCGGCTCCGATCCCGGCAGGCGAGCGCTTGGTGCGCGCGCTTCGGGCTCCTATGTCAGGGCCTCGGTCCCCTATCGACCCTCCATCCCGCCTTTCCCGCCTTCGACTCTTTTGCAAGGACGACGCCATGGCCGCTTCGCTGATCGAGCGCTTCGACATTTCGCGCGCCGAGATCGACCGGATTCTCGGCGGCGCCCTCGCCGGGGCGGACGACGGCGAACTGTTCCTGGAAGTGCGCGAACAGGAGTCCCTCGCCTTCGACAACGGACGCCTGAAGGCCGGCACCTTTTCCTCCGATCAGGGCTTCGGCCTGCGCGTCGTCGCCGGCGAGGCCGTCGGCTTCGCCCATGCGGGCGATCTGTCGGAGGGCGCGCTTCGTCGCGCCGCGTCCGCCGTCGAGGCGGTGAAGAGCGGTCACAGCGGCACGGTCGCCGAGGGTCCGTCCGGCACCAATCAGAAGATCTACGGCGAGGAGAATCCGATCCCCTCGCCCGGCTTCGAGGCCAAGGTGAAGCTCCTTCAGGACATCGACGCCTATCTCCGCGCCAAGGACGAGGCCGTGCGGCAGGTGTCGGTGACGCTCGGCTCGCAATGGCAGACGGTCGAGATCCTGCGCGCCGACGGGCGCCTGGCGCGCGACATCCGGCCGCTTGTTCGGATCAACGTCTCCGTCGTCGCCGGCCGCGGGGATCGGCAGGAGACGGGATCGCACGGCGCGGGCGGGCGCACCGGCTTCGGCGAATTCTTCGTCGAGGCCAGCTGGAAGGCGATCGCGGACGAGGCGCTGCGCCAGGCGCTGGTCAATCTCGACGCGGTCCCCGCGCCGGCCGGGGTGTTCGACATCGTCCTCGCCGCGGGCTGGCCCGGCGTCATGCTGCACGAGGCGGTGGGACACGGGCTCGAAGGCGATTTCAACCGCAAGAAGACGTCGGCTTTCGCCGGTCTCCTCGGCCAGCAGGTCGCGGCCAGGGGCGTCACGGTCGTCGACGACGGCACGATCGCGGAACGGCGCGGCTCGCTGACCATCGACGACGAGGGCACGCCCACCAACCGCACGGTCCTCATCGAGGACGGCAAGCTCGTCGCCTACATGCAGGACCGGCAGAACGCGCGGCTGATGGGCATGGCGCCGACCGGGAACGGGCGCCGCCAGTCCTACGCCTACGCGCCGATGCCGCGCATGACGAACACGATGATGCTGGGCGGCACGGCGACGCCGCAGGAGATCCTCGCCTCCGTGACGGACGGCATCTACGCCGTCTCCTTCAACGGCGGTCAGGTGGACATCACGTCGGGCAAGTTCGTCTTCAACTGCACGGAAGCCTACCGCATCCGGAACGGCATCGTCGGCGAGCCGCTGAAGGGCGCGATGCTCATCGGCAACGGCCCCGAAGCCATGCACCGCGTCTCCATGATCGGCAACGATCTCGCGCTCGACACGGGCATCGGCATGTGCGGCAAGGCCGGCCAGGGCGTTCCCGTCGGCGTCGGCCAGCCGCATCTGCGCATGGATCAGGTCACGGTCGGCGGGACCGAGGCCTGAGCGATGGGGCCCGGCGACGCGTGTCGCCGGGGCCGGCGCCGCGGGGCTCGCGTCCGCCGGACGATTCGTTCAGGGGTAGAGCCGCCGGCGCGCCCAGGCGCGTTCGCCGTCCGGGCCGGTTCCGCGACCGTCCGTCTCGCCGTCCCGCGTGTAGAGGATGCGGTCGTGCAGGCGAAATTCGCCGTCCTTCCAGAATTCGATCTCCGTCGGCAGGATGCGCAGGCCCGACCAGTGCGGCGGGCGCGGAATGTCCTCGCCGGGAAAGCGCGCATCCGCCTCCGCCACGCGGTCGACGAGGATCTGCCGGCTCTCCAGCGGCCGGGACTGTTCGGATGCCCAGGCGCCGAGGCGGCTGCGGCGCGGGCGCGTCGCGTAATAGGCGTCGGCCTCGTCATCGGAGACGATCTCGGACACCCCGCGCACGCGCACCTGTCGGCGCAGCGACTTCCAGTGGAAGCAGAGCGCCGCCTTGCCGCTCGCCAGGATCTCGCGGCCTTTCGCACTGCCGAAATTCGTGTAGAAAACGAAGCCGCGATGGTCGAGCCCCTTGAGGAGGACCATCCGGACATCGGGCAGGCCGCCTTCGTCGACGGTCGCGAGCGCCATGGCGTTCGCATCGTTGATCTCGGCGGCCGTCGCCTCCTCCAGCCAGGCTTCGAAAAGCGCGAAGGGATCCTCGCCGGCCGGCACTTCACCGAGAGTTAAGCCATCGTTTGTCATGATGATCGCAAGCTCCACGCTACGTGTTCGCCGGCTATAGTGGATCGCCGAGCCGCAGCACCAGACCCAAGATGGCATGAGATGCCATGAGATGGCATGAGATGGCGATGAAACCGATCAGGCCCCTGGCAATCCTTCTGGCCGCAGTTCTCTGCGGCGGCTGCGTCGTGTCCGGCGGCGGCATGGACGACGGGGTCGACGAGAAGGCCGTGACCGCCGCCATTCCGGCCGCCGATCCCGCGCCCTCCCCCGACCAGGCCTCCGATCAGATGACGGTGCGCAACGCCGTTTCCGCGGCCGATCTCTCGGCGGCGGAGAACCAGCGGCCCTGGGCGAATGCGGACACGGGTGCGACCGGCGTCATCACGGCGATCGCCGAAAGCCGCGCCGGCGATACGATCTGCCGCACCTTCCAGACGTCGCGCCAGCGCTTCGATGGCATCGCCCTCTACAATGGAGAGGCCTGCACGAAGGGTGGCGGGCAGTGGACGCTGACGCGATTCGCCGAGGGCCAGTAGGACCGGTCGGACCGGGGCACGGCGGGCCCGCCCGCGCTCCGAGGCGACATCGATAGGTTCGACCCTTAAATTTGCGGTCGGATTGCGCCATATAGAGCTGTCGTCGGGCGCAGGCTGCGCCCCAGAAGTTCATGGATGTTCGAGGACCGAGCTCTGATGCGTGATCCCTACGCCGTTCTCGGCGTCGCCAAGACTGCGAACGAGAAGGACATCAAGTCCGCCTTTCGCAAGCTGGCGAAGAAATATCATCCGGATGCGAACGCCACCGATTCCTCCGCGAGCGCGCGCTTCAACGAAGCCAATCAGGCCTACGAGATCCTCGGCGACAAGGAAAAGCGCGCGCAGTTCGACCGGGGCGAGATCGACGCCGACGGAAAGCCGAAATTCCAGGGCTTCCCCGGCAGCGGCGGCAGCCCGTTCGGCGGCGCGGGCGGCGGTGGCAGGAGCGCGCCCGGATTCGACTTCCGCAATGCGCGCGGCGGCCCCGAGGCCGGCAACGAAGGCCTCTTCTCCGATTTCTTCGAGCAGGCGTTCGGCGGCCGCGGCGCGCGCGGCGGCGCGGGCGGCTTCTCGCAGGCGCGCGGCGGTGCCGGTGGTGCGTCCGTCAAGGGCGAGGACATCAAGGCGACCCTCAAGGTCCGGCTGGAGGACATCGTCTCCGACGACAAGGTCGAGGCGATCTTCCCGACTGGCAAGCGCCTTGCCATCGACATTCCGGATGGAGTGGAGAACGGGCAGGTGATCCGCCTGCGCGGACAGGGTCAGCCCTCGCCTCTTCCGGGAGGCGCGCCGGGCGATGCGTTCGTGACCATCGAATATGTCTCCCATCCCCGATTCGAGGTTGCGGGGCGCGATCTGACGCTCGACCTGCCCGTGCCGCTCGCCACCGCCGTGCTCGGCGGCAAGGTGCCCATCGAGACCCTCGACGGCCGGGTTTCCATGACGCTTCCGCCCTGGTCGAATTCCGGCCGGACCCTGCGGCTCAAGGGGAAGGGCCTGACCAAGCCCGGCGGCGGGCGCGGCGACATCCTGGCCAATCTGCGCATCGTCCTGCCGAGGGATCCCGATCCTGCCCTCGTCGATTTTTTCCAGGCCAAGGTCGAGCCGGCCGAGGGCTGAGGCCGGGCGGGCACGCGCGCGGTGCCGGCCCGAAATCCCTGCCAGCTTGATGGTCGACCATCCCTATGCCATACCGCCGCCGCAAGACGGCGACGTGACCGAGTGGAAAGCTGAAGCATCATGGCAGCATCGAACGGGCTGATGGCCGGCAAGCGCGGGCTCGTTATGGGCGTTGCCAACAACCGCTCGATCGCCTTCGGCATCGCCAAGGCCTTGACGGACGCGGGCGCCGAGGTTGCGCTCACCTATCAGGGCGACGCGCTGAAGAAGCGGGTCGAGCCGCTGGCCGCCGAACTCGGCGCCTTCGTCGTCGGTCACTGCGACGTCGCGGACGCCGCCACCATCGACGCCTGCTTCGCCACGATCGAGCAGCGCTGGGGCAAGATCGATTTCCTCGTGCATGCGATCGGCTTCTCCGACAAGGACGAGCTAACCGGTCGCTATGTCGACACGAGCGAGGCGAACTTCTCCAAGACCATGCTGATCTCGGTCTATTCCTTCACGGCTGTCGCCCAGCGCGCCGAGAAGCTGATGACCGACGGCGGCTCGATGCTGACGCTGACCTATTACGGTGCGGAAAAGGTGATGCCGCACTACAACGTGATGGGCGTCGCCAAGGCCGCGCTCGAGGCGTCCGTTCGCTACCTCGCCGTCGACCTCGGCCGGAAGGCGATCCGCGTCAACGCCATCTCCGCCGGACCGATCAAGACCCTGGCCGCCTCCGGCATCGGCGACTTCCGCTACATCCTGAAGTGGAACGAGTACAACGCCCCGCTGAAGCGCACCGTCACGATCGACGAGGTCGGCAATTCGGCCCTGTATCTCCTGTCGAACCTGTCCACGGCGGTGACCGGCGAGGTCCACCACGTCGATTCCGGCTATCACACGGTCGGCATGAAGGCGGTGGATGCGCCGGACATCTCCGTCGTGAAGGATTGACGATCCAGCCCGCGCCGGCCGCGTCCGCCTTGAACCTCTCCGACCTGCCGCATCTCGTCCTCTGCCGCCATGGCCAGACGGACTGGAACGCGGAAGGCCGGCTGCAGGGGCAGGAGGAGATCGACATCAACGAGCGCGGCCGGGCCGAGGCCCGGCGCAACGGACGCCGCCTTGCCGAACGCCTGGGGGCCGCGGCGTCGTCCTTCCGCTTCCTGGCGAGCCCGATGCGACGGACCCGGGAAACCATGCGCCTCGTGCGCGCCGAGATGGGCCTCGACCCCGAAGCCTACGAGACCGACCCGCGTCTCGTCGAACTCAGTTTCGGCGACTGGCAGGGCTCGACATTGCAGGAGGTCGAGGCTCGCGAGCCGACCGCCATCATTGAGCGCGAGGCGGGCAAGTGGACGTTTCGCCCGCCGGGCGAGCGCGCCGAGAGCTACGACATGCTCGCCGCGCGCGTCGCGCCGGTCTTCGCCGAACTAGACCGGCCGACGGTCATGATCGCCCATGGCGGCACGATCCGCTCGTTCCTCAAGCTCTACACCGGCCTCGACGCCGCCACCGCCGCCCATCGCCCGATCCCGCAGGATCGCTTCATCGAGGTCGAGAACGGCGTGATGCACTGGCGGTAGACCGGTCCTTCGGGCGAACAGAAGACGCTTCGACGCCTCAAAATGCTGCATAGATCGCTTCGGGAACCCCGTCCAAGTGCGATGTCGGAGGCCGGACCTGGAACGTCGTCAGCCTCTCGCAACCTCCGCCGGCTCGACGATCACATGAGCCTCCATGCCGGGCGACACGGCGTCGTAGTCGAAGCTGCCGGGCAGTCGGTAGGCGGTGCCGTCGGCGAAGATGAGGAGCGAGCGGTCGCGGTCGACGGCGGCGATGACGCCGCTTTTCTCCTCGGCGCAGGCCGGGATCGTCAGCGCGACACAGAGAAACGAACTGGCGAAAAACGCGACGATCTGCTTCGTCATGAGCTTGTCCTCCTCGGCCGGCGGTCCGGCCCCAACCTGAATTTCATCGACCATCGAACCGCGGTCCCCCCGCAGCCGATCGTTACCCATCCATCATTCCGGTCGATTGTGGCGGATTGCGTCATCGAAGCGCCCGACCACACTTCGTTACAAAATTTGACGTCGGCCGACCCGCTGACATAAACCCCCGCATGCTCGTCCGGTCGCCCGTCGGGCCGAGTGCCCTCGTCCCGTCCCGCCGAACCGTTCCGGCGAAGAGTGTCCCCCGCCGCAGAGTTTCACCGGCCCATGTCGCACAACACCTTCGGACACCTTTTCCGCGTGACGACCTGGGGCGAGAGCCACGGTCCGGCGATCGGCTGCGTCGTCGACGGGCTGCCCCCGGGACTCGTCTTCTCGCAGAGTTATATTCAAGACTTCCTTAACAAGCGCCGGCCCGGTCAGTCGCGATTCACCACGCAGCGGCGTGAGCCGGACGAGGTCCGCGTCCTGTCCGGCACGATGCCCGGCGCGGCCGAGGGCGACCTCGTCTCGACGGGAACGCCGATCGCGCTGGAGATCCAGAATGTCGATCAGCGCTCGAAGGATTATTCCGACATCGCCCAGCGCTATCGGCCGGGTCATGCCGACATCGCCTACGACATGAAATACGGCGTGCGCGACCACCGCGGCGGCGGACGGTCCTCCGCGCGCGAGACGGCCTGCCGCGTGGCGGCCGGCGCCCTGGCGCGGCTCGTCCTGCCCGGCATCACGATTCGCGGCGCTCTGGTGAAGATCGGGCGGATCGGGATCGACCGCGCGCGCTGGAGCGATTCGCAGATCGACTCCAACCCCTTCTTCTGCCCCGATGCCGAGACGGCCTCGCTCTGGGAGGCCCATCTCGACGCGGTGCGCAAGGCCGGCTCCTCGGTCGGCGCGGTGGTGGAGGTCTGCGCGACCGGCGTTCCGGCCGGCCTCGGCGCGCCGCTCTACGGCAAGCTCGACGCCGACATCGCGGCCAATCTCATGTCGATCAACGCCGTGAAGGGCGTCGAGATCGGCAACGGCTTCGAGGCGGCCGAACTCACCGGCGAGGAGAACGCCGACGAGATCCGGATCGGAGCCGATGGCGGTCCCGCGTTCCAGTCCAACCAGGCCGGCGGTATTCTCGGCGGCATCTCGACAGGCCAGGCGATCGTCGCGCGCTTCGCCGTGAAGCCGACCTCCTCGATCCTCACGCCGCGCCGCTCCATCGACGCAGCTGGCCAGGAGGTCGACGTCATGACGAAGGGCCGGCACGATCCCTGCGTCGGCATCCGCGCGGTTCCGATCGGCGAGGCCATGCTCGCCTGCGCGCTGGCCGATCACGTCCTGCGCGATCGCGGGCAGACGGGACGGACCCGATGACGACGCGCCTCTACCATCACCCCGTCTTCGCCGAGCACCTGACCGGCCCCGGTCATCCCGAGCGGCCCGACCGCATGCGCGCCGTCGCGGCCGCGCTGGAGGCCGAGGCCTTTCAGCATCTCGACCGGGCGGAAGCGCCCGAAGCTCCGCTGGCGGCGATCTATCGCTGCCATCCCGAGTCCTATGTGCGGCGCATCGCCAAGGCGATTCCCGATGCCGGCATGGCACGGATCGACGGCGACACGGTGGTCAGCCCGAAAAGCTTCTCGGCCGCCCTCCATGCCGTGGGTGCCGCCTGCGCGGGCGTCGACGACGTGGCGACGGGCGCGGTGGCGAACGTCTTCGTCGCGGCGCGTCCGCCCGGCCACCATGCCGAACGCGACACGGCAATGGGCTTCTGCCTCTTCAACACCGCCGCCATCGCCGCCCGCCATGCCCAGGCCGTCCATGGCCTGGAGCGCGTCGCGATCGTGGATTGGGACGTCCATCACGGCAACGGCACCCAGGACATCTTCTGGAGCGACACGTCCGTCTTCTACGCCTCGACGCACCAGATGCCGCTCTTCCCCGGCACCGGCGCCAAGGACGAGACGGGCGCTGGAACGATCTGCAACGCACCTCTCTCCTCCGGGGATGGGAGCGAGGCCTTCCGCGAGGCGTTCGAATCGCGCGTTCTGCCCGCGCTTCACGCGTTCAGGCCCGATCTCGTCATCATATCGGCCGGTTTCGACGCACATCATCGCGATCCGCTCGCCAACATCAATCTCGTCGAAGGCGATTTCGACTGGGCGACGGGCAAGCTGATGGACGCCGCCGACCGGCACGCGGGCGGGCGTCTCGTCAGCCTGCTCGAAGGCGGCTACGACCTCGTCGGCCTCGGCCGCTCGGTCACCGCCCATGTCGGCCGCCTCATGGCTGGCTGAGGATAAGGAGAGATCATGCCCGCCAACGCCTCCGTCGCCGACTTGCCGGCCGACGATTCGGACATCAAGCGCATGAGCTTCGAGGAGGCGCTGTCGGGACTGGAGCGGATCGTCTCTGATCTCGAGCGCGGCGACGTGCCGCTCGACATCTCGATCCGCATCTACGAACGGGGCGAGAAGCTGAAGAACCATTGCGAACGGCTGCTATCCGCCGCCGAGGACAAGGTCGAGAAGATCAAGCTCTCGCGGGCGGGAAAGCCCACCGGCGTGGAGCTGCTCGACCCCGCCTGAGACGGCTTCGGGATGCGGCCATTGAACCGCTGGCTTGAACGCGCCGCAATTCATACAATCTAACCGTTCCAAGATCCCGGCGGCGGCGCAGCCGACGCAGCCCGAGGGATCGCCATCGTTGAAAGGTGGATGATCCACGTGCCGGACAGTCTGCAGACCCCGCTTCTCGACCGCATCGAAACGCCCCGCGATCTCCGCGCCCTGAAAGAGAGTGATCTCCGGCAGGTCGCCGACGAGCTGCGCACCGATCTCATCGACGCGGTCTCGCGCACCGGCGGACATCTCGGCGCCGGTCTCGGCGTCGTCGAGCTGACGGTGGCGCTGCATTACGTCTTCGACACGCCGGACGACCGCCTGATCTGGGACGTCGGCCACCAGGCCTACCCGCACAAGATCCTGACCGGCCGGCGCGAGCGCATGCGCACCGTTCGCCAGGAGGGCGGCCTCTCCGGCTTCGCCAAGCGCACCGAGAGCGAGTTCGATCCCTTCGGCGCGGGCCATTCCTCGACGTCGATCTCGGCCGGACTCGGCATGGCGGTCGCGCGCGACCTCGATGGCGGCAAGCGCAACGTCGTCGCCGTGATCGGCGACGGCGCGATGTCGGCCGGCATGGCCTACGAGGCGATGAACAATGCCGGCGCGCTCGACGCGCGCCTCATCGTCATCCTCAACGACAACGACATGTCGATCGCCCCGCCGACGGGCGCGATGAGCGCCTATCTCGCGCGCCTCGTCTCGGGCAAGACCTATCGGGGCCTGCGGCACGGCGCCAAGAAGTTCTCCAAGATCCTTCCCGGCTTCATGCGCGAGGGCGCCCGCAAGACCGAGGAGTTCACGCGCGGCTTCTTCACCGGCGGCACGCTGTTCGAAGAACTCGGCTTCTACTATGTCGGCCCGATCGATGGCCACGACCTCGATCACCTCCTGCCCGTCCTGAAGAACGTCCGCGATGCCAAGGAGGGTCCGATCCTCGTCCACGTCGTGACGCAGAAGGGCAAGGGCTACGGACCGGCGGAGAGCTCCAGCGACAAGTATCACGGCGTCTCGAAGTTCGACGTCATCACCGGCGCGCAGGCCAAGGCCAAGGGCAATGCCCCGAGCTACACCACCGTCTTCGCCGAAAGCCTCGTCGCGGAAGCGCGCGAGGACGAGAAGATCGTCGCCGTCAACGCGGCCATGCCGAACGGCACCGGCCTCGACCTCTTCGGCGAGGCGTTCCCCTCGCGCACCTTCGACGTCGGCATCGCCGAGCAGCATGCCGTCACCTTCTGCGCGGGCCTCGCCTCGGAGGGCTACAAGCCCTTCGCCGCGATCTATTCGACCTTCCTCCAGCGCGCCTACGACCAGATCGTCCACGACGTCGCGATCCAAGGCCTTCCCGTGCGCTTCGCCATCGACCGGGCCGGCTTCGTCGGCGCGGACGGGCCGACCCATGCCGGGTCCTTCGACACCGGCTTCCTGTGCCCGCTTCCCGGCATGGTCGTGATGGCCGCGAGCGACGAGGCGGAACTGCGCCACATGGTGCGCACCGCGGTCGAGTACGACGAGGGCCCGATCTCCTTCCGCTATCCCCGCGGCAACGGCACCGGCGTCGAGATGCCCGAGCGCGGCAAGGCGATCGAGATCGGCCGGGGCCGCGTCGTGCGCGAGGGTACCAAGGTCGCGATCCTGTCCTTCGGCACGCGCCTCGCCGACGCCGTGGCCGCCGCCGAGGAGCTCGAGACCTTCGGCCTTTCCACGACGGTCGCCGACGCCCGCTTCGCCAAGCCGCTCGACGGCGACCTCGTCGCGCGCCTCGCCCGCGACCATGAGGTGCTGATCCTTCTCGAAGAGGGCGCGAGCGGCGGCTTCGCCGCGCAGGTGCTGCAGTTCATGGCGACGCGCGGCCTTCTCGACCAGGGCATCAAGGTCCGTCCGCTGATGATGCCGGACCTCTTCGTCGACCACGCCAATCCCGATGTGATGATCCGGCAGTCCGGCTTGGACCGGACCGGCATCGTGGATGCCGTGTTCAAGGCGCTCGGCACCTCCGCGCGCCGCGTGATGCAGGCCTGACGCCCCCGGGCCCTTGCCATTTGGCGCGCCGGGCCCCATGACCCGGCGATGGCAGCCACCGAAGAACAGCACCTGTCCCGCGTCCGGCTCGATCAGCTCGTCGCCGAGCGCGGCCTCGTCGCCAGCCGGGCCCGCGCGCGCGACGCGATCCTGCGCGGGCATGTCCGCGTCGACGGGCGCGTCGTGACCAAGCCCAGCCTCAACGTCGAGCCGGACAGCCGGCTCGATCTCGACGATCCCGCCGCCGACTTCGTCTCGCGCGGCGGGCTGAAGCTCGATGCCGCACTCGACGCCTTCGGCATCGACGTCGCGGGTCGCTCGGCGCTCGACGTCGGCGTGTCCACCGGCGGCTTCACCGATTCGCTGCTGAAGCGCGGCGTCGCGCATGTCGTCGCGATCGACGTCGGCCACGGACAGCTCCATCCCCGCATCGCCGCCGACGAGCGCGTCGACGCCATCGAGGGCCTCAACGCGCGCGACCTCGACGAGGACCATCTCGGCGGTCACGCGATCGACCTCGTCGTCGCCGACGTCAGCTTCATCTCGCTGCGCCTCGCCCTGCCGCCCGCGCTGGAACTGGCCGAGCCCGGTGCCGACGCGGTCCTCCTCGTCAAGCCGCAGTTCGAGGCCGGCAAGGACGCCATCGCCAAGAACGGGCTCCTGCGCGACCCCGACAGCGCGACGGATGTCGCGGAAAGCCTGAAGACCTGGCTCGGCACGCAGGACGGGTGGACGGCGGTCGCGCTGATCCCCTCGCCCATCGAGGGCGGCGACGGCAATCGCGAGTTCCTGCTGCATGGTCGCAAGTCATGACCCTGACGCTGGAGATCGACGAGCTCGGCGCCAAGGGCGACGGCGTCGCGACGGGGCCGGAGAATGCCCCCCTCTATGTCCCGTTCACGCTGCCGGGCGAGCGCGTCGAAGCCGAGCGTTCGGGGGCCCGCGCCAAGCTTCTGCGCATCGAGCTGGCCTCCAAGGACCGCGTCGAGCCGCCCTGCCCGCATTTTGGGATCTGCGGCGGCTGCGACCTCCAGCATGCCGACGACGCCCTCTATCGCGACTTCAAGCGCCGTCTCGTCGTCTCCGCCCTGAAGAGCCGCGGCATCGAGACCGAGATCGCGCCGCTCGTCACCATCCCGCCGGCGACGCGCCGTCGCGCCGTGTTCTCCGGCCTTCGCGAGGGCAATCGCATCGTCTTCGGCTTCTTCGAGGCGCTGACGAACCGGATCGTGCCGATCGAGACCTGTCTCGTCGTGGTGCCGGAGATCGAGCGGCGTCTGAACGACCTGCGCTCGCTTGCCCTGATCGTCGCCGACCGCAAGGGCCCGATGCGGATGGTCGTGACCGCGAGCGACGTCGGCTTCGACATCGCCCTCTCCGAGACCGCCAAGGCGACGGAGGCCCTGCGCCAGTCGATCGTCGCCTTCGCGCTGCGCCAGGATTTCGCGCGCGTGACGCTCGACGGCGAGACGGTCATGGAAACGCGCCGCCCGACGGTCGACGTCGCGCGGATCACCGTGCCGCTGCCGCCGGGCGGCTTCCTCCAGGCGAGCGCGCAAGCCGAGGAGGCGATGGCATCGCTCGTCACGCGCCATCTCGCCGGCTCCAAGGCGGTCGCCGATCTCTTCTCCGGCATCGGCACCTTCGCGCTGCGCCTCGCGCGCTCCTCGGCGGTCCACGCCGTCGAAACCGACGCGCTCGCGCTCGCCTCGCTCGACGCCGCCCGGCGCAAGGCGCAGGGGTTGAAGCCGCTGACGACCGAGCGCCGCGATCTCTTCCGGCGGCCGATGACCGCCAAGGATCTCTCCCGCTTCGAGGGCGTGGTCTTCGATCCGCCCCGCGCCGGCGCGGAGGCCCAGTGCCACGAGCTCGCCTTGTCGAAGGTGCGGCGCGTGGCGGCCGTGTCCTGCAATCCCGCCACGCTCGCGCGGGACCTGCGCATCCTCCTCGACGGCGGCTTCCGGCTCGTCGGCCTCACGCCGATCGATCAGTTCGTCTGGTCTCACCATGTCGAGGCGGTCGCTCTTCTGGAGCGCTGACGCGTGCCCGGCGCGATCCGGCTTCGAGAGCGAAAAGACAGGCTCGACGCGAGCCTGGATCTGGAGCGCTGAGGCATGCTCGACACGATCATGGGCTTTGTCGCCGATTACGGCGTCGTCGTCGTCTTCCTGTCGATCCTGGTGGAATCCTCGGGGCTTCCCGTGCCCGGCGAGAGCATGCTGGTCGCGGCGGGCGTGCTGGCGAGCCAGGGCCGGCTCGAATACTGGCACGTCTTTGCCGCGGCGACGCTCGGCGGCATCGCGGGCGACAATGTCGGCTACCTCCTCGGCCGGCGCTACGGTCGCCGCTTCGTCTATCGCTACGGGATGAAGGCGGGCCTGCCGAAGGCGCGGATCTCGGAACTGGAGCGGGGCTTTCTCGAACGCGGGCCCCCCATCGTTCTCTTCGCGCGCTTCATCTTCATCCTGCGCCAGCTCTGCGGCTTCTTGGCGGGAACCGCGCACATGCCGTGGTGGCGCTTTTCGTTCTACAACGTCCTGGGCGCCGCGCTCTGGGCCGGCGCCTATTCCGGCGGAGCCTATCTCCTCGGCTCGGCCGTCGAGCGCTATCTCGCCGCCAGCCACTGGGTCTTCGCTGGTGTCGCCGCCATCTTCGTCATGGCGCTGTCGACGACCATCTGGAAGTTCGTCCGCGAAGCCCGAGCCGCGCCGATGGGGGACGACGACCTCCCGCCGCCACCCCCATCCGCCGCGTGAGGCGTCAGCCTTTCCCCTTCGACATGAAGGCCATGAACGCCGTCCGCGCCTCCGCCGAGGACAGGCGTTCCCCGAAGTGCCGCGTCTCCACCGCGATCCGCTCCAGCAACTCCTCGCGCGGTGCCCGCAACAGATCCCGACCGATGGCGAGCGCTTCCGGCGGCTTGGCGGCCAGAGACTGCGCCGCCGAAAGCGCCGCCGCCTCGACCTCCGCCTCGGCCACGATCCGCGTCACGAGATCGGCCGCCTTCGCCGCCTCCGCATCGAAGGCCTCGCCAAGCACCAGCAGCGCATAGGCTCGGCGCACGCCCATGAGGCGTGGGGCCAGCAGGCTGGAGCCGGCTTCCGGCACGAGGCCGAGATCGAGGAAGGGCGTGCGGAACACCGAGCGCGGCGAGGCCAGCACCATGTCGCAATGCATCAGCATCGTCGTGCCGATGCCGATCGCCAGCCCGTCCACCGCCGCGACGAGAGGCTTTCGGGAGGTCGCCAGCGCGTCGATGAACTCGCTCACCTCCCCCGTCGGCTGGCCGCCCATGGCGATCGCGACGAAATCGGCAATGTCGTTGCCCGCCGAGAAGGCGCCGGGAACGCCCGCGATCACGCTCGCCCCGATCGCGGGATCGCCGTCGGCCGCCCGGAGCGCCGCCGCCATCGCGGCATACATCGGCCGGTCGATCGCGTTCTTCTTGTCCGGGCGGTTCATGCGGACGATCTGGACGCGCCCGTCGCGCTGGGTCCCGACGAAGGCGCTCATGCCGCGAATCCTTCGCCGAGCGCGGCCTGGGCCGCCGCCTGGAGGCTGGCCGCGCCGGCCGTCACCTGCCGCGAAAGCCCCGCCGTCTCGGCGAGGAGATTTTCGGCCATGAAGCGCGCGAGCGCGACGCGCGATGCGTCGCCCGCATCCGCCAGCGCCCCGCGCGCGAGGTAGACCGCGCCCGCGGTCAGGCCCGCCAGCTTGAGATAGGGGGTCGCCCCGGCCAGCGCCGTGTCGGTCTCCTTGGAGGCCAGACGCCCCGCGAGGTATTCCGTCGCGCTCCGAAGATCGGAAAGGCCTGCCGACAGCGCCTCGGCCGTCGCTCCGAAATCGGGACGGTTCGCGCCGCGCACCGCCTCGACCGTCTCTTCGAGCTCGGCGAAGTAGGATGCGACCGCCGCCCCGCCGGCGAGCGGCAGCTTGCGCATCACGAGGTCGATCGCCTGGATGCCGTTCGTGCCCTCGTAGATCGGCGCGATCCGCGCGTCGCGGTAATGGCGTGCCGCGCCGGTTTCCTCGATGAAGCCCATGCCGCCATGGACCTGGATGCCGAGCGAGGCGACGTCGACGCCGACGTCGGTCGCGAAGGCCTTGGCGATCGGCGTCAGGAGATGGGCGCGGTCGCGCCAGGAGGATCGTGCGGCCTCGTCCGCCGTCGCGTCGTGGCTGCGGTCGATGGCATGGCCGCAGGCGAAGGTGATCGCCCGCGCCGAGGCCGTCAACGCCTTCATCGTGAGGAGCATGCGCTGGACGTCGGGATGCTCGACGATCGGGCTCATCGCACCCGCCGTTCCAGCCGAGGAGCGCCCCTGCCGGCGGTCCCGCGCATAGGCGAGCGCCCCTTGCGTCGCGGCCTCGGCGATGCCGACCCCTTGCGTCCCCACATGCAGCCGCGCGTTGTTCATCATCGTGAACATGCAGGCGAGGCCCTTGTTCTCCTCGCCGACGAGCCAGCCGATGGCGCCGGCCTCGCCGGTCTCGCCCTTGCCGTCGCCGTAGATCATCGTGCAGGTCGGCGAACCGTGAATGCCGAGCTTGCGCTCGATCGAGTGGCAGATCACGTCGTTGCGGGCGCCGAGAGCGCCGTCCTCGCCGACGAGGAACTTCGGCACGAGGAAGAGCGAGATGCCCTTCACCCCGGCCGGCGCGTCCGGCAGGCGCGCGAGAACGAGATGGACGATGTTCTCCGTCCAGTCGTGCTCGCCATAGGTGATGTAGATCTTCTGCCCGAAGATGCGGTACGTGCCGTCCCCGGCCCGCTCGGCGCGTGTGCGCAGGGCGGAGAGGTCGGAGCCGGCGGCGGGCTCGGTGAGGTTCATCGTCCCCATCCAGACGCCGGAGACGAGCTTTTCCAGATAGGTCCGCTTGAGGTCGTCCGAACCGTGCGCGGCCACGGCCTCGACCGCGCCGACCGTCAGCATCGGTCCGAGGGCGAAGCCCATGGACGCGCCGTTCCACATCTCGAAGACCGCCGCCGACAGCGCCACCGGCAGGCCCTGGCCGCCGTGGCTCTCCGGCCCCGTCAGCGCATTCCAGCCGCCGTCCGCCCAGCGCCGGTAGAGATCGGCCCAACCCTTCGGGGTGGTGACGACCCCGTTCTCGGCGCGCGCGCCCTCCCGGTCGCCGGAAACGGCGAGCGGCGCGATCTCCTCGCCGGCGAACCGGCCGGCCTCCTCCAGAATCGCGTCGAGCAGATCCGGCGTCAGGCTTCCCGCCCGTCCCTCCTCCATGGCGGGTCCGAGTCCCGCGACGGATTTCAATGCGAATGCAATGTCGGCCACCGGCGCCTTGTACATCGTCAGCTCCTCCCGCCGCCCGCGTCATGCGAGCCGATCCTCGGTCGAGAGGGCTAAGCGCGATTGACGTGAACGTCAATCGTCGGCGGGTCATCCCGTCTTCGACCGGCTCTTGCGGAACTCGCCAAGTCGTTCGCCTGACCTAGAATGAAGGTCACGTCTCAGTATTTTTGCAGGACCGTGACGACCGGGAGTCGTCCGGGTTGGGAGTTGAGCATGCGGCTGGTGCGCTTTGGCGACCGCGGCCGGGAGAAGCCCGGGCTGATCGACGGACAGGAAAGATTGAGGGACCTGTCCGAACACGTGTCCGCTCTGTCGGGAGAGGCGCTGGAGCCGGCGAGGCTCGCCGAGATCGGCCGGCTCGACATATCCAGTCTGCCGATCGTGGACGGCGCGCAGCGCCTCTGCGCGCCGGTCGCCCGCATCGGCAAGGTGATCGGCGTCGGGCCGAACTATCACGAGAGCGCCCGCCTCGCCGGCTTCAAGATCCATCCCGAGCCGACCGTCTTCATGAAGGCGCCGAGCGCGGTGTCGGGACCGAACGATCCGATCGAGATCCCACGCATGTCGAACCGCACGGACTGGGGCGTCGAACTCGCCGTGGTGATCGGGCGGACGGCGAAATACGTGAATGTCGAACAGGCGATGGACCACGTCGCCGGCTTCACGCTGGCCAACGATCTTTCCGAGCGCTCCTTCCAGCTTCAGCGCGGCGGCCAGTGGTTCAAGGGCAAGTCGCACGACACGTTCGCGCCGCTCGGCCCCTGGCTCGTCACGCGGGACGAGTTGAAGCGCTACGACGACATCACCATCTGGCTCGATCTCAACGGCGAGCGGATGCAGGAGGTCTCGACCTCCCGGATGATCTTCAAGGTGCCTTACCTCGTCTCCTACATCTCGCGCTTCACGCGGCTCGATCCGGGCGACGTCATCCTCACGGGAACGCCGGGCGGCGTCGGCCTGTCGCAGGATCCGCCCCGCTTCCTGACGCCGGGCGACCGCATGACACTCGGCGGAGAAGGGTTTGGGACGCAGGACTACGTCTGCATCGCCAGCTGACGAGACGCCGGGAGCCGCGGCGTGGCGGATCGCTATTCCGCGGCTTCCGAGCGCCCCGATATCTCGGTCTCCACCGCCGCGTCGCGTCCGTGCTGTTCGGCGATCGGCGAGACGTCGTTTCTCGGCAGCACGTCGACCTCGATCACGCGCCGCACGGCCTCGCGCGCGGCGACGAGCCGGCCGAACTCGGCCTCGTCGATCACGTCGGCTTCGCGGGCCGCCTCCGGCGTCGCCTGCCCGGCCTCGCGCATCCGCTTCTCCAGCGGCGCGACCTCCACGACGAGGGCGAGCGCGTCTTCCAGATGGCGCACCGGATGATCCGCCCGGCCCTCGCCCAGATAAAGATCGGGCGTCAGGCGATCGCGCTGGATCGAGGGCCGCATCAGGATCTCCGCGACCTCGCTCGTCAGCTCGTCGGCCGGGGCCGGCATGGGAATCCCGAAGGGGAAGCAGGCGACGCGCACCGCCATCGCCGCCCAGCGGGCCGGCAGGTTGTCGAGAACCCCCGCGAAGGCGACGCCGAGCCGGTTGAAGCCTTTCAGCATCAGGAATTCGACGATCGGCCGGTCCGCTTCGGGACGCCCCTCCGTCTCGAAGCGCTTCAGCACCGCGCCCAGGAGGTAGAGCTCCGACAGGATGTCGCCGAGCCGCGCCGAGATCATTTCGCGCCGCTTCAACGATCCGCCGAGCGTCAGGAGCGCGAGGTCGGAGAGCATGGAGAAGGCGGAAGCGTAGCGCGAAAGCTGGCGCCAATGGCTGATGAAGGCGGCCTGTCGGGGATGGTGCGCCGCCAGACCGCCGGTCCAGCCGTGCAGCGTCGCTGTCACCGCGTTCTTCGAGGCATGGGCCGCATGGGCCCAGAAATGCCGGTCGAAGGCGTCGAGGCCGCGCTCGGCGTCGGGGTCGGCGATCGCCTCCATTTCCTTCAGCATGAAGGGATGCGCCCGGATCGCGCCCTGCCCGAAGATCATCAGGCTGCGCGTCAGGATGTTGGCGCCCTCCACGGTGATGCCGACCGGCACGGAGCGGTAGAGCGCGCCCATGTAGTTCTTCGGCCCGTCGATGATGGCCTTGCCGCCGTGGATGTCCATCGCCCGCTCGACCGACTGGCGCATGCGCTCGGTCGCCTGCGACTTCATGATGGCGGAGATGACTGAAGGGCGATGGCCCTCGTCGAGCGCCGCGCAGGTGAGGCGCCGGGCGGCGTCGAGTTGGTAGGCGTTGCCGGCGAGGTCGGCGAGCTTTTCCTGAATGCCCTCGAACATTCCGATCGGCATGTTGAACTGACGGCGAACGCGCGCATAGGCGCCCGACACGCGCGCGGCGAAGGCCGCGGAGGCGGCCGACTGGGACGGCAGCGAGATGCCGCGCCCGGCGGCCAGCGCCCGCATCAGCATGGTCCAGCCCTGCCCGATCTGCGCCTCGCCGCCGAGCACCCAGTCCATCGGGATGAAGACGTCCTTCCCCTCCAGCGGTCCGTTCTGGAAGAAGGTGAACTGGGGAACGTGGCGGTCGCCGGTGACGACGCCGGGGGTCGAGGTCGGGATCAGCGCGACGGTGATGCCGAGATTCTCCCCGCGGCCGAGACGGTTCTCGGGGTCGAAGAGCTTGAAGGCGAGGCCCATCACGGTCGCGACCGGGGCGAGCGTGATGTAGCGCTTGGAGAAGTCGAGCCGGATGCCGAGCACCTCGCGCCCCTTGTGCTCGCCCATCGCGACGACGCCCCGATCCTGCATGGAGGCGGCATCCGAGCCCGCATCGGCGGAGGTCAGGCCGAAGCACGGGATCTCGCGACCGTCGGCGAGGCGCGGAAGCCAGTGCAGGCGTTGCTCCTCGGTGCCGAAATGCAGCATCAGCTCGCCCGGTCCGAGCGAGTTCGGCACCATGACCGTGACGCCGGCGGTGACGCTGGCCGAGGAGACCGTGCGCACCACCTCGGAATGGGCGAGATTGGAGAAGCCGAGCCCGCCGTATTTCTTCGGGATCACCATGCCGAAGAACTTCTGCTCGCGCATGAAGTCCCACACGGCCTTCGGCAGGTCGCGGTCCTTCCAGGCGAGCTGCCATTCGTCGATCATCGAGCAGAGCTCGACGACCGGCCCGTCCATGAAGGCCTGCTCCTCCGCCGTCAGCCGCGCGGGCGGCATGGCGAGAAGCTTGTTCCAGTCCGGGCTGCCGCTGAACAGCTCGCCGTCCCACCAGACGGTGCCGGCCTCGATCGCCTCGCGCTCGGTCGCCGAGATCGCCGGCATCGAACGTTGGGCCCAGCGGTAGATCGGTCGGGTCAGGCGGTCTTTGCGAAAGGACATGGCGGCGTCTCCCAGATCGTCGTCTCGTCCGACATCAAGCCGGATCCTTGGGAAAACGTTGCGTCCGATTGACGTTTACGTCAATCCCCGGATCGCGCTCCGGGGGGATGAACGGCTCATGCGGCCGTGCCGTCCGCGTCCCGCGCGATGGCGCGATGGCCGATATCGGTGCGCCAGAATCCCTCCGGCCAGTCGACCTCTTCCAGCGCCGCATAGGCCTTGACCGCGGCCTCCGCGACATCGACGCCGGTCGCCGTCACGCCGAGAACACGCCCCCCGTCGGCGACGAGCCGGTCGCCGAGGAGCTTCGTTCCCGCATGGAACACGATCGCGCGATCGTCGTCCTCGGGAAGCTGCCGGATGGGGCTGCCCTTGGCGAAGGCGCCGGGATAGCCCTTCGTCGCGGCGACGACGCAGACCGCGGCTTCCTCGCGCCAGACCGGGCGCGCTTCGGAGAGGTCGCCCCTGGCGCAGGCGAGGAGCAGCGGCAGGAGGTCGCTGTCCAGCCGCATCATCAGCGTCTGGCATTCCGGGTCGCCAAAGCGGACATTGTATTCGATCAGCTGCGGGCCCGTCTCCGTCAGGATCAATCCGGCATAGAGCACGCCCGAGAACGGCGTTCCCGCCGCGCGCATGCCAAGGAGGGTCGGCTCCACGATCCGGCGCATCGCCTCCTCGGTCAGGTCCGGCGTCAGGACGAGCGCCGGCGAATAGGCGCCCATGCCGCCGGTGTTCGGCCCTTGGTCTCCGTCGAAGGCGCGCTTGTGGTCCTGCGCGGTCCCGAAGAGGACGGCCCGCTCGCCATCGCAGAGGCAGAAGAGGCTCGCTTCCTCGCCGAACAGGCAGTCCTCCACGACGATCGCAGCGCCGGGTGTGCCGTCGAGCGCGGCCTCCACGGCGGCGAGCGCCTCGTCGATCGCCGTCGCCACCACGACGCCCTTGCCGGCCGCCAGCCCGTCCGCCTTGACGACGATCGGCGCGCCTTGCGCCCGCACATAGGCGAGCGCCTCCTCGCGGTCGGTGAAGCGACGATAGGCGGCGGTCGGGATGTCCATCCGCGCGCAGAGATCCTTGGTGAAGCCCTTGGAGCCTTCCAGCCGGGCCGCCGCGCCGGAGGGACCGAAGACGAGGATGCCGGCCGCCCTGAGGACATCGGCGAGGCCGGCGACGAGCGGCGCTTCGGGCCCGACGACGACGAGGCCGATCGCACGGCTCCGGCAGAAGTCGAGGACGCGACCGGCGTCCGTCACGTCGAGGGGAACGATCTCGGCCAGCGAGGCGATGCCGGGATTTCCGGGGGCGGCGTAGAGACGGCCGAGGTCGGGCGAGGATGTCAGCTTCCAGGCCAGCGCATGCTCGCGGCCGCCGGATCCGATGAGGAGGATGTCGATGGCCATGGATCGCCCTGACGGTTCGAGACTGCAAAGAACGGTCCGGCGATAGGGACCGTCCCGGTTCCCGTCAAGGCCGCTCCGGCGTAGCATCGCCCCGACGCGATCCGGGACGAAGCCGCCCGATGGCCGGTCTTGACGCGCCGGGCTTTCGGAGCACTGTCCGGCCCATGTCGAATCTCAAGTCCGAAACGGCCACGGGGGCCGAAGTCGCCGATGCGCCCGCCGCCAACTGGGTCCACCGTTTCCTGCCGCGCGCGCTCTGGCCCTATGCGCAACTGGCGCGCTGGGACCGGCCGATCGGCTGGCAGCTGCTGCTATGGCCGTGCTGGTGGTCGGCCGCGCTCGCCCCGCAGGCGATCGCCCCGACGGCGGTCCTGACGGGCCT
Source organism: Aureimonas sp. Leaf454 (assembly GCF_001424685.1). Taxonomy (GTDB): domain Bacteria; phylum Pseudomonadota; class Alphaproteobacteria; order Rhizobiales; family Rhizobiaceae; genus Plantimonas. The sequence goes on from NZ_LMQT01000001.1 coordinate 862,203, forward strand.
TCCGATCCTCAAGCATCTCGTCCTGTTCTTCGTCGGCGCGGTCGCCATGCGCGGCGCCGGCTGCACCTACAACGACATCGTCGATGCGACGATCGACGCCAAGGTCGCCCGCACGCGCTCGCGTCCCCTGCCCTCCGGCCGGGTGTCGAAGCGCCAGGCCAAGATCTTCATGGTCCTGCAGGCGCTGGTCGGGTTTCTCGTCCTCGTCCAGTTCAATCTCTTCACGATCCTCGCGGGCATCGCCTCGCTCGGCTTCGTCGCGATCTATCCGTTCCTGAAGCGCGTGACGGATTGGCCGCAGCTCGGCCTCGGCCTCGCCTTTTCCTGGGGCGCTCTAATGGGCTGGGCCGCGGTCTGGGGCTCGCTGGCGCTGGCGCCGGTGCTTCTCTATCTCGGCGCCATCGCCTGGACGGTCGGCTACGACACGATCTACGCGCATCAGGACAAGGAAGACGACGCGCTGATCGGCGTTCGCTCCACCGCGAGGCTTTTCGGAACGCGCACGAAGCCGGCCCTCGCCGTGCTCTACGGCAGCGCCCTCGTCCTCTTCGCCGCCGCCTTCGTGGCGGCGTCCGCGGGAGCGTGGACGGGTCCGAGCTGGCCGGCCTATGCGGGCCTTGCCGTCGGAGCCCTGCAGATGTTCTGGCAGATCCGGAGCCTCGACATCGACGATCCCGACCAGTGCATCCGGCTCTTCCGGTCGAACAACCGCTTCGGCGCGATCGTCTTCTTCGGCCTCGTCCTGTCCGCGCTCTGGTCGCTTTCGGTGCCGCTGCCGGCCTGACGCCTGACCGTGAACGTCCGATGACCTCAGTCGCGGGCGATGATCTCCTGGCCGGCGATCGTCATCGTCATGCCGAGGCCGCCGGGCTTGCGGCGGGCGAGGAAGCGCGGACGGCGCGTGCGGTGGGCGCTCGCCGAGCGGCGGCGCGGGGCGGCGCCCGTCGAGCGGACCTGGCCCATCGTCTCCTCGAGCGGCACCACGGCGCCGCCGGCTTCGACCATCAGCATCGGCAGGTTGAAGAGGTCCGACCAGGACCGCCAGTCGGCGGCGACGTCGTAGAGGTCGCTGGCGACGAGCAGCGGCACGGAGAGCTTGGGGTCGGTGTGGTGAAGCTCCAGCGTGACGGTGACGGCGCCGGTCTCGTCTTCCATCGCGCGGGCCGCGACGCCGGCGAAGGCGCGGGCGGGCAGCGCGATCGACATCGGCATTCCGGAGCGCTCCAGGACGCGGTTGATCACGACGCCCCGGTGGTCGATCCGGTAGGAGACACGTTCGCCGTCATCCATCATCTCGAAGGCCTGGCGGCGATCGGCGAAGGCCGGGTCGACGCGGATCGGCATGTCGGCCCACTGGGGACGGGTCGAAACGGTTTGCGAAGCCATGGTCATCTCTGCGCCTCTTGTCCTGTGCGGGTGTCCAACGTGGTGGACTTGCCCTCGACCGATATGTTCCGGCCTTCGATGACTTGAAGCTACAGCAGTCGTCTTGCCCTCGACCTAAGAAAGGCAGTTAAACGAACATGACCGACTGGACGGTTACTAAGTCGAAAATCTGAATCGACTTTTAAAGGACTTTGCCGGGGTTCAGGATCCGGTAAGGATCGAAGGTCGCCTTCAGCGCGCGCATCAGCTCGATCTCGGGTCCGGCCTTGCCCGCGGCGAGATCGGCGACCTTCAGCTGGCCGATCCCGTGCTCGGCGGAGAAGCTGCCGTCGAGATCGGCGACGATGCCGTGGACGATCTCGGCCATCTCGTGCCAGCGCGACAGGTACTGCGCCTTGTCGGCCCCGACGGGCTGGGAGACGTTGTAGTGGATGTTGCCGTCGCCGAGATGGCCGAAGGCGACGATGCGCACGTCGGGCATGAAAGCGAGCACCGCCTTGTCCGCCCGCTCCAGGAATTCCGGGACGCGGGCGACCGGCACGGAGATGTCGTGCTTGATCGAGCCGCCCTCCGGCTTCTGCGCCCAGCTCAGCTCCTCGCGCATCGTCCAGAAGCGCTCCTGCTCGGAGAGCGACGGCGCGATGGCGGCGTCCTCCACGATGCCGGACTCGAAGGCGGCTTCCAGCACATCCTCCATGGACGCGCGCGCATCCTCGCCCGAGCGCGAGGACGAGATCTCGACGAGGACGTACCAGGGATAGGCGCTTTCCAGCGGATCGCGCGCGCCCTTGGTGTGACGGACGGTGAACTCCATGCCCTGCCGCCCGATCAGTTCGAAACCGGTCAGCTGGCCGCCGACCCGCCGCTCGGCGATGCCGAGAAGCTTCAGCGCGTCCGACGGGGTCCGCACGCCGGCATAGGCGACCTCGCGCCCGGCGGGCTTGGGGAAGAGACGCAGGACGGCGGCTGTGATGACGCCGAGCGTTCCTTCGGAGCCGATCAGAAGATCCTTCCAGTCGTAGCCCCGATTGTCCTTCTTCAGCTTGCGCAGGCCCCGCAGGATCTCGCCCGACGGCAGCACCACCTCGAGCCCGAGGCAGAGTTCCCGCGCGTTGCCATAGGCGAGAACGCCGGTGCCCCCGGCATTGGAGGCGAGGTTTCCGCCGATCTGGCAGGAGCCTTCCGAGCCGAGCGAGAGCGGAAAGAGAAGCCCCGCCTCCTCGGCCGCGCCCTGCGCCTGCGCCAAGATCACGCCCGCCTCCGCGACGAGGACGCGCCCGACCGGATCGACCTCGCGGATGCGGTTCAGCCGCTCCAGCGACAGGACGATCTCGGAGTCCGAACGGGGCGACTGGCCCCCGACGAGGCCGGTATTGCCGCCCTGCGGCACGACCGGGATCCGCTGCTCCGAGGCGAGCTTCAGGATAGCGGAGACCTCGGCCGTATCGGCCGGGCGCAGGACGAGCCGCGTTCGGCCGGCATAGAGGTCACGCGGCTCGATCAGGTATCTCGCAAGGAGATCGGGCGCCGTCAGCGCATGGCTGGGGCCCGTGATCTCGGCGAAGCGGGCGAGGATGTCGTCGGAAAGCGTCGCGGTGTCCATGTCGCGATCCTTAACGTTCCGTTTCCGAGGCGTCGAGAGCGTGCGGTCGCCGCGGCGTCGCGGCGCTCCGTCGTCCGCGTCAGAGGCCCCGCGGTGCTGCGGCGCGCGTCAGGCGGTCGTTGATCGCCTCCCCGAGCCCCTCGCGGGGAATCGCCACCACGGCGATGCGCGCGATATCGGGCCGATCGAGTTCGGCGAGCACGGCGAAGAGCCGTGCCGCCGCTTCCCGAAGGTTGCCGGCGGGGCTGAGATCGTGGATCTCGGCCGCCGCCTCGTCGCCCTCGATGCGCCGGCCGGCAAAGGTGACGAGCGCCTCGCCGGGGTCGACATGGCGCGCTTCGAGCCGCACCGAGCCAGACGGCGCGTAATGCGACACGAGTTGGCCCGGTGCCTCGACCGCCGGCCCCGGCGGCGTGCGGATCACGGCAAGACCCGTCGCCGCCTCGATCTCGGCGGGGTCGAGCCCGCCCGCGCGCAGCAGATGAAGCCGCCCGTCGAGAGGCTTGATGATCGTCGATTCCAGGCCGACGGAGGCTGGGCCGCCGTCGAGAACGAGATCGACGGCAGATCCGAGGCTGGCCTCCACATGGGAAGCCGTCGTCGGGCTGACGCGACCCGAACGGTTGGCGCTCGGCGCGGCGATCGGAGCCCCGAGCGCGGCCGCGATCGAACCCATCACGCCGCGCGGCATGCGCAGCGCGATCGTCGGCAATCCGGCGCTCGCCAGGACGTGCACGGGCGAGCCATCCAAGGCCGGCAGGACCAGCGTCAGCGGTCCCGGCCAGAACCGATCGGCAAGGCGGAGGGCGAGCGGATCGAAGACGGCGAGGCGCCGCGCCATGTCGAGATCCGAAACATGGGCGATCAGCGGATTGAAGCGCGGCCGTCCCTTCGCCTCGAAGATCCGCGCGACCGCCTCTCCGTTCGTCGCGTCGGCGCCGAGACCGTAGACCGTCTCCGTCGGCAGAGCGACGATCCCGCCATCGGCGAGACAGGCGACGGCGGCGGCGATGGAGCGCGGGTCGTCGGCCGGGATCATGAGAGCACCAGGAAGCGTGGGGCCCGAGCCCCGGGTTGAACCCTGGCAGCCTGGAAAGCGCGAGAAACGCAGGCGAACGACGCCTGTCCGGTCCAACCGCGCTCGCGCGGAGCCGTTCGAAAGGCCGGACCGTTTCCGTTCGCTGGATGGGTTCGGCAGCGTCGGCCGTCGCGCCGTGCCGGATCCTCGTCCTCGATGGGGCGTTGCCGACGGGCATGGCGGGTCACCGCAAGGCCTGTCCATCGCGGGGCGGCACCCGATTGCACGCGATCGCAAAGTTCACCGGGCGCGAAACGCAAAAAGGGCAGCGGCCCGAGGGGGGGTGGCCGCTGCCCTGTGCAGAATCCGGAGGGGGCCGGATGTTGTGTCTGCAGCGCCCGTCCATCGAACCCAAGCGCAAGTCGACCGGGGGAAGTCGACCGGGGTCTGCGCGAGGTTTCCGCGATGTCCAGGCGTTCTGGAGAAAAATGGCTCATCGCGCCATTGGTTCCGCCGGCCGACGAAAAAGATCAAGGAAAAATCGAGATCGACGCGTCGGAACGTCCAGCCCGCCGCACGGACCTCGGCGCCATCAGCGCGTGGCGCGGAAGGCACCGTCGACGCGATCCCCGGCGGCGGCGTTCTTCGGCACGAGCCGCGCGCCCCGTCCGGCGGACGCGGACTGCGAGAGAACGTAGGCCGGCATGGCGAGCGCCGCGGCGCCGCTGTCCCTGGCCGCCGAGAGCTCCAGCCAACGCTTCACCTTGGAGCGCTCGGCCGCACCGAAGAGGACCTTCGGCAGCGGAACGGCAGGCACGTCGGCAACGGCGGCGACAGCGGACATCGCGTGATCGAGACCGTCGCCGAGACCGAGCGAGGCGACCTCGACGCCGTTCGCGCGGCCGGCGGGCGTCTTCGACGGCGCAGTGGCGGCGACGGCGGCGGCGGCCGTGCCCGGCACCTTCTGCGACGTGCGACGCTCCTCGAGAGCGGCCTGGGTCAGGAGTTGCAGCGGATCGATGACCTTGTGCCCACCCGACGGACCATAGGCCGCCACCATGGGAACCTTCGCCTCGACGGGCGCCTCGGCCAACGGCGCGGAGGCGGGCAGCACGGCAGCGGCCGGGACGGTCCTTGTCGCCGCGGGCACTGCCGCCGGGGGCGGCGAAGGCTCGGCGGCGACCGCCATCTCGGTCGAACCGGCGGAGCGCGCCTGGAGAAGCCGATCCACGCCGCCCGCGACCGAGGCCACCATGCGGTTCGCCTGCGTGGTCAGGCTGGCGACGAGGGTCGAGGATGCCGGCGGCGCGTCGAGCGGCCGCACGAGTTCGGCGAACGGCCAGGCGGCGCGCAGGCCCGCCACGTCGAGGCTCGCGACGTTGACGTCGATGTCGCTTTTGGCGCCCTTCACCCGGTAGAAGCATTCCTTCTCCGAGCAATTGTGCATCGAGGAGAACTGCCAGAGCGCGTAGATCGGCCAGTTGTCCTCCGGAAACAGTCCGGTGATGTCGCCGCGATAGCGGGCATACCAGAGCGGCAGGCGCGACAGGAGCTTGTAGGTGTCACGGTAGTCGGCGACCCACTTGGCGGTCGAGCCGTTCGTGTAGAGGACGGGATAGCGGCCGGTGCGGATCTTGATCTGGTCCGCGAAGATCTCGGCGTCCTTGAGGCTCATCCATTCCGGCGTGTTGTCCTCGATGTCGAGGGCGATCAGCTCGTCCGGACCCGGCTCGGCGAAATCGATGAAATGGTCCGCCTGCTCGCGCGGATTGCCGGGACGGCCGAGATGGTAGGCGCCCCATTTGAGCCCGAGCGTCTTCGCGATCTCGCGGCGCGTCATGTAGAGCTCTTTGGTGACGGAGTATTTCCACCACCGGTTCTTGCAGAGCAGTTCGTCGTTGCCGCTCTTGCCGCGGCAGTTCCATTCCGGCGGCAGTCCGTCCGAGGCCTTGTTGATGAAGGCCGCGATCCGCTTGTCGGATGTCAGGGCCTTCCAGTCGATCGGATTGAACTCGTAGGCGTCGATGACGATCGCGCGGTCTTCGGCTTTCCAGGGCTCGTTCCATTCGGCGCGTGCGGGCGTGACGATCACGGCGCAGGCGAAAGCCATGGCTGCCGACAAGGCGGCGCGCAACTTCTGCATCCAGACAAGTCCCTCGTGGTCGATCCCCATGCCGCGACGGGGAAACGCTACAAGCCCCGGCCCTTCGGCCCGTCCTCTGTGGCGGGTGAATCCGTCGGGTTCCGGGCAAGGGTCTTCACATCACATATCATGACGTAATATGTCGTGATAATTAAGCAAAAATGTCAGCTAAATCGTTGTTTTAGGTCGATTTGGAATGCTTGTGCCAAGCTGACGATTGTTTCCGCCGTGTTGCGTCCGGGGGCGCATTGGCGCACGCCGCGCAGCTTGGCGCGACACATTCGCCGTCGTCTTGCCGCAATTGACACGGGATCGCCGACGCCAGCGGACGGGCAGAGGCTCGGCCGCCGCGTCGGATCGGCGGCTCAGCCGCCGATCTTGGAGACGTCCGCGACACGCCGTGTGGCGGAGCGGATGCGCGCCAGGAGCGCCAGCCGGTTCGCCCGGACGGACTCGTCGTCGGCATTGACCAGCACCGTGTCGAAGAAGGCGTCGACCGGACCGCGCAGGGATGCGAGCGCCGTCATCGCGCCTGCATAGTCTTCGGCCGCGACCGCCCGCTCGACGCTGGCGTCGGCCGCCTCGATCGCCGCCTGCAATGTCCCTTCCTCGGCGTCGACGAAGAGCCGGGGATCGACGGAATTGGCGATCCGGGTGCCCTTCTTCTCCTCCGCCGACAGGATGTTCGCGGCCCGCTTGGTGCCGGCGAGGAGGTTCTTGCCGTCCTCGGTCGACAAAAACGCCCCGAGCGCCTCGACGCGCCGGGTGATGTCGAGGAGATCGTCGCTCTCCGGCGACAGCACGGCGTCCACCAGATCGTGCCGCGCGCCGGACTCGCGGAGCTGAACTTTTAGACGATCGTGGAAGAAGGCCGGGAGGTCGCCGGCCGGCAGGAGCCGCCCGAGGGGGAAGCGGAGCTTGGCATCCAGCACGATCCGGATCACGCCGAGCGCGGCCCGTCTCAGCGCATACGGATCCTTCGAGCCCGTCGGCTTCTCGTCGATCGCCCAGAACCCGACCAGCGTGTCCAGCTTGTCCGCGAGCGCCACCGCGATGGCGACGGGATCCTGCGGCACGGCGTCCCCCGGCCCCTGCGGCTTGTAATGCTCCTCGACGGCGACTTGCACGGACGGGTGCTCGCCCTGCAGCGCCGCGTAATAGCGGCCCATCAGGCCCTGCAGTTCGGGGAACTCGCCGACCGCCTCGGAGGTGAGATCCGCCTTCGCCAGCAGCGCCGCGCGCCGTGCCAGCGCCGGATCGGCCCCGACCAGCGGCGCGATCGTTTCGGCCAGCGCCGCGATGCGACGCACGCGCTCGCCTTGCGTCCCGAGCTTGGCGTGGAACGTCACGCCGAGCGCGTCGAGCTTCGCCATCCGCTGGTCGAGCGGCTTCGACAGGTCGAGCCCGAGCGACTCGGCCGCCGGCTTCAGGTCCTGCCAGCCCGGCAGGTCCTCCTGGTCGGTCTGCCAGAAATAGAGCGCATCGGAGAGGCGCGCGCGCACGACCTTGCCGTTGCCCCTTGCGATCTCCGCGCCGCCGTCCGACGCCTCGATGTTCGACACGAGGAGGAACTTCGTCGAAAGCCGCGTCTCTCCCGCGACGCGCGTGACGAAGCACTTCTGGTTGGTCTTGATGGTGAGCCGGATCACCTCCGGCGGGATCGCGAGGAAGGCCTCCTCGAAGGAGCCCATCAGGACGACCGGCCATTCCACGAGGCCCGAGACCTCTTCCAGCAACGCCTCGTCCGGCACGACTTCGAGACCGCTCGCGAAGGCGAGGTTGTCGGCATCGGTGCGGATGATGTCCTTCCGGCGTTCCGCGTCGAGAACGACATAGGCCTTTTCCAGGCTCGCCGCGTAATCGTCGAAACGGCGCACCCTGATCGGCCCCGGCGCGTGGAAGCGATGGCCAAAGGTCGTGTTGCCCGAGGCGATGCCGCCGACGGTGAAGTCGACCACCACGGGCTCGGAGGTCTCCGGCCCGAAGGTGCAGACGATCGACTGCAGCGGACGCACCCAGCGGAACGAGCCGGCTTGCGCCGATGCCGCGCCCCAGCGCATGGATTTGGGCCAGGGAAAGCCTTCGATGATCCCCGGCATCGCTTCGGCGATGATGTCCTCGGCCGGCCGGCCGGCCTTCTTCAGATGCGCGACGTAGAAATCGCCCTTCTTGGCGTCCTTGTGGACATGCACGTCGTCGATGGAGGCGATGCCGGCGCCGCGCAGGAAGCCCTCGATCGCCTTTGGCGGCGCGTCGGTGCGCGGCCCCTTGCGCTCCTCCACCGTGTCCTTGGAGCGCGCGTCGACGCCGCGGATGTCGAGCGTCAGGCGTCGCGGCGTCCAGTATTCCCGCGCCCCCTCGTAGGTGAGGCCCGCGGCGACGAGCGCGTCGGTCACGGCTTGCCGCAGGTCGCCCGCGGCCTTGCGCTGCATGCGCGCGGGGATCTCTTCCGAGCGGAGTTCGATCAGGAGGTCGGGCATGGGAAGGCTCCCTCCCCTCCCCGTTTCGGGAGGGCCGGCGCCGGGCGCCGGAGGCATCGGTTGAGCCGATCGCCTCAGCGCCGCGCCGGCCGCGGTCGCGGCTTGCCGGGGCGGGGCGCCAAGGGTTCCGGATCGGCGGGCGGCAGTCTCCGCCGCTCTTCGACCACCGCGCCGATGGTGTCAAGAACTCCCGAAAGGTCGCGTCGCAGCGCCTCGTTGAGAAAGCGCAGCGTCCGGTAGCCCCGCTCCGCCAGAGCCGCGTCCCGCCGCGCGTCGCGCTCCGCCTGATCCCCGGCTCCGTGCTGGGCGCCGTCGATCTCGACGATCAGCTTCAGCGAGGGCGACACGAAGTCGGCGAGATAGGGGCCGATGCGGATCTGCCGTTCGAACAGGGCGGCATCCGCCGGGCGGGCCCGGCGCATGGCCTGGAACAACGCCTCTTCCAGCGCCGTGCCGTCCCTGGCGATGCGACGCCGGACCGCAAGGGCCCGGCGCGCGAGCCGTGTCATCGCCATGCTGTCGCACGTCCGTCTTGAAGGTTCAGATGTCGCCCTTCGTCGTGTCGCAAGCCCCGATGTCTCCGGTCTCGAAACCGCGCGTGAACCAGGCTTTGCGCTGGGCGGACGTGCCGTGGTTGAAGCTGTCGGGCACGACGTAGCCTTGCGACTCCTTCTGCAGCGTGTCGTCTCCGATCTGCTGGGCGGCGTTCAGCGCCTCGTCGATATCGCCGCTTTCTACGTAGCCGGCGGCCTGGCTGTCATGCGCCCAGATGCCGGCATAGCAGTCGGCCTGGAGTTCGACCCGCACCGACATCGCGTTGGCTTCCGCCTCGGACGAGGCCTGACGACGCGCCTGGTCGAAGGCCGGCAGGACGCCCTGCAGGTTCTGGACGTGATGTCCCACCTCGTGGGCGACGACATAGGCCTGCGCGAAGTCGCCCGGCGAGTTCAGCTGGTCGCGAAGCTGCCGGAAGAAGGTCAGGTCGATGTAGAGCTTCTGGTCGCCCGGGCAGTAGAAAGGCCCGGATGCCGAGCTCGCCTGCCCGCAGGCGGAGGCGACGGCGCCGTTGAAGAGAACGAGCGTCGGCAGCTGGTAGGTTTCGCCCGCCGCCTGGAAGCGCTGCGTCCAGACATCCTCCGTGTCGGCGAGAACCGTCGCCACGAAATCGTCCGCCTCGTCGGCCGTGCCCTGCACGCCCGGCCCGTTCGCCGTCTGCGTGACGCTCCCGCCGGACGACTGGCCGTTCATGAAGATGTCGATCGGATTGACGCCGAAGCCGAACCACAGCACCGCGCCGATGATGATCATCCCGACGATGCCGAGCCCGCCGCCGCCGGCGCCCGTGCGCATCGGGATGCGAAAGCCCCCGCCGCCCGGCATGCCGCCGCCCCCACCACCGCCGCGGCGGTCCTCGATCTGGCTGGATTGCCGCCGGCCTTTCCACTGCATCGATCACGTCCTTGTCAGAGTCCCCGCCTTCCAACGCACGAGATCGCGTTCGGTGCCGCGGGAACGGCGCGCCGACCGAAAAGAGCCGTCAGGCGGCCCTCGCCTCGGATCGGCCGCCCGCCTCCGTTTGAAGGAACGCTTCTCCGCAGGCTTTCGCAAGGGCTCGCACCCGCAGGATGTAGCTCTGGCGCTCGGTGACCGAGATCACGCCGCGCGCGTCGAGAAGATTGAAGGCGTGGCTCGCCTTGATCGCCTGATCATAGGCGGGAAAGACGCAGAGATGCAGCGCGCCCGGCGCGGCCGGCGCGCCCGCCGCGAGCAGCCGGCCGCATTCCGTTTCCGCGTCGATGAAATGCTGATGCAGGATCGCCGTATCGGCATATTCGAAATTGTAGCGCGAGAATTCGCGCTCGGACTGCAGGAAGACGTCGCCATAGGTCACCTTCTCGGCGCCCTCGCGACCGTTGAAGTTGAGGTCGTAGACGTTGTCGACGTTCTGCACGTACATGGCCAGCCGCTCCAGCCCGTAGGTCAGCTCGCCCGCCACCGGCGCGCATTCGATGCCGCAGACCTGCTGGAAATAGGTGAACTGCGAGACCTCCATCCCGTCGCACCAGCACTCCCAGCCCAGTCCCCACGCGCCGAGCGTCGGGCTTTCCCAGTCGTCCTCCACGAAGCGGATGTCGTGCAGCTTCGGATCGACGCCGATCGCGGCGAGCGAGCCGAGATAGAGCTCCTGCAGGTTGGACGGGTTCGGCTTCAGGATCACCTGATACTGGTAATAGTGCTGGAGCCGGTTCGGATTCTCGCCGTAGCGCCCGTCCTTCGGCCGCCGCGAGGGCTGGACATAGGCCGCGTTCCACGGCCGCGGCCCGAGCGCCCGCAGCGTCGTCGCGGGATGGAACGTGCCGGCGCCGACCTCCATGTCGTAAGGCTGCAGCACGACGCAGCCGTAATCGGCCCAGTAGCGGTGAAGCGCCAGGATCAGGCCCTGGAACGAGCGCTCGGGCGCCATGTGAGGGGCGGTGTCGGTCATGTCGAGGCATCCCGCAGGGCGTGAGCCGGTGTCGACGCCCGTCATGGCATCGCCCGGCAAGAGGTCCGTCCGGCTGTGCCACGCAGCCCGCGAACCGGTCAACCCGCCGCGCTCAATCCCGCTTCAGGCGATACACCCCGTCCTCGCCGCGAACGAGCGTGCCCTGCGCGCCCGTTCGCAACTCTTGCTCGGATCGGCGGTTGCGCTCGGCGACGCGCACGGCATCGCCCTTGAACTGCTTGAAGCCGTAATAGGCGGCGGCCCCGACGAGACCGAAGAGAAGGAAAGGCATCAGATCGACCATGAACATCGTCGAAGGACTATGGTCCGGCAGCCCGCTTTCGTAAAGCGGCGGACCGACGCATTCTCCCGCCCGGCCTCAAAGGCCGAACCGGCTCCAGGCCAGGCGCTCCTCCGCGAGCGCCGCCAGACGCTCCACCGCGCCCGCGCCGGCAAGCTCCAGGCTCGCCCCCGGGGCGCTGCCGCCCTCGAGGCTCTGCCCGGCCAGCCGCCGACCGATGAAGCCGCGGGCCGGCTGGACGACCACCGGCTTCACATGCTCCCCGAACCGCTCGCGCAGGACGCCGCGAAGGTCGCCCAGGTGATCGACGAGGCCGAGCTCGAGGCCCCGCAGGCCCGACCAGAACTGGCCGGTGAACAGATCGTCGTGATCGGCGAGCCGGTCCCCTCGACGGGACGTCACGAGGTCGATGAAGGTCTGGTGGATCTCGCGTTGCAGGGCGAGGAGATGGGCGACGTCCTCCTCGCGCTCCGGCCGGAACGGATCGAGCACGGCCTTGTTGCGGCCGGACGTGTGCACCCGGCGCTCGACGCCTAGCTTCTGCAGCGCCTCGACGAAGCCGAAGCCGCCGGAGACGACGCCGATGGAGCCGACGATCGAGGACGGATCGGCGATGATCTCGTCGCCCGCGCAGGCTATCATGTAGCCGCCCGAGGCCGCGACATCCTCGACGAAGACGAGGACCGGCTTCTTCTTTTCCGCGGCGAGATCGCGGATGCGCTGGAAGATCAGGCGCGACTGGACGGGCGAGCCGCCCGGCGAGTTGATCGAGATCGCGACCGCCGGCGCCTCCTTCATCGCGAAGGCCTTGTCGAGGATGCCGGCGACGCCGGCCAGCGACAGGCTCGGCCGCAACGGCCCCGAGGTCGCCATGATCGTGCCGGTGAGCCGCACGACCGGCACGGGGACACTCTTCTTGCGCAAGCGCCTGGGTAGATAGGTCTGCAAGGAGAAAGCCAAGATTGTCGCCCGTCTGAAGGAGGACCGGCGCTGCCGGGATCTCCCCGATGTAGGCGTTTGCGCCTTTCGCGCAAACCGTCAGCGCGCGATCTCGAAGTCGATGGCCGCCCGCCCGTCCCCGATCGCGGCTCCCATCGGGGTCGCGCGCCCCTGCGCATCGGCGAGAACGACCGGCGGCAGGATCTGGAACGGCGCCTTCGATCCGCGCCGCGCCGCAAGGAGAATGCGGCTCGCGGGTCGCTCCGGCCGCGGATGTACGGGCCGCAGACGGATGTCGCCGTAGCGGTTCGTCGCGGCATCGAGAACGGCCTGGAGACTGTCCGGCCGCGCGACGAGAAGAAGCAGCCCCCCCGGCTCGAGAAGCGCCGATGCCGCGGCCAACCAGCGCTGCAGGAAATCGGGCTCCGGCATCGATCGCGCGGCCTGCCGGGACGGTTCGGGCGAGGCGCGGCCGCCGGCGGGGTGAAAGGGCGGATTGGTGAGAACGGTCTGGAACGCGCCGTCGAAGAGACCCGCAGCCTCGCGCGCGGTCCGCCCCGCCAGGAGATCGACCTCGGCGACGGCGAGCCGGCCGCCGAAGGCCGCGTTGGCCGGAAGCGCGAGGCTCGACCGCGCGAGGTCCGCCATGGCCGGATCCCGTTCGACGAGGGTCACCCTGAGATCCGGACAGCGCGTCGCCGCCGCGAGCGCGACGACGCCCGAGCCCGCACCGAGATCGGCGGCCCGGCCCTTGCGGTCCGCGGGGATGCAGGCGGCGAGCGCCAGCGCGTCGAGCCCGGCGCGAAATCCGCGCCTGGGCTGCAGGAGATGGAACGCGCCACGAAAGAACCCGTCGCAGGTCGTCTCCGGCGCGACCTCTCCCGCCGCCGCGCCGCGGTCCGACAGGCCGGTCAGGACAGTTCCTGGCCGAGATCGGCATCGCGCAGGATCCGTCGCGCCTGCTCGATCCGGTCGGCCTCCACGAGCACGCGGCGCGGCAGAACGCCGATCGAGCCGTCGAGGATGCTCATGTGGCTGTCGGCGACGAAATGCCCGATGCCGGCGTCGGTGAGCAGTGAATCGACGAAGGAGATCGTCACCATGTCGTTCGTTCGCATCAGTTCGAGCATAGGGGATCTGCGCCTTCGTTCCGTTCGATGAGCCGCCGATCGAGGGTCCGGCTCGGCGCCGAGGCTTCGCGGCGACCTTCGCACCACCGGGCCGCGCGGAGCAAGCGCTCGTCGCGGATGGGACAGGCCCGGCGACGTCCGCAGCGATCTCGGCCTCCCCAGCCTTACCGCAACGCGGCACTGCGCCATGTTGGAGACTTGCTGCCCCGGCCGTCCCGTGATTAGTCCTCGCGCGAACAACGGAGAGACCTCGTGAGTGTTGCCAACCCCGCCCGTGAGATGCCCGCACGGGCCTCGATCGAGCCGATCGTGCGGCTGACGTCGCCTGCGATGGGCGAGGTCAACGCGATGATCCTCGCGATGGCGGGATCGAACGTCGCGCTCATTCCCGAGATCGCCGAGCATCTCATCTCCTCCGGCGGCAAGCGCCTGCGGCCCATGCTGACGATCGCCTCCGCCCTTGCCCACGGCTACAGCGGCGACGCGCATGTGAAGCTCGCGGCCAGCGTCGAGTTCATGCACACGGCGACGCTCCTCCACGACGACGTCGTCGACGAGAGCGATCTCCGGCGCGGCAAGCAGTCCGCCCGCATGATCTGGGGCAACCAGGCGAGCGTGCTCGTCGGCGACTTCCTGCTCGGGCAGGCCTTCAAGACGATGGTCGAGGTCGGTTCGCTGGAGGCTCTGCGCATCCTGTCCGGCGCCTCCGCCGTGATCGCCGAGGGCGAGGTCTGGCAGCTTTCCGCCGCCAAGCACATGACGACGAGCGAGGCCGACTACCTGCAGGTGATCGAGGCCAAGACCGCCGCGCTCTTCGCCGCGGCGACCGAGGTCGGGCCGGTCGTCGCCGGCGCGGGGCCCGAGGCCTGCGCCCGGATGCGCGACTACGGCCTCCATCTCGGCCTCGCCTTCCAGCTTCTCGACGATGTGCTCGACTATCGCGGGACGGCGAAGGCGCTCGGCAAGAATGTCGGCGACGATTTTCGCGAGGGCAAGATCACGCTTCCCGTCATCCTCGCGCATGGTCGGGGAACGGAGGCCGAGCGCGCCTTCTGGCGCGAGGCCATGGAGAAGGGCGTCAACGACGACGCCGCTCTCGCCGAGGCGAGACGTCTCCTCGACCGCCACGGGGCGCTCGAAGCCACGATCGAGCGCGCCCGCGGCTTCGGAAACGTCGCCTTCTCCGCCGCCGCCTCGCTGCCGCCGTCCGAGGCGCGCGAGGCGCTGATCGAAGTCGTCGCCTTCTGCATCGAACGCATCAACTGACGGAGAGCCGGCGCCGCGGCCCCAAAATGGTCACCCTGACCGGACAAACGGGGATCGTGGCATTGCCCGGGCAATTGCCGTAAACATCGTTGTTTCCGTTGAAACCCTCGAAGATCGGCTCGGCGCTTCGATCCCGGTCTTCCCGAAATGACGAGTCGGCTTCGAAAGGATTTCAGTCCGTGCCCCAACAGCGTCATGCCCGCCTCGTTCTTGCCGCCCTGATCGGGCTTTCGCCGCTCGTCTCCGGCATCGCCCTCGCCGCCGGCACGGACGGCGCGGTCGCCGCACGGTCCGGTCTTTCGGCGACGCAAACGCTGTCCGGCGCCTATCTCGCCGCCAAGTCCGCGCAGGCCGGCGGCGATCTCTCCGCCGCGACCGGCTTCTACGCCGAGGCCCTGGCGCTCGACCCCGCCTCCGAGCCGCTGCAGCAGGATGCGATGTTCGCCTTCCTCGCCGCCGGCAATTTCGACGAGACGGCCGAGCTCGCCGCCAAGATCCGCGACACGCCCGAAGCCGGCAAGGTCGCGCGCCTCGCGCTCGGCGTCGATCTCCTGCGCAAGGGGCGCTACGTCCCGGCCATCGCCGAATTCGACATCGTCGATCCGAGCGATCTCGACGCCGTGCTTCTCGGCCATCTCTCGGCCTGGGCCGATGCGGGCGCCGGCAATGTCGACGGAGCGCTCAGCCGCCTCAAGGAGCTGCAGGGCGCCAGCTGGTACCCGATCTTCAACGACTACCAGAGCGGCCTGATCGCGACCTTCGCCAACCGGCCGGACGTCGCGCGCAGCGCCTTCTCCGCCGTCATCGAGGATCCCGCCAACGCCCAGACCTCGCCGGACGCCTTCCTCGCCGCCGCCGAGGCGCTCGCCCGCCTCGAATCGCGCGCCGGCAAGAAGGACGCGGCCATCGCCGCCCTCGACAAGGGCCTCGATGTCGCCGACAGCTACGACCCGCTCCTCCACCTCAAGGCCCGCATCGAAAAGGGCGAGACGATTGAGCCCGCGGTCGCCAGCGTCAAGGACGGCGCGGCGGAGAGCCTCTACATCCTCGGCCAGGCCATCAATCGCGGCGACGGGCAGCAGGTCGCGCTTCTCTATTTCCAGCTCGCGCGCGCCCTTTCCCCGACCGACCCGAACCTCATGATGGCGCTCGCCGGCATCGCCGAGCGCAACGACCAGGTCGATCAGGCCATCGCCTATTACCGTCAGATCCCGGCCGATTCCGGGCTCCAGCGCGCCGCCCGCCTGCAGACCGGCCTCGACCTCTGGTCGGCCGAGCGCAAGGAGGAGGCCAAGGATCACTTGCGCAAGGCCGTCGCCGACTATCCGGACGATCTCCAGGCCTATCTCGCGCTCGCCGATGTCCTGGCCGCGGACAAGGCCTATGCCGAGGCGGCCGAGGCCCTGGACAAGGCGGTCGCGATCGCCGTGCCCGCCAAGAAGGAAACCTGGAACCTCTACTACCAGCGCGGCATCGCCCACGAGCGGCTCAAGGCTTGGGACAAGGCAGAGCCGGACTTCCGCAAGGCCCTCGAGCTCTCGCCCGACCAGCCGCAGGTCCTCAACTATCTCGGCTATTCCATGGTCGACATGAACCGGAACCTCGACGAGGGGCTGGACATGATCAAACGCGCCGTCGAGCTTCGCCCGAACGACGGCTACATCATCGATTCGCTCGGCTGGGCCTATTTCCGCCTCGCGCGCTTCGACGATGCCGTCGAGCAGCTCGAGCGCGCCGTCCTGATCACGCCCGTCGATCCGACGATCAACGACCATCTCGGCGACGCCTATTGGCGCGTCGGCCGCACCCGCGAGGCGAGGTTCCAGTGGAGCCGCGCGCTGGTGGGCGAGCCCAAGCCCGAGGCCGCCGAGGTGACGAAGATCGAGGCCAAGTTGAAGGACGGCCTGCCGCCGGAAACCCGCAAGGCGGAGATGGAGAACGGCAAGCCCCTGAAGGCGGAAGCGCAAAAGCCCCTCGCGACGGCCTCCGAGGCCGTGCCGGCCGCGCCGAAGGTCGTGCCGAACTGAGCGCCGCAAGCACGACGGCGGCCCCTCGTCCGCTCGCGGCCGGCCCCGAGCGCGCCTCGGCCAAGATCAATCTCGCGCTCCACGTCACCGGGCGGCGCGAGGACGGGTATCACATGCTCGACAGTCTCGTCGCCTTCGCCGAGATCGGCGACGACGTCGCCATCGCGCCGGCCGGGAGCGATCTCCTGACCCTCAGCGGCCCCTTCGCCGACGCGATTGCGCCAGACGGCGACAACATCCTCGTCAAGGCGCTCGACCTCGCGCGGCGGGCGGGGGACGCAGTGGGCTGCGCGATCGGCCCCCTCGCGATCCATCTGGAGAAACGCCTGCCCGTCGCCTCGGGCATCGGCGGCGGTTCGGCCGATGCCGCGGCGCTCCTGCGCCGTCTCGCCGCGGCCCATCCCGAACTCCGGGCGCCCCTGTCCGCGACGTCTCTGTCGCTCGGCGCGGACGTTCCGATGTGCCTTGCCGATCGCCCCTGCCGCGTCGGCGGGATCGGCGAGGCGATCGAGCCGCTCGCGGCCTTCCCCGCCATGGCGATCGTCCTCGTCAATCCCGGCACTCCGGTGTCGACGCCCGCCGTCTTTCGCGCGCTGGAACGCCGCGACAACGCGCCCCTGCCGGAGCTCCCGCAAGGCGGCTTCCGCACCGCATCCGCGCTCCTCGCCTGGCTCGCGCAGACCCGCAACGACCTCGAAGCACCCGCGCTCGCCATCGCGCCGGCGATCGGCGCGGCGCGCGCGGCCTTGATCCGAGAAGGCGCGTCCTTCGCGCGCATGTCCGGCTCCGGCGCGACCGTCTTCGGCCTCTTCGAGGGTGCGGACCTCGCGGCCCGCGCCGCGGCCGCGCTCGGGGCCGAACATCCCGCCTGGTGGGTCGCCCCGTCCCGGCTCCGGCCGGCCGGATCGCCGGACGCCGTCGTCGCCGGCAAGGCCCGGCCCACTTCCGAACTCGATCCGGGATACAGACCATGAGCGAGCGCGACTTCATCCCCCTCGGCATCGCCGTCCTCACCGTCTCCGACACGCGCACGCCCGCCGAAGACCGCTCCGGCGCGACGCTCGCCGAACGGCTGGAGGGAGCCGGCCACCGCCTCGCGGGCCGGCGCATCGTCGCCGACGACGTGGAGGCGATTCGCTCCGCCGTGACCGACTGGTCGAAGGACCCCGCCGTCGACGTCGTCATCACGACGGGCGGGACCGGCTTCACCGGCCGCGACGTGACGCCGGAGGCCCTGGAGCCGATCTTTGAGAAGCGGATGGACGGCTTCTCCGCGATCTTCCACCGCGTCTCCTTCGAGACGATCGGCGTCTCGACCATCCAGTCGCGCGCCACCGGCGGCGTCCTCAACGCCACCTTCGTCTTCGTCCTCCCCGGCTCCCCCGGCGCCTGCCGCGACGCCTGGGACCACATCCTCGCCCTCCAGCTCGACTACCGCCACAAGCCCTGCAACTTCGTGGAGATCATGCCGCGGCTGGACGAGCATCTGCGGCGGGGGGGCGGAAGGTCGGCCTGAGACGGGTCGATCGTTCGCACCGTCGGGAGACGGCGGGTCCTGTGCCGCCCGGCAGAGAGCCGTCTTGCTCACCGATCCTCGATCACCGCCAGCCCCACCATCATCAGGACGATGGCGGGGCCGGTTTTGACGAGCGCCCCGAGGGGGTCGATCCACAGGCCGGGTGTGATGAGGGCTGCACCGAGCATATAGACGATGGAGAGGCCGATTCCTGCCAGCAGGCCGATGCGGCAGGTCCGCCGGTTGGCGATCAGGACACCGATCGCGATATCCATGAGGCTCGTCGCGACCGTGACGATCTCCGCCGGCGAGCGTGCAAAGCCGCGATCGGTGAGAATCTCGACCGCCGCATCGAAGGCGACGGAAACCGCGATTCCCCCGGACACGATCCAGAATGTCACGAGGATGCCGAAAATGAAGGCCTTCAGCAGGTAGAGCCGCGCGAACCACCGCTCCTGGACCGTTGCCGCGATCGTGTCGAGGGTTGCAGGCCCGGACAAGGGAACAAGGCCCGTCGCCGCCCGCCAGCTTGTCGCGTCGCCCGTCACGCCGCGGCGCATCTCGGAAAGAGCGGTCGATCGGACGGGAGGGCGCCAGCCGAGCCGCGAAACGGCGTCGCCCGCGACGCCTGCCGTGATCAGCATCCAATGGGGAAGCTCGACGCGTCGGCGCGGCCCGGCCAGCCGCGCGGAAAGCCTGGCCAGAACCTCGCCGACGGTCCTCGGCTCATCCTCCATCATGTCCCAACTCGCCTGCCAGGTGGAGCGACCCGTCGTCGACTGGTCCAGGAGGAAGGCGACCGTGCGACCGATGTCGCGGGCATCGGTGACAGCGAAGGGGCGTTCCGCGACCTCGTCCGGAAGATCGAAGGGGACAACGGCCAACGATCGCATGAGAGCGCTGCCCCCGAAGGCCGCCTGGGCGACGACGAAACCGGGATGAAGGATCACATAAGACAGAGCCGAGCGCCTGATCGCCGCCTCCGCAGCCCGCTTGCCGAGGCTGAACTCCGTCCGATCGTCCTCCGGCAGGCCGGGGATCGAGATGTGGATCAGAAGCGGCGAACGCTCTTCTGACGTCTGCAGAGCCTCCACGAGGCGTTCCACGAAATCGCGGTTGGCATTCGAGGCGGACGCGCCGGGGGCGTCTTGAAGCGCTCCAACGCAATTCACGACGACATCCGCCTTCGTCCCCGCGAGGAAGGCGCTGAGGCTTGCCGTATCGGCGTCGACCAAGGAATATCGCATCCAGCGTCCGCGCCAGGCGTCGGTCTGAACGGGTGTGAAGCGCCTTGCGACCGGAACAACCTCGTAGTCCTGCGACAACAGAAAGTTGCAAAGAGCTTCGCCGATCAGACCCGAAGCACCGAGCACGGCCACAATCGGTGTCCCCGGATCGCGGCTCATAGCGAGGGCCGCGCGATCATCAGCCAAAGGATCGCGAGAACGGAGCCGAAGCCCGGCAGACCGAAGACGAACCAGATGCGGTAGAGGCGGTGATAGGCACGCGGGAGCGCCTGTCCGGCCTCTGCCGCATGTCGCGCGAGATCGCGCATTCGCGCCTGGATCCAAACCACCGGCAGCCAGAAGACGCCGGCCACGCCATAGAGGAGGATCGCCAATCCCAGCCATCCCGTCCAAGGATCAGCGCCCGTCATCTCGGCGAGGAAATATCCGGTGATCGGCTGCGCGATGACGGCACTGGCCGTGAAGATCATGTCGGCTGTGACGACGACCGCCGCCGTGCGTGCGACGAAGGCGGCGTCCTTCGTGCGGTGGGCCATGACCATGAAGAAAGCGATGCCCGTTCCCGTCCCGAGAAGGGTGATCGCTCCGATCACATGCAAGTATTTCAGAAGATTATAATCCAAGCGGAGCTTGCCAAACCATCCTTCGACCAGCACCTCGAGGCGGTCGATGCAGAGGTAAGAAGTTATATTCGGGAATGGAATGGCGCGAAAGTCGGATTTCGAACGGTCGGAGACGATACGAAGGACGAAGTCGCCAGTCCTCCTGAAGACATCCGGTGGACCACCCCGTCCGATGACGTCGAGCCGGCTTCGTCTCTGACATTTCCGACAAACTTATCCCCGCCCTTCCCGCCGCCCCTATCCTTCCTCTCACCACCAGCCCGCGAGACGGGCGCGAATGATCACCGGGATCGTTCGGGGGCTGGGGGCGGGTCTCGGGAGGATGCCGTTTCGGAACGGCGGAGCCCCTGGGTCCGGATGTTCGCGTCGGCTCCGGGAAACCGGGGTTGCGGGAGAGATCGGCGTAGATCCTGGCGGGCGAAGTCGCCCAAAGTCCAATATGCCCGATCAACGACGCACGAAGCGGGATATCCCGTCCACGACGATCGAACGAACCTCGCTGGTCGCGAGGTATCCGGACAGAAGCCCGCGCGTGGACGCCGGAGGCGGACCAACCACACCACATACCCCACACCGGAGGGTCTTCCTCCGGCGTCCCGCCGCTCCCCATGGGGACGGCCCGAGCATCCCGGCGACCAGCCCGCCGGCTCGATCATCACCCCGGCGCGCCAGCGTGCGGGCGTTTCGGTGCGTCGGGAGAAGCGAGGAACCGGCTCAAGCGAATTTCCATTCGCCGGACCTCTCCTCCCTATCCCTTCCCCGCCGGCCGGATCGTCGCCTCCAGCCGCGTCGCGGCGACGCCGCGTCCCATCGTCTCCAGCGATTGGGATGCCTTGGACAATCCGACGGCCTGGGCTTTCGGCAGAAGCAGCGCCTCCGCGAGCGCCGTCCGCTTCTGCCCGAATCGCGCGAAGAAGCCGGGCCGGTCGCGCTTGGCGCGCGAGAAACGCGCGGCGTGCGGCGTGCGGGTCCCGCCCTCCACCTCGGCGACATGGGCCTGAACGTCCTCGATCCAGTCGGAGGAAAGCCGAGCGCCGGCCTCGATCAACAGGATCCACTCGCCTTTCGCGCCCGCGACGACCGCCGCGAGATCCCCGGCCGGCGCCACGCGGCACCCCGCATGGTCCGCCACCTTGCGCGTGCCGGCGTCGAGACCGGCATCGAGGACGACGACGTCCCGAACCAGCCCCTCCACCGCGCCCGAGACGAGCGAGGCGAGCGTGCCCCCGAGAGCGGGCGCGTCGTCCGCGGCTTCGATGAAAACAGTCAGCATAGCCTCGCTTAGACGATCCCGCCGGCAGCGACCAGCCAGGGGCGACAGCGATTTTTGTTCTTGTATTGTTCTCATCCCCCCTTTAGGACTTTGATCATAGATCGACGATTGGATCGGAAGTCTCTCCCATGCACAGCGTAGAGATCGCAGACCGCGCCGCTTTCGCCTCCCGGAGGCCCCCCCAGAGCGGCCTCCAGGGCCCGGTCGACATCGCGGATCACGTCATCGCCGAATCCGGCATCCGCGTCGGCTTCGACCGTCGGCGAGGTCGCGGCGCCGCGACCAACGTCTCGGGCCGGTACGAGCCCTTCGCCCGCAGCGCCTATGACGACGGCTGGAACTCGCTCGACGACCTTCCCGCCTTCCGCACCGACGTGCAGGTGGAGAAGCCCCGGACGATCATCACGAAGAACGCCTCTCCGGACATTTCCTTCGACCGCTCGGTGAATCCCTATCGCGGCTGCGAGCATGGCTGCGTCTACTGCTTCGCGCGGCCGAGCCATGCCTATATGGGGCTGTCCTCCGGGCTGGATTTCGAAACGAAGCTCTTCGCCAAGCCGAACGCCGCGCAGCTTCTCGAAGCCGAGCTGTCGAAACCCGGCTACGAGCCGAGATCGATCGCCATCGGCACCAACACCGATCCCTATCAGCCGATCGAGAAGAGCTGGGGCATCATGCGCGAGATCCTCGAAGTCCTGGAGGCGGCCGATCATCCCGTCGGCATCGTCACGAAATCGGCTTTGGTCACGCGCGACATCGACATTCTCTCGCGCATGGCGAAGAAGGGCCTCGCCAAGGTCGCGCTTTCCGTCACGACGCTCGACCGCACGCTGGCGCGCGCCATGGAGCCGCGCGCCGCGACGCCGGCCAAGCGCATCGACGCCGTGCGGGCTTTGACCGAAGCCGGCATTCCGACCATGGTCATGACGGCGCCGATCATTCCGGGCCTCAACGACCACGAGATCGAGAAGCTGCTCGAGGCCGCCGAAGCGGCCGGTGCGAGGGAAGCGGGCTACGTTCTCCTGCGCCTGCCGCTCGAGGTCAGCCCCCTCTTCAAGGAATGGCTCCTGCGCCATTACCCCAACCGTTATCGCCACGTGATCTCGCTCCTGCGCCAGATGCGCGACGGCAAGGATTACGACGCAGAATGGGGCAAGCGCATGAAGGGCACCGGCCCCTACGCCTTCCAGATCAAGCGGCGCTTCGAGCTCGCGGCGAAGCGGCTCGGCCTCAACGAGACGCGCGCCAAGCTTCGGACCGACCTCTTCCGTGCGCCCAAGAGCGCGGCCGGCGTCCAGCTCTCGCTGCTCTGACGTCAAAACCTGGATCGCCGGCCGTCCCCCGGCCGGCGCCGCCCGAGGGGAACATCGACCCCGGTTGCCCCGGGCCTTGTGGAGAATCGGGGAATGCGCGAGTCTCGCCGCACGATGGCTCGCCTTGACCCCGATTCTCCCGCCGCCCTTTCACTGGATCGCGCGGCGGCGACCGCTTCCGCCGGAATGCCCGACGACGTTGAACGAAAGGCCGGTCCCGCCGGGGCGGTCTCAACGCAGGTCGATCCGGCGACGTCGAAGAGCGCCGTCCGTTCGTCCACGGCCAAGCGAAGGTTGTCCGCCGCACCGGCCGCCGGCTCACCGGCATCCGCGCGTCCCGGCCCGCCGCCGTCGAGGTCCCGGAAACCGTCCGCTCCGGCCGGCGCTCCCGATTTTCAGATCGAGGTCGAACGTCTCGACCTCGGCGCCCGCCATGTGGCCGGCGTCGACGAAGCCGGGCGCGGACCGCTGGCCGGCCCCGTCGTCGCGGCCGCCGTGATCCTCGATCCTCTGCGCATGCCGTCCGGGCTGAACGATTCCAAGCAACTTACCGCCGCCGAGCGCGAGCGCCTCTTCGCCGAGATCCTCGCCAGCGCCCGCGTCTCCGTCGCCTCCGCGAGCGCCGCCGAGATCGATCGCATCAACATCCGGCAAGCGACGCTTCTCGCGATGACGAGGGCCTTGGCCGGCCTCGACCACACCCCCTGCCACGCCCTCGTCGACGGCCGGGACGTCCCCGCCGCCTGGACGACGCGCGGCACCGCCGTCATCGAGGGAGACGCCCGCTCCCTGTCGATCGCAGCCGCTTCGATCGTGGCCAAGGTGACGCGCGACCGCATGATGCGAAACCTCTGCCGCGCCTTTCCCCTCTACGGCTTCAGCCGCCACATGGGATACGGCACCGCCGAGCACCGCCTTGCGCTCGGCCACCACGGCCCCTGCCCGTACCACCGCATGACCTTCGGACCGCTCCGCCAGGGCTCGCTGTCCTTCGACTGACGGCGGCGCGCGCGGGCACGGGACCGTCCGACCCCGCCCGACCCGCGCCTCGGCGCCGGCACTGTTCGGCACGTCTGTTGCGAACAGGGGCGGCGCGGATCAGGGCCCAACGCAAAACGCCGCGGCCTCTCGGCCACGGCGTTTGCAATACAATTCGTTCTAAATCAGTTGAGCTGCTGGCGCACGTCCTGGATCGACTGATCGAGAAGCCGGCTGCTCTGTCCGGCTGCGTTGCGATCGACGATGATCTTGGTGGCGGCGGCGACCGCGATGTCCACCGCCGAGGCGCGGACCTCCGCGATGGCGTCGGCTTCGGCCTGGCTGATCTTCAGCTCGGCCATGGCCGCGCGGCGCGTCACGTAGTCCTCGCTCTTGGCCTTGGCCTCCTGCAGGAGGCCGGCGGCTTCGCGGCGTGCGCCTTCGACGATCTCGCGGGCCTCGGTCTCGGCCTCCTGACGACGACGCTGATATTCGGCCAGCTGCGCCTTCGCCTCGTCCTTCAGGGAACGCGCCTCGTCCAGATCCTTGCGGATGCGGGCGGCACGGGCGTCGAGCGCCTTGGTGATCATCCCCGGCACCTTGAAATAGCAGAGGAGGATCAGGAAGAGGATGAGGGCGACGAAGGCCCAGAACGTGTTGTCGATCGCCATGGTCGCTTCTCCTTACGCCCGAACCGCGCGGACGGCACCGGCAACCTCGTCCGGCGACGCATCGAGGCCGGCGACGGTGGAAACGATCGTCTGGGTCGCGGTTTCCGCGATCGCGCCGACATCGGCGAGCGCGCTCTGCTTGATCTCTTCGATGCGAAGGCGGGCGGTTTCGAGCTTGGCGTCGAGATCTCTCTCGATGCGGGCGCGCTCGGCATCGGCTTCCGCCTTGGCGGCCTCGCGGGCCTCGATGGCGATCTTGTGCGACCGCTCGCGGGCTCCGGCAAGTTCCGTCTCGTAGGCGGCATGGGCGCGATCGGCCTCCGCCTTCATGTGCTCCGCCGCCTCGATGTCGAGGGCGATGCGGTCGCGGCGATTCTCGATGATGCCGCCGAGGCGCGGCAGGATGGCCCTCTTCAGGAGGAAGTAGAAGAGGCCGAAGCTGATCGCGAGCCACAGGAGCTGCGAGGGAAAATATTGGGCGTCCATCGGCGGGAACACGGCGCTGTGGCCAGCACCCTGCTCGGTGAGTTCGCCATGAATCTCGGACTCGAGACCCGGCAGTTCGGGATGCCCGCTCGCGGGGGCTTCTGTCTGCGCGTAGGCCGCGGTCACGAACATGGGGTCTTATCTCCGGCGAAAATGTGCCGGCCGGGGGCGTTTCGCCCGCTCGGCCGGCTGATCAGGTGGTTCTGTCCGCGATCAGACCGCGAAGAGAAGGAGCAGCGCGACGAGCAGCGAGAAGATGCCGAGCGCTTCCGTGACGGCGAAGCCGAAGATGAGGCGGCCGAACTGGCCGTCGGCGGCCGAGGGGTTGCGCAGCGCGCCGGCGAGGTACTGGGCGAACATGTTGCCGAGGCCGAGGGCCGTACCGGCCATGCCGAAGCAGGCGAGACCAGCGCCGATGTAACGTGCAGCTTCCGCGTCCATGGGATTCTCCTTATCTGGAACTGTTGGCTTGGGTGGGCGGTTGGAAGACGCGAGGACCCGGCGGGCACCCGCGACGTACGAGAGCGATCAGTGGTGCGGATGCACCGCGTCGTTGAGGTACATGCAGGTCAGGACCGCGAAGACGTAGGCCTGGAGGAAAGCCACCAGGAATTCAAGCCCGGTCAGCGCCACCGTCATGATCATCGGCAGGATCGCGCCACCGACGCCGACCGCGCCCAGCGCCGACAGCGACACGACGAAGCCCGCGAAGACCTTCAGCGTGATGTGGCCCGCCAGCATGTTGGCGAACAGACGAACCGACAACGAAATCGGGCGGGACAGAAACGAGATCACCTCGATCAGCACCACGAAGGGCAGGATGACGCCGGGCACGCCGTGCGGAACGAACAGCTTGAACCAGGACAGCCCGTGCTTGGCGATGCCGTAGAAGACCACCGTGCCAATGACGAGAAGCGCCAAGGCGAAGGTGACGATGATGTGGCTCGTCACGGTGAAGAAATAGGGGAACATGCCGAGGAGATTGGCCACCAGCACGAACATGAAGAGCGAGAACACGAAGGGGAAGAAGTGCATCCCCGACTTCCCTGCCGCATCGCGCAGCATGTTGGCGATGAACTCGTAGCTCATCTCCGCGACCGACTGGGTGCGGTTCGGGACGAGCGCGCGATTGCCGGTCGCCCAGTAGAGGAAGCCGGCCGCGACCGCCGTCGTCGCCACCATGAAGAGCGACGAATTGGTAAAGGAGAAGTCGAGCCCGCCGATCTCGATCGGCACCAGCTTCTGAATCACGAATTGGTGGAGCGGGTCGTTGGCCAAACTTCACTGCCCTTCAGCTACGGCAGGCTCCCGGCGGAGCCCTCGTGCCCCCTTGACGGAGCCGCCCTGCCATAGCCGCAAGGTTTCGCATGCGCAACCGTTTCTTGGCCTCGTTATCGAGCTAATCCCGTCGATCCCCGTGCTTTTCCTCAAGGTCCGGCCTTTTGACCGGGGATGTGTCCGTCCTCGCGTCCGCGTCGGGGCGCGGCACGGCGCCGGTCCTCGGCTGCGGCGCTTTTCCGATCGAGCGCAAGACGTTGAGGACGCCGGCGGCAAATCCCAGCAGCAGGAAGATGACGAGACCGAAGGGTTGCGTGCCTGCGATCCGGTCGATGAGGTAGCCGATTCCCGCTCCCGCCAGCACGCCCGCGACGAACTCGCTGGCGAGCTTCATGCCGTCCGCCGCCCCCCGCATGGTCGTGCCGGGGCCTTCGGACGCGGGCTTGGCGGCCAGACGCTGCGCGGCGAGCCGCGCTTCGAGCGTTCGCCGGCGCGCGAGGAGCTCGGCCTCGGCCTGGTCGCTCGGCAGGCTCGTCTCCGGACGCTGGTCGCTCATGGCTCGGCCCTTCCCTTTGCTCGCCCGGCCATCAAGCTCGAAGCGACGCGAGGGTCAACCCGGCCGCAGAACCCTCAGTTCCAGCCGCCGCCATAGGTGCGGTAGAAGATGTGCCGGCCGATCTTGTCGACCTTCTGCATCGCCTTCGCCCAGCGCGGCGCGACATAGGTGGCGTGGTAATGCGTCGACGACCCGACATCGGCCAGCCAGATCTCGCCGCGCGTCACCTTGTCCGCGACATCCTTGGCCCGGGCATAGGCCCGCTTGTTGAGGATCCGGTCCTTGTAGGCGTCGCAGGCGAAGGAGAACTGGCAGCGGTTGCGCCAGGACTTGTTCTGGTAGACGACGCCGCAGATCGTTTTGGGATAGGTCGGGTTGCGCACGCGGTTGAGGATCACCTGCGCGACGGCGGCCTGGCCCTCCTCCGATTCGCCGCGGGCTTCGAAATAGATGCCGGTGGCGAGGCAGGTCTGCTCCTTGCCTGAATAGGCCGACGGCGGCAGCGGCGTCGCGGCCCAGGCGTGATCGCCCTTGCCGAGCGGCGGCACGAAACCCGTCCCGTTGCCCTGGGTGCCGAGAATGCGGCCGAACAGGGCGGCCGCAGGATTGGCTGCGGGTTCGGCGGGCGCGTAGCCGAGCGCTGACACGCCG
This sequence comes from Aureimonas sp. Leaf454, assembly GCF_001424685.1. Classification (GTDB taxonomy): domain Bacteria; phylum Pseudomonadota; class Alphaproteobacteria; order Rhizobiales; family Rhizobiaceae; genus Plantimonas. The sequence continues at coordinate 889,573 of NZ_LMQT01000001.1, forward strand.
TCGGCCGGCGCCAGCGAAGCCATCTCGACGGTCTCGGCCTTCGCAACGACGCTGGCCTTAGGCTTGGAAAGACGTCCGCCCTTGCGCGATTCGATCGCGGCGATCATGACGCGGTCGGGCGTTCCGCCCGGCAGCGGCGCTCCCGCGTCCGGACGCGGCGAGAAGGCCATGGCGACTTGAACGGCACGGTCGGAGGCGACCGGCCGGGCGCTCGCGGGCATCAGGCCGGCGACGCCCGTCGAGACGACCGGCCGCAAGAGGCTCTGGCGCTCCAGAATCGAGCCGGCGCTGAAGGCCTTCGGCAGCGAAAGCGGCGTCGCCGCGAGGACTCGGCTCCCCTTCTCGCGGCGGTTCACCCGCGTCTCGTCGGGCGTGTCGAAGCTCTCGCGAACCGTGTCGAGCGTATAGACGTCCTTGCCGGTGGACAGTCCGGCGCCGCGCGGCAGGCGCGAACGATCGGCCGCGTCGGCGAAGGCGAGCTTGGCGGTCTCGATCGAACCGGCCGGCGACGGGACGAAGGTCGCCTGCCATCGGGCCTGAGACCGCGCCCCCTCGATGAGGCTCGTCATGTCCTGCAGCGCGACCTCTCCGGTCGTCGCGGGAAGGAAGGCAAGCCCCGCGCAAAGGACGAGGCCCAGTCTCTGTAGTGCCGTCCGCCCGTTTGTCCGACCCATCGCCCGGGGACGCTTCGCCGTCTTGTCCATGCCCCGATACCCGCTTCGTTCCACCGATCGATGCGAGTATGTTTCGTTAACCTTGTCGCTTGGTTAACGCGGGTTGAAAACATTCGGAAATTCGTAAGGCGGGTTCAGGTGTACTTCTTGGCGCGGCCGGCGAACGGGTTGTCCGGCTTGCGCAGGCCGAGCCGGATGGGAACGCCGCCGAGGCCGAAGCTCTCCCGTAGATTGTTCACGAGATAGCGCGTGTAGGACGTGCCGAGCGCTTCGGGACGCGTCGTCGAGATCATGAAGGTCGGCGGGCGGCTCTTCACTTGCGTCATATACTTGATGTTGACGCGGCGGCCCGCGACCGCCGGCGGCGGATGATGCCCGACGACGCGCTCCAGCCACTGGTTCAGCTTGGCCGTCGAGATGCGCTTGTTCCAGGTCTCGTGCGTCGCCATGATCGCCTGCATCAGCCGGTCGAGCCCCTCGCCCGTCTCGCCGGAGACCGGCACGGCCTGGATGCCGCGCGCCTGCGGCAGGAGCCGTTCGGTCTTCTCGCGCAGATCCGCCAGGACCGCCTGGCGGTCTTCCACGAGATCCCACTTGTTGAAGGCGATCACCGGCGCGCGGCCCTCGCGCATGATGAGATCGGCGATCGAGAGATCTTGGCGCTCGAAGGGAATGGTCGCGTCGAAGACGACGACGACGACCTCGGCGAAGCGGATCGCCCGCAGCGCATCGGCGACCGACAGCTTCTCCAGCTTCTCCTGCACCTTGGCGCGCCGGCGCATGCCGGCCGTGTCGAACATCTTGACCCGGCGACCGCGCCAGTCCCACTCGACCGAAATGGAGTCGCGCGTGATGCCGGCTTCCGGGCCGGTCAGAAGCCGGTCCTCGCCGAGGAAGCGGTTGATCATCGTCGACTTGCCGGCATTCGGACGTCCAACGATCGCGATCCGCATCGGCTTGGTCGCGTCGTAGGACTCGATCGGCTCGTCCTCGTCGAACTCGATCTCCGTGTCGGCGACGGCATCCGGCGCGGCTTCCGCCTCCGGCTCCTCGAACGCCGCCTCGCCGAGCGCGCCCACGATCGCGTCGCGAAGATCGCCCATGCCCTCGCCATGTTCGGCCGAGATCGGAACAGGCTCGCCGAGGCCGAGAGAATAGGCATCGTAGAAGCCGGAATCCGACCCTTTGGCCTCCGACTTGTTGGCGACGAGGAGAACCGGCCGCCCGCGCTTGCGCAGCAGTTCGCCGAAAGCCTGATCCTGGGGGGTGATGCCGCTCTTGGCGTCGACCATGAAGAGCGACAGATCGGCCATGTCGATCGCCCGCTCGGTCTGCGCCCGCATGCGGCCTTCCAGCGTGTCGTCCACCGCTTCCTCGAGACCGGCCGTATCGACGATCTCGAACTCGAGGTCGAGCAGCGAGGCCTCTCCGACGCGGCGGTCCCGCGTCACGCCGGGGCGGTCGTCCACCAGCGCGAGCTTCTTGCCCACGAGGCGGTTGAAGAGGGTCGACTTACCGACATTGGGTCGGCCGATGATGGCGATGGTGACCATGAGGCGCGGCTCCGGCAGAAAAGTGAGGATCGCAGGCCCCCGCAGAAAAGCCAGAGCGAAGCCGATATGGAAGACCTGAAAGCGATCAGGACGGCGGTGTCGAGGGCGCGGCCGGTGCGACGGCGGGAGCCGGAGGCGCGGCAGGCGTGCTGGGGGCGGTCCCGGATTCGGCCGGTGCCGGCGTCTCGCTCGGGACCGGTGCAGCCGTCGCCGGTGCGGTCGCGGGCGGCGTGGCAGCTGCAGGCGTCGTCGGCGTGGCTTCGGCGGGAACGGGCGTCGCGGTCTCGGCGGACGCCGGCGTCTCCGCCGCAACCGATGCGGCATCGGACGCGGCCGGGGCGGCGTCGGATGTCGCCGCCGCCGACGCCGTCGGCGGCTGGCTGCCGGCCGCGATCATCTCGAGCATCAGGCCGGCGCGAAGCGCGATGCCGGCGGGCGCGCCGCCGTCGTCGCGGATCTGTTGGAAGAAGCCCTTGGCCGCCTCGTTGTCGCCGGCCTTCCAGCTGGCGAGACCGAGCGTCTCGCGCGCGGCGGAGCGCAGCGCCTCCGCATCGCCCGTCAGACGCTCGGCCCGCGCGCGAACGTCGTCGAGCGTGCCGGAATCAACGAGGATGTAGGCCGCACGGATGGCGGCCATATCGCGCATCGGCTGCGGCGTCTTGGCGTCGTTGGCGATGCCGTCGAGCGCGGCGACCGCCGCGCCCGTGTCGCCCTCGGCGACGCGAACCGTCGCGATCCGCATGCGGGCGAGATTGGGATAGGCCCCGTAACCATCCTGCGTCAGTTCTTCGAGCTGCTGGACGGCGGCGGTCAGATTGCCCGCCGAGGCGAGGTCGAGCGCCGAAAGATACCGGTCGCCCGACGCGTTGGCCTGCCGTTCCTGCCAGGCCTTCCACGCGACCCAGCCGCCGGTCGCGAGCACGGCGAGGATCGCGATCGCGATCAGCGCTCGGCCGAAACGGGCCCAGAGCGCACGCGTGCGCTCGTGGCGGATCTCCTCGTTGACCTCGCGAAAGAAGCTCTCGTCACTCATGCCTGGCGTCACCTCGAACCCTTGCGACGGCCGCGCCGGAGCGGAGGACGGCGGCTCGTTCCTGTTTCGGAGCGCCCGCACGGCCGGGCGCATCGGCCTGCCGAAACCGGAAAGACCGCTGATACGAAGTCGCGTTCTAACGATTTCTGGCGCAAACGAAAGCCCGAAGCCGGCCCTCGCGTCAGCCGGGCGAGGATCCGACCCTTGCTCCGGCGTCCGGAATGATCAGAGATGCCGCCCTTATCGCTTTTTGCCGAACGGACCCAGAGCATGACGCAGCCGATCCTCGTTCCCGCCGACATCCTCGAAAGCCGCCTGCGCGGCGCCTTGGAAGCGGCCGGCGCCGATGCGCCATCGGTGGAGGCGTGCACGCGCGCGCTGATGCACGCCTCGCGGCTCGGCGTCGACAGCCATGGCGTCCGCCTGGTCGTCCACTATGCCAGGGTCATGGGCGGCGGCCGGGTCAATCCATGCCCGAACCTCACCGTCCGGCGCACGGCCGCGGCGACCGCCGTCGTCGACGGCGATAACGGGCTCGGTCACCGCACCGGCTACGCCGCCATGGCCGAGGCGATCTCGATCGCGCGGGAAGCCGGCATCGGCGCGGTCGGTGCGGTCCGCTCGTCGCATTACGGCGCGGCCGGCGCCTATGCGCTCGCCGCCGCCGAAGCCGGGATGATCGGTTTCGCCACCACCAACACCGATTCCTGCGTGACGCTGTTCGAGGGCGCCGAGCCCTTCCACGGGACCAATCCCCTCGCCTTCGCAGCGCCGAGCGGAGCCGAGAAGCCCTGGCTCCTCGATATGGCGACCTCCTCGATCCCGCTGAACCGCGTCTTCCTCTACCGAACGCTCGGGCTCCAGCTTCCACCCGGCGTCGCGGCCGATGCCGCGGGAGAGACGACGCGCGACCCCGAGGCGACGCGGATGCTCCTGCCGCTCGGCGGCGCGGATTTCGGCTTCAAGGGCGCGGCGCTGGCGGGCCTGGCGTCGATCCTTTCCGGCGTGCTCCAGGGCGCGACGCTCGATCAGGATTTCATCCAGATGGACCATCCGACCGAGATCACGACGCCGCGCGGCATGGGGCACTTCTTCCTCGCGATCGATCCCGAGAAGTTCGGCGGCGCCGCGCTCTTCGCGGCGGGAATGGCCGCCTATCTCGGCGCGCTCCGCGCCGTGCCGCCGCGCGAGGGCGGGAACGTCATGGCGCCCGGCGATCGGGAATGGCAGGTCGAGGCCGACCGCGCGCGCGACGGGATCCCCGTCGATCCTCAGACCGCCGCCTTCCTCGGCCTGGCTTGACGTATCGCGGCTCGGGCGGGATAGATCCGCGCCCGAGCCGTTGCCCTCAGCTGCCCGAGGACAAGGCCGGGACGAAGGGCAGGTTTCGCAGCCGCTTGCCCGTCGCCGCGAAGATTGCGTTGCCGAGCGCCGGCGCGGCCGAGACGGTCGCCGTCTCGCCCATGCCGCCCGGCTCCTCGCGGCTCTCCACGATGTGCACGTCCACGGGGATGCTCTCGTTCATGCGCAGCTGGCCGTATTCGTCGAAGCTCGTCTGCTGCACGCGGCCGCCCTCGAAGGTGATCCCGTTGTAGAGCGCGGCGGAGAGGCCGAAGAGCAATCCGCCCTCGACCTGCGCCTCCACGACGTTGGGATTGACGACATGGCCGCAATCCACCGCCGCGACGGCGCGCTTCAGCTGGACCGAACCGTCGGCCGTCATGGCGATATCGAGGACGACGGCGATGTAGCTGCCGAAGGACAGGTGCAGCGCGACGCCGCGCCCCTCGCCCTTGCCGGGTTTCCAGGTGCCCCAGCCGGCCTTCTCCGAGGCGAGCGTCAACACGTTGGCCGCGCGCGGGTTGGCGCCGAGCAGCGACAGGCGGTAGGCCACGGGATCGACGCCGGCCGCAAGCGCGAGCTCGTCCATGAAGCTTTCCACCACGAAGACGTTGTGCGTCGGCCCGACTCCGCGCCACCAGCTGACCGGCACCGGCGGATCCTTGCGAACCCAGTCGACGAGGAGCGTCGGGAAGGCATAGGGCGGCTCGGCCGCGCCTTCCACGGCGTCCGAATCAAGCGTCCCGTCCGGCAGGCCGGTCGGCAGGTAGCTGCCGAGAACCGAGCCGCCCGTGACGTGGTCGATCCAGGCGACGGGCTTGCCGTCCTCGCCGAGACCGGCCGAGATCCGGTCATAATAGGCCGGGCGGTAGAGATCGTGGCTGAAATCCTCCTCGCGCGACCAGACGACCTTCACCGGATAATCCACCTGCCGGGCGATCTCGACGGCCTGTCCCACATAGTCGGCCTCCAGCCGCCGCCCGAAGCCCCCGCCGATCAGCTGGTTGTGGAGCGTGACCTTCTCCACGGGGAGGCCGAGGATCTTGGCCGCGAGCGCCTGCGCCGCGGTCGGCACCTGCGTGCCGCACCAGATCTCCGCCTCGCCCTCGCGCACATGGACGAGGCAGTTGATCGGCTCCATCGTCGCGTGGGCGAGGAAGGGCAGCTGATAGACCGCCTCGACCTTCTTCGCCGCGCCGGCGAAGGCGGCGACGGCATCGCCCTCCTGCTTGGCGAGGACGGGCTTGCCGGTTTCGGACGCCGTCTTCAGGTCCGCGAAGAGCGCATCCGTGCCGAGGCCGGAATTCTGACCTTCGCCCCACTGGATCTCCAGCGCATCGACACCCTGGCGCGCCGCCCAGTAATGATCGCCGGTGACGGCGACGGCGTTCTTCAGCTTCACGATGTCACGCACGCCGGGGACGGCGCGCGCTCCCGTCTCGTCGACCGTCCCGAGCGTCCCGCCGAAGACCGGGCAGGCCACGACGGTGGCGACCTTCATGCCCTCGACCTTGACGTCGATGCCGAAGATCGCGGTTCCGTCGGTCTTCGAACGGCCCTCGACGCGAGCGGCGGGCGTGCCGATCAGGGTGAAGCGTGCGGGATCCTTCAGCGCCACGTTCTGCGGGAGCGGCAGCTTGGCGGCATCCTCGACGAGCTCGGCATAGGTCGCGGAGCGGTTGCTGTCGGCGTGCGAGACCGTGCCACGGGCCACTTGGAGAGCGGCGGGATCGACGCCCCAGCGCTGTGCCGCGGCACCGACGAGGAGCATGCGCGCCACGGCGCCAGCCTCCCGCAGGGGACCCCAGGTCGACCGGATGGAGGTGGACCCGCCGGTCGTCTGGGATTGCAGGAGAGGCTGCTTGTAGAGGTCCTCGTTCGGCGGGGCCGGCAACACGACGACCTGGTCGAGGCCGACTTCCAGTTCCTCGGCGATTAGCATGGCCTCGGCGGTGTGGATGCCCTGTCCCATTTCGATGTTGGGGATGAGGAGGGAGATCTCCCCCGTCGGGCTGATGCGCACGAAGCCGCCGGGCGCGAAACCCTGGAAGGCGTCGCCGGTGTCGCCGCCCTCAACCTGTCCTTCGATGGCGCGAAGGCTCGGCTGCTCGCCGCCCTGCGCCCAGACCTTGCGGCCGAGCGGCGAGACGGCGAAGGCGATGGTGAGGCCGCCGCCGAGAAGGCTGCGGCGCGTGACGTTCGTCCGGCTGACCGGCGCGGCGCTCCGAAAAGCGGCTTGAAGGGACTCCCCCATGGTTCGCTTCCTTCCGATCAGGCCCGGGCGGCCGTCTTGATGGCTTCACGGATGCGCGGATAGGTCCCGCAGCGGCAGATGTTTCCCGACATGGCCTCGTCGATGGCCGCATCGTCCGGCGCTGGATTTTGGGACAGGAGCGCCGAGGCCGACATGATCTGCCCGCTCTGGCAGTAGCCGCATTGGACGACCTGATGGTCCAGCCAGGCCGCCTGGACCTTTCGGCCCGCATCGGTCTCGCCGACCGCCTCGATGGTGGTGACGGCTGACGTGCCGACCGTGGAGACGGGCGTGACGCAGGACCGGACCGCCTCGCCGTCGACATGCACCGTGCAGGCCCCGCATTGCGCGACGCCGCAGCCGAATTTGGTGCCCGTCATACCGACGACGTCGCGCAGGACCCAGAGGAGCGGCATGTCCTCGGGAACGTCGACGCTGTGGCGCTGGCCGTTGATGGAAAGCTCGATCATTTGACCCTCGAGAACGCGGGAGGACCGCGGGATGATGTGAAGGATCCGATGATACCTAATCCAAATGTCGCCGAGGCAAGTCCGCTGCGACGTCGTCGATCGCGATGGAGTGCCGACGAGCCGATGCGAAATCGTCGTCTCCCAGTTGCCGCGCCGCTGTCGACCGACGCACGAAACGCCGCGAGCGTCACCGATATCGGCACCTGGAACGTTCTCTTCTCCACAACGCGGAAGGCGAAAGGCGGAGCCACCGGATCGGGAGACCGTCGCGTTCGCACGGCCCGCGAACGGCGAACGCGTTCCAGGTCCATCTGGGGAGACCGACGAGGTTCGAGCCGGGTTCATGTCGGACATGGACAGTTCGAGAGGGCGATTGCGCGGCGTGGTCCTTGCAATCGGCGATTTTGTAGCCGTCCTGACATTTTCCATATCTTTGGATTATCAGGGGCCATGATTTTAAACCGCTGCGTCATCTTTGCTTCCTACGATGAGGACGTCTTGATGAGGCTCGTCGATGTTGCGTTGGATACTGTCCTGGTTCTGGATGAGCGGCACGTCGCCGGACATCGCCATGGCGCAGTTCAAGGTTCTGCAGCGGCAGGTTCCGCTGCTCTATGCCCTTCTCAGCGTGAACGCCCTCGCCGTCGCCTACACCCATCACGGCCAAGCGCCGGACTGGATGACGATCGGCGTCTCCGGCGTGCTGGTTTCGGTCAGCCTCGTCCGGCTGGTCGTCTGGGTGCTGCGGCGACATCGTGAAGCGACGGCGGCGGAAGCGCTTTCCAATCTGCGCCGCACGACGATCCTCAGCGTCGTCCTCGCCGTCGCCTACATTTCCTGGTCGCTCAGCCTCAACGCCTATGGCGGCCCCTACGAACATGCCCATGTCGCGATCTTCATCGCGATCACGGTCATCGGATGCATCTTCTGCCTGATGCAGTTGCCGCAGGCGGCGCTGGCCGTCGCGATCGTCGTGACCGTTCCCTATCTCGTCTTCTATCTGCGCCTGAACAATCCGGTCTTTTCCGCGATCGCGCTGAACATGTTCCTCGTGACGCTGGTCATGGTCCAGGTTCTGCTGAACAGCTATCGAAGCTTCATCCAGGTCATCGTCTCGCGCGGCGAGACCGAGCGACTCAGCCGCGAGAACCTGCGTCTGGCCCACACCGACGTCCTGACCGGCCTGCCCAACCGGCGACATTTCTTTCTAGATCTGGAGGAAAGCCTCGACCGCGCCCGGCGAACGGCACGCCCGCTGGCCGTCGGGCTCGTCGACCTCGATCGCTTCAAGCCCGTGAACGATACCTATGGCCACGTCGTCGGCGACCGGCTTCTCGAAGAGGTCAGCCGGCGGTTCGACGCGCTTTCCGCCTCCGGATGCGTGATGGCGCGCCTTGGCGGCGACGAGTTCGGATTCTTCATCGACTGCGACGAGGAAGAGGCCCACCGCATCGCCGCATCGCTCTGCGACACGCTGGCGCGTCCCTTCCAGATCGAAGGGATCACCCTCTCGATCGGCGGATCCTGCGGCGTCGCGGTCTATCCCGACGGCGGGCTCACGACGCATGAGCTTTTCGATCATGCCGATTATGCGCTCTACAAGTCCAAGAGCGCCTGCCGTGGATCGGCGACCTTCTATTCGGCGGATCACGAGACGAAGATCCTGTCCGATCGCGCCGTCGAAGCGGCGCTGCGGGCCGCCGACCTCGAAGCGGAAATGGAGATTCACCTCCAGCCCATCGTCCATGAGCCGTCGGGGCGGGTCGCCGCCGTCGAAGCGCTCGCGCGCTGGAACCATCCGCGCCTGGGGCCGGTCGAACCCGACCTCTTCGTCGCCATCGCGGAACGAAGCGGCCTGATCCACGATCTGACGCTGATCCTCCTCGCGAAGGCCTTGCGGACGCTGACCGAGCTTCCCGGCGGCATGCCGCTCTGCTTTAACCTCTGCGCCCAGGACATCACCAATCCGCAGACGGTCATCGCCATCCTGGCGTTGGTTCGGCGGACCGCGGTCGATCCCTCCCGGCTGACGTTCGAACTCACGGAAACGGCGCTTCTGCGCGACGTCGACGTGGCGAACCGCTCGATCCGGCTGTTCCGCTCCGTCGGGATCGGAATCGCGCTCGACGATTTCGGAACGGGATCGTCGAGCCTCAGCCAGCTCCACCGCCTGCCGATCGATACGCTGAAGATCGACCGCAGCTTCGTGAAGGTCGGTGCAGGTCAGCCCGTTCAGACCATCCTGGCCTCGATCCGCGCGCTCGGGGCCGCGATGACGCTCGACTGTATCGTGGAAGGCGTCGAGACCGGGGAACAGCTGGCGATCCTCCGTGCGATCGGCTTCGAGCGCTTTCAGGGCGATCACTTCGCGGCGCCGATGACGCCGGACGCGCTTCTGCTGTGGCTGGCGGAGCGGAACCGCGCTCTCGCAACGACGGCGACCGGCGAGGCGGAGGTCGGCTGACCGCGATCAGCCGTCGATCGGCCGAGGCTTGCGCAAGGCATCGATCGCCACGAAGGTGAAGAGACCGCGCGTCACCTGTTCGGTTTCCTCGCTTTCCCTCGACCGGCGCCACGCCTCCACCGAGATCTTCATCGAGGAACGGCCGACCGAGACGACCTCGGCGTAGAGGCTGACCTCGTCGCCCACGATCACCGGCTTCAAGAACTGCATCGCGTCGATGGCGACCGTCGCACAGCGTCCGCGCGCCCGGCGAGCCGCGGCGGCGCCGGCCGCCAGATCCATCTGCGCTAGCAGCCAGCCGCCGAAGATGTCCCCGGCCGGATTGGTGTCGGCCGGCATCGCGATCGTGCGCACGGTCGGCGCGGACGCCTGCCGGCGTTCCATGTCCCTGGCGTCTTCCATGCGGTCGCGTCGCTCCGGTGCGAATGCTCTCCGGATAAGGCCGCAAGCGACGGATCGCCGCAAGAGCCACGGAGCGAAAGCCGATCGAACGGCTTCGGTCAGCGCCCCGCCAGAGCGCCTCCGACCAAGGTGAAGGGGCTTGCGATGGCGGCGCCCGCGGCGTTGAAGACGTAGGCGCCCGCCTGCCGCAGCTCGTTCGCCCCGCCTCCGCCCGCTTCGCCGCCGCCTGCCTCGTCGGACGCGGCGTAGACGCCGGCGAAGGACACGAAGCGATCGTGGTTCAGACGGTCGCTCGCGTCGAGCGTGGAGATATCGACGACGCGAAGATCGTTTTCGCGGGCCGCCTCGAGGACGCACGGATCCTCGACATCGGCCGCGCCGATCCGCGGCCGGCCGCCGGCGAGCCGGCTCGATACGGCGAGCGCGCGGTCGTCCTTGGAGACGAGGATCATCATCGGACGCTTCATCGGCCCGACGGTCGCGATCTGCGTGCGGAAAACGTCGACGTCGATGTCGGGCGCGGCCAGCACGACGTCGAGCCGGTCGAGAGCCCGATCCCGCCCGAGCAGCTTCATCTGGCGCAGCGACTCCATCACCAGCCAACCGCCCATGCTGTGGCCGACCAGCGTGACCTTTCGGACCGAGGGCTCCTGCGAAAGATCGGAGAGCACCCGCACCAGATGATCGCGCGAGAAGGTCACGGCGTCCCGGTCGGCGACATAGCCCGCGACCGCGGCTTCCGATGGCCAGGCGAAGAGAACCGGGACGTTTTCGACCTTGGAATCGGCCGAGAGCTGCGCGAGGCGGAACAGCCCTTCCTGCAGGCTGTAATTGAAGCCGTGGACGAAGACGGCGGCTTCGCCGCTTCCCGCCCGAGCGCGCGCAGCGACGCGCCGGCGGAATTCGCGTTCGGTCAGCCGCGTGCGTCGAAGGGTGGCGAAGCTCTTTTCGGGTCCGGGCTCGCGCTCGGACCATTCGATCCTGCCGGGCTCATGTCCGGGGGGGACCGAGATCGTGACCTCGGCATAGGCGAGATCGCGGCCGCGACCGCTGCCATAGGTCGCGGCGCCGACGCCGTCGGCCGCTTCGAGGCGTTCGCGGTCGGTCGCGAGGTAGAGCGTGACGAGACGTGCGCCGGGCACGCTCTTGCCGACCGGCACGAGGGCGATCGCGCCCGGGCGCGTCGCGCATCCGGCGAGACCGAGGGCGAGCACCAGCGTCACCAGGACGAGAAGGAAAAGGCGGCTTGTCCCGGCGTCGGAGATCGTCATGCGCAGTCGCATCCGTTTCGGTCCGGCCTCGACGACCGTCGATCCAGCGAATGGCCGCAATTGCTCGGCAGCACAAGACGGGACAACCGATCCGACGCATCACGTCCCGGCGATCCACCGCCGAGCGATCCCCCTTGGCGTCGATCGATCGGCGGCCGAGGGCGATCGAACGGCACTGCGCATCGCCGTTGACAGGCTGGGCCGCCTCGTTCACCTTCCGCGCCATTCCGAGGGGCGCACTACCTGCAGTGCTGAGATGGCGTCGAGCCAGCACCCTTGAACCTGATCCGGGTCATGCCGGCGTAGGAACGGGAATGGGCATCGAGCCCCCTCACCTTCTTCGCAGCTGCATTCGGATCGTCGTGGATGCGGCGGGCGGCGAATGGCGATGGAACCGACACGAGCGGGCGAAGGCGGAGGCGAGCGTCTCCTCGCGGCGCCGCGCGCTCGAAACGACCGGCGACCCGGCGGAGCGCGCTCGATCGCAGGAGCGACCCTGCGTGCGATCCTGATCGTCCTGATCCTCTGGCAAGCCGCGCTTCTTGTTCTCGACCCGCCCCGCTTCATGCTGCCCGAGCCGCTCGACGTCGTCCGGACGCTGATCGCGCGCTTCGATCTTCTGCTGCGCGAGGCCGCCGTGACGGCCGTCGAGATCGTGCTCGGCCTCGTCATCGGCACCGCGGCCGGCATTCTGGCAGGTCTTGCCGTCGTGATGCTGCCGCGCGTCGGCGCGCTCCTCTGGCCGCCGATCCTGGCGCTGCAGTCCATGCCGGTCTTCGCCGTCGCCCCGCTTCTGGTTCTCTGGTTCGGTTTCGGCCTCGCCTCGAAGGTGGTCATGGCTGCGCTGATCCTGTTCTTCCCCGTCGCGTCCGCGTTCGCCGACGGCCTGCGCCGCACCGATCCCGTCCTTCTCGACGCGGCGGCGCTGACGCAGGCCTCGACCTGGGCCGCGTTCCGCCATGTCCGCATTCCGCTGGCTCTCCCCGCGCTCGTCACGGGCCTGCGCGTCGCAGCGCCCCTCGCGCCGCTCGGCGCCGTGATCGGCGAATGGGTCGGCTCGGCCGGCGGTCTCGGCTTCGTGATGCTCCAGGCCAATGCCCGGATGCAGACCGATCTCGTCTTCGCCGCGCTCGCGATCCTCGCCGTCACGACGCTGCTGCTGCGCGTCCTCGTCGACGCCTTGGCCGCGCGCCTCGCCCCCTGGGCGCCCGAACTCCACGCCTGAAGCCACGCCTGAAGCCAAGAAAGTCATCGACATGCTCCGCAGGACCTTCCTCGCCGCCGGCCTTCTGCTCGCCGGCCTCGCGCTGCCCGTTCGAGCGGAGGCGGCGGAAAAGCTGACCGTCCTCCTCGAATGGTTCGTCAATCCCGACCATGCGCCGCTCGTCGTGGCCCGGGAGCTCGGCCTCTTCGCCAAGGCCGGTCTCGAGGTGGAACTGATCCCCCCGAGCGACCCGTCCGCGCCGCCGCGCCTTCTGGCGGCCGGGCAGGCCGACATCGCGATCCACTATCAGCCGAACCTCTTCCTCGACGTCGCCGCCGGCCTGCCGCTGGTCCGCTTCGGAACGCTCGTCGAGACGCCGCTGAACACGGTGATGGTGCGCGCGGATGGACCGATCAAGACGCTCGCCGACCTCAAGGGCAAGCGTGTCGGCTTCTCCGTCGCCGGCTTCGAGGACGCCATGCTCGGCCGCATGCTGGCGAGCCATGGCCTCTCCGCGGGGGATGTCGAGCTGATCAACGTCAACTTCGCGCTCTCGTCCTCGCTGCTCGCAGGTTCGGTCGACGCCACCGTCGGCGGCTACCGCAATTTCGAACTGACGCAGATGGAAATCGAGGGCCATCCGGGCCGCGCCTTCTACCCCGAGGAGCACGGCGTTCCCGCCTATGACGAACTGATCTACGTCACGCGCCGCGATCTCCTCGCCGACAAGCGCCTGCCGAAGTTCCTCGGCGCGGTGGAAGAGGCGGCGATCTTTCTCACCAACCATCCCGACGAGGCCTTCGCCCTCTTCGTGAAAGCCTATCCCGATCTCGGCGATGCGCTGAACAGGCGCGCGTTCTTCGACACGCTGCCGCGCTTCGCCAAGCGCCCGGCGGCGCTCGATGCCGGTCGCTACGAGCGGTTCGGCGCCTTCATGAAGGAGTCCGGCCTCATCCCGGCGGTTCCCGAGCTCGGCGAGATCGCCGTGGAACTGCCGCGATGACGCGGGCGGTCGATGCGGATGCCTTGGGCGATGTGCTGGCGCGGCTTCGCGAGCGGCGTCCGCGCGTCCACTGCCTCCTCAACACCGTCGTCCAGAACCTCGTCGCGGACGGGTTGACGGCGCTCGGCGCCGTTCCCTCCATGACGTCGAGCCCCGAGGAGATCGAAGGGTTCGTCGCCCGCGCGGACGCCCTTCTCGTCAATCTCGGCACGCTCACCGCCGAGCGCGCCGGCGTGAGCGAGCGGGCCGTGGCCGTCGCGGCGCAGCGGAGCACGCCTTGGGTGCTCGATCCCGTGAAATGCGAGGATTCTCCCGTCCGTCTGGCGCTCGCCCGGCGGCTCATTGCGGCGGGACCCTTCGCCGTCAAGCTGAACGCGAGCGAGGCGGCGATGCTTGCCCCGCAAGGCGGCATCCTCATCGTCGAGACCGGCCCGCGCGACCGCCTCGCCGTCGCGGGCCGCGAGATCGCCGTCGCGAACGGCGATCCCCTCCTGGCGCGCGTCACCGGCACCGGCTGTCTCGCCGGGGCCATCCTCGCGGCCTGCGCGGGGGTCGAGGACGACCCGCTTCTCGCCGGCGCCGCGGCGCTGACCATCCTCGGCGTCTCTGCCGAGATGGCGGCCCCTCGCAGCCGCGGTCCCGGAAGCTTCGCCGTCGAGCTCCTGGACGCGCTCGGTTCGATCGCGCCGTCCGACCTCATCGCCCATGCCAGGATCCACCATGCCGAAACCTGACCTTCGCCTCTACGGCCTTCTCGATGCCTCGCTCGGCGCCGAGCGTCTGCCGATCCTCGCGCGGCAGGCTGCCGAGAACGGCGCGACGCTTCTTCAATATCGCGACAAGACGGCCGGAACGCGCGATCTCGTGGAGAGCGCATGCGCGATCCGCGCGGCGCTGGAGGGAACCGGCGTGCCGCTTCTCGTCAACGATCGCGTCGACGTCGCCCTCGCGGCCGGCGCGGCCGGCGTCCATCTCGGCCGCGAGGACATGGCGCCGGAGGATGCCCGGGCCCTGCTCGGGCCGCGCGCCATCGTCGGCATCACCGTGAAGAACGAGGCGGACGCGCTCGGCGCGGCATCGCCGGCCGTCGATTACGCCTGCATCGGCGGCGTCTTCGAGACCCTGTCGAAGCGCAATCCCGATCCCCCGGTCGGCCTTGCCGGACTCGCTGCCCTGCGCCGCCTCGTCGCCAGCCTGTCGCCGGATCTTCCCGTCGGCGCGATCGCCGGCATCGACGCGGAGCGCTTGGCGAGCGTCCTCGCGGCCGGCGCGGACGGGATTGCCGTGATATCGGCGCTCTTCCATTCCGACGACGTTCCGCGGACGGCCGGAAGCCTGCGTGCCGCCGTCGACGCGGGCCTGTCGGGGCGACCGGCATGAGGTCGACGACGCCGATCGCTCTCACCATCGCCGGCTCCGACAGCGGCGGCGGGGCCGGCATCCAGGCCGATCTCAAGACCTTCTCCGCCCTCGGCGTCTACGGCGCGAGCGCGATCACCGCCGTCACCGCGCAGAACACGCGCGGCGTCACGGCGGTGGAGGATCTGTCGCCCGCCATGGTGGAGGCGCAGATCGACGCGGTGCTTTCGGACATGGCGGTCGGCGCGATCAAGGTTGGCATGGTGTCCCGGGCCCAAACGGCCCGCGCGGTCGCCGGAGCGCTGCGGCGTCACGGCCGCCGCGTCGTGCTCGACCCCGTCATGGTCGCGACCTCCGGCGACCGGCTGCTGCGCGCCGATGCCGTCGCGGCCCTCGTCTTCGAGCTCCTGCCGCTCGCCGATCTCGCAACGCCGAACCTGCCGGAAGCCGCGATCCTGTCGGAAAGCCCGGTGGCCGGCGACGAAACGGCGATGATCGCGCAGGGCCGACGGATCCTGGGGCTCGGCGCCAGGGCCGTCCTCATGAAGGGCGGACATGGAAGCGGTCCGGACAGCACCGATCTTCTCGTCACCGCCGAGACCGTGGATCGCTTTCCCGCGCCGCGGCTCGCCTTGTCCAACGATCACGGCACCGGCTGCACGCTGTCGGCCGCCGTCGCGGCGGGTCTCGCCAAGGGTCTGCCGCTGAGGGAGGCCGTCGGCGAGGCCAAGCTCTATCTCGGCGCGGCGCTCGCTGCCGGCGAGCATCTCCGGATCGGAGGCGGACGCGGCCCGGTCCATCACTTCCATCGCTGGTGGGGAGGCGAAGCATGAGCCGGCTGATCGAACGACTGAAGGCTGCGGCGGGTTCGGAATGGACCCGCTATGTCGAGCACGACTACATCCGCAAACTGGCGGAGAACCGACTGCCCGAGGCCGCCTTCCGGCATTACCTCGTCCAGGACTACCTCTTCCTCATCCAGTTCGCGCGGGCGCAGGCGCTCGCCGTCTACAAGAGCCGGACGCTCGGAGAGATGCGGATCGCCAAGGCCTCGATGTCGGCGATCCTCGACACCGAGCTGGGACTGCATGTGCGCGTCTGTGCCGGCTGGGGCCTTTCGCCGTCCGATCTCGACGAGGCCGAGGAGCATCCCGCGACCGTCGCCTACACGCGCTTCGTCTTGGACGCCGGCATGTCCGGCGATCTTCTCGATCTGCGCGCGGCGCTCGCCCCTTGCGTCGTCGGTTACGCGGAAATCGCCGGCGCGATCGTCGCGGACGTGCGATCCGTACCGGACCACCCGCAAGCGGCCTGGACGGAGGAATATGCCGGGGCCGGCTACCAGGACGTCGCCGAAGCCGCCCGGCGCGAACTCGACCGCCTCGGCGCCGACGGGATCGGACCTGCCCGGATGGCGCGGCTCGAACGCATCTTCACCACCGCCTGCACCCTCGAAAGCGCGTTCTGGCAGATGGCGCTCGACGCCGCGCAACCGGAGTTTGCCACATGATCAACCGACGCCAGGCCTTCGGCGCGATCGCCGCCGCCACGATCGGGCTTCTCGCGGCCCCCGCCGTCGTCCGGCGCGCCAGGGCCGCGGAACGCATCACCGTCGCCTCGCTGCTGGGGCCGGACAAGCCGGAAACGCGGATCTGGCAGGTCGTCGCCGATGCGGTGGAGGCGCGGCTGCCGGGTGCCTTCGCCTTTCGCATCGTTCCGAATGCAGGGCTCGGCGGCGAGCGGGACGTCGCGGAAGGGCTTCGCCTCGGTTCGATCCAGGCGAGTCTCCTCACGGTTTCGTCGCTGTCCGCCTGGGCGCCCGAAACGCAGCTTCTGGACCTGCCCTTCCTCTTCCGCGACGCCGCCCATCTGGCGCGCGTCCTCGAAGGGCAGGTCGGATCCGAGCTCCGGACCCGGCTCGCGGCCGAGCGCTTCGCGGTGCCCGCCTTCGTCGACTACGGACCGCGCAACCTCATTGCCAAGGTGCCGCTGACGACACCCGAAGCCGTCGCGGGCCTCAGGCTCCGCGTGATCCAGAGCCCGCTCCACGCCGCGCTCTGGCAGGCCTTCAAGGCCCATCCGACCGCCATACCGATCCCCGAGACCTACAACGCGCTCCAAAACGGCGTCGTCGACGGCATGGACCTCACCCGCCCGGCCTATGCAAGCCTGAAGCTCTACGAGGTCGTGCCGGTCATGACGCAAACGCACCACATCCGGGCCGCCGGCGTCGTCGCCTTCGCCGGCGCCTTCTGGGAGGGGCTCGACGACACGGCCCGTGACGTCGTCTCGCAAGCCGCCGCCGCCGGCGCCGAGGCGTTCCGCGCCATGATGGAGGAGGAGGACGCCAAGGCGCGGATCGCAATCGAGGCCGCGGGCGGATCGAGCGTGCTGCCGACGGACCGATCCGCCTTCGAGCGCATCGGCCGCTCGATCTGGCCCGCCTTCGCGGATCGTGTCGGCGGCATGGATCGCATCGAACGGACGGCATCGGCCTGACGTCACGCGCGCAACGCCGCCCCCATGCAGAGAAGGGCGAGCGCGGTGAGGAGCGCCGCGAGATAGGGCAGGACGGCCCGGAAGAGTGCGGCTGGCGGGAGACCGGTCACCGAGGCGACGACGTAGACGAGGATGCCGACCGGCGGCGTCAGCCCACCGATCATGAGGTTGACGACGAGGATCACGCCGAAATCCGTGCCGTCGAGGCCTGCCGCGACCGCGAGGGGCACGAGGATCGGCCCGAGGAGCAGGATCGCGGCTCCGATGTCGAGAACGAGGCCGGCGGCGATCAGCACGAGATTGCAGGCGAGAAGGACGCCGACCGGCCCCTCTCCGAGCATCCGCGCCCATCCCGCGACGGCTCCCGCCACGTCGTCCACCGCCAGAAGGAAGGCGAAGGGCGCGGAGGCCGCGATGAGGAGCCCGATCGCGGCCGCCTCCGCGCCCGCCTGAGCGAAGGCGTCCGCGACACCCCTCCAGCCGATGCCGGCGACAAGGGCGAGACAGAGCGTATAGGCTGCCGCCAGCGCCGCCGCCTCCGTCGTCGTCACGATGCCGAACCGGATGCCGGCGACGACGATGATGCCGAGACCGAAGGCAGGCAGTGCCCCCGCAAAGGCCGTCCGTCGCTCGGCCGCGCAAGCACGGGGCTCGGGGACCGAGTCACGCGCCCGCAGCCGGATCGCGACCGCGAGCGCCAGCGCCATGACGCCACCCGCGGCGAAGCCGCCGACGAGCAGACCTCCGATCGACAGATCCGTCGCCGAAGCCAGCAGCAGGAAGGCGATCGAGGGCGGGATGACGTTGTCGAGCGTCGAGGTCGCGGCGATGATCGCGCCGGCCTCGGCGGGCCGCGTTCCACGCCGGACGAGCTCCGGGACGAAGGTACGCGCGCCGAAGGCCGCATTGGCGATGGAGGATCCGGACGCGCCGGAAAACAGCACGCTCGTCAGGAGCGTCGTCTGCGCGAGCCCGCCGCGCGTGTGGCCGACGAGCGCCGAGGCGAGCCGCACGAGCGCGGTGGCGGCGCCGGACGCGGCGAGCAGCCCGCCGACGAGCAGGAAGAAGGGCACGGCGAGGAGCAGGAATTTCGAGGCGCCCGACATCGCGTTCGCGACCAGCGCCGCGCCCGGCAGGACGCCGCCGAAGGGCGCGGCGGCGAAGGCGGCGGCAAAGAGGACGTGCGGCAACGGTGCGCCGACGAGGAGCCCGCCGGCGGCCACCAGCGCCGCGACGAGGCTCGGCGCGATATCGAGATGTGGCGCGCTGGCGTGGAGCGCTCCGCCGATCGCGGCGGCGAGGAGAAGGGCGGCGACGAGCGTTCCCGAACGTCGCTCGTCGAGCCGGCGCAAGGCCAGAGCGAGAAGCGTGGTGCCTCCGGCGATCGCGAAGAGGACGAAGCGCAAGCCCTCGGGCAGGCCGAGCGCAGGCGAAAGCCCGCCGATCTGCAGCGCGGCCTCGGAACCGCCCGCGATCAGGACGCCGGCGGACGACACCACGACGGCATCGGCCAGGGCGTCCGCATAGGCCCGCGCGACGCCCGGCCATTGCGCGACGGCGACGTCGAACCGCATGGCGAGCGGTCCGTCGAGCGCGAGCGGAGCACCGAACGCGATCAGGGCGAGGAACAGCCAGAGCGCCGCCTCCTCCGCTCCGAAAAGCCCGCTGCCGAACCCGTAGCGCAGCGCGACCGCCGCCATCACGTCGAGGAGAAGCAAGGCGAGGAGCAGCCCGCAAACGGCCCGGAGCACGGTCTGGAGGAAGGTGCGAGCCCGGCCCGCTCCGCGGACGCCGAGGGTTCGATCGCCCACAGGGTCCGGCCCGCGCGTCATGCCGACGGACCTTCGCGCCCGGCCGCCGCTTTCGCGACGATCCCGGCCTTTTCCCGGCCGGAGCGACGACGGCGAACGGCCCCGCCGAAACTGTTGATCAGATGCATGGGCGCTCCGGCTCGGCTCAGGCGCTCCCTATAGGCCAGGGCAGCCAGCTTGCGCATCCCCCGCTCCGGTCCGGAGCGGCAGGCGCGGTGCGGTCCGATCAGAACTCCGCCCAACCCTCTTCCTCGACGATCGGCGCCGGGCGAGGCGCGGCGCCCGAACGGCCGGAATGGCGCATCTCGGCGAGCGCAGCGCCGGGCCGAGGCGTTGACGGCCGGGCGACGGTCGGACGCGGTGCCGACGCCGAAGCTCGGGCGCTCGCGCCACGCGGTTCCGATGGCCGCGGCTCGGTCGGTCGAAGGTCCGGTGCCCTTGCCGTCGAGGGCGGCGTTCCGACGGGTCTTGGCGCCGGCCGCCGGATTGGGCCCGCCGAGGTCTGGCCGCCTGAGGTCTGGAAGCGGCCGAGGATCTCGCCGAGGTCGGCCGTTTCGCCGGCCAGCATCCGTGCGGCCGACGTCGTGTCCTCGACCATCGCCGCGTTCTGCTGCGTGACCCGGTCCATGGCGTCGGCAGCGCTGGAAATCTCGCCCAGACTCGTCGCTTGCCCGCGCGCCCCGCTGGCGATCTCAGCGACCACGGCGCTGACATGGCCGACCTCGGCCACGATCTCTTGGAGCGAGCGCCCGGACGCCGTCACGAGGTCGACGCCGTCCTTGACCTGGCTGGATGAGGCCGAGATCAGGGCCTTGATCTCCTTGGCGGCATCCGCGGAGCGCTGGGCGAGACCGCGCACCTCCTGCGCCACCACGGCAAAGCCGCGACCCGCTTCCCCTGCGCGGGCCGCCTCGACGCCCGCGTTGAGGGCGAGAAGATTGGTCTGGAAGGCAATTTCGTCGATGACGCCGATGATCTTGCCGATCTTGCCCGACGAAGCCTCGATCTGCGACATGGCCCCGATGGCCCGTCCGACGATCTCGCCGCCGCGCTCGGCCTTGGTCTTGGCGCTCGATGCCGCCGCATGCGCCTTGCCGGCATCGTCCGCGGTGCCGTTGACCCCGATCGTCACCTCAGACAGCGCCGCGACGGTCTGTTCGAGGTGGGCCGCCTGCTGCCGCGTGCGGTCGGCGAGGTCGCGCGAGGCCATCGCGATCTCGCCGAGCCCGGCGTCGATCGAACCGATCGAACCGCTGACGGACCCGACGGCGCCTTCGAGGGCGGCGATCGCCTGGTTGAACTCGTCGCGAAGGCTGGCGAAGGACGGCTCGACCGCGCCGATCCGCACCGTGAGGTCGCCCCGCGACAGGCCTTGCAGGGCTGCGGCGAGTTGCCCGAGCATCGCCTGCATGGCGGAGGTTTGCATCGCCTTTTCCGCTTCGAGCCGCTGGCGTTCCCGCTCGATCTCCGCGCGGCTGCGCTCGGCGTCGTGCTGTGCCGCGACGTTCGCGCGGCCCGCCTCTTGGAAGACGAGCAGCGAACGCGCCATCGCGCCGAGTTCGTGTCCGTGCTCCTTGCCCGGCACCGGAACGTCGGCCTCGCCGCGCGCGATGTGCTGCATCAATTCCGCCATGCGGCGCACCGATCCGGCGATGACCCGTCCCACGAGATAGGAGAGGACGAGGCCGACGGCGATGAGAAGGCCGCAGATGACGAGCGTCGAGACGCGGGTCGAGCGCGCCAGGGCCTCGGCGGCAGGCTCTACGTCGCGCTCGCGAGCGACGATCGATGGCCCGATCGCATCGAAGGCCGTCGCGATCTTCGCGGCAAGTGGCTTCAGGGTTCCGGTGCCGATCGCCGCGCTGTCGACACGGATCGCCTCGGCCTCCGACAGGCGCGCGCCGTAATGGGTGAGAAGGTGCTGCACGGATCGCGCCCGCTGAACCTGCGTCTCGTCCTTCAGCGCCGCTTGCAGCGCCGCATGTCGTTCGATCGCGATCGCGAGCTTGGCCTTGGCGTCCTCGTAGGCGGCGGCATCGCCGGCGCGGACCGAGCGCTCCGCCGAAACGAGGCTCTCTTCGACGGCCTCGCGCGCGGATCCCGCCAGATACAGCGTCTCGGCGTCCCCGGCTCGCCACGCCGATCGCATGATGTCCGACAGCGCCACCGCGCTCCAGGGTCCGACATCCCTCACCTTGTCGATCACCAACGTGCGCCGGCCCTGCATCTGAACGAGGCGCTCGAAGGCCTCGCCATAGGCGACGACGTCGCGGCGCATGTCCGCGAGCGCCGTGGCGAGCGCGGGATCGGCATCGAAAACGGCCTGCACGGAGGCGTCCTGCGTCGACAAGGCCGCAACGGCGGTCCGCAGGCGATCCACCGAGGCGGCATCGCCCGACAGATCGAAGGACAAGGCGGCGTTCTCCATCTCCTGGAGCATCTGGCGACGGTCGCCGACGACGAGACCCTGGCCGGCGATCTCGCGATAGGTCGAGAAGAGCGCGGAAATTCCGTCGACGCCCCGGATGGCGTTGACGGACATGAACACCATCAGAGCGATGAGCGGGACGAAGCCGAGCGTGATGCGGCTTCGGATGCCGAGGCGGTTCCACATGTCGGTCATTCCAACGGTCGTCGAGAGCGTCTGGGCAACGAGATCGAGGCCAAGGTCATCGAGCGGCGAGATAGGTGTCGACGTTCGCGCGCGTCACGAGTTCGAAGGGCACGAAGATCTTCGCGGGAACGATGCCGCCCGATGCGAGAGCCAGCGCCGCGTCGAGCGCCGCCTCCCCCTGTTGCTCGGCGTTCTGAAGGACCGTCACCTGCATGTCGCCGTCCCGGACCGCGACGAGGCCGTCCTTCGTCGCGTCGATTCCGGCGACGATCATCTCGTCCGTCCAGGCCGCTCCCGCCTTCAGTCCCTCGATCGCGCCGAGCGCCATCTCGTCGTTGTTGGCGATCACCGCATCGAAATCGGCGCCGGCCTCGAGCCATTCGGCGACGAGCGTCTGGGCCTGCTGGCGCGATCCATTGGCCGATTGGCGCTCGACGATCCGGATCCTCGAGCAGTCCTTCCCGGACACGACCTCGTCGATGTCGCGGGTGCGGGCGCGCGCGGCAGAGTGCAGGAGCTCGCCCATCACGACCGCGATACGGCCCTTGCCGCCGAGGAGACGGCAGACCTCCGCGGCCTGCAGCGTCCCCGATTCCCGCTCGTTCGACCCGACATAGACCTGCCCTTCCGGAAGCTCGTCGACATGGATCGGTTCTTTGTTGAGAAAGACGAGCGGAATGCCGGCTTTGCCGGCGAGCTGGCTCATGGGCATCCCCTGCTCGGCGTCGATCGCGACCACGATCACCGCATCGACCCGGTCGGCGATCAGCCCCTTCAGGAGGTCCATCTGCCGATCGGCATTCCCCTGAGCGTCCTCGACGGCGAGGTCGACTTCCCCGAGCGAGCCGGCATGGTCCTCGATCGACAGGCGAAGGAGATTCATGAAGTCGTCGGACCGGGACAGGAGGAGCCCGACCGTCTTCGCGTTCGCTGGCGTCGTCAGAAGAAGCGCGGCGGCGCCGATCACGGCAAGCCAGCGAATGACCGCCCTGTGACCATTCCACATCGTTCGAATCGTCCTGCACCGGAAGAACATCGTTCGCGCGAGATTACGACGATTATGGTTGACGAAACGTAACCAGGCGGAGCGGTGAGCGCCGGCGGGATGGAAAGCCGGGCCGGACGCTCGAGGCCCACGATCGACGGCCGGATGCTCTCGAACTCTCACATGATGGGGCATGCGGCCTGCCAAGCCCGCCGCCATCCACTCGACTGAAGTGTACCTCAGGAGCGCTCCATGATCTCCAGTTGCGCTCGATCAAATATAATACTTTCAAACGAAGACAAACCGAGCATTGCGCATCATTGAAACAGTTCAGTTTTCTACGTATAACTACGCATATCATGCAATTTATCGAACTTCATTTCCCCGCTAGATTGAAGGAATGAATGCTTATCTCTGAAGACGAAAATAAAACAAAACTTATAGTCAGACTTACATAAAACATAGAGCGTTGGGATTCGATGATCAATAGATCGACGGGCCCTGGCGGAATGAAGCGGAACGCCGCAGAGCCGCGGTCCCAGGCTCTGCTTGAGCGAGGAACCGGTACGATGATCAAGGGCCAGCACATCGGCTGAAGCGGCCTTTCGGCCGTTTCGACGTCGAACACCCTCCGTCTGCTGAACGAGACTTTGCGGGACTGCCGGCGAAGGTTCGACCGAATGCCGATGGATCGAAACATCCGCAATGCAACCAATGCCATTCAGAACTGCGGCTTGGATCGGCGCGGCATGAACAAACGTGAAGTGTGATAACAAAGGTTGACGTCAAATGGATGCTCGAACCCATTCGCACGATTTTTCCGCGTCGCCCGAGGGCGTGATCTCCTCGCTCTGCGCCGCCGAGTCGGAATGGAGCCCGGCGAAGACCCGGCGCACACTGGTGACATCGCTCGATGAGCTTGAAGCCTTCCGTCGATCCAGCTGTTTCTTCTCCAACGCGTCTGCGAACGGCCCGAGGATCGATCTCGATACCGAGGAACTGAACGGAGCTGGGTTTCACCTCTGGCGGAGCACCTCCGAAAGCGGCTTCAAGGCAGCCCAACCGGTCCATTCCGAACCGGATCTGATCATGATCCACATCGTGCGGAAGGGGAGCCTCCTGTTTCGAGGCCTCATCGACGAGCATCGCGTCGAAGCCGGCTTCGGCCTGATCGTGCCGTTGAGCGACATGGCGGAGTATCATACGTCCGATGCGCACGAGGCCTTCGGGCTGGTCTTCGACAAAGCATTGCTGCACCGTCACCAGCTGGATGTCCTCGATGCCAGAACGGGAGCTTTGCCGGAGTTCGAGCATCAAGCCGATCTGAGAACCCCGGCTCTCCAGAGCTTGACCCGGAACATGGCGGCGATGCTGTCGCACCGGGGCCATCGAACCGCGGCGGGCATGGACTCCTCACTCCTCTTCGACATGCTGTTGAGCCAGTTGGTGGGCGCATGGCCGCAACGCCCCGCGCGCCAGACCTTCCAGGCTCCGGCCTCGTCGCGTCACATCCTGCGCTCCCTCGAATTCATCGAAGCCAATCTCGCCCGCCAGATGTCCGTGGCGGAGGTCGCAAAGGCGGCCGGCATCGGTGTGCGCGCCCTCCAATCGAGCTTTCGCCGGGATGTCGGTCGGACACCCGTCCAGCACATCATCGATCGACGCCTGCAGGAAACGCACGACGAGTTGCGGCGCAACCACCAATCGTCGATCGCCACGATCGCTGCGCGATGGGGTTTCGTTCACATGAGCGACTTCTCGCGCCGCTATCGCCAACGCTTCGGATGCACGCCGTCCCAGACGCAAATCCGGTCCGCCGGCAACGTCTGAGGTCGACCCGCCCTCGAAGGGGGTCGCCCCGCCGGAGCGGCTTTTGTCCTGCACAAGGAGAGCGGAGGGAACGGCCCCGTCGGCCGAGATCCGAGCCGGAGGACGGGCGATGATCGTCGCTTGAGGTTTCGTCCGGACGGCCCCCTGCTTCGTCGATGCGCGGGAACTCGTCCCGTCACACCCGCGCGCACCGGCCGGACGGGCCGCCAGGAGGCGCAACAGAGCGAGCCCAGACTGCACCTCTTCGACGGAGCGTCCCTTGCGGTGAACGACGCGGGCGACGGGAGCCGTCTTTCGGCCGCGTCGCCCGCACGATGCCCTTCGCGACACGGAGGCCCGCCCTTCGGGTGGGCATTTGCGGGCATGTCGACGTGTATCGCGGCACTCGGGCAGGCCTGCGGCACGCCGGCCGCATCGCTCCTTCCTGAAGAGCGGGGAAAGCCGTCGGCACAGGTCAAATCATCGGATCGCCGGTCGACGATGACGCCAGCCGTCAATTGCGCAGGCCATGACCCCGCGCAGGCCGTGAGATGATGCAGGCTTTGCGACCGCAGAGGTCGAGGACGCTTCGACAGAGCACCGGCGACCGAAGTGACGGTCCAGCACCGGGGCGACGAGCGGGGATCGGAATGGAGTTCATCCGGCGGGGCGGCACGACCACGGAGAGACGCCTTTTACAGACGAGACCATCTCTCGGATCCTTCGCTCGAACGCGCGAGAACGATCGACTTTCCTGATGGAGGCGTCGGTTTCTGCGAGGACCGCGGCTGGGTCGCGGGTCAACACTGCAGGTTCTTGTCAGATCGCCCATCAACGACGAAACCCCGCCGGCTGAGCCGACGGGGTCGAGACGGTTCGATCATCGTCGCAGAGGCGACACCGCTCAGGCGGCTGCGGAAACGCCCGCTTCAGCACCCGTCGGGACTTCGGAGACGGTCTTCAGAACCTGCGAAGCGATCTGGTAGGGGTCCCCCTGGCTGTTCGGACGGCGATCCTCGAGATAGCCGCGATAGCCGTTGTTCACGAAGGAATGGGGAACGCGGATCGAAGCACCGCGATCGGCCACGCCGTAGCTGAACTTGTTCCAGGGCGCCGTCTCGTGCTTGCCGGTCAGACGCAAATGGTTGTCAGGGCCATAGACCGCGATGTGTTCGTCGAGATTCTTCTCGAACGCGGCCATCAGCTTCTCGAAGTATTCCTTACCGCCGACCTCGCGAAGATAGGTCGTCGAGAAGTTGCAATGCATGCCCGAACCGTTCCAGTCGGTGTCGCCGAGCGGCTTGCAGTGATACTCGATGTCGATCTTGTATTTCTCGGTCAGGCGCTGAAGCAGGTACCGCGCCATCCAGACCTCGTCGGCAGCCTTCTTCGAGCCCTTGCCGAAGATCTGGAACTCCCACTGACCCTTCGCGACCTCCGCGTTGATGCCCTCGTGGTTGATCCCCGCAGCGAGACAGAGGTCGAGATGCTCCTCGACGATCTGGCGCGCGATGTCGCCGACATTCGAGTAGCCGACACCGGTATAGTAGGGGCCCTGCGGCGCGGGATAGCCCGTCTCTGGGAAGCCGAGCGGACGACCGTTCTGGTAGAAGAAATATTCCTGCTCGAAGCCGAACCAGGCGCCGTCGTCGTCGAGGATCGTGGCGCGCTTGTTCGAAGCGTGCGGGGTCTTGCCGTCCGGCATCATGACTTCGCACATGACGAGGATGCCGTTGGTGCGGACGGGATCGGGATAGAGCGCGACCGGCTTCAGAACGCAGTCGGAGCTGCGACCTTCGGCCTGCATGGTCGACGATCCGTCGAAGCCCCAGAGCGGCAGCTGATCGAGGGTCGGGAACTCCGAGAATTCCTTGACCTGAGTCTTGCCGCGCATACTCGGCACCGGCGTGTAGCCATCGAGCCAAATATACTCGAGCTTGTATTTGGTCATCGCGTCTCTCTCATCTGTTGATCGTGCGAAACGATAATGGCGGGTCGCTCGCATCTTCGCGGGAGGTTCGAAGCGAGGCGACTGCCTTCTCCTATGCAGGGATCGTGCCAATCGGCACACGGGCGGTCGAGGGCAAGCCGGCCAATTTCGCAGCAAGCCTTTTCAATTGTGTGGGAAGCCCTACGCGCTGGGCGATTTTGGCCGTTTTTGTGACGCGCCACACCCTCACAAAATCTTATGTGATGCCGTTTTGTGCAGTCGTGACGGCCTGATGACGATCAAATCAGACCGCCTCCCCTCGCCCAAACCGCCAGATTGCTTATTTAGTGATCACATTGTGATTTATTTTTAGGCGATCGGCACAATTCGTTGCCAGGCGTGTTATGGTTCGATGTCACTGAGCGGCCACCGTCGGTCCGAAGAGGTCGAACGCCATGAACACAGAAATCGAACGGCCGAGCGCCGTCATCTACCAGTTCCCCATCCGTCGCCGTGTGCGCGCCGATCAGCGCTCGCAGTTGGATGCGATGCCGGCGTGCGAGGTCGCCGTGATCGACGGCTGGTATCACGCCGATGCGATCCGGGAAGCGGAGCCGACACGGCATTCCTGACATCCCGGTCCTGCCGGATATCGGCGCGAGGCGCTTGCGTCCGCACGTGCGGCCGGCAGGCGTGACGCGACAGGTTGCGGGCGCAGAGCCGGTAGCCTGCTTCAGCGCCGTTCTTTTCCGAATCTGCTGAGATGACGTTCGTCGCGGCTGAATTTCTCGCGGCTTCTGCGTGGATGTTCGATCGATGGTGCGGCACGCGGACCGCGCGTCACGTCCCGAAGATCGACCACCCCATGCGCCGGGTCAACTTCTCCAGCGCAATGCGGCCAAGATGCGAGTTGCCGGCGGCATCGAGCCCCGGCGACCAGACGGCCACCGAAGCCTTTCCGGGTGCAACGGCCAGTATGCCGCCTCCGACCCCGCTCTTGCCGGGAAGTCCGACGCGGTAGGCGAATTCGCCCGATCCATCGTAATGGCCGCATGTCAGCATGATCGCATTGATGCGACGGGCGCGCTCCGGGCTGACGACGCGCATTCCCGTCGCGGGATTGGCGCCGAGATGGGCGAGAAACCGTCCGGCCTGGGCAAGTTGCCGGCAGGACATGGCAATCGCGCAGTGGTGGAAGTAGACGCCGAGCGTGAAGTCGACGGGATTTTCGAGAACGCCGAACGAGCGCATGTAATTGGCGAGCGCGGCGTTGCGAAAGCCGGTTCGCTGCTCGGATGCCGCGACCGCCGCGTCGATGACGATCGAGGTGTCGTCGCTGAGAAATTGCAGGAAGCGCAGGATCTCGCCGAGCGCTTCGCGGGGCTGGCGGCGCGCAAGGATGAGATCGGTCACCGCGATGGCGCCGGCGTTGATGAAGGGGTTGCGGGGAATTCCCTTCTCGTTCTCCAACTGCACGATGGAGTTGAAGGGACTTCCCGAGGGCTCGCGTCCGACCTTCGCCCAGAGCCGGTCGCCCGCCATTCCGAGAGCCAGCGTCAGCGTGAAAACCTTCGAGATGCTCTGGATGGAGAACGGTGCTTCGCTGTCGCCGCCTGCCGCGACGTGTCCGTCGGCATCGATGACGACCAGCGCGAACCGGCCGGGATCGACCTCGGCGAGTTCGGGAATGTAGCTCGCCACCGTTCCCCGATCCGGCCTGTCCGCCATCTCGGCTGCGATCTCTCGGACGGCGCTATCGAGAGCGGCACGCTCGAGCGAGGCGGCGGTAACGGGCATGGCGACTCGCGACGGTGACGATCTTGGACGGCCTCGATTGATCTTGGCACCCCTGGCCGCGCTCTGTCCATGCAGGAGCGACGCATCGTCAAGCCGAAAGCTCATCCGGGCTGCAGAGACGCTCGCGCCGACCCGAGCGTCGGCGAG
Organism: Aureimonas sp. Leaf454; assembly: GCF_001424685.1. Lineage (GTDB taxonomy): Bacteria > Pseudomonadota > Alphaproteobacteria > Rhizobiales > Rhizobiaceae > Plantimonas. Next base: position 918,193 of record NZ_LMQT01000001.1, read on the forward strand.
GAGCCGTTCGTGACCGCAGCGGGCGATGCCTCCGATCCCGATCGATGCGGCTCGACGCAACGCGGCGCGGTTCAATTCGGGGACCGGACCCACCCGTCGCACGCTCCGCCGTCGCGTTCGGCTGCGGTCTCCCGAATCGCCGCACCGGCCAGCGCGAAGCGGACCGAACCTTCATCGTCGGCAGGTCAACCCCTTACGATCGTTCGAGATTTAGAAGCATTCCAGAAGAGCTAAGCTGTCTGGACACCGGCGTCGCTCTCCGCATATGAGAAAACATGACTTCCATCATCCGGTTTTCGGATGCCGAAGAAACGCCTGAGCCCATCCTGTCGATTCCTGCACGGGATCCGTCCGACAGAACCGGCGGCGACGGCCCGTCGAGGTTTTCACACGTGCGTCTGAACCGCATCTTCACCCCGTCCGCGTCTCGCAGGAGCCGGGCTCGTTCAATCGCCGCGGCCTTGGCGGCCGCGTCCGCTGTTCTTCTGTTCGGCTTGCCCGCGTGGGCGCAGGAGGCGCTTCAGCCTCCCCTGGCGCCGGCCCCGGCTTTGGCCGCGCCGGACCGACCGATGTCGGCCCATTCCGGTCCCGCGGCGCAGGAATCGACCGGCCCGCGCGTCGTCGCCCCGACGACTGCGGCCCCGCCGCCCGTCGTCCCGGCCCCGTCGACATCGGTCGAGGCCTCCCGCGAAGACGCCACGTCCGAAGCGCCGCCTTCGCAGGATCGGCAGCCGGCGATCGCTGCCGACGGGGCAACGCTGCCGCACGATCTGTCCCCCTGGGGCATGTTCATGGCCGCCGACTATGTCGTGAAGAGCGTCATGATCGGCCTTGCCTTCGCCTCGCTCGTGACCTGGACGATCTGGCTCGCCAAGGCCCTGGAGCTCTGGTCGGCACGCGCCAGGGCCGGCCGCGCCCTCCGCTGCCTGGAACGCGCGACGACGCTGAACGAGGCCACGGCCCCGCAAAAGGGCTCGCGCTGGCCCAAACGCGGCCCCGTCGCGGCGCTCGCCCGTGCCGCGACGCTCGAAGTGGAGCGCTCCGACGGCCTCGATGCGGAGGGCGTGAAGGATCGCGCCGCCGTGGCGCTCCAGCGGATCGAAGCGCGTGCCGGCCGCACGATGGCGCGAGGAACGGGGCTTTTGGCCACCATCGGCTCCACGGCCCCCTTCGTCGGCCTCTTCGGCACGGTCTGGGGCATCATGAACTCGTTCATCGGGATCAGCCGGTCCAACACGACCAATCTCGCCGTCGTCGCCCCCGGGATCGCCGAGGCGCTGCTCGCCACGGCCATCGGCCTCGTCGCCGCGATCCCCGCCGTCATCATCTACAACGTCTTCGCACGCTCCATCGCCGGTTACCGCGCCGTGCTCGGCGACGCCTCGGCGGAGATCCTGCGCCATCTCAGCCGCGATCTCGACCGCCGGTCCGACGGCTCGGCGCAGCGCCCCGCCGCGCTCCTGGCGGCGGAGTAGTCCGATGGGGATCAGCCTCAAGGAGAGCGGCGACGAGGGTGGCGGCGAAGTCGCCGACATCAACGTCACGCCGTTCATCGACGTCGTCCTCGTCCTCCTCATCATCTTCATGGTCGCCGCCCCCTTGTCGACGGTGGACGTCCCGGTGGATCTGCCGGTCTCCAACGCCGCGCCACAGCAGCGCCCGGACGAGCCGGTCTTCCTCACCGTCCGGGAAGACCTCTCGCTCTCGCTCGGCAACGAGACGGTCGCCCGCGAAGCGCTGCAGACCGGCCTCGACGCACGATCGGGCAACGACCGCGATGAGCGCATCTTCCTGCGCGCGGACGGCGCGGTTCCCTATGGCGAGTTGATGTCGGTGATGAACCTGTTGCGCGCCGCGGGTTACCTCAAGGTCGGCCTGGTCGGCCTCGAAGGCGCGCCGGTGCCGGCGGCCTCAAGCAGCCCGGCGCCAGGGGCCGCCGAAATGCCTTCGCCCGGCGCACCCGTCGGGCCGTCCGGTCCGTGACGCCCTTCGCCGTCGATCTCCGCTCGCTCGAAGCGGCGAGCCAGGGTGGGACCGCCCTGCGCTGGAGCGCGGCGGTCCTTACCGTCTTGACCGCCTATTGCGCGGCGATCTGGCTCGCCCTCTCGCTGCCGGCCCCGGAGGGCGCCGAGGGCGAGCCCCAGGAAGCGGTCATGATCGAACTGGAGCCGCTCACGGCCCTCGAGGAGGCGCCGCCGCCGGCTCCGGAACCCGAGGCCGCGGCCGAAATCGCGGAGACCGCGCCGACGCCGGAGCCAAAGGTCGAGGCACCACCTCAGCCGCCGGAACCCAACGCGACGCCGGAGCCGACGCCGCCCCCCCTTCCGCCGGAGCCGGTCGTCGAGCCGCTCCCGCCGGAGCCGGCACCGCCCGAACCATCCCCCCTGCCCTTGCCGCCGGAAGCGCCGCCGCAAGAGCCGGCTTTGCCGGAACCCGTCGTCGAGGAGCCTCCGACACCCGTCGAGGAGCCCGAGCCCCTGCCGGAGCCGACGACGCAGGAGGCCGTGCCGGACCTGACGCAGACGAACGCCATCGCCGCAGCCGTGCTGAACCCGCCCATCCCGACGCTGCGCCCGCCGCCCCCGCGCCCCGACGTCGTGGCGGAGCGCAAGACGCGCGTGGATAGGCCGGCGCCGGCCCGTCCGAAGCCGGCCCGTCCGAAGCCGGAGCGTTCAAAGCCCGATCGGCCGAAAGTCGAGCGCGCGAAACCCGAGCGCCCGCGACAGGCCGCCGAGCGTCCGGCGCCGCCGGCGCGTTCGGCCGCGCCGCGGTCCGACACGCGAGCGGCCAGCCGCAGCGCCAGCGCCCCGCGCGTGTCCTCGGCATCCTGGCAGCGGCAGGCGGTCAGCCACTTCCGGAAGTATCGCCGCCGACTCCAGACACGGGAGAAGGGAACCGCCCGCGTGGCCGTGACGATCGACCGGAGCGGCCGCGTCGTCGGCGCGAGCCTCGCATCCTCGTCGGGAAGCGCGGTCCTCGACGGAGAGGCCCTCGCGCTTGTCCGCCGCGCGAGCCCGATTCCCGCCCCGCCGGAGGGCGTCGGTGGCCGGACGCTGTCGCTCACCGTACCGGTGAGCATGTGACGAACATGGCGAAAAGCTTGTCCCACCAAGGCTTTTCCATATGAAATCGGTCGACGGCGAAAAAACCCATGGCGCCGGGACCGCAAAATGTGCAACACACGGCACGAAGCCCACGCGCACGCCATGACGAGCGTGTGGTCGCCCTATGGAAGAATGCTTGCCGCCTTCGGTCGTCCAGCCCGGACGAAATGGCGGACCTTTGCTCGAACCACCAGGTTAGGACAGAATTTGCGAGTCGAAGTTCGGGATAACAACATCGATCAGGCCCTTCGGGTCCTCAAGAAGAAGATGCAGCGCGAAGGCGTCTTCCGCGAGATGAAGGCACGGTCCTTCTACGAGAAGCCCTCCGAGAAGCGTGTCCGCGAGAAGCAGGCTGCCATCAGCCGCGCCCGCAAGGTCGCCCGCAAGCAGCAGCAGCGCGAAGGCCTTCTGCCGAGCCCGAAGAAGAAGGTCATCGAGCGCGGCGCTCCCGCGGCGCGCGCCTAAGATCCTCTTCGCCGTCGGACGAAGGTTCGACGACGCCGATTCGATCGCGCTCTTGCGGGTTCCGCCCGCAGGAGCGCTTTCGCATGGGCGCTACTCCCGCAGCCCACGAGACAGATCGGTCCCGGAACCGGGGCGAACCTCTCTGCGGGCCGACGGCACCGTTCGACCGTCCGTCGATTCCCGCGCTTTCGACATGGCCGGCGGGCGTGGCCCGTGGCATCCTCCCGTCGAACGTCTGGACATGGAGCGCCGCATCGGACCGAGCGGGAGGATGGCATGTCCGAAGGCGGCTGGACCACGCGGGAACGAGGCGCTGAGGCCGCGTGACGCGACCGGCAGGGACCTCATCGCCGCGAGGAGGAAGAACCATGGCCGGCAAGACCCATGCCTATGCCGTCACGGTTCGCTGGACGGGAAACCGGGGCAGCGGCACGCTCTCGTTTCGAGATTATGACCGCGATCACGAGATCAGCGCCGACGGCAAACCCAATATCGGCGGATCGTCCGACCCGAGCTTTCGCGGCGACCCCACGCGCTGGAATCCGGAGGAGTTGCTCCTCGCGTCCCTCTCCGCCTGCCACAAGCTCTGGTATCTCGGTCTTTGCGCGCAATCCGGGGTAACGGTTCTCGCCTACGAGGACATGGCGGAGGGCGAGATGGTCGAGGAAGCCGACGGCGCCGGTCAGTTCGTCCGTGCCACTTTGCGCCCTCGCGTGACAATCTCCGCCGCATCCGACCCGGCAAAGGCGGCAGCTCTGCACGAGACGGCGCATGCCATGTGCTTCATCGCCCGTTCGGTCAATTTCGTGGTGGCCTGCGAACCCGTCATGCGTTGCGAGGCTTGATGATTCGCGGCGATCAGACGGCCCTGGCCTCGATCTGCCGCTGGCGCATGCGAAGGGCATCCGCGCGCTCCGGGGTGAGCGCGCTCACGCAATGCGGGCAGGACACCCCGATCTCGTAAGCGGGCGCGGCGAGATCTTCGGCCGAGAGCGGCGCGCCGCAGCCGTAGCAGCGATCCCAATCCGCCTCGCTGAGCCCGTGACCGAGCGCCACCCGGCCGTCGAACACGAAGCACTCGCCCTGCCAGCGGCTGGCCTCGGCCGGCACGTCCTCGAGATATTGGAGAATGCCGCCCTTGAGGTGGAACACCTCGGAGAACCCGTGGGCGAGCATATAGGACGACGCCTTCTCGCAGCGGATGCCGCCGGTGCAGAACATCGCGACCTTCGGCGTCCTGGCGGGATCGAGATGGGCCGCGACGAAATCCTTGAACTCGGTGAACGTGTCGATCTCCGGATCGACCGCGCCCTCGAACGTTCCGACGCGCGTCTCGTAGCGGTTGCGCGTGTCGAGCACGAGAATGTCGGGATCCTCGATCACCGCGTTCCAGTCCGCGGCTTCGACATAGGTGCCGACGCGCAGCGTTGGATCGGCCTCCGGAGCCCGCATCGTGATGATCTCGCGCTTCAGCCGAACCTTCATGCGGTTGAACGGCTTCTGCGCGGCGTTGGAGAACTTGAGTTCTCCCCGGCGGATGCCGAAGAGCCCGTCGAGCCCCTCGATCAGCGCCTCCATCGCCCCCTCGGGGGCCGCGATCGTCCCGTTGATGCCTTCGGGCGCGACGAGCAGCGTTCCGCAGGCGTTCGCGGCCTCGCAGAGCGCGCGGGCCTCGCCTTGCAGGCGCGCGGGGTCGGCGAGCGCAACGAAGCGGTAGAGGGCGGCGACGCTCCAGATCATGCCGGCACCGTCAGGATTCGAGCGAGCCCGGACGCGCCGTCGCGGACGGTGCCGAGCCCAGGATCTTCAGGAGATCCTCGCCGGTGCGCGTCAGGCGCTGGCGGCGACGCGTCAGGACGAGGCCGGCCTGCGGCGCGGTGACGACCGTCTCGCCGCCCGCCTCTCCCGGAGCGGTCAGGATGGTGACGAGGGTCTGGCCGGCCTCCACATGGTCGCCCGGCCCGACGTGAAACAGGAGCGCCCCGCCGACCGGTGCGCGGATCATCTCGACATGGTCGAGCGGCGTCACCGGGCCCGACCAGGGCCCGAGCGGCGGCTGCGTCTCGTCGCGGACGGTGCCGCGGGCGACGAGGAAGCGGTAGAGCCCGGCGGCATCCGCATCCGCCAGTTCCGGCGTCACGTCGGACTGTCCGCGGAACTCGACCGTCGTCACCGCCAGACGCCGCCACGCCGGGTCATCCGGCGAACGATGCTTGTGCGGCGACCACGCGGCCTCCTCGAAGGCGCCGTCGGACGTGTCGTCCCAGAGGAGGATCGCCTGCGAGCCGAGCGCGGCGGCAAGATCCTGCAGGTGCGGCCAGAGCTGGCGCGCGACGTAGAGATAGGACGGCCCCTCGTCGTCGCAGTGGAGATCGAGAATGAGATCGTGGCCGAGGGACAGCTTCAGGAGCCGCGCTTTCAGGCGCTTCTCGGCCGCGATCGGTGCGTCGTCGCCGGGAAGCCCGCTCGTATCGGTCGAGGACAGAAGGGGAAAGTCGCGATTGAAGTTCGTGCGCGTCGTGAAGGAGAAGCGCGCGAGATGCTCGTGGAAGAGATGCTGCCCCGTGGCGATGGGGTTGGCCTGCGGGACGATCGTGACGCGCCCGAGGAGACGCCCGTCGCGTTCGGCAGCCTCCAGCATCGGCACGAGCCGGTGGAGGGCGACGACGCCCGGTAGCTCGTTTCCGTGGAGCGCCGCCTGGAGATAGGCGGTCGGCGCGCTCTGGTCCGTGCCCTCGAAGGAGAGGACGGTCAGCCGCCACTCCGTGCCGGGCGTGTCGCCCTTCAGGATCTCGACGGTCTTCTTCATCGCGGCAACTCCTGGCGGATCGACCGGGCTCGGGCGGCCGTGGCTCCGGTCGGTCGGGTGTCCGGCGCGTTTTCGGCCGGACGCGGCGGAAAGGCAAGTCCACCGGTCCGGCGGGTCCCCGACGGGCGTTGCCCGGCTCCCCCCATTCGATTATGCGGGGGTTCGGTGCAGGAAGGCTCCCGATGTCGCTCGATCCCATTCCCCTGGATGCGCTGACATCCTCGCGCAGCACGATCGCCGAATCGATCCACGAGGAACTGCGCCGCGCGATCCTGGAGCTGCGCCTGCAGCCGGGGACCAAAATATCGGAAGCCGAGATCGCCCGCCGTCTCGGCGTGTCCCGCCAGCCCGTCCGCGAGGCCTTCGCCCGGCTCGGGCGATCGGGCTATCTGCGCATCCAGCCCCAGCGCGCCACCGAGGTCGTCCGCATTTCCACCCGCGAGGTGATGAACGCCCATTTCATCCGAGAGGCGCTGGAGGTCGCGACCGCGCGCCGCGCGGCGCTGGAAAGCCCGCCGGGCATGGCCGAGCGCCTCGGCGCGTGCCTCGCCCGCCAGGAGGCGGCGCAGGAAGCGGACGACCGGACGAGCTTCCAGCGCGAGGACGACGCCTTTCATTTCGCCATCGCCAAGGAGGCCGGCTGCGGCTTCGCCTGGCGGCTGATCGACGAGCAGAAGGCGCAGATGGACCGCGTGCGCTTCCTGTCGCTCGCCTTCGGGCAGCCCGCCGCCCTGAGCGATCACCGGGCGATCGTCGCGGCGCTGCGCACTGGGGATCCCGACGCTGCGGAAGCCGCCATGCGCGGTCACCTCGCGCGGATCGTCGGCGTGGTGGAACGACTGCGCCAGGATTTCGCCCACTACTTCCAGGACAGTGACGCATGACGCAGATCGACGCCGCAAATTCGAGGCCCCGCCGCATTCTGTCCATCGGCGAGTGCATGGTCGAGCTGTCGCAGGGACCCGGCGGGCTCCTGCGCCTCGGCTTCGCCGGCGATACGTTCAACACCGCATGGTACCTTCGCCGCGAACTCGACGCCGGTTTCGAGGTCGCCTATCTTTCGGCGGTCGGCTTGGACAAGACGTCGGACGACATGCTCGCCTTCATGGCGGCGGGCGGCGTCGACACCGCGCTCGTCCGCCGGTTGCCCGGCCGGATGCCGGGGCTCTACCTCATCCATCTCGACGGCGCGGAACGCTCGTTTTCCTACTGGCGCGACACGAGCGCGGCCAAGGCGCTCGCCGACGACGCGGACCATCTCGACGCGGCCTTCTCGTCCGCCGACGCCTTCTACGTCTCCGGCATCACTCTTGCGATCCTTGCAGGTCCCGCCCGCGAACGGCTCCTGACCCGGCTCGGCGCAGCCAAGCGGGCGGGCAAGCTCGTCGCCTTCGATCCGAACATCCGGCCGCGTCTCTGGCCGGATGCCGAGGAGATGCGGTCGGCGATCGAGGCCGGCGCCTCCGTTTCCACCATCTGCCTTCCGAGTTATCCCGACGAGAAGACGGCCTTTGGCGACGCGTCCCCCCAGGCGAGCGCGGCGCGCTACCTCGCCCTCGGCGCCGCGGAGGTCGTGGTGAAGGACGGGCCGGCTCCCGCCATTCTGGGCGAAGCCGGCGTCGCCGGTTTCACCGAGCTTCCCGCTGCCCCCGCCGTGCAGGCGGTCGACACCACCGGCGCAGGCGACAGCTTCAGTGCCGCCTATGTCGCCGCTCGTCTACGCGGCCTGTCGCCGACGGACAGCGTGCGCTGCGGCCATGCCTTGGCCGGGGAGGTCGTGCGCCACCACGGCGCGTTGATCCGCGGCACCGCCGAGACCTGAACGCCTCCGGCTGCGGCTGCCGCTCCGGACGATGCGCTCGATGCGCTCAATGCGCTACCGGCGCAGATGATGGCGGAACGCCTCCAGCGTCTCCGGGCCGACATGATGCTCGATCCCCTCCGCGTCGAGCTCCGCCGCTTCCGGGCTGACGCCGAGCGAAAGAAGGAAATCCTCGACCAAGCGATGGCGCTGCCGAGCGGCGAGCGCCACTTCGCGACCCCGTTCGGTCAGGAAGATCGAGCGATAGGGTTCGGAATTGACGAGCCCGTCGCGGATCAGCCGCTGCACGGTCCGCGCGACGGTTCCCGGCGAAACGCCGAAGCAGTCGGCGAGGTCGGCCGCGCGCGCCTCGCCGCGCGAGGCGATCAGGTCGTCGATCATCTCGACGTAGTCTTCGGCGAGCTCCGACTGGTGGGCCTCGCGAACTCTCGCGAAACGGGCCGCGTGGCGGGACCCGATCGCCTCGTCCTGCCGGGGCCGCCCCTTGTCCTCACCATCGGTCATGAACCGTTACACCCTGATGCCGTCGTTGAACCGATGGGTTAGCGCGTCGATGCGCGGGGCGCAAAGTTTGCCACACGACAAACCTTGCACGTGAGGAGCGCAGAGAACCAGCATCTAAAATTTTAAGTCCCGCCGAGCCCTTGCCAGTTCGACGTTTCTGTAAGAGGACGCTTCTCGCTCGCTCAACGACCCCATAAGCTCGCATTCCGCCTGCCGCGACCGTGTCCGGGCTCGCGATGGGCGGCAGGCGACGAGCAGCGACCGTGATCGGGAGACGCGGACCGACGTAGGAAACACGAGCCGCGTCTGGATGACGGCCGATCGGGCGCGTCGCTCCGGCCGGCAGAACCAACCGGAGGAACTTGCATGAAGACGTTTCTGATGGCCGCCCTGGTGGCAGGCCTGTTTGTCGGAACCGCCAACGCCCAGACCAAATCCTATGAGATCATGGCGCCGGCAGCGCCCGGCGGCGGCTGGGACCAGACCGCGCGCGCCATGCAGGACGCGTTGCAGACCGAGAAGATCGCTTCGAGCGTGCAGGTCGTGAACGTGCCCGGCGCCGCCGGCACGATCGGCCTCGCACAGTTCGCGAGCGATGCGGCCGGCAAGCCGGACGCGCTCATCGTGGGCGGTTACGTCATGGTCGGCGGCATTCTCACCAACCAGTCGCCGACGACGCTCGCCGACGTCACGCCGATCGCCCGCCTCACCGGCGAATACGAAGCGCTCGTCGTGCCCGCCGCCAGCGACATCAAGACCTTCGCCGACCTCGCCGCCAAGCTGAAGGCCGATCCGGGTGCCGTCACGTGGGGCGGCGGTTCGGCCGGCGGCACCGACCACATCACGGCCGGCCTCATCGCCAAGGGTCTCGGCGTCGATCCGACCACAGTGAACTACATCGCCTTCTCCGGCGGCGGCGAGGCGCTCGCCGCCATTCTCGGCGGGCAGCTGACCGTCGGCATCTCCTCGACCGGCGAGTTCGAGGCGCAGATCAAAGCCGGCGCGCTTCGTGCCCTCGCGGTGTCCGCCCCCGCTCCGATCGCCGGCATCGACGCCCCGACGCTGAAGGACGAGGGCTTGAACGTCGAGGTCCAGAACTGGCGCATGGTCGCCGCCGCGCCCGGCATCACGCCCGAGCAGAAGGCCACCATCTCCGCCGACATCGAGACGATGGTGAAGTCGGCCAAGTGGCAGGAGCTTCTGAAGACCCGCGGCTGGTCGGACACCTACCTCTCGGGCGAAGCCTTCGACAAGCAGCTGCAAGCCGACATCGAGTCCACCACGGTCATCCTCAAGGACATCGGCCTCGTTCAATGACATCCACGAGCCCTGAAACTCGCCCAGACAAACCCCGAGGCCGCGGGACCGATCTTCCGGTCGTGCTCGTGTCCCTCGGCCTGATGGCCCTTTCAGGGCTCGTTGCCTACGAAGGCTGGCGGGTCTCCGCCCGCCGCGTCGTCTATGGCCTCGGACCCGGCACGGTTCCCTACTTCGTCGCGGCCTCCCTTCTGGTGCTCGCGATCGGGACGCTGATCGCCGGGATCCGCGGCACCTTCCCCGAGCGGGACAAGGATCTTCCGGCACCGGTCGTCTGGATCGTCGCCGGCCTCGTCGCACAGCTCGTCCTCCTGCGCTATGCCGGCTTCTCCATCGCCACCGGCCTCCTCTTCGCCGCGACCGCCAAGGCCATGGGCCGCGGTCCGCTCTGGATGACGGTTCCGATCGGCTTCGTCCTCTGCTTCGTGATCTGGGTCGTCTTCACGCAGGCGCTCAACCTGTCGCTGCCGGCAGGGCCCATCGAAGAGGCCTTTCTATCGGCGATCACGCCCGCGCCGGAAGCGCCCGTCCTGCCGGCGACGCCACCCCCTGCCGCACCCGCAGCCCAGTAGGACTTCCGAGAATGGATACGTTCGCGCTTCTCGGCCAAGGCCTTCTCACCGCCGTCGAGCCCTGGAACCTTCTCTATGCCCTGATCGGCGTCACGCTCGGCACGATCGTCGGCGTCCTGCCGGGCATCGGACCGGCCCTGACGGTCGCGTTGCTCCTGCCCGTGACCTACCGGCTCGATCCCGCGGGATCGCTGATCATGTTCGCGGGCATCTATTACGGCGGCATGTACGGCGGCTCGACGACGTCGATCCTTCTGAACACGCCCGGCGAAAGCGCCTCGATCGTCACCGCGCTCGAGGGCAACAAGATGGCGCGGGCGGGCCGGGGCGGACCGGCGCTCGCCACCGCCGCCATCGGGTCCTTCGTCGCCGGCCTCATCGCGACCCTGCTGCTCGCCTTTCTCGCGCCCTACGTCGTGTCCTTCGCCATCAAGTTCTCGGCGGCCGATTACTTCGCCCTGATGGTGCTCTCCTTCGTGACCGTCTCGGCCGCCTTCGGTGATTCGGCGTTGCGCGGCCTCACCTCGCTGATGCTCGGCCTCACCATCGGCCTTATCGGCATCCCGCAGCAGGGCGGCCTTCCGCGCCTGACCTTCGGCCTGCGCGAACTCTCGGACGGCATCGAGGTGACGACGCTGGCCGTCGCCCTCTTCGCCATCGGCGAGGCCCTGAGCGTCGCGGCGGCGGGCAGCCGGACGCCCGACACCGTCGAGGCGATCAAGGGCTCGGTCTGGATGACGGCGCGCGATTGGAAGCGTTCCTGGGGCGCATGGCTGCGCGGCACGTTCATCGGCTTCCCCATCGGCGCCATGCCGGCGGGCGGCGCCGAGATCGGCACGTTCCTCTCCTATGCGACCGAGAAATCGCTGACCAAGCATCCCGAGGAGTTCGGCAAGGGCGCAATCGAGGGCGTCGCGGGACCGGAGGCGGCCAACAACGCCTCCGCCGCCGGAACGCTCGTCCCGCTCCTGACGCTCGGCCTGCCGACGTCGGCGACGGCGGCGATCATGCTGGCGGGCTTCCAGCAGTTCGGCCTTCAGCCGGGGCCCCTGCTCTTCGCGTCCAATCCGACCCTGGTCTGGGGACTGATCGCGAGCCTTCTGGTCGCCAATTTCATGCTGCTCGTCCTCAACCTGCCGCTGGTGGGGCTCTGGGTGAAGCTTCTGACGATCCCGCGCCCCTGGCTCTATGCCGGCATCCTCGTCTTCGCGACCCTTGGCACCATCGGCGCCAATCCCTCGCCCTTCGAGCTCGCCGCGCTCCTGACCTTCGGACTGCTCGGCTACGGTCTTCGGCGCTTCGGCTTTCCGATCGCGCCGGTCGTGGTCGGCCTGATCCTCGGGCCGCTGGCCGAATCGCAACTCAGCCGCGCCATGCAGCAGAGCCGGGGCGATTTCACGATCCTCGTGACCTCCTGGACCTCGATCACGCTCCTCTCGGTCGCGCTGATCGCCCTCGTCGTTCCGATGATCCTGCGCTATCGGGGCCGCGGCAAGGTGCTCGCGGCCATGGCCTCCGACGAGGATTGATCCGACCCTTCGGCTGCGTTTCGCCACGACCGCGTTTTGGCTGCGGGCACCGTGTTGCGGCGCAGCCGAAGGGAATAAGAACAGCGCCTTGGCGCACGCACGGCATTCCGGCTGAATTCGAGGGAACCCCCGCATGGACTTCATTACGAGCGAGTCGCTGATCGCGCTCGGGCAGATCATCATGATCGATCTCGTCCTGGCCGGCGACAATGCGATCGTCATCGGCCTCGCCGCCGCCGGCCTCCCGAAGGAGCAGCGCGCCAAGGCCATTCTCGTCGGCATCATCTTCGCGACCGGACTGCGCATCCTGTTCGCCGCGATCACGCAGCAATTGCTGGAGCTCGGCGGCGCGCTCCTCATCGGCGGCGGCTTCCTTCTCCTCTACGTGTGCTGGAAGATGTGGCACGAGCTGCGGACGCCGCAGCACGATCTCGACGACGCGGAGCATGCGCTGAATGCCGACGGCACCGTCTCCGGCGCGCCCCGCAAGACCTTCGCCCAGGCCGCCTGGCAGATCGTCATCGCCGACGTCTCGATGTCGCTCGACAACGTCATCGCGGTCGCAGGCGCCGCGGGCGAACATCTCTGGGTGCTGATCGTCGGCCTGATCCTCTCGATCGCGCTGATGGGACTGGCGGCGAGCTACATCGCCCGCCTTCTCAACCGGCATCGCTGGATCGCCTATGTCGGCCTCGCCATCATTCTCTACGTCGCTTTGAAGATGCTTCTGGACGGAGCGGAGCAGCTCTGGCCGGGCACGTTCGAGGGGATCCCCTTCCTCGGCGGCGGCCACGGCGCCGAGGCACCGGCGATGGCGCCGGCCGTCGCTCCGGCGAACTGAACGACGCAGCGACTCGGGATCCCGCCCTCTTTCCGAGAGGGCCGGGCCCCAAAGCAACGCAAGCCGCAACGAAAAAAACCCGCAAGGCGCGAGCCCTGCGGGTTTTTTCAGATCTTCGCTGTCGAACCGATCGAAGCCGAGCGACCCGTCCGGAGCGGACGGGTCGACACGACGTCCGGCGATCAGCCCTGGCGGCCGATGCCGTCCCACCGGGCGGGGTCGATGCCGACGGCCGTCAGCGCGCGGTTGGACGGGCGACGACCGCCTTCGGCTGCAGCCGCGCACTCCGTGGCCCCGGCGAACACGTCGACGAACGACGCGAAGGTCGAACGGAGCGAGCGGTGGGAGCGGGTGTTCGGGCGGGTCATCGGGGTCTCTCCTTGTTGTTGAGAGATAGATGGCACTGCAACATGCGATGCAGAAGTGACGAGATCGAACCGCTGGCATGCGAAGAATGCATAGCGTAGCGCGCGTCCGGCCCTGTCGCGTTCAGCTTTGCGCAAGCATTTCCTGCCTGCCGGCCAACCAAGATGCCCGTGCACTCACTGATGCGCGAGCACGATGATGCGGTCGTCCGGCATGAAGTAGAGAGGGGTCGACTTGCGCGGGTTCACCGTGACGCCGCCCATCGCCCGGCGGTCGGGTTCGTTCTCCCGGCGGCGCCGATAGCCGAAGGCCACCTCGCCCCGACGCCGGGCGGCCTCGACGATGGTGAAGAAGGTCACCGGCCGTTCGATCGACACGTAATCCGTGACGGGGCGCATGTAGATTTCGGCGCCGTTCTCGTCGAGCAATTCGTCGAAGATCGCGGTGAGCGAGGCGTTCTCCGAAGCCTGCGCGAGCATCAGGCTGACGAGCTTGTTCGACACCACGAAGTCGTCGGCCCGCGTGACGTCGGCCAGTTCGCGGTTGCGCACGTCGGTCATCTCGCTGACGACGCTGATGTGGCGCCCGGCGCCATCCGCGATCCGCCGGAGATGCAGGAGCGTCACGAGGGTTCGCGTATCGGCCGGCTGCGGTGCCATGTGGTCGCTGTAGCCGAGCACGATGACGCGATCGTAGCTCGGGATCTCCAGCGCTTCCAGGGAGGGGCGGTCGCCGGTGTCGACGACGCAGAACTCGACATGCAGGCGATCGCTGGCCAGATTCAGTCGTTGCAGATCGTCCCGAAGCTCCGGCGTGTCCGCCGCGATGGTCAGCAGCGAGCCGGGCTCGACATAGCGCGAGAGTTCGCGCGCGATCACGAGACCCCGGCGGTTCCAGCCGAGGATCAGCGTACGTTCCGCCCGCAGCCCTTGCGGTTTCGCGAGCGTCAGCGCCGAGGGGTCGAAGACGTCGCGTCCGGGCGCCGCCACGACGATCGTGTCGTCGTCCTCCGCCACGATCACTGCCCTCATCTCGGCCGACACGACGAGATCCATGGGCGGGTTGAGCCGCACCCGCCCATCGGCTTCGCAGACGCCGATGAGGGACGATGTGTCGTAGGCGAGAATCGCGTCGCCGAAGGCGAGCCCGACGATGTCGGGCTGCGGGACCGTGTAGATCTCGCATCCGTCGAAATCGAGCAGCTCGGAATAGACCGCGCTCAGTCCCGCCTGCCGGCTGGACTGGACGACGATGCGCGAGATGAGGTCGTCGGCGAGGACGAGCTGCACTTCGGGGCCGCCGACCGCGCGAGCGACGTCGGCATTGCGCGTGTCCCGGATCTCCGCGGCGATCTGGTAGCGATCCGCGCGTCGCTTGGGATCGTTGACGAGGGCCAGAATCGTCTTGACGACGCTGGAATCGGGATCGTCGCCCTCCGGCGAGAGCACGATCACCGATTTCGAGGCGTTGGGACTGACGATGGCGAGGTCATAGAGATCGGTCGGATCGCCGCTCCGGCAGATCACCCGCGTCGTTCCGAGGCGTGGGACCTTCATCGCGATCTCGTCCTCCATCTCCACCTTGTCGCGCGGCGCCATGATGACGATCCGCGAACGCTTCTGGTTGGCATTGGCGACGACGAGTTCGGCGACGATGTCGAAGATCGAGGGCGACCAGTTGAAAATGACGGTGTGACCATGCTCCAGGACGCGGCTGCGGCCCTTGCGCAGATCTTCGAGCTTGTTGTTCACGCCCGCCGAGAGGATGCCGATCAGCGAGGAGAAGATGAAGATGCCGGACAGCGTCACGACGAGCATCACGACGCGGAACGGCCAGCCCGTGTCGCCGCCCATCGTCCCGGCATCCATGGTTCGCATCAGCGTCTCCCAGGACGCTTCCACGAAGTCGAGAGGCTCGGCGCCCTGAGGCGCGACGCTCGTCAGCGCGATGAAGGCGCCCGCGACGACGATGATCACCAGCGATGCGATGGACAGCCATCCGATCAGGGCGATCGGTCCCGCGGCCATGGACTTGTCGAACTCGTAGCGAAGACGTTCCGACCAGGGCACGTGTTGTTTCATCGCAGACCGCCCGAGCGGCACCCCCCGGCGCTCACCCGCCCTTCGGCGGAACGGCAGCCCCCGGCCCGGAGGCACCGCTCATTCTCCGGTCGACTTCCTTTGCAGGAACGGACGAGCTTGAAAAGTCGCCTGAGCACCCACGGCCGCCTTTTCCGTTCCAAAGCGCGGAAAGCGATCGTCGGACGGCCTCGGCGAACGGAATGGGTCAGCTCTCACCGAGCGGGCGACAGTTCCGCCAGATGACGCTTCAGATCGAAATCGTCGGCCGAGACATCGGACCGCAGCACCTTGAGATCGCCCTCCAGGATCCGCCGTCCCAGCATGTGCTCGCCCGGCCGATTCACCGTCTCGATGCCGAGAAGCTTCTCTCCGCGGAAGCAATAGGCGACGAGCCGGCCGGCTTCGCGCGATCCGGAGAGGTGCACGTGGTCGGCGCCGGTCGTGATCCCGGCGATCTGCAGCTTGAAGCTTCCCTGGTCGCTCCAGAACCAGGGCACGCTGCGATAGGGTGCCGTGCCGCCGAGGATGCGCGCGGCGACGCACTTGGCCTGATCGATCGCGTTCTGCACCGATTCCAACCGCACCGGACCGTCCGCGAACGGACTTTCGAACACGGCGCAATCGCCGATGGCGAAAATCGCGGGGTCCTCGGTCGTCATGAAGGCGTCGACCTGGACGCCGCCGCGCGTCGCAAGCCCGGCTTCGGCCGCCATCTCGTCGTTCGGCACGACGCCCGTCGCCATCAGCACGAGATCGGCCGGGATCACCGTGCCGTCGGCCAGCCGCACGCCCGTGGCGTCCCCGCTCGCGCCCTCGCCCTCGCCCTCGATGGTCGCGACGGAGGCGCCGAGGCGCACATCCGTGCCCATCGCCCTGTGTGCTTCGAGGAAGAACTCGGACAGGACCGGCGAGACGACGCGTCCCATCAGCCGCGCCGCGCCCTCGAGCACGGTCACGCGAAGCCCCCGCGCCCGCGCGGAGGCGGCGACCTCGAGCCCGATGAACCCGCCGCCGACGACGACGAGGCGCGCGCCCTCCACCAGCGCCGCGCGAAGCCGCTCGGCTTCTCCGGCATCGCGCAGGGCGTGAACGTTCGGCCGCGACACGCCGCCGATCGGCGGCAGGCGGTTGCGCGCGCCCGTCGCGAGCACCAGCCATTCGTAGGACAGGTCGTCGCCGGAGGACAAAGCCACACGCCTGTTCGTCCGGTCGATCGATGCGACGCGCGTGCCGAGGCGGGTCTC
Source organism: Aureimonas sp. Leaf454 (assembly GCF_001424685.1). Classification (GTDB taxonomy): domain Bacteria; phylum Pseudomonadota; class Alphaproteobacteria; order Rhizobiales; family Rhizobiaceae; genus Plantimonas. The sequence goes on from NZ_LMQT01000001.1 coordinate 934,847, forward strand.
GATCCGGTTGGCCTCGTAGAAGGCTTCCGGCTTCAGGAGAAGCGTCTCCAGCCCTGCATCGGCCTTGAGATAGGCCTTCGACAGGGGCGGTCGCTGGTAAGGCAGGCGCGGCTCCTCGCCGACCAGCACGATCTCGCCGGCGAAACCGCCGGCCCGAAGGCTCGCGGCGACCTGAAGGCCCGCCTGGCCGGCGCCGGCGATGACGACGGCCCCGCTCATCGGGACCGCCCCGACCTCGAAGCGCCGGGGCCGCTCACTTCAGGAACGCCGTCCGTCGAACCCGCCAAGCACATCATCGTCGCAGAACCCGGAACCCGTATCGCTGCGACCCTTCTAGAATGCCGGCCGCCGCCCGTCCATCGCCGGTCTCCCGCCGCCGGCCCCGCTGGCCGCCTCGCCGGCGGACCTCACTCGGCCGGTTTCGCCGCAACGGCGGCTGCGCGAACCTGCGCGTGTTCGATGGCGAACTCCTCCTCCGGGGAGAGGATCAGCTTGTGCCGGCCGACCAGCGCGAAATAGGCGATGGCGACCGCGAACCAGAGCGCGACCCAGACGACGCCCTTGAAGAAGTTCGGGTCCTGGACCTGGTAGAACAGCGTCACGATGGCGATCGCGATGGTCAGCACCGCGCCGGGAATGCCGAGCGGCGAGCGGAACGGCCGCTCGATCTGCGGCATGTTCCTGCGCAGGAGGATGAACGAGAGCGCCTGCAGGATGTAGGAGAACATCGCGCCGAAGACGGCCATGTTGAGGAGGATGGTGCCGATCGCCGCTCCGCCCTGTTCCGCGCCGAGCGCGAACCAGATCGTCAGCATCACGGAGAGCCCCACGAGCGCGCCCGCGATCATGGCGACATGCGGCGTCTTGAACGTCTTGTGGGTCACGGAGAGGAAGGTCGGGAAATATCCGGCCCGCGACAGGGAATAGACCTGCCGCCCCTGCGCATAGAGGATCGTGTGGAAGCTCGCGATGAGGCCCGTCAGCGCGACGCAGCCGAGCAGCACGACGCCGCCGTCGCCATAGACCGCCTTGAACCCGTCGAGCAGCGGCTCCAGAGCCGAGCCGAGATGGAAGGAGCCGACGCCGGGCAGCGAGGGATTGAGGAGGACGATCATGAAGGCGGACAGGATCAGCGTCGCCATGCCGAGCATGATGCCCCTCGGCATGTCCCGCTTCGGGTCGACCGATTCCTCGGCCGCCAGCGGCAACTGCTCGATGGCGAGGAAGAGCCAGACCGCGAAGGGCAGCGTCGCCAGCACGCCGGAAAAGCCGAAGGGGAACCAGGGGCCGTTGCCCTCGGGCAGTTCCACCGCCGCCCCGTCCGGCCCGACGCCGATGTTCAGCGCCCAGCGCGAGAAATCGATGTTCGGGATCGCCGAGATCCAGAAGAAGACGAGAACGGCCAGCGAGATCAGCGTGATGACGAGCGTGACCTTGAAGGAGAGTTCCAGCCCGTAGATGTTGAGCGTCAGGAAGATCGCGTAGAAGGCGACCCAAACGAAGGGCGAATAGGCGGGATCGAGACCGAGGATCGAGTTCACATAGGCCGTGATGAAGGTCACGATGACCGCCGGCGTGATGACGTATTCGACGTTTTCGCACAGCCCCGTGACGAAGCCGCCCCAGGGTCCCATGGCGGTGCGCGCAAAGGAATAGGCGGCGCCCGTGTGCGGCAGAGCCGGGCTCATCTCGGCGATCGAGAAGGTCAGGCCGAGATACATCACGGCGATGATCATGCCGGCGACCAGCATGCCGCCCCAGCCGCCCGTCGCGAAGCCGAAGTTCCAGCCGGAGAAGTGGCCGGAGATCACCGCCCCCACGCCGAGCGCCCAGAGCGACCAGACGCCCGCATACCGCGACAATCCACGCTTGTCGAAATAGGCGGCATCCGCCGTTTTGTAGGAAACGCCCGTCGTGCCGTCCTGCATCGCTTGCCCCTCGCGATCATGTCACTCTGAAGTGAAACCTTCTCCGACCTGCTGTCAATCGCATCACACGCACAAAATGCCCAGCGACGAGGCAGCCACTCATGGAGACGTCCCGGCGATGGGGATGGACGTCGCGGCGGTTTCGATCAGCCCTTCGTCGTCCTTCAGCCGGACGCCGCTGAAGCCGAGCGCGAGCGAGCGCGTGAGCAGCCCCGCCAGTTTGGCGGCGGCCAGCGACGGCGCCAGCCCGCCGATGCGGATGTTGGAGACGCAATTGCGGTCGGCATCGGTGCGCCCGCTCCGCGGCGCATGCGTGATGTAGGCGCCGAGACTGTCGGCGGCGGACAGGCCCGGCCGCTCTCCGATCAGCATCAGCACCAGCCGCGCCCGGAGGGCTTCGCCGATCGGATCGGAAAGAGCGACGCGCGCGCCCGTGGCGAGCAGGACCGGCGTGACCTGAAGATCGCGCGGGAGGAGCGCGAGGACGCCGAGCGCGGTCTCGGCCGCATAGGTGTTGACCGCCTCGGCCGACAGCCCGTCGCCGATGACGAGGCAGAGGTCGGGCGCGCCGAGACCGAGGGCTTCGAGATCCGCCTTCGACGCGCAGGCGAGGCGCCGCCCGAGATCGGGACGGCGCAGATATTGGGGGCGACCCTCGGCCTCGCTGGCGACGCGAAGGCTATGGACGCCGCCGTCGCCGAGCGCGGCGGCGATCGAGTCCTCGTCGAAGCGCGCGTGCACCGCATCGCGTGCCCTGGCATGCGCCTCGGCGAAATCGAGATGGGCGGCGGTCGGCAGACCCGCGCCGTGACGGCCGAGCGCGATGCGGGCCTGCGTGTGCCGGCGAAGCACGGCGAGCGGATGGTCGGGGCTGCCGCTCATGGATCAGGACGCCTCCAGCAGGCGCGAGCGCGATAGAAGCTCCACGTCCAGCGCGGCCTCCTTCGCCGGCGGCGCAAGGCGTCCGGCCCCGTCGAGGAGACCCAGTCCCTGCGCCCAGGCTTCGAATTCCGGCGCGGCGCGCAGACCGAGCGCAGCCCGGAGATAGGCGGCGTCGTGATAGGACGTGGACTGATAGTTCAACATGATGTCGTCCGAGCCCGGCACGCCCATGACGAAGTTGACGCCCGCCACGCCGAGCAGCGTCAGAAGCGTGTCCATGTCGTTCTGATCGGCCTCGGCGTGGTTGGTGTAGCAGACGTCCACCCCCATCGGCAGGCCGAGCAGCTTGCCGCAGAAGTGGTCCTCCAAGCCGGCGCGCACGATCTCCTTGCCGTCGTAGAGATATTCCGGTCCGATGAAGCCGACGACCGTGTTGACGAGCAGCGGATCGAACGCGCGCGCCACGGCATAGGCCCGCGTCTCGATGGTCTGCTGGTCGATGCCGTGATGGGCGCCCGCCGACAGCGCCGAACCCTGGCCGGTCTCGAAATACATCGCGTTGCGGCCGACCGTTCCCCGGTCCAGCGAGGCGGCGGCGTCGTGTGCCTCCTTCAGGACGGCGAGATCGATGCCGAAGGAGGCATTGGCCGCCTGGCTTCCCGCGATCGACTGGAAGACGAGGTCCACCGGCGCACCGCGCTCCATCACCTGCAGCGCCGTCGTGACATGGGCGAGGACGCAGGACTGGACCGGACAGCCGAGTTGCAGGCGCATCTCCTCGATGAGATCGAGGAGCCGGATCATCGCGTCCGGACTGTCCGTCGCGGGATTGATGCCGATCGTGGCGTCCCCGCAGGCGAAGTGCAGTCCGTCGAGGATGGAGGCCGCGACCCCCTTCGGATCATCGGTCGGATGATTCGGCTGAATGCGGACCGACAGGCGTCCGGGCAGGCCGACCGTGGTGCGGAAGGCCGTCACCACCGGACGCTTGCGCGCGATGGCGATGAGATCCTGGTTGCGGCAGACCTTGGAGACGGCCGCCACCATTTCCGGCGTCAGCGCGAAGGTGAGCGCGGCGATGGTCTCGAGGGTCGCCTCGTCCGAGAGAAGCCACTCCCGGAACGAGCCGACGGAATGGTGGGCGATGGCGCGGAAGGCCGCGCCGTCGTGCTGGTCGAGGATCAGCGCGGAAACCTCGTCGACCTCCGGATCGATCAGCGGCACGTCGAGAAAGGTCTGGAGCGCGGTATCGGCGAGGACGCGCTGGGCACGGACACGCTCGGCCTGCGAGGCGGAGGCGAGGCCGGCCAGGACATCGCCGGAGCGTGCCGGGGTCGCCCGCGCCATCAAGGTCTTCAGCTCGTCCGGCGTCATCCGGCCCTCCCCGCTCCGACAGTCTGATCTTGCCGCACTGGAAGGCATTTCACGGGTCTGGTCAAATTCGATCCACATCGGGGAAACCCGACCCGACGCCTCTTGACCTTCCCGTGACGGGAAGCCCCATCTGCAGAGGGTACGACCGCCGACCGAGGAAGCTGCCCATGTCCGTTGATCCACTGCACGATCGCCTGCACCGTCATGATCATGCCCACGTTCATGCGACAGGGACAGGCGCAGGCGCAGGAGAATTCGTCACCCGCGATCCCGTCTGCGGAATGACGGTCGATCCCGCGGCCGGCAAACCGAGCCACGAGCACGATGGCCGGCTGTTCCACTTCTGCTGTGCCGGTTGCCGCGCGAAATTCGAGGCCGATCCGGCCGCCTATCTCGAGGCGACGGATCCGGTCTGCGGCATGAGCGTCGACCGCGCGAGCGCCCGGCACATTGCCCGGCACGAGGGCCGGCGCTTCTATGTCTGCTCGGCCGGCTGCGAGACGAAATTCACCGCCGATCCCGCCGCCTATCTCGGCGAGCGCCCCGCACAGCCGCCGGCGCCGTCCGGCACGCGCTACACCTGCCCGATGCATCCCGAGGTGATCAGCGATCATCCCGACGACTGTCCGAAATGCGGCATGGCGCTGGAGCCGATGGGGATCCCCGATGGCGACGAGGGGCCCAATCCCGAACTCGTCGACTTCACCCGCCGGTTCCGGGTCTCGGTCTTGGCGGCCGTCCCGCTCCTCGTCCTCACCATGGGACCGATGGCCGGCCTGCCCGTGCGGTCGCTTCTCGGCGAGCGCGCCGCCGTTCTGGCGGAATTCGCGCTGGCGACGCCGGTCGTGCTCTGGGCCGCCCTCCCCTTTTTCCGCCGGGGCTGGCGCTCGATCGGGAACAGAAGCCCGAACATGTGGACGCTGATCGCGCTCGGCGTCGGTGCCGCCTACGCCTACAGCGTGGTCGCGATGATCTTTCCCGGCCTGTTTCCCGCGTCGTTCCGGACCGTCGGGCCCGGCATGGGTGGCCTCGACATGGGCGGTCCGGACATGGGGGGCGCGGTGCCGGTCTATTTCGAGGCCGCGACCGTCATCGTGGCGCTCGTCTTCGTCGGGCAGATCCTCGAACTGAAGGCCCGCGAGCGAACCGGTTCGGCCATTCGCGCCCTTCTCGACCTCTCGCCGAAGACCGCACGACGCCTCCGGCCGGACGGGACCGACGAAGAGATCGACGTCTCCGCCGTCCGAAAGGGCGATCGGCTCCGCGTGCGCCCGGGATCGAGCATACCGGTCGACGGGACGGTCCTCGACGGCCGCTCCTCCGTCGACGAAAGCATGATCACGGGCGAGCCGGTGCCGGTGGAGAAGACCGCGGGCGATGGCCTGACCGGCGGCACGATGAACGGGTCCGGCTCGCTCGTCATGCAGGCGGAGCGGATCGGGGCGGAGACGACGCTCGCGCGGATCGCCGAGATGGTGGCGGGCGCGCAGCGCTCCCGCGCGCCCATCCAGGGGCTCGCCGACCGCGTCGCCGGCTACTTCGTGCCGGCGGTGGTGGCCGTGGCGATCCTCGCCTTCGCGGCCTGGGCGCTGTTCGGCCCCGCGCCCTCCATGACGCATGCCCTGGTCGCCGCGGTCTCGGTCCTCATCATCGCCTGCCCCTGCGCGCTCGGCCTTGCGACGCCGATGTCGATCATGACGGCGACCGGGCGCGGCGCGCGGGCGGGCGTCCTCGTGCGCGAGGCGGAAGCGCTGGAGAGGCTCGCCGGGATCGACACGCTCGTCGTCGACAAGACGGGGACGTTGACCGAGGGACGGCCGGTCCTCACCGACGTCGTCGCTCTCGACGGCGACGAGGACGGACTGCTCGCGGCGGCCGCGACGCTCGAGCGCGGCTCCGAACACCCGCTGGCGGAGGCGATCGTCCGGGGCGCGCTGGCGCGCGGGCTGACCCTCGGCGAGGCCGCGGACTTCCGGTCCGAAACCGGCAAGGGCGTGCGCGGAACGATCGGCGGACGCTCCTTCGCGCTCGGCAATCTCGCCATGATGGCAGGGCTCGATCTCGGCGCCTCGCGCGCAAGGGCCGAGGCTCTCCAGGCGGAGGGCCGCACCGCGATGTTCATCGCCGTCGATGGCAGGATCGCCGGGATCGTCGCCGTCGCCGACCCCATCAAGGAAAGCGCCGGCGCGGCCATCGCCGCCCTGCACCAAGCCGGCATCCGCGTCGTGATGGCGACGGGGGACACCGAGCGCACGGCAGCGGCCGTCGCGCGGCGGCTCGGCATCGACGAGGTGCGGGCCGGTCTCCTACCGGAGGAAAAGCAGGCGCTCGTCGCCGAACTCCAGGCCGGCGGCGCGAAGGTCGCCGTGGCCGGCGACGGGGTCAACGATGCCCCGGCCCTCGCGGCGGCCGATGTCGGGATCGCGATGGGCACGGGTGCGGACGTCGCGCTGGAAAGCGCCGGCATCACCCTTCTGAAGGGCGACCTCGGCGGCATCCTGCGGGCCCGCCGCCTCGCGGAGGCGACGCTCGCCAACATCCGGCAGAACCTCGCCTTCGCCTTCGGCTACAACCTCATCGGCGTGCCGGTCGCGGCGGGCGTCCTCTATCCCGTCTTCGGCTGGCTTCTCTCGCCGATGCTCGCCGCGGCCGCGATGAGCCTGTCGTCGGTTTCGGTCATCGCGAATGCCTTGCGCCTGCGAACGGTGAAGCTCTGACGGGGTCGGGACGGGCGCGCTGCGCCGCCCGAACCGACATCGCGCCTCGCCCGGACCGACCTAAACCAGCATCGCGTAGCGCAACCCGTCGTAGATCGCCGCGTGGATGTTGCGCGACGACACGGCATCGCCGAGCCGAACGAGGTGAAACCCGCCGGCGGCGTTTCGGTCCGGAAGCGGCCAGCGTTGGGCGAGAAGCGCCTCGTAGTCGACCGCTCCGAGGTTCTTCGACTGCGGCTTCAACGCGAAGTAGAGCTCGTCCATCGCCGCGGTGCCGTGCTCGACCACGACCTGCCGCACCTCGCGCTCCTCGATCGCACCAGGAGCCCAGGCAGACGCCAGCATGGCGACGAGCCCGTTGCCCCGTCGACGGACGCCGGTGAGGCGCGTCGCGATGGTGACGCGCGTCGCCGTCTCGGCGAGCGCTTTCTGATAGGGCACGTGGTTCATGCCGCCGATCTCGGGCGCGAAGTTGCGCTCGGGCGACACCACCTCCAGCGCGACGCCCGACCGCGCGATCATCTCGGCCGCGGACATGCCCTGGTGCCCGCCATGGTCGTCGTAGAGGAGCACCGGCCCCTCCGGCTTCACCGCGCCCGACAGGATGTCCCAGCTCGAGACGACGAGATCCTCGCCCTCGGAAAGCTCCGGGTTCTGCGGCAGGCCACCGGTCGCGACGAAGACCATGTCCGGCGCTTCGGCGAGCACGTCGGCTCCTTCCGCGTAGACGTTGTAGCGGATCTCGACGCCGAGCCGCTCGAGTTCGGACAGGCGCCAGTCGACGATGCCCTGGAGTTCCCGGCGCCTGGGCAGGCGCGCGGCGAGACCGATCTGCCCGCCGGCCGACCCGCTCGCCTCGAAGACCGTGACGCGGTGGCCGCGTTCGGCCGACACGCGCGCGGCCTCCAGCCCCGCCGGCCCGGCGCCCACGACGATGACCCGCTTTGCCACCGGCGCCCGGCCGAGAACGTGCGGCATCGTCGCTTCGCGGCCCGTCGCGGCATTGTGGATGCACAGCGCGCCGCCGCCCTCGTAGATGCGGTCGAGGCAGTAGGTCGCGCCGACGCAGGGACGGATCTCCTGCTCGCGTCCGGCGATGATCTTCCTCACGATATGCGGGTCGGCGATATGGGCGCGGGTCATGCCGACCATGTCGAGCTTGCCCTCCGCGATCGCATGGCGGGCGGTCGCGACATCGGCGATGCGCGCGGCGTGAAACACGGGATAGCGCGTCGCCGCCCGGATCTCGCCCGCGAAGTCGAGATGCGGCGAGGCGGGCATGCCCTGGATGGGAATGACGTCGACAAGGTCCTTGTCGTGGTCGAGATGACCGCGGATCACGTTGAGGAAGTCGATCTGGCCGGAGCCGACCAGCCGCCGCGCGATCTCGACGCCCTCTTGGCGGGACAGGCCGATGTCCCAGGCCTCGTCCACCACCATGCGCGTGCCGACGATGAAGTCCGGACCGACGGCCTTGCGCACGGCGTCGACGATCATCCAGGTGAAGCGCATGCGATTGTCGAGCGAACCGCCGTGCTCGTCCTCGCGCCGGTTCGTCGCAGGCGACCAGAAGCTGTCGAGAAGATGGGCATAGGCCTCGATCTCGACGCCATCCAGCCCGGCCGCCTTCATGCGCGCGGCGGCCGCGCCGTAATCGGCCGCGATGCGTTCGAGATCCCAGTCCTCGGCCGCCTTCGGAAAGGAGCGATGCGCCGGCTCCCGGATGGCGGAAGCGGAGACGACCGGCAGCCAGTCGCCCTGATTGGCGCCCGTGCGCCGCCCGAGATGGGTGATCTGGATCATCACCGCGCAGCCCTCCTCGTGGCACTCGTCGGCGAGGCGCTTCATGTGGGGGACGATCTCGTCCTTGTAGGCATGGAGATTTCCGAAGGCCGGCGGCGAATCCGGCGAGACGATCGCCGAGCCCGCCGTCATCGTCATCGCGATCCCGCCCTTCGCCTTTTCCACGTGATAAAGGCGGTACCGGTCCTTCGGCATGCCGTCCTCGGAATAGGACGGCTCGTGCGCCGTTGAGATGATCCGGTTCTTCAGCGTGAGATGACGCAGCTGGAAGGGCTGCAGCAGCGGATCGTTCGAGGCGAGTTTCTGCGGATGGGCAGTCGCGGGCATGGCGGAACCTCGATGACACGTTGCCCCATCATGCGCATCCGGGCGGCCGCAGTCGATCCAATCGAGACACGCCCTGGCTTGTTCGCGACGGCTCCGGGCCGGCCACTCGTCGCTTCACGCCGTCGGGCTCTCCAGGCTCGAACGCTTCGATTGTAAGTTTATCATAATATATATGCCGAAGAAATTTTGTCAGACACAGTATGAACTATATGATACTTATTAGTAGGTTTTTTAGTCTTCACGAAACCTTGAGGAATTGCCGCTAAATTGATCAGTATCGGTCTCTGCAGAACACCTCTAAACAGAGCGATTGACGGGAAGACGGAAATGCTTTTCCAGGGTTCAAGTGCGTCGGATATCATGGCGGCCCTCGATCGGTCTCTCGCCGTCATCGAATTCGACCTGAAGGGGATCGTCCTCAAGGCGAACGAAAACTTCTGCCGCACCCTCGGCTATGCCGCGTCGGAGATCGTGGGACAGCATCACCGCCTGTTCGTCGGCGACGAGATGGCACGCTCCGCCGAATATGCCGAGTTCTGGCGGCAGCTCGGCGAGGGCCAGTTCGTCTCCCGCGCGTTCAAGCGCTTCGCCAAGGGCAACCGCGAGATCTACATCCAGGGTTCCTACAACCCGGTCAAGACGAAGGGCGGCAAGGTCTACAAGGTCGTCAAGGTCGCCTCGGACATCACCGCGGAAACCGTGAGCGCGATGGCCGATGCCGGCAAGATCGCGGCCATTTCCCGGGCCCAGGCGGTCATCGAGTTCACGCCCGAAGGCAATATCCTCACGGCGAACGAGAACTTTCTCGGCGCCCTCGGCTATCGAGTCGACGAGATCGTCGGCCGTCATCATCGCATCTTCGTCGATGCCGCCACCTCCCAGTCCTCGGCCTACGAGGACTTCTGGCAGAAGCTGCGCCGCGGCGAATTCCAGGCCGACGAGTTCAAGCGCATCGGCAAGGGCGGCAAGGAGGTCTTCATCCAGGCCTCCTACAACCCGATCTTCGACGACGAGAAGCGGGTCAGCCGGGTGGTCAAGTTCGCGACCGACGTCACATCGCGCGTCACGGCGGTCCGCGTCCTCAGCGAGGGCCTGACGGAACTGGCCGGCGGCAACCTCACGCGGCGCATCGACCAGACGTTCATCCCGGCCTTCGAGAACACGCGGCAGAGCTTCAACACCTCCCTGGAAACGCTCCAGGCCGCCATGCGGGCGGTTTCCCACAAGGCGAACGGCATTCTCTCCAACGCGGACCAGATCCGCAAGGAAGCCGACCATCTCTCGCACCGGACGGCCGAGCAGGCCGCAGCGCTCGAGCAGAGCTCCGCCGCTCTCGCCGAACTGACGGGCTCGGTCCGGGAGGCCGCGCAAGGGGCCGATGACATCGGCCAGCTCGTCGCCCGCACCAAGGGCGAGGCCGAACGCTCCGGCATCGTCGTCTCCAAGGCGATCGAAGCCATGGGGGAGATCGAAGGTTCATCCGACAAGATCGGCCGGATCATCGGCGTCATCGACGAGATCGCCTTCCAGACGAACCTCCTGGCCCTGAACGCCGGTGTCGAGGCGGCGCGGGCCGGCGAGGCCGGACGCGGCTTCGCCGTCGTCGCGCAGGAGGTGCGTGGCCTCGCCCAGCGCTCGGCCGAAGCCGCCAAGGAGATCAAGACCCTGATCTCGGCCTCCTCCAACCAGGTGAAGGGTGGCGTCGAACTCGTCGGCGCCACGGGTCGCGCCCTCGACGACATCATTTCCAAGGTCGCGGAGATCGACAATCACGTCACGAGAATGGTGGCCTCGGCCCGCAGCCAGTCGGTTGGCCTCAACGAGATCAGCATCGCGATCGGGACGCTCGACCAGGGCACGCAGCAGAACGCGGCCATGGTCGAGGAAGCGACCTCGGCGGCCAACGAGATGGCGAGCGAAGCCGACGCCCTCAACACCCTGCTGGGGCAGTTCACGATCGAGCCCGAACAGCGCCGGGGACCGGCGCCCTCCCCCGCCCGCGCTCTCAACGACCGGCTGCAGCAGGCCTATCCCCGCACCGGCACCTACGGTTGAGGGATCCGTCGTGACGGAAAAGGGGCGGCGCCGAACCCTCGGCGCCGCCCCGTTCACGGCTCGATCGGCGAAGAAGACGGTTCAGGCCGCGCGGGCCGCCGCGGCCTCGACGCTGTGGCGGATGGCGGTCATGTTGCGGGCATAGTCGGCCGGCGTTCCGCCCTTGAAGACCGCCGAGCCCGCAACGAGAACGTTCGCGCCCGCCGCCACGACGAGCGGCGCGGTCTCGGGTGTCACGCCCCCGTCGATTTCGATGTGGATCGGCCGGTCGCCGATCATCCGCTTCACCCGCGCGACCTTCTCGACCACGGAGGGGATGAAGGCCTGCCCGCCGAACCCGGGATTGACCGTCATCAGCAGCACGAGGTCGAGCCGATCGAGCACGTATTCGATGACGCTTTCCGGCGTCGACGGATTGAGCGAGACGCCGGCCTTCTTTCCGAGCGAGCGGATGGCCTGGAGCGAACGGTCGAGATGCTTGGTCGCCTCGGCGTGGACCGTGATGATGTCGCAGCCGGCATCGGCGAAGGCTTCCAGGAAATTGTCGCAGGGCTCGATCATCAGATGGCAATCGAAGACCTTGGCCGACGCCTTGCGGATCGCCTTGATGATCGGCGGGCCGAAGGTGATGTTCGGCACGAAATGACCGTCCATGACGTCGAGATGGATCCAATCCGCGCCGGCCGCATCGACGTCGCCGACCTCCTGGCCGAGGCGGGAGAAATCCGCCGAGAGAATGGACGGGGCGATGATGAGATCGGTCGTCATGCGGGCATCTCCGGATCTGTCGTTCCGCCTGCTTGGCTGAAGACGCGGCTCGCGGCAATGTCGCTCGCCTCGATGGTGGACAAGGCGTCGGCATCGAGTGGGCCGAGCCCGCCTTCGAAGAGCCGGTTCGCCTGGCGCAGACGCGCCCGGTCCAGCGCGTTGCGGATGGAACGCGCATTGGCGAAATGCGGCTGGGTGCGGCGATGCCCGATGTAGCTCTCGAGCACGGCGCGCGCCGCCTCGCTCAGGCGGTAGTTCTGCCGCTCCAGCATGCCGAGCGAGATCTGCAGGAGTTCTCCGTCGGAATAGTCGGGGAAGTCGATGTGGTGCGCGACGCGCGACCGGAAGCCCGGATTGCTTTCGAAGAACTTGTCCATCCGGTCGGCATAGCCGGCGAGGATGACGACGAGATCGTCGCGCTTGTTCTCCATGACCTGCAGCAGGATCTCGATCGCCTCCTGCCCGTAGTCGCGCTCGTTGTCGGGACGGTAGAGATAATAGGCCTCGTCGATGAAAAGGACGCCGCCCATCGCCTTCTTCAGGATCTCCTTCGTCTTGGGCGCGGTGTGGCCGATATACTGGCCGACGAGGTCGTCGCGCGTGACGGAGACGAGATGGCCTTTGCGGATGTAGCCGAGCCGGTGCAGGAGGTCGGCCATCTTCAAGGCGACCGTCGTCTTGCCGGTGCCGGGATTGCCGGTGAAGCTCATGTGCAGCGTCGGCGTGTCGTGGGCGAGCCCCATGGACTTGCGCGCCCGCTCCACGAGCAGCAGCGCGGCCGTTTCCTTGATCCGCTTCTTCACGGGCTTCAGCCCGACCAGCGTCCGGTCCAACTCGTCCAGCACCTCGCCGACGCCGGCCTCCTCGTATTCGCGCTGGAGGTCGACGGTGGCGGGACGTTCGACGGTTTCAGTGGTGCTCATGGGATCCTCGGATTCGATGAGGTCGGAGCGAGGTGCCCCCCCTCTGCCTGCCGGCATCTCCCCCTCGAAGGGGGGAGATCAGTCACGTTGAGGCCAAAGCGGCCGATCTCCCCCCTTGAGGAGGAGATGTCCGGCAGGACAGAGGGGACGCCTCGCGCCGCCGCTGTCCCAAGGTCACCTCAGGCGTAGCGCTCGCCCTCGGGACGATCGAGCGAGTAGCCCTCGGTCGAGTACTTGATGTTGCGGCCCTTGTCCTCGCTGCGCTTCAGGCGGAAGCCCGGCTCCTCGGCGGGGCGGTTGACGAGGAAGGACAGCTTCACCGATTCCCAGCCATGGGTGGAATCGAAGGCGGAGACGCGGATGTAGCGGTTGCCGTAGACCTTGCGGCATTCGCCGAGCTCCATCATCACGCCGGCCGCGTCCGGAACGTCGAACATCGGGTGGCCCCACATGTCCCAATAGGTGTTCCGGGGATGGGGGTCGTCGGTATACTCGATGTTCACGGCCCAGCCGTTGTCGATGCAGTACTGGACCTGGGCCGCGATCTGCGTGTCGGTCAGATCGGGCAGGAACGAGAAGGCGCCTTGGGTGATGCGCATGGGATGTCTCCTGAAGGTTCGAAGGGCCCGCGAGGGGCGTCTTGAGATCGACGAGACGGGGCGATGAAGCGCCCCGCCATACGACCTTCGACGTGTCGAAGGTCAGGGCCACGGGTCTGATCAGGCGGCGGTCGCCGTGGTCTGGTAGTCGGGCGCGTCGGTGGAGGCGTAGTTGAAGGTCACGTCCTTCCACGTATCCAGCGCCTGGCGGAGCGGGGCGCAGCTCTTCGCCGCGTTCGCCAGGATCTCGGGTCCCTCGTTGACGATGTCCCGGCCCTCGTTGCGGGCGAGCACCATGCATTCCAGCGCGACACGGTTGGCCGTGGCGCCGGCCGCGATACCCATGGGATGGCCGATCGTGCCGCCGCCGAACTGCAGGACCGTGTCCTCGCCCAGGAGGTCGAGAAGCTGGTGCATCTGCCCGCAATGGATGCCGCCCGAGGCCACGGGCATCATCTTGTTGAGCGACGCCCAGGGCTGGTCGAAGAAGATGCCGTTCTGGAGGTTCTGCGGCGTGAACTCGTCGCGGCAGATGTCGTAATAGCCCTTCGTCGTCGCGGGATCGCCTTCGAGCTTGCCGACGACGGTACCGGCATGGATGTGGTCGACGCCGGCGAGCCGGGACCACTTGGCGATGCAGCGGAACGACACGCCGTGGATCTTCTGGCGCGTGTAGGTGGAGTGTCCGGCGCGGTGGAGGTGCAGGATCATGTTGTTCTTGCGCGCCCATTTCGCCATGGACTGCATCGCCGTCCAGCCGATGACGAGGTCGATCATGATGATCGTCGAGCCGAGGTCGCGGGCGAATTCCGCGCGCTCGTACATGTCCTCCATCGTCGCGGCGGTGACGTTGAGATAGGTGCCCTTGATCTCGCCGGTCGCGGCCTGCGCCTTGTTGACCGCCTCCATGCAGTAGAGGAAGCGCTCGCGCCAATCCATGAACGCCTGGGAGTTGATGTTCTCGTCGTCCTTGGTGAAGTCGAGGCCGCCCTTCAGCGCCTCGTAGACGACGCGGCCGTAATTGCGGCCGGACAGGCCGAGCTTGGGCTTCACCGTCGCGCCGAGCAGCGGGCGGCCGAACTTGTCGAGGCGCTCGCGCTCGACGACGATGCCGGTCGCCGGACCCATGAAGGTCTTCACATAGGCCGTCGGCAGGCGCATGTCCTCGAGGCGCAGGGCCTTGAGCGGCTTGAAGCCGAAGACGTTGCCGATGATCGAGGCCGTGAGATTGGCGATCGAGCCGTTCTCGAAAAGATCGAGATCATAGGCGATATAGGCGAAGTAGCTCCCCTCGCCGTTCGGCACGGGATCCACCCGGTAGGCCTTGGCGCGGTACTTCTCGGCCGCCGTCAGACGATCCGTCCAGACGACCGTCCAGGTCGCGGTCGAGCTCTCGCCGGCCACCGCCGCCGCCGCTTCGATCGGATCGACGCCGTCCTGCGGCGTGATGCGGAAGCAGGCGATGACGTCGGTGTCCTTCGGCTCGTAGTCGGGCTCCCAGTAGCCCATCTTCTTGTATTCCATGACGCCGGACTTGTAGCGGTCCTTGCCGGTGACGGTCTGGGACTTCTCCTGGAGGGTGCTGGACATGGTCGTTTCCTCGCTTTGTACGTCGGGCTTCCAAATTTTCGACGCAGGTCTTCGTTGCGGCATTTCCGGGGGAAAAGGCCGATGGCGGAAGGCTTGGGGTGAGCGGCCCTGTCCTTCGGAAAGGGCCGCTCTGAGGTCAGGGGTGCAAGGCGCCTATTCGGCCGCCTCCTGCATCGTCACGGCCGGGCTGAGCTCGCCGCGCTGATAGCGCTTGGCCATGTCGTCGAGCGACAGGACCTTGATCTTCGAGGCCTGTCCGGCCGTTCCGAACCGCTCGTTGCGGTCGATGCAGAGATCGCGCAGGGCATCCAGCGCGGGCTGCAGGAACTTGCGCGGATCGAACTCCTGCGGCTTCTCCTGCGCGATGCGCCGGAACTGTCCGGTCATCGCCATGCGGCAGTCGGTGTCGATGTTCACCTTGCGCACGCCGTGGCGGATGCCGCGCACGATCTCCTCGACCGGAACGCCCCAGGTCTGGGGCATCTGGCCGCCGTATTTGTTGATGATGTCCTGCAAGGCCTGCGGCACCGAGGACGAGCCGTGCATCACGAGATGCGTGTTCGGCAGCTTTCGGTGGATCTCCTCGATGACCCCCATCGCCAGGATGTCGCCATCGGGCTGGCGGGTGAACTTGTAGGCGCCGTGCGAGGTGCCCATGGCGATGGCGAGCGCGTCGACGCCGGTGCGCGCGACGAAGTCGACGGCCTGATCGGGATCGGTCAGAAGCTGGTCGTGGCTGAGCACGCCCTCCGCCCCGTGACCGTCCTCGGCCTCGCCCTGCCCCGTCTCCAGCGAGCCGAGGACACCGAGTTCGCCCTCCACGGAGGCGCCGACCCAATGGGCCATGCGCGTGACGCGCTCGGTGATGTCCACGTTGTAGTCGTAGTCGGCGGGCGTCTTGGCGTCCGCCTTCAGGGAGCCGTCCATCATCACGGAGGTGAAGCCGTGACGGATGGCCGTCATGCAGGTGGCCTCGTCGTTGCCGTGGTCCTGGTGGATGCAGACGGGGATCCCCGGATACATCTCGACCAGCGCGTCCATCATCTTCGAGAGCATGATGTCGTGGGCATAGGACCGCGCGCCCCGCGAGGCCTGGAGGATGACCGGCGCGTCGCATTTCGACGCGGCGGCCATGATGGCGAGCCCCTGCTCCATGTTGTTGATGTTGAAGGCGGGGACGCCGTAATCATGCTCGGCCGCATGGTCGAGAAGCTGTCTGAGTGTGATCTTGGCCATGCGCTCGAGTTCCTCCAGGTCTGGGTGCCTCTTATGAGGCGTGTTGCTCCGGCGACGCCGGTGCCGCCTTCAGGATCTCGATGCCGGGGAGCTCGCGCCCCTCCAGCCATTCGAGGAAGGCGCCACCGGCCGTCGAGAGATAGGTGAAGTCGTCGGCCGCGCCCGATGCGTTGAGCGCCGCCACCGTGTCGCCGCCGCCCGCCACCGTCACGAGCGAGCCGGCCTTGGTGAGGCTCGCCGCGGCCAGCGCCACCGCGTTGGTCGCGGCATCGAAGGGCGGGATCTCGAAGGCGCCGAGCGGTCCGTTCCACAGGAGCGTCCGGCAGGATTGAAGCGCCTGCGTGATGGCCGCGACCGTCTTCGGCCCGACGTCGAGCGCCATGGCGTCCGCGGGGATCGCATCGACGCCGACCGTCTCGTTCGCGGCATTCGCCTTGAACTCGCGGGCGACGACGAGGTCGACCGGCAGGTGCAGCGTGCAACCGGCCTCCTCGGCCATGGCCATGACCTTCTTCGCCGTTTCCAGCGCGTCCGGCTCGTAGAGCGACTTGCCGACGTCGTGGCCCTGCGCGGCGAGGAACGTGTTCGCCATGCCGCCGCCGATCACGAGGTGATCCATCTTCGGCACGAGGAATTCCAGGACGCCGATCTTCGAGGAGACCTTCGCGCCGCCGACGAGCGCGGCGACCGGGCGCTTGGGCGCGGTGAGCGCCGCCTCCAGCGCCCCGACCTCGGCCATCAGGGACGGGCCGGCATAGGCCGGCAGGATCGTCGCCAGCTGGTAGGTCGAGGCATGCGCCCGGTGGGCGCAGGAGAAGGCGTCGTTGACGTAGAGATCGCCGACCACCGACAGCCGCAGCGCGAAGTTGCGGTCGTTCGCCTCCTCGCCCGGATGGAAGCGGACATTCTCGAAGACGGCGATCTCGCCGTCCGCGAGGTCCCCCGCGACCGTCTCGGCCGCCGGACCGACGCAGTCGTCGGCAAAGCGCACCGGACGCTTCAGGATCCCCGCCAGGACCTCCGCGACGGGCCGCAGGGAATAGGCGCGGTTGACCTCGCCCTTGGGGCGGCCGAGATGGCTGAGGATCACGACCCGCGCGCCGCGATCGGCGAGGTCGGCGACGGTCGGCGCGAAGCGCTCCAGGCGCGTCGCGTCGGTGACCTTGCCGTCCTTCATCGGCACGTTCACGTCGGCCCGGATGAGGACCGTCTTGCCCGCGACGTCGACGCCGGCGATGGGACGAAGCGCGCCGCTCAACCGACCAACTCCTTGGCGTTCGAGAAGATCGCCTCGGCGGTGATGCCGAACATCTCGTAGAGCTTGGGCGCGGGGCCGGAGGCGCCGAACGAGGTCATGCCGATGAAGCGGCCGCTCTCGCCGATCCAGCGATCCCAGCCAAAGCGCGCGGCGGCTTCCACCGCGATGCGCGGCGCGGTACCGAGCACCGAGGCACGGTAGGCCGCGTCCTGCTCCTCGAAGAGCTCCCAGCAGGGCATGGAGACGACGGCGGCCCGAATTCCTGCCGCTTTCAGCTTTTCCGCGCCGGCCAGCGCGATCTCGATCTCCGAGCCCGTCGCCAGGATCGTGACCTGGCGCTCGCCGCCTTCCGCCTCGCGAAGGACGTAGGCGCCCTTCCGCGACCGGTTCTCGGCGACGTCGCCGGCCCGCACGACCGGCAGGTTCTGGCGCGACAGCGAGAGGACGGACGGACGACCCGTCTCGGTCATCGCGATCTCCCAGGCCTCGGCGGTCTCGATCGCGTCGGCGGGGCGGAAGACGAGCATGTTCGGCGTCGCGCGGAGCATGGCGAGATGCTCTATCGGCTGGTGCGTCGGACCGTCCTCGCCGAGCCCGATCGAATCATGCGTCATGACGTAGATGACGCGGATGCCCATGAGGGCGGAGAGGCGCATGGCGCCGCGGGCATAGTCGGAAAAGACCATGAACGTGCCGCCATAGGGGATGAACCCGCCATGCAGCGCGATGCCGTTCATGGCCGCGGCCATGCCGTGCTCGCGGATGCCGTAATGGAGGTAGCGGCCCGAGAAGTCGCCGGGCTTCACGCTCGTCATGCCCTTGGTGAGGGTGAAGACGGAATGCGTGAGGTCGGCCGATCCGCCGATCGTCACGTCGGTCGCGTCGTTGATGACCTGGAGCGTCGCCTCGGAGGACTTGCGGGTCGCGATCTTCGGCTGCTCGACCGACAGCTTCTCGCGGAAGGCAGACATGATCTCGGCAAAATCGGCTGGCAGGGTCGTGGCGTTGGCGCTCTCGAACTCGGCCTTGCGGTTGGAGGCGGCGAGGCGCTCTTCCCAGTCCGCGCGCGCCTTGGCACCCTTCTCGCCGACCGTGCGCCAGCCCTTCACGACCGCGTCCGGCAGGACGAAGGGTTCCGACTCCCAGATCAGCTCCTTGCGGGCGACCGCGATCTCCTCGTCGCCGAGCGGCGCGCCGTGCGCCTTCTCGGTGCCGCGCACCTTCGGGGAGCCGTAGCCGATGACGGTCCGGCAGGCGATCAGCGCCGGCTTGTCGGACTGGCGGGCCTTGGCGATGGCGGCGTGGATCGCGTCGTCGTCATGGCCGTCGATCGCGACCGTCGTCCAGCCGGCGGCCTCGAAGCGCTTCAGCTGGTCCATCGAGGTCGAAAGCGAGGTGCGACCGTCGATCGAGATCTCGTTGTCGTCCCAAAGGACGATCAGCTTGTTCAGCTTCAGGTGCCCGGCGAGATCGATCGCCTCGTGGCTGATGCCCTCCTGCAGGCAACCGTCGCCGGCGATGACATAGGTGTAGTGGTCGACGATGTCGTCGCCGAAGCGGGACTGGGCGAGGCGTTCGGCGATCGCCATGCCGACGGCGGTGGCGATGCCCTGGCCGAGCGGACCGGTCGTCGTCTCGATGCCGAGCGCGTGGCCGTATTCGGGATGGCCGGCGGTCTTGGCGCCGATCTGGCGGAAGGACTTCAGCTGGTCGATGCCCATGTCGGAATACCCGACGAGATGGTGGATCGCGTAGAGCAGCATCGAGCCGTGGCCGGCCGAGAGCACGAACCGGTCGCGGTCGGGCCAGGAGGGATTGGCCGGGTCGATCTTCACGAAGTCGCGGAAGAGCACGGTCGCGACGTCGGCCATGCCCATCGGCATGCCGGGATGGCCGGAATTGGCCTTCTGAACCGCATCCATGGCCAATGCGCGGATCGCGTTCGCCATGTCGCGGGGATTGCGGTCGACCGTGCCGTCGGCGGGCTTGGGGGTGGAGAGAACGTTGGACATTTCAGCCTTCGAAGATCAGGACGCGCGGCGCTTGCGCTCGATGAGCTGCAGGATCAGCGGCGTCAGGATGAGTTGCATGGCCAGGTCGAGCTTGTTGCCCGGGACCACGATGGAGTTCGCTCTCGACATGAACGAGTTCGGGATCATCGAGAGAAGATAGGGAAAGTCTATACCCCGCGGGATCGCGAAGCGGATGACGAGCATCGACTCGTCGGGTGTCGGGATCCAGCGTGCGATGAACGGGTCGGAGGTGTCGACGATCGGCACGCGTTGGAAGTTGATGTTCGTCAGGGCGAATTGGGGACAGATGTACTTCACGTAGTCCGGCATGCGCCGGAGGATGACGTCCATCACCGCCTCGGTGGAGTAGCCACGCGTCGCCTTGTCCCGGTGGATCTTCTGGATCCATTCGAGATTGATGACCGGGACGACGCCGATCTTGAGGTCCACGTGCTGGGCGAGGTCGACCGTGTCGGTCTTCACGCATCCGTGGAGACCTTCGTAGAAGAGAAGATCGCTCTCCGGCTGGAAGGCCTGCCAGTTGCTGAAGGTGCCGGGATCGGCACCGTAGATCTTGGCCTCGTCCGCATCGTGGATGTAATGGCGCGTCTCGCCGCGGCCCTTCCGGCCGTAGTCCGCGAAGACCTCCTCGAGCTTGTCCAGGACATTCGCCTCGGGGCTGAAATGCGAGAAGTGCTTGTTCCCCGCGGCGTCCTCTTGCGCGATCTTGTCCTTCATCGCCTGACGATCGTAGCGGTGGAACGCGTCGCCTTCGATGAAGACGGCGTCCACGCGCTCGCGCCGGAAGATCTGCTCGAAGATCCGCTTCACCGACGTGGTCCCGGCACCGGACGAACCCGTGATCGCGATGATGGGATGCTTGGCGGACATCGGCAGTTCCTCCAGTCGAACGTTCAGGCCCTGAACAGGCTTCTTTTTCCAAAGAGCGGCGAGCGGTCGCCGATCGCGGACGGATCGGTCATGTACCGGGTGACGCGGGCGACCTCCCGGGCGGAGCCGAACACGAGCGGCGTGCGCTGGTGGAGGGTCTCCGGCACGATGTCGAGGATGCGCGTGACGCCGTCCGTGGCGGCCCCGCCTGCGTTCTCGACGCAGAAGGCGATCGGGTTGGCCTCGTAGAGGAGGCGAAGGCGGCCCTGGTGGTAGCCCTTCCGTCCATCGCCGGGGTAAAGGAAGATGCCGCCGCGGATGAGGATGCGGTAGCAGTCCGCGACCATGGAGGCGATCCAGCGCATGTTGAAGTCCCGCTCCCGCGGACCGTCGGTCCCGGCGAGACAATCGTCGATGTAGAGGCGGATCGCCTCGTCCCAGTGACGGTAGTTCGAGGCGTTGATCGCGAATTCATGCGCCTTCTCGGCGATGGCGACGGAAGGCCGGAATTCCACGAAGCCGCCGAAGCCGGGCGAGAAGGTGAAGACGTGCGTTCCGTTGCCGAGGCTGAGGACGAGGAGAAGCTGCGGGCCGTAGATGAAGAAGCCGGCCGCCAACTGACGCGAGCCCGGCTGCCGGAAGACGCTGTCGGGATCGGCGCGATGGGCGTCGGTCACCGGCAGGATGGAGAAGATCGTCCCGATCGAGACGTTGGTTTCGATGTTCGAGGACCCGTCGAGCGGGTCGATGGCGATGGCGAGCGCTCCGTCGGCCTTCAGCGCGACGGCTTCGTCCTGCTCCTCGGAGCCGTAGAAGGCCATGTCCGAGGCCTTGGCCGCGTCGAGGAAGACGCGATCGGCGAGGACGTCGAGTTCCTTCTGGATGTCGCCGCCGCCATTGCCGACGTCGCGGCTGGCGCCGAGATTGTCGGAGGACGAGCCCTGGATGATCGTGTTGCGGACCTTGACGGATGCGGCGGCAAGATGCCGGATGGCGTCCGCGACCTTGCGGCGGAGCGGGTCGGTCCCGGCCTCAGATCCGAGATGGGCGTCGAGTGACGATGCCATGCGTTTCTCCCTGTCGGTTCCTGGGGTTCTGCGACCCCATGTCCCCGATACAGTGCGACTATGCAGAGCGCGACGCGCTTAGTAAAATTTAATCTCTTTACCTCTTCGATCAGTTTAATTAAGTGTAAGGAATGCGCACCCTCACGCTTCGCCAACTCCGCTCCGTCCAAGCCATCGACCGGCATGGCACGATTGCCGCGGCCGCTCGGACCCTGGCGCTGACCGCCCCGGCCGTTACCTTACAAATCAAGCAGTTGGAGGAAGAGTTCGGCCTGATGCTCTTCGATCGCACCAGCGACGGCATGCACCTGCGCGAAGCGGGACATGCCGTCCTGCGGGCCGCGAACGCGATCGAGACGATCTTGCGAAGCCTCGGCGACGAGATCGACGCCATCAAGGGCCTGCGCCACGGCTCGATGCGGCTCGGGGTCGTCTCGACGGCGAAGTATTTCGCACCCAGCCTCATCGCTGCGTTCCGCCGCGAGCATCCCGACATCGAGATCAAGCTCGTCGTCGGCAATCGTTCGGACATCATCGACGGCCTTCGCTCCTACCACCTCGATCTCACGCTGATGGGCCGTCCGCCGCGGGATTTTCCCGTCAACGCGACGGCCTTCGGCGATCATCCCCTCGTGATGATCGCCGCGCCCGATCACGTCCTCGCGCGGGAACGCGATATCGAGAAGGCGCGACTTCTCGCGGAGACGATGATCATCCGCGAGCCCGGCTCGGGCACGCGCAAGGCGCTGGAGTCCTTCTTCGCCAGCGTGCCCGACGCGCTCGACCGCGACACGGTCGAGATGAACTCCAACGAGACGATCAAGCAGGCCGTCATGGCGGGATTGGGCATCGCCTTCATCTCCGCCCACACCGTCGCCTTCGAGGTCGAGATGGGACGGCTCGCCATTCTCGACGTCGCGGACATGCCGATCCGCAAGCAATGGTTCACCGTCTCGCGCACCGACCGCGCCAGCTCGCCCGTCGAGGAGGCCTTCAAGACCTTTCTCAGCCAGCGCGGCGCAAGCTTCCTGCCCCTGCTCGACCGCCTCTATCCCGCGAGCACGGTCGAACCCGGCGCCGGGCCCGCCTGACCGGACGACGCGGGCTTTCGCGCGTTCTCAGTCCGCATCGAGGAGCCGCGCGGTCCGCAGCGCGGCCAGATCCTTCGAGCCGGTGCAGAAGCAGGCGATCCGGAGTTCGGTCTCGACGGTCCCGAAATGCGATACGATCGCGGCCACCGAAGCCTCGGCCGGGCCGAGCCCCGCGGCGGCCTGCCCGACCAGATCGGCGCCCAGCCGAATCGCACGGGCCGCGTCGAGCCCGTTGCGGATCCCGCCGGAGCCGATGACGACGGCCTGCGGGCAGGCGGAGCGGACCGATGCGATCGCGCGCGCGGTCGGAATGCCCCAGTCTGCGAAGAGGAGCGCCGTGTCGCGCCGTGCGGGCGTCTCGGCCCGCTCGGCCTCGACCGCCGCCCAGCTCGTGCCGCCCGCGCCGGCCACGTCGAGGATGCCGACGCCGACCTCGGCGAGCCGCCGGGCCACGGCGCCGGACAGGCCGGCTCCGACCTCCTTCACCACGATCGGAACCGGCAAGGACCGGGCGAGGACACCGATCGCGGCGAGCGCCCCCGTCCAGTTGCGGTCGCCGCCGGCCTGCACGGCCTCCTGCAAGGGGTTGAGATGGATGATCAGCGCATCCGCCTCGATCATCTCGACGGCCCGCCGGGCCTCGTCGATGCCGTAGCCGAGGACGAACTGGGCGGCGCCGAGATTGGCCAGGATCGGGATGTCGGGGGCCAGCCGGCGCAGGCTCGCATCGAGACCGCCGTCGCCCCGGCCCTCGATCGCGATTCGCTGCGAGCCGACGGCGAACGCGATCCCCAGCGCCTGCGCCGCCTCCGCCAGACGCTGGTTGATGCCTGCGGATCGCGCGGGTCCGCCGGTCATCGAACTGATGAGCAGCGGCGCCCGCAGACGGCGCCCGAGAAACGACGTGCCGAGATCGATCGCGTCGAAATCGAGCTCGGGCAAAGCCTGGTGCTCGAATCGGACGGCATCGAAACCGCTGTCCGCGCGCGGGGCCGCCAGTCGCGGCGCGAGCACGATATCGAGATGATCGCCCTTGCGGGCGCCGATCGCAGGAACGGGATCGTCGGCATTCTCTGCCAAAGGCGGCCTCTTCATGCGGTCCTTTCGTCGCAGCGCGCTAAAACATACGCTGCCCTGCCTAGCCGGACTTGGTCAGGAGCGTGCTAGGATCAAGGGATGACACGGCTCGGGGATGGGATGGCAGGGCGTAACACTGACGATGACGGGTCGAGGTCCTTCGGCACGCCCCTTCTCCGCGCCTCGGGACATGCTCCGGGACGTCTCGACGCCTATCGTGAGCGGATCGACGAGCGTCTGGCGGCGCTGATCCCGGCCGTGCTGCCGGGACACGACGCGCTGGGCGAAGCCTTCGCCGACAGCCTTCTGGCGCCGGGCAAGCGCCTGCGCCCCCTGATGACGGTGATCGCCGCCGAAGATCTCGGCGGACGGACGGCGCCGGCGATCGACGCGGGCTGCGCGGTGGAAATGGTGCATGCGGCATCCCTTGTTCTCGACGATCTTCCCTGCATGGACGATGCGGCGCTGCGCCGCGGCCGTCCCGCCATCCACGTGCGTCACGGCGAGGATCTCGCCGTCCTCGTTTCCATCGCCGCTTTGGCCGGCGCCTATCAGGTCGTCGCGAATCTCGACGAGATCTCGGCCGAGGCACGCTCGGACTGCGTGGCGATCCTGTCGCACGCGGTCGGCGTCGCGGGTCTCGTCGGCGGCCAGTTCGAAGACCTCCGGCGTGGGCGGACGGCCCGGCCCGTCGCCGAGATCGCCGCTGCCAACGGCCTGAAGACCGGCGTCCTCTTCTCCGCCGCGGTGGAGATCGGCGCGGTGACGGCGGGTGCCGACGAGACGGCGCGCGCGACCCTGCGCCACTTCGCCCGAGAGCTCGGCCATGCGTTCCAGCTCCTCGACGACCTGCTCGACGGCGCCTCCGATCCCCTTCTCATCGGCAAGGACATCGGCAAGGACGAGGGCAAGTCGACCATCGTGCGGATGGTGGGCGTCGCTTCGGCCCGGCGACGGATGGAACGGCACCTGGAGGCGGCGGGCGCCGCCCTGGAGGACCTGTTCGGTCGGGGCAGCCGGCTGCAGCTGGTCGTCGATGCGATCTTCGCCGATCGCCTGCCGCTGATCGCCGACCTCGAAGACGAGAAGCCCATCGGACAGGAGATCGGCGCGCGCTGACCGGCGCGCGCTCTCGGGCGAGGGCTCTTGGGCAAGGGCTCTCGGACGAGGGCTCGGGGGCACGCGATCCGTCCACGCCGGGATCGCGGCGTTCGCCGGCGGGGACGCGCGGCCGCCGGCGCACACCAAGCCGGGCTGGCGTCGGATCGGCCGCCACGGCTGGTGGGAGGAAGGTGTCTATCCCGGCTACGGTTCGACCGACGATGCCGGGAGCGCATGCGTCCACAGCCGCTCATCCCGCCTCGACGAAGCCCGGCGCCGGGGCCCGAACGCCGTGACCGCGCCCGTCGCGACATGCCCGAGCTTGTCCGACCGCGAGGTCGAGACCCGGCCGTCCCAGGCCCTCGGCCCCGCCGCGACCACCCTGAGGCCGATCTCGCGATAGACGCCGAGAGCGGTCGCGACGGCCCAGGCGGAGCGGCGCGGGAGCGCGTCGATGCCGATGCGGGCCGAGGCGTAATAGGGCTCGGCCGCCGCGACGAGCCGGCGCGCGAGCGAGGCGACCCGTTCGCGGTTGTCAGGATTTGCGATTTCGTCGCGGGGCAGGCCGGCCTCCGCGAGCCAATCGGCCGGGAGATAGACCCGCCCCACCGCCGCGTCCGGAACGATGTCTCTGGCGATGTTGGTGAGTTGGAAGGCAAGCCCGAGATCGGCCGCGCGCACCAGCGTCGCCGCGTCCCTCGCGCCCATCACCCGCGCCATCATCACGCCGACGACGCCGGCGACATGGTGGCAATAGTCCAGAACCTCCTCGAAGCGCTCGTAGCGGCGCGCCTCGGCGTCCATCCGGAAGCCGTCGAGATGCTCCAGCGCCAGCGCGAGCGGAACGTCGTGGCGCGACGCCACCTGCTGCAGCGCCTGGAAGGCGGGCTCCGCCATCGCCTCGCCCGCGAAGGCGCGGCGCGTGCGATCCTCCAGCATGGCGACCCGGTCGATCGGCGCCGTGGCGTCGGCGAGCCCGGTCCGGTGACCGAGCTCCTGGTCGTCCACGACGTCGTCGCAGTGCCGGCACCAGGCATAGAGCATGATGGCGCCTTGCCGCGTGCCGGGATCGAAGAGACGCGCCGCGGCGGCGAAGCTCTTGGAGCCCCGGGCGATCGTCGCCTCGGCGGTGCGGCCGAGGTCGGCCGGGGCCTTCCCTCCCCCCGGCAGGGTCGCCTCAGACACGCGCGGCATCCGCGATCATCAGCCCCGCCGTCGCCTTGGCCGAGCCGACGACGCCGGGAACGCCGGCGCCGGGATGGGTGCCCGCGCCGACGAAGTAGAGATTGGGGATCGCGTCGTCGCGATTGTGCGGCCGGAACCAGGCGCTTTGCGTCAGCACCGGGTCGAGGGAGAAGGCCGAGCCGACATGGGCGTTCAGTTCGTCGCGGAAGTCGTTCGGCGTGAAGATGCGGGTCGTCACCAGATCGGCCTTCAGGCCCGGAATGTAGCGCTCCTCCAGATAGTCGAGGATGCGGTCGCGATATTTCGGACCTTCGGTCTCCCAGTCGATGCCCGCCTTGCCGAGATGGGGCACGGGCGCCAGCACGTAGAAGCTGCCCGCGCCCTCCGGTGCGAGCGAGGGATCGGTGACGCAGGGGTTGTGGAGGTAGAGCGAGAAGTCGTGCGGCAGCGTCGCCCCGTTGAAGATCTCGGCGATGAGATCGCGGTAGCGCGAGCCGAAGCAGACCGTGTGATGGGCGATGTCGGGCCGGTGCCTCTTCAGTCCGAAGTAGATGACGAAGAGCGACATGGAGAACTTGCGCTTCTTCAGGCTCTTGGCAGCCGCTATGCCACGCTTCGTGCCGCGCAGGAGATGATCGTAGGTGTGGACGACGTCGCCGTTGGAGGCGACGAGGTCGGCGGGAAAATGCCGGCCGTCGCGCAGGGTCACGCCCGTCGCGCGCCCCTGCGAGGTTTCGATCCGATCGACCTCCGCGTTCAGCTCGATCGTGCCGCCGAGATCGGCGAAGAGCTGGGCCATGCCGCGCACCAGCGCGCCGGTACCCCCGCGCGGGAACCAGACGCCCCATTGCCGCTCCAGCGCATGGATGAGCGCGTAGATGGAGGAGGTCGCGAACGGATTGCCGCCGACGAGAAGCGAGTGGAACGAGAAGGCCTGCCGGAGATGCTCGTCCTCGATGAAGCCCGCGACCTTGGAATAGACGCTGCGCCAGGCTTCGAGCTTGGCGAGCGCCGGCCCCGCCTTGATCATGTCGCGGAAGTGGAGGAACGGCACGGCGCCGAGCTTCAGGTATCCTTCCTCGAAGACCGCCTTGGAATAGGCGAGGAAGCGCCGGTAACCCTCGACGTCGCGGGGATTGCGGGAAGCGATCTGTCGGTCGAGCCCGTCCTGATCGTTGACGTAGTCGAACGTGTCGCCGTCCTCCCAGGCCAGCCGGTAGAAGGGACTGACCGGCAGGAGCTCGACATGATCCGACATGCGCCGGCCGGCATTCGTCCAGAGCTCCTCGAGCGCGGACGGATCGGTGATGACGGTCGGACCCGCATCGAACGTGAAACCCTGGTCCTCGTAGACATAGGCCCGGCCGCCCGGCTTGTCGCGCTTCTCCAGGAGAACCGTCGCGATGCCGGCCGTCTGGAGGCGGATGGCGAGGGCAAGACCGCCGAAGCCGGCGCCGATCACGACGGCGCTTCGCGGCGCGGTGCCGGTTTCGACGGCTTTTGTGGGTCTGTCCAGCATCAGGCGGCATCCTCAGGCGCGAGGCTACGGGGAAAGGCGAGAGCGCGCAGCGCCCGGCCGACGGGAACCGGCGGCTTTCCCGCCAGGATGCGCGCCTTGTCCCCGAAGGACAGGCGTGCGGCATAGAATCGGGCGATCACGTCGTCCGGCAAGCGGTGAAAGTGCTGGAGGATCTCGTAGCGCCGTTCGGAGGCGCCCGCGAGAAACAGCATGCGGTTGAGCAGGCGAAAGAACCGGCGCTCGCGCCAGAGGCGGTGGGAATGATCGCGCGTGGCGGCGAAGAGGGCGGGCGCGGAGAGATCCGCCAGTCCCGCCACGACATCGGCGAGCCGCACGGCATCGGGCAGCGAATAGCCCGTCGTCGGATGGAAGAGCGCGGCCGCGAGACCGGCGGCGGGCAAGCCGCGCCGATCCGCCCAGAACCCCTCGATGTCGCCGCCGAGCGCGATCGGCAGGATGCCCTCCTCCTCGCGCAGGACCGTCTGCGCGCGCCAGCCCCGGGCCGCGACATAGGCGTCGATGCGCCGGCGAAGGCCCGCCGGGTCGAGCCCCGGTCCGTCGGCATAATAGGTGTCCTCCACGAGGAGGCGCCGCGCGTCGAGGGGCAGCGTGTAGACGAAGCGATAGCCGTCGTCCTGCGCGACCGTCGCGTCCATCACGGTCGGCGCGACGAGACCGTGCGGCTCGGACAGCAGGAGTTCGCGGCCGAGGAACTTCTGGTAACCGAGCAGCAGCCGGGCGCTCGGCCCCGGCCCCCGCGCGTCGAGGACCGCACCGGCCGCGATCCGCGTCCCGTCCTCCAGGACGACGCCGTCCGGCGCAAGCGCCGCGACCCGCGTCCGGCACCGCACGAGGCCGGGACGTCCGGCCTGGAGCACGCGCGCGAAGCGCTCCGAGGTGACCGAGGCATAGCCCGTGCCGATGCGGCGCGAGCGGCGGGGAAACCGGACGTCGTAGTCGTTCCAGCGATGCACCACGAAGGGTTCGAGCCAGGCCGTCTCGTCCGGCGAGAGGTCCCCGTCGTGGAAGCTCCAGGTGTGGTTGCCGCCGGGCGCTTCGCCCGCTTCGAGGACGAGGACGCCGATCTCGGGCCGCAGCATCGCGAGCCGATGCGCGACGAGCCCGTTGGCGAGCCCGCCGCCGGCCAGCACGAGGTCGAAGCGCTCAGGCGCCATGGCCGGCCCCCGCTTCGTCGTCTCGACTCCGGCGCTCAGGCAAGGACGGTCGTCCGCCGGGCCGAGGCCGTGTCCGCGAGTATCGCTTCGATGAGGTCCGCCGCCAAGTCCGCTCCGCCCGATGCCGCGATGTCCCGGCCGATGGCGGCCGCTCGTTCCCGGTACGCAGATGCGTGAAGCAGGGCCTCGAGGGAAGAGGCGACGCGCCGGGGAGACAAGAGGACGCGGGAGGCGCGCAGCCCGACCCCGTGGTGGACGATCCGCGCGGCGACGCCCGGCTGGTCGAAGGCGATCGGCACCGCGAGCATCGGGACACCCGCCGCGAGCGCGTCCATCACCGTGTTCATGCCGCCATGGGTGATGCAGACGGAGGCTCGCGCCAGAACGGCCGCCTGCGGCAGGGTGTCGAACACGTGGTCGGCATCGAGGCCGGCCGCCTCCTCCGGCGAGAGCCCTCCGCAATGCGCGACGACGAGCGAGACGCCGGCACGCCGGCAGCCCTTGGCGAAGGCGCGCAGGAGGCCGAGGCGATGGCCCTGCATGGTTCCGAGCGAGGCGAAGACCAGCGGCCGGCCGGGGTCGGGCGTGAAGGGCAGGAGCGGGTCGCCGGCGGCCGGCCCGGCGCGAATCGGGCCGACGGCATGGAAGATCGGCGAGGCGGGACGCGGGAAATCGAAGCTTGCGACCGTCTGCGACAGCCGCAGAACGGACGACAGGCAATCGGCGAGCGTCGAACGCGGCGACAGGCCGAACGCGTCCGACCAGCGCCGGAGCGTCCGCCGCTGCTCGGTGAGAAGAAGCCAGGCGATCCGCGCCCCGCCCCGATTGCGCTTCAGGCCCTTGCGCGAGGGATCGTAGGGCCAGCCGAGATAGGGTGGCGGCATGCCGGGCGCGGTCTCGACGGGAAGCGCGGCGGCGAGCGAGACGAAGGGAAGGCCGAGGCCTTTCGCCATCAGGCCGGCGGCCGGCTCCATCTCGTCGCCGATCACCGCGTCGAAGGCTTCCGCGCGGAGGATCGCGGGTCCGTCGCGGCAGAGCGCATCGGTGAGGGCGGCGGTGTCGGAGACGGTTCGCAGGATTCCGAGCGGCCCGGTCGGCCGGGCGGCTCGGCGCAGGAGGTCCTCGAGGTCGAGCCCGTCGACCGGCCCGACGGTCCGGACCGGCCAGCCGCCCACGACGAGACGCTCCAGTCCGGCATTCGCCACGAACACGCAGGTATGGCCGCGCGCCGCCAGCCGTCCGGCCAAGGCCTCGAATACGCGGACATGGCTGGGAAAGGGAGGACAGATCAGGGCGAAACGGGCCATCGGGCCTTTCGATATCAGGCCGGACGGCGGGAAGCGACTGCGGCATGAGGCTTGCAGCAACCAAAGCGCGGTCGTGGCGTTCCACCCCGCGAAATGTCCGATGTCCTGAAGCCCCATCCGGCCGACCGCACGAGCCCCTTCCCCTTGCGTCCCGGCCGCCGGTGCCTCGCGGCGCTCGGCATGGTCGCCGCCATGGCCGCGCTTCTCCTCGTCATGGGACGCGACCCCACCTGCCCCTGCGGGGTCGTCCGCCTCTGGCAATCCGGCCTCGACCCCCTGGAGAACTCCCAGCAGTTCGCCGACTGGTACTCGCTCCTCCACGTCGTCTTCGGCATGGCGCTCGCCGCCTTCGTCGCCTGGATGCGCCCCCGCTGGTCGCTCGGGGCCCTCCTCCTTTGCGTGATCCTCGGCCATTCCATCTGGGAGGTCGCGGAGAACACGCCCGTCATCATCGGCCTCTTCTCCGGCAGCGTGAACGCGCCGCACTACGAGGGCGACAGCATCCTCAACTCCCTCGGCGACACGGTCTTCGCTCTGGCCGGCGCCCTCCTCGCCCGGCGCGCTCCCCTCTGGACGAGCGTCCTCGTGGTGCTCGCGGTCGAGATCGCGGTGACGTTCGCGATCGACGACGGCTTCGTCATCGGGACCCTGCGGCTGGTGGGGGTGAATGTGTGATGGACGCGAGGTCGCAAGCGGTCACGACCGATTGAGCCGACCCGCTTCCGACGGACGTTGAGAGCGTTCAGAAGAAGGTAGACCCGTCGAAAGATGCTATGTTCGACGTCCATGTCGATCGACCTTCAGAACTGCTCTCGTGTTTTTCCTGTCGTCGAGGTCGGTATCGAAGCCGTCCTGGCGTCGACGACACGAACCTTCGCACGGCATTTTCACGATCAGTTCGGCATTGGGGTGATCCTCACGGGAGCCCAACGCTCCGCGAGTGGGCGAGGCCCCGTCGAGGCCATTTGCGGAGACGTCATCACGGTCAATCCTGGAGAGGTCCACGATGGCGCCCCCATCGACGGCGAAGCCCGCACCTGGGCGATGCTCTATATCGATCCCGACACGGTGGCGCGGATCGCTCTCGACCTCAGCGAAGGACGCACCTCCGACCTCCAACTCGAACATCCGGTTCGCACCGACCCCGCCCTCGCGAGGATGTTTCTCCGACTGTTCCACTCTTTGTCGAACGACCGCGGCTCGCGGGAGGATTTTGGCACCGAGCAGTTGATGCTCCTCCTCGAACGCTCCGCCTTGCAAGGTGCGAGGCTGGAAAGGAACGGCGGTGCGTCGCACGGCTTTCGTCGCGCGCGGCAGGCGATCGATGACGATCCCTTCGCTCGACACAGGCTCGATCGCCTCGCGTCGATCGCGGGCATGGGACCGTTCCGCCTGATCCGCGCCTTCTCGGCCGAGACCGGCATGACGCCGCATGCCTATGCGATGCAACGCCGACTGCAAGCCGCACGCCGCCTGCTCCGGCAGGGTCTGTCACCTGCACAGGCTTCGGCCGAAGCAGGCTTTGCCGACCAGAGCCATCTGACACGCCTTTTCGCCCGTAGTTACGGCATGACACCAGCCACCTACGCTCGCGCGGGCCGCTGACGCCGGCCGCTTTGCGCGATCCCAGCGCAATTTCGTTCAAGACCGGAACTTCGGGCTTCTCCAGGATAGATGGACCGATCTCTCCTAGGTTTTTGAAATGACAATGTCCTTCGAGCATTCCCATGTGGTCCGTGCCGCCTTCCCGAACCTCGTCTGCAGCACCCTTCGGATCGGCGGCCTCACAAGCGACGTCGATGCCTCCCCCTTCTCGCGCCTTCACATCGACCGCGCCCGCGACCGCCTGTCACGACAAAGCGAAGGCGACTGGCCCGAGATCCAGGCGTGGCGCCGCGCCTTCTCGGCCATGGGCTTGAAGCCGACGCAGTATCGGTGCGCGGCCGAAGCTCTTCTACGCAGGCTTCGGAAGGACGGCGAATTGCCCTCGCTTCACCCACTCATCGACATCTGCAACGCCATCTCGGTCGCGTTCGCCATCCCCATCGCGGTGTTCGACACCGACAGGATCGAGGGTGGGCTGATGGTGAAGCCCGCGCAGGGCGACGAGCGTTACCATGCGTTCAGCGGCGCGATGGAAACGCCGGAGCCCGGCGAGATCATCTTCGCCGATGGAGAGGGGCGTGCGCACTCGAGGCGTTGGACGAACCGGCAGAGCGCGGCTTCGGCCGTCGGTCCCGTGACATCGAACGCACTGATCGTCGCCGAAGCGCTTCATACCGATGCCGACGCCGATATGATCGCCTTGAAGGCTGCGGTCCAGGAGGCCGTATCCACCCTCTGGCCGACGGTGCATTGGGCGGATCGAGGCGCAGCGTGACCTCGGAATTTCTTCTGATGACGCTCGTCGTCGTCGCCTCGCCGGGAACCGGCGCGCTGTACACCCTGGCTGCGGGCCTGTCCGGAGGCGTTAAGGCCAGCGTCCTCGCCGCCTTTGGATGCACGCTCGGAATCGTTCCGCACATCGTTGCCGCCGTCAGCGGCCTCGCCACTTTGTTCCAAGCGAGCGACACGGCCTTTCAGGCCCTCAAACTCGCGGGCGTCGCTTACCTTCTTTTCATGGCAGGATCGATGCTGCGGGCCCGAGATGCCTTGGACCTCACAACGGAGAGGTCCGAGCCGTCACCGAGAGATCTCGTCGGAAGAGCCATCCTCCTGAACGTTCTCAATCCCAAGCTCTCCATCTTCTTTCTGGCTTTCTTGCCGCAATTCGTTGCCAGCGACGATCCCGCTCCGATCGTCCGGATGATGAAGCTCAGCCTCGTGTTCATGGCCGCGACGTTCATCATCTTCGCAGCCTACGGACTCTTCGCCGCCGCCGTACGATCCCATGTTCTGGCAAGCGCAACCGTGCGGCGCTGGATGCAGCGCGGCTTCGCGGCAGCCTTCGCCTACCTGGCCATCCAGTTGGCGTTCACCAGCCGTAGCTGACGCAGGGATCGCTGTTTGAATCGATGTTCGGACGGGCACGTGACGGTGGACATGCTTGGATGCATCTGGAGAACGACGTTGGAGCGCTCACACCGTCCCCCGTCTCGCCGCCCGTCTCAACCGCGCCTCGTCGAGCTTCGGCGGGGCGCTCGACTGGACGGAGCGCCAGCCGGTTCCCGTGATCGTCACGACCCGGTTGCCGCGGAAATCCGTCTCGGCGGTCACGAGGCCGCGGTCGGCCATGTAGCCGATGAGGAAGCGTCCGCGCGAGGGCGAGTGGCTGCCATAGGCCCGGGCGAGCGCCGCGTCGTCCGGCAGGGGCTCGCCGGCCCGCGCGGCCCGCGCCAGCATGAGATAGACGCCCTGCATCTCCTCCGGCAACGCGTCCGCGCGCTCGATCACCACCTGCCATTCCGGATCGTCCGCGCCCTCCGAGACGCCGGCCCGCGCCAGCGACAGCCGGCGGCGAAAGGCGGGCATGTCGGTTTCCGCGCCGCGCAGGCGCTTCAGCCGGCAATGGACGAGGAAGTCCTGGTAGAGGACGGGCACCGGCCGGAAGGCGGCTTCGGGATCGGCCAGCATCTCCGAGAAGATCGCCTCCACCAGCACCTCCCGGTCCTCCATCGAGCGGACGTCCTCGTCCTCCGGCGCCTCCGCGCGGGGCGCGGAGACCCGCTCGAGAAGATCGCGCGTCGGCACGCGCTCGCGCGAGCGCACGACCGGCATCTCATCCTCGCCGCCGGCCGGCGCGGAGAAGATGAGGTCCTGCATCTGGTCGCGGGTCATCTCGGGCAGCGCCATCAGCGAGGGCCGTCCCGTGCGGCCGCGCGTTTCCACCGAGCCGATGCGGATCGGCACCGGGCGGCGCGAGAGCGCCGGCCCGAGCGCCACGAAATGGCCGGGCTCGAGGTCGCGGAACCGCTCCGCCTGGCGGCGTTCCAGGCCGAGGAGATCGGCCGCGCGCGCCATGTCGATGTCGAGGAAGGTGCGTCCCATCAGGAAGTTCGAGGCCTCCGCCGCGACGTTCTTGGCGAGCTTGGCCAGCCGCTGCGTCGCCACGATGCCGGCAAGGCCGCGCTTGCGCCCGCGGCACATGAGGTTCGTCATCGCGCCGAGCGAGATCTTGCGCGCCTCGTCCGACACCTCGCCGGCAATGGCGGGCGCGAAGATCTGCGCCTCGTCCACGGCGATCAGCATCGGGAACCAGACGCTGTGGTCGGCCTCGAAGAGCCCGTTCAGGAAGGCTGCGGCGCACTGCATCTGCACCTCCGTATCGAGCCCCTCCAGATTGAGGACGACGGAGGCCCGGTGCTGGCGGATGCGGGCCGCGATGCGCTGGAGCTCGGCCGGCGTGCGGTCGGCATCGACCACGACATGGCCGAAGCGCTCGGCGAAGGACACGAAGTCGCCCTCGGGATCGATGATCGCCTGCTGCACCCATTCCGCGCTCTGTTCGAGGAGACGGCGCAGGAGATGGGACTTGCCCGAGCCGGAATTGCCCTGAACGAGGAGGCGCGTCGAGAGCAGTTCCTCCAGATCCATCTCGGCGGGCTCGCCGGTGGCGGTCGTGCCGAGATCGACGGCGACTTTCATCGGGAAACCTCCTGGGGGAACGGACGGACGCGAGGAGATACCACCGGACGGCGCCCAGGAGTCGGTCGGCTCGGCCGATCTCCACAGCTTCGATGCCGCATCCGCCTCGGGACGACGGGCCTCCCGGCGCCAGCGGCACTCGTCTTCGCAGGGCGCATCGCCTATTCCATGTCGTCATGTCTCACGAGGCGAAGGCGCCGGGCGGCGTCGGAAAGGATCCTTCATGCGGGTTGTTCTCATCGGCGCCAGCGGCACGATCGGGCAGGCGATCGACGCCGAGCTCGGCGCGCGCCACGAGATCGTGCGCGTCAACCGCACGAGCGGGGATGCCACCGTCGACATGACGGACGCCTTGTCCGTGAAGGCGCTCTTCGAGACGATCGGCGCCTTCGACGCCCTCGTCTGCGCCTCCGGCAAGGTCCATTTCGGCGCGCTTCAGGATTTCACCCCCGAGCTCTACGCCGTCGGCCTCGGCCACAAGCTGATGGGACAGGTGAACCTCGTCACGTTCGGCACGCCTTGGATCCGCGACGGCGGCTCCTTCACGCTGACCAGCGGCCTCCTCAACGACGACCCGATCCTCGAAGGCGTCTCGGCCGCGATGGTGAACGGCGCGATCGACGGCTTCGTGCGCGGCGCCGCCGTCGCCCTGCCCCGCGGCCTTCGAATCAACGTCGTCAGTCCGACGGTCATCACGCAATCCATGCCGTCCTACGGCCCGTTCTTCCGCGGCGTGAAGCCGGTGCCGGCCGACGAGGCGGCGCTGGCCTATGCGAGAAGCGTCGAGGGCGCCCATACCGGGCGTGTCTATCGCGTCGGCTGGACCCGCGACCACTGATCCTTCGCACGATCGCGCGGCGGGTTCCGAGGGTGGGGTGAGGATCGCAAATCGGTCGCCGCCCATGGGAGCCGGGAGCCCTCCCGGCGCGCGGGCGAGGGGCCGCCGATCGCTTTGCCGGCTTGCCTTCGCGCCGCTTTACCGCCACCCTGTTCCGCAGCGCAGCATTCGGGTTCGACGAGAGGGCGGCAGGCCGGGGAATGACGAAAGAGGCCCTCGCCATCCTGATCGTCGATGAGAACCGTGCTCGCGCGACCATCATCGAGGAAGGCCTGCGCGAAGCGGGGCACAGCCGCGTGCATGTCGTGCGCGAAATGCAGGGGCTGGTGCGCGAGATCGAGGCCTTCGCGCCCGACGTGATCGTCGTCGATCTCGAGAATCCCAATCGCGACCGGCTGGAACAGTTCTTCCAGGTCACGCGCTCGGTGCGCCGGCCGATCGCCATGTTCGTCGATCGCTCGGATGCGGCCTCAATGGAGGCCGCGATCGAGGCGGGAGTCTCGGCCTATGTCGTGGACGGATTGAAGAAGGAACGCGTGAAGCCGATCCTCGACATGGCGATCCTGCGGTTCGGCGCCTTCTCCCGGCTGCAGAGTGAGCTGGACGAGGCGCGTTCGGAGCTGGCGGACCGCAAGGTGATCGAAAAGGCCAAGGGGCTGATGATGAAGATGCGGGGCCTTTCCGAAGAGGAGGCCTACCGCCTCCTGCGCCAGACCGCGATGAACGAGAAGAAGAAGCTCGTCGAGATCGCCCGGTCGGTCGTGACGGCCGCCTCCCTTCTCGGCGGGGAGGCCGGTCAATGAGCGACGCCCCCGCGATCCGCCTCGGCTTCATCCCGCTCCTCGACGCCGCCGTGCCGATCGCGGCCGCGGCCCTCGGCTTCGACCGGCGCGAGGACGTCCGGCTGGAACTCGTGCGCGAGGTCTCCTGGTCGAACATCCGCGACCGCCTCGCCTTCCGCCAGTTCGACGTCGCCCATCTCCTCGGGCCGATGGCGGTCGCCTCCCAGCTCGGCCTTGGCTCCAATCCCTATCCCGTCATCGCACCGATGGCGCTCGGCCGGGGCGGCAACGCCATCACGCTTTCGACCGCGCTTTTCGAGGCGATGCGCGAAGCGGCGGGCGAGGACGGCCGCGACGAGGCGGACGCCCACGGCCGCGCCCTCGCCAAGGTCGTGGCCAAGCGAAGGGCGGCGGGCCAGCCGCCGCTCGTCTTCGCGATGACCTATCCCTTTTCGTCCCACAATTACGAATTTCGATTCTGGATGGCCGAAGCCGGCATCGACCCGGACCGCGACGTGACGATGACCGTCGTTCCCCCGCCGCTGACCGCCGACGCCCTGAAGGCCGGCGCCATCGACGGTTTCTGCGTCAACGCGCCTTGGAACGTGCTCGCGGCCGAGGCTGGGATCGGCCGCGTCGTCGCGGTCAAGGCGGACATCTGGCCGTCCTCGCCCGAAAAGGTCCTCGGCATGCGCCCGGACTGGTGGAGCGCCAACCGCGAGACGGCGGGACGTCTCCTCGTCGCGCTCGACGCCGCCGCGCGCTGGTGCGACGAGCCGGCGAACCGCCCGGAACTCTCCCGCATCCTGGCGCGGCCGGAGCATGTCGGAGGCTCCGCGGACATGATCTGCGAACTTCTGGCCGGCCGCATGCCCGTCGACGGCGCCGGCACGATCCGCAGCATTCCAGACTATCTCACCTTCCATGCCGGCGCCGCCACCTTCCCCTGGTCGAGCCAGGCGCTCTGGGTCTATTCGCAGATGGTGCGCTGGGGACAGGTGCCGCTGACGGCGGACGGCGAGCGCGCCGCGCTTGCCGCCTTCCGCCCCGACCTTTACCGCGAGGTCTTCGGCAGCCGCATCGCCGATCTTCCCGCAGCCGATACGAGGATCGAGGGTCTCGCGCCCTTCGACGCCATCGGCGACGGCCGCACCTTCGATCCCCGTGATGTCGCGGCCTATGTCGAGGGCTTCCCCATCCGCCATCTCGGGTCCTCCGGCTCCGGCGATCGCCCGGACTGACCCGGGCGGCGCCCTCCCCGGACGCCCGCCGAGACGGCGAACCGCTCGCCTTCCCCCGCTAGTCCTCACCGGTGTCGCATCGGTGTTCGACCATCGGTGGGGAAGATCGCATCGACGGTGCGGCACGTCGCGATGCGCGGATGATGTTTCCTTGCCTTACGTTCTACGGACGCAGCGCCGGCTCGCCCACGCAGTGCGACATATTCGTGCACCGCGATGTTTCTTTCAGCACGACGGGCGAGCAGCCTGAAGCCCTTACCGCATCGGCTGTTGAGACACTTCTGCTTGATTTTCAGGCATGCTGCATTGCCGCACATTTGGACTTTTCAAACCGTTCCAATTGCCGCTCAATAGGAGCGTGCCCGTCAAGGACGACAGGGCCATCGAGAGACCTCAAGCAGGTCCTCCTCCGAGACACCGACGTCGCGAGATCTTCCAGTCGGTCCCTTCTTCCAGGGACCACTCCGAAGGGACCGCGGCGTTTTTTCGTTTTCCACTCCGTTTTTCCGCCCGTGTTCCGCCGTCCCGCGAGGATTTTCATGTCCGATTTCGTCAGCATCAGCCGTCGTCGCTTCCTTCAGTCGACCGCCGCAACGGCGGGCACCGCGGCGCTCTTCTCGGCGATCGGGGCGAGCTTTCCCGGCGGCGCCTTCGCGCAGAGCGCCGGACCCGAAACCACCAAGGCGATCCTCGGCTTCATCGCGCTGACCGATGCCGCGCCGCTGATCGTCGCCAAGGAGAAGGGCTATTTCGCCAAGCACGGCATGCCGGACGTCGAGGTCGTCAAGCAGTCGTCCTGGGGCACGACCCGCGACAATCTCGTGCTCGGCTCGGACGGCTCCGGCATCGACGGCGCGCACATCCTGACGCCGATGCCCTACCTCATGACGGCCGGCAAGGTGACGCAGAACAACCAGCCGCTGCCGATGGCGATCCTCGCGCGCCTCAATCTCGACGGTCAGGCGATCTCGATCGGCAAGGCCTATGCGGATCAGAAGGTCGGCCTCGACTCCGGCGTCCTGAAGGAGGTCTTTGCGGCCAAGAAGGCGGCCGGCGCGCCCGCCAAGGTCGCGATGACGTTCCCCGGCGGCACGCACGACCTCTGGATCCGCTACTGGCTGGCGGCCGGCGGCATCGACCCCGACACGGATGTCGAGACGATCGTCGTTCCGCCCCCGCAGATGGTCGCCAACATGAAGGTCGGCACGATGGATGCCTTCTGCGTCGGCGAACCCTGGAACGCCCAGCTCGTCGACCAGGGCATCGGCTACACCGCGCTGACGACCGGCGAGCTCTGGTCGAAACATCCCGAGAAGAGCTTCGCCATGCGTGCGGACTGGGTGGAGAAGAACCCCAAGGCGACGATCGCCCTCCTCATGGCCGTGCAGGAAGCCGCCCAATGGGCCGACGAGATGGCCAACAAGGACGAGCTCGCCGATCTCCTCGGCAAGCGCGCCTGGTTCAACGTCAAGCCCGCCGATATCGGTCCGCGCATGAAGGGCGTCATCGACTACGGCAACGGCAAGACCGTCGACGCGTCCCCGCACTTCATGAAGTTCTGGCGGGACGACGCTTCCTATCCCTTCAAGAGCCACGACGCCTGGTTCCTCACCGAGGACATGCGCTGGGGCAAGTTCGAGGCGACGACCGACGTCAAGGCCATGGTCGACACGGTGAACCGCGAGGACATCTGGCGCGAGGCCGCCAAGGCGCTCGGCGTCTCGGCCATTCCCGCCTCCACCTCGCGCGGGAAGGAGACCTTCTTCGATGGCAAGGTCTTCGATCCGGAAGATCCCGCCGCCTATCTCGCCAGCCTCGCGATCACCCGCATCGCCTGATCCCGCCCGCGTCCTCTCCTGGCGGGAGGGCGCGGCTCGCGTCCCCCGCCGGACGCCCCTCACGAGCGACGCGGCCCGACCTTCGCGCATCGACCGACCCGGAGACGACCATGTCCCAGCCCATCCTCTCCCCCCTCGCGATCCCGTCGGCGGGCGCCGGCGTCGTCGCCATGCCGAAGGGCGCCGCGACCGTCGTGCCGCTGAAGCGGCAGGGTCCCGCGGCGGGCGACCGGATCGGCCGCATCGCCCGCTCGCTCGCCGAGAACCTCCTCCCGCCGCTGGTGACGCTTCTCGTCCTCCTCGCGATCTGGGAGGTCCTCTGCTCGGGGCCGGCATCCTCGCTGCCGCCGCCGAGTCAGGTCGTGACCGACACCTGGGAGCTGATCGCCCATCCCTTCTACGTCAATGGCGGCAACGATGTCGGCCTCGGCTGGCAGATCTGGGCGAGCCTCCAGCGCGTCGCCATGGGCTATTCGATCGCCGTCGTCGTCGGCATCTCGCTCGGCGTCCTGGTCGGCCAGTCGCAGCTCGCCATGAAGGGTCTCGACCCGATCTTCCAGATCCTGCGCACCGTGCCCCCGCTCGCCTGGCTGCCGCTGTCGCTTGCCGCCTTCCAGGACGGCCAGCCCTCCGCGATCTTCGTCATCTTCATCACCGCGGTCTGGCCGATCATCATCAACACGGCGGTCGGGGTGCGCAACATTCCGCAGGACTACCGCAACGTCGCCAAGGTGCTGCGCCTCAACGGGTTCGAGTTCTTCGCCAAGGTCATGATCCCGGCCGCCGCTCCGTACATCTTCACCGGGCTCCGGATCGGCGTCGGGCTGTCCTGGCTCGCCATCGTCGCGGCCGAGATGCTGATCGGCGGCGTCGGCATCGGCTTCTTCATCTGGGACGCTTGGAACTCCTCGCTGATCTCGGACATCATCCTGGCCCTCGTCTATGTCGGCATCGTCGGCTTCGTGCTCGACCGCTGCGTCGCCGCCATCGGCAAGGCCGTCACCCGCGGCACCTCCGCCTGAGCCCTACCTGAGCCTTCCGGACCGGAGACGAGACCATGACCAGCACCGCCAAGCCCAAGCCCTTCCTGTCCATCGAGGGCGTCGCCAAGCGCTACTCGCGCGGCGGCGTGACGAGCGAGGTCCTGAAGGGCATCGACCTCACCGTCGAGAAGGGCGAGTACATCTCCATCATCGGCCATTCCGGCTGCGGGAAGTCGACGCTCCTCAACATCGTCGCCGGCCTCACCGACGCGACGACGGGCGTCATTCTTCTCGAGGACAAGGTGGTGGACGCGCCGGGCCCGGACCGCGGCGTGGTCTTCCAGAACCACTCGCTGCTGCCCTGGCTCACGGTGTACGAGAATGTCGCGCTCGCGGTCGACAAGGTGTTCGGGCGCACCAAGAGCGCCTCCGAGCGGCGCGAATGGGTGATGAAGAATCTCGAGCTCGTCCATATGGGCCACGCCCGGGACAAGCGCCCTTCGGAAATCTCAGGGGGCATGAAGCAGCGCGTCGGCATTGCCCGCGCGCTCGCCATGGAGCCGAAGATCCTCCTCCTCGACGAGCCCTTCGGCGCGCTGGACGCTTTGACGCGCGCCCATCTGCAGGACCAGGTCATGCAGATCCAGGCCAATCTCGGCACCACCGTGATGATGATCACCCACGATGTCGACGAGGCCGTGCTTCTGTCGGATCGCATCGTGATGCTCACCAACGGTCCGTCCGCCGGCATCGGCGAGATCCTGTCCGTGCCGCTGCCCCGCCCGCGCGACCGCATCAGGCTCGCGACCGACCCGACCTATCTGCGATGCCGCCAGTCCGTCCTGAAATTCCTCTACGAACGCAACCGCTTCGTCGAAGCGGCCTGACCCGACGGGCAGCGGCGTCCCGACATCGTCCTTCGACAGGCTCACGACGAGCGCCCGAAGGACACGCCGTGAATGCGCATCGCATTCCCGGCCGATCGCGCCGCGGCACGACGCCGGCCTGCCTCCCCATCCTTTGTCTCTCAACGGACGAGGGACGGCACGCACCATCCGACACCCCATTTCTCGCGAGGCCCCCATGCCCGAAAAACTCGTCGTCATCGGCAACGGCATGGCCCCTGGCCGGATGCTGGAGCACCTCTTCGAGAAGGCGCCCGGCGCCTACGAGGTCACGATCTTCAACGCCGAACCGCGCGTGAACTACGACCGGATCATGCTCTCCCCGGTCCTGTCCGGCGAGAAGAGCTTCGACGACATCGTGATCCATGGCGACGGCTGGTACGTCCAGCACGGCGTCACGCTCTACAAGGGCCACAAGATCGTCGCCATCGACAGGAACGCGAGGACGGTCACCTCCAACCACGGGGTGACGGAGGCTTACGACCGCCTCGTCATCGCCACGGGCTCCTCCCCCTTCATCCCCCCGGTTCCCGGCAAGGATCTCCCCGGCGTCCTCTCCTATCGCGATCTCGACGATGTCGAGGCGATGATCCTCGCGGCCCAGGCCCGCGCCAAGGCGGTGGTCATCGGCGGGGGCCTGCTCGGGCTCGAAGCCGCGGCCGGTCTCCGGGCGCAAGGGCTCGACGTCACGGTCCTCCATCTCATGCCTTCGCTGATGGAACGCCAGCTCGATCCCGCCGCCGGCTATCTCCTGCAGAAGGCGCTGGAAAAGCGCGGCATCGAGGTCGTGACGGGCGCCAACACCAAGGCGATCCTCGGCACCGAGCGCGTGGAAGGCGTGGAACTGGCCGACGGCCGCGTGATCCCGGCCTCGTTGGTCGTCATGGCCGTGGGCATCCGGCCCTCCTGCGTGCTCGCCAAGGAGGCGGGGCTTGCGGTCGGGCGCGGCATCCATGTCGACGAGCACATGGTCACCTCCGACCCCGCCATCCTGTCGCTTGGCGAATGCGTGGAGGTCGACGGGCGCATCTACGGCCTCGTCGCGCCGCTCTACCAGATGGCCGAGGTCGCCGCCCGGCATCTCGCCGGCGAGGGCGGCCAGGGTTTTCGCCATTCCGACACCCCGACGAAGCTGAAGGTCACCGGAATCGATCTCTACTCCGTCGGCGACTTCGCCGATGCGCCGGACCGCGAGGAGATCGTCCTGCGCGATGCTTCCGCCGGCATCTACAAGCGCCTCGTCCTCCAGGACAACAAGATCCTCGGCGCGGTCCTCTACGGCGAGACCTCGGACGGCGGCTGGTTCGGCGACCTCATGAAGAAGGGAGCGGACATCGCCGAGATGCGCGACACGCTGATCTTCGGCCAGAGCTACCAGGGAGGGTCCCCCCTGGACCCTATGGCGGCCGTTGCAGCCTTGGGCGATGACGCCGAGATCTGCGGCTGCAACGGCGTCTGCAAGGGCAAGATCACATCCACCATCACCGCGAAGGGCCTGACCACGCTCGACGAGGTGCGCTCCCACACCAAGGCCTCCTCCTCCTGCGGCACCTGCACCGGCCTCGTCGAGCAGCTGATGAGCCTGACGCTCGGGCAGAGCTTCAATCCGAACGCGGTCAAGCCCATGTGCACCTGCACCGATCTCGGCCATGGCGACGTCCGACGCCTGATCGTCGCCAAGGAGCTCAAAAGCATTCCCGCCGTCATGCAGGAGCTTCAGTGGAAGACCTCCTGCGGCTGCGCCAAGTGCCGGCCGGCGCTGAACTACTATCTCCTGGCGGACTGGCCGGGCGAGTCTGTGGACGACAAGCAGTCCCGCTTCATCAACGAGCGCGTCCACGCCAACATCCAGAAGGACGGCACCTATTCCGTCGTCCCCCGCATGTGGGGCGGCATGACGAGTTCGGCCGAGCTTCGCGCCATCGCCGACGTCGTCGACAAGTTCGCCATTCCCGCCGTCAAATGCACCGGCGGCCAGCGCATCGATCTCCTCGGCGTGAAGAAGGAGGACCTTCCCGCCGTCTGGGGCGATCTCAATGCCGCCGGCATGGTGTCCGGCGCGGCCTATGCCAAGGGCCTTCGCACGGTGAAGACCTGCGTCGGCACGGATTGGTGCCGCTTCGGAACGCAGGATTCCACCGGCCTCGGCATCCGCATCGAGAAGTTCATGTGGGGCTCCTGGACGCCCGCGAAGGTCAAGATGGCCGTGTCCGGCTGTCCCCGCAACTGCGCGGAGGCGACCTGCAAGGATGTCGGCGTGATCTGCGTCGACAGCGGCTACGAGATCCACTTCGCGGGCGCCGCCGGCCTCGACATCCACGGCACG
Organism: Aureimonas sp. Leaf454; assembly: GCF_001424685.1. Classification (GTDB taxonomy): domain Bacteria; phylum Pseudomonadota; class Alphaproteobacteria; order Rhizobiales; family Rhizobiaceae; genus Plantimonas. The sequence continues at coordinate 978,229 of NZ_LMQT01000001.1, forward strand.
GTCGTCCTCTGCCACGCCAAGACCGAGGACGAGACGCTGGAGATCATCGTCGCGCTGACGCAGCTCTATCGCGAGCAGGGCCACTATCTCGAGCGCATGTACAAATGGCTGAAGCGCGTCGGCATGGCCTCGATCCAGGCCGCCGTCGTGGAGGACGCGGGCAAACGCGCGCGGCTCTTCGAGCGCTTCGTCCATTCGCAGACCTTCAGCCAGAGAGATCCCTGGGCCGAGCGGGCGACCGGCGCCGTCGCCTCGCACGAGTTCCGGCCGATGGCCGAGATCGCACCCTTTCGGGAGGCCGCGGAATGACGATGACCACGACGACGACCATGAGCGGATCGGGGACCGGAACCTGGACCACCATCGGCAATGTCGCCGACATCCCCCGGCGCGGCGCACGCTGCGTGACCTCGCCGCTCGGCCGGATCGCCGTCTTCCGCACGATGGAGGACGAGATCTTCGCCACGGAGGACCGCTGCCCCCACAAGGGCGGGCCGCTTTCCCAGGGCATCGTCCATGGCGGGGCCGTCACCTGCCCCCTCCACTCCCAGGTGATCGCGCTCGACACCGGCCTCGTCCTGGGCCCGGACGAGGGGCGCGTGCGCACGTTCCCCGTGCGCGTCGACAGGGCGACCGGAGCGATCGAACTGATGGTCGCGCCGCAGACGGCTTTTGCCGAAGCGGCGGAATAGGAGACACGCGATGCTGTCGAAGAAGGACGTCACCGAGCTCGTCTACCAGCGCAAGCGGCAGGCCGGCCTCAGCTGGGCCTCGATCGCCGAGGGCATCGGCATGAGCGAGGTCTTCGTGACCTCCGCCTGTCTCGGCATGAACGCCCTGCCGCGCGACAAGGCCGATCTCCTCGCGGCCCATCTCGGCCTGCCCCAGGAGGCGGCCGTCGTGCTCGCGGACTCCCCGACCAAGGTCTGGGACCGCCAGGTGCCGACCGACCCTTGCATCTATCGCTTCGTCGAGATCGTCGGCGTCTACGGCGACACGCTGAAGGAGCTCATCCAGGAGAAGTGCGGCAACGGCATCATGAGCGCGATCGACTTCCACATGGAGGTCGAGAAGGTGCCGCACCCGAAGGGCGACCGGGTCGAGATCCGCATGAGCGGCAAATATCTCGCCTACAACAGCTGGTGACATGAACAAGCCGGCCGAGACGGGCGCGACCCGCACCACCTGCCCCTATTGCGGCGTCGGCTGCGGCGTCCTCGCGACGCCCCGGCCGGACGGCTCCGTCACCATCGCGGGAGACGCCGAGCACCCCGCCAATTTCGGGCGGCTCTGCTCCAAGGGATCCGCGCTCGCCGAAACGCTGATCCCGGACGACCGGCTGCTTCACCCCCGCATCGGCCGCGTCCGCGCATCCTGGGACGAGGCGCTCGATCTCGTCGCGACGCGCTTTCGGGCCGCGATCGACGGCTACGGGCCGGATTCCGTCGCGCTCTACGTCTCCGGACAGATGCTGACCGAGGACTACTACGTCGCCAACAAGCTGATGAAGGGTTTCGTCGGCTCGGCCAACATCGACACGAACTCGCGCCTCTGCATGGCCGCCTCCGTCGCCGGTCATGTCAGGGCCTTCGGCTCCGACACCGTGCCCGGCACCTACGAGGACCTCGAGGAAGCCGACCTCGTCGTCCTCGTCGGCTCCAACCTCGCCTGGTGCCATCCCGTCCTCTTCCAGCGCATCCTCGCGGCCAAGGCGCTCCGGCCGACGATGAGGATCGTCGTGATCGATCCGCGCGAGACCGCGACCTCGGCCGCAGCCGATCTCCATCTTCCGATCCGGGGTGACGGCGACGTCGCGCTCTTTCTCGGCCTTCTCGCCCATCTGGAAAGCGAAGGCGCGATCGACGAGGCCTATGCCGGCGCCCACACGACCGGCCTCGGCGCCGCCCTCGCCGCGGCCCGCCCCTTTGCCCATCCCGGCCGTCTCGAAGAGGCGACCGGGGTCGATCGAAACCGGCTGGAGACCTTTTTCCGTCTCTTCGCCGCGACCGGGAAGACGGTCACCGTCTACAGCCAGGGCGTCAACCAGTCGGCCTTCGGCACCGACAAGGTCAACGCGATCCTCAACTGCCATCTCGCCACGGGCCGCATCGGGCGGCCCGGCATGGGGCCCTTCTCCGTGACCGGGCAGCCCAATGCCATGGGCGGACGCGAGGTCGGCGGTCTCGCCAACCAGCTCGCCGCCCATATGACGATCGAGGACCCCGCCCATCGCGAAATCGTCAAGCGATTCTGGAACGCGCCGACGATCGCGGAAAGACCCGGCCTGAAGGCCGTCGAGCTCTTCGAGGCGGTTGCCGACGGACGCATCAAGGCGCTCTGGATCATCGGCACGAATCCGGTGGACTCACTGCCCGATGCCGACGGGATCCGGTCCGCCCTCGCCGCCTGCCCCTTCGTCGTCGTCTCCGACATCGTCGCGAACACCGACACGATGGCCTTCGCCCATGTCGCCTTGCCCGCGACCGGCTGGGGCGAGAAGGACGGGACCGTCACCAATTCCGAACGCCGGATCTCGCGCCAGCGCGCCTTCCTCGCGGCCCGCGGCGACGCGAAGCCGGATTGGTGGGCGCTGGCCGAAATCGGCAAGCGCCTCGGCCATCCCAAAGCCTTCGCCTTTCCGAACGCCGCCGCGATCTTCCGCGAACATGCCGCTTTGTCGGCCGACGCCAACGAGGGCACGCGCGACTTCGACATCGGCGGCCTCGCCGATCTCACCGACCCCGACTACGCGGCGATGGCGCCCGTCCGTTGGCCGGTTCGCCGCGGCGGCATCGGCACCGAGCGCTTCTTCGCCGAAGGCGGCTTCTTCACCGGGGATCGCAAGGCGCGGCTCGTCGCCGTCCAGGATCGGCGGGAAGACCCGACCTCGCAGGAGCACCCCTTGCTCCTCAACACCGGCCGCATTCGCGACCAGTGGCACACGATGACGCGCACCGGCCGCTCGGCCCGCCTGTCCGCGCACATGCCCGAGCCGTTCTGCGAGATCCACCCACACGACGCGGCGGCGAACGGCATCGCGGAGGCCGACCTCGTCGAGATCTCCAACGATCGCGGCAGCGCCATCCTGCGCGCGCTCGTGACCACGAGAGCCCGGCGCGGCGCGGTCTTCGCGCCGATGCACTGGACGGATGAATTCGCGGCGAAGGCGCGCGTCAACGCGCTCGTCGCGCCGCGCACGGATCCGGTCTCGGGACAGCCCGCCCTGAAGGCCGCGGCGGTCCGGCTCACGCGCTTCGACGCGGCCTGGCACGGTTTCGCCGTGTCCGTCCTGAAGCCCGAAACGACCGGCGCGGACCATTTCGCCCTCGCCCGCGCGCCCGGCGGCTGGCGGGTGGAACTGGCCGGCCGCGTCGCGCCCCGAGATGCCGATACCCTCGCCCGCCGGGTTCTGCGTCTCCCTGAAACCGCTGACATCCTTTCCTATATGGACGGAGCCGGTCACCGCCGCATCGCCGCCTTCGCCGGCGGTCGCTTTCTCGGGGCGCTGTGGATGGGGAACGGGCCGGTCGCGGTGTCGCGCGCCTATGCCGTCTCGTGCCTCGCAGGGGCCGCGCCGGAATCGGCCAAGCGCTTCCGCATCCTCGCCGGCCGGGCGGGTGCCGAGAGGCCCGATCCCGGCGCGCTCGTCTGTTCGTGCTTCGGCGTCGGCGCCGACGACATCCGCCGGGCGATCGCCGGTCCGGACTGCCGGAGCGTCGGCGATGTCGGGCGACACTTGAAGGCCGGGACGAATTGTGGCTCCTGCAGGAGCGAGATCCAAGGGTTGATCGATGCGAAGCCTGTCACAGAGCCCGTCTGACGAGACCGCCGGCGCAAAGCGCCCGCAGCGCATGGGCGAGCTCAGCGTCCTGCCGGTCTTCTTCGATCTCAAGGGAAAGCGCGTCGTCATGGCGGGCGGCGGGGACGGCGCGGCCTGGAAGGCCGAGCTGATGGCCGCGGCCGGCGCCAAGGTCGATCTCTACGAACCCGCCGAGGATCTCGGCGAGGAGATGCGGATCGTCCTCGCCCTGTCCTTCCCGGACGGCGAGATCCGCCACCACGACCGTCCCTGGGCGCTCGACGTCTTCGCAGGCGCGTCTCTCGCCGTCGCCGATTGCGAGACGATGTCCCAGGCGCAGGCCTTCTTCTGCGCCGCGCGCGGGGCCGGCGTGCCGGTCAACGTGATCGACAAGCCGGCCTTCTGCCAGTTCCGCTTCGGCACGATCGTCAACCGTTCGCCGGTCGTCGTCGGCATTTCGACGGACGGCGCGGCTCCGATCCTCGGGCAGGCCATCCGCCGCCGCATCGAGACGCTGCTGCCGGCCACCCTCACCGGCTGGGCGAAACTGGCGGCGAAGGTCCGCGCCGAGGTCATGGACCGGCTCGAGGCCGGCCCCTTGCGCCGGGCCTTCTGGGAGCGTTTCTCCGACGAGGCCTTTACCCGCAAGAGCCCCGACGGCGCCGCCGAGACCGATATCCGGCGCTTCGTCGGCGACCTCGCCGCCCGTCCCCAGGCCGGCGGCCGCGTGACGCTGGTCGGCGCCGGTCCCGGCGAGGCCGAACTCCTCACGCTGAAGGCCGTGCGCGCCCTTCAGGCCGCCGACGTCATCCTCTTCGACGACCTCGTTTCCGACGACATCCTGGAGCTCGCCCGCCGCGAGGCCAAGCGCATGCTCGTCGGCAAGCGCGCCGCCCGCGATTCCTGCCGGCAGGAGGACATCAACCGGACGATGGTGCAGTTCGCCAAAGCGGGCAAACACGTCGTGCGCCTGAAGTCCGGCGACGTCTCCGTCTTCGGCCGTTCCGGCGAGGAGATCGCGGAGCTGCGCCGCGAGGGCATTCCGGTGAAGATCGTCCCCGGCATCACGGCGGCGTCCGCGCTGGCCGCCGGCTTCGGCGTGTCCCTCACCCACCGCGACTGCGCCCAGCAGGTCCGCTTCGTCACGGGCCATTCCAAGAAGGGTGACCTTCCCGACGACATGAACTGGGAAACGCTGGCCGACGACCGCGCGACCTCGATCTTCTACATGGGCGGGCGCATGGCATCGCGCATTTCCATGAAGCTGATCGAGCACGGCCTGTCGCCGCACACGCCCGTCGCCGTCGCCGCCTCGATCAGCCGTGAGGACGAGACACGCGCCGTGGGCACCCTCGCCGAACTCGGCGCCATCGTCGCCCGGATCGGCGTCGACCGTCCCATCCTCATCGGCGTCGGCCGCGTCTTCGCCGATTGCGAGGCCGAGGTGCTGGAAGGTTTCGAGCCCGAACGCGAGGGCGGAGCGGTGGAAGTCTCGCGGCTGAAGGCGCGGATGGGATAAAGGCGACAGGGGCCCGCAGCGCTCTGCCTGTCCAGCGCGTCTCCGACGTCCCGACCATTCTCTCCAATCGTTCATCTGCCCCATCGCCCTTGTCGTCTCCGGCGCCATCTCTGCCCGGATCGCCATCTGAGCCGGGGACCGCCACATGCCGACGACCGTGATTCCATCTTCCTGCCGGCTTCCATCGTGACCGCCCACTGGCGTTGGGCGCTCGGCCAGATCACGCGGCGCGTCTGGTTCCGGGCGAGTCTGTTCTCGGTGCTCGCGGTCGTCACGGCCTGTCTCGGGATCTGGCTGAGCCCGTTCATCCCGGCCGATATCCCTGCGCAGATCGGCTCGGATGCGGTCGACAACATTCTCGGCATCATCGCCTCCTCGATGCTGACCGTGACGACCTTCTCGCTGTCCACGATGGTCGCCGCCTATTCCGCCGCCACGAGCAACGTCACGCCCCGCGCGACGAAGCTGATCATGGAGGACTCGACCACCCAGACCGTGCTCTCGACCTTCATCGGCTCGTTCCTGTTCAGCCTCGTCGGCATCATCGTCCTGTCGACCGGCGCTTACGGTGACAGGGGTCGCGTCGTGCTCTTTGCGGTGACCATCCTCGTCGTCGTCTTTATCGTGGTGACGCTCCTGCGCTGGATCGACCATCTCTCGCGCCTCGGCCGGGTGACGGAAACGACGCAGCGCGTCGAGGCCGTCGCCATCGCCGCCTTGCGCCGGCGACGGGACGCGCCTTATCTCGGCGGGCGGGCGCGGGCGGACGGGGGCGCCGCGCCGTCGGAGCGGGGACGCGAGATCGCGGCCGGGGACATCGGCTATATCCAGCATGTCGACATGACGGCCCTGTCGGCGATCGCGGAGCGTGGCGGCGGGGAGATCCGTCTCGACGCCATTCCCGGCACCTTCGTCGATCCCACCCGCGCCCTGGCGACGAGCTACGGCCTTTCGGGCGAGGACGACGCGCAGCGCATCCGCGCCTGCTTCACGATCGGCGACGTCCGGTCCTACGACCAGGACCCGCGCTTCGGGCTCTCGGTCCTTACCGAGATCGCAAGCCGCGCGCTCTCCCAGAGCATCAACGATCCCGGCACCGCCATCGATGTCATCGGCCGCGCCTTGCGCGCGCTCGCGGTCTGGGCGGAGCCGCCGTCCCGCGACGTCGAACTGGCCTATTCCCGCATCCACGTCCCCGCCATCACCGTCGCCGATCTCTTCGAGGACGTCTTCGGCCCGCTGTCGCGCGATGGTGCGGCCCTGCTCGAAGTCGGCATCCGTCTCCAGAAGACCTGTCTCACGCTGGCCCGCCTCGGCCGGGAGGATTTCGCCGTCGAGGCTCGCCGGCATTCGCGCCTCTCGCTTGCCAGGGCCGAGGCGGCGCTCGTGCTCGACGAGGACAAGGCGGTTCTGCGCTCCCTCGCGGCGGAGGTGGCGGCCACGCAGCGCTGACGCGCGGGGCCGTCAGGCCAACGCGATTTCCGGCACGGTGCGCCGCACGAGGCCCATGTCGGCCGCGAAGGCCTCCGTTTCGCGTGCCTGCGCCTCCGGGTCGGGAAGGCGCAGGATATAGGCGGGATGAACGGTGACGAGAAGCTTGGTCGTCGGGTCGAGGTCGATCAGGCGCGAACGCGTGTCGCGGATCGTGACGCTCTTGCCGAGGACGGAGGCCGCCGCCGTCGCGCCGAGCGCGACGATCAGCTTGGGTTTCACGATGTCGCGCTCGATCTCCAGCCAGAACCGACAGGCGCGGACCTCGCCGACATTGGGCTTCTGGTGGATGCGCCGCTTGCCCCGCGGCGTGAACTTGAAGTGCTTCACGGCATTGGTGACGTAGGCCTGAGCCCGGTCGATCCCCGCCGTCGCCAGCGCCTGGTCGAAGACGCGGCCGGCCGGGCCGATGAAGGGCTCGCCCGCGAGATCCTCCTGGTCGCCCGGCTGCTCGCCGACGAAGATGACCGGCGCGTGGTCCGGCCCCTGGCCGAAGACCGTCTGCGTCGCCGGCTCCCAAAGCGGGCAGGCCTTGCAGGCCTTGGCCTCCTCGCGCGCCGCCTCGATCGTCGCCGGCTGGTTGCCCGTCCGCGGTTCTGCCGCCACCTTCGCCATCTCGTCCCGCTCCGCCTGTCTCTCGTGACGAAAACTCGGCAGCGTCGGCGCGGTTTCCAGCATGCGCCGCGATGCCGCCTCCGCCCCGCGGATCAACGGCTCGATCAGCTGAGCCTCGGGCAGATTGTGCCAGTATTTCTTCGGCATCTCCGCCTGCATCGCCTTCACCTTGAGACGCGCGGGATTGAAGATCGAGGCGTAGTAGGTGAGCCACAGCGCCTCCATGTCGTCGTCCTTCGGGCGATCCTCGACGGAGGCGGCCGGGCCGAAGGTGAGATCCGCCCCGTCCCAATGGGCCGAGCGCTTCGGCGTCAGGATCGACCAGACCATGCCGGTGAAGCGCCGGACGAAGAAGGGCGCGGTCCGCTCCACGATGTGGTGCGTCGGCTCGAACCAGGCGATGTAGTGCCGCGTGCCGTCCTCGACCTCGATCTCGCGGAAGCGCACGAAAGCCTTCATCTTGTGGCTGTCGCGCCGCACCGCCTTGTCCATCTCCACGGCAGCGATCACGTCGTCGTCGGAGGCGACGTCGAGCAGCCCTTTCTCCGACTGCAGCCGCCAGAGCAGCCGATAGGCGAGATCGAAGCGTTGGGGATCCGAGTGGCAGACGACGCGGCCGGCAAGCTCGGGAAAGGCCTTCGCCACCGTCACGCGGCGCGCGGGCGCCTGGGGTCGCGCAGGAAGCGGCTCGGCGAAGAGGTTGGCGACATCCTCGCCGACCGCGAAGCTCATCGCCTCCGGAGGGATCCCGAGCTCGACGGCCGTGCGGGCCGCCTCACGCCAGCCGTCGTAATCAGCGGGATGGGACAGGCGGGCGACATACATGGGAGGATCCGGAGCCATTGCTCCGTCTGAAACTGGGAGCGGCCCCGGCATTCGCAATGCGCGGCGACGTCGCGTAGCGGCCCGGCCGTAGCGCGGCCGTCCTGCCGGCGACCATCCCACCCTCATAACGTTAAGTTAAGATTTGAGAACAGAACCCTTGATTGACGTAAGGTTGTGTTGCACGATCCACAGCGGGGACAAGCAGAGACCGGGCCCGCCAACGGGCCGGATGGGGGGATGCGAGCATGATGCGAAAGCTGGCAGCCGAGGCCTTCGGCACGTTCTGGCTGGTCTTCGGGGGCTGCGGAAGCGCGGTTCTCGCAGCCGGCTTTCCCGACCTCGGCATCGCCTTTGCCGGCGTCGCGCTGGCCTTCGGCCTCACCGTCCTCACCATGGCCTACGCCGTCGGCGGCATTTCCGGAGGCCATTTCAATCCCGCCGTGTCGCTCGGCCTCGCCGCCTCTGGCCGCTTCCCGTTCGGCGAACTCCTGCCCTATTGGGCGGCGCAGATCCTGGGCGGGCTCATCGGTGCCGCCGTCCTCTACGCCATCGCCTCGGGAAAGCCGGATTTCGTCGCGGGCGGTTTCGCGTCCAACGGCTATGGCGTGAATTCGCCGGGCGGCTATGGCCTCGGCGCGGCCTTGATCGCGGAGTTCGTGCTGACGGCAGCCTTCCTCGTCATCATTCTCGGCGCAACCGCCAAGGCCGCGCCCGCCGGCTTCGCGCCGATCGCCATCGGCCTCGGCCTGACCTTGATCCACCTCATCTCGATCCCGGTCACGAACACCTCCGTCAATCCCGCGCGCTCGCTCGCCGTCGCGGTCTTCGCCGAAAACGGCGCGATGGGCCAGCTCTGGCTTTTCTGGATCGCGCCGCTCGCGGGAGCCGTCGCAGGCGCTTTCATCTGGCGCTACGTCCTGTCGCCCGGCGAATCTCCCCGCGGCATCGGCGGCGACGACACCCGGGCGCCCTGACGGACGAGATGGAGCCGGTCGTCCACGCGTGCCGCGTCAGGCGCAGGCAGCGGCCAGGGTCCCATCCTCCCGGCGCGATCGCCGCGTGATTGCAAGCCTCGGTGAAGATACGCTACACGTGGATTGCAGTGACCATGGAAGGAAGGCGCCCCATGCGAACGTTCGCGTTGACCGTCTGCGTGGCCCTGGCGAGTGGAACGGTAGCCGCCGAAGCGGCGGTTCCGTTCTTCAACGCCTCGTGCCCCGGGAAGATCGAAGTTCATGCCGACGAGGGAGGTCCGATCTACATCGGCGGCAAGGAGGCGCGGCTGAAGCGCTTCAACGAGAACTACTACGAGGCCCGCTCGGGCAACGTCACCGTCTCCTTGACCATCCGGCCCGACGGCAGCCCCGATGTCTCCTATACGGGCAAGGGCGGTGCGAACGGGGTCTGCCAGATCAAGGCGGCGCCCGGCGCAGGGGTCCGGTCAGGCGATCGCACCTTCGACGATCCACTGCCGCAACGTCGCGGGGGCCGGACGGCGATGGGCTCGCTGCCCGCCTTCTGCCGGGGAGAAGCGTCGGATGAGTTCGACGTCCGGCCCAGCGAGATCACCACCAACATGGCCTTCAAGGCCGGGAACCGCATCGTCGTGCAGGGGAACTATCCCGACGGCAAGCGGACGCAATTCTTCAACTGCTGGTTCGATGCCGACGGCGATTTCGTTTCGGTGAACTGATCCATGATGACGTCGCGGCACGAGCGACCCCGTGCTGCGGACGCGAGCCGAGCGACGGACCTCCCGTTCTGCGACGGGGTGCCCGTTCGGCTGGCCGGCCGGGACTGGATCGTCGTCCTGGCCGCCACGCTGGCGGCATTCGGCATCCTCTCGCTCTCCCCTGCCGGGATGCTGTCCGGCGCTCTATCGATCCTCCCGGCGATCCTCTTCACCGGGCTGCCCCTCGCTGCCCTGGCCTTCGTGTCCGGAGGTCACGCAGGTGCCCTGTTCAAACCCTATGGCCTACGCGCCTTTGGCCAATCGGTGCTGTTCGCCTTCGCGACCATCACCGCATCGCTGGCGGTCGCATCGGTGGTCCAGACCTTCGCTCCGCTGCAGCCGAACGCCGTCGCGGATGTCCTGGCGACGATCGGAACGTTCGATCTCGTCGTCTTCCTCGTCCGGACCTTCATCCAACTGATCGGCGAGGAGCTCACAACGGTCCTGCCGCTGCTCGCGGTCGTGTGGATGTGCCGCGCGAGGTTCGGGTTCGGCCACCGGGCCAGTCTCGTGGCGGGCGTCGCGGTCTCGACGACGTGGTTCGCGGCCTTGCATCTGCCGACCTACGGATGGAACGTCCTGCAGTGCTTCGCCGTGATCGGCACTGCCCGGCTCGTCCTGACATGGGCGTATCTGCGAACCCGGAACCTCTGGGTCTGCGCCGGGGCGCACATCATCAACGACGGGTCGATCTTCGCCATCGGCTATGCGGGCAGCCATCTCCCCGTGGGGGTCTGATCGGCGGGCGGGTCGCCGTCACACCGGGGAAACGAAGGGCGCGACAGCCAGGGTGATCAGGATGAAGAGCAACGCGCCGACGAACACGGTCGCCAGCACGCGCACGAACGCCGCGACATGCCCCACACCCGCACACAGCGCGAACCAACGTGTTTCCACGGCGATGTACCAAGCGAAGCCCACGGCCAACGTCGCGATGGTGACGATCAAGGCCGTCGTCGTCGCGTAACGCACGCTCGTCATGGCGAGGTCGAAGGCGAGAGCAAAGGGCGCCGCGACGTAGCACTGGCTGTAGAAGGACGGGCGCAGCGTCTCGCGCGTCAGCGCCTGCGCATCCCTGCGGACGCGCTGGATCGCCATCATCAGCGGAAGCAGGCTGAACATGACGGCTCGCAGGAGAAGGAGGTTGCGCTGGTCCGCCAGTGCCCCGGTCAACTCGGGCCCCGGCACTGCGAAGCGCAGTTCCACGACATGCGCGATGATCAGGGTGAGGAACAGGAAGATGGGCGGGCTGAGGGCGGCCGAGAAGCGTGATGTCGGATCGGCGGCGAGCTCGGCTTCGGCATAGGCGATCATGCGGATCGGATAGCGAACGCATTTCCAGAACGTCAGTGGGTAGAACAGGAGCCAAGAGACCACCTCGTAGAGCAGCTCCTCGATGGACTTGAGGAGGTTCATCAGGTCCATGCACTACGCTCCATCGGCGCGAACGGTCGGATGACATCCGCTACCTTACGATCCAACTCCGCGCGTGGATATGTCCGCAAGCGTCGCCTCGGATGCGCTCCACGGTGTCACCGCGTCGGCATCCGCCGACAGCCTCGACGGCTTGCTCGACTGCTCTTCCAGCCAATGCAGGACCATCGAACGGCAGCCAGGTCCCGGCCGATCCGGTCTGATCCACCCGCGCATCGCACGTCCCCGGATGACATTGGTCCGCAGCACCCAATCGGCGACCCGATCGCTGACGCCGTCAGAAGAGGCTCAGCTGCTGCGCCGGTTTCGGACGCGGGGTGAAGTCGAGCTTCAGGTCCGCCTTGTCCGTCAAACCGCCCGGAGTCCAGTCGAGAGCGGTGAGGAACGGGCGCACCTTGGCGATGGACTGGCAGAGCTTGGCGACGTCGTCGAGGCGAAGGGTGCGGTGCCGGCGTGTCGAAAGGATCCGCTTCACGGCCTTGGTGCCGAGTCCGGGCACGCGCAGCAGCATTTCCTGATCGGCCTTGTTGACGTCGACCGGAAAACGTTCGCGGTGCTTCAGCGCCCAGGCGAGCTTCGGGTCGATCGAAAGATCCAGCATGCCGTCCTCGCCGCCCGAGACGATCTCGCCGCGATCGAAGCCGTAGAAGCGCATCAGCCAGTCCGCCTGATAGAGACGATGCTCCCGCATCATCGGCGGCTTCTGGAGCGGCAGGCGCGAGGAGGCGTCGGGGATCGGCGAGAAGGCGGAATAGTAGACGCGTTTGAGCTGGTAATTGCCGTAGAGATTCTCCGACCGGCCGAGGATCGCGTCGTCGTCCGACCCGTCGGCCCCGATGATCATCTGCGTCGACTGTCCGGCCGGCGAGAAGCGCTGGGGCTTTGCCCGGTCCTTCGCCTCGCCCTTGTGCTCCTCGATCTTCGCCCGGAGATGGCCCATGGAGCGCCGGATGTCGCGCGGGTCTTTTTCCGGCGCGAGCGAGGTCAGCGAGATGTCGGTCGGCAGTTCGATGTTGATCGACAGGCGATCGGCGAAGAGACCGGCCGTCTCGATCAGCTGGGGCGAGGCGTCGGGGATCGTCTTCAGGTGGATGTAGCCGGAGAAGTTCTCCTCCAGCCGCAGCTTGCGCGCGATCTCCACCATCTGCTCCATCGTGTGATCGGAGTTCTGGATGATGCCGGAGGACAGGAACAGGCCCTCGATGTAGTTCCGCTTGTAGAATTCCATCGTGAGCTTCACGACCTCGGCCGGCGTGAAGCGCGCGCGGGCAACGTTCGACGAGGAGCGGTTCACGCAGTAGACGCAGTCGTAGATGCAGAAGTTCGTCATCAGGATCTTGAGGAGCGAAATGCATCGCCCGTCCGGCGCATAGGCATGGCAGATGCCGGACCCTTCCGTCGAACCGATTCCCTTGGTCTTCTCCGACGATCGCCGCACCGTTCCGCTCGAGGCGCAGGAGGCATCGTACTTCGCCGCGTCGCTGAGGATCGCGAGCTTGTCCATGAGCGTCATCTTGGCCATGGAAGGCATATAGCGTTCGCACTCCGTTCCGCCCACCTGCCGCGGACGGGAGCATGTGGAAACCCGGCCCGGAGCCTGTGGCGGATTGCCGCTTTGGGTCATCAGCGGATCGCATGAATTCCCCGTCATGATGGAACGTCCGCCTTACGAGATCCATTGGAAGCGCACAGGGACGAACAGGCCCCCCGACGGGATCGGGAGCGGCCATTGGAGGATGCGCGTTTTCATGAAGATGCTGATCAAGGCCGTGACGACCTTCGCCGTCGTCGCGACGAGCTTCGTTTCGCTCGCACCGACGCCGGCCGAGGCGCAGGGGTTCCGCGAGCGCCAGCGCTATGTCGAGCGCTACTGCGCCCGCAACCCGCGTGACCGCGATTGCCGCGAATTCCGCCGTGATGCCCGCCGTTGGGACAATCGACGTTACCAGCGTTTCGCGCGCGATCGTCGCGACATCCGGGGCGATGCGGCGGCGGCTGCGATCTTCGGACTCGCGGTCGGCGCGATCGCGGGCGGTGCGGCGGCATCGAGCGGCGGGGGCAACGATCGCAACCACATCCAGCGCTGCCTGAACCGCTACCGCTCCTACGATCCCGCAACCGACACCTATCTCGGCAATGACGGTCGTCGTCGCGCCTGCAACCTCTGACGCCTGATCCTTCGAAAGAAAGCCGGCCGATGCGCAGAGCATCGGCCGGCTTTTGCATGTCTCATGGGATGCGGCGCGGGCGTGAGGCGCCCTGGAGTGCCTTCATCGTCCGCCGGACCGCGCCCCGCCGAGCAAATCGACCGGCCACGACAATGGGGGGCACAGGCGCCCCCGTTGCCGATCTCAGCCCTGGCCGAGGGCCTTCTTCACGGCCCGCTTCGTCACGACCTTCACGAGGTTCGCCCGATACGCGGCGGAACCGTGGAGATCCGACAGCATGTTGTCGGTCGTCACGCTCAGAGCGTCCACGGCGGAGGGATCGAAATTCGCGGAAAGGACGGACTCTGCCTCCGTCCAGCGGAATGCGCCGCCCTGTCCGGCGCCCGTCACGCCGATGCGCGCCTCGCCGCCCCGCCGCGCCGCGAAGACGCCGCACATGGCGTAGCGCGAGGCGGGATTGCGGAACTTCTCGTAGCCCGAGGCGTCGGGCGCCTCGAAGGACACGCCGGTGACGATCTCGCCGTCGTCCAGCGCGGTCTCGAACATGCCGAGGAAGAACTCGTCCGCGGAATAGGTGGACGTGTTCGTGTGGATCGTCGCGCCCATGGCGAGCAGGGCCGCGGGATAATCAGCGGCGGGATCGAAATTCGCGACGGATCCGCCGATCGTGCCCATGTGGCGGACGGCGGGGTCGCCGATGACGCTGGCCAGATAGTGGAAACCCGGCGCGATCGCCTCGATGCCCTCGTGCGCCGCGATCTCGGCATGGGTCGTGCCGCCGCCGATCGTCACCGAACGGCCCGAGACGCTGATCCCGGTCTTCAACTCCGCGACGTGGCGAAGATCCACGAGGTCGGACGGCGCGGCGAGGCGCTGCTTCATCGTCGGGATCAGCGTCATGCCGCCCGCGAGGTATTTCGCGTCCGCGCCGCCCGAGAGAAGCGAGGCCGCCTCCGAAAGCGAGGTCGGGCGATGGTACTGGGTCTCGTACATGTCGAATTCCTTTTGATGCTGGCCGGGTCTTCGCGCATCCCCGTCGGGGAGATGGAGCCGCGCGGCCGAGGAAAGGGATGGCGGTGGCGGATCGGCGGGGCAGCGGCGCCCGACCGATCCGGCCCGCTTCAGGATACCGCGTTCAGCGCCTTCCAGACCTTCTCCGGCGTCGCCGGCATGGAGAGGTCGTTGTTGCCGATCGCGTCCGTGATGGCGTTGATGACGGCCGGCGGCGATCCGATCGCCCCCGCTTCGCCGCAGCCCTTCATGCCAAGCGGGTTCGACGGCGAAAGCGTCTCGGTGGTCGAGACCTGGATCATCGGGAGGCTGGAGGCGCGCGGCATGGCGTAGTCCATGTAGGACGCGGTCACGAGCTGGCCTGTGTCGTCGTAGACCGTGCCCTCCAGAAGCGCCTGCCCGATGCCCTGGGCGACGCCGCCATGGACCTGGCCCTCGACGATCATCGGGTTGATCACGCGGCCGAAATCGTCGGCGGCGATGAACTGGATGATCTCGGTCGCGCCGGTCTCGGCATCCACCTCGACCTCGCAGATGTAGCAGCCCGCGGGGAAGGTGAAGTTCTGCGGATCGTAGAACGCGCCTTCCTTGAGGCCCGGCTCCATGCCGTCCGGCAGCTTGTGGCCGGTATAGGCGTTGAGCGCGACCTCGTGCCAGCCGAGCTTCTTGTCCGTGCCCTTCACGCGCACTTCGCCATTCGCGATCTCGATGTCGCCCTCGTCCGCCTCGAGCAGGTGGGCGGCGATCTTCTTGGCCTTGGCCTCGACCTTGTCCAGCGCCTTGACGATCGCCGACATGCCGACCGCTCCCGAGCGCGAGCCGTAGGTGCCCATGCCGAACTGCACCTTGTCGGTGTCGCCGTGGATCACCTGGACATTGTCGACGGGCAGTCCGAAGCGCTCGGCGATCAGCTGGGCAAAGGTCGTCTCATGGCCCTGGCCATGGCTGTGCGAGCCGGTGAGGATCTCGATCGTGCCGACCGGATTGACGCGGACCTCGGCCGATTCCCAGAGGCCGACGCCCGCGCCGAGCGAGCCGACCGCCTTGGAGGGCGCGATGCCGCAGGCCTCGATGTAGCAGCTCATGCCGAGCCCGCGCAGCTTGCCGTGCCGGGCGGCTTCCGTCCGGCGGGTCTCGAAGCCCTCGACGTCGGCCGCCTTCATCGCGGCGTCGAGCGAGGCGTCGAAGTCGCCGGCGTCATAGGTCATAATGACCGGCGTCTGGTGCGGGAAGGAGCGGATGAAGTTCTTGCGGCGGAATTCGGCCGGCGAAAGACCGAGTTCGCGCGCCGCCGTCTCGACGGTCCGCTCGACGACGTAGGTGGCCTCCGGCCGTCCGGCGCCGCGATAGGCGTCGACCGGCACGGTGTTGGTGTAGACGGCCCGGACATTGGCGTGGATCGCGGGGATGTTGTACTGGCCGGACAGGAGCGTCGCGTAGAGATAGGTCGGCGTCGCGGAGGAGAAGAGCGACATGTAGGCGCCCAGATTGGCGATCGTGTCGACCTTCAGGCCGATGATCCGGTGATCCGCGTCGATCGCCATCTCGACCTCGGTCACGTGGTCGCGGCCATGCGCGTCCGTGAGGAAGGCCTCCGTGCGGTCGCTCGTCCACTTCACCGGGACGCCCGTCTTCTTCGAGGCCCAGAGGCAGACGATCTCTTCGGGGTAGATGTAGATCTTCGATCCGAAACCGCCGCCGACATCGGGCGCGATCACGCGCAGCTTGTGCTCGGGCGCGACGTTGTAGAAGGCGCTCATCACG
This sequence comes from Aureimonas sp. Leaf454, assembly GCF_001424685.1. Taxonomy (GTDB): domain Bacteria; phylum Pseudomonadota; class Alphaproteobacteria; order Rhizobiales; family Rhizobiaceae; genus Plantimonas. The sequence continues at coordinate 994,587 of NZ_LMQT01000001.1, forward strand.
AGCCGCGCGACATGCGGGTTCTGCGAGGTCGTCCAGCAGGTGTAGTGATCCTCGGCCGGATCGTAGAGGCCGAGCGCGGCGCGCGGCTCCATGGCGTTCGGAACGAGGCGGTTGTTGACGATGTGGAGCTTGGTGACGTGGGCGGCCTTGGCGAAGGCGGCCTCCGTCGCGGCCCGGTCGCCGATCTCCCAGTCGAAGACGACGTTGTCGGGCGCCTCGGGATGGAGCTGCGGCGCGCCCGGCTGGATCGCCTTGGAGGCCTGCGTCACCGCGGGCAGCTCGGCATAGGCGACCTCGACGGCCTCGGCGGCGTCGCGCGCCTGCGCCTTGGTCTCGGCGACGACCACCGCGACGGCCTGGCCGACATGGCGCACCGTGCCGACCGCCAGCGCCGGCCAGGCGCCCATCTTCATCGGCGAGCCGTCCTTGGAATTGACCGCCCAGCCGCAGATGAGGTTGCCGATGCCGTCCGCCTGGAGCTCCGCACCGGTGAGGACGCCGATCACGCCCGGCATCGCCATGGCGGCGGCGCTGTCGATCGAGGAGAAGGTGGCGTGGGCATGCGGCGAGCGGACGAAGGCCGCATACTTCATGCCGGGCACCGTCATGTCGTCGACGTAACGCCCGCGACCGGTGATGAACCGTCTGTCTTCCTTGCGCAGAACGCTTGCGCCGATGCCTTCGATACCCATGCCAGAAACCTCCCAGAGTTCAGCGATCGCGGGCGGCGGCCGTTTTCCGGCGCTCGTCCCGTCTCGGATGATGCGTCGTCGCCGCGGCCTTACTCGGCCGCGATGCGCTGGTCGCCGGAGCCGCTCTTTTCGGCGGCCGACAGGATCGCCTTGACGATGTTGTGGTAGCCCGTGCACCGGCAGATGTTGCCTTCGAGCTCCTCGCGGACCGTCTTCTCGTCGAGATCGCCGTCATGCCGGCGGATCATGTCGACCGCGGTCATGATCATGCCCGGCGTGCAATAGCCGCACTGCAGCCCGTGATGCTCGCGGAACGCGGCCTGGACGGGGTGCAGCTCCTGCCCGTTGGCGAGGCCTTCGATCGTGACGACCTCCGAGCCGGAGGCCTGGACGGCGAGGATCGTGCAGGACTTCACCGCGCGTCCGTCGATATGGACGACGCAGGCGCCGCACTGCGAGGTGTCGCAGCCGACATGGGTCCCGGTCAGTCCGAGATTGTCGCGCAGATATTGGACGAGAAGCGTGCGGTCCTCCACCTCACCCGTCATCGTCCGACCGTTCACGGTGATCGAAACCTGGCTCATGCACGTCCTCCCGTCATTGACGAGCGGGCCGGGTTCACCGCCGGGCGGTCCCAAGCTCCGCACTTCGAAGTCTGCGGCGGCGGCGCAAGGGGCACCGTCCGTCTCGGCGCGAACACTGCCCCGAGCCCGGAACCGCGTCCAGCAGATTCTAGAACTATTCCATGCGACCAAGGGCGCAGGGAGCGCCGCCCGACGACGGCCGGACCCTTAGCCGTCTGTGTCACACATCGGGCACAACCCGCGGACCGAATGACCGCGATCACGATGAGGTCAGCGCCGGGCAAGGCGTTCGGTGTTGTTATTTCAAACTTTACCCGCATCCTTAAGGCTCGCTTCGGGAGTGGCGGGCCGGACAGCGATCGTCCTTCGTCTTTCTCCAGACGCTGACATGACGTTGAGTTGTTCGAGGTGTGCGTGGCCCTTTCCCAGTCGAAGATCAGGAGCGTTCCGCTTCGCCGCGACGGGACGGCCAAGGCCGGACCCGCGCTTGCGCGTCGCGGTCTCATCGTCCTCGTTCTCGGCTCCGCCCTTGCTCTGTGCGCCGCGCCCGGCGCCGGCGCCTTCGAGATCTTCGGCTTCAAGTTCTTCGAAAAAGACGAGGACACCGCCGACATCGTCGATCCCGTCCGCTACACCGCGACGCTCACCGTCCTCGGCGCCGAAGACGAGACCACCGAGGACCTGAAGGAAGAGCTCGAGGCCGCCTCGACCCTCGTCTCCGACGCGGACGATCCGGTGTCCGGATCGCTCGGGCTCCTGTCGAAGGCCAAGGGCGACCGCAAGCGCCTCGTCGCCTCGCTCTATGAGAACGCCCGCTACGAAGGCCTCGTGACGATCCGGATCGAGGGCTCCGATATCGCCGACCTCGCGCCCGACGCGAAGTTCGACACGTCGGGTGGGCCGGTTCCCGTCGAGATCACCGTCGATCCCGGCGCGCTGTTCACGCTGGGCTCGGTCGACATCACGGCGGACGGCACGCCGGTTCCCGCCGATGCGACCGAACTCGCGCCCGGGGGAACGGCCGAGTCCGTCCGCGTCCTGCGCGAGGAGGGCCGGCTCTTCGAGCGCCTGCGGAGCGAGGGCCGCCCCTTTGTCGCCGTGACCGAGCGCGACGTCGTCGCCGACGGCGCGACGAAGACCCTCGACTACCGCCTCGCCGTTTCGCCGGGCGAGCCGGTGCCCTTCGGCGAGATCTTCGTGGAGGGCGCGCAAGACGTCGATCCCGGCTTCATCGCCTACATGGCCGGCATCGAGCAGGGGAAGGTCTTCACGCCGGAGGACCTGAAGAAGGCCCGGGAACGGCTCCTGAAGCTCGACGTCTTCTCCAGCGTGACCGTTCGCGAGGGCCAGGCCGAGGCCGCCGACGGCACGCTTCCCGTCCAGATCGAGGTCGGCGAGCGCAAATTCCGCTATTACGGCGTCGGCGCGACCTATTCCAACACCGACGGCGCGGGCGTTTCGGGCTATTGGGGCCACCGCAACCTCTTCGGTCGCGCCGAATCCCTGCGCCTCGACGCCTCCGTTTCGCGGATCGGCGCGACCGCCGTCAGCGACACCGTCCGCGAGACCGACGAATTCGACTACCGCGTATCGGCCGTCTTCAAGAAGCCGGGCGTCCTCGGTCCCGATTCGGTCTATGTCGGCTCGATCGAAGCCGTCAGCGAGCATCCCCTCGCCTATGACCGCGATTCCATCGCCGCGACATCGGGCGTCCAGTACGAACTGACCGACCAGCAGACGATCGAGGCGCGGATCCGCGGCGAGTACGAGGAGATCACCGATTATCTCGGCACCGAGGACTTCCTGATCGCCTCGGTCCCGATCACCTACACGTTCGACGGCCGCGACGACAAGCTGAACCCGACCAAGGGCTTCCTCGCCAAGCTCTACGCCGAGCCCTCCTACGAGATCGGCGAGGGCACGCCCTTCCTGAAGGCGCGCGGCGATCTGTCCGCCTATCTCTCGCTCACCGAGAGCAACCGTTTCATCCTCGCGGGCCGCCTCGCCTACGGCTCGATCTTCGGCGCGGATCTCCAGGACATCCCGAACGACCGCCGCTTCTATGCCGGCGGCGGCGGCTCGGTGCGCGGCTACGGCTTCCAGACGATCGGGCCCTACTATCCCTCGTTCCCCCGCCCCGGCGGCGACCCCTCCTTCGTCGACACGCCGACCGGCGGGCTCTCGCTCTTCGAGGCATCCGCCGAAGTCCGCGTCGGCGTCACCGAAAACATCCAGATCGTGCCCTTCGTCGATGCCGGCGCCGTGTCGGACGAACTGACGCCGGACTTCTCGAACCTCAAGATCGGCGCGGGCATCGGCGCGCGCTATCTCACGAGCTTCGGCCCGATCCGCGTCGATGTCGGCATCCCCCTCGATCCCGGACCGCGCGACGCCGACTTCCAGATCTATGCCGGCATCGGACAGGCTTTCTGATCATGACCAGACGCTTCTCCGCCGCTCTTCGCTTCGCCCTTCTCGCCCTCGCGCTTCTCGCACCGGCCACGGGCGCGAGCGCGCAGGCCTTCATCGCCAATCAGATCGAAAACCTCCTCTCCTCCGACACGACCAAGGTGGAGATCGAGGGGCTGACGGGCGCCCTGTCCGGCGCGATCCGGATCCAGCGCGTGACGATCGCCGATCCGCAAGGCGTCTATCTCACCGCGACCGACCTCGCCATGGACTGGTCGCCGCTGGCGCTCGCCCGCGCCAATGTCGAGATCCAGGCGCTCACCGCCGGCAGCATCGTCCTGGAACGCCTCCCCGAAGGCGCGCCGGCCGACCCGAACGAGGAGAGCGGCGGCTTCAGCCTGCCCTCGATCACGGCCAACATCGAACGAATCTCGCTCGGCGAGTTCGTGCTCGGACAGGCCATTGCCGGCGTGCGCGCCCGCCTCTCGGCCGAAGCCCGGCTCGTCCTCGACGACGATCCGACCAAGCTCGACGTCTCCGCCAACATCACCCGTCTCGACCAGCCCGGCCAGATCGCGGCGACCCTCGTCTTCGCGCCGGACGAGAACCGGCTGGAAGTCGCCGTCGATGCGAGCGAGCCGGCCGGGGGTCTCGTGGCGACGCTCCTGGCGCTGCCGGGCGCTCCCGCGGTGAACCTCAAGATCCAGGGCTCCGGCCCCCTGTCCGACTTCATGGCGAACGGCGCTCTGACGGTCGGCGACGAATCCGCCGCGACCCTCACCGCGCAGGTGACCGACACCGCCGAAGGCCGCCGCATCTCCGCCGCGCTCGGGATTTCCGCCGAACGCTTCGTGCCGGACGCCTATGCCGCCTATGTCGACGGCGGCGTCGATCTCGACGCCCAGGTGCTGATCCGCAACGACGGCGTCATCGCCATCGATCAGGCCTCGCTCGCCTCGGGCCGGATCAACGCCACGGCCTCGGGCACCTATGACGGCACCGGTGCGGGCAACGCGCTGACGATCGAGGTGTCCGGGCGCGACGGCGGCACGATCCCGATCCGCCTCGGCGCGAACGACGCCAAGACCGCCATCGACATCGCCAGCCTCCGAGCCACGCTGAACGGCGCGCTCGCCGCCGCCGCGCTCGATGTGTCCGCGAGCCTCCCGACCGCCGGCTTCAGTGCCTATGTCGCGACGGACCTCGCCCTGTCCGCGGTCTCGCCGGCCTTCGACGTGAAGGCGCTGACGGGTCCCTTGAAGCTCGTCGCCACGGCGGCGTCGATGACCGCGCCGGACGGCGTCCAGGATCGCTTCCTCGAAGGCGCGATCCGCATCGAGGCCGACGGCGCGCTGTCCTCCGCCGGGCTGTCGCTGACGACCTCGAAGGTCTCGACCGCCGTCGCCAACGCCGCCTTGACGGGCACGGCCGCGCTGAACTTCTCCACCTTCGACCTGACGCTCGCCTCCGACTTCGAAACGCTCGCGCTCTCGGCCGCCGCGGTGCCGCTGGCCGGCGACCGGCTGAACGTCTCCGGCTCGGTCGCGCGGACCCCGGATGGCGCGCTCGCCGCCCGCGACCTCGCCGTGCGCGGCACGGGCCTCGTCATCGACGGTTCGGTGAATCTCGCGAACGACACCGTCTCCGCCGACGTCACCGGCCGCATCGACGCCGCCGTTGCGGAGAATGCGGCGATCTCCGGCAAGGCCGAGTTCAAGCTCACCGCCGATGGCCCCGTCGCCCAACCCAATGTCGATGTCAGCCTGACGAGCCAGGGCCTTCGCGTGAACGGACGCGAGCTGGCAAACCTGAAGCTCGAAGCGCGCGGCGACTTCACCTCGGCCAGACCCTCCGGCACGGTGGATCTCTCCGGCACGCTCGACGGCGTTCCCCTGTCGGGCACGGCGCTCCTCGAAACGCTGGAGAACGGCGACCGCCGCATTTCCAATCTCGCGATCTCGCAAGGCCCGAACCGCATTTCCGGCGAGCTGCGCCTCACCGAGGCCGCCGCTCCCATCGGCCAGCTCGATTTCGCGGTGGCCGATATCGGGCCGCTGGCCGCCCTCGCCCTCCAGAAGATGAGCGGCGACCTCAACGGCACGGTCGGTCTGTCCATCAACGCGGCCGACTTCCCCGTCGCCGACGTCGACCTCACCTCCGAGCGCCTCGACGTCTCCGGCACCGTTCTCGAAGGCGTCGCCGTCGATCTCGCCGTCGAGGACTATCTCGGCCGGCCCTTCCCGGTGGGGCAGGTGCGGGGGACACGCGTTTCGGCTGGCCCCGTCGATGTCACGGCGCTCGTCCTCGACCTCACCCGCAGCGGCGACTTCACGCGCCTCGAAGCCCGGGCCGAGGCCAACGGCGCGCCGGTGACGCTGGCCGGCCAAGCCAATCTCGCGCCGACCGAGACGGTCATCGGCATCGATGCCCTCACCGTCGAGATCCCCGACGCCGCGGTCGCCCTCACGGCGCCGGCCACGATCACCATCCGCAACGGCACGACCGAGATCGGCAGGCTGGAGCTGAAGACCGGCGACGGATCGCTGTCGCTCGTCGGGCGAAGCGGCGCCACGCTCGACCTCGACGCGCGGCTCGACCGCGTTCCCGCAGCCCTCGCCAACCCGTTCGTGGCGGGCCTCGACGCCGCCGGCACCTTCACCGGCTCGGCGCGTGTCACCGGCTCGCCGGCCGCACCCGAAGCGGTCTTCGACCTGCGCGCCGAGAACCTCGCCACGAGCCAAACGCGGGCGGCGAACCTGCCGGCGCTTCAGGCCGTCGTCGCCGGAACTTACGCGAGCAACATCCTCACCCTGCGAACCGCCGACCTCGACGTCGGCGACGGCTCGCTGTCGGCGAGCGGCCGGGTCGGGCAGACCATTCTCGACCTCCAGCTGTCGCTCGACCGCCTGCCCGTCGCGCTTGCCAACGACTTCGTCTCCGGCCTCGGCGCCTCCGGCGAGATCTCCGGCACCGCGACCGCGACCGGCACGCCCGCCGAGCCGCGCGCCGCCTTCACCCTCACCGGAACCGGCATCACCGCGCGCGAAGTGGCCGATGCCGGCATCGCGCCGATCGAGCTCGATGCGGCCGGCCGCTACGAGGCTCGCCTCCTGACGCTGGAACGCGCGCGCGCCACCGTCGGCGCCGGCTCGCTCACCGCCTCCGGCACGGTCGGCGACACGCTGAACGTCGACGTCGCCTTGACGGACATTCCCGTCGGTCTCGCCAATGCCTTCGTCAGCGATCTCGACGCCACCGGCACGATCTCGGGAACCGCCAGGGCGACAGGGCCTCTCAGCGCCCCGAACGCCGATTTCGACCTCAACGGCAGCGGCATCGGCGCCCGGCGCATCGCCGACAGCGGCATTCCGCCGATCGACCTTCGCGTCGCCGGCCGGATGGTGGAAGGCACGGCAAATCTTCAGACGGCCGTCGCCAATATCGGCGCGGCCTCGCTGACGGCGTCGGGGACGGTCGGCAAGGTGCTCGACCTCCAGGTCCGGGCGAACGAAATTCCCGTCGGCCTCGCCAACGGCTTCGTGCCCGACCTCGAGGCATCCGGCACGATCTCCGGCACGGCGACCGCGACCGGAACGCTGTCCGCCCCGAATGCGGTCTTCGACCTCACAGGCAGCGGCATCACGGAACGGCGCGTCGCCGGGAGCGGCCTGCCGCCGGCCGAGCTTCGCCTCGCCGGACGATACGAATCCGGCACCGCGACGCTCCAGACCGCCACCGCGACGCTCGGGAACGCGTCGATCTCCGCCACCGGCACGGTCGGAGAGCGCCTCGACCTCGACGTGACCGCGCGAGAGTTCCCGGTCGCCGTCGCCAACGGCTTCGTTCCCGATCTCGGCGCTTCCGGCACGCTGTCGGGATCGGCGAAGGCGACCGGCTCGATCGCCGATCCCTCCGCCACGTTCGACATCGCGGGCCGCCGCATCACGACGGAAAAGCTCCGAGCCTCCGGCACGCCCGCCATCACGCTGGATGCGAACGGCACCTATGCCGCCGGCTCCGCGACGATCGAGGCGGCGCGCGCCACGATCGGAGACGGCTCCCTTTCCGCCTCCGGCACGGTCGGGGAGGTGCTGGACGTGGACGTCGCGCTCGATCGCCTGCCGGTCGCGCTCGCCAACGCCTTCGTCGCCGATCTCGGCGCGCGGGGCACGATCTCCGGCTCGGCCAGCGCCAACGGCATCCTTTCGAACCCGCAGGCGAGCTTCGACCTCACCGCGTCCGGCATCTCGACGCGGCAGACGCGCGAGGCCGGGGCGCCCGCCGTCAACGCGATCGCGCGGGGCAGCTTCGCCGCGGGCACCGCCGATCTCGAAACCGCCCGGATCGACGTCGGTCCCGGCCGCATCACCATTTCCGGCCGGGCCGGGCAAGAGCTCGACCTCGACGTCACCGTCGCCGATCTCCCCGCCTCCATCGCAGGAGCTGCCGCCGAGGGGCTGGATCCCCAAGGCACGATCGCGGGCCGGATCCGCGCGACCGGGCCGCTCGCCGCGCCCGACATCACGTTCGACGTGACGGGGCGCGGTCTGTCCGTTGCGCAGACCCGCAATGTCGGCGTCTCCGCCCTTTCCTTCGACGCCGACGGCCGCTTCGCCGCCAACGTCCTGACGCTCGATGCCGGTCTGTCCGGCAGCGGCCTGGAGCTTCGCGCCAACGGCACGGTCGGCACCGCCGGCACGCCGCAGCTGAACCTGTCCGTCAACGGCACCGCACCGCTCTCCATCGCCAACGCGATTCTCGCGGAGGGCGGGCGCTCGGTGCAGGGCACGGTCGCCGTCGATGCGACGATCCGCGGCACGACGGCCGCGCCGGACGTCAACGGCACCATCCGCGCGAGCGGGGCCTCCTTCGTCGACACCGGCTCCAACGTCGCGGTCAACAACATCGACGCCACGATCACGCTGGCCGGGCGCACGGCGACGATCAGCGCCTTCACCGCCGATCTCGCCGCGGGCGGCTCGATCGCCGTCACCGGGACGGTCGGGCTCGATGCCGGCTTCCCCGCCGATATCCGCGTCCGCGTGAACGAGGGGCGCTACAACGACGGGGAACTCGTCGCCGCGCAGGTGAACGCCGACCTCTCGCTCACCGGCTCGCTGATCGCGACGCCGCTTCTCGCCGGCACGATCGATGCGATCGAGATCAACATCCTCGTTCCCGACCGCCTGCCCACCTCGCTCTCCCGGATCGACGTCCGCCACAAGAACACGTCCGAAGCCGTCCGCAAGCAGGCCCGCGAGATCGCGCCGAAATCCTCCGGCGGCGGCGGCGGTGGCGGGATCGCGCTCGACGTCCGCTTCAATGCGCCGAACCGCGTCTTCGTGCGCGGCCGGGGCCTCGACGTGGAGCTCGGCGGCGCGATCACGATCCGCGGCACCGCTTCGGCCCCCGCCATCACCGGGGCGCTGGAGCTGCAGCGCGGACGCTTCAACATCCTCGCCAACCGCCTCGATTTCGAGCGCGGCATCCTCACCTTCAACGGCGATCTCCTGCCGACGCTGGATCTTCTGGCGACCTCCGACACCGGCGACGTCACCGTTCAGGTCTCGGTGACGGGCCCGGCGACCGATCCAAGCTTCAACTTCTCGTCCAGTCCCGCCCTGCCGCAGGACGAGGTGCTGGCGCGGCTGATCTTCGGTCAGGGAACCGCCGATCTGTCGCCGCTGCAGATCGCGCAGCTCGCCGAAGCCGCAGCCCAGCTCGCTGGCGTCGGCGGCTCGACGGGGCTCCTCGAAAACCTCCGCGCCCAGCTCGGCGTCGACGATCTCGACATCAAGACGAACGCCGATGGTCAGGCCTCCGTCGGTGTCGGGAAGTATCTCAACGACAATACCTATCTCGGTGTCGACTCCACCGGCCGCGTCTCGATCGACCTCGATCTCGGCGCGGGACTCAAGGCGCGCGGTGCCGTGTCGGCGACGGGCGGTGGAGAGGTCGGCGTGTTCTACGAAAACGAGTACTAGGGCAAAGGCGCTCCGGAGCCTCCCAAGTGCGCAAGCGGGTTCGAGTGTCCACGAAGGAGGGAGCCGCTTGCGACGGGCCTGGACGAGCCCGGACATGAGAACACCCCGGGCTCAGCCGGGGTGCCTGGGATCGCGAGGGATCGGGTCAGAACTCTTCCCAGGAATCCGTCCCGACGGTCGCCTTGGGAGCGGCGCCTCCGCCTGAACCGACCGACCTCATCTGTACGACGGGTCCGGAACTGGCACGGGGAGCCGCGCCAGCACGCCGGGTGATCGGCAGAGGCTGGGTCTGCCGAGGAGCGGAGGTCGTGAAATGTTCGACCATAGAGGCGAGCTTTTCGGTTTCGGCGCTCAGATTCTGCGCCGCGGCGCTCGTCTCCTCGACCATCGCCGCATTCTGCTGGGTCACCTTGTCCATCTGGTCGGCGGCGGTGGAAACCTCCTTCAGCGAGACGGCCTGCTCACGCGCGCTCCGGGCGATCTCCTGGACTCCACGGCTCATGTCGCCGACCTGATGCACGATCTCCTCCAGCGACCGACCGGAAGCGGTGACGAGTTCGACGCCGACGGCGACCTGCGCGGAGGAGGTCGAGATCAGTCCCTTGATCTCCTTGGCCGCTTCCGCGGAGCGCTGGGCGAGCCCCCGGACCTCCTGGGCGACAACGGCAAAGCCCCGTCCGGCTTCTCCGGCGCGCGCCGCCTCGACGCCGGCGTTGAGCGCGAGGAGGTTCGTCTGGAAGGCGATCTCGTCGATGACGCCGATGATCTTGCTGATCTGGTCGGACGAATTTTCGATCTGCGCCATGGCCGTGATGGCACGACTGACGATCTCGCCACCCTTTTCGGCGTTCTTCTGCGCCGTCACGGCGGAGGATTGCGCGCTTCCGGCTCCCACCGCCGTCTCGTTCACCGCACCGGTCACTTCGCTCAAGGCCGCAACCGTCTGTTCCAACGATGCCGCTTGCTGTTCCGTGCGCTGGGACAGGTCCCCCGACGCGACGGAAATTTCGCCAAGGCCGATGCGGATCGTGCCGACGGCCGACACCACTTGGGAAATGGTGCCCTCGAGGGAGGCGAGACTGTCGTTGAACTGACGACGGATCGGCTCGAACTCCTGCGCCACCGCCTTGTTCATCCGAACCGTCAGGTCGCCGTCCGACAAAGCGCTGAACCCTGCCTCGACCGCACCGATGAAATCGCGAAGCTCCTGGGCCTTGGCTTGATCGATGCCGTTCTGTCGGTCGCGAAGGTTCACTTCGGCAGTCCGGGCATCGCCCGCCTCCGCCTCGAGCTTGATGGTCCTGTGAGCGGCTTGCTTGAAGACCTCCACCGCAGAAGCCATCGCGCCGATTTCATCGGTACGATCCGTGCCGACCACGTGGGCGGTCAGGTCGCCGCGCGCCAGCCGCTTCATGACGTCGGTCAGAACCTTGAGCGGCTTGACGACACTCGCGGCCCAGATGGCGACGCCGAACCCGATGACGAGCGCTCCCAGGCAGAGAAAGATCATCAGGACCTGGAAGCCGTGGGCCACGGACCGGGTATCGGTCGCAAGCGACTGGTTCGCAGCTTCCTCGAGGTCGATGAACTGGTTGATCCGTTTCAGCCATTCCTTGAAGGCAGGCCGGGCTTGCGCCATGAGGAGGTCGTGGGCGGCCACGACGCCACCGGACTGACGCAACGCGATCACCTGCGTGATCAGGGGCAGTGTCTTGGCCTCGATGTCCTTGATGCTCTCGAGGATCTGCGTTTCGGTCGGCGTCACGCCGGTTCCGGCCGCGAAGATGTCATCCATCTTGGTAGCGGACGCCTTGTAGGCGTCCGACAGCCGCTCAATGTCCGCAAGCGCGGACGTGAGGTCATCCGCATCCGCGAACAGAACGACGTCGCGAAGGCTGATGGCCCGATCGTGAACGCTGCCCCGGAAGTTGATGGCATAGCGCTGCTTCACGCTGTTCACGTCGTTCATCGCCGTCAGATTGTCGTTGATGACGTTGACTTGGTAGGTGCTGATGGCCGCCGTTCCAAGCATGACGAGAATAATCGTCGAGAACCCAACGTAGAGACGCGTTTTCAGACTGAAGTTGACGGCCATGACGAAACCTCTAAGGCATGCTTGCCCTGGCGATTTGTCTCAGCTATTCCCTAACGAAGTCGCCGGGTCTCCCGGACATATTTTTGATGATCTTTTCGATCGGTAGAATTGCCCGACCAACGCCGATGAAAAGACGATGCGCTATGTGTTTTTACTTAATCAGCACATGATGGGGGCGGAGGTTCCGATGGAGCTGCTTGCTCCGCGCCCTTGCCGGCCGTGGCCTGCGCATCGTCGGCGGCCGGAACCGCCCGAAGGACCGGCGCCGGGATCGGGCTGAACGGGCGGTCGCTCTCATGAACGCCTTGGTGCGGTCGTCCCGTATCGTCTCGCGCCAGCCTCGCCTCCGGCCCGGATACCTCAACGAAAAAGGCGCCGCCCATTGGCGACGCCCTTCCCGTAGAACCTGTCTCGAAGGATCAGGTCGTCGAAACGATCAGGAACCCTGACCGTAGACTTCGACCTGGCCGTTCGGCTTGATCTGGATCGAGCCGATCTCGGAGAGCTTGATGCCGTTCTTCTCGAGCGCCTCGGCAAGACCCGGATTGGCCGCGATCGTCGAGGCGACCTGAGCCGCGTCGGTCTTGGTGTTGGTCGGGTTCTGGGCCGCGAGATTGTTCACGATCGTGTAGTTGCCCGTCAGGTCGGTCGACGCGGTCGTCGCGTTGTCCGTGCCCATCGTGGCGGTCTGAGCGAAGGAAGCGGCCGGGATCATGAACGAGGCGACCGTGGCGGCGAGAATGAACTTCTTCATGGAATGAACCTTTCGACGTTGGTTTTCCGGTGGTCCCCGCCAGGCGGGGTTGCGAACATCTTTTGCAAGTTTCCGCATCCGGTATCGGCGATGTAAACTGGCGTTGGGCGCTTCCGTTCCCGCCGAACGGGGCGAAAGATCCCGATGACGCGTCTGTGATCAGCGAAACGTTTCGTCAGCAAAGCGAAGTCTCGCTGCCCCAAAAAAGGCAGATTTTCGACCTGCCCCGTGGCGTTCAGCCGGGTTCTCCGCTTTACTGCGTAGGGATTGGACGACTAAGGGTCTGTTCCTGACTGTGCAGCAGATGCTCCCCGAACCAGCTCGGATCGATGCCTTGACCCACCATGTCTCAGACCTGAACGGGGATCGAATCGCGGCGCTCGCGACGGCCGGAGGCGCAGCGCGCGCCGCCGGCATCCATCGGCGCTTCGCCGAGGATGCCGCTCGCTTCGAAACCTTCACCCGTCGCCTGGACGACCTGCTTCTCGACGTCTCCAAATGCGCCATCGGCACCTCCGATCTCAACGCTCTCTATGCGTTCGCGCGGGATATGCAGCTCGAAGCCAAGCGCGACGCGATGTTCGCCGGCGCACCCATCAACACGACCGAGAACCGCTCCGTGCTCCATGTCGCTCTGCGGGGCGAGGAGAGCGACGGCTTTGCAATCGACGGACGCCCCGTCGGCCCCGACGTGTCGGCCGTTCTCGAGGCGATGAGCGCTTTTGCGACGAGCCTTCGCGACGGCTCGCGCACCGGCGCGACCGGCAAGGCCTTCACCGACGTCGTCAACATCGGCATCGGCGGCTCCGATCTCGGGCCGGTGATGGTCACCCTGGCGCTGGCCCCGTTCCACGACGGACCCCGCGCGCATTTCGTCTCCAATGTCGACAGCGCGCACATCGCCGACACCCTGAAGGGCCTCAATCCCGAGACGACGCTCTTCATCGTCGCCTCCAAGACCTTCACCACGATCGAGACCATGACGAACGCGGCCACCGCGAGGGCCTTCGTGGCCGAGGCGCTCGGCGAGGCGGCGGTGGCGAAGCACTTCGCGGCCGTCTCCACCGCGCTCGACAAGGTCGCGGCCTTCGGCATCGATCCGGCGCTCGTCTTCGGCTTCTGGGACTGGGTCGGGGGGCGCTATTCGGTCTGGTCGGCGGTCGGCCTTCCCGTCATGATCGCCGTCGGACCGGAGAACTTCCGCCGCTTCCTCGCCGGAGCGCGCGATCTCGACCGCCACTTCAGATCCGCGCCGCTGGAGGAGAACCTGCCGGTCCTGCTCGGTCTCGTCGGCTGGTGGCATCGCGTGGCGCAGGGCTACCCGGCGCGCGCGATCCTGCCCTACGACCAGCGCCTGCTGCGGCTGCCGGCCTATCTCCAGCAGCTCGACATGGAATCCAACGGCAAGCGCGTCGAGGTCGACGGCTCGGCGGTGCACACGCCGACCGGGCCGCTCGTCTGGGGCGAGCCCGGCACCAACGGGCAGCACGCCTTCTACCAGCTCATCCACCAGGGGACCGATCCGATCCCGGCCGAGTTCATCGTGGCGGCCCGAGGCCACGAGCCCGATCTCGCGGTCCATCACGAACTTCTCCTCGCCAACTGCCTCGCGCAGAGCGAGGCCCTGATGGTCGGGCGCTCCCTGGAACAGGCGCGTCGGCAGCTTCTCGACAAGGGCGTCGACGAGGCCGAGGCCGAGCGGCTCGCCCCGCATCGGGCATTCCCCGGCGACCGCCCCTCGATCACCATCCTTCACGAGACGCTCGATCCCTATGCGCTGGGACGCCTCGTCGCGCTCTACGAGCACCGCGTCTTCGTCGAGGCGCAGCTTTTCGGCATCAACGCCTTCGATCAGTGGGGCGTCGAACTCGGCAAGGAACTCGCCACCGGCCTTCTTCCGGTGGTCCAAGGTCAGGTCGCAACAACGGGACGGGACGGCTCCACGGCGGGCCTCGTCCGTGTCATCAGCGAGATGAGGAAGACATCATGACGTCTGCACTCGAAGCCCGCACCGCCGAGGACGAGGCCATCGGCTCCCCCGATCGCCCTGCGCCGATGGCCGAGCCACGCCGCAACGACGCCGATACGCTGGCACTCGAAATCCTCGAGAAACTGACCTACGCGATCGGCAAGGACCCGGCCGCGGCCCGCCGGCACGACTGGCTTCAGGCCACCACGCTCGCCGTCCGCGATCGCATCATCGACCGCTGGTTCAAGTCGACGCACGAGATCTACGACAAGCAGCAGAAGCGCGTCTGCTATCTCTCGATGGAGTTCCTGATCGGTCGACTCCTGCGCGATGCGATCGACAATCTCGGCCTCACGGTCGAGGTGAAGGCCGCCCTGTCGCGATACGACGTCGATATCGAGATGATCGAGCTTCTGGAGCCCGATGCCGCGCTCGGAAACGGCGGCCTCGGCCGTCTGGCCGCCTGCTTCATGGAATCCATGGCCTCCACCGGCGTCCCCGCCTTCGGTTACGGGATCCGCTACGTTCACGGCTTCTTCCGGCAGGAGATCGTCGGCGGCGAGCAGGTCGAACTGCCGGAGACCTGGCTCGCTCACGGCAACCCCTGGGAATTCGAGCGTCGCGAATCCGCCTACGAGATCGGCTTCGGCGGAAAGGTCGCCGCGATCGACGAACCCGGCAAGCCGCCGCGGCAGGTCTGGCGCCCGGCCGAGCGCGTTCTCGCCGTCGCCTACGACACACCCGTCGTCGGCTGGCGCGGTAAGCACGTGAACACGCTGCGCCTCTGGAGCGCGCAGTCGCTCGACCCGATCCTCCTCGACGCCTTCAACTCCGGCGATCACATCGGCGCCGTGCGCGAGGCCAACAAGGCCGAGGCGATCACCCGCGTCCTCTACCCCGCCGATTCGCATCAGGCCGGCCAGGAGCTGCGCCTGCGCCAGGAATACTTCTTCTCCTCGGCCTCGCTGCAGGACATCATCCGCCGCCATCTCAGCCAGTATCCGGACCTCTCGAACCTGTCCGAGAAGGTCTCGATCCAGCTGAACGACACCCATCCCGCCGTGTCGGTCGCCGAACTCATGCGCCTTCTCGTCGACGTCCACGGCTTCGCCTGGGACGCGGCGTGGACGCTGACCAAGGCGACCTTCTCCTACACCAACCACACCCTCCTGCCCGAGGCGCTGGAGACCTGGCCGATCCATCTCTTCGAGCGCCTCCTGCCGCGCCAGATGCAGATCATCTACGCGATCAACGCGCAGGTGATCCGCGAGGCCAGCCAGGACAAGGGACTCGACGGCGCCAAGATCGCGGCCATCTCGCTCATCGACGAGAACAATGGCCGGCGCGTGCGCATGGGCCAGCTCGCCTTCGCCGGCTCGCACACGATCAACGGCGTTTCGGCGCTGCACACCGAGCTGATGAAGCAGACCGTCTTCCACAATCTGCACGAGCTCTATCCGACGCGCATCCAGAACAAGACCAACGGCGTGACGCCGCGTCGCTGGCTGATGCAGTGCAATCCCGGGCTGACCTCGCTCGTCACGGAGGCCGTCGGTCCGGCCTTCATGGACGATATCGACCGCCTCGCCGATCTCGACGCGCTCGCCACCGACAGCGCCTTCCGCGAGCGTTTCATGGCGGTCAAGCGCCAGAACAAGGCACGCCTCGCGCAGGTCGTGGAGGACCGTCTGGCGATCTCGCTCGACCCGTCCGCGATCTTCGACATCCAGGTGAAGCGCATCCACGAATACAAGCGCCAGTTCCTGAACATCATCGAAGCCATCGCGCTCTACGACCAGATCCGCTCGCATCCCGAAATCGACTGGCAGCCGCGCGTGAAGATCTTCGCGGGCAAGGCCGCGCCGAGCTATGCGCAGGCCAAGGAGATCATCCATCTCATCAACGACGTCGCCCGCGTCGTGAACTCCGATCCCTCGGTGCGCAACCTCCTCAAGGTCGTGTTCGTCCCGAACTACAATGTCAGCCTCGCCGAGATCATCATGCCCGCGGCCGACGTCTCCGAGCAGATCTCGACCGCCGGCCTCGAAGCCTCGGGCACCGGCAACATGAAGTTCGCCCTCAACGGCGCGTTGACGATCGGCACGCTCGACGGCGCCAATGTCGAAATGCTGGAGCACATCGGGGCGGAGAACATCTTCATCTTCGGCCTCACCGCCGACGAGGTGGCGCAGCGGCGGCGCGAAGCCCATAGCGGTCGCTCCATCATCGACTCGACGCCGCTCCTGCGCGATGCGTTGGGCTCGATCGTCAAGGGCGTGTTCTCGCCGGACGGGGTCGAGCGCTTCCAGGGCCTCGTCCAGAACCTCTACAACAACGACTGGTGGATGATCGCGGCCGATTTCGAGGCCTATTGGAAGACCCAGCGCCGGATCGACGATCTCTGGAGCGACCAGCCGTCCTGGGGCGAGAAGGCCGTGCGCAACACGGCGCGGATGAGCTGGTTCTCCTCCGACCGCTCGATTCGCGAATATGCCAAGGACATCTGGCGCACCGGCACCGATGCCTGATCCAGCCGAACGTCGCGCGGCCGCGAGACCGGCCGCGCGACGTTCGCGCTTTGCTTGTGTCGAACCCGTGGAAGACGAGTTCTGGGGTGCTATGTTTCCGTGCAAGGACGTATAGGATACGCCCTTGCGCCTGAAAACGGCGACCGGGTCGAGCGGCGCCAGCCGAGTTCGCCCAGGAGAAAACATCTGGGAGGATGACGAATGGCGCAACGCAGACCCGGACCCATTTCGCGTGACACGATGGCCTATGTGCTGGCCGGCGGCCGTGGTAGCCGACTCATGGAGCTGACGGACACGCGTGCCAAGCCCGCGGTCTACTTCGGCGGCAAGTCGCGAATCATCGACTTCGCCCTGTCCAACGCTTTGAACTCCGGCATCCGCCGCATCGGCGTCGCCACGCAGTACAAGGCCCATTCCCTGATCCGCCACCTGCAGCGCGGCTGGAACTTCCTTCGGCCGGAGCGAAACGAAAGCTTCGACGTCCTCCCCGCCTCGCAGCGTGTTTCGGAGGACCAGTGGTATGCGGGCACCGCCGACGCGGTCTACCAGAACGTCGACATCATCGAGGACTACGCGCCCCAGTATATCGTCATCCTGGCGGGCGACCACGTCTACAAGATGGACTACGAGATCATGCTCCAGCAGCATGTGGATTCCGGCGCCGACGTGACCGTCGGCTGCCTGGAGGTCCCGCGGATGGAGGCGGTCGGCTTCGGCGTCATGCATGTCGACGAGACCGGTCGCATCACCGATTTCGTGGAAAAGCCCAAGGACCCGCCCTCGATCCCCGGCCGGCCCGACACCGCGCTCGCCTCCATGGGCATCTACGTGTTCGAGACGAAGTTCCTGATGGACCAGCTGCGGCGCGACGCCGCCGATCCGAAGTCCGACCGGGATTTCGGCAAGGACATCATCCCGCACATCGTGCGCCACGGCACCGCGCAGGCGCATTCCTTCAACCGCTCGGTCGTGCGCTCGGCCAATGAATCCGACGCCTACTGGCGCGATGTGGGAACGGTCGACGCCTATTGGCAGGCCAATATCGACCTGACCGACGTCGTGCCGCCGCTCGACATCTACGACCGCGACTGGCCGATCTGGACCTATGCGGAGATCACCCCGCCGGCCAAGTTCGTGCACGACGTCGACGGGCGCCGCGGCTCGGCCGTGTCCTCGCTCGTTTCCGGCGACTGCATCATCTCCGGCGGCTCGCTGAACCGCTCGCTCCTCTTCACCGGCGTGCGCCAGCGCTCCTATTCCCATCTCGACCATGCCGTCGTGCTGCCGCACTGCCATATCGGCCGGAACGTCCGGATCCGGAACGCGGTGATCGACCGGGGCGTCCACATTCCGGACGGGCTGGTGATCGGCGAGGATCCCGAGCTCGACGCGCAACGCTTCCGGCGCACCGAGAGCGGCGTCTGCCTCGTCACCAAGCCGATGATCGACCGGCTCAACTACCGATGAGATACAAGGTCCTTTCGGTCGCCTCCGAGGTCTATCCGTTCATCAAGACGGGTGGGCTCGCGGATGTCGCAGGCGCCCTGCCGCTGGCGCTGGCCGAACTCGGCATGGAGGTGAAGACCCTCCTGCCGTTCTATCCCGAAGTCGCCCGCGCCATCCCGAGGGATGCGACGACGGTCGTCTTCGAGATGGAGGATCTTTTCGGCGGCCCCGCGCGCATCCGCTCGGCCAAGGCCGCGGGGCTCGACGTGCTCCTCATCGACGCGCCGCATCTCTACGACCGGCCGGGCGGCCCCTATGTGACGACCGCCGGTCAGGAGCACCCCGACAACTGGGCACGCTTCGCCGCGCTCGGTCGCGTCGGCGCGATGATCGGCCAGGGCGCGTCCGGCTGGCAGCCGGACATCCTCCACGCCCACGACTGGCAGGCGGCGCTCGCACCCGTCTACCTCTCCTTCTCGGGCGGTCCCCGGCCGAAGACGGTGGTGACGATCCACAATCTCGCCTTCCAGGGCAACTATCCCCGCGAGATCCTGCCGGGCCTGAACCTGCCCTCGACCGCCTGGTCGCTCGAGGGTCTGGAATATTACGGCAGCGTCGGATTCCTCAAGGGAGGGCTTCACGCGGCGGACGCCGTGACGACGGTCAGCCCGACCTATGCCGAGGAGATCGTGACGCCGGAAGGCGGCATGGGCCTCGACGGTCTCCTGCGCGGGCGGTCGAACCGCCTCGTCGGCATCGTCAACGGCATCGACACCGCGGTCTGGGATCCCGGCGCCGACCCGATGATCCCGGCCCATTATGGTGCGAAGACCCTGAAGAACCGCGCCGCGAACAAGCGCGCCGTCGAAGCCGAGTTCGGCCTCGCGCCCGGCGACGGGCCGATCTTCGCCGTGGTGAGCCGCCTCACCTGGCAGAAGGGCATGGACGTGCTGGCCGGGCTCTGCGACGACATGGTGGCCATGGGCGTGCGCCTGGCCGTCATCGGTTCGGGCGAGCCGCTGATCGAGGGCGCGTTCCACGCCGCCCATGCCCGCCATCCCGGCGAGATCGGCGTTCGCATCGGCTATTCCGAGCCGCTCTCGCACCAGCTCCAGGCCGGGGCGGACGGTCTTCTCATCCCCTCGCGCTTCGAGCCCTGCGGACTGACGCAGCTCTACGCGCTGCGTTACGGATGCGTGCCGATCGTCTCCAAGGTCGGCGGGCTCGCCGACACGGTGATCGACGCGAACTACGCCGCCGTCGTCGCCAAGGTCGCCACGGGGATCATCGTCGACGAGGTCGCGAGCGCCCCGCTCCTCGACGCGATCGATCGCGCGCGCCGTCTTTACGACGATGCGCCGGTCTGGCAAGCCATGCAGAGCCGCGGCATGGCGACCGATGTCGGCTGGACGGCGAGCGCGGCCCGCTACAAAGACCTCTACGCTTCCCTTTTGAAGGACAGGCCCTGATGCTCCAAACCGTCGCGACGACGCCGTTCGACGACCAGAAGCCGGGCACGTCCGGTCTTCGCAAGAAGGTCCCGCATTTCAGCCGGCCGAACTATGCCGAGAACTTCATCCAGTCGATCTTCGACGTGGCGGACCGCGAACCCGGCGCGACCCTCGTCATCGGCGGCGACGGGCGCTTTCTCAACCGCGAGGTCATCGGCAAGGCGATCCGCATGGCCGCCGCGAACGGGTTCGGCCGCGTCGTCGTCGGCCGCGACGGCATCCTCTCGACGCCGGCCGCCTCGAACCTCATCCGCAAGCGCCGGGCCGCGGGCGGGCTGATCCTTTCGGCCAGCCACAATCCCGGCGGACCGGACGGCGATTTCGGCATCAAGTACAACATCGCGAACGGCGGCCCGGCCCCCGAAGCCATCACCGAGGCGACCTTCCGCCGCTCGCGCGAGATCGACGCCTATAAGATCTCCGATACGCCCGAGCCGGACCTGTCCAAGGTCGGCGAGACGGTGATCGAAGACATGGTGCTGGAGGTCGTCGATCCCGTCGACGACTATGCCGCGCTGATGGCGACGCTCTTCGACTTCGACAAGATCCGCGCCCTCATCGCCGGCGGCTTCACGCTCTCCTTCGACGCGATGCACGCCGTCACCGGCCCCTATGCCAAGCGCATTCTGGAGGAAACGCTCGGCGCGCCCGCCGGCACCGTCGTCAACGGCGTGCCGCTGGAGGATTTCGGCGGACACCATCCCGATCCGAACGCGGTCTACGCCGCCGATCTGATCTCCCGCCTCATGGCGCCGGACGGCCCCGATTTCGGCGCGGCCTCCGACGGCGACGGCGACCGCAACCTCATCGTCGGGCGCGGCATCGTGGTCTCGCCGTCGGATTCGCTGGCGATCCTCGCCGCCAACGCGCATCTGGCACCCGGCTATGCCAGGGGAATCGCCGGCATCGCCCGTTCCATGCCGACGAGCCAGGCCGCCGATCGCGTCGCCAAGAAGCGCGGCATCGGGATCTACGAGACGCCGACCGGCTGGAAGTTCTTCGGCAACCTCCTCGATGCCGGAAAGGTCACGATCTGCGGCGAGGAGAGCGCCGGCACCGGCTCCGACCATGTCCGCGAGAAGGACGGTCTCTGGGCCGTGCTCCTCTGGCTGAACGTTCTCGCCGAACGCCGGACAAGCGTGAAGGCGATCGTCGAGAGCCACTGGACCGAGTTCGGCCGCACCTACTACCAGCGGCACGATTACGACGAGATCGACAAGGAAAAGGCGGACGGCCTGATGGGCTCGCTCCGCGACCGCCTCGCCTCCATGTCCGGCCAGCGCTTCGGCACGCTCGTCGTCTCGGAAGCCGACGACTTCTCCTACAAGGACCCGATCGACGGCTCGATCTCGACCGGCCAGGGCGTCCGCATCCTCTTCTCCGGCGGCTCGCGCATCGTCTACCGCCTGTCCGGCACCGGCACGGTCGGCGCGACGCTGCGCGTTTACATCGAGCGCTACGAGCCCGACACGACCAAGCACGGAACGGCGCCCGAAGTGGCGCTGAAGGAACTGATCGAGACCGCCGACGTCATCGGCGAGATCCGGAAGCGCACGGGTCGGACGGCGCCGGACGTCGTGACCTGATATCCGGCAGGGTGGACGTCCGATTGCGCTAGGCGCGAGGCGCCCCCCTCTGTCCTGCCGGACATCTCCCCCTTAAGGGGGGAGATCGGCAGCTCCGTCGATAGAGACAAGCCTGATCTCCCCCCTGGAGGGTGAGATGCCGGCAGTCCGAGCGGGGCGCCGTGAAGCGCCACCGGCCACGAATCAGACCACCGGCAAAGCCAGACCACTGGCAGGAAATTGCCTCACGTCGTTCTCTGCTCGAGCCAACCTTTCCCCATACCCGCTCGCTTCGCTCCGAAGGATCCCCCGCATGGCGACATCCATCACCGCCGAGCGCGGCAGGCCCGATGCCCTCGGCGCGACGGTCGAGGCGGACGGCGTCCATGTCGCGGTGGTCTCGGAGAATGCCGACGCGATCGAGCTCTGCCTCTTCGACGAGGCCGGCACGATGGAAACCGAGCGGCTGGAGCTTCCGGGGCATGACGGCCTCACCCGCTTCGGCTTCGTGCCCGGCCTTGCCGAAGGCGCACGGTACGGCTTGCGCGCCAGGGGACCGTTCGACCCGAAGAACGGCCACCGCTTCGACCATTCCAAGCTTCTCGTCGATCCCTATGCCGTGCGGCTCGACCGGCCCTTCCTCTACGAGCCCTCGCTGACCGCGCCGCCCGAGCGCGAGCTCGACAGCGCCGCCTTCCTGCCGCGTGCGATCGTCACCGCGCCGGCCCGAGACGCCGAGCCGCTTCCCTTCGCGCCGCCGGGCTTCACCTACGAGCTTCTGGTGCGCGCCTTCTCACAGGCCGATCCCGACGTCTCGGCCGAGTTGCGCGGGACGATTTCGGCGCTGGCCGAGCCGCACTATATCGACCATCTCCAGCGGATCGGCATCGACACGATCGAGCTGATGCCGCTGGCCGCCTGGATCGACGAGGGGCACCTGACGGCCCGCAACCTCACCAACGCCTGGGGCTACAACCCGATCACCCACATGGCGCCGGACCCGCGCCTCTGCCCCGGCGGCCTCGCCGAGATCCGCCGCACCGTCGACGCCCTCCACGCGCGGGGCATGCGCGTTCTTCTCGACGTCGTCTTCAACCATTCCGGCGAGGGCGACGACGAAGGTCCGACGATCTCCTATCGCGGTCTCGACAACCGCCTCTACTATGCGCACGAGGAGGAGAGGCCGGACGTCCTCGTCAACGTCACCGGCACCGGCAACACCTTCGCCGCCTGGAAGGAGCCGGTCGCCCGCCTCTTCGTCGACGCTGCGCGGACCTGGGTCGAGACCACCGGCATCGATGGTTTCCGCTACGATCTCGCCACCGTCCTCGGCCGCTTCCCCGACGGGTTTCGCGACGACGCGCCCTACTTCAGCATGATCGCCGAGGATCCCGTCCTCAAGGACCGCATCCATCTCGCCGAGCCCTGGGACATCGGCATGGGCGGCTATCAGGTCGGCCGCTTTCCCAAGCCCTTTCTCGAATGGCAGGACCGGTTCCGCGACGACGTGCGCAAGTTCTGGCGCGGCGAGGACGGGCGCGTGCCGGGGCTCGCCACGCGCCTCGCCGGCTCGGCCGATCTCTACGACCGCGACGGCCGCAAGCCCTCCGCCAGCGTCAATTTCGTCGCCGCCCATGACGGGTTCAGCCTCGCCGACCTCGTCATGCACGAGCACAAGCACAACGAGGCGAACGGCGAGGGCAACCGCGACGGCTCGAACGACAACCATTCCTGGAACAACGGCGTGGAAGGGCCGACCGACGATCCCGCCATCATCGCGGCGCGAGGACGCGACATGCGTGCGCTGCTGGCGACGCTGATGGTGGCGCGCGGCAATCCGATGATCGTCGCCGGCGACGAGTTCGGCCGCAGCCAGGGCGGCAACAACAACGGCTATGCGCAGGACAACGAGGTCACCTGGCTCGACTGGGCCCGGGCCGACGAGGCGCTGATCGCCTTCACCGCCGATCTCGCCGCGCTGCGCCGCGATCATCCCGCGCTCTCGGCCGATGCCTTCCTGACCGGATCCCGCCTCGATGACACGGCGTTGCCCGATGTCGTCTGGCGCCGCGAGGACGGCGCGGCGATGGAAAACGGCGACTGGCAGGATCCCGGCCGCCGCTTCCTCGGCATGGACCTCGCCGCGAAGGGCGCGGACGGCGCGCCGGAGCGGGCGCTCGTCTACCTCAATGCCGGGCGGGACGATGCGGGCGTCGCCCTTCCCGCGCCGCAGCCGGGACGGCGCTGGACGCTTCGCCTCCAGTCGGACTGGCCGGGCCTGGAGCCGCGCCCTCTCGACCCCTCGGCCGGACTGGTCGTGAAGGCGCGCTCGGTCTTCGTGCTGGTGGAACGGACGGAGACGGATTGAAGGCCGGGGAAGACAACCGACAGGCCGTTCCCGCCTCATCCACGGCATTTGCCCCCGACCGCCCGAACCCGTAAAACCCCGCCATGCCGATCCGCGCCCTCACCGAGACCATCATCGACCAGATCGCGGCCGGCGAGGTGGTCGAGCGGCCGGCAAGCGTCGTCAAGGAGCTGGTGGAGAACGCGATCGATGCCGGTGCGCGGCGGATCGAGATCGTCACGGCCGGCGGCGGCAAGAGCCTGATCCGCATTTCCGACGACGGGCACGGCATTCCGGCCGCCGAACTGCCGCTCGCGGTGCGCCGCCACTGCACCTCCAAGCTGACCGACGATCTCGCCGCCATCGCGACGCTCGGCTTTCGCGGCGAGGCCCTGCCCTCGATCGGGTCGGTCGCGCGGCTCACCCTGCGCTCGCGCCATCGGGGCTCGGAGGACGCACACGAGATCGAGGTCCATGGCGGACGCACATCCGCAGTCCGTCCCGCCGCCCATGGCGCGGGCACCGTCGTCGAGGTCCGCGACCTCTTCCACGCCGTTCCCGCCCGGCTGAAGTTCCTGAAGAGCGAGCGCGCGGAGACCGCCGCCATCACCGACGTCGTCCGGCGGATCGCCATCGCCGCGCCAAGGGTCCGCTTCGAGCTGGCCGGCGCCGATCGCGTGCCCCTGACGCTGGAGGCCGGCGACGGTCTCGCGCGGATCTCGGCCGTCGTCGGCGCGGATTTCGCCTCGGATTCGATCCCGATCGACGCGTCCCGCGACGGCGTCGCCCTCACCGGCTTCGCCGGCCTTCCCACGACGGGACGCGGCAATGCGCAGTTCCAATATGTCTACGTGAACGGCCGGCCCGTTCGCGACAAGATGATGCTCTCGGCGCTCCGCGGCGCCTATGCCGACGCCATGGCGCGGGACCGTCATCCCGTCGCGGTCCTGTTTCTCGAGATCGATCCCGCGCTCGTCGACGTCAACGTCCATCCCGCCAAGGCCGACGTGCGCTTCCGCGATCCCGGCCTCGTGCGCGGTCTCATCGTCGGCGCGATCCGCGAGGCGCTGGCGGCGCGCGGCCTCAGCCGTTCGGCGCAAGGAGCGGCCGAGATGATGGACCGCTTCCAAACGGGCGGCGACGCGTCCGCGCCCGCCTGGCAGCCGTCCTTCGCCACCGGCGGTTTTCGGCCGGCCTTCGCGGAGCGCTCGCAGGCGCCCTATCGCGCGGAGGCCTCGCCCTTCCGACCGCTGGAGCCGGACGCGCGCGGCGCCGCGTCGTCCGGCGATGTCGGAAGCGACTTCGCGCCGGCCGCGCGCATGGCCGATCCGAACCCGGACACGGCGCCGGGGGACCACCCGCTCGGCGCCGCGCGGGCGCAGGTCCACGACAATTACGTGATCGCCGAGACGCCCGACGGGATCGTCATCGTCGACCAGCACGCGGCCCACGAGCGTCTCGTCTACGAGACGCTGAAGACGGCGATCCACGGCAGGCCGCTCCCCGCCCAGTTCCTGCTGCTGCCCGAGATCGTCGATCTGCCGAGCGACGACGCCGACCGCCTCGCCACCGCCGCGGAGGCGCTCGAACGCTTCGGGCTGTCGCTGGAGCGCTTCGGGCCGGGCGCCGTCGCCGTCCGTTCCACGCCGGCGATCCTCGGCGCGGTCGATGTGCCCGCCCTCGTGCGCGATCTCGCCGACGAACTCGCCGAGGACGAGACGGTCGAGGGCTTGAAGGGCCGCATCGACGCGGTGGCGGCGACCATCGCCTGCCACGGATCGGTGCGCTCCGGCCGCCGGCTCCGGGCCGAGGAGATGAACGCGCTGCTGCGCCAGATGGAGGCGACGCCGGGCTCGGGCACCTGCAATCACGGCCGCCCCACCTTCGTCGCCCTGAAGCTCGTCGATATCGAGCGTCTCTTCGGCCGGCGGTGAGGCCGCTGCGCCGGGCGAGGCAGGCTCGGCGGTTGACACACACCCGCCGATCTTGTTTCACCGGTCCATGACGCACGCGAGAGGAGCCGCCCGGCGATGATGAACCGCATGGAAAGCTCGGGCGAGGCCCGCATCCGCTACGGCGACGGCGATTTCGAGATCCAGCGGCCGGGCGCCTATGTCCGCTGCGCGGTCACCGGCGAGACGATCCCGCTCGACATGCTGCGCTACTGGAGCGTGGCGCGGCAGGAGGCCTATGTCGACTGCGCCGCCTCCCTGAAGCGCGAACTCGCCTGCAACCCCAAGCTCGCGGCCATCGCGGCCGGC
The DNA here is from genome assembly GCF_001424685.1 of Aureimonas sp. Leaf454. GTDB lineage: Bacteria > Pseudomonadota > Alphaproteobacteria > Rhizobiales > Rhizobiaceae > Plantimonas. The sequence continues at coordinate 1,020,732 of NZ_LMQT01000001.1, forward strand.
CTCTGAAACCGGCGGCCCGTCCCGCCTCGCGCGGCGGCGAGGCCGCGTCCGGATCAGGCGAACGGGTCGCTATCGCAGATGACGCGCCTTGAACGCGTCGATCGTCTGACGGATGAGCCGTTCTCCGAGCGCTTGGGGTTCGAAGACGAGATCGATATCGAGCACCTCGACGTCCCCGGCGAAGCCGCACGCGGCCGGACCGCCGCCGGCGAGGCGGGCGGCATCCTTGCGGGTCGTCGCCAGCGTGAGGCCCTCGCGGTCCGCCGACCGGCGAAGATCGGCGATCTCGTCGTCGGACAGGGGATGGTGGTCGGGATAATCGGCCGTCGCCGCGACTTCGGCGCCGATCGCCTGAAGCGTGCGGTAGAACTTGTCGGGATCGGCGATCCCGGCGAAGGCGAGGACCTTCAGGCCCGCGAAGCGCCCGGCGTCGCGCGGCACGATGCGGGCTTCGTGGATCGGCTTGCCCGCCCGCGCCGCCGAGCGAACCGCAAGGCCGCCCGCCTCTCCCTCGCCGACGAGAAGGACCGCGTCGGCATGGCGCACCTGATCGACCAGGGGCGCGCGGAGCGGTCCCGCCGGCAGGACGCGTCCGTTGCCGATGCCGCGCTCGGCATCGACGACGAGGAGGGCGAGGTCGGGCCGGAGCCGCGCCGACTGGAAACCATCGTCCATGATCACGAGATCGGCGCCCGCCGCCCGCAGGAGCGCCGCGCCGCGCTTGCGATCGGCCGCGATCGCCGTCGGGGCGAGGGCGGCCAGGAGCATCGGCTCGTCTCCGACGAGACCCGCGCGATGCCGCTCGGGATCGACGATCATGGCGTTGCGCGCGGCCCCGCCATGGCCGCGCGACAGAAAACCCGGTTTCAGGCCGAGATCGATCGCGCATCGCCCGAGCGCCAGCGCCGTCGGCGTCTTGCCGCCGCCGCCGACGGTGAAATTGCCGACGCAGAGGACGGGCAGGCCCGCCTCCGCCCGCTCCCCATGGTCAAGACGCCATCGCGCCACGGCGCCATAGGCTGCGGCCGGCGCCGCCAGCAGCGCCGAGGGCCAGCCCGGCTCGCGCCACCAGAAATCGGGCGCCTCCGCCTTCACGTCGGGATCTCCGCTCCGGCGGCCGGCCTCATCGCGGCGGCGCTCCGCGATCCAGCGAGATCGCGAGCTTCAACGGGTGAAGGAACGGCTCCAGGGCCTGCATCGTGCGGCCGAGAGCCCCGCGCATCTCGCCCACCGTGTTGGCGGCGGCTTCGATCATCCGATCGCGCATCTGGGGCTCGGCGAGAAGCTGGCCGATCATGTCGATCAAGCCCTCGCGGTCCTGCACGAGCCGGGCGCCGCCGTTGCGCAGGAGACGCTGGTAGGTCTCGCGGAAGTTCTGGACATAGCGGCCGGACACGATCGCCGTGCCGAGCATGGCCGCCTCCAGCGGGTTCTGCCCGCCTTGAGCCTCCAGCGAGCGGCCGACGAAGGCGATGTCGGTGAGGCGGAGGTACAGGCCCATCTCGCCCATCGTATCGCCGAGGAAGAGATCGGCGTCGCGCGGCACGGGACCATAGGCGCTGCGCCGGACCACGCGCAGACCCTTGGCGAGAAACGCCTTCTCCAGGGCGTCGGCGCGCTCGACATGACGCGGCACGATGATCGTCAGGAGATCGGGGTGTTGCATCTTCAAGGCGAGATGAACGTCGACCGCGACCTCCTCCTCGCCCGGATGGGTCGAGACGGCCGCCCAGACCGGCCGTCCCGCGACGTCGGCCTTCAACGCCTGCAGCGCGATCGGCTCGAAGGGCGGCGGGCTCGTATCGGCCTTGAGGTTTCCCGCGATCGTCACCGCCCGCGCCCCGAGGAGATGATAGCGCTCCGCGTCGATGTCGGACTGGGCGACGACATGGCTGAGGTTTTCGAGCAGCGCCTCCGCCAGCGACGGCGCCGACTTCCACCGCTGGAACGAACGGTCGGACAAGCGGGCGTTCACCAGCACCTGCGGGATGCGGCGTCGACCGAGCTCGAGCACGGTCATCGGCCAGATCTCGCTTTCCGCGACGATGGCGAGATCGGGCCGCCAATGGTCGAGAAAGCGCACGATCGACGGCTTCAGATCGAGCGGCACGTATTGGTGGATCACGGCATTGCCGAGACGCTCCTTCACGAGCGCCGCGGATGTCACCGTCCCCGTCGTCATGACGACATGAAGGTTCTCGCCCGCGATCTCGCGAACCATCGGCATCACGGCGATGCTTTCGCCGACGCTCGCCGCATGGATCCACACGAGCGGACCCGGCCCCGGCCGTTCGGCGCCGGCGTAGCCGTAGCGCTCGCGCCGCCGCGCGCGCTCCTCCTTGCCGCGCGAAGCCCGCCATCCGACATAGGGCCCGACGAGCGGGTAGGCGACGGCGCCGACCATGCGGTAGGCCCCAAGGGCGGCTCTGGCAAAGGCGTCGCTCAACGTCCGTCTCCCGCAAGATCGAGAGCCATCCGGTTGGCGTCCTCGATGGCGCGCGTCACCTCGCGGCGCTTTTCCTCGAGCATCGCCTCGTCCGCGTTCGGCGGCACGTGGATGGGAGGGCCGAGCACCACCGCGATGCGACCGAAGGGCAGCGGCAGCGTCGTCTGGTCCCAGGAGCTCTTGACGACGCGGCGCCGGCTCGTGACGGCGGCCGAGGGAATGATCGGCCGGCCCGAAATGCGAGCGAGGGTGACGATGCCGAGCCCGGCCTCGCGCGGAACGCCCTTCGGCACGTCCGCGATCATGCAGACGCCGACGCCCTCCCCGAGCAGGCGGCGCAGCGCGATCAGCGCGCGCGCGCCGCCCTTTTCGGTCGCCTTGTCGCGAACGCGCCCGCCCGACCCGCGCACCGTCCGGATGCCGAAGCGCTCCACGACGGAGGCGTTGATCTCGGCATCGGCGTTCTTGGACAGGAGCGCCACATAGGGCAGGCTCGTCGGCCGGAAGAACGGCGCCAGGAGATGCTGCCCGTGCCACAGGGCGACGATGGCGGGATGCTCGCGCGTCAGGATCTCGGTGAAGTCGCTGGAGCCCTCGGCCTTGCGCTGCGTTCCGTGGATCCAGCGAAGCGCACCGTAGATCAGGCCCCCGATGGCCGCCGTCGCCCGCCGGTCGCGCGTCAACCGCTTGCCCAGGCGCTTCCAGCGACGCGACAGGGCACGGAAGAAGGGGCGCGGCGTCGTCGAGGCCGAGGTCTTGTCCTCGTCCTCTCGGGCGGCCGGAACCATCGGCGCGTCCATCGAGATCAGTGACCGTCCGGCTCGAGGAGGCGATGCATGTGGACGATGAAGTAGCGCATGGCGGCATTGTCGACGGTCTGCTGCGCCTTGGCGCGCCAGGCGGTCAGCGCCGAGGCGTAGTCGGGGAAGATGCCGACGATGTCGAGCCCTTCGAGATTCTTGAAATCGACCGTGTCGAGGCTCTTCAGCTCGCCGCCGAAGACGAGGTGCAGACGCTGCTTGGATTCCTGTTCGCTGACCATGGCGGGACCTTTTCGGATCGAACGTCGAAGCGTGATGGGTTCGGGGCTCAGGCCGCGCTGCCGGCTTCGGCCATGAACCGTAGCGTCGGTAGAGCATGTTCGGCCGCCGCGACCAAGAGGCCGTGCCGGCGCCCGGCGATGTCGTAGAGCCGGGCGGCGCCGCCAAGGTCGACGAGCGCACCCCCGGCGCGTTCCAGGATGAGGTCGCCCGCCGCGATGTCCCAGTCGTTGGCGTTCGGCCGGATGACCGTGCCGTCGAAACGCCCGTCCGCAATCTCGGCGAGGCGGTAGGCGAGCGAGGGCGCGGCCTTCGACAGAGCGAGCCGCCCCGCCGCGCGATCGGCCTCGAAGCGCTTGGCGAAGGCATCGGGGATAGAGATGCCGAGGGCGGAGCCGCCGGAGGCGCTGACGGCGATGCGCGCGCCGTTCAGCTGCGCCTCGCCGCCCGCGATGGCGGTGAAGACCTCGGTCCGCGCCGGGGCGTCGATCACGCCCGCGATCGGCCGTGCGCCGTCCACGACCGCGATCGAGATGCACCAGGTCGTCTCGCCGCGCAGGAACGAGCGCGTCCCGTCGATCGGATCGACCACGAAGAAGCGCGACGCGCCGGAGGCGCCGGGCACTGTCTCGGTCTCCTCCGACAGCCAGCCATAGCCGGGCCGGGCCTCGAGGAGGAGGCGCTTGAGATGGGCATCGACCGCGAAGTCCGCTTCCGAGACCGGCGAGTTGCCGGTCTTCATCCAGACCTCCGGCGCGGCGCCGAAGAACCGCATCGCGATGCGGCCGCCCTCGCGGGCCGCTTCCTGGATCAGCGCGAGGTCTTCGGCGATCGAAGCCGGTTCCAAGCCGGTCATTCCCCCGCGACGGTCATGGCGTCGACCCGCATCGTCGGCGCGACGATGGAGAAGCGCGGGTCGAGATCGTCGGCGAGCGTCAGGCCGAGCAGCATGTCGCGCAACGAGCCCGCGATCGTGACCTCCGAGATCGGAAAGGTCAGCGCGCCGTTCTCGATCATGTAACCGGAAATGCCGCGGCTGTAGTCGCCGGTGACGAGATTGACGCCCTGCCCGATCACCTCGGTCACGTAGATGCCACGATGCGTGTCCGCGATCAGCGCCTCCGGCGACAGGGGGCCGGGCGAAACGAGGACGTTGGTCGAGGAGGGCGAAACCCCGCCGGACGAGCGCGAGCCACGCCCGTTGGTGGAAAGGCCGAGCTCCCGCGCGGTCCCCCCGTCGAGAATCCAGGTCTTGAGGACACCGTCCTCGACGAGCATCATCGCCTCGCCGCGCACGCCCTCGCCGTCGAAAGCCCGCGAGCCGGAGCGGCGGGGCAGCAGCGGATCGTCGGTGATGTCGACGCCCGCCGGCAGGATGCGCTCGCCCATGCGGTCCTTGAGGAAGCTCGTGCCCCGCGCGATCGCAGCCCCGTTGATGCCGGAGACGACATGGCCGACGAGACCGCGCGACACGCGGGGATCGAAGACGATCGGATAGCGGCCCGTCGGGACCTTGCGCGGGTTGACCCGCCGCACCGTCCGTTCGCCCGCGCGGCGCCCGATCGCGGCGCTGTCGTCGAGATCAGCGAAATGGAGGCGCGAGTCGAAATCGTAGTCGCGCTGCATCGCCGTGCCCTCCCCCGCGATCACACCGACCGAGCGCGAGAAGCCCGAGCGCAGCCGCGATCCCGAAAAGCCCTCCGACGTCGCGAGGACGAGGCCCGCCACGCTGAAGCCCGCGCCCGCGCCGCTGGAATTGGTGATGCCGGGCACGGCGCGGGCAGCCTCCTCCATCGCCATCGCGGCCTCGACGAGCTCGCGTCCCGAAAGCTCGGTGGGATCGAAGAGGTCGAGATCGACGATCTCGGTGGCGAGTTCGGATCGGTCGGCAAGACCGGCGAATGGGTCCTCCGGCGAGACCTTCGCCATCGCGACGGCCCGCTCCACGAGCGGACCGAGATCGGCATGGACGTCGGCCGAGACGGTCGCGACGCGCCGGCCGACGAAGACCCGGAGCGCGACGTCTTCCGATTCGGAGGATTCCGTGTCCTCCACCCGGCCGAGCCGGACCGAGGCTCCCGTGGAGCGGGATCGCACCACGGCGGCATCGGCCGCGTCCGCGCCGGCCTTCAAGGCGGCGTCGATCATGCGTTCGGCGATGGCGAGCAGGCCGCTCGCGCCGTCGTCGGGATGGGGGTGCGCTGGTTTTACCATCCGAACCATTTATGGTGCGCCGCCGTGGGCAGCAATGCCTCCGACGACGAAGGCCGGCCTCCCGCTCCGCTTTCTTGACGCCAGCATCGAAACGGCAGGTCCCTTGGAACAGTCCCATCTCTTTCTCGGCGTTCTGATGCTGCTCGGCGGCGGAATCCTCGCCGGCACGATCTTCAAGCGCATCGGGCTCGGCACCGTTCTCGGCTACCTCTTCGCGGGCGTCGTCATGGGCCCGGTTCTCCGCCTCTTCGACGGCAGCGGCGAGGAGATCCTGCATGTGGGCGAGCTCGGCGTCGTCTTCCTTCTCTTCATCATCGGGCTGGAGCTGAAGGCGAGCCGCCTCTGGGCCCTGCGCCGCCAGATCTTCGGCCTCGGCCTCGCGCAGGTTCTCCTCACCGGCGCGCTCCTGATGCTGGCCGCCCACGTCATCGGCGTCGGCTGGGCGGCGTCCGTCGTCATCGGCTTCGGTCTCGCCCTGTCCTCCACGGCCTTCGGCCTGCAGCTCCTCGAAGAAGCCGGGGAAACCAACACGCGCCATGGACAGGCCGCCTTCTCGGTCCTGCTCTTCCAGGATCTCGCGGTGGTCCCGCTGCTCGCCCTCGTGCCCTTCCTCGCGCCCTCCGCCAAGGCGGCCGGCTTCGATCCGGTCCAGGTCGCCATCTCGATCGGCGCGATCCTCGCGCTGCTCGCCGCCGGCCGCTATCTCCTCAATCCGCTCTTCTGGCTGATGGCGCGCTCCGGCGCACGCGAGGTCATGATCGGCGCCGCGCTCTTCGTCGTCCTCGGCTCGGCGCTTCTCATGGCCGCCGCGGGTTTCTCCATGGCCATGGGCGCCTTCATCGCCGGCGTGATGCTGGCCGAGTCCACCTATCGCCATGAACTCGAGGCCGACATCGAGCCGTTTCGCGGCATTCTCCTCGGCCTCTTCTTCATCGCCGTCGGCCTGTCGCTGGATCTGTCGATCCTCCTCAGGGACTGGTTGACGATCCTCGTCGCGACGCCGGCGCTGCTCGTCGCCAAGGCGCTCGTGCTTTACGTCCTGTCGCGGCTCTTCGGGGAAAGCCGGCCCTCCGCCGCGCGGATCGCCGCGCTCCTGCCGCAGGGCGGGGAGTTCGCCTTCGTGCTCTTCGCCGCCGCCGCCGCCGCCGGCGTCTTTCCCCAGGAAACCTCGTCCCTTCTCGTGGCGATCGTCACGCTGTCCATGGCGCTGACGCCGCTCACCGCCTGGATCGGCCGTCGCGTCTCAGCCGAGCCCGAGGAGGAGGAACTGGAGGAGGATTTCGACGGAGCGGGATCCGAGGTCCTGATGATCGGCTTCTCGCGCTTCGCGCAGATCACCGCGCAGGTGCTTCTCAGCCAGGGAACCGCCGTCACCATCATCGACAGTTCGGCGGAGCGCATCCGCAACGCCGCGCGCTTCGGTTTCCGCATCTATTTCGGCTCGGGATTGCGGCGCGACGTGCTGGAGGCCGCGGGCATCCGCAAGGCCAAGATCGTGGCCGTCTGCACCAACAAGGCGGAGACCACCGATGAGATCGTCGATCTCATCCGCTCGACCTTTCCGAACGTTCGCCTCTACGTGCGGTCCTACGATCGGAACCACTCGCTGTCGCTGCGCGAGCGGGGCGTCGAATACGAGATGCGCGAGACGCTGGAATCGGCGCTCGTCTTCGGCGGAGATGCGCTGGTCGGGCTCGGCGTCGAGCTGGACGTCGCACGGGCCATCGTCTCCGACGTCCGGCGACGCGATCTCGAACGGCTCAAGATGCAGGCGAACGACGGGACGTTCCTCGGCAAGGACATGGTGACGACCCGGCGCGCGACGCCGGAACCTCTGGTCCGGCCGAAGACGAAGGCGAGGCACGGCGAGCCGTCCGACGAGCCGGTATCCCAACCCGCCGGAAGCGCCTGAAGCGTCAGCTCTTCTTCTTGAGTTCGGTCTGGCTCTTCAAAGCCTTGTCGCCGTCGTCCTGCTTCACGAGATAGGCCGGCTTTTCGTCGCTCGCCTTGCGCGTGATCTCCTTGCCCTTGATCTTGCGCGTCACCTCGTCGGTGAATTTCTGTTCCACCTTGCCCTCGGCCTTCCCCTTGCCGAACTTCCACTCGACGGCGTCACCCTTCTTCAGCACCTGCGTCATGTCTCGGCTCCTCGATCTTGAAACTGATCGGACAATCCGGACGGGCGGCGGCGGGTTCCTGCCTCCAAACGCCGCGGAGTGGCACGGGAACCCTCGGCCGAGGCGTCGCACGGGGGGACCGGGCTCAGAGCGAGGGCGTGGTCTCGTCGCCGCCGCAAGACGCGGCTCCTGACTCCAACCGCCGTCCGATCGCCACCTTCACCTCTTCGCGAAGACCCGCCGTGTCGGAGAGGATCGTGCGGGCGCGCAGGAAGTCGAGCACGCCGTAGCGCGAGACCTTCGGCGCGACGAAGATGTCGGGCGCCTGGATCAGCATCCGGGTGCGGATCACCGATCGCATCATCAATTGGGAAGCGCCCGTCAGCGCCTCCATGGGCGTCGGGATACGGCCGGGAACGAGGCCCTCCGGCCCACCCGTCACGTCGCAGGCCACCACGAGACCGTAGCGGCCGCACAGACGATCGAATGGCAGCGGATTGAAGATGCCGCCGTCGAGAAGAATGCGCCCGTCCCGCTTCACCGGCCGAAACAGGGCCGGCAGGGCCGCGGAGGCGGCGAGGGCGGAGAAGAGGGGCCCGCTCTCGATCGCGACCTCGGCGCCGGCGTCGAAATCCGTTGCCATGACGGTCAGCGGGATGGAGAGAAGCGCGAAGTCCCGCGGCATGCCGCGCGGCAGGAAAGCGGCGAGCACGCGCTCGGCGTTCAACTGGCCGAGGCGAAAGCCGCCATCGGCGAAGAAGTCGGCGAGCGAGGGCGGCCGGGTGGCCCAGATGCGCCCGGCGACGAGGCGCGCGGTGCCGAAGGCCTCGATCGTGTGCTCGCGGATCTCCGCGCCCGTCATGCCCGCCGCATAGGCCGCCCCGATGATCGCGCCGATCGAGGTGCCGGCGATGTGCGAAGGGCGCAGGCCGAGATCGTCCAGCGCCATCAGGACATGGATGTGGGCGAGCCCGCGCGCGCCCCCGCCACCGAGGGCGAGGCCGAGCGTCGGATGTGATGGCGCGATCACCTGACGGCTCGATCGGCCGCCCCGTCAGGACGCGGCGGGACCGACGGTGATCACCGAGGGATCGGCGGACAGGAGCTTCTGCCCCATCCGCTTGACGTCCTCCATCGTGACGGCTTCGATCAGATCCTTGCGCTTGTCGATGTAGTCGATCCCCAGGCGATCGAGTTGGATGCCGACGAGGGTCGAGGCGATCGACAGGGAGCTGTCGAGGTTCTGGATCGCATAGGCCCCCGTCACATAGGCCTTGGCCTTGGCCAGCTCCTCCGGGCTCGGCCCGGTCTCGGCCATGCGCTTGATCTCCGCGCGGATGATGTCGACGCTTTCCTGCGCCTTGTCCGCCCGCGTCGCCGTGCCTGCACCGAGGACGGCGGAGTGGTCGTAGGAGGCGAGATAGGACGAGGCACCATAGGCAAGGCCGCGCTTCTCCCGGATCTCCTGATAGAGCCGGGAGGAAAAGGACCCGCCGCCGAGGACGTGGTTCATGAGATAGGCCGCGAAGAAGTCGGGATCGTCGCGCTTCACGCCGGGCAGCGCGAACTGGATGGAGGTCTGGGGCACGTCGAGCGGCACGTTGACGGTCTTGCCCATGGCCGGCGAGACGTCCGGCACGGTCGGCAGATCCGGCTTTTCCGCGAGCGTTCCGAAGACCGTGTCGAGCCTCTGGCCGAGCGCAGCGGCATCGATCGCACCGACGACGCCGACGACAAGATTGCCGCGCGCGAAGCCCTTGGTCCGGAAGGACTGGAGGTCCTCCTTGGTGATCGCGCCCATCGTTTGCGCCGTGCCTTCGGTCGGCCGGGAATAGGGATGATCGGGGAAGACGGCCTGCCGCCAGGCCTTGCCGGCGAGTTCGCCGGGATCGTTCAGGCTGGCGACGATGTTCGTCACGAACTGCGCCTTCATCCGCGCCACCGGCTCGGGATCGAAGCGCGGCTCGTTGAGGGCGAGGCGCAGGAGATCGAAGGCCTCGTCCTCGTTCTCGACGATCGTGCGGAAGGAGCCGGTGAAATTGTCGAGGCCGACATCGAAGGAGAGGCTGACGCCGAGCTCGTCCAGCTTGGACTGGAACTGCGCGCTCTCGATCGGGCCGGCGCCCTCGTCGAGCATGCCCGTGAGCAGCGCTCCCGTGCCTTCCTTGCCCGGCGCGTCGGCGGTGGAGCCGGCACCCTCGAAGGCGAAGTTCACCGCGATCAGCGGATTGGTGTAGTCCTCGACGAGCAGCGCCTTGATGCCGCCGGGGCTCGTGACCTCCTGGATCTCGACGGCTTCGGACGCCGTCGCGAAGGCGAGAGCGCTACCGAAGGTGAAGGACAGGACGGCCCCGGCGCGAAGGGCGGTGGAGAGGGCGGCCCGTGGAAACGTCGTCGTCGCAAGCATCGTCATCGCATCGTCCTCAAGGGGATCAGGAGCGGTTCTCGGTCGCAGGCGTCGCCTCGGCGGCCTTGTCGGCCGGCAGGAGATAGCCCGTGACGGAGCGCTTCTTCTGGAGATAGGCGTCCGCGGCCTGCTTCACCGCTTCGACGGTGACGGCTTCGATGCGCTCGGGATAGCTGTCGACATCGGCGATGGTGCGCCCGGTCGAGAGCGCGGCGCCATAGCGGCGGGCAAGCGAGGTCTGGCTGTCGCGCTCGTAGATCACGGCCTTGCGCACGCGGTTCTTGGCCCGCTCCAGCTCGTCCGGCGTGATGCCGTCCGCCTGGACCTTCGCGATCTCCTCGTCGATGGCAGCTTCCAGCGGCGCGATGCCGGCCTCGCCGAGCGGCGTCGCGTAGAAGCCGAACTGCCCCTCCTTCAGCGCGGAGGACGCGTTGTAGGCGCCGACATTGGCCGCGATCCCCTTGCCGACGACGAGCTGGCGATAGAGCCGGCTCGTCGCGCCGCCGCCGAGAACGTCGGCGAGCACGTCCAGCGCCTCGGCTTCGCCGGGCTTGGCCGTCGTATCGGAGGGCACGAGATAGACGCGGCTGAACGAGGGCTGCGTCACGCGCTGATCCGTCAGCGTCACCGTGCGTGCGGCCACCGGCTCGGGCTCGGTCGCGCGGAGTTTCGCGCGGTCGCCGGGCTCGGCCCGGCGCTGGACCTTGCCGTAGGTCTTCTCCGCCAGCGTCCTCACCTGATCGGCGGAAACGTCGCCTGCGACGATCAGCGTCGCGTTGTTCGGCGTGTAGAACTTGTCGTACCAGGCGATCGCGTCTTCGCGCGACAGCGTCTCCATCTCGTGCCGCCAGCCGATGACCGGAATGCCGTAATGGCTGTTCTGGAAGAGCGTCGCCTGCACGGCCTCCGAGAGCTGCGAGCCCGGATCGTTGTCGGTGCGCTGGCGGCGCTCCTCGAGGATCACGTTGCGCTCGGGCAGCACCGCCTCGTCGGAGAGAACGAGGTTCTCCATCCGGTCGGCCTCGAAGGCCATCACGGTTTCCAGCGCCTCGGCCGGCACCTGCTGATAATAGGCCGTGTAGTCGGACGTCGTGAAGGCGTTCTCCTCGCCGCCGATGTCGGAGACGGAATTGGAGAATTCGCCGGCCTTGTGCGTCTTGGTGCCCTTGAACATCAGGTGTTCGAGGAAATGAGCGATGCCGGACGTACCGGGCTGTTCGTCGGCCGAGCCCGCCTTGTACCAGACCATCTGCGTCACGACCGGCGCCCGACGATCGGGCAGGACGACGACGTCGAGCCCGTTGGCGAGCGTGAAGGTCGAGACCTTCTCGCGCTTGGCCTCGGCCTCGGCCATGCGCTCGGCGGGCGTCGCGGCGGCGGTTTCCGGTTGGGTCGGGGGCGTCGTCGTCTGGGCGGTGGCGATCGGCATCGCGATCAGAAGCGCGACGAGGGAGGCGCCGGCGCGCCGGGCAGTTCGGGTCATCGTCGATCCTTCGGGCCAGGGCTCGTTGAGGCCGGTTCTATGGCCGAGGGTGGAGATGGCCGCAATTTACGTTTTTGTTAGGGTCACGGAGGCCCGGAGGAACCGAAGCACCGTATCGCCCATGGCGCGGCTGTCTTCGAGGGCGAAACCGTCCGGCAGGGCAAACGGTGCGGAAGCCGCTTCCTCGAGAACGCAGAGCGCCTCCGGCGCCAGCCATCCCCCCGCCGACGCGCTCGCCAGCGCCGCCTCTCCGAGGCCTTTGCCATAGGGTGGATCGGCAAAGACGAGATCGAAGACGCCCTGCCCGCCGGCCGGCCCGAGACGCGTCGCGTCGCGCCGGAAGATCCGCGTCGCACCGGTGAGGCCGAAGGCCTCGACATTGCCGCGAACGAGGCCGCGCCCCTCCGCGCCCTCCTCCACGAAGAGGCAGTATTTCGCGCCGCGCGACAGCGCCTCCAGGCCGAGCGCGCCGGTGCCGGAGAAGAGATCGAGCACGCGGGCTCCGACGAGATCGTGCCCGATGCCGTGATCGAGGATGTTGAAGAGGCTCTCCCGCGTCCGGTCGGTCGTCGGCCGGATGCGGTCGCTGGAGGGCGTCAGGAGGGTGCGGCCGCGAAAGGCGCCGCCGACGATCCGCATGGAAGGACCTTAGCTCCGGGGGCCGCGCTTCGGCCCGCCGGGGCCGCCCGGTCCGCGCGGGCGCGGCCGATCGCCGCCGGGCGCGCCATCGCCGCCGCGCGGTCCCTTGAACGGGCCGCGGGAGGGACGATCGCCTTCGGCCGGCCGTGCGGCACCCCGCGGCGCGCCGGTTGGCCGGCCTTCACTCCCGCGCCCGCCCTCCGGGCGCGCGCTCCGCCCCTCGCCGCCCTCGTCCTTGCGGCCGAAGATCGGCTTCGGCCGGTCCGGGCGCTTGGCGCGCGCCTCGCGGGCGAGCGTCTGCTTCTCGCTGAGCGGGCGTGCGCCGGGCGCCATCCAGACATTGGCCATGCGGCGTCCGCCGCCCGGACGCGTCGGCGCTTGCGCCTCCTCGCCGTCGCGAGGCGGTCGGTCGGGCCGAGGTCCGCGCTCGGTGCGCTCCGGCCGCGGACCTCGCTCGGGGCGATCGCCGCGATCGGGCCGAGGCCCCCGCTCCGGCCGATCGCCGGCCGTCTTGCCGAAGCCGGCGCGCTGCGGGCGCGTGTCGAGACGGCCCAGCGCATCCTCTCGCTTGGCCGCGCCGAACTTCTTCTTGTTCGGCCGCGATTCCGTCGCCGAGACCCATTCGCTGGACTCCGCCCCAGCGGCCTTCGCCTTGCGCTCGGCCGGATCGGGCCGCTCCGCTTCGACGACCTTGTTGGTGAAGGTGTTGACGATCGGCGCGTCGAAATCGGCGCCGGACTCCTCGATGAGACGCTCGCCCAGCTGGTCGCGCAGCATGCGGCCCTTGATCTCGCGCACCGCGCCTTCCGGAAGGTCGCCGAGCTGGAACGGCCCGAAGGACAGGCGGATCAGACGGTTCACGTCGAGGCCGAGATGGCCGAGGATGCGCTTGACCTCACGGTTCTTGCCTTCGCGAAGGCCGAGCGTCAGCCAGACATTGTGGCCCTTCTGCGAATCCAGGGTCGCCTCGATGGCCCCGTAGAAGACACCGTCGATCGCGATGCCCTGGCGAAGCTCGTCGAGCTGCGCCTGCGTCACCGAGCCGAAGGCCCGAACGCGGTAGCGCCGCAGCCAGCCCGTCGCCGGCAGTTCCAGGATGCGCGACAGACCGCCGTCATTGGTGAGGAGGAGAAGCCCCTCCGTGTTGATGTCGAGACGGCCGACCGAGAGCACGCGCGGCAGGTCTTCCGGCAGGCGATCGAACACGGTCGGGCGGCCCTCCGGGTCGCGGTTGGTGGTGACGACCCCGGCCGGCTTGTGGAAGAGCCAGAGACGCGTGCGCTCGATCGCGGGCAGCGCTTCGTTGTCGACCTCGATCCGGTCGGACGCGGTCACGGTCACGGCGGGCGAGGTCAGGAGCTTGCCGTTCAGCTTCACGCGGCCGTCCGCGATCATGCCTTCGGCATCCCGGCGCGACGCGATGCCGGCCCGCGCGAGGCGCTTGGCGATCCGCTCAGGACCCGCCGCTTCCGAGGATGCGGCCTCGCGGCGCGGCTTGCGCGGCCCTTCGCCCGTCTCGCGCGGCACGTCGCGGGCGGAGGAGCGCTTCGGCACGCCGTCGGCGACGAGCGGCCGCGGTTTGACGACCCGGCCCTCGCGGCGGTCCTGCGACTCGACCGGACGCCCGAAGCTCTTGCGCGGTCCCGTGCCGGCGGGTTTGTCGGCCCGCGCCGGGCGGGGGCCATCGCCGAGCGGGCGCGGCTTGAAGACGCGGCGCTTCTCGCCGTCGCCGGCGCCTCCGCCCTGCGGACGGTTCTCGGCGCCCCAGCCGCCGCTGCGCGGCCGCGAGCCGTCGTCTTTTCCGGAAGTGTCGTCGCTCTTGTCGGTCATCGTCTTGGCCCTTTTCGCAACGACCGTTATCAGGTCCCCATGGCCCGTGCGAGACGCCGCGGGCGAGAGGACGGATATGCGTCGCGCAAATCCCATGGAACTGGCGCTCGAGGAAGCGCGTGCGGCGGCCGCACGGGGGGAAGTGCCCGTCGGCGCCGTGATCGTCTGCGAGGAGGTCGTCGTCGCCAGCGCCGGCAACCGCACGCGCGAGCTCTTCGATCCGACCGCCCATGCCGAGATCCTCGCGATCCGGCAGGCAGCGCGCCGCCTTTCCCGGGAGCGGCTGATCGGCTGCGACCTCTACGTCACGCTGGAGCCCTGCGCCATGTGCGCGGGCGCGATCTCCTTCGCCCGCCTCCGCCGCCTCTACTTCGGCGCGGGCGACGTCAAGGGCGGAGCGGTCGACAATGGTCCGCGATTCTTTTCGCAGGCCACCTGCCATCATGCGCCGGAGGTCTATTCCGGCTTCGCCGAGCGCGAGGCGGCCGAGATCCTAACGGACTTCTTCCGCCGCAGGCGCTGAAGCGCCGGGCGCCGGCGGCGCTTAGAACGGCAGAAGGCTGCGGATCTTGGAGCCGAAGCCCTCGTCCTTCTTGTAGCGCGCCTCCTTCACGGCCTCGTCGAGGCCGGGGTCGCCGACCGGCGCGGCGCCCGAAGGCTGTCGATAGGCGATCGGCGGCTCGGAGAGATACTTGCGCTGCGTCGGGCTGCCCTGCTTGGTTTCCTTCAGGCGCTCGCGGAAGGCCGCGCCGCCGTCCTTCATCTCCCCAGCCGACAACGTGGTCGAGCCGCGTCCATTGTCGCCGGCGCCGGCACTGCCGCGCGTGTTCGCCGCGACCACGTCGGGGTCGATGCCCTCCCGATCGGCCAGCATCGTGCTCGCAGGAATGGCGCCGTCGCGTCCGTCCGCCTCGGCATCGGCCGCAGCCTTGATACGGGCGCTGCGCTGCTCCGGCGATTCCGGCCAGTTCGGATCGCGCGCCGCGTCCACCTTTTCCTGAGGCGTCGGCAAGGCGCCGATCTGCTTGGGCTTCACCAACTCGGCGCGGGGCGTGTAGTCGATGTTCTGCTTGTTCGAGGACCCGAGCGTCAACATCCCGTCGAGATCGTTGAACAACTGCTCGCCCTGGGACTGGCCCGTCCCATAGGTCGGGCCGAGGCAGCCGGACAATGCCAAGCCCGCGCCGAGAACGAGCGTGGTGGTCGAAAGGCGGCTGAACTGTCGAAGCATCATCTGGCGCTCGGCCCCCTCGCCGACTGGATCCGTGTCGACCGCGACCTTCGCGACCGGCCGGCGGACGTCCCATGAAAAATGGGTGGAATTGCGGGCTCTTCTTAAAAGAGTTCCCGCCCGGAGGCAAGAAACGGGCACGAGTGGCGCGCCCGCAACATGGGGACAGGCTTAAGAGCCGAGCCGTCCCAGCGCCTTCAACTCGCGGAGCGCTGCGGCATCGCGCGCCGAAACGTCGGGAAACGCCGGATCGGACCCGACATCGTCCGTGATGCGCCAGGAACGCGCGCATTTCCTGCCGGACGCCGGCTTCGGCACCACGGCGATTCCCGGCACGTCCGGCAGCGTGAACGCCCCCTCGGGCGCGGGATCGCCGACGATCTCGATGCCGCTCGTGATGGCGATCTCGGCAAAGTCGAGCGAGGCCGCGAGCGACCGCAGGTCGTCGTCGGCGATGTGGACGACGGGCGCGGCCTCCAGCGAGGAGCCGATCCGCTTGGCGCGGCGCTCCTCTTCGAGCGCGCCGAGAACGACGCGGCGCACCCGCCGGATCTTCGCCCATTTCGCCGCCAGGGCTTCGTCCGTCCAGGCGGGATCGACGGCGCGGAACTGCTCCCGATGCACCGATCGCGCGCCGGCATGGCGCGAGCCCCAGGCCTCCTCCATGGTGAAGGGCAGCATGGGGGCGAGCCATGTGACGAGACGATCGAAGATCTCGCGCACCACCTGCAGCGCGGCGAGCCGGCGCGGCGAGGACGGCCCGTCGCAATAGAGCGCGTCCTTGCGGATGTCGAAATAGAAGGCGGAGAGTTCGATCACGGAGAAGTCGAGGAGCGTCCGCGCCACGCGCTTGAAGTCGAAGGCGTCGTAGCCGGCGCGCACCACGGCGTCGAGCTCGGCCAGCCGGTGCAGCATCAGCCGCTCCAGTTCGGGCATGTCGGCGACGGGAACGCTGGCGCCCGTGTCGTGCGCGAGCGTGCCGAGCATCCAGCGGATCGTGTTGCGCAGCTTGCGATAGGCGTCGATGTTGGTCTGAAGGATCGTCTTGCCGAGGCGCAGGTCCTCCGAATAGTCCGACGACACGACCCAGAGACGCAGGATGTCGGCGCCCGACTGCTGGATCACCTCCTGCGGCGTCACGACGTTGCCGAGGGATTTGGACATCTTGCGCCCCTCCTCGTCCATGACGAAGCCGTGCGTCAGCACCGCGTCGTAGGGCGCGCGGCCGCGCGTGCCCGCCGATTCCAGGAGCGAGGAGTGGAACCAGCCGCGATGCTGGTCGGAGCCTTCGAGATAGAGATCGGCCGGCCATTTGAGATCCGGCCGCGTCTCCAGGCAGAAGGCGTGGGTCGAGCCGGAATCAAACCAGACGTCGAGAATGTCGCGGACCATGGTCCACGTCTTTCCGTCATGACCGTTGCCGAGGAAGCGCTCCTTGGCCCCGTCGGCGAACCAGGCGTCCGCGCCCTCCGCCGCGAAGGCTTCGAGGATGCGCGCGTTCACCGCCTCGTCCTTAAGCACCTGGCCGTCCTCGTCGACGAAGACGCAGATCGGCACGCCCCAGGCGCGCTGGCGCGACAGCACCCAGTCCGGACGATCCGCGATCATCGCGTGGAGCCGATTCTGGCCCGTGGCGGGCACGAAGCGGGTCTCGGAGATGGCGCGAAGCGCTCGGCCTCGCAGCGTGTCGTTCGTCGCGGACGCGCCGTCCGGCAGACCGTAGCCGCAAAGATCCTTGTCCATGTGGACGAACCATTGGGGCGTGTTGCGGAAGATGATCGGCTTCTTGGAGCGCCAGGAATGGGGATACTGGTGCTTCAGTCGCCCGCGCGCCAGAAGATTGCCCTGCGCGACGAGCGCCTCGATGACGCGCTTGTTGGCGTCGCCCTTCTTGCCCTTGTCGTCGATGACCCGCGCCGGCCCGCCCTCGGCATCCGGGCCGAAGCCCGGCGCATCCTTGGTGTAGAAACCGTCGTCGTCGACGGTGAAGGGGATGGTGGCGTCGATGCCGCGCGCTTCCAGATCGCGGCGCGCATCCATGAAGGCCTCGAAATCCTCGCGGCCGTGTCCGGGCGCGGTGTGGACGAAGCCGGTGCCGGCATCGTCGGTCACATGCGCGCCGAACAGCAGCGGAACGGCGAATTCGTATCCGCCTCCGAGCCCCTTCAAGGGATGATCGACGGTCAGCGCCTCGAGATCCTCGGGCGCCACGTCCGCCAGACGCGTGAAGCCGCCGGCCTCGACGCGCGCCTTGGCGAAGACCTCGGCGGCCAGCTTGTCGGCCAGCACGAAGCGCTCGCCGAACCGGGCCCAGCGCGGCTGCGCCGCGTCGTCCGGGGCCGTCACCTCGTAGAGGCCGTAGGCGATCTTCCGATGATAGGTGATCGCCCGGTTGCCCGGCATCGTCCAGGGCGTCGTCGTCCAGATGACGACCGAAGCGCCGTCGAGCGGTCCGGCGTCGGCAGCGCCCGCCTTGGGAAAACCGGATATGCCGCCCTTGAACGATGGCGTGAAGCCGTGTTCCGCGGCCCGGACGGGAAACTTCACCCAGACCGTATCGGACTCGTAGTCCTCGTATTCGATCTCGGCCTCGGCCAGCGCGGTCTTCTCGACCACCGACCACATGACGGGCTTCGAGCCGCGGTAGAGCTGTCCCGACATCGCGAACTTCAGGAGTTCGCCCGCGATCACGCTTTCGGCGGGGAAGGCCATGGTGAGATAGGGGTTCTTGAAGTCGCCCTCGACGCCGAGGCGACGGAACTCGGCCGATTGGACACCCACCCAATGGGCGGCGAAGTCGCGACACTCGGCGCGGAACTCGTTGACCGGGATCTCGTCCTTGTTGCGGCCCTTGGCGCGGTACTGCTCCTCGATCTTCCACTCGATGGGAAGGCCGTGGCAATCCCAGCCCGGCACGTAATTGGCGTCGAAACCGCGCATCTGAAAGGAGCGCGTGATGACGTCCTTCAGGATCTTGTTCAGCGCATGCCCGATGTGGAGCTGACCGTTGGCATAGGGCGGGCCGTCGTGGAGCACGTATTTCGGCCGCCCCGCCGAGTCTTCGCGCAAGGTCCGGTAGAGATCCTCGGCGTCCCAGCGCGCGACGATCTCCGGCTCCTTCTGCGGCAGGCCCGCGCGCATCGGGAACTCGGTCTCGGGGAGATAGAGGGTCTTGGAATAGTCGATCGCGGCGTCGGCGCTCATGTCGTCAGCTTCTCGGCGGTTCGGCATCGTCGCTCCGCTGCGGGAGCGCGCATGGCCTTCGATATCGGGATGCCCGGGCGTGGCGCGGGCAGGCAGGCGAAGACGGATCCCGGTCTCCGCGAGGACGGCCGTCAGGCCGCGCGCGGAGCCGGGCGTATAATTCGCCGGAAAAGGTCGAGAGCGCTCATCGCCGTTTCTCTACCGCTCTCGCGCGGGCTCCGACAAGATGTTTCGCGAAGGCCCGACACCCCGGCTCATGTTCCCGCCGCCGGCTCGGCTCAGAAGGCGACGGCCCGATCGAGCGGCGACAGGGGCTCGGCCCCCGCGAGGACGGCGCGCGCCGCCTCGGCGTCCCGGTCCATCTGCTGCACCAGCGCCTCGACCCCGGCGAACTTCTCTTCGCCGCGCAGGAAGGAGAAGAGCGAGACCTCGCAGGTCTCGCCGTAGAGATCGCCGGTGAAGTCGAAAAGGAAGGTCTCGAAGATCGCGGCGCCGTTGTCGAAGGTCGGCCGGCGCCCGTAGCTCGCGACGCCGCCATGCAGCGTGCCGTCGGCCCGGCGGAAGTTGACGGCATAAATGCCGTGGCCGAGCATGCCGTCGTCGGACAGGACCATGTTGGCGGTGGGGTAGCCGAGCGTTCGACCCAACTGCTGCCCGCCGGTGACCACCGCCTCGAGCGTCCAGCGATAGCCGAGCATCGCGGCCGCCTCGGCCACCTCGCCGGCGGAGAGATGCGCGCGGATGCGGCTCGACGAGACGGCCTTGCCGCCCTCGTCGGCGAAGGCCTCGACGACCGTGACGCCGAAACCATGCCGAACCGCGGCCTCGGCGAGAAAGAGCGGCGTTCCCTGCCGCTCCGCGCCGAACTGGAAATCGAAGCCGACGACGACGTGGCGGGCCTTCAGCTCTTCCACGAGGACGCGCCGCACGAAATCCTCCGCCGACAGCGCGGCGAAGGCGCGGTCGAACGGATGCTCCACCACGGCGGCGAAGCCGAGCGCGTCGAGGATCCGAGCCTTCATCGGGGCCGGCGTCAATCGCGGCACCGGACGATGCGGCGCGAAGACCGTGCGCGGATGCGGCTCGAAGGTCAGGCAGAGGAGCGGACGCGACAAGCTCGCGGCGATGGCGTGCGCGGTCGCGAGGACGCTCTGATGGCCTCGATGGACGCCGTCGAAATTGCCGATCGCAACGACGCCGCCCGACAGATCGGCGGGCAGCGCGGCGGGATCGGCGAGACGGCGGATCGCGGGCTCGGTCATGCCAGGGCGGGCATGAAGTATCGGGTGGTCAGCGACTGGCTGGCCAAGGCCTCGCCCAGCGCCAGGGCCTGGACCTCGGCACCGCCGAGCTCCTCGCCGTGGATGCCCCCGACCACCAGCAGCGCATCGATGCCGGCCGCGTTCGCCCCGCGGATGTCGGTGTTGAGACCGTCTCCGACGGCGAGAATCCGCGAGCGGTCGGACACGCCCGCCCGCTCCTCGGCCACCGCATAGATCGGCGCATGCGGCTTGCCGGCCATGCGGACCTCGCCGCCCAAGGCTACATAGTCCCGCGCCAGGGCGCCGGCGCACCAGATGAGACGGCCGCCGCGATGGACGATGATGTCGGGATTGGCGCAGATCATGGGGAGGTCCCGCTCTTTCAGGCGCGCAAGCTGTCCGGCATAGTCCTCCGGCACGTCCACCTCGTCGTTGAAGAGCCCGGTCGCCACGATGATCTCGGCCTCGTCCTCCCCGACGCACGAGATGTCGAGCCCCTCGAAGAGATCGCGGTCGCGCGTCGGGCCGAGATGGTAGACCCGGCGCCCGCCGGCGGCGACGAGCGCGCGCGTGACGTCGCCGGAGGTGACGATCGCGTCATAGGCGTCGCGCGAGACGTGCATCGCGTCGAGCTGGCCGCCGACCGCCATCGAGGTGCGCGGCGAATTGGAAACGAGGATCACCGTGGCGCCGTCCGCGCGGGCCGCCAGGAGAGCGGCCTCCGCGGACGCCGACTTCTCCTCGCCGTTGTGCAGGACGCCCCAGATGTCGCAGAAGATCGCCGCGTAGCCGCCGACGATCTCGGAAAGGCCCCGGACGGACATCGGTTCGGCGGCGGCGCGCGCGCGCGTCTGCGGTGCTGTCGAGGCGGCGGCCGTCGAAGGATCGATTGTGCTCGGCATCGTTTCGCCTTCCAGGCCACGCATCGTCAGGACGTCGAGAGCCGTGCGCTCGTGAGGGGATCGAGGGATGATCGGGCTTTCGCGATAGTGTCGCGTTCGCCCGGGGTCAAGCCGAGGCGGATCGGGCCGCGGGAGAGATGCGCGCGCTTCCGCATGGGAAACGAGGCTGCCTCTCTTCGCGCAGACGGAGGCCCGGTCGGCGGGATCGTGCGAGAGGGTCGGCGGCCGGCTCTGCGAAGATCGCGTCGTCCCCGAAATTTGCGCATCCCGGCTCAAGATACGCAAGCCTCTGTTGCGGAACGCAAAAACCATCGCGGACACGGCGTCTTCGAGGGAATCGGAGGCATTTGGCGCTGGCGCCAAGCTTGACAGAACGGGGTCCCGGCACCTATCTCCAAACCGCTAGCACTCACCCGAGGTGAGTGCCAACCAACAGGACCGGATGCCGCTCGAGGGTCCGGTTTTCATCTATCGAGCTGAAGGTTCCAGACCCATGGCTACAGTCAACTTTCGTCCTCTTCATGACCGCGTCGTTGTGAAGCGCGTCGAGTCCGAGACCAAGTCGGCCGGCGGCATCATCATCCCCGACACCGCCAAGGAGAAGCCGCAGGAAGGCGAGATCGTCGCTGCAGGTCCGGGCGCCCGCGACGAAAGCGGCAAGGTTCAGCCGCTCGACGTCAAGGCCGGCGATCGCGTGCTGTTCGGCAAGTGGTCGGGCACCGAGGTCAAGCTGAATGGCGAAGACCTGCTGATCATGAAGGAATCCGACATCATGGGCATCGTCGGCTGAGTCATCGCCGCGACCTCTGATCCCGTCCACCTCATCTGAAACGACGCGGCCTTCGGGCGCGTCGAGGAGACCACTCACATGGCAGCCAAAGAAGTCAAGTTCGGCCGTGACGCTCGCGAACGCATGCTGCGCGGCGTCGACATCCTCGCGGATGCCGTCAAGGTAACGCTCGGCCCCAAGGGCCGCAACGTCGTCATCGACAAGTCCTTCGGCGCTCCGCGCATCACCAAGGACGGCGTCTCCGTCGCCAAGGAGATCGAGCTCGAGGACAAGTTCGAGAACATGGGCGCGCAGATGCTGCGCGAAGTGGCCTCGAAGACCAACGACAAGGCCGGCGACGGCACCACCACCGCGACGGTTCTGGCCCAGGCCATCGTCCGCGAGGGCGGCAAGGCGGTCGCCGCCGGCATGAACCCGATGGATCTGAAGCGCGGCATCGACATGGCCGTCGCCAAGGTCGTCGAGTCCCTACTGTCCTCGGCCCGCAAGATCGAGACCTCCGACGAGGTCGCCCAGGTCGGCACCATCTCCGCCAACGGCGAGAAGGAAATCGGCCAGATGATCGCTTCGGCGATGCAGAAGGTCGGCAACGAGGGTGTCATCACCGTCGAGGAAGCCAAGACCGCCGAGACCGAGCTCGAAGTCGTCGAAGGCATGCAGTTCGACCGCGGCTACCTCTCCCCCTACTTCGTGACCAACGCCGAGAAGATGGTCGCCGAGCTCGAGGATCCCTACATCCTCCTGCACGAGAAGAAGCTCTCGAACCTCCAGGCGATGCTGCCGGTTCTCGAGCAGGTCGTCCAGTCGGGCAAGCCGCTCCTCATCATCTCCGAGGACGTCGAGGGCGAGGCTCTCGCCACGCTCGTCGTCAACAAGCTGCGTGGCGGCCTGAAGATCGCCGCCGTCAAGGCGCCGGGCTTCGGTGATCGCCGCAAGGCCATGCTCGAGGACATCGCCGTTCTCTCCGGCGGCCAGGTCATCTCCGAAGACCTCGGCATCAAGCTCGAGAACGTCACGCTCGACATGCTCGGCCGCGCCAAGAAGGTCTCCATCACCAAGGAGAACACCACGATCGTCGACGGTGCGGGCGAAACCGCGCAGATCCAGGCCCGCGTCGGCCAGATCAAGGGTCAGATCGAGGAGACGACCTCGGACTACGACCGCGAGAAGCTCCAGGAGCGTCTGGCCAAGCTCGCAGGCGGCGTCGCGGTCATCCGCGTCGGCGGCGCGACCGAAGTCGAAGTCAAGGAGAAGAAGGACCGCGTCGACGACGCCCTCAACGCGACCCGCGCGGCCGTCGAAGAAGGCATCGTGGCCGGCGGCGGCGTCGCGCTGCTGCGCGCCTCCAACGCCCTGACGATCAAGGGCGAGAACCAGGACCAGGAAGCCGGCATCACCATCGTGCGCCGCGCTCTCCAGGCTCCGCTTCGCCAGATCGTCATCAACGCGGGCGCCGAAGGCTCCATCGTCGTCGGCAAGGTCCTCGAGAACGCCTCGCAGACCTTCGGCTACAACGCGGCCACCGGCGAGTACGGCGACATGATCCAGATGGGCATCGTCGATCCCGTCAAGGTCGTTCGCTCCGCTCTCCAGGACGCGGCTTCGGTCGCCGGCCTGCTCGTCACCACCGAAGCCATGATCTCCGAGGCCCCCAAGAAGGACTCGGGCGCCGGCGGCGGCATGCCGGGCGGCATGGGCGGCGGCATGGGCGGCATGGGCGGCATGGACTTCTAAAGTCCGGCCACTCGGCCCTCCGGTCGAATGCGATGATCAGGGGCTCGGCGGAAACGCCGAGCCCTTTCTCGTTCAACGCTTCTCCCGTCGGACGGAGATGAGCGAAGGCGGAGCGATTCCACCGGCGCGTCGCCTCGTGATCGTGCGGCGGGCGACGGCCGAACCGGATCGAGGCGTCGGCCGGCACGTCTCGTCTCCCGATGCGCTCTTCGGCATTCTCGGCCTCCGGATCTCCGGAAGGCGGAGGCCCCTTCCCTTGACCGACCAGCGGCCGATCGATTGGAGTCGACGAAGACGAAGGCCGATCGGCGAACGCCCTGGCGCGTTCGATCCTCTTCGACTGAAGACAGATCGCCCTTCCCTCACGTATGGATGCGCGGCAGCCCATCACCGGAACCCGCATGACAGACTTTCTCTTGTTCTTCTTCGTCGGCGCGATCGCCCAGCTCGTCGACGGCGCCCTCGGCATGGCCTACGGCGTCATTTCCTCGACCGTCCTCCTGTCCTTCGGCATCGCGCCGGCTCAGGCCTCCGCGTCCGTCCATGCCGCCGAGCTCTTCACGACGGCGGCCTCCGGCACGGGACACATCCTCAACCGGAACATCGACTGGAAGCTGTTCTGGAAGCTGGTGCCGTTCGGCGTCCTCGGCGGCGTGCTCGGCACCTATGTCCTGACCGGCCTGTCGGGCGATGTGCTGAAGCCGTATATCGCGATCTATCTCGGCCTGATCGGTGTCTTCCTGCTCGTCCGCTCCTTCCGTCACATTCCCCGCAAGCCGATCCCGCCGCTCGTCGTGCCGCCGCTCGCGACCGCCGGAGGGCTTCTCGATTCCATCGGCGGCGGCGGCTGGGGGCCGATCGTGACGTCCGGTCTTCTCGGCGCGGGCGGCCAGCCGCGCTACGTCATCGGAACGGTCAATTCGGCGGAGTTCCTCGTCGCTCTCGCCGTCTCGCTGAGCTTCGTCGTCGCGCTGATCACCGGACACTGGGAAGACGCGCCGGACCTCGTCTCCAACGCCTTCGCCGTCGGGGGCCTCATCCTCGGCGGCCTCGTCGTGGCGCCCTTCGCCGGGTACCTGGTGCGCGTCATTCCACAGGATTGGCTCCTGCGCGCGGTCGGAATGACGATCTGCATCCTGTCGGTAACGCAGGCTTATCAGCTCATTGGATGAATGTTTGGTTAGGTGGGAACGTGCCGTCGGCGCCCGCATTGTAGAGGGGAAGCCAGGCGCGACCGGCGCCGGCACATAGCTCAAGGACATCGACCATGGCCATCGACAAGCACGAAGTCACCGGTACCCTCAAGCAGGCGGGCGGCGCCATCAAGGAAGCAGCCGGCAAGCTGGTCGGCAACGAGCGGATGGAAGCCGAAGGCGAGATCCAGCAGACCGAAGGCAAGGTCGAGAAGAATGCCGGGAAGGTGAAGGGCGCGGTCAAGGATCAGTTCAGCTGACCTGATCCCTTCCGGATCGAAATGTGGGGCCGCTTCCGAAAGGGAGCGGCCTTTTTCATGCGCGATTCGACGTGCGGGCGATCCGTTCGGCGTCCTTTCCGATGGGCGACCGGCCTGTCCACGACATCGTGAAATTGAAACGCCTCCCTTGCCTTCCAGAGACCGGAACCATCTGTCAGTCTGGAACCCTGTCGAAGAGGCCGCCTCCTGCGGGACGGTTTTACCGCCGGACGGCGGCAGGACGCGGTTCGCCGCCGGCCTGACCGGCGCGCCGGGCGCTCTGCATTCAAGGGAAGAAGGAGAACGAGCTTGATCACCTTCACGCTCAATGGCTCGGAACGCACCTTCGACGGCGATCCCGAAACGCCCCTTCTCTGGGTGATCCGCGACGTCGAGAAGCTGACCGGCACGAAATACGGTTGCGGCGTCGCCCAGTGCGGCGCCTGCACGGTCCACATGGACGGGATGACCCGCCGCGCCTGCGTCACGCCGATCTCCACGGCGGAAGGCTCCGACATCGTCACCATCGAAGGTCTCGCCGGCGCCGAAGCCGAGGCGGTCCAGAAGGCGTGGATCGCGATCGACGTGCCGCAATGCGGCTACTGCCAGTCCGGACAGATCATGTCCGCCGTCTCGCTGCTCCAGACCGTCCCGAAGCCTAGCGATGCCGACATCGACGGCGCCATGGCCGGCAACATCTGCCGCTGCGCCACCTATCAGCGCATCCGTCAGGCCATCCACGACGCCGCGACTTCGATGGAAGGCTGAGACCATGACCCTCCACGATTTTCGTCCGAGCCGCCGCGCCTTCATCGCCGGCAGCGGCCTCGTCATCGGCTTGGCCCTCGCGCCGAAGGGCTTCGCGGCCATGGCCACGCAGGGCGTTCCCGCAGGCGGTGCGCCCGACCTCCAGGCGCTGAACGCCTTCGTGAAGATCGGCGCCGACGACACGGTGACGATTCTGTCCAAGCATATCGAGTTCGGCCAGGGGCCCTTCACAGGCCTCGCCACCCTCGTCGCGGAAGAGCTCGACGCCGACTGGAGCCAGATGCGCGCGGTCCATTCGCCCGCCGACGACACGATCTACGCCAACCTCGCCTTCGGCCTGCAGGGCACCGGCGGCTCGACCGCCATCGCCAATTCCTACGAGCAGATGCGCAAGGCCGGCGCGACCGCCAAAGCCATGCTCGTCGCCGCGGCCGCCCGGGAATGGGCTGTGCCGGCCGCCGAGATCACGGTCCAGAAGGGCCGGATCCAGCACGCCGCGTCCGGCAAGGAGAGCGGCTTCGGCGCCTTCGCCGACAAGGCCGCGGCCGAGACGCCGCCGGAGAATCCGGTCCTGAAGGACCCCGCGACCTTCACCCTCGTCGGCACGGACCGGCCGAAGCTCGACACGGTCGCCAAATCGAACGGAACGGCGGTCTTCACGCTCGATGTGCTGGCGGACGGCATGCTCTATGCCAGCGTCGCCCATCCCGCTCATTTCGGCGCGACGGTCGCGTCCTTCGATGCGGCCGAGGCTCTGGCGGTTCCGGGCGTCGTCGACGTGAAGCAGATCCCGCAAGGCGTCGCCGTCTTCGCCGAGAACACGTTCGCCGCGCTGAAGGGTCGTCAGGCCCTGCGCATCGAATGGAACCTCGACAAGGCCGAGACGCGCTCGTCGCGACAGATCGAGGCGGACTACGTCAAGCTCTACGAGGAAGAGGGCTTCGAGGCCGCCAAGACGGGAAATGTCGATGAGGCCTTCGCCAAGGACGGCGCGGTTTCGCTCGAGGCCGACCTCGTCTTCCCCTTTCTCGCGCATGCTCCGATGGAGCCGCTGGATGCCGTCTTCGTGCCGGCCGACGACGGCTCGGTCGACCTCTACAACGGCGCGCAGTTTCCCGGCCAAGACAAGGCGGCGGTCGCGGAAGTGCTCGGGCTCGATCCGGCCCGGGTGCGCGTCAACACGCAGCTCGGCGGCGGCTCCTTCGGCCGGCGCGCGCAATTCGGCTCGCCCTTCATCCGCGAGGCCGCCGAGGTCTTCAAGGCCAGCGGCGCCAAGCGCCCGGTGAAGTTCATGTGGACGCGCGAGGACGACATTCGCGGCGGTTTCTATCGCCCGATGTACGCCCACCGCATGAAGGCCTCCGTCGACCAGGACGGCCGCATCACCGGCTGGCGGCAGTCGATCGTCGGCCAGTCGATCATGGCCAAGGCCGAGCTCGACGAGACCTCCGTCGAGGGTGCGGCGAACCCGCCCTACGACATTCCGAACCTCCACGTCGTCTCGCACAACACGGTCCTGCCGGTGCCGGCCCTCTGGTGGCGTTCGGTCGGGCACACGCATACGGGCTTTGCCGTCGAGACCTTCGTGGACGAGCTTCTGGAGCGCGTCGGCAAGGATCCGGTCGAAGGGCGCATGGCGATGCTCGGCAAGGAGCCCCGCCATCGCGGCACGCTGAAGACCGTCGCCGAAATGGCGAAATGGGGTGAGCCCGTTCCGGAGGGCCGCATGCGCGGCGTCGCCGTGGTGAAGAGCTTCGGCACCTACGTGGCGCAGATCGTCGAGGTCTCCGCGCTCGACGGCGCTCCCCGCGTCCACAAGGTCTGGGTCGCCGTGGATTGCGGCACCGCCATCAACCCGAACGTCATCCGTGCCCAGATGGAGGGCGGCGTCGGCTACGGGCTTGGCGCCGTTCTCTTCAACGAGGTGACGCTCGGCGAGGGCGGGCGGATCGTCCAGTCGAACTTCCACGACTACCGTTCCCTTCGCATCAACGAGATGCCGGAGGTGATCGTCGAGATCGTGCCCTCCGACGAGCCGCCGACCGGCGTCGGGGAGCCGGGCGTTCCGCCCGTCGGTCCCGCCGTCGCCAATGCCTGGCGCCGCCTCACCGGCGCGCCGGTGCGCCGCCTGCCGATCGTTCCCGTGGTGGTCTCGTGAGGGTTTCGACGATGAAGCGCCTGCGTTCGGCGACCGGTCTCCTCGTAGCGCTCGGCCTGCCGCTCGCGGTGTCGGCGGCAGCCCCGGCGCAGGAAGCCGCCAAGCCCGCCCTGCCGTTGAAGGCCGTCTCTGACTTCGATTCCATCGCCGACGAGACCAAGCGCTCGGTCGCGATCTTCGAGGAGACCGGCAAGGTCCTGCAGCATCCCCGCTGCGTGAACTGCCATCCCGCCGGCGACCGCCCGCTGCAGAACATGAACATGACGCTTCACCAGCCGCCGGTCTTCCGGGGCGAGGCGAATTTCGGCCTGCCCGGCATGCAGTGCACGACCTGCCACGGCCCGGCCAATGTCGACGTCGTCGCACAGGCCGAAGGGATCCAGTCCATCCCCGGCGATCCCAACTGGCACCTCGCGCCGATCGAGATGGCCTGGCAGGGGAAGACGCTCGCCGAGATCTGCGTCCAGATCAAGGACCAGAACCGCAACGGCGGCAAGACGCTCGCCGAGATCGTCGAACACATGGGCAAGGACCACCTCGTCGGCTGGGGCTGGAACCCCGGCAAGGGCCGGGAACCCGTTCCCGGCACGCAGGAACAGTTCGGCGCGCTCTACGAGGCCTGGGCGGCGACGGGCGCGCACTGCCCGGCGGGGTGAGGCGAAGCGGATTGGCGGAAAGGCTCCCGATCGCTTATATCGAGGCACCGAGGCGACAGGGGTTCTGCCATGATGATCCTGGACAAGCTGCGCGAGAACGAACACCTTATCGCGCAAGTGGGCTTGATGGCATTGGCACGCGCGAAAGAGGCGGGCGCGCCTGCCTATTACAGCGACCCAAGCCTTGGCGAAGGTTACATCAAGGAAATGCCGGATGGCCGGCGTTTCCTGGTGACGATCGAAGATGGCATTGAGACGATTAAGGCAGAGTTCGGCCCTCGTGGCTGAGAGCAAAGCTTCGCGGCCATACTGCACCATCTTGGCCGGGCCGAATGGCTCCGGCAAATCGTCGATCTACCCCGTCCTCGATCCGGTCGGCGAATTCGTGAACGCCGATGTCGTCGCCCGAAAGCTTGCCCCGCAAAATCCGGAAGGGGCTTCGATGGCTGCGGGTCGGCTGGTCTTGGCCGCCATCGAAGAGATGCTCGGCGAGCGACGCAGCTTCGTCTACGAAACGACACTCAGCAGCCGACAGTCGTTGAAGGTCATGGAGCGCTGCAAAGCTCTCGGCTACGAGATCGCCTTCGTCTTCGTTGCGCTCGACAGTGCCGATCTCAACGTGGAGCGCGTGGCTCAACGTGTCATCGCAGGCGGTCACCACATCGACGAAATCGTCGTTCGAAGGCGATATGAGACGACATTCGGTCGTCTTCCCACAGCGCTTCAGCTCTCGGATACGGCGCTCGTTTTTGACAATAGCGGACTGAAGCCTCTTCTGTTGCTGACGATCGACGGTCGCAGGATCATCCAGAACCGACTGGATGAAGCGAGTTCGCTCCATCTGCGCCTCGCGGGTGCGGTAGCCGAAGCGTTTTACCTCGACGTTGAAACGGTACTGCTCGCGGGCATGAACACGTAGCACCGGGGATGCTGCGTCCGATCGACCAAGGATCCAAACGAACAGGACCGACGCCATCGATCTGATCGGCCCTCAAACCGATTTTACCCCCCGCCCGCCCCTTCCGATCCGACGCGTCCCCCCGTATGGCTTCGACAGACACCCTGCCGTGATCCGTGAGAAGGCATCGCCCACATGAGCACACGTCGCGAGACCGACACGTTCGGCCCGATCGAGGTCGAGACCGACAAGTACTGGGGCGCGCAGGCGCAGCGCTCGCTCGGCAATTTCAAGATCGGCTGGGAGAAGCAGCCGCTGCCGATCGTTCGCGCGCTCGGGATCGTGAAGCGCGCGGCGGCCGAGACCAACATGGCGCTCGGCCGGCTCGACACGACGATCGGCGAGACCATCGTGAAGGCCGCGGACGAGGTGATCGCGGGCAAGCTCGACGCGCACTTCCCGCTCGTCGTCTGGCAGACGGGCTCCGGCACGCAGTCCAACATGAACGCCAACGAGGTGATCTCGAACCGCGCGATCGAGATGCTGGGCGGCGAGATGGGCTCCAAGAAGCCGGTCCATCCGAACGACCACGTCAACATGAGCCAGTCCTCGAACGACACCTATCCGACGGCCATGCACATCGCCTGTTCGGAGGAACTGGTGCACCGGCTCGTGCCGGCGCTGAACGTTCTCCGCAAGGCGCTCGACGACAAGGCGAAGGCCTTCGAGCCGATTATCAAGATCGGCCGCACGCACACGCAGGATGCGACGCCTCTGACGCTCGGCCAGGAATTCTCCGGCTACACGACGCAGGTCGAGAACGGCATCGCCCGGATCGAGATGACGCTGCCCGCACTGATGCAGCTCGCCCAGGGCGGCACCGCCGTCGGCACCGGGCTGAACGCGCCGATCGGCTTTGCGCAAGGCGTCGCCGAGCGCATCGCCGCGATCACGAAGCTTCCCTTCACCACCGCGCCGAACAAGTTCGAGGCCCTCGCCGCCCACGACGCCATGGTCTTCAGCCATGGTGCGATCAACACGGTCGCCGCATCGCTCTTCAAGATCGCGAACGACATCCGCTTCCTCGGCTCGGGACCCCGCTCGGGCCTCGGCGAGTTGCAGCTGCCGGAGAACGAGCCGGGCTCCTCCATCATGCCGGGCAAGGTCAACCCGACGCAGTGCGAGGCGCTGACGCAGGTCTGCGTCCAGGTCTTCGGCAACCACGCCGCCCTGACCTTCGCGGGAAGTCAGGGCCATTTCGAGTTGAACGTCTTCAACCCCGTCATGGCCTACAACTTCCTGCAGTCGGTCCGGCTTCTCGCCGACGCCGCCATCTCCTTCGCGGAGAACTGCGTTGTCGGGATCGAGGCGCGCGAGGACAACATCAAGGCGGCGCTCGACCGCTCGCTGATGCTCGTCACGGCGCTCGCACCGACGATCGGCTACGACGCCGCCGCCAAAATCGCCAAGACGGCCCACAAGAACGGCACGACGCTCCGCGAGGAGGCGCTCGCGACGGGCCTCGTCACCGGCGAGGATTACGACCGGATCGTCGATCCCGCGGCGATGACGCGCCCCGGCTGACGGCGCAGGCGACGACGTTCGGAGCCGCTTCGGCGGCTTCGAACGCCTATCCCGCCGCGCTCCGTTCGGACAGATACGAGGTCAGACGCAGAGAGCCGGCCGCGGCGGTCGCCTCCTCGTAGGCCACGACGCGGTTGCGGCCCCGCGATTTCGCCAGATACAGCGCCTCGTCGGCATGGCGCTGCAAGCGCTCCGCCGAGACCGGCGGATTGGTGTCATTGGTGCAGATGCCGATGCTGACGGTCACGTAGCGCGAAACGCCCGAGCCGGGATTGGGCAACAGCGCAGCCTCCATGGTCCGGCAGATGCGCTCGGCGGCCAGACGCGCGTCGAACGCGTCGACATCGGACAAGAGCACCAGGAATTCCTCGCCGCCATAGCGCGCGACATGGTCGATGCCGGGCCGAATGCAGTCGCGGATCACATGGGCGACCTCGCGCAGGCATTGATCGCCCTCGAGATGACCGAGCGCGTCGTTGAGGCCCTTGAAGTGATCGACGTCGCACATGAGAATCGCGACCCGGCGCGAGACCGCATCGTCGCTCCACAGCGCATCCAGCGTCTCCGTCATCCAGCGCCGGTTGGCGACGCCGGTCAGCGCGTCGGTCCGGGCGAGCAATTCGAGCCGCGTGTTGGCGTCGGCGAGATCGGAAACGCGCTTGAGATCGCGCAGCGCCAGGAGAAACGATTTCTGCGCGATGACCGAGGCGGTCCTTCGCGCGAAGACCGTGGCGATGACACCGGCACCGAAGAAGAGCGCCATCGTTGCCGCCGTGAGGGCGTCCATCAGCGGATTGCTGAACATCATGCCGGCGTGGATGAGAAGCGCGATCGCCGCGATCGACCATGTCATCGCCAGCGGGATGGAGAAGATCACGATCGCGCTGATCGCGACGAAGATCATGACGGCGCAATAGCGCTCGTAGAACGCCGGCCCCGCCAGCACGCCGAAGAGGGCGAGAGACAGAAGGATCACGAACATCGCCGCGATCAGCGCCGCGTCCTGGAGATAGGAGATCCTTTGGCCGCGATACACGATGCTGACGGATAGCGCACCGATGAAGATGATCAGCGACGGCATGAGAGCCTGGATCGCCACGTCCCGCTCGAGGAGGGCGAAATTCAGAACGGAGCCCATCACGTCGAGCGCGAGCAGCGAGCCCATCCAGCTGCGCACGATGAGGCTGGACTGGTTGAAGGTCCGCTCCCGGTAGAGATCGCGCAGACGACCCTTCAACCGGATGTTCCGCGCCCGTCCGGACAGCCAGAGATCGACCTCCTCCATGAGCGCGGGATCCTCGACGGCCACCCGGCGATTCTCGATCGCCAGAGCCTCCGCGGCTGCCCGTTCGCTCGTGCTGTTTCGTGCCATCGACGGGTGCTCTCGTGTCCTGTGAGCACCTTGCTGGAAAATACTGAATGTGCCGTTGAGGGCCGTGGCGCAATTGGAGCTTTCGGGATCGATCCGGTCCTTTGCGAACAGTCGGATCGCCGGAGGGCTAGGCGCGTTCGGGCGGCAGGACGTCGTCGAACCGGCGGCGGAGTTCGGCGGCGCGGGCGGCGTCCTCGGCCGCGCGGTCGGCCCGCGTCAGCACGAGGCAGGCTTCGGAGGCGAGGATCAGCCCGTCGCCGAGGATCTTCAACCGGTTGGCGCGCAGCGTCGAGCCCGTCGAGGTGATGTCGACGATGATATCCGCCGCCCCGGCCGCCGGCGCGCCCTCCGTGGCGCCGAGACTTTCGACGACACGATAGCTCTGGATGCCGTGTCCGCGCGAGAAGAACCCTTGCGTCAGCCGCGCATATTTGGTGGCGATCCGCATGCGGCGGTGATGGCGCGCGCGAAAGCTCGCGGCGACGTCGTCGAGATCCTGCATGGTTTCGACGTCGACCCAGGCCTCCGGAACCGCGACGATCACGTCGGCCTGCCCGAAGCCGAGCCGCGCGACGATCTCGGTCCGAGCGTCGGCATCCCCGATCGTCTCGCGCAGGAGATCCTCGCCGGTGATGCCGAGATCGATGGCGCCGTCGCGCAACTCGCGCGCGATCTCGGATGCCGAGAGGAGCACGACGTCGAGGCCCTCGAAGCCGGAGACGGTCGCGCGGTAGGAGCGGGAATCCTCCACCGAGGCGACGTGGATGCCGGCACGGGCAAGGCTCGCGACCGCATCGTCCTTCATCCGGCCCTTGGAGGGAATCGCAAGGGTCAGCGTCATCGAAACGATCTCCGCGCGGTCTCGATGCGGTCGAGCCAGAGCGAGAAGCCGACCGCCGGGATGGATTGCCGGGCGCCGAGAAAGGTCAGCAGCCGGTCGTAGCGGCCGCCGCCCGCCAGGGCATCGGGCTGGCCCTTGCGGCGCATCTCGAAGACCATGCCGGTATAGTAGTCGATCGGCCGTCCGAAGGCGGCGCGATAGCGGATCGCGGACAGATCGACGCCCGCCTCGGCAAGCGCGCGGTTTCTGGCCTCGAAGGTGGAGAGCCCCTCGCCGAGCGCCAGCCCCCGCTCGCCGGCGAGGCGCTCCAGCCAGGCGCCGGCCGCGTCGAGCGGCAGGTCGATGGCGAGAAACTCCGTCAGGAGCTTCAGCGAGGCCTCGGAAAGCCGGGCTTCCGCAACGGCGACCTTCTCGACGAGGCGCCCGGCGATCTCGGCGGGCGTGCGTCCGGCATGGGCGGACAATCCGCCCGCCTCCATCCGCGATTCGATGGCCGCCGTCAGCGCATCGAGGTCGCGGGCCTTGGCGAGGCGGTGGAGATCCGGATCGAGGCTGCCGATCGCCTGCCCATCCCGGCGCGCGAGATCGTCGAGCGCCGAGCGCAGGAGCTTGTCGTCGCCGAAGGTGCGCACGAGCCGGCGCTGCCAGCCGTCGGGAAGGCCGAGGGCGGCGAGCACGGCCTCGAACAGGCCCTGGTCGCCGAGGACGATGTCGAGCGCGTCCGGCGCACCGGCCTCGGCCAGCGCGGCCAGCGCGTCGGCGACGGCGCGCGCGTCGGCGCCCGCCCGGTCGCCGTCCCCGAGATCCTCGAGGCCCGCCTGCCGAAACTCGGACCCCTCCGCCCGAAGCTGCCGGAAGACCGTGCCGCAATAGGCGTAGCGGCCGGGCAGCGTGCCCTCCGCCGCGATATGGGCGAGGCAGACCGGAATGGTGAAGTCCGGACGCAGGCAAAGCTGCTCGCCGCCCTCGCCGCGCGTCAGGAAGATCCGCCGCCGCAGCGCTTCGCCGGCCGTGTCGAGATAGGGATCGGCCGGCTGCAGGATCGGCACGGTGACGATCGCCGCCCCGCGCGCGGCGAAGAGGCGCGTCAGCGCGGCATCGGGGCCGGCGGGCAAGCCAGCGGGATCGACGGCGGCGGGGCTCATGGATCAGGCCTCTTCGTCGGCCCGCCCGCCATCCCGGCGCCCGGCATCCCGGCCGTCGCCGGCCAGACGTTCGGCGGCCTGCGCATCGAGGATCGCGCGCACGGCCGAGACGAGCTCGGCTTCGGACACGGTGACCTGGGCCGGGCGCGAGGCCCGCCACGTCGCATTGTCCTCGATCGTCTCGGACAGGCGTTTGCCCTCCACGAGATCCTTGACCTGCACGGTGCCCGCCGCCTTCTCGTCGCCGCCCTGGATGACGACGCAAGGTGCGTGGCGACGGTCGGCATATTGCAGCTGCTTGCCGAACTGCTTCGGGTTGCCCTGGAACATCTCGACGGGAACGACCGGCCCGGTGTAGCGCCCGGCCTCGTCGCGCGGGTTCAGCCCCTCGCGCAGCATCACGGTCAGGCGCTGGTAGTCGGCCAGCCGGTCGCGGTCCATCACGGTGACGACGACGGGTCCGGTGCGCTCCTCCGCCTTGAGGCGGCCGAGATTCTTCAGCGCGGTCTGGAGCCGCGAGACCCCGATCGAGAAGCCCGTCGCCGGCACCGCCTCGCCCCGGAAGCGCGCGATCAGCCCGTCATAGCGCCCGCCGCCGCCGACCGAGCCGAACTGAACCTTCACGCCCTTTTCGTTGACGACGTCGAACAGGAGTTCGGCCTCGTAGACGGGGCCGGTGTAGTATTCGAGACCGCGCACGACCGAGGTGTCGATCGAGATCCGCGCGTCGTCGTAGCCGGACGCCCGGCACATCGACCGGATCTCATCGAGTTCGGCGAGACCTTCGGCGACCCGTGCATTCTCCCCGAACGCATCCCGGGCCTTGGCGAGCCGCACGGTTCCCGCGCCGTCCGCATCGACGGCTTCCGCGGAAAGACCGGAAATGTCGAACAGGCGCAGCACCCGCTCGATGCTGGCCTCGTCGAGTTCGGCGCCCTTGGTGAAATCGCCCTTGCCGCCGCTCTCGTCCAATCGGCCCTTGCCGAGCAACTCGCGCACGCCCGCGATGCCGAACTTGTCGAGCTTGTCGAGCGCGCGCAGCACCGTCAGCCGCCGCTCCGCGTTCTCGTCGCCGCCGAGCCCGATGGCCTCCAGCACGCCGTCGAGCACCTTCCGGTTGTTCACCCGGATGACGTATTGGCCGCGGGGAATGCCGAGCGCTTCCATCACGTCGGCCATCATCATGCACATCTCGGCATCGGCCGAGACGCCCGGAGACCCCACGCTGTCCGCGTCGAACTGCATGAACTGCCGGAAACGTCCCGGGCCCGGCTTCTCGTTGCGGAAGACGTAGCCTGCGCGATAGGACCGGTAGGGCAGCGCGATCTCGTTGAAGTTTTCCGCGACATGGCGCGCGAGCGGCGCGGTGAGATCGTAGCGCAGCGACAGCCATTCCTCGTCGTCGTCCTGCAGCGAGAACACGCCTTCGTTCGGACGGTCGCTGTCGGGCAGGAACTTGCCGAGCGCATCGGTGTATTCGAACATCGGCGTTTCCACCGGCTCGAAGCCGTAGCGCTCGTAGACGCCCTGGATGATCGCGATCATCTCGGCTTGCGCGCGCAGGTCCGCCGGGCCGCGATCGCCGAAGCCGCGCGGCTGGCGCGCCTTCACCTTCAGGGGTTTTGCGGGCTTCTTGGCCATGTCTGCGGTCCGGAACGAAAGGTCGAGGCCAGCCGGCCGCCGAGCGCCCGGATGGATCGTCAACGATCGGTTGATGTCGACCCGCGTCCTATCCGATCGCTCCAGGGATGGAAAGGCGCGAGGCGTCTCCGCCCCGGAGCCCTCATCGCCCGCCGGGCACCGGTCGCGCGAAGCGCTCCCGTTCGGCCTCGCAGGGCGCGCGGGAGGCGCAGCCCTCCAGGTGATCGTTGACGAAGCCCATCGACTGCAGGAAGGCGTAGATCGTGGTCGGCCCGACGAAGGTGAACCCCCGCGCCTTCAAGGCCTTGGACAGGCGCGTCGAGGCGGGCGTCACCGTGTTCGCCCGCGCATAGGCCATGTCGACCCGCGCCGGCCGCTCGCCGGCACCCGGCTCGAAGCTCCAGAGGAAGCCCGCGAAGGACAGGCCTTCCTCGCGCATCGCCTGGACGCGCCGGGCGTTGTTGAGGGTCGACAGGATCTTGGCGCGGTGGCGCACGATGCCGGCATCGAGCACCAGCCGCTCCACGTCCTCTTGCGTCATGGCCGCGACGCGGTCGATCGAAAAGCCGTGAAAGGCCGCGCGGAAGGCCTCCCGCTTGCGCAGGATCGTGATCCAGGCCAGGCCCGCCTGGAAACCCTCGAGGCAGAGCTTCTCGAACAGTCGGTCGTCGTCCGCGCTCGGCCGGCCCCATTCCTCGTCGTGATAGCGCACGTACTCGGCGAGGCCGCCATGCCAGCGGCAACGCGGCGTCCCGTCCGGCCGAAGCGTCAGCCCGTCGTCTCTGAGGTCGTCCGCGTCCTGAGCCATGCCACGTCTTGCCCGGACGGACAGGCGCTTGGCAAGGTGGAATGGCCCTGAAGGCGTCGCAGATCAGGCGGACTGCTCGCGTCCCCGGATACCGCAGGTGAACCGCTGGAGACGCCACTTGGGATGCGTGCGGATCCAGTCGGCGGCGACGGCCTGACCGTACATGCTGCAGCTCATCAGCGACCCGTCGAAGGCGACGGGCTCCGGCTTGCATTCGGCGGGGGCGGCTTGGAGACAGACGATGAGGGTCAAGGCGATCATGGCGGTCGATCCGGCAATGTCGCGCGCGGGCATCCCCGCGCGGACCGGTGGGACATCAGCCGGGCCGAGCGCACGGTTCGTGCCCTCCACCCGGAGCGAAATGCTCCTCCCGGATCCCCTTTGTTCGCCGCGGGTCTGCCGCCCGGGCGCCTGCCATTTATCGAGGGCCCGACGGATCGACGGGACCACGACGAAGAGACTAGCACCGATGCTGCAATGCACAATCACCCGATTGGGGGATGGAGCGCCTTCGTGGCCTGCGGCATCGGCCGGAAGAGAAGCGCTTGCGTCCCGGCGTCCGGGGCGGCAGTCTCCCCGTCACCTCCCAACTCCGAATCGACGAGCCCATGCATCGCGGCTTCCTTGCGCTCGTTCTCCTGGTCATCGGCCTCACCGCATCCGCCGCTTCGGCTCCCCTGCCGAGCGAGGAAACCCTGGCCGAAGCCTTCGTGGCGACGGCCTTCGGCACCGAGATCCCCGGCTTCTTCGGCAGCGGCGCCTATCTCAAGCGCTTCGAGCGACCGATCCTCTTCGCCATCGAGGACGCCGCCGCGCAGCCCCGACGGCGGGAGGTCGAAGCCTTCATCCGACGCCTGTCGCGCGAGATCCCGCGGCTCGACGCACGGCTGGCGCGGCCCCCCGAGCAAGCGAACTTCGTCGTCCACGTCGTCGACCGCGTCGATTACCAGCGCACCGGCCGACGGATCCACCGCAACCCCTTCATGCGCGTGCCCGGCGCCTGCATCGTCCGGTCGAGTTTCGGTCGCAGGGGCATCCGCTCGTCCGACGCCCTCGTCGTGTCCGATGCCGGCGACGGCTTGTTCCGCCGCTGCCTCGCCGAGGAGATCCTGCAGGGGCTCGGGCTCCTCGACGATACGGAGCTTCTGCCCGACAGCGTCCTCAACGACCGGTCCGCCGCCGAGCGGCCGACGCGAGCCGACCGAATTCTCGTGGAAACGCTCTACGACGCACGCCTGCGGCCGGGCATGTCGATCGAGACAGCGCGCCCCCTCCTGGGCGACATTCTCCGGGACGCACGGCGCCGCACCCGTTGACGCCTCTTGGACGATTTCGACCAACGCTCTGTTAACCATAACAAAATACGACCGGCAACCGGACGTCTCGGCGCCGGAAATTCACCATTCGCTTGCCATTCTTCGCCAAGTTCGGGGCCACGGACGCGACGTCTCCCGAGGGGACGGCGTCCTTCCCTTTCCGACGGCGGAGCGCTCCCATGACCGCAAACTTCCACCCATCCCGCGTCGCCGGCCTGATGGCCGCCGCGATCGCCTGTCTCGTCGCCACGAGCGGCAGCGTCGAGGCTCGCGATCGATACGGGAACTATCCCGCCGTCGAGATTTCGCGCGATCTTCAGGCGGAATGGACCCTGCAGCTCGCGCCCGGCAGCGGTGTCGTGCCCGGCTACGCGCGACCGCGCCTGGAGCCGACGGCACCGGGAGCCGAGCGCGGCACGTTCCGCGCCAACGGGCTTCGTTACGGCGCCCGCGAGCGCGTGACGCCCGTCGCGCCCGGCGTGCGGATCTTCGAGGGATCCGCACGGCAGGTCTCGGGCTACCCCACCGGTCGCCAGGCGACTCGGGCCGCCGCCCCGGCACGGGCGATGAAGCGCGTCGACACCTTCGATCCGAGGTTCCTCCCGCAGACGGTGGACTACGAGACGAACGAGAAACCCGGCACGATCGTCATCGATACCGAGGCGAAGTTTCTCTACAGGGTGGAGGGCGACGGCAAGGCGCGGCGCTACGGCGTCGGCGTCGGCAAGCCGGGATTCGAATGGGCGGGCACGCACAGGGTGACCCAGAAGAAGGAATGGCCGACCTGGACGCCGCCCTCCGAGATGCGGGCGCGCGAAAAGGCCAAGGGCAAGATCCTTCCCGTTCGCATGGAGGGCGGCCCGGAAAATCCGCTCGGCGCCCGCGCCATGTATCTCGGCTCCAGCCTCTACCGCATCCATGGCACCAACCAGCCCTGGTCGATCGGCAAGGCGGTCTCCTCCGGCTGCATCCGCATGCGCAACGAGGATGTCATGGATCTCTACGAGCGCGTTTCCGTCGGCACCCGCGTGATTGTGCTTTGACGGCAACAGTCTGGTGAAATGCGGCGCCGGGAAGGCGCCGATGGCAACGACGTGAACACGGAGCCGTTGGATTTCTGCCAGCGTCCGACGCTCCGATATCCCGCATGCCGCCAACGAAGTCGAAGATCCAACCTCCGTCATCATCTCTCGCGCAAGACTGCCGCCGGGAGCGAGCGCCGAGCATCCGTCGAGGAACCCCAGCATGAAACGCCGCCTTTCCACCCTTCTGGCCGCCGCGACTCTCGTCGCCGGCCTCGGCATGACCGCCTCGGCCGAAGCCGGAAACCGCTACTTCAACCATGCGTCCAAGCAGTGGGAGGACGAAAGCCAGTCGCCGCAGCGCCGCTTGTCGCCCTCCATGCGCAAGATGTCGCCCGAGTTCCAGCGCCGGCAGGTGCGCATCGACACGCGGGAAGCGCCCGGCACGATCATCGTCGATAGCGAGCGCAAGTTCCTCTACTATGTCGAGGGCGAGGGACGCGCGACGCGCTACGGGGTCGGCGTCGGCCGCGAGGGCTTCGGATGGGCCGGGCAGATGAGCGTCGGCCGCAAGGCGGAATGGCCGGGCTGGACGCCGCCCAAGGAGATGATCGCCCGCGAGCGCGCCAACGGCCGGATCATCCCGCCCTTCATGGAGGGCGGCCCGCAGAACCCGCTCGGCGCGGCGGCTCTCTATCTCTATCGCGGCGGTCGCGACTCGATCTTCCGCATCCACGGCACGAACCAGCCCTGGACCATCGGCCAGAACATGTCGTCGGGCTGCATCCGCATGATGAACCAGGACGTGCAGCACCTCTACGGCCGCGCTGACCGCGGCACGAAGGTCGTCGTCATCGGCCCGGACGGCGCGGGACGCGAGCGGATCTACCGCGAAGCCGGCATCGCCTCGCGCGGCGCCAACATCCTCGACACGATCTTCGGCGGCTGACCGATCGCGCCGTGACCGACATGGGAGGCCCGCCGGCGACGGCGGGCCTCTTTCGTCTCGTGGCCTATTCCGCGGCTTCGAGCACCGGCAAGACGCCGGAAAGGCGCACCGGCTTCGCGCCGCCGTAGGCCCAGTCCAGAAGCTCCACCGTGTGGAGGATCGGGATCGCCGTGCCCGATCCGATCTGCGTCATGCAGCCGATATTGCCGGTCGCGATGACCTGCGGGGCGACGCGTTCGATGTTGGCGACCTTCCGGTCCCTGAGGCGCGTGGCGATTTCGGGCTGCAGGATGTTGTAGGTGCCGGCCGAGCCGCAGCACAGATGCCCCTCCGGCACGTCGCGCACGGTGAAGCCGGCGGCGGCGAGAAGCGCTTTGGGCGCTTTCACGATCTTCTGCCCGTGCTGCATCGAGCAGGCCGAATGATAGGCGACGACGAGACCTGTCGTCTCGCTCGGCGCGGGCAGGTCCATGACCGCCAGGAACTCGGTCACGTCCTTGGCGAGCGCCGAGACGCGCGCGGCCTTCTCCGCATAGGCCGGATCGAGCCGCAGCATGTGCCCGTAATCCTTGATCGTCGTGCCGCAGCCGGACGCGGTGATGAGGATCGCGTCGAGCCCGCCCCGCTCGATCTCACGCGTCCAGACGTCGACATTTTGCCGCGCGAAGTCGAGCGCCTGCTCCTCGCGCCCCATATGGTGGACGAGCGCGCCGCAGCAGCCCTCTCCTTTCGGCACGATGACGTCGACACCGAGCCGTCCGAGGAGCCGGACGGTCGCCTCGTTGATGCGGGGATCGAGCACGGACTGGGCGCAGCCCCTGAGAAGCGCGACCCGCGGGGCAGCAAGCTGCGCCGAGCCGGGGACGGCCGCTCGCAACGACACATGAACCGCGGGATCGTTGACGGCGGAATGCGCGGGAACGTTCGCGGGCGCCAACCGCAGCATCGCCGCCAGCGGCTTCAGCGGGCCGATGCCGGCAAGGACCGGAATCAGCGGCCGGGCGAGGCGCGCCAGTGTCAGGCTCGCGCGAAACCGTCGGGGATGCGGCAGCACGCGCGCCAGCACCTCCCGGATCAGGCGGTCGAGGAGAGGACGGCGATAGGTCTTCTCGATGTGGACACGGGCGTGGTCCACGAGATGCATGTAGTTCACGCCGGACGGGCACGTCGTCATGCAGGCGAGACAGGACAGGCACCGGTCGATGTGCTTGACGACCTTTTCATCCGCCGGCCGGTCGTTCTCCAGCATGTCCTTGATGAGGTAGATCCGCCCGCGCGGCGAATCCAGCTCGTTGCCGAGCGTCACATAGGTCGGGCACGTCGCCGTGCAGAACCCGCAATGCACGCATTTGCGAATGATCCCTTCGGACTCCGCGACGGCGGGATCGGCGAGCTGGGCGGGGGAGAAGGTGGTCTGCATCTATGTCATCGACTCGATCAGAGGCTGGGGCTCGAACAGGAATTCGATCGCGTACCGCATCAGGGTGATGCTCGGGATGACCCGTGCGGCCGATCGGACGCGCCGGTCGAAATCATGCGCGACAAGGATGCCCCGCACGGTGCGACCCGCTTCTTCCGTCGCGATGTCACCCATGTAGCCGAGGATCTGACCGATGGCTCGGCTATCCGCCGCGCCCGCCTTCAACTCGATGACGACGAGATCGCCTGCCTCGTCTTCACACATGATGTCGATGAAGCCGGACTCCACCGATCGTTCGGCGCCATCGTCGATGATCGTCAGCGAGGCATCGAGCTTTGCGATGCTCCTGCGAAGCTCGGCCTGCATGTCCCGCTCCAAAGCGAAACGCTGCCGAGTTTGTTCGACTTCGGGGATAGGAAGCGACACGCCGGACGACGTGGCGACTTGCGACCGAGCGGCGTC
Source organism: Aureimonas sp. Leaf454 (assembly GCF_001424685.1). GTDB lineage: Bacteria > Pseudomonadota > Alphaproteobacteria > Rhizobiales > Rhizobiaceae > Plantimonas. The sequence goes on from NZ_LMQT01000001.1 coordinate 1,062,524, forward strand.
CGCGGCTGCGATGAAGTGGCCATAGCGAACGACGGCGCTCTTATAGGACTGCAAGCTCTTGCGAATGCTGCCTTCAAGCGAAAGCCTGGATGGATTGGGACGCTCGCGCCGCTCGTCGTCCACACCGTATGTCAGTTCCTTGACGACATCCCCAAGCGTCCCGTTCGCCAGATGGGCATCCAAGTCGCCGTAAGCGTCTTCGACGCGGCGCAGGCGGTGGAGCTGTGCGGTTTGCGTATTGGCTGCATACTGCTGGGCAACGAGCCAATCCTTATAGTCGCTGCGCATGACGATACTCGACGAACCCTGAACCTGCCCAGATGATGGTCGCTTTCGCTTGTTCCAATTGAACGGTCGAATAGGTCTCGACGAATCGGTCGACGGACGTTCCCGCAATCAGGGTCTCGAACAGAACGCTGACCGGGACCGCTGTTCCCTTGCACATGAGAGCGCCGCCGAAACGGCCACTCACTGGGTCGAACAAATCGGCTTCCGTCATCTCGAACCCTCCCCCCATCGATCGCACCACCCTACCCCATCCGTCCCGGATTGAGCACGCCGGCCGGGTCGAACTGGTCCTTCAACCGCCCCGCCAAAGCAGCCAGCGGAGCCGCCTGCGGGTGGAAGACCGGCGTCGCGGCGCGAACGGCGTCCGGCGCGCGCACCAGCATCGCGTGGCCGCCGCCGTGCCGCCGGAGCGTATCGCGAACGAGGGCGGCTTCCGGCTCTCCCTCGAGGCGAAGCCAGACGAGGCCGCCCTGCCAGTCGTAGAAGGCGTCGACCGCCGCTTGGAGGCGCAACGCCAGCACGATCTCGGGCCCGCGCGTCGGCGCGACCGAGATCCGCCAGACCGGCGCCTCGGTGCCGTCCGCGAAGGGCCCGACGTCGCGGACGTCGCGCCAGAGAGCCTGGCTCGCCTCGCGCTCCAGCACCTCCAGCGGCCCGGCCTTGGCGAGAGCCGGGCCGAGATGCGCGGCGCGCGCGGCGACGGATGGGCCGAAACCTTCGAGGCGCAGACAGGTCGCGGGTTCCGCGCCGAGAAGGCCCGAGGCGACGCGGGAGGCGACGTAGCGCGGCAGGTGGGCCGCCCCCGACACCTCGGCCGAGGAGCCCATGGCGGCCGCCATCGCGCCCGCGGCCGCCGCATCGTCGAGACCGCGCAGGACGAGCGTCGTCTCCGTCTCGGCCTTCGGCAGGACCTTGATCGTGACGTCGGTCATCACCGCCAGCGTGCCGTAGGAGCCCGCGAGCCCCTTGGAGAGATCGTAGCCCGTGACGTTCTTCACGACGCGCCCGCCCGCCTTGAAGACCTCCGCTCGGCCCGAGACGGCGGTGACGCCGAGCACGTGGTCGCGCGCCGCCCCCTGCTTCAGCCGGCGCGGGCCGGACAGGTTGCAGGCCAGCACGCCGCCGAGCGTTCCCCGGCCGGCCGGCCGGCCGAACAGCGGACCATAATCCATCGGCTCGAATTCGAGCCGCTGCTGCGCTTCGTCGACCAGACGTTCGATCTCGGCGATCGGCGTTCCCGCCCGGGCCGAGAGCACGAGCTCGTCCGGCTCGTAGAGCGTCACGCCGGACAGACCTTCGAGCGAGAGCGTCCGCGCCGCCTGCACGGGACGCCCGAGGCCGCGCTTGGATCCCGCGCCCTCGATCTCCAGCGGCTCCCCTTGCGAGACCGCGGCGGCGACGATCTCGCGCACGTCCTCCACACTGCCGGGCCGCAGGATGGTGCGATCGGGATCGGTCGTGACGGCAAAGCTCATGAAAAGACGGCACCCCGGTAGAGGTCGGCAAGGCTGCAGGAGAAACCGAATTCGGGAAGGTCGATCCGGTCGTCCGGATCGCGGAGGACGGTCTCGGCCCATCCGGCATCGCGCGAGAATATCCGCACGCAGGATTCGGTCTGCGCGATCCGAAGGACGTGCCGGCAGGCGGCCAGTTCCTGGTAGCGCGGCAGCTTCCAGATGAGGTCGTAATGTTCGGTCGACGGCGAGAGGACCGCCGCGATCAACGGGCAATCGTCGTAGAATCGGTCGCCGCCATCGTCCTCCTCTTCCCGCGGATCCACGATCGCGACATCGGCCACGGGACGGAAATCCGGCGAGGAATGGCGGATCCCGGCCTCCCTGCGTCCGTCGTATCGGCTTGCCGCGCGCGCCAGCGCCGCGCTGAGCAATCGCTCCAGGTTCGAGGCGATCCGTCCGTGACGCATGGTGGCAGGCGGCATCTGGATCGGAATTCCTTCGATCAGTTCCCAGCGCGCGTCCACGTCCTCGTGCCGCGCCAAAAAGTCGAGATAGGACGCCTCGTCGAAGCGTCGGTGAACGGGACGAAGGCCGGCAACGCTCATCTCCGCCCCCTCAGAACCGCGGCAGGTCGGGAAAGGCGACCTCGCCTCTATGGACATGCATGCGCCCGAGTTCGGCGCAGCGGTGGAGGACGGGGAAGACCTTGCCGGGATTGAGGAGATGCTTGGCGTCGAAGGCGCATTTCACGCGCTGCTGGTGCTTCAGGTCGTCTTCGGAGAACATTTCCGGCATGAGGTCGCGTTTTTCGATGCCGACGCCGTGCTCGCCGGTCAGCACGCCGCCGACCTTGACGCAGAGCCGCAGGATGTCGTTGCCGAACTCCTCGGCCGCCTCGAGCTCGCCCGGCTTGTTGGCATCGTAGAGGATCAGCGGATGGAGATTGCCGTCGCCGGCATGGAAGACGTTGGCGACCTTCAGACCGTATTTCTCCGACAAAGCCTTCATGCCCGCGAGCACCGTCGGCAGCTCCTTCCTCGGGATCGTGCCGTCCATGCAGTAGTAATCCGGCGAGATCCGCCCGACGGCCGGAAACGCCGCCTTGCGCCCGGCCCAGAAAGCGGCGCGCTCCTCCTCGCTCGTCGACACGCGGCAGGTCACCGAGCCGTTGGCGAGCGCGATGGCCTCGACCTCGGCGAGGAGGTGGTCGACCTCCGCGCGCGGCCCGTCGAGCTCCACGATGAGCAGCGCCTCGACGTCGAGCGGATAGCCGGCATGAACGAAGGCCTCGGCCGCCGCGATCGCCGGCCGGTCCATCATCTCCATGCCGCCGGGAATGATGCCCTTGGCGATGATCGCCGCGACGCAGGCGCCCGCCTCCTCCGAGGTCGGAAAGCCGATCAGCACCGCGCGGGCCGTTTCCGGCGCCTGGAGGATGCGCACCGTCACCTCGGTCACGACGCCGAGCAGTCCCTCCGAGCCGGTCATCAGGCCGAGGAGATCGTAGCCCTCGGAATCCAGATGCTTCCCGCCGAGCCGCACGACCTCGCCCTCCATCGTGACGAACTCGACGCCGAGCACGTTGTTCGACGTCAGGCCGTATTTCAGGCAGTGCACGCCGCCGGAATTTTCCGCGACATTGCCGCCGATCGAACAGGCGATCTGAGAGGAGGGATCGGGCGCGTAATAGAAGCCGCGATGCTCCACCGCGCGCGTGATTCCAAGATTGGTGACGCCGGGCTGCACCACCGCGCATCGATTGTCGAAGTCGATGTCGAGCACCCGGTTGAAGCGCGAGAGAACGAGGAGGACGCCGTCCTCCAGCGGCAAGGCGCCGCCGGACAAGGAGGTGCCGGATCCGCGCGGCACGACCGGAATGTCGTTGGCGTGGCAATAGCGCAGCACCGCCGCGACCTCGGCCACCGTCTCCGGCAGCACCACGGCCAGCGGCAGTTGCCGGTAGGCGGTGAGCCCGTCCGTCTCGAAGACCCGCATCTCGTCGCGGGCCTCGACGACGCCCTCGCCGGGTACGATGGCCTTCAGGGCCGCCACGATCTCGGCGCGGCGCGACAGGACGGCGGCACTCGGCTTCGGCATCAGAACGGACATCGGGTCTCCCTCCCCGCCGCCGAAGCGGCGCGTCTGGCGAAGTTTAGGCAGGGAGCGGACCGAAGTCCATGTAACCTTCCATGTCGGACAGGCGATCTCCTTTGCAGGACCGCGCGATGTCCCGGCGTGCCCGTCTTGCACGAACGGGCGTTTCGTCGCTCGCCGGATGCCGGCAGCGCCGCCTTGCGCCCCCGGCGGAACGGCTCCCGCCCGAGGCCGTTCTCCGCCCAGCAGAGAGGGAGCCACATGATGGACAAGAAACACAGCACCGATTCCGAGACACAGGTTCCGCCGGTGATCGAGGACAAGCCGACGCCCGGCGACCAGACGCGTCCCCTGACGCCCGAGGAGGACCTCGATCACGCCGTCGAGGAGACCTTCCCGGCCTCCGATCCGATCTCGCCGAGCCGCATCGACACCCCGTCGACGTGATCTGAAGACGAAGCCGACGCCGCCGGACGATCGTGCCGGCGGCGTCGTCGCGTCAACTCTGCACGGACTGGACCGAGCCGCCGTCGACCCGGACGTTCGAGCCGTTGACGAAGGACCCGCGCTCCGAGACGAGGAGAGCGATGACGGCCGCAACCTCCTCGGCCCGGCCGCGACGCTTCAGAACGATCCCCGGCCGCTCCTCCTTGAGAAAGCTCTCCACTGCCTCGTCGAAGGACGTGCCGTTCTCCGCCGCGCGCTTCTTCATCATCTCGTCCGTCATATCGGTCGCGATGAAGGCGGGCGAGACGGTGTTGCAGAGGATGCCGTGCTCGGCCTCGCGATAGGACAGGTTCTTCACGAAGGCCGCGAGAGCCGCCTTGGCGGCGTTGTAGGTCGCTTCCTCCCAATAGGGCTGGACGGCATTTTCCGACGCGATGCAGACGAATCGTCCCCAGCCGCCCCGGCGCATGGCCGGAAACGTCGCGCGCGCGACATGGACCGCCGAGAGGAAGTCCGTGCGCCAGGCCTCCTCGTAGTCCGCGTCCGTCATGTCCAGCGGATCGCCCTTGGCGCCCGTGATCCCCGCCGTGTGGACGACGATGTCGATCCGGCCGAAGCGCTCCAGCGCGGCCTTCGCCACGGCGTCGACCTCCTCCTGCCGCGTCACGTCGGCCGCGATCGTCGCGACGTCCGTGCCGAGACCCGAAGCCTCTGCCTCCCACGCGCCCCGCGCGCGGTCGGTGAGGACGAGCTTCGCCCCTTCCGCGGCCAGGACCTTCGCCGTCGCGAAGCCCATGCCGCCGTCGGCGCCGGTGATGAGGGCGACCCTGTCCTTGATCCCGAGATCCATGCTGTATCCGTTCCGTGAGCTTGATGGCGTTCTGCGTGACAACGGGTGTTTTCGCCTTAGGTTTCGCGGGGCGAACCGACGGAGCGCCTGTCCCCGATGCCCGACCACGATTTCAAGAGCCCGCGCCTCCACGTCGAGGCGGACCTTGCCGAGGGCATCGCGGTCGAACTGGACCCGGCGCAGGCCAACTATCTCCAGAACGTGCTTCGGTTGGGGGCCGGCGAGACGGTTCTCCTCTTCAACGGCCGGGACGGAGAATGGCGGTCCGAGCTCGTACCCGTCTCGAAGAAGAAGCTGGTGCTGAAGCCGCTCGCCCGCCAGCGCGAACAGACGGAGCGCGGCAGCCTCCACTATCTCTTCGCGCCGCTGAAGCAGGCGCGGCTCGACTACATGGTGCAGAAGGCGGTCGAGATGGGCGCGGGTCTCCTGCGTCCGGTGCTGACGCAGCACGTCCAGGCGCCGCGCATCAATCTCGACCGCGTTCGGGCCAACGCCGTGGAAGCCGCCGAACAGTGCGGCATCCTGGCGCTCCCCGCGATCGAGCCGCCGATCCGCCTCGCAGATCTTCTGGAGACCTTCGATCCCGCCCGGACACTCGTCTTCTGCGACGAGCGGGCGGCCTCGGCGAGCCCGATCGAGGTGCTGACAGCGGCGCGCTTCCGGCCGATATCGCTTCTGATCGGCCCAGAAGGCGGGTTTTCCGAAGCCGAGCGCGTGCTTCTGCGCTCGCATCCGGCCACCGTTCCGATCTCGCTCGGCCCCCGCATCCTGCGCGCCGACACGGCGGCGGTCGCGGCGCTGGCCGTCGTCCAGGCGAGCATCGGCGACTGGAACGACGGTTGAGCCGGGCGCGAATCATGTCCACCCCGTTCGACCGAAACCTCTTGCGCCTCCTGTCGAAAAAATGGAGACAGCCGGCAAGACTGACCGACCCTCGCGCCCCGTTCCGGCGCGGGCGGTCCCGACCGCTTCCAAGGATGGCAGAATGGCCCGCGACACGACCGACATGACGCCGGTGGCGTCGTTCGAAGACCTCGTCGGCCACCTGAAGTCCGGCGAGAAGCCGCCGGAGCAGTTCCGGATCGGCACGGAGCACGAGAAATTCGGCTTCTATCCAGGCGACCTCTCGCCGGTTCCCTACGAGGGCGAGCGCGGCATCCGCGCCCTCCTCGAAGGCATGCAGGTCTTGTCCGGCTGGGAGCCGATCGTCGACGACGGCAAGCTGATCGGGCTGGCCGGCGCGGAGGGACAGGGCGCGATCTCGCTGGAGCCGGGCGGTCAGTTCGAGCTGTCGGGCGCCCCGGTCGAGACGATCCACGACACGTGCCGCGAATCGAACCGGCATCTGGCGGATGTCCGGAAGGTGGCGGGCGCGCTCGGGATCGAGTTCCTCGGCCTCGGCTCCAGCCCGCTCTGGACCTTGCCCGAGACGCCGCGGATGCCGAAGTCGCGCTACGCGATCATGGAGCGCTACATGCCGAAGGTCGGCTCGCGCGGCCTCGACATGATGTTTCGCACCACGACGATCCAGGTCAATCTCGACTTCTCCTCGGAAGCCGACATGCGCGCCAAGATGCAGGTCGGCATGCGCCTCCAGGCGGTCGCCTCCGCGCTCTTCGCCAATTCGCCCTTCACCGAGGGCAAGCCGAACGGCCTCGTTTCCTGGCGCTCGGACGTCTGGTCCGATGTCGACAACCAGCGCTCCGGCCTCCTGCCCTTCGTGTTCGAGCCGGGCTTCACCTATGCCGACTATGCGGCCTGGGCGCTCGACGTGCCGATGTATTTCGTGATGCGCGAAGGCCGCTATCACGATGCGACGGACGTGACCTTCCGCCAGTTCCTCGACGGCGCGCTGAACGGGCGCATTCCCGACCCCGAGCCCTCGATGGGCGACTGGACGAACCATCTCTCGACGCTCTTCCCGGACGTGCGCCTGAAGCGCTTCCTGGAGATGCGCGGGGCCGATGGCGGCCCCTGGCGCGGCATCTGCGCGCTGCCGGCCTACTGGGTCGGCCTTCTCTACGACGCCGGCGCGCTCGGAGAAGCCGAGGCGCTGACCGCCGACTGGAGCTTCGAGGAGGTCTCGGCCCTTCGCGCCGCGGTGCCCCGATCGGGACTGGCCACGCCGTTTCGCGGCGGGACCGTGCTCGACATCGCCAAGGCCTCCCTCGCCATCGCGCGACGCGGTCTCGTCGCGCGCGCCCGGCTGAACGAGGACGGCTTCGACGAAAGCGTGTTTCTCGGCCCCCTGGAAGACATCGTCGGACGCGGTACGACCGCCGCCGAGGAACTGGTGCGCCGCTACGAGGGCGAATGGGAGCACTCCATGGAGCGCGTGTTCCGTCACCTGACCTACTGACGGGCCGGACGATCGGACCCTGCCGGATCCATCCCGCCGGGCCCGATCCGACCGATCCCGCGGACGCGCGAGAGCAATTTGCGCGGCGTCCTTGGCAGACGCGGCGAAGACCGCCATGGTCGGCGCGGGCGATGGGCTCGGCGGACAGGGCGCCGGGCGCCCGGGAGACGGGTCATGGCGAGCTTCGACAACTGGTTGACGGTCACCGATCCCAAGCTCTTCGGCGAGGCTCTCGCCGAGCAGTTCCGGCTGAGCCAGAACGAGTTGGAGAAGGCGACGCAGGCGCTGGCGCCCGCCTTCACGCTCGGCTTCCAGAACGCCATGGCCGATCCCGGCATCTGGCCGGACCTCACCCAGGCCTTCCAAGGGCTCGTGCCGGGCTTCGGCGGCACGACGCCGCCCGCGGCCCATCCCGGCGAGATCTTCACGCGGGCCTTCTTCGGCTCCGACGCCTTGTCCGCCGCCATCGCGAGGCAGGCCTCGCTCGTCGCCGGCATCGCGCCGGATACGATGCAAAAGCTGATGCCCGGCCTCGCGGCCCTGACCATGCAGTCGATGGTCCGCTCCAGCATGGCGACGCTCGGCCGCAACGCGCCGGCGGGTCTTGCGACCGGCGACCTCGGCGGAGCGACGGCCGAGATGATGCGGCGCGGCGCCAATGCGGTGGAAGCCTTGTCGCGCCCGTCCGATGCGGCTCCGGCACGCCGCGGCGCGGCGTTTCCCGGTCCCGTCGAGGGCATGGCCGACATTTTCGCCGATTCCCTGAAGGCCAGCCTCTCCTGGCTACAGCCGCGACCCGGACTGCCCGCGGAAACGCCGAAGGCGCCGGGGCCCTCGATGCCGCAAGGCGTGCCCGTCGATCCGATGGCGCCCTTCGCCGCCATGTTCCAGGCCTTCGCGGAAGGCTTCAGCAGGGGCACGCCGAAGGAGGAGGCCCCGCCTCCGCCGGCCCCGCCCGCATCGCCGCCGGCACACGAGGCCAAGCCGGATGCCGGCGCGTCCGGGGACGATCTCGTCGGCGGTCTCTTGCGCACGGGACAGAGCCTCGGCGACGGCTATGCCCGCGAGATGGCGGCGCTATTCGAGCGCTACGGACGCGCGCCCAAACCGCAATGATCGGCATGGCCGGCGCTTCGCGACGGTTGCGTATCGCGCTGCACCCGATCGTCTGGTAAGGGAGGATCGTCGTCGGGCGTCTGTCGCGCCCGGGCGCCGCCTTCGAGCCCTTGCGCATGATCGCCGTCATGCGCCGGCTTGGCTCCGGAGGTTGCCGTCCTATCTGGAACGACGCCAGGGCCGTCCGGCCCGTGACCGGTGGATCGATGCTTCTGCTCAATGCCCTGATCGTGTTCTTGCTGATTCTGCTGAACGGCTTTTTCGCGATGTCCGAACTCGCCATGGTCTCGGCCAAGCGCTCTCGGCTCCAGCAGTTGGCGACCGAGGGCCGGCGCGGCGCCAAGCGCGCCCTCAAGCTGATCGACGATCCCACGGGCTTCCTCTCGACGGTGCAGGTCGGCATCACGCTCGTGGGCATCTTCGCGGGCGCCTACGGCGGCTCGGTCTTCGCCGGCCCGCTCGCAGAGATCATCCGGCCGATCGCGGGCATCGGCGCCTATGCCGATACGGCCGCCTTCATCATCGTCGTCATCATCATCACCTATCTCTCGCTGATCTTCGGCGAACTCGTGCCCAAGCGCTTCGCCATGAAGCATCCCGAGGGCATCGCGGTCTTCGTGGCGCCCGTCATGGCGACGCTCGCCGTCGTCGGCGCGCCGATCGTCTGGCTGCTCCGCGTGTCCACCATGGCCGTTTCCAGCCTCTTCGGCGCCTCCACCGAGGACACCAACATGGTGACCGAGGAGGACGTGAAGGCGATGATCGCGGAGGGAACGCAGTCCGGCGTCTTCGAGCAGAAGGAGCGCGAGATGCTGGAGGGCGTGCTGCGAATCGCCGACCGGACCGTGCGCTCCATCATGGTCCCGCGTCCCGACGCCGCCTGGCTCTCCTCCACCGACAGTCCCGAGGAGATCCTCGACGAGGTCAACTCGTCCGGCCATTCCCGACTGCCGGTCATCGGGGTCGAGAACGACGACATCGTCGGCGTGGTCCAGGCCAAGGACCTCCTCCAGCAGATGCGCCAGACCGGGACGATCGACCTCGGCGAGGCGGTTCGTGAACCGCTCTTCGTCAACGAGACGATGCCGATCCTGAAGCTTCTGGAACGCTTCCGCTCCTCGCATCTCCACATGGCGATCGTGCTCGACGAATACGGATCCTTCGAAGGCATCGTGACGCCGACCGACATCCTGATCGCCATCGCCGGCTCGATGCCGGAGGGTTTGGAGGACGAGTACAGCGCGGTGCAGCGGGGCGACGGCTCCTGGCTTCTGGACGCCGGCATGCCGATCGACGATGTGGAGCGCGTGGTGGAGAAGCTGCGCCTGCCGAAGGAGCGCGACTACGAGACGCTGGCCGGCTTCATGCTGGAGCGCTTCGGCCACATTCCCGAGGTCGGCGAGAGCACCGTCTACGAAGGCTGGACCTTCGAGGTCATGGATCTCGACGGGCGGCGCATCGACAAGGTCCTGGCGATCCAGCCGGCCGTCGAGGTCGACGAGGACGACGGCACGTCGTTCTGACGCCGTCACCGCTCGATGCCGTCACGGCCCGATCCGAACTTTGCCCTGGAAACGAAAACGGCCCGCGGATGAAGCGGGCCGTTTACATATCAGGGTCTGCGGGACGGCAGGCGATCATGTGCTGCGGCGGCGCTTGGCGGCAACCATGGCGAGTTGAAAGGTCGGATCGGTCCGCCAGCTCTGCTCCAGCGCGTCGTGGACGTCGTCGCGCTTCAGGCCGATATCGGTGAGGAGATAGTCGGGAAGCTGGGCGACCTGCATCGCGGCCCGCCGGTTCAGCGCCGTGCGCAGCATGGCGGACGCGCCGGCCAGGAGGATCGCCGGCGAGGGCAGGTGGAAGGTGAGCCGCCTTGCGGGCGTCTGCCGTGTGAAGAGGGTCATGGAACGGGCTCCTTCGGGCCTGTCGGGGTTTCTGCCCCGAAACGTGATCGACCGAGCGGGGCTCTCGGCTCGGTTCGCCCGGCAAGGCTCCGCCGCCGCGCCGGACCCTCTCGGTCCGCCGGTGAAGACGTCGCTCTGTCTTGCCTGACGAGATGGAATTTAGGCCGGAGCGATTGATCAATCCAACGAATGTTGCTTATGATCGTCATCAGAACCCGTGATGCGAGCCGACGCCGCCTCGACCGCCGCCGACTCCGATGGAAAGGTTGATCCGATGGCCGCTCCGCTCGATCTCGACCAGCTCCGGTCCTTCGTCGCCATCGTCGACACCGGGAGCTTCACCCGGGCCGCCGACGAGGTGTTCAAGACGCAGTCGGCCGTGTCCATGCAGATGCGCAAGCTAGAGGAGCGGCTCGGCGTGCAGCTGTTCGAGCGCACCGGACGCACGGTGCGCCTCAGCGAGGACGGCGCCCTGCTCCTCACCTATGCGCGCAAGATGATGACGCTGAGCCTCGAAGCGCTGTCGGCCTTCGACGAGGACGAGATCGAGGGGCATGTTCGGATCGGCCTGCCCGACGACTATGCCGAGCGCCTGCTGCCGGAGATCATGGCACGATTCTCGCGCTCCAATCCCAAGGTCGAGCTGCAGATCGCCTGCGAGCCGTCGATCAATCTCATCGAGCATGTCGAGAAGGGACAGCTCGACGTCGCGCTCGTCTGCACCTCGCGCGCCGCCCAGGCCGAGGTCGTTCGGCGCGAGCCGCTGCACTTCGTCACCTCCGCCGCCCATGACGTGCATCTGGAGCCGGTCCTGCCGCTCGCGATCGGCCGCGCGGACTGCGAATGGCGCCAGCAGTGCATCGACGCGCTGCGCCAGATCGGGCGCGAGCATCGCATCCTCTTCACCTCATGGTCGGCGACGATCGTCACCTCGGCGGTCCTGTCGGGGCTCGCCGTCAGCGTCCTGCCGGAATGCGCGCTGCGCTCGGGGATGCGGGTTCTGGGCGAGGCCGACGGCTTTCCCCTGCTGCCCGACGCCGAGATCGGCATGCTGCGCGCCAAGAATTCCGACAAGCCGGTGATCCAGGCTCTCGTCTGCCACATCCGCGACAGCCTGGAGAACCTGATGCCGCCGGTCGAGCAATTGGCGACGCGGCGCGTCCCCGAGACGCGCATGATCCGCTCGCAGCGCCATCGTCCGTCCATGACGGCCGCCGGTTGGTGAGGCTGCACGCCGCACCGCCTCGACACCGCCCCGTTTGGATCGCCAGATGTCCGCGATGAGCCTTACCGACACGCCGCAAGCCGCCTCCAACCTCTTCGAATATTCCGTGTCGGAGCTTTCCGGCGCGTTGAAGCGAACGGTCGAGGAGCGTTTCGACCACGTGCGCGTGCGCGGCGAGATCTCCGGCTACCGCGGCCCCCATTCCTCGGGCCACGCCTATTTCGCCCTGAAGGACGATCGCGCGCGGCTGGAGGCGGTGGTCTGGCGCACGAGCTTCGGCAAGCTCGCCTTCAAGCCGGAGGAAGGCCTGGAGGTCATCGCGACCGGCAAGCTCACGACCTATCCCGGCTCGTCCAAATACCAGATCGTCATCGAGCAGATGGAACCGGCCGGCGCGGGCGCGCTGATGGCGCTTCTCAACGAGCGCCGGTTGAAGCTCGAAGCGGAGGGGCTCTTCGCTGCCGACGCGAAGAAGCCGATCCCCTTCATGCCCCGCGTCATCGGCATCGTGACCTCGCCGACCGGCGCCGTCATCCGCGACATCCATCACCGCATCGCCGACCGTTTCCCCGTCCATCTCCTCGTCTGGCCGGTGCGCGTGCAGGGGGAGACCAGCGGAGCAGAGGTCGCCGCCGGCATCGCCGGGCTCAACGCCATCGACGGCAAGGGCGCGCTGCCGCGTCCGGACCTCATCATCGTCGCGCGCGGCGGCGGCAGCCTGGAAGACCTCTGGGGCTTCAACGACGAGGCCGTGGTGCGCGCGGCCGCCGCCTCCGACATCCCGCTGATCTCGGCCGTCGGCCACGAGACCGACTGGACCCTGATCGACCATGCCGCCGACCGGCGCGCCCCGACGCCGACCGGCGCGGCCGAGATGGCCGTCCCCGTGCGCGCCGATCTCGTGGCCGGGCTCGCCGCGCTCCACGCGCGCCACTCCGCCGCGATTTCGAGGCGCTTTTCCGAGGAGCGGCGCGGCATCGCGTCCCTTTCGCGCGGCCTGCCCGCGCCGGACATGCTGCTCGCCCTTCCCCGCCGCCGGCTCGACGAGAGCGCCAACGAGATCGGCCGCTGCCTCGCCATCGCGGTGGGCGAGAAGCGCCGCGCCTTCTCCGGCACGAGCGCGCGTCTCGCCCCGCAAAACCTCGAATCGCTCGTCCGCCACAAGCGCGCGGAGCTCCGCGAGAGCGAAGGTCGCGCACTTCATGCCCTGCAAGGCCTCGCCTGGAAGCGGCGCCAGGCCTTCGACCGCCTGGTCGCGGAGCTTCGCCCGCACCAGATCGGCGCCCTGGCCGCCGCCTCCCGCCACCGGCTGGACACGCTCGGCACGCGTCTTTCCGCCGCGATCGACGCCGCCGGCGAGCGCAAGCGGATCGGGTTGCTGGCCGCCTCGCGCATCGCCGCCAGCCTCGATCCGCGCCAGGTGCTCAAACGCGGCTATGCCATCATCCGCGACGCGGAGAACCGCCCGGTCACGCGGCCGGAAGAGCTCGTGCCGGGCATGGCGTTCGAGGTGGAATTCTCCGCCGACCAGCGCCGCTCGGCCGTCGTCACCGGAGAGCTCGACCGCGAGTCCCCGCCGCTGCGCGCACGGCCCCGTCCGCCGCGCCGTGCGCCCAAGATCGCGCAAGGCCAGGGCACGCTGTTCTGACCGCTTCCCGACGGAGCCGGACGGCGCCGAGCCGCCGCGATGGCGTCTTGGTTAACCGCCGAGCGCTAGGATCTGGCCGGCCGCGCGTCTCACGCTGGAGATCGGTGCAAGCGGTCGGGCGAGCGGAGCCTCTGGATGTCTCGGGTCACGTGGTTCGATGGGGTTTGCCGCCCCGATGAAACCGGCATCGGCGCCCCGGTCGATCCCGATAGGGCTTGCGACGGCGAGATCGCCGGTCCGCCCCGCCATCCTTCGAGCGGCTTCGCCGGAACCCCGACGCCGTGAGGTCCCCCGTCCCCGACATAGAGATCGGTTCGCTCCGGCTGTCCGAGGCGGATCCGGACGCATTCGACCATGCGCTCGACGCGGCCGAGCGCGCCCGCGCCGATCGATACGTCCGGCGGGAGGACCGCGATCGGTTCCGGCTCGGCCGGGGCCTCCTCCGGCGGATGCTGGCGGCCGAACTCGGTCGCAGCCCCGCATCGCTCCGGTTTCTGGCCGACGCGCATGGCAAGCCGATCCTCGACGGGCCCTGCCCGCTCGCCTTCAACCTCTCCCATTCCGGCGATCTCGTGCTGGCCGCCATCGGCCGGGTTGCCGCGATCGGGATCGACGTCGAGCGTCGCCGGGACGATCTCGACCTCCGCGCGGTGGGAGCGGAGGTCTACACGCCGGGCGAAATCGCCGCGATCGCGGCTGCATCGCCCGGGGGCCGCGCGGCCGTCTTCTTCGACCTCTGGACCTTCAAGGAAGCCCTTCTCAAAGGCATCGGCACCGGCTTCGTCGCGGACCCGCGTTCGGTCGAGATCCGCATCGGTCCCGATGGCGCGCGTGCGGCCTCGGCCCGCCGCTCCGATCCCGACCCCTGCGCCCCTTGGCGGATCGAACGGCTCTCCGTTCCCGCCGGCTACCACGCCGCGCTCGCGGTCCTTCCGCACGCCGTCGCTGAGCCCTCGATGCCCGATGTCCCAGGCTGACGGGCGCGGCGCCGGACGGGTTTCGCCGGGACGGCGGTCTACGTCGCCGCGAAATCGGGCGACGAGATCCGCAGGCGAAGGACGTCGAGAAAGTCTCCGAGCATCTCCTCGGCATCGGCGGGCCGAAACCGGTCGGCGCGCAGGTACCAGTGCAGTTCGCGGCGCTCCCCCGATTGCAGCACCATGAGGAGGATGTCCTCCTCGCGCGCCGCCTCGGCATGCGGGGGCCCCGGCCGGAACGCCACGTCGGCCGTCTCCTTCTCCTCCGGTGTCTCGCCGACGAGCCGATGGTTGAAGATGTAGCGGAAGGCGGAGGACGCACCGGGATGCGCCGTCTCGAGCATGTCCTGGAGGAGGAGATGCGGCACGGGCTCGCGGTCCATGGTCTCGACCAGCGCCGCGTGGACCGCATCGAGCGGCTCGCCCGAATCCGGCCAGGATAGGCGCAGCGGCATCAGCCGGGCGAAGGACCCGACCATGGCCCGTGTCTGCGCACGGTCCCGCGCCGTCGTCGCCGACGCCACCCAGAGATCGTCCTCACCGTCGATCCGGCGCAGGACGCGCAGGAATTCGGTGAGCAGCACGACATGCGGCGTCGTGCGATGGAGGGCCGCGAAGGCGTCGAGGGCCCGGCCCGTCCGCGGCGACAGCACCTGTTCGTAGAGAAGCGCCGAACCGGCCCCCTCGCGGGCCTGGGCGCCCGTGCTCCAGGAGACCGGCGGCCCCCCGGCAAGGCGCGCCCGCCACCAGCCGAGCGCGCCCTCGAAGCGGCCCGCCCGGATATCGGTGGCTTGCGCGGCGGCGTAGTCGGCATAGTCGAGCCTCGGCGAAACCGGCTCGGCCAGGGACGCGCCGCCACGCTCCGCCTCGTAGAGCTCCATCAGCTCGGCGGCGACGAGATGGAGGGCCTCGCCGTCCGCGACGAGGCTGCAGAAGCTCGTGAGGAGCACGCCGCGCTTGCCCCGGCTGACGAGTTCGGCACGCCAGAGCGGCCCCGTTTCGGGATCGAATCCCAGGGCGAGCATTCGCTCGTAGCGCTTGCGGATCCAAGCTTCCAGGCCGGTCAGCGCGGCGGTCAGCGGCAGCCGGGTCACCGTGAGGGGCGGGAGCGCGCCGGGATCGAGCCGCAGGCGATGGCCCTCGCCATCCGCCTCGATCGTCATGTGCAGCGCATCGTGGCGACGGGTGAGCACGGCGACGGCCCGCCTCAGCGCCTCGACGTCGACGTCCTCCAGAATGAGGGGCGGCGCGGCGATGGTCCAGGCGACGCGCCCGCCGAAGCGGCTCTGCTGGCGCAGGATGAAGGCCTGCTCCAGCGAGACGGGCAGCCGCCCCGTCCGGTCGGCGTGGGGGATCGACGCCTCGGCCGGGCTCGCCGACGCGCGCCGCCGGGCGACGAGCTTGCCGAACACGGCGTCGCGCAGCGCGCGCGGCAGTTCGGCGAGAGAACCGATGCGGGAATCGATGGTCATGTCGGCCTGTCCTTCGGCATGTCCCCCGTCGTCGCTCTCGTCATCTCGCGACGGGTTTCCTCGATCAGCGCGGCGAGCTCTTCCGTCGAGAGGTCGGACACGAGATCCGCCTCGATCCGCGCCGCCACCGCCCGGAGGCTCGACGCGCCGTAGAGATCCCGAAGCCGCAGCGCGACGCCGGTCTCCAGGGCGATCTCCGCCACGGCCCGGGCTGCCGCGAGCGAATGGCCGCCGAGCGCGAAGAAGTCCTCGGTCGCCGGAATCGCCGCCGCCGGCCGCTCCAGCACCGCCGACCAGACCGGCAGGAGAAGGCGTTCGACGAACCCGTCCGGCTCGCCCGCGCCCTTTGCGTCGAGGGCGGAGACCGGCGCCGGCGCCGGCGTGGGATCAGGCAGCGCGCGACGGTCGATCTTGCCGTTCGGCAGGAGCGGCAGGGCGCCGAGCTTCGTCCAGTGCTGCGGCACCATGTGCCCCGGCAGGATCGTGCGAAGACCATCCGCCAGCCCCTGCGCCGAGGCCCTCCCCGTCCAGTAGGCGGCGAGCGCGAGGCCGCCGCCGGGCGCCTTCACCGGCCGGACCACGGCATCGCCGGCCCCCGCCTGGCCGCGCAGGACCGTCTCCACCTCGCCGATCTCCACCCGCATGCCGCGGATCTTGATCTGCCCGTCCTGTCGGCCGAGGAATTCGAGAGCGCCGTCCGCGTTCCAGCGCGCCCAGTCCCGGGTGCGGAACATCCGTCCTTCGCCGAACGGGTTCGCGGCGAAAGCCTCCGACGTCAGTTCGAGCTGGCCGTGATAGCCGTCGGCGAGATTGTCGCCCGTCACGTGGAGCTCGCCCGGCATCCCCACCGGCATGGGTCGGCGGCGACGGTCGAGGACATGGCTGCCCGACCGGTCGATCGGCCGGCCGATCGGCACCGGCGCGCCGATGTCGGAAAGGTCCATGCCGGCCGTGTCGAAGGCCGTCACGTCGCCCGCGACTTCCGAGGAGCCGTAGAAATTGACGAACCGCGTGCCCGGCAGGACGCGCCGGAAGCGCGCGACGAGGTCCGCCGTGCAGGCCTCGCCGCTGACGACGACGGTGCGCAAGGAGCCGAGCCGGCGCGCGGCCTCGCCGGGAAGGTCGAGAATCGCGCGCAAGAGCGACGGAACGACGACGATCCACGTCACCGCATGCCGCGCGAGACGGTCGATGAGGCGCCCGGTATCGGCGACGTCGTCGGTGGGCACGACCACCAGCGGCACGCCCTGGAGAAGCGGTCCGAAGATTTCCGCGACCGAGTCGACGAAGGGCAGCGCCGTCTTCAGCACCGCGACCTCGCCGTTTGCGTAGGGCAGCGCCCGCCAGCTCCAGGCGAGCCGGTTGAGGAGCCCGCGATGCAGCGCGCGCACGCCTTTCGGCCGTCCGGTGGAGCCGGACGTGTAGATCAGATAGGCGAGGTCTTCCGGCTGCAGCGCCGAGACCGCGCGGGAGGCGGCCGGGCCGGACGCCAGCGCCGCCCCGGCATCCAGCACGGTGCAGGCGGGCTCGAAGGCGAGCGCCGCGCCGTCGGAGAGGACGAGGCGCGCGCCGCTGTCCTCGATCATGAAGGCGAGGCGATCGGCGGGATAGGCGGGATCGAGCGGCAACCAGGCGCCGCCAGCCTTCAGGATCGCCAGGAGCGCGGCGACGAGCAGCGCCGAGCGCTCCATGTGAATCGCGACGACGTCGCCCTTGCCGAGGCCCCTCGCCCGCAGGATGGCGGCAAGGACATTGGCGTCGCGTTCGATCGTCGCATAGGTCGCGATCCCGTCTTCGAGGATCAGAGCCGTCGCGTCCGGCATGGCGTCGACGCGCGCCTCGAAGAGCGCGAGCGCGGAAGAGGCCGACGGCCGGGGTTCGAACGGGCCCTGCCCGAGCGCGATCGCCGCCGCCGCCTCGTCGACCGCGAGCACCTCGACCTCGGCCAGCGTCTGGGCGTCGCCGAGGGTTTCGAAGACGCGGGAGAGATGGCGACCGAGCGCCTCGATGCTGGACGCCTCGAAGCGGCCGGCGTCGTAGACGAACTGGATGGCGAGGCCCTCCCCCTCCGGCACGACGAAAAGGGTGAGCGCATAGCTCGTGGTCTGGTGCCCGTCGATCCCGCCGATCAGCCCCGCAAGGCCTGCCGTCCGCGGTCCCGGACCGTCGGACCGCCCCCCGACGAGACGATCGTCCATCGGGAAGTTCTGGAAGACGATCATGCTGTCGCAAAGCCGCTCGCCGGGAGCGAGGCCGCTGGTGGCCTGGATCTCGGCGAAGGAGAGATGATGGAAGCGGTCGTTGCCCGCCTGCGTCGTCTGGATCGCCCGCAGGAAATCCATGGGACCGAGGGCATCCAGGGTCGCAACGCGCAAGGGGAGGACGTTAACGAAGGGTCCGACCGCATCCTCGATGCCGGGAAGCTCCGCCGGGCGGCCCGAGACGGTGACGCCGAAGACCTGCTCCGCGGCCTGATTGTAACGGGCGAGAAGCATCGCCCACGCCCCTTGCGTGACGGTCGAGACGGTGATGCCCTCGGCTCGGGCTCGGCGCGCGATGGGGGCGAGGACAGCCCCCGACAGCGTGATCGCGTGGCTGTCGAAGCGACCGGTCTCGGCCTCGGCGCCCCCGCCGATGACGAGATCGGTTCCACCGCCGAGATGGGCGAGACCCTCACGCCAATGCGCGAGCGCGGCGGCGCGGTCCTGCCGGGCGATCCACCCGACATAGTCGGAGAAGTCCGGCGCATCGGGAAGCGGGGTTCCCGGCAGGCCGGCCGCGTCGTCGTAGAGGGCCGCGAGATCGCGCAGAAGCAGCGGCAGCGACCAGCCGTCGACCACCGCATGATGGACCGAGAGAAGAAGATCGGCCGCGCCGCCCGGCGCGAGCAGAAGCGTGGCCCGCAGGGCGGGGGCCTGCGACAGATCCACCGCCGTCGCCCGGTCGCGAGCCTCGTGCGCGGCGAGCCGGGCGGCGTAGCCGTCCGGAGCGTCCGGCCGCGCGTCGATGACGGCGAGCGGCAGACGCGCCGTGCGGTGGACCAGCTGGAGCGGCCGGTCCGACAGCGTCCAGTCGAAGGTGGTGCGCAGGACCTCGTGGCGCGCGATGAGGGCGTGGAGGGCCGTTTGAAGCGCATCGACGTCGAGGCCGGGGCGAAGATGCAGCGTGGTGTGGATGCCGTAGACCGCGCTGTCCGGCTCGGCGAGCGCGTGGAAGATCATGCCGGTCTGGCCGGGCGTCGCGGCCTGGACGGTCTCGATATCGAGATGGCGGGCGCCGAGCGTGCCGATCGCGCCGGGCTTCAGCTTCGCCAGCGGGAAGTCGCTGTCGATCCAGACCCTGGGGTCCGGCTGCCGGCTGCGCTCCGCGATGTCGCCGAGCGCCGCCGCGAGCGCGGCGGGAAGATCCGCCAGCGTCGCCGGCGGGGCCTCGCCGGCATAGGCGGAGATCGACAGGACGCGACCGGAAAGGGCCAGTTCCCAATGCGGCGGGGCGCCGGGGGAGAGGAGGACCACCGGCGTCTCGACCGCGCAGCCCTCGAAGGCCGGTGTTCCCCCGAGAAGGCGGATCGTCAGCGCGAAGGCCGGGTCGGGTGTTCCCGCCGGCGCACGCAAGGCCGCCTTCACGGCTCGAAGATCGGCGACGGCATCGCCCGTCGCGGCCGGCAGCGCCACGGTGCGCTCGCAAAGGGTCGCCAGACCTTCGCATTCGGACGCGCGGTCGCACAGAACGAGACCGATGGGGCCGTCCAGTCCGAGACGGGCGGCGGCCATGGCAAGCGCCGCGCCGACGAACTCCCGCGGGTCCGCGCGCAGATGACGCGCCGCCGTCGCCGTCAGATCGGCAAGATCGATGGTGCTGCCCGCGAGAGGCAAAGCCGGTACCGTTCGAAGCGGAGAAGCGACCGGCTGCGGGGGCAGGAGGGCGATCGAGCGCCGTTGCCCCCTCGGTGCGCGGCCGTCGAGCAGCGACCGGAGATCGGCCATGACGGCCTGCCAGCCCTTTGCGTCGACGAGGAGTGGATGAGCTTCAAGGACGATCGACGAGACGAACCCGTCCGAGACCTGCATCCTTGTCGAAAGGACGGACGGCAGGTCGTTTCGATCGTCCGATGCGAAGACGATGGTCGGGCCGGCCGAACGGCTTTCGAGCCGGCCGCGCAGGAGATCGTGCCGGACGGCGAGCGCCGCCAGCGCCTGTTCGACGCTCGCCTGCGACAAAGCGGGCACCAGCGGCAGACGCAGCGATCGACGTTCGCCCGGCGCCAGCAGCGGAAAGGCCGCGCCGAGGGGCAGGTCGGCGAGGACGGGACTTGCCGCCGCGTCGGCGCGCGCGGCGAGTTCTGCGAGCGTCTGCGTTTCGAAGATGTCGCGCACGGTGACCGGCAGGCCGCCCGCGGCCGCGCGCGTCGCCACGCGGATCGCCGAGATGGAATCTCCGCCGAGATGGAAATAGTTGTGCGTGCGGCCGATCTCGTCCGGGCGGCGGTCGAGCACCTCGGCGAAGATCGCGGCGAGCGCCCGCTCCGTCGCCGTCTCGCAGGGGACCAGCGCGCCCGCGGCGGAGAGATCCTGATCGGCCGGGTTCGGCAGCGAGCGCCGATCGACCTTGCCGTTCGGCAGGAGCGGGATCGCGTCCATCGGGACGAGCGCCGCGGGGATCATATGGCCGGGCAGCGTCGAGTCCAGCGCGCGCCGGACATCGGCGGCGTCGAGCCCGCCCGTGACGTAGCCGACGAGCCGCGCCCGGCCGTCCTGCGCGGGCCGGTTGAGGACG
Organism: Aureimonas sp. Leaf454; assembly: GCF_001424685.1. Lineage (GTDB taxonomy): Bacteria > Pseudomonadota > Alphaproteobacteria > Rhizobiales > Rhizobiaceae > Plantimonas. The sequence continues at coordinate 1,083,137 of NZ_LMQT01000001.1, forward strand.
ACGCCCATGTCGACGCCGGGCACCGCGCGCAGGGCGGCCTCCACCTCGGCGAGATCGACCCGCATGCCGCGGATCTTCACCTGCCCGTCCTGGCGGCCGAGGAAGGTGATCGTGCCGTCGTCCTCGCGACGGCCGAAGTCGCGGCTGCGGAACAGGAGCCCCTCGCCGAACGGGTTCGGCACGAAGGCCTCATCGGAGAGATCGGGACGGCCATGATAGCCGGCGGCGAGATTCGCGTCGCCGATCCAGAGCTCGCCCGGCAGACCGTCCGGCACGGGCCGGCGCGCCGCGTCGAGGAGGTAGACGGCGCAATTGTCGAGCGGGCGGCCGAGCGAGGCGGGACGCGAACGACCCTCCTCCATGTCCGCCGTGTCGAACCAGGTGACGTCGCCCGCGACCTCGGACGAGCCGTAGAGGTTGATCAGGCGGCAGCCCGGCGCGGCGCGTCGGAAAGCCGCCACGAGATCGGCCGGCAGCGCTTCGCCGGACGAGATCCAGTGCCGGAGCTTGGGCAGCTTAAGCCCGAGATCGCCGTGCAAATCGATCATGGCGCGCAGCAGCGTCGGCACCAGGACGAGACGCGTGACGTTCTCCTCGGCGAGCCGGTCGATGAAGCCCGGAACGTCGCGCACGGACGCCTCGTCGAGGACGAGCGAGGGCACGCCGGCCAGGAGCGGCCCGAACACCTCCCAGATGCAGTCGACGAAGGAGAGCGCGGTCTTCTGGACCATCGTCTCGCCCGGCTCGAAGGGCATGTCGCGCCACATCCAGCCGAAGCGGTTCAGCGCGCCGCGGTGCAGGGCGCGCACGCCCTTGGGCTGGCCGGTCGAGCCCGACGTGTAGATGAGATAGGCGAGGCTGTCCGGGCCGAGAACGCCCGCGCCCGGCGTCTCGCCCCGGGCGGTTTCCTCCGTCGTCAACGCGTCGCCGAGAGAAAGGCGCGGCAGCGACAGGCCGTCGAGGCCGGCCGGCGGCTCGCTCGCGTGAAGCAGCAGCACGGCGCCGGAATCCGACAGCACCGCCGCAAGGCGCGCCTCCGGATAGCTCGGATCGAGGGCCAGAAAGGCCGCGCCCGCCTTCAGGATTCCGAGGAGTGCGGCGGTCGCATCGAGCGACCGCTCGGAAAGGAGCGCGACCACCTCGCCGGGCCGCACGCCGCGGTCCAGGAGCGAGAAAGCGATCCGGCGGGCGCGCGCATCGAGCGCGGCATAGGTCAGCGTGCGATGCCCGTCGAGAAGCGCGATCCGGTCCGGCGTTTCGCGCGCCTGACGCTCGAAGAGCGCGATCAGCGAGAGCGCGTCCGGCAGATCGGCCACCGGACCGGCGGAGCGCGCGAGGACGGCGGCCTCCTCGGCCGGGTCCATCAGCCGGAGATCGCCGGGCGAGGTCGCCGTCGCCATGCCGGCGAGGATGCGTTCCAGGCGCTCCGCCAGAAGCGCCATCTCGGCCGGCGCGTAGCGGCCGGCATCGTACTGGAGCCGCAGGGCGAGCCCGCCCGCCTCCCCCTCGGCGAAGAGCGTCACCGGGGCGCTGGTCTTCTGCAGGCCGGTCATCCCCGTGACGAGCCCGGCGAGGCCCGCCGTGCCGGAGCCGCCGGTCGCGGCGGCACCGAGGGGCGTGTTCTGAACGATGACGAGCGTCTCGGCGAGCCGTTGCCCGGTCGCGACGCCGCTGAAGCGCTGGATGTCGACGAGGCCGAGATGGCCCATCGCATCGTTGCCCGACTGCCGGTCCTGCAGCCCGCGCAGCCAGGGCCAGAGCGCCTCGCCGTCCTCCACCTCGGTCCGGAGCGGCAGGGCGTTGAGGAACATCCCCACGATCTCCTCGGCCCCCGCCAAATCGTGCGGGCGACCGGAGACGGTGACGTTGGCGAGCACCTCGCGGGCACCGCTGTAGCGCGACAGAAGGACCGCCCAGGCGCCCATGACCAGCGTTCCCAGCGTCACGCGCTCGGCGCGCGCCTTGGCCGTCAGCCTCGCGAAGGCGTCCGGGCGGACGTGGCGGGCGGAAATTCCGACCGCGCCGGTTTCGGTCCCCGCATCGCGTCCGATGCCGAGATCGGTCGGGGACGCGAAGCCCGACAGTTCCAGCGACCAATAGGCCTCGGCCGCCGCGCGATTGCGGGTTTGCAGCCAACCGATATAGCGGTCGAAACCGGGCGCCGGCGGCAGATCGAGGGTCCGCCCGATGCTGCGCGCGCCGTAGAAGGCGACGAGATCGTCGTAGAGGAGCGCCATGCTCCAGCCGTCGACGATGGCGTGATGCTTCAGCCAGAGAAGCGTGAACCCGCTGCGCCGGCGCACCAGGGTCAGCCGCATCAGCGGCGGGTGCAGCAGGTCGAGGGGACTGGCGAGATCGATCGCGGCGAGCGCGTCGATCGCTTTCGGCTCGTTCTCTTCGCCCGCAAGATCGATCTCGCGCCAGGGCAATTCGACGGCGGCATGGACGAGCTGCAACGGCTGGACGCGATCCGCCCAGAGGAAGCTCGAGCGAAGGACGGGATGGCGCATCGTGAGATCGCCCACCGCCGCCTTCAATGCATCGACATCGAGCCCCTGTGCGAAGTCGATGCGGGTCTGCAGCAGGAACGCACCGCTGTCCGGCGCGAGGATCGAGTGGAACAGCATGCCCGCCTGCCCGAAGGAGGCGTCGTGGACGTTCTCAAGGCCGGGATGATCGGACAGGATGCGGGCGAGATCGTCCGCCGCGATGCCGGCGAGCGACATCGGCTGGGGGCCGGACCACGCCTCGCCGGCCGCGTCGGACGGCTCCGCCGCGGCCGCGAGGGCGGCAAGCGTCTGGTGGCGGAAGACCGAGCGCACGTCGAAGGACAGGCCGGCGCGCCGTGCCCTTGCGGCCAGTTGCAGGCTGAGGATGGAATCGCCGCCGAGCTCGAAGAAATTGTCCTCCCGCCCGACGCGCTCGACCGACAGCATCTCGCGCCAGATCGCGGCGAGCGTCGCCTCGGCACCCGCCTCGGGAGGCTCGTACGCACGCGTGACGGGGGCCGAGACGGGAACCTGCGGCAGCGCACGGCGGTCGATCTTGCCGTTCGGCAGAAGCGGCAACGCGGCGAGCAGCGTGATCGCCGCCGGCACCATGGGTTCGGGCAGCGTCGCGGCGAGATGGGCCTTCAGCGAGGCGACCAGCGCCTCCCCTTCCGGCCCTGCGGCCGCGGCGACCTCGTCCGCCGGGACGGCGAAGGCGACGAGACGCGAGCGTCGGTCGAGCGTCTTCTGCGTCGTGACGAGCGCCCCGACGAGGCCGGGATGGGCGAGCATCGCCGCCTCGATCTCGGCCGGCTCGATGCGGAAGCCGCGGATCTTGATCTGCGCGTCGCGTCGTCCGTGGAATTCGAAGGCGCCGTCCGGCTTGCGCCGTCCGTAGTCGCCGGTGAGGTAGAGGCGGCCGAGCCCTTTGCGCTCCACGAAGGCGGCGGCCGTGCGCGAGGGGTCGCCGAGATAGCCGTCGGCGACGCCCGGCCCGCCGATGGCGATCTCGCCGATCACGCCCGGCGCGGCCGGTGCGCCGAAGAGGTCGAGGATGTGGACGGCGACGTTCGGCAGGGGATGACCGATGTCGGGCGCGCCGTCGGGCGCCGTCGCCATCGCATCGCTGTCGCTGACATAGGCGGTCGCGGTGATAGAGGCCTCGGTCGGGCCGTAGGAGGAGAGGAAGACGACCTTGCGGTCGCAGAGCGCCGCCCAGCGCCGCATGGTGCGCGGCGACAGGGCTTCGCCGCCGGTGAGGAAGATGCGGATCGAGGGCGCCATGCGCAGGCCCTCCTCGGTCATCGTCTCCACCCATTGCCGCCAGAGCGCAGCCGGCAGATCGAGCATGGTCAGGCCGTATCGGTCGGCGAGATCCATGAAGTCGCGCGCGCCGAGGCGACTCGGGGCGTGATGGAGAACCGAGGTGCCGCCGGCCAGAAGCGGCACGAAGATCTGCAGCGCCGAGGCGTCGAAGTTCAGCGGCGCGAACTGGAGGAGGCTGTCGCCGGGCTCGACGCCGAGACGGCGGCCCATGCCGAGCGCCATGTTGGCGACGCCCCGATGGGGCACGACGACGCCCTTCGGCACCCCGGTCGTTCCCGAGGTGAAGATCACGTAGAGCGGCAGCGCCGGATCGGTGGCGGGAACGACGGCCAGGTCCACGAGGGGCGTCGGCGTGTCGAGGAGATGGAACGGCACCGGCGGCGCGCCTTCGGCGCCCGTGAAGAGCGGCAGAAGCGCCGTCTCGGTCAGCAGGAACCTGGTGCCGGCGGCGGCGACGAGGCTCTGCTGGCGCTCCGCCGGGGCGGCGGGATCCAGCGGCACATAGGCTGCGCCCGCCTTCATCGCCGCGTAGATCGCGACGAGAAGCGCCGGCGAGCGCTCGGCGGCGACGGCGACCGCATCGCCGTGACGCACGCCGCGCGTCTGTAGAAGGGCGGCGAGGGCGGCAGCGGCGGCCTCGAAGTCGCGCCAGGTCAGCCAGGACACCGCCCCGTCGGCCGCTTCGTAGAGGACGGCGATGCCGTCGGGCCGGGTCTTGGCATGCCCGTCGAGGATGGCGTCGAGGCGACGGTTGGCAATCTCGGGCATCTTTCCCTGGTCGGGCCTGCCGTCGATGTCGGGCATCTGCGTGACGGCCGCCTCCGGTGCGGCCTCGTGAAAGGCCAAAGCGCCGACCGGAGCCTCCGGCCGGGCCGTGGCGGCGGCGAGCAGGCGGGCGAACTGCGCCCCGAGGCGCTCCACCGTCGCCGGCTCGAAAAGCTGCGTGCGATAGTCCAGCATCGCTTCGATGCCGTCCTCGGTCTCGGTCATGTCGAGAACGAGATCGAACTGCGTCGCGGCCTTGTCGAGACGCGTCGTCTTCAGCACGAGCCCGTCCGTCGCGCGCAAGGCCGCCGGCGTGTTCTGCCAGACGAACATGGTCTGGAAGACCGGGGAATGCGCCTCGGTGCGTTCGGTGACGAGGTCCTCCACGATCGCCTCGAAGGGCAGCGCCGCATGCGCCATGGCGTCGAGAAGCTCCTGCTGCGCGCGGCGGCAGAGATCGGCGAAGGCCGGCTGGTCCGCGGCGTCGAAGCGCAGCGCCAGCGTGTCGGCGAAGAAACCGACGACCTCCTCGGAGCCGGGCAGCACCCGGTTGGCGGTGACGGTGCCGATCGCGAAGGCGCCCTGCCCGCTGATGCGGGCCAGAAGGAGGCCCCAGGTGGCGAAGAGGACGGCGAAGGGCGTGACGCCGATGGCGCGCGCGGCCTCGCGCAAGGCGAATGCCTCGCCCTTGGACAGCGCGAAACGGTGGACCCGGCCCTCGCCGTTCGGAACGTCCGGGCGGGGGTGATCGGCGGGTAGCTCCAGCACGTCCGGAAGGTCGCCGAGGCGGCCGCGCCAGAAGGCGCGAAGCGGCTCGGAGTCGAGCGCCTGACGGGCCGCCACGGCCGCCGCGGCGAAGTCGGCATAGTCGCGATCGAGAGGGGCGAGGCCGCGCGAGGGACCCGTGTCCGGCGCGGCATCGTAGGCGGCGGCGAAATCGCGGCCGAGGATCGCCATCGACCAGCCGTCGCTGACGATGTGGTGGACGCAGAGAACGAGGACATGCCGATCGGCGGCGCGGCGGAACAGCGTCGCGCGCACCAGCGGGCCGCCGTCGAGCGCGAAGGGCTCGGTCGCCGTCGAGATCGCCGCACGCTCGACCGCCGCCTCGGCATCGTCCTCGGCCGAGAGATCCACGATATCGAGCGGCAAGGCGCCGATCTCGTCGATCACCGCGACCGGCTCGCCGTCCCGGTCGAGGAACCGCGTGCGCAGGCTCTCGTGCCGCATGAGAAGCGCCGCGAGAGCCGCATGGACCCGGTCGAGGTCGAGCGGGCCGGTGAGGTCGATGCGCGACGGCAGGTTGTAGGTGCCGCGCGAGGGATCGAGCTGGTGCAGGAACCAGAGCCGGCGCTGCGCGGTGGACAAAGCGAGCGGGCCGCCGCGCTTCTGGCGCTCCACGACGGGACGCGCCGGCGCGTCGCCGGTCCCGGGAAGCCCAACGAGGCGTGCGAGATCGCCGAGCCGCGAGGCGCGGAAGAGATCGCGCGCCGACAGCGTTGCCGAGGTCGTCGCGCCGAGCCGCGACAGGACGCGCATGGCGAGCAGCGAATCGCCGCCGACGGCGAAGAAGTCGCTGTCCGGCGACAGCGCTGCCGCGTCGAGGCCGAGCACCTCGGCCCATACGTCGGCGACCGCCCGCTGGGCGTCGTCGAGCGGAACGCGGACGGCGCCGTCGAGCGCGCCGGCCCTCGCCAGTTCCGCCGGCCAGTCCACCGCCGGCAGGGCCTTGCGGTCGATCTTGCCGTTGGCGTTCACCGGCAGGCGCGGCACGGCGAGGATCGCCTGCGGCACCATGTAGTCCGGAAGGTGCCGCAGAAGCTCGGCCCGCAGCGCGGCGCGGTCGAGGAGGGCGTCTTTGGCCGGCACCACGAAGGCGGCGAGCCGCGTCACGCCCGCCACCTCCTCGGGCACGACGGCGGCGCTCGCCACCGCGGGAAGGCGCTCCAGCGTCTTCTCGATCTCGCCCATCTCCACGCGAAAGCCGCGCAGCTTCACCTGGTCGTCGCCGCGTCCGCGAAAGTCGAGGAGGCCGTCGCCGCGCCAGCGCACGAGATCGCCCGTGCGATAGAAGCGGCCCTTGCGGCCGGGCAGCGCGACGAAGGCGGCCTCGGTGAGGTCGGGACGGCCGAGATAGCCGCGGGCGAGCGTGCCGGCGACATAGAGCATGCCGACCGCGCCGGGCGGCACCGGCTCCAGCGCCGCATCGAGAACGAGCGTGACGGCGTTCGCGACGGGCGCGCCGATCGGCATCGGCCCGTCGCCGAGCTCGGCCACGGCGTCGAGACGGGCGGCGGTGCAGACGATCGTCGTCTCCGTCGGCCCGTAGGTGTTCCAGAGTCCGATGCCGGCAGGGGCCCGCTCGCGCCAGTTCGCGACGGCGGCGGGCTTGGCCGCCTCGCCGCCGAGGACGACATGGCGAAGGCTCGGCGGGATGCGGCCCAGCGCCTCCGCCTCGCCCATCAGGCTGTGCCAGTAGGCGGTGGGCAGGTCGAGAATCGAGATGCGCTTGTCCGCCAGATCGTCCCAGAAGGCGGCGGCGCTGTCCGGCAGATCCTCCTCGCGCAGCGTCAGCCCCGCTCCGTGGGTCAGGGCGGTGTAGATCTCCTCGATGCTGGCGTCGAAGCCGAGCGAGGCGAACTGGAGGATGCGGTCGGATGGCGTGACCGACAGCCGCCGGCCGAGCCAGGCGACGTAGTTGGCGACCGATCCGTGCTCGATCATCACGCCCTTCGGCTCGCCCGTGGAGCCGGAGGTGAAGATCACGTACATCAACCGATCCGTGCCGATCGATAGGTCCGGATCACCCTGTGTTGCGACGAAACCGGGGTCGGCATCGACGTCGAGGAAGGTCGCGGCGGTGCCGTGGAGATCGTCCCTCGGCCCGAGGATGTGCGCGATGCCGGCCTGCGCCACGATCTGCCGCCGTCGCTCCGCCGGCTGGCGCCGGTCGAGGACGACGAAGGCGCCGCCCGCCTTGGACACGGCGAGCTGGGCCACGACGAGATCGATCGAGCGCGGCAGGTGGATGCCGACCAGAGCTTCGGCGGCGAGACCGCCGGCGATCAGCCGGTGGGCGAGCGCGTTCGCCCGCGCGTTCAGCGCTCCGTAGCTCAGCTCTTCCGCGCCATGGCGGATGGCGGTCGCGTCCGGCGTCTCGGCCGCGATCCGCTCGATGCGGCGGAAGGCCGGTTCGGTCGGAGCGGGCCAGATCTCGCCTTGCCCGAGGCGGTCGAGACGCGCCCGCGCCGGCGCGGCCAGAAGCGGCAGCGTGCCGACCGGTCCGCGCGCGCCCGCCGCGACGGCGCGGACGAGCCCGGCATAGGCGTCGAGGATCGCCTGGGCGCTCGCGTGCTCATAGAGGCCCGTGTCGAAGTTCAGCTCCAGCGCCAGCCGGCCCTCGATCTCGACCGCGTTCATCGTGAGTTCGCCGTCGAGATAGCGCAGCGGACGCGGCCGGGGCCGCACCGAGACGCCATCGAAGGCCGCCATCGCGAAGGCGGCCTGATAGTTGAAGACGACCTGCAGCGGCAGCGCGGTTCCGCGCCCGCGCAGGTCTTCCGCGATCCAGGCGAACGAGTATCCGCCATGGGACAGGTCGTCGAGAAGCTCGGACCGCGCGCGCCGGCAATGGTCCGCGAGCGAGGTCGCGCCGTCCACCCTGGAGAGCGAGAAGACGAGGTCCGAGCAGTAACCGACGAGACCGCGTTCCTCGTCGGCCATCCGGCCGGCCGTCGGCGTGGCGATGGCGACCGTTTCCTGGCCGGCCATGCGCGCCAGCACGATCGCGAGAAGGCTGTGCAGCAGCATGAAGGGGGTGAGGCCGAGCGATCGCGCGGCACCCTTGAGCGCCGCCGCCTCGCCCGGTTCGAGCACGTCGAGGACGCTGTCGCCGCGCCAGCCCTTGGCGCGCCCGCGCGGCCGGTCGGTGGCGAGATCGAGCACCGGCGCGCCGGCGCCCAGGCGGGCGAGCCAGTAGGCCCGGTCGCCGTCGGCCGAAGGATCCGCGCGACCGGCCGCAAGACGCGTCAGATAGGCCGTGTAGGACGGAGCGGGCGGCAGCATCGCGGGCTCTCGGCAGAGCGCGGCGTTGCAGAGCGCGGCGAGTTCGCCGACGAGAAGGTTCATCGACAGCCCGTCGGAGACGAGGTGATGGGCCTCGAGCGACAGGAGCCATCTCTCCTCCCCCATGCGCAAGAGGCGCGCGCGGATGAGGACGTCCCGTTCGAGATCGAAGACGCGTTCGCCGAGCGCCGCGACGAAGGCGTCCTGCTCGCGCGCCGGCCAGAGCCGCGCGTCGATCACCTCGAAATCGGGCTCGACCGCATCGGCCGCGCGGATCGCCATCACGCCGGGCGCGGGGAAATGCGCGCGCAGCGCCGCGTGGCGGTCGAGAAGGGTGCGCAAGGCCGCGCCGACGATCGCCGGATCGATCATCCCCTCGAGATCGAGGAGGACGGGAAGGTGGTAGGCCCGCGAGGCGTCGTCGCTCTTCTGCGCGAGAAGCCAGATCAGCTCGGCCGCCGGCCGCATCGGCCCGGATGCCGCCAGCTCGGCGGTTTCGGGGGTGAGACCCGCTCCAGCCTCCGCGATCATCGCCGCCGGGCCGATCATCGCCCTGGGCCCGATCAGTCCCGTGGAAACGATGGCCGGCGCGTCGAGCGAGCGGACGATCGACAGCGCGAGATCGTCTTCGGCAAGCGGCGCCAGCTGCGCGGCGTCCGCCACCCGGACGGGTTCGCCGCCGGAGGGCGTCGCGTCCCTCGCGCCGCCGGCCTCGATCGCGGCCAACTGGCTCGCGATGGTCCGCCGCACGAGGTCCAGCTGTCCGGCGAAGAGAAGATGGAGATCGGGATCCTCGCCCGCCTCCAGGCCGGGAGCCGGAGCGGCGGCGCGCATCGCCGGTCCATCGAGGCCTGCCGGCGTGGACGCTCGGGGCGTTTCGTCCGCGACGGCGCGGTGGACCGGCGCCATGCGGTGGATCGTCCGGTCGAACGGATAGAGCGGCAACGCGGAGCCGCGCAGGGTGCCCGCGCCGGCGGGATCGAGATCGACGCCGAGCGCTGAGAGCGAGGCCAGCGCGTCCTCGATGGCGTCGAGGCCGTCGCCGGGCTTGCGCAGGACCGGCACGAAGCGATCGGCCGCCAGCGTGCCGGACGCGCGCCCGAGAGCCGACAGGGTCATGTTCGCGCCGATCTCGACGACGATCGTCGTGGGATCCGTCGCCAGGTCCTGGAAGGCGGCCAGAAGCTGCACCGGCTCGCGGCAGTGCCGCGTCCAATGGTCGGGCGACAGCAGCGTGCCGGCCGCGAGGCGCCGGCCTCCGAGATTGGACAGGAGCGGCAGCGCCAGCGGCCGGAAGCAGGCCTCCCCGCAGAGCCGGCCGAGCGCCGGCAGCGCGGGGTCCATCAGCGGCGAATGGAAGGCGTGCGAGACGGGAACCGGCCGGGCGGCGAAGCGCAGCGCCTCGGCCCGCGCGCGGATCGCCTCGATGGCGGAGCGCCGGCCGGCGACGACGAAGGCCTCGTTCGAAAGGACGGCGGCGAGCGAAACATCGCCGGAGCCGATGTCCAGCGCCTCGGCGAGGAAGGAGGACGGCGCGCGCAGCGAGAGCATCGCGCCGTCCTCGGGCAGCGCCTGGATCAGGGCCCCGCGACGCGCCAGGAGCCTCAGCATGTCCGCTTCGGGCAAGGCGCCCGCGACGGAGGCGGCGACATATTCGCCGAGACTGTAGCCCATCACCGCATCCGGCCGGATGCCGCGGTCTTGCAGCACCTGCGTGAGCGCGAACTGCAGGGCCGCAAGGGCGGGCTGGGCGACGGCGGTGCGCTGGAGCGCTTCGCCGGAGGACCCGAACAGAAGGTCGAGAAGCGGGCGGTCGAGAGCGCCGCCGAGCGCGTGCGCGGAGCGTTCGAGCGCCGCGCGGAAGACCGGGCTCGACCGATGCAGCGCCTCCCCCATGCCGGCGGCCTGCGATCCCTGCCCGCCGAAGGCGAAGACGATGCGCGGCCGGCGGCTGCCGAGCCGCCGGCCGCTGCGGAACCGGCCGGGCGATCCCGCCGCGAAGGCGGCGAGCGCCGGCGCGACGGCCTCCGGCGCATCGCGTCGAACGGGCAGCGCGAGCCGATGGGCGTGGCGGGTCCGGCGCGCCGCCAGACTGGCGGCGAGGTCGCAAGGGTCGGCCGGCGGAGCCGCCGCGATCCGGCCCGCCAGGGTGCGCAGCGCGGTCTCGCTCCGGGCGGTCAGAACGAGGATGTCGGCCTCCGCCACCGCCCCGACGGGCGTCGATGCCTCGGCCCGATGGCGCTTCAGCACGACATGGGCATTGGTCCCGCCGAAGCCGAAGGCGGAGACGCCGGCGTGATCGCGGCCCTCCGGCCAGGGCGTTCTGGCGCGCACCGGCGCGACGGGCCCCTCGGCGGCGGCCTTCAGATGCGGGTTGAGTTCGGTGAGATGCAGCTGCGCCGGGATCTCGCCGGCCTGCATCGCCAGCACCGTCTTGATGAGGCCCGCCATGCCGGCGGCGGCCTCGGCGTGGCCGATCGCGGCCTTCACGGAACCGATGAGGACCGGTTCGGCCTCTCGGCCCGCCATCACCCGGGCGAGGCTGTTCAACTCGATGGGATCGCCGAGCGGCGTGCCGGTGCCGTGGGCCTCGACATAGGCGACGGCGTCCGGACCGATCCCGGCATCGCGATGCGCCGCGCCGATCACGGCCTGCTGGGCCGGCCCGTTCGGGGCGGTCAGGCCGTTGCCCCTTCCATCCTGGTTGACGGCGGAGCCCGCGATCACGGCGCGGATCTCGTCCCCGTCCCGCTCGGCATCCGACAGGCGCTTCAAGACGACGACGCCGACGCCCTCCGAGCGGACATAGCCGTCGGCCGCCGCGTCGAAGGTCCGGCAGCGTCCGGTCGGCGACATCATCCCGGCCTGGGAGAAGGCGATCGACATGTCGGGATTGAGGAGCACGTTGACGCCGCCGACGAGCGCGAGGCCGCTTTCCCCCAGGCGCAGGCTTCGCACGGCCTGATGGACCGCGACGAGCGAGGAGGAGCAGGCCGTGTCGATCGCAAGGCTCGGTCCGTTGAGGTTGAGGACGTAGGACAGCCGGTTCGCCGCGATGCTCAGCGCGTTGCCCGTGCCGGCCCAGGCCTCCCGCGCCGCCGGCCCACCGGCCTGCAGGAAGCCGTAATCGTTGCTGGAGATGCCGACGAAGACGCCGGTATCGGTGCCCGCGAGAGCAGCGGGAACGATCCCGGCATCCTCCAGCGCATGCCATGCGGTCTCGAGGAGGAGCCGCTGCTGGGGATCGATATAGTCGGCTTCCCGGCCCGATATGCCGAAGAAGGCGGGATCGAAGCTCGTGACCGCGTCGAGGAAGCCGCCGTCGGCCGTGCGCATCCGGCCGGGTTCGGGCTCGGACCCTCGGCCGACGAGCGCCTCGGCGTCCCAGCGATCGTCCGGCAGCGGGCCGACGCCGTCGATGCCGGCGATGAGATTGCGCCAGAAGGTCGCCGCGTCCTCTGCTCCGGGAAGCCGGCAGGCCAGGCCGATCACGGCCACGGGCTCGCGCAGCGCGGCGGCTCCCGCCTCGAGGGCCTCGATCCGCTTGCGGGCGCGGAGGAGCAGTTCGTGCAGCTCCTGTTCGGTCATCTTCGCCATGGTCACGTCCCCGATTTCGATGCGCTCATGAGAAGCGGGGCATCAGCCGTCGAGGAGGGCGCGAAGCGCGGCGGCCTCGCGGTCGAGATCGCTCTGAGGCCCGGCCGCCGCCGGCACGGGCCGGCGATCGGACGAGGGCTGCGGAACGGCGCTCTGGAACATGTGGTCGAGCAGGCGCTGGATCGTCGGATGGTCGTAGAGATCGACCGGCTCGACGGCGCGGTTGCCGATCGCAAGGGCATTGATCGCCGAGATCATCTCGATCGCGGTGACGCTGTCGAGCCCGTAGCTCGCGAAGGGCTCGTCGAGATCGACGAGGTGGGGCGGCTGCCCGGAATGATGCGCCAGCCGCTCGATCAGCCAGGCTTCGAGACTTCCGCGATCGTGCACATGGACGGGAGCCGCGCTCGCCTCGGCCTCGCCGGTCGTCGCCGACGGCCGGATCCAGCGATGCACGCAATGCGCCTCGAAACCCGTGTCGAACCACTCCTGGCGAGCTGCGGCGCGCTGGATCTTGCCGCTGGACGTGCGCGGCACGCGCCCGGGTTGGACGACGCAGATCTCGGCCGGCGTGATGTCGCAGCCCTCGGAAAGACGCTGGAGGACGGCGGTCGCGAGGGCCGAGGCGCCCGCCTCGTCCTTCAGGACGGCGAGGCCGCCCCGCGTCGCCTCGACGACGAGCACGACCTCCTCGCCCCGGCCGCGATCGACGGGGAAGGCGGCCGCGGCGCCGGTGGCCAGTTCGGGAAGGTCCCGCGTGGCGGTTTCCTCGATGTCCTGGGGATAGAGGTTGCGCCCGCGCACGATGATGAGATCCTTGAGCCGCCCCGTCACGAAGAGGTCGTCGTCGAGGAGAAAGCCGAGATCCCCCGTCCGGTAGAACGGTCCCGCCGCCGCTTCGTCCGAGAGCCGCGCGCCGAACGCGGCGGCCGTCGTGTCCGGCCGGTTCCAATAGCCCGAAGCGATGCTGGGACCCGTCAGCCAGATTTCGCCGATCGCGCCGGCGGGGAGCGATCGCCCGGTCTCGGGATCGGCGATGCGCACGCGGCCCTCCGGCGCGCCGTTGCCGACGAGGCGCACGCCCGGCGCGGCTCCCGTCGCCGGCTCCACGCGATGGGCGGCCAGCGCGCTCCGGTCGAAGCTGCGGATCGTCGGGCCGACGCCGTCGTGGAGATTGCCGGTGGCCAGCAGCGTCGCTTCGGCCAGGCCATAGGCGGGAAGGCAGGCGTCGCGCCGGAAGCCGGCCGGCGCGAACGTGGCGCAGAAGCGCTCCAGCGTGGTCGCGTTGACGGGTTCGGACCCCGTGAGCAGGCAGACGAGGCCGGACAGATCGAGCTCGGCGATGCTCTCGGGCGTCGCCATGTCGCAGCACCGCTCCAGCGCGAAATTCGGCGCGACGGCCGTCGTCGCCCGGATCTCCGAGAGCTTGCGCAGCCAGGTCATCGGCGATTGCACGAAGGCCTGGGGCGACATGAGGTCGGCCGTCCCGTGGACGAACATCGGCAGGATCACGGCGCCGACGAGCCCCATGTCGTGATAGAAGGGCAACCAGAGAACGCCGCGGGACTGCGGCGTGACGCGCAGCTTCTCGGCGATGATCCGGGCATTCTCCATGATGTTGCCGTGCGAGACCATGACGCCCTTCGGGTCGCCGGTGCTTCCGGACGTGTACTGGAGGACAGCGACATCGGCCTCGGCGAAGCGCTCGCGGCGGAAATCGCCCGGCTCTTCCATCAGCTCCTCCACCGTCGTCACGACCGGCGCGGCCCCCTCCCCCGGTGCGCGCTCGCGCATCCACTCGGCCGACGCGGCATCCGCGATCACGAGAGCGGGCCGGGCATCGGCAAGGACGGACAGGAAGCGCCGGTCGCTCCGTCCCTGCCGCTGCTGGGGCACGGGAACGGCCATCGCGCCCGCGGCGAGGCAGCCGAAGAAGGCGAGGATGAAAGCCGGCGCGTGCGGCAGCGCGAGGACGACGCGCTCGCCCTTGAGACCCCTCGCCTGCAAGGCGGCGGCGATCCTCCGTGTCCCCTCGTCGAGAGCGCCGATCGACAGATCCGTCGGCGCCTCCGCACGCGCTTCGTGGAAGCGGTAGGCGCGTTGATCCGGTTGCGCCGCCGCGCGCTCGAAGAGACGGTCGACGATGGTGTGAAAGGCGCTGGTGCTCATGCCGCGTCGACCTCGATGCCCTGGGAGGCGGGCCCTTCGCCCGCTGATGGTGTCGCGCCGGCGGTCGCGGCGTCTCTCGTCCCCGACGCGACGATTGCCGCCTTGATGCCGGCGCGGCGGCGCCGGGCTCCGGCGAAGCGGTTCTGGGATTCGATGACCTCGGCGACGAGCGCGAGTTGCGCCTGCATCAGCCGGAGATCGGCGGCTTCGAGAGCGGCGGGAGCGGCGGCGTCCGGCGCGGGCCGGGCGGACGGCCGGCTGTCGTCGACGCTGACGGGTTCGACGGATGGAGGGTTGAACAGCGGTTCGGCCCGGGCCTGTCCGCCGGCGGCCGGCGCCGCCGCAGCCAGGAAGTCTGCGATCGCGTCGATCGTGGTGAGGTCCTCGAAGAAGCGGCGGATCTCGATCCGCTGGCCGTATCGGGCTTCGATCGCCGTTCGCGCCTCCAGGAGCATGATGGAATCCGCGCCGAGATCGAGCACGTTCGCCGTGGTGTCGATCTGGGCGACGGGCATTCGCAAGAGGGATGCGAAGCGATCCGCCAGGTCCCGGCTGAACGTCTGCGGCATGATAGTAATCTGCCCTTATGATATTTGTCGAAGAGAGACGGAACGACCGAGCGGCGAGGTCCGTCAGATGAGGACGAGTCGAAGCCCAGCATCGGACCTTAGCGCGGAAGTTATGAAATCCCTCTGAACCACGGGATCAGTTCGTGACGCTTGGTAAGTGGCAGGACAACCCGCGCCTCCGGCACGGCCGAGCCCCCGGAGGGCCGGCTCTCCTCATCGCATCTTAACGCATGGCCATTACCTTGGGTGACGGAGCCCCGCTTTACTTGCTCGCCCCGAACGGCGCGCAGAGCGGGGGTCTGTGGATGAAGAGGCTCGGCCGAGGGTTGCGCGGTTGCGGCGTCACCCTGCGTCCGGGGCCCTTCGAGGGCCGAAGCGCCCCTCGGGATCTTGCGGCATGACCACCCTGATTGCCTGGCGAAATCTTCGATACGATCCCGTCCGCTTCGCGGCGACGGTGATCGGCATCGTCTTCGCCGTCGTCCTCATCTCGATGCAGACGGGCATGCTCTTCGGCTTCATCCGCGCGTCGGCGGGCCTCGTCGAGAGGTCGGGAGCCGATGTCTGGGTCATCGCTCAGGGCACGAGCAACGTCGATCAGTCGGGCATCCTGCGCCAGCCGATCTTCTATCGCGCGCTGGCCGTGCCGGGCGTCGCCGACGTCAGCCGGACGATCATCCAGTTCACCGGCTGGCGCAAGCCGGCCGGCGGCACCGAATCCGTCATCATCGTCGGCTTCGATCCGCAGACCCGCCTCGCGGCGCCCTGGAATGTCGTGGAGGGCTCGATCGAAGCCTTGTCCGCGCCGAACGCGGTGATGATCGACCGTCTCTACGCCGAGAAGCTCGGCGTGAAGGCCATCGGCGACCGTGTCGAGATCGCCGAGCGGCGCGCCGTCATCGTCGGCTTCACCGAAGGCGTGCGCACCTTCACGCAGTCCCCTTACGTCTTCACGTCCTATGCCAATGCGCTGCGCTACACCAACATCCCGGACGGCGACGCGAGCTACATGCTCGTGAAGGCCGGGCCGGGTGTCGATCCGGCGGCGCTCGCGGCCGAGCTCGGCACGGTGCTGGCCAAGGAAGACGTCCTGACGACCGTCGATTTCGCGGCCCGCACGCGCGACTACTGGATCCTCACCACCGGCGCGGGATCGGCTTTGGTCCTCGGCGCCGCGCTGGGCGCGCTCGTCGGCGTCGTGATCGTCGCCCAGACGCTCTACGCCGCGACGGTCGAGCGTCTGGCGGAATACGCCACGCTCAGCGCCATCGGGGCCGGCAGCGGCTATCTCAACGCCATCGTCCTGAAGCAGGCGATGATCGCCGGCACGATCGGCTTCGTCATCGCCGGAACGATCGCCTGGATGATGGCGGCCTCTTCCACCTCCTCACCGGCCGCGATCCTGCTCTCCCCTCTGACGCTCCTGATGATCGGGGTGCTGACGCTCGGCATGTGCGCCCTCGCCTCGTTGATCGCCGTGCGAAAGCTCTACAGCATCGATCCGACGAGCGTCTTCCGATGAGCGCGTCCGATCGCTCGCTGGTCGTCGAGGATGTGGCCCTGACCTATGGACGCGGAGAGGCCGCGACGCTCGCGCTGCGCGGGGTCTCGCTGGTTGCCCGCCCCGGCGAGGTTCTCCTCATCCGCGGCCCCTCCGGCAGCGGGAAGACGACCCTCCTGCAACTCATGGGCGCCCTGAAGACGCCCGACCGGGGACGGGTCACCATCTGCGGCGCGCCGACCAGCGGGCTCAGCCAGAAGCAACTCCAGGCGATCCGCCTGTCGAGGATCGGCTTCGTGTTCCAGTTCTTCAATCTCTTTCCGACCCTCACGGCCTGGGAGAACGTGGCGCTGCCGCTCGATCTCGTCGGCCGCGACCGCCGGGCGGGCGAGCGCCGCGCGCGCCAGCTCCTCGACGATCTCGGCCTCGCCCATCGCGCCGATCACCGGCCGGGTCAGCTGTCCGGCGGGCAGCGACAGCGTGTCGCCGTGGCGCGGGCGCTGGCGCACGATCCCCTGATCATCCTCGCCGACGAGCCGACCGCCGCGCTCGACGGCGCCAGCGGCCAGACCGTGGTGGAGACGCTGCGGGGCCTCGCCCACCGCGAGGGCCGCATCGTGGTTCTGGTGTCCCACGACCAGCGCCTGGCGGACAAGGCCGACCGCGAAATCACCGTCGAGGACGGGCGGATCGTCACCGAACACGCCAAGCCTTCGACGAAGCTGTCCGGAGAGATCGCATGAAACGGACGACCAAGCGGCTCTCGGTCGGCATCATGGCCATGGCCTTTCTCGGCTACTGGTTCACCGGCGGGGAAGACGGTGCGCCGCCCGAAGCCGCCAGCCAGATCAAGCCGCCGGCGAAGGCCGACCGTCCCGCGTCGACGATCGCCGGTCTCGGGGTCGTCGAACCCGCGGGCGGCACGATCGAGCTCGCGTCCGAACTGCCGGGCGTGATCTTCGCCATTCACGTGGCCGAGGGCGACCGCGTCAGGCGGGGCGACCTCATCGCCGAGCTCGGCAACGGCGAGTTGAAGGCCAAGGTCGCGCAGGGCGAGGCGCAGCTGGCGATCCGCAAGGCCGACCTCCTCCGGATCGAGAACGGTTCGCGCAACCAGGAGGTCGCACAGGCCGAGAGCCGCGTCGCCGAGCTCACCGCCGACGTGGAACTCGCCGAAGCCGATTTCCAACGGGCGGCCAAGCTGCAGAAATCCGGTGCGATTTCCAAAAAGGGCCTGCAGACCGCCGGCAATGCCCGCACCGCCGCGCGCCAGCAGTTGAAGGCGGCGGTCCAGGGCCTGTCGCTCATCGTAGAGGGCGCGCGCGTCGAGGAATTGGCGGCCGCCCGCGCCGAAGTGGCTCTGGCGGAGGAACAGCTTGCGGAAGCCAAGGCCTATCTCACCAAGACCTTCATCCGCGCGAGCAGCGACGGGACGGTGCTGCGCCTGTTCAAGGAGGCCGGCGAGGCCGTTTCCACCCAGCCCTCCACCGCCATCGCCGAGATCGGCGATACGTCGAAGCTGGTGGTTCGCGCCCAGATCGACGAAGCGGAGATCGCCGGTCTGGCCATCGGCCAGACGGCCGAGATCACGGCGCCCGCCTTCGGCGACCATCGCCTGTCCGGCGAGATCGTCCGCGTCAGCCCGCGCATCGGCACCAAGATCGTCGATGCCGATACGGCCGGCGAGAAGCGCGATTCCCGCGTGCTCGACGTGATCATCGCGCTGGCCGAAGGCCGTGCGATCCCGGTGGACCTGCGCGTCGACGTGTTCATCGACCCCGACAGCGGCCTCCAGCGGGTCTCCGACGCATCGGACACGCCGCTCTTCGACTGGGCGATCCGCGAATAGGCCGAACCACGACGACGTGGGTCAGGGCCCGGCCGCAAGCCGGGACGACCGGCGCGTCGGGACGCCGGCCGCAGATCGCGCCCCGTCTACGAGCGCGGCGCCCGCGGCCGGTGATCGAGAAGCATGTCGGCCGTCCCGTCGAAGATCCGCGCCGCCGTCTGCGAGCGCTGGATCTTGCCGCTCGGCGTCTTCAGGACGCCGCCGGCCGAAAGGAGGACGACCCGCTCCGGGCCGATGCCGTGCGCCGCGGCGATCCGTGCCGCGAGCGTGCGCGCGATGGCGAGGCGCTCGGTCTCGTCCACCGGAGCGATCTCGCAGGCGATCATGAAGCCGAGCTTGTCCGCATCTTCGGTCATGAACGCGGCGGACGCGCCGCGGCGAACGCCGCCGTGGGCGTCCTCGGCCGTCGCCTCGATGTCCTGCGGATAATGGTTGCGACCGCGCAGGACAATGAGATCGCGCGCTCGCCCGGTGACGAAGATCTCGCCGTCGAGCCGGAAGCCGAGATCGCCGGTGCGCAGGAACGGCCCCGCCCCGCTGGCGAGCCAGCCGCCGAAGACCTCGGCGTTCTCGCTCTTGCGACCGAAATAGCCGGCTGCGACGCTCGGGCCCTGCAACCAGATCTCGCCGACGCGTCCCTCGCCGAGGGCTTCGCCGGACACGGTATCGACGATCTCGAGCCGCTGGCCGCCCGCCGCCGCGCCGCAGCCGACGAGGGTCGAGACGCTGCCGGGGGCCGCATCCGGCGCAGCGCGGACGGGTCGTCCGGTCTCGAGGCTCGCGCTGTCGATCGACACGGCATGTCCGGCCGTCCCCGGCCGGCCGCCGGACACGAAGAGCGTCGCCTCGGCGAGCCCATAGCAGGGATAGAAGGCCTCGGCGCGGAACCCGGCCGGCGCGGCGAAAGCCGCGAACCGGTCGAGCACCGCCTGGCGCACGGGCTCCGCGCCGTTGAAGGCGAGATTCCAGGCGGAGAGATCGAGCCCCTCCAGCGCAGCCGGCGGAATGCGGCGCGCGCAGAGATCGTAGGCGAAGTTCGGACCGCCGGAAATGGTCGCGCCGAAGCGGGCGATCGCCTTCAGCCAGCGCTCCGGCTTGCGCAGGAAGCGGGCCGGCGAGAACATGACGCAGCGCCCGCCGACCTGCAGCGCCATCAGCACCGCGCCGATCAGCCCCATGTCGTGCGACAGGGGAAGCCAGGAGACGCCGACATCGCCGAGCCGGTAGCCGAAGCTCTCGGCCTGGGTCGCGAGGTTGTGGAGAATATTGCGATGGGTCAGCGCGACGCCGCGGGGCGCGCGGGTCGAGCCGGACGTGTACTGGATGAGCGCGAGGTCTCCGTTGCCCTGGAAAAGACCCGGCAAAGGCTCCCCGGCGCCTGGACGGACCGCCGGCAGCCGGTCGCTGGCAAGCCATTTCAGGCCGAGCTCGTCGACCGCGTCCTCGTCGATCCGCTGCATCTCGGCCAGCACGTCGTGCGGCCCGAGCACAGCCCGCGCCCCGCAGTCGCGCACGACCCCGATGAAGCGCTCGAAGGCCTTGAGGACGCCGGGATGAACGCCGGAGACCGGGATCGCGCCGGCATAGAGGCAGCCGAGAAGGCCGATCACGTAGTCCGGCCCGTCGCCATAGAGGAGCATCACCCGCTCGCCCGGCTTGGCGAAACGCGCGACCGTCGCACCGACCGCGCGGGCCTCGGTTCGAAGACCCGCGAAGGTGATGTCGCGGGACACCGTCTCGCCGTCCTCCATCCAGGAATAGACCACCGCATCCGGACGTTCCACGGCCCAGCTCTCGACGACCGACAGGAGCGTACCCGTCTCCCAATCGGCGAAGGACATCGGGCGCATGTCGGCGGAGCGGATCGGCTTGTTCATGGCAGGACCTCGGGAAACGACGTCGGCTGGTGTCCGGCCGGACAAAAAAGCGGGCCGGAGCGCATGGTCGAAAGAGCTCTCACGGGCGCGCCTCCTTGGCGATCCCGACGGGGTCGTCGAGGCTGCGGAAGAGCGCGGAGCAGGCCTCGGCGACGACCGCGCCCGGCTGGTCCTTCAGGTAGAAATGGCCGCCGGGCAGGCGCTTCGAGCGAAACCGTCCGCCGGACAGGGACGACCAGGACTCCAGGGCCTCGCGTGGCGCGTAGCGGTCGTCCTCGCCGCCCAGCGCGAGAAGGGCGGCGGGCACGCGCTGTCCCGCGCGCGGCCGCCAGGTCTCCAGCACGGTGAAGTCGGCGCGGGCGATCGCCGTCATCATCGTCATCATCTCCTCGGACTGGCGGATCGCCTCGGGCAGGCCGCCGATGACGGCGAGCTCGTCGGCCAAGCGCGCGTCCGACAGCGTGTGCAGGTCCGGGAAGAGCGGCGGGTGATGCGGAGCCCGGCTGGCGGAGACGACGAGGACGGAGGGAACCGGCAGGCCGCGATCGCGCAGTTCGATCGCGAGCGCATAGGCGAGGCGCGCGCCCATGGAATGGCCGAAGAGGCCGAACGGCAGATCGAGCATCGGCTCCAGCGCGTCGGCCAGCGCCTCGACGAGCGCCTCCATGTCGGTGAAGGCCCGCTCGGACAGGCGGTTCTCCCGCCCGGGCAGCTGGACCGGACAGACCTCGACATCCGCCGGAGCCAGCGTGCCCCAGCCGGCGAAGGACGAGGCGCCGCCGCCGGCATGGTGGAAGCAGAAGAGCCGGGCCAGGGCTTCCGGCCGCGCCTGGCGATGCCGGAGCCAGGCGTCCGTCGCGATCCCCGCCATCAGGCCGCCATCCTGTCGCCGGCGGCGTCCGCCGCAAGGTCGAAGCGTTTCAGAACCGAGCGCGCGAGATCGGTGACGCTCGCGCCCTTGGAGAGCTGGAGCAGCGAGATCTGCACGCCGTAGCGCTGGCCGAGGGCCGCCTGCAGCTCGACGCCGATCAGGCTGTCGATTCCGAGATCGGAAAGCGGACGATCCGCCGGAATGCGCCCGGCCGGCATCTTCATGGCACCGGCGACGACGTTGGTGATGCCGTCGATGACGGCGGGCAGTCGCTCTGCGGGCTCGAGCGCGGCGAGGATGGCGGCGGCGCCCGAGCGCTCGTCCGCCACGGTCCCCTCCGCCATCAACGCGGCGAAACGAGGGATCTCGCGCGCCTCGGGGAACATGCCGCTCCAGGCGGCGAAGTCGACGTCCATGACGGCGACGGCGCCGGACACATCGTCGTTGGAGAGCACCGCGTCGAGCGCTGCGATGGCGCGCGCGACCGGGATGCGGTGGACGCCGGCGCGCTCCAGCTGGCGGGAGGCCGCGCCGTCCTCGGCGAGCATGCCGACGCCCCCGATCGCGCCCCAGGCCACTGCCGTGGCGGGCAGACCGTCCGCCCGGCGCCGACGCGCCAGCGCGTCGAGCACCGCATTGGCCGCCACGTAATTGGCCTGACCGGGATTGCCGATGACGGCCGTCGCCGAGGAGAACAGCATGAAGACGTCGAGCAAACGCCCCTGCGTCGCCTCGTGCAGCACCAGCGCCCCGCGGGCCTTCGGCCGCATCGCGCGCTCCATACGCGCGGGATCGAGATTGTCGATCATGGCGTCGTCGAGCACGGCGGCGGCGTGGTAGACGCCGGCCAGCGCGGCGCCGGTCGCATCGAGTTCGCGGAGCAGCGCATCGACCTCGCGGCGATCGGCGACGTCGAGGCGGCCCTCGATCACCGAAACGCCGGCCGACCGGAACGCCCGCAGCGCCGCCTGGGCTGCCTCGCCGGAGGCGCCGGACCGGCCCGCCATGACGAGATGGCGGCAGCCGCGCCCGACCAGCGAGCGGCAGAGTTCGAGGCCGAAGCCGCCGAAGGCGCCGGTCACGAGATAGGCGGCGTCGGGCCGGATCGCGCCGGCGCTCGGACGGCGCGGGAGGAGCGCGAGGTCGGTGCGGTCCTCGAAGTCGACGACGATCTTGCCGATGTGCTTGGCCTGCGCCATGTGGCGCAGCGCATCGGGAAGGTCTGCGACCTTGAAGCGCGTCACCGGCAGCGGCGTCACGACGCCCTCGCGCATCAGCTCGGTGATGGCGGCCAGCATCTCGCTCGCCATGGCCGGCCGCTCCACCATCATCCGGTCGAGATCGACCGAGGAGAAGGAGAGGTTCTCGTTGAACAGCCCCATCGGGATGCGGCCGTTCTCCATGATGTCGCGCTTGCCGATCTCGACGAAGCGGCCGAAGGAGGCGAGCAGCGGCAGCGTCGCCTGGAAGGTGTCCCCCGACAGGGAGTTCAGCACCACGTCGACGCCGCGACCGCCGGTCGCCGTGCGGATCTCCTCGGCGAAGGCGAGGCTTCGGCTGTCGTAGACGCCGGCGACGCCGAGCGCCCTCAGATGGTCTCGCTTGGCGGGACTGCCCGCCGTCGCGTGGATCTCGGCGCCGAGCCATTGCGCGATCTGGATCGCGGCGAGGCCGACGCCGCCCGTGGCGGCATGGATCAGCACGCGCTCGCCCCGGCGCAGGCGGGCCAGTTCGTGCAGGCCGTACCAGGCCGTCATGAAGGCGACCGGAATGGTCGCGCCGTCGGCGCCCGAGACCTCCGCGGGCAGGTCGAGGGCGAAGAGCCGGTCCTCGGCGATCGTCACATGGGAGGCAAGGCAGTCGGGCAGCGCCGCGACGATGCGCTGGCCGACCGAAAAGCGCGACACGCCCGCGCCGATCGCGGTCACGACGGCGGCCGCCTCCATGCCGAGCGTTTCGCCGAAGAACGTGCTCTCGTAGGCCTTCTTCGGCAGGACGCCCAGGACCTTGAGGACGTCCTTGAAGTTGAGGGCCGCCGACAGAACGGCCAGCTCGACCTCGCCCGCGTCCGGCGCGCGACGTTCGACCTCCTTCAGCCGCAGCGCGTCGAAGCTGCCGCCCGTGCCGCCGTCGAGGCGGAAGCGCACCTCGGGACCGAGAGCTTCGACCGCGACCGGCGTCTCGTTTCCGGCCGCGAGGCCCTTCATCCGCGACAACCGCGCAACGAAGCGATCGGCACCGCGCAGCACCACCTCGTCCTCTTTCCCGTCCGCGACGATCTCGGCGCCGAGCCGGCGAAGGGTCGTCGGCGACAGGTCCGCGTCGAGGTCGACGAGGGTGGCGCGAAGCTCCGGCCGTTCGAGCGCCGCGACGCGCAGGACGCCCGCCGCCGCGGCCTGATCGATCGCGGGAAGCGAGCCGGCGACCGAGCGATACGCGCGGGTGACGAGATAGAGCCGCGGCGCGGGAGCGGTGCCGGGCAGGCGCTGGAGCAGCGCGACGAGACGCGCGGCATGGTCGCCGCCGACGGGATCGCCGGCGCCGTCCTCGGCTTCCGCCGGCCGCAGGTCGATCACGGCGTCGACGTCGCCGCGAGCGAGCGCGTCGATCCCCTCGCTCGCGACGGAGTCGCTCGCCACGCGCACGACCTCGCGGGCGCCCTGGCGCTCGAGATAGGCGGACAGGCGGGCGGCGATCTTTTCGTTGTCGCTGACGAGCAGCCAGCGGCCGTCGCGGGCGAAGGCGGCGACGGGCTCGGCGGCCACCCATTCCTCGGCGAAGAGCCAGCGGTCCATCGGCGGGGCGGCGTTTTGCGCGCTGGCGACGGCGCGGCAGGTGAAGCCGAGGAGTTCGGCGACGACCGAGCCGTCGGCCGCGAGGAGGCGGATGTCGCCTTCGATCGCCGTCTCGTCCTCGCGGACGAGGGTCCCGAGCGCCTGGACCGCCGCGCCGGCCGGGCGGTGGTAGAGGATGCGGCGGATGGAGACGGGCATGAACAGGCGGGGCGCGCCGGACCCTTGCGAACAGGCCGCGATCAGCGCCTGGAACGCACCGTCGAGCAGCGTCGGGTGCAAGCGGCTGCCCGCGGCTTCGGCGGCATGATCGGCGTGGACGGCGAGTTCGGCGAGAACCGACCCGGCCTGCCGCCGCAAGGTCCGGATGGTCCGGAAGGCCGGGCCGTAGACGAGGCCCCGTGCGGCCAAGCCGGCATAGAGCGCCTCGACGTCGACGACGTCGTCATGGGCGGCGGCGAGGGCCGCGAGATCGACGGCGGGCGACGACCAGGGCCGGGCGGCGAGGAGGCGAACGGAGGCATGGTCGCGCCAGTCGCCGTCGCGATCGGGCCGGGACGCGGCGGTGAGGGTTCGCGTCGCGGGCTCGAAGCTCCAGCGCAGGGGAAAGCGCGTATCCGGCTCGGCAAGCATCGCCTGGCGAAGATCCAGCGCTTCGAGAACCGCGCTCTCCTCCCCTTCGATGACCGCGTGCGCGGCCAGCGCGGCCTCGACATAGGCCGCCGCGGGGAAGACCACGTCCGTCTCGATCCGGTGATCGGGCAGCCAGGGCATGTAGTTGATCGAGACATCCGCCTCGAAGACCGGCAGCGGACCCTCGAGCCGCGTGCCGAGCAGGGGATGGATCTCGTTGCCGAGGCGATCGTTCGCGGTCGCGCGCGATTCCGCCCAATGGATCTCGCGCTGGAAGGGATAGGTCGGAAGGCGTGCGAAGCGCCCGGTTCCGGCCAGTCGCCGC
This sequence comes from Aureimonas sp. Leaf454, assembly GCF_001424685.1. Lineage (GTDB taxonomy): Bacteria > Pseudomonadota > Alphaproteobacteria > Rhizobiales > Rhizobiaceae > Plantimonas. The sequence continues at coordinate 1,107,965 of NZ_LMQT01000001.1, forward strand.
CAGTCCACGACCGCGCCGGCGGCGAGGAGATCGGCGACCATGCGGCGCAGGGCGAGCGTCTCGTCTTCCGACCGGCGCAGCGTGTAGAGCGACTCGACGGGACGCTCGGAGCCTTGCGCGCAGGCGCGGACCGCCGATGTCAGGACCGGGTTCGGGCCGACTTCGAGGAAGAGGCCATACCCGTCGGCGATCATGGCTTCGATGGCGCGGGCGAAGAGCACCGGGGCTCGGACGTTGCGGAACCAGTAATCGGCATCGTGCCGCTCGGCGCTCCCCATCCGCGCGCCCGTGACCGTCGAGTAGAGCGCGATGACCGGAGCGGACGGCGTCAGGCTCGCCAGCGCTTCGGCGAGCGGCGCCTTCAGCGGCTCCATCTGCGGGCTGTGATAGGGCACCTCCACGCGCAGGAACCGGTGGAAGATCGAGGCGGCCTCCAGCGCGGCGGCGATCTCCTCCAGCGCCGCGGCTTCGCCGGACAGGGTCACGGCCTCGGGACCGTTCACGGCGCCGATCGAGACGCGGCCGTCGTAGCGGGCGATGCGGCTTTCGGCATCGGCCTGCGTCAGGCCGACGGCCAGCATGGTGCCGGTGCCGGCCGTTCCCTGCTGCAGGCGGCTGCGATGATAGGAGACGAGCACCGCGTCCTCGAGGCTCAGCGAGCCCGCGACATAGGCGGCGGAAACCTCGCCGACGGAATGGCCGACAATGGCGGCCGGACGCAGGCCCTTCGCCATCAGGATGGCGGCGAGACCGGTCTGGACGATGAAGTTGGCGGGTTGGGCGACCTGCGTCTCGGCCATCCGCGAGCTGGCCTCGTCGCGCAGCATCTCGGCGAGGATCGACCAGCCGGACAGGCGCGTGAAGATCGCGTCCGCCGCCTCCGCGGCCTCGCGGAACTGCGCGTTCTCGGCCAGGAGCTTGCGTCCCATGCCCCACCATTGCGGGCCCATGCCGGAGAACACCCAGGCCGTCGGCGCATCCACCGCGTTCGACGAGCGGGAGACGAGATTCGCCGCCGATTCGCCGCTCGCCAGCGCGTCCAGCCCGTCGAGGATGGCGTTTGCATCGTCGCCGAAGACGACCGCGCGATGCTCGAAGCCGGAACGGCGCTCGCCGGCGCTGTAGCACAGGGCGGGCAACTCGGCCGGCGAGGCGCCGGCGATCCGCTCGCGATAGGCACCGGCGAGCGCGACGAGGGCCGGTTCCGTCCGCGCGGAAAGCTTCAGGAACTGCGGACCGGCTGCGGCCGTAAAGAGCTCTTCCGCCGGAGCGGCGAACGGTTTCAGGATGGCATGCGCATTGGTGCCGCCATAGCCGAAGGAATTGACCGCGACGTGGAAGTCCGGCGTTCCGGCATCGAGGGGCGTCGCCCTGCGCGGCAGGGTCAGGCCCCATTCGGCGAAGGGGATGGCGGGATTGGGATCGCCGAGCCCGGCCTGCGGCGGCACGACGCCGGTCTTGGCCACCAGGCACGCCTTGATGAAGCCCGCGACGCCGGCCGCCGCTTCCAGATGCCCGATATTGGCCTTCACCGATCCGATGACGACGGGGCGGCCGGCGGGACGCACCATGCCGATCGTCTCGGCAAGCGCCCGCGCCTCCAGGGGATCGCCGACCGGCGTGCCGGTGCCGTGCGCCTCGACATAGGCAACGCTCGCGAGATCGACGCCGCCGGCGGCCGCGACCTCGCGCACGAGGGCGGCCTGCGCCTCCGCGCTCGGCACCGTGATGCCGTTGGTGTGTCCGTCCTGGTTGACGCCGGTCGCGACGAGCACGGCGTGGATCGGATCGCCGTCGGCGATCGCGTCCTGGAGCCGCTTCAGTGCGACGACGCCGGCGCCCTCGCCGCGCGAATAACCGTCGGCCCGCGCGTCGAAGCTCTTGCAGCGACCGTCCGCGGCGAGGAAATGGCCCTTGCTCATCACGATCGGATATTGCGGCGACATCATCAGGTTGACGCCGCCGGCCAGCGCCGCGTCGCACTCGCCCGTCTGGAGCGCGCGCGCCGCGTAATGGAGAGCGACGAGCGAGGACGAGCAGGCCGTGTCGATCGAGATCGCGGGGCCGCGGAAGTCGAACGTATAGGCGATGCGCGCGGCGAGCATGGTCATCGCCGCCGCCGTCGCGGTGTGGTGGGTGTCGACGATCGACCGGCTCAGCGGCGAGGACAGCTGGATGAGATGATCGAGCGCGAAGCCGCCGACATAGACGCCGACATTGCGGCCGGCGAGCCGCGCCGGAACGAGACCGGCGTCCTCCATGGCCTCGTGGGCGACCTCGAGGAGAAGCCGTTGCTGCGGATCCATATAGGCGGCCTCGCGGGGCGAGATGCCGAAGAAGAGCGGGTCGAAGGCGCGGAAATCGCCGCCGAGAAAGCCGCCGCGCCGCATGATCGCCTTGCCCGGCGTGGCGGGATCGGCATCGTGGAAGCGCCGGACGCTCCAGCGATCCTCGGGCACGTCGCGGATGCCGTCGCCGCTGGCGAGGAGAAAGTCCCAAAAGGACGCGGCATCATGGACTTCGCCCGGAAAGCGGCACGCCATTCCGACCACGGCAATGTCAGTTCTCTCACGCTCGCTCATCGTCGACCTCATCACTCTAAGCTTTCCCTAGAGACAGAGGTAGCATTTCACATACGAGAAAAGGTGAAGGGACCTGGTTAATTTCGACTTGTAGTAAACTCAGACAGCCGAACGAATATAGATACCCGCAAGAAGAGACGCACATTTCAAATTGTTCCTATTTGCGGAAATCTCCCTTTCGACTTTCTCGATTAGATAGCTCCATCGAGACGCTACGAGATCGCAGCATAGCGATGTCGTCGATCGAAGCACCCGTCTTTCACCGAGCTTTCCCAATATAGGAAGCTTAGCTTATTTTGTTGCAGGACATGACCATGAGATGCGTCGTGTTCCATCTTTCATCCCACGAAGTCTCGAACGTATAGATTTTTATCTATTCACCATTTGTTAAAACATGCGGCGGGCATGCCGCAGAGAAATTGCCTCTCCTATAGGCATCCTTTATGGATATGCCGAAGGCGACGCCGCCACCTCAAGCATTTCTCGTCCGAACCCAAAGCAAACCCCTGAAATATCAGGTCTGACTTACAGATCTCGGAGCCGTCCTGCACGCGCCCATCGATGACGATGGCTGCGAAGGCGGACGGCTGTCGCCCAAAAACGGCGGCCGCCGGCGAAGCTCCGCGCCCTTGGCATGTCCCGAGCCGACCGGTCGCCCTGCGCCCGACCGGTTGATCCGCCCCACCCCGCACCCAAGCGAGCCAACGCCATGCCCGACATCGAAAGCACGGCCCTCTCGGGCCAGAAGATCGTGATCATCGGTGCGGGACTGGCCGGGACGCTGTGCGCGATCATGCTGGCGCAAAGGGGCGCACGCGTCGAGATCGTCGAGCGGCAGGTGTTCGAACCCGGCGGCGACAGCGGCAACAAGCGATCCTTCAACATCACGGTGAGCAGCCGCGGCGAAGCCGCGCTGAAAGCCGCGCGCGTCTGGGACAAGGTGCGGGCCCGCACCATCGCGATCACCGGACGCGTCTGTCACGAAGGCCTCGGCACGACCGCCTTCCCCTACAGCCGCGACCGCTCGGTCGCGCTCCACGGCGCCCGCCGATCGGACGTGAACGCCGAACTCGTCGCGGCGGCGCGCACCTACGAGGGCATCACCTTCCGGCTGGGCTGGACCCTTCTCGACCTCGACAAGACGACCGGCGCGGTGACGATCGGCCCCGTCACCGGCGAGGAGCCCGCCCAAACCATCCGTGACGCGGACTTCGTGATCGGGGCGGACGGGGTTCACTCCGCCATGCGGCGCCTGATCCATCGCGGCGAGCGGGCGAATTTCGAGCAGCGGTATCTCGACTGGAACTACCGGGAAATCGTCATTCCCGCCGGCGCAGACCCGACCCATCCCTGGCTCATGGACCCTCATGCGCTTCACGTCTGGCCGCGCGGGGATCTCATGATGTTCGCGCTCCCGAACCCGGACGGCTCCTTCACCGGCAATTTCATCTACCCGTCGTCGAAGGAGGCCGACTTCGCGGCGATCGGCCTCGTCGGCGACATGTTCCGGCGCGAGTTTCCCGATGTCGCGGCCCTGATCCCCAACGTAGAGCAGCAGCTTCGCGTCACGCCGCCGTCCTTCTTCCCCACGCAGCGCAACACCATGTGGTCGCATGGCGACAAGTTCGTCCTGATCGGGGACGCGGCCCACGCCACCGTTCCCTTCTACGGCCAGGGCATGAACTCGGCCTTCGAGAGCGTGCTCGAGTTCGTCGCCTGCCTGGAACGCGCGCCCGCCGACGGCCGCGCGGCGGCTTTCGAAACCTACCAGCGCAACCGCAAGCCGCACACGGACGCGGTCGCCGACCTCTCGATCCGGAATTTCGACGAGCTGCGATCGCACTTCCGGCACGTCGTGCCCCAGGCGCGTCGACGCGTCGACGTGCTCCTGAACCGGCTCATGCCCAAGCTCTTCGTGCCGCTTCACGTGCGCATCTCGCACAGCCTGGAGGGCTACCGCACGGCCATGGACGCCTGCGCCCGGCGCGACCGCATCCTGCGCTGGCTGGGGCTCGACATCCTCGTCTACGGCTTCGTCGTCGCGCAGTTCCTCGCCGACGCGCTGGAGGGAGACTGGAAGGGCGGCGATGCGCTGACGGCCGGTCTCGTCGAGCAGCTGCGAAGCGGCCCCGCGACGGCGGGCTCGGAAGGCGAAGGCCTCCTCGGCGCCGAACACCACCCGACGCGCCGAGCATGACCTCGCCCGATCACCTTCGCCGCACGGGCCCCGCGCCCGCGCCATCGACGCCTGGAGACCCACGATGAACGATCCTGCGCGCCACGGTCAGACGCCCCCGTCCGGCATCGCGCCCTTTGCGGTGCTGATCGGCGGACAGCTCCTGTCCTTCCTCGGCACGACCTTGTCCGGCATCGGCATCGGCATCTGGGTCTTCGCGCAGACGGGGTCGGTGATGACCTTCGCCGGACTGATGATCCTGACGCTGGTGCCCGCGATCCTCATGTCGCCCTTCGGCGGCGTCATCGCCGACACCTGGCCGAAGAAGCCGGCGATGCTGGCCGTGGACAGCCTTTCCGGCGTGACGAGCCTCGTCATGCTCGCGCTTCTGACGTCGGGGCGCCTCGAATTGTGGCACCTCTACGCGAACGCCGTGATCAGCGGCATGGCGCTCGGACTCCAGCGGCCGCTCTTCGAGAGCACGACGCCGTTGATGGTTCGCGGCGATCGACTGGCGGCGGTGAACGGCGTCGTCCATGCCGTCGCCGGCATCGGGCAGATCGTCGCGCCGGTCCTGGCGGGTGCGCTGATCGGCAGCTTCGGTCTCGTCTATCTGCTCGTCATCGACGCCGGCACCTTCGTCATCGCCCTCGCCTGCGTGATCGCGGTCAAGGTTCCGAACGCCCCGAAGCGCGCGAGGGCGGGCGAGAACTGGTTCGCGTCCTTCCGCGAGGGTTGGCGGTTCGTCCGGGACCGGCGGGGCCTCCATGCGATGTTCTGGTTCACCGCCCTTCGAAACTATCTCTTCGCGACCTGCGAAGTCGTCGTCCTTCCGCTGCTCCTGATCCTGACGACGGCGGAGACGGCCGGCGCGGTCCTCTCGGTCGGCGGGCTCGGCGTGCTCGCCGGTGGTCTTCTGATGGGGCTGCTTGCCCGAAGCCGCCGTCTGATCGTCTGGGTGATCCTGGCCCAGGGCCTCACCGGCATCGCCATGATCGTCGGCGGCGTTACGACCGATCTCGCCGTCATCGCCGCCGCGCTGGCGCTCGCCTTCATGGCCTTCCCGATCGAGGAGGCGAGCAGCACCACGATCATGCAGCGCAAGGTGCCGGCGGAGCTGCTCGGCCGCGTCGCGAGCGTTCGCAACATGATGAGCATGAGCGCCCCGCCGCTCGCCATGCTGGTCGCCGCGCCGCTCGCCGACAGGGTCTTCGAGCCGTTGATGCGCGAGGGCGGCCGGCTCTCCACCTCGGTCGGCCTCCTCACGGGAACGGGTCCGGGACGCGGAATGGCGCTCCTGCTGCTCGTCGCGGGCGTCGCGACGCTGATCCTGGCCATCGCCGGCTGGCGTTCGGCCACCTTGCGCGACGTCGAGACCGATCTTCCGGACCACGATCACGGCCGGCGGCTCGATGCCGCGCATCAACCGCCGGCGGCGGCGCCCATGGTCGGCATGACCGGATGAGGCCGCCGGCCCTCTCGCTTCACCGGCCGCTCGCCGGAGCGACGTCGCGCCTCGCCGCCTTTCCGCATGCCGGCGGCGGCGCCTCGGCGTTTCGCGGCCTCGCCAAGGCGCTGGCGCCCTATGGCATCGAGCTCTGCCCGCTGCAGGCGCCCGGGCGCGAGAACCGGATGTCGCAGGCCTGCCACGCCACGGCCGAGGCGATGGCGGGCGAGTTCGTCGCCGCGCTCCGGACCCTGCCGGTCCTGCCGACGGCCTTTCTCGGACACAGTCTTGGCGGGCTCGTCGCCCATCTCGCGGCGCGGCTTTGCGCCAAGGACGGCGGCGGACCGACCCATCTCGTCGCCTCGGGCAGCCTGTCGCCGGTCCTGCGGGAGGGTGCTGCGCGGCAGGCCGCCGGTACGGCCCCCGAGGACGTCCGCGAACGGATCCTCCCGCTCGGCGGGGTCCCCGACAGGATCGCCGCCGATCCCGAGCTCTTCGCGCTCTTCGAGCCCGTGATCCGCGCCGATATCGGGCTTTCCGACCGCTACGTCCATCGCGCGGCCGAGCCTTTGTCCTGCCCGATCCTCGTCTATTCCGGCGAGACGGACCCGGCGGCGCCCGATCGGCTCGCGCCGGCCTGGCAGGCGCTGACGCGCCATCCGCTGCGAAGGCGCGTCTTCGAGGGGGCCACTTCTTTCTCTACGACGCGCCGGAGGCGGTGGCCGCCGCGCTCGCCGAGGATCTCGCCCGGCGCTGAGGCGCGGTCGTTTCCAGCCCCGCCACCGCTGGCGCCCGTTCAGCGCGCGAAGACGCCGTCGAAATCCTTGAAGCCCTTGACCTCGATCGGGTTTCCGCTCGGGTCGAAGAAGAACATCGTGCGCTGCTCGCCGGCCTCGCCCTCGAAGCGCACGACCGGCGGGATGTCGAAGGCGATGCCGCCGGCCTTCAGCCGCTCGGCGAGGGCCAGCCAGTCCTCCAGCGGCAGGACGACGCCGAGATGGGGCATCATCACCTTGTGGTCGCCGACCGTCCCCGTGCGCGTGACCTCGAAGGGCTTGCCGAGATGCAGCGAGATCTGGTGACCGAAAAAGTCGAAGTCGACCCAGGTCTCGGTGCTCCGACCCTCGGCGCAGCCGAGGATGTCGCCGTAGAAGCGGCGGGCCTCGTCGAGGTCGGTGACGTGATAGGCGAGGTGGAAGAGGGATCTCATGCGTGCTCCTGGGAAACCGATGCGCCGACGTTGAGAAGGTCGACCGCGACGGGCGTCAATATTGCGCGTCGTGAAGACGCCGGTAGGGTCCGCTCGCGCCGACGAGGTCGCTGTGACGCCCCTCCTCGGCGATGCCGGTCTCGTCGACGACGATGATGCGGTCGGCATGCCGGATGGTTGCCAGGCGATGGGCGATGATGAGGGTCGTCCGGCCCGCCGACAGCTCCTGCAGCGAAGCCTGGATCGCCCGCTCGGTTTCCATGTCGAGCGCCGACGTCGCCTCGTCGAGGATGAGGATCGCCGGGTTCTTCAGGAACATGCGCGCGATGGAGAGCCGCTGCTTCTGCCCGCCGGAGAGTTTGACCCCGCGCTCGCCGACGACAGTGTCGAAGCCGTCGGGCAGGCGCTCGATCGTCTGCGTCAGGTGCGCGCGGCGCGCGGCCTCGCGGACCTCCTCGTCGGTCGCGTCGAGGCGGCCATAGGCGATGTTGTCGCGGATCGTGCCGCCGAAGAGGAAGACGTCCTGCTGGACGACGCCGATGTGGCGGCGCAGCGAGGCGAGCGTCATGTCGCGGATGTCCATGTCGTCGATGAGGATGCGCCCCGCCTCGACCTCGTAGAAGCGCGGCACGAGCGAGCAGATCGTCGTCTTGCCCGCCCCCGAGGGACCGACGAAGGCGACGGTCTCGCCGGCCTGGATCGAGAAGCTGAGATCGGTGAGCACCGGGCGGCCCGGCGCATAGCCGAAACCGACGCGTTCGAAGCGGATGTCGCCGCGCACCTCCGGCACCGCGACCGCGTGCGGCCGGTCCGCGATATCGGGCGCGGTGTCGAGGAACTCGGCATAGCGCCGGAACCCCGCGACGCCCTTCGGATAGGTCTCGATCACCGAGGCGATCTTCTCGACCGGGCGGAAGAAGACGTTGACGAGGAGGAGGAAGCCGACGAAGCCGCCCTGCGTCAGCTCTCCCGATATGACGAACCACGTGCCGGCGACCATCACGATCACCTGCGTCAGCCGCATCGAGAGGTAGTTCAGCGTCAGCGTCTTGGAGATGATCCGGTAGGCGTCGAGCTTGCGCTCGCGATAGCGGCGGTTGTTGACGTCGAAGAGGGCGCGCTCGTGGTCCTCGTTGGCGAAGGCCTTCACGACGCGGATGCCGCCGACATTCTCCTCGATCCGCGTGTTGAAGTCGGCGACGCTGCCGTAGATCGCGCGCCATGTCCGGGTCATGCGGCCGCCGTAGCGCGTCGTCAGGAACGTGCCGAGCGGAACGATCGCAGCCGTGATCAGCGCCAGTTCCACATTGACCGACAGCATCAGGAGGAAGGCCCCGACGAAGGTCATGATGGCGATGAAGAGGTCTTCTGGCCCATGATGGGCGACCTCGCCGATCTCTTCGAGATCCTTGGTCAGGCGGGCGACGAGATGGCCGGTCTTGTGGTTGTCGAAGTAGCGGAAGGACAGCTTCTGCAGATGATCGAAGGCCTTTGCCCGCATGTCGGTCTCGATGTTGATGCCGAGCATGTGGCCCCAATAGTTCACGACGGCCATCAGTCCCGTGTTGACGACGTAGACGCCGAGAAGCCCGAGCGAGGCGAGGAGGACGAGGTTCCACTCGCCGCTCGGCAGGAGATCATCGATGAAGACCGCGACGGCGATGGGAAAGCCGAGTTCGAGCAGTCCCGACAGGACCGCCGAGCAGAAGTCGATCAGGAACAGCCCGCGATAGGGCCGGTAATAGGAGAAGAAGCGGGAGAGCATGATGCGGCTCGACGACGATTGCGGGACGTGGCCGTCCGCGGCCATCCGCGCTCCTTATCCAATTCGGATGCCGGGAAGACAAGCCGGGCCAACACAATGGTTTCACTTGAGAATCATTCAAAGCGGCGCACCGCGCGGGACGACCGGGGGCAGGGCCGAACGGCGCGACCCCGATCACCCGCTTCCGAACCGGACCGAACAACCGTGGGATGCTCCGCCGCCGCGCCGGCTCGGCGCCCGACGCCTCGCTTTGCCTCAACCAAGGGCGCGCGGGCTCGAAACGCTTGCCTTCTCGTCGCATCCGACCGAAGCGTTCTCCCGGAACGCGACGGAACGAACGGTGACGACATGGCCAGATTGCGCAGCGGCTCGCGACGAATGGAAGGGCCGATGAGCTTCGTCGTGTCCGTCGAGACGACGGTGGCGGGTGGAATCACGCTCCCGCCCGATCGCTACGCCGGCACCGTCGAATGGAAGGAGACGCTGACGCGATCGGGCTTCGAACGGTCGAAGAAGCGCTACAGGGTCGAGTTGAGCCGGGAGGATCTCCTTCGATGGGGCGGCCAGGCCGATCCGGACGGATCCTCCTGCCTCATCGACATCACGGCGGAGGTCGCCTCGGGCGAGATCGGCGTTCTCTGAGGTTTTCTAGCGCCAGTTGCGGTGTGCGGACACATCCGAAAGGAAATGAGAAGACCTCGCCTCTAGGCTCTGCGCGAACCTCAACGCGCGGACATGCCATGAGCCTCCGACTGAAACTCATCGCGAGTTGTCTTCTCGTCCTCCTGGCCGCCCTCGCGCCGGCCCTCTACGCTCATCTCGCGATCGAGGGGCTGAGGCGCGAACACAACCGGTCGAACGAACAGTATGTCGTGCCGCTCCAGACGCTGGACGCGGTTCGCTCCATGCTGGCGTCCGTGGCGGACGACTACGAGGCTTCCACCCTCGGCAAGACCTCCGCGGAAAAGGCGACGGCCTCGCCCCTGCTCGCCGCACGGCTTCCCGCCATCATCGAGAAGCTGAGCGATGCCGGCCTCTGGCTCTCCGGGTCGGCGGAGTTGGCGCCGAGCGGCAAGCGGGTGGTCGAGATCGCGGGCACGCTGAGTGCGCTGACCTTTCAGAACACGTCGCTCTCGATCCGCAAGACGGCGGCCGTCCTCGACCGCGCCGAAGGAGCCTTGGGGGAAAGCCTCGCCGACATCCGCAGCCTGGCGGCGTCCAGCCGCAACCGGATCGACGAGACCTCCGCGAGCGACGCCCGCGTGATCCTGTCGCTCGCGGGCGGCGCGCTGTTGTTCGGCCTCATCGTCACGGCGCTCTTGTCGAGGCACATTTCCGGCCGTCTGCGCGGAGCGGTCGCCACGGCGCGCCGCGTCGCGAGCGGCGATTCCGATGTCGAGATCGCCGTGTCGGGCGGGGACGAGGTGTCGGTCCTGATGCGGCTTCTCGGCGAGATGCAGTCCGACATCCGCCACCAGGTCCAGAGCATCGAGAGCCTGCGCCGCGACCAGGCGACGAGCTACATCCAGACCATCCGCATTCAGAACGCCCGGTTCAACGCGGCGCTGAACAACATGTCCCAGGCGCTCTGCCTGTTCGACGCGGACAATGCGCTCGTCATCTACAACGACCGCTTCGAACAGATGTTCGGCAAGCGCGAGATCGGCATGACCGCCGACCTCGTGCGCCAGGATCCCTATCTCCGGCCGACCCTCTCGGCCACGGGCGCCGCCGCCATCGTCGAGACGATGCCGGACGGGCGCATCCTCGCGCTGTCCCGGCGCGGCGTGATGGGCGGCGGTTTCGTCGTGACGATGGAGGACATCACGACCAAGCACCGCGAAGACGAGACCATGCGCCATCTCGCCCGGCACGACGGCCTGACGGACCTTCCCAACCGCATCCACTTCCGCGAACGTCTGATCACGACCCTCGTCCAGTCGGGCGCCACGGTTCTCGGCCTCGACCTCGACGGCTTCAAGGCGGTGAACGACACGCTCGGCCATCCGCTCGGCGACAAGCTCCTGCAGGAGGTGGCCAAGCGCCTCCAGGCCACCGGCCACGGCGACCTTTTCGTGGCGCGCATCGGCGGCGACGAATTCGCGATCGTCGTCACCGGTTGCCTCGGCGCCGGCGAGGCCTCCCGGATCGCCGAAGGCATCATCCGCGACATCGCCCGGCCTTTTTCGATCGACGGCCACGAGATCCAGATCGGCGTCAGCATCGGCATCGTCTGCTGCCAGCGCAGCCCGTCGAACGCGCTCGTCGACGAGGTCGTGAAGCAGGTGGACCTCGCCCTCTACTCGTCGAAGGGCGAGGGCAAGAACGTCTACCGCTTCTTCGAGAAGGAGATGAGCGATCGGCTGCAGCGCCGGCGCGACATGGAGATCGACCTTCGATCGGCGGTGGAGCGGCAGAAGGAGATCGAGCTCTTCTACCAGCCCTTCGTCAAGGCCGAGACCGGCGCGATTTCCGGCTTCGAGGCGCTCATCCGCTGGCGGCACCCGACGCAGGGCATGATCTCGCCCGGCGAGTTCATTCCGCTCGCCGAAGACACCGGCCTCATCCAGCAGCTCGGCCTCTGGGTCCTGAAGAGCGCCTGCGCCGAGGCGATGACCTGGCCGGATCATCTCGGCCTGTCCGTCAACCTCTCCCCGGTCCAGTTCCGCAACAAGACGCTCTACGAGGATGCCCGCCGCATCATCCTCGACAGCGGGTTGTCGCCGCGCCGCCTGCAGCTCGAAGTGACGGAATCCCTCATGCTGGAGAATCCGGAGCAGATCTTCGCGACGCTGCAGGCCTTCCGCGACATGGGCATCCGCATCTCGATGGACGATTTCGGAACCGGCTACTCCTCGCTCGCCTACCTGACGAAGTATCCGTTCGACAAGGTGAAGATCGACCAGTCCTTCGTGCGCAACATCCACATCCCGCAGAATCTCGCGGTGGTGCGCTCGGTCATCAGCCTCAGCACCGCGCTCGGCATGGCGGTGATCGCGGAAGGGATCGAGACGAGCGAACAGCTGGCCATCCTCATGGAAGAGCGATGCCCGGAGATGCAGGGCTATTTCTTCAGCCGGCCCGTCCCGGTCTCCGACATCCCGGCCCTCCTCCTCAAGAACCTGCGCGAGGCCATGGCCGTGCGCCGGCCGGAACCCGTCGCCCTGGCGGTCTGACGATCGCCGTTCCGTCGACCGCCGGACGGTCCTGCGCGTCGATGCGATCCTCACGCGTAGGGCAGGCAGATCCTCCGCATGCCGAGGCCGGGAATGTCGATGTCGCGAACCTCGATCGACAGGCCGTAGATGGCCAGAAGCGCCTCCTTCGTGACGATCTGCGATGGCGGGCCCTCGCGCAGGACGCGACCGTCGCGCATGGCGACGATGTGGTCGCAGTAGCAGGCGGCGAAATTGACGTCGTGGAGGACGACGACGACCGTGCGCCCGAGATCGTCGGCGAGCCGCCGCACGAGCTTCATCATGGCCGCCGCATGGACCATGTCGAGATTGTTCAGCGGCTCGTCGAGGAGCACGGCATCGGTGTCCTGCGCGATCAGCATGGCGACGAAGGCCCGCTGGCGCTGACCGCCCGAGAGTTCGTCCAGGAAGCGGTGCCCCAGTTCGTCGAGGCCGAGATAGGCGAGCGCGCTGTCGATGTGGATGCGGTCCGTCTGCGTGACGCGGCCCTTGGAATGGGGATAGCGACCGAAGGCCACGAGATCGCGGACCGTCAGGCGCGAGCCGAGGTGATGGTCCTGGCGCAGGATCGAGAGGCGCCGAGCCAGGACGTCGCCCGGCGTCGTCGTCACGTCGAGCCCGTCGACCGAGATCCGGCCGGCCGACATCGGCAGGAGACGGGCGACGAGCGACAGGAGGGTCGACTTGCCCGCCCCGTTCGGCCCGATGATCCCCGTGACCCCGCCCGGTGCAAGGGTCAGCGACACGCCGGCGACGACGGAGCTCTCGCCATAGTGCTTGCTGACGGATTCGATGGCGATCATCTTGCGGCTCCGCGCAGGAGAAGGACGAGGAAGACGATTCCGCCGGCCAGTTCGACGACGATGCCGAGGGCCGTGTCGAAGGCGAAGACGTGTTCGAGCAGCATCTGGCCGCCGACGAGAGCGATCACCGCGAGAAGCGCGGCGGCGACGAGGACGGGCGCGTGGCGATGCGTCGGCATCAGCCGGTAGGCGAGGCTCGCCACGATGAGGCCGAAGAAGGTGACGGGACCGACCAGCGCCGTCGAGACCGAGACGAGCACCGCCGTGATGCCGAGAACCGCGCGCACCGTGCGGCGGTGGTCGACGCCGAGTCCGATCGCGCCGTCGCGTCCGAGCAGCAACACGTCGAGCGCGGGCAGGAGGCGGACGATCGGCGCCAGCATCGCCAGGAAGAGGATCGCGGCGACGAGAAGGAGGTCGGGCTCCACCCGGTTGAAGCTCGCGAAGAGCCGATCCTGGAGCACCACGAACTCGTTCGGGTCGATCAGGCGCTGCATCAGGCCGGACAGGCTGCGGAAGAGGATGCCGAGGACGATGCCGACGAGCACCAGGAGATGCAGCGAGCGAACGGCGCCGGAGAAGAGCCCGCCGTAGAGGACGAGCGCCAGCGCCACCATCGCGCCGACCTCCGCGAGGAAGAGGAGCCGCGGTTCGGCCGCCCCCACGGCGGCCGAGCCGAGCGCGAAGACGAGAACCGTCTGGAGGAGCGCGTAGAGCGCGTCGAAGCCCATGATGAAGGGCGTCAGGATTCGGTTCTCCGCGACCGTCTGGAAGAGGACCGTCGAGACGGCGATCGCGCCGGCGACGAGGACGAGGCTCGCGAGCTTGGGCGTTCGGAACGACAGGACGAAGCTCCAGCTTCCCTTGGCCCCGAGCGTCAGGAAGAGGAGGCAGGCCAGCAGAGCGAGGGCCGCGAGCACCGTGAGCCGGAACGCCGGGACGGCCCCTCCGGCGGGCCGGATGGTGGAACGGTCAGCCAAGCCGGTCGCGCTTTCGCAAAAGGAGCGTCAGGAACATCGCGGCACCGGCGACGCCGACGACGGAACCGACCGGCAGCTCGTAGGGCGCGGCGACGATGCGCCCCGCCATGTCGCAGCCAAGGACGAACCCCGCCCCGACCAGAGCGACCCAGGGAACCGCGCGCCGCGCGTGGTCGCCGATCGCCATCGCGACGAGGTTCGGCACGATGAGGCCGACGAAGGGCACCATGCCGACGGTCGCGGTGACGGCCGCCGTCACCAGCGAGACGACGACCAGGCCGAAGACGAGGGTCCGCCCGTGATCGACGCCGAGCGCGGTCGAGACGTCCTTTCCCAGACCGGCCAGCGTCAATCGGTCGGCCGCGAGATAGGCGGCCAGCGTCAGGGCGAAGGCGATCCAGAGCAGCTCGTAGCGGCCCCTGAGAACGCCGGAAAAGTCGCCCGTCATCCAGGCGTTCAGGGATTGCAGGAGATCGAAGCGGTAGGCGAAGAAGCTCGTTGCGGCGTTGATGACGCCGCCGAGCATGATGCCGACGAGCGGCACGACGAGCGGCGAGCGCAGCGGCACGCGCGACAGGATCGCGAGAAAGAGGCCCGTGCCGCAAAGCGCGAAGAGGGACGCGACCAGCATCTTGGCCACGACCGGCGCGCCCGGGGCGAGGAGCATCATCGCGAGAAGCCCGGCGCTCGCCGATTCCATCGTTCCCGCCGTCGAAGGTTCGACGAAGCGGTTGCGCGCCAGGAGCTGCATGATGAGCCCGGCGACCGCCATGCCGGCCCCCGCCAGGAGGATGGCGAGCGTCCTCGGCAGCCGGCTGATCCGCAGAAGCTCGCCCGCCTCCCCGCTCCAGCCCTCCGTCCAGAGACGCGCAAGCGAGACCTCGCCGACCCCGACGAAGAGGCTGGCGACGGCGAGGACGGCGACGGCGAGCGTGGCGACGGCGAAGCGGGACAAGGCGCGGCGGGACAAGGCGTGGCGATGGTCAGGATGCGACGACGATCGGCCCGGCTCAGCCGCGGGGCTCGGGAGCGGGCGTCCCACCGGCTTCGCCGACGCTCGTCCCAGCCGTACCGGTGGCGAGCCGGTCAAGCGCCTGCGAAAGCTGGTCGACATTCGCCTGAAGAGCGGTGAGGCCGCCGGAGACGAGATACCAGCGCGCGGGATCGAGATAGACCACCCGGCCGTCGCGCCAGGCCTTGGTCCTGGCGACGAGCTCGTTGTCGAGCATCGCGGCAGCGGCGCCCTGCCCGATCGCGGCGTCGCGGTCGATGACGAGGAGCCAGTCCGGATCGGTCTTGGCGATGAACTCGAAGGAGATCGCCTGCCCGTGGCTGGCGACGGTGAGGTTCGGATCGGCCGGTCTGAAGCCATAGGCTGAATGGGCGATGCCGAACCGCGAGCCCGGCCCGTAGGCGCTCATCTTGTTGCCGGTGGTGAGGACGATCAAGGCCGTGCCGGCGGTCTCGGCCTTCGCCTTCAGGGCGGCGGTCGAGGCATTCAGCGCATCGATCCGCGCGGTCGCCTCGGCCATCTTGCCGAAGATGCGCGCGAGCGTCCCGGCGTTCCGCTCCGCGCTGCCGAGACTGTCCTTGGGATCGACGGTGAGGTCGATCACCGGCGCGATCTTCGACAGGGCCTCGTATTGCGGGGCGGAACGTCCGCCGATCACGATGAGATCGGGCGCCGCCGCGCTCACCGCCTCGAAATCGGGCTCGAAGACCGATCCGATCTTTTGAACGGAAGCCTCACCGTATTTTGCGAGATAGGCGGGGTAACGCACGCTCGGCACGCCCGCGACATCGACGCCGAGCGCGTCGAGCGTGTCGAGGCTGGCGAGATCGAAGACGAGCACCGTCTTTGGATGTTCGGGCACGATCGCCGTGCCCCGAGCGGTCGCGACCGTCACCTCGGCGGCCAGGGTCGGAACGGCTGGCAAGGCGAGCAAAGCGACGAGAAGAAGGCGGCGGGAGAGGGTCACGGGAGGTCTCCGCAAGGGATCGAACGAAGGATCGTTCAGCCGGTCTTATAATGTTGAACGCGAAGGTCAACATTAAATTGCCGCTGAAATGCCACTTCAGAACCATTCCAACAAACGGATTTCATTGACGTTTTAGAACTGTGTCAGAAATGCGATTATTCTTGACTCTAATATTCATGTTTCTTAGGCGAAGGAGGAGCCAAGAGGAACCGACCATGCACAAGCCCTTCACCTCCCTGCGCCCGACCCTGTCCCAGGCGACGCTCGCCGCCGGCATGGCCCTCACGCTCGGAACGCCCGCCGCGGCGCAATCGGCGGCGCCGGCGGCGACCGACGGGCAGCCGATCCTCCTCGATACGATCACGCTCGACGGCGCGGCGAACGGGACCGCGTCCCGCAACGCCAACCGGAGCGCGACCGGCATTTCGCGGCTTCCCGCGACGGTTCAGGAGACGCCCCGGATCGTCAACGTCGTCCCCGAGAAGGTTCTCGAGGAGCAGAACGTCACGACGCTCGAACAGGCGCTGCGCAACGTTCCCGGCATTACGATCTCGTCCGGCGAAGGCAATGGCGGCCAGAACGGCGACCAGTTCCGCATTCGCGGCGTGCAGTCGCGCGGCGACATCTATGTCGACGGGCTGCGCGACTTCGGCGCCTATGTCCGCGACAGCTTCAATCTCGAAGCCGTCCAGGTCTACAAGGGACCGAACGGCGAGAGCTTCGGCACGGGTACGGCGGGCGGCCTCGTCAACCAGCAGACCAAGCAGGCCCGGCTCGGCAGCTTCGTCGAGGTCGAGGGCACGGTCGGCAGCGGCCCGACCTATCGCGGAACCTTCGACGTGAACCGTGAGATCGACGAGACCACGGCCGTGCGGGTCAACGGCGTCGTCCACGAACAGGACGTCGTCGACCGCGACAACATCCGCTCGGACCGACAGGGCATCGCGGCCTCCGTCGCCTTCGGCATCCAGCAGCCGACGAGCCTCACGCTGGACTATTTCTACCAGCACACCGACCGCGTGCCGGATTTCGGCGTGCCCTTCGTCTTTCGGCCGGACGGCACGGCCTCGCCCCTGACCGAGTTCGGCGTTCGCCGCGACATCTCCTATGCCCGGGACCTCGACATGGACGAGGCCGATGTCCACGCGCTGACCTCGCGCTTCCAGCACGAGATCGACGACCGCATGGTCTTCAACAACGACACGCGCCTGACGATCTACGATCGCGACTTCTCCTCCACCAATCCCGCCTGCGGCAACGACGCCAACACCACGCTCGCCGGGATCCAATATGCCGGCAGCTGCTCTCAGCTCGTCCTCGCCGGCGGCGATCCGCGCATCGGCTACGGCGCGGGCGGCGGCATGACCTATTTCCAGGAAGGCTGGGGCATCCAGAACGTCTCGACCCTGAAGTCGACGTTCGAGACCGGCGTCCTGCGGCACGAGCTGCTGGTCGGGCTCGATCTCTACCACCAGGAGGACACGCGCTATTCCGGCCTGCGCACGCCATCGGTGACCGCCGGCCTCAATCCGCAATTCATCAAGACACCCTATTTCGACGTGCCGAACGCCGCGATCACGAAGAACAAGGACGTCTTTCGCGACTCGACCGCCGCCGACGTCGCCGTCTTCGCGAGCGACCGCGTCTGGTTCACCGACGAGATCTCCGTGATGGGCTCGGCCCGCTGGGACAATTTCGAGAGCACGTTCCAGGGCTCGGGTCTTCTCGACAACGTCCAGCAGTCCCAGACCTCCTCGGAGGTCAGCCCCTCCGCGACGATCTTCTACGAGCCGACGCCCGATACGACGCTCTATGCGACCTATGCGAGGTCCTACGTGCCGGTCGGCGCCAACATCTCCTTCCAGGTCACCAACGGCACGGCGGAAACCCCGAACAACGCGATCGATCTCGAGCCCGAGAAAAGCGATCTCTACGAGATCGGGGCGAAGGTGAACGTCTTCGACGGCGCGCTCGGCGTCACCGGCGCGATCTTCCGGATCGACAAGGACAACGCGATCTACACGGACGAGTCCGGCGCCGTCACCTTCGGCTTCGCCGAATCCGGCCAGGGCCGGCGGATCGAAGGCGTCGAGCTCGGCGTCACCGGCGAGATCACGACGCAATGGGACGTGACGCTCGCCTATGCCTATCTCGACGGCGAGGTGACGTCGGCGAGCGACGCCAGCCTCGTCGGCAAACGCGCCAACAACCTGCCGGAGCACAACCTGTCGCTCTGGACGGCCTACGACGTGACCCCGCATCTCGACGCCGTCATCCCCGGTAAGCTGGAGGTCGGCGGGGGCATCTTCTATGCCAGCGATTACGTCGCCGATTCCGCCAACATCGCGACGGTGCCGGAAACCTTTTCGCTCGACGCGAGGATCTCCTACGAGATCGAGAACATCAAGGTCTCGCTGAACGGCTACAACCTGTCCGACGAGCTGAACTACTCGGCCGCCTTCAATTCGGCGCGCGCCGTCCCGGCATCGGGGCGCAGCTTCCTGGCGAGCGTGGCGGCGAAATTCTGAACCGGGGGCGTAGGACGCTCCGCCCGCGACGGGCGCCGTCTCCCCTCCCGCATCGTCCGTGCGCCCGCCGGGCGGCACGGCGCCTTCCGAGAGGACCGACATGCTGATCCACGTTCCCGCCGTCCTGTCGCCGGACGAGGTTCGCCATTGCCGCCACGTTCTCGAGGCATCGCCCTGGGTCGACGGGCGCGTGACGGCCGGCGACCAGGCGGCCAAGGCCAAGAAGAACCTGCAGATCCCCGAGGACTCACCCGAGGCGCGCGAGCTCGGCGGGCTGATCCTCGGCAAGCTCGCGGCGAACCCGACCTTCAATTCGGCGGCGCTTCCCTTCCGCGTCCTGCCCCCGATGTTCAACCGCTACGACGTCGGCATGACCTTCGGCGCCCATGTCGACGGCGCGATCCGCGCGATTCCCGGAACGGGAGGCATGCGCATGCGCGCCGACGTCTCCACGACGCTGTTCCTGACCGATCCGGAGGACTACGACGGCGGCGAGCTCGTCGTGGAGGACACGTATGGAAGCCAGTCCGTGAAGTTGCCGGCGGGCGACATGATCGTCTATCCCGCGACCAGCCTCCACCGCGTCGAGCCGATCACGCGCGGCAGCCGCTGGGCCTCCTTCTTCTGGTCGCAGTCCATGGTCCGCGACGACGGCCTTCGCGCCATGCTCTACGATCTCGACATCGCGATCATCGGTGCCCGCACGCGGCTCGGCGATGCCGATCCCGCCGTGCTCGGCCTCGTCAACCACTATCACAACCTCATCCGCCGCTTCGCCGACCTCTGAAACCGGCGCGCCCTCGGCGGGGAAGAGGCCCGGGCCGGACGGTCAGGCCGAGGCGCGGAGGCGGCTTTCGATGAGAAGGCCGCTCGCGTCCATGATGGGATGGGCGACCGAGACGATGTGGGCGTTGATGCGCTTGAGATCGCGCAGCATGTCGAGATGGAGCGAGCTCGTGCGCAGGCTGTCGATCCGGCCCTCCCGCAGGCGTTCGAAATGCCGCTCGGCGGATTGCTTCTCGATCTGCCGCACCTCCACCTTCACCTCCATCAGCTGGCGCGCGAGATTGACGTCCCGCGTGACGAAGATGGTCTGCGCGATCTGGAGATTGTCGATCGTGAGGTCGATGAAGCGCTGGAGTTCCTTGTAGCCCGCATCCGAGAATTTCAGCCCCTGGCTGACCTTCTTGGTCACCTGCTCGCGCAGCCCCTTCTCGATGATGTCGCCGATGTGCTCGAGATTGATCGCGTAGTCGAGAATGTTGATCGAGCGCCGGCCGTCCTCTTCCTGCAGTCCGTCCCGGCCGAGCTGCGAGAGATAGATCTTCACGGCCTGCTGCAGTTGGTCGACGCGGCGCTCCAGCGTCGGGATCTCCCGCAGCGCGTCGAGATCGTTGCGGCGGAACGCGTCCGAGATCTGGATCAGCATCCGCTCCACGAGATCGCCGACGCCGAGCACCTCGCGCGTCGCGCTGGTCAGGGCGACGATCGGCGTCGAGAGTTCCTGCGGGTCGAGGAATTTCGGCCGGTCCTCGTCGCCGACGGCATCGGGCACGAGGCGCGGCATCAGGCGCGTCAGCATGCCCGTGAACGGAAAGGCGAGAGCGGCGAGCGCGAGGTTGAAGAGAAGATGCGCGTCGACCGCGAGCTTGTCCGGCGCCAGCGGCAGCGCGGCGATGAGATCCGCGCTGAAACCGGCGAGCGGCAGCGCGAGCGCGCAGCCCGCGGCCCGCACGAGAAGATTGCCGAGCGTGATTCGCCGGGCGGCGGGCGACTCGCGAAGGGTCGCGAGATAGGGCGGAACCGCGCCGCCGAGATTGGCGCCGAGGATCAGGACGACCGTCAGGCCCGCCGACAGGATGCCGGAGGAGGCGAGCGACAGGATGAGGACGACGATCGCCAGGCTGGAGGAGGACAGGAAGGCCAAGGCCGCCGACAGGATCAGTGCGACCGGCCAGGCGTCGTCGAGAAGGGCGATGAAGGCGGCGAGCGCCGGCGAGGTGCGCATGGGTTCGGTGGCGAGGCCGAGGAGATGCAGCGAGAGAAGCATCAGGCCGATGCCGATGAGCGCGGTGCCGCCGCCCTGACGCGCCGTCCCGGCACTGCGGCGCAGCACCACGCCGACGAGGAGAAGAAGCGGCGAGATCCACTCGATGCCCGTCGACACAAGCCAGGCGGTGACCGCCGTCCCGACATTCGCTCCGAGCAGGACGATCTGCGCCTTGCGCGCCTTCACGAGGCCGCGGTCGACGAAGGACGAGATCATGAGCGCCGTCGCCGTCGAGCTCTGCAGCGCGATCGTCGCCGCGAGGCCCGAAAGAAAGGCGCGCCAGCCGTGCCGCGTGCCCGTCGCGAGCCCGGTCCGCAGCCGCGCGCCGAAGGCGCGGGACACGCCGTCCTTCACCTGCGCGAGCCCGAAGAGCAGGAGCGCCACGGCACCGGTCAGGTTGATCATGATGACGGTGGAATGCATCGGCGCGTCCTCGATCCGGCCTCCCCGGTTGTCGACGCCGCCTCCCCGGCCGGCATCGCCTTGGTCTGAGACGACGATCCTCCTCGAAACCGTCGCGAACCTGTGCCGCTCCGGAAAAGCCGAGCGTCGTCAGACCATTCTCGTCGTTTATGACAATATGCCAACAACCGCGGAGAAGATAAGGAAGCCGGCAAAGTTTATTTGCGTCGCCGCGGACCCGCCGTGTCCCGGAATTGGCGGCTGTGGGCTCCTCGCCCGGGTGCGGTGCCAACGCCCGCAATCGGCCGGATGTCGCGGGCGCGACGAGAGCGCCGGCATTCCACGGGAAGGCTCTGGTCCTGACATGCGACGATCCTGTATCGCTGGAAGCATCGGACGTCGCCGCGCGATGCCGAGCGGGGGAGACCGAGCTTTGCCGATCCAGATCAGACGCGCCGTGACGGACGACGTCGCGAACCTCGTGCGCCTCGTCAATTCCGCCTATCGCGGCGAGACGGCGACGCGCGGCTGGACCCACGAGGCGGCGCTCCTCAAGGGGCAGCGGATCGATGCCGACATGCTGCTCGACATGCTCGGCGATCCCCGGCACACGCTTCTCGCCGGCGAGGATGGCGAGGGACTGGCCGGCTGCGTCGATGTTGTGGCCGAGAGCGGCTTCGGCTATCTCGGCCTCCTCACGGTCGCCCCGGACCGTCAGAGCCGCACCTACGGCAAGGCTTTGCTCGCGGCGGGGGAGGCCGTCGCGCGCGATCTCGGTCTTCGCCGGATCCGGATGACGGTCATCTCGCAACGCTTCGAGCTGATCGCATGGTACGAGCGTCGCGGCTATGCGCGGACCGGCGCGCGCGCGCCGTTTCCCCTCGACGATCCGCGCTTCGGCGTGCCGCTGCAGGACGATCTCGACTTCGTGGTTCTCGAAAAGCCGCTCCCGGCCTGACCTGCGATCCGAACGAGGTGACGCCGTGACGCCAGACTTCCCCTCTCCAGCCACCGGTGACGGCACCGGCTTCGATGCCGCGACATCGACGCCCGCCGCCCGTCGCCTGCTCGGCGGTTGCGCCTCCGGTTCGGTCCTGGCCTCGACGGAGGCGCTGAGCTTCTGGGGCGGCGTCGACCCCGCGGACGGACGGGTGATCGACGTGCACCATCCCTGGCACGGCCGGTGCATCGGCGGGCAGGTCCTCGCGATGCCGTCGAGCCGGGGCTCCTGCTCGGGGTCCGGCGTTCTTCTCGACCTCGCCCTCAACGGCCGCGCGCCGGCCGCCCTCGTCTTCTCCGGGGCCGAGGACGTGCTGACGCTCGGCGCGCTTGTCGCCGCCGAGATGTTCGGCCTCTCCCTCCCGGTGCTGCGCCTTCCGCCGGAGGCTTTCGACATCCTCGCCCGATCCAGCCATTGCGAGATCACCGAGACGATGCTGTGCGCCGACGGGATCGAGATCCCGATCGGGCCGGCGGTGGACGCAGCGCTCGACCTGTCCGCCGGCGATCGCGCCATGCTCGGCGACGACGCCGCGCCCGCCGTTCGCCAGGCCATGCGCATCGTCTGCGCCATGGCCGCGCAGCAGGGCGCCGAACGGCTGATCGACGTGACGCAAGTTCATATCGACGGCTGCATCTATGCGAGCCCCGCCAACCTCGCCTTCGCCGAGACCCTGGAGCGGATGGGCGGGCGCGTCACCCTTCCCACCACGATGAACGCGATCTCCGTCGACCGGGAGAACTGGCGCGAGCAGGGCGTGCCGCCCGCCTTCGGTGATCCCGCGGCAAGGCTCGCCGACGCCTATGTGCGGATGGGTTGCCGCCCGACCTTCACCTGCGCGCCTTACCTTCTCGACGGCGCGCCCGAGCCGGGCGAACGCATCGCCTGGTCGGAGTCGAACGCCGTCATCTTCGCCAATTCGGTGCTCGGCGCCCGCACGGTGAAGCACCCGGACTTTCTCGATCTCTGCATCGCCATCACCGGCCGCGCGCCGCTGTCCGGCGTCTACGGGAACGCCGAACGACGGGCCTGCTGCGGCATCGACGTCGAACTGCCGGACGGCGCGGGCGATGCCATCTGGCCGCTGATCGGCTATCTCGCCGGCCACGCCTCGCCGGATGGGATTCCGCTCCTGCGCGGCCTTTCGCAGGGCCGGCCGACGCGCGACGATCTGAAGGCGCTCTGCGCCGCCTTCGGCACCAGCTCGGCCGCCCCGATGCTGCACATCGAAGGCGTGACCCCGGAAGCCGCCGGCTCGCTCGGCCCGGATGCGCCGATCCGCGCGATCACGCGCGCGGCGCTGGCAGAGGCCTATGCACGGCTGAACGCCGGCCCCGCCGACGTCGACCTCGTCGCGATCGGCAGCCCCCATGCCTCGCTGTCGGAATGCCGCGCGCTCGCCGACGCCCTCTCGGGACGCATCCGGCACGCGGATGTCGACGTCATCGTCACGGCCGGACGCCACGTCATCGCGCAAGCCCTTGCGGAGGGAACGCTGGAGCGGCTGTCGGCGAGCGGCGTGTCTGTCCTGCCCGATCTCTGCTGGTGCTCGATCTCCGAGCCGGTCTTTCCCGCGCGCGCGCGAACCGTGCTCACCAATTCCGGGAAATACGCCCATTACGGGCCGGGACTCAGCGGCCGGACCGTTCGCTTCGGAACGCTCGCCGACTGCGTCGAGGCTGCGACCACGGGCCGGGCCCCGCCGCGCCTGCCCGACTGGCTCGCCTGAACCGCGCGACGCCGCCGGCCGGCGCCGCGGCGAACGTCAGGGGCCAGCGTCAGGGGCGCGAAGCCCCTTTCGCGCCGTCGCCGAGAAAGGCATCGATGCCGTCTTCCTCCAGAACCCGGCTGAACTCTTCGTAGGCCTCGCGCTCGGTCGCGAAGAGCGTGTCCCAGGTCGTCGAGACGTCGTCGACATCGACGACCTCGAGCGCCCAACCGTCGGTGCGCCCCGCGATCCGGAAGATGTGGACCTGGACGGTCCGCTCGTCGCGCGTGACGAGTCCGCCGAGCGGCGAGAACTCCAGGTCGGGATCGTCATCGTCCATGGCAGGGACCTCCAAAGCCTTTCGAACGTCCGGGCGGCGGCGGCGATCCGGCGGCCGCACGCCGCATGTCCCGTCCCCGAAGGGCGCGTGGGCGCGATCCCGGATCGCGCGAGCCCCGGCGCAGCGGCGCCGGGACATTCCTCAATTGATGAGAAAACCGCCGTCGACCGGCATGTCGATGCCGTTGATCATCGAGGCGTCGTCGGACAGGAGATAGGCGATCACCGCCGCGACCTCGCCGGGCTCGACGAAGCGGCCCTGCGGAATGCGGGCGAGCATCGGATCGGACTTCGCCGGATCGCTCCAGGCCTTGATCGCCATCGGCGTCAGCGTGACCACGGGATGGACGCCGTTGACGCGGATGCCCTGGCGCCCGAACTCGTTGGCCATCACGCGCGTCAGGCCGTCCAGCGCCCCCTTCGAGGCGCAATAGGCCGCGTGATCGGCAAAGCCGATGAAGGAGGCGATGCTGGACACGTTGACGATCGCGCCGCTTTTTCCGGCCGCGATGCGCTCGCGGGCGTATTCCTGCGACAGGATCAGCGGCGCCAGCGCGTTGACGGACATGATGTGCTGAAAGACCTCGGGCGTCGTGTCGAGAACCGACTGGAGATCGGTCGTGCCCGCGCAATTGACGAGATAGTCGACCGGCAGCATGTCGAGCGCCGCCCGGCGCGTCGCCGCGGCATCGGCGAGATCGACAGCGATCGTCCGGCAGCCGAATTCGGCCTTCACGGCGTCGAGGTCGGCCTGCGACCGGCTGAGCGCGACGACCTCGGCCCCGTCCTCCACGAAGCGCTGGACCGTCGCCCGCCCGATGCCCTTGCCCGCGCCGGTCACCGCGACGCTCCTGCCCTTGAAGTCCATGCGACCCTCCCGTGTCGTGTCCCTGCCGATGTCGCCCGTCCGCTGCCGTCGAGACGGACGGGAACCCGTGATCCGTGGCCCGGCGGAGGCAAATAGGCAAGCCTTACGGGCGTCCCGTGTCGCGGTTTCGCCGGACCCGCTCCGTGGCCGTCCGGCCTGCGCTCAGGAATTGGTAACCATAAGACGGCATGCTGATCGCCATCCGACCTCCCTGCCTCCCGGCGAACGGGCCCTGGCACGTCGGCTCGATCAACCGTGATGAGGCGGCGACCAATCCATGACCGAGGATCTCCGCGCGCGGACCTTGCGATCGCCACGACCCGTTCGGGCCGAGCCCGCGGCCCCGGCCCGTTCGAGCGCCTGGAAACCCTGGAGCCGCGGTCGCGCCGTCGCCGTCGGCGGGACTCTCGGGCTCGTCGGCTGTCTCGGCCTTGCGCTGGCCCTGTCGGGAACCCTCGTCCCGTCGAACGGTCCGGGCGCACGAGCGCTCGCCCCGACACGCATGTCCGAGCCCGGCCCATTGCGGCAACAGCACCTTCGCGTGGTGGCGGCCCCGGTGGCGCTTCGCCCCATCGAGACCGGGAACCCGTCCGGGGCTCGAGCCGTTCGGCACGCCGCCGGTGGCGGCGGCGCCGTGATGCGGCCGGAACCGAAGGCGGCGCCGCAGCGAATGTCCGCTGCGGCCGTTCGTCTGGCCGCGACGGCAAAACCCCTCGCCAGCCACCGCCTCGCGCCGGTCGCCTTCGGCGCTTCGCCCGCCTTCCAGCCGGTGGCGGCGCCCGCGACCGCAGCCGCGTTCCAGGTGGCGGGCGCAGCTCCCGCGAAAGCCGAGACGCAGACGCTCGCCGCCCTCGAACCGACGCCGGGCGCCGCCCGTCCGGCATCGGGACGCGCGAAGCCGGCGATACCGGCTGCGGCCACGGCGGCTGTCGTCGAAGATCACGTCGAGACCGATCTGCCGGACAACGGCGCCGAGCCGATCGAGGCCGGCCCGGCCGCCGAGCCGCCGGCCAATGCGCGCGCCGCGCTGGAGCGTGAACTCGCCCTCGCCATTCCGACCCCGACGATGCGCCCGTTCCGCAAGCCGAGCCCGGAACCGCTTCTCGGCAAACGCCATCGCGCGCCCTCCGGCCTCCTCGCCTATGCCCGTCCCGATGCGGGCGACATCGACGACGATGCGCCTTCGGTTCTTGAGCGCCGATCCCCGGTCAAGCCGCGTCTCGGTGCGGGCACCGCGATCTACGACATCGCCGCCGCGACCGTGTACCTGCCGAACGGGGAGCGTCTGGAGGCCCATTCCGGCCTTGGCCGGATGCGCGACGACGTCCGCTTCGTGCGCGAGAAGAACCGGGGCCCGACCCCGCCGCACACCTACAACCTCGCCATGCGCGAGAGCCTCTTCCACGGCGTCGCGGCGATCCGCCTCTATCCCGTCGGCGGACAGGGACGCATCCACAACCGCAACGGCCTTCTCGCCCACACCTACATGCTCGGACCGCGCGGCGATTCCAACGGCTGCGTCTCCTTCAAGGATTACAAGCGCTTCCTCGCCGCCTTCAAGCGGGGCGAGATCAAGCGACTCGTCGTGGTGGCCAGCCTCGACAGCCCGCCCGCCCGCATCGCCTCCTGGTTCGATCGGATCAAGCGGTAGCGGATCCTCGCGATCCGGACGCGGCGGGACGGTCCCCCGGGACCGATCCGCCGGGGCGGGACGGTCCCCACGGGACCGATCCGTCGGGGCGGGACGAACATTGAGGGACGCACGTCAATTGTAAGGCCGACTGATTGAAGAGGGCCACCGAGGGGTCTATGACGGCTCCGTTGGCCGAATCGTCGGGGCGAACAGCCCGCATCGGCCGGGGGACCGCCGCCATGACCCTTGCCGCTTCCGCCGCCGCGCCCCGCTTCCAGCGGGTGACGCTGTCGGTCCTCGTCGCCGTCAGCGTGTGCCACATGCTGAACGACATCATGCAATCGCTGCTGGCCTCGCTCTATCCGCTCCTGAAGCAGAACTACGACCTCGATTTCGTGCAGATCGGCCTCCTCACGATGACCTTCCAGGTCACGGCCTCGCTCCTGCAGCCGGTGGTCGGCATCGTGACGGATCGATGGCCCCTGCCCTATTCGCTTCCCGTCGGCATGCTGAGCACGATGTGCGGCCTCGTCCTCCTGTCGAGGGCGGACAGCTTCGCGCTGCTTCTCGTGGCCGCCAGCCTCGTCGGCTTCGGCTCGGCCGTCTTCCATCCGGAATCCTCGCGCATCGCGCGCCTCGCCTCCGGCGGCCGACACGGCTTCGCGCAGTCCCTGTTCCAGCTCGGCGGCAATGCGGGAACCGCGATCGGGCCTCTGCTCGCCGCCTTCGTCGTCCTGCCCTTCGGCCAGAGCAGCATCGCCTGGTTCGCCTCCATCGCCATGCTGGGAATCGTCATCCTCGGCTGGGCGGGTCGCTGGTATTCGGGACAACGCCGGCTCCAGGCCGATCGCGCCCCGCCGAGCCGCAGCCTGCCGCTGCCGCGCCGGGACGTCCTCGCCGCGCTCGGGATCCTGATTCTCCTGACCGCGACGAAGAACGTCTACATGGCGAGCATTTCCAGCTACTTCACCTTCTTCGTCATCGAGAAGTTCCAGCTCACCGTCCGCGAGGCGCAGCTGATGCTGTTTCTGTTCCTCGGCGCCGCTGCGGTCGGGACCTTCGCCGGCGGCCCGATCGGCGACCGGTTCGGCGCCCGATTCGTGATCTGGTTCTCGATCCTCGGCGTGATCCCCTTCGCGCTGATGCTGCCCTATGCCGATCTCTTCTTCACCGGCGTGCTCAGCATCGTCATTGGAATGATCCTCGCCTCCGCCTTCCCCGCCATCGTCGTCTTCGCGCAGGAGCTCCTGCCCGGACGCGTCGGTCTCGTCGCCGGCATCTTCTTCGGCTTCGCCTTCGGCGCGGGCGGCCTCGGCGCCGCCGTTCTCGGCAGCTTCGCGGACACGCGCGGGATCGAGTTCGTATACGGGGTCGTCTCCTACCTCCCGCTGCTGGGTCTGGCGACGATCCTGCTGCCGCGGCTGCAACCCCACTGACGCAAGGTGATGCTTATCGGATTGGTAAGGAGCGCATGCCACATTTGAACGAGTTTCCGTTCAGATAGGCTGCCCCATGTCGACCGACTCGACCGTCCAACGTCCGCTCTGGCTGCGCATCACCGCCTGCGGCTTCGCCGCGGTCCTGTTCGCCAGCGCCACGATCGGCGGCCTCAGCTGGATGCAGCAGTCGCGGATGATCGAGCACACGCTCCGCAAGGAACTGCAGGACGACATCGCCTTTCTCCAGGCCGACATGAAGGCGCAGGAGCGCATTGCGAGCGGCCTCGCTCTCGGCATCGCCGGCGAGGCCGGCATGGCCGATCGCATCCTCGCCCAGGACCGCGATCCGCTCATCGCGAACTACGCCCCCAGCCTTCCCGCCATCAAGCAGTCGAGCGGCCTTCAGCTCATCACCTTCTTCGACGTCCGGGGAAATGCGGTCGCGCGGGTCCACAATCCCACCAGCTTCGGCGACAACGTCCTGCAGCGCCGTCAGACCGTCGCCGATGCGATCTCGTCGGCCAAGCTGACGTCGGGCGTGGAGGCCGGCGCCAAGGCGATCAGCGTGTTCGCCAGCGCGCCCGTCTTGAAGGAGGGCAAGGTCGCCGGCATCGTCGACGTCGGGACGGGCCTCACGGAGGACTACTTCGCCCGCATCAGCCAGTCGATCAACGCCCGCCTTTCGGTGCAGATCCTGAAGGACGGCCGCTTCGAGACGCAGTCCTCCACCTTCCCCGGCGATCTGCCCTTGAGCGAGGACGAGATGACGGCCGCCATGGCGGGCGCGGACATCCGGCGCATGGACTCCCTCGACGGGCGCGACGTGTCCATGTCGGCGCTGCCGCTGACGACGTTCTCCGGCAAGTCGATCGGCGTGATCGTCGTGGCGTCGGACGTTTCGGACCTGATGGCCAGCAGCCGCGCCGCGCTCTGGACGGCGGCGCTCGCCACGCTCGCCGCCGCCATCCTCGCGCTTCTCGGTTTCTTCGTCTTCGCGCGCAGGCTCGCCAAGGTCGTTCAGCGGCTCACCCGCTCGATGACGGATCTGGCGCGGGGCGATCTCGGCGTCGAGGCGGCCGGCCAGGAGCGCAGCGACGAGCTCGGCGCCATGGCTCGCGCGGTGGAGGTCTTCAAGCGGGCCGCCGTCGAGCGGAAGGCTCTGGAAGCCGAGGCCCGGGCGGCTCAGGAGGCCAACATGGCGCAGCGCGACCGCCAGTCCGCGATCGACAACGCCAAGGCCGAGGATCTCAAGACCTTCGTCCATCTCGTGGAGGCGAGCTTCGACACGCTCTCCACCGGCGACCTCACCGTTCGCATGAACCAGTCGGTCGCGCCGGAGTTCGAGCCGATCCGGATGAAGTTCAACAGCTCCATCGCCGAACTCGAAGACACGATCGGCTCCGTCATCGCCGCGGTCGGCACGATGAAGACCGGCCTCAACGAGATCACGGTCGCCGCGGGCGACCTCTCCCAGCGCACCGAGCAGCAGGCAGCCAGCCTGGAGGAGACCGTCGCGGCTCTGTCGGAGGTGACGCGCGGCGTCGGGCAGACGGCCCAGAGCGCCGACGACGCCCGCGCCGCGGCCTTCCTGGCGCAGAAGGAGGCCGAGAAGGGCGGCAACGTCGTGACGCGCGCCGTCGCGGCCATGTCCGANCCAGAGCGCCGACGACGCCCGCGCCGCGGCCTTCCTGGCGCAGAAGGAGGCCGAGAAGGGCGGCAACGTCGTGACGCGCGCCGTCGCGGCCATGTCCGAAATCGAGGCCTCCTCGGACAAGATCGGCCAGATCATCGGCGTCATCGACGAGATCGCCTTCCAGACCAACCTCCTCGCGCTGAACGCCGGCGTCGAGGCGGCGCGGGCCGGCGAAGCCGGCCGAGGCTTTGCCGTCGTCGCCCAGGAGGTGCGCGGCCTTGCCCAGCGCTCGGCCGAGGCCGCCAAGGAGATCAAGGGCCTCATCGCGACCTCCTCGGCCCAGGTCGGCGAAGGCGTCGCGCTCGTCACGGCGTCCGGCCAGAGCCTCGAGCAGATCCTCTCCCAGGTCGGCGGGGTCACCCAGATCATCACCGACATGGCCCAGGCCGCCCGCGAGCAGTCGCTGAGCCTGAAGGAGGTCTCCATGGCCGCCGACA
>NZ_LMQT01000002.1 GCF_001424685.1 Aureimonas sp. Leaf454
ATAATCCTCTCGTCAGACTGCCATAATCCTCTCGTCAGACTGCCCGTCCTGGCCGCCTGACGAAATAACTCGGCCCTGCCGAGATCGGTGTTTCTACACCACGTCCCGGGACACGACCCGTGCTTTAAGCCGCTTGGCTTACCAATGTGGTGCTTGCCGGCAAGGTCAAGGTGCAACGCAGCCCTTCCTCCGCATAGTCGATTGCAGCTTTCCCTCCCAGCTCGAGTTCGATGCTCACCCGAATGAGGCGTGAGCCGAAACCCTTTCGAGTGGGAGCTCCAAAGATCGGCTTCCCAAGCTCAGTCCAATTGAAGCGAAGGACACTCTCACCATCCTGTTCTTCGAGGTGCCATTCGACCGCGAGCCGTCCACCTGGCACTGAAAGCCCACCGTGCTTTGCGGCATTGGTCGCGAGCTCGTGAAACACCATGCCAAGAGATAGAGCCGAGCGTGCACCCAAAGCGACGTCCTCTCCACGTATATCCACCTGACCTGCGGCATAGGGTTTCAGCTCATTTTGAAGAATTTCCCGAAGGCTCGCTTTGTCCCAGCCGCCTCGCGTCAGTGCATTGTGTGTGGCTGAAAGGGCCTGCAACCTTGCTTCGAAGCTGGCGAGAAACAGATCGGTAGAAGGGGACTCCCTTGCTGTTTGGCGTGCGATCGACTGAACAGTCGCGAGCGTATTCTTCACTCGATGGTTCAGCTCGTCCGTAAGAAGCCGCTGGCGCGCTTCACTAGCCTTAAGTTCGAGGAATGCGTTACGCCGATCTGTGACGTCGAGCACCACGCCGACCATCTTGCTTGATCGACCATTCCGCGAACCAACCACTCGGCCTCTTGAGTTCACCCAACGCTTGTCTTGAGTGAGGGAGTACTCGATATCGTAATCCGCT
The DNA here is from genome assembly GCF_001424685.1 of Aureimonas sp. Leaf454. GTDB lineage: Bacteria > Pseudomonadota > Alphaproteobacteria > Rhizobiales > Rhizobiaceae > Plantimonas. The sequence continues at coordinate 894 of NZ_LMQT01000002.1, forward strand.
CCTGTAGCGACTGAGTGCGCAAGACGGCGTTGCCGTTCCTCCCGAGCGTCCGCTCCAACGCGCATCAAAAGGTCTTTGAATGAAATGCCATCATCAGGTGAAAGGCCGAAGACAGCTCTGCCCTTGGGAGAAAGGTGGACCGTGTCGGACGGGAGGTCGAGTTCCCAATAGCCGACGCCGCCCGCCTCCAAGGCCGCCAATATACTCGCACGTTGATCGTAAAGGCTCGCCATCAGAGCGAGAAACAGGACGAGCACGGTGAGCGCCGCTACGCCTATGGCAAGTGCCATCGGTGGAGCGCCGTTCAGCGCGACCTGATGATCCTGAACATGCACAAGCTGCAACGCGGCCATGGCCGTGTAGTGCATTCCGACGATGGCGAGACCGAGTATAAACGCGGCGATCGCCTGCATGCGCGTGGAGTGCTCACGCCGAGCAGCAAAGAGCGCGGCGGTTGAGGCGACCACGGCGATCACGAGCGAGAGCACGACGAGACCAGGTTTGTAACCCAGTGAAACGGTAGTTTGGACGGCGGCCATACCGACGTAGTGCATCGAGCAAATACCGGCGCCCATCGCTATGCCTGCTAGAACGATCTGCTTCGGCCGGACCGTGTCGGAAGCGACAAAAAAGAATGCACCCGCCGTGGAGCCAATCGCGAGGACCAGCGAGACAAACGTCAGCAGCGGATCATAGCTGACAGCGGAACCAGGATCGAAGCCAAGCATGGCAACGAAGTGCATCGACCAGATGCTTACGCCCATGACGATGGCCGCGACACCGAGCCAGATAATACGTGCGCGCCCGATGTTGTCGGCTACACGGCGGAAAAGGTCGAGCGCTGTCCACGATCCGAAGACCGCGACGATGACAGACAGAACGACGAAGATGGGGCTGTGAAGACTGTGGTGCATTCGGCTCGTCCGCTGTGGCTGATCTTCTCCATAGATGAAGGTCGACCAAGCGGATATGGGCAAAAGCCACCGTAAGGCTGCTGATGCGGAGCTCAGTGGAAGCGATGAGAGGAATACCACTTTTGCGCGACAGACTACGTTTTCCAACATTCAAAAGATCATGTCGTCCGTGTGCGTTGAGATGAATAGTTCGCGCGCACGTATTGATTTTCTTATGATCTGACGATAGGTCCACTTGATAGCGCAGTGTTCTCACCTTTTTGACTTCTAGGAACATGATATGAATTTCGACGACAACGCCCCCTTCTGCCCGATCGATGAGATGACCGAGATCGTCGCTGCCTATGTCAGCAACAATCGCGTAGCGGAGGCTGATCTTCCGGCGTTGATTTCGTCCGTGTACGTGGCGCTCGTTGGAACGTCTTCGAAGGCTGACGTCGTGGCGGAGGCGGAGCCGCAAACCCCCGCCGTGTCGATCAAAAAGTCGGTCACGGACGACTACATCATCTGCCTGAACGACGGAAAGAAGTTCAAATCCCTCAAGCGTCACATCATGACGCACTACGGCCTGACGCCGGACGACTACCGAGCCCAGTGGAAGCTTCCTTCCGACTACCCGATGGTTGCGCCGAACTATGCAGCTCAGCGTTCGGCACTGGCAAAGTCGATGGGCCTTGGCCGCAAGACGGGTGAAAGCGCACCGGCGGCGAAGGGACGAGCGACACGGAAGGCCAAGGAAGCCGCCGAGTAAGCCAGATCTTCTCGGCCGTACGCAACAGGCTCCGCAACAGGTGAAGCCGCCACTATGCGCCCGCCGAACATCCAGCCGGCATGTCGGGGCGCCGTAGCCATACCTGGCCGGTGGCGCGGCGCTCCGACTTTCCGCTTCTCAGTTCATCCGATCGATGACGCCCGGCACGCTGGGGCCGGGGCCCGTCGGATCCGGCTCGTTCATCGGGTTCGTGCCCACAGGCTTCGTCGGCAGATCGTTTCCGATCCCGGCGCCGCCGTCCGGCCTGCCGATGACGTCGTTATCGCCCTGTCCCGGCAGAACCGGATCCGGCAGATCCTGCCCGGGGCGTCCAAAGGTGTTCGACATGCTGTCCCTGATCTCGTTCAGAATGGGGACGCCAGTGAGTGCAATGCGGTTCTTGGCTGCGACGACACAGTCGCATCGTCGCTTGAACCACGGCGCCCCATATCGTCTGCGTGATCAGCGTTCGCCAGACCATTCAACGACAAGTTCACGCCATGACAGGCTTCGGTTCGGGAACCGTGGACCTGGACACGCCGAAAGGCGATCCGGGCCTCTTCGGCCCCCGCTCAGCCACATGGCGTGTGCATGGCGACTTCAACAGCATGATGATCGGCGGGATCGCTTCGCTTCTGATGCAGATGCTGCACCCCGGTGCACTTGCCGGCGTTTGGGACCATTCAAATTTCCGGGCCGACATGGGAGGACGCCTGCGTCGAACGGCTCAGTTCATCTCCGGCACAACATTTGCTTCCACGGAGCAGGCGGAGGGGTTGATCACGCGAGTGCGCCGGATCCACGATCAGGTCCAAGGCGAACTGCCGGACGGAACGCCGTATTCCGCGAACGATCCCGAGCTTCTGTGCTGGGTCCATGTCGCGGAGGTCAGCTGCTTCCTGGATGCGCACCTTCGGTATAGGAACCCATACCTCTCCGCGAGTGACCAAGACCGGTACTTCGCTGAAATGGCTATGGTCGCCGTGAAGCTCGGCGCGACGGACGTGCCGATCTCAAAGCGCGAAGTGGCAGCATACCTCCAGGCAATGCGGCCGAAGTTGAAAGCCGACGATCGCACGCGTGAGGTCGTTCGGACGCTTCTGTCGGAGCCGGCCCCGAATGCGCTTCTGGTTCCGTTTCGCGAGGCCACGATGCATGCCGCCATAGACCTTCTGCCGGATTGGGCAAAGCGCATGCATGAACTCGACATCTCGGCACCGCGGCGCAGTCTCGCGCGTGTGGGTGCTCTAGGGATCGGTGCTGCTATTCGTTGGTCTTTAACCGACGGTTCGGCCGAACGCGCAAAACGTCGCGTTTCCGCTTAAACTGCAAACCTGAAATTAAAACCGAGCTGCCCCTTCGGCTCTGTCCGCTGTGCAAGGGCCGCGGCGAGATCCGGGTCGATGCTGAAATCCCCGCGGATCAGTCCATGAGACCAGCGATGGCGGGCGCCAGGGCGGTTCCAGGGCGGGCTGTCGATGATCGGATACCAGCACACCCCAACGACCTCGGCGCCCTTCGTCCGCGCCAGTTCCACCTCCGACAGAACGTGGCGGAGCCAGGCGCCTTTGTTCATGCCGTGAAAGCGGCGCTGTTGCTCACGATGTCCGTCGTGCCAGCTCGTTTCGGCTACAAGGATCGGCAGGCGGTAGCGGCGGGCCGTCTTCAGGAGGACTTTCGAGAGAGAGGTGCGGGCGGTGTGGGGGTAGTAGTTCACTCCGACGACATCGACGAGGCCCGTTGCGACGAGAGCGTCCGTCGCTTCGAACTGCCGTTCTCCGATTCCGTTCAACGGATCCGTCGTCAGCACGCGCACGTCGGGATGATGGTCTTTCGCCGCGCGCGTCATGGTGAGTGCCAGACGCACGGCGTCGTCGCGCCCCATGCCAGCGAGCATCGGATAGATCGAAGGCTCGTTGACAGGGCAGATCCAAAACGGCCGATCCTGCCTCGCGAGTGACGCGGCGTTGCGGGCGTGGAACGCTGGATCATCTGGCGGATCGAAGTGGTTCAGGTCCCAAATGACGTCGGCCCCAGCCGCCTCGGCCGTGCGCAGGCGTTTCCCGACATCGTGGCGCCAGGGCAAGCCGTCGCGCGAGCGGGCAAGCTCGTGTTCCTGCGCCACGCGGTAATGCGCAGTCATGCGGCCGCCCGGGACGTGATCGGTCGACAGAAGGAGATCATGCCCATTCCAGCAGAGCCGTCCACATTCAAAACCTGCCAAGATGGGGATCATCAGAGGCTTATGACGCAGATCTGCGCCGCGGAACAAGCGAGGGATAGCCGGCAAAGATGAAAGGCTAGACCAGTTGCCCATTGTCGTGCCCAGATCCTCCGGCAGAGTGCCCTAGTCATGAGTGCTGTTGGGCTTGCGCAGCCGCGCGCCGGCATCAATGAAGGACAGACAGGCTCATAGGGCGATCGCCGCCTGGCGGAAGTCCGAACAGCTTACGCACCAAGTTCAGGAAGGCGCCATACGGCCGGCCCAGGACCATCATTAGAACGGCGGCGCCTAGAACGCCGAGGAATAAGGCTCGCCCTGAGGCACCGCTGACAGCGATGATGGCAGCGTAGATCGGGACTTGGAAGCTCACCAGAGCAATGCTGTCCCACATGATCTGAGACAGCCGGCTCGGCTTCGCATGCGTCATGAGCCAGTCGCGCCACAGCCCGTAGGGACGGCCGACCGGAACCATGAGAGCCGCCCCAATAGACGGGCGTGAAGCACCTGCTCCCAGGTCATTCCGGCGACGAAGCGTTCGTTGAGAATGCCGGTCATCGTGAAAAACAGGATGAGCGCCGTCGTGTCGGCGAGGAAGGCGCGGGAGATCTTGATCAATTGGCCTCCGTCGACCAGCTTAGCCGCACGCCAGATCCGCTGCCGATCTCCAAGACGAACTGGACGCCAGCCGTTTCGAGGGTACCCCTCAGCACCTCAACGTATCCTTCTGTAGGGGCCACTTCCCGTCCTCAAAGTTCCGAACCGCAGACACATCCGACCCGGACGCTTCGGCGAGCTGCAGCTGCGACCACTTGAGGAAGCGGCGGGCGGCGAGACATTGGGCGGGGGTCATCATGCGCCGACGCTGCGCTCGTCGGCAAAACCCGGCAATTATCGAGCTACCGTATGTCGTCGTTCGTTGAGTTTACCTTGCCGTAACCGTGAGCGCCACTATCACAGTCAGCACGACGTCGACGTTGCCTATATCTCACCTGACCCTCCGGTTGGTCGTATGACAATCGCGGGCTGGCGCTTCGTTTCGCCGTTTCTCAACGGGATGTCCCGGAACGTGAAGTGGATCGCAGCCTCGCCGTCGAATCGTTTTGCGGCAACTGCGGCAATGGCCGCATAAACGCCCTTCGGCGCCTGCTTCGATCGAGCTGGTAGATCGTCGTCTGGATCAAGCTTTCTCGCATAGGGAAGATCGGAAGCGATGACGTATTCCTTTGCGTCCGGCAGCTCGGTACCACCATCCAGGTCGAATTCAATACCATCGGCAAAGAGCGTGTGGCTGCGTTGGTAGGCGCCCGTCAGCTGCGGTGAGATGTCCATCAGCTCGCGCAGTATCCAGCGCACCGAGTTCGTCTCGGCGTTGAAGAGTGCAACGATCGTGCCATCGGGCCTGACCGTCCCGAGGGCGGCCCCTGGCCGACCGTCGACGGTGACGCGCGGCTTGCGGATCGTGCGGCCGATCGCGAGCTCGTTCTCGATTTTCACCTTCGCGATCTGCTCCCGCGCGAAGCTCGCCAGCATGGCAGATCGCTTCTTCGGCGAGGTCATGTCGTCGACGATGAGCGCGAGCTCGCGATCGAAGGCGTCGGCCATGTCAGGCCAAGCCGGGGAGGGTGGCGGGCTTCTCTTCCTGCACCAGGCCGGCGATGCCGGCGAGGATCATGAAGATGCGGCGCAGCGCGTCGATCTGGCTGGCGCGAAGCGTCAGCATCTCGGGGAAGACGAGCGCGAGCGACGCGACCGGGATGTTCTTCGCGATCGTGTCGTCGAAAAGGCTGCTCGTCTCCGGCGGCGCTCGGCCCTTCCAGTCCGTCAGCATCTTCTGGAACAGCTCGCGCACCTTGTCGCTGTAGTGCGCGCGGGCGAAGGTCCGCCAGACGAGGCGGTCGTCGAGGCCCGCGCTCGGCAGCTTCTGCGCCTGCTCCGTGATCTGTGCTCCGCGCTCACGGAAGAGCCCAAAGTGCGAGAACACGTCGCTTGGGTGCATCTGGCCGCCGTAGGCGAGGATGACCAGTTCGTCGCATGCGCTTTGGAAGAGTTCTTGCGCGAACTGCTCGGCATTCTGTCGAAGGATTTGCGGGGCGCTGCTCATGCGGCCATCCTTTCAATCCTTCGGCGTTCGGCGCGGGACATCGGCGCGGCGGCCTTGAGCGGAGCTGGCTGGATCTTCTCGCCGATCAGATCATCCCAGCGATGAATGACGCTCTGCGTCACCTTGCCAGGCCGGATCTCTGTCAGCAGAACGTGACCGCCGACGAGGTGTCCTTCCGCGCCCCACGGCGTTTCACAGAGCATCCGACGCTGACATTCCATGATCTGGACGCCGTGAGAGAACGCATCGAAGGTCGTCTGGTTGAAGTCCTTGGCTGGTCGGCTGCGGACCCGAGCGAGTTCGGCGTCTGCCTCCTCATCGAGGAACGGCAGATTGTACATCGCCAGCGCATCGAAGGATGCGGGATCGCCTTCGCTGGTGCGGGTCTGGAACCGGAGGATCTTTCCAGAGCGCTCCTTTTGCGACCAGCCGGCGATGACAATCTCGAACTGGTGGAAGCCATCGGCCTCGATGTCTGCGGCGTTGGCCTCTTCCCACTCCATGAGGTCAGCCTCAGCGCGCTCGGCTAGGTCGTCGAAACCGATGTAGCGCTGCGCGGCGCGAGCCGCGAAGTCGAAGGCGAGCTGAGCCAAGCCTCGCACCGCGACGACGGCGTCCATTCCCTCGATCGGGACGGCCTTGTCCGCGAAGCTGTGAACGACGAACTCGCGATCGTAGAAGGCCGCGTCTGTCAGCATGACGACGCGATCCGGCATTCTGAAAACGTTGATGGCGGTCATGCTGCGATCTCCGTGCTTTCCCAGGCATCGGAAGTGGACGCATCCAGTTCGGCCTGCTTTTCCCGTGTGTGTTTGCTCTTGCTCTTCAGGCCGCCGGCGAGTCCTGCAATGGCGCCGATGCCAGCCATGATGGGATTGCCCGTCGCAAGCCCGCCCATGAGACCGCTGAACGCGCCGCCAAGGGGTGAGCCCGACTGGTAGCCCGCGGCGCCTGCGCTGAGCGCTGTGAGACCGCCCTGCGCGAGCGGCGAGTTCATGAAGCCGCCAAGGCCGCCCCCACCCGCGGCCCCGCCCATGCCAGGGATGGCCGGAGCGCCGGGATGCCACGACGCGGTGTTCGTCGAGAAGCCGTCGAAGCCGCCGGCGAAGGCTTTCTGCACTGCTGGCGAGAAGCCGCCGAGAAGGCTCGGCGCGCCGCCGGAGGAGACGCTACGGGCATAATCGGTCGTTCCGAGCTTTACGGCTTGGCGGAGCGCGTTGTCGTTCGCGCCCATTCCAACCGACTGCGCGCCCGGCCACATCTTCCGCTGCGCCAGCGTCAGGCCACCCTCCCAGGTGCCTCCGCCCATACCGACCTTCTTGCCGGCGAGATCGAAGTGCATGTTGTCGACGGCACCGTACTTGCCCTTGCCGCCGGAGAAGTAGCCGCCCCAGCGGAGCATCCCCTCTAGTTCGGGGAAGAGCTCGCTCTGCACCTGCTTCGAGAGTTGAGCGAACTTCTCGTAGGTTCGGAAGGTGCCCGCGTCCTGGTAGTTGCCGAGGCCGGCGATGCTGACGTCGGCGGCGATACCCTGGCCGTGGAAGCGCTTGTCGCTGGGGCGGAGACCAGAGACCGCCGTCACCGGCATATCGAACCGGGTGGACGCCTCTTTCAGGATCGTCATCAGACGACCGTCGACGCCGGAGTTGAAGCGCCCCGCATATTTCAGCATCTCGCCGGAAGCCGCCGCGGCCGCTGCCGGCGCGGCCTCGGTGAGCGCCTGGAGCGCGCCGCCGCGTTGCACCGGCGTCGTCGGCGCTGAGAAGCTCGAGCCGCCGCCAAAGACCTCCGAGGCCGTTGGCGGCTTCGTGATCGCCTGCGTCAGTCCGCTGAAGGCGTTGGCAAGGCCGCCGATGCCGCTGGACTGGCCGCTGCTCCCGCCGCCGTTGCCGAAGAGGCCGTCCATCAGCTTGTCGAGCCCGGCGGAGGCCATCTGCTTGCCGAGCCCGGCGAAGGCACTGATCAGCGTGTCGAGCGCGCCCTTGCCAGAGGTGAGGCCATCCACAAGGGTCGAGACAAAGTCCGCCGCGGCGTCGCGAGTGTTCTCCATCTCGTCGCGGGTCTCACGCAGCGCATCGTTGTAGCGCATCCCGGCGGCAAGGCGCCCGCCTTCGAAGCTGTCGTACTCGACGCCGAGGCCACGAAGCGTCTCTCGGATACTCTGTTCAACGTCCGGCAGCGTGGCAATGCTGCGCTCGAACTCCAGATCGGCGGCGAACTCTCGGACCCGCTCCTGCTGACGCTTCACATCCTCCGCCGCCTTGGCCTGCGCTCTCTGCGCTTCGGTCGCGGTGTTCAACTGATCCGTCAGGCGGCCATACTCCACCGCTTGCTTCTCGATAAAAGTGAGGACGTCCGGGTCGATGGAGGAGCGGCCCGCTTCTGTCGCCGCTTCCTGCGCCTCGCGCAGCCCGTCGGTCTTCATCCTGGCCGCTGCGATGGCGCCCTCGCTCTGGCCGAGCGTGACGATCTGGAGCTGAAGATCCTCGACCGAGCCTGAGAGCGATCCGCGGAGCGCCTTCAGCGCCTCCCCGTAGGTGTCGGCTTCCTTCGTTGCGCCCTGTAGCTCCTTCTGCTGCTTAAGCAGCTGGTTGCGAATGTCACCCATGCCGTCCGGGTCGAGACGATCACCGAAGCGGCGTTCGTTCACGGCGCGAAGCGGCCGATCCTGCTCGCTCGGAACCGGGAGGCGCGAACGTGAACTGACGATCGCGTCCATGGCGGACTGAAGTGCTTCGGTGTTCGTCGCAGCATCCGCCACGTCTTTGCCGAGCAGGCGCATCTCACCGGCGAGGGTCCTGACGCCCTCGCTCGCCCCCGGCTTGATCTCGATCCGGGCCATCTGGTCGGCGAAAGTCTTGGCCGTGATCTCACCGCGCGAGAACTGCGCGTAGAGGCCTCGGATCTCGGATTGCGCGTCGCGCATTTCCGAGTTCATCATGTCGAGCAGCGCGCCCATGCCGCCGATGATGCCGGTTTTTAGCGACACGGCAGAGCCGCCCGACAGTGCCTCGATGGCGGCTTTCGCTTCCTTCTTTGCCTCGCGAAGGCCCGTTGCGATCTCGGCGGTCGATGTGTTCTGCGTTGGGATGGCTGCTCGCGAGAACACGGAGTCGGCCGCATCGGCCGCCGCTCCGAAACTGTTTCGCAGACCGTCGATGACCTTCTTGTAGCGGTCTGCGGACTCGCTGGCCTTGCTCACCTTCTCATCGCTTGACGTGGCCCAGAACACGCCAGCTGCGGCTGTCGCAGCGCCGAGGGCGAGACCCCAGGGGCCAACCGCTCGCGCCGCGCCGGCGATGGCCGTGCCGATAGCGGCGAGACTGCCGCGCATCCCGCCGGGGCCGTCGCCGAGCACCTGCACGACCTGACCAGCTTGGCTCGCCATCACCTGGAAAGGTGAAGCGCCCATCGCCAGCATCGTGCCGACGTCGTTCAACTGATAGCCGAGGCCCTGCACCTGGTTCGTCGTCAGCTTGACGTTATCGTTCGCGGTCTTCGCGTCATCCCCGAACTGCTTGAACCGGGCTGTGGCACCGGCCATGATGGCATTGCCCTGCTCGACCGTGAGGTTCCGCTTGGCGATCTGCGTCTGCACCTGCGCCTCGACCTGAAGGTACTTCGAGGCGTTGGCATAGCCGGTATCGTAGGTCTTTCGCAGCGCCTCTGCCGCGCGGGCGTCGCTGAGGGTCCGTTTTTGCAGCGCCTCGCTCGTCTTCAGCGCCTCGGTCTGCATCTTCCGCATTTCGGCGGCGAGAGGCTTCAGCTCCGCCTCGATCGCCTTCGACATAGACGCCATCTCGCGCGCTGCCGCCTGCGATTGCTTGGCGAAGGCCGCCGCCATCTTCTGCGCCTCGGCGGACAGCTGGCCGGTCGTTCGACCAAACGCCTGGACGTCCTTGGCACCCTTGGCGAGCCCGGACGTGTCAGCGGTGACGGTGAGTTTCCGTTGGAAGGTCGCGGTCATCAGGCAGCTTCCTCGATGTCGCCCTTCCGGAAGACACCGGGGAACGATGCGCCGGAGCGTGCGAGCTTCTCAGCCGCAGCCTTGATGCAGAATTCGTTCGGCGTAATGCCAGCTCGATTGGCGGCATCGAAGAGCGAGGTGCGAAAGGCGTTCGTCACCCGAGCTCCCTTCAGGAAGAGCGGTGCAGAAGCAGCATCGGATCGGCCGGACATCCGCAGTCCTCCTTATATTGATCAATCATCATTCGACCACGGAGGGGAGCTGAGGTTTAGTGGACACGTCCGGACATGATCGGACGTTGGGCTGGCAGCTCGGTTCGTGACAACGGCCGCCTTGCATCGTTGAAAGCAAAGAAGATGGCTGCCGAGATTGCGGCGGTACCGCCAGGCTTTAGAATCGGTATTGGTAACGACCGATAGGTGGGGGAAGGGCAGGGGATGCGGTCGCTCTTAGGGCAGTGCCGATGCCGAGCCGTCACCTACGAAGTCGCAGACGAGTTCGCTTATGCTGTGAACTGCCATTGCTCGGACCGCCGGCGAGCGACCGGTTCAGCCTTCAAGCCGCTGGCGGGCGTCCGGCTGGTGCAGGCAGTCTGCCGGACGATAATGGTGACGGCGATGCAGACGGCGATGCAGACGGCGGTGCTGGCGGAGTACAGCCTTTCACCGAAAGGGCGAGACAATCGTCCGCGTCGCAAAGTTGGAGGTGATGCAGGTGCATGGGCGTTCTGGCCATTGCCAATCCTGAGGCCTCGTGAAAAGTGAGCCATGACAAATCTCAGGGCAGCATAGCGTGGACGACCAGTCACTTGAGGCCGACGCTCCAAGCTTCTTGTCCGGTGGCGGTGAGATGGGCGCTCTGATGCGTCAGCACGATTGGTCGACATCGCCCCTTGGCCCTCCGAAGACATGGCCTCGTTCGCTTGGGTCGGTTGTCGGGCTCATGCTGGGTTCGAAGTTTCCGATGTTCCTGGCCTCGGGCCCAAACCTCGGCTTCCTCTACAACGACGCCTATGCCCCGATCCTGGGTGCGAAGCATCCGCAGGCGCTTGGGCGGCCGTTCAAAGAGATCTGGAGCGAGATCTGGGACGATATCGCTCCCCTTATCGACAAGGCTCTTTCTGGTGAGGCGACTTGGGCTGAGGACCTGCCGCTCCTCATGCATCGTCATGGCTATGCCGAGGCAACTTTTTTCACGTTCTCCTATTCACCGGCGTTCGATGACCAGGGCCAGGTGGTCGGTGTGTTCTGCACGTGCACCGAAACGACTGATCGCGTGCTCGCTGATCGCAGGCTTGAGGCAGAGAGACACCGGCAGCGCAGAATGCTCCAGCAAATGCCGGGTTTCGTGGGCATGCTGTCTGGTCCAGATCTCATCTACGAATACGTCAACGACGCCTATGTGCAGATTTCCGAACGAACCGACTTCATCGGGCGGCGCTTCCGGGACGTGTTCGCCGACATTGAAGGTCAAGGCTATTTCGAAGCCTTTGAGACCGTCTACAGGACCGGCCAAGGCATGGTCATTCGCGGTATGGAGTTGCGGCTTCACGGGCGCACAGAGACGCAGGTCATAGACTTCGTTCTGGAGCCGATCCGCGACGAGGAGAGTGCCGTCATCGGTGTCTTCGTTGGTGGTTATGAAACGACGGAGGCGTATCAGCGTGGTGTGGCACTGCAGGAGAGCACAGGGCATCTTCGCCTGCTCGTGAACGAGCTGAACCACCGCGTGAAGAATTCGCTGGCGACGGTGCAAGCCATTGCGGCCCAGACGTTCAAGACAGCAGAAACATTCGAGCAGTCGAAGAAGGACTTCTCGGGTCGCCTTGTTTCTCTGGCACAAGCGCATGATGTCCTGACCGAGACGAACTGGTCAGGCGCTTCCATTCGGGAGATTGTCGATCGAACGGTCGGACCACACGGGGATGGTTCTGGCGACCGCTTCAAGCTTGACGGTCCCGACGTTGTCCTAAGTCCGAAATCCGCACTCGCTATGTCCATGGCACTGCATGAGCTGGGCACCAATGCGGTGAAGTACGGCTCCTTGTCGGTGGAGAGTGGTCATGTCGAGATCACGTGGCGGGTTATTCCTTCACAGCAGGGGCTGATGTTGACCGTCGTCTGGCGAGAGGTAGGAGGGCCGGTCGTCACGGCGCCGACCCGAAGAGGCTTCGGATCACGCTTGATCGAACGGGGGTTGGCTCCAGAACTCGGCGGCGAGGTGCGTATTGTTTATGACCCAACTGGCGTCGTCTGCACCATCGATGCGCCGCTTAACAAAGGCGTCTGATGGCACCGACCAGAAAGCGTGTTCTCGTTGTCGAAGACGAGATGATGGTCGCCATGATGATCGAGGACATGCTGATCGACCTCGGCTTCGACGTCGTTGGCCCAGCTATGCGCCTTGAGGCGGCGCTTCTGCTCGCAGACCGTGAGGCGATCGATGGTGCTGTTCTCGACGTCAATCTCGGATCTGAGAAGTCGTTTCCTGTAGCAGAGGTGCTTCTCGCCCGAGGCATCCCGTTCTGCTTTGCCACTGGCTACGGCAAGATGGGTGTGAGCGACGTGTTCCCAGATGCCATCGTCTTAGCAAAACCTTTTGAGGCCCACTGCTTGCAGAGGGCCATGAAGGATGCTGGCGTCCATACCGCCAATTGATCATGGAATGCCGACGACAGAATGGAGGGCCACTCTGCCATCGGCATTGTGCCCTGTTCGTCTGCTTACGGGCTCGGCGAAGATGCCATTGCTGCCTGATCCCTGGCTGGAGCGCGGAGCAGTTCCGCCGATCCCGGTGCCAAGGACGACAGGAGGACGTCGACGAACGAGAGTGAGAGGACGATGGCGCCGGTGTCGTCGTGAACCTCGAACGTGGTGTCCATATCGAGTGGCCTGCCAGCCTTGAGCCGTTCTGCCATCATGTCCCGAGCCCCGGCCATGGCTTCTTCGCGCACAGTGTCGATCCCGTCGAACTCGATGCCTTCAGGGTCCTTGGTCAAACGATCATGCAGACGAACGTGGAAGAAGTAGCGCACCTGAAATCCATATCTGCTGCGTCCCTACTGAGAAGGTGCGAAGTCAGACCGGGAAGCGCAATGTCGGAAACGTACGCTTCGCTCTCGCATTGGTTGGACATGCATGGTTAGCAGAGCAAGGTCAGGGTAGCGTTCGGCGCGAACGACTATTGGACATGCGTCGTTCTGTCATGACCAGCGGTTCATTGCCTGCTAAGGATCCTTCGCGGCTTGGACCGTTCGAGGATAGCCGTGCCTTATCAACAGAATGGTCTCCTAGCCGTCATGTCGGGGGAAGACCGCGCCATCCTCACGCCATTCTTCGAGCTAGTGCAGCTCAAGGTCGGACAGCACCTCTTCGACACCTATGAGCCGATCGAACACGTCTACTTCTTCCTGAGCGGGCTCTCGTCCGAAATTGCTGTAGCGAACGAGATGAACCGTGTGGAAGTCGGGTGCGTGGGCAAGGAGGGGCTTTCCGGGCATCCCGTGCTTCTCGGCGTCGAGAGGTCGCCTCACTACAGCTTCATGCAGGTGGCTGGGGAGGCTCTTCGTATCCGCACGCCAGATCTCCAAAAGGCCATGGACGACAGCTCGACCTTACGCAAACTGCTGCTTCGCTACGTGCATGTCTTCATGATCCAAATCGCATCGTCCGCTGTGTCGGACGCGCGCTTCACGATCGAACAACGTTTGGCGCGATGGCTCCTCATGACGCAGGATCGGGTCGGCGACCGCATGCCCCTGACCCACGAGTTCCTATCGCTAATGCTCGCCGTGCGGCGCTCTAGAGTAACGGATGCCATTCACGTCCTTGAAGGGGAGCACCTGATCAAGGCCGAACGTGGAGCCACCACGGTGCTGGACAGGGCGGGGTTGTTGAAGAAGGCGGCGGGTAGCTATGGCAAGCCCGAACGCGAGTACGAGGACCTGATTAAAGCGGCCTGAGCCTGCCTGCTCGTTCATCGGAGAGCCATCCCATGCATACGAGACAAGTTGATGACGAGGGCCGCATATCTCGACGGAGACGCGGAGCCGTTGGGTGAGAACCAGGTAGCTTTTTGCGTTTCAGGTACGGGTCGCGAAAGGTTCAGCCTGTCTTGAACCGAAGTGCACGCTCCTGTTTATGGGGCCGACGTTTCGTTGACTTCGTGAGCGTTGTGGGTTTCGCTTTCGGCGGCTTTGAGGCCGTGATGGTAGTACCAAGCCTGCGAGCGGCGAGCATGCCGCTATCCGTAAGGCTTAAAAGGAAGCTACGCCTCGTCGCGTACCCGAGCGACGCAAGTTCGCCCGCGGCTTCCTCCGAGAAGCGGTCGAGGATGAGCCGGCTTTGAAGGCGTCAAAGGGTTTCACGTGCCTCCTCGGAGAGGACGGGAAGTGTGGCACCATTGTCGTTCATGTCTCTCAGCCTTGGATTGTGGGGTCGAACGGCGGGCTGTCCTCGCTGAAACCTATGACGGGGTCGTGACGCGCTGAGGAAAAAAGACAATCAGGCTCAAGCACGGCAGAGGAACCAAGGCAGCGAGGCTTGCAGCGGCGTGTATCTACAATCCACTTCTATGCAACTCAATTGTTTGTATACAGGTCGATAGCCGGAAGCGTAAGATCACGCTGTTTTCGCAGGTCCGTGAAGTCTCAGTTGGAGGGCACCCAATGTCGACTGCGCATTCTTCCCATATGTCTCTAGCCACTCCAGAATTGGTGCCGCTGCTGATCTCCATCTCCAAAACGATGCGTGCTCTGCACGGGCTGAAATTGGCAAAGCTCGGCTTCTACAATGGTCAGGACGAGCTTCTGATGGCGGTTGATGAGAAGGGTACGATGGCTAGCTCTATCGCGGATCAGTTAGCCATTCGTCCGTCGACCGTTTCCAAGATGCTGGATCGGCTGGTCGATAGGGGCTTGATAGAGAAGGTCGGCGACCCCGAAGACGGTCGCCGCACCATCATTCGGATAACAGCTGCGGGCAGCATCGCACAAAGGCGTGTCATTCGACTGCGTAAAGAGCTTGAGGAAGACCTCGTGAAGAGCTTGGACGAGGACCTCCATCGCAGCATGGCTGCAAGCCTTATGCAGTGTCAAACCCAACTCATGAACCGGCTGAAGCGGCTCCGCTAGGATCGGCCTTCGTGCCGGTGCTCGGCTATCTCGATGACCTGTTGCCCGCACGAAACCCTTACGGGATCTCTTTCGCGTCTACCGCTTGTCCTGAGTGACGAAGTGGTTGCCGGTTCGATCACGCATCTTCAACCTTGAACGAGCTGGGAAACTTTCATGGGCACCATTGCGCAATCTAACGATCTTCGACCTGTTTCGAAAAAGATCCAAACAGTGACAAGCGCTAGCCCTGTGCCTTCTAAAAGCGCAATCACTGCCACAGAGCACAAGACTGAGCTTGTTTCAGCTCTCCTTTCCATTTCGAAGAGCACGCGGGCTCTCACACAGCTCAAGCTGCAGGAACTCGGCTTTCACAACGGACAGGACGAACTGCTGCTGGCCCTGGATGAGCGTGTGTCGACCTCCGTATCGAAAGTGGCGGATGCGCTTTGCGTGCGCCCATCAACGGTGTCGAAGATGATGGATCGGCTTGTCGAACGAGGAATGGTCCAGCGAGTTAAGGGCGTCAGTGACCAACGCCAAACCATGGTGCGGATCACACCAGCTGGGTTGGATGCTCGAAGTCGCCTTCTTGCCATGCGAGAGAAGCTGGAGAAGGAGTTGGTTGCAGCTTTTGCAGGCGATGCCGAAGCGATCATCCAGACGTTGGATACGGTGGCACAGATCCTTCGAGCGCGCCTGATGAGGCTTCGCTGAAGCCGATGCGATCGAGGCCAAAACGCTAAACAGCCCCGATGCGATGAAGGGGGAAGGGCCCCTGGGGGGGGTTGCGAATATCAAGCAACCAGGTGGAGGAAGGGTACTCGTTCTTCCTCATCAGCCGCTATCTCATATAGCTCGATGATCGAGCCACAGCTGCCAGCTCCATAGCAGACACGCCATCGATCTCCTCTGCCTCGTAGGCAGCGACAATCTCACTGATGCTCACGTGATTTCTCCGGCCCGTTCAGGCGGAAATTGCCCGAAGCCAAGGCCGTTATAGGATATTCGTTCGCAGCCTCGCTGCCAATATTATTACGTATAATCAGTTGTTTGCCGGGAAATAAGCGCGCTAACTTTGTGCCGACGAAGGTGCGGCGGCAGAACGCGATGGTATGGATGTCGCGCCGCCGCTGATGCGATCAAGGCAAAACGCTACGCGCCTCGATGTGACGCGATCATGCTCAGCGATGGTGAAGGAAGAGTTTCGGCAACTTTCCTACACCGACGACGCTTGCCGGGATGATTGGCAAGCCTTCTGCAGCGGCACAAAAATTTAACGTTAACGGTTGAGGTGCATTTTGACGCGACCTATCTCTTTCGGACCTCAGCGCTATGTCATTTCAAAACCTCAAGATCTCCAGAAAACTGTCACTCTCGTTCGGCACTCTGCTGATCGGCGTTGTCGCTATGGGGGGTCTTCTTTACAGCAAGTTGAGCTCAATCGAAGATGTTAGAGTTCAGAACAGACAGGTAAACCTCGGTTGGCGTGAGGCAATCGAAGCACGTGGGGCGCTGTCACGGGTGGAGAACTCGCTTCGCGGGTATCTCCTGACACTCGACCCCATCTACACCGACAAGATCAAGAAGCACCGAGCTTCCTTCGATGGTCATGTCGCTAAGCTTGTTGCGATCTCTTCCGACACTCCTGAAGCGAAACTTCTGGCCGATAAAGCCACTTCAGGCGCCACGAATTGGCAACGAGAGATTGCCGACAAAGCCGTTCAGATGGCTTCCAATCCAATGACGCTTGATGCAGCTCGCTCGCTCCCGACATCGAATGCGGCTTCCGCTCTCATCGACCCCACTGAAGAAGCGATTGACGGGCTGATCTCTATTAAAAAGGAGCAAGCGGAAACCAACGCTCAAAAACAACAAGGGGCCTACGAAAGCAGCGTCTTCACCTTGGGGAGCGGTATCAGCTTGCTCGCTCTCTTGGCGATCGGCGCTGGCTTCCTTCTGTCCCGTGGGATCGCAGGGCCGATCACTGGACTGCGAGATGCCATGGAGAAGCTATCGCGAGGGGATCGGTCCATCGACATTCCAGCGGTTGGTCGCAAGGATGAAGTCGGCGCAATGGCTGCCACTGTCCTCACCTTCAAGGAGGCGGCGATCCAGCAGGCCCGTCTTGAGGAAGAGGCCGCATCCAGCCGCTCTGCCCAGGAAGCCCAGCGCAATCATCAGTCCGCCATCGACAATGCCAAGGCAGAGGACCTCAAGGTCTTCGTCCATGCCGTCGAAGCAGGCTTCAATGGCCTGTCGTCCGGTGATCTCACCACGCGCATGCACCAGTCCGTCGCCCCGGAGTTCGAGCCTATTCGTGCAGAATTCAACAGCTCCGTTGCCCAGTTGGAGGAGACGATTGGATCTGTCGTCTCCGCAGTCGGCAGCATGAAGACTGGCCTGGGGGAGATCACCGTCGCGGCTGGCGATCTGTCGCAGCGCACGGAGCAGCAGGCGGCGAGCCTAGAGCAGACCGTAGCTGCATTGGCTGATGTGACGCGGGGCGTCGGCCAGACAGCCCAAAGCGCAGAGGACGCACGAGCAGCTGCCTTCCTAGCCCAGAAGGAAGCTGAAAAGGGCGGCGAAGTTGTCAACCGTGCAGTTGCTGCAATGTCGGAGATCGAGGCATCGTCTGCCAAGATCGGCCAGATCATCGGTGTCATCGACGAGATCGCTTTCCAGACAAACCTCCTCGCTCTGAATGCTGGCGTTGAAGCAGCCCGTGCGGGTGAGGCGGGACGCGGCTTTGCGGTGGTCGCTCAGGAAGTGCGTGGTCTCGCCCAGCGCTCGGCTGAAGCGGCCAAGGAGATCAAGGGCCTCATCGCCACGTCCTCGGCTCAGGTCGAGCAGGGTGTCGAACTTGTCTCGGCGTCAGGTCAGAGCCTGGAGCAGATTGTGACGCAGGTCGGCGGCGTCGCGGAGATCATCACGCAGATGGCGCAGGCCGCTCGGGAGCAGTCGCTGAGCCTGAAGGAGGTCTCGATGGCCGCCGACAACATGGACAAGGTTACGCAGCAGAATGCCGCCATGGTGGAGGAGACCACCGCTGCGGCTCAGACGCTCTCCAGCGAAACAGACGAGCTGGCAACGCTGATCAGCCGGTTCCGCACCCGCGGAAGTAGGACCGTTGCCGCTTCTCCGTCGCGTGTGCCTGCCACGCAACGGAGACCGGTGTCCATCGTTCAGATGCGCACGACCGGAGCAGGCGGCGCCGTAACGAAGCCTTCAGCTGCTGATGAGGAGTGGTCGGAGTTCTAAGCGCTCCCATCATTTCAAGTGAAAAGAGGCCCGTCCGGTTCGTCCGCGGCGGGCCTTTTTACTGTTCCGAAAGCGGCGGCATCGGCATGGCCTCACCAGCTCGAGGTTGACCTCGCTACGCGTCTAGTCTCACTGGTTGAGTTCGATCATAGGCCTGCTACACCAGTTTTGTGGGCCCCAGAATGCCTTATCGAAACAATCAGAACTAACTGGATAACGAAATCATCTATAACAGATTGACCACGCGTTGATGTCCGGTTCTCACTAGTACGCTGTAAGAAGCTCACTGCGGACATGTTCCGTTCAAACCTCTTGCTACTGCATCTTAATAATCGTGCGAGAAGGTGGGCTATCAATCCGCTGCGGGAGGCTGCTGCCATTCGAAACGGGCAACCGTCTTCGGCGGCATTGGGCTGTCCTGAAGCCTTATTCTTTCTCATCGCATGAGCTACACATGCCCAAAACGTCCGTCGCAGACACCCTCAAGCGCATGTCCTACGAGCTTGATGCTCTCGCTGCGGCAACAGACGAGTTCCATGAGCTCGCATTTAGCCATGGCGACAAAGCTCCTTCTATGAGCTCCGCTTTCGTGTCCACAGCGCAGAGGATTGACCTGTCTCAGCAGATCCTAGCTAACCTGTCAGACTTCCTAGCTGGGTTGGCGACTGAGTTGCCCGAGACGCTGGCCATGGATCTGGAGGAGCCTTTGGCCCTGGTCACGTTGAGTGACCTCAAGAACCGTCTTCGCGGCGAAGTCGCTGGTCCTATGTCAGAAATGCGAGCCGCAGGGCCGAACTCCGGGGAAATGGAGTTCTTCTGAACGACCTGTTTGCCTCGGCGGGAGATACGATCGCAGGAGTGCCGCTCCGCTTCTAACTACCCTGCGTCGCGGCGGACTTCATCGTGTTCACCTGGATAACGTACAGGAGGAGGCCCGTTTCATTGGTGACGTCCATCTGCCATTCCTGATCGAGCCAGACCTCTCCAGCATGGTCATGCAACAATGTGCCGATACGCTTGGCCGCCTCGACGCGTGCTGCTGTGTGGTCTGCTAGCTCCATACCATGCGTGAGCATCACGTGGGTTGGGGTACGGACCTCAAAACGGAAAAGCGGCATTGGACATCACGGAGAAGGGCGGGCAAGAACGCTAGCTCATGAACTGTATCATTTGAGCTGTAAGGAAACCCTCACGCCGCGTCGTCATCCTTGCTCGGCGAGCACTGAATACCGCGCCGGCACCGTATCAAATGCAAAGCCTCACCTTCATCCAGCGTTCAGAGCCCACCCTCTAAACGGTGCCTCGTGATCCCGAGAAGCGGCTGGTCTGTTATGTCCCTTCCAGGCCAGCCGCCTATAGCTGGACGTCGTCCTCGGCGTCCAGCGATCATCCAGCTCGTATGGACGTATGCCTACAGTGGCTTAAGCAGCTCGTCATTGATGATGGGCAGTTCGTCGTCTTCGCCTGCATCCTGGTCAGCGGGATCATCGATCACAGCGACAGCAGGTCCCTCTAAAAGGTCGTCCGGGTCGAACGCGCAGTCGATGTCGGCAATGCCGAGTTCGTCCAGCGTCATCTCATCGGTAGCCGGTCGCCTCGGGGGCATAGGATCGCTCCGTCGCTATTCTCCAGAGCAAGCTGCTTCATCCCTTCATCGTTCCATTAGGGAACAAGCAGCCTCGCAACCGGCAGACCTCACCACTACCCGCTATCAGGTCGCGGCTCCGGTCATCGCACTTTCAGCCGGAACTGCTTCGAAGCCAAAAAGCCGAGACGTGTCACACCGAGGAAATCCGAGAGAAACGGCCGATGCAGATAACCGTGACATGGCGCAGCGCTGAGGTGCTGCCAATGAACTCCCAAGCTTGGAGCCGCAGCCGTGGAACACATCGCCGCTTTCATGTTGCTCGTTGGGTGCAATGCTGATGCTAGCAGCTGCCATAAGCTGCCCGTTCCCATAGCAGCCTATGAGAGCACCGATGAGTGCCAGCAGGAGCTTGGACTCCAAATTCGCCTCGGTGGTGCGGGCCAAGAGAAGGTCTACGGTGCCTGCAAGGAGATCGACGAGGAAGTTTTTGAGCAATCCGAAACGATCGACTGGTCGGTCACACGGTCGGGCAAGCTGCTCGTCACTTTCGACGCTGAGCCTCAGATCGTTGCATCACGTTAATTATTTGTATTATTTACAAGCGTCAACGTAAAGGAGTGTATTTACATGTACCGTCGTCCGATATGCGGCTGACAACAGCGTTTTATTTAACAGCGCATATGCCAGGATCGGGTGCGTCGCAAAAGCCCCTCCGCATCCGAGCACCCTGAAAGCAGGCCGTGACGAGACCTTATGTGCCGTCCTGCAGTTAGCTCGCGATCGAAACGGCAGTCAGATTTCGGCGGGGCGTGGGATTGATGCAATGGTATTGAGCGCAGCCGTCGCGCCTTCCCGAACCCAGGACAGTTGTTCCAGTGCGATCCGTGTCGCGCACTCTGACGCAGGGAGCGGCCGGTCAAAGAGGTAGCCCTGGCCTTCGTCGCATCCGGTTGCTCGGATCGCCGCGAGCTGCTCTTCGGTCTCAATCCCCTCCGCCACCGTTGAGAGTCCGAGCTTCGCAGCGAGTTCGCAAATCGTCTGGACGATGATCAGGCTGTCCTCTTCTCCTGTGGAACACCGCACAAAGGACTGATCTATCTTGATCGCGTCGAAGGGAAAGCGCGTTAGGTAGCTTAGCGAAGCGTAGCCGGTGCCGAAGTCGTCAAGTGAGATGCGCACGCCGATCGCGCGAAGATCGTTCAGAGTCGCGAGGACGATGTGGTCATTCTGGATCAGCACCGATTCAGTGATTTCCAGCGTCAGTCGCGACGGACGAAGGCCGTGTTTGGATAGAGCGGAGACGATCGAGGCCTTCAGCTGCGGATCGCCGAACTGACGGGCGGAGAGATTGACCGCGATCGAGATATCGTCTGGCCAAGTCGCGGCGGTGGCGCAAGCATCGGCGATGACCCATCGGCCGATCGGCAGGATGAAACCGGTCTCCTCTGCGATGGGGATGAATTCGGCCGGCGAGATGCGACCGCGCGTCGCGTGCTTCCAACGCAGCAGCGCCTCGAATCCGCTCGTCCGTCCGCTGCCGAGCGACACGACCGGCTGAAAATGAAGTTCGAGCTCGTCCTTCTCGAGCGCTCTCTCGAGGTCGCTCGCCAAGATTTGGCGATCGAGATACGCTTGCTTTAAGGCGGGGTGATACAGCCGATAAGCGCCACGCGTCGCGTCCTTGACAGCGTAGAGAGCGAGATCGGCGTTCTTCATCAGATCGTCCGAGCCGAGGTCGTCTGGGCTAGCGATAGCAATGCCCAGGCTGCCGCTCGCCGTCACGAGGCTACCGAAGAGATCGAACGGCTGGTGTAGCGTCTCCAACATCCGTTGGGCCACATCTACAGCAAAACGCTCGGCATCAGTTTCGCGGAAGATAGCGGCGAACTCGTCGCCACCGAGGCGCGCGAAGAGAAGCGCTTCGGGGACCGCCGTCAACAGCCGAGTGGCGGCGAGGCTCAAGAGCTGGTCGCCAGCCGCGTGACCAAGCGTATCGTTGACGTGCTTGAAGTGATCGAGATCGATCATCATCACGATCAGCGAACCCGTTTCATTGCCACGTCCGAACTCCTCGGACAGCGTCGAATTGAATGATAGGCGATTGGGAAGGCCCGTTAGGACATCGGAGCTGGCGCTATGCCGCGCCACGCGCCGGGCGCGCCTGAGGAGTGCGATCAGGAGGATGCCACAGATCAGGAGGCCGAGGATTTCCGATAGCAGCTGCCAGAAGATGCCAATTAGCTTGGCTCGATTCTCCGCAATGCGGCCCGACGAGCTCGATGTCGTCAGGGCCGCAAGCTGTGCGGCCGCCGTGTTCAACGGCTCGATCGCCGAAAGGATCGCCACAGCGTCGGCGGACGTCTTCAGATGTTGCATGCGCGGCGAGATTTCGCGCACCGTCTTCTGCATGCGCTCGATGAGTGCGATAGCCTCGTCTCCGTCCTGGCGAAGCCGTCGCGACTCCGCCGTGCCGAGCACCACCATCCGGTTTTCGAGAATACCAAAGCGTAAAGCGACGTCGTCGTCTGTAACCGGGCTTTCCGGCAGGAAGCGCGCCGCTACGGTCATCTGCAGCCGCGCCAGCTCGGGTGCCGTGGTCAATACCTCATAGACGACGTTGTTCTCGGCCGAGCGAGAGATGCCGTTTATGTACTGAACGCTTGAAAAGAGCATCGACACGGCCGCGATGCCAAGGCCCGCCGTTCCGGCTAGGAGTGGATACTCCCATTTGTTCTGATGCTTCGGCATAAGAAGTGTCCGGCTTGTTGGCAGTCAGATGATGTCGAGACGAGCGACTTGCCAAGCGCAGCGCATGTAGAAGCTCTGGTTCTGCAGGCGCGTCTCGTCATCAAACGGATAGAGGATGAAAAGCGGACCCTTGTCGCTGATCGGCATGAGCTGGCCGTCGCGCCGGAAGGCGAGGATCGCACCGTCCTCGGCGAGGCCGACCAACGGCACGTCGACGACATAATCGTTAAGAGCGGTGGCGCGGATGGTTTTGCCGGAGGCACCGACCGCGGTCATCAACGTAACGAGCGGAACGCCTTCCCACGTCGCGCGGCTATCAGTCCATGGCGTTGCGGTGGCAAATCTAGCGGTGCCGAGCGCCTCAAGCATGGCAAGATCGAAGATCGCCTCGTCGCCAGCATTGTGTTCCGTAATCGATCCGCCGACCTTTAGAATCGTCTTTCCGGACGGTATGCTGAGGGAGGCCGCGATGGCAGCGTGATCCATTAACGTGAGGGCCGCGGCGGCCAGCGTCAGCAGAGAGCGACGGGAAATCTGCGACATGACGAGGCGCCTTTATGAAGGTTGCCTATCGAATATGGCGTGAAACCTCTTGATACTTCATGACCTTTTCTCAGGACATATTATCAGGCGCTCTCTCGACATTCCGCGTCTGCCACAGTTGTTATCGGCAACGATGTCGGGCTCGGGCTCACCTCGACGCCACTTGGCAAGCACCAGGACGGCGGCACGGTACGTGTCGAAAATGGACATGAGTTCTTGCGTCCAGCGGGTTGAGGAGCTGCTTTCGGCACCTTGCCGGCGATGGCTAATAATGTGGAGGTCTGATCTGCATCTACGATCGCAAGATCTCGCCCACAATCGGGCTAAGCGTCAAAGGCAAGAAGCCGCATCCATATCGCGTTCAGATCTTAACTAATAAACCAACAGCGTGCTCCTGAGAAGCGGCTGGTCTGTTATGCCCCTTCCAGGCCAACCGCCTGTGGCTGGGCGTTGACCCCCGGCGTCCAGCGATCCTTCCGCCAGATGTAGAGCTCAGGTAGGCAGATCATACCTACGTCTCCTCTCGCCACACGGCCCGGCGCACAGTGAAAAGCCGGTCCAGCCGGCGGACGACGAGACCGAGGCGCTTCTCCCGCAGCGGGTGTTAGACCCTAACGACGAGATAATCCGAGCGGCCGCGCTTCTCGCATGCTCGTTCTCTAGACTCCACCGCTACGAAGTCAGTCAACGAGCCCAAGCAGCTCCACGTACCGCCGCACCGTATCTGCACCGAACTCGCCTCTGCGTAACGCTTCGAGTGCCGCTTGATCGCCATAACGCTTCGCTTCCAGCGCAACTGCCGAGATCTCCCATGGAGCGCTTGGCGAAGAGCGGCGCCCGATGCCATCGCTGACGCACCAACGGGAGATCGTCTTCTCCGATCGTCCGGATCGATAAGCGGCCTCCTTCAGGCTGATGACCTCGGCATCACGCATCAGTACGGGAGTGTTGTGCTGGATGGCCATCGTCGCCTCAGCTCACTGTTGCTCGTGTCTGTCTCGCTGCAAACTCTCGAGCCCGCTCAGCGCGTTCGGCATTTTCAGGATCACGGCGAATAGTGTCGCGCGAAGGATCGAGCAACGACGTGTAGGCTGATGGCTGCAGCCACTTCAGGCTACCCAGGCCGGCCACAATCGCTCGGACAAACTGAAGGTCGATGTTCGGCCTGATCTCGCGGTTCGCCGCCGCCAGCTCCCAGATCGCCTCGCAGCGAGCTGCAGCGAAGAGGCGCGCCTCGGGAGGCTGTCGACTGTCCTTGGCGAAGGCGACAAGCTTCAGCGGATCGCTGAGCCCATAGACTGCGTCGATGGCCGGCTTAATGACGTTCTGGATCCGATCCGGCGGCTGGAAGTCGTGGATGCCGATGCCGCGGTAGGTTTCGACGATGGGCATGGCGAGGTTGTCGCTCATGTCAGTTGGGCCTTCCTGTTCGAGCAATGATCTCCAGCGCTTTGCGGCTGAGATCGTCGAGCGGCTGATGTGCCGTCTCGGAAACAGGGACAGCCTGCCCGCTGGAGGCCGTCAGCAGTGCCTTCGCCGCAGCGACGCGGGCGCTGGCCGGAGCGGCTGCGTCGACGGCGATGGCGGCCAGAACACGTCGCGGGTTGACGAGGGCTGGATCGATCCCGGCTGCGTCGACGCGCTTCAGCAGCGCCGCCTGCTTCGTCGGCCGGCCGCCACGGCCTCTGTTTTGTGTAGGTTTTTCCATCGTTCTCTCCTCAGGTGTATTCAGGCTCTCGGGCCGGCCTGGGCGGCTCTTGATGAGGGCGGGATCCTTGATCGAAGGAATTTCCACAGCGCGCGCACAATCTCCGCGTGGGGGACCCTGTGACGGTGGACCCCCCAGATGCCCGAAGTTTCGACCTCCCCCCCCCCGGCCTTCGGCTCATCGACGGCCATAGCGAGCCTCCTCGGCCAGCCGACGGAGGTCGTGCGCGATCTCCGATCGATCCTCGAAGAACCGATGAGGGTCACGGCGGGAGATGGTCAGGCGGGCCACGCGCTCGGCCAGCTTCCGCAGCTCGTCGGCTTGCAGGTAGGACGGTAGGGGCTTGCGCTGTCCCATCACTGCAGCCCTCGGAACTGTGCCAAGAGCGCCGGTCCCTCACCGTAGCCGTCCGAGTAATCCGTCAGCTCGCCGCTGACGATCAGCACCGACTCGGCCCAACCTCTGACCGCATCGAGCCGCCGAAGGGCTGGTAGAGCGCGTCTGAAGTCCTCGCGCGCCGCCTTGCATAGCGTCAGGACCTCCGAAGGGCTCGGCGGGAATTTGTGCTGATCCCAAGCGCGCGCGACCGCAGCGGCCATAGCGACATCAGAGATGAAGGTGGCAGGGCGACCGTGTGCAATGGCTTCGGTCTGCTGGTTCTCCCGCATGATCGAGAGGAACAGGCCGTTCAGGTAGCCCTCGATGCTCGGAGGGTTCGCGTTCGCATAGGCATCGATCAGGACACCCAGCAGAAGCTCGAGCTGGCGCTCGCCGCAGGGTGTGGCGTTGGTCGCCTGCACTGTCTCCGTTGCGGCTTCGATCTCTTCGAGCGTCATGCGCAAGCCGGCCATGACTCGATGAGCTTCGGCGATGTGCCGCTTGGGGTCATTCCATGCGGTCTCGTGAAGCGTCGTTGAGCTGACTGCCTGCTGCAGCGACGCCCATCGGGTGCGATCAGCATCAAGCTTCAGCAGCGCCATCATCGCCTTGCGTGGCGCCATCGATCGATCGGCGTTCGCGACAGGCTTGGTCGTATGCGCCAGGGCCTTACCCATCGCGGTCCTCCCTTTCAAAGCGGGCCGTGATGAGGTCGAGTGCGCTCTGCCTGCCGCGGCGCTGGCCGGATCTCGGTCGGCTCTCGGGCTTGTCCTCCTGTTCCTTCGTCCAGCCTTTGCCCTTCAGCCACATGGCCGGGGCTGTTGCATACTGTCCGCGCTTCGCCGCGCGCCTCGCGCCTTCGACGATCTCCTCTGCCGTGGCCTGATCGGCCAGCACGATCTCTGAGAACAGCGAGGCCAGCTTTGGATCGACCGGCTTGGGGTAGACCTCGCAGAATCTCTCGAAGGCTTGGCCGATCTTGCCGGCCGCGCCCACCGGCGCGGGCCGGGCCGGTGCGCCGTCAGGCGCGCCGCTCCCCCCTTTGGGTTCTCTAAAGGGGTTAGTAGGACGAATCTGTCCGGTCTGGTTGGACAGATCTGTCCGGTCTGCTCGACCTGACCGGACGGATTTGTCCGGTCTGCTATCGGTGCCGTTGTCGTCCAGACCGGACAGATATGTCCGGTCTGCCGCGACCAATCGGTAGCGGTTGGCTCGACCGTTTCCGCCGCGCCGGACGTCGAGATACTTTGCCTCGATCAGTTCGATGGTGAAGCGCCGGACGTTCCGATCGCTGGCGCCGAGGATCTCGCCAAGCGTCTCCTGCGAGGGGAAGGCGTAGCCCTTCTCTCGGGAGAGGAAGCGGCTGGCGACGAGGTAGGCGAGCCGGAAGGCGCCGGCGGACAGCGCCTTATCCTCGGCCACGCAGTCGAGCCATTCGAGCTTAGCGCGGGTGAAGGGGTCGCCGCTCATCGCGACGCCCCCCTTGCCCGATTAGCAATTTTCAGGTAAAAAGAAGAGAAGAGAGCGCTGGAAAACCGCTTCTCATCTTGAAAGCCGTGCCGACTGATCCTCGGTGCGGCTTTCGCGTTTCCGGGTGGTCCTACAGATCGCTCGCACATGCGCTCATCCGTGGATCCAGAGGCTGAGCTCGCTCGCGGCTTCACGGGCGACGGTGCTCCTCGTCTTCACGACTTCCAGCATCAGCGTCACCGCCTGCAGCTCCGCGACGCTGAGCGTGATGCCGCCCTTCGTGGCGTTGGCGACACCGGCCCGGATGAAGGTCATGGCCGCGGAGACAGCCTCGTCGGTGTCGAAGGTCGTCTGCTCGACGGTCTCGATGCGATCCAGCGTCTCGTCTGAGAAGATCTCGATCCCGAGGCTCATGCGGCCACCTCGCCGAAGAAGCGCAGCAGTGCGTCACGCTTCGCTACCCACCGGCCGCCGACTTTCTTCGCCGGGATCTCGCCGCTGGCGAGCAGGTGGAAAGTCTGTGTCCTTGTCCGGCCGATCAACTTGCCGATTTCGTCTGCCCCCCAGACTAGGTCGAGGCC
This sequence comes from Aureimonas sp. Leaf454, assembly GCF_001424685.1. Lineage (GTDB taxonomy): Bacteria > Pseudomonadota > Alphaproteobacteria > Rhizobiales > Rhizobiaceae > Plantimonas. Next base: position 28,238 of record NZ_LMQT01000002.1, read on the forward strand.
GATTCCCACTGAGTTATCCATGTTCCATCTCCATGAGTGCAACTCGCACCCATTGTTAATGGATCAGAACTATGATGAGTGCAAGTCGCACCTAGCGTCAAATCGCACTCATGGGAAACTCATGGACGACAAATTCCCGAGCGAAGCCGCCGAACGCTTTCAGGTGAGGATGCCCGACGGCATGCGTGATCGGCTTAGAGTCGCGGCCGAGAAGAACAATCGCAGCATGAACGCCGAGATCATCGATCGTTTGGAACGCAGCTTGGCTGGCGTGGATGCAGAAGAGACCTTTTCGCTGATGCTGAACCCCGAAGCTCGGATCAAACTGGCCCGGCATCGCCTCCGCCAGGTGCTCGACTTGCTCGACGAGTATGAACTTGCGGAGATGATCTGATGAGCGTCCGCAAGCGCAGCTGGACGAATTCGAAGGGCCAAGAGAAGACCGCCTGGATAGTCGACTATCCCGACGCAAAGGGCGTCCGCCGGCAGAAGACGTTCTCCAAAAAGAAGGAGGCCGACGCCTTCGCTGCAACGGCCACGATCGAGGTGCGTGAGGGAACGCACGTCACGGATCGCGAGACGGTGACGGTAGCGGCCGCTGGCAAGCTCTGGATCGCCACCAGCGAGGCGGCCGGCCTCGAACGGTCGACGGTCGAAGCTTACAAGCAACGCCTCGATCTCCACATCACGCCCTTCATCGGCGCCGAGAAGCTCTCGAAGATCACCGTACCCGTCGTGCGAGCGTTCGCCGACACGGTGCGCGGCGAAGGGCGCTCTTCAGCGATGGTCAAGAAGGCGCTCACCGCCCTCGGCGCGATCCTGTCGGACGCGCAGGAGAGGGGCCTCTGCACGCGCAATGCGGTGAAGGAGATGAGCCGACGGCGTAACGGATCGGAGAAGCGCAGCAAGCAGCTACTCCAACCAGGCGTCGACATCCCGACGCCAGACGAGATCAGAGCGTTCCTCGGTATCTTGGACGGCCGCTGGCGCCCGATCCTGCTGACGGCCGTCTTCAGCGGCCTACGCTCTTCCGAGCTGCGCGGGCTGCGCTGGCAGGACGTCGACTTCGCGAAGGCCACGATCTCGGTGCGCCAGCGGTCGGACAAGTGGGGCGAGGTCGGCGCAACGAAGTCGCACTCGAGCCAGCGGACGCTGCCGGTGCCACCGGTCGTCGTGAATACGCTCAAGGGGTGGAAGCTGGCCTGTCCGCCCGGCGAGCTTGTCTTCCCGAATGGCCGCGGCAACCCCGAGTCCCATGCGAACGTCGTGAACCGCGGCTTGAATTTGGCCATGAAGAAAGCCGGGCTCGGCTACACCGGCCTGCACGTCCTCCGGCACTTCTATGCGTCCTGGCTGATCAATCCAAAGGAGGCCGGCGGGTTAGGGCTCGACATGAAGACCGTGCAGGCGCGCATGGGACACTCGTCGATCGTCGTCACCGCCGACGTCTACAGCCATCTCTTTCCGCGAAAGGACGACGGCAAGGAGATGGCCGACGCAGCCGCCTTCCTCATGGTGTAAATGCAACATGGATGCGACACAGGCGGTGATTGTGTAGCGATTACAACGGCCAAAGTAGGCCTTCTAAGCCGATGGTCGCTGGTTCGAATCCAGCCGGGGTCACCATGTCTTTGCAAATGGTTAGCTCGCTTTTCTCGTGTCGTCAGCCCGCCGGTTCCGTCGTCGCATCCCAGGGCTGGCGTTCGTCCACGTCTCCCAACCAACGACGGCGCAGGATGCGGCCGAACGACCGGCTCGGACCGATCCGGCCTTGCACCGGGATGGCCGCCAGAAACCGCCGTCTTGGGGCTGGTTCGCTCTGTTGCTTTCCCGTATCCTGAGATCGTGGTCCCGTAGCTCAGCAGGATAGAGCATCAGATTCCTAATCTGAGGGTCACTGGTTCAAATCCAGTCGGGATCACCACCATCTTCGATCCTCTGACACGTGCGGGGGAAGAGAGTTCGCTGAAGCCTTGCCGAACTGTCGTGGCCGCTTTGTCTCCGGCACGGACTGCGCGGTGATTCCGGTGGCGGCGAGAGATCCTGCCGGTTTCAGCGGGCTCCGCGGCTTCGAAATGTCCGGGCCGCACTGAGCGCTCGGGTTGGCGGGTGAGTGGAGATCGGCCTGCCTCGTATTGCTTGCGGGCGAGAGACGCGGCGTCGACGACGATGACACGAGATCACGGAAACCGGCCTTCGCCGGGCGCCGATCGATCGACGCGTTCCAAGGGCGCCGCGCCCCGATCGTCACCTCGATCAGCCGGATAGGAGGGCGATCCGGAGCTTTCGGCTTCGCACGTCCGCGTTGACCCGCTCGCCGACGGTCCGCACGGCGTCCCGTGTGCTCCGCGCAAGGCCGACGCTTGCTCAAGGCCGGGGCGAGGGCAGGCTGGCGGTGGGAGGTATGGGGGACGCGCGCTCCGGGACCGCCATCCATGCGGCGTCGCTGAAGAATCCGCGTGAAAGCGACGTCGGATCGCGATGAAAGAGTGTCCAGGCCACGGCGCGATCTCGATTCGCCATCTTGTGGACTGCCGGGTTCGGACGCATTCTCAAACAGGCCAGGTCGGCTTGGTGACGCAGCCCCGATGTCTTCGTCCTATCCGCGCAGCAGGATCCATGCGGCCGGCATGGACGATGTCTTGAGATTTGAAAGCTTCTCTTGCAAAATCGACGGCCGGCTAACCCAAATGGGTGAAGCAGGGCACATGACCGTTCGTTAAGGTTCGTTCGTAGCAATTCTACAAGGCATCCTGGTTACCAGTCTCGACGTTCAGCACCTTCCCTTGGAATTTTCCCTGCTTCAACGGCTGTCGATTGGAAAGGCCGTATACGGAATTTTTTGATCATGCTTACTGGCGGTTTCTGGCTTCAGCTTCTCTGGTTCGGTGCCCTGCGTGAATGGGGCCGGAGGACCGAAACGCCTTCGGAGCGGCTCGCGTCCGCTCGTGGATTCATCATCGGTCTCACGATCTGCGTGGTGTTCTGGGGCTTCGTCGGCTGGTTGATCTTCGGCTGACGATCGCGTCCGATCGTCTCGCGATCGCTCAACCCTCGCCGTTCCCGTCGTCTCCGTCGGAACGTGAACCGCTTCGAAGCTCTCGCCAGGACTTGCGGTAACCGGGCTGCTCGGGGGATGCGGCGGCATCGTTCCGGATCAAGGTCCAGGTCAGTTCATCTTCATAAGGTCGCTTCGGGAGGTTGATCGTCCAGCGGGTTCGCAGCGGCGAGACGAAGACACGAAGGATCCGCTGAGATGGTGAACCGTCAACGGTCGAACATTCGGGACGGCGCGAGCCGCGCCAGCACAGCCCGGTTCCGAACCCGCATGCTGCGGCTCTCCGCGGTGGTCTTCGGGCTGTCGACGTCGGCGGCTCTCGCCACGGGATTTTCGCTGCCGGTCAAGTCTCTGAACGACGGCGTGCTCGAAGCCCCCGGTGACGATCGGACGGGCCGTGTCGCCACGGACGATCCGGCAGCGATTTCTGCACAGGAACAGCAATCGCCCGTCGAGGAGGATTTGCCGATCGACGGGGACGTGGTCGGCCTCGTCAACGCGCAGTCGCAGGAAGCGGCCCGCTTCGCCATGCAGATGACCGACCATGTCCGTCAACGTCTCGAAGGGCTGCGGGATGCCAATTGCCATGCGATCGACCTCGGACTTCGGCTGAACGTCACCGACGTGACGGACGGCGGAAGCCAGAACCCGCTGATCATCGACAATCGTCGTGACCAGAGCTTCGAACTCGGCAGCGGTTCTCTGGCCCGGCAGGCCTCGGTCGCCTGCGGCGATGACCCGGTGGCGGCCTGGACCGGCGGCTTCCTCAGCGTCGGCTCGTTCGAGACGACCGGAGCGGACATCCTCGATTTCACCACTGTCGGCCTGGCCAGCGGGCTCGACCTGCGCGTTTCCCCGACATTCCTCGTCGGCATGGCGCTCGGCTATGCCAGCGACGACAGCACGGTCGGCACGGACGGATCCGGCAGCCGGGGCGTGGCCGGAAGCGTATCGGCCTATGCCAGCTACAGCCCATCGGAAGACGCCTTCATCGACGCCACTCTCTCCTTCGATCGGCTGGATTTCAGCCAGCGACGCGCCAGACCCGGCGGATCCCTCCGCGAACTGGGTCCCGAACACGCCACAGGACGGCGAGCGGGACACCAGTTGACCGCCGCGGTGACGGCGGGACTGACGGCGCGATGGGGAAAGACCACTCTCACCCCGTTCTCCAGCATCTCCGCGACCGGCACGCGACTCGATCCCTTCGAGGAGCGGAGCGAGGGGACGGAGGCCGCACCCGCCTTGAGCTTCGGGCGTCAGGCCTCGACGCGTCTCGCCTCTTCGGTGGGCCTTCGTGCGACCCGGCAGGCGACGATCGGCAAGGCCAAGCTCACCTTCAGCCAGACGATGGAATGGAGCCGGGATTTCGGCAGCGGCAGCAGCACATCCTTCGACCGCAAGCATCGCCTCGGCCCGCGACGCTACTGGGTCGCGACCGACCGCCGGGACGTCAGCCTCTATCCCGTGACATCCGGCGTCAAGATGAGCGTGGGCAAGGCGACCAGCCTGTCGCTCGACCACCGCACGACCATGGGCGGAGCCTTGAAGGCCAAGGATCATTCGCTTCGACTCTCGTTCACCGAACGGTTCTGACGATCGCCGCGCTTGCGACGCTGCCTACCGACATCACGTTTTCAGCACCTTGGTCGATCCGGTTCAGCCTCTAGGTCCTTCCTGACGAGGGTGCCTCCGAACGAGGGCCGAACCGGCCGGGCCGCGCATGAGATTCGTCAGACTTGTCGTCGTGCTCCTCCTTGTCGGGGGTCTGGGTCTTCTGGGTTTCCTCGCCTATGCCTGGAAACCGGCAATCGCGGCCATCGATCCCCCGGCGCCGGCCGGCTTCGATCCCGATCTCGTTCGACGCGGCGCCGATCTCGCCGCGATCGGAAACTGCAATGTCTGCCACACCGCGCCGGGCGGGGAGATCTTCGCCGGCGGACTGGCACTGCCGACCCCGTTTGGAACGATTCACTCGACCAACATCACGCCCGATCCGGACACGGGGATCGGACGCTGGAGCGAAGCGGCCTTCGGGCGCTCGATGCGCAGCGGCGTCGATCGAGAGGGGCGGCATCTCTATCCCGCCTTTCCCTACGATCATTTCACCCTCGTCACCGACGAGGACAATCGGGCGCTCTACGCCTATCTCATGACCCGAAAGCCCGTGCGCGCGGAGCCACCGGCCAACGCACTGCCCTTTCCTCTGAACATCCGCATGGCGGTCGCGGGGTGGAAGCTGCTGTTCTTCCGCGAAGGCGTCTATGAGGCCGCGGCCGACAAGGACGAGGTGTGGAACCGAGGCGCCTATCTCGCGGAAGGGCTTGGACATTGCGGGGCCTGCCACACGCCGCGCAACGCCCTTGGAGCCGAGAAGAGAGATTCGCATTTCGCCGGTGGAGAGGCGGAGGGCTGGACGGCCTATGCCCTGAACCCCCAATCGCCGGCGCCGATTCCGTGGACCGTCGACAGCCTGACGCATTACCTGAAGCAGGGTTGGGAGCAGCGCCACGGGGTGGCCCGCGGCCCGATGGCGCCGGTCAACGCCAATCTCGGCGCGGTGCCGGAAGCGGAATCGAGGGCCATCGCCACCTATGTCGCGAGCACGATGGGCGAGCCTGATCCGGCGCGGACGCGGCGCGGCGCGGACCTCCTGGCGGAAGAGACATCGCATGCGCCGGGTGTTCTCGTGGCATCCGCGGGCAGCCAGACGGCACCGCCTTCGCCGCCACCCAACGAACGCGGCGCAGCGATCTATGCCGCAGCCTGCTCGAGCTGCCACGATGCCGGGCGGCCGCTGCCCTATGGCGGGCTCCGGCTCGATCATTCGAGCGCCATGTACGGCCCGACACCGGCCAATCCGATCAACGTCATCCTCTACGGCTTGCCGGCTCCGGAGGGCGAGAGCGGACCGATCATGCCGGGCTTTTCCGGGGCCCTGAGGAACGAGGATGTCGTCGATCTCCTCGCCTATCTCCGCGCGACGTTCAGCGACCAGCCTCCCTGGAGCGACCCGGCGGTGCTGGTCGAGGAGATCCGCACGAACCGGACGGAGACCGAGCTCCGGTCGCTCGGAACCGCCTCGAATGCGCCCGCAAACCCTTCGAAGCGAGAGACAGGATGGTAGCCTTCACGCTCAACGGACGTCCGGTCGAGGTCGAGGTCGAGCCGGATACGCCGCTGCTCTACGTCCTTCGGGACGAGCTCGGGCTCCACGGCGCCAAGTATGGATGCGGCCTCGGCCAGTGCGGCGCCTGCACGGTTCTCGTGGACGGCGAGGCCGTGTTTTCCTGCGTGACGCCGATCCTGTTGATGGGGGACCGCGCGGTGACGACGGTCGAGGGTCTCGGCACGATCGAGGCGCCAGGCCCGATGCAGCAAGCCTTCATCGAGGAGCAGGCCGCGCAATGCGGCTATTGCATCCCCGGCATGATGATGCGGGCGCAAGCGCTTCTGCAGAACCGGCCCGGGGCCTCGGATGCCGAGATCCGCGCTCATATGGAGCCCAATCTTTGTCGCTGCGGGACGCATGTGCGGATCCTCGCCGCGATCCGGCGCGCGGCGACGCTGATGCAATCGGCCGGAGCTGCCGAGGCGGGGAGGACCGGCTGATGACCGGGGCGACGTCCTTTCCGTTGAATCGCCGATCGGTCCTTTTGGGAACCGGGGCGCTGGTGCTCGGCTTCTCGCTTCGCGACACGTTCGCTCAAACCGTGCAGTCACCGGGCGACGAGACGCAGAACTTCCAGGCCGTGCCCGAACCCGCACCCGACCTGCCGGGCAGCTTGAAGACCACGCCCGATCTGGAATCCTGGATCCGGATCGAAGCGGATGGACGGGCGACGATCTTCACCGGAAAGGCGGAACTCGGGCAGGGGATCAAGACCGCGCTCCTCCAGATCGCGGCGGAGGAGCTCGACATGCCGTTCGAGCGCCTGTCGCTGATCGGGCCGGACACGGGCCGCTCCCCCAACGAAGGTTTCACCGCCGGCAGCCATTCCGTGCAGGACAGCGGCACGGCCATTCGGCATGTCGCGGCACAGGTTCGCGAGATCCTGATCGGCGAGGCAGCCCGTCGTTGGGGCATCGCCGTCGACGGTCTTCGGGCTTCCGCGGGCACCGTGACGGCGGGGGACGGGCGTCAGGCGACCTATGCCGATCTTGTGGCCGCGCAGCGGATCGAGGGCCTGGCCCAGCCGACCTCTCGCCTCAAGGCGACGGCGGATTTCCGCGAGATGGGCAGGCCGCGGGCGCGCATCGACATTCCGGGCAAGGTCACCGGCGGGGCCGCCTATGTGCAGGACATGCGGCCGGAGGGCATGGTCCATGGCCGCGTCGTACGTCCGCCGAGTCCGGCCGCGCGCCTCGTCGAGGTAGATCTCGCGGCCGTCGAGGCGATGCCGGGCGTGCTCAAGGTCGTACGGGACGGAAACTTCCTGGGCGTCGTCGCCGACAAGGAATGGCGGGCGATCAAAGCGATGTGGACCCTGTCGGCGGCCGCGCGGTGGGAGGAGCGGGAGACGCTGCCCGACGCCGGCCAGCTGACCGAGTTCCTCACGCGCCAACCGACCGAGGACGCGCTGGTCGCCGAGAGCGGTCTGCCCCCCGAGTTCGGCGGGAGCGGCAACGGCGAGGTGGTCGAGGCGACGTTCACACGGCCCTACCAGATTCACGGCTCGATCGGCCCGTCCTGTGCTCTCGCGGTCCTCGAAGGCGGTGTCACGACCGTCTGGACGCACACGCAGGGTGTCTATCCCGACCAGAAGGCGATTGCCGAGATGCTGCGCGTTCCGGTCGAGGCCGTCCGCTGCATTCATGTCGAGGGCTCCGGCTGCTACGGCCACAACGGAGCGGACGATGCGGCGGCGGATGCCGCGCTGCTGGCGCGTTCCCTGCCGGGGCGGCCGGTCCGCCTTCAATGGATGCGCGAGCAGGAACATGCCTTTGAGCCCTTCTCGCCGGGCATGGTGACCAAGGTGAAGGCTGCGCTCGACGGCTCGGGCTCGGTGACGGACTGGACCTACGAGCTCTGGAGCAACACGCACAACTCGCGCCCCGGCGGCGCAGGCGCGCTGCTGCCGGCACAGCATCTGGAGGAGCCGTTCCGGCCGGAGGCGCCGGCGGTGAAGATCACGCCGGAGGGGAATGGCGATCGCAATTCCAACCCGCTCTATGCCTTTCCCAACCGGCGCGTGACCTGGCACTTCATTCCGGACATGCCGCTACGCGTTTCCGCGCTTCGCGGTCTCGGCGCCTATATGAACGTCTTCTCGATCGAGTGCTTCATGGACGAGCTGGCGAGCCGCACCGGCGCCGATCCGGTCGAATATCGGCTCCGGCATCTGACCGACGAGCGGGCGAGGGCCGTGGTGGAGACGGCGGCCCGGCGCTTCGGCTGGCAAGCGAAGGCGGTTCTCCCCCGCGGGCATGGCGTCGGCTTCGCCTTCGCGCGCTACAAGAATCTGGCCGCCTTCTGCGCCGTTGCGATGGAGGTGAAGGTCGAGCCTGAAACCGGCCGCGTGCGGATGTTGAGGGCTTGCGCCGCGGTGGATGCGGGCGAGGTGGTCAATCCCGACGGCGTCGCCAATCAGGTCCAGGGCGGGATCGTCCAGGCGGCGAGCTGGACGCTCTACGAGGGCGTGACCTTCGACCGGACGCGCGTGTCCAGCGTCGACTGGTCGACCTATCCGATCCTGCGGTTCGACGCGCTGCCCGAAACGGTGGATGTCGAGATCGTGCCGCGACCGGGAACACCGTTTCTGGGCGCGGGCGAATGCGGGCAGGGGCCCGGCGGCGCGGCGCTCGCCAATGCGGTGGCCCATGCGATCGGACGGCGGATCCGCGACCTTCCACTGACCCGCGAACGGATCAAGGCCGCGGCCGAAGGCGCGGCCTGAACCGTCGATTTCGTCGGACGAAACGGTGCTGACCCGCACCTGGCGTTCCCGTTCGGTCGACCGTCACTTCATGGATCGTCGAAGCGGCATGGAACGCAATGGCTTGGCGGCCGTAGTTCGACAATCGAATCCGATGAACCGTCCACGAGACTCTTTTCATGTCTGCCATGCACACGCCGTCCAGGCCACCGAGAGCGCGGATGCCCATCCACGCGATGATCGTGCCGTTCCCCATCGTCTGCTTCACCCTGGCCCTTCTGACCGACATCGCCTTCTGGCAGACGTCGAACCTGATGTGGCAGAACTTCTCCGCGTGGCTCCTCTTCGCGGGCCTCGTGTTCGGCGGGATCGCCGCGCTGGCCGGCATCATCGACGCGGCGTTCCGCCTGTCGATCGGAGGCGACGCGCCGGCCTGGCCGCACGCGATCGGGAGCCTTCTCGTTCTCGTGCTCGCCTTCGTGAACAGCCTCGTCCATGCCGGCGACGGCTGGACGGCGGTTGTCCCCATGGGTCTGGCGCTGTCTGCCGCGACCGTTTTCCTGATGCTCGTGACCGCGTGGCTCGGCCGCGCCGTCGCGGTCCGCAGCCATGCCGGAGTGGCCTACCATGACTGATCGTCTCTCCACCCTGTCCCGCGCCGCTCTCGCCGGCAGCTGCCTCCTCGCGCTCGGCCTCGCCGGTTGCAGCGATTCCAGCGACACGTTCGACACCGCGACGCAGATCGGCCCGAACCCGGTGCTGCCCGAGCCCAGCCCTTCGCTCATTCCGAGCCTGAAAGTGGCGGAGGTCGTCGGCTGGTCCGCGGACGAGATGCCCGTCGCGCCGGCCGGCATGACGGTGACGGCCTATGCCCGCGACCTGGTCAATCCCCGCACGGTCTATACGCTGCCGAACGGCGACGTGCTCGTGGTGCAGTCGCGCGGACCCTCGGGAGAGCCGAAATCGCGGCCGAAGGACATCATCCGCGGCTGGATCATGTCGATCGCCCACGGCGACACCGGGGGCGAGCCCAAGGAGAGCAATCTCATCACGCTGCTGCGCGATTCCAACCGGGACGGAACGGTCGACGAGCGGCACGATCTGCTGAAGGGGCTGAACTCGCCCTTCGGTCTCGCCTATGTCGACAACACGCTCTACGTCGCGGCCGCCGATGCGGTCCTCGCCTATCCCTACCAGCTCGGCCAGACCGCCATCACCGAGCCTCCGCGCGAGCTGACGGCGCTGCCCGGCGGCCCGATCAACCATCACTGGACGAAGGATCTCGCGCTGAGCCCTGACGGGCGCTACCTCTACGCATCGGTCGGCTCCAACTCGAACATCGTGGAAAACGGGCTCGAGGCCGAGAAGAACCGTGCCGCGATCCTGCAGATCGACCGTCAATCCGGTGCCAGCCGAGTCTATGCATCGGGACTGCGCAATCCGAACGGTCTGACGATCCAGCCGGACACGGGAGAACTCTGGGCCGTGATCAACGAACGCGACGAGCTCGGTCCCAATCTCGTCCCGGATTACATGACCTCCGTGAAGGACGGTGCCTTCTACGGCTGGCCCTGGAGCTATTACGGCTCGCATGTCGACGAACGGGTCCATCCGCCGCGGCCGGACATGGTCGAGAAGGCGATCGCGCCGGACTACGCCCTGTCCAGCCATGTCGCGGCCCTCGGGCTCGCCTTCTCGAAGGGCTCGGCCTTGCCGGCTCCCTATGCGAACGGCGCTTTCATCGGCGAGCACGGGAGCTGGAACCGCGATCACTTCAACGGCTACAAGGTCGTCTTCGTGCCGTTCGAAAACGGCAAGCCGAATGGCAAGGCCGAAGACTTCCTGACCGGCTTCATCGACGGCGACGACGCCCGTGGTCGCCCGGTCGGTGTCGGCTTCGACGGCACGGGCGCGCTTCTCGTGGCCGATGATGCCGGAAACGTTGTCTGGCGCGTTGCGGCGTCCGACGGCTCGGTCACGCCGCAGCCGATCGCCTCGGACCCGGTCACCGCCGCGTCGGCCGACTCGTCCGCCGCGTCGCCGGCCAGCGCGATGGCCGCCGCAGGCAATGGTTCGGCGGGAACGCCGTAAGACCGAGGCTGTCCGAACCGTTCAAAGAAACGAAAGGTCGGAGGCGCCGGTCGATCGAGATCGACGCCTCCGATGGCGAGAGAAAGGACCGCTTCGGCGGCCACCAGGAGCGCAGTCGATGAAATGGAGCTTGCGGCGGGTGGTTTTCGGCCTCATCGTGCTCGGTGCGGTGGTGCTTGCGGCAATCACCTATGTCGGATCGCATCGATACGACGAGGAGCTCGAAGTGCTCGACCGTCGCGAGCGATGCGTGGCCATCGCCCAGTCGCCGCAACCGGGTGGGGCCGATGACGCGCAGCGTTCGCAACTCGCGCAATGCCGAAGCGAAGGATGGGTGCCGGAAGCGGTTCGTTGACGGATTTGCGCAAGCCGTTACGAACGTTGATGATTCTTCGTTAAGACATCAGCCGTCTTCGCTCGAGTTCAGTGTTTTTGATGGGATGGGCTGGAGATGATGACGGCAGCGGAGATGCTGGTGCGCGCCGATGAGATCGCCGCGTCCGCGCATGATGGTCAGGTCGACAAGGCCGGTGCGCCCTACATATCGCATCCCCGCCGGGTCTCCGCCGCCGTCGACGGCGAGATCGCAAAGGTTGTGGCCTTGCTTCACGATGTCGTCGAGGACGGTCCGGACTGGAGTCTCGAGCGTCTGCGCTCGGAGGGCTTTCCCGTCGAGGTCGTCGACGCGGTCGACGCCCTGACCCATCGCGAGGGCGAAGACTATTTCGAGTCCGTGCGTCGTGCCGGTGCCGATCCGATCGCCCGGCAGGTGAAGCTCGCGGACCTCGCCGACAATTCCGATCGCACACGATTGACGTCGATCGGCGAAGCCGACGAGCGGCGGCTCGCCAAATATGCCGAGGCGACGGCGATGTTGCGGCCCCTGACGACGTCCCCCGCCTGACGAAACCACAGGAGCCTTCGGCTCGATCCGGATGGTTCTCCGCGAACTGAGGGTATGCGCCATCGCGCCAAGACCGGGGCGGACGTCGAGTTTCGAGGCGTTCGTTCGCCGCGCTTGAGCCGTTGCGAGAGGCAAGCGCGGCCCGTGCGACCGGAGGCTTCGCGAAGCCTTCAGGACCTTCCACCGATCTGTGGAAAGAATGCGCGCACATCGTGCGCATATGGGCCGGACGTAGGTTTCGCTCCAGCCTCGGACGTCATCTTAACGTCTCAGTAAGGACGGGACGAACGGATCCCGGCAACCAGAATCTGTGACGATGACCGACGCTCCCACGACCGCCAAACCCGTGCGCCTGCGAGGCCGATCCTTCCTCGCGCTGGTGCTTTCGCCGGAGCTGCCGATCCGGGATTGGCTGGCCGCGCTGGACGATCTCGCCGCCCGATCGACGGGCTTCTTCCTCGGGCGTCCGATCGTGCTCGACGTGGACGGACTCGCGCTCGACGCGGCCGGGCTCACCACGCTTCTGGAGGCTCTGGCGGCCCGCGGGGTCAGGGTCATGGGCATCGAGGGCGCCATGCCTTCCATGATCAGGCCGGGAATGCCGCCGGTGATGCGCGGCGGGCGCGATGCCGGAGCGGTCGAGCCGGAGGCGCTGGTCGCCGGCGAGGGCTCCAAGGCTGCCGGAGCGGACTCCCAGCCCGCCGATGCCGCGTCGTCGGCCGCGCCGGTCCTTTCGGCGCCGGTTCCCGCCAAGTCCTCGCTTCTGATCGACGCTCCCGTCCGCTCCGGGCAGTCCATCATCTTTCCCGAAGGCGACGTCACGGTTCTCGGCTCGGTCGGCTCGGGTGCCGAGATCATCGCCGGCGGGTCCATTCACGTCTATGGCAGCCTGCGCGGCCGGGCGATCGCGGGGTCGGCGGGGCAGGCCGATGCGCGCATCTTCTGCCGCAAGCTCGAGGCCGAACTCATCGCGATCGACGGTCTCTACAAGACCGCCGAGGACATCGAACCGAAGCTGCACGGCCAATCGGTTCAGGTCTGGTTGGACGGCGACCGGTTGAAGACCGTCGCGCTCGCCTGACGCATCTCAGAAACAGGAACGCTTCAATGTCGACAGTAATGGTGGTCACATCCGGCAAGGGTGGCGTTGGCAAGACCACGACGACGGCGGCGCTCGGCGCCGCGCTGGCCCTGACGGGGCAGAGTGTCGTCGTGGTCGATTTCGACGTCGGCCTGCGCAATCTCGACCTCGTCATGGGGGCGGAGCGGCGCGTCGTCTACGATCTCATCAACGTCGTGCAGGGCGACGCCAACCTGTCGCAGGCGCTGATCCGCGACAAGCGGATCGAGACGTTGTCGCTGCTGCCGGCTTCGCAGACCCGCGACAAGGACAATCTGACGATCGATGGCGTCGATCGCGTGATGGCGCAGCTGCGCGAGCGGTTCGACTGGGTGATCTGCGACAGCCCGGCCGGCATCGAGCGCGGCGCGACGCTGGCGATGCGCCATGCCGACGTCGCCGTCGTCGTGACCAATCCGGAGGTCTCCTCGGTGCGCGATTCCGATCGCATCATCGGCATTCTCGACGCCAAGACGCTGCGCGCCGAGCGCGGAGAGGCGATCGAGAAGTATCTTCTCCTCACCCGCTACGACGCCGCCCGCGCGGAGCGCGGCGACATGCTGAAGGTCGACGACGTCATCGACATCCTGTCGATCCCGCTTCTCGGAATCATCCCGGAAAGCATGGACGTCCTGCGCGCTTCCAACACCGGGACGCCCGTGACGCTCGGCGAGCCGAACAGCGCGCCCGCCCGCGCCTACATGGACGCCGCTCGCCGGCTCAACGGCGCCGACATCCCGATGTCGATCCCCGACGATCGCCGTGGCCTCTTCGGGCGTCTCTTCGGTCGGAGGGCGGCATGACGATCTTCGATTTCTTCACCAAGCGGCAGAACAACACCGCCCCGGCGGCGCGCGAGCGCCTTCAGGTGCTGCTCGCCCACGAGCGGGCCGCCATCGGACAGGCCGATCTCGTGGGTGTCCTGCGCGAGGAAATCCTCGCCGTCATCACCAAGCACGTCTCGATCGATCGCGACCGCGTGAAGGTGAAGATGGAGCGCGGCGACGCGGTCTCGACGCTCGAAGTCGATATCGAACTGCCCGCCCAGACGCTGAAGCCTGTCGTGGCCGCCCCGATCGACCGGACCACGCCGGTCGGACGAATCCGCCGCGCCTGAGGCGCGGCGGTCCATGGCGCCGGTCCCGCCGAACAGGCGACCGGTGCTGCCACCGCGGGCCACGCCCGCAGGAGCCTTGAACCCACGAGAGGAACGAGCATGACCAGAGCCGAACTTTTGAAGCGTCTCGGGAACGTGCAGGACGCGCCGCAGCTGAAGGGCCGCGACGTCAGGAGCATCACCGCCATGCTGGGCCTCGACGCCCTGCGCAAGCATGTCGAAGTCTGCGAGGCCGCGGCCGCCCGCGGCAATTGAGCGAACCCGCTCCATCTCGAACGGCGGCCGGGCCATGATGGCCCGGCCGCCGTTTCCATTTCCGGCGCGATCGGGAATGCTGCCCGTCGTCGGCGAGGCGCAGACGTCTTCGACGACGGGGCGACCCTTTCCAGCGCCGCCGAACGCCGTCGCGGCGCGAAGTCGCCACCCCGGCGAGCGTCGAGGATCACCGTGGGGTCCCGCCATCCGGCCCTCCAACCCGATGCGTCTCCTGCACGGCACCGGCTTCATCGACGCGGTGCCAGTCGATCCGAGTGGCACCGCGTCCCGGCATCGTCCGGGTCCGGCCTAAGACATCGAGGCTTCAACCGGCGCCGGCGCCGTCGAGCCGCCCTCGACGAGAGGCACGTCCCAGACCTCGACGAGCTCGTTCGCCGGCGTGCCGCGGGCACGCTCGATCGCCATTTCCCCGATCCGCCGCCCGGCTGCGCGCACGGGTGAGCGCAGGACCGTGAGACCGGCGAAGGCCATGTCGGAGGGCAATGCCGCAACCGCGTCGTCATGAGCGATCAGGGAGACGTCCTCCGGAATGCGCAGGCCGGCCTCGGCGATGGCGCGCGAGGCTCCGGTGGCCAGCAGCACCGACGAGCAGAGGAAGGCCGTCGGCCGTTCGGGCAAGGCCAGCATCGCTTCGGCGGCGGCGTAGCCGCGGAGGTAGGTCTGCTGGCCGCAGGTCATCAGACGCTCGTCGCAGTCCAGACCTGCCGCGGCGAGGGCCATGAGGAAACCGTCGCGCCGGTCGCGGCCATAGGCGCGGTTTTCCTCGCCGTTCAGCAGCGCGATCCGGTGATGGCCGAGGGCTGCGAGATAAGCGGCCCCTTTCCGAAACGCGCCGACATTATCGACGCTCAGCGAGGCGACGGTCTGCCCGAAGATCGGTCGTCCGTGCGCCACGACGGGAAAGTCGATCTCGGCCAGCACGCTCGTCTCGGGATCGTCGAGGATCGGCGACAGGAGCACGAGCGCATCCACCGCGCCGCTCCGCACGATCCGTTCGCAGGCGGCGACCTCTTCTCCCGCGCGGATCGGATTGAGATGGATCGCGAGCCCGCGTTCGGCCGCCGTCTCGCTGATGCCGGTGAGAAGATCGGCGACGATCGGACTCTCCAGCATGTTGCTTTCGATCGAAAAGAGAATTCCGATCGCATTGGCACGACCGGTCGCCAGTCCCTGCGCGACCGGGTTCGGCCGATAATCCAGCCGCTCGGCTGCTTCCAGCACGCGGCGTCGCGTCTTCGCGCCGACCTCGGGATATCCGTTCAAGGCGCGACTCACGGTCGTCTGCGAAAGCTTGAGATGCGCAGCAAGCGCCTTCAGGCTGGTCAACGTCGTCCTTCCCCGGCGAAATGCCGACGCGATGGGCCAAGAGCGTGTTTGCGAAGGCCCGAGAGGGCGAACGTGACAGCAGCGGATCCGATCGCGCAAAACCGACATTGACACAGGAACCAAAGCGCTTCAATCTTCAGTCAAAGCGCTTTGAGAGAGGTTCAAGGTGCTGCACCGCACTGTGGGAGGAGGCGGTCGCCGGGAGGATGGCATGCGGATGTCGCGAAGCGCGGGCTCGTTCAGGCGAGATCGGTGCTTTCTCGTCTGCGTCGAAGCTCTTCACCGCCGCGACCGCACGGCATGTTGGAAGGTCAAGGCATGAGCATCCGGACCGTCGTCTGGAACGAGTTCGTCCACGAGCAGGAAAACGCCGTGGTTCAGAGCGTGTATCCCGACGGCATTCACAACACGATCGCCGCGGCGCTGGCGAATGACGAGACCATCTCCGTCTCGACCGCGACCTTGGATCAACCCGAGCACGGGCTGCCGCAGTCGCGACTCGACGAGACGGACGTGCTTCTCTGGTGGGGGCACAAGGCGCATGGCGCCGTCTCCGACGAGATCGTCGACCGAGTCCAGCAGCGCGTGAACGAGGGCATGGGCCTCATCATCCTGCATTCGGGGCACTTCTCGAAGATCTTCAAGCGGATGATGGGAACGCCCTGCTCCCTGCGCTGGCGCGAGGCGGGCGAGCGGGAGCGTCTCTGGGTCATCAATCCCTCGCATCCGATCACGCAAGGGATCGAGAAGGCGATCGAGATCCCGAATTCGGAAATGTACGGCGAGCCCTTCCTGGTGCCCGAGCCGCTGGAGACCGTGTTCGTGTCCTGGTTCGAGGGCGGCGAGGTGTTCCGGTCGGGGCTGACGTACCAGCGGGGAGCGGGCCGGATCTTCTATTTCGAGCCGGGCCACGAGACGTATCCGATCTATCATCAGCCCGACATTCAAACCGTCCTGCGCAACGCCGTGCGTTGGGCCTACAATCCCGCGGCTCCCTGGAAGGATGTCGCCAAGGCACCGAACGTGCCGATCTCCGAGGCTCGCGAAAAGCTGGAGAAGAAGGGTCCGTCGCTGCACAAGGCCGGGGAGGCGGGTTACCGATGAGCGGTCCCCAGCGGATCATGATCCTCGGCACGGGCGGCATCGCGCCGCGCCATGCCGAACACTTCAAGACCATTCCTCAGTGCAGCGTCGTCGCCGCGGTGGACACGAACATCGAGAAGGCACGCGCCTTCGCGACCGAGTTCGGCATCCCGCATGCGTTCGCAAGTCTCGATGATGCGTTGGCCTGGGGCGCGTTCGACGCGGCCGTCAACGCGACGCCCGATCCCGTTCACAAGCCGACGACGCTGAAGCTGATCACGGCGAAGAAGCCCGTTTTCTGCGAAAAGCCGCTGGCGGTGAATTTCGACGACGCGCTCGCGATGACCGAGGCGGCGGAGGCGGCCGGTCTCGTCAACATGGTCAATCTCACCTACCGCAACGCGCATGCGCTGCAGATGGCGCGTCTGATGATTGACGAGGGTCGGATCGGAACGATCCGGCATATCGAGGCGAGCTACCTTCAAAGCTGGCTCACCGGCAAGCACTGGGGCGACTGGCGCACCGACGAGCGCTGGCTCTGGCGCCTGTCGTCCGAACACGGTTCGAAAGGCGTCCTCGGCGACATCGGCATCCACATCCTCGACTTCGTCACCTTCGGCACCGGTCTCGACATCGCCGCCCTGCAGGCGCGGATGAAGACCTACGACAAGGCCGAGGGCGGGTCGATCGGCGCCTATAAGATGGACGTCAACGACAGCGTCGCCATGACCGTCGAGATGTCGAACGGCGCGCTCGGGGTCATCCATATGAGCCGCTATGCGACGGGCAGTCTCAACGACCTGAACCTCACGATCTACGGCGAGACCGGCGCGCTGCGCATCTGGGCGAACCAGATGGAGTCCCGCCTCGAAGCCTGCATGGGCGAGGACATCGATACCGCGACCTGGCGCCGGCTGGACTGCCCCGTCACGCCGCGCAACGAGCACCGCTTCGCCAGGGCGCTCGTGACGGGAGAGAACGGTCAACCGGATTTCCGGCATGCGGCGACGATCCAGAAGCTGCTCGATCTCTGCTTCGTGTCCGATCGGGAAGGACGGATGCTCGACGCGGCCTGAGGTCGATCATCCGGGGCGCCGGGCCGATGTTCAACGGCCGCCTCGCTGCATCACAACTCCGGTGTGCACCGCCGGAGGAGGGCGGGGTTCTTTTCCTCGGCTTTCGAGTGAGCCATGCTGGTGGGAATTCCGCCGGCGACAGAGCGGAAACGGACCAGTTTTTCGGAGCCGGATCCGCATGGCAGACGCTCTCGATCGGGTGCCCGATCGAGTGACAAACGAATTTTTTCGGGAGGAATTTCATGTTGAAAGCATTGATGGGCGTCCTCGTCGCGGGGACCATGCTGTCCGCCACGACCGCCAAAGCGGACGAGATCTCGATTGTCGCGGGCTCGATCGGCAAGGACATCGAGGAGTTGCGGTCCCAGCTCGACGCCTTCCAGGCCGCGAGCGGACACAAGGTCGAGATCGTCACGATGCCGGCCTCGACGACGGATCAGTTCGGCCAGTATCGGCTCTGGCTCTCGGCGGGCAACAAGGATGTCGACGTCTACCGGACCGACGTGATCTGGGCGCCGCAACTGGCATCGAACCTCCTCGATCTCACGGATGCGATGAAGGACGTGGTGGGCGAGCATTCCGCCTCCGTGATCGCCTCCCAGACGGTGGACGGCAAGCTCGTCGCCATGCCGCTCTTCGCAGATGCGCCGGCGCTCTACTACCGCAAGGATCTCCTGGAGAAGTACGGCAAGACGGTTCCCGCCACCTGGGCCGAGCTGACCGCGACCGCCAAGGAGATCCAGGACAAGGAACGCGAGGCCGGCAACCCGCAGATGAACGGCTTCGTCTTTCAGGGCGCGGCCTACGAGGGACTGACCTGCGACGCGCTGGAATGGGTCGCCTCGAACGGCGGCGGGCAGATCGTTTCACCCGAGGGCGACGTGACGATCAACAATCCGAAGGCCGCCGCCGCGCTGGACATGGCGCATGGCTGGGTCGGCACGATCGCACCGGCCGGCGTCACCGGTTACATGGAAGAGGAGGCCCGCGGCGTCTGGCAGACCGGCAATGCCGTCTTCATGCGCAACTGGCCCTATGCCTTCCCGCTCGGCAACGGCGACGATTCGCCAATCAAGGGCAAGTTCGACGCGGTGCCGCTGCCGGCGGGCGAAAGCGGTCAGTCCGCGGCCTGTCTCGGTGGCTGGAACCTCGCGGTCTCGAAGTTCTCCGAGCATCCCCAGGCCGCCGTCGATCTCGTGAAGTTTCTCGTCTCGGCCGAGTCGCAGAAGCAGCGCGCGCTCGGCACGGCGCGGCTGCCGACCATCGCCTCGGTCTACGACGATCCCGAGGTGAAGGAGAAGCAGCCGCTGGTGGCCAAGTGGAAGACGGTCTTCGAGAATGCGACGCCGCGACCCTCGGCGCCGACGAAGACCAAGTACAACGAAGTCTCGCAGCAGTTCTGGACGGCGGTGAACAAGACATTGGCGGGCCAGGGCGACGGCGCGACCAATCTCGACGCCTTGGAGAAGCAGCTGCGCCGCCTGAAGCGCAGCGAGTGGTGAGAGCGCCCGCCGCCCGCCGGACCTGACAAGGTCCCGGCGGGCGGCGTCGCGACGTGTCGCGCTCCGGCCGCGTCCTGCGGCCGGAGAGGTCTTTACCCCGTTCGAGGGCGTTCGAGATGACCCAGACAGCGCTCGGCGTGCCGCCGACGAAATCCTCCTTCGAACCGGATGCGACGACGCCGAAACGGTCGGCCCTGACGAGCCAGCGACGCCGGGCCGCCTGGATCTTTCTCGCCCCGATGCTGGTCGTCCTCGCGCTCGTCGCGGCCTGGCCGCTCCTTCAGACGATCCGCTTCTCCTTCACGGACGCCAAGCTCAGCGATCTCGAAGGCGCCAGCTTCGTCGGTTTCCAGAACTATTACGAGTGGGTGGACTATGGCGGCGGGGAGGGCGAAGCCTTCGGCCTGCTCGTCGACCCCGTCTGGTGGCAGGCGGTCTGGAACACCGTCACCTACACTGCGATCTCGGTCTCGATCGAAACCGTGCTCGGGATGATCTTCGCCCTCGTGCTCAACGCGAACTTCAAGGGACGCGCCTTCGTGCGGGCCGCGGTTCTCATTCCCTGGGCGATTCCAACGATCGTCTCGGCCAAGATGTGGGCCTGGATGATGAACGACCAGTTCGGCATCCTCAACGACATGCTGATGACCGTCGGCCTTCTCTCCGCGCCGATCGCCTGGACGGCCTCGCCCGACACGGCGATGATCGCGGTGGTGATCGTCGATGTCTGGAAGACGACGCCCTTCATGGCGCTCCTGATCCTCGCCGGCCTGCAGATGGTGCCGGGCGACGTCTACGAGGCCGCCAAGATCGACGGCGTCCACCCCGTGAAGGTGTTCTTCAAGGTGACGCTGCCGCTGATCCGGCCCGCGATCCTCGTCGCGGTCATCTTCCGCGCCCTGGATGCACTTCGCGTCTTCGACCTCATCTACGTCCTGACCCCGAACAACGGGGACACCAAGACCATGAGCGTCTACGCGCAGGAGAACCTCTTCCAGTTCGACAATTTCGCGCAGGGATCGGCCGCCTCGACCATGCTCTTCCTGGTGATCGCGATGATCACGCTCGTCTACATCAAGCTCGCGCGGCTGAACCTGGAAGGAGGGCGCTGAGATGGACGGCCGTACGCTGAAACGCACCGCCGGCACGATCGGCTTCTACGCTCTCGTGACCGCGATCGTCCTCTTCTCGATCTTCCCGTTCTACTACGCGATCCTGACCAGCTTCAAATCGGGGACGGACCTCTTCCGGATCGATTATCTTCCACGGTCCTTCTCGCTCGCCAACTATAGCGGCGTGTTCCAGTCCGGCACGTTCCTGCGCAACATCCTCAACTCGGTGATCGTCGCGATCTCCGTGGTCTTCATTTCGCTCTTTCTCGCGGTGACCGCGGCCTTCGCCCTGTCGCGCGTGAGCTTCCGCGGGCGCGGCTTGCTGCTGATGACCATTCTCGCGGTTTCGATGTTTCCCCAGATCGCGGTGCTCGCCGGGCTCTTCGAGATGATCCGCGCGATGGGCATCTACAACACCCTCTTCGCGCTGATCTTCTCCTACATGATCTTCACGCTGCCCTTCACCGTCTGGGTGCTGACGACCTTCATGCGGGACCTGCCGCTGGAAATCGAGGAGGCCGCCATCGTGGACGGCGCCTCGCCCTTCACGATCATCCGCCGGGTCTTCCTGCCGTTGATGTGGCCGGCGCTGGTGACGACGGGGCTGCTCGCCTTCATCGCGGCCTGGAACGAGTTTCTCTTCGCGCTGACCTTCGTCGCCAACAACGACACGCGCACGGTGCCGGTCGCCATCGCGCTCCTCTCCGGTGCCTCGGAGCAGGAAACGCCCTGGGGCACGCTGATGGCGGCTTCCGTCATCGTCACCGTGCCGCTGATCGTTCTCGTCCTCATCTTCCAACGCAAGATCATCTCCGGCCTGACCGCCGGCGGCGTGAAAGGCTGACCATGCTCGATCCCGCGCGCGAAACGACGGCCTCGACCGTGAACCCGGCTCCCGCACCCGACGACTGGTGGCGGGGCGCGGTGATCTACCAGGTCTATCCCCGCTCGTTCCAGGATTCCAACGGGGACGGGATCGGCGATCTTCCGGGCATCACGCAGCGTCTGCCGCATCTGGCGGACCTCGGCGTCGATGCCGTCTGGATCTCGCCGTTCATGACCTCGCCCATGGACGATTTCGGCTACGACGTCTCCGACTACCGGGACGTCGACCCGATCTTCGGCACGCTCGGCGATTTCGATGCGCTGGTCGCCGAGGCGCATCGTCTCGGGCTGAAGGTCATGATCGACCTCGTCCTGTCCCATTCCTCCGACCGTCATCCCTGGTTCGCCGAGAGCCGGACCGACCGAACGAACCCGCGCGCGGACTGGTACGTCTGGGCGGACGCCAAGGACGACGGCACGCCGCCGACGAACTGGATGTCGAATTTCGGCGGCTCGGCCTGGGAATGGGATGCCGGACGCCAGCAGTACTATCTCCACAACTTCCTGATCTCGCAGCCCGACCTCAACTTCCACCATCCCGAGGTTCAGGACGCCATGCTGGACGTCGTTCGCTTCTGGCTCGACCGGGGTGTCGACGGGTTCCGGCTCGACACGGTGAACTTCTACTTTCACGACGCGGAGCTCAGGGACAATCCGCCGCTCGCCCCCGAATTCTGGAACGAGCGCATGGCGCCGCGCTCGCAGATCTACCATCGCCAGGATCATCTCTACGACAAGAACCGCCCTGAAAACCTCGACTTTCTGCGCCGCTTCCGCGCGCTGCTCGACGCCTACGAGGGGCGCACGGCCGTCGGCGAAGTGGGCGAGTTGATCCGGGGCGTCGAACTGATGGGCGAGTATACGAGCGGCCGGGACCGGCTGCACATGTGCTATGCCTTCGACTTCCTGAACACGCGGCTGCCGGAGATCGACGACATCCGGCCGGTGATCGAGCGCTTCTCGGAAACGGCCGCGGACGGTTGGGCGTGCTGGGCCTTCTCCAATCACGACGTGGTGCGCCACGCCACACGCTGGGCCGACGGACATCCCGACCGGGACGCCATCCTGAAGCTCGCCGCCGCCATCCTGCTGTCGCTGCGCGGCTCGGTCTGTCTCTACCAGGGCGAGGAGATCGGGCAGAGCGAGGCGGAGATCGCCTTCGAAGACATTGCAGACCCCTGGGGCAAGCGCTTCTGGCCGACGATCAAGGGCCGGGACGGATGCCGGACGCCGATGGTCTGGGAGGCCGAGAGCCGGAACGGCGGCTTCTCCGCGGCGTCCAAACCCTGGCTGCCCGTGCCGGCGGATCATCTCGAGGCCGCCGTCGACCGGCAGGCGGGGCAACAGGGCTCGTTGCTCGAAACCTACCGCAGCCTGCTCGCCTGTCGAACGGCGCATCCGGCCTTGCGCAAGGGCGATCTCGATTTCCTCGATCTCGGCGCGGGACTGCTCGCCTTCGAACGCCGCCACGAGGACGAGCGCATCCTCTGTCTCTTCAACCTGTCGGGCGAGGCTCGGGTCGTCGAGCTCGCGGGCGAGTTCGCGGCGGCGACACTGCTGAATGCCGCAGGGCATCTGGGCGCGGCCTCGTCCGGTCCCGGTCAATTCCGGCTCGCGCGACACGGGGCTGCCTTCGCGCAGCTCGGCGACGCATGAGCCACACACGACATCGATCGCGCAAAGAGCGGGTCAGGGAGGAGACGACATGGCAAATCTGAAGCTCAGCGGCGTCCAGAAGACCTACGGCGCGGTGAAGGTGCTGCACGGCATCGATCTCGACATCCAGTCGGGCGAATTCGTCGTTTTCGTCGGACCGTCCGGTTGCGGCAAGTCCACCTTGCTTCGCGTCATCGCGGGTCTCGAGGAGATCACGGGGGGCACGCTGTCGATCGACGGGGACGTCGTGAACCACCGCACGCCCAAGGAGCGCGGGATCGCCATGGTGTTCCAGTCCTACGCCCTCTATCCCCACATGACCGTCTACGAGAACATGGCCTTCGGTCTGTCGCTGGAAAAGGGAACGTCGAAGGAGGAAATCGACAAAAGGGTGCGGCACGCGGCCGGCGTCCTGCAGATCGAACCCTATCTCGACCGCCTTCCGAAGGCCCTTTCGGGCGGTCAGCGACAGCGCGTCGCCATCGGCCGTGCCATCACGCGCGATCCCAAGGTCTTCCTGTTCGACGAACCGCTTTCCAATCTCGATGCGGCCCTTCGGGTCCAGACCCGGATCGAGATCGCCCGCCTGCATGAGAGAATGCACGGAACGACGATGATCTACGTCACGCACGACCAGGTGGAGGCGATGACATTGGCCGATCGGATCGTCGTCCTCAACCGGGGACGCGTGGAGCAGGTGGGAACGCCGCTCGAACTCTATCGCGATCCGGACAATCTGTTCGTCGCCCAGTTCATCGGCTCGCCAGCCATGAACATCCTCAGCGGTCGCGCCTCGGGCCGGGCCGTCATTCTGGAGCATGGTGCCGGCGCCGTCCCGATTCCGGCGCCCGACGGCGTGGTGGGCGCTCTTCATGTCGGCGTCCGTCCGGAGGACCTGTCGATCGCGCCGGCCGGGGAGGGGTTCCTCACCGGAACGGTCACGCTGACCGAAGCGCTCGGCGAGGTAACACTGATCTATGTCGATCTCGGCCGGAAGGGCGAGCCGCTCGTCGCCAAGGTTGCCGGGAGCGTCGAGCTGCCGCGCGGTTCGGCGATCCATCTTCGCGCAGACCCGCAGTCGCTGCGCTTCTTCGACGAGGGCGGCCGCGCCCTTCGTCGCGAGAGCCGCAACGCGGCGGCCTGAGGGAAGGCCGCTCGGGACGCCCCGCCGCCGGATCCGTGCATCGTGCTTGACGACGGACGCCGGCGGCAGGGCTTTTCGGTTCACGTCCGAGGGCCTTTGCCTCAGCTCGCGGAACCGCTGCGACCGCTCCCGACGCCTCGACCTCGAGACGGCAGCGCCGGCATCATGGCGTGCGCCGATTAGGCGGAAGCATTCGGCCATTCACGATCGTCCCGCCACCACGGCCCCGAGAGTTCGAGCCCGTCGCAACCGGATGCAGGGCGTCCTTGCCGACGCCGCTCGAGATCGGGTGATGGTCGCCCTGGCCGAGGTGTCCCGGCGCGGAGCGATCTCGCGAAGAACCGCTCTCAGCCGGGCGCGTTCGGCGGCGTCGTCGTTCCGGGCGCGATCTCCGTGCCGTAGAGACCGAACCCTTCGGTAAAGAGGCCGAGAAGCAGTATCGCGACAATGACGGCAATGATACCGATCACCCAACCGGAAGATCTGTGACGGTCTTCGCGCGCCATGCTTCCGTCTCCGCCTCGCTTCGACTTCGCCCTTCAGGATGCGGCCGCCGTATCCTCTGGGCCGTCGAGGGTTCGTCTTGGAAACAGACCATCGCGCGTTTTGTTTCGACGCAAGAAAGAGGCCACCTAAGCTTAGCCATGCAAGCTCGGCGGAGGTTTTTGCGGGAAGGCGAGGGGTGGCGGATATCGGCTTTGGGCCTGTCCGCCGCCTGGGGCGCAGCGACGGCAATCCTCGATCAGGGCGCCGCGGATCGGGCTCCATCGATCGAAACCCGTTTCCGCACCGCATGAAAAAGGCCGCCGAGGTGGCGGCCTTCGTTGGAGGCGAATGCGTCCTGTGGGATCAGGCGACGGTTGGTTTCGGCGTCTCGTCGTCGTCCTCGTCCTCGTCGTCGGACGCTTCGAAATCGATCGATTGCAGCACTTCGGCGGCGTCGTCGCGGATCTCGTCCAGGAATTCGACGGCTTCGTCGAGATTGTCGGCGCCCTGCGCCGCCAGCATGGCCAGCTGGATCGTCAGGATCTGGGCGACATCGTCCAGGCTGAGGCCCTCGAAGAGGTTCCCGATCTCGTTGGCGATCCGGTCTTTCTCGGCTTCGGCGAGCATGGCGGCAGTCCTCTTCTTCGTCAGCCGACAACCGGCTTCGCGCCACTATCTAGGCAGGACGAAACGATTGCCAGTGTCTCGGCTCCGTCGAACCGAGAAAGTGCGTCAGCCCTCCGACGCTTCCCGGGCGTTCGCCGGTACGATCAGCTTGCCGATCTCCGCACCGATCTCAGCGCTTTCGGCCTTTGCCCGCGCCCGCTTATGCCGGCGATCGAAGCCTGAGAGGATGTCCGACAATTCCTTCTCGAGAACAAGGGTCGCCGCTTCCTCCGCCCGGAACCAACGTCTGCGACGCTGGCCGTATTCGGGCCAAGCGGAATCGACGGCCTCGACCCGCAGGGGAAACACCTCGACGCGGCATCGAACGAAGGTCAGTCGATCCGCACCGGCCTTGTCGTAATCGTAGTGACCGAGACTCTTTTTGGCGACGCGTCCGAGAACGCCCGCCTCTTCCCAAGCCTCCTGTGCCGCCGCCTCGTGCGGCTTCTTGCCCTTCATGGGCCAACCCTTGGGAATCACCCAGCGCCCGGTATCCCGCGACGTGATCAGCAGGATTTCGGCATCCTTCGCATCCGTTTCCCGGAAGGGAAGCGCTGCGAACTGAGTTTTCGGACGTTTGGAGGCCATGAACGACGGTGGGCGAGAGAGGAGCGACAGGCTGTTTTCAATGCGACACCGCGTGCCGGATCAAGGCGTGTCCCAAGCAATTCATATGGAGATCGCGAACCCCGATTCAATCCATACGTCGAATGACGCAGGCCTTCCCCGAACGCGGTCGCGGATCCTTCGTCGGCCGACGGATCGTCTTCGGAGCCCGTGTCGCAAGGCCCGGCGGCGACGCGGCCGAGGGCCTGCGCCGCGTGCAGCCGGACCGTGCGGAGGGTCCAGCTGCCTCGAGATCTTGGGTCAGAGGGCGCCGGGTGCCCGATCGAGCGTGGCGGAGGCCGAATGGCGCTGGCGTCGGCCGACAATCATCATCGGAATGCTCGCGAAGGAGAGGACGAGCGTCAGGGCGGCGAAGAGGCCGATGGACGGATTTTCCTCGACGGCGGTCGTATAGAAGATGAGGTACATTTCGTAGATGAAGGCGGGAGGCGCGAGCGAGAAGAGGCCTGCGCCGGCGTAGCCGATCGTGCGGAAGCTGGTGGTGACGAAGGTGTCTTCGCGAACCATGTCGGGTGTCTCCTAGAGCGTGGACGCCACCGTTCGCAGGCGAAGCTTGCTTCAGACCGTTCCGGAGACGAGGGAACGCCTTGATTCAGCGAATGCGGATGCGCATCTCGACGCGGCGATTGGCCGGGTCTCGCGGATCGGCCATGCGCGGATCGCGCTCCCCGAACCCCGCGACGCCCAGTTGGTCCGGCGAGACGCCGCATTCCAGCAGAAAGGTCCGGACCGCCTCGGCACGACGTTCCGAGAGCGCCTGGTTGTAGGTCGCATCTCCCCTCGCATCGCTGTGGCCCTCCACGACGAAGCTTGCCGTCGCCAGCCGCTCGTCGGCCAGCGTCCTGGCGAAGGCCTTGAGGCTCTCGCGGGATTGCGGCGTGAGCGTCGCGGAATCCAGGTCGAAGGCGACGAGAAGATCGAAGCCTTCCGGCGCCGTCAGTTGCTCCAAGCACGCGCTCGATGCGCCGATGCAGAGGCCGCCGCCGATGGCCGCCCGAAGGAGCGTCGTCGCGGCAAGGTTCGGCGGGCCGCCGGCTGCGCCACTGCTCACACCCAGCAAGAGCATCGCCGATGTCGCGGCCGCGATCCGCATCCGATGTTCCCTTCCTGTCGGCGACATCGCCGTTGAATCCAGCCTATGCGAGAACCGATCGGCCAATTCAAGGCGCCGAACCTTTCTCATTCCGGTCGACCGTGAAAGCCGCGATGGCGACGTCGATCGAGATCCCTCTTTCGTCGGCCCGGCGCGCGATCTCCTGGAAATAGCGGCGCGCCTCGACCGGAACCGGCGGTCGAAGGGCCGCAATGCCGTCACCCCCGGCTAGGACGACGAAGAGCTGAACCGTCGGCACGGGATCACCGGTGAGGCTCAACGGCGTTTCGAAGGAACGCGTGCCGTCCTCGGATCCCGACAGGAGAAAGCTCGCGTCCTGGATCCGGCCTTCGTCATCGAGGATCAGCAGCGTCACGGGTTGGTCCGCAGTGCCGCTGACGATTCCGCGGATGGTTCCTCCGCTGGGGATGCGGTCGGGAGAGACCGCAAGCCGGACCGCGAAGTCCGGGTAAGCCGCCTGGGATCGCGCGAAGGCGAGGGCGGAACACTGGGCCTGCGAAACCTGCCGGCCGGCCGCGCGAGCTCCGGTGCTTCGGCCGAGCGCCTCATTGAACTGCCCGAGCGCCGTTTCGTCCCGGGAAAAACCCGACAGCGACGCTTCGCTGGCAGTCGGCCCGCCGGGCAGGGCCGCAAAGCATCCGCCGCCGTCATAACCGCGCACGAAGCGGGTGATGGCGGAGCGATCGCCCGCGTGGATTTCGGCGTCGGACCCACCGGAGGCGACGTTCGCGGTGTCAGGCGTCGTCGATACGGTGCGACGGGGCACGGCGACGATGGGGGTCGTCGCCGTCGCCGTCACCGGATCTCCCGACACGGCTGCGGGATAGGACATGTTGGGCGCACGCGTCGCTCCGGTCGCGGCGGAGACGCTTTGCTCGGAAGGGGAAGAGGCGGCGGCTGCCGTCGGAACGGGAACGCTGATCCGCGGCCGCAACGGACGCGCGGCGGGAACGGTCGCAATTGCGGAAACCAGAGCCTCGCCCTCGCGACCGGCTTCTCTCACCGATGCGGCCTCCGGCGCGGTGGACGAGGCGGAACGGGCGGGGGTGGCGACCGCGCGGACAGCGGCGGCGGCGACGGAGACGGTCGGCGACGATGCCGGCGCAGGCGCGGCGGATGCCGGTGCAAGCGTCACGGCGGGCCGGTTTGCCGTTGCGGGCGTCGCCGAGACTGCGGGAGCGCCGCGATCGAGCGTGGTCGTTCGAGAAAGCGGCGTCGCGGCCGCCGACACGATCGTCCGCGTCGGTGCCGGATTGGCGACGACCGAACTGGCCGTTGACACGGCGGTTGCCGGTTCGGCGGCTGGAGACGCCGGGTCAACCGGCTCCGAGGGCACGGTTGCCGCTGCGACCGCGGGTCGGCGCTCAGGCGAAGACGGCGAGATGGCCGATGCCGGCGCGGCCCCGACCGTTGCCGCCGACGCGGAACCACCGACCGGCGTCCCGACGTCCGTTGCTGCCGCTGCCGGCACGGGCGAAAGCGCGGGTACAGGCACAGGCGCCGGCACGGTCACAGGGGCCGTCCGCGCCGAAGCCGCGTCGGTCGAGGCGACGAGCGCTGCGCTGCGGGCGGGATCGACGATGGCGGCCTCGGCCCTTCCGACCTCGGTCACGACCGGCACAGCGGCCTCTTCGATGGCGACCTTGGCTGGGATCGTCACGGCGCGCGTGGCCGACGATGTTTCGTCCACCGTCGAAGCCGTCGCCGCTGCCGCCGCCGGAACGATCGACGTTCGATCCAGGACGGGAGCATCGATCAACGTGATGACGCTGTCTTGAAGCGGCGCTTCGGCCAGGGACGCCCCGAACTGATGAGCCGCGACGATCAGCGGCACGTGGATCAACGTCGCGATCGCATAGGCCGCCGTTCGCCAGAGGCGATCCTGCGACGCTGCGAATGAAACGGCCTTCGTCATCACGGCGTCTGCCTCGCCTCCTCGCGGCGCGTCACGAGCGTCATCGATCGACCGGTCTGAACGCGAAGCCGGGCCATCAGAGCCAGCAGATCGCGAGCCGGCATCGTGCGCTCCGCGAGGATGTTGAGATCCGATGCGGCGGCGCCGCCCTTCGACAGGGCCGAGACGAGATCCGGCTCAAGAACAAGGACGCCATCGAGATGAAGGCTGCCGTCGGTCGCCACCGCGAGAAGCGGCCTCGGCAGACGATCGCCGGGAAGGGTCTCCACAGTAGGCGGCGTAACGGAGAGTTCGGCCCGGTTCACCTGGCTGCCGTTCGTGATGAAGAACAGCAGGAGCAGGAACACGATGTTGATGGCGGGAACCGCGAAATCAAGCGTCGGCGGAGAGGTCCTGGCCCGCAGTATCATCGGCAACCGATCGTCTGGCGTGCGATCATGTGCAACGTCCCGTCATCGCATGTTCGCGACGGTGATGGATGGAAAAGCCGATTGTTTTGCGACTTCGAGCGCCGAGACGAAATCCTGGACGGTCGCATCCTGCGACGCGAGGAGGGTCAGGCGCGTCGCACCGGATGCGATCTCCGCCCGTAGCCTGTCCCGGAGTTCGGCTCCGGTGACGTCCTGACCGTTCAATCTGAGGCGTCCCGCACCGACCGAGAGAAGGGTTTCGAAACGGGCGTCGCTCGCGACGGCAGAGGCGGACGACGTCAGAGACGGAGGGGATGCGCCGTCCTGGAAGGCCAGCGTCGAAAAGGGCGCCAACTGAGACGACAGCATGAAGAACGTGAGGAGGAGAAACACGATGTCGACGAGCGGCGTCAGCACCATGGGGCGACGAAGCCGCCGCCGTGGTTTGAGATGAAAACCGTCACGCTCCGGAACGGACATGACGTCATCCGACCTCGACATCGCGCAGACGGTCCGCGCCGCGCGAGCCGCTTGCGGCCCCCGGCACCTTCGAGCCGCCCGCAAGATAGGGCCGCCTCGCCTTCGTGATGATCTTGCCGATCGCGGCCTCCATCGCCGTCCGTTCGCCTTCGATGCGCTCTTCGAGCCAACTCGCGACGAAGTAGAAGGGGATGGCGATGGCAAGGCCGACGGCCGTCGTCGACAAGGCGAGCCAGATGCCTCCGGCGAGCTGGCCCGGATCGCCGACGCCGCCGCTGGAGGCGAGGGTGCCGAAGGCATCGATCATGCCGAGAACGGTGCCGAGCAGTCCCAGCATGGGAGCGGCCTGGACGATGGTTTCGAGGAGGCGCATGCGCCGGCCCATGGCGGCGAGCAATTCGGTCGCCGTGGAGAGGCCCGCGTCCCGTGCCGCATCGATCTGGTCCGGCACCCAGCCGATCGAGCGCATGGTCTCGGCGGTGACACGCGACAGGGCGGCCTTGTGCATCTCGACCGTCTCGAACGCGGCCTTGCGATCGCCGTCCGCCCAGAGACGCAGCGCACGTTGTGCACGCTTGTGGGAGCCGACGCCCATCCGGCCGAACTCCATGACCTTGATGATCGAGGTGGCCAGGGCGACGATCGAAGCCAGCACCAGGGCTCCCATGACGGGACCGCCGACGGACAGAAACAGCTGGCGAATGATGTCGGGATCGAAGCTCGGCATCAGGTCCGTTCTCTCTGTCTATCCAACCTCAGAGGCCGAAGGCGATGGCGGTGCGGGACGTCGGCACGGCGCGATCGAGACAGATCGGCACGCTGCCGCCGGCGGACTGGCAGCGCGACGCATTGTTGAGGACGAGGCGGGAGATCTCGGCGCATTTGGCATTGGCGATGTCGAACTGAACGATCTTCGTCTTCTTCGGCGGGAGAGCGCCGAATTCGAACAGGACGAACTGCGACACGCGCTGCTGCCCGTCGAAGACGACGACCTCGTAGGACATTTCGTCCAGCGAGGTCGGCGTTCCGTTGAATGCGACGAGCGCCAACCGGCAACCCGTCGCGACGTCCTTGGCCGTGTTCAGCTCGAGAGTGAGGCTCGACGAGGCGGGTCGGGCGGCATCCTGCGCGTTCGCGGCTGGCAGTCCCGCGACGAGCAACGCGATCGCACCTGCAAGGGACCGCGTTGCCGAACTCAACGAACTCATGCTTCGAAACCTTGTCCGAGACGGTGGAAGAGAGGCGCGATCAAGCGGATGCGCCCGTCGAACAGTGACACCATTCCCCCGTCGATTCAAACCAAGCCTTTGAAGGAACGGCGCCAGGCGCGCGGCCGGCGGCATCGGCACCCGATCCGCGCTCACTTCGTCATCGACCGTCGGCCGAGATCGGCGAGGCCGGCGAAGCCGCGTTCGAGATCGGCCTTGAGATCGTCGACGTCCTCGAGGCCGATCTGAAGACGGATGACGGGTCCCTCCGCCGGAGCCTTGGCCACGGTGCGATCGGACAGGTCGCAGTGAACCGCGAGGCTCTCGAACCCACCCCAGGAAAATCCGAGGCCGAAAAGCCGAAGTGCGTCGAGGAAGGCCGCCGCCTCGAGATCCCCGCCACCCCGGAGGACGATCGAGAACAGACCGCTCGCTCCCTTGAACTGCGATTTCCAGAGATCGTGGCCCGGAAAGGAGGGCAGCGCGGGATGCAGGACCTTGGCCACTTCAGGCCGCGTCGCGAGCCATTCGGCGAGCTCGAGGGCGGAGTCCTGATGCCGATCGAGCCGCAGCCCCATCGTCTTCAAGCCGCGCAGGATGAGGTAGACGTCGTCCGGAGCCGCGTTGATGCCGAGGGTCATCTGCGTGTCGCGCAGTCGGGCATAGGTCGCGGCATTGGCGGAGACGCTGCCCATCATGACGTCGGAGTGACCGCCCGGATACTTCGTCAGCGCATGGATCGAGAGATCGACGCCGTGGTCCAGCGGTCGGAAGTAGAGCGGCGTCGCCCAGGTGTTGTCGATCATGGTGACGGCGCCACCGGCATGCGCCAAATCGCAGGCAGCCCGGATGTCCATCATCTCGAACGTATTGGAGCCAGGCGCCTCGAGAAAGACGACCTTGGTATCGGCTCGCATCAATCCCTCGATGCCATTCGGGCGGAGCGGATCGAAATATTCGACGGTCACGCCCATGCGCGGCAGAACCGTGTCGGCGAAGCGCCGGGTCGGGGCGTAAACGCTGTCGACGATCAGAACGTGATCGCCCGCTCCCAGGAAGGCCAGCAACGGAACGGAGACCGCGGCAAGGCCGGATGGCAGGAGAATCGTTCCTGCCGAGCCCTCGAGTTCGTCCAGAGCATGTTCCAGCGCATCGGTCGTGGGGGTGCCCGACAAGCCATAGCGGTAGCGGCCGCCGCGGCGTCGCATCGTCTCCGTATCCGGGAAGAGCACCGTCGATGCATGCACGACAGGGACATTGACGAAGCCGTGAAACTCCATCGGATCGCTGCCGCCGTGAGCAAGGGCGGTGTTAATGCCCTGGAACGGCCCGTGCTTATGCTTGGATTTGCTCAATTTTCGAACTCTCTGCCAATGAAGTTGCCACGTTTAGCGGATTTCTTCTGTCCCCTGAAAAAAAATCATCATCGCCTTGACCTGCCAATTTTTTTGGCATGATGTCGCTGACGACGAAGCGCCATGCAAGAGGGCGTTTTCTCATAGGGGTGCCTGATCACGCGCAGTCTCGTGGAGGTCAAGCATATCCTGTTGTCACCAACATTGTTCCACCGGGAAGGTATCTCATGAAGACAAAGCTTCTGACAGCCGTACTTGGCCTCGCCGTTTCGGGTCTTGCGCTCAGCCACGCCTCGGCGGCGACCCTCGACGACGTGAAGGCGCGCGGCACACTCAGATGCGGCGTGAACACGGGCCTTCCCGGTTTCGCTTCGCAGAACGATGCCGGCCAGTGGCAGGGACTCGACATCGACTACTGCAAGGCGGTCGCCGCGGCGGTCTTCGGTGACGTCTCGAAGGTTCAGTACGTGCCGCTGTCGGCCGTCCAGCGCTTCCCGGCGCTGCAGAACAACGAGATCGACCTGCTCGCGCGCAACACGACCTGGACGATGAACCGCGACACGGCGCTCGGTCTCGACTTCGCCGGCGTCAACTACTACGACGGCCAGGGCTTCATGGTGAAGAAGGAGTTGAACATCAATTCCGCGCTTCAGCTGTCCGGCGCGACGGTCTGCGTGCAGAGCGGAACCACCACCGAGCTGAACCTCGCCGACTACTTCCGCGCCAACAACATGGAATTCAATCCGGTCGTCATCGAAGCGCAGAACGACGTGAACGGCGCCTACGACAGCGGTCGCTGCGACGTTCTCACCACCGATCAGTCCGGTCTCTACGCCTCGCGCCTCGAACTCGCCAAGCCCGACGACAACATCGTTCTCCCCGAGATCATCTCCAAGGAGCCGCTGGGTCCGGCCGTGCGCGGTGGCGATTCGCAGTGGTTCGACGTCGTGAAGTGGACGCACTTCGCGCTCCTGAACGCCGAAGAGCTCGGCATCACGCAGGCGAATGTCGAGGAGATGAAGGCGTCCCCCAATCCTGAGATCCAGCGCATGCTGGGCGTCGGCTCGACCTTCGGCGCGGACGCAGGCCTCGCCAACGAGTGGGTCGTGAACATCGTGAAGGGTGTCGGCAATTACGGCGAGATCTTCGAGCGCAACATCGGCGCTTCGACTCCGCTCGGCATCGCCCGCGGCCAGAACGCTTTGTGGACCAAGGGCGGTCTGCAGTACGCTCCGCCGATCCGCTAAGCTCCGTCTTCGATCCGCGTCGGCCCGTCCGGCGCGGATCTTGTCTGTCGTTCCATCCTCGCGTGGAGGTCCACCCGCTACATGACCGTCCAGACGCAGCCGCTGTCCCGCGAGGCCTCGAAGGACTCGCTTCTGACCAATCCGAAGGTCCGGAGCATCGTGATCCAGGTGCTTCTGCTGACATGTCTGGTCGGCTTTGCCTGGTGGATCATCGACAACACTGCGACCAACATGCGGCAGGCCAACATGGCCTCCGGTTTCGGATTTCTCGGCACGCGGTCGAGCTTCGAGATCGGCCAGCACGTCATCGAATATTCGAGCAATTCGAGTTACGGGCGCGCGATCGTCGTCGGCATCCTGAACACCCTGATTGTCGCCGTCTCCGGCATCGTCCTCGCCACGATCCTCGGCTTCATCGTCGGCATCGGGCGCCTCTCGCGCAATTTCCTCGTCCGCGGACTGGCCACGGTCTATGTCGAGACGTTCCGCAACATTCCGCCCCTTCTCGTCATCCTCTTCTGGTATTTCGGCGTGCTGTCGCTCCTGCAGCCGCCGCGCAACCTGCAGGAATCGGCGATCGGCGTTTACCTGACCAATCGCGGTCTGCAGATCCCCGGCGCGGTGTTCGAGCCGATCGCCTGGATGACGCTCGCCGCCCTCGTCGTCGGCATCGTCGCGACGATGATCGTCGCGCGGCGCAACCGGATGCACCAATTCGCCACCGGCGAGCGGCGCAGCCTGCTCTGGCCCGCGCTTGGCCTGATCGTCGGATTGCCCCTCGCGGTCTTCATCATCACCGGCGTCCCCGCCACGATCGAATTCCCAAGCGCCACGCGCTTCAATCTCGTCGGCGGGATGCAGGTTCGGCCGGAATATATCGCGCTGTTTCTCGCCCTTTCGATCTACACCGGCGCGTTCATCGCCGAGATCGTTCGCGCGGGCATTCTGTCGGTTTCGAAGGGCCAGTCGGAAGCGGCGATGGCGCTCGGCCTGCGGCGCGGCCAGCTGCTTCGGCTCGTGGTGGTCCCCCAGGCCTTCCGGGTGATCATCCCGCCGCTGACCAGCCAATATCTGAACCTGACGAAGAACTCCTCCCTCGGTTTTGCGATCGGATATCCCGAGCTGTATTCGATCGGCTCGACGGTCGCCAACCAGGCGGGGCAGACGGTGGAGATCGTGGCGATCTGGATCTGCGCCTATCTTGGGATCAGCCTTCTGTCGTCCTTCCTGATGAACCTCTTCAACGCCCGAATGGCGTTGGTCGAACGCTGAGCGGGAGCGAATTCTCATGGAAGAACAAGTCGCCCGCTTCGTTTCCACCGAGCCGAAGCTTCCGCTTCCCCCGCCGGCAAGCGAGACCGGCCTCATTTTCCGGCTGCGCAAGAACCTCTTCGCGACACCGGCGGACGCGCTCCTCACCATCCTGTCCGCGACGCTCATCGTCTACATCGTGTACAACCTCCTGGAATGGGGCGTGTTCAACGCCGCGTTCACCGGACCGGATCGGACCGTCTGCCTCCCCGCCGATGGACAGGAGGCGGGAGCCTGTTGGGCCTTCGTCGCCGCCAAGTTCGAGCTCTTCATGTACGGCGTGTTTCCCGAGCCGGAGCGGTGGCGGGTCGATCTCCTCCTGGTGCTCCTCGTCGCCCTGATCGTCCCGATCGCCATCCCGTCAGTGCCCTACAAGCGGCTGAACGCCATCTTGCTTCTGGCCGTTTTCCCCTTCGTCGCGCTCGTCCTCCTCACGGGCGGCGAGTTCGATCTGGCGGGCGGCGGCGTGGCATTCTTCATGGCGGTCGCGGCGGCGGCGACGCTGTTCGTCGCCAGCGGCAAGATCGGCTTTCGCTGGGACGCATCGCTGGTGCGGCTCGCCCTCGTCCTCCTCGGTCTGTCCGTGCTGTCGCTCCTGGCATCCGCGTTTCTCGACACGGATCGAATTTCCTTCCTGGATCTGCGCTTCACGGGACCGAGCATCGTCGCTTTCGCCGCGGCTCTCCTGTCGGTGCTGGCGACGGCGATCGCCACGGTCACCTCTCCCGAAACCCGCGGGCAGCTGATGTCCGTCCTCGTACCCTTCGTCGCGATCGTCGCGGCTCTGGCGTTCCTGACGGCCGATCTCGGTCTGACCCCGGTCTCGACGAACTCCTGGGGTGGTCTCCTCCTGACGCTCGTGGTCGCGATTTCGGGCATCGTCGCGTCGCTGCCGCTCGGTATCCTCCTCGCGCTCGGCCGTCGCTCGCAGATGCCGATCGTCAAGTTGTTCTCGGTGATCTTCATCGAGTTCTGGCGCGGCATCCCGCTGATCACCGTCCTGTTCATGGCGAACTTCATGCTGCCGCTGTTCCTGCCGACGGGCGTCAGCTTCGACCAGCTCCTGCGGGTGCTCGTCGGCGTCGCATTGTTCGCGGCGGCCTACATGGCCGAGGTCATC
Source organism: Aureimonas sp. Leaf454 (assembly GCF_001424685.1). Classification (GTDB taxonomy): domain Bacteria; phylum Pseudomonadota; class Alphaproteobacteria; order Rhizobiales; family Rhizobiaceae; genus Plantimonas. The sequence continues at coordinate 64,403 of NZ_LMQT01000002.1, forward strand.
CGCGGCGGCCTCCAGGCGATCCCCAAGGGTCAGTACGAAGGGGCCGATGCGATGGCGCTGACCTACTGGCAGAAGATGCGCATGATCATCTTGCCGCAGGCGCTGAAGCTGGTCATTCCCGGCATCGTCAACACCTTCATCGGCCTCTTCAAGGACACCAGTCTCGTCGCCGCCGTCGGCCTCGCCGATCTTCTCGGACAGGTCCGGCGCGGCTTCAGCGATCAGAACTGGGCGACCGAAAACACCCCCGCGACCGGCCTCGTCTTTGCGGCCTTCGTCTTCTGGTTCTTCTGCTTCTCGATGTCGCGTTACTCCGTCTACATGGAACGCCGCCTCGACACCGGACACAAACGATAAGGACTTCGGCCATGTCGCAAACCGCCACTGCACCCTCCGCTTCGCCGAAGATGCAAATCTCCAACGAAGTCGCCGTCGAGCTGATCAACGTCAACAAATGGTACGGCGAGTTCCACGTCCTTCGGGACATCAACCTGAAGGTCCGGCGCGGCGAGCGCATCGTCGTCTGCGGCCCGTCCGGGTCGGGCAAGTCGACGATGATCCGCTGCATCAATCGGCTGGAAGAGCACCAGAAGGGCCAGATCATCGTCGACGGTATTGAGCTCACCAACGATCTCAAGAAGATCGACGAGGTGCGCCGCGAGGTCGGAATGGTCTTCCAGCACTTCAACCTCTTTCCGCACCTGACCATTCTCGAGAACTGCACCCTCGCGCCGATCTGGGTCCGCAAAATGCCGAAGGCGAAAGCCGAGGAGGTCGCGATGCACTTCCTGAAGCGCGTCCGGATCCCGGAACAGGCCAACAAATATCCGGGTCAGCTTTCCGGCGGCCAGCAGCAGCGCGTCGCCATCGCGCGGTCGCTCTGCATGAATCCCAAGATCATGCTCTTCGACGAACCGACCTCCGCCCTCGATCCCGAAATGATCAAGGAGGTTCTCGACGTCATGGTCGGTCTCGCCGAAGAGGGCATGACCATGATCTGCGTCACGCACGAAATGGGCTTTGCCCGGCAGGTCGCCAATCGCGTGATCTTCATGGATGCCGGGCAGATCGTCGAGCAGAACGAGCCGGTCGCCTTCTTCACCAACCCGCAGCACGAGCGCACGAAGCTCTTCCTGTCCCAGATCCTGCACTGATCGCGCCTGGCCGGGCGGCGGCCGGATGTCCGTCGCCCGACCGATCGAAGCGGCCTCGATTTCAGCTGCACGACTTGTTCAGTGTCGAGCGAAGCCGGAATCGAATGGGATGGCAGGCTTGGCGTCGGCAAGGTGATCCGTCAGGAAACGCATCGCTCGAGGCGGCTTAGCCGGGCGCCGGATGCCGTGTCGCGATGGACCTCTCTCCGTCAGCGGCTCGCGCGGATCCGCGTCGTAGAGGCCTTCAGGGCACACGCATGCTCGTTTGACGATCTGCGGACCCGAGCCACGGAAAGCTGCCGTCGAAGCTGGTGGCTCGGTTGGGTATCGCGCTGTGTGTCGCGTCGGCGTGCCGTGAGAGATCGCTCCAGGGTCGGGCTCGGTCGTCCGGACCGGGCACGGCAACGTTCTTCATGTCCTGATTCAACGACGCGTCATCGACGAATCATTTGAGAGGCTTGTGGAGTTCTTTTGAGACGGTGATTCAAAGTTGTTCCCGGCGACCTCTCGAAGCCGCCGGGAGGGACGAGTGAACGTCAGCGCGTCGAGGCGGTGTTCACCGGTTTCACCAGCGAGGTGATCCGTCGCAACGTGACGCGGCGGTTTTCGCGATTCTCGGACTGCGTCTTCACCTTGAGGTCCTCTTCGCCGTAACCCTGGGTGACGAGGTTCTCGGCGGGGATGTCGAAATATTGCGAAAGCGCGGTGGCGACCGCTTCGGCCCGCTCGTCCGATAGAGCAAGGTTCGCGACGTTCGACCCCACCGCGTCGGTATGACCCTCGATCAGGAAGGTCTCGCCCGGATTGGCCTTGATGACGCGTGCGACCGCGTCGGCCAGGGCCTGCAGGTTCTTGACCTCGTCCTGCGAGATGCTCGCGGAGCCGAAATCGAAGTTGATCGTGTTGACATCGATCCGCCGAACCTTCTCGCGAATGCGCGGCGAGCGACGGACCTCGTCGACCGAGTAGATCCTCTCCACCGTCTCCACGGGCGGGGCGATGATCGTGTTGAAGTAGAGATCCTCATCTGGCTCGGAGACGTCGACGATGTATTCGTCCTCCGGGATGGCGAGTTCGAGCGGCGGCAGATCCGCACCGGGATCGTAGAAATAATCCGGGCGCTGCTCGTCTTCGGAATAGGGATCGTAGAAGAGCACGACCTCCTCGTCGTCCGGCAGAATTCGCGACCGTTGGATGACGTCGCCATATTCGTTGGTGATCGTGACAACCCGGACGCCGTTCGGACGCAGGATTGTCTCGCGATAGCGTCCACGCGGCAGTTGCTCCGTGTAGCGTTCCGTCGAGTCGACCCGCAGGCGCGTGTCGTCGTCCGAACGGATGAAGTAGGCGGCGGCGGCGCCCGCTGCAGCACCCACGGCAGCCGCGCCCGCGATCGCGATGATGTCGCGGTTGCGCACGCGCTCCACCACCTCCGTGCGCGGCGGCAGCACGTATTGGGGCGCTTGTTCCACACGCTGACCCTGTTCGACGATCACGGACTGTACCGTCACGGGCTGCGAAAGCTGCTGCACCCGCGCATCGCTCTGGTTGAGCGCGGCGGGATCGACCGGCGCCGTCTGGATCTCGGCAGGCACGGCTTGCGGCGTTTCCGCGACCGGGGGTGCGGGCGGTGCGACCGGGGCTGCCTGCTGTTCGGCGGCGCCGGCGGCAGGCGGCGGCGTTCCCGGCGCTGCAGCACCGGGAGCGGTGGCCGGAGCTGTGGCGGGTGCGGGGGCCGGAGCGGCAGGCGGAGCAGCGGGAGTCGCGCCGTCGGGCGAGACGGGCAGGGCCGGGGTCGGCGTCGCTCCGGCGGCTGGAGCCGACGCATCCGGAGCTACGGGTGAGACGGGAGCCGCGGCGTCCGGTGCTGCCGCCGGCGCTTCGTCGACCGGCGGCGTCGCAGGATCGGGCGAGGGAGCCAGTTGCGGCGCGTTGTCCGATGCGGGCGCCGGCGAACCATCGGCCGGCGGCTGCGCTTCGGTCGGCTGGTCGGCCGGAGCGGCCTCCGCCGGCGGAGTGGGCGGTGCCGGTTCGGCCTCCGGGGTCTGCGTCACGGCGGGCGTTTCGGTCGACGGTGAAGCCGGCGCCTCCGGCGCGGGGGTCACCGCCGGCGGTTCGTCGGCCGGTGGCGTGGCGTCGGCGGGCGCTTCGGTCGCCTCGGGAGCGGGCTCGACCGGCGGCGGTGCCTCTTCGGCAGGCGCTTCGGCCTCGGGCGGCTGCTCGACCGGTGCCGGAGCCTCTGCGGCTGGTTCCGGAGCGGGTTCAGGTGCCGCCTCGGGCGCCGGTTCCGGCTGGGGAGCGGGAGCGACGTCCGGCTCGGGCGGCGGCGCTTCGACCGCTGGCTCGGGCGCAGGGGCCTCTGCGGCAGGGGGCGCCTCCGGCTCGGGTGCAGCTTCGGCTGGCGGCGCCTCGGGCGGCAGTTCGTCCGGCGTCGCTTGTGCGAGGCGCATGCGGGCGGCGGCCTCCGCATAGGCGAAGGAGGGAGCGGTCAGCGTCGTCGATGCGGCCAGCGCCGCGATCGTGAACAAGCTGCCGGGCGTCTTCAGAATCGGCATGTCTCTACCTTTTCGGGAAATCTGTCCCTTACAGATTCTCAAGCGTCGCTGATCTCACGTGAAGCACGCCCCATCGATGCCGCACCCGACGGATCGGATGAAGCTCAGGGTTCACAACCTTGGGGGATGGCGGAGGTTCCATGCCGGCAACCGTCCGGCATCGGAAACCACGGTTCTACCCGACGTCCGCTCAGGCCGTCGGCGGTGCCCAGTCGTAGAGCCAGGCGAGATCTCGCTGCAGAGACGCCGGGGAGCGGGCGGCGAGGGCCGCGTTGCGCCCCCAACTGAGCGGCGGCGCGAGATGATAGACGAAGCGATGGAAATCGACGCGCTTGCGCACGCGCTTTAGTCGGGGTGCGCGCTCCATTTGGAATTGGCGATCCGCTTCCTCGAACGTGTGGGTCTCACGCAGGCCGTGCGCAAGGACGGCGGCATCCTCGATCGCCATCGCCGCGCCCTGCGCGGCGAAGGGAAGCATCGCGTGGGCGCTGTCGCCGATGAGGAAAAGACCTGAAGGCAGCCGCTCGCCCATGCGGTCCGCGTCGAGGAGCGGCCATCGACCGGGGGATCCCGCGCGTTGGATGCGCTGGAGCAAGGCTGTGTTCCATCCCGCGAATCGTCGGTCGAAGGCCTGCGCCGGTTCTCGTTCAGCCTCCGCTTGCGATCCCGCGGTCTGCGGAGCGATCGCGACGAGATTGGTGCGCCGGCCGGCATCCACGGGATAGGCGACGGCGTGAAGGTCTCGGCCGAGCCAAGCCTCGATGCCGGGCGTTTCCAGCGGCTCATCCAGCATCATGCGCCATGCGACGAGCCCCGAGGGCTTGGAGGCCGGCAGTCCGAGCGCCGCCGCGACGGCGGAATGGACACCGTCGGCCGCGATGACCGGCGCTGGAGCGAAGACGCTCGTCCGGCGCCCGGCTGCATCGGCGAAGGCGAGATCGAAGCCGCCGCCGGACCGACCTTCGAGCCCGATCAGACCCTGATCGAGGCGCAGGGAGATCCGGCTTTCCGCCATGACCGCTTCGAGAAGAACGGTCTGCAGATCGGTGCGCAGCAGGGACAGGTATGGCGTCCCGTCCGCGGACGACACCGGCACCGTCGCGAGGCGCCGCCCAGTTCGGCCCGAGCGCAACGTGACGCTTCGCGCGGAGACGCCGACCATGCGCAGGCGATCGAGAAGTCCGAGCCCAGACAGGACGCGCAGGGCGTTCGGCGAAAGTTGAAGCCCGGCGCCGGCTTCGCCGAGGATCGCCGAGCGCTCCAGGATCTCGACGAACCATCCGTCCCGCGCCAGGCACAGGGCCATGGTCAGGCCGGCGATGCCGGCGCCGACGACCGTCGCCCGCCGGCTCGACTCACTTATCGAATCGCGCACGGGCTTGCGCCGCCCGATACCGGATCAGGCCGCGCGTTCGATGTAGAGACAGCCAGCGGGCAGGGACTGCTCGGCCTTCAAAGCCGGATTGTACCGGTAGAGTGTCGAACAATAGCCGCAGACCTTCTCCCCCTCGTCGCCCATGTCGAGATAGACGTGGGGATGATCGAAGGGCGGGTTGGCGCCGACGCACATGAATTCGGTGACGCCGATCTCGATGACGTCATGTCCGGCGTCGTTCTGGAAATGGGGAATGATGTGAGCGGCCATCGGCTCGTCCTCAGGCTGGATGGTTTCGGCGGGACCATAGAGGCTGTCGCGGACCATGGATAGGTGTCGCATCGCCTCGCCGGCGCTCCCGTCGTGCTCCAGAAAGCCAGCTGGAAAGATCGGGGTGGCCGTCGGGCCCTGCGCTGCGATATGGGCTGGTGAACGAGGCGCGCCGCCTCGGCTGAACGGATCTGGATCGTCGCGGAATGGACATGTTCGAGAACGAGGGGCTGAAGCTCGCCTTCATCGACGAGGGCGAAGAGCGCGCGCCCGCCATCCTCCTCGTGCATGGATTTGCGTCCTCGATGACCGTCAACTGGGTGGATCCCGGCTGGGTCTCCACCCTGACGGGCGCAGGTTACCGCGTTCTCGCCTTCGATCATCGTGGCCATGGACGGAGCGACAAGCCGCATGACGAAAGCGCCTACGCGCCTCAGCGCATGGCATCGGACGTCCGGGCCCTGATGGCGGCACGGCACGTGGAACGGGCGGCGCTCTTCGGGTATTCGATGGGAGCGCGCGTCTCGGCCTTCGCCGCGATCGAGACCCCGACGCTCTTTCCGGCTTTGATCTTCGGTGGCCTCGGCATGGGCCTCGTCGACGGCGTCGGAGACTGGGATCCGATCGCGGACGCCTTGCTCGCGCCCTCGCTCGACGACGTCACGCACGAACGCGGGCAGATGTTTCGGGCCTTCGCCGAACGTACACGAAGCGACCGCGTGGCGCTCGCGGCCTGCATCCGGACCTCGCGCGTCGAACCGAGCATCGCGGAGGTCGGCTCGCTCCGGCAGCCGGTGCTCGTCGGCGTCGGCACGCGCGACGACATCGCGGGTTCCGCGGACGAACTGGCGGCGCTGATGCCGAACGCTACGGCCTTTGCCATCCAGAACCGCGATCACATGCTGGCCGTCGGCGACCGCACCTTCAAGGCCGAAGTGCTCCGTTTCCTAGAGGGGCATCCATGGACGCCGTGAGGGATGCACAGAGCGAGACCGTCATCTTTACCGGTGCCGACGGACAGCGTCTGGAGGGCACGACATTCGGCGCGGGAGGGCGCCCGGTCCTTCTCCTTCACGGCGCGGGCCAGACCCGGCACTCCTGGACGCGAGCGGCCGAGGCGCTCGCGGCGTCCGGCTTCCGCGCCACGACGCTCGACCAGCGCGGACATGGCGACAGCGCCTGGGTCGACGACGGAGCCTATGCGTTCGAGGATTTCGGGCGGGATGCCGGCGCCGTGCTCGATGCGCTGGCGCAGGCGAGCGGGATGAAGCCGATCGTCGTCGGCGCGTCGCTCGGAGGGATCGCGGGACTGCTCGCCGAATATGTCTCCGCCGGAACGCGGCTCGGCGCGCTGGTCCTCGTCGATGTCACGCCGAGCTTGGCCATGGCGGGGCTCCTGCGCATCAAAGCCTTCATGTCGGAGCATATCGAAACCGGCTTCGCCTCCCTCGAGGAAGCGGCGGCGGCGGTCGCGCGCTATCAGCCGGGGCGAGCGCGGTCCGCGTCCCTCGACGGTCTGTCCCGGAACCTGCGCCCGCGCGCCGACGGGCGGCTTCGCTGGCATTGGGATCCCGCCCTGATCGAAGGGAGCCGAAACGTGATGAGCGGCGGCGACGCGGTTCCCGCCGAACTGCGCGCCGCGGCAGCGGCCCTGACCGTGCCGACGCTGCTGGTTCGGGGAGGGGCGTCCGACCTCGTCACGGAGACCGAGGCTGCGGAGTTCCGGCGCCTGGTGCCGGGCGCGGGCTATGTCGATATCGCCGATGCCGGCCATATGGTCGCGGGCGAGCGCAACGATGTCTTTGCCGCGGCGATCATCGACTTCCTGGAGGGACTTCCGCCCGTCACGCGGACGCGCTAACCCTCCGCCAAACGTCGAAGCGGACCCGGCTGTTGCCTTGCGCCGGTTCGAACTATCTTAGCACGGCAAGGGCTCGTGCCCCCGTCGGCCCGCCGCCGGCTGCGAAGTGACAGGGAGAGGCTCCATGACCGCGATCGGCAGGCAGACACAGGAGCGCCTGAAGGCGGTGGACCCGATCTGGGAGCGCGTGCGCGAGGAAGCCTTGGAGGCCGTGGAACGGGAGCCGGTGCTCTCCGGATTCTTCTATGCAACGGTCCTCAATCACCTCAGTCTCGAGGACGCGGTGATCCACCGGATTTCGCAGCGGCTCCACCATTCCGATGTTCCCGCCGTGATCATCACGCAGGCTTTCACGAGCCTTTTGCGCGACGAGACGCCATGGTCCGAAATCCTGCGCAGCGATCTGCAGGCCGTCTTGGACCGCGATCCCGCCTGCGAGCGGTTCATCGAGCCGCTCCTCTACTTCAAGGGTTTCCACGCCATCCAGACGCATCGGCTGGCGCACCGGCTCTGGAACGACGGTCGCCGGGATTTCGCCCTCTATCTGCAATCGCGCTCGTCGGCGATCTTCCAGACCGATATCAATCCGGCGTCCAAGCTCGGCCGAGGCCTGTTCTTCGACCACGCGACCGGCATCGTCGTCGGTCAGACCGCGGAAATCGGCGACAACGTCTCGATCCTGCAGGACGTGACGCTCGGCGGCAACGGCAAGGAGCACGGCGATCGTCATCCCAAGATCGGACACGGGGTCCTGATCGGCGCCGGCGCCAAGGTCCTTGGAAACATCCGGGTGGGCGATTGTTCCAAGATCGCGGCGGGCTCCGTCGTGTTGAAGGCCGTTCCCTCGCACACGACGGTCGCCGGTGTGCCGGCCAAGGTCGTCGGCACGACCGACGATTGTTGCGGCGGGGAGCCGGGGCGCGCCATGAACCACATGTTCGATCGCGCCGACTGACCGTCGCGCGCCGCGGCCCCCTCAGCCGCCATCATTTCATGCAAGGAGAAAACAGTGAAGCCTGACGAATTACGCAAGGTCGAAACCTATCTGAAGAGCATCTTCAAGGGCTCCGCCATTCAGGTGAAGGCGTTGCCGCGCAAATCGGATTCGGCCGAGGTCTATGTCGGGGACGAGTTCGTGGGCACGCTGAACAAGGACACCGACGAGGGTGAGTTGTCCTATCACTTCACCATGTCGATCCTGGAAATGGATCTCGAAAGCTGACGCTGGAGCGTTCCGGGCGAACGACGTTTTCGCCGGGAGCGCACCAGAACCTTGGCTCCGGCCCATGATCCCGGGGGGAACCGTTTTTCGTCCCCCGGACATGCCCCGGATGCTACGACCGGCGGTGCTGCGCGACGTATCGAAGCACCGCTCGGTCGATCTCTTTCCACTCCGCCAACAAATGATGCGTGAAGCGGTAGCGCAGCCGAAGTCCCCCTCCGATCTCGATCTCGCGGATGCAATCCGCCGCCATGATCGGATCGACGCCGTCGAGACACGAGACCTCGTAGCCCGTCTCCGGCCCAGTCTCAGCCCGATAGACGATCTCGTCGGAAGCGATGCCGGGAAGGCCCGCCAGCCGGAACTGCATCAGTCCGGCCGGACCACGCCCTGTCGGCGACGCTAGGCCGGACATCGACGTGTCGCGATCGCGTCTTTCCACCGCGGACAGGGTAACGAAGAGGAGCCTCCGCGCCTCGGGATCATGGAAGATCTCGGCGGACGCATCGCTGAAACCCGTGAGCTCGGGCCACATCAGATAAAGGTCGAGCTCCGGGGGAGCGGGGTCCGCGCGTTGTTCGGAGAACCGGACCGCATTGCCGGGAAAGGCGAAGGGCGCCGCGCCAATCCGGAAGGCGATTGGAGTCGGATCGGACGAGGCTCCCGCCCGCTTCAGCGTCTCTCCGAGGCGCGAGGCGCCGGCATAGGCCGCGATCGCGACAAGTGCGAAGGCCATGGCCGCGACGGACGTGCGGCGAACGAACGAGATCCGGATCGGCGCTCGCGCGCCGTCGGCATCGCGGGACGTTCCGACGGGCCAATCCGTTGCCGATGACATCGCGGTTCCCTCGATGCGGGTCGGCAGATCTGCCGACGATCGCCTGCTTATCGCGGGAATGCCTCGCGCGAGGCTGTCATGGCGTCGAAACGGTGATCAGCGCACGCTGCCGACGAGGACGTCGCGATCGTCGCCGATGGCGAGCCACTTGCCGGAATTCTTCTCCGACTGACGCTTGAGATAGCGATATTCCGTCCGATCCCAGTCCAGGACGCCGTCCTGAAGATTGTCGAGGATGTAATCGCCTTTGTCGGTTCGAACCGTCAGGACGGCATGACCGTCGCCGTTCGGCTGGCGGACCACCGTGATCAGGAGCGCCGACCGGGGAAAGCCCGCCCGCTGCAGCATGTACTGCTTCAGAAGGGCGTAATCTTCGCAGTCGCCTTCCGTCTTCGGGTAGGACCAGATCTCCGCCACGCCGAACATGTCTTCGTCGGTGCGCGGGAAGATGCTGATGTTCACCGCATCGTTGACCTCCGCGATCTTGTTCCAGGTCTTGGTCGAGAGCTTGATCACGCCGACCTCGACATTTCGCCCGCATTCATCGGAATAGCGTTTGCAGAAATCGTAGTGACCGACCGGCTGCGTGGTGGCGTTCAGGACGGGCATCGGCACATTGGCTGCGGCAGCCGACGCGGCGCTTGCCAGAAGGGCGGCCATGACGGCAGACCCGAATGTTCCCAGTAACCGCATTGGTCTGGCTCCTCTTTTCTCTAAGAGGCACCTTGCCACAGGCGTTTTACTATGCTGGGAAAGTCCACGATCGCATTTGATGACAATTTTAGCGACGGTCGATTTTCTATACTTGAAAAAGTGCTGCCATCCATGTGCGCCTTTTTACCAACGCATCAAGACATCGGCAAGGATAGAGACGCAGAGGTTGCAGCAACCGGTCCCGCCCGCCCGGCCGGACACGGCGGCGACGACAGTGCCTTTCGACGCGCGGGGCGGCCGAGAGAGCGATACCGGCGACACGGAGCGGCGACGAGGCGGAGGTTGACGACGGGAATGGCTGCTCCGCGCCCTGGGCCGGATCGACAGAAGCGTCGCTGACGACGGATCGGCGTTCCCGGGAGGGCGCGGTGCGCTCCGTTCGGGCGGGTGCGGACAAACCCCCGCGCCGTCGCGGCTGAGACGACCGGCGCACCGACCCGCGAGATCTCGACGAGAGAAGAGGGTGGCTCCGCCTCAGAGCTGTTCGAGCGTCTCGCGAAGCTGCACGGCGGCGAACTCGATGGCGAGGCCCTCTTCCAGGTGACGGACGACCCGCCCCTGCATCGTGCCGAGCTTGATGCGAGAGCCGATGGCCGGCCGGACATCCGCCTTGACCGCGGCGCCCGACAGCGAAAGATCGATGATGCGGACCTTGTACTTGCGCCCGTCGTCGAGAACGATGTCGATGAACGGGTTCTTGGGATGAACGCGCTCGTGGCGGCGATCTTCGGGAAGGTCGAGCTCGTGGCGATTGGCGAGCCAGGTGATCTGAGCCGCCAGCTTTTCGCGCTTGCGCTCGGTCATGCGCAGGGTCATCGCGAAACCACCGGAGAAGGTGCGCGTCACGGCGCCTTCGAGACGCCCGATGTGGTCGACGTAGAGAATGACGCGCTCGCTCTGGCGCGGCAGAGCCGCCGTGATGACGGCAACGTCGCCGGCCGACATATTCTGCACCCGGCAGGGATATTCGGACTCGTCCTCCAGCATGAAGCGGCCAAGGAGATCGACCGCCACGCGGTGGTACCGCCGACGTTCGGCTGTGTCGATCTGTTGGGCCGTCGCGAGATTGTTCATGAACCGACCGACGAGAGAAGACCGCCGGATGCGGCGATGCGATCCTTCGAGCCTAACGCGAGATAATTAAGGCCGCGTTCATAACCCTGAACGGTTTCTCAGGCTGTCTTTCAATAATGCTCATTAAGCGTGTTGCCCATCTCCGGTTGAGACGCGCGAATGGGTCAGCTAGACGTTGTGCGGTCAGGTTTAACCGCCGCGAACCCGCAGCGAGTGCCAACTCCATGTATGACCCGATGCCCGAGCGGATCGGGCTGTCCTGCATGCCGGCCGTTCATCCCATCCGGGTGAGCGGCCCTTTTTTTGCGGCATCTCGTCTCCAGATGAAGCACCGTGCCATCGTGATGCGGACGCCGGTGATCGGTTGGGCTGGAGACATTCGTGACCATCAACCCTGACGTTCCGCATCGGCGCGGTTCTGGAAACGGAAGGCCCCCGGCCTTCAACATCCCCGGTGTCGTTCTCGCCGTCATCCTTTTGCTGGCCGCCGTGCATCTCGGCCGGACGCAGCTCATCGGACCAGTGATGGACGATCGGCTGATCGCCGACCTCGCATTCATTCCAGCCTGCTATTCGCAGCCTTGCGAGGTTCTCTTCGGTCGTCCGAACGGCGCTCTTCTCTGGTCGCCTCTGAGCCACGCGCTGTTGCACGGGGACTGGACCCATTTCGGACTGAACGCGATCTGGCTGCTCGCCTTCGGCTCGCCGGTGGCCCGGCGGATCGGATCAGTTCGCTTCCTCGGCTTCGTCGTCGGCGGTGCGCTGGCGGGAGCCGCGGCGTTCTTCCTGCTCAATCCGACTTTGATGGAGCCGGTGATCGGTGCGTCGGGCGTCGTGTCGGCCCTGATGGGAGGCGCCTGCCGCTTCGCATTTTCGGGCCTGCAGCGCCGCGCTGCGACGTCGGCCACGTCCGTACGCCTCTCCCTTGGCCAGGCGCTGTCGGACCGGACGATCCTGTTCTTCATCCTCGTCTTCTTCGCGACCAATCTCCTGACGGGGACGGCGCTGGGCGGCTACGTCTCAGGCGGGGCGCAGATCGCCTGGGAGGCGCATATCGGCGGCTTCCTCTTCGGCTTCCTCGCTTTTGCGCTGTTCGACCGTCCCCCGGTCCGGCCCGCATCCATCCTGACGCCACCGGCTTGAAACGCGGTCGAGACTGACGCACCATCCGTCCGGGAAGTCACGGGAGGACACCATGAGCGTCAAGCATATCCTCGACGAGAAGGGGCGGCAGGTCTTCACGATGCCGCCGAGTTCGACGCTTCAGGATGCCGCGCGGGAGCTTGCGGATCGCAAGATCGGCGCGGTGATCCTGACCGACGACGGCGGCAAGATCGCCGGCATCCTGTCGGAACGCGACATCGTCCGAATGATCGCGCGCAACGGCGCGAAGTGCCTGGACCAAAGCATCTCGGAGGTCATGACGACGAAGGTCGTGACCTGCTCGGAGTCCACCACGCTGGACGAGTTGATGGAATCGATGACGAAGGGTCGCTTCCGGCACATTCCGGTCGAGGAGCGGGGTCGACTGGTCGGCGTCATCTCGATCGGCGACGTCGTGAAGAAGCGGATCGAAGAGGCGCTGCAGGAAGCCGAGCAGATGCGCAGCTATATCGCGGCCGGCTGAGCGGCGTTCTGTCGAAGGGTGCGGGGTCGACGTGTGTCGTCGGCTTCAGCGGTTCCGCGTTCGGAGGCGCTCACCCGGCATGTCGGAAAGCGGTCCGGTGGGCTGCGGCAACGGACGGATCGCCGGGGCTCATCCGCTCAGCCGGGCGTTTTGCTTGTGTTCGTCGCAGGGCAGGGCACGGCCGAGAGGCCGCGCCCGTTGCTTGTGGCATCCACGAGGCAGGCCGAGCCGGCTTGGCACGCTCAGCGCGCGCCGCCGCGCCGCGCCTAAAGGACGGCTTCGGTCACACGGACGATCTCGGGCAGGCGCCGCATCGTCTCTTCGTAGCCGAGGTCGATCGCCTCTCGGGCACGGAAGAATTCGGACAACTTGATGTCGCGGACCTTGGGCTGGAGCGAAAGGTCCGGCGGATCTCCGGCGAGGCGCGAACGCGAAATCCGGTCCTGGATGATGTTGAAGGCATCAGCCATTGAGCGGGTGATGCCGATCTTCTCGCGGCGTCGGATCGCGTCGATCTGGGCGGGATCGAGATCGGCATCCAGCGCACGGATGTCTTCTGGCAACGGTTGGCGCGACTCCGTGGCGCGCATGCGCAGGACCGCCGCCCGGCCGAACAGATCGTAGTTGAGGTTCACCGCGACGACCAGACGCTCCTCGAAGGCGCGGCAGACCGAGACCGGCACCGGATTGGCCAATGCGCCGTCGATCAGCTGCCGATCACCGCAGGAGACGGGCTCGAAGACGCCGGGCAGCGCATAGGAGGCGCGCATGGCCAGGATCAGCGAACCGGAGTCCAGCCAGACCTCGTGACCGCTCCGCGATTCCACAGCCACGCAGACGAGGCGGCGATCCAGATGTTCGATGTCGACGCCGTTCAAGGTATCGACGAGGCGACGGTTGAGGCGCATGCCGCCGAGGAGACCCGCTCCGCCGAACCGCAGGTCGAGGAACCGGATGAGACCGCGGCGGGTCAGCGAAAGCGCGAACTCCTCGAGCTCGGGCAGCCGGCCGGCGAGGTAGCAACCACCGACGAGCGCACCGATGGACGTGCCCGCGATCATCGAGATCGGAATGCCCGCCTCGTCGAGCGCTTTCAACACGCCGATATGCGCCCAGCCTCGGGCCGCGCCCCCGCCGAGAGCCAAGGCGATGCCCGCCTTGCGGGTCGGCGCTGGCTTCGGGCGCTCCGCCGCTTCCGTACCCACCACCGGCAGGGACAGACGCGGCTCGTTACGCTTGAACACTCTCTCCAGCATCGCGGACGGTCCGTTCATTCACGGTCGACATGGCTCACCCTAGCGCCTGAAGATTGCTTTCCCTTTAAGCGCCTGCCGCCTTTCTGTGCATGCGCAGGGCCGGGTCCGTCCGAAGCTGCCGGCCGGATCCCGACGTTTCGACGATGCGATAAAAGCAGGACTCGCGATGGGTGTGGCAGGTCTCCTCCGGCTTGGACACGTCGACCTTGATCCAGATCGCATCCTGGTCGCAGTCGACACGCATCTCCCGAACGGTCTGCAAGGCGCCCGACGTCTCGCCTTTCTTCCAGAGAGCATGCCGCGAGCGGCTGTAGTAATGCGCCACGCCCGTCGAGATGGTGAGGTCCAGCGCCTCGGCGTTCATGTGCGCCACCATCAGAAGCCCGCCATGGGTCGCGTCCGTGACGATCGCGGTGACGAGGCCGGCCGCGTCGAATTTCGGGGTGAGGATCTCGCCCTCTTCGCGTTCGGCAGCGGATACGGCCGGAGCATCGAACCGCGCGGTTTCCCTCATCGCCGCTGAACCAGAGAGAGGAAGCGGTCCCGTTCGCCTCGATCGTTCGAGAAGATCCCGTGATACGCGCTGGTGACGGTCGTGGAGCCCTTCACGCGAACGCCGCGCATGGCCATGCACATATGTTCGGCCTCGATCATGACGGCGACGCCCTTCGGCTTCAGCACGTCCTCGATGGCGGACGCGATCTGCGCGGTCATCGTCTCCTGGGTTTGCAGGCGACGCGCGAAGATCTCGATCACCCGTGCGACCTTGGAGAGACCAAGCACGCGCCCGTTCGGCTTGTAGGCCACATGGGCCTTGCCGATGATGGGAACCATGTGGTGCTCGCAATGCGAGAAGAAGTCGATGTCGCGAACGAGGACGACGTCGTCGTAGCCCGCGACCTCGCCGAAGGTCCGTCCGAGCGCATCGGCAGGGTCCAGGTGATAACCGCCGAAGAGTTCCTCGTAGGATTTGACGACCCGCGCCGGCGTTTCGAGAAGGCCTTCGCGATTGGGGTCGTCACCCGCCCAACGGATCAAGGTCGCGACGGCGGCCTGTGCTTCCTCACGGGTCGGCCGCTGGGTGCGACCGTTCCCGAAGCCCTCGGCGATCTTCCTGACGATGGCGTCCATGAAACTCCCGCCTGACGGTTCCTGCTTGCCCGTCGGACCCAACGTTCCTTGAGCCCGTGTCACGGAACCGCACAGGGTTCCGTTCGATGGGGTCTTCGTTCAAACCGGTGTCTCGCGCAAGAGGCGAGGCCGGTGAACGCGGCGTGAACCTTCCGGATGCGCCTCGGCAGGACTATATGGGAGCGCGTGGCGCCGAGCCACGCCCATGCTGCGAGATTTCGAGGTGCCCCGGTGATCGACGACATCTACAATGCCAGGATACTCGACTATGCCGGCAACATCGACCGTCTAGGCCGACTCGCTTCGCCCGACGCCAGTGCGACGGCCCATTCCAAGCTCTGCGGGTCGACGGTGACCGTGGATCTGGTGCTGCGCGACGGCCGCGTCGAAGACTTCGCCCACGACGTCAAGGCTTGCGCGCTCGGTCAGGCCTCGTCGTCGATCGTGGCGCGCAACATCGTCGGCGCGACGTCGCAGGAGCTCCTCGATGTGCGCGACGCGATGCGGCGCATGCTGAAGGAGGGCGGAGAGCCCCCGGCCGGTCGCTTCGAGGACCTGAAATATCTGGAGCCCGTGCGCGAGTACAAGGCCCGGCACGCCTCGACCATGCTGACCTTCGATGCCATCGCCGACGCCCTCGGACAGATTGCGGCGAAGGCGTCCGAGCCGGGCGTCGCGGCGTGACACCGTTGGAAGCGCCGGAGCTGCATCGGGATGCCATCTCGCGCGTGATCGCGGCCCATCCGGTCTCGGATCCCCGCGTCTTGGGATCCGTCGCGAGAGGGGAGGATACGCAGGCGAGCGACCTCGACATCGTCGTCAGGCGGCGAGACGGACTCAACGGTTTCGCGTTGGCAGGACGTTGCGCAGATCTGTCGGAATTGAGCGGCGTCCCCGTGGCTGTGCAGACCACGGCCATGACAGTCTTGGTTTCGAAGCGGCCTGGTTGTCGGCGATCATCTCCGTTCCTCGAATGGCGGTCGCCTTGGCTTCAAACGTGAACCTATCCGATGACCGGCCGTAATTATGCCGGACCTTGGCGAAAGACGCCCGGACGGCTGCTCGGAACAGGGCTCGTCCGGCTCTACCAACTGACCTTGTCCGGCTTCGTCGGAGGGCATTGCCGGCACCTTCCGACCTGTTCGGAATATGCTTACGAGGCGGTGGCGCGGCATGGATTGATCGTCGGCGGCTGGCTTTCCGCCAAGCGCGTCGCGCGGTGCGGACCGTTCGGACGGTCCGGCATCGACCCCGTGCCCGTCTGCCGGCATGAGACGCACGGGCGCTGAACGAGGTGCCGGCGAGGCTTGCATGACGGCATCGGGCTGGTAAGACGCGGGGACCGACCGCATGCGGTCGCTTCCACGACACGACAGCTTTCCCGCGTGGTAGGCGGGAGTGAGCGCCGAAAGGACCCCAGCCATGATCGACCTCGTCTTCCCCGATGGTTCCCAGCGCTCCTACGAGGCAACTGCGACCGGCGCGGACATCGCCGGCGGCATTTCCAAGTCGCTCCTGAAGAAGGCCGTGGCCTATGCGCTCGACGGCGAGCTTCGCGATCTTGCCGATCCTGTCGGCGCGCCCGGCGCGATCGAGATCCTGACGCGCGACGATCCCCGCGCGCTCGAGCTGATCCGTCACGACGCGGCTCACGTGATGGCCGAGGCCGTGCAGGCGCTCTGGCCGGGCACTCAGGTGACGATCGGGCCGGTGATCGAGAACGGCTTTTATTACGACTTCGCCAAGGACACGCCCTTCACGCCCGACGATCTCCCGGTCATCGAGAAGAAGATGGCGGAGATCATTCGTCGCAATGCGGCCTTCAAGAAGGAGGTCTGGTCCCGCGACAAGGCCCGCGAGGTCTTTTCGGCGAAGGGCGAGACCTACAAGCTCGAGCTGATCGACGCGATCGGCGAGGGGCAGGACCTCAAGATCTACAGCCAGGGCGACTGGTTCGATCTCTGCCGCGGCCCGCACATGCAGTCGACGGGACAGATCGGCGAGGCGTTCAAGCTGATGAAGGTCGCGGGCGCCTATTGGCGCGGCGATTCCAACAATCCGATGCTGACGCGCATCTACGGCACGGCCTGGGCAACCCAGGACCAGCTGAAGGCCTATCTCCACATGCTGGAAGAGGCGGAAAAACGCGATCATCGTCGGCTCGGCCGCGAGATGGATCTCTTCCATTTCCAGGAGGAGGGGCCGGGCGTCGTCTTCTGGCATCCGAACGGCTGGTCGATCTTCCAGGAGCTCGTCGCCTACATGCGCCGGCGGCTTTCCGCGACCTACCAGGAGGTCAACGCTCCGCAACTCCTCGACAAGTCGTTGTGGGAGACCTCCGGCCATTGGGGCTGGTACCGGGAGAACATGTTCGCGGCGACGTCGGCCGGCGATGACACCGAGGACGAGCGCGTCTTCGCGCTGAAGCCGATGAACTGTCCCGGCCACGTCATGATCTTCAAGTACGGCTTGAAATCCTACCGCGATCTGCCGATCCGGCTTGCGGAATTCGGCGCGGTGCATCGCTACGAGCCGTCGGGCGCCATGCACGGGCTGATGCGGGTGCGCGGCTTCACGCAGGACGACGCCCATATCTTCTGCACCGAGGCGCAGATGGCGGCCGAGTGTCTCGCCATCAACGATCTGATCCTGTCCGTCTATCGCGACTTCGGCTTCGAGGACGTGATGATCAAGCTTTCGACCCGGCCGGAAAAGCGCGTCGGATCGGACGAGCTCTGGGACACGGCGGAGAGCGTGATGATGCGCGTTCTCGGCGAGATCGAAGCGCAGTCGGGCGGGCGGATCACGACCGGCGTCAACCCGGGCGAGGGCGCGTTCTACGGCCCGAAGTTCGAATACACGCTGAAGGATGCCATTGGTCGCGAGTGGCAGTGCGGGACGACGCAGGTGGACTTCAACCTGCCGGAGCGTTTCGGCGCCTTCTACATCGACGCCGATTCCAACAAGACGGTGCCGGTGATGATCCATCGCGCGATCTGCGGTTCGATGGAGCGGTTCCTCGGCATCCTTCTCGAAAATTTCGCCGGGCATCTCCCGCTTTGGCTGGCGCCGGTGCAGATCGTCGTCGCGACCATCACCTCGGATGCCGATGCCTATGCCGAAGAGGTCGTGGCGATGCTGCGAGCCAAGGGGCTGCGCGTGAAGCTCGACACCCGCAACGAGAAGATCAACTACAAGGTCCGGGAGCACAGTCTCGCCAAGGTTCCGGCGATGCTGGTCTGCGGCCGACGCGAGGCGGAGGAGCGGACCGTCAACGTGCGTCGTCTCGGCAGCCAGGGCGGCGAAGGCATGACGCTGGCCGACGCGCTGGCCGTGCTCGGCGCGGAGGCCGTGCCGCCGGATCTGAAGCGGGCGCACGGGGCTGCCTGATCGACGAACCGGGCCTGTCCGGGGCCCGGCCTCTTGCCGGTGGACCCTCGCGGCTACCCCGTTCCTTGGAGCGCCGGCTCGGTCAGTCGCCGGACCCCTCCTGCGAGGGTGAGACGGGCTGGATGTCCGAGGTCAGGACCTCGACATCGGTGTTGACGCCGGCGGCCACGTGAAAGGCGCGCTGGAAGGTGCGATCCTTGTTGCGGGCGATGATGAGATAGTCGCCTTCGGCCAGGACCATCGAGGGGAAGGCGCCGACGCTCTCGCGCACGACGTCGCCCGAGGCGTTGGCGATCGACCAGGCCGTGTCGGCGATGGCCTCGCCGCCCTTTTCGCGCACCAGCTTCATCGTCAATTCGGCGGCCGCGTGCTGCAGCGTCGCTTCGGTGATCTTGCCGGCTTCGACCTTCAGGTCGGCGCGAACGGTGGCGTTCACCGAGCCGAAATTCGACACCACGTGATAGTTGCCGGCGCTGAGGCGCACGAGGCGATGCGGCGGCACGTCGTCGACGACGAGTTGGCGATTTCGCTCGTCCGCCGCCTCGGTGAAGATGTCGAAGGTCAACTTATCTTCCGGGATCGGCACGTCCGTCGCGGCGACGGCACTGAGCTTCAGCCCGCCCGCCTGGAGAACGACGGTTTCTCGCGTCTGCTCGCCGGTGTAGTCGATCCGTTTGGTCGCGCCGGCGCTGCCGAAGCCGACATGCAGGAGATAGGTGCCCATCGGCACTTCGAAGGTCGCCGACCCTCCCATGGCCGACGCCACGAGCGGCAACTTTCCGTCGACGCCGACATAGGGTGAGAACAGCCGCCAGACGAGCCCGTTCGGAACGATCTCGCCATCCTCGACGAGCTTGGCGTCGAGGACGAGGGTCTTGCGACGCTTCAGGAGATCGAGGGAGGGCAGATTCTGGGGGGCGTAGGCCGGCAAGACCGGCAGGTCGAGCCGCGGAGTCGATCGGTCCGGCAGTTCGGGCAGCGCGATCGGATCGAGGCGGCTGCGTCCCAGCGGCGCCCCCGCGCCGCCTGGAACGGTCTCCGGAATGGCGGAGGGCGAGGCGTAGGCACCGGGCGCGTCGGACGAGCCGCTTCCGAAGATTCCGCCGAGGTTGCGTTCCAGGAAGCCGCCGCCGCCATTGCCGGAGCTCTGCCCCCAGGCATCACCGCTCGTCCCGGCGGCCGCGACGAGGACGGCAGCGACGAAGACGGCGCGGAAACGGGTGGCGGGATGACTCGAAGACATGCCGCACGTTTGAACGGGAGATCATGGACGAATTCAAGGCGTGGCCCGCAGGTTGCCCCTCCGATCCCCCGCCGATGCATCTTCGCTTGGAAAGAGGGGGCGGGAGAGTTAGGCCAGACGAAACCGAGACAGTCAGGATCCCATCGCGTGACAAATCCCATCGACCAGCTTCTCACCCGGCGCTCCGTCGCCATTCCGGCGCTTCGCAAGCCTGCGCCGTCCGACGCGGACCTTCGCGCGATCCTCACGGCGGCCTCGCGCGTGCCCGATCACGGCAAGCTCGCGCCGTGGCGCTTCGTTCTCTACCGGGGCGAGACGGCAGCGGCGATCGGTCGTGCACTGGCCGATCTCCTGGAGGCGCGGGACGGACCTCTCGGCGAGGTCCGGCGGGATACGGAGGAGAAGCGCTTCGCCCGATCTCCGCTCGTCATCGGCGTCGTCTCGACGGCCAAGCCGCATGTGAAGATCCCCGAATGGGAGCAGGTGCTGTCCGCGGGCGCCGCCACCATGAACCTCGTTCATGCCGCGCACGCTCTCGGCTACGCCGCCAACTGGGTGACCGAATGGGTCGCCTACGACGACGAGGCCAAAGCGATTCTCGGGATCGCGCCGGAGGAGAAGGTCGCGGGATTCGTGCATGTCGGCACGCCGATCGACGTGCCGGCCGATCGCCCGCGCCCGGATCTGTCGCAGATCGTGCGCGAAGCCTCGGCGCCGGACCGGGCGTGATGTTCTACACGACCGACGACAACCGGCACGGCCTGCCGCACGATCCGTTCAAGGCGATCGTGTCGCCCCGTCCCATCGGGTGGATCTCGACCCGGGCGTTGGACGGTTCCGTCAACCTTTCGCCCTACAGCTTCTTCAACGCGATCTCGGATTCGCCCAAGCTCGTCATGTTCTCGTCGGTGGGTCTCAAGGACAGCGCGAGCTTCGCGATCGAATCGGGTGAGTTCGTCGCCAATCTCGCGACGGCGTCGCTGGCCTCCGCGCTCAACCGAAGTTCGGCGCCGGCGCCCCGAGGCACCAGCGAGTTCGCGATCGCCGGCCTGACGGAGGCGCCGTGCCGGCTCGTGCGCGCACCGCGCGTCGCGCAGAGTCCCGCAGCCCTCGAATGTCGCGTCACCGAGTGGTTCCGTCCGAAGGACGTCGAGGGCCGGGAGGGGCAGAGCGTCGTCGTGATCGGTCAGGTCGTGGGCATTCACATCGACGAGTCCATCCTGACGGACGGGCTGGTCGACATGAAGCTGGCCGAGCCCCTCAGCCGGCTCGGCTATCTCGATTACGCCGTGACGCGGGACGTCTTCGCCCTGCGGCGACCGCGCGAGCCGGACGCGTCCGATCTGCCGGAGTGAGCGCGGCTGATCCACCAAAGCGATGGCCGCCGCGTTCTTTTGTCGAACATGGTGAACCCGTCGTTAACATTTGGCCTGCAGAGTCCCGGGAGCAGGAATTCCCTCGCCAGGATGCAAGGCCACATGGACGTGCAGCGTTTCGTGACATGGTGTGAAACCGCCAGTGCAAAGGATCGCGCGGGCGGCGCCGAGATGCTGGCGGCGGCCTTCGCGGCAGGTCATCTGGAGGGCGAGGACCACACGACGGGTCTGGTGGCGCTCGGTCATTTCCTCGACGATCCCTCGCCGAAGGTGCGTCGGGCGCTCGCCGACGCTTTGGCGACGTCGACCAGGGCGCCGCGCCGCATCGTCCTTGCCCTCGCCGACGACGTGGACGATGTCGCCTGTCCGGTCGTTTCGGCGTCGCCCGTGCTTCTCTGTTCCGATCTCGTCGATCTCTTCGCCTATGGATCCCCGCGCCTGCGCGCCGCCGTCACCAGCCGGGAGGACCTGTCGCGCAAAGTGTCGGCCGCCATCGTGGAGATCGGGAGCGCGGCCGAGGTCGCCGACGTGATCGACCACCCCGCCGCCGACATCACGCCTTGCAGCCTGCGCCGGGCCGCCGAACGGCTGGGAGACGATGCCGACGTGCGGGGATGCCTTCTTGCGCGCGCGGACCTGCCGCTCGACGTCCGGCAACAGCTTCTTCTCGAAGCGGGACAGGCGTTGTCGCGCATGGCGCTCGTGCGCAACACCGTCGGAGAGCGCCGCACCGACAAGCTGATCCTGGAATCCTGCGAGGCTGCGACGGTTGACATGGCCGGCGACGTTCGCCCGTCGCACATGGCGACCTGGGTCGAGCATCTGCGCAGGAGCGGCCAGCTTTCGACGGCCTTCCTGATCCGGATCGTCTGTGCCGGACAGGTCGATCTCTTCACCGCATCGCTCGTCGCTTTGTCCGGACTGTCGGAGCGCCGCGTGCGCGCCATCGTGGTCGACGGGCGACAGGGCGCCTTCGACGCTCTGATGAAGACCGCGGGATTGCCCGACGCATCCGGGCCGCTCCTGCGCACGGCCATCCGCCTCTGGAAGCGGATCGCGAACGAGGACCGTCCCTTCGACGATCGGGCGATGCCCTCGCTGGTGATGTCCCGCCTCGCCGACGTCTTTGCGGAACGACGCGACGAGCCGGGGTTCGAGGCCGTCATGACCCTGCTGCGGCGGCTCGAGACAGAGACCGTGCGCCGGTCGGTCCGGCAGACCTTCGTTCAGTTGGCCGCTGCCTGATCACGCCCCGCCGACACGCAGACGCCGCAAGGGACCTCGCGGCGCCGATTGTCACAAGAGTTCGATCTCAGTAGCGGAACTGTTCCGCTAGGATCCGCTCGTCCCAGGAATGGTGCCGATCGAACAGGATCAGGCTGCGGGCCGTCGGCGATTCCTGGATCGTGACCTTCACGACCGACTTCACCTCCGTGTTGTCGGCGACGGCGTTCACCGGCCGCTTCGCGCGCTCCAAGGTCTCGAATTCCACCTTGTGACGGTTCGGAATCAAGGCGCCGCGCCAGCGGCGGGGCCGGAAGGCGCTGACGGGGGTGAGGGCGAGAAGCGGCGCGTCGAGCGGGATGATCGGTCCCTGGGCGGAGAGGTTGTAGGCGGTCGAGCCCGTCGGGGTCGCGACCATGACGCCGTCGCAGATCAGCTCGTCCAGCCGAACGTCGCCGTCGATGAGAATGCGAAGCCGGGCGGCTTGATGCGATTGGCGGAAGAGCGACACCTCGTTGATGGCGCGCGCTTCGTGCCGTTCGCCGTCCTCCGTCTCGGCCGTCATCTCGAGCGGGCGGATCTCGTTCTGAACGGCTGCGGCGAGACGCTCGGGCAGTCGATCCTCGCGAAATTCGTTCATCAGGAAGCCGATGGTCCCCTGGTTCATCCCGTAGATCGGCGTGCCCGTGTTCATGAACCGGTGCAACACCTGGAGCATGAACCCGTCCCCGCCCAGCGCGACGACCACACCGGCCTCCTCGGCCGGCGCATTGCCGTAGAGGCTGGCCAGGCGTTCGGCGGCCCGGATCGCATTCGGCGCTTCGCTGGCGACGAAGGCGATCGGAAAGAGCTGACGCTGCATGAGCCTCCGGCGGTTGGCTGTCCTGACGCGGCCACGATCGACCGACGGCTTCTTCTAGGCTTTTCCAACCCCGCCGCGAAGCCCCGCCATCCTCTCTTGCCCTCTGCATCGTCTTCGTCGTAAACGGCCACGAGAATTCCGGTGCACGTTCAAATCGAACATGCTATCGGCACACCGTCGCCGGCTTAGCTCAGTTGGTAGAGCACCTGATTTGTAATCAGGGGGTCGCGGGTTCGAGCCCTGCAGCCGGCACCAGAAATTACAGACATTTCGATGGTTTCGAAGCGAACGATGTGTGAGGGCCTGTGAGGATCTAGGCTCACACGCCGTCTTCGTTCAGAGACAACCGTCCGAATCACCGAGGTCATTCCACCGAACGATCATCTTGCCGAGCGCGGCGTCGGCCATTTCGGGATAGCGCGCGAGATCGTGTTTCAGGATCGTGGTGGCGCTTTCGGCCTTGTGGCCCGTGACGCTGCTGAACTCGGGGATGGTCACGCCGTCAAGCGTCATCCAGGTGACGGCCGTGTCGCGCAGTTCCTGGTCGTTCAAGCCATCAAGGGACGGGCAGGGCTGCTGTTGCCAACTCGCGCAGGTCGGCGTGCTCTTTCCTGTCGCGCCTCGTTTGATCGCCTCGTTCGGCTCCTCGCCTTCCAGCAGGCCGAAGACGGCGAGCTTCGAATATCGGCGAGGGATTGGCGATAGGGGTAGAGGCCGGGGCGTCCGCAACGGCTATGCGCTCACGATCCCTCATCGAGGGCCGGCGCTTGAGACGATCTTCGCCGACACGAAGTGGCGCGGCGGTGTCTGGCCCACGGCGCTGAAGCAAGGCCCGAAGGAGATCATCCTTCGCAACTGCATCCAGAAAGCTCACGAGAACAGGATCGGCGGCACGGCCATGCCGTGTTTCCTCGTCGACTTGGAAGCGTTCGACATGCTGGTTGGTAGCCCTGCGGCGGAGGACGCGACGGCGAAGCCTTCTTTCGTGCCCGAGGTCGATCCCGATCGTCCGACGCTCGGCGAAGGGCTGGACCGACGACGGTCGATCAGACTGGCCGAGATCGGCTCAGCGCATCAGGCGAACGGGCAGTATGCGCTTTGCGATCTCCTTGAACACCGGTGCCAGTTGGCTCGCAGTGTCTACGTCATAAAAGAGATCCGGCGACGTGGCGCAGGATTGCAGGAGGGATTGGTCTCCTTCAACGAGATTGATCGTGTAGAGAGTGATGCCCAACGTCCGAAAATTCTGACAGGCTATCTTCATTCGCTTGTCGATGCCGCTCGAGGACTCCCACCTGCTGTCCGTGTTTTCGCCATCGGTCATCAAGATCGCGATGCGATTGGCTTCAGGATTGGCTCCGCTTAAAGGCTCCTCTGGAGAGAATGCCTCCAAGCCCCATTGCAAACCAATGGTGTTGTTGGTCAGACTGTTTGGCTTCATGTCGGTTATGATCTGCTTGGCGATAGAAAAGTTCGTCGATAGGGGAGAGACCGATTGAAGCTTACTCCCGGAACATTTTTGCCTCGGATACAGCGACTCGATCTTTGACTTGACAGCAGGCCATTGGCTGACATCGTAATCCTTGGACCTATCGATAATGCATCCAGACCATGAGCCAGTCTGGACAGAGGCCTCCTCGGCCAACTCGGTTGACGATGAAGGAGCCGGTCCTGCTTTTCCATACTTATCAACCGACGACTTCATAGAGATACTGTTATCTCTGCTGACAATGCCAGGCCCTGCGAAAACCGTATCGTCAAATGGTATGACTGAAATTTGAACCTTCGAACTTATTCCTTCTAAATCGGAAATGAAGAGAAGGGCGGCCTTCTTCAATTCTACAAGGCGTTTTGAACCGCTCATCGAAAGCGAGTTGTCGAGGATGAGAACAACGTCGATATCTTGCGCTGCAGCTTTGGCGTAGGATTTTACGCTGATTCTTGTTTCGTTGATATGAAGCAAAGGCAGGAAACTATACAGAAATGTTGTTGATACGCTAAAGCTGATCTCGTCATCATTCCTCGTTACCGTTCCCTTCAAATTTTCTCCGTAGTTTGCGGAAAACCAGACATTGGCAGTTGTTTCGATTTCTGCATCCGTCAAGTTCGGGTTGGCGAGGGCGGCTGCGATGACGGCGCCATCAGATGCATCCTGCAGTTTCGAACGGGTCTTCTCGCTCTGTGCGTAATCGATGATTCCACCGAGGCCGACCACAAGCGGTATTGTCGAAATTGCAAGCAAGACTGCAAAGTCTCCACGCCGGTTCCATGGCCAATCACGCAGTGCGCTGTGCAATCTTTTTGCGTACGAGTTCTTTGCCATCGGATTTCGCCACCCAGACATAAGGACATGGAGTGGTCATGTCTAACGACATAGGCTTATGGCAGGCTGTTTTTATTTCGGAATATGGTAAGTATAAATGATGATATATATGCTTACCTTTTGGGAATAGGGCTGCAAGATTTAGGATCTTATTGGGCTGCAACGACGGTGATTGCTGCTTGCAGCAGGAGGATCGCCGCGCGGTCCTTCTTGATGCAGCCATGGGCACAACGGGGTGCTGCGGGTTTGCAGTTCCAAGGCAGCGTTGACGCGATCCGGTGAGGACCAAACCAGCGCCTCGGCAGATTCCGGCGGCTATGGATTGGATGATGCGATCAGGATCGCATGTTCGACTCGGTTGCGCCCGCCGTTCTTCGCCTTGTACAAAGCGTGGTCGGCCGCTTGAAGAAGTCCCTCCGGTATGTTCATCGAGCCGCCGGTGCGGGCGACCGCTGCGGCCACGCCGATGCTGATGGTGAGATGATCGGCACAGGAACTGCTCTGGTGAGGGATTTGCAGGCTCGCCACGACTGCCCGCATCTGTTCCGCGATAGCGAGCGCAGGTTCTAGTCCGGTACCGCCGAGAACGACGACAAGTTCTTCACCACCATAGCGGCATGCCAGGTCAGTGGAACGGTTCAAGAGTGCTTGGATGCTGTCGGCCACGGCACGCAGACAGTCATCACCTGCCTGATGGCCATAACGGTCGTTGAATTGTTTGAAACAGTCGACGTCCATGAGAACGAGCGCCATCTCGCCGCCTTCGCGCAATGTCTGCCGCCAGGTTCGATCGAGCGCTTGGTCGAAAGCCCGACGGTTCGCGAGTCCTGTCAGGCCGTCCTGCGAAGCCAGCGCCGAAAGCTCTTCTTCCAGACGCTTGCGATCGCTGATGTCCCGCATGACGAGGATCACCTCGCTTGTATCGTCGATGGTTTCGATACGGCAGGTCGTCTCGACCCATTTGAGGCTGCCGTCAGAGCAAATCGTTCTGACCTGAAGGACGGCCTGTTCCTGCAGACCAGAAACGAGACGTTCCCGGGCTTCTGCGATGATCGGCCGATCGGCTTCGTGGATCATCCAAAAGCCGTCGTTGCCGACCAACTCCTGTGGATTCCATCCGAACATCTTCGTTACAGATGGCGATACATAGAGGAACTGATCATGAGAAAATCGGCAAATGACATCCGCGCTCTTTTCGACCACCCTGCGGAACATCGCATCAGGATCATCTGTAGCCGCATTCGGCTCATCACGGAGCAGGCGGCGCAACATCGAACGAAGTCCCATTGATGTCTCCCAATTTCCCCTCTCTTAGCGGAAAGTTCCTAAAAAGCTGTCTTCTGCGCTGCCTCTCTCTACGGTAGGCGGCTCGTCTTGACCGGTTGCTGCGTGCTGTTGGACCCGAACGCGGGCGCTGTCGATCATCGCGATATCGCCGTCGTAAGCTTTGGAAAACGCAAGCCAAAACCGATCCGCATCATCCTGCGTGAATGGGTGGCTGGCCGAGGACGCGGTTCCGTCAGGAGGGACTGTCAGTCATTTATGTGCGGAGGCCATGATGATGGACAGGAAAGGACCGTCGCATCTCCATCGACAAAGAGCTTCCGGGCCAGCTTCCGGCGGGACGCAATCCGCGAGAGGTTTTCACCCGTGACGGCTGCCGACGATCCGAAGACGGC
Source organism: Aureimonas sp. Leaf454 (assembly GCF_001424685.1). Classification (GTDB taxonomy): domain Bacteria; phylum Pseudomonadota; class Alphaproteobacteria; order Rhizobiales; family Rhizobiaceae; genus Plantimonas. The sequence continues at coordinate 91,577 of NZ_LMQT01000002.1, forward strand.
GCTGTCGGAGCGCATCTTGAACGCCGAACTCGACGAGCACCGGGACGAGGAACGGGCTGCCGCCAAGCCGAACCGGCGCAACGGCCTGTCTAAGAAGAAAACGATGATGATGGGCACCGCCGAGAGGGCAAGGATCGTCGATCCCGGGCCTCTCGCTTTTCCATGCGAAGCCCCGCACGGTCACCCCATTTACGCTTCCTCAGACGGTCACCCGCCGTTTCCCACCGTCGGCGAATTGATCAAATGTCGTTGATCCATTATCAGCTGTAGTCCATGGGGCAGCCTCGCGCCGCTGCGTTTCGGGAATCAAGATGCTGGGATTATCGAATCAAGTCTCGCCGTTGAAGCGTGAGACCTTGGAAGACGGCGTGTACCGGCAGCTCTGCGAATTGATCCTTAAGGGCGGGATCTCGCCCGGCCAGTCGATCACCGTGGCAAGTCTCGCCGATGCGTTCGGCGTGAGCCCCATGCCGGTTCGCAACGCCCTGACGCGATTGTCCAGCGCCGGCGCCTTGACGGTCATCTCCGGTCGAACCATCGGCATCCCCAAACTGACGCGCGAGCGGCTCGAAGAGGTCATGCGCGTTCGCCTGACCATCGAGCCGGTCGCAGCGGCCTGGGCGGCGGAGAAGCATGCCGTCAATGAACTCGCCGACCTGAAGCAGAAGTTCCGGGCCCTGATCGACAATGAGTCCGGGGGCTACACGAAACTTTACATTCAGGCCAATTACGACTTCCATTACGAGATCTATCGGCTGGCGCAGTCGCCGGTTCTCCTCTCCCTCATCGAAACTCTCTGGCTGCAGATTTCGCCCTATTTCCACATGATGAGCGCTTCGAAGAATTTCAAAATCTCGCAGCTTCATCACGAGCAGATCTTCTTCGGGATCGAGAGCGGTGACGCGGAACAGGCGCGCGAAGGAATGCATCGCGACATCGCCGATGCCTTCGAGATCCTGAAGGGCTATTTTTGATCGAACCTTCGTTCGGGTGCCGCTTCGGCCGCGTTCGATCCTGCCCATCGCGTGTCGCCGACGCAGGCGACGATCTTCGTTCAGACCGGACGATTCGAGCCCCTTCGGCTCGCTCATGCGAACCCGTGAGCTGAAGTCGTCGGCCGCGCGTCGCCGGCCCTTGTGACGGACTTGCAGAAGGCTGCCGAATTGCTTCGATTCGCCTGCCCGCGGCCGAACTCCTTCCGAAAAGGCTGGGACCTTCGGTCGGGAGGCACAAAAAAATCATATGACGACAAGGGCTTAGTCGAAGGAAAAACTTCCGTTCCGTTAACGGATCAAACTCCTTGCACGACAATCGATATTTGATCTAATATCCATTGGTCGGCTGGCGCATGGGAGATGCGCTTCGGCTCAAGGGGAGGAATGGATATGAAGATCAAGTCCGCATGCGGCCTGATCGCGGCTGCACTCGGCCTTTCGGCTGCTTTCGGGTTGCCGGCGGTCGCGCAGGAGAAACAGAAGGTCTTCCTGTCGATGAGCTACATCGGCAACGACTGGCAGGCCGAGGCCTCCAACATGGTCAAGGCCATGGCCGCGTCGAAGGAGCTTGCCGACAAGATCGACCTCGAAGTGCAGGTCGCCGGCCCCAACGCCCAGCGCCAGATCCAGCAGATCAACGCGATGGTTCAAGCCGGAGCGAAGGCGATCGTCGTCTACCCGATCTCGCCGACCGCGCTGAACCAGGTCGTGAAGAACGCCTGCGCGAAGGGCGTGACGATCATCGCCTACGACGCCGAGATCACCGAGCCCTGCGCCTACAACGTCACGATCGACCAGAGCGAAGCCGGCCGCGTCACCGCGCAATGGCTCGTCGACAAGCTGGGCGGCAAGGGCAACGTCGTCATGGTGACGGGCGTTCCCGGCACGTCCGTCGACACCGCGCGCACGGCGGCCGCCAAGGAGGTCTTCGCCAAGCATCCCGACATCAAGATCGTCGGCGACGCGGTCGGCCTGTGGAGCCAGGCGGTCGCGCGCACCGAGCTGTCGAAGCTTCTCGCCACGAAGAGCTGGGACGAGATCGACGGCGTCTGGATGCAGGTCGGCTGCTACACCGCCAATGCCATGCAGCTCGAGGCCGGCAAGACGGCCGAGCAGTTGAAGCCCTGCGCCGGCGAAGGTTCCAATGGCGGGCGCATCCAGATGCTGCCTAAGGGCACGGAGGTCGAAGGCGCTGACGGACCGTATGCGCCCCTCGGCGCCCCGCGCATCTCCTATGCGTCTCCGCCCTATTCCGGCGCCTATGCGCTGAAGCTCGCCGTTCAGATCCTCGACGGCAAGACGGACGTGCCCCATCACACGACCCTGCCGCTGCCGGTCGTCACCAACGAGACGGTCCGGCTCTGCGAGACCGGCTCCTGGGAGGAGATGAAGAACGGCTGCAATGCGTTCAAGCCGTCGATCGTCGCCAATCCCGGCTGGTTCGCCTCCATCTACTCGGCGGAAACTCCGGAGCTCGGCCTGAACGCCGCGCTCGTCGGACAGCCCGAAGGCTGATCGCGCAAGGCTCGGCGGCCGCTTCGATGCCGCCGAGCCTGCCGCATCGACCACGCCCGGTCCGGGCTCCTCGTTTCTCGTGATGGAAAAGGATGGTCGCATGACCCTCCCAGGTGCGACGACGGCTGTCGAACTCGACGCCGTCTCGAAGTCCTTCGGTGCGACGAAGGCCGTCAGCGACGTGAGCTTTTCCGTCGCCTCCGGCACCGTCCATGCGCTTCTCGGCGAAAACGGCGCGGGCAAGTCCACGACGATGAAGCTCCTGTCCGGCCTGATCATGCCGGACAAGGGCACGCTCCGGATCGACGGCGCGCAGGTCCGGCTCGCGTCGCCCCGCGACGCCCACCGGGCGGGGATCCAGACGGCCTTCCAGGAGCTGACGCTCGTCCGCGATCTCAGCGTCCTCGACAACATGCTTCTGCCGCGCTCGCCGCGGAGCCTCTTCGGCACGCTGAAGCGCGGCCGGGTCGCGGCCGAGGTCCAGCAGCATTTCGAAAGCCTCGGGCTCGACATCGATCTCGCGGCGGAGGTCGGGCATCTCGATCTCGCCATGCGCCAGAAGATCGAAATCGCCCGGGCCCTGTATCGTCGGCCCCGCATCCTCCTCCTCGACGAGCCGACCTCCGCGCTGGCGGGCAACGACGTGGAATGGCTCGGCCGGATCGTCGCCGACTCCAAAGCCGCCGGCATCACCGTCCTCTTCATCTCGCATCGCATGCCGGAAGTCCGCGACTTCTGCGACACGATGACGATCCTTCGAAACGGCCGCCACATCTCCACCGGACGCGTGGCCGACTACAGCGACGGCGAGGTCGTCGAGCTGATCATCGGTCGCTCGCTGGACCAGACCTTTCCGGCCCGCACCGCGACGACGTCGCTGAAGCCGACCGCGCCCGTCCTGGAAACACGCGCGCTCACCGCCGGCAAGAAGCTGCGCGATGTCGACATCGATCTTCGTCCCGGCGAGATTCTCGGAATCGCCGGTCTCCAGGGCATGGGACAGCTCGATCTCTTCTCGGCGTGTTTCGGCGCGTTGGCGACCCGGTCCGGCGACATACGCGTCGATGGAAAGATCGTCCATCTGTCGTCGCCCGCCGACGCGCTTCATCCGTCGCTGCGCATCGGTCTCCTGCCCGAGGATCGAAAGACCGAAGGGCTCTTCCTGAAGCTCGACGGCACGACCAATGCCAGCTTGCCGACGATCGGCGCTTTCACGCGGGGCGGTCTGATCGACGGCGAGGCCGAGCGGCAAGCGGCCGAAGCGGTGTTCTCGGTGATCGACGTCTCGCCCGTCGCGTCCTACACCGAGGCCGAAGCCTTTTCCGGCGGCAATCAACAGAAAATCGCGATCGCCAAGTGGCTCGTCGCGGAAAGCCGCATTCTGCTGCTGTTCGATCCGACGCGCGGCATCGATGTCGGCACGAAGCACCAGATCTACGAATTGATGCGCGCCTTCGCCGATGCCGGCGGCGCCGTTCTCTTCCATTCCACCGAAATCCCGGAGCTCGTGCATCTCAGCGACCGTGTCGTCGTGCTCTACGAGGGCCGGGTCGCCGCGCGCCTCGATCTCGAGGAGATCGACGAGCTCGCCATCATGAACGCGGCGCTTGGTTCCGTCTCCGCGTCCGAAGCCTCCCGGTGGTCCGCATGAGCGACGTGTCGGCTGCCCGCCTGATCCGGCATCCCGCCCCGAAGGTCCGCCGCGCGGCGGACGCGCCGGCGACGCTGCGGTGGCTCGCCCGCAACCGGGCGCCCGTGGTCGCGCTCCTCGTCTTCATCGGCCTGTTCCTTCTCGTCGACTGGATCAGTCCGGGTCCGCTCAGCTATTTCGACATTTCCTTCCAGGCGCGCGGCGGAACGGCGCTGGCGCTCGCGGCCATGGGCCAGACGCTGGTCGTCCTGTCCGGCGGCTTCGATCTGTCGGCCGGCGCGGTGATCTCCCTCGTCAACGCGGTGCTCGCGAGCCGGATGGACCCGGCGAACATGGACGCCTCCGTCGCGCTCTGGACGCTGGTCGGGATCGGCACGGGCATGGCTGTCGGCGCGTTCAACGGCTTCTTCGTCGCCGTGCTGCGGCTGCAGCCGATCGTCGTCACGCTCTCGACCATGTTCATCGTGCAGGGGCTGACGCTGCTCGTCCTGTCGCAGCCCGGCGGCTTCATCGCGCCCTCGCTCGGCACGCTTTACATGGGCGACGCCATTCCCGACATCCTCCCGGCCTCGCTCGTCCTCCTCGGCTGTGCGGCGCTCTTCTGGCTCTGGTTGAAGAAGACCGCCTTCGGCGTCGCGCTCTATGCCGTCGGTAGTGACCCCGTCTCCGCCACCGCGACGGGCGTGCGCGTGCCGCTCGTGCGGTTCGGCGCCTATGTGCTCGGCGGCGGGTTCTACGGTCTCGCCGGCGTCTTCGTGAGTGCCCAGACCGGGTCGGGCGATCCGTTGGTCGGAAACTCTCTGCTTCTCTCCATGTTTGCGGCCGTCGTCATCGGGGGAACGCGGCTGGGCGGCGGCAAGGGCGGGCTGGTCGGCACGATCTTCGGCGCCTTCGTCCTGATGATCGTCGTCAACATCCTCCTGGCGCTGAACGTCTCGGCCTATTTCTCGACGATCGCCGAAGGCGGCGTCCTCCTTGCGGCGGTTCTCCTGGGCTCGCTCTCGCGCGATTCCATTCTCGCGGAGCGCTTGAGGACCCTGCGCGGCGCCATCAAGGCCCGGCGTGCGGGAACGCACGTGTCCCAGCGCCCCGGAACGGACCGCAAGCTCGCCTTCGTCGCATCGCGTGCCCGGCCGCGCGCCGCCGCCGACGCCCTTCCCGAACCGGGCTTCCTGAAGCGCAACGCCACCACGCTGCGCTATGCCGTCCCCGCCTACATCTGCCTCCTCGTCGTGCTCGTCGCCACGCAGTTCGTGCTCGGCAACACGCTGGCGAACTGGGGTTTCTGGAACTCGCTGCTTGTTCTGTCGACCTTCCTCATCATCCTCGCCCTCGGGCAGGGCTCGGTGATTCTCACCGGCGGGCTCGATCTCTCCGTGCCCTGGACGATCGGCCTCTCCGGCATCCTTCTCGCCGGCCTGGTGCAAGGCTCGGATGCGGCGCTCCTCTATGCCGTTCCCGCCGTGCTCGGCGTCGCGACGCTGATCGGCCTCCTGAACGGTCTCGGGGTCGTCGCCCTCGGCCTCTCGCCGATCGTCGTGACGCTGGCGGCGAACGGCATCCTTCAGGGCGTCGCGCTGCTCTATTCCGGCGGTACGCCGTCGGGCTTCGCCTCGCCGGGCCTGCGCTGGTTGATGACGTCCAAGATCGCCGGCGCGACGCCGGTGCTGGCTCTCCTCGTCCTGTTCCTCGTCGCCGGCACGCTGCTTCTCGGGCGCACCGCCTTCGGGCGGCGGGTCTACGCGATCGGCAACAGCCTGGAGGCCGCGCGCCTGTCCGGCATTCGAACCGGCCGCGTCATCATCGGCGTCTACGTGCTGTCGGCTCTCTGCGCCGCGCTTGTCGGTATCCTTCTCACCGGCTTTTCGGGGCAGGCGAGTCTGGGCATGGGCGACGACTACCTGCTTCCCTCGATCGCCGTCGTCGTCGTCGGCGGCGCGCTCATCACCGGTGGGCGAGGGCACTTCCTCGGCATGGTCGGTGGCGCTCTGCTGCTGACGGCCCTTCAGACGCTGCTGGCCGGGACGACGCTTCCCTACGCCTTCCGCGCCATTTTCTTCGGTTGCGTCGTCCTGGCAGCCGTCCTCGCCCTTCGCGAACGCCGGAGCTGATCTTGAGCCTGTCCCCGACCCCAACGACCCTCATGCCCCCGGGCCTCCTCTCCGGCCTGGAAGGCCAGCGCGTCGTCGTCACGGCGGGCGCCGGCGGCATCGGCCTCGCGACCGCCCGCCTTCTCCATGCGCAAGGCTGCCGCGTCGCGCTCTGCGACGTCTCGACGGAGGCCCTCGACGCGGTCGCCGCCGAACTGCCGGGTGTCACCGTCGCATCGGCCGACGTTTCCGACGAGACCGAGGTCGCCCGCTTCTTCGACATCGCCCTCGAGGCGCTCGGCGGACTCGACGGTCTCGTCAACAATGCCGGCATCGCCGGTCCGACCGGCGGCGTCGAGGAGATCTCGGTCGCGGACTGGCGGCGCTGCCTCGATATCGGCCTGACCGGGCAGTTTCTCTGCACACGCCTGGCCGTGCCGCATCTGAAAGCAGCCGGCGGCGGCGCGATCGTCAACATGTCGTCCTCCGCCGGGCGGCATGGCTATGCCTATCGCACGCCATACGCGGCCGCGAAGTTCGGCGTCATCGGCTTCACGCAGAGCCTCGCCAAGGAACTCGGTCCCTCCAACATCCGCGTCAACGCCGTGCTGCCCGGCATCGTCGCCGGGCCCCGGATGGAGAAGGTCATCCGTGACCGCGCGGCCCAGGTCGGCGTTCCCTACGAGGAGATGGAGACGCGATATCTCGAAAAGGTGTCGCTGCGCCGCATGGTGACCGCCGAAGACGTCGCGGGGTCCATCGCCTTCCTCCTCTCGGCGGCCGGACGCAATCTGTCCGCCATGTCGTTCAACGTCGATGGCAACGTGGAGACGCTCTGATGGCCTCGACATCCCCCATCGTCGCCGTCGTCGGCACCGGGCTCATCGGACGTGCCTGGGCGATCACCTTCGCCCGTTCCGGGCTGACGGTCCGGCTGTGGGATCCCAACCCCGACGCCAGCACCGCGGCCAAGGGCTTCGTGCGCGAGGTCGCGGAGGATCTCGCCGCGTCCGATCTCCTCGGTGGTCGATTCGTTGACGAGGTTCTGGCCTCGCTCGTGCCGTGCGCCGAACTTTCGGACGCGCTCGACGGCGTGCTCTGGGTTCAGGAATGCGGCCCCGAGGTTCTTGCGGTGAAGCGGGAGACCTTCTCCCGGCTCGACGCGCTGGCGCCAAAGGATGCGATCCTCGCCAGTTCGTCCTCGGCGCTTCTTCCCTCGGCGATGTTCGAGGGACTTGCCGGCGCCCGGCGCTGCGTCGTCGCCCATCCGATCAATCCGCCCTATCTCGTGCCCGCTGTCGAACTGGTGCCCGGGCCGCAGACCAGCGCCGAGGTCATGGAGCGCGGCGCGATCTTCCTTGGCGACGTCGGGCAGGTGCCGCTCGTCATGGACAAGGAGATCGACGGCTTCATCATGAACCGCCTCCAGGGCGCGCTTCTCGACGAGGCCTTTCGTCTGGTCGCCGGCGGCTATGCCAGCGCGGCCGACGTCGACCGCGGCATCGCGGACGGGCTCGCGCTGCGCTGGAGCTTCATCGGGCCCTTCGAAACGATCGATCTCAACGCGCCCGGCGGCGTCGCGGATTACGTCGCGCGCTACGGCGCCATGTATGCGGGCCTCGGTGCGAGCATGCGCGAGCGCGTGGAATGGGCGGGTCCCGTGGTCGACGCGGTCGTCGCCTCGCGCCGCGAGAGCCTTGCCGAGGCCGAGCTCGGCAACCGCCAGGTCTGGCGCGACCGGCGCCTCATGGCGCTGCGCGCGCACAAACGCCAGGTTGACGCCGATCTCGGCCGCTAATCTTCAGGAGTCTTCCATGTCCAACGCTTCCACGAGCGGCAAGGTCATCATCACCTGCGCGGTGACCGGTGCGATCCACACGCCGACAATGTCGCCCTACCTTCCCGTCACGCCCGAGCAGATCGCGGCGGATGCGATCGGGGCGGCCGAGGCCGGCGCGGCGATCCTCCATCTCCACGCCCGCAATCCGGAGAACGGGAAGCCCGATCAGAGCCCGGAGGGCTTCGCCAAGTTCCTGCCGACCGTGAAGGCGTCGACGAATGCCGTGATCAACATCACGACCGGCGGCAGTCCCTTCATGAAGGTCGAGGAACGCGTCGCTCCCGCCGCGACGTTCAAGCCCGAGGTCGCGTCTCTCAACATGGGCTCGATGAACTTCGCGCTCTTCCACCTCGCCGACAAGTACGACACGTTCAAGCACGACTGGGAAAAGCCGCAGCTCGAAGCGACCCGCGATCTTGTTTTCCGCAACTCGTTCAAAGACATCGAGTACATCCTCGAAACCTGTTACGACAACAACACGCGCTTCGAGTTCGAGTGCTACGACACGTCGCATCTCTACAACCTCGCGCATTTCGCCAACCGGGGCCTCGTGAAGGCGCCCTTCTTCGTGCAGACCGTGTTCGGCCTTCTCGGCGGCATCGGCACGCATCCCGACGACGTCTCGCACATGAAGCGCACGGCCGACCGGCTGTTCGGCTCGGACTATCGCTGGTCCGTTCTGGGGGCGGGATCGAGCCAGTTGCGCATCGCGGCTCTCTCTGCCGCGCAGGGCGGCCACGTGCGCGTGGGTCTCGAGGACTCGCTCTGGGCCGGCAAGGGCAAGCTCGCGACGTCGAGCGCCGAGCAGGTTCACATGGCGCGGGGGATCATCGAAGGGCTCGGGCTTCAGGTCGCGACACCGGACGAGGCGCGGGCGATCCTCGGTCTCAAGGGTGGCGATCAGGTCGGCTTCTGATCAGGACATCCAACGTCAAACGGTCTGGGAGGACCTTCGAATGCGCATCGAAATTCTCGTCGACGTCAAGACGACCCTCGGCGAAGGACCCCTCTGGGACGTGGACCAGGAGCGGCTCTACTTCATCGACAGCTTCGACGGCCGCGTGTTCCGAACCACCGTCGACGGTCGGGAACTGCGCGCCTGGGACGTGCCGGCGAAGATCGGCTCCATGGCGTTGCGCAAGGATGGCAACGGCGCCATCGTCTCGCTGCAGACGGGCTTCCACGCCCTCGACTTCCGGAGCGGCGACTGCGACCTCATCCATGATCCGGAGCCGGACCGGCCGAAGAACCGCATCAACGACGGCAAGGTCGACCGGCGCGGCCGCTTCTTCGCAGGCTCGATGGACACGATGGAGGAGGGGCCCTTCGGCGCGCTCTATCGCGTCGATCCCGACTTTTCCGTCACGAAGGTCGAGACGGGGATCATCTGCTCCAACGGCCCCTGTTTCTCGCCGGACGACAAGACCTTCTACTTCAACGACACCTGGAGCGGCGCGATCTGGGCCTACGACTACGACGTGGAAACCGGAGAGGCGACGAACCGCCGCGACCATGCCAAGGTCGACATGAGCGGAGGCGGAGCGGCCGACGGATCGACGGTCGATGCCGAAGGCTTCCTGTGGAACGCGCAGGTCTACGACGGCAAGATCGTGCGCTATGCACCGGACGGCTCGGTGGACCGGGTGATCGAGATGCCCGTGAAGAAGGTGACGAGCGTCATGTTCGGCGGACCGAATCTCGACATCCTCTTCGTCACCTCCATGGCCAAACCGCCGCTGCCGCGCTTTCCCGACGACGGCGTGCAGCGCGGCAGTCTCTTCGCGATCCACGACCTCGACATCAAGGGCGTTCCGGAACCACGCTTCGGCGCCTGATCCTGCGCAGCTTCGGCTCCGCCGACCTCGTCCTTTCTTCGGGAGTGTCCACCATGGCAGAGACCGCACCCCTGTGGACGCCGTCGCCCGACCTGATCGGAGCGGCGACGATGACCGCGTTCCGGGCCTTCGCGGCAGAGCGGTCGGGTCTGACCTTCCCCGACACCCCGGCGCTCCACGTCTGGTCGATCGCCGAGCCCGCCGCTTTCTGGGACGCGATCTGGGACTTCTTCGGCGTCGTCGGCGAGAAGGGTGATCGTCGTCTCATCGACGGCGATCGGATGCCGGGTGCCCGCTTCTTCCCCGATGCCCGACTGAACTTCGCCGAGAACCTCCTGTGCTCGGTGTCCGCCGGGACGGGCGATGGCGATGCGCTGGTCTTTCGCGGAGAGGACGCAGTCGAGGCTCGCTGGTCGTGGAACCGGCTTCGCAGCGAGGTTTCCCGCCTGCAACAGGCATTGCGCGATGCCGGCGTCGTCGCGGGCGACCGGGTGGCGGCACTTCTGCCGAACGTTCCGGAAGCCGTTGCGGCCATGCTGGCGGCAGTCTCGCTCGGCGCGGTCTGGTCGTCGGCATCGCCCGATTTCGGCGTGCGCGGCGTGCTCGACCGCTTCGGTCAGATCCGGCCGAAGGTCCTCTTCGCCGTCGACGGCTATCGATATGCCGGCAAACGCATCTCGCTCGCCGAAAAGCTCGGCGAGATCGCGTCCGGGCTCCCGAGCGCAGCCCATATCGTGATCATCGACCATCTGGGCGAGGCCGCCACCGTGATCGAGAGGATGAAGGACGACCGCGCCGAGACCCTTTCCGATTTTCTCGTCGATTTCGACGCTGCGCCCCTGACCTTCGAACGCTTGTCCTTCGATCAACCGCTCTTCATTCTGTTTTCGTCGGGCACGACCGGCGTTCCCAAATGCATCGTCCATCGCAGCGGCGGCGTTCTCCTCCAGCATCTGAAGGAACTCGGCCTTCATTCGGACGTGAACGCCGGCGATCGGCTCTTCTACTTCACGACGCTCGGCTGGATGATGTGGAACTGGCTGGTCTCGGGCCTCGCGCGTGGGGCGACGTTGCTTCTCTACGACGGTTCGCCCTTCCATCCCGGTCCGAACGTCCTTCTCGACTATGCCGATGCGGAGCGCATGACGCATTTCGGCACGTCCGCGAAATACATCGACGCGCTCAAGAAGTCGGGCGCGCGCCCGATCGAGAGCCACGATCTTCGAACGCTGCGGGCAATGATGTCCACCGGTTCGCCGCTCGTCTCGGAAAGCTTCGACTTCGTCTACCGGTCCATCAAGGCCGACCTCCACCTCGCCTCGATCTCGGGCGGAACCGATATCGTCTCCTGCTTCGTCCTCGGCAATCCGACCCGTCCCGTTCATCGCGGCGAGATCCAGGGTCCGGGCCTCGGGCTGGCGGTCGAGGTCTGGAACGACGAGGGCCGGCCCGCGGGCATCGGCGAGAAGGGCGAACTGGTCTGCACTCGGCCGTTCACGTCCATGCCGCTCGGATTCTTCGACGATCGTGACGGCGCGCGCTACCGGGCCGCCTATTTCGAGCGCTTCGCCGAAGTCTGGTGCCATGGCGATTTCGCGGAGGCGACGTCCAACGGCGGCATCGTCATCCACGGCCGGTCCGATGCGACCCTCAATCCGGGTGGCGTCCGGATCGGGACGGCGGAGATCTACGCGCAGGTCGAGACCCTGTCCGAGGTGCACGAGTCGCTCGCCATCGGACAGGACTTCGAGGGAGACGTGCGCGTGGTGCTCTTCTTGCGTCTCGCACCCGGCGTGGTTCTCGATGCGGCGCTCGAGAAGACCGTGCGCACGCGCATCCGAACCGGCGCCTCGCCGCGCCACGTGCCGGCCCGGATCGTCGCCGTCACCGAGATTCCCCGCACCAAATCGGGCAAGATCGTCGAACTCGCCGTGCGCGACGTCGTGCACGGCCGGACGGTGAAGAACGTCGAGGCGCTCGCCAACCCCGAAGCGCTCGATCTTTATCGCGACCTCGCCGTCCTTCGGACCTGAACGGCCGGACGAGCGGCCGGTCGCGAAGACCCGTGGACAGCGCAGGCCGTTTCGCGTCTTCGTCCTGCGCCACGGCCTCTCTTCCGGATATGGTCGTCGAAAGCCAGATGTGAGACAGGATCCGGACCGATGATGCCATCGCTTCTCGAACGGGACGACGAGACCCTCCTCAAGAGCCTCTTTTCGGCGGCGCTCCGCAGCGCCATGCCGGCAGGACGCTTCGAGGGGCGGTTGCCGGACCGGCCGAAGGGCCGCACGATCGTGCTCGGCGCCGGCAAGGCGGCGGCCTCCATGGCGGCGGCCTTCGAGTCGGCTTGGGGCGGCCCCTGCGAGGGGCTCGTCGTCACGCGCTACGGCCATCGCGTCCCGACGCAGGGCATCGAGGTGGTCGAGGCGTCCCATCCCGTCCCGGACGCCGCCGGCGAAGCGGCCGCAAGGCGCATCCTGGCGCTTGCCGAGAGCGCTGGACCGGACGATCTCGTCGTCGCCCTCATCTCGGGCGGGGCATCGGCGCTTCTGGCCATGCCCGCGGCCGGCATCGCGATCGAGGACAAGCAGGCGCTGAACCGCGCGCTCCTGCGGTCGGGCGCGCCGATTCACGAGATGAACAGGGTTCGCAAGGCGCTCTCCGCGATCAAGGGCGGGCGGCTTCTCCAGGCGGCGCACCCCGCCCGGGTCGCGACCTACGTCATCTCGGACGTTCCCGGCGACGATCCCGCCGTGATCGGCTCCGGTCCGACGATTCCCGACGCGACCGATCCGGACGAGGTCCTGTCGATCCTTCGGCGCTATGAGATCACGCTGGAGGATCGGGTGCTTCAGGCGATGGAGGCCAATCGGCTGCAACCGCAGGCCGGCGCGACGGCGACGGACATCGAGATGCTGGCGACGCCCATGATGGCGCTCGAAGCTGCGGCCGAGGCGGCGCGCGCGGCCGGGATCGAGCCGATCATTCTCGGCGATGCGATCGAAGGGGAAGCATGCGAGGTCGCGCGGGAGCATGCGAAGCTGGCGCTCGATTTGTCGCCGGAGCGCCCGGTCGTGATCCTGTCCGGTGGCGAGACGACGGTGACGGTCCGGGGCGCGGGGCGCGGAGGCCGGAACTCGGAATATCTCCTCGCGCTCGCCCTTGCGATGGGCGGCCGGAGCGGCATCTCGGCCATCGCCTGCGACACCGACGGGATCGACGGATCCGAGGACAATGCGGGCGCCTGGTTCGACGCCGACATTCTGCGATCGGCCACGGCGAAGGGGATCGATCTCGCGGCTCTCCTCGATCGTCATGATTCCTACACCGCCTTCGAGGCTCTGGACCGCTTGGTGGTGACGGGGCCGACCTTCACCAACGTCAACGACTTCCGCGCCATTCTCCTCCGGCCATGATCGAAAGGCCGCCGGCTTTCGCAGGCGGCCTCTGTTCCGATCGATGGGGCTGGCCGTCGACCGGTCGAGAACGATGGGAGGGGCGGCCACATCCGCCGCCCCACGTCGTTCCCGCCCACCGCGCCACGCGGGCTCGTTGCGCCGTGCCAGGCCCCCCCACCACGATGGGGCGGGCGGGGTCTGCGCGGCTTCAAGTTCCGGCTGACGGCTCGGACGTTCAGATCTTTACGAGTTCGACCGTGGACAAGGGGCCGAAGGGGAGCTGCGCCAGCGGAGCGCCGACGGCAAGCGGACCGAGATCGATCGCGAAGAAGCCCATCGCGTCGAGGATCTTGCGAACGTCCGCCTTCGCCCCGGCATCGTCGCCGGAATAGAAGAGCACGCGCTGGCCGCCGGATGCGGCGGCATTCGTCAAGACCCGGGCGTCGAGGTGATTGAAGGCCTTGACCACGCGTGCGCCGGCAACCCAGGTCTCGAAGATGGAGCTGGACGCGGAACTGCCGATGTCCAGCGCCTTGACGCCGTAGGCGGCGAGAGGGTTGCTCGGATCGGCAGGAGCGCCCGGCTCGAGGAATTCCAACGGGTTCAAGGCGTCGATGACGATGCGGTTGTTCCAGGCGGGCAGGGCGCCGAGCACGCGCTCGGCATCCGTCCAGCGCATGGCCGCGATCACGATGTCCGCGGCGGCCGCCTCTTCCACCGTGCCGGCCGTGATGGACGGGCCGAGCTCGGCGACGAGGTCGGCGAGGGAGCCAGGGCCACGGCTGTTCGAGATCGTGGCTGCGATGCCGTTGGCAGCGAATGCCCTGGCGAGTGTGGATCCGAGGGCGCCCGATCCGATGATGCCGATGCTCATAATGAACTCCTGTTGACGAGGGGCTTCCATTGCCGATCCGCCGCGCCCCGAGACGGCAGACCGGAAGGGGTTCGATCTATCAATATGTCGACAACACATCGACACATTAAGATAAAATGCTACCAGACGATCGGCAGCGAAAACTGACCGAGACGCGCCACGTCGGTTGCGACGTCGGCAATCGAGACCTTCGCCAGTTCGTCCTCCATTCCCTTGCGCGCTTTCTGGAGGAAGGGCGTGAGGGCGCTCTGGATGTTTCCGCCGATCGCACAATTCTGGTTGGGCTGTTGGCGGTGAAAGGTGAACAATTCCGTATCCTCGACGGCTTCGTAAACATCCAGCAACCGGATGCGTTCGGCCGGCTTGGCCAAAAGTGCTCCGCCGCCCGCGCCCATCTGAGATCGCGTCAGACCCGCTTCGCCGAGGCGAGACAGAAGGCCCCGGATCACGACTGCGCCGGTGTTGGCCGAGCAGGCGAGGTCCTCGGACCGCATCGGCCGGCCATCGCCGACCGCGAGAGCGGTGAGGACATGGACAGCGACGGCAAATCGGGAGGTCGTGGGCATCGTCGTTTCCGTTTGTGTGTAACCGACCCTATGACACACCTTCGGTCCTGTCAACGGGTTTTTATCGGGCTGCAGCTCCCTGGCAACGGGTCAGCCGTTCGATCATCCATCGACCTGCCGGACCCGGCGGTTCCACGGTTCTCCAGATCGCGAACATCGCAATCGACATGGCCTCCGGCGGGAGGTCCTCGACCTTGAGTTCGACGAGCCGGCCCTCCGCGAGATCCCTTGCGACGACGTGAAACGGCATGGTGCCGTATCCCAGACCGCTGAGGAGAAAGGCTTGTTTGGCAAAGAGATCCGCCAGCCGCCATGTCGAGGGCGACAGGACGCCGAACTCGCGCCCCTTCGTCAGATCGGTACGATCCGTCAGCACGAGCTGGACGTGCCGTGCCAGCTCCGCCCTCGGAATGATCCCGGGAAAGGCGGCCAGGGGATGATCGCGGGATGCGACCATGGCGATGTTCACGCTGGCGATGCGCTCCGAGGCGAGACCCTGCGGCGCCGTCGGCAGAGATCCGACGATGCCGAAGCTCGTGCGCCCGTCGAGCACGGGAAGATAGGTGCTGCCGAGCGCCTCGACATAGAGCCGCAACGGCGTGCGGGGGAAGTTGGCCGTGAAGTCCCGCGACGCCTCGGCGATGACGGATATCGGGAAGAAGACGTCGATCACGGCGGAGAGTTCGGCTTCGAGCCCGCCTGAAATGCCCTTGGCACGTGCCTTCAACCCGTCGACCCCGGCGACGACCGAGCGTGCGTCGGCCAGGAGAACCGTGCCCTCCCTCGTCAGCTGCGGGTAGCGGCCGCTTCGATCGAAGAGCTGCACGCCGAGCTGGGCTTCCAGATTGGCCATGATCTCGCTGACCGCCGATTGCGTCCGCCGCAGGCGCCGCGCGGCGGCGGAAAAACTGCCTTCTTCGGCCGCCGCAGAGAAGGTCCGCAGTTGGTCGAGGGATACGCCGTCCAGCATGTCGGTTCCTTCTATCGGCCGATCCGATGGATACCATCGCGGAATACAGGCTCCTCTACGTTAGGCAAGCCTTTAAGTCATCACAGCGAGCTTCCCGACATTCCACCGATGCGGCGGCGGGGAACACTTCTAGAAGAGAATTGTCGGCGTGTCCCGACCGGCCGTTCGATCTTCTGCAGGCACGGACGGAGACCTTCATGACCACGACATTGAGCGCCGTCGATCTTCTCCGGCGCAGCTTCGACCGGTTTCTTCTCAAGGACATGAAGGGCTGGACCGACCTCTGCGCGGAAACGGTCGTCGCCGAGTTTCCGTTCGCACCGGACGGTTTTCCCAAGCGCATTGAAGGACGCGCCGCGCTCTACGAGTATCTGCGCGGTTATCCTGATGTCATCGACGTCACGTCGCTTCCGACGCTGCGCATCTATGCGACCGAGGACCCGGCCGTGGCCGTCGCCGACTGGAGCGTCTCGGGCCGCGTCATCGCAAACGGCAATGCGTACGAGATGAGCTATGCGACCTTCGCGACGTTCCGAGACGGCCTGATGATCACCTACCGCGAGTTCTGGGATCCCATGACGTTCCTAGCGGCTCTCAGCGGTGGAAGCTTCGCCGCCACGGCGGGCGCTGCCTGATCGAAATCGCAGTCGGACGGTTTTTCAAATTTCGGTCGTCGGACGGACGGCCGGCAACGCTCCCCCCCAAGGAAAGGACACGCATGACGAGAGACCGAAAGATCGCGCTCGTGACCGGTGGAAGCCGGGGACTCGGGCGCAGCACGGCGCTGGCGCTGGCCCGCGGCGGTACCGATGCGGTCGTCACCTATCGCCGTCAGGACGATGCGGCGCGTCAGGTGGTGCGCGAGGTGGAAGAGCTGGGTGGACGGGCGGTCGCCCTCGCTCTCGACACGGCCGAGGTTTCGACGTTTCCCGCGTTCGCCGAGGCGCTGTCCGCCGCCTTGGCCCGGACCTGGTCGCGAGATCGATTCGACATCCTCGTGAACAATGCCGGGATCGGTCTTCATGCGCCGTTCGCCGCGACGAGCGAGGCGGACTTCGACCAGCTGATGTCCGTACACCTCAAGGGGGTGTTCTTCCTGACCCAGGCCTTGCTGCCGATGATGGAGGATGGCGGGCGCATCGTGAACCT
The DNA here is from genome assembly GCF_001424685.1 of Aureimonas sp. Leaf454. Taxonomy (GTDB): domain Bacteria; phylum Pseudomonadota; class Alphaproteobacteria; order Rhizobiales; family Rhizobiaceae; genus Plantimonas. The sequence continues at coordinate 108,460 of NZ_LMQT01000002.1, forward strand.
GTCCAGCGGGCTGACCCGATTCTCACTGCCCGGCTATGCCGCTTACGCCATGATGAAGGGCGGGATCGAGGTTCTGACGCGATACCTCGCCAAGGAACTCGGGTCCCGCGGCATTGCGGTGAACACGTTCGCGCCCGGCGCCATCGAAACCGATTTCGGGGGTGGCGCGGTGCGCGACAATGCCGGCCTGAACAAGATGATCGCGGGGCAGACCGCGCTGGGACGCGTCGGCCTGCCCGACGACATCGGTCCCGCCATCGCCTCGCTTCTCTCGCAGGACAATCGCTGGATCAACGGCCAGCGCATCGAAGCATCGGGCGGCATGTTCCTCTGACGCCGACCGGCGAGCCGACGAGGCACAGGATCAACCCTCGCCAGACCCATCGCAGTCCATCGGGTCACCCGATGGAAACCATCGAAAAACAGCGGCTGTTTCCGTGGGGATCGGGATGTCATCTAACAGCATGATGAAATTCATCCAGCGAATTTTCTTCCGCAACGCAGCTGTGCCCGGTCAGGGACAGTCGGAGACTGCAGCCATGACGAACATCCTTCACATCGACTCCAGCATCCTCGGCGGCTACTCGGTGAGCCGGTCGCTGACCGCCGACATTGTCGCCCGACAGGTCGAACTGCATCCCGGCGCCACCGTCGTCTATCGCGACCTCGTCTCGGATGCGGGCCTTCACCTCTCGGATGCCCACATGGCCGTGTTCCAGGGCGGTGCGGTCGGCAGTCCGGCTCTCGGCCAGGATCTCGCGGTCGGCGCGGCCTATATCGACGAACTCTTCGCCGCCGACATGATCATCATCGGCGTGCCCATGTACAATTTCTCCGTCCCGACTCAGTTGAAGGCCTGGGTCGACCGTGTCTGCGTCGCCGGACGGACGTTCAAATACGGTGCGAACGGCGCCGAGGGTCTCGTGACCGGGAAGAAGGTCTTCCTGGCCTCCACCAGAGGCGGCATCTACTCGCAGGGGCCGGCTGCGGCACTGGAGCACCAGGAAACCTACATCCGCGGCGTGCTCGCCTTCATCGGTCTGACCGACGTGACGATCGTCCGGGCCGAAGGGTTGAACATCAGCGCAGATGCCAAGGCCACCGCCGTGGCCCAGGCCAAGGCGGAGATTGCCGCGCTCGCCGCGTAACGACCGGAAAAGGACGTCCGTCATCTCCCTGCGCCGGCTCCCGTGGAGCCGGCGCATTCCCTTCGACGCCATCCCGACCGGACGGTCCGATCGGCCCAGAGACCGCAAGGCAGACCATGGAAATCGGTATCGACAGTTTCGCCGCCACCATTCCCGACCCCCGCACGGGTCGAATAGTGTCGCCGGCGGACCGGATGGAAGCCCTTCTCGCCGAGGTCGAAACAGCCGACCGCGTCGGCCTCGACGTGTTCGGGATCGGCGAGCATCATCGTCGCGAGTTCCTCGATTCGGCACCGGCCGTCATCCTGGCCGCGGCTGCGGCGCGGACCCGGCAGATCCGGCTGACCAGTGCGGTCACGGTTCTCAGCGCGGCCGATCCCGTGCGCGTTTTCCAGGAATTCGCCACGGTCGACCTCATCGCGCGAGGACGGGCCGAGATCGTCGTCGGGCGCGGCTCCTTCGGGGAAGCCTACCCGCTGTTCGGTCTCGCCATGCACGATTACGACGCGCTCTTCGCCGAGAAGCTCGACCTCCTGTTGAAGCTGCGGGACGAGCCGCATCCGACCTGGCGCGGCAAGTTCCGCGCGCCCTTGGCGGGGCAGGGCGTCTTTCCGCGGCCCCATCAGGCGTCGATTCCGATCTGGCTCGGGGTCGGAGGCACGCCGCAATCCTTCGTTCGTGCCGGCACGCTCGGCCTGCCCTTGATGGTTGCGATCATCGGCGGGAGTTTCGAGCGGTTTCGCCCGTTGGTCGATCTCTACCGGGAGGCCGGCCGCAGAGCCGGGCACGCGCCCGAAGCCCTGCGGGTGGGCGTGCACGCCATGGGATTCGTCGGCGAGACGGATGCCGCGGCCAAGGACGCCTTCTTTCCCGGCTGGGCGCACATGTTCACCGAGATCGGACGCGAGCGCGGCTGGTCGACGGCCACGCGTGCGCAATTCGAAGCCATGTGCGGCCCCGGCGGCGCCTTCCTGATCGGCAGTCCGGCCACCGTTCAAAGCCGGGTGCTGGCTGCCAACGAGGCCCTCGGCGGCATCTCCCGCATCACCTTCCAGATGAGCTCGGCCATGCTGGAGGTCGGCGCGATGCAGACGTCGATCGAACTCCTCGGCACGACAGTCGCGCCCGCCGTGAAACAGGCGCTGGCGGTTCGCGGCAAGGCCTGAGACGGTCTCCGGTCTCCGGTCTCCGGTCTCCGGTCTCCGGTCTCCGGTCACCCGTCTCGATCCGCTCAGATCCGACTTGGAGCCGCGCGTCGAGACTCTTCGCCTCCAACAGGCTCTGGCCTTTCAGCCGGCCGGAGCGGGCCTGTCGCGAAAGAGGCGGCTTTTTCGATCGGCAGCATGCGCGGCCGCACCGGCAGGCCGGAGCTTCGGCCGACTTTCGCGGCCCGGAAAGGTCCTCGTCCCGCACGTCTTCGTCAGGTTATGTCGCGCCAGATCGCTTCGACCTCGGACCGCAGCATCAACGCGTCCAACGTGCGATCGGAGAGTTCCTCGTCGTCCGCGCCGGTGATCGCGTAGGGACGAGGCCCGAGTTCGCAGAGGAAGATGCAGTCCGAGCCGGGAGCGGCCCGTGTCTTCCAGTGGCGGAAGCCCTCGCGCCAAAAGTCCAGGAAGAGATCCAGCCAGGGCCTATGCTGGGCGAAGCGCGTCGAGACCTGAACCTGACAGCGCGTCGCGACGCGGCCTTGAAAGCTGTCGGATCGCGCGAGGATGCGGGAGAATTGCGCGCGCAGCTCGGCCTCGAGCGGCAGCATCGGCTCCCGGTCGACGACGTAATGCGAAAGATCCGCGGCAAGGCGCATCTCCGGGACGGCGTCGATCAGCTGGAGGGTCGAGAAGAGGTCGTTGGTGATCGAAGCGCGATGGGTTTCGAACTGAATCGGGACCTGTTCCTCCGATGCCACTCTCAGCCATTCCCGGACGACGGGAATCATGCCCGAGACCTGGACGGGCATGACCTGCCCCACCACGACGACGAAGGGCGAACCGATGTCCTTGGCCAGGTGCAGTGCCGGCCGAAGCTCCTCGATCGAGCGGGGAAAGGCGGTGAGGAGACCGCCGAGACCCGTGCGGGCATAGTTGGGAACGAGGCCGCGCGCCGTCTCCAGATCCATCGCGCCGAGATCGATCGCCATGCCGTCGTAGCCGTAATCGCGCGCGGCGTCGAAACGCTGCTCGACCGGAGCCTCGGGATGGCCCGGGCGTCGCAGTTCCGTTGCCCAGAGCGACTGGTAAACGCGCAGCCTGCCGCTCATGCAGAGGCCGCGGGACGGGGGCCGACAGGCTCGAGATCGGTGTCGTCCGAGATCCAGATCGCGTCGTCGGGATAGTCGGCCTCCGTGCGTCCATTCCAGAAGGCCTTCACGACCGCCCATTGGAACCCGAGATAGGACATGGACGGCGGCTTGCGGTCCTTCTCCACGAAGATCGTCTCGTGGAGCTTCGGCAGGGTGTAGCAGGGCACGCCCGGAAAGGCGTGATGGGCCGTGTGGTACTGCATGTTCCAGCAGAGCCAGCGCATCACGGCGTTGGTGCGGGTCGTGCGGGTGTTCTGCGTGATCGCGTCGACATGCGGCAGGCCGAGATGCTCGATCGTGTTCTGCAGCTGGTGCACCGGCTTCATGACGATGAGGGGAAGGAGCCAGAGCTGGACGGCCAGCCAGGAGCCCGACCCGATCGACAGGAGTGCGATGCCCACATAGGCCGCCATGTGCCAGCGTCCCTCGCGCACGACGTCGGCCTTGCGGTCGTCCGGGATGTAGTGCTCGCGGACCTGGCCGAGGGTGAAGCGCAGGATGCGCGTCACGCGCGTGTACCAGTAGGTCGGCCCGAAAACCCAGAGGAGGTAGGAGGCGAGCGTATAGCGAGGGCGGCCGAGCTCGCCGTCCTGATCCCAATCCTGCGTGAAGCGGTGATGCGCGAAGTGCTGGATCTGATCGAAGTCGCGGGGGTAGAGCAGAAGAAATCCGAATGCGCGACCAAAGGCTTCGTTGAGTTTCTTCGTCTGGAAGACCGTCCAGTGCGACAGCTCGTGCTGGCCGGCATAGAGGAAGTTCAGGAGCACGCCGTGCGCCGCGAAGAACGGCACCATCCAGATCGTGCCCCAGGTCGCGGCGAGGGCTGTTCCGGTGAGGGCGAGCGCTGCGAGATGGCCGCCGACCTGAAACCAGCCACGCCGGTCGGACTTGACGCTCAATGCTTTCAGTTGCGCGGGGCTGATCATGTCGCGCCTGCCGAAGACCTCGTCCATCGGAATGCCCTTTCGTTCGCTCGGATAAGATGTTGGCGGAATCAGCTCTCGCGGCGCTCGAAGGCCATGCGCGTGAGAAGAAGGACGGTCGTCACGACGATGAGCACGACCGATAGGGCTGCGACCGCCGGATCGATGTTGTCGCGAACGCCCATCCACATCAGGCGCGGCAGCGTGATCGCGTCGACGGAGGTGACGAAGAGCGTGACGCCGATTTCCTCCCAGGACAGGACAAAGGCGAGGAGGGCGGCGGTGAGGATGCCGAACCTGATGTTCGGCAGGATCACGCTGAAGGCTCGTCGCGCGACCGAGGCGCCGAAGCCGCGGGCGGCGAGGTCGATCCGCCGGTCGACGCCGGACAGCGCGACCAGGATCATCACGACGGCGAAGGGCGTGATCATCACGACATGGGCGAGAACGACCCCCAGCCACGTGTCGTAACCGACGCTCTCGCTGAAACCGGACAGGAAGGTCAGGAGGAAATAGAGCACCATGGCCGAAACCACCGGCGGAACGATCATCGGCAGGAGCACGAAGCCGACGAGGACGGCGGAGAAGCGCGGCCTTACCATCCAGATGCCGAGCGAAAAGGCGGTTGCGAGGCTTGTCGCGACGAGGCTGGAGACGATGCCGATCTTCAGGCTGAGGAGGAGGCTTCGACCCCAGGCCGGATTGTCGAGGAGCGCGCGGTAGTGGACGAGCGAGAGGTCCCCCTTCGGCATGGACAGGAAGCGCGCGGGCGTGAAGGAAATCGGCACGACGGCCAGAAGCGGCATCAGGAGGAAGACCGCGACGAGCCCGCCGAGGAGAAGGGCGATCGGACCTGGGCGGGACGCGGTCATCGTCCGCCTCCGACCAGCGCAGGCCGCGCGAAGCGGAAGAGCGTTGCCATGAGGAGGCCGACGAGCGCCACCATCATCACGGAGATCGCGGCTCCGAGGCCCCAGTCCGGGCTCTGGAACATCCGGATATAGACGAGTTCGGCCATCATGACGCTTCGACCGCCACCCAGGATGGCGGGGGTCACGAAGAAGCCGAGGGAGAAGACCAGGACGACGAGGCCGGCGCCGGCGATGCCCGGCAGCGTCATCGGCGCGAAGACGGACCAGAACAGCCGGAGCCGCGAGGCGCCCATCCCGCGCGCGGCCAGAAGCACGCGCTCGTCGATGCCGCGCATCGAGGAGGCGATCGGGAAGACGGCGAAGGGAATGAGGAAGTGCGTCATGCCGACGACGACGCTGAACTCCTGCCCCGTCATCTGAAGCGGCTGGGATACGACGCCCGCAGCCTGGAGCCAGGTGTTGAGAAGTCCGCGGTTGGACAGGAGCGCCAGCCAGCCGAAGGCGCGCGTCAGGACCGAGATCCAGAACGGGATGAGGATGCAGATCTCGGCGATCCGTCGCTGCCAGGTCGTGCCGCGGACCCAGACATAAGCGATGGCGTAAGCCGCGAGCACCGAGAGGACCGTCACGGTCAGGCCGATCCGGAAGGTGCGCATGAGAACGGAATGGACCAGCGGGTCTCCACCGAGCTTGGCGTATTGCGCAAGGCCAAGCTCGGGTTCGGTGACGCTCCAGCGCGCGACGCCGAGAAAGGGGACGAGATAGGCGACGAGGAGGAACGCCAGCAGCGGGGCCGTGAGGAAAAGAGCGGTGCGGGCCGGCGTTCGTCCGTTCATGGCGGGTTGCTCAAGCCGAGATGATCTTGGTGTAGTCGTCGAGCGCCTTGCCGTAATTGTCGGCATACCAGGGCATGTCGAGCGCCACCTGCTTGGCCGCATTGGCGGGGTCCATCGGATTGATCCGCCGCTTGTCCTCGGGGATCATCGCATCGGCGGCGGGATTGGCCGGGCCCTGGCCGAGCATGTCGAACATGACGAGCTGCCGCGCCGGATCCTGCGTCGAGGCGATGAACTTCATCGCATTGTCCTTGCCGCCGGGATTTCCCTTGATGACGCCGAGCGCGCCGGGCGAAATCAGGCCCTGGTCCCAGATGAACTTGATCTGCCCGCCGGAATCCTTTTCGAGGATCGATGCGCGGGTCGACCAGATCAGCGCCATGGAGGCGTCGCCATTGAGGAGCACCTGCTGGCTTTCCGCCCCGCCGCCCCAATAGGACACGATGTTGTCCTTGAAGGCCGCGATCTTGTCGTGGGCGCGCTTCAGGTCGAGGGGATAGAGCTTCTCGGGCTCGACGCCGTCGCCAAGGAGGGCCGCCTCCCACATGGCCGCACCCCATTTGTACATCGAGCGCTTGCCGGGGAACTTCTCCACGTCGAAGAAGTCCTTCATGCCGGTCGGCGCCTGGTCGCCGAAGACGGCGGAGTCATAGGCGATGATGTAGGAGAAGAAATAGGTCGAGGGCGCGTGGTCCCAGGCGAAGCCCTCGCGGAGCTTGGTCTTGTCGACGATGGAATAGTCGATCGCTTCCATCATGCCCTGCTTGCCCAGGGAAATGGCCGAGAACGGATCGGCGTCGACCACGTCCCAGGTCGGCTTGCCCGACTTGAACTGCGCGATGATCGCGCCTTCCGTCGGGCCGGTGCCGTCCTCCTTGATCGCGATGCCGGTTTCGGCGAGGAACGGCTTCCCATAGGCCTCGTCATAGGCCTTGATGGCGTCGCCGCCCCAGTTGACGAGGACGAGATCCTTCACCTCCTGCGCGAAGGCGCCGCCGGATCTTAGCAGCGCGGGCGCACCCGCGAGGATCATGGCCGCCAGCTGCGTGAAGCGGCGGCGGCTGATCTCGCCCGACCTCGTCTTGGCCGCGAGGATCTCGATGCAGTCTTTCTGGAAGGCTTCGTTCATGGCCGGTCTCCATCGGGCGTGAGGATCTGTGGAACGGTGCGTCTTGCGGTCGGTCTCGTCGTTCGGGATCAGGCGGCCGGGGGCGCGGGGCCCTCGGTGCCGGGCAGAAGGAAACCCTTGTCCTTCGGCCATGCGATGCGCACTTGGCCGCCGGGCATGGCCCCGGCGGCGTCCGGGGATGGGAGCGTGATCGTGAGCGGTGTGCCGCCCGCCGTCGCCAGTTGCAGACGCGTCGCGGGCCCGAGATAGGTCGATGCCGTGACGCGGGCGAAAAGGGCGTTCTCGCCATCCGCGATGTGACCGTTGGCCAGATGCATATGCTCGGGGCGCACGGCGAGAAGGGCGTCGGAGCCGATGCCGGCGCGGGCGGGCGCCGACAACGCGCCCTCCTCGAACCGCCCGACGGAACCGGTCCCGTCCGGCCCGACGCCCTTCAGGGGCAGCATGTTGATCTCACCGAGAAATTCCGCGACGAACCGATTCTCGGGCCGTTCGTAGACGGCCTGCGGCGCTCCGATCTGGAGCACTTCGCCATGGTCGAAGATCGCGACGCGCGATGACAGGGACAAAGCTTCGTTCTGGTCGTGCGTGACGAAGACGAAGGTGGTGCCGAATTCCTGGTGCAGCCGGCGAACCTCGTCCTGCATCAGGCCGCGCAGGTGCTTGTCGAGGGCCGAAAACGGCTCGTCGAGAAGCAGCATGGCCGGCTCGAAGACGAGGGCGCGGGCCAGCGCGACGCGCTGCTGCTGGCCGCCGGAGAGCTTGGCCGGCACCTTGGCTTCGTGTCCGGAAAGACCGACGCGCTCCACCATCGCGGCGACGCGGCTCGCGATCTCGGCGCGCGGACGTCGGCGCACCACGAGGGGAAAGGCGATGTTCTGGGCGACCGTCATGTGCGGGAAGAGGGCGTAGCCCTGGAAGACCATGCCGAAGGCGCGGTCCTCGGCCGAGATCGCGGTGATGTCGGCCCCATCTCGCAGGAGCCGACCCTCGCTCGGCGCTTCGAACCCGGCGAGGATCATCAGGAACGTCGTCTTGCCGGAGCCGGATGGGCCGAGCAGCGTCAGGAACTCGCCGCCTTGGATCGTCAGCGAGATGCGCTTCAGGGCCTGGAAGGTTCCAAACCGCTTGGCGATCCCCGCAGCTGTCACATCGGCCGGCTTGCGCATGCTCATCCTTTTTCGATGACGCTTCGCCGACGATAGGCGCGGTTTTCCCTCACGACAAATGAGGATTTTCGAATCGAGAGCGTAAATTCCTTCACGGCACTGGCGCGGGGCGCGTCAGGTCTGCATCTCGATTAGGCGGCGCGCGGGATTGTCGTGCTTTGCGCCAGTCGGGAGCGCAGCCAATCGGAAAAGGCCAGCAGCGCGGGGTTGCCGGTGCGGTGATGCTCGACGACAAGATAATAGGCGCGCGCGGACCGGATCGAGAGGTCGAGCGGGCGCACGAGACGACCCGATTGAAGCGCGTTGTGGCAGGTCAGTTCGTCGCACATGGCGATGCCCTGGCCGGCGGTCGCGGCTGCCAGAACGAGGTTCATGTCGGAGAAGACGATGCCCGTCTCGGCATCCGGCGAGGGATAGGCGGCGGCCGCCAACCAGCGCGTCCAATCCTCGTGATTGCCGAGGTGCAGGAGCGTCGTGCGGAAGACGTCGGCGGGTTCGGCGATCCCGCCGATGCGGTTGAGGAGGACCGGGCTGCACAGCGGCGTGAACTCGACCTCCGCCAGGCGCTCGACCGATCGACCCGGCCAGACACCGTCGCCAAAGGCGATGAACGCATCCATTTCGGGGTTCGAGACGTCGTCGAGCCGCTGGGGCGTCGCGATGGTGAGCGTCACGTCCGGGCAGAGTTCGAGGAATTCGCCGATGTGGATGCAGAGCCACATGGAGGCCAGACCCGGCGTGCAGGAGACGGCGAGGGCCCCCCGGATCCCCCGGTCGCCGAACTGGACGGCGGCGTCGCCGATCAGGGTCAAGGCCTTGCGCACGTCGCCGGCATAGCGACGCCCCTGGGGTGTCAGCGACACGCCCTTGCCGTCGCGCCGGAGGAGATCGAAGCCGAGATCGCGTTCGAGGCCGCGAAGCTGGTGACTGACCGCGCTCCGGGTGAGGTTCAGCTCCTCCGCCGCTCGCCAGACGCTGCCGTGACGCGCGAAGCTTTCGAGCGCCCTGAGGGACTGGGTCGATGGAACGCGCATGGACGAATTTTCCCGGTGAACGCCCGCAAGGGTGAAGGAACTTTGCGACGAACGCAAAAAACAATCGCTTTTCCAAAGTGAAATTCACCGCTTAGGTCGAAATCTGCCCCGCTGCCTTGCCTGGAGACACGTCATGACGCGCCATGAACCGTTTGCCGACGCCTTCTCGCTGCAGCGTCGGCGTGCCGACGGCGGCACCGAGCGCCTGTCCGGCTGGGGGTTTCGAAACGAGACGGATGTGCTGACGGACGTCCTCCTCGGCTCGCCGGTCCATCTTCGCCATCTCGCGACGAGTTCGCTGTCGCGCAAGCATCTTCGCGAGAACCCCTGCAACATCCAGGTCGCCCAGGCGCAGCACAAGGAGCTGGTCGCGGCCTACGAGCATTTCGGCGTCGAGATCCACTGGCACCATCCCGAACCGGAACTGCCGATGCAGGTCTACGCCCGCGATTCCAGCGTGATGACGCCCTATGGCGCGGTCATCACCGCGATGGCCGACTGGTGGCGACGGGGGGAGAACTATGCCGCGATCCGCAGCTACGAGCGGCTCGGGATCCCGATCTACGACATGGTGACGGCCGGAACCTTCGAAGGCGGCGACTTCAACGTCATCGAGGACGGCGTCGTCCTCATCGGCTGCGGCGGCGCGCGCACGCAGGAGGAGGGCGCCCGGCAGGTGGAAGGCTGGTTCCGGAAGGAGGGCTGGGAAACGCGGCTCGCCTTTTTCGACGAATATTACGTGCATATCGACCTGATGGTGGTGCCCATCGCCGAGAAGCTCACCGCGGTCTGCCTGGATTGCACCGAGCCCGGCATCGTCGACTGGCTGAAGGGCAAGGGCCACGAGATCGTCGACGTGCCGTTCCGCGACACGATGGACCTCGGCTGCAACTTCATGTCGCTCGGCCGATCGCGCGTGATCGCGCCGCGCACGAGTCGGACCCTGGTCGCACGGCTGAAGGCTCTCGGCTTCGAGGTCGCGGCGATCGACATGAGCGAGATCTCGAAGACCGGCGGCGGAATCCACTGCATGGCGCAGGCGCTTCGCCGTCGGCCCTGATCGAACCTGTCAGGTTGGGCCGAGCCACCTCCCGGTCGGCTCTTGCCCAGCGGATTCGTTCCTGCTTTGTGCCAACGCACGAGTCGAGGCCGGGGCATGCCGCAGGACATCAAGAATTTCGCTGAAGGGGTCCGCAAGGGGCTCGGGATCTACATCCGGTGCCAGTGCGGGAAGACGGTGACGTTCCGTGCCGCCGATTTTCGCGCGGTCCTCGGACCGGGGGAGGACATCAGGGATCGGGTCTGGCGCTGCTCGTGGTGCGGGCAGCGCGCGGGCTATGTCCGCTATACGACGATCGATCGGAACGACCGGGAAGGTCTGGCGCAATGGCGTCCGTTGCCGCCGACGCTGCGCTGACGAGCGACGACCGGCGCTGTCGTCGCCCGCCCGACAGACGGTGCTCGGCATCGCCCAAGCTGGAGCGAGCATGACCTCCAGCGGCTTCTTCCCATTCTTGCGCTCGCGACGGGAGCGAAGTGCTGGCAAGATGAGGTGACGATGTCAGGCGGTGAATCGCCGTGGCGCCGTGCGACAGGTGGCGGGTTCGGCCGACCGTTCGTCGTGGACGGCCTCGCAGTTTCGGAGTGATCATGCGCAAGACGCTTCTTTGTCTCGGCCTTCTCGGCCTCGCTTCGGCCGCCGGCTGCGTCGCCGCGTACAATCAGCACGAACAGGCGCTGCGGCAGGATTTCGACAATTGCGCGGTCTACGGCACGGAGTACAAATCGCCCGCTCATGCCGAGTGCATGGCCTTGCAGCGACAGCGCCGGGAATTGGCGATCCGGCAGCAGAACGCGATCACCGCCCGAAACAACGATTACATCGCCGCGCACACCTACTGATCCACTAGCTGCCGGTCCTCGACGCGAATGGGATCGACGCGATCGGGATGGACGCGATCCAGCGTCGTGCCGGATCGCGATCCTGATCAGGACATCGCAGGTTCCGCCGCCGGTTCGGCCGTGCGCTTTTTGCGGCTGAAGATCTTGGCGGTCAGGCTCATGACGGCGACGAAGAACAGCGGCACGAAGAACACGCCGAGCGCCGTCGCCGCAATCATGCCGCCCATTACGCCGATGCCGATCGCCTGCTGCGCGCCGGCGCCGGCGCCCGATGCGATGGCGAGCGGCAGGACGCCGAGGATGAAGGCGAACGACGTCATGAGGATGGGGCGCAGGCGGAGCCTCGACGCTTCCAGGGTCGCTTCGACGAGGCCCTTGCCCTGGGCCTGGAGATCGCGGGCGAACTCGACGATCAGGATGGCGTTCTTGGCCGCGAGGCCGATCGTGGTGAGCAGGCCGACCTTGAAGTAGATGTCGTTGGACTGGCCGGCCAGCCATGCCGCCGTCAAGGCGCCGAAGACGCCGATCGGAACCGCGAGGATGACGGAGAAGGGCACCGTCCAGCTTTCGTAGAGGGCCGCGAGACAGAGGAAGACCACGAGAACCGAGATCGCATAGAGCAAAGTTGCCTGCGATCCCGACAGGCGCTCCTGGAACGACAGGCCGCTCCAATCGACGGTGTAGCCGTTGCCGAGTTCGCCGACGCGTTGCTCCATGCGGTCCATCGCCTCGCCCGAGCTCGTGCCGGCGCCGGCCGATCCCTGGATGTTGACGGCGGACACGCCGTTGAAGCGCTCCAGGCGGGAGGGGCCCTGTTTCCAGCTCGTCCGTGCGAAGGCGGAGAAGGGCACCATTTCGCCGGTGTCGTTGCGCACGTACCAACGGTCGATGTCGCTCGGCAGCATGCGGAACGGCGCGTCGCCCTGGACGTAGACTGGCTTGATGCGACCGTTGTTGTCGAAGTCGTTCACGTAGGTGCCGGCCCAGGCATTGCTGAGGACGCCGTTGACCGCGGAGACGCCGATGCCGAGGGCGCCCGCCATTTCCTGGTCGATCCGGACGTCGAGCTGCGGCTGTTGCGCCGTGCCGTTCCGGCGAACGCCGGACAGGCCGCCATCGCCATTGGCCGACTGGATGAGCTGCTGGGCCGCTGCCGCCAGCGCGCTGGGCCCGGTCCCGCCGCTGTCCTTCAGGTACATCTCGAAACCGCCGGCCGTTCCCATGCCGGGAAGTGCCGGCGGAGAGAGGGCGATGACGCGGGCGTCGCGAATTCCGGAAAACGCCTTCATCGCGCGGCCCGCGACCGAGGCGGCGTCCTGCCCGTCGCCCTCCCGCTCCTTGAACGGCTTCAGGCGGACGAAGGCCATGGCGACGTTCTGTCCCGTGCCGCCGAAGTTGAAGCCGGCGGTCGCGAAGATGCCTTCGACCGTCTCCGTTTCCTGTTCCAGGTAGTAGGACTCGACCTGTTCGAGGACGGCGATGGTGCGCTCGCGCGTCGCGCCGACCGGCAATTCGATCTGCGTCATCAGCACGCCCTGATCTTCCGGCGGCAGGAAGGAACTGGGGAGCTTGGTGAAGAGCCAAGCCGTGCCGCCGCAGATGAGGAGGAAGATCGAGAGAATGCGCAGCGGGCGTCGGACGATGCCGCCCACCGTGCGCTCGTAGCCGTTGGTCATGCGGGAGAAGCCGCTGTTGAACGCGCGGAACACGCGGTTCTTGCGCCGTCCGTGCGTCGGCTTCAGCATCGTGGCGCAGAGCGCCGGCGTGAGGACGACCGCCACCAGAACCGAGAGCAGCATCGCGGTGACGATGGTGATCGAGAACTGCTGGTAGATGATGCCGACGGATCCGCCGAAGAACGCCATCGGCAGGAAGACGGCGGAGAGGACGAGCGCGATGCCGACGAGCGCACCGGTGATCTCGCGCATCGACTTTTCCGTCGCCTCGCGCGGGCCGAGCCCTTCTTCCTCCATCACGCGCTCGACATTCTCGACGACGACGATCGCGTCGTCGACGAGAAGACCGATGGCGAGCACCATGGCGAACATGGTCAGCGTGTTGATGGAATAGCCCGCGACCGCGAGCACGCCGAACGTGCCGAGGAGGACCACGGGAACGGCGATGGTCGGGATCAGCGTCGCCCGCCAATTCTGCAGGAAGACGAACATCACGACAAAGACGAGGATCACCGCTTCGATGAGCGTGTGCACGACCTTCTCGATCGAGAGCTTCACGAAGGGCGTGGTCTCGTTCGGATAGGTGATCTCGATATCGGCGGGAAGCGAGCCCTTCAGCGAGTCGATCGCCGCATGGACGCCGTCGGCCGTGTCGATGGCATTGGCGCCCGCGGCGAGGTTCACGCCGAAGCCCGCGGCCGGCCGTCCGTTGTAGCGCGCGCTCGTCGCGTAGCTTTCCGCGCCGATCTCCACCCGGCCGACATCGCCGATCGTCACCAGCGCGCCGTCCTGCGCGGTCTTGAGGATGATGGCGCGGAACTGGTCCGGCGTCTGCAGCTGGTTCTGCGACGTAACGGTGAAGTTCATCTGGGTGCCGGACGCGGCCGGCTGGTTGCCGAGCTGGCCGACCGACACCTGTACGTTCTGCGTCGCGATGGCCGACGTGACGTCGGATGGCGTCAGCTGGAACTGCGCGAGCTTGTCCGGATCGAGCCAGATCCGCATCGCGTAACCCGAGCCGAAGATGTTGAGGTCGCCGACGCCGGGAACGCGGCGGATGGTGTCTTCGAGCTGGGTCGAGACGAGATCGGCGAGATCGACGGAGGCGTATTGCGGGTTCTCGGAGGTGAGGGCGACCACCATCAGGATGCCGGACGAGGACTTCGTCACCGTCAGTCCCTGCTGCCGCACGGCTTCGGGCAGCTGCGACTCGACCTGCGCCAGCTTGTTCTGGACCTGGACCTGCGCGATGTCCGGGTCCGTGCCGTTCTCGAAGGTGATCGTGATCTGCGCGGTGCCGGCCGAGGTGGAGTTCGACGCCATGTAGAGGAGGCCGTCGAGGCCGGTCATGTTCTGCTCGACAATCTTCGTGACCGAGTTTTCCAGCGTTTCGGCACTGGCGCCGGGATAGGTCGCGCTGATGCGAACGTTGGGCGGCGCGATGTCCGGATAGCGCGAGATCGAGAGCTGCGACAGGCCGAGAAGACCGCCCAGCATGATCGCTATGGCGATCACCCAGGCGAAGACCGGACGGGCGATGAAGAAATGCGCCATCGCCTACTGCTCCTTGCTCGCCGGGGTGGCCGCGGCCGTTGGCGCGACGGTGGCTGCCGTGCCGGCATCGGCGACCTTCGCCGGTTGCGCGAGCGGGCGCACGACGCCGTTCTCGTCGAGCGTCACCTCCACGGGCGTCACCGGCTTGCCGATCTGCACCTTCTGGAACCCGTCGACGATCAGCCGATCGCCTTCCGCGGCGCCCGCCGTCACCAGCCAGCTCGTTCCGACGTCGGACTCAACGGTCAGCACGCGTTGCTCGGCGGTGCCGTCCGCCTTCACGAAGGAGGCGACAGGCTCGCCCTTGTTGTTGCGGCTCACGGCTCGCTGGGGCAGGAGCAGGCCCTTGTCGTCGACGCCGATGCGCAATGCGGCGCGAACGTACATGCCGGGCATCAGGTCCATGTCCGGATTGTCGAACAGCGAGCGAACGGTGAAGGTGCTGGTCGTCTCGCTGACGAAACGCTCGCGGGCCGCGAGCTGGCCGACCCTGTCGTAGGGCGTGCCGTCCGTCAGCGTCAGCCGGACCTCCGGCGGCGCGGCCGGGTTTCCGAAGCTCGACCGCAGGGCCCCCGATTCCAGCGCCGCGCGATGCTTCAGGAGATTGCCGGAGGATTCCGTCAAGTCGACATAGACGGGGTCGAGCTGGCGGATCGTGGCGAGCGCATCCGTCTGGTTGGCGGTCACGAGGGACCCCGTGTTGACGTTCGACGTGCCGATCACGCCGGTGATGGGCGCCTTGATCTCGGTATAGCCGAGATTGATCCGCGCGGTCTGGACCTCCGCCTCGGCGACCTTCACATCGGCGACCGCCTGGAGATAGGTGGATTGCGCGTCCTCTCGGTCCTGCTGGCTCACGACCGAATTGGACGACAGGTTGCGATAGCGCTCGGCTTTGGCCTGAAGGGTCGGGATCGCCGCCTGAGCCTTGGCCAGCGCGGCTTCGGAGGACGCGAGCTGGGCCTCGTAGAGGCTGGGGTCGAGACGGTAGAGGAGGTCACCCGCCGTCACCTTGGTGCCTTCCTTGAAGACGCGTTCCTTGACGATGCCGCTGACCTGCGGACGGATCTCGGCGGTCTGGAACGCGACGACGCGGCCGGCCATGTTGCTCGCGATCGTGACCTCTTGCGCCTTCACCGTGATGAACCCCGCCTCCGGCGGCTTCTGCGGAGCCGCCGCCGCCTCGGGCTTGCCGGAGGCATCGCTGCAGCCGCTGACGACGAGGCCGAGGACGAAAATCGCACCGGCGGCGACGGCGCGTCTGCAGGAGATCACGGCTGGCGTGGAACGGAAGGTCATGTCGGCACTCCGGTGGGCGGCGGTCAACAGGGCTCGGCGACGTGATCGTCAGGGCCGTCGTCTTCGTCGGAACGACGTCGGCGGCGGCCCGGGAACACATGCTCTTTTGCAGTGCGAAATGTTTGGCAGGAAATAGGCGTCGTGAGGCGAAGTGTATCCGCCGCTTCGCAAAGCCTCGTGATCGCGCCGTGCGGATACGTTTCGAAACACGATTCTTTGGTGGCTTGACTCGAAGCGTGTGCGGTCGAGCGATCGAGCGACGGGCCATTACCTGGGCAAGGAAAGAGATCGGCACACCCTGCGCCGACGCCTTGTGCCGAAGCTGCGGTGCCGCCAAGACGACGGAATCGAAGAACGGGAGAGGTTGGATCATGGTCGCGCCGCTGAAGGACGAGAGCATGCGGGCGGCGGTCGTGACCGGGCCGGGGCGTGTCGAGGTGACGCAGGTTCCCCGTCCGGTGCCGGGGGCCGGGGAGGTGCGTGTGCGGCTCGAAGGCTGCGGCGTCTGCGCCTCCAACCTCACGCCTTGGTCGGGTCCCGACTGGATGCGCTTTCCGACCGAACCGGGCGGCCTTGGCCACGAAGGCTGGGGCATGGTCGATGCGGTGGGCGAGGGCGTTTCGGAAGACCTGCTGGGCCGCCGGGTGTCCGCGCTCTTCTACAAGAGCTACGCGGAATACGACGTCGGCGATGCCGCGTCCGTGGTGCCGCTGCCGGCCGCGCTCGACGGGCGCTGCTTTCCGGGCGAGCCGCTCGGATGCGCGATGAACATCCTGAAGCGCAGCGGCATCGAAGACGGGCAGACGGTCGCCGTCATCGGCATCGGCTTCCTCGGTGCCCTCCTGACGCGCCTCGTCTCGGCGGCGGGTGCGCAGGTCGTCGCGATTTCACGCCGGCCTTTCTCGCTCGAGGTCGCGCGCGCCATGGGAGCGTCCGAGTCGATCCTGATGGAGGATCACCATGCGATCATCGAACGCGTCCGCGAACGGACCGCCGGCCGCTTCTGCCAGCGCGTGATCGAAGCGGTCGGCCAGCAATGGCCGCTCGACCTCGCGGCGGAACTGACCGCCGAACGCGGCCGCCTGATCATCGCGGGCTACCATCAGGACGGGCCGCGACAGGTGAACATGCAGCTCTGGAACTGGCGCGGGCTCGACGTCGTCAACGCCCACGAGCGCGACCCGGCGGTCTATGTCGACGGCATCCGGACGGCCGTCGAGGCCGTCTCGACCGGCCGTCTCGATCCGTCGGGCCTCTTCACCCACTCCTATCCGCTGGAGCGGCTCGCCGACGCGCTGAACGACACGCGCGACCGTCCTGACGGCTTCCTGAAGGCGCTCATCCGCTTCTAGTCGGCGCAACGCCCTCTGCCCCCCGCGGATGTGTCGACAAGGCCGAAGGAGGGAGCCCGCCCTCATTCCGGCTCACCTCTCCTCCCTGGTGGGGGTTTTAGACGCCTTCGAGCGGCATCGTCTCCTCGCGGGCCCGGCTCCCTTCGCCTGTCCCGGCGAGGGCCCGGCCCGGCGCGTAGCGGGCGACCATTTCCGCGCAGAAGGACGCGAATTCCTCCGCGACCTCGGGCGGGCTGGTGTGGTGGGGTTGAAGCCCACGATGTTCCGGCGTGAAGCAGAAGGTGACGGTCGTGTCGAACGGCGCAAGGGCCTCCATCTGGCGGTCGAACCAGTCGAGGGCGCCGTCGCGGAAGCGATCGGCCCAGGACAGGCCGGTGCGCACGTGACGCACGCCGAGCTGCCGCATCCAGTCGACGGCCCCGTCCAGCCGGTGGTCCCCGAAGTGGAACCACTGGCAGAGACCCATCTGCGCGGCATAGGGCGCATAGGCCTCAAGCGAGGGCTTGGGCGAGCCGTCCTCGCGCAGAAGCCCCATGTGGAAATGCCGGTAATAGGAAGAGCCCTCCGCCTCGCGATGGCGCGTGGTCGCCTCCCAGGTCTTCGGCAGGTCGTAGAGGCTATACCAGTGGATGCGCGGCGCCTTGCCGATGAGGAGTTTTGCGGTCTTCTCGACGCCCCAGGCCTGGACCTCCTCCGATCCGAACGAGGAGACGCCGACCTCCGTCACCCAGACGGGCTTCTGCGTCACCGCCTTGATCTCCTCGATCTTGGCCGGCCATTCGTCGATCGCCCAGAGGTTCCAGTCGAGCGGAAAGCCGTGGACGGCCACGACGTCGATCTCCTCGAGAGCGCCCTTGGCCTCCAACCGCCGGATGAAGAAGGGATCGATCGGCGACATCCCGCCGAGCACCCTCGTGAGATCCGGATTGATGGCGCGGATGGCGCCGCCCGCCCGACGCGTCATGTCGGCGAAGAGGTCCCATTCCGGATCCAGCAGCGGATCCCAGTGCGATTTGTTGTTCGGCTCGTTCCAGATCTTGACGGCTTCGATCATCGGGGGGCTCCGTTTTGGAACTGATGCTCGTCGGAGGAATGTCCCCGCGCAGGGTAGACCGGACCTGCCTCGGTCGGACGGGTCCCGCGCCGGCACAGGAAGACCTCGCTCTCCGGATGATCGAGGATCTCGAACCCGGCGCTGCGCAGCATGGCGGCGCTGCAGGCGGCATTCGGCGCCCACCAGTTCGTCCAGTCGTGCGCATACTGGTGCTCGATGAAGTGGAGCTTCGGATAGCCCGGCTCGTCGAAATGGGCGACGTCGGCGAAATCGTAATCGGCACGGACGGGATGAACGGCGTCCGAACCGCGCTGCATCGACTGGAACAGGAGGAGGTCGCCCGCGACATGTTCGTGGACGAGGTCCAGCGCCAGCAGCGGATGGCGCAGGTGGTAGAGCACGCCCATGAAGATCACGAGATCGAAACGCTCGCCAAGGCGACCGAGGTCGTAGACCGATAGGTTTCGAAATTCGATGTCGGCCGCTTCGACCTCCGCCGCGAAGCGAGCCTGCGCCAGATAGCGCTCGTCGGTGTCGATCGCGAGAACGCGGTCCGCGCCGCGTCGCTTCATCTCGATGGAATAGAAACCGGCATTGCAGCCGATATCGAGAACGCTACGTCCGCTCAGATCCTCTGGCAAGGCATGAGAAAAACGACTGAACTTATTGGCAGGATAGTCATAAAGGAAATGGTTCGGCGCCGTTCGGACGCCTTTCAGATCCATGTTGTGGAACCAGTCTCCCAGTTCGGCGATCCGTCTGCGGATCTCGTCGTTGGTTCGTTCCGTCATGAACAATCTCCGTTCAGGCTGACGAGGCGCGCGGATCCGGGCTCCACGCGGAGTACCGTGATGGAGGCGGGCGCGATCTCGAAACGGTCGTGATCGCGCAGCGACAGACCGAGCGCGAAGGCGACCGCCGCCTTGATCACGTCGGCATGGCTGACCGCCACGAGCGTCCGCGCGCCGCGACGGGGAAGGTCCTCGAGCCATCGGGCGATCCTCTGCTGGACCTCGAGCATGGTTTCGCCGCCGGGCGCGCGAACCTGGTCCCGCCCGGCATTCCAGCCACGCCAGTGCTCGTCGGGATCGAGGTCGTCGAAGCGCGCGCCGGTCCAGGATCCGAAGTCGATCTCGATCAGGGCCGGCTCGATCGCGAGGGGCACGCCGCAGGCTGCCGCGATCGGCTCTGCGGTCTGGATCGTGCGTTCCAGCGGACTCGAGACCACCGCGTCGATGTCGGCTCGCTCAAAGCGCTCCGCCAGACGACGGGCTTGGGCAAGACCTGCTGGGCCCATGAGGATGCCCGGCGTCCGCCCGCAGAGACGTCCCTGCAACTGGTCGTGGACGCCGTGACGGACGAAATGGATCAGCGTCACGAGGCGAGGCGCGTCTTGGCTCGATCCGTTCCCGCGATGAAGGCTTCGGTGCGTTCGCGCGCTTCCTCGTCGGTGAACTGCTCCGGCGGCGATTTCATCAGCCAGCTCGATGGCCCGACGAGCGCGCCGGAGACGCCGCGGTCGAGCGCGAGCTGGGCACAGCGGACCGCGTCGATGACGACGCCGGCGCTGTTCGGACTGTCCCAGACTTCGAGCTTCAGCTCCATCGAGAGCGGCACGTCGCCGAACGTGGTGCCTTCCAGCCGAATGTGAGCCCATTTGCGGTCGCCGAGCCAGGGAACATGGTCACTGGGACCGACATGAACGTCGTCGGCTGCGAGCGGCACGTCGAACTGGCTGGTCACGGCCTGGGTCTTCGAGATCTTTTTCGACGTCAGGCGATCGCGCTCCAGCATGTTCTTGAAATCGGCATTGCCGCCGAAGTTCAGCTGGTAGGTGCGGTCGATCCGGACGCCTCGCTCGCGCATGAGATTGGCGAGGACGCGATGGACGATCGTCGCGCCGACCTGGCTCTTGATGTCGTCGCCGATGATGGGAAGCCCCGCATCGGCGAAACGGGACGCCCAGATCGGGTCGGAAGCGATGAAGACGGGGATGCAGTTCACGAAGGCGCAGCCGGCTTCGAGGGCGGCTTCGGCATAGAAGCGCGTGGCGGCTTCCGAGCCGACGGGGAGATAGGAAACGAGAACCTTCGTGCCGCTGTCGCGCAATGTCCGCGCCACGTCCGCCACGGGCACGTCGGATTCCGCGATGTCCTCCTCCATGAAGCGGCCGATCCCGTCGAGCGTCGGGCCGCGCGAGACCGAAACGCCGCAAGACGGGGGAGCCGCGAAGCGGATCGTGTTGTTCGGACCGGCGAAGATGGCCTCCGAGACGTCGCGCCCGACCTTCGCCGCGTGGATGTCGAAGGCCGACGCGATCTCGACGTCCGCGATCTGGTATCCGCCGAGGTCGACATGCATCAGCCCGGGCGGCAGCGCATTGTTGCCCGTCGCCGTCGCGTAATGGGCCAGCCCCTGCACGAAGGACGAGGCGCAGTTGCCGACACCGACAAGGCCAACGCGCACTTTGTCTCTGCTCATCACTGGTTCCTTTCAGCGATGGAAGATATCGCAATCTCAGCATCTATGTAGAAGCAGCGGTCGGAGATCAACTTGCCAGCAAAACACGTATAGCTAATGATTAGCTGTCTGATGAAGCTTCTTCTTGTTCATCATCTACCCTCAACTAGCTCCCGTTTGCGTGATGTCTTCAGGATCAGTGTACGGAGTGCGGTCGATGAACCCATCGAAACGTGAGAACTGGGCCACCTGCATCGGCTCGCAAGACGAGATGATCGTCGTAGGTCCACTGCGCTTCGAGCGCGCACGTCGCGCCGTCGCCGCAGACTGAAAGGGCATCATCATGGGAGAGACGGTTCTCGTCACCGGCGGCGCCGGCTTCGTCGGTCGACATGTCGCCAAGGAGCTTCTTTCGCGAGGCCATCGCGTGCGCGCATTGGATCTGATGATCGATCAGGTGCATTCGGGTTCGACGCGCCCGGACGAACTCGATCCCGAGGTCGATCTCGTCGTCGGCGACATCCGCGACGCGGCAAGGGTGCAAGCCGCCCTGCAGGGGGTCGACTCCGTCATCCATCTGGCGGCCGAGGTCGGCGTCGGGCAGAGCATGTATGCCGTCGACCGCTACACCTCGGTCAACGAATACGGCACGGCCGTTCTCTTCCAGCAGTTGATCGAGAAACCGGTTCGACGGGTGGTCGTCGCCTCGTCTATGAGCATCTACGGCGAGGGACTGTATCGCACGGTCGACGGCGGGTTGCGGGAGGATGTGGTTCGCGGTCCCCGCCATGCGGACGGAAGCTTTGATCCCAGGGACGAAGCGGGTCGCGCGCTCATTCCGATACCGACTCCGGAAACCAAGCAGCCCGCGCTGAAAAGCGTTTATGCCATCAACAAGTTCGTGCAGGAACGGCTGACGCTGACGCTGACCGCGCAATACGGCATGGAGGGCACGGCGCTCCGGCTGTGGAACATCTACGGCACCGGTCAGGCGCTTTCCAATCCCTATACCGGCGTCCTCGCCATCTTCGCCTCCCGCATTGCGAACGGTCAACGGCCGATGGTGTTCGAGGATGGGCAGCAGCGGCGCGATTTCGTCCATGTCGCCGATGTCGCGCGCGCCTTCCTGCTCGCGCTGGAAAGCCCGGCAGCGAACGGCGAGGTCTTCAACGTCGGATCCGGCGCCGACCGGACGGTCGAGGCGGTGGCACGGCTTCAGGCGGCCTCCATGGGGCGGCCCGACATCGCACCGGACATCACGGGCAAGGCACGAGCGGGGGACATCCGCCACAACATCCCCGATCTCGGCAAGGCGAAGGCTCTCCTCGGCTACGAAGCGCGGCAGGACTTCGCAGCGGGTCTGGAGGAATTGTCGGAATGGGTCGCGCGCCAGGAGGCGAACGACCGCGTCGACGAGGCGCGGCGAGAGCTGGAACGCCGGGGGCTGGTCGCATGAGGCCGAACCGGGAGCGCGTCGTCGTCACCGGTGGCGCCGGCTTCATCGGCTCGAACCTTGCCAACCGTCTGGCGGAGGAGGGTCATGAGGTCGTGATCTTCGACACGCTCGCGCGGCCGGGAGTCGAGCGGAACCGAGACTGGCTGGTGCATCGGCATGGCGCACGCGTTGTCCCGATCGCCGGGGACGTGCGCGATGCCGCGGCGCTGGACGCGGCATCGGCGTCGGCTTCGGTGATCTTCCATCTGGCCGCCCAGGTTGCGGTCACGACGAGCCTCGTCGATCCGGCAGAGGATTTCGCGATCAATCTGGCTGGTACGTTCAACGTTCTGGAGACCGCGCGGCGGCGATCGCTGCCGGTTATTTTCGCAAGCACCAACAAGGTCTACGGCGATCTTTCGGACATTTCGCTGGAGCTCGTCGAAGGCGCATGGAAGCCGGCAGACCCCGCCCTGCGATCGCAGGGCGTCGGCGAAGGCAGGCCGCTCGATTTCCACACGCCCTACGGCTGCTCGAAGGGAGCCGGCGATCAATACGTGCTCGACTACGCCCGCAGCTACGGGCTGGCGACGGCCGTCCTTCGCATGAGTTGCGTCTACGGCCAGCGCCAGATGGGAACGGAGGATCAGGGCTGGGTCGCGCATTTCCTGATCCGGGCGATGGAGGGGCGCCCCATCACCCTCTATGGCGACGGGCGGCAGGTCCGCGACATCCTCTATGTCGACGATGCCGTGGATGCCTATGTCGCGGCCTGGCGCAACATCGCGTCCATCCGCGGCCGCGCCTTCAATCTGGGAGGCGGGCCCGCGAACGCGGTCAGCCTGCGCGACCTCCTCGCCCATCTGGAGACGCTCGTCGGCCATGCGATCGACGTCCGCTTCGAGGACTGGCGGCAGGGCGACCAGAAGTATTTCGTGGCCGATGCGTCCGGGATCCGGTCCGCGCTCAGCCTCGGCGAGCCTCTGGCATGGCGCGAGGGTGTCGCCCGTCTCGCGGACTGGCTGCGCATGGAGCGCGGGCATCGGCCGTCGCAGCGCACGGCCGCCGCATGATTGCGGAGGGCGAAACCGGCCTCCCGCGCCACGTCTTGATGACGGCGGATGCGGTGGGCGGCGTCTGGACCTATGCGGTCGACGTCGCGAACGGCCTTTTCGAACGCGGCATTCGCGTCACCATCGCGATCCTTGGGCCTTCGCCCGATATGGCACAGCGGATGAGCGTCGAGCGCACCGGATTGGCGCTCGTCGAGGCCGGTATGCCGCTCGACTGGGCGGACGATGCGACGCCGGACAGCCTTGCGGCGGCTGGTGCGCGGCTGGCGGCGCTGGCGCGGGAGCTTGGCGCCGACCTTCTTCATCTGAACGCGCCCATGCTCGCAGCCGATGCCGTGTTCGCGGTCCCGGTCGTCGGCGTCTGTCATTCCTGCGTCGCAACCTGGTGGGATGCAGTGAGAGGCGGCAAGCTGCCGGAGATGTTCGAGTGGCGGGCCGAACGGCTCGGGCGCGCCTATCGCAGGTGCGATCTGCTGGTTTCGCCGAGCCGAGCCTTCGCATCGGCGACACGGGCGCGATACGGCGTGCCGGTGACGACCGTCCTCAACGGTCGATCGGCGTCGGCTCATCGATCTGCAGATCGCCGCTCCGTGGCGATGACCAGCGGCCGGCTGTGGGACGAGGGCAAGGGAATCGCGACGCTTGATGCGGCGGCCGGCCGCATGCACCACAAGATCGAGGCCGCGGGCGCCGTGCGCGGCCCGCACGGCACTAGCATCGAGACCCGTCATCTCGGCCATCTCGGACATCTGCCGGGCGCGGTGCTGGCGGATCGTCTCGCCGCTTCCCGCGTCTACGTCTCGGCGGCGCGCTACGAGCCCTTCGGGCTCGGCGTCCTGGAGGCGGCACAGGCCGGCTGTGCGCTGGTCCTCTCGGACATTCCGACCTTTCGGGAATTGTGGGCCGGAGCGGCGGTCTTCGTCGATCCGTTAGACGAGACGGCGTTTGCCGATACGCTGGACGACCTTCTCGACGATCCCGGGAGAAGCGCCGAACTCGGCGCCGCGGCCGCCCAACGCGCGAAGCGCTATGGTCTCGAGACCATGGTGGACGGAACGCTCGACGCCTATCGCCATGCGCTGCGATCGTCGGGCCGCGGCCGGGGAGCGGCGGCTTGAAGATCGTCTACTTCACCCATTCGCTTTCATCCTGCTGGAATCACGGCAATGCGCATTTTCTGCGCGGCGTTCTCCGGGAACTGAAGGCGCTCGGCCACGAGGTCGCGGTGTTCGAGCCGATCGATGCCTGGAGTCGCGACAATCTCGTCCGGGACCATGGCGAAGCCGGCCTTCGGCCGTTCCGCCTCCACTATCCGGAACTGTCGAGCCATCGCTTCGCCATGCCCTTCGACGTCGAGGCGGCGCTCGACGGCGCGGATCTCGTGCTGGTGCACGAATGGAACGAACCCGGCCTCGTCGCCTCGATCGGCGACGCGCGGCGTGGCGGGGGCCGCTTCCGGCTGCTGTTTCACGACACGCATCACCGCGCGGTCAGCGAACCCCAAGGGATCGAGGCCTTCGATCTCTCGGCTTACGACGGTGTCCTCGCCTTCGGCGAGACGCTGGCCGACGTCTATCGCAGGCGAGGCTGGGAGGATCGTTGCTTCGTCTGGCACGAGGCCGCCGATACCAGGCTCTTCAAGCCGCCGGAAACGGACGAAGATCGAGACGGGCTGATCTGGATCGGGAACTGGGGCGATGGCGAGCGGACGCGGGAGCTGGAAGAGTTCCTGTTGGCTCCGGCGCGCGAAGCGGGCCTTTCGCTCGACATTCACGGCGTGCGCTACCCGCCGGACGCGCTGGCGCTCCTCGATCGCTACGGTGCGCGCTATCACGGCTGGCTTGCCAATGCCGCCGCGCCCGACGCCTTCGCCCGGCACATGGCGACCGTCCACGTGCCGCGGAGATTTTACGTCGAGGCGTTGCCCGGCATTCCGACGATCCGGATCTTCGAGGCTCTGGCCTGCGGCATTCCGCTGGTCAGCGCTCCCTGGCGGGACAGCGAGCATCTGTTCACCCCGGGCTCGGACTTCCTCATGGTCTCGTCGGGGGAGGCGATGACGGCCGCGCTGCGCGACCTGCAGAGCGATGCCGGGCTGCGGGCCGAACTTGCACGGCAGGGCCTTTCGACGATCCGGGCGCGCCACACCTGCGCCCATCGCGCGACCGAGCTTCTTGCGATCGCAAGGGGGCTCGGTGCGTCCTTGCCCGGAGATCATGCCTCATGAAGATCGCCTTCTACGGATCAAGCCTCCTGTCCGCCTATTGGAATGGTGCGGCGACCTATTATCGCGGCATGCTCGGGGAACTCGCCAAGCTCGGGTGGTCGGTGACGTTCTTCGAGCCGGATGCCTTCGATCGCCAGAAGCATCGCGACATCGAGCCGCCCGAATGGGCGGAGGTCGTCGTCTGGGACAACACGGAGGCGGCCTGCGCCGCCGTCATGGGCCGCGCCGCAGAGGCCGACGTCGTGGTGAAGGCGAGCGGCGTCGGTGTGTTCGACGACGTCCTGCTCGGCATCTTCGATGCGGCGCGGCCGGATGCGCTGACGGTCTACTGGGACGTCGATGCGCCGGCGACCCTGGCCGAACTCCGCGAGCATCCCGGTCATCCCTTGCGGGCGAGACTTCCCGGCATCGATCAGGTCCTGACCTATGGCGGCGGTCCGCCCGTGGTGGCCGCTTACGAAGCCATCGGCGCCTCCCGTTGTCGGCCGATCTACAACGCCTTCGATCCCGGCACCCATCATCCCGTTCCGCGCGAGACCCGGTTCACGGCCGACCTCTCGCTTCTCGCCAACCGGTTGCCGGACCGCGAGCGCCGGATCGAACGGTTCTTCCTGGAGCCGGCCGCCGCCATGCCAAATCGACGCTTCCTCCTCGGCGGCAATGGCTGGCACGACAAGCCGATGCCGTCGAACGTGCGCGTCCTCGGCCATGTCGGCACCATCGATCACAATGCCTTCAACTGTTCGCCGCTGGCGGTCCTCAACGTCGCGCGAGATTCGATGGCCGATGTCGGCTTCTCGCCGGCGACGCGCGTCTTCGAGGCGACCGGGGCAGGGGCCTGCCTCATCACCGACCATTGGGAGGGCATCGGAGAGTTCCTGAAACCCGGCGAGGAGGTGCTCGTCGCACGCGATGGCCGGGACGTCGCGGAACTGCTGGGCGAACTGACGCCGGAACGCGCCGCCACGATCGGCGCGGCGGCGCGGCGGCGCGTGGAGGCCGACCACACCTATGCGCAACGCGCGGTGGAGGCGGATGCGCTGTTCCGTCAGAGGCTGGCGGCCAAACGCGGGAGATCGGCGGCATGAGGATCGTCGTGCTCGGCCTCACCCTGTCCTCGTCCTGGGGCAACGGCCATGCCGTGACCTACCGGGCTCTCCTCGCAGCCTTCGCACGCCGCGGCCACGACATCCTCTTTCTCGAACGCGAAACGCCCTGGTATGCCGCGCACCGGGATCTCGAGGCTCCCGACTATTGCGACCTTCGCTTCTACCGCGGCCTCGGCGATCTCGCGGCCTGGTCCGGGGACATTGCGGGCGCGGATGCGGTGATCGTCGGCTCCTACGTGCCGGAGGGAGTCGCCGTCGGCGATCTCGTTCAAGCCGAGGCGAGGGGCGTTCGAGCCTTCTACGACATCGACACGCCGGTGACCCTGGCCCGCCTCGACCGGGGCGATCGCGAATATCTGGCGGCCGAGCAGGTGTCCGGCTACGATCTCTACCTTTCCTTCACGGGCGGCCCGA
This sequence comes from Aureimonas sp. Leaf454, assembly GCF_001424685.1. Taxonomy (GTDB): domain Bacteria; phylum Pseudomonadota; class Alphaproteobacteria; order Rhizobiales; family Rhizobiaceae; genus Plantimonas. The sequence goes on from NZ_LMQT01000002.1 coordinate 135,428, forward strand.
CGCTGGATCGGCTGGAGCGCGACTTTCGCTCGCCGATGGCGCGCGCGCTCTACTGTTCGGCCGATCCCGCGCACTATCGGCCGGTCGAGGCGGCGAAGCGCTGGGACCTGTCCTATCTCGGCACTTACAGCGACGATCGCCAGCCCGTCCTCGAACGCCTGCTGATCGAGCCGGCCCGCCGGGCGCCCGAGCGGCGTTTCGTCGTTGCAGGTCCGCAATATCCCGCATCGATCGAATGGCCCTGCAATGTCGAGCGCATCGAGCATCTGCCGCCGGCCGATCATGCCAACTTCTATGCCGCCAGCAGCTTCACGCTCAACGTCACGCGCTCGGACATGGTGGCCGTCGGCTACAGCCCTTCGATCCGGCTCTTCGAAGCCGGAGCCTCGGCGACGCCGATCATCTCGGACATATGGGAGGGCCTGGACGGGCTCTTCTCACCGGGCCGCGAGATCCTCTTGGCGGATCGCGCCGACGACGTCCTGTCGGCCTTCGACATGTCGCCGTCGGACAGAAAAGCCCTCGGGCGTTCGGCTCGATCGCGCATCCTTGCGGATCACACGCCCTCAATGAGGGCCGCGAGCCTGGAGGCGGATCTGATCGCGGCCGCCGGCCGCCGCATGGATGCGAAAGCCGACCGCTTTGGCGGCGCTGCCGGCACGAGCGCCTGAATCATGTTTCGCGATCGAGGGAACTCAGGCGGTCGCTTCGCCGCTTCTTCCTGGAACGTGAAGGAGATCATCATGTCGAACACCGGTGAGAAGACGGTCGATCTGTCCGACCGCAGGCGGGTCGGTCCCGAGGAAGAGTCCCGCGAGGATCAGTTCGACGGCAACGAGCCGGAAGCCTCGCAGGACCGGGTCGAAGACGGGACGGACAGCGGTTCGCCCGAAGCGCGACACGACATCGAGCATTCGAACGATCTGACGACGCCCTGACGCCCTGACGATCTGACAGTCGACGGTATGGCGCTATTGCCGAATGTCCGGCGTCACGCGAAGTCGAGCTGAACCTTCAGGGTCTTGTCGGGCTCGCGCTCGATCAGATCGAAGGCGGCCTCGGCTTCGCTGGCCGGGAAGACCTGAGTGACCATGCCCGTCGGCTTGAGGCGTCCGTCGGCCAGCCATTCCACGACGCGCGGCAGGAGCCTTCGACTGAGACGCGAGCCGACGATCGTCAGTTCCTTGCGCACGATCTCCTGCTGACTCACCGGCGAAGGCGACGCGGAAAACCCGAGCAGCCCGATCCGGCCCGCGGGGCTTGCGATCCGAGCGGCCTCCTCGAAGAGCGCGGGGACGCCGGCACCGTCGATGACAAGGGTCGGACCCAGTCCGTCTCCCTCGTCGGCCGTCGCGCCGGGCACCGGCGTGCTCGGCGAATGTACGACGCGGTCCGCCCCGAACCGAAGGGCGCGCTCGAGACGCGCCTCGTCGAGGTCGGCAACGATCACGCGAGCGCCCAGCAGCTTGGCGACCTGCAGCACCGTTACGCCGACCGTTCCCGCCCCGTAGACGAGAACCGTGTCCTGCGGTCCGCAGCCGGTCCGGTCGAGCACGTTGGCGGCGATGGAGAAGGGTTCGGCGAGGGCGGCCAGCTCGGCAGGCATGTCCGACGGCACGCGCACCGCGTTCGCCGCCGGCACCGCGACGAGGCTCCGGAAGCCGCCGTCCCGATGCACGCCCATGACCTCCAGATTCGCACAGACGTTGGAACGCCCGATCCGGCACGGATAGCAGTCCCCGCAGGCCATCACGGGATCGACGACGACGCGGTCTCCCTCCGTCACGCCCACGACGCCGCTCCCGAGCGCCGTGACCGTGCCCGCGAATTCGTGGCCGATCACGCGGGGATAGACGGCGAACGGATTGGATCCGTGAAGGATATGGATGTCCGAGCCGCAGATGCCGGCCCTTTCGACGCGCACGAGAATCTCGCCGGGCTCAAGGGTCGGAATGTCGGCCTGACGGACGACGAGATGGCTCGGTTGCGACACCAGCACTTCGATCATGGCGGTTCCCCCGGTGTGATCGGTGTTTGACGGATCGCACCGGGCGCGGCAAGCCTCGCCGTTTTCCGCAAGCGGACGGCGGGGCTCGGCTCCGGGAGATTGCCAGGGGCGACCGGTGCTCCCATATCTGGCGCATCACCAGAAAAGAGGATCAGAGCCATGGACGTCCATCGCTTTCCCGTGACCCGGACCGAAGAGGAATGGCGCCGCTTGCTGACGCCGGAGCAGTTCGAGGTGATGCGCGGTCACGGCACCGAACGTCCCGGCAGCTGCGCCTTGAACTACGAGAAGCGTGCGGGATCGTTCTCGTGTGCGGGCTGCGACCAGGAGCTCTTCAATTCCGAACGCAAGTTCGAGAGCGGCACGGGTTGGCCGAGCTTCAACGACCCGGTCGAAGGCTCCGTCGAGACGACCGTCGATCGCAGCTTCGGCATGGAGCGCACCGAAGTTCATTGCAGCCGGTGCGGCAGCCATCTTGGGCACGTCTTTCCCGACGGCCCGCCGCCGACGCATCTTCGCTACTGCATCAACGGCGTCGCGATGAACTTTCATCCGGCGGCCTGAGAAGGCGCGCGTTCGAGCTGGGTCGTGCCGAATTCGGCGCGACGACGTCGCTTGGCCTTCAAATTGCTTGGAATTCTTCTAATGTGAGGGCGGTGCCGAATCCCTTCGGCGCCGCCCGAGTTTTTGGAAGAAGCGTATGCGCCTGACCCGACAGACGAATCATGCCATTCGCCTCCTGATGTATTGCGCCGTCAATCCCGACAAGCTGAGTCGCGTGGGGGAGGTGGCGGCCGCCTATTCCGTGTCCGAACTCTTCCTGTTCAAGATTCTCCAGCCGCTCGTCGAAGCAGGGTTCGTCGAGACCGTGCGCGGACGCAATGGCGGCATCCGTCTCGCCCGTCCCGCCGATACGATCACGCTGCGGGCGGTCGTCGAGGCGACCGAGGAAAGCTTCGCGCTGGCCGAGTGCTTCGAGCCCGGCGGCTCCGATTGTCCGCTGATCGACAGTTGCAGCCTGAACGCGACACTGCGACGCGCGCTCGACGCTTTCCTCGATGTGCTCGACGGCACGACGATCGCCCAGCTGGCGGGTGAGAAGTCGAGCATGCGTCGACGTCTGGGACTTCCCGAGCTCGATCGGCTGGCGCTCGCGGCCGGTTGATCTCCGACAATTCGCCGCGACGGGGCATGTCGTAGACAGGGCTGAAACCTGTCGTTTTCTCCCTCGCCTTCGCCGAAGCGCAGTGGTCTTCTCGGAAGGTCCGTCGAAGCAGATCCAAACGCGGCTCTGCACGAGGTTTTGGGCGTCGGTTCCGGTCTGCCTTCGTTGGCTTCCGGCGGGGCCGGAAACCCGTCGACGCGATGGATGGCGACGGGTCGAACGAGCGATGCGGAGAGTGGCATGAACGTGCGCGACGAGATGCTGGCGAAGCTGAACCGGCGCAAGCCCGGCTATAGCCTCGATCGGGAATTCTACAGCGATCCGGACGTCTTCCAGGTCGACATGGAGACGATCTACTACCGGGACTGGCTCTTCATGGGCCATGATTGCGAGTTGCCGAAGTCGGGCAGCTACATGACGGTGCAGATCGGCGCCTACCCCATCGTGATCGTGCGCGATGCCAAGAAGGGCATCCGCGCCTTCCACAATTCCTGCCGTCACCGGGGATCGCGGATCTGCTCGGCGGAGAAGGGCACGTCCCATCGCCTGGTCTGCCCCTATCACCAGTGGACCTACGATCTCGAGGGCAAGCTGGTCTTCGCGCGCGACATGGGCGCGGATTTCGATCCGTCGCAGTTCGGATTGAAGCCGGTCCACTGCGAAAGCGTCGGCGGCTACATCTTCGTGTCGCTCGCCGACGAGGCGCCGGATTTCACGCCCGTCCGCGCGATGGTGGAGCCTTATCTCGCCCCCCACCATCTCGCGGATGCCAAGGTCGCCTTCGAGATGACGATCATCGAGAAGGGCAATTGGAAGCTCACCTGGGAGAACAACCGCGAGTGCTATCATTGCGCGGGCAGTCATCCCGAGCTCTGCCGCACCTTCCCGGAAGCGCCGGGCGTGACGGGCGTCGATGCACAGGACGAGCCGGAAATCGCCGAGCACTGGAGCCGTTGCGAGGCCGCGGCGCTGCCGAGCGTCTTCAAGATCTCGGACGACGGCCAGTATCGCGTGGCGCGCATGCCGCTGCTTCGCGATGCCGTCAGCTTCACCATGTCGGGCAAGGCCGCCGTCTCGCGTCCGCTCTGCGATAGCGTGACCACGCCGCAGATCGGCACGATGCTGATGTTTCACTATCCCTCGATCTGGAACCACATTCTCGGCGATCACGCGACGACGTTCCGCGTGATTCCGATCAGCGCGAACGAGACGGCCGTCACGACCAAGTGGCTGGTCCACAAGGACGCCGTCGAAGGCGTCGACTATACGATCGACGAGCTGACCAAGGTCTGGATCGCGACGAACGACCAGGATCGCCGGATCATCGAGGAAAACCAGTTCGGCATCAACTCGCCGGCCTATCAGCCCGGTCCCTATTCGCCGGTGCACGAGGGCGGCGTGCTGCAGTTCGTGGAATGGTATGCTTCCTTCATGAAGACACGCTTGACCGACAGCCGTCGTCCCCGCCTGTCCCAGGTCGCCTGATGCCGCTTCGACCGCGTCCCAAGCATCTCGACGAGATGCGGCCCTGGAACGACAAGGCCCAGGTGCTCGAATGCGTCCAGGTGCTGACGGAGACGCGGGACGTGAAGACGTTCTCGTTCCTGGCGGCGGACGACAGCTGGTTTCGCTACACGCCCGGGCAGTTCGTGACGTTCGAACTGCCCATGCCGGGCGGCGCCATGCTGCGGACCTATACGCTCTCGTCGAGCCCTTCCCGGCCGCTGTCGGTCTCGGTCACCGTCAAGGCGCAGAATGCCAGCGTCGCCAGCCGCTGGATGCTCGACAACGTCAAGCCTGGAACGCAGCTGAAGGCCTATGGGCCGGCCGGGATCTTCACCTTCCACAATCATCCGGCCGACAAGTATCTCTTCATCTCGGCTGGCTCCGGCATCACGCCGATGATGTCGATGACGCGATATCTCTTCGATGTCGGCCAGAAGACCGACGTCTCCTTCATTCATTGCGCGCGGTCTCCGTCCGACATCATCTTCCGTTCCGAACTGGAGCGGATGGCGGCGCGTGTTCCGGACATCGACCTCGCCTGGATCGTCGAACAGCCCGATCCGCTCGACGGCTGGACCGGCTTCAAGGGGCGCATCAACGCGTTGATGCTGGAACTGATCACGCCGGATTATCAGGAGCGCGAGGTCTTCTGCTGTGGTCCCGCGATCTTCATGCAGACCGTTCGCGACATCTTGAACGCGTCCGGTTTCGATATGAACCGCTATCACGAGGAGAGCTTCTCGGCGCCCGTGGACGGCGAGGGGGCGCTTGTCGACAGTGCCGGCCCCTTGGAGGCACTGCCTCAGGAGGGCGCTGCGGCGAAGATCATCTTCAGGGGCTCCGGCGTCGAGGCGGACTGTCTGGAAACCGACACGATCCTCAAGATCGCCAAGGAGATCGGCCTCAACATTCCAAGCGCCTGCACCTTCGGCGTTTGCGGAACCTGCCGGGTGGAGAAGCTCTCCGGCGAGGTTCACATGGCGCACAATGGCGGCATCAGCGAGGATGAAATCGCGGAAGGATTCATCCTCGCCTGTTGTTCTCGGCCCATCGGTCGCGTCGAGGTGGACGTCTGACGCGGATCTTTTCTTCGGCCGCGATAGGATGCGAGACGGCCGGTGCGAGACAATCGCGCCGGCCGTTCGCTTGTCGCGGGGTCAGTCCGGCTGAGACAGGCAGGTCGAGAGCGACGTCGCGAGATTGTCGATCAACTGGAAATAGAGATCCGGACCATTTGCGAGGGCGGCACCTTCGGGGTCGAGCGTTCCGGTGCGCGCGCCCGTTCCTTCCGACACCGTCTCGATGAGCTTGGGCTCGAATTGCGGTTCGGCGAAAACGCAGGTCGCACCCAGAGCGGCGGTCTTGGTCTTGATCTCCGAGATCCGCTGGACGCCGGGCATCGTCTCCGGATTGACGGTGATGGAGCCGGCGGCGGCCATTTCGAAGCGCGTCTCGAAATATTGATAGGCGTCGTGGAAGACGATGAAGGGCTTGCCCTTCACCCCTGCCAGCGTCTGGTTCGTCCGAGCGATGAGACCGTCCAGCCGCGCGTTCAGCTTCGCGGTGTTGGCCCGGTAGGTCGCGGCGTTCTCCGGATCCATCGCGGCCAACTGCCGTTCGATCTCCGCCGCCATCACCCTCGCATTGTCCGGATCCAGCCAGACGTGCATGTCGTAGCCGTCGCCATGCTCCTCGTGATCGTGGCCCGTTTCCGATGCCGCATGGTCGTGCAGGTCCTGCCCAGCCGACTTCGTATGCGCCGCATCGCCCGCGGCTGCGTCATGATCGTCGTCCTCGTGCCCGTGGGCTTCGAAGGGACCGCCCTCGCGATACGGCAGTCTCTTGAGGCCGGGCGTCTCGATCAGTTCGACCACCTTCGCCGTCGTGGCGAGCGTTTCCAGAGGCTTGACCAGGAACGCTTCCAATTGATCGCCGGCCCAGAAGACGAGATCGGCCTTTGCCAGATCGGACGCGTTGGACGGCTTCATCGCATAGGTGTGCGGCGAGCCGACCCCCTCGACGATCAGCTTCGGCTGGCCGACCTCACCCATGACGGACGCGACCAGGGAATGCAGAGGCTTGATCGAGACGACCACGTCGGGCGCGGCGAAAGCGGGTGCGCACAGGAGGAGGACGGCGGCGCCGGCGGCGGGCAGAACGGGAAGTCGCAAGTCGGAGGCTCCGAAAGGGTAAAGCAGGCGGGACATTCGCGGATGTAATGTTATTACATCCGTTGAGTTGTGCTATAACCTTCGGCATAGAGGTGCGCAAGTCCGAACGTCGGTCCGGCCCGATCGGACGGCGAGCGGATGCAACGCGGGAAAGACAACGACGTGACGACGGGTTCGCTGGTCGATCTGAAAGGTGCCGGCGTCTCGCGCGGTGGGCGCTGGCTTGTGCGGGGCGTGGATCTCACCGTTCGACGCGGGGAGATCCTGACGCTGATCGGCCCGAACGGCTCCGGTAAGAGCACGACGGCGAAGATGGCGATCGGGCTCCTGAAACCGGACGAGGGGACGGCCGAGCGATCCCCGCGCCTTCGCATCGGCTACGTGCCGCAGAAGCTCGCCATCGACTGGACGCTGCCGCTGACGGTCGAACGCCTGATGACGCTGACCAACCCTCTGACGTCCACGCAGATCGACGCGAGCCTTGCGAGCGTCGGTATCGCGCATCTTCGCAAGGCCGAGGTGCAGCATCTTTCCGGCGGCGAATTCCAGCGGGCTCTTCTGGCGCGAGCCGCCGCCCGCAGTCCCGATCTCCTCGTTCTCGACGAGCCCGTGCAGGGGGTCGACTTCAATGGAGAGGCGGCCCTCTACGATTTGATCGACACGATTCGCGACACGAGCGGCTGCGGCATCATCCTGATCTCCCACGATCTGCACGTGGTGATGGCGCGCACGGACACGGTGATCTGCCTGAACGGTCATGTCTGCTGTCGCGGCACGCCCGAACTCGTGGCGGCCAGCGCGGCCTATCGGCATCTCTTCGGGCCGCGCGCGGCATCGATGGCCGTCTATCGGCACGCTCACGACCACACGCACCTTCCGGATGGACGGGTGCAGCATGCCGACGGCAGCGTGACCGATCACTGCCACCCGTCCGACGGTCACCATGGCGACCACGATCATGCCGATCATGCCCATGCCCATGCCGCGGAACGCTCGAACGGCCATGTTCACGCGGGACCCGCTGAGGGAGGCCATCGTCCCTTCGCGACGGGGAGCCTCGATCACCGCCTCTCGGGGTCGGCCGGTCCGGACGCATCGTCGGCATCGGCATCGGCATCGGCATCGAAGCCGGAGGCCCTCGTCGCCGCCCCCAGCCTGGAGGCACCGCATGCTCGATGATTTCTTCGTGCGCGCGATCGTCGCCGGTGCGGGCATCGCGCTGACGACGGGCCCGCTCGGCTGCTTCATCGTCTGGCGCCGCATGGCCTATTTCGGGGACACGATGGCGCATTCGGCGCTGCTCGGCATCGCGCTCGGGCTTGCCTTTGATCTCAATCTGACGCTCGGCGTCTTCGTCGTCGCCACCCTTGTCGCGGGAGCGCTCATCCTTCTGCAGAAACAGGCGACGCTCTCGACGGACGCGCTGCTGGGAATCCTGTCGCATTCTACGCTGGCGCTCGGTCTCGTTCTCGTCGCCTTCATGACTTCCGTGCGCATCGATCTCATGGGCTTTCTCTTCGGCGACATCCTGGCGGTGTCGAAGGTCGACATCGCCTTCGTCCTCGTCGGAGGCGCCTTCGTCCTCGCCGCCATGACCTGGCTCTGGCGACCGCTCCTGGCGGCGACCGTATCCGGCGATCTCGCGGAGGCCGAAGGGCTGAAGCCCGAGCGCGCGCGCATCGTCTTCATGCTCCTGATGGCGCTCGTCATCGCCATCGCGATGAAAATCGTCGGCATCCTTCTGATCACGTCGCTTCTGATCATCCCCGCGGCGACCGCGCGACGCTTTGCGGGAACGCCGGAAAGCATGGCCGTGGCGGCTTCTCTGCTCGGGGCGCTCGCCGCAATCGGCGGCCTGTTCGGCTCGCTCCGCTTCGACACGCCATCGGGACCCTCGATCGTGGTGGCGGCTCTCCTGATCTTTCTCGCCAGCTTTCTTCCCATCCGCCGCCCGCGCCCTGCGGTTCACCCAGGAACGTCACGATGAGCGAGACGCACGACCACCGCCATGCGCCGGAGCCGGTGCTCACGAAGAATCAAGCGCTCGTCCTGAAGGCGCTGGAGGCCGCGGAGTCGCCGCTCAGCGCCTATACGATCCTCGATGCCGTCCGGGTCGAAGGCATCCGGGCGCCGCTTCAGATCTATCGCGCGCTCGACAAGCTGCTCGAACTCGGCCTCGTCCATCGGCTGGAAAGTCTCAACGCCTTCGTCGCTTGTGCGCATCCCGACTGTCACGGCTCCTCGACCATGGCCTTCGCCATCTGCGAGCGCTGCGGGCAAGTCGCGGAGTTCTCCGAGCCGACGGTCGCGGACCGCCTGACGGGCTGGGCCCGGCAGAGCGGCTTTCGACCGTCGAAGACCACCATTGAGATCAAGGGTCTCTGCGCCGCCTGCGCGGCGTGACGCTCAGCCGATGTGACGTCGCGCCGCATAGAGGGCGACGGCTGCCGCATTCGACACGTTGAGCGAGCGAATCTCGCCGGGCACTTCGAGGCGGGCGAGGGCCGCGACCGTCTCGCGCGTCTTCTGGCGAAGACCCTTGCCTTCGGAGCCGAGGACGAGCGCGACCCGCTTCTCGGTCATCGCCGTCTCGAGCTTGGCATCACCGTCCGAATCAAGACCGACCGTCTGGAAGCCCTGATGGGCGAGCTTGGTCAGCGCTTCCGCGAGATTGCCGATCTGGACATAGGGTACGAGTTCGAGCGCGCCCGAGGCCGATTTCGCCAGGACGCCCGATTCCTGCGGCGAGTGACGCGAGGTCGTCACCACGGCGCCGGCGCCGAAGGCTGCGGCCGAACGCAGGATCGCGCCGACATTGTGCGGGTCCGTCACCTGATCCAGCACGACGACGAGGTCGGTGGCGGAGAGATCGCCCAGCGAGCGGGCGACGAGCGGATCGGCTTCGAGCATCGCACCTTGATGGACGGCGTCGCTGCCTAGCTCCGCGTCGAGCGCGCGGGGCTCGACGATCTCGACGGGGCAGCGAATCGCGTCCTCGGCGATCTCCAATCGGGCCAGCGCGTTGCGGGTCACGAGAAGCCGATGAAGACGGCGGTCCGGATTGAGAAGCGCCGCGGATACCGTGTGGAGGCCGTAGAGCCGGACCCGGTCAGCCGGGCCGGGGCGACCGGGCTGATGCGGGCGGGCCCGGTCCGGTCGAAGACCGTCGCCACCGCCTCCCGCGCCCGTCGTCTTGGCGTCGCGATGCGCGCGCCTCAGCTTGGCGTAGTGGGTGTCGCGGGGCGTGTGGGACTTCGGCTCATCGGTCATGGTCCGGTCCTATCGGAGCCCGCGCGGCTTCTCAATCGAAACCATCCGTCGAGACGGTCCGTCGACGGCATTGGCGCCTCCGCCGCAGGTCGGTTCGGTCAGCGGCCAACGCCGCCTGTGAATCGTCGGTTTCTCCGTGTTGACACAAGCCGGCCGTCTCTGCATAACCCGCTCGAACGTCGAGAGCGCTTCGAGCGAGGCTCTTTCGAGGTTCCGACGACGCCGAAGCCCTTGCGTTTCTGCGCCGCCTGTGGAGGGATGCCCGAGTGGTTAAAGGGGACGGACTGTAAATCCGTTGGCTTAGCCTACGTTGGTTCAAATCCAACTCCCTCCACCATTTCCGCTCCCTTGTTTCGAGGGTGTGGCACGGCGCGGGTATAGCTCAGTGGTAGAGCAGCAGCCTTCCAAGCTGAATATACGGGTTCGATTCCCGTTACCCGCTCCAATCTTCCCAGCAGGGCCGAACCTGTTGTGATCCGGCGCGCCCTGTGCGCCTTTTCGCTTTTGCAGGGCTCACGCTTGAACTTCCCGGGGAAGGCCAGTATGCGAGCGCTTCTTCGGGGCCGCGATGACCGTATCGCGTGCCGTCCGTCAGCAACGGATTGGGAAGCAGCATGGCCAAGAGCAAATTCGAGCGCAACAAGCCGCATGTGAACATCGGCACGATTGGTCACGTTGACCATGGGAAGACGAGCCTGACGGCTGCGATCACGAAGTACTTCT
>NZ_LMQT01000003.1 GCF_001424685.1 Aureimonas sp. Leaf454
TCTTAGGCTCCAGGTTCGAGTTCGCATGCGAACCCTAACCGAAGATCGGTGATGGCCACCTCCTTAGGGGCCGCTTCCTACACCACGTCCCGGGACACGACCAAAGCACGCCCGGTGACAATGTACGGTCGACCTTAAAGAGCCTCACAGCCAAAGATACCCGCCCCTCTGATGATGAAGACGCCTGGGGCGGAGCGTCGGCGTTACAGACCGCTGCAACGCCAACTGCTCCGCCGACAATTCGGCGCCTAGCGGCCGTGGCGCACGCTTTCGACAGCAGTACGAATGGCGTTCTTTCGCTTGCGCCTGTCCATATCCGGCTTCAGCGTGCCTTTAAGCATCTCTTCGCTGATAGCCTGTGTCTCGTCCTTCATCAGATCGCGCCGCTTCATAGCGACCGCTTCTTCTTCCCACGCGTTCAGCATCTCGACGGCCATCGTGTAATCCCTTTTGCGCCAGCACAACGCAATCGGGGTGGTCCGCATCCGCTCGACGCCGCTGAAGCACGATGACCTGACCGCTGCGTGACAGAGAAGCGCCGGCTCGGCGCGCTCCTATTATGCGGCTTCACCATCGACTGCCGGCGGGATGACGGCTATGGCCGGCAGCTTGTCACGTTCCGTTTGAAAGACGGACGCGACGCCGGCGAGGTGCTGATCGGAGAGCGGCTTGCGCAGGAATGGCTACACCAGGGAACATGTGGTGCAGACTGTAAAGGCTAACGACTCGGCTCTACAGCTTATGCTGTCATCCGTCGGCGGCAAGCGTGGTCCAGACAATTCTGTAGTGCCCGCCGAGGCATGACGGAGCCTACCGGATTACGAGCGTCACCCACAAGATTCACGCTCCGGCGGCGCCACAACCAGCTTCGAGAACAAGCAGCCAGGCGAAGGCACGGGAAAGGACGATCAAGCGCCGGAGAATGTTCCGGTGCCGACGCAGCGGCCGGCGGCTTGAGGACGCCGATCGCCGTGGTCGTGGCTCTCAACACCGCGGCGATTGCTGTGTGCAGCTGGGTAGAATAGAAATCACGGCTTAGCAGTCTCATTAACGAGACCTGCTCGTTCCCCTGTGATGAAATAACCGTTTATTGTTAGTCCAGATTTCGCCTCGAGCAGCAGAGCATCGCTGAATTCGAACCGATGCCTGAGGCGCCACTGCATGCTCTCGGAGACCAACACCCTGTTGGGCAGGCAGTTCGACTCCAGCATCTGCGCGACATTGACAGTCTGGCCCCAAATATCAAACATCCGTCTCTTCGTCCCGATAACGCCGGACACGACTTGTCCAGTGTTGATGCCAACACGGACTGCAAGGGGATAACCGGTACGCTCTGCGTAGTCCTTGACAATGTCGATGATACCCAAGCCGAGCAGCGCCATCTCAGTCGGCTGTCCCTGTGTCTCCAGAGCTCCCGCTGCTGCCATGTAGCAGTCACCAATCGTTTTTATTTTCTCAATTCCGTAGCGATCGCAGATAACATCGATGTCCGTGAATATGTCGTTTAATAATTCTACAAGGTGTATCGGTGAGAGTTTTTCAGATAGTCGCGTAAACCCTATTAAGTCCGCAAACAGAACGGTACATTCGCCGTTGCTCTGAGCTACGATCTGCTCTCCACGTATCATTTTTTCAGCTACAGTTTGGGGAAGAAGATCCCGCAGCATGTTTTCCGACTTATTTCTTTCCAACTGCAGATCAATATAATTTTTAAGTGAAGACCTAGAATAAAAATACAACAAAAATGTCACTACGATAGCGACAGAAATCAAGTTCGTAATGTAGAAAATATTTTTGCTTTCTTCACTCAAGACAAGAACTGGCGGATACAAAGATGCTGCATACTCTGATACGCAAATAAGAGAAATCATGATTGCGTACGCAGCCCTTAAAAGGGCTAATTCCGACTTACTGAATATCAGCATTGGAACTAAGAGCATGCAGATGGCGTACACCTCCACCCCTGCATAGGGCCCCACAAACATTAGCGTAACGCCAAAGTGTACGCTCATGATTGTGACAAAGATCATTCTCGCCACGCGATCGTAACCACCGCTCGAGATGAGATGGCAAATTAGGTAGGAAATGGAAAAAAATAGACTTGAGAAAGCATAGTTATGAGACCCAAATACAAAATACCCAGTCGGGGCATCGGATAGTGCCACGAGAAAGCCAAGGATGTAACTACTATTTGTCAGCTTTAGAGCGATGATGTTCTCTAGCGGTACGACTTTACGCTTCGTGGTCGCTGACATGGCAGATCCCTTCTGCAGCCGCCTTAGCGACGTCAGACACTCGCATGCTATGGAGGACAAAATCTAGGGTCATGACCCATTGATCAGAGCCAGAAYAGGACGGTRGCTKCGAGAGCGATGGCGGAGAAGAAGAYGGTCGGGCACCGGTCGTAACGGGTGGCGACGCGTCGCCAGTCCTTCAGACGTCCGAACATGATCTCGATGCGGCTACGACGCCTATAGCGTCGCTTGTCGTATTTGATGGGCTCAATCCGGGATTTGCGACCGGGCACCTTCGCGAAAATCGTCCAGCAGAGCCGCCGCACCTGTTTAATCGCTGACCTGCCCGGCGGTCATGAAGGAGCTTAAGGGACGACCGTTCGCATCCGTGACGGCGTGGAGCTTGGTGTTCATACCGCCTTTGGTGCGGCCGATCAGGCGTCCAAGCCCCTTTTCTAACCCGTAGGCTCGATGTCGTGCGATGCGCCTTCAGGTAAGTCGCATCGATCATCACCGTCTTCGGCTCGGCCCCCGCGGCAGCCAGCCCTTCCATTATCCGTACAAAAATCCCTATCACGCCCCAACGTTTTCAACGATTGTACAGCGTCTTGGCGGGACAATAGTCTTTCGGTGCATCCCGCCAGCGCAGTCCGTTGCGATTGACGACGATGCCGCTCAGAACCCGCCGGTCATCGACCCCGGGGCTTGCCGTGGCTCCTGGGAAAGAACGGGCGCAGCCGCTCCATCTGCTCGTCCGTCAGCCAAAACCGATCGCTCATACGCAGTCTCCTCACGGAGCCTGAAGCAGATCGTCGCCCTCAAATCAGTAGGTCCTGACCCTAAGCCTTCATCTATGTGGTTATGACAGGTCACCTCTCAGGCGCGTTTCACCTCCGCTGCCTAAAGGTATCCTACAGAGGTAATTGGCTTTTCGACTACAACCCTCGCAGCCCGGTCTCTCAAATTCTAATGAGTACGGCGTCGCTGCATGCGAACGTCGCTTGCTAAAGGAAGCGCCGCCTCGTCTACTCTCCATGTCCCGTTGCAAAATGAGATGGGACAACGACCGGGAAACGCCGGCGACAATGACCTGGGGAGGTTTCTATGTTGAAAACCACAATCGTGGCGCTGACCACGGCATGGCTGGCTACCACCGCCATGGCGCAGGACGCCAATCTGGAGAAGCTCGGCGGCTTCAAGACGACCGGAACCGCCATGATGGAGCCGATTGCGCAAAGCGGCGAGAATGTCGACGCGCTGAAGGCGATCGCTGCCAAGATCAAGGTGCCGGCCGGCTTCAAGGTCAGCCTCTATGCGGCCGTGCCAGATGCGCGTCACATGGCCGTTGGGCCGCAGGGGGTCGTGACCTTCGTCGGAACACGCAAGGAACTCGTCTACACGATGACCGATCGCAACAAGGACCGGGTCGCCGACGACGTGAAGGTGTTTGCCCCGTCTGTAAAGATGGCGGTGCCGAACGGCGTCTGCTTCTCGCGCGACGGCGTTCTCTACCTTGCCGAGCAGAATCGCGTCCTGTCGTTTCCCGCGGCCGAGTTCTTTTACGAGGGCCCAGACGTTGCGGCCTTTCCGGTCGTGAAGCAGGGTGAACTCGTGCCGGCCTCGGCCGAGAGCTACAACCACACCGCTCGGACCTGCCGAATTGGACCGGACGGCCGTCTTTACGTGACGCTCGGACAGCCCTTCAACGTGCCGGCGGCCGACGTCATGCCCGATTTTCAGAAGCAAGGCATCGGCGGCGTCATATCGATGAAGACGGATGGAACGGACCGCCAGGTCTATGCTGTTGGCATGCGTAACCCGCTCGGCATCGATTTCAACCCGAAAGACAAGACGGTCTGGGTCAACGACAATCAAGTCGACGGCATGGGTGACATGATCCCGGTCGGCGAGACCAATCACGTCACCGGACCCGGCCAGAACTTTGGCTTTCCCTGGTACGGCGGCGGCAACACGCGCACGGTGGAGTACAAGGACGACAAGGTACCGGATGGGGTGATCTTCCCGGCAGTAGAGCGCGATGCACACGCCGCGGACCTTGGACTTTCCTTCTACAATGGCAAGCAGTTCCCTCAAGCTTATCGGGGCGGCTTCTTTACAACGCAACACGGTTCCTGGAACCGAGTCGAGCCAGTAGGTGCTCGTGTGCTCTTCACTTCGCTTAAGGAGGATGGCACGGCCGACAAGACGGAGGTCTTCGCTGACGGCTGGCTGACGGCTGATGGCGAATATCTTGGTCGGCCGGTTGACGTTCAGGTGCTGAACGACGGCTCTCTGCTCGTTTCGGACGATCTGGCAGGTGCTGTCTGGCGCATCGCGTACGAGGGATGATCGAGAAGGCGCGGCGAGTAGATTGCCGCGCCTTGCTAGTTGTATCCATTCGCACATGGGAGCGCGACTTTGCATAAACGCATGTATATTCTCGCGGCAATAGCCGTAGGCCTGACACTGACACAAGCTTCAGCCGCTGATCTCGTCCGCGGCAAAAAGGTCATGGGCATGTGCCAAGTCTGTCACGGCAAAGACGGCATCGCCAAGCTTGAAGAAGCACCGAACTTAGCTGGACAAAAGGAGAGCTACCTCGTCAAAGCGCTCATGGATTACAAGACGGGAGCGCGTCAGAACGAACAGATGGCGGTGGTGGCGTCTGGACTTGAGGACGCCGATATCGCTGACGTAGCTGCCTACTATGCCTCTATTCCGTTCAAGGTAGGACCTTGAACTAAAAGCCAAGCGGCTCGGCGCCGGTAGCCGCCATGCTGGCCCATTGCTCTCCTGCTGCAATCGGAACAACGGCCAGTGCAGCCAAGAGGACGGCGAAGTCAGCGATAGCCGCGCTCATCGGGATGTAGATCGCTCGCAGCAGGACCACTAGGTTTGGAGTCAGCGGAGCGCCATCTCGCTCGAGTGCTGCTCGATGATGCGACGCTGATACAGGGCCGAACGCGTACTTCGCAGCCTTGAGGAGCAAGCCGAATGCGAGGAAAAGATAAAGCGCGACGGATACGCCTGTCATGGCAGCCTCCCGTAAGAACGCTGCCAAGATATAGATCGTTGAGCGAACGTCACCTCTCGTTGAAGCAGGGGCGCCTACCCTGGCTCACCCTAACTACGGCGCGCAGAAGCAACATCGCGACAGGACACCTAGGGTCTTCTAGCTCGTTCATCGACAAGTCAGATTGCATCGAGCATTATCCGATGATCTTGAGCTTACGGGAGGTCGCCATGATACGCGCGCTACAATTCATCGGATCTGCGGTGATTGTCGCTGCAGCCTGGAGTTCTTCTCCTGCTCACGCTGCGTCGGCAGTTCCAGGCGAGGAGCACTGCGTCGTAGACGTCGCTGCGAATGACGCACTCAACCTGCGCAAGGCTCCAAGCGCCTCAGCGAAGGTGTTGGCGGGTAAGAAGTACGGCACCTGCGGCATCCTCGTAACGAACGATTGCAGCAACGGGTGGTGCCCTGTTGACGATGGTCAGCGAAAGGGCTGGGTTAACGAGCGCTTCATCTCGATGGTCTCACCAGCACGCTACTGCGTGTCCGGAGTGGCTGCGGGAGACAAACTGAACCTTCGCGCCTACCCATCGACCCAGAGCAAGGTGCTGCTACGTCTCGGTCGTAATAAGTGCGAGATCTCATTCCTGCCGTACGCCAAAGGCTCTTGGCAGAAGATCCGCTCGTCAGGGCAAGAGGGCTGGGTGAACAGGAAGTACCTGAGCGGTCAGTGACCTGGAGAAAGGCAACCGAGCTGCGTCAGGGTTCGGACAACTCACATCCCTCGGGCGGCTTGAGGTTTGCTACAAGACGTTTGATCGTCGGTTCGAGAACTCGCGACCGTGCTTGATCGTACTCGACGTTGATGACTGCTGCGGCGTCCATGCAGAGCCAGATGCCATAGGCCTCCAGAACACGCCCGTTTTTTACGCCAATAAACTTGGCTCTCTCCTGACCCATGGACGACTGTTCGATTCCCCACCCGTTGTCCATCGCGAAGACGACCTTGTTCGAAGCTTCCCCTTCGAACGTGTTGACGAGCAAGTCTACGGCAAACACCAACACTCTAACACCGGAAGCGTCTGCGAATGTCCATCCGTAGACGTCAGGATCCCGAACTTCGAACCCGTCTGGCACTTCGACCGAGAAGCCATAGGCTTCATTCCGCAGCGTCTGCCATTCTTCAGCATGGCTAGGAGCGAGCCCACTCAAGCATATCAGCAGGATCGTCAACAGGCGGGTCATCGGTTGCTCCGCTTCAGGAAGAATTACAAGGGAAGGTCTGGCATGGGACGATTAGCCATCTGCGTGATCATCTCGCTTGCGGTGACGGCGTGTCAAACGGCGAAGCCGACATGCGTTGTGTGGAGCGCTGGGGCCTCCGGCGAGCTTGTCGACTGCAGATAAAGCTGCATTTCTGGCTGGGTGTAGCGCGCATCGCTTACCTTCCAAAGGTCCCGCTGGCTCAAGGATTTGAGCGAAACACCGTCGGCCAGTCGGCTAGCTCGGTGCCTCCGCATCTTTCCTGAAGAGCAAGTTCGGTCATGATGAACTCGCGGCCGTTCCACAACCATGTCGCGGACATGCCGCAGTCGAATAGTCCTCGCCCTCTGGCGGACATGAAGAGCCGACCTGTTTCTGGATTGAAATCACTTTCCGACAGAAGGTCTTCATTTACGGGTTGAGTTCCATTGCTCTGATAAGAGACCGGAAACTTCAGCTGCTGCGCGACCTTGTTATCGCGAGATATAAGGAAGCCGATCGATGAACCCTGGTATGCTCCCATGATACAAGCGAAGGTTACAAGAGCTTGCGCATCGCTCAGGGCGTAGACACTCGGCTCAATGGCGAGCCGATCGTCTTGACACCCTTCCTCAGCAAACACGGCCGTTTGTGTCGATCTGACAGTGGCTGCAAGGTGCTCGGCCTCACCTGGGTTGAGCGAGGCGGTTATCGGTCGATCCGGTATCGTGGGAACAGGAGGGGCGTCCGGAACTCGGCTTGCCGGCAATCTGCCTTTTCGTATGAGCGCTGTCGTCCCACCGAGGCGTCCCTGCCGCTCATCCATTCGCAGCAGGGCGGCGACCAAACCATCCAGAGGTATCTCACCACCTGGGCCGAATGAGAGCTCATGACCGTCTTTGATCTGAGCCAGCAGCGAATGGACGACCGGAAGCTGATCTGACGAGAAAGTGGTCCCAACGTCGCCCGGCACCGGAGCCCATTCGCTGCTCTCAAGGATGACGGGATTGCCGTCGATCGCCACTTGATCGATCGTGAAGGCCGTACCAGAGGCCAACCTGAGCAGGAGCTCGCCGTCTGACCCTGCCGCTCGCTCCAGCGTGACTTCGGCACGTGGATCGATGTCACCGAACCCTTTCGCGACGCAGTTGAGGGTGTTGTCACAGGCAAGGAGCCAGGACCTGTAAGTGTCGTAGGACTGGATCGGGTCCGCTTGCGCGCTGCCGACGACCAAGGCGAGGAGGCACACGGTAAGGCGGATCAACACACGGCTTCCTTCGGAGTTCCACCGGACCGGCGAGAGCCGAGAAGCCTTGCCTGCGCGCGTCGAGCACCTCGTCGCCCTTGGCGTGCTTCGTGTGGCTTCAAGAAGCAGCGGCTCATCTCACGGTTTCCCCCGCCGAATCTTTTTGGCCAGACCGGAACAGCATCCACCCGCCGATCAGCATAGCCGCACCCCAAATGAGGAAGCCGACATCCCAGTAAATCCACTGCTCTCGCGGGACGGTTTCGTTGACGTGATGAAGTCCGAACACTTGATGATCGACGATCCCCTCCACCAGGTTGAACATGCCGAAGCCCATCAGGATTGTGCCGAGCAAAAGTTTGCTGGACCACCAAAGATGCGATTTGTGAGCAGTCCGCCACAGCATGAGAAGACCGAGAACAACGAAGACGTAGGTGCTTGCATGGAAGATGCCGTCAAGAAGCGTGTTGAGCCTTAGGTTCTCGATTGTATCAGGAGGATATTTGCTGCTAACCATGTGGTGCCATTGAAGCACCTGATGCAGTACGATGCCGTCGAAGAAACCACCCAGCCCCAAGCCAAATAGCACACCAGCGGCGACGGGAAATTTTCTAGGTCTCGATTGTTTGTCAATCATCGTTCTATGAGCTTCCAACATAAGACTTCCTCAGTCGCGCTCCCGGCCCGCCGCTGTTCTCCGCGATGAACTTGGCGTCAACGTCTCGCACCAGATCATCCCCACTTGGCCGAACGTCACCGGCGGCGGATCGATCCCTTCGCCAAGACGCCAGCGTTGCGCCTCGTGGAGCCCGCGTGAAGCCGCGGCTCGCGCTGGACGTGGCGCTCACGGCCGCGGCGATGCTGACGGTCGTGGCGCTGCTGTTCGTGTAATGAGAGATGGCTTACGTCGGCTGAACCTGTGCCTTGCCACCTTTAGAAGCGCTCACCGCAGCTTCTTTCCGCTTCTTCCGCGCGAAAAACACAGGTCCCGGATCCGCAGATCCGCTTAGCATTGCAAGCAGGCGTTCCTGAACGTGATAGGCGTCGAACGTCCATTGTTCGTGGGCGTCGTTTAAACCCTGGAGAAAAAGTATTGCCATCTCCCGGTTAGAGTTGATTGGTGTCGCACCGGTGTAGACAGACTGAGGGAGAGCCCAAACAAGCACTATGTCTGACGCCATAGACGCTCCAAGGTCGCCGATTTTATGGATGTTAGCATCAAAAACCGGCGCTTTATAACTCATAAGCAATTTAGATAAATCGAGGCCAGGTATCTCTACACCAGTATTCATCCACTCTATGTACAGTCGTGCAATCAGTTGCCTGTCTTTGACCTGTTGAGTTATCGCCGAGATTTCGCCAACAAGCGAATTAGCAAGCGTTTTGCGCTCTTCAGTCTTGCGGTTCGCTTCGGAAATTCGGCTAAGATCAGCTTGATGCTCTCTAGCTACCCTATCCAATACCGACTGTTCAACACGAGCGTCTCGATCAAGTTTTGCTTGATTTGCTTGGGAACGTATGAGTGACCGAAAGCCGAGACGCGCTTGCCTGGAAATGTTTGTGAACGCGATGTAGGCGGCGATCACGGCGACGCACCCGCTAACTACGGAACCGAAGATTGCCGCGTACCCGGGATCGATTTCCGCAGGGAAAATGGACCAGAATCCGGTCCAAAGCTCGAAAACAGCGGACCAAAGGTCCGAAATCCATAGCTGCAACGAATGGATCAAGCGCGTCCGCTCCGCTTCTTGGACGAGTTTGGCGAAGAGGGCATGGGACGCCACCCTTTCTTCTCAGGATTCGGAGGAGAGCTATATGTTTCGCGCATTGCTTCAGGCCGTCTTCCGCATACCAGCCGACACACTCGTCGACTTAATGCTTACCGCGAAGGAAGCGACCACCGTCTCCAATTCCACGGCTTCGGCATGTCGACATGAAACGATGAAAGGACCGGCACGTCGAATGACGCTCGTGCCTGGACAATGCGGCCGACTGGGAGGCTGGCGATTCGCTCAAAGACCGGAAGGGATGTCAGTCGGACGGTGACACTCAGGCCGTCGCGCGTGGCAAGCACGCTTTTCCGATTCTCCGGCTTCTCAGTCCAGACAAACATGAGGCTGGTGATTTGGGGCTTGTCGTCCTCCTTCTCACACCACGTCACATCTGCCCCTAGCAGTTGCCCCTCAACGTCCCGATCGCGATAGACATCGAGCATCCCTGTTAGGGAGAAGCCAAGGTTGAGGCTGCGATTACCGCTCGAATCGTCTGGTGCTGCGCTCATGGATCCTCGTCCGGTCGAGGCATCTTGGCACGGCGTCTGCGCGGCTGCCACGGCTCTTCCGTTCGTCGTACGATGACGCTAACGGCCGTCGGCCCGGTCTATCTGCTGACGATGGCGGTGCCCTGCACCTTCAACGTGGCGGGGTGACATCCGACGAATGGCGTCGGAAGTGGGTGTCCTCAAAATTGAGGAGACCCCCAACCGCCCCAAATTTGGGGCGGTCGACGTAGCCCCCCAATTTGGGGGAAAGGGTATGCCCAAAACTGGACAGACCCGAGGGGGTCGCGAAGCGCTACTCCCTGCGACTAAGCCGATAGGATCGGCTCTGTTGGGTGTCCCAGAAGTGGGGAGACCCCAAGGGGGGTAACGTTTCGTGACCCCCTTCCATGTCGCATTCCATGTCGCATCGACTAGCGGCGACCGTAGGAAAATGCATGAAAATCAACGAAACCCGATGCAACATGTTTGCGACATGAAGAGCGGCAGGTCACCACTTAAATCGCTGAAATCGTTGGTGACCCCGGCTGGATTCGAACCAGCGACCATCGGCTTAGAAGGCCGGTGCTCTATCCTCTGAGCTACGGGGCCGATCGAGTTGCACTCGGGCCGGCGAACGCTTCAATGCGTCCAGGGCTGACGACGATCGTAGCGGAAATTGTCGGTGTAGGACACCTTGCGACGCGTCGGGTCCTTCGGCTCCTCGACACGATAGGGAATGCTGTTGCGTTCGGCATACTCGACCGCGGCCTCGCGGCTCTCGAAGGACAGGCGGATCTGGGCCAGCATGTCGCCGGACGAGGTGTAGCCCATCAGCGGCTCGACCTTCTTGGCCTCTTCCGGCTCGTACATGAGAAGCCATTCACGCGTGCCGGCCTTGCCGGATTGCATCGCGGTTCGGGCGGGACGGAAAATGCGTGCGACCATGCTCAAACCTCAAAGCGCCGCATGACGACGCTGCCGAAGACCGTCAGGCCATGGTCGGAGCGGCAGGATTCGAACCTGCGACCCTCTGGTCCCAAACCAGATGCGCTACCAGGCTGCGCTACGCTCCGACATGGCCTGAGGTGGAGGCTTTGCGGGCTTTCGCCGAGATAGTCAAGCGCGACGAAGCGGCGGCCGGGCGCGGCGATGCCCACCGATCGTGCCGACCCTTCGCTGCAAGCTTTCGGGCCGGGACGCAAAAGGCTGCAACCGGCCTGCGGGGACGGCGTTTCGAAACCAGGGAACGGGTATCGGGTACGAAACGGGATGCCCCGTTCCAAAGTGCCCGTCTCAGACTATTGGAAAGGGATCGTCGCATGGCGGACGATATCGAGGATCGAACGAAAGCCTCAGACGCAGCCGGGACCAGTGGCGGCGGCGGGGCCGACGACGAGCGGCCGGCGGCCGGTCCGCATGCCAAGCCCGAGCTGACCGACGACAGCCGGACGCCCGGAGCGGGCACGCTGCCGGATACGGACTCGCAGGACGGGGAAGGCGATGTCGGGGACGGCGCGTCCAGTTGAAGCCATGGCGGCTCGCCGGTCGAGGGCCTCGTTTTCCATCACACGAAGTTTTGGTCGGCACCCGTCTTGGACCGAGCGCACCAACGAACTACCTCCAGCGCCGAGTTGCATGGAGGAGTGGCAGATGAGTCGCATGACGACGGTCGATCGCGAGTTGAAGGATCTCATCCGAGACGTGATCGCCGCCGAACTGCTGGAGCCGGGCTCGAAGGAGATGGCCGTCGCCGAAGCGGTGGCGGAGCGTGGACAGGGCAGTCTCGACTCCGCGCAGCGCGAGATTTGGGAGCGACGCGTCCTCCCGATTCTCAGCAAGCCTCTCAACGAGCAGATCGCCATCGCCGCCATCATCCGCCGCGGCGGCTATGTGCCGCGCAAGATCCAGCTGTGAATCACCGATGTCATGGTTTGGCGCCAATCACGACACGAGAGAACGTGATGGATTCGAGGTCCGAGCCTACAGATCCGAGGCGGGCGTCGGGCGAGGTCGTCGAGCGCCCTCGAAATCGAAACCTGGCTTCCCTCCGCCGATGACCGATGCCCACGGCTTCGACGCGATCAGGGATCGGCGGGCTTGCGGCCGATCAGGGGGTGATCCAGTCGATCGCCGGCCTTCAGTCCGTACCGAGCCGCCGCTCCGCCGTTGAGCTCCAGGACATAGCGCACCGGCCCGCCGGATTCGATGAGATCCAGGGACAGCGGCTGCGCGTTGGCGGCGATCCGGGTGATCCGGCCGCCGGCGTCCATGAACACCATGTCCAGCGGGATATAGGTGTCCTTCATCCACATGGTGACGGGCCGATCCGCCTCGAAATCGAACAGCATGCCGGCATCCGCGGGCATCGACTGCCGGTTCATCAAGCCGTACTCGCGCTCGTCGGGCGTATCGGCCACCTCGACGTCGATCGAGTGCTGAGCGCTTTGCGTCACGAGCGTGCCGGCGGAACCGGCCATCGCCGTGTAGAGGGTGGCGGTTCCCGCGCCGATCAAGGCGAGGAGGCCCGCGATGAAGGCGATCGAGCGGCGACGCGTCCGTCCGGGCATTGCGACTGGACCCTTCAATGCGAAGCCGGCTGCTCGGAACCGGACGCGGGATGGACTTCCGCCGCCATGAGCCCCTTCGATCCCGTTCCAAAGCGCACGAGAACCTCTTGCCCCGGCCGGAGCTCCGTCATGCCGAAACGGCGCAGCGTCTCCATGTGGACGAAGATGTCCTCCGTGCCCTCCCCTCGGGACACGAAACCGTAGCCCTTGGTGCGGTTGAACCATTTCACCGTCGCAGGCTCCAGCCCGCTATCGGGCACGACCTGCACCTGAAGGCGGGATGGCGGCATCTGCGAAGGGTGAACCGCCGTCGACGCATCCATCGACAGGACACGGAACGCCTGCAGCCCCCGGTCGCCGCGTTGCACCTCGCAGACCACGCGGGTTCCCTCCAGGACCGTGGAAAAGCCGTCCCGGCGAAGGCAGGTCACGTGCAGAAGCACGTCTTCGCCGCCGCCGTCGGGCACGACGAAGCCGAACCCCTTGGAAACGTCGAACCACTTGATGTGGCCCGAAATCATATCGAGGTCCAAGCCTTCACCGTCGCTTCGCTCGTCGGAGAGCGGATCGAGGGCGAGGCGAAATCTGGCAGAGGTGCTCTCGGACATCCGGGACTTCGGCCTCTCACGCCTGAACGAATCACTAAAAATGACGATATCAGCATCACAGCGTTTGTCAGTACGTCTTGGTGCCTCTTCGCACAGCGACACGTCAAAAACGTGCCGAACCGGCGCCGTCGGTTGGCGGGCGGAACTTTCACCCTACCCTTGATGCATCGGCAATCCGGAGAACCTCATGCGTTATCTGCACACCATGGTCCGCGTGCGCGACCTCGACGAGTCGCTAGACTTCTATGTCGGCAAGATGGGCCTGATCGAGACCCGCCGGACGGAGAACGAGAAGGGCCGCTTCACGCTGGTCTTCCTGTCCGCATCGGACGATCTGGAGACCGCGACGGAAACGAAGGCGCCGCTCATCGAACTCACCTTCAACTGGGATCCTGAAACCTATACGGGCGGACGCAATTTCGGCCATCTTGCCTATGAAGTGGACGATATCTACGAGACATGCCGCGCGCTGATGGAAAAGGGCGTCGTGATCAATCGCCCGCCGCGGGACGGCAACATGGCCTTCGTCAAATCACCGGACAACATTTCCTTCGAACTGTTGCAGAAAGGTCCGGCCAAGGCTCCCGAGGAACCATGGGTTTCCATGCAGAACACCGGTTCCTGGTAAAACATTAAGCCTTCGTAAGGCCGCATTCTCGCCATAGCGCATGAATTGCTTTACAGGCTGTGACGGCGCCGCGTGCCTCTCTCGGGAGGTATGCGGCGGGTGGGGACCTGCCGTCGATGGAATGATCGGACCTGCCGATGTCGTCGGCACGTCTTCAGGGGTGCAAGCGGCTCGACGGGCCGTGCCCATCGTAAAGGGTGGACAGGCTTGACGACATCGACCTTCGGCTCGCGTCTGCGTGCACTTCGGCGGACCACCGCGGCTGCGACTCTCGCCGTCATGGTGCCCCTGCTCGGCGGCTGCGTTTCAGCGGTCGAGGACACGTCCGCCTTCGGGTTCAACAATGCTCAGCAGGCGGCTGCCGACGATGCGGCTGGAACGGCGCCGGTTCCGGCGGAGGCGGCCGACGGGGCCGCCGATGCTGCGAAAGGCGCTGTGGACGACGCGAAGGCGGATGTTGCGGCGACCACGGGCGGCACGTCCGAGGAACCAGCGACGATTGATGGATCCGACGGCAAGTCGTCGCGCCTCGCCGCTGCGGTCGACGGGGATGCGGTGGCCGAAGAGGGCGAGAAGCCTTTGGCAAGCGGTCGCACCACCATTGCCGCCTATGCCGGCGGCACGATCAACGCCTCGTCGCCCGATCCCGACCGCAAGGCGGTTCGGCAGGCCGATTCCACGCTGTTTGCGTCTTTGTTCACCCAATCGGAAGCCAAGACGCCGATTCGCAACGGCGAGAGTGGCAAGAGCCGGCGCGTGATTCTCCATCAGGAGGGTGCTCCGACGGCCGTCGATCACGGCGGTCCGGCGCTTCCCGGCGTGAAGTCGAATGCCTCGCTCTTCGAGATCGGACAGAAGGCGTCCGCCGACTACGATGCGGAAATCCTCGAAGAGGCCACCGGTGAGGAGGGCAGCTACGAAGTCGCCTCCCTCGGCGGCATGGCGCGATTGGCCCCGAACGGGCTTCGCGTGCAGCGCCCGGACGTCCAGACGAGTTGTTTCGAGCCGAAGCTGGTCGCGATGATCCGCGCCGTCGAGGCCCGATTCGGCACCAAGGTCGTCGTGACGTCCGGCTATCGCAGTCCGACGCACAACCGCGCCGTCAACGGCGCCAAGCGATCGATGCACATGGCCTGCAAGGCGGCCGACATCCAGATCCCCGGCGCGAACAAATTGGAAGTGGCCAATTACGTGCGCAATCTGCCCGGCCGCGGCGGTGTTGGCACCTACTGCCATACGACCGCGATCCACATCGACATCGGAGCCCAGCGCGACTGGAACTGGGCCTGCCGGCGACGCCGGACCTGACGATCCGTGAGGTGGGAGGACTCTCGATCCTCTCGAATCGGCCAAGCGCGCGGGGTGGTAAAAACCTGCATGTCTCCCTGATTTCACCTCTTGCGCCTCCCAGGGAAGGCCTCTATACACGCCCTCGCTGCGCCCATCGTCTATCGGTTAGGACGCCACCCTTTCACGGTGGAGAGAGGGGTTCGACTCCCCTTGGGCGTACCACTTCCCCAAAGAAGTGGTCCGCAAGGTGCGCGGCGGATCTTCGACAAAGGGCTTCTCGTCGAAGCCGACCGTTCATAGACATCATCGCTGCGACATGCGTTGCGCTTGCACGAAGCTCGCGTTAAGCGACGCGCTGTCCGCTTTTGGCGCAGGATGCCGATGCCGCATCGAGCACTGATGCCGCATCGGGCACCGATGCCCTCCGCCATGGATGGTTGCCCGCGAACGGGTTCGCCGAAGACGGCCTATTGTGAATCCAGGGATTTCGCTTCCTCCAGATGCTGCTGGAGCGCTGGCAGGCTCTCGACCGCAAAGGCCTTGAGGTTCTGACCGGTACCGGTCTTGGCGTAGTCATCGAAGAGAGCCACGGCCTCCTGATGCGCCGTGACCTGCAGGTTCAGGTAGGTCGCGTCGAAATGATCCTTCTTCGCCTGCTGGGCGTTCTTGATCATCTGGGCGCGCTTGGAATCGGGCGCGGAAATCGGTTCCAAGCCGTCCGCCGCAGCCGCAGCCTTCAGCTTCGCGGACGTCGCTTCGTGATCCCGAATCATGTGGGTCGCGAAGGTCTTCACATCCTCCCGGCTGGCCTTCTCCAGGGCGATCTTGCTCGATTCGATCTCGAACAGGTCGGATGAAGCCGCATTCGTCGCGAAGGCCTCGTCCGGCGTCATCTCCGAACGCACGGCGGCGTCGAGGCCCGGCGTCGTCTGGGCTGCGACGGAATGGATTGCGAAGGGAAGGAGGGCCAGAATCAGGACATGTCTCGTTCGCATGGGAACCTCTGCTCGGAATGGGGATCTCGAGGAGGTCAATCCGATCGGACCGACGCATGTTCCGCAGCGGATCCGTGTGCGGGAATCGATTGGAAGCGGCCGATCTCCCTTAGGCGCCGAACCACTTGCTCCGGAACGGTCCCCCCGTCCTCTCGATTCCTCTTCCATCGATCACTTCGACGGAGACGGTCCCATGGCGAACGCAAGCAAGAAGCATCTCGGCCCGGGCACCCAGGGCAAGGGCGACGGATCGGGCGCGATGACGGACCTCGCGGACCAGATTCTCGGGCAGAACATGGTTCTCAGCAACCGGGACAAGGCGCAGCATGGCGACGAGCGTGGCCTCGATTCCAAGTTCGTGCAGGTCGAGCAGCAGCAGGACACGGTTGCCAATCAACAGGGCGCGCCGCTCGACGCGCCGAAAGACACCGAAAACACGACCGGCGTCATGGGCGGGGAGCGGACCATCGTGTCGGGCGACGAGAGCAGCACCAAGTCTCGCTGACACAAGGTCTCCTCGACCCGAGACCCTTCTGAACCCATCCCGGCGGTCGACCCCGCGACGTCGAACAACGTCCATTTCGAAAGGAACCCGACGATGACGAGCAAGGCACCCCCGGTCCCCACGGAGAATCGCAGCCCGAAGGGCGCCGGCGATCCTGGAACCTCCAAGGACGCACCTGACCAGATGGCTCAGGGCCAGGGCAATACCGATAAGCAGGGCCAGCAGGGCAACGCGAAAATCAACACGACCCATCAGGGCTACCAGCAGGATCGATAGGCTCGCTACGGGCCGGTCGACGCCCCGACCAACGGACGACGACCTTGAAGTACGATCTTCTCCACGCCCTTTTTCATGATCTCGACGATGTCGGCTCGATCCGCATCAAGAAGAGCAAGCTGCTCTGGATGCTCGGCCGTCAGTTGGAGACGCCGAGCGTCTGGAACATGCTGATGCGGCAATGGCGGGCAGCAGGTTATGACGGGCCGCTCTACGGCTTGCATTGGGGCGACGAGGTCACGCTGACCACCGCACCGACGCAGGTTATCGCCGCAGACTGGGCGACGCGTCGCGAACCCGCGTCGGCTTCCTCCCAGAAGCAGTTGACGCTGGTGTCGTGACGGACCCTCGCGAGACCGGCGATGGCCACAAGACCGGAGTCTCAGCCGCAACCCAACGACGCCGACATCATTGCTATCTCGAACGTTGATGGACAGGAGAGACGACATGACGAAGGATTTTCCGGAGCAGCGCAAGCCGAACGCTCCATCGTCCGGCTATGCGGCCGAGGGTGAACTCCTGGATGCGGATCAGCCGATCCTGGAGAGCGCCGGTGGCGAATCGCGACGCGATCCCGACGATCGCGAACCGGCGAGCCTCGCCGACGACGATGCGCTCTACATGGATGTCGCGACACAGCCGATGAGCGAGATCACCGCCGGCAACGATGCTTCCGGTGGACACGAGACGGCCGACGGCCTCGCCGATCTCGAAGAAAGCGTGCGTCAGCAGACCGAAGACCGCGCGACTGGCGATGACAGGGATTACATCGCCTGAAACGGGCGCCCGGCATCGGGATCGTCACCGGGACGAACGCAGCAAGACCGAAACTGAAAGTCACAGCCCGGCTGCGGCGACGTCGACGATTCGAAAGCCGACGGACTCGCGTCCGCGGTAGCGGTCGAGCGTCGGCGTTCCCGCCACGTGGACCAGGCGGTTGCGGTGGTCGAGCAGCATCCGCCCGACCTCCGTCTCCTCGGCGCGGAAGGCGATTGCGGACAGAACCGCGCCGTCCTGTGCCTTGAGGGTCGCGCGAACGTGACCGGCTCCAACGACAGCCGATGAGTCGATCCGGTGCCGGGGCAGCGCCAGCAAGGGCGGAGCGTGGCCCGATCCATAGGGACCCGCGCTTTCCAGGTGATCGAGCAGCGAGCGCGTCAGACCCATGGCGCTGACCGCACCGTCGATCGACAGGACCTCTCCGCGACGCAGCTCCGCCGCAAGATTGCCTGTACCCGTTTCCACATGGGCACGGAACGCACCGAGCCGCTCGCGACGAATGGTGAGGCCGGCGGCCATCGCGTGCCCTCCCCCCTTCTCCAAGATGCCGGCCTCGACGGCGCCGCGCACCAGCGCGCCGATGTCGAAGCCGGACACGGACCGCCCGGAGCCGCTGCCCTTGCCCGAGGCGTCGAAGGCGATGGCGAAGGCCGGCCGACGGTGACGCTCCTTGAGGCGAGCGGCGATCAGCCCGACGATGCCGGGATGCCAGTCCGAACGGGCGGCGACGAGCACCGGCGGCCCTTCGCCCTGTCCGATCTCGGCCGCGACCTCCTCCTCGGCATCGGCCACCATGTGTCGCTCCATGGCCTGGCGTTCTTCGTTCAGACGATGGAGCTGGTCGGCCAGCGCAGCCGCCTCGTTCGCGTCAGAGACGGTCAGGAGCCGGCTTCCCAGATGGGCCTCGCCGATCCGGCCGCCGGCATTGATGCGGGGGCCGAGAATGTAGCCGAGATGATAGGGATCGAGGGGACCGGAAATGCGCGCCACTTCGGCCAGCGCGCGCAAGCCGGGATTGGTCCGCGCCCGCATCACCGCGAGCCCCTTCGCCACCAAGGCGCGGTTGAAGCCGATCAGGGGCACCACATCGCAGATCGTCGCGAGCGCCGCGAGATCGAGCAGGCCGAGAATGTCCGGCAGGTCGCGGCCGGGCCGCCCGCGCTGGCGCAACTCGCGCGACACTGCGGCCACCGTCAGGAACACGACGCCGACTGCCGCCAGATGCCCCTGCCCCGAAAGATCGTCCTGCCGGTTGGGATTGACGATCGCGACCGCTTCGGGAAGCGACGTGCCAGTCTGGTGATGATCGAGCACGACGACATCGACGCCAGCCGCCCGCGCGGCTTCCAGCGCCTCGTGGCTGGTCGTGCCGCAATCCACGGTGACGATGAGGGTCGCACCGGCCAGAGCCAGCTCGCGGATCGCCTCGGGATTGGGCCCGTAACCTTCCGTGATGCGGTCCGGGATGCGGATCGTCGCTTCGATGCCGAACGGGGCAAGGTAGCGCCAGAGCAACGCGGCGGAGGCCGCGCCGTCCACATCGTAGTCGCCGAAGATCGCGACCCGCTCTCCCCGCTCGATCGCGTCGGCGATGCGCACGCTTGCCGCCGCCATGTCGGTGAGATCGGAGGGGTCGGGCATCAGCTCCTTGATCGTCGGCGCCAGAAAGCGCGCGGCATCGGCCGGCGCGACGCCGCGGGCCGCGAGAACGCGGGCGAGCACATCGGGAAGGCCGTGCGCCTGCGCGATCTGCGAGGCCAGCACCTCGGCTCGTTCGCTCAAGGCATGGACCCACCGACGCCCGCCGGCGGACGCCTCGACGCCGAGAAAGAGCCGCTCGCGGTTCATGCCCGAGGCGCTCCGGGAACGACCGAGGTCAGAGACCGAACTTCTTGCGGTCGAAATGCTTGGCACGCACGGTCCTGATCGTCTTCGAGAAGGAGCGCATGACCAGCGTGTGGGTCTCGATCCGGTCGCGGTAGAAGCGGACACCGTCAAGGAGATTGCCGTCGGTCACACCCGTCGCCGCGAAGATCACGTCCCCGCGCGCCATGTCTTCCAGCCGGTAGATCTTGTAGGGATCCGTGATCCCCATGGATTCCGCGCGGATGCGCTTCTCGTTGGTGTTGAGGTTCAGCCGACCGACCATCTGCCCGCCGGTGCACAGGAGCGCCGCGGCCGCCAGAACGCCCTCCGGCGCACCGCCGATGCCCATATAGATGTCGATCCCGGTTTCCTCGGGATCGGTGGTGTGAATGACGCCGGCCACGTCGCCGTCGCCGAGAAGCCGGATCGCGGCGCCGGTGGCGCGCACCTCCTCGATCAGCTTGGCATGACGGGGCCGGTCGAGGATGCAGGCCGTGATCTCGCCGACCGGCACACCCTTCGCCTTGGCGAGAGCGAGGAGATTGGCTTCCGGCGTGCGGTCGAGGCCGATCGTATCGTCGGGATATCCCGGGCCGATCGCGACCTTCTCCATGTAGACGTCGGGCGCGTTGAGCAGGCTGCCCTTCTCGGCGATCGCGATCACGGCGAGAGAATTCGGCAGGTTCTTGGCGCAGATCGTGGTGCCCTCCAGCGGGTCGAGCGCGATGTCGACCACCGCCCCGCCGCCCCGACCGACCCGTTCGCCGATGTAGAGCATCGGCGCTTCGTCCCGCTCGCCCTCGCCGATCACGATCGTGCCGTCGATCGGAAGCATGTTCAGTTCCGAGCGCATCGCATCGACGGCGGCCTGATCGGCGGCCTTCTCGTCGCCGCGGCCCCGCAGCATGGCGGCGGCGACGGCAGCCCGTTCGGTGACGCGGAGGATCTCCATCGTCAGCGCCCGGTCCAGAGGTCCCCGTTCGGCCATCGTCTCGCTCATGGAATGCTCCTGTCGAAAAGCGGGTCTATCCGCCCGGCCCTTGACGGGACGATGGCTGCGGCAGAACGCCTGGCCGGGCCAGGCGAAGGTTCAATCCAGCGGCTCGATCCGGATCATGCGCGGCTCGCCCGCCAGATGCCCGTCACGGGAAAGCCCGTCGAGCGCCTTGCGCACGGCCGCCTCCGTCGTCTCATGCGTGATGAGGACGACGGGCGCGGTCTCCTCGTCCCGACTTCCCTGCGGCTTGCGCTGGACGATCGAGTCCAGAGAAATGCCGTTTTCCGCCATGCGCCGGGCGATCGAAGCGAAGGCCCCGACGCGGTCGAGGACGCTGAGACGGATATAGTAGCCGCCCTCGTGCGCCCGCATGCGCGCCTTCTTGTAGGGCACCAGATCGGACGGTGCGACGGAAAAGGTCGGCGTCGCCGAGCCCACCGCGATGTCCACGATGTCGGCGAGCACCGCAGACGCCGTGGCATTGCCGCCCGCCCCCGGGCCGACGAGGAGGATCGATCCGAGAAGGTCGGTGTCGACCGCGACCGCGTTCGTCACGCCGTCGACCTGAGCGAGCGCCGAACTTGCGGGGATCATCGTCGGGTGGACGCGCTGCTCGATGCCGCTTTCCGTGCGCTGGGCGACCGCAAGCAGCTTGATGCGATAGCCCAGTTCGGCCGCGGCCTTGATGTCGTCGTTGGAGATCGCGGAGATGCCCTCGATGAAGACCGAGTCGAGGTCGATCTCGCAGCCGAAGGCGAGCGACGTGAGAAGCGCCAGCTTGTGCGCGGCATCGAAGCCGCCGATGTCGAAGGTCGGATCGGCCTCGGCATAGCCGAGCCGCTGGGCATCCTTCAGGCAGTCGTCGAAGGCGATGCCCTCTTTTTCCATCCGCGTCAGCATGTAGTTGCAGGTGCCGTTCAGGATGCCGTAGACGCGGCTGACCGAGTTGCCGGCGAGCGACTCCCGCAGCGTCTTGATGATGGGGATCCCGCCGGCGACGGCCGCCTCGAAGAAGATGGTGGTTCCCTTGCGCTGCGCGAGCTTGGCAAGCGAGACGCCGTGATGGGCGAGCAAAGCCTTGTTGGCGGTCACCACCGGCAGTCCGCGCTGGAGGGCCGCCTTCACCGCTTCGAGCGCAGGTCCTTCCGATCCGCCCATCAACTCGACGAAGACGTCGATCTCGCCCTTGGCGGCGAGCTTCACCGGATCGTCGAAGAAGGTCGCCGCGGAGAGATCGACCCCGCGGTCCCGGCCGGCGTCGCGCGCGGAGACGGCAGCGACCGCGATGGGCCGGCCCGAGCGGGCTGCGAACTGCGCCGCGCGCTCGATGAGGCGCTTGGCGACCGATGCGCCGACGGTACCGAGCCCGGCGATGCCGAGCCTCAACGGGCTGTCCATGAAAGCCTGCCTTGCTGGTGGGACCGGGGGCCGCACGGCCGTGCCGATCGATGCGTCATGTGAGAACGCCGCGCGTCCAGGGTGACGCACGGCGACGTGTCTTTATCGCTTGGAGCCGTCAGGCGCGAGCGCTGAAGGGCACGACGTTTTGCCCCGCTTCCTGCGTCGGTGCAAGGAAACGCTTGATGTTGCGCGCAGCCTGTCGAATGCGATGCTCGTTCTCCACAAGGGCGATGCGCACGAAATCGTCGCCGTGCTCGCCGAAGCCAACACCGGGCGCCACCGCGACATCCGCTTTCTCGATGAGAAGCTTGGAGAATTCGAGCGAACCGAGGTGACGGTAAGCCTCGGGAATCGGGGCCCAGGCGAACATGGTCGAGGAGGGCGACGGAACCTTCCAGCCGGCTCGGCCGAACGAGTCGACGAGAACGTCGCGGCGGTGCTTGTAGATCGAGCGGACCTCGGCGATCGCATCGTCGCCGGCATTGAGGGCCGCCGTCGCAGCCACCTGGATCGGCGTGAAGGCGCCATAGTCCAGATAGGACTTGACGCGCGCCAGCGCCGCGATCAGGCGACGGTTGCCGACCGCGAAGCCGATGCGCCAGCCCGGCATGGAGAAGGTCTTCGACATGGAGGTGAACTCCACCGCGACGTCGATCGCACCCGGAACTTCCAGGATCGAGGGCGGCGGCGGTCCGTCGAAGAAGATCTCGGCATAGGCGAGGTCGGAGAGGACGATGATCTCGTGCTTCTTGGCGAAGGCGACGACGGCCTCGTAGAACTTGAGGTCCGCGACATAGGCGGTCGGGTTGGCCGGGAAGTTGAGGATGATCGCCAGCGGCTTGGGGATCGAGTGGCGAACGGCGCGCTCGATGGCGACGAGGAAGTCGTCGTCGGGCTTGGCCGGGATCGCGCGGATCGTGCCGCCGGCCATCAGGAAGCCGAAGGCATGGATCGGATAGGTCGGATTGGGACAGAGGACGACGTCGCCGGGCGCGGTGATCGCCTGCGCCATGTTGGCGAAGCCCTCCTTCGAGCCGAGCGTGGCGACGACCTCGGTGTTGGGGTCGAGCTTCACGTTGAAGCGCCGCTCATAATAGGCGGCCTGGGCGCGGCGCAGGCCCGCGATGCCCTTCGATGCGGAATAGCGGTGCGTGCGCGGATCGCGGATCGCCTCGCAGAGCTTGTCGACGACGAAGGACGGCGTCGGAAGATCCGGATTGCCCATGCCGAGATCGACGATGTCGGCGCCGCGTCCGCGCGCCGACGCCTTCAGGCGGTTGACCTCCTCGAAGACGTAGGGCGGCAGGCGGCGAACCTTATGGAACTCCTCGGTCATGGCATGTCCTCGCGGTCTGAAACAGGAAAGCGGTTCGACCGAACCGCCTGAACTCGATCACCATCGCGCCGACGCGCAGGATGTCGCCTCTAGCGCTGACCTTCGATCTCGCGGAGCACCGCGTCGGGATCGCTGCCGGACACCCGCGCCTTCGGCGATTCGGCCGGCGGCGCGGCGGCTTCCGCGACGGCCCGTCGCTGTCCCGCCTTGATGCTCTCCATCTCGGCGAGCTTGCTGCGGTAGGCGGCGTCGGTCGACGCCGCATCGGCACGCCGCGACGCGCCCGCCGCTTTCAACTCGCTCTTCGCGGCTTCGACGGACGCCGTGTCGATCTGCGCGGTCGCCGCGTTTGGATAGTCGCCGAGGAGCGGGTAGCCGTCGGGACCGAGCCGCTGTCCCGACGACGCCACCACGGGGATCTGTCGCAAGGCGAGACGCGACGGACCATCGCCGGGCAGAATCGACTGGCAGCCTGCCAAAGCCATGACGGTGCACGACACCGCGGCGAGGCTGCTCCCACGCATCTTCTTGATCATCGCGGATGTCCGCCTTCACCATGTTTCGCCTCGCTCATAGCGCAGCCGCCGACGCTTTGGAAGAAAAGCGTTCTGCGACGGCGGTGCAGCACAGCCAATGGGTGAACAAGACCGGAGGATTGTGCTTTTAAGAGAGGGGTCGAAGCTCGAGCGCCGAGATCTCGATGAAACGTCGCAGATGTTCGGTCCTCCCGTGCCGCCGACCTTTCGTCGGTGCACGGTTCGGCGGAACGGGGGACGTTGCATCGCGGCGGCGGGTCGTGCGGCGAGCCACACGAATGGCGTGCGGACCGAAGCCGGGAGGAAATGGGCATGGACGGCAACACACCGGGAAGCCAAGCCGAACCGAACGCCATGCCGCCCTTCGCGCCGCGGGATCCCGAAGCCTTCACGCGGAACATGGCCCATGTGATCGAGCATCTCGGCAAGGCCGCGGCGGCCTGGGTCGAGCCCCGCGAGCGCGGCGAGTCGGTCGACGACAGTCCGGTCAGCATCAAGCAACTCGTCACGACGCTGTCGAAGGTCGGCGACTACTGGATGTCGGACCCTTCGCGTCTGGTCGAGGCGCAGACCAAGCTGATGACCGGCTATCTCGACATCTGGGCGAAAGCTGTGAAGCGTCTGGGCGGCGAGGAGGAGGAGGCCAAGACCGAAACGCTGCAGCCCGGTCGCGCGGACAAGCGCTTCGCCGATCCCGCCTGGCACGAGAACCTTCTCTACGACGTGCTGCGGCAGGTCTATCTCACGACCTCGACCTGGGCGGACGAGCTCGTCGAAAACGCC
The DNA here is from genome assembly GCF_001424685.1 of Aureimonas sp. Leaf454. Taxonomy (GTDB): domain Bacteria; phylum Pseudomonadota; class Alphaproteobacteria; order Rhizobiales; family Rhizobiaceae; genus Plantimonas. Next base: position 24,564 of record NZ_LMQT01000003.1, read on the forward strand.
GAGGGTCTCGATCCCCATACAAGGCACAAGGCCGCCTTCTACGTTCGACAGATCTCGCACGCGCTCTCGCCGTCGAATTTTCTGCTGACCAATCCCGAGCTCTATCGCGAGACGCTGGAGTCGAACGGCGCCAATCTGGTGCGGGGTATGAAGATGTTCGCCGAGGACATGGCCGAGGGACGCGGGCAGCTTCGCATGCGCCATTCCGACGCCTCGTGCTTCACGGTCGGCCGCGACATGGCGACGACGCCGGGCAAGGTCGTCGCACAGAACCCGGTCTGCCAGATCATCCAATACACGCCGACGACCGAGACCGTTCTGGCGCGTCCGCTCCTGATCTGTCCGCCCTGGATCAACAAGTTCTATATTCTCGATCTCAACGCCCAGAAATCCTTCATCCGCTGGGCCGTCGCGGAAGGCCACACGGTCTTCGTGATCTCCTGGGTCAATCCCGACGAAAGCCACGCCGCCAAGGATTGGCGGGACTACATCCAGGACGGGATTCTCTTCGGGCTCGATACGATCGAGAAGGCGACGGGCGAGCGAGGCGCCAATCTCGTCGGCTACTGCGTCGGCGGAACGCTTCTCGCGGCGGCGGTGGCCTATCTCGCGGGCAAGGGCGACGACCGGATCCGGTCCGCGACCCTCCTGACGACGCAGGTCGACTTCACCCATGCCGGCGACCTCAAGGTCTTCGTCGACGAGGAGCAACTGGACCAACTCGCCAACAGCATGAAGGCGAAGGGCTATCTCGAAGGCTCGCGCATGGCGACCGCCTTCAACATGCTGCGGGCGGGCGACATGATCTGGCCCTACTTCGTCGACAACTATTTGAGGGGGAAGGAGCCGATGGCCTTCGACCTTCTCTACTGGAACGCCGATTCCACGCGCATGCCGCGGGCCAACCATCTCTTCTACCTGCGCAACTGCTATCTCGAGAACCGTCTCGCGACCGGGCGCATGGAGATCGACGGCATGCGGCTCGATCTGTCCAAGGTCGAGATACCGATCTACAATCTGGCGACCAAGGAGGATCACATCGCGCCGGCGCTCAGCGTCTACACGGGCAGCCTCCTGCTCGGGCCGAACGTGACCTTCGTCCTCACGGGCTCCGGCCACATCGCCGGCGTCGTCAATCCGCCGTCCAAGCCGAAATACCAGTATTGGACGAACGGCAAACCCTCGCCGGACGTGTCATTCGCCGAATGGCTCGCGAAGGCCGAGGAGAGCCCGGGCTCCTGGTGGCCGCATTGGCAACGCTGGATCGAACCGCTGTCCGGCGACCGCGTGCCTGCCCGCGAGCCCGGAGGCGGTCGGCTCGACATCATCGAGGACGCTCCGGGATCCTACGTCCTCGTCAAGAGCTGATCTGCGATCGGTGGACCGGCAAACCGATCCCGGCCGGACGTCCGGCCGCGTCGGGCTTGAAGCCGGACGCATTCGGTGCGACATCCAACACCGGAAGACGACGCCGGACATTCGCAGCCTGGACCGCCCATGACCACCTATCTCGAAGCCGAAGTGCTGCCGACGCGCAACACGGGCGCGATCCGCCTCTACGACGCCGAGGCGTTCGAGGGCATGCGCCGGGCTTGCCAGCTGACCGCACGGTGCCTCGACAGCCTCGCCGCCATCGTGAAGCCCGGCATCACGACCGAGGCGATCGACGCGCATGTCTTTCGCTTCGGCCTCGCCAACGGCGCCCTCCCCGCGACGCTGAACTACCGCGGCTACATGAAAAGCGTCTGCACCTCGATCAACCACGTCGTCTGCCACGGCATCCCGAACGACAAGCCGCTGCGCGACGGCGATATCGTGAACATCGACGTGACGTTGATCGTCGACGGCTATCATGGCGATGCCTCGCGCATGTACCCGGTCGGCAAGGTCAAGCGCGCGGGCGAGCGTCTGTGCGAGGTGACCTATCGCTCGCTGATGCTCGGCATCGCCGCGACCAAGCCAGGCGGACGAATGGGCGACATCGGAGCGGCCATCCAGGACTATGCCGAAGCCGAACGCTGCTCGGTGGTCCGTGACTTTTGCGGCCATGGCGTCGGCCGCCTCTTCCACGACGCGCCGAACGTCCTGCACTATGGACGTCGGGGCGAAGGCGCAGAGATTCGTCCCGGCATGATCTTCACGATCGAGCCGATGATCAATCTCGGTCGCCCGCATGTGAAGGTCCTGGCCGACGGATGGACCGCGGTCACCCGCGACCGCACCTTGTCGGCGCAGTACGAGCACACGGTCGGAGTCACCGAAACCGGTTGCGAGGTCTTCACCTTCTCGCCGGGTGGCCTCGATACGCCCGGCCTCGCCATCGATCCCTCCACCTTGCCGACGCTCTAGCGCCATGGACGAACCGGAGGACGACGAGCGACGTTCTCCGGGCCTTTCGGAATCCTCGACGTCGTCGCGCGGCGCTTCGAACCGGATCGAGAAGCACCACGACGGCCATCGCGATCGCCTGCGCGAGCGTTTCGCCGAGGCGGGGCCTGCAGCCCTCGCGGACTACGAGCTTCTCGAACTCGTTCTCTTCCGCACCATCCCGCGACGCGACGTGAAGCCGATCGCCAAGGCCTTGATGAAGCGCTTCGGCTCGCTGTCGGAGGTGCTGAATGCGCCAGCCGCCCGCCTGTCGGAAATCGCCGGCATGGGGGCGGCCTCCGCTCTCGATCTCACGATCCTCGCCGCGCTCAACGCGCGGGCCTTGCGCTCCGGCGTGATCGAGCGGGAGGTCCTGTCGTCCTGGGCGGCCGTTCTCGCCTATTGCAAGGCGGCGATGGCCTACGAGGCGCGCGAGCAGTTCCGCATCCTGTTTCTCGACAAGAAGAACGCTCTGATCGCCGACGAAGTGCAGCAGACCGGAACGGTGGACCATACGCCGGTCTACCCGCGCGAGGTGGTGCGCCGAGCGCTGGAACTGTCCGCGACCGCCGTCATCCTCGTCCACAACCATCCCTCGGGCGACCCCACGCCCTCGCGGGCCGACATCGAGATGACCAAGACCATCGTCGAAACCGCCAAGCCGCTCGGGATCGCCGTCCACGATCACATCATCGTCGGCCGGTCCGGCCATGCCAGCCTCAAGGGGCTCCGACTGATGTGACCTGCGCCGGCCGGGCGGGGCCGAGAGGCCAGCGCCCTGCCCGCGACCGTGCGCCGATGTCAGTGGAGATGGCCGATGTCGCGCACCAGGCGAACCTCGCGCGGGCCGATCAGCCCGGCATGCATGACCCGCACCGAATAGATCGCGGCCTCCACCTCGCGCTCCCAGTGGGCGAGGAAGCGCTTCAGCCGCGGATAGTCCGGGGCGAGATCGGCGAACTGCCAGTGAAAGGTCTGCAGGAAGGAAGGGTGGTCCGGCATCCGGTAGAGGATCTCGGCCGTCGTCAGGCCGTATCCGCCGAGCATCTTCTGGAAGTCCGGGTCTGCAACGCGTTTTTGCATCGACACGCTCCATCTCGTCGCCGGTGGAGAATGCCATGCCGGCCTCAGAATGCTGCGCCTGAAATGGTTAATCGAATCTAAATCGCTGAACCCGAAGAGAGCAAGGCGCAAAACGGCATCTTCAATAGTCGCCGTCGCCGACGAGACCGGTCAGGAACGCCTGTGCGTCCCGCCGAGCGGCGGCGACCTTGTCGGGTGCCATCCGGTCGAGCGTCGCATAGGGCCGCTGGAGCCTCTGATTGCGGGAAAGCTTGTCGCGGTTGCGCGCCAGGAAGTCCCAGTAGAGCGGGTTGAAGGGACAGGCGCCCTCGCCCTGCTTGACCTTCGGCGAATAGACGCAGGAGCGGCAGTAGTCGGACATCTTGTCGATGTAGTTGCCCGACGCGGCATAGGGCTTGGACGCGAAGAGCCCATCGTCCGCATAGAGGATCATCCCGACCACATTCGGCATTTCGACCCATTCGTAGGCGTCGTGGTAGACGACGAGAAACCATTCCTGGACCTCGACGGGATCGAGACCGGCGAGGAGGCAGAAGTTGCCGATCACCATCAGTCGCTGGATGTGGTGGGCATAGGCATTCGCCCGCGTCTCGGCGATCGACTGCCGCAGGCAATTGAGGTCGGTGTCGCCGGTCCAGAAGAAGTCCGGCAACGGCCGACGGGCATCGAGAGCGTTTCGCGCGCCGTAGCCGGGCATTTCCCGCCAATAGATGCCGCGCACGAACTCCCGCCAACCGATGATCTGGCGCACGAAACCCTCGACGGCGTTGATCGGCGCATCGCCGTCGAGATAGGCCGCCTCCGCCCGTCGGCAGCATTCCAGGGGATCGAGAAGACCGCAATTGATCAGAGCCGAGAGGTGCGAGTGAAACAGCAGCGGCTCTCCCTGCCGCATCGCATCCTGGTAGGTGCCGAAGTTCGGCAGCGCCACGAAGACGAACCAGTCGAGATAGGCGAGCGCGTCCTCCCGCGTGACCGGATAGTCGAACATGTCGAGATCGCCGAAATGATTGCCGAACCGCTGCGCGACGAGACCGAGTATCGCTTCCGTCGTGTCATCCGGTGGAAAGTCCGGCCGCCTCGGCGCATCGATCGTCTTCGGCAGCGCCTCGCGGTTCTCCGCGTCGAAGTTCCAGCGCCCGCCCACCGGCTTGTCGCCCGCCATGAGAAGCCCGGTCCGACGCCGCATCTCCCGATAGAAGAACTCCATTCGGAGCCCGCGCTGCGCACCCGCCCAGAGCTCGAAATCCTCGTGCGAGCAGAGGAACCGCGTGTCGGACCTGATCTCGACGGGGATGCCGAGGTCCTTCGACCAGCCGCGCATCATCTCCGCGACGCGCCACTCACCCGGCTCCGTCACGACGACCTTTCCCGCACGATGGCGCTCCACCGCGCGCGCGAGTTCCGACCCGAAGGAACCGCCGTTCTCGGGATCGTCGAGCCGGATGTAATCGACCACGACGCCCCGCGCGCGCAACGCGTCTGCGAAATGCCGCATGGCCGAGAAGAGGAAGGCGATCTTGCGCTTGTGATGGCGGACATAGGTCGCCTCCTCGCCGACCTCCGCCATCAGCACCACGTCGCCCTCCCGAAGATCTCGGAGCGTCGGGATCGCTTCGGACAACTGGTCGCCGAGAACGAAGCGGATCGTGGGGGTCGGCCGGCTCAGTTGCGTGCGACCCGCAGCGTCGAGCGCCCGCCGTCGATCGCGATGACCTGACCCGTGATCCAGGTACCGCCGGTGAGGAGAAGTTCGGCCATGGCGGCCATGTCGTCGGCCTCACCGAGCCGGGGGATCGGATGCAGCTTCGCGACGGCCTCCGCCATTCGCTCGTTGCCCGCGACCTTCTGCCCGAGCGGCGTCTGCGTCAGGGAGGGTGCGATCGCATTGACGCGAATGGACGGGGCGTATTCCGCCGCCAACGAGCGAACGAGTCCGACGACCGCGCCCTTCGCCATCGCGATGGACGCGTGCGCCGCAAACCCCTGATCCACCGCCACGGTCGAGAACATGACGACGCTGGCGCCGCCGTCCGCAGCCTTCAACGCCGGCAGCAAGGCTTGAACCGCTTTCGCAGCACCCAGCGCGTTGATCTTGAAATCGCTCAAGAAGTCGTCGTCCTTCAAGCGTTCGAACGGCTTCAGGGTGATGGTGCCGACGGCGTAGAGAAGACCATCCAGCCGAGAACCCGCCATCTCGGCGAGTTGGCCTCCGAGATCAGCCGACAGCACATCCGCGATGCCCGTGGCTCCCCCGATCTCGTCGGCAAGGGCCGCAAGGCCCGCTTGATCGCGGCCGGCCAGGACCAGATCGTGCCCCGCCTTCGCCAGACGTCGCGCGGTCGCCTCGCCGATGCCCCCGCTGGCACCGAGGATCAGATATCGTCCCATGAAGATCTCCCCATTCGCCGGCGGCACATGCACCGAGGAACGGCGACATCAAGTGCGGCGGGACAGCGCGGTCCCTGTTCGATCCGGACGAGCGCCCGAAGTGACGGGCGAAACGGAGGACATGATGCGTCGAAAAGCCGACCTGCCGGTCAAGATCTGCGCGCAGTGTGCGCGTCCGATGGTCTGGCGCAAGAAGTGGGAGCGGACCTGGGAGACGGTCAAATACTGCTCCGAGCGATGCCGACGAGACGCCAAAAAGACAGTTTCCAAGCCTTAGGCATCAACAAGATGAATTGCTTACAGCCGACCTCTCATGCGCCATGAGAGGGAAGAAAGCCACCGGCGGCGGCGAGAGCGTCCGGCGTATCCACGTCGAGACCCGCCGCCGGGCCGATCTCGACGTCGCGAACGAGTTCGCAATGCGCGGAGATGAGAGGCTTGGCTCCGACGTCTCCGCTGAGTTTCATCACGTCGCCCGCCAGGGTCGACGGGAGAATGACCGGATTGGCACGGCGTCCCTCGTCCGTCGCCACGACGATCGATCCCGCGCCGGCGGGCCGGAACGTCCGGATCAACCGGTCGAGATCCGACGCCGTCAGCTGCGGCTGGTCGGCAAGCAGCACGAGAAGTCCCTCGGCCGGCCGTTCGGCGGTCAGCGAGGCCTCAAAGCCACGCTTCAGGGATGTGGACAGACCTTCGGCATGGTTCGCATTCTCGTGGATCTCGACGTCCAGCCCCAACAGCGCCTCGGCGATCTCGCGTCCACGATGCCCGACCACCACACGGACGCGCCGCACGCGGCTGGCCAGCGCGGTTTCGACCGTTCGGCGGATCAGGGGCACCCCGTCGAACAGCGCCAGGAGCTTGTGATGTTCGCCCATCCGGCTCGACCGGCCTGCGGCGAGGACGATCGCATCGACCACCGGTCCAGGCGTCGGCTTCACCGGCTCGCGGGGCGCGGGCCGTGTCGCGATCTCCATCAGGAGCCCGCCGACTCCCATCTTGCGGATATCTTCACCCGATACGTCGACATCGCAAAGCAAACGGTTGAGGATCCAATCGAATCCGTTTTCCTTGATGCTCCTTGCACAGCCCGGCGCACCAAGCAGCGGGCGTCCGTCTCGCTCGGCCAGAAGGAGCAGATTGCCGGGATCGACGGGCATGCCGAGATGCAGAACGCGACCGCCGGATCTGACGACGGCGGCCGGGATGACGTCTTCGATATCGATCACGGCGGACGCTCCGAAGACCACGGTGAGGTCTGCCGGTGGCAAGGCTGCAAGAGCCGCCGTCAGCGCTTCGGTGCGATGAGCGCAGCGCTCTTCCGCGATCACCGTCGATCCCGAAGGCTTCAGTCGAGCCTCGAGCACGCGGCGTGTCTTGTCGAGCACGCTCTTCTTGATGCCGGGCAGTTCCGTCTGCACGAGCCCGATGCGAAGGGCGCGAAAGGGCGCGACGCGGAAGGCGGCATCCGAGCCGATCAGAGAGAGCGCCGCTTCCACGGACGACCCGGCGACCGCGAGCGGAATGATCTTCACCGTCGCGACCATCCGGCCCGGCTCGACCGGCGCGAAGGCCGGCAAGGTGGCGAGCGTGATGCCGGGATCGACGGCGTTGATGGCGTCGACGAGCCCCGTGTCGGGCAGGAAGAGACCGGCGGCCTCCGCGAAGAAGTTGACCCGTCCCGTTCCCGCCGGTCCGGCCTTCACGGCGCTTCCGCCGACATGGGAAAGCCGTTCGGCCGCATCGTCCTCCGAAAGGTCTCCGTCATCGAGACAGGCCGCGACGATGTCGGAAAGACCGGCCTCCTCCAGGCGCCGCAGATCGGGGACCGTCAGGCGGTGACCCTTGGGCAGCCGCCCGCCTTCGAGCTTGGCGGCATGGGCGAGGATGGCGCCCTCCGCATCCGCGAGCGGAACGCGCCCGAACTTCACGAGGCGTCCATCGCGACCGATCGGCGGCGCAACGCGCGGATGATCGAGCCGAGCACCGCGACCGCGATCTCCGCCGGCGTGGCGGCCCCGATGTCGAGCCCGATCGGTGCCTCGATGCGTGGGAGTTGGTCTGCCGTCGCTCCGGCGGCGGTCAGGCGTTCGAGGCGCTTGGCGTGGGTCTTCCGGCTTCCGAGCGCGCCGATGTAGAAACAGTCGGCATCAAGGGCGGCCTTGAGGGGGATGTCGTCGATCTTCGGATCGTGCGTGACGGCGACGAGCGCGGTGTAGGCGTCGAGCGGACGGCGCTTCAGGACGTCCTCCGGCCACTCGGCCGCAAGCGCAACGCCGGGAAACCGCTCCGGCGTCGCAAATGCCGTCCGGGGATCCACGATGTCGACGTCAAGGCCGGCCAGCCGGGCCATCGGAGCCAGCGCCTGGCTGATGTGCACGGCGCCGATGATGAGGATGCGCGCGGGCGGAACATCGACGTTGAGGAAGATCTCGGCCTCGCCGACACGCACCAGCCCAGACTTGCCGGCCCGAAGCGCCTTGCCGATCTCGTCGGCCAGCGGGTCGCCCGAGACCTCCGCCTCCCGCACGATGCGGCTGACCCCCGAAGCGAGATCGGTCACCTGAACCACGGCACGACGCGCTCGACGTTCCGCGTTGATCGATGACAAAAGATCGATATGCATCAGCGCCTTGCCTCGATCGGCTCGACATAGACGCGAATGCGCCCGCCACAGGAGAGGCCGACACGCCACGCCGTTTCGTCCGCCACGCCGAACTCCAGCATGCGCGGCGTACCGGCCTCGATCGCGTCGACCGCCTCCGTCACGACGGCTCCTTCCACGCACCCGCCGGACACCGAGCCCTCGAAGCGCCCCTCCTCGTCGATCACGAGGCGGCTCCCGGCGGGCCGGGGTGCCGAACCCCAGGTTTCCACGACGGTTGCGATCGCGAGCCGGCGGCCTTCGCCGGCCCAGGCCTCGGCCGTGGCCAGGATGTCGAGTTCGGACGAAATCGTGTCGGACACGGTGCGTTTCCTTCGCTCAGGCCGCCATGGCGGCGTCGGCGGCGTCGATCCAGCGTCGGGGATCGGTCGAGGGACCGCCCGTGCCGGAGAGAGCCGAACAGAGATCGGTCATCGCCGCCAGCGAATGCACCGACCGGAACTCGTCGACATGTGGCAGCATGGCGCGCACGCCCCTTGCCCGCGCCGAAAAGCCGTCGAAGCGAAGGAGCGGGTTCAGCCAGATCAGGCGACGACAGCTCTTGTGCAGCCGCTCCATCTCCGCTTCGAGTTCGACGATCGAATCGCGCTCCAGACCGTCCGTGATGAGCAGCACCACGGCGCCCTGCGTCAGCACCCGGCGCGACCAGCGCAGGTTGAAGCCGTGCAGCGCCTCCGCGATGCGCGTGCCGCCGGACCAGTCCTTGACCGCGCCCGCGCATTCGTCGAGCGCATCGTCGGGGTCCCGGTGACGCATCTGCCGCGTGACGTTGGTCAACCGAGTGCCGAACAGAAACGCGTGGACGTGTCGCCGCTGTTCCGTCAGCGCATGCAGAAAGTGCAGGAAGATCCGCGTGTACTGGCTCATCGAGCCGGATATGTCGGCGATCACCACCAGCGGCGGATGCACCTCCCGGCGGGAACGATATTTCGGCAGGATCAGGGCGCCGCCGGTCCGCAGGGAGGCCTGCATCATCCGGCGGGGATCGATGCGCACGCCGCGCGGATCGGGCGTGAAGCGTCGCGTCCGCACGAAATCGGCCGGCAGGCGCAGATCGGCGATCGCGCGCTTGGCGGTTTCGATTTCGGCCGCCGACATCTGCGCGAAATCCTTGGCGCGCAGCACCTCCGCTTCGGACACGGTGAGGCTGGCGTCGATTTCGATCTCCGGCCGCGTCTGCTCCGTCTCCCGGCGTTTGGCACCTTCGAACAGCGCATCCGCGACGCGGCTCTCACCGGCCCTCTTCTTGTCCGGGGCGACGTCGCGCGGCGGGGCCTTCGGCGAGAACATGGCGATCATCTTCTCGATCAGCTCGCGCGAGCGCCAGAACAGCCGGAAGGCCTCGTCGAAGACGGCGTCGTCCTCGCGCCGGGTGACGAGAACGCAGTGGAGCGTCCAGTAGAAATCGTCGCGCGAACCGATGCCGGCCGCCTTCACCGCCGCGATCGCATCCAGCGTCGCCGCCGGGCCGAGTTTCAGGCCGGCCCTGCGAAGCGTGCGCGCGAAATAGGCGATGTTGTCGGCGAGCCGTCCTTCGGGCGCCGCCCTGTCCGGCATCGGCATCTCCGCCTCCCGGTCCCGGTTCAACATGGCCCGCCTCAGCCCGCCGCCTGGAGGCCGCGCCGCACCTCTGCGAGGATCTCGCGGCCCTCGCCCTTTTCCAGGCGCGCGATGTCGTCCTGGTACTTCAGGAGAACGCCGAGCGTGTCGGAGACATGGGCCGGATCGAGCGCGACGGCGTTCAGCTCCGTCAGCGCGTTCGCCCAGTCGATGGTCTCGGCGACACCCGGCGCCTTGAAGAGATCGATCTTGCGCAGCCGCTGCACGAAGGCGACGAGCTCTGCGGCGAGTTCGGCATTGGCGCGCGGCGCCTTGCGGCGAACGATCTCCAGTTCGCGATCCGAAGCGGGATAATCGACCCAGTGATAGAGGCAGCGGCGCTTCAGCGCATCGTGGATCTCGCGGGTGCGGTTCGTGGTGATGATCACGATCGGCGGCTCGGCGGCTCTGATGGTGCCAAGCTCCGGAATGGTCACCTGGTTGTCGGACAGAACCTCCAGGAGAAAGGCCTCGAACGCCTCGTCGGTGCGGTCGAGTTCGTCGATGAGAAGCACCGGCGCGCGGCCAGGCGCACCGTCCAGCGCCTGCAGGATCGGGCGGCGGATGAGGAAGCGCTCGGAGAAGATATCCGAGCGCATCGCGTCCTTCGACGTGTCGCCGGAGGCTTCCCGCATCCGGATCTCGATCATCTGCGCGGCATAGTTCCACTCGTACAACGCCGAGGAGACGTCGAGCCCTTCGTAACATTGCAGCCGGATCAGCGGCCGGTCGAGGGCGGAGGCGAGGACCTTGGCGATCTCGGTCTTTCCGACGCCCGCCTCGCCTTCGAGGAAGAGGGGCCGCCCCATTCGCAGCGACAGGAAGAGCACCGTCGCCAGCGCCCGGTCGGCGACGTAGTTCTCGCGATCGAGCATCGCCTCGGTCGCATCGATCGAATCCGGAACGGCATGGGGATCGGACAAGGGAGCACTTCCTCCGGATCGCAGGCCCGCGATACGGCCGCGCGGCCCCTTCAATATGAGCGTCGAAGCCAGAACCGCAAGCGGACCTCTTCAGACGTGCCGGTAGGCACGATCGAGATAGACGAGCGCTTCGTCCGGCTGGCCGAGCGCGACCGCGACGACCTCGCCGATGAAGACGTGATGCGTCGCGACGATGCGCGAGTCGATGAGCCGGCAGTCGAACGAGACCAGCGCGTCGACGAGGACCGGCGCCTGCGTCGAGAGCCGCGTCCAGGGGGCGGCGCCGAACCGCTCCTCCGGTGTCAGATTGCCCTCGCCCGAGAACTTGCGGGCAACGTGTTCGTGACGCCGTCCGAGAACATTGACGGCGAAGCAGCCATTGCCGTCGAAGCGGGCATTGGCGGCATTCGAAGCGTTCAGGCAGACGAGGAGGCTGGCGGGACTGTCCGACACGGAGACGACCGAGGTCGCCGTGACGCCCCGGCGGCCGGTTGGCCCGTCGGTCGCCACGAGATGCACCGCGGCTGCGAAGCGGCTCATCGCATCGCGAAACAGCAGCGGTTCGATCGTCGGCGTCGTCAGCAAGGCGCTGCCCTCTCGGCTGGATCTGCGGACCGGCCGCGAGGATCGCGGCTCGGCATGGCCTGACATAGGGCGATCTCGCGCGATTCGCACGCGCAACCGCGACGCAGGACCTTCGCATCGCAACAACGCGGGGTATCGTCAGGACGGATCGCCGTCGAGCTCGATATAGCGTCGGAAGATGCCGTCCTCGTTGAACGGGATCCGCCGCTCGGAGGCGAGATACGCGGCGATCCGCGGCCGGGCGCGGATCCGGGCCCGGAGCGAGGAAAGGTTCGGATAAAGCGACGCTAGGTTGGAGCTCGCGCGGGGAAAGGCGTAGGACAGCCCCTCCATCACCTGGAAGAGCGAGAGATCGACCGTCGTGGTTTCGCCGGTGATCGCATGGTCGGACCCGGCCGGATTTCGCTCGAGAACCGTTTCGAAATACCCGAGATACTTCGGCATGCGGTCCCGGCGGAACTCGGCCGCCTTCGCCTTGGCTTCATCGAGCTGGTCTTCGTAATAGCGGCTCGTCGCGACGGGATGGTGCGTGTCGTGCACCTCCGAGACGAGGTCGGCGATCGTTAGCTGAAGACCGTGCGCCACGAGACGAAGGGCGGGATCGCCCGGCAAAAGTCCGTGCTTCGTGCCGAGGTGAAGAAGGATGTTGCCCACGTGCGACAGGAGGAGATCGCCGTCTTCGAGGAAGGGCGGCGCAAAGGGAAGCGATGCGCCACGCCCCTTCTCCATCCGCCGAAACATCGCGGGCAGTCCGAGACCCGCCTCGTCCGAACCCCGCGCGACGTCGACATAGTCCGCGCCGGCTTCTTCCAGCGCGAGGCGGACGAACTCGCCGCGCCCCTGGATGCCCGGCCAATAGTAGAGCCGATACGACATGCGATCTCCTCTCGCTGCAATTTCGATCGCGCCCGACGATCGAAGCGATCGGGCGCCGGCGGATCGCGTCTCGAATTCGCGGTGAATTGGCGCTAGCCTTCCGGCATGGCAACTCGTCACAGTCTCGCAGCTCTCGTTTTCGCCGCGGTCTCGTCCTTCGGCCGGCCCCAGGCCTTCGCCGCGGATGCTTTGATCGGCGTCGCCGCGCCGACGAGCGGTCCCGCCGCGGTGCTCGGCGCGCAGGTCGCAGCCGGCGCCCGGCGGGCGATGGCCGCAGCCCCCGCGGCAAAGCGTCTTGAGATCGATACGCGCTGCACCGAAGAGGGCGGACGGGAGGCCGCCCAGCGCTTCGTCGCCGCCAAGGTCGGCGTGGTCACCGGTTTCGTCTGCACCGAAGCGCTGGAGGCCGCGCTTCCGATCCTCGCCGCCGCCGGGATCCCGACGATCACCTCCGGTGTCAGGGCGACGCGCCTGACCGATCGGCGGGCGAAATCGGGCGCTCTCCTCTGGCGCGTCGCGCCGCGTTCGGACGCAGCGGCGGAGGCGCTCGCCGGGGCCGTCTCGGCCCGCTGGAAGGATCGCCCCTTCGGACTCGTGGACGACGGATCGGTGGACGGGCGCGGCCTCGCCGACGCCGTGCGGTCACGCCTCGAAGCAGCCGGGGCCAAGCCGATCCTGGTCGACACGTTCAGGCCCGCCGACGAGAAGCAGTTCGGTCTCGTCCGGCGCATTCTCGCCAGCGGAGTGACGCGGGTCGTCATCGCGGGCGACCGGCCGGACATCGCGATCATCGCACGGGATGCCGCCGCGAGCGGTCTCGTCCTGGACATCGTCGCCGGCGAGACGCTTCTCGACGAGCCCGGCGCGGTGCCCCTGCCCGAAGGCATCGTCGCCGTTGCGCCGGCTTGGCAATGGACATCCGCGGCGGATGGGACAGACGCGGGTTCGGAACCTCCGCCCGAGGAGCGCGAGGGCTATTTCGGACCCTCGCTCGCGGCGACCGAGATCGCTCTCGCCGCCGTCACGGACGCCCAACGCAGCGGCAGAACGCTCCGGGAGGTTCTCGACACGACACGCTTCTCCACCGCCCTCGGATTCGTGCGCTTCGATGCCAAGGGCGACGGCGATCTCGATCTCTACCGCACGTTTCGGTTCGACGGGACGACGTTCGTCCCGGAATCGGACGGCTGACCATGGAGCCGGGACGGGCCATGGGTCTGGGACAGGCCGGCACCCGCAATCTCCTGACCGACGTCGCGGGGCTTCGCGTCGGCCATGCGACGGATCGACGGCTGGCGAGCGGCACCACCGTCATCCTCTGCGACCGGCCCGCGACCGCCGCCGTTCATGTGGCCGGGGGCGCACCCGGCACGCGGGAGACCGATCTCCTGTCGCCGGAAAACACGGTGCAGGCCGTCGACGCTCTGGTTCTTTCCGGGGGTTCGGCCTTCGGCCTCGATGCCGCGTCCGGCGTCCAGGCCTTTCTGCGCGAAGCGGGGCGCGGCTTCGCCGTCGGTCCCCACCGTGTTCCGATCGTGCCCGCCGCGATCCTCTTCGATCTCGCCGCCGGCGGGGGCGAAACCTGGGGTCGATACCCGCCCTATCGCGAACTCGGCCACGAGGCGGCGCAGTCGGCGGGGCTGGATTTCGCCCTCGGCACCGTCGGCGCGGGAACGGGAGCCGTCACCGTCGATGTGAAGGGGGGCCTCGGCTCCGCTTCCGTCAGGCTGAACAGCGGCTTCACCGTGTCCGCTCTTGTGGCGGTGAACGCCCTCGGCAGCCCGCTCGTGGCCGGCGGACCCCATTTCTGGGCCGCTCCGTTCGAGATCGGAGCGGAGTTCGCGGGCCTCGGGCTTCCTCACCCGCTGCCGGCGACCGCGACGGTGCCGCGCACCAAGGCCGGCGCCTCCGAGCGGGCGAACACGACGATCGCCGTGATCGCGACGGATGCCGTCCTGACGAAAGCCGAGGCCAAGCGTCTCGCCATCGCCGCGCATGATGGATTTGCGCGCGCCCTCTGGCCCGCGCACACCGATTTCGACGGAGACCTCGTCTTCGCACTGGCGACAGGTGCGGTGGCACGAAAACCGGACGCCGGAGACCGGATCGAGATGGGCGCGGCCGCGGCCGCCGTCATGTCACGGGCGATTGCACGCGGCGTTCACGCGGCATTGCCGTCCGATGCCGATCGGGTTCCAGCCTGGATCGAGATCAGCGCGCGGCGGTGATCGCCGTCACCTCGTTCGGAGCGAGATCCTTGCTCATCCGCACCATGGTGCCGTCATCCTGCAAGTCACGCCCGTCGATCCGGAAACCGGCGGCTTCGTAATGACGGATGGTGTCGCCGAAGATCTCGTTCATCTGCAGGGAGATGCGGTTGCGCTTGCCGGCGCGCGCCTTCGCCTCGGCATGCCGCAGGAGACGTTGGCCGAGACCGGCGCCCTGCCAGTCCGGCGCCACCGCGACGCTCTCGATCAGGAGATCGTCCGCCCGCTCAACCGTCTGGATCAGCGCGACCATGTCACGGCTGTCGTAGAGAACGTCGACCTCGTTGTCGCGAACGGCGCGATCATAGTCCGCCGTCATCGGGATCGGCTCGCGGCCGAGCACCGGTATCCATTTGGCGTAGGCGGCCCGCACGAGTTCGAAGATGGCTTCGGCCTCGGCAGGTTTGGCGCGTTTGAGTTCGAACGGACTGGACATCGACATGCTGTGCATCCCCCGAGTGGATCAACATCGGCCGCTCCGACGCCATGAAGCTAAGATGGCTAACGGCTGTTAAGCAAGAGGCATCTCTGCCTACATTTGAGGCATATGCCCTCGCCATGTCCATGATGCGACGGGCCGAGCGCCGTTGAGGCGCGACGACGCGTCTGTTATGCCCCGGCCAACGTTTTCCCTCGAAAGTCCTGCCGATGATCCCGCGCTATTCCCGCCCCGACATGGTGGCCGTCTGGTCGCAGGAGCAGAAGTTCCGGATCTGGTTCGAGATCGAGGCCCATGCCTGCGAGGCGCTCGCCGAACTCGGCGTCATTCCGAAGGAGGCCGCGCGGAACATCTGGGAGAAGGGCCGTGCGGCGGTCTTCGACGTCGAGAAGATCGACGAGATCGAGCGCGTGACCAAGCACGACGTGATCGCGTTCCTGACCCATCTCGCTGAATTCATCGGCCCGGATTCGCGCTTCGTCCATCAGGGCATGACCTCGTCCGACGTGCTCGACACCTGCTTTTCCGTGCAGCTCGTCAAAGCGTCCGACATTCTGCTCGCCGATCTCGACGCCCTCCTGGCGGCGCTGGAAAGGCGCGCCTTCGAACACAAGGAGACGGTCACGATCGGCCGCTCGCACGGCATCCATGCCGAACCCGTGACCTTCGGCATCAAGCTCGCCTTTGCCCACGCCGAGTTCCAGAGATGCCGCGATCGCCTCGTCGCAGCCCGCGCGGACATCGCGACCTGCGCGATTTCGGGTGCCGTCGGCAGCTTCGCCAACATCGATCCCTTCGTCGAGGAGCATGTCGCCAAGGCCCTCGGCCTCACGCCGGAGCCGGTGTCGACGCAGGTGATCCCCCGCGACCGTCATGCCATGTACTTCGCGACGCTCGGCGTCATCGCCTCGTGCGTCGAGCGGCTGGCGATCGAGATCCGGCATCTCCAGCGCACCGAGGTCCTGGAAGCGGAGGAATATTTCGCGCCGGGGCAGAAGGGTTCGTCCGCCATGCCGCACAAGCGAAACCCGGTGCTCACCGAAAATCTGACGGGCCTCGCCCGCATGGTGCGCTCCTACGCGCTGCCGGCGATGGAGAATGTCGCGCTCTGGCACGAGCGGGACATCTCGCACTCTTCGGTCGAGCGCTATGTCGGTCCGGACGCGACGATCACCCTCGACTTCGCGCTCGCCCGCCTGACCGGGGTCGTGGACAAGCTCCTCGTCTATCCCGCCCGCATGGAAGGCAACATGAACCGCCTGGGCGGTCTCGTTCATTCGCAGCGCATTCTCCTGGCCCTCACCCAGAAAGGCGCGAGCCGGGAAGACGCCTACCGCCTCGTGCAGCGCAACGCGATGAAGGTCTGGGACAGCTATCAGGCGAACGGGACGGCCGAGGTCGACTTCCTCGACCAGCTGCTCGGCGACCCCGAGGTGACCGCCCTTTTGCCGGAGGCCGAGATCCGCGAGAAGTTCGACATCGGCTATCACACCAAGCATGTCGACACGATCTTCCGCCGCGTGTTCGGCCGGACGTGAGACCGCTGGCGTGGCGGGGGCCAAGGTCCGACCGGCCGCCCTCGCCTCTCCTCGATCAGGCCGCCTGATCGAACCCGATGTCGATCTTCAGCATCTGGTGGTCGGAAAACGGCTGGTCGATCACGTCGACGCTCGCCCGCTCCTGGAGGCTCGGCGAGAGAAGGCAGCTGTCGAGATTGGCGCGGTAGGGCCCAAAGCGAAACGTCGGCCCCGAGGCGCTGTTGGCATGGAACAGCGCTCCGCTCCTGAGCAGCGGGGCCAGCTCGCCCGCGCCCTTGAACAGGTTGAAATCGCCGACGAGCATGGTCGGCGTGTCGCGCTCGGCGATCCAGCCGGCCATCTGCTCGAACTGGCGGGCCCGCACCCGGGCGCGCAGGGAGCAATGCACGACCATCACCCGCAAACCCTTGATGTCGATGTCGTAGACGAGGCGCTTGGTCCCGTCGTCGAGATAGCGGGCCCGAAAATCGACGGGATGGGTCGCCAGAAATGCGTTCGACTTGCCCTTGGAAACGGAGAGGCGGCCGAATTTCGGCGCAGCCGAGTATTTGTTGTCGATCGTCGCGAACTGGTGGTGATCCTCGCGCAGCATCGGCAGCTGGTTGAGGAAGCCGTTGGTGAGCGAGCCCTGGTCGATCTCCACGAAACAGGAGAGATCGGGCTTCAGTCCCCGCAGCGTCTCCTTGACGAAGCCGAGGCTGCGCATCTGGGCCGCCCGCGGCGTGTAGACATGGTGGTGCGCCCGCCGGATGTGGTGCCCGATCGAGCCGTTGATCTCTCGGGAATAGCCGAGGTTCGCGTAGACGATACGCAGCATCGCGATCCTTGCCTTGATTTGCCGCCCTGATTCCGCCACGGCCGACGCTTTCAAGCCCGGCGCAGCGGGCCATATCGGTCGTCGGCTGATCTTCGGCAAGCGGACGTTCGGCACGATATCCCGGGGCATGGTCAAGCGGAACCCGTCGTGCTTCTAAGGGCGCCATCCACGCCCTTTGAAAGAACCTCGTTGAGGGCAGGCGGAAGCGGAAAGGCAGGCGCGACGCAGCATGAATCTCGACGTCAATTACTGGTCCATCGCGCTGGCCGTGATGAACTGGACGATCATCGTCGGCGCTCTCGTGGTGATCCCCTTCCGTCGTTCGCCGGAAGCGGCGCAGGGATGGCTGCTGCTCTTCTTCTTCCAGCCGGTGCTGGCGCTCGTCCTCTATCTCGTCATCGGGGATGCGCGTCATCCGAAATGGCGGCGCGAGCGCATCAAGGAAGTGCCCTCGGTCGTGATGAAAGCCGTCGCCGACATTCCGGCCAAGGCGCGCGATTCCAGCGACGAGCTTCCGCCCTCGACCCGCGTCGCCTCGCGTCTCGTCCAGTCGATCGGGCAATTGCCCGCCCTCGCCGGCAACACGATCGATCTCGACCACGATTACGACCGGGTGGTCGATCGCATCGCCGCCGATATCGATGCGGCGACCGATCACGCCCATGCCATGTTCTACATCCTTCAGGACGACGAGGCCGGCAACAAGCTCCTCTCGGCTCTCGAACGAGCGGCCAAGCGCGGCGTCCAGTGCCGCCTCCTCATCGACGCGGTCGGCTCCTCCTATCGGCGCAACGCGATCGTGCGTCGCCTCCACGGCAGCGGCGTCGAGATCCGCCTGATCCTGCCGCTGCGTTTCTGGAACCGGGCCACCCGCGCCGACCTGCGCAATCACCGCAAGATCGTCGTCGTCGACGGGCGCATCGGCTGGGTCGGCTCGCAGAACATGCACCAGAAGGAATACGAGCCGAACACCTTCTACCGCGAGGTCATGGCGCGCGTCGTCGGGCCGGTGGTGCTGGAACTCCAGGCGATCTTCATCGGCGACTGGTATCTGGAGACCGACGAGGACATTTCCGGCCCCGCCCTCATGCCGGTGCCGGGCAAGATGGAGGGCGGCGCGGTTGCCCAGGTCCTGCCGAGCGGGCCGGATCATCCCGCCGCCCGCGTCGACACGCTGTTCACCGACCTCATCCACAGCGCCCGCGAGCGCGTGGTCCTGACGACGCCCTACTTCATCCCGAACGAGCCTCTGTCCCTCGCGCTGCGGACCGCCGTGCAGAAGGGCGTGCATGTCACGCTCTTCGTGACGGAGACGACCAACAGCGTCTTCATCGACCACGCCCAGCGTTCCTATTACGACGAGCTTCTGAGCTCCGGCGTCGAGGTCATGCTTTATGGCGAGCTATTCCTGCACGCCAAGCATCTCTCGATCGACGACGAGATCGCGGTCGTTGGCTCCGCCAACATGGACCGGCGTTCGTTCGAGTTGAACTCCGAGGTGACGCTCATCGCCTACGATGCCGAGACGGTTCGGCAGCTTCGCGTCATCGAGACCGACTATCGCGCCAAGAGCCGCCGTCTGACGGTCGAGGAATGGGAGACCCGCGGCTTCTTCACCAAGCTCCTCGAGAACGCCATGCGCCTGATCAGCCCGCTTCTCTGACCGGCCGGGGACGGCGCATCGCTTGACAAGACGGCGGGACCTTCGCATCTGCGGGCCATGCGCGTTTCAGAAGCCGATATCCTCGTCGTCCCGGGTTACCGGGGCTCGCAGCCCGAACACTGGCAGACCCGTTGGGAAAACCGCCTGTCGACGGCGCGCCGCGTGCACCAGCGCGAGTGGACCAAGCCGGTGCGCGAGGACTGGGTGCAGGCGGTGGCGGACGCGGTCAACGAATCGACGCGGCCGGTGGTGCTGGTTGCCCATTCGCTCGGCGTCGCCAGCGCGGTCCAGGCGATTCCCCTCTTCACGCATCGCGTGGCCGGAGCCTTCTTCGTCTCGCCGCCCGACGTCGCCAATCCCGCCCTGCGCCCGAAGCATCTGCAGACCTTCGGTCCCTATCCGCGCGATCCCCTGCCGTTTCCCTCCGTCGTGATCGCGAGCCGCAACGACCCGTTCTCGACCTTCGACGTCGCCGAGGACATCGCGGCGGCCTGGGGCTCGCTCTTCGTGGACGCCGGCGATTCGGGCCATCTCAATGCCGAGAGCGGACATGGACCCTGGCCCGAAGGTCTCCTGACCTTCGGCAAGTTCGTCTCGCAGCTTCCGCTCACGCAATGACCGGCGCGGGC
Source organism: Aureimonas sp. Leaf454 (assembly GCF_001424685.1). Lineage (GTDB taxonomy): Bacteria > Pseudomonadota > Alphaproteobacteria > Rhizobiales > Rhizobiaceae > Plantimonas. The sequence continues at coordinate 44,409 of NZ_LMQT01000003.1, forward strand.
CGTCCGGATCAGGCGCGGACGGCTTCGACGAGAGCGGCTGCGGCGGATTTCAGGAGGCCGACGTCGGAGGCGACGCAGACGAGCCGATAGCCGTCGGACCGGTAGCGCCGCGCGTCCTCCGCGTTCAGCGCATAGATCGCGGCCAGCTTTCCCCGACGGCGGGCCGCCTCCGCGATGCGGCGGATCGCGGCCGAGTTGGCCTCGCTGTAGGGATCGAGCTCGCCCCGGCCGGACAGCGCGATCGAAAGGTCGGACGGGCCGACGAACACGCCGTCGATCGCCTCCACGTCGAGGATCTCGTCGAGCGCGTCGACCGCCGATCGCGTCTCGATCATCGCGAGCGCCAGCGTGTCGCGATTGGCCGTTCGCATGTAGTCGCGGCCGCCGGCGAGGCCATGGACCTCGACCGCCCGCGTCGGACCGTAGGACCGGCTGCCGAGCGGCGCGTATTTCACCGCCTCGGCGAAGATCCGCGCTTCCTCCGCCGACCCGATCATCGGCATGACGACGCCCGAGGCTCCGAAGTCGAGCGAACGCGCCGCATTCGCCCGGTCCTCTAAGGCCAGGCGAACGAGCGCCGGCTTGCCGAGCATCGCAGCGCGCCCGATCCCGAGTTCCAGACTCGCGACGTCCTGCACGCCATGCTGCATGTCGAAGGTGATCGCGTCGAAGGACGAGCGGATCAGGGCCTCGTGCACCGCCGGGTCGCGCAAGCCGCACCAGGAGGACAGGACGAACCCGTCATCGGCCAAGTGGTCCCGTAGCGTCGAAAGCGCCATACTCTTCTCCTTGAAACCTCGCGGACGGCGCCGGCTTTCAGTCGGCCTGGACCTGCCGCTCCGCCTCGATCAGAAGCTCGGCCATCGTTCGGCGGATCTGATGATCCGACTTCGCCACGCCGGCCGCGTCGAAATCGGCGCGGATCTTGGCGAAGACGTCGTCGTCGCCGGGCGAAGTGAAATCCGCCTTCACGACCTCCTGCGCATAGGCCGTCGCCTCTTCGGCCGACTTGCCGAGTTCGCCGGCCGCCCAAAGCCCGAGAAGCTTGTTGCGCCGGGCCTCGATGCGAAAGCGAAGAGCCTCGTCATGGGCGAAGCGTGCTTCGAAATCCTGTTCCCGATCCTGCATGGACATAAGATTCTCTCCCGATGATCGATTCGGCGCTCGCCGGACCGTCCTCTTGGGAATAGGCTCTCTCAGGTGGTTTTTGTAGAGGACTCGCGATGGAACGCGGAAAGCAATTCACATGGCTTGCATCGCAAGGGAGGATCGCCACCTGAACGGTGGACAAGGACTGCTCGAACGCTCTTGACAGGGGCGAGCATTGGCAAAACGAGCCGTTTGGTCTAAGCACGCGCCAGAACCGACCGCCTTCGCGCATCGATGGTAGCGCGTTCCCTCATTCATGATCGAGTACCGTATATGACACGTCGTCGCCGGATCTACGAAGGCAAGGGAAAGATCCTCTACGAGGGTCCCGAGCCGGGCACGCTGGTGCAATTCTTCAAGGACGACGCGACCGCCTTCAACAAGAAGAAGCATGAGATCGTCGACGGCAAGGGTGTCCTCAACAACCGGATCTCGGAATACATCTTCTCCCATCTGAACCGGATGGGCATCCCGACGCACTTCATCCGCCGGCTCAACATGCGCGAGCAGCTGATCAAGGAAGTCGAGATCATCCCGCTCGAGGTCGTGGTGCGCAACGTCGCGGCGGGTTCGCTCGCCAAGCGCCTCGGCATCGAAGAGGGCACGGTCCTGCCGCGCTCGATCATCGAGTTCTACTACAAGGCGGATGCGCTGGACGACCCGATGGTCTCCGAAGAGCACATCACGGCCTTCGGCTGGGCGAGCCCGCAGGAAATCGACGACATCATGGCGCTCGCCATTCGCGTCAACGACTTCCTGTCCGGTCTTTTCCTCGGCGTCGGCATCCAGCTCGTCGATTTCAAGATCGAGACGGGGCGGCTCTACGAGGGCGACATGATGCGCATCATCGTCGCCGACGAGATTTCGCCGGATTCGTGCCGGCTCTGGGATGTCCAGACGCAGGAAAAGATGGACAAGGACCGGTTCCGCCGCGACATGGGCGGTCTGGTCGAGGCCTATCAGGAAGTCGCCCGTCGTCTCGGCATCATGAACGAGAACGAAACGCCCCGCCCCACGGGGCCGGTGCTGGTCAAGTAAGGCGGCGGCGCGGAAACGCGTCGCAACCAGCATCGGGTATCAAACTCGTCTATAGCAGAGACAGGCAGGTCCAGTGATCAAGGCGCGCATCCACGTCACGCTGAAGAACGGCGTTCTCGACCCCCAGGGCAAGGCCATCGAGGGTGCGCTCGGCAGCCTCGGCTTCGCCGGCGTGGGCTCGGTGCGTCAGGGCAAGGTCTTCGACGTCGAACTCGAAGGCTCGGACGCCGACGCCGCCAGGGCGCAGCTGGAGGAGATGTGCGCCAAGCTCCTGGCGAACACGGTCATCGAAAACTACGCGGTCGAGCTTCGCTGAGCGCGACGGGCCTCGCCGCCCTCGCATCTTCGTCGTCACCGTTCCCTTCGCGAGACGCCCGAGCATGAAAACCGCCGTCGTCCTCCTGCCCGGTCTCAACCGCGACCGGGACATGATCGCCGCCCTGACGACCATTTCCGGCACGGCGCCGGCCACCGTCTGGCAGACCGACACCGACATTCCCGACGTCGACCTCATCGTGGTGCCCGGCGGCTTCTCCTATGGGGATTATCTGCGCTGCGGCGCCATCGCCGCGCGCTCGCCCGTGATGCGGGCGGTCGCGGAGAAGGCGGCCCGGGGCGTATCCGTCCTCGGCGTGTGCAACGGATTCCAGATCCTCTGCGAGGCGGGCCTGCTGCCGGGCGCGCTCATGCGCAACACGACCTTGCGCTTCGTCTGCCGTGAGGTGAAGCTCGAGGTCGTGAACGCCGGCACACGGTTCACCACCGCCTATCGCCAGGGACAGGTCATCCGCTCGCCGGTCGCCCATCACGACGGCAATTACTTCGCCGACGATGCGACGCTGGAGCGGCTGCACGGCGAGGGACAGGTCGTCTTCCGCTATGCCGAGGGCACCAATCCCAACGGAGCCTCGCGCGACATCGCCGGGATCGTCAACGAGGCCGGCAACGTCCTCGGGCTGATGCCGCATCCGGAGAATCTCATCGAGCCCGAGCACGGCGGCACCGATGGACGCGGCATCTTCGAGAGCGTGCTCGGTCTCGTCCCGAGGCTCGCGGCATGAGGCGCGGCAAGGTCGCGACGCTCGTCGTCGCCAACGCGTTGGCCCTCGGGCTCGTCGCCTGCGCCAGCCCGGCCCGCACGCCGCGCATGACGCAGGCGCCCGCAGCCAAGCAACTGTCGGCTCTCGACCGGATGGAGCGCGTGACGCTCGCGGCCAATCGCTGCTGGTTCAAGTCGGGCGATCCGGCCTTCCGCGCCTACAGTCTCGCGCCGGAACTCTCCTCCTTCTCCGGCAAGCCCCGCTTCCTCCTGGTCCCCAAGGGGCGCATGGAGGCCAAGCCGCTTCTCGTCGTGGAGGGCCAGGACGGATCGCGGGACGTCTTGACCTACGGTCCGCTCATGGGCACCGGCCTCGCCTCCCGCCTCAGCGGCGACATCCGGCGCTGGAACTCCGGCAGCGATCGCTGCGATGCCTGAGCGCGCGGCACGCCTGCGGCGGCGTTGCCTAGCGGCAGCCGCTCTCCTGTCGGCGGCTTTCCTGCCGGGATGCCTCTACGCGACCGGCGGCGTGCGGACCTTCGAGATCCGCAGCGAGGCCATGCCGGCCGACTTCGAAGCGCCCGCCCCCGTCGCCGATCTCGGCGCGCCCGGCCCGAGCCCGGTCGAGATCACCTATGCCGGCGACACCGCCCGCATCGTCTTCAAGCGACGCGACGTCCAGCGGACGCGGGCCTTCGTCACGGCGGATCCCGAGACGGGTTATGCGCTGTGCCTGCGCTCCGGCAAGGCCTATGCGCTGCTCGTGTTCCAGCGACGCGTCTTCGAGCCCGGCATCAGCCAAGTGGCCGACGACGCGGCGATCCTGCGTCGCGATTCCGAGACCGCCATCTGCCGCCGACGCTCCGACTGGACCGCGGCCTGAAACCTTGTAGACGCCAGGACCGGCTGACGGGAGATCAGCGGGTCCGGGCACCCGGAAGACCCCTGGAGTTCCCGAGATGTCCGATGTTGCGATCACGCCCGAGCTCGTCGCCGCCCACGGCCTGAAGCCGGACGAATATCAGCGCTTCCTCGACCTCATCGGCCGGGAGCCGACGATCACCGAGCTCGGCATCGTTTCGGCCATGTGGAACGAGCACTGCTCGTACAAGTCCTCCAAGAAGTGGCTGAAGACGCTGCCGACAACGGGGCCCCGCGTCATACAGGGACCGGGCGAGAACGCCGGCGTCGTGGATATCGGCGATGGCGACTGCGTCGTCTTCAAGATGGAAAGCCACAACCATCCGTCCTTCATCGAACCCTATCAGGGCGCGGCGACCGGCGTCGGCGGCATCCTGCGCGACGTCTTCACCATGGGCGCGCGGCCGATCGCGGCCATGAACGCGCTCCGCTTCGGCGAGCCGGATCATCCGAAGACCCGCCATCTCGTCTCCGGCGTCGTCGCCGGCGTCGGCGGCTACGGCAACTCCTTCGGCGTGCCGACCGTCGGCGGCGAGGTGAACTTCCACGCGCGCTACAACGGCAACTGCCTCGTCAACGCCTTCGCGGCCGGCCTCGCGAGGACCGATGCGATCTTCCTGTCCGAAGCCAAGGGCGTCGGGCTGCCCGTCGTCTATCTCGGCGCCAAGACCGGCCGCGACGGCGTCGGCGGCGCGACCATGGCCTCTGCGGAATTCGACGACACGATCGAGGAGAAGCGCCCGACCGTGCAGGTCGGCGATCCCTTCACCGAGAAATGCCTGCTCGAAGCCTGTCTCGAACTGATGCAGACCGGCGCCGTCATCGCCATCCAGGACATGGGCGCGGCCGGACTGACCTGTTCGGCGGTCGAGATGGGCGCCAAGGGCGATCTCGGCATCGAGCTCGACCTCGACAAGGTGCCGGTCCGCGAAGCGGGCATGACCGCCTATGAGATGATGCTGTCGGAGAGCCAGGAGCGCATGCTCATGGTGCTGGAGCCGTCCCGCCGGGCGGTGGCGGAAGCGATCTTCGTCAAATGGGGGCTCGATTTCGCCGTCGTCGGCAAGACCACGGACGACTTGCGCTTCCGCATCCTGCGCGAAGGCGTCGAAGTCGCGAACCTGCCCATCAAGGAGCTCGGCGACGAGGCTCCCGAATACGATCGTCCCTGGGTCGAGCCGAAGGTCGGCTCGCCGATCGACGCGGCCAGCCTCGCCGAGCCGACCGACATCGCGGCAACCCTCCTGAAGCTGATGGGCTCGCCCGACATCGCCTCGCGTCGCTGGGTCTTCGAGCAGTACGACACGCTGATCCAGGGCAACACGCTGCAGCGCCCCGGCGGCGATGCCGGCGTCGTGCGGGTCGACGGCCACCCGACGAAGGCGCTCGCCTTCACCTCCGACGTGACGCCGCGCTATTGCGAGGCCGATCCCTATCTGGGCGGCGCGCAGGCCGTGGCCGAATGCTGGCGCAACCTCACCGCCGTCGGTGCCGAACCGATCGCAGCGACGGACAACCTGAACTTCGGCAATCCCGAGAAGCCCGAGATCATGGGCCAGCTGGTCAGGGCCATCGGCGGCATCGGCGCGGCCTGCTCGGCGCTGTCCTTCCCGATCGTCTCCGGCAACGTTTCGCTCTACAACGAGACGCATGGGCGCGGCATCCTGCCGACGCCGACCATCGGCGGCGTCGGCCTCATCGACGACCGCAGCCGCACCGCTTCGATCGGCGGCATGACCTCAGGCGACGTCCTCTTCCTCGTCGGTCGCGACGGCACCCATCTCGGCGCGACGATCTACCTGCGCGAGATCGAGGGCCGCGAGGACGGCGCGCCGCCCGCCGTCGACCTTGCTGAAGAGAAGCGAAACGGCGATTTCGTGCGCGGCCTCATCCGCGCGGGAACCGCGCCGGCCTGCCATGACATCTCCGATGGCGGCCTTGCCGTGACGCTGGCCGAAATGTGCATGGCCGCCGGTTTGGGCGCCGTCGTCTCCACCGGTTCGGGCCCACGACACGCGGTGCTCTTCGGCGAGGACCAGGCGCGCTATGTCGTCGGCGTCGCCGTGGACAAGGCGGATGGCGTGGAAGCGGCGGCCAAGGCGTCCGGCATCCCCCTTCGCCGTCTCGGCACGGCCGGCGGGGATCGTCTCGTCATCGACGGGTCGCCCGTCGCCGTGTCGGATCTCACGATCGCCCACGAAAGCTGGTTCCCCGACTACATGTCCGGCACGCTCGCCGAAGCCGCGGAATGAACGCCGCGCACCGCCGCTCGATTGATCGGGCGGGGGTAAGCGCCTATCTTCGACAAGGCCGAAACGATCGGCGCGACAGAAATCGAGGAGACCGCACGGGATGGCCATGAACGCCCATGACATCGAGAAGATGATCAAGGACGGCATTCCGGATGCCGAGGTGACGATCCGCGATCTGGCGGGCGACGGCGACCATTATGCGGCAGAGGTCGTCGCGGAAAGCTTCCGCGGCAAATCCCGCGTGCAGCAGCACCAGATGGTCTATCAGGCACTGCAGGGCAATATGGGCGGCATCCTGCACGCGCTCGCATTGCAGACCAGCGCGCCGAAATAGGACAGCGACGGATATCACGATAGCGAGCGGAACATAGACGAGGCGAACAGCAGGGCGGTATGACAGAGGACGTCGCCAATATCCTCCTTGAGCAGCTTCGTCTGATGCGGAGTCAGCTCAGCGGATTCGACCAGAAGTTGGGTGCGCTGGGAGTGCGTTTGACCTCTGTCGCGAACGCGATATCCGCCCTTGCCTATATCCTTGCGGAAACGCGCGGAGAGCTCATCCACCGGAATGAGCGGATCGACAACTTGGAAACGGCGTGAGCATCGGTGCTGTTGGCGCCCTGCTGCCCGAGAGGACGAATGATATGACCGGCATCAACGAATGGATCGACAACGAGGTGAAGACCAACGACGTCGTGGTCTTCATGAAGGGCACGCCCGGCTTTCCGCAATGCGGTTTCTCCGGTCAGGTCGTGCAGATCCTCGATTACATGGGCGTCCAGTACAAGGGCGTGAACGTGCTGACCTCCGATGAGCTCCGCCAGGGCATCAAGGAGTATGGCGGCTGGCCGACCATCCCCCAGATCTACGTCAAGGGCGAGTTCGTCGGCGGCTGCGACATCCTTCGCGAGATGTTCCAGGCCGGCGAGTTGAAGGACTTCTTCGAGGAACAGGGCGTCTCGACCTCCGCACAGGTCGCCGCCAACGGCTAATCCGACAAGCGACGGACCCATCGTTTTTCTGCCATCGAGGGCTCGTCCGGCATCGGACGGGCCCTCGACCTTTTCCGGCTGCGCCCAATCTCTTGCTCGATGCCGATCGAACCGAACTGTTCGATGAAAATGCCACGACGGTCTTGCTATGGCCATGCGGGCGGATCTATCTCGGACATCTCCCGGAAAGGATGACAATGCCGAACGCGTCACGCCCCAGCGCTGCGTCGAGCCTCCCCTATTGGGAACTCGTCGTGATGATCGCCTGCCTGATGGCCCTGAACGCCGCCTCGATCGACATCTTCATCCCTTCGCTGCAGGAAATCGGGACGCAACTCGGCGTGGCGACGGAAAACCAGCGCCAGCTCGTCATCACCGCCTACATCATCGGCTTCGGAGGCGCGCAGATCATCTACGGCACGCTGTCGGACCGGTTCGGCCGGCGTCCGGTGCTCTTCGTCGGCATGGGCATCTACGTCCTCGCCTCGCTGGCCGCGATCTTCTCTCCGACGTTCCAGGTCCTTCTCGCACTGCGCGCCCTTCAGGGGGTCGGAGCGGCGTCGACCCGCGTCATCGCCGTTTCGATCGTGCGCGACTGCTTCGGCGGTCCGCGCATGGCGAGCGTCATGTCGCTCATCATGATGGTCTTCATGGCCGTTCCGGTGGTGGCGCCGAACGTCGGGCAGATCATCATGAACTACGGCACCTGGCAGGAGATCTTCCTCCTGATCGGCCTCTTCGGCGCGGGCGTGCTCGTCTGGGCCTATCTGCGCCTGCCCGAGACCCTTCATCCCGAGGATCGTCGGCCTCTTACCGTCAAGCGCACGGCGGAAGCCTTCCGCATCGTCCTGACCAACCGGCGTGCCTTCGGCTACACGATCGCGACGGCCCTGATCTTCGGCGTCCTCTTCGGCTTCATCAATCAGGCGGAGCAGATCTACACCGGCATCTACCGTCTCGGTCCGGCCTTCACGCTCTACTTCTCCGCCACGGCCATCTTCATGGCGGGCGCATCCTTCACCAATTCGCGGCTCGTGGAGCGCATCGGCATGCGGCGCCTGTCGCACGGCGCGCTCTGCGGCTTCGCCTTCCTCAGCGCCATCCAGCTCGTCCTCTCCTTCGCGCTCGGCGGGATCATGCCCCTGCCGCTCTTCGTCGGTCTGATGCTCGTGACCTTCTGCCTGTTCGGCTTCATCGGCACGAACTTCAATGCCCTGGCGCTCGATCCCCTCGGCCACGTCGCCGGCACCGCATCCTCGGTCCTCGGTTTCGTTCAGACGCTCGGCGGCGGCCTTCTCGGCGCCGTCATCGGGTCCTTCTATGACGGCACGCTTCTGCCGCTCTATCTCGGCTTCGTCGTCCTCTCCTGCTCCTCGCTCGCCTGCGTCTTCATCGCCGAGAAGGGCCAGTTTTTCGCCCGCCTCAACGAGCCCCACCCGCACATCGCCGAGGCGGAGGCTCAGACGCCGGCGGAATAGACCCCAGGATTGGAATCGAAGAGACGCGTACGGCGCATGTCCGTCGCTGGACTCATCCTTGAACCGCGAGATACGAACTCGCCAATCTGAACGAAGCGATGGAGCACCCGATGGGCTTGATCTTCGCCGTGGTGCTCCTCGCCGGAATGATCTGGCTCAGTCGTCGCTCGCTCGGGCTTGTCGTGACGATGGTGGGCTGGATCGTCTTCGTTCTCGGTCTCGCGCCCATCGCCGTGATCACCAGCTTCCACCCCTACATGGCCATGGCGATCTTACAAACGGTGACGATGCAGCCAACCATCGCGGTCGGCATCCTCCTTCTGGGGGTGGGCCGACTGTTGCGCCGCAACGAGCGCGAGACCGGCGCGAGCGTCTGATTCGAGCGGCGCCTGGATCCCATCCGGCGACGGCGCAGGTTCGTCCACGCCCGCCGACGGACGGCGACCTCGATGGGGTCTCGAGCCTATCCCTCTCGCTGCAGCCGCCCCTGGAACAGCGTCTCGTGCAGCGCCTTCCAGCTGTCCCGATCGGGGGCGCAGAGGAGGCCTCCGTCGAGGTCCGAGGCGCGGTAGGGCGATCCGTCCAGCTTGGCGACGTAGCCGCCGGCCTCCTCGACGATCAGCGCCCCGGCCAGATGATCCCAGGGCATCAGTCGGAAGTAGAGGTTGAAATGCGTGTGTCCGGTGCCGGTGAGCCGGTACTCGTGGCCAGCGCAGCGATAGTTTCCGACGACGCGCACGCCGGAGAGATTGCCGAGCAGCGTGCGCCGCTCGGACGGTTCGAGCGACGACGTCGAGGCGAAGCCGACCATGTCGGAGACCGGCACGGGATGGGCCATCTGCATGGCGAGCTCGAACCCGTCCGCCCGCCGAAGCCGTGTGCCGGCGCCTCGCTCGACGATGAGGAAATCGTCTCCGAGCGGATCGTAGATGACGCCCGCGATCGTCTCGCCCTTCGCCACGATGCCCGCCATGACGGCGAAGATCGGCGCGCCGGCGGCGAAATTGGCCGTTCCGTCGATCGGATCGACGACGATCGCGAGATCGGCCGTTCCGACGGCGCTCAGGACCGACGGGTCGGCGGCGGCCGATTCCTCGCCGATGAAGGCCGCCGTCGGGAACGCCATCGCGCAGGAGGCCTTGATCGCCCGCTCCGCCGCCTCGTCGGCCTCCGTCACGAGATCGATGGCCGACGTCTTCTGCCGGACGTCTCCCTCCGCCAGTCTGCGAAAGCGCGGCATGATCTCGGCGCGCGCGGCATCCCGCAGAATGGTGCAGAGCCGATCGATGTCGAAGGCGGTCACGGGCGGGTTCCGATCGAGAGAGAAGCGAAGTCGAAGAGCTTGGGGTCGAGCAGGTGGCTCGGATGGGCGTGCGACAGGGCGCGGAAGATCGTCTCCTTGCGGCCGGGGAAGCGCGCTTCCATCTCCGCCAGCATCGCCTTCGTCGCGTTGCGCTGAAGGCCGTCCTGGCTGCCGCAGAGGTCGCAGGGAATGATGGGGAAGCCGAGCGCCGCGGTGAACCTGCCGATATCGTCCTCGGCCGAGGAGATCAGCGGCCGCAGCACCATCACGTCGCCCTCGTCGTTGAGGAACTTCGCGGGCATGGCCGACAGCCGCCCCCCGTGGAAGAGGTTCATGAAGAACGTTTCCAGGCAATCCTCGCGATGATGCCCAAGCACCAGCGCCTCGCAGCCCTCCTCCCGCGCGATGCGGTAGAGATGCCCTCGCCGCAGCCGCGAGCAGAGCGCGCAATAGGTCGCGGCCGCCGGCACCTTCTCCGTCACGATGGAATAGGTGTCGCGATACTCGATGCGATGGGGGATGCCGTGCGCGGAAAGAAAGTCCGGCAGGATGTGCTGGGGAAAACCCGGCTGCCCCTGATCGAGATTGCAGGCGAGGAGATCGACCTGAAGGAGGCCGCGCCATTTCAGATCGTGCAGCAGCGCCAGAAGTGCGTAGGAATCCTTGCCGCCCGAGATGCCGACGAGCCAGCGCGCGCCCGGCCGGGCCATGGCATTCGCCGAGATCGTCTCGCGCACCTGCCGGAGGAGCCGCTTGCGCAACTTGCGGAACGACACCGAGTCCGGCGCGGTGCGCAGAAGCGGATGGGCGCCGCCGGACTCCATGTCGGGTTCCGCCGCATCCACGGCGTCAGGACGGATGTCGTCGAGCATGGAATCCTCTTCCGAGCGGTCGTGCCCGCACTACAGGATCCGCGACGCGAAGACAAAACGTCCGCCGCCGATGCCCCGCTGCGTGGATGCTGAAAACGCGAAAGGCCGCACGAGGCGGCCTTTCGTTCGTCGGGACAGGGCCGGACCTTAGCGCGAGTAGAACTCGACGACGAGGTTCGGTTCCATCTGCACGGCATAGGGCACGTCGGCCAGATGCGGAACGCGAACATAGGTCGCGACCATCTTGGAGTAATCCGCCTCGATGTAGTCGGGAACGTCGCGCTCTGCGAGCTGCGTCGCCTCGATCAGAACGGTCAGCTGCTTGGACTTCTGACGGACCTCAATGACGTCGCCGGCCTTGCAGAGATAGGATCCGATGTTCGTGCGCACGCCGTTCACGTTGACATGACCGTGGTTCACGAACTGACGGGCGGCGAACGGGGTGGAGACGAACTTTGCGCGATAGACGATCGCGTCGAGACGGCTCTCCAGGAGACCGATCAGGTTCTCGGAGGTGTCGCCCTTGCGGCGCGCGGCCTCTTCGTAGGTCTTGCGGAACTGCTTCTCGGAGATGTCGCCGTAATAGCCCTTGAGCTTCTGCTTGGCACGGAGCTGAATGCCGAAGTCCGACAGCTTGCCCTTGCGGCGCTGGCCATGCTGGCCCGGGCCGTACTGGCGACGGTTCACCGGGGACTTCGGACGGCCCCAGATGTTCTCGCCCATGCGGCGATCGATCTTGTACTTCGACTCTGCGCGCTTCGTCATCGCGGTTTTCCCTTGCGTTCGCCCGGACGGACCATTCCGACGGGCCGATAAACGCACCCTCCTCTGCTCGCCGCTGGCGAACCGACAGGCCCTCCGACGCGCGATGCGGGGAGAACCACGGGGAACGTTGAAAACCGGCCGCGCTTCGTCAGCGCGGCCGGTTGCGTTTTTCATTAGGGACGGACGGTGCGCCTGTCAACCCGAGCGGGCGTTCGGCTCAGTATTTGCCGATGACGTAGAAGGCGTGGATGACGCCCGGCAGCCATCCGAGCAGCGTCAGGAGCAGGTTGATCCAGAAATGCTTGCCGAGGCCGACCTGCGTGAACACGGCGACCGGCGGCAGGAAGATGGCGATGATGATGCGGATGAGATCCATGGAAGCTCCGGGGCGCTCGGGCGCCGATGGGTAGACGGTTCGCAGCCGCAACGCGAGACGGTTGGGCCTGTTCCCGTTCGACGACGATTCCGCGGCCTAAGGACTGACGGGCGGACGTCGAAATCGGACGATCAGACCGAGAGGCCGAAGCCGCGGATCAGCGAGCGTGTCGCGGCATCGGCGGGTCCCGCCGTGAAGATCGCCCGATCGGGTCCGGTCGCCACCGGATCGCCGCTCGGCGGCAGCAGCGCCAGCGCCCGTCGGGCGATCGCCTCGGCCGGATCCAGCCAGTCGACCGGCCACGGCGCCGTCTTGCGCATGCGATTGACCAGAAACGGATAATGCGTGCAGGCCAGCACCACGATATCCGTCCGCCGCCCGTCCTGCTCGACGAAACACGGCTCGATCTCGGAGCGAACGGCGTCCTCTTCCACGAAGCCATGCCGCATGTAGGTCTCGGCCAGCCCCGCGAGTTCCACGCTGCCGACGAGCCGCACATGGCACTTCGAGGCCCACTGGGTGATGAGATCGCGCGTATACTGCCGCTTCACGGTGCCAGGCGTCGCCAGGACGGAGACGAGACCCGACCGGGTGCGCTCGGCCGCCGGCTTGATGGCCGGCACGGTGCCGACAAAGCCCATGTCCGGATAGGCCGCGCGAAGATCGCCGAGCGCGAGCGTCGAGGCCGTGTTGCAGGGGATCATGCACAGCAGCGGATCGTGCTCGGCGATGAGGCGCCCGAAAAGGTCGACGATCCGCGCTCGAAGCCCCTCCTCCTCCCAGTTCCCGTAAGGAAACGCCGCGTTGTCCGCGACATAGAGGAAGCGGCGTTCAGGCATGAGCACGCGGGCCTCGCGCAGGACCGTCAGCCCGCCGATCCCGGAATCGAAGAGAAGGACCGGGCGCTCGCTCAACGCTTGCGCCCCGCATGGTCGAGCTGGCGCTCCAGATGGCGCAGCATGCCGCGCAGGGTGCGCACTTCACCCTCGCTGAGCGCCGTCTTGGTGAGAATCGTGCGGACCTTCTGCGACATGGCGGGGCGCTTCTCCGGCGGATGGAAATAGCCCGCGGCGTCGAGCATGCCCTCCAGATGGTCGAGGAAATGTTGCAGGTCTTCCTTGTCCGCCGGTGCAACCTCCGGCGCGGAGAAGCGCGGACCGCCGGTGCCGCCCGACTTCATCCATTCGTAGCTCATGAGCAGCACCGCCTGCGCGATGTTGAGCGAGGCGAAGGCGGGATTGACCGGGAAGGTCACGATCTCGTCGGCAAGCCCGATCTCGTCGTTGTTGAGGCCGAAACGCTCGCGCCCGAACAGGATGCCCGCGCCCTGCCCTGCGGTCAGCCTCGCACGAAGCTCCGCGCCGGCCTCCTCCGGCCCCCGCACGGGCTTCAGGCTGTCGCGCGGCCGCGCCGTCGTGGCGAGCACATAGGTGAGGTCGGCGACCGCCTCCGCCGTCGTCCCGTAGAGCCGCGCGGCATCGATGACGTGGTCCGCCCGCGAGGCGGCGGCCCGCGCGCGGTCGCTCGGCCAGCCGTCGCGCGGATTGACGAGGCGCAGATCGGACAGGCCGAAATTCGCCATGGCCCGCGCCACCATTCCGATATTCTCCCCGAGCTGCGGCTCGCAGAGAATGATCGCCGGCCCCTCGGCCAGGTTGATGTCGCTGCGGTTCGTGCCGGCCAAGTCTCTCATCCCTTCTGATCGATGCGGCTGTAGCGCTTCGTTCGGCGCCGGCCAAGAGGTCGGCGTCCGGTGGAATGCTGCTTTGCAGCGAATGAAACGCCGGGATCGGCGCGCTCGCCTTGCGTCCGCGCATGGCGATGCTATAGCCGACAACGGTTCACGCGGGCGCCAGCCCCGAAAAAAGTCGCGATCCGAGGCACCCGGATCGCCCAGAGGTCAGGAAAGGCATCCGATGGCGAAGATCAAGGTCGACAACCCGGTCGTGGAGCTCGACGGCGACGAGATGACCCGGATCATCTGGCAGTTCATCAAGGACAAGCTGATCCATCCCTATCTCGATATCGATCTGGAATATTACGATCTCGGGATGGAGAACCGCGACGCCACCGACGACCAGGTGACGATCGACGCGGCTCACGCGATCAAGAAGCACGGCGTCGGCGTCAAGTGCGCCACGATCACGCCCGACGAGGATCGGGTGAAGGAATTTTCGCTGAAGAAGATGTGGAAGTCGCCGAACGGCACGATCCGCAACATCCTCGGCGGCTGCATCTTCCGCGAGCCGATCATCGCCAAGAACGTGCCCCGCCTCGTTCCCGGCTGGACGAAGCCGATCATCGTCGGCCGCCACGCCTTCGGCGACCAGTACAAGGCGACCGACTTCAAGTTCCCCGGCAAGGGCAAGCTCTCGATCAAGTTCGTCGGCGACGATGGGGAGGTCATCGAGCACGAGGTCTACGACGCACCCGGCTCGGGCGTCGCGATGGCCATGTACAATCTCGACGAGTCGATCCGCGAATTCGCCCGCGCGTCGCTGAACTACGGCCTGCTGCGCGGCTATCCCGTCTATCTCTCCACCAAGAACACGATCCTCAAGGCCTATGACGGTCGCTTCAAGGACATCTTCCAGGAGGTCTACGAGGCGGAATTCCAGGCGAAGTTCAAGGAGGCCCGGATCACCTACGAGCACCGCCTGATCGACGACATGGTGGCGTCCGCGCTGAAATGGTCGGGTGGCTACGTCTGGGCTTGCAAGAACTACGACGGCGACGTGCAGTCCGACACGGTGGCGCAGGGTTTCGGCTCGCTCGGCCTCATGACCTCGGTCCTGATGACGCCGGACGGCAACACGGTCGAGGCGGAAGCCGCGCACGGCACCGTGACGCGCCACTACCGCCAGCACCAGCGCGGCGAACAGACTTCGACGAACTCCATCGCTTCGATCTTCGCCTGGACGCGCGGTCTCGCCCATCGCGCCAAGCTCGACGGAAACGCCGAGCTGCAGCGCTTCGCCGACACGCTGGAGAAGGTCTGCGTCTCCACCGTCGAGGCCGGCTTCATGACCAAGGATCTGGCCCTCCTCATCGGTCCCGATCAGCCCTGGCTCTCGACGACGGGCTTCCTCGATAAGATCGACGAGAACCTGAAGAAGGCCATGGGCTGACAGGAACTGGGCAGCGCCGCGGCGCTGCGATAGCCCGGCTCATCGATGGGTCGACCGACGGGACGCGGATGCCGAAAGGCTCCGCGTCCCGTCTTTCGTTGGACGGTCTCCTGCGACTTCGAGAACCGCGACCGCCGCACGCGAAGCGGTTTCGGACAAAGGGCGCCGGTGTCCCGATCGGATCGAACGCGGAGAAACCTTCGACGATCTGACGCCGAAACGATCGTGATTTTATGAAACCCGTTCGGTCTACGAACATTGGGTAGGCTCACGCGACGCGTTCCGCGATCGCGATCAGGAGCCGAACATCTCATGACGAACCGCCATCTTTTCGCCGCCGCCCTCCTCGCGACGGGCCTCGTCGGTGCGACCGCAGCCGTGGCGCAGACGCAGACCCTCGTCGAAGTGTCCGACGCGACCATGATCCCGATGATCAACGGGACGGCCGATGCCCTCGACGACCTCGACATCTACGACGGCGCGGGACAGAAGATCGGCGATATCGAGGAGGTTCTCGGAACGACGGCCGATGCGGCGACGGCCGTCGCCGTCGATTTCGACGACGAAAACGTTTTCGGGCGCGAGGACCGGGTCGTTCCGCTCGACAGCCTGAAGCTCGACGGAATCAAGCTCGTGCTCGCGCTGGAGCCTGCGGCCGTCGCGAACCTACCGGTCTACGACGACTAAAACATCTTGACCGTCCGGCGCGTCGCCGCGCCGGACGGTCTGCTCCGCTCTCAGGCCGCCAAGGCCGCTTCGACGGCGGCGACGGCGTCGGCAGCCTTCGCCGCTTCCGGACCGCCCGCCTGGGCCATGTCGGGTCGGCCGCCGCCGCCCTTTCCACCGATCGCCTCGCTGGCCTGACGCACGAGAGCGACGGCGTCGAAACGGGCGGTGAGATCCGGCGTCACTCCGACCACGACGCTCGCCTTGCCCTCCGCGACGCCGACGAAGACGACGACGCCCGAGCCGATCCCTGCCTTGGCATCGTCGACGAGACCCTTCAGGTCCTTCGCGCCGACGCCGTCGAGCACGCGGCCGATGAATTTCACGCCCCCGACGTCGCGGGCCGACGTGGCGCCCTCGCCGCCGGTGCCGTCGCCGGCCATGGCGAGCTTGCGCTTGGCCTCGGCCAGTTCGCGCTCCAGCCGCTTGCGCTCCTCGACCAGCGCCTCCAGCCGCTCCGCCACCTCCGATGGCCCGACCTTCAACGCGGCGGCCATGCGGCGGACGCGACCGTCCTGTTCGATCAGATGATCGCGCGCGGCAGCACCCGTCAAAGCCTCGACGCGGCGGACGCCGGCACCGACCGCGCTCTCACCGAGCACGTGGACGAGACCAATGTCCCCCGTCGCGCGCACATGCGTTCCGCCGCACAGCTCGATCGAGTAAGGACGCCCCGCCTTGTCGCCATCCTCGTTGAGACCCATCGAGACGACGCGGACCTCGTCGCCGTACTTCTCGCCGAACAGCGCCATGGCGCCTTCCGCGATCGCGTCGTCGACCGCCATCAGGCGCGTCTGGACGGGCGTGTTCTGGAGCACGATCGCATTGGCGAGCTGTTCGACACGGGCGAGTTCGGCGACGTCGAGGGGCTTTGGATGCGAGAAGTCGAAGCGCAGACGCTCCGGGGACACCATCGAACCCTTCTGCGCGACATGGGTGCCCAGCACCTCGCGAAGGCCTTCGTGAAGAAGATGCGTCGCCGAATGATTCGCTCGGATCTTCGTGCGCCGCCCGTGATCCACGTCGAGCTCCAGCGCCGCGCCGACCTTCAACGCGCCGTCGACGACGCGCCCGCGATGCACGAAGAGGCCGCCGGCCATCTTCTGCGTGTTCGTCACCTCGATCCGGACGCCCTCGCCGCGCATCGTGCCGGTGTCGCCGAGCTGACCACCGGACTCCGCGTAGAAGGGCGTCTGGTTGAGGACGATCGAAACATCGGACCCGGAGCCGGCCTCGGCAACCTCAACGCCGTCGCTCACGAGGGACACGACCGCACCCTCGGCCTTCTCGGTGTCGTAGCCGAGAAACTCGGTCGCCCCCACGCGATCGCGGATCTGGAACCAGACCGTTTCGGACGCGGTCTCGCCGGAGCCCGCCCAACTCGCCCGCGCCTCCGCCTTCTGCTTCTCCATCGCCGTGCGGAAACCGTCGACATCGACCTCGATGCCGCGCTGGCGCAGGGCGTCCTGCGTCAGGTCGAGCGGGAAACCATAGGTGTCGTAGAGCTTAAAGGCGGTTTCGCCGGGCAGCTTGTCGCCCGCGCCCATCGTCTCGCTCGCCTCGGTGAGGAGCGTCAGGCCGCGATCGAGCGTCTGCAGAAAGCGCTTCTCCTCGAGCTTGAAGGTCTCGGCCGTCAGCGCCTCGGCGCGCACGAGTTCGGGATAGGCGCGGCCCATCTCGGCGACGAGGACGGGCAGCAGCTTGTAGAGGATCGGCTCGCGCGCCCCCAGCATCTTGGCGTGGCGCATGGCCCGACGCATGATGCGGCGCAGGACATAGCCGCGCCCCTCGTTCGACGGCAGGACGCCGTCGGCGATCAGGAAGGCGGACGAGCGCAGATGATCGGCGATGACGCGATGGCTGGCGCGGTTCTCGCCCTCGGCCGCGACGCCCGTCAGTTCGACGGACGCCCGGATCAGCGACTTGAAGAGATCGATGTCGTAATTGTCGTGCACGCCCTGCAGGACGGCGGCCACGCGTTCGAGGCCCATGCCCGTGTCGATCGAAGGCCGCGGCAGCGAGACGCGCTCGGACGCGGAAATCTGCTCGAACTGCATGAAGACGAGATTCCAGATCTCGATGAATCGATCCCCGTCCTCATCCGCGCTGCCGGGCGGACCCCCGAAGATGCTCTCGCCGTGATCGTAGAAGATCTCCGAGCACGGCCCGCAGGGACCCGTTTCACCCATCGACCAGAAATTGTCGGACGTGGCGATGCGAATGATCCGGTCGTCGGAAAGGCCTGCGATCTTTTTCCAGAAGGACGCCGCCTCGTCGTCGTCGTGATAGACCGTGACGAGCAGCTTGTCCTTGGCGAGCCCGAATTCCTTCGTGAGAAGCGTCCAGGCAAACTCGATCGCGTTCTCCTTGAAATAGTCGCCGAAGGAGAAGTTGCCGAGCATCTCGAAGAACGTGTGATGCCGGGCGGTGTAGCCGACATTGTCGAGATCGTTGTGCTTGCCGCCGGCGCGGACGCATTTCTGCGAGGTCGCGGCCCGGCGGTAAGGCCGGCTTTCGAGGCCCGTGAAGACGTTCTTGAACTGCACCATTCCCGCGTTGGTGAACATCAACGTTGGGTCATTGCGCGGGACCAGTGGCGACGAGGCGACGGGCTCATGCCCGTTCCTGGCGAAATACTGAAGGAACGCCGACCGGATTTCGTTCACGCCGCTCATGAGACAACCTTCGCAAGATTCTGATGCACCACCGCTTCCCGTTGTGAAGCGGGACATGTCCGGAAGCGCGGGCAAGACTGCGGCACCGGGACCACCCGGCGCCAGCCGAAAGGAAAGGGCATCGGCGTCCCATCGGATGGAACGCCCCCGCCGCCCCGACGGCGAACGCGTTTTAGCCGGGGCGACAAAGCCTGTCCATCAGCGAGACGGCTCTCGTCCTCGCTCCGGCGACATCCGCCGCTGACCATCCGCCGCAGGCCCCCCGAACGCGCCGGCGCATCCGAGGAGCACGGTCCTCTCCGTCCGGCGTCGCAGGCCACATCAACGAAAGACGGCGCCCCGCGGGCGGGACGCCGTCTTTCGTTGTCGAGATGGTCGAGGCGGCCAAAAGACCGCCCCGCTCCAGATGAAGCTTACTCGGCATCGTCCTCGGCCGGACCCGTCTCGAGCAGCTGCTCGGCCAGGAAGCCCGCATTCTGGCGGATCGTCGTCTCGATCTCGTTGGCTACGTCGGGATTGTCGCGCAGGAACTGCTTGGCGTTCTCACGACCCTGTCCGAGACGCTGGCTGTTGTAGGAGAACCAGGCGCCGGACTTCTCGACGATGCCGGCCTTGACGCCGAGATCCACGAGCTCACCCGTCTTCGAGACGCCCTCGCCGTACATGATGTCGAACTCGACTTGCTTGAAGGGCGGCGCGAGCTTGTTCTTCACGACCTTGACGCGGGTCTGGTTGCCCGTGACCTCGTCGCGATCCTTGATCGATCCGGTGCGACGGATGTCGAGACGAACCGAGGCATAGAACTTCAGCGCATTGCCGCCGGTCGTCGTCTCGGGCGAACCGTACATGACGCCGATCTTCATGCGGATCTGGTTGATGAAGATCACCGTGCACTTGGAACGGGAAATCGAACCCGTCAGCTTGCGGAGCGCCTGGCTCATCAGGCGGGCCTGCATGCCCGGGAGCGAGTCGCCCATCTCGCCTTCGATCTCAGCGCGCGGCGTCAGGGCCGCGACCGAGTCGATGACGAGAACGTCGATCGCGCCCGACCGCACCAGCGTGTCGACGATTTCGAGGGCCTGCTCGCCCGTGTCGGGCTGCGAGATGAGGAGATTCTCGAGATCGACCCCCAGCTTGCGGGCGTAGACGGGGTCCAGCGCATGCTCCGCGTCGACGAAGGCGCAGATACCACCCTTCTTCTGAGCCTCGGCCACCGTGTGGAGCGCGAGCGTCGTCTTGCCCGAGCTTTCCGGTCCGTAGATCTCGACGATTCGCCCACGCGGCAGGCCGCCGATGCCCAGGGCCATGTCCAGGCCGAGCGACCCGGTCGACACCGTGTCCACTTCGACCTTATCATTTGCGCCCAAACGCATGATCGAACCCTTGCCGAAGGCCCGTTCGATCTGCGAAAGCGCGGCGTCGAGCGCCTTGTTCTTGTCCAACGACGTATCCTCGACCAGCCTGAGCGACTTCTGTGCCATGGGAGCGTCCTTATTCCACGCGCGGTGCAACGGTGCAATTGCGGCTTCGTTGAACAGCATGTACGCGTTTTGTTCCGATCTCACAAGGCCTTCGATCACTCTTTGTTCGCATTTCAGCCGTTCGTTTGAGGATTGCCTTCCATGACGCGTCCCGTCCGAGTTCTTGCCATCGGTGCCGCCCATTTGGATCGGCGCGCCCGCTCCCTCGTCCCGTTCCGACGTGGCGCATCCAACCCCGGCATCGTGACGGAGACCGTCGGCGGATCGATTCTCAACGCCTCGCTGGCGATGCGCCGGTTCGGCGCGACGGTTCGGCTCTGCTCGGCGCGCGGCGGCGACGCGGCCGGCGAACGGGTCGAAGAAGCGCTCGACGCGGCCGGCATCTTCGATCATTCCTTCGTCTGGCTGGATCGCTCCACGGCGACCTATACCGCGATCCTCGACGACCGCGGCGATCTCGTCGCCGGCGTCGCGGACATGGCGATCTACGAGCTTCTTGGCAAGCGCGTGCTGCGACAGCGACAGCTGCGCGCCGCCGCCGAGGATTGCGATGCCGTGATGCTCGACGCCAACCTGTCGCAGGAGACGATCGGCGGATGTCTAGAGCGTTTTCACGGACGTCCGACGGCCGCCATCGCCGTCTCGCCGGCGAAAGCCGGTCACCTTTCGGGTCATCTGAAGCGTTTGTCGGCGGTCTTCCTGTCGCGCGCGGAAGCGGCCGCGCTCGTGGAGATGACGGCGTCGACGGATGTCGTCCGCCTGGCCCGTCTCCTCGGCGAGATGGGCGCCGATCGCGCCGTCATCACGGATGGTCCGCAGGAGGCCGCGATCCTCGAAGCCGGCTCGGTGCGCCTCCAGGCGCCCCCGTCGGTCGCGTCCCTGCGCGATGTCACCGGGGCGGGCGATACGCTGGCCGGCGTCGCCTTCCAAGCCTATGTCGGGGGCATGTCCTTCGATCGGGCGGTTCGCCTCGGCATGGCCGCCGCCAGCCGTCGCATCTCGGCCGAGCCGGAAGGCTCCGGCGGCCTCGTCGAAGCGATCGTCTCGGTGGCGGAGGCCATGACACCTCATCGCGCCGCTCATCTCGTTTGAAGAAAGGACGGACCGATGTCCGCCAGACCCTATCGCCCTTCCGCTCGCGTCGAGGCCGCTCTGGCCGCGGGCCGCCCCGTCGTCGCGCTGGAATCCACCATCATCACGCACGGCATGCCCTATCCCGAGAATGTCGAAACCGCGCGGGCGGTCGAGGCGCTCGTTCGCGAGGAAGGCGCCGAACCCGCCACGATCGCGGTCGTGGACGGGTCTCTCCGCGTCGGACTGGAGGATCGCGAGATCGAGGCGCTCGCCAGGGCCGCCGGCGTGATGAAGCTCTCCCGCGCGGACCTCGCCTTCGCCATGGCGACCGGTCGAACGGGCTCCACGACGGTGGCGGCGACGATGATCGCGGCGGCTTTGGCCGGCATCGGCGTCTTCGCGACGGGGGGCATCGGCGGTGTCCATCGCGGGGCGGGCTCGAGCTTCGACATATCGGCAGATCTCGACGAGCTCGCGTCGACGCCGGTGATCGTCGTGTCCGCAGGCGCCAAGGCGATCCTCGATATCGGAAAGACCTTGGAAGTCCTGGAAACCAAGGGCGTCCCGGTCGTCGGCTACGGCAGTTCGGACTGGCCCGCCTTCTGGTCGCGCATCTCGGGGCTGCCCGCGCCGCTCCGGCTCGACACCGCCGGCGAAATCGCAGCGTTTCAGCACATGCGCCGGCGGATCGGGCTCGGCGGCGGCATGCTCGTCGGCAATCCCGTGCCGGTCGAGGACGAAATCGAGGCCGGAATCGTCGAATTGTGGATCGCCGACGCGCTCGGCGACGCCGATCGCAAGGGCATCGCCGGCAAGGCGGTGACGCCGTTTCTGCTCCAGCGGATCTTCGAGCTGAGCGAGGGCCGATCGCTCGAAACCAACATCGCGCTGGTCCGATCCAACGCGCGGCTCGCCGCGGCCATCGCGCGGGCGCTGGCGGAGGAGACCGCCCGGGACGCGTCCGAGGACGGTGCGGCGCGCTGATCGCCTATTCGTCGAGCATGTCCTTCACCGCGATCGCGAGATCGCGCAACGAGAAGGGCTTGGCGAGAAAGCCGAACTTCTCGCCCTCCGGCAGATTTTTCGCGAAGGCATCCTCGGCATAGCCGGAAACGAAGATGAACTTGAGGTCCGGGCGCTTGGCCCGCATCTCGCGGAGCAGCGTCGGCCCGTCCATCTCCGGCATGACGACGTCGGAGACGACGAGATCGATGCGCCCGCCGATCTCCTCCATGACCTCCAGGGCCTCCACGCCCGACGAGGCTTCGTGGACCTCGTAGCCGCGCATCTTCAAGGCCCGGACGTTGCCGGCGCGCACATGGTCCTCGTCTTCGACGAGGAGGATCGAGGCGGTGCCGGAGAGATCGGCCTTCGCCGCCGCCTGCTCGGCCGAGAGGCTCGGCTCGGCCTTGGCGACGGGGAGTTCGAGCGGAATGTGCCGCGGCAGGAAGATCCGGAACGTCGTGCCCTGCCCGAGCTTGGAATCGACGAAGATGAAACCGCCCGACTGCTTCACGATCCCGTAGACCATGGACAGGCCGAGACCCGTTCCCTTGCCGATCTCCTTGGTCGTGAAGAAGGGCTCGAAGATGCGCTCCGCCACGTCGGCCGGCATGCCGGTGCCCGAATCCATGACCTCGACGAGAACATGGTCGCCCCCTTGCATTTCCGCATAGCCGAAGCGGGCGGCCTCGGCATCGGAGACGTTGCGGGTCGAGATCTGGATCCGCCCCCCGTCCGGCATGGCATCGCGGGCGTTCTGCACGAGATTGGTGATCACCTGCTCGAACTGGCCGATATCGGCCATGACCGGCCAGAGATCGCGCGCATGGTGCCGCTCCAGCTTCACGAGGTCGCCGGAGATGCGCTTCAGGAGAAGGTGCATGTCCGCGATGACATCGGTGAGGTTCAGCATCTTCGGGCGCATGGTCTGGCGCCGAGAATAGGCCAGGAGCTGGCGCACGAGCGAGGCGGCGCGATTGGCGCTTTGCTTGATGAGCAGGAGATCCTGAAACGACGGATCGCCCGACCGGTGGTTGAGCAGCAGGAAGTCGACCGAGGCGGTGATGATCGTCAGGACGTTGTTGAAGTCGTGCGCGATGCCACCGGCGAGATTGCCGACGGCCTGCATCTTCTGGCTCTTGGCGAACTGTTCCTCCAGCGAGCGCTGGTCGGTGATGTCGACGCCGTAGAGGATCGCGGTGTCGCCCGATCCGCTGCCGGCCTCGCCGGTCGCGCTGATGTAGAGACGCGCGCAGCGGACCGGCTCGCCCGCCAGATCCACGTCGACGGCGGGAATGCCGGCTTCCTGCCGACCGGCCGCCAGGAGCGCCTGCCGCAGCGCGTCGCGGCTATCGTCGCGCACGGCCTCGCCGACCGAGAGCAGGCCGCCGGCCGCGGCTTGGCCGAACATGCGCGCGAAGGCCGCGTTGGCGCGCAGGACGCGGCCGTCCTCGCCCAGCGCGGCGATCGCCATGGGCGAGGAGTTGAAGAAGCGCGTGAAGCGGACCTCGGCGGCATCGAGGGCGCCGGCGCCCGTCGCATCGAGATTGCGCTGGAGGACGATGGTGCGCGACAGGCCCGGCGCGCCGTCGGGCAGAAGGCCCGTCTTGCGCAGGAGCCGCACGGGGAGCCGATCGCCGTCCTGGCGCACGAGATCGAGATCGACGACGCTGACGGCATCGGGGTCGGTCGCGCCGGTGCTGGTCGAGAGGAGAGCCGCGTCCCCGCCCGCGGCGAATTCGCTGATCGCCCGCGCATAGGGCCGGAACGAGACGAGATCGACGCCCAGCCAGTCGGCGAGCGTGGCGTTGATATAGGCGATGCGCCCCTCGGCATCCGCTGCGAAGAAGCCGGCGGGCGCATGGTCGAGATAGTCGATCGCGTGCTGCAGGTCCTGGAAGAAGGTTTCCTGATCGTCCCGTTCCGCGGTGACGTCGGCGATCTGCCATGCATGGAGGCCGTTCGGCGAGGTGCCGAGCGGTCGAACGGACACCCGGTACCAGCGCGGGGCCGGGTCGCCGGCATCGGCCAGACTGCGGGGTAGACGGAATTCCTCCTGACCGGAGCGGTTGTCGCGCGCCAGATTGGCCAGGCGGTAAATCGCTTCCGAGGCCTCGCGCTCTCGCGAGAGAAGCCGCTCGATCGTCCGGATCTCTGCCGGATCGCTCGCGCCGACCGTTCGGCCATAGGCGGTGTTGGCGTAGACGATGCGCCCGCGTCGGTCGACGATCAGCGTTCCCACGTCGAGCGTGTCGAGGAAGTCGTTGGCGATGCTGCCCTGGCCCGGCTGCCCGGCGACGGACACCAGGCCGAGCGCCGCGGCGAAGACGACGACGACGCCGACGATCGCCAAGAGGGCAAAGATCGCGAGCAGGAGCTTGCCGCCGTAGGTGTGGCCCAGGAGAGCGGGGAAGGCGGCCAGAAAGAAGACGGCGCCGCACAGGACCAGCAGCCGCCGGACGTTGCGGGCGCCCGTTGTCCGGTCGATCAGCGGCTTGTCCGTCGGGCTTGCGGCCGTTCCGTTCGTCATCGAAGTCAGTCCCGTTCCCAGGCGGCTCACGTCCCGTCCTTTTCTCAACCGGCTTTCCGCCGGCTCGGGACGCGACCGCGCCGGCATTGGCGGCAGTCCCCTCCTGTAGCGAAGGCCGGCCCGGACACAAGTCGTCGAGCGCTTGCTGCGACGGGCACCATGATCCAGGTCAACCTGACGGCACTGGCTTTCGCGGAACTGGACGCCAAAGGTCGCATGACACGCTAAAGTCGAGCCGAAAGCGCTTGTCCCGACTCGACAATTCCGGTCTACCATCGGGAAAATCTAGCAGGAGTCCAGTATGCCCTCTTGGCTTTCTGATTGGGTCGGCACCGACATGGCACCGCTGGCCTATTACGCGCTCGTCGCCGCCATCATCCTGGTGTTGATCTTCGTCGTTCTTTCGATCGCCAAGAAGGTGATGGGCGTCGGCATGGGTTCGAAGGTCAAGAGCCGGGGCCCGCGTCTCGCCGTGATGGATGTCTCGGTCATCGATCCCAAGCGCAAGCTGGTTCTCGTCCGGCGCGACGAAGTGGAGCATCTTCTTCTCATCGGGGGACAGAACGACCTCGTCGTCGAGGCGAGCATCCTGCGCGTCGCGTCCGGTGCCCGTCCAGGCCGCACCGAGCCGACGCTTCAGCCCGAAGCGGATTTTGCGACCGGCGGCGGTCTGCGCACGCAGGCGCCGCGCGGCGCAGCCACGCCGGGTCCGGTCGCTCGCAGCCCCAGCCCGCTGACGCGCCCCGTCCCCCGCCCGACGGCTCCGGCTCCGGCTCCGGCTCCCGTCGCCGAAAGGACGATGAGCCCCGTGGTCGAACCCGCCGTGGACGCAGCGCCAGTCGTCGACGCACCCGTGGTCGCGCCGCCGACGTCGCCGCGCACCGCTTTGTCCGCAACCGGTCGGATCGAACCTGGACTTTCGTCACCCCGGGGCGGGCGCAGCGATGCTCCGGCCGTCGAACTCTCGACGGACGATCTCACACGCCCGGAAGGCCCGGCGCAGCCAGAACCCTCGAACGATGGAGACCTGCGTCCGGCGCCGGCCGCCGCACCGCTGGTCGCCCCCACCCCGGCGGCAATGCCGGTGGTGGCGCCGGTGGTGGCGCCGGTGATCGCAGCCGCGCCCGCAGCGGCCGCGCCGATCGTCCAGCCTCCGAAGCCCGCCGAGGCGCCTCTTCCACGTCCGACTCCGGCGGCCGTCCGCATGCCCGTCGAGCGGTCGATCTCGCCTCTTCCAGGCGGCCGCGAGATCACCTCTTCGATCGACGCGCCTTCGGCAACGGCGGCAGCGCCGTCCGTCGATCCGGCATCTGGTCCCCTTCAGCCGCTGTCGGCCTCCCTATTGGTGACGCCCGTGTCGACGGATACGCCGCGTCCGACGATCTCCCTGCCGGCGCAGTTCCAGCGACCGATTCCACGTGACAGCGACCTGCGCGACGCCGTCCGCGTGACGGCGACGATGCCGACGATGGAAACCCCGGCGCTGGCGCCGGCATCGACGGCCCCGTCCGTTTCGACGCCGAACCCGGTTCCGGCGGGGCCGCAACGGCCACCCTCCTCGTTGGCGCCGACCACGATCCAGCCGCGTTCGATGGCGACGCCGACCTTGCCCGTGAAACCCGCTCCGCTCGGGTCCGGCCCGGAGATCACGGCAAGATCCTCCGATCCCGCCGGAGCAGACGAAACGACCGCCGCACGCCGCGGTGTCGAACCGCCGAACGAGAACATGTCGTCCGCGGAGCCGTCGCCCGAAGCCGTGCTCGCCCGGCTCCTCGGAACTGCCGACGCCGCAAATGCGCCGATTGTCGAGGACAAGACGACGGTGGCCGAGCCGCGGCTTTCCAGCAGCCGCATCGACCCGGTCTCCGCAGCGCCCTCCCGGGCGCCGCAGGATGTTCCGACCATCGATCCCGGCGATCGGCGCCCCCTGTCCGTGCGCAGTTTCGCATCGGTCATCCAGGGTCGGCAGTCTTCCGGCGATCAACCGGCGGCGGCAGTCACTCCGACGCCGCCTCGCGTCGAGCCCGCCATCGGGGTGCCCGCCATGGGAGTTCCCGCCGTCCCGCCGGTCTCCTCCGAGCCGCCCGTGATATCCAGGCCCGCATCGGGTGGCCAGTTGGTGAAGCCCGTCACCGCCACCGCGCATCCCCTGCCCTCGGTCCAGCCCGCGACCTCGTGGGAGGACGAAGAGGAAGAGGATCTCGGCGATTTCCTGTCGGCGCAACTCGACGATGAGTTGGGCGGGGACATCTGGAATTCCAAGGAAGCGCCGGTTGCAGGCGCGGCCGCGGCGTCGAAGACGACGAGCGCTCCTGTGGTCCGACCGCCGGAAGCGTCTGCGCAGCCTGCTCCGCCGCCCCCATCTTCGCCGGTCGAACCGATCCCGGTGGCCGCGCCCGTCGCAGCAAAGGCCGATCCGCTTCTCAGCGCCCCCCCGCCGCGCCGGCAATTGACGCTGGAGGAAGAGATGGAACGGCTTCTCGGAGACTTCGACATCGAGACGGCGGATCGCAGGGTCCGCTAGCGGAGCGATCCGCGGCGTTCTCGGGGAGCGACCGTCGTTCACGCGCGACGGTCGAGGCCTCGGCCGGTCTCGCCGGGCGGGGCTCCGCTCGCGGAAGGGCATCAGAAGACCGGCGGAAAGCGCCTCTCGCTTGTCGCCGAACGCGAAGCCAATCGTTCGCCGGGATGGCCGAGACACCGCGCTCGCATCATCGGCAAGGCCGATGACGGAACTTCAGGGCAAAGACGGTCGCCCGACAGGTTCGGATGGACGCGGAACGGATCTCATCGTCGGGGACATTCATACGTCCGATCGATGGACGGGGCGCGGTGTCGACCGCTCCCTCGGCACCGCGGCGGACCGGCCGGGTCGACCCGGCGGCTCGTCATTCGTCCCGGTAGACCTTCTCGCGACGCTCATGGCGCTCCTGCGCCTCCAGCGACATTGTCGCGATCGGCCGAGCATCGAGCCGCTTCAGGCTGATCGGCTCGCCCGTTTCCTCGCAATAACCATACGTGCCGTCGTCGATGCGCTCGAGAGCCGCGTCGATCTTGGAGATCAGCTTGCGCTGGCGGTCGCGGGCGCGAAGTTCGATGGCACGGTCGGTCTCGGAGGAGGCCCGGTCGGCGAGGTCGGCGAGATTGGAATTGTCGTTGGCGAGCGCGTCGAGAGTTTCGCGCGACTCCCGGAGAATTTCGGATTTCCAGGCGAGCAGCTTCTTGCGGAAGTATTCCCGCTGACGCTCGTTCATGAAGGCGCCATCTTCGGAAAGGCTCGATGTGATGGGCAGAGTTTCGCTCATATCGCTTCCTCGGATGCCGTCTCGGCGGTGCTTATAGCGACGAGACCACTGCCGAACAAGCACCATTCACGCAAGGCGCATTTCACCGAAAGCTTCGGATAAGCCAAGGTTTTTACGAAACTTTCATCTGACGCGCGTTGGTCCGACTTCTCTCTGCTCAAGATCGGTGCAGGCCGCTGATCCATTCGGCGCATTGCCCGTTTCCTCGAAACGTCCTACTCGATCTTCATGTCCTCGAGCGCTCCCGGTCGCCTCCTCCTCCTACGTCACGCCCATTCCTCCTGGGCGCTGCCCGGACAACGGGATCACGAGCGGCCTCTCGACGATCGGGGCCGCCGAGAGGCGCTGTCGATCGGCTCGATCTTCCGCGACACCGGGCTGGAGATCGACGGCATCGTCACGTCGAGCGCGGTGCGCGCGCAGGAAACGCTCGCCGCCTTCAAGGACGCTCTCGGCCTCGACGCTCCCACGATGATCTCCGACGATCTCTACGCGCTCGGTCCGGAAGCCTATCTGGCGGCGGCGCGCCGGAGCGGCGCCCGGTCGCTTCTCCTGGTGGGGCACAATCCGATGGCCGAGGACGTCGTGTCGGCTTTGGCGCCCGACGGGGATGCGAAGGCCCTCGCCGTTCTGAAGGCGGGGTTTCCGACGGCGGGACTGGCGGTGATCGAATTCGACGGCCCGCTCGCCGGGATCGGTCCGGCATCGGGTCGTCTTGCCGCTTTCCACGTTCCCGGGCCGGGCTGACGCCGGCGCGGCGGCTCGACCGGTTCGGGTGAAACTCGCCGCGCGCCGACCGCCCCCGTCTTTCCAACGCGGTGCGCCGCTCCCATATGCCGCGGGCCCGACAACCGGATCCGTTCCCGCCTCATGACCAGCCTCACCGACGAAGCGCGGATCGCCTTCGACAATCTCGCCGATCGCACGGGTTCGATCTTTCGGCCGACGCTGAGGCTCGGCGTCGCCGGGCTTTCGCGCGCGGGGAAGACGGTCTTCATCACCTCGCTCGTCCACAATCTCCTCCACGCGGGCCGTCTCCCTCTCTTCGAGGCGCAGTCCGGCGGCCGCATCGCCCGAACCTTCTTGGAAGAGCAGCCGGACGCGGGCGTCCCGCGCTTTCAGTACGAGGACCACATCCGCACGCTCGTCGAGGATCGGCTCTGGCCGCAGTCGACGCGCGCGATCTCCGAATTGCGGCTGACGATCGAGTACGAATCGGCGTCGGGCTGGAACCGCATGTTCTCGGCCGGCCGGCTGACGCTGGACATCGTCGACTACCCTGGGGAGTGGCTCCTCGACCTGCCTCTCCTCGACAAGGACTACGCGACCTTCTCGGCGGAATCGATCGAACGCGCCCGCCTGCCGTCGAGAGCGGCGATGGCGGGCCCGTATCTCGAACGCCTCGCCGCGGCCGATCTCGACGCGCCCGCGGACGAGCCGACCGCGCAGGGTCTTGCCCGCGCCTTCGCCGACTATCTCCAGGCCTGCCGTGCCGATCGCACCGCACTCTCGACCCTGCCGCCGGGACGTTTCCTCATGCCGGGGGACCTCGAGGGCTCGCCCGCCCTCACCTTCGCCCCGCTCCCGGTCGAGCCTGGACGCGCCTATCCGAAGACCTCTCTCGCAGGCCTCATGGCCCGCCGCTACGAGGGCTACAAGTCGGTCGTCGTGAAGCCCTTCTTCCGCGAGCATTTCGCGCGCCTCGACCGGCAGATCCTCCTCGTCGACGTCATGCAGGCGATCAATGCCGGTCCCGAAGCGCTGGCCGACCTCGAAACGGCACTGGTCGACATTCTCGCCTGCTTCCGGCCGGGCCGCGCGACCTGGCTCGGGGCGGTCCTCGGCCGGCGCATCGACCGCATCCTCTTCGCGGCGACCAAGGCCGATCATCTCCATCGCGAGAGCCATGTCCGGCTGGAGGCGATCGTGAAACGGCTCGTGGACGACGCGGTCAAGCGCGCGCGCTTTTCAGGGGCAGAGACCGAGACGCTCGCGATGGCGGCGATCCGCGCGACGCGCGAGGCGACCGTCGAGGACGGCGGCGACCGTCTTCCGGTGATCGTCGGCACGCCGATCGCGGGCGAGACCATCGCCGACGAGCGATTCGACGGCCAGCGCGAGACGGCGATCTTTCCCGGCGATCTCCCGAGCGATCCGTCCCGCCTCTTCAAGCCGGGCACCGTCCCCGGCCCGATCACCTTCGTTCGCTTCCGCCCCCCGAAGCTGGAGCGTTCGGCGGAAGGCCTGACCCTGTCGCTTCCCCATATCCGGCTCGACCGTGCGCTTCAGTTTCTCATCGGCGATCGTCTGGCCTGACATCGTCTCCCCGCCTTCGAAGGTCATCCCATGAGCGACACGCCCGAGCGACCGCCCCGCCGACCGACGGCCTTCCGGATCGACGCGCCGCAGCCCCCGCCGGTTCGGGACCCGCTGGCGGAGGCGGTCCGCGTGCCGCGGGCGGTTCCCGACCTGTCCGTGCTTTCGATCGAGCCCGACGATGCCATCGAACGCGACGACGTGGTCTCCGCCCTCGAAGCCGAAGCGGCCGCCCCGCGCCGACGCGGCTTCTCCTTCGGCAAGCTCTTCCTCGGAGCGCTCGCGGCGCTTGCCTCGGTCGCCGTCGGCCTCGCCCTCGACAGCCTGATCCGCGACCTCTTCGCTCGGGAGGATTGGCTCGGCTGGGCCGGGCTCGGGCTCGTCGCGCTCCTCGCGATCGGCGCCGCCGGCATCGTCGGCCGCGAGATGATCGGACTCATGCGCCTTGCCGCCGTCGACCGCGAACGCCGGGCGGCCCGCAGGGCCTACGATCTCGATTCCGAAAGCGAGGCCAAGCTCGTCGTCGCCGGACTGAAGACCCTGGTCGCGGGCAAGCCGGAGACCGCGGAAGGCCGGGCCCGCCTCGATGCCCTCGCGGACGACGTTATCGACGGACGCGACCGGATCGCACTGGCGGAGCGAGAGCTCCTGATCCCGCTCGACGCCAAGGCACGCGCGTTGATCCTCGAATCCGCCAAGCGCGTCTCGGTCGTGACCGCCGTCAGCCCCAAGGCCATCGTCGACATCAGCTACGTGCTCTTCGAGACGGTCCGGCTGATCCGCCGCATGTCGGAGCTTTACGGCGCGCGTCCCGGCACGATCGGACTGATCCGCCTGACCCGCGATGTCGTGGCGCATCTGGCCGTCACGGGCTCGATCGCGATCGGCGACAACATCGTCGGACAGGTCGTCGGCCACGGCTTGGCCGCGCGGCTGTCGGCCCGGCTCGGCGAGGGTGTCGTCAACGGACTTCTCACGGCCCGCGTCGGTCTGGCCGCGATGGACCTCTGCCGACCCCTGCCCTTCCTGCGGGTGAGACGGCCCCGCATCGGAGATTTCGTTGGCGATCTCATGCGCTTGGCTCAGGACGAGAAGGGCTCGGCCCAGCGCTCCGGCTGACGTCACGTCGGCGAGAGGACGGTCTCCGGGAAGAAAGCGTTAACCCTTCCGGGCGATAAAGGCTGGACCAAAACGCCTGTTCGCCCCTCGCCCGGAAGGTCCGCTCCCATGTCCGTCAGATCCGTCGCCGGCCTTCTCGTCGCCGGCTGCGCCCTCATGGCCGCGGGCCCATCCGCCGCGGGCAACGAGAAGCCCTTCTTCGATCGCGTCGTCGGCAACTGGACCGGGCCGGGCGAGATCGTCGCGGGCAAGTACAAGGGCACGAAATTCGTCTGCACCTTCGCCGGCGAGACGGCGGGCAAGTCGGCCGGCATGGCGCTCGACGGATCCTGCCGCGTCGGCCTGTTCTCGCAGAAGATGCGGGCGGAAGTCCGACGCAAGGGCGACAGCTTCGCCGGATCCTTCCTCGACGGCGCCGCCGGCAAGGGCCTCGACATCGTGTCCGGCACGATCGAGCGCGATGCCATGGTCGTCGGCCTCAACCGCAAACAGCTGAAGGGCGCCATGGTCGCCCGCCTCGCCGACAAGGACAGCCTCAACATCACCGTTTCGGTCCGCGTCGCCGAAAAGCTCGTGCCCGTCATCGGCATGAGCCTGAAGCGCGGCGAAGACACCGTGACGCAGACATCGCTCGGCACCGGCTTCAGCCTCGACGACTGATTCCGGCGCAACCGGTCTCGTTTCGATCAAAGCGAGGCGGGTGCGACGCCGTCGCCCGGCGCATCGCGCCACCAGGACCCGTCTTCGCTCGCCGGTTCTATGCCGGCGCGGTCGAGGCCGGCCAGCCGCTCGGCGACCGGCAGGCCGCCCACCTGGAAGTCCGGCGCCACCTCCGCCAGCGGCACCAGGACGAAGGCGCGCTCGCCGATCCGGGGATGGGGCAGCGTCAGACGCTCGTCCGAAATCGATGCCCCCGCGTGATCGAGCACGTCGAGATCGATGGTGCGCGGGCCCCAGCGCTCCCGCCGCTCCCGTTTCAAACTCCGTTCGGTCTCGAGGCAGAGATCGAGAAGCGCATGGGCGGACAGCGACGTCTCGACCGCCGCGCAGGCATTGAAGAAGAACGGCTGGTCGGTGACACCCCAGGGCGGCGTGCGAAAGAGCCGCGAGACGGCGACGACGTCGGTGTCCGGACGTGCGTCGATCGCCAGAAGCGCCAGACGCATGTTCGCGCGGGGATCACCCACATTGCCGCCGAGCCCGATCAGGGCGCGGAACCTCACCAGACCTCTCCGGCCATGGCGGCGGACATCGCGTCGACGATGGCGAGCGCGTCGCGATTGGCCGGGACGTTGTGCACCCGGAAGATATCGGCGCCCCGCTCGCGCAACAGAACACTCGTCGCCGCCGTCGCGACGTCGCGCTCTGGATCGTCCCGGCCGAGAGAGCCGAGCACGAAACGCTTGCGCGACGTCCCGACGAGAATCGGATGATCGAGCGCGAGCAGTTCGTCGAACCGCGCCATCAAGCGCATGTTCTGCGGACCGTCCTTGGCGAAACCGAAGCCGGGGTCGAGGATGATCCGGTTCCGCTCGACGCCCGCGATCGTCGCGATCTCCAACGAGCGTCGCAGGAACAGGAACTGGTCCTCGATGACGTCGGGCAGCGGCTGCCGCTCGCGACCCGTGTGCATGAGGCAAAGCCCCGAACCGGTCTCCGCGGCGACCTTCGCGATCTCGTGATCCTTCTGAGCGCCGAAGACGTCGTTGACGATATGGACGCCGGCTTCCACCGCCAGGCGTGCCGTCTCGGATCGGTAGGTGTCGATGGAAAGAACGAGGCCCGGATGGCGGCACAAAGCCTCGATCACCGGCAGCACCCGGCGCTGTTCCTCGATCGCATCGACGGGCGTCGCTCCCGGCCGCGTCGATTCGCCTCCGATGTCGATGATGTCCGCGCCCTCGTCCACCATCCGAAGCGCCGCCGCGACGGCTCGATCGACGGTCGCGTGTCGCCCGCCGTCGGAGAAGCTGTCCGGCGTGACGTTCAGGATGCCCATCAGCGTCGAGCGGCGCCCGAGCGTCAGTCGTTGCCCATGTCCGATCTCGACGTTTCGGGCGCGGGGGAAAAGGGGTTTCATGCCAGCGTGCCTCGTTCGCCGATTGCCACGGTCGCATAACCGTGATTCCAAGCGGTGATTGCTTCCGTCAATGATTCCAGTAGCGTCGTTGCGACGACCCCGTCCACAGGATCCCCAAAGATGATGCGCTGGCTCTTTCCGCTTCTGGCCGGAGCGCTGCTCGGCTCGGTCGCCTCGGCCGCAGAGGTGAAGGAGCGCACGACCTACTTCACCATTCGCGGCACGACGCTGGACGATCTCGACCGGGACCTCAACCGCAAGGGCCCCTTAATGACAGGAACGGGCATTCGCCATCCCGGTTCGACCCAGGTCAAGTTCGACGGTCGCGTCACCTATCGCGAGACGCCCGATGGAACCTGCCGCGTCGAGCGGACCAATCTCGGCGTGCATCTCGTCAAGACCCTGCCGAAGTGGTCGACGCCGAAGAAAGCCACGCCGCAGACCCGAATCGTCTGGAAGACGCTATCGGACGACATCGCCCGTCACGAGGACGACCACGCCCGAATCGCCAAGCTCTGGCTGAAGAAGATGGAGAGCGCGCTCCGCAATCTCGGCACCGAGCGCAGCTGCGACAGGATGGAGGCGCGGGTGGACTCCGTCACCGCCACCTTCCTCGCCAACCACGAACGCGCCCAGCGCGAGTTCGACATGATCGAGGGCCGCGAGATGAACATGCGGCTGCGTCGGCTGCTGAAGGAAAACATCCGAAAGGCGGAGGCCGAGTAGAGGGCGCTTCAGGCCTGGCGTTCGGGGACGTGCAGCACCAGCCCGTCGAGCGCCGGGCCGAGCTTGATCTGGCAGGACAGGCGCGACGTCGGCTTCATCTCGAAGGCGAAGTCGAGCATGTCCTCCTCCATCGCCTCGGGCGGGCCGACCTTCTCGACCCAGGCTTCGTCCACGTAGACATGGCACGTGGCGCAGGCGCAGGCTCCGCCGCATTCGGCATCGATACCCGGCACGGAGTTCTTGACGGCCGTCTCCATGGCCGTCGCGCCAGGCGCCGCCGAAAGCGCATAGCGGGCGCCGTCATGGGTCACGAAGGTGATCTCGGTCATGTCATGCCTTCAACGAACGGGTGTCGGACGACCGGCGGGCACGGTCTGGAACCGTTCGATAGAAGGAGCTGCGGAAAATTGTCAATCGAGGTCTGAGGTCCCGCGACGGTCGCTGGGTGGCGATGGCTCAGCCGCGCAGGAGATCGGCGACGAAAAGAGCCGTCGTCCTCATCTCGGTCTCGAACCCGCGGAGCGCCTCGATCGATGCGGGATGGCTTTCCAGAGCCTCCGCGGCCCGGGCCAGCCGAAAGGCTCCCACATTGAGGCAGGCGCCCTTCAGGGCGTGCGCGACCCGGTGACGCTCGTCGAGTTCCGCACCGTCGAGGCGGCCGGAAACGGCGTTCAGCTGACGCCCCAGGAGACCGAGGACCTCGCGCTCCAAGGCGGCATCGCCCATCGTCTGATGCGATAGGTGAACCAGATCGACCGGACGCTCGCGCGATGCGACGGCCGGAATGTCGGGAGCGAAGATCGGCTCGATCCTGAGGCTGGAAGAACGGGGCATGTTCGCCTTTCGCTTTCGATCCGCCCCTGTCGAACGGGAGGAACGGTTCCTGCGCCGAACCATCCGAGCCGGCTGACGTCGACGCTGCACCCTTTCCCGTATCGGCCGAGTTAAGAACCGCCGGTCGTCGCCTTTGAGAATGAACCAATCCACAATCCGCGTTTTCCCTTAGATTGTCGGCATAATCGAAGGGTGGACTTAGGACTCCGTCGGCCAAAAGATGGGACGGAACCCTCCGAGCGTTAACCTTATGTTTAAACTTGTAAGGATCGACCGGATTCACGGTTTATTTCGGGACCTCCCCTCCATACGATAGAGAGTGAGGAAGTCCCTTTTCGCACCGACCGCTCTCGCGGTCTACGGAGGGATTGGCGTCCGCGTTCCGGCTTGGCCGGTTGGGCGTTCATGAACGGTGCAGCGTAACGAGTTGTGAGGCGCGACGGTACCATGGCGAACAACAAACCATCCGACCCGTTGACCGACGAGGCGCTGAGCGAGCTGGAGGCGGCGCTCAACGCGGACTTCGACATGGGCGATCTGGACCCGCCGTCGTCGGACATTCGATCGATCGGTCCGGAGGATCGGTCCGTCGCCATCGGCGGTGCCGGCCCGGAGGCGATCGCCGATCCGGCTGCCGCCGCGCTTCTCGAGAGCGATGTCGGCGCTGCGGGAACGGCCGAGGGACGGATCGAGACGGAGACGTTGACGGCCGATCGAATCGACATCGATTTCGCGCTCGACCAGTTCGAACGCACGGTTCTGGAAGCGACCGACGCGTTCCGGACCGATGCGGAGGAACCAGGCGCCGGTCCCACGGCGGATGCGGACGAAGCCGAGATGCAGTCGGCTCTGGATTTTGCGTTGCAGGAGCGTCTGCACGAGGATCTGATCCGGGAGCCTGAAATCCTAACGGTCGAGATCGAAGAGTCCACGCCTTTCGTTCTCAGCGCGACGGGCACGGACGGCAGTGCGGCCACCATCGTTCCGGCCAGCGCGTCGCGGAATTCGGGCGTCGCCTCGTTGGCCGCCACGGCCACGGCCGGGATCGCGGTCGCCGCCGCCAGCGCCGCGGCGACGGGGCCCTCCGCCCCATCCGGCGAGGCGACGGCGACGGGCGCCCGTCCCGCCACGCCCCCGGTGCCGCCGCTCCGTCTCGAGCCAGCGTCGGACCATCAGGCTCCGCCACGCCGCGAGACGCTCCGCCGCGATCCCGACGCACGCGACGGCACGCCTTCCCCGGCGGCGCCGGGTGGCCGCACGCCGGCCAATGACGAGGAGCGTCGCTTCTCCGTCATGGCCCAGGGCATTCTCAGCCGAAAGGCATCCCGCGCGCCGATCTACATCGCGGCCGCCGTCTCCGCCCTCTGGGTGCTCGCCACGCTCTATATCGGCTATGCCGCCTATGGCGCGCAGCTCTTCGTTCTCCCGGCAACGGGTGCCGATCTCGGAGCCTCCCGCGGCTTCCTCGTCGTCGCCGCCGCCGCCCTGGTGCCGGTGCTTCTGATCTTCGCCTTCGCGGTCATGGTGCGTCGAAGCCAGGAACTGAAGCTGATGAGCCGCTCGATGGCGGAGGTCGCCCTTCGCCTGGCTGAGCCGGAAACCCTGGCGACCGAACGCGTGATGAGCGTCGGACAGGCGATCCGCCGCGAAGTCTCCGCTTTGGGCGAAGGCGTCGAGCGCGCGCTGGCCCGCACGTCCGAGCTGGAATCGCTCGTGCAGTCCGAGGTCACGTCTCTGGAGCGGTCCTATGCGGACAACGAGGTGCGCATCCGCGCCCTCGTCCAGGATCTCGGCAACGAACGCGAGTCGATGCTGACCCATGCCGAGAAGCTGCGCTCGTCCGTCGTCGGTTCGCACCAGCGTCTCGTCGGCGATGTCGACGGCGCAGCGACCGAGATCCTGCAGAGGATCGAGGAAGCCTCCGCGAAGTTCGACCAGATGCTGCGTGAACGCGGCGACGAACTCGCTCAGGGTTACGCCCGGCGCAGCGAGGATCTGATCGCGCTCTTCGACACGCACACCCGGATGGCCGATCAGCGCATCAGCCAGACCGGCGACAGCTTCGTTCAAAGGCTCGGCGACACCGCGGATGCCGCGACGACGAAGCTGACCGAGGCCGGAGAGACCGTGACGCGTCTTCTCGAAGACCGTTCCAACGCCATCCGGGAAGGCTCGGACGATCTTCTCGCCCGCCTGTCGGCGATGAGCGACGACATCGACCGCCGCGTCCAGATGTCGGGTGAGAGCATGGTCACCCTGCTCGCCACCCGCCGCGATCAGCTCGAAAACGACGGCCAGCGCTTCATCGCGTCCTTGGACGACCGAGTCGAACGCACGTCGCTTCTTCTGTCGGAGAAGAACGATCAGGTGATCGGCGGTTTCGACGACCGTCTGAAGATGCTGGAGACGACGATCGTCGAGCGAGGCGGCGCTTTGCTCGCCGCCGTCGAGAACCAGACGAAGACCCTCGTCGGCTCGGGCGACCGGATCGCCGAGGATCTTCAACAGCGCTCCGCCTCCTTCGTCGAGACGCTCGCCAACAGCAGCCGCGACATCGGCGATGCCGTCGCGCGCGGCGAACGCTCGATCTCGGAGCAGGCTTCGCAGGCTCTGGCTCTGACGGATCGCACTCTCGCCGGCCATTCCGGCGAGATGCGCACCCTCCTCGACGACCGGCTGGACAATCTGCGCAAGAGCCTCGACGAGACGACCGGCGGCTTCGAGCGCATCATCGGCGAGCGGATCACCGGCATCGAGGCCGCCCTCAGCGGCCGGGCCGAAGATCTCGAAGCCACGCTCGCCTTCGCCCAGCACAGCCTCGTCAACGGCCTGGAGGAGCGCGGCACGGCCATCACCTCCACCATCGAGGACAATGTCGAGCGGCTTCAGCGGCTGCTCTCGGAGGTCGAGAATCGCATCGCCATCGGTGTCGACCAGCGTGGACAAAGCCTCGTCGGCACGATCGAGACGCGGTCCGAGCGCCTTCTGTCGGACCTGTCCGACCGCGCCGGGCTTCTGGAAACCGGCCTTGCCGACCGCCTGGCGGCAGCCGACGAGCTTCTGCGCCGGACGCAGACGGACGTCGTCGAGGCGC
The DNA here is from genome assembly GCF_001424685.1 of Aureimonas sp. Leaf454. GTDB lineage: Bacteria > Pseudomonadota > Alphaproteobacteria > Rhizobiales > Rhizobiaceae > Plantimonas. Next base: position 82,684 of record NZ_LMQT01000003.1, read on the forward strand.
TCGACGAGCGCAACGACGCCTTGCGCAACCTTCTCGGCGAGCGGACGGACGTGCTTCGCCGCCTCGGCCATGAATCCCAGGGCGATCTCGCTGCCGTGCTCGACGAGCGCGTCGGCGTGATCACCACGGCCTTTGCGACCGTCACCGATCGCGTCACCAGCGAACTGGCCGAGCGAATCGGCGGGCTGACGGACGCCGTCGAGGGAACGCGCGTGTCCCTGATCCAGGATCTGGACCAGGGCTCGGCGACGCTGCGCGAGGGGCTCGACGCCAGGACCGCGAACCTGCGCGCCCTCGTCGAATCCGCGCAGTCGCAGCTTCTGGGCGGACTGGACCAGCGCATGGAGACGATCCGCGACATCGTCGCCGGCACGGATTCCCCGCTGCTCGGCCAACTCGATGAACGCACGATCCAGCTCGTCGCCGAACTCGACCGCGGCCGCGGCCTGATCGCCGAGACGCTGTCCGGACGTACGGAAGAGATCGCCGATCTCCTGACCGGCGTCGACGAGCGGCTGTCCGTGGTGCTGGACGATCGCCGCGAGGGCCTCATCCGGATCCTCGACGAGGTCGCGCAGACCGCCGCCGCAACGCTCGGCGACCGCGCGGACGATGTGCGCCGTTCGATCGAGCAAAGCGTGGGAGACGTCAGCCGCGCGATCGAAAATCGCCGCGACGAACTCGTCACGACGCTGGACGCCGGCGGCGCGAGCCTCACGAGCGCGCTCGACCAGCGGACCGAAGCGATTTCGGCCGCGCTGGAGCGCGGGCTCGGCAATGTCGAGCGCACGCTCTCCAACCGCGCGACCCTCGTCGCCGACACGCTGCGCACCGCCATCACCTCGGCGACCGCAGCCATGACGCTCGAAGCGGAAAACGCGCGGGTGGCGCTCGAAGCCGAGGCCCGCAAGATCGGCACCGGCGTGTCCGGCCTGGAGCAGATGTTCCTGTCCTCCGGTGAGGAGGTTCGCCTCCGCCTGTCGTCGGAAGCCGACCGTCTGGCCGAGAGCCTGTCCGGCGTGGCGGACCAGCTGGCCGCCCGTGTCGACCGGGTGCGCGAGGACATCGCCGGCGAAAGCGGGCGCATGGTCGAGACGATCGGTGGCGTCGCGGGCAGCATCGGCAGTGCGGCCGACGATTCGCGCCGCGCCTTCACCGCCGAGGCGGAAGCTCTGGCGGCCCGCATCGCCGACGTCGCCGCCTCGCTCCGCAGCGGTGCAGACGAGGCGCGCGAGCAGCTGTCCGGCGACGGCACCAATTTCGTCGCCGCGATCTCGGCCGCAGCGCACGCGATCCGCACCGAGGCGGAAACAGCCCACGGTCGCCTGACCGCGGTGGTCGGCGATCTCGGCGGCGGTTTCGAAGGCCTGACCGAACAGCTGCGCCGCGACGCGCAGACGGCACGCCAGGAGATTTCGGAGCAGGCCAATGCGCTCGCCGCCGAATTCTCGCAGGCCCACGTGAGGCTGAGCGAGGCAGGCGATCTGTCCCGCGAGCGGTTCCGCGAAGGCGCCTCGGGCATGTCAGCCGAGGTTCTGACCGTTGTCGAACTGCTGCGCGAGCGCACCGAAGGCATCCGCGACGAGGTCGCGCAGGAAACGCAGTCGCTGGTCGGCGCCCTGTCGAGCGTCGGCGATCGCCTGCGGGAAGCCGGCGACGTGTCCCGTGCCCGTCTTCGCGAGGAGGCCGGCGCCGTTGCCGCCGAAGTCGCGGTCGCGGCGGAAGCCATCTCGGAGCGCGCCGCCGCGGCGCGCATCGAAATCGGCTCGCAGGTGGAAACGCTCGCCAGCCAGCTCGACGGAGCGACGCGTCATCTCGTCGATCTCGGCGACAGCTCGCGCGAGCGGTTCCGCGAGACGGCGGCCGTCATCTCGAGCGAAGTCCTGGAAGCGATCTCCGGTCTCGGCACGAAGACCGAGAACGTTGCCGCCGAAATCGCCCGACAGGCGGACGTCCTGTCGGCGGAATTGCAAGGGTTGGATGGACGTCTTCGCGAAACGACGCTGCAGTCGCGCGATCAGCTTCGCCTGGAAGCCCAGGCCATCGCGGCGGATGTCGAGGCCGCGGCGGGGACGATCGGCGAACGCGCCGAGGATGCGCGCCGCCGCATCGGGACCGAGGCGGAGCGCCTTGCCCTTCACATCGCGGACGCATCGACCCTGCTCACCGCATCCGGCGAACGGTCGCGGGATGCGATCCGCGAGGATGCCGGCCTCATCACGGCCGAGATCGCGCGCGCCATCGAGTCAATCGGTGAACGGGGCAGCCTGGTGCGCACGGATATCGGCATCGAGGCCGGACGCATCGGCGAAAGCATCGAAGGCATTTCGAGCCTCATCGCGAGCGCCGGCGACCGGTCGCGCGACCAGCTGCGCGAGAATGCCACCCTGCTCCTCACCGAGATTGGCCGCGCGGTCGAGACCTTGAGCGACAAGAGCAGCGCGGCCCGGGACGAACTGGGCCAGGAGGCGGGCCGTCTGGCCGAGCGGATCGAGGAGGCGTCGAACCTTCTTCTCAGCTCGGGCGAGCGCTCCCGCGAGCAGGTCCGCGAGGATGCGGTCCTGTTGTCGAGCGAGATCGGGCGTGCCGTCGAGGCCATCGCCGAGCGCACGATCGCGGCCCGGGAGGAGATCGGCACGCAAGCCGTGCAGCTCACCTCGCAGATCGAGGAGGCGTCCGGTCTCATCCGGTCCTCCGGCGAGCACTCCCGCGATCAGGTCCGCGAAGGCGCGGAACGCCTGTCGACCGAGATCGCCCGTGCCGTCGACGTCATCGGCGAACGCACGATCGCGGCGCGCGACGAGTTCGGCACGCAGGCCGGCCGTCTCGCCACGCGCATTGAGGAAGCCTCCGGTCTTCTCCGGGCCTCCGGGGAGCGCTCGCGTGAGCAGGTCCGTCAGGAAGCCGCCCTCTTCTCGGCCGAGATCGCTCGGGCGGTGGAGAGCATCGGCGAGCGGACCGGCTCGGCACGCGACGACATCGGCAACGAAGCCGAGCGCATCGCCGCCCGGGTCGAGGAGGCTTCCCTGGCGCTCCTCACCTCCGGCGAGCGGTCTCGCGACCAGATCCAGGAAAACGCCGCGATCCTATCGGCCGAGATCGGCCGAGCGGTCGATGCGATCGGGGAACATGCGGGCATGGCGCGCGAGCAGCTCGGATCGGAAGCCGCACGGCTTGCGGACGGGATCGTGGAGGCATCCCGCCTCCTCGGCGAGATCGGCGAGCGGACCCGCAACGACCTGCGCGAGAACATGGACGGCATCGTCTCGGAGGTCGCGACGGCCGCCGACTCGCTCGGCGAACGCACGAGCTTCGTGCGCGGCCAGCTTGGCGACGAGGCCGAAAGCCTCGCGGCCAAGATCGCAGAGGCGTCCGGACTTCTCATCGAGGCCGGCCATCGGTCCCGCGAACGGGTCCGCGAGGACGCGGCGCGGCTTGCCGACAGCGTCGCGCTCGCCTCGGCGACCCTGCGCGAGCGTACGGATGAAGCACGGACGGCTTTGGCCGACAGCACGGACGCCTTCGCCTCCCGGATCGGCAGCGCATCCTATGCCATGCGCTCGGAGACGGAACGGGCGGCAGGCTCGCTCGACGAGCGGGCGGCCCGCTTCACGGCGGAGCTGGCGCGTCTCCACGAGGAGCTCGGATCGGCGCTCGGTCATTCGTCCGAGACCATTCGCGGCAATCTCGACACGGTGACGATGGCGATCCGCGAGGAGCTCGGCGGCGTATCCTCCCTCTTCAGCAACGAAGTGGGCAGCGTCGCGGCGCGCATCCGCGACGACATCGCCAACGCGTCCAACGTTCTGCAGCACGATGCGGACATCGCCCGGGAGGCGATCCTCGACCAGACGTCGAAGGTCGCCGCGCAACTCGCCGGTGCCACCGATGCGATCCGGATCGAGACCGATCGGGCGCGGGAACAGCTCGTCGGGAGCGCCAGCGCCTTCGGCGAGGAGATGGCCAGCCGCGTCGGTGCGAGCGAACGCGAGATCACTGCGCGCACGCAGTCGCTCTCCAGCGATCTCGACGAGCGCACGCGCGCGCTCGGCGACATGCTGTCGGGACGTGGCCTGGAACTGTCGCGGATCATCGAGGACGAGGCCAAGCCGGTTCTCCAGACGATCGGCGAGAACAGCGTCGCTCTCGTCCAGCGCATCGGGAATGCGTCCCGCGAGGCCGCCGAGCGGCTTCGCACCGAGAATGCCGCGATGATCGCGTCGCTGGGGCGGCGGACCGAGGAGACCGTGCAGTCGCTGGTGTCGTCGTCCGAAGAGATCCTGTCGAGCTTCGACGAACGGACGACCGGAACGGTCGCAGCCGTCGCGGAGATGCGCGAGCAGCTGTCGCGTGATGTCGGCGGTCTGATCCAGCGCCTGTCGCAGACCAATGGCAGCCTGCGCACGCTCGTCGAGGAAGCCTCCACCAACTTCGTCTCGATCGACGCGGCCCTCCAGGACTCCAGCAGCCGCTTCACCGAGGGCGCAGAGCGGGCCGCGGACCGGATCACGCAATCGACGCGCCTCATCGAAGGCAATGTCGGTCGCCTGGATCAGGTCTCCACCGATACCTTCTCGCGCATCTCGACCATCGCGGATCGCTTCGGCGACCACGGTGAGACCTTGACGGAGGCAGTCAAGCTGATCGACGCCGCCGAGGGCCATCTCAATACGACGCTCGACGAGCGGCGGAGCAGCTTGGAAGAGCTCTCGTCCGGGCTCGTCAAGCGCTCCGAGGAGATCGGCGAGCTCATGCGGTCCTTCGAGGAGGTCGTCGACGGCCTGTTCGAGCGCACCGAGCAGCGCTCGCGGCTCCTGTCCTCCCGTTTGTCCACCGAGGTCGGTGGCTCGCTGGAGGACGCCGGCAAGCGGATCGAGGATGCCGAGGCGCGGTCCCGCACCCTGGCGGCCGACATCCGCGACGCCGTGCAGACGGCAGTCGAGGACGCGACGCGACGCTTCGAAGGCGCGACGGAGGAGATGCGCAAGACCGCTTCTTCCATCCGCGAGGACCTGTCCTCGACCCGTGAGGAAATCCGTCGCGGTGTCCTCGAGCTGCCGGAAGAGGCTCGCGACTCGACGGAGGCCATGCGCCGTGCCGTGTCCGATCAGATCCGGGCGCTGCGCGATCTCAGCGAGATCGTGAACCAGTCCGGTCGTGCCTTCGACGTCGGCGCGCGCCGCAGCCAGGCACCCGAAACCCCGGCCCTTCGGCCGGAGTCCCGCTCCTCCGGTTCCGCGCCGGCCCGGTCCGATGCGCCGTCCGCATCGGCCGTCTCGGAGCGGATCATCAGCCGGGATTCCGTCCCGCCCCAGAGGATGACGGCCTCCTTCGGCAATGAGGGCAATCTGGCGCGCGATCTCCGGGGAACGCTGGACGTCGAGCGTGCGGCGCCCGCGCCGGCGCCGGCGCCGAGGCAACAGGCTCCGGCTCCGGTTCCCACGCAGACGCCGGCTCAGACACCGGCGCCGAGCTTCCTGTCGGCGCCGGCCCAGCCTGCCGCGACGCCGGTCCTGCAGCCCGCCGCCCCGGCCGAGCCGGAACAGCAGGCCCGCGGTGGCGGTTGGGTGTCCGATCTCCTGCGACGGGCATCGCGCGAGGAAGAGGAGGATGACGACGTCTCGCCGGAATCCGCCGCCCCCGCCGCTTCGTCGGCACAGGAGGAGCCGAAGGCAGGACGTTCGCCGGAGCACGTCGTGGAGAGCCTGAACTCGCTATCGGTCGATATCGCCCGCGCGATCGACCACAACGCCTCGGTGGACCTCTGGGACCGCTATCGTCGCGGCGAGCGCAACGTGTTCACGCGCCGGCTCTACACGATGAAGGGCCAGCAGACCTTCGACGAGATCCGCCGCAAGTATCAGCGCGACGGTGAGTTCCGGTCGGCGGTGGACCGCTATATCGCGGACTTCGAGACGCTGCTCGCCGACGTGGCGCGCCGCGACCCCGAGAACAACCTGACGCGGACCTATCTCAGCTCCGACACGGGCAAGGTCTACACGATGCTCGCGCATGCATCGGGCCGTTTCGACGCCTGATCATCGGCGCTGTACGGCAAGACGGAAAAGAAGGGGCGGTCCGAAAGGGCCGCCCCTTCTCGTTTCCGCAGAGGGCGTCGCGTCGCCAGCGCTCATACGATCGACGAAGCCTCGACCGGCACGCCGTCGCTTGCCGCGGAATCCGCCGTCCACCCGGCGCTTGCATCAAGGAGATCCGGCAGACATTCTCTCCGTCATCCTCCGGAGCTTGCCATGCCGCGTATCGCTCACCTCGTCGCCTTGACCCTTCTCTGCATCCCGCACACGGTCTTTGCCGCAGAGGCGGAGGACGTCGAGGCGATCGAGTCCTGCATGACGGAGGCGGCCGACTCACCGCCGAGGAGCTGTATCGGTAAGATCTCGAGCGTGTGTCAGGAGGAGCCGGACGGCGCGACGACCAGCGGAATGGATGCCTGCATCTCGCGCGAGGCCGACGCCTGGGACAGCATCCTGAACGAGCGCTACAAGGCGGAAATGGCATCCGCCAAAGCCATCGACGCGGAGCGCAAGGGCGACGGCGATGACAACGCCTCGGCCGCGGCGGATCTGCAGACGGCGCAGCGCGCCTGGATCGCCTATCGCGATGCCGAATGCGATCGGCGGTTCGAGGCCTTCAAGGACGGCACGATCCGCACGACCATCGCCCTGTCCTGTACCCTCGATCTCACGGCGGTCCGAGCGATCGACCTCGCACCGTCCGATCCTTGAAACGCGAAACGGCGGACCGGCTTCGAGCCGATCCGCCGTTTCGCTTCGGTGCGAGCACCGAGGGTGCCGGATGCCGTGGACCCCGACCCGGATCCCGCGCGATCACACGAGTTTCAGCATCCAGGCGACGATGTCGGCGCTGGTCCGATCGAAGGCTGCATCGAGCGCGGCGACATAGGAAGCGTTGCCAGCGCCCGACACGGGAGCCGTCTGCGTGAAGACGCGGGTCGCGCGCACGGCGCCCGTCTTGTCGTTCAAAGCCTTCACCGCGATCTCGACGACCGCGCGATTGGCACCGTCGGCATCGATCTCGAATCGGCGGATTTCCATCACGACCTGATAGTCGATGGCCAGTCCCTGGCCGGGAACGCCGACCGCCGCGACACGGCCGGAATTCTCGAAGGCCTGGACGAACCGCAGCTGCACCATGCGCGGCAGCCGGTCGCTCCACTGGCTGTTGGCCAGATACTCGACCGTGTAGGGCGTCGGCTTGATGACGATCTGCGCGCTGTCGAGCGTCTTGATCGCCGTCGGTTCGGGAATGAGCAACTGGGCACGCGTTGCGCCGGCCTTGCGCTGAACCGTCGTCGGCGAGGAGATCTCGTAGGTGTCGGGCGGCGTCGTACCGCCGAGCGAGGCACAGGCGCCGAGGCCGAACGCGAGGGCGGCGAGAAGGCCGGAGCGGATGAGGGCGGCGTGCATGCTGGAATCCTTACGCGTCACGAAGGAGCGGCCGGCGTCGGCCCCTCGAATGGAGATCGGCCTCACCGCCGGTTGCGGCCATTGTACTGCTTCACCTCGTCGCCGCCGAAGATGATCCGGCTCGGATTGGTCTGGAAGTCGCTGACCGCTCCCTCGATGCGGTTGACCGAGCGCGTGACGTCGCGCACCAGCGTCTGCACCTCGCGTAGGCCGTTGCCCGAGAAGCTCTGGATGTTGTCCGCGATCGGCCCGACGCGGGCGTTGATGTTGGCCGCGACCTGCCGGATCGAGGCAAGCGTCGCCGAAGCCTCCGCCGCCAGCCCCTCGGTCGAATCCGCCTTGAGGAGACGGTCGAGCGAAGCCAGAACCGTGTCGAGTCGCGTCGAGGCGGTGTTCACCTTGACGCTCGTCTGTTCGGCATTGGTGATGATGCTGTTGATGTCGTCGCGGCGCGCGCCGATGTCGTTGGCGATGCCCGCGATCGAATCGGCGGCCCGGGCGACGTTGTCGGTCGCGGACGAGACGTTGGCGACGGCGCGGTTGACCGTTTCCGGCTCGATGCCGGCGAGGATGCCGTCGACGCGCTGGCGGGTTCCGTCGAAGCCCGTCAGCGTCGTGTCCACCGTGCGGATCGTGCGGTCGACGCCGTCGATCACCGACTGGATGGCCGGCGTCTTGGCGTTGATGGCGGTGACGAGGCTCGAGACGCTGCTGACGGCGTCGGAAACCTCCTGCGGGTTCACCGCCGCGATCACGCCTCGCGCCGAGGTCAGCGTGTCGTTGAGATTGGTCACGGCGGTGTTGGCATTGCGGGCGAGCGGGCCGACGCCGGCGAGGAAGTCGTTGATGGCGTCGGAGTTCCCGGCCACGCCTTCGGTGATCCGGTCGACATTGTCGACGACCTCGACGACGCCCGCCACCGCGCGACGGATCGCGTCGGACTGGTCGCCGATCGATCCCGCGACGTTGCGCACCTGCTCCGCCGCGCCGCTGATATTGGCGATCGTGGAGCGGACCGCCTCGGCATCGACCGATGCCAGCACGTCGTTGGCCGAGGCGAGCGTCGTATCGAGACGGGTCGCCACGGTCGCCGCCGTGTCGGAGATCGGGCCGAGATTGGAGAGGAAGCGGTCGATCGCGGGCGAGTTGCGCTGGATCGCCTCGCCGACCGAACCAAGGCTCGTCGCCGCGGTCTCGACGGAGGCCACGACGGAGGCGACGCGATCGGACTGATTGCGAAGGGTCTGCGAAATCGCCGCGACATTGTCGACCGTGGTGCGCACGGAGTTCGGGTCGACCGCCTCGACGATGCGCTGGGCGGACTGGATGGCGTCCGGCAGCGCTTCGGCGACGGTGTTCGCCGTGCCCGCGAGACGGCTGATCGAGCCGATGAACCCGTCGATCTGGTCGGAATTGGCCGCGAGGCTGTCGGTGAAGACGCGGATGTTTTCGGAGGTCGCGGTGATGTTGTTGGCGGTCGTGCGCACGGCCGGCTGGATGTCGCTCGCCACGGATTCGAACTGCGTCAGGATGTTGTTCGCGCGCTCCGCGATGTCCTTGGCCGTCGCCAGAATGTCGGTGACATCGGAGGGATCGGCCTTGATCACGGGGATCGCGCCTTGCTCCTGGGCATAGGTGATGATGTTGCGTTCGTTGACGTTGCCGCCCTTCAATTCGATGAAGGCCTGCCCGGTGAGGCCGGCGAAGCCGATCGTGGCGCGCGTCGATGTCGTGATCGGCGTGGTCGCGTCGACCTGCGTCGTCGCGATCACGACGCGGGGATCGTTCGGATCGATGCGAAGGTTGCGCACGTCGCCGACCCGAAGACCGTTGAACAGCACCTGGCTGCCGACGCTGAGGCCGGTGACAGAACCTTCGATGCGCACCAGCATGCGCACCTGCGTATCCTTGTCGGACACGTTGGCGGACCAGTAGACGAAGCCGAAGGAGAGCAGGAGGATCACGACGGTGAAGACGCCGACGAGCACGTAATTCGCTTTGGTTTCCATCAGTCGGCTTTCTCGTCGGCGGTCTTGTCGGACGGCTCGCGGCGCACGATGGTGCGCGCGCGCTTGCCGTGGAAATAGGATTTCACCCAGGGCTCGTCGAAATCGAGCATGGTCTGGAGCGGGCCCTCGACGAGCACCTTCTTGCCGCCGAGGACCGCGATGCGATCGCAGGCCTGGAACAGACTGTCGAGGTCGTGCGTCACCATGTAGACGGTGAGGCCGAGCGTATCGCGCAGCGTCATGATCAGCTCGTCGAATTCCGCGGCGCCGATCGGATCGAGACCCGAGGTCGGCTCGTCGAGAAAGACGATGTCGGGATCGAGCGCGAGCGCCCTGGCGAGAGCCGCGCGCTTGATCATGCCGCCGGACAGTTCGGACGGAAACTTGTCAGCGGCGTCCGGCGCAAGTCCGACCAGATCGATCTTCAGCCGCGCCAGTTCGTTCATCAGGCCGGGCGACAGGTCGAGATATTCGCGCATCGGAACCTGGATGTTCTCCAGAACGGTCAGCGAGGAGAAGAGCGCGCCATGCTGGAAGAGCACGCCCCAGCGCCGTTCGACGGCCAGACGCTCCTCGTCGCTCGCGCGCTCGTAATCGGTGCCGAAGATCTCGATCGTGCCGCCCTGCTTCTGGTTCAGGCCGAGGATCGTGCGGAGCAGCACGGATTTGCCCTGCCCCGACCCGCCGACGAATCCGAGGATCTCGCCGCGCCGCACATCCAGCGACAGACCGTCGAGCACGGTCTTCGGACCGAAGGAGACCGTCACGTCGCGCGCGCGGATGATGACGTCGTGATCGCCGGTTGACGCGTCAGCCATGCCGTCAGAATCCGATCGCTGAATAGAAGATCGCGAAGAACGCATCGACGAGGATCACGAGAAAGATCGACTTGACGACCGATGTCGTGACGTGGGCGCCGAGACTCTCCGCGCTGCCGCCGACCTTCATGCCCTCCGATGACGCGACGACGCCGATCACGATCGCCATGAAGGGCGCCTTGATCAGACCCGCCAGGATGCTGCCGATGTCGACCGCCTCTCGCAGCCGCTGGATGAAGGCGGCCGGCGGAATGCCCGAATAGGTCCAGGTGACGAGGATCGCGCCGGCCAGACCCATGATGTCGGCAACGAAGGCGAGGAGCGGCAGCACGATCGTCAGCGCGACGAGGCGCGGAAAGACGAGGACCCCGATCGGATTGAGACCGATCACCTGGAGCGCGTCGACCTCTTCGCGCATCTTCATCGAGCCGATCTCGGCCGTGATCGCGCTCCCCGAACGGCCGGCGATCATGATGGCGGTAAGGAGCACGCCGATCTCGCGCAGCTGCAGGATGCCGACGAGATCGACGACGAAGATCTCGGCGCCGAAATTGCGGAGCTGGAACGCGCCTTGCTGGGCGATGATGGCGCCGATCAGGAAGCTCATCAGGGAGATGATCGGAAGAGCGCGAACGCCCATCTTGTCCATCTGGTTGACGATGGCCGCGGCGCGGACTTGCGTCTTGCCGGTGACCCGGCGGCCCGCGCCGTAGATCGACGCCCCGATGATGTTCAAGCCGTCGACGATCTCCCCGCCCATGGCGGCGACGTATCGGCCGATCTGGTCGAAGCCGTTGATCAGCCAGTTGACCTTCGCTTTGGTGGGCATGGCGCGATCCCGGTCGAGCGCACGGCGCACGGCCCCGAACAGCGCCTCGTCCTTCTCGCTGACGCCCTTCAACTCCACGCTCGTGCCCTTGCCGCCGAGATCGCGGGACAGCCGTTCGACGAGGAAGGCGCCGGACGTGTCGATCTTGCCGACCTCGCTGCAGTCGAGCGTGACGGACTTGCCGAGATCGGACTTGGCGGTTTCGTCGACGGTCTTCTCGACCGCCCCGATCGTGCGGGACAGCCAGTCGCCCGACAATGTCAGGACGATGGCGCCGTCCGTCTTGTCGGCGACGAGCGCGGGTGGCAGCGTCTTGCGCTCGCCGGAGCCGCCCCGCTGATCGGCTTCGATCCTGTCCAACATCGTCGCGGTCTTGACCTTTGTCGTCTCTGGCGCTTTGCCTTCGGGAGAGGCAGCGCCCCAGCGGATCATCCCGCCAGCCTCGACGGCCGGTCCGCGGACACCTCTCGCATCCGAAGAGGTTAGTGGTCCATTCACGACTTGTCATGGCGAACACGTTCGTCCGACGAAGCTTCTAAGGTTTTTCGAATGTCGCGTCGTCTTTCGGTCACAGTGGAGACCTTCGAACTTGCCGCCGATTTCGTGATTTCGCGCGGCTCCAAGCGCCAGGCGGTCGTTGTCGTCGCCACCATCGAGGCGCAGACCGGTTTCGGGCGGGGCGAATGCGTGCCCTATCTGCGCTACGGCGAGAGCGTGGAAAGCGTCGTGGCGGCCATTGAGACGGCCCGCGGGCGGATCGAGGCCGGCGCCTCGCGCGACGAGATCCAGTCGATCATGCCGGCGGGCGCCGCCCGCAACGCGGTGGACTGCGCGCTCTGGGATCTCGAGGCGAAGGCGGAAGGTCGCTCGGTCGCCGCGCTCCTGTCACTGCGCGCGCCGGTTCCCCTGGAAACGGCCTACACGATCTCGCTCGGAACGCCCGAGGCCATGTCCGAAGCGGCGCGGGCCGCCGCGGGTCGCGGGCTCTTGAAGATCAAGCTCGGTGGCGATGGCGACGTGGAGCGCATCCGCGCTGTCGCCGAAGCGACGAAGGGGGCCAGACTGATTCTCGATGCGAACGAGGCCTGGACGCCGGAAACGCTGCGCGAAAACCTTCTGGCAGCCGCCGCGGCCGGCGCGATCCTCGTCGAACAGCCCCTGCCCGCCGGAAACGATGCGGCGCTGGCGAGCCTGCCGCATCCCGTTCCGGTCTGCGCTGACGAATCGATGCACAAGACCGGCGATCTCGCCGGCCTCGTCGACCGCTACGACTTCGTCAACGTGAAGCTCGACAAGACGGGCGGGCTGACCGAGGCGATCCACCTCGTCGCCGAGGCCCGCCGCCTCGGTTTCGGAATCATGGTCGGCTGCATGGTGTCGAGTTCGCTCGCCATGGCTCCGGCCGTCCTCTTGGCGCAGGACGCCGATCTCGTCGATCTCGACGGTCCCCTCCTGATGAAGGCCGACCGGGCACATGGCCTCGTCTATTCCGCCTCGACCGTCTCCCCGCCGACCCGCGACCTCTGGGGTTGATCAGCCCACCGCCGCCGGACTGAGGCTGAGGCTTGCCTCGCGGCCTGTGTTCGACGGGCGATCGATCGCGGCGAGAAAGATGTCGGCACAGGCGCTCCAGGTGAAATCGGCCGACCGGGCGAGCGCGTCGCGGCGGTCGAGCGTCAGGGCCGCCAGGCAGGCGACTCGCAGATCCTGCGAAATGCAGCCCGCCTTCGTGCCGGCGAGGACATCGAGCGGACCGGGTTCCGGATAGGCGGCGACCGGTGTCCCGCAGGCGAGCGACTCGATGAGGACGATGCCGAACGTATCGGTCTTGGAGGGAAACACGAAGACGTCGGCGCTCGCATAGAGACGCGCCAGTGCGTCGCCGGTTCGACGGCCGAGGAAGCGGACGTTCGGAAAGCGACGTTTCAGAGAGGCGAGCTGAGGTCCGTCGCCGACGACGACCTTCGAGCCGGGCAGGTCGAGCGACAGGAAGGCTTCGAGGTTCTTCTCCGGCGCGATGCGCGACACGGTGAGGAAGATCGGGCCGGGCAGGCCGAGGTCGATGCGGTCCCGCGGATGAAACTGCTGGGCATCGACGCCGCGCGTCCAGGTGACGAGACCCCGGAAACCTCGCCTCTCCAGATCCCGCCGGACCGCCTCGGTCGGCACCAGACAGGCGCTCGCCGCCGCGTGGAACCATCGAAGATACCCGTAGGACAGCGCGTCCGGCACCGGGAGGCGCCGGCTCAGATATTCGGGGAAGCGCGTGTGGAAACTCGTCGTGAAAGCACGGCCGAGCGTGATGGCCGCCCGCCGGGTCGCAAGTCCGATCGGCCCTTCCGTCGCGATGTGGATCGCCTGGGGATCGAAGGTCTCGACGATGCGCTTCAGCCGGCCGGCTCCCGCGAGCGACAGGCGGATCTCGGGATAGGTCGGCAGGGGCAGCGTGCGGAAATCGTCCGGCGACACGACCAACACCTCGTGCCCGCGGGCCCGCAATTCATCGACGAGGCTCGTCAGCGTTCGGACGACGCCGTTGATCTGCGGGGCGAAGGCATCGGTGGCGATGAGACAGCGCATCAGGCGGCCTCCGCCGCGGCGTCCACCGAGAGGTCCAGCGTCCGGCGCGGCTCCGCGTCGGACACTTCGACGAGACGCGTCCAGCGGATCATCTCCAAAGACCCGTCGTGGCGTTCGGCGACCGCCGTGCAGCTCTCGACCCAATCGCCGGTGTTCACGTATTCGATACCGCTTCGCATCGCGATCTCCGCATGGTGGATGTGACCGCAGATGACGCCGTCGCAGCCGTGACGAAGCGCCTCTTCGGCCAAGGCCGTCTCGAAGGCGCCGATGAAGCTGACGGCGTTCTTGACCTTGAGCTTGGCCCAGGAAGAGAACGACCAATAGGGAAAACCGAACGCGCGCCGCATCCGGTTGAAGACGAGGTTGATGGCGATCGCCGCGTCGTAGGCCCAGTCGCCGAGATAGGCGATAAGCCGCGCGTTCCGCACGACGACGTCGAACTCGTCCCCGTGCAGGACCAGGAAGCGCCGGCCGTCCGCGGTCACGTGGACGTCGTTCCGCCGGACGTCGATCCCGCCGAAATGCGTGCCTTGGAAGTCGCGCAGGAATTCGTCGTGATTGCCGGGAATATAGACGATCTCGGTGCCTTTTCGCGCCTTGCGCAAGAGCTTCTGCACGACGTCGTTGTGCGACTGCGGCCAGTGCCAGGCCCGCTTCAGGCGCCAGCCGTCGACGATGTCGCCCACGAGATAGATCTTCTCGGCATCGTGCCGGCGCAGGAAATCGATGAGAAGCTCGGCCTGCGCCGCCTTCGATCCCAAATGGATGTCGGAGATGAACAACGTCCGGAAGTGCCGGTTCTGGGTCGCTTTCTGCATGGTCCCGTCGCTCCCGCCGGACTGGTCGCGACAGGGAGTGCCTGAGTCCGATTGCATCCGTGTGACGGCGGCTCGGACCTTCCGGTGGCTCCCCCGGAATTCCGTCGTAAATCCACGGCGGACCGTTTCCACTGCGGCGAGCGATGCGTTAGAGCAGCCCCATCGAAAGACAGCGAGCGGGTATGAGATGACCGAGCACACCAAGCGCGACGAACGGCCGGCCAACGGCGATCTCGGTGAGCAGGCCCTCTTCTACCATCGCTATCCCAAGCCCGGTAAGCTCGCGATCCAGGCCACCAAGCCGCTCGGCAACCAGCGCGATCTCGCGCTCGCCTATTCGCCGGGCGTCGCCGAGCCCTGCCGCGCCATCGCGGCCGATCCTGCGCTGGCGGCGGACTATACGAGCCGCGCCAACCTCGTCGCGGTGGTGTCGAACGGAACCGCCGTGCTCGGCCTCGGCAATATCGGACCGCTCGCGTCCAAGCCCGTCATGGAGGGCAAGGCGGTCCTCTTCAAGAAATTCGCCGACATCGACGTCTTCGACATCGAGATCGACGCCAACGAGATCGACCGGATCGTCGATGTCGTGGCGGCGCTCGAGCCCACCTTCGGCGGCATCAATCTCGAGGACATCAAGGCGCCCGAGTGCTTCGAGGTGGAGGAACGCCTGCGCGCGCGCATGGGCATCCCCGTCTTCCACGACGACCAGCATGGCACCGCGATCATCGTCTCGGCGGCCGTGCGCAACGCGCTGATGCTGGCGGACAAGAAGATCGAGGACGTCCGCATCGTCTCGTCGGGTGCCGGCGCCGCCGCCATCGCTTGCCTCAACCTCCTCGTCACGCTGGGCGCCAAGGTCGAGAACATCGTCTGCACGGACATCGACGGCGTCGTCTACGAGGGCCGCCCGGCCCGCATCGACCGCTGGATGAGCGTCTACGCCAAGGACACGCCGATGCGCACGCTCGCCGAGGCGATCGAGGGCGCGGACATCTTCCTCGGCCTGTCCGCGGGCGGCGTCCTGAAGCCCGAGTTTCTGGAGAAGATGGCGCCGCGTCCCCTGATTCTGGCGCTCGCCAATCCGACACCGGAAATCATGCCCGATCTCGCCCGCGCGGTCCGGCCCGACGCGATGATCTGCACGGGCCGATCCGACTTCCCGAATCAGGTCAACAACGTCCTCTGCTTCCCCTACATCTTCCGCGGGGCGCTGGACTGCGGGTCCACCGCGATCAACGAGGAGATGAAGATCGCGGCCGTCGACGCCATCGCGGCGCTCGCCCGCGAGGAGGTCTCCGAGGTCGCGGCCAAGGCCTATGGATCGGAGACGCCGATCTTCGGACCGGAATACCTGATCCCCTCGCCCTTCGATCCCCGGCTGATCCTGAAGATCGCCCCCGCCGTCGCACTGGCCGCCGCCCGAACCGGCGTCGCGCTGCGCCCGATCGAGGACATGCCGGCCTATCTCGACCGCCTCAATCGCTTCGTCTTCCGCACCGGCCTCATCATGAAGCCGATCTTCCAGATCGCGCGCAATTCCGGCAAGCGCGTCATCTTCGCCGACGGCGAGGACGAGCGCGTGCTGCGCGCCGCGCAGGTCATGCTGGAGGAGAAGATCGGGTTCCCGATCCTGGTCGGACGGCCCGCCGTCATCGAAACCCGCCTCGCGCGCTATGGTCTGCGCATTCGTCCGGGCACCGATTTCGAGGTGATCAACCCCGAGGACGATCCGCGCTATCGCGGCTATGTCGACCATTATTTCGAGAAGGTCGGACGCCGCGGCATCGCGCCGGACACGGCCCGCACGATCGTGCGCACCAACACCAGCGTCATCGGCGCGGTCGCGGTGTCGCGCGGCGAGGCGGATGTCTTGATCTGCGGTCTCGAAGGTCAGTTCACCCCGCACCTGCGCGACATCCTGCAGGTCGTCGGTCGCGCGCCGGGCACGCGCAAATGCGCGGCCATGAGCCTTCTCATCTCCGAACGCGGCCCGAAGTTCTTTCTCGACACCTATGTCCAGCGCAATCCGGACGCCGACGACATCGCGGAAATGGTGATCCTCGCCGCGACCGAAATCCGCCGTTTCGGGATCGAGCCGAAGGGCGCGCTCGTCTCGCACTCCAATTTCGGCACCGACGACACGCCGGAAACCAAGAAGCTGCGGCGGGCCCTTGCCCTCATCCGCGAGCGCGCGCCGGAGCTCGAGATCGACGGCGAGATGCACGGCGACGTCGCGCTCAACGAGGTTCTGCGCCAGCGCGTCATGCCGGCCTCCGCCCTGAAGGGCGAAGCCAACCTCCTGATCTTCCCGACCATCGATGCGGCGAACATCACGATGAACGTCGTCAAGGCGATGACCGACGCGCTGCATGTCGGTCCGATCCTTCTCGGCGCCGCCGCCCCGGCCCATGTCCTGACGCCGTCCGTCACCTCGCGCGGCGTCGTCAACATGTCGGCGATCGCGGTCGCCGAAGCGCTGCAGCGAGCTTGATCGCGGCAGTTCGGGACCGCAGGCTTTTCCGCTCGCCGACCGCGAGATGTCGGTCGGCGAGCGACGATGGCGTGTCCGCGCCAGCGCCGCGTCGCTCGATCGGACGAAGGGCCCGACCTTAAGCGGCGGCGGCGGACGGACGTCGAGCTTCCACCCGCTCCCGACCGATCAGCGGGAGCAGAGCGGCGAGTTCGGGGCCGTGGTCGAGCCCGGTCAGCGCGATCCGGAGCGGCATGAAGAGCGCTCGCCCCTTGCGTCCCGTCGCCGTCTTCACCGCGCCCGTCCAGGCGGCCCAGCTCGCTCCGTCGAATGGTCCGGCCGGCAGGAGATCGAAGGCGGCCGCGGCGAAGGCACGGTCGTCGGGGCCGAGCGCCGAGGCGTCTGGTGCACCGCCATAGACGACGTCGCGCCACGTCGCGGCGTCTCGCACGTGGACGCAGTTGCCGCGCACCGCCGACCAGAACGCCTCCGCATCCCCATCCGGCACGTCCAGCTGCCGCAGCCGTTCGGCGACGCGCTTGTAGGGCATGCGATGCACCAGCGCCTGGTTGAGACGGTCCACTTCGGCCGGATCGAATTTCGAAGCGGAGGCGGAGACGTCGGCGAGGACGAGCCGATCGCCGAGTGCGGTGAGATCGTCCACCGCCTCGATCGAACCGGACAGGCCGACCAGGGCCGCGAGCGACGCCACCGCCATCGGCTCGACGCCGCCCTCGCGCAGCGAACGCAGCGACAGGGCGCCGGACCGTTTGGAGAGGCCTTCGCCGTCGATCGTCGTCAGGAGATTGTGATGTCCGAAGCGCGGCACGGCGAGGCCGAGCGCTTCGAAGAGCGCGATCTGGACGCCGGTGTTGGTGATGTGGTCGCCCCCGCGGATGACGTCGGTGATGCCGACGGCGCCGTCGTCGACGACGGAGGGGAGCGTGTAGAGATAGCTGCCGTCCTCGCGAACGAGCACCGGATCGGACAGCGAGGCGAGATCGACCGTCTGCGGTCCCCGGATCAGATCGTCCCAGCCGATGTCGGTGCGCACCGGCGCGAACGGGTCGCCGTCATGGTTCGGCAGCAGGAAGCGCCAGTGCGGCTTGAGGCCCCGCGATTCGAGCTCGGCGCGCGACGCCACGTCGAGCTTCAGAGCCTCGCGTCCGTAGATCGGCGGCAGGTCGCGCGCCGCCCGGCGCTTGCGCCGGACGTCGAGTTCCTCGGCCGTCTCGTAGCAGGGGTAGAGAAGCCCCGCCGCCGTCAGCCTCGCCACGGCCGCGTCGTAGAGCGGGATCCGCTCGGACTGGCGGATGACGAGATCGGGATGAATCCCGATCCAGCCGAGATCCTCGAGGATCGCATCGGCATATTCGACGCGCGAGCGCTCCGCATCCGTGTCGTCGTAGCGCAGCACGAAGGTTCCGCCCTCGCCCTTCTCCTTCGCCAACAGCCAGTTGAAAATCGCCGTCCGAAGGTTGCCGATGTGAAGGAGGCCGGTCGGCGATGGAGCGAAGCGGACGATCATGGTGTGGTTTCCGGTCCTGCGACGAGGGGGCCGACGCTCCCGGCGAGGAGAAGCCAGACGAAAAGAAGAAGCGCGATCGCCAGGAGCACGCAGGCGGTGACGAATTGGCGCAGCGCATAGCGTCGGTTCGGCTCCAGCGAGGCGCCGTAGGAATGGGCGGTCCGGATGCGGCGGAGATCCCCGAGCGAGAAGCCGCCGCGACCCTCCGATTCGCCGCGCAGGCGCCGGACGGCGAGCAGCAGGCGAACGCAGAAGAGAACGCCGACGACCAGCGCTCCCAGCGCCAGTTGATCGAGGGGCGGCAGTTCGAACATGGGGGCGGTCCTCCTCGCGGATGCGTCGGGGCTCGTCACCACATCTCCGGGCGGCTGGCAAGCGCGCGGCGACGGGAGGAGCGGGGCGGATCCCGCCCTCGGTCGCGAACCGCGAACCGATGCACGAACAAAAATCAGCCGATTGGTGGACTTTTTCGGCATTCTTCCGTTAGAGGAGCGTGCGATCGAGCCGGCGTGACGCGCCATGCGTGTCCGACCCTTCCGCCCGGTTCGCTTGTCTCGGGACCCGCTCACCATCAGACGGGCTCCCTGACCTGAGTTGGAATGGCCCAGCGGAGCCCTCGTGTACGAAATTCTCTCCCTGGTCAGCCAGTTCGGCCCCGTCATCGTTCTCGTCGGTACCTTCTTCGAAGGCGAGGTCTTCGCCATCATCGGCGGCTTCCTCGCTTTCCGGAACCAGTACTCGCTGCAGTTCATCATGAGCCTCGCCTTCATCGGCTCGTTCTTCGGCGACCTCGCCGTCTTCCTCTTCGCCCGCTTCTGGTCGGGACACCGGTGGGTCACGCGCTGGAAGGAGAAGCCGAAATTCGCGAAGGCGATCCGGCTTGTGGACCGGTTCCAGGCCTACTTCGTCATCGTCAACCGCTACATCTACGGCCTGCGTATGCCGGGCCTCATCGCGCTCGGCCTGTCATCGATCTCGATCCCGCGCTTTCTCATCTTGAACCTCATCGGCGCGGCCATCTGGGCCGGCCTCTTCACCACGATCGGCTATGCCTTCGGCTATTCCATCGGCTCGGTCTTCGCCAAACTGGAGGTCATGGAGCGCGGCGTCGGCATCGCCCTCGTGGTGATCGCCGTCCTCCTCGCGCTCTGGTTCGCCTGGCGCCAATGGGGTCCGGCGCTCTTCCCGAGACTGAAGTCGGACAAATCGGACAACGACAAGATCTGAGGCGAGATCGAACGGCCATCCTTGGCGGAATGATGGGATCATCGTAGCTGATCGTGTCCGTCACCACGACTGGAAGGTCCAGCATGTCCGTCTCGATGCCCCTGTCACCCAAACTCGAGCGTCGACTGGAAACGATCGCAGCACGGGCCGGTCGCAGCAAGGCCGCCCAACTGCAAGCCCTTCTCGAAGGAGCAATCGATGAGGTCGAAGATCGTTATGCTGCCGTCGATGTGAGGAATCGTGTCCATACCGGCGATGGGTCCGTATCGGACTTGGACTCTCTCGAACGCGAACTTGGCTTGGCGAGTTGAAATCGCCGGTCCCGCGAAAAGCAGATCCTCAAACTCGGAACGACGGAAGCGGAACGAATCGTAATGTCCCTGCGGGAACGGATCGATGGATCGGGTAACCCACGAGCCGACGGGAAAGCTCAAGGGCCCTCTTGGCGACCTCTGGAGCTATAGAGTTGGAGATGTTCGCCTGACCTGCGACCTCGAGGACGAGATTTTCCGCGTGTTGGTCCTCCCCATCGCTCACAGGAGCGAAGTGTATCGCTGAACGTCAATCGAACGCGAAGGCCTCCATCGCCAACACGCCGAAATCGCGGCTTTCGTGGAGGCGGCGACCCTTCGCGTCGGGACCTGCGGCACCGAGGGCGACATAGAGCGGCATGAGATGCTCGTCCGTCGGATGGTTCTCGCGGGCGAAGGGCGCGCGACGGCGATAGTCGAGAAGCGCCGCGCGGTCTCCTTCGACGATCCGGTCCGTCATCCAGGTCGCAAAGTTGGCCACCCAGTCGGGCGTCGCCGCGCCGCGATCGCCGACGCGAAGGCGGGCGAAGGCCTCCCGGAGATTGTGCGTGAAGGATCCCGAGCCGATGACGAGCACGCCCTCCTCGCGCAGCTGGGCGAGCGCCTCGCCGAGGCGCACGTGATGATCGGCGCCCTTCGACGGATCGACCGAGACCTGAACGACGGGAATGTCGGCCTCGGGATAGATCAGAGACAGAGGCACCCAGGTTCCGTGGTCGAAGCCGCGATCGCGTGCGATTCCGGCCGAGAAACCCGCAGCGCGAAGATTGCCGGCGATCGAGGCTGCGAGCCCCGGCTCGCCCGGCGCGGGATACCGCATCTCGAAGAGACGGGGATCGAAATTGCCGAAATCGTGAATCGTGTCAGGCGCAGCATCTGCGCTGACGAAGATCGCGTCTTCCGCCTCGAAATGCGCCGATGCCACGACGATCGCTTGGGGTCGCGGCAGTTCCATGGCGAGACGGCGCAGGAACTGCGTCGCCTCGGTCTCGACGATGGCCGTGTCGGGCGAGCCGTGGGAGATGAAGAGGGTCGGAAAAACGGGCATCGGAAAGCTCCTTCGAGATCCGACATATCCGCTTTGCGTTGCCTGGATTAGTAAGACGGACGACGAACGCTGTGTTCAGCCCTTCGACGCACCGGCGGGGATGATCCGCCCGATGCGCTCTTCGAAGCGCGCGAGCGTGTGTCCGACAGGGCGTCGATCCGTTCTTCGCGCGACCGACGACGCGACACGGGCCGACGGGAGCGCCGGGTTGATCGAACGGTCCCGCCAAGGCTGCCGCCGCGCCGCCTCACGCAGGCGCGGCGGCAGCCTCATCCGTCAGAAGCCCGATGCCTTCCTCGGAGCCTGCATCTCGACCTCCTTCTTCAGGAGTTCGGCGACGAGGAAAGCCAGTTCCAAAGCCTGGTTGGCGTTCAGTCGCGGGTCGCAATGCGTGTGGTAGCGGTCGGACAGGTTTTCCGCCGAGACCATGCGCGAGCCCCCCGTGCACTCCGTCACGTCCTTGCCGGTCATTTCGATATGAATGCCGCCGGCATGGGTGCCCTCCGCCCGGTGAATGTCGAAGAAGCTCTGAACCTCCGCCAGGATCCGGTCGAAGGGCCGGGTCTTGTAGTTGTTGAGCGTGATCGTGTTGCCGTGCATCGGATCGCAGGACCAGACGACCTTGCGGCCCTCTTTGGCGACGGCGCGGATCAGGCGCGGCAGGTGCTCGCCGACCTTTTCATGGCCGAACCGGCCGATGAGCGTCAGGCGACCGGGCTTGTTCTCCGGGTTGAGCACGTCGATCAGGCGCAGGAGCCCGTCAGCGTCCATGGAGGGGCCGCATTTGAGACCGACCGGATTCTTGATGCCGCGGCAGAACTCGACATGGGCGTTCGCTTCCTGGCGCGTGCGGTCGCCGATCCAGATCATGTGCCCGGAGGTCGCGTACCAGTCGCCGGATGTGGAATCGACGCGCGTCAGCGCCTGCTCGTAGCCGAGCAGCAGCGCCTCGTGGCTCGTGAAGAAATCCGTCTCGCGCAGGTTCGGATGCGTGTCGGCGGTGATGCCGATCGCGCGCATGAAGTTCATCGTCTCCGAGATGCGGTCGGCCAGATCCCCATAGCGCTCCGCCGCGGGGCTGCCCGCCACGAAACCGAGCATCCACTGGTGGACGTTGTCGAGATTAGCGTAGCCGCCCTGCGCGAAGGCGCGCAAGAGGTTCAGCGTCGCGGCCGACTGGCGGTACGCCTCGATCTGGCGCTCCGGATTGGGAATGCGCGAAGCCGCGTCGAAGCCGGTGCCGTTCACGATGTCGCCCCGGTAGGACGGCAAGGAGACGCCGTTCACGGACTCCATCGGGGAAGAGCGCGGCTTGGCGAATTGCCCGGCGATGCGGCCGACCTTCACCACCGGCTGCGAGGCACCGAAGGTCAGCACCACGGCCATCTGGAGGAACGCGCGGAAGAAGTCGCGGATGTTGTCCGCGCCGTGTTCGGCGAAGCTCTCGGCGCAATCGCCGCCCTGCAGAAGGAACGACCGCCCCTCGGCGACCTCACCCAAGGCCCGGGTGAGCTTACGGGCCTCACCGGCAAAAACGAGCGGTGGAAAGGTCGCCAGACGCGCCTCGGTGTCGGCCAACGCCGTTGCATCCGGATAGTCCGGAACCTGTTCGATCGGCTTGTTGCGCCAGCTCGAAGGCGTCCAGTCCTTGGCCATGGTCTCTCTCGCAGGTCCTGCCGGCCCGTTGCTTCGGACCGGTACACATCGGCAGCGGACGATGATCCGTTGGCCGACCCGGCCCAACTGGCCGATCGCGCGCATATAGACCCTGAAACCGGACTTGTCATCTCGTCGGCGGCGCGAGCCGTCAAAGGCCGGACATGAACGGCGGACTTCGCCGGGCGTCGTCGCCAACCCGCCTAGAGCCATTCACCGGCGGTTTCCACGAAGCGCGCGCCGCGCTCGCGCAGGAGCCGATCGAAGAGCACGGCCTCTCCGGCCGCCAATGTCACCGAACGAGGATAGCGCGGCTCCGGTCGATCCGCGACGATGTCGGTCTCGAACCCGTCGGTTTCCGCGACGAACCGCCGAAGCCCCGCCTCCCCATAGAGCGCAAGGAAGCCCTGGAGCACGGCATCGAGATAGGACTGCAACAGGAAGCATCCGGCGTCGGCTGCCGTCTCCTCGCCCTTCAGAGCCTCGTAGAGGAAGACGGGAACCTCGATCCCCGGCGCCGCTTCGATCCGGATCGCGCCGCTCTCCACCGCGATGCGCCGGTAGCCCGCCTCCCGCTCGTCGACAAGCGCCAGATGATCCGCCAGATCGTAGACGACGACCCCTTGCGTCGGGTGGCCGGGCTCGGGCCGAACCGACAGATAGGCTGCCAAGGGCGCCTCGCGGGGCAGCCAGAATCGCCGCCATCCCGTCACCTCGGCGCGCCGGATCGCGAGGAACCGGGTGCGCAGCGTCGCCTTGTTCACCAGCGATCCATAGCCGAAATAGGCGACGACGGCCCCGTCGGCGGCGAAGCGGGCGAAATCGGGATGGTCCTCGTGAATCGTGTCAGCCATCGCGCTTCTCGCCGTTGGTCACGCGGTAGCTCGGCTCGTACATGGTGACGAGCTCCTCGGCCATGGTCGGATGCACCGCCATCGTCCGGTCGAAATCGTCCTTGGTCAGGGCCGCCTTCACCGCGATGCCGAGCAGCTGGCTCATCTCGCCGGCGTCCGGCCCGAGAATATGCGCGCCGAGGACGCGCCGCGAGGCCGCATCGACGACGAGCTTCATCAGGACGCGCTCCTGCCGCCCGGCCAGAACGTGCTTCATCGGCCGGAAGCTCGTGCGATAGATCTCGAGCTCGGGAAAGCGCTGTCCGGCCTCCCGTTCCGTCAGGCCGACGGTCCCGATCTCCGGTTGGGAGAAGACCGCGGTGGCGATCGTCTCGTGGTCGGGCTTGGTCGGGTTGTTCCGGAACACGGTCTCGACGAAGCACATGGCTTCGTGGATGGCGACGGGCGTCAGCTGGACGCGGTTGGTGACGTCGCCCACGGCCCAGACATGGTCGGAGGTCGTCTGCGAATATTCGTCGACGACGATGCCGCCGCGCTCGTCCAGTTCGATCCCCGCGGCCTCGCAACCCAGTCCGACCGTGTTCGCCCTTCGGCCGATGGCGAGCATCACCTCGTCGGCGACAAGGATCTCGTCGCTCTTCAGACGCACGGACAGGCGACCATCCGCCGATTTCGACACCTCCGCCACGGTGTCGCAGCAATGAACCCGAAGGCCCTTCGCCTCCATCGCCTGGTGCAGAGCCTCCCGCAGATCGTCGTCGAAGCCCTGCAGGATTTCCTGGCCGCGATAGACCAGCGTCGTCTCGACGCCGAGCCCGTGGAAAATATTGGCGAACTCGACCGCGATGTAGCCGCCGCCGAGAATGACGATGGCCTTCGGCAGGCGCTCCAGATGGAAGGCCTCGTTCGAGGTGATGCAATGCTCGACGCCGTCGAATCCCGGATGCACGTTCGGCTGACCACCGACGGCGACGAGAATTCGCTCGGCGCTCACGACGCGGCCGGTGTCCAAGAGCCGGATGCGGTGCGGCGCCTCGATGACGGCCCGCGTGTTCAGGATCTCGGCACCGGCCTTGGCGACATTGGTGCGGTAGGCGCTTTCGAGCCGGTCGATCTCCTTGTCCTTGGCCGCGATCAGCGTCGGCCAGTCGAAGGACGTGGCGCCGACCGTCCAGCCGTAGCCGGCGGAATCCTCGAAATGCTCGGGAAACTGGGAGGCGTAGACGAAGAGTTTCTTCGGGACGCAGCCCCGGATGACGCAGGTTCCGCCATAGCGGAACTCTTCCGCGATCGCGACCTTGCGGCCGAGCATGGCCGCGCGCCTTGCGGCACGGACACCGCCCGAACCGCCGCCGATGACGAAGAGGTCGTAGTCGTAGCTCTCACTCAAGGTCGCCGTCCCGCTGACATGGAAAAGGGCGACCGTCGCCGATCGCCCCGTTGATTGATACGAGATAAAGCGGCGGCGTCCGAAGAAAAGCGCCGGGTCGGCGTCCCGATCGTCGAAGCCGCGACGGCGTCACTGCGCCGTGGATGCCCCGGACGTCACGGGCGCGGGTGTCGAGGCGGGATCGGTCGTCGGGGCGACGGCGCCCGTCGTCGGCATCAGGTCCGCCATGGCGTTGACGGAGGAGACGCGAAGGTCGCGCACGATGCCGTTCGTCCAGATCTCGGCGGCGGCCAGCATCTCGCGGGTTGCGAGCGGTCCCTGTCGCAGAAGCTTCTTGCCGGCCTCCGAGCCGTAGAATTCGCCGATCTGCGTGAGCTCCTGCTCCGTGAAGAGCCGGGCATAGACGCGCGCAACCTCATTCTCGAGGTCGCCGCGTCGGGGCGCCAGCGCCAACGCCTTATCGTCCACCATGTCCGAGATCTCGGTCTGGAGATTGGGGTTGTTGCCGATGAGGTCGGCCTTCACCTGGGTGGCGGCGTTCAGCAGGATGTTGTCGAACTGGTCGGTCGACTCGATCGCGTTCACCGCCGTGCGCGCCGCGGCCAGATGCGACTCGCTGATCTCCTGGGCACGGGCCTGGCCGAAGGCGAAAGCGGCAAAGGCGGCGACGGCGATCAGCCCGCTGCGCATCGTTTGGCTGGGATGCATGAAGGTCGTGTCTCCGTCCATTCGGAAAATCTGTTCGATCCAGCCGCTTGAGTACCCAAAGCACCGAAGGACTGGCAAGCGCATTCGACGGTGTCGCGTCGACTGCCGGCGTCAAATCAAGCGTTGTCGTCGATCTCAGGCGACCGGCCGGAGCGTTTCGACGCGGTCGTCGTAAGCGACGATCGCCTCCGTCGCCAAGCCGAGGAAGAGGCCGTGCTCGACGACACCCGGTATCTCGTGCAGCGATCTCGAAAGCGCTTCTGAATCGGGAATGAGGCCAAATGATGCGTCGAGGATCAGGTGTCCGCCATCCGTGATGAAGGGATTCTCCCCATCTCGGCGAAGCGAGATCGATGCATCGAGCCCGAGACGTTCGGCGGCCTTGCGAATCGCGATATAGGTCGACATCAGGCCGAAGCCGTTGATCTCGATCGGCAGCGCAAACGCGCCGAGGTGATCGACGACCTTGGCGCCATCGGCGATGACCACGAAGCGCGCCGAGGCCGCCGCCACGATCTTCTCGCGCAGGAGCGCCCCGCCCCCGCCCTTGATGAGGCCGAGCGACGAATCGATCTCGTCGGCGCCGTCGATCGCCAGATCCAGCATCGGCTCCTCTTCCAGGGTCACCACCGGAATGGAAAGGCGCCGGCAGAGCGCGGCCGTACGCTCGGAGGTTGCAACGCCCCGCACCTTCAGACCGCGTGCGACCTGAACGCCCAGCGCATGGATGAAGGCTTCGGCCGTCGATCCCGTCCCGATCCCGAGACGCATGCCGTCTTCCACGAGATCGAGCGCGGCACGCCCTGCCCTTTCCTTCAACGCGCCCGCGTCCGCCATGGCCAGTGTCTCCCGACTTCGATGGGCTCGTCCCGCGAGCGGGCTCGAAGAACATCCGACGGGCGCTTTACCGCGAAATCGGCAACCTGTCGAATGAGACGGCGTCGAACGCGCCGAACGGCGCTTGACCTTGCGCACCGGGCGTTTGAAGAGACCGGCGCAAAGCAAGCGGACCGGTCGACCCGACGTCGCTGACGTCTCGCCGGAGGACGAGGATCCGGCCCGATGACGAGGATGTTGGAATGATCCCCCTGGCGGTTTTCGATCTCGACGGAACGCTTGTCGACACGGCCCCCGATCTCGCAGCCAGCCTCAACCATTGCCTCGCCTCGGCCGGGCTGGCGCCGGTGCCGTTGGCCGACATCCGGCCGCATGCCGGCCATGGCGCGCGTCGGATGATCCAGTTCGCCTACGGCCGCGCCGGTCATCCCCTTCTCGACCAGGATCTCGAAACGCAACTCGCCCGTTTTCTGTCTCACTACGAGGCAAACATCGCCGTTGCATCGCGGCCCTTCCCCGGCATTCTCGGCGCCATGGACCGCCTGGGCGCCGCAGGCTATCGCCTGGCGGTCTGCACCAACAAGCGCGAACAGCTCGCCCGGCTGCTGCTCGCCGAGCTCGGCCTCGCCGAACGTTTTGCGGCCATTTGCGGCTCCGACACCTTCGCCGCCATGAAGCCCGATCCGGTCCATCTGCTCGGCACGATCGACCGGGCGGGCGGGCGACCCGCGGGATCGTTCCTCGTGGGCGATACCGCGACCGATACCGACGCCGCCATCGCCGCCTGCGTCCCCTGCATCCTCGTCGATTTCGGTTATGCCCCGGACGAACGCGCCCGCGCCGGCGCATCCCGCATCATTCGCCACTACGACGAACTCGACGCGGACCTGGCGCAAGACGTTCTCGTTCGAGCCTGACGCCGCCCGCGAGCGACGAGAGAGACCCCGCGCCTTGACCGCCAGGAGGATTGGCCGTATAGGCCAGACCACCCCGGCAGGCTGAGAGCCCGCCACGGCGGGCGCGTAGCTCAGCGGGAGAGCACCTCGTTCACACCGAGGGGGTCACAGGTTCGATCCCTGTCGCGCCCACCATTTAACAGGCTGTATTCGCTGAATTTAATTGCTGGATGATAGATTTCGGGTTGCGATCAGAAATCGTAGCTACTGCCTAGCTACTCTAGCGTTGAAGAGCAGCTACCGAGCGTATCGCAGCTGAGCATCAAATGACTCTGAGTGCGGCGATTCGTGCTGGCAATGAGCACCAGACTATCCAGGCGTTTCCGATGGTTGCCGGCTAGTCCGTGCGACAGGCAATGCGACATAGATCGCCGGAATAGATGAGGCGGAGGCAGGGCCTGCGACCACGACTCCGGCTCTGTGCTACTTCTCGCCAGACAATTCTGACGCTTCGCCATCGAGGCTGACGGCATCGCCACACAAGGTTGGCATGCTAAACTCTACCGTGTAGCTTGTCGGAGAGTGGTGGACCGCCTTCGGCCAAGGCTACCCGCGAGGCGCGTGGCCAAGTCCAACGACCTAAATGCCTCGCGATGAAGCCTTAGCACGCAAGCATCTTGGCGGCGGAAACTGTCGGTAGCAAATTGAGAGAGACAGTCCCTGCGTCGTCATTCCGACGCAGCAGCAGGCGGATTAGCCGCTCGTCCTCGAGTTGTGCAAGACGTCCGGCACCGCAAAAGCGCAACGACCAAGTCGAAGATCACGCCTCAAGGATGGCGACAAAATTATCGAAGACGATCGGTTTGTCGAGCCGGGCGACCACCTCCATTCCGGAAGCGTCGCGTACGGCTTAGTGCATCTCCCGCCACGACCGCATGACGATGCCCACGAATGCCGTAAGCCCGTCTAAGTCTACGGGTGGCATGCGCCCGATCAGGTATCCAGGAGCGGCTACGGCTATGAGGTGAGCCGGAGACAGCGTCCGTGCGACGACGTCGTGAATAGCCGCTGTATCGAGCACTGGGAAGTCAATACGCTCCCCAGCGTGCTCGCGCAAATCCGCGCGAAGTGATGTTTCGGGCCTTCTCGACTTGATCCTCGTGACTTGATCGCGCGGGTCGAGAGGACCGCATACAAAAACTTGATGCTTCAGCGCACGTCAAGGAACGACAGGTTTGACCACGATGTCCCACCTCGATCATGCGGCGTCTCTTGGAAGGTCCGGGACGTTCCCGTCGTCGAGAAGACGCTGGCGATGGACAGCGTCTTCGTCATCGCGATGATCTTCTCGTTCTTCGCGGTTCCCCGCATCTACCAGCACCGGGTCCTCTTCTGGGGCATTCTCGGCGTGATCGTGCTCCGAGCCGTCATGATCGGTTTCGGTGCCGCGATCGTGTCGAATTTCGCTTGGGTGCTTTACGTCTTCGCGGCCTTCCTGATCGCGACCGGCGTCAAGATGCTGATGTTTGGCGAGAAGGAGCGACCGCTCGACTAGAACCCGTTGGTGCGGTTCATGAAACGCCGCCTCAACGTCACCGCGGACCATCACGGCGAGCGCTTCTTCGTTCGCCAGCCCATTCCGACCACGGGTAAGCAGGCCCTGTTCGTGACGCCTCTTTTCATGGCGCTTGTCATGATCGAGGTTGCCGACGTCGTCTTCGCCGTTGACTCCGTGCCCGCGATCTTCGCCATCACGACCCGTTCATCGTCTACACGTCCAACATCTTTGCCATCCTCAGCCTGCGCGCCCTGTACTTCGCCATGGCCGCGATGATCCACCGCTTCCAGTACCTCAAGGTCGCGCTGTCGCTGGTGCTGATCTTCATCGGTTCGAAGATCTTCGCCGCGGACCTCCTCGGGATCGACAAGGTGCCGCCCGCGATCTCCCTCGGCGTCACGTCCTCGCTGCTGGTCGGCGGCGTGGTTTGGAGCTTGTGGAAGACGAGGACCCCGGTCACCGACAAGAGCGCGGGGTAATGACGAGCCGGAAGGAGGCCCTGGGGCTGACGGGGCCGCCCTCATGGCTAGCAGCAAGACGCGATTGCGGAGAGCGGGACGACAATGCACGCGGGCTCACCGTTCGCGGGAACGATTTCTTAACTCCGCTTCGTGGGACGAATGTTCACGGGTTCAGGCGCATCGTTGTCCCCAACGTATGCCAGGGGGCCGAGACAATGCTGAAATCCATCCTGATCAGCCTTGCGCTCACGGCGGCGTTTTCCGGCGGCGCAGCAGCCGAAACGTTGAACCTCCTCACATGGGAGAAGTACATCTCCCCCCGTGTCGTCGAGACATGGACGCGCGAAACCGGCATCGAACTGAACCAGATCTTTTTCGACAGCGGCGAGGATCGAGACCGCATCATCGCGGGCGGCAATTCGGAAATCGATATCGCCGTCATGAACGAGAGCGTGACGAAGGTATTCCTGCGCAAGGGCCTTCTGGACGCAGTAACGGAAGCGACCGTACCTACGATCGGCAACTCTGTTCCGCGCTGGCGCGAACGATGCTCCGGCTATGGCCTCCCGTACTTCTGGGGCACCCTCGGCATCGTCTACCGGGCGGACAAGGTGACGGCACCAACGTCATGGTCAGACCTGCTTCGTCCTGCTCCGGAACTGGCCAGCCACATCGCCATGATGACCGGGTTCGACGACCTCCTCACCCCGTCCCTGATCCTCAACGGCAAGTCCATCAACACGCAGGCCAAGGACGAACTCCAGGTCGCGTTCGCCACGTTGAAGGAGCAGTCGCCGTCCGTCAGGACCTACAACTACATCATGAGTTCGTCACAGGACGCGAAGATCGGTTCGGAGCTGTTCATGGCCCTCGCCTACAGCGGGGACCAATTCGCTCTCGCGAAAAGCGACGGGCACGACTGGCGATACGTGTTGCCGAAGGAGGGGTCGGTCCTTTGGGTGGATTGCATGGGGGTCCTGACCGCCTCCAAGCGGCGAACGGCAGCCCTCAAGTTCCTCGACTTCCTGAACCGGCCGGAGATCTCCGCCATGAACGCGGCCGACCTGTCGCTGCCGACCGCCAACGCCGCGGCCGTGCCGCTTCTGCCCGCAGGGATGCGGGACAATCCCGAGGTGTTCCCAACCCAGTCGGTGATCGACGCCAGCAGCTTCTACGAGGAAAACGGGGCACAGACGGTGCAGGTCCGGAAGCGGATCGCGAACTCGCTGATCAACTATCATGACTCTCGCTAGGCGCGCCCTCTACGTCATCCTTCCGGTCGTCCTCGTCAGCAATCTGCTGGTCGCCTGTGCCGTCTACTGGCTCCAGGCTAGCATGATCGAGGACTCCGAACGCACGCGCTTCACCACTCGCATGGAGCGGCTGGCGGACGCCTTTGTCGACGAGGTGGAGTTCACGCGCAACCTCGTCTTCTCCATGCTGGCGGGAGAGACCGTTCAGGACTTCGTGCGCGAGGAAAATCCCGAGTTCCAGGTGACGGGTCTTGGGGTCAAGGTCCAGGACGGCATCAGGTTCCTGTCAGGGGCAGCGAACCGTTTCGTCTCGTTCGCCATCGTCGCGCCGGACGGGTCGGTGGCGTATTATTTCGAGAACAGCGAGGACCCCTTCGCCGAGATGCGCCCCGAGCAGGTTGTAATCGCGAGGCGTCTCCTCGAAAGCCCGAACGCTTCCTCGGACGAGTACGTCCCGAACGATGGCGCCGGCCTCGTCGTCCATTCCCAGCTTATCGACCGACGCACGTTCGAACCCCCGCTCGCCAGCCAGCGGGAGTTCTCATACGTGATCCAGTCGGCGGTGAAGCCGAAGGACTTCGCGGCCCTGAGGGCCGCTCTGGAAGCGGACTACGGCTCGGCCGTGAGCCTCGGCCCGCAAAGCCCTTCGACTGTGGCAGACGCTGCCTTCGCCCGCGACGTCGCGCATGACCTGACGCTTCGCGGCGATTTCCCGGCAGCCCACGTGGCCGTGTCGCTGCTGCGCCTGAAAGGGATTCTGGCGTCAGGCAGCGTAGTCCTCAGCCTCCTGTCGGTGGGCCTCCTCATCTTCCTGATCAAGAGAACGGTCACTGGGCCCATCGCGCTGTTGGACCGCGAGGTGAAGGAGGTCATCGACGGTGCCCGGGAGGAGCTGAGCGCAACCGAGCGCACAGGGGAAGTCGGGCGCCTGTCAATCAACATCAAGGCGATGCACGACGAGACGCTCCGGGCATTCCGGAACGTCCAGCAGATGACGTGGACCGACCCGCTCACGGGGATCGCCAACCGTCCTCGGTTCAACGTGGTCGGCCAGGAATGGATGGAGGCGACCAATGCAGGGAGGGGAGTGTTCTCCCTCCTGTTTATCGACCTCGACAACTTCAAGGGCGTCAACGACGTGTTCGGCCACGCCGCGGGCGACGCCGTGCTGAAGACCTTCGCGAATCGTGCCGCGGATCTTGCCGCCTCTTGGGGGGCCAGGCAGGTGGAGGCAATTCCGGCCCGGCTTGCCGGCGACGAGTTCGCCTTCCTCGTGCGCGGAGATAGCGAAGTGGCGATCAGGCTTGCTTCGGACATCCTCGAGCTGTTTGTCGGAGGCCTCCAAGCGGGCCGCAAGACGTATCCCGTCAGCGTCAGCGTCGGTGTTGCGACCGCGCCCAAGCACGCCGACGCCTTCGACGAACTCATCTCCTGTGCTGACTTGGCGATGTACCGTGCCAAGGCGGCGGGCCGCGGCCGTCACGCCGTTTTTGAGCAGTCGCCCCGAGCGCTCCTCGAGGCATCCTGACTGCGAAGGCCAGCCAGTGGTCTTGCCCTAAAACCCGCCAAGCGGCGGAGCGCTGCGTGCGGAAAGGCCCGGCCGGCCTGTAGGCTTTGTTCACCCGTCAGGCTGCACGGACCGCTCCGACTTCGGTGCGGGTCGTGCCCCGGGGGACCCGCACGACCACGCGGCACCCTTCTGCGTAGGACGTGTCGATTTCCATGGACCCCTCGTGCAGTCCGATCACCCTGCGGCACAGCGTGAGACCGATGCCCGTTCCCCCGGAAGCCTCCTCCCCTTGCTCGAAGACCCCAAAGACGCGCTCCACCTCGGCCGCGGATATGCCGACGCCGTTGTCTTCGATGGAGATGACGTCCTCATTGTCCTCGGCCTCGTGCCGCACGACGATGACGGGCGGCCGGTCGTCGGACCGATGCCGGATCGCGTTCTCGACGAGGTTCTGGAACAACTGCCTGAAGAGGTCCGGCTCTACGGTGAGGCTAGGCAGCCTTGAGCTGCGCAGGCTCGCGCCGTGCCTGTCGATCATCGAGGACAGGTTGAAGCGGACCTCCTCCACAAGGAGGTTCAGGTCGGTGAGCCGCCTGTCCAAGTGGTTCCGGTGCTCTGCCCGCGTTGAGGCCAGAAGTGTCGACACCTGCTGGGCCAGCCCCCGCGCGCATTCCGACACGAGCCCCATCACGTGCTCCGACTTCGGGCCGAGCATCGTCTCGCGGTCATTCCGCACCACGTTGACCGCGCTGGCGATGCTTGCGAGCGGCGAGCGGAGGTCATGGGCGGCGAAGGCCGCAAACTTGGCGAGGCGCTCGTTGGCCTCCACCAGCGAGCGCTCGCGCTCGGCAAGCTCGGTAATGTCCGTGCTGATACCCAGCAACCTCGGCTCGCCCTCCGCGCTGGAGAAGGCGATCTTGCGGGTCAGGAGATAACGGCGGCGACCGAGGTAATCGAAGATCTCTTCGACGATCTCCGACACGCCCGCCGTCATCGCCCGATGGTCCTCGGCCAACCAGATGGCCGACTCCTCGGCAGTGAACGCGTTTACCGTGGTGGTGCCAACGATCGAGCCGCGCATGCTGGGAGGATACAGCTCGAGAAAAGCACGGTTCGCGTAGATGATGATGCCGTCGGCATCCTTGACGAACACGAGGTTCGGGTCGTGTTCCATGACGAGGTAGAAGAGGCCGAGTATGTTCCGCATCCGTCCCCTCCGAACGTTGCCGCGAATCATAATAAAGCGTTACTGGTCTACGATGCCATGAGCTGCTCGTTTCGTCATCCTCTGGTGCTGCGACTGTTGCGCAGTTCACCCCGGTTCCTCGCGTCGGGTGTTTCATCCATCTCGATCCTACGGTCCAGCGGCTCGAGAAGCCCGGGAATGTTCCGCCTCGGCCATGTCCGCCGAACTTGATCAAAGCTTGAGATCCATGTCCGACACCGAATACGACGGAGCGGTAAGAGCCGCTGCGAAATACCTCAGGAAGCAGCACCGTGGGGACGCGGTGCTCGAAGCCAAGGTGGGGCGGCGTCATGCCGACTTGGTCGGCAACAAGGCTACTGTCGACGCGTTCGACGCCATGCTCGCCTACCTTGGGAACCGTCCCCGCGTCGGCTGATCAGGCGGCGGCCGAGCCAAGACAGATGGTGTCGACCACAAAGCGGTCGCGGCTCCGCCGCTTCGGCCGCTGAAGCGCGCGGCCCGCCGATACGTTCAATTCGTCAAACTGCCCGCACGAGCTTCATCGGGTGGGCTGGGTCGAATTTGAACGACGCCCCCGCTCAGGCCACCCGTCGAGGAACGCGATTGACTTCCGAGGCGTACTTGCAAGTGAAGTCGGAAGTCGTCATCGGCCTGCCGAAGAGGTACCCCTGCCCTTCTAGGCAGTAGGACCGCATGTTCCGGGCCTGTTCCGCGGTCTCAATGCCCTCGGCGATGACCTCCAGCCCGAAGCCGTGTGCAAGTCGGGAGATCGCTTCGACGATCATGCGGTCGCCGTCTCCACAGCCGGGACCGCTGACGAAGGAGCGGTCGATCTTGAGGCGCGTGACGGGGAAGTCCTTCAGCATCGTAAGGGACGCGTAACCCGTGCCGTAGTCGTCGAACGCGATCCCGACGCCCAACTCGCGCAGTTCGCGAAGCGTCGCATCGATCCGGGACTCGTTGCGCAGGATCGTGTTCTCGGTGATCTCCAGTTCGAGGCCGCTCCCGGGAAGCCCGGTTTCGCCGAGCACCCTCTCCACGACGGCCGCGAGGTCGCCGGCCCTGAACTGGGCGGCGAAGAGGTTCACGCCAATGCGGAAGCCGGGCAACCCCGAGGCCCGCCAACTTGCCGCCTGTTCGCAGGCGGTTCGGAGAATCCATTCTGAAACCGGCACCGCAAGGAGGCTGTTCTCCAAGGTGGACAGGAACGCGGCGGGCGCGAGCGTCCCGCGCTCCGGATGGTTCCAGCGGATCAAGGCCTCAGCCCCGGCGACGAAGCCGTCCGCGAGGCGAACCTGGGGCTGGTAGTGGAGTTCGAATTCTCCACGCTCCCACGCCTGACGAATGCCGGAGCTCACGGACGTCCGCGTTTGCGCGGTCGGACGTAGTTCCTGGGTATAAAGGCGAGCACGCCCCTTCCCGTCGGACTTGGCTCGATAAAGCGCAAGGTCGGCTTCCTCGAGAAGCGAGGAGGCAGTCCATGTCTCAGCCGGGGAAACGGCAACCCCTGCGCTGGCTCCGACGTAGACCGAGCGTTCCCCGAGCTCAAGTGGACGCTCAATTTCCGAGATCAGCCGGTCGGCCAGAGCCGAGGCAACCATGGGATCCGCCGAGCCGTCGACGACAATGACGAACTCGTCGCCGCCGAGCCGACACGCCAGTCCTCCCTCGGGAACGGCGTCATGCAATCGACCGGCGATGGCTTTCAGAACTTCGTCGCCCGCCGCATGGCCGAGGCTGTCGTTGACGTCCTTGAAGCCATCGAGGTCGAGAAAGATCAAGGATGCCGCACGTGCCCCTTCCGCCACCGCGACGAGCCGGCTGGTGAGAAGGGTGCGGTTGGCAAGGTCGGTCAGGGCGTCGTACTCGGCTGCGTACTTCAGCCTTGCTTCGTAATCGAGCCGCCCCGTGATATCCCGGGCGATCGCGCCGAAGCGATGCTCTCCGCCTTCCATCCAATGAGACAGTGACAGCTCGATCGGGAACTCTGTTCCGTCCCGTCGAAGCGCGGGAACGGTGACTAAGGTGCCGACGAGCTTGGTGGGAAGTCCGGCAACGGCACGCCGCAGCCCTTCCTCGTGGCGCGGCCAGAACTGTTCCGGGATGATGATGTTCAGGAGCTGCCCGACGGCCTCTTCGGCCGTGTATCCGAACATGCGCTCGGCGGTGCCGTTCCAGGACAGGATCCGGTTTGCGCCGTTCGCGCAGACGATCGCGTCGGCCGAAGATCCGGCGACGGCGTCGAAGCGGCGGCGCCCGTCCGCTTCCGCGGCCGACAGGCGGCGGATCTCAAGCTTGTCCATGACGAGCGCGGCAAGATCGAGAAGCGACAGGCGTTCGTCCGCTGACAAGCCATGAGGCCGCGGGACGACGTCCTTGATGCAAAGGGCGCCGATGACGAAGCCGTTGCCCGTCACAAGGGGCGCCCCGGCGTAGAACCGGATCCTCGGTTCCTCCGTCACCAGGGAAGACTGGCGGAAACGTTCGTCCAGCGTCGCGTCCGGCACCACCATGACGTCGCGGCCGAGGATCGTGTGGGTGCAGAAGGAGCCTTCGCGAGCCGACCCGCACACGTCGAGCCCTATCCGTGCCTTGAAGAATTGGCGATCCTCGGCGACGAAGGAAACGAGCGCGATCGGAACGCCAAAGCTCCGCCGGGCAAGTCGCACGATGGTGTCGAGCCCCTCTTCGGGGGGCGTGTCGAGAACTCGGTACGACTTGAGCGCAAAGATGCGATCGGCTTCGTCCGCGGCTACGGGATGAGGAGACAGCTCCGTCATTTGTTTTCCTTCCGGATCGGCGTCCCGCACGCTTTGACCCGTTGCTATGTGGCTGCTGCTTCTTCCGTTGATGCGTCTTCCTGTTGGAAAGCCGACGCTGACACAGAGTCGTTATCAAACCGCACAATCGCAC
This sequence comes from Aureimonas sp. Leaf454, assembly GCF_001424685.1. Lineage (GTDB taxonomy): Bacteria > Pseudomonadota > Alphaproteobacteria > Rhizobiales > Rhizobiaceae > Plantimonas. The sequence continues at coordinate 119,016 of NZ_LMQT01000003.1, forward strand.
CTCCAATTTTTCAGGGGCGGCGCAACACCGCGTTCACTCCGGGCGGCTAACTTGACGCCATGGCCGTTGTTGCACCCACGTCCGCTATCGATGGCGTCGACCTTCTCGTCTGCGCCCTGTCCACCATCGACCAGGCCGTTCTTGTCCTGGATCGCGACAGGCGCATTGTCTTCTCCAATCCCCAGCTTCGCCTGATGTTCGACCTGCCTGCGGATCTGCTGCGGCCAGGGGCAAGGACGATTGCGCTGAACCGTTTCCTGGCGCTGCGCGGTGACTATGGCGCAGGCGATCCCGACGTCCAAGTCGAGGCGCGGGAGCTGATGCCCCGGACAGGAGCCAGCTTCCGGCAGGAGCACGTTCGCCGCAACGGGATGCATGTGGAGATCAGCGGCAAGCCCGTGGACGGAGGCAACTACGTCATCACCTTCATGGACGTCACGGAGCGGCGCACCCTCCAGCTCGAGCTTGAGGACATCGTTCGGCTCCGCACCTCGGAGTTGGAGCGTGCCAACGAGGAGCTGACGAGGCTCGCTTCGCTCGATCCGTTGCTCGGCATCGCCAACAGGCGCGCGTTCATGGAGGCAGCAGTAAGACGATGGCGACAAGTTCGCGGAAGCGAAGCCAACCTTTTCGTGTTTCTCGTCGACCTCGACAGGTTCAAGGCGGTAAACGACGCCTACGGCCACGCGTGCGGCGACCTTGTTCTCGAGCACGCGAGTGCCGCCATGCAGACGGCGCTCGGACCCGAAGACCTTCTGGCTCGGTACGGAGGGGAAGAGTTCGTGGTGCTGCTCGCCAGAGCCGAGGCGTCATTGGCAAGGCAGGCGGCCGACGCCCTGAGAACCGCGGTTGCCGCAAGCCGAGTCCGGTTCGAGGACAAGGAAGTGACTGTCACCACGTCTGTCGGCATGGCGCGCGCCGAACCCGGGGAAGCGACGGTGGCCCTGGCGATCGCGCGTGCCGACATGGCGGTCTACGCGGCCAAGGATGCCGGACGGGATCGCGTCGTCGAGTTGCTGTAGGCGGTGGACGGTTCATGCGGGCTCGAACCCGTTCAACCGTCGTTAACCCCTCTTCCAAGACACCGTCGATCGAAAGGAGCCTTTTAAGACAGATCGCCGAGCGTGGTCGCAGCACCGCCGGAGACTCCTATGGCCGCCTACATCGTCGACACCGTCCATAACGAGGAAGCGCGCCTCAACGCGCTGCGAGACCTCAACCTCCTCGACACATCCCCGAGCGACAGCTTTGACCGCCTCACGCGAATGGCGAGCCGCCTCCTCGAAGCCCCGGTGTCGACTATCTCCCTGACGGACCGCGACCGCCAATGGTTCAAGTCGAAGGTCGGCGTCGACATCACCGAGATCCCCCGCGAACAAGCCCCTTGCAGCTACGCCATCGGCGACAACGAGATCTTCGTGGTCCCCGACCTGCAAGCCGACCCCCGCTTCGTCGGCAGTCCCCTGGCGGAAGCGGGCATCCGGTTCTACGCGGGCGCTCCCCTCTTCACGCGACAGGGCTACGGCCTGGGCACGTTGTGCGTCGTCGACGACAAGGTCCGCGAGCTCGACGACGAGGGTCGCCAGGTCCTGCGTGACCTTGCCGGGATGGTGATGAGTCAGATCGAGCTCCAGACCGCCATCGGACGTGTCGATGCGGCGACGGGCCTACCGAACCAGAACCAGATGTTCGAGGATCTGGAGTACCTAGCTCGGCAGCACAGGGATGCGGAGGCATCCGCGATGCTGTTCGAGCTCGTCTCCCACCAGCAGTACGGCCAGGGCCAGCGCGTTCTCGGAACGAACTTCACGGAGGCGCTGATCCGGGGCGGATCGGATCGGCTGAGACCGAGGATGGGCAACACGGCACGTCTCTACCAGGTCGGCCCTACCCGCTTTGCCGTTCTGCTGACCCCGCAATATGGCGGCGACCCAGCCGCCTTTGCGGCGGAACTGACCGAGGTTCTGGAACTGCCCATTTCTTGTGCCGGGATCCCTGTCACGCCCACGGTGGCGGTCGGATCCTGTTCCTTCGTAATGGGCGAACTCACACCGCGCGACATCCTCCGGCGCTTGCTCAATGCCGTCGAGGATGCATGCGACTCCGAGGACGGCCACGCCGTCTACTGCCCGACCCACGACCAGAGACAGGCACGCAGCTTCATGCTGCTGAACGACTTCGCCGCGGCCCTCCACGTGGACGACCAGCTCGCCCTGCACTACCAGCCGCGGATCGACCTCGCGACCGGACGGTGGCGCGGGGTCGAGGCCCTTCTCCGATGGACCCATCCGCAGCTCGGACCGATCCCTCCGTTCGAGTTCATCCCAGCCGTCGAGCAGACCGCGCTCGCCAAGCCGCTCACCGAGTGGGTGGCACGCACAGCGTTGGCACAGGTCGTCTCATGGGAACGGGATGGCCTGAGCGTCCCCGTCTCGATCAACGTCTCCGCCCTCAACCTCGACGAAGCAGACTTCGCGGAGAGGATCCTCGCGATCGTCGCCACGTCCGGCGCGGCGGCGGAGCTCCTGGAGCTGGAGTTCACCGAAAGCGCCGTCGCGAAGAACGCCTGCCGGGTGGTCAGGCAGTTGGAGACGCTGCGCGACGCCGGAATCCAGATCGCGATCGACGACTTCGGAAGTGGCTACAGCAACCTGTCCTATCTCCAGACCCTGCCGACCTCGGTCCTGAAGATCGACCGGGCCTTCATCACGAACCTGGAGGCATCCGTCCGTGACCAGAGACTCGTCCGATCGATGATCGACATGGCGCATGACCTCGGCTACCGGGTCGTCGCCGAAGGCATCGAGACCCAGGAGGCATACGACCTCCTCCGGGAGTGGGGCTGCGACGAGGGCCAGGGTTATCTGATGGCACGGCCAATGGCCCCGCTACAGGTGTTGTCCTGGCTCAAGCCTCGAGATCTCGCCTCGGTCGCATAAGCCGCGAAGGCAGCGCGACGCCATTGGCCAAACGTCGGTCGGGAAGGTATCTCTACGTCAACGTTTGTCGAAACGGGCAGCGAACGGCTCCTCCCCTCCCTCCGGCCCGACCAGGAAACTGAGCGGCAGGACGGCCGAGAGGCCTGTCGCATCCAGCCTCTCGATGGTGCCGAAAAGCTGTCTCTCGAGGCACAGGCGCACCAGACGCAGACCGAAGCCCGGCTCCGAGGGCGACATGATCCGCCCCCATTGAAATGGTCCGCCCTGAAGTATGGCTTTGAGAGCCTGAAGGAGGATGGACATGGCAAGACGACCCAAGCCGGAAGAGATCGTCGCGAAGCTGCGGCAGGTTGACGTTCTGGTGTCGCAAGGAGGATCAGTTGCAGACGCGGTGCGCTCGATCGGCGTGACGGAGGTCACCTATTACCGCTGGCGCAAGGAGTTTGGCGGCCTGAAGGTCGACCAGGTGAAGCGTCTGAAGGACCTGGAGACTGAGAACCAGCGGCTTCGCAAGGCGGTCGCCGAACTGACCCTCGACAAGCTGATCTTGGCAGAGGCCGCACGGGGAAACTACTAAGCCCTGCGCGCCGGCGCGCTTGTGTCGACCACGTCATGACGGTGACGAAGCTGTCCGAGCGGCGTGTGTGCCGCGCCCTCGGGCAACACCGTTCGACACAGCGTCAGGTGCCGCGGGGCCGAGATGACGAAGAGCAGCTCACAGCCGATCTCATCGAGCTGGCCCGTCAGTATGGCCGGTATGGGTACCGGAAGATTGCAGCCCTGCTGCGAGATACGGGTTGGGTCGTCAACGACAAGCGTGTCGAGCGGATCTGGCGACGCGAAGGTCTCAAGGTGCCAGCCAAGCAGCCCAAGCGCGGACGGCTCTGGCTGAACGACGGATCATGCGTTCGTCTGCGGCCGGAACGGCCCAACCACGTGTGGTCCTACGACTTCGTGGAAGATCGCACCCACGATGGACGCAAAATCCGGATGCTGAATGTGATTGACGAGTTTACGCACGAATGCCTCAGCATCCGGGTCGCTCGCAGGCTCAACTCGACAGATGTCATCGATGTCCTGTCGGACCTCTTCGTCCTCCGTGGTGTTCCTGGCCATGTCCGGTCCGAGTTCGAAGGGTCAGCCATCGATCCAGTGAATCGATGGCCCTGAGAACGGGCCGGAGTTCATCGCCAAGGCCGTGCAGGATTGGATCACGGCCGTCGGTGCCAAGACCGCGTACATCGCACCTGGAAGCCCCTGGGAGAACGGCTATGTTGAGAGCTTCAACGCTCGCCTTCGCGACGAACTCCTCGACGGCGAGATCTTCTACAGCTTGCTCGAGGCGCAGATCGTCATCGAAAGCCGGCGGCGGCATTACAACACGATCCGGCCACACGGATCGATCGGCTACAAACCGCCGGCACCGGAAGTCTTCGTGCCAGCCTTTGCCGCTTGGCCGACTGCGCTGACCCGACCGGCTTCGCCGGCCAAGCTACCGCTGGTGCAGAGACCAATCCTGAACTAACTTTCCAACCGGACCACTCAGTGGGGGCCGATCAGTGCCGGGGTCTTGCTGCTGGAAGGCATCTTGCCCGGGCCTCGCGTAGTCGCCGGCCGCAGGCAACCCACTGTCAGACGACGGAGATGCTGGGCGTCCACATGGCGGCGACGCTTCGCGATGGTCGGCAGCATGCCCGCGTCATGGTCAGCCGCACGCCAGACGCTGAGGCACAGAAATGCATTCCAAGGCCAGCACGCCACCCATGTAACGACCGCCAGCCATGCTGGCGCCCCGACCGCCAGCATGTGTGGCGACGCGACCGTCGTCAGGTTCAGGGTGTGCCCCAACCGTCTGTTGGCTGTAGAACAGTCGTCCCTTAGAGCAGCAAGCTGCCAGAATGCAGCGCTTTCTCCATCGATAACGTAAGGCTGTGACAGTGATGAGGACCAGACTAGCTGCTGCTGCTGCTGCTGCTGCCATTTTCGGAGCCGCTCTTGCGCCTGTCCAATCACAAGAGCCCCCGTTGATCGATCCCGCTAGTCCGTTTCGGCTGGGCGAAGGGTATCCAGAAACGCCTGCGACCTGCGAAACGATCAGGCACTGGGTCAATCAAGCGCCAGACTACGACGGCCGTATCAGCATGACGATCGTAGGCTCAATCGTCGAAAGCCACTGGGACGGAGCATTGGCTTATCTCGTAATGTGTGCACCGACAGGCGTGCAGGTGATGTGTGTCACTTATGCGCCTCGCGACGCAGCGCCAGACGTATCCGTGATGATGGCCGGGGGCTACCAACGCATCGACGAGAACAAGGTGATGCTGGATCCCTGTCTTGCAAGAGACGGCTGACTTCGCTTTCGAACGCGAGCTCTCGTGCACGGCTTGTCCGCTTACGGCTCCGTCTGAACTCAGCATTACGTGGACGACGATCTCTAACTAGGCGAGCCGTGTCCTTGACGGCATCGGGCCGCTGGTAGCTTGCGACACCACTCAGGCGTTCGGACCGGTCGCGATCCGCCCGGAGCGGACGAACGAACGAGGAGCATCGAATCGCCACTTGAAGCGGAGCACCAGGGCACGTTTCCCTCACCATGACGGATCAACCGACGGTGAGGCGCGGTGAACCGCAAAACGTTAAGTCGAACGGATTAGGCTAGCTCGATCGTCTCTTTCGCGGACCGCTACGCTATGTCAATGCAAAATCTCAAGATCTCTACGAAACTATCGATCGCGTTCGGCGTCCTGCTGCTTGGTGTCGGCCTCATGGGCGGCATCGTCTACGGCAAGCTCAGCCACATCGAAGATGTACGGATCCACAACAGGGAGGTAAACGCCGGCTGGCGTCATAGCATCGAGGCACGGGCCGCATTGACGAGGATCGAGAACTCCCTTCGCGGTTACCTCCTTTCCCTTGATCCGGTGTATTTCGAGAAGATCAAGAAGCACCGAGCCTCCTTCGATGACCGAATGACAAAGCTCGCGGGGAGCAGCCCAGACGCTTCGGAGGCAGGCATCCTGACAAAGACGGCCACGGCGGGCGTCAGCGCGTGGCAAACCGAAGTCGTAGAAAAGGCCATCCTGCTGGCCTCGGATCCCATGACTCTCGAAGCCGCTCGTCAGCTACCAACGTCGGACGAAGCATCGGCCCTGATCGATCCCGTTGAGGAGGCAATTGATGCACTGACGGCCGCGAAGAAGGATGAAGCCGAGGCCAACGCGCAAGAACAACAGGGGGCTTACAACGCTGGCATCTTGACCCTGGAACTGGGTACCGGCCTCCTGGCTCTCATCTCGCTCGGTGCCGGGTTCCTCCTGTCGAAAGGTATCGCGAGTCCCATCGGCAAGCTTCAGAACGCGATGGAGAGACTTGCGAGAGGCGACCGGTCGGTTGAGATCCCCGCGATCGGCCGCAAGGATGAAGTCGGCTCCATGGCTGCAACCGTCCTTACCTTCAAGCAGACTGCCGTCGAGCAGGCGCGCCTTGAGGAAGAGGCTGCCGCCAGCCGCTCTGCCCAGGATGCACAGCGCGATCGCCAATCGGCAATCGAGAATGCTAAGGCCGAGGACCTCAAGGTCTTCGTCCACACCGTGGAAGCCGGCTTCAACGGCCTGTCGTCGGGTGATCTCACCACGCGCATGAACCAGTCCGTGGCCTCGGAGTTCGAGCCGATCCGGCTGAAGTTCAACGAGAGCATCGCCGCCCTTGAAGACACTATTGGGGCGGTGGTCAGCGGCGTCGCCAGCATGAAGACCGGCCTTGCCGAGATCTCCATCGCCTCAGCCGATCTGTCCCAGCGCACCGAGCAGCAGGCCGCCAGCCTTGAGCAGACCGTCGCCGCTCTGTCGGAGGTGACACGCGGCATCAACGAGACCGCCAAGGGTGCTGGCAGGGCCCAGGGTCAGGCTGCGGCGGCCCAGAAGAACGCGGAGAAGGGCGGAGAGATCGTCGGCCGCGCCATCGCGGCGATGGCCCAGATCGAGCAGTCCTCCGACCAGATCGGCAAGATCATCGGCGTCATCGACGAGATCGCCTTCCAGACCAATCTCCTCGCGCTGAACGCTGGCGTGGAGGCCGCCCGTGCCGGAGAGGCAGGTCGCGGCTTCGCCGTCGTCGCCCAGGAAGTGCGGGGTCTCGCCCAGCGCTCGGCGGAAGCGGCCAAGGAGATCAAGAGCCTCATCTCGACCTCAAGCGCACAAGTCGCCGAAGGTGTTGAACTCGTCACGGCATCCGGCACCTCGCTGACAGAGATCGTCACGCAGGTGGCGGAGATGAACACCGTCGTCTCCACGATCGCTGCCTCCGCTGGCGAGCAGGCCTTGAGCTTGAAGGAAGTCTCGATGGCCGCCGACAACATGGACAAGGTCACCCAGCAGAACGCGGCCATGGTCGAGGAAACGACCGCCGCCGCGCAGACGCTGACGAGCGAAACGGAAGAATTGTCCGCGATGGTCGGTCGCTTCCGCACGCAAGGGATGTCCGGCAAGGCACAGCCCGCGCACCGTCCTGCCCCGACGTCGCGTGGTCCGGCACACGCTCCCTCACCACGTCCCGTCGTACAGATGCGCGCCACCGGAAGCGGCGGAGCCGCCGCCAAGTCGGCACCAGCCCCTGAAGGCTGGGAAGAGTTCTAATCGTCGACTTCCGCAGTTCGCCGGATCATCCCGGCGAGCCCGGGATCATCAACCGCGCCAGCGTGGCGGTGGCTCCTTCGACACGTAGTGTCGGAGGGCTTCAACGGGATCGTGCGCATGACCAAAGATCGCCGCTTCAGAGGCTTCTCCCTGGCTCAGGTAGAAAGTGTGCAGTTCACGGAAGATGGATCGGTTTCCGTCCTTGGCGTCAGCGGCTCTGGCGATGTGGTGGCAATGATCGTCCTTCGTTCGGCACTGGACGATCTGCTTGCGGGACTTGAGTTTCCTCTGCCCGCACAGCGGGATGCCATCGCATCCCCAGCTTGAAGGTCTGGGCGGACCGGAGCACCGAGGTGGGATCTCGAACTTCGCCGCCGGAGCTCGAAATCGATGCGCAGCTCAGAATTCATGCATAAACAACAAGCATTCGTCAGCACCTTAGGTCAGGACCTACTGATTTGAGGGCGACGATCTGCTTCAGGCTCCGTGAGGAGACTGCGTATGAGAGATCTGTTTTGGCTGACGGACGAGCAGATGGAGCGGCTGCGCCCGTTCTTTCCCAGGAGCCATGGCAAACCCCGGGGTCGATGATTGGCGGGTTCTGAGCGGCATCATCGTCGTCAATCGCAACGGGCTGCGCTGGCGGGATGCACCGAAGGACTATGGTCCCGCCGAGACGCTGTACAATCGCTGGAAACGTTGGGGCGCGATGGGGATCTTCGTGCGCATGATGGAAGGGCTGGCTGCCGCGGGGGCCGAGCCGAAGACGGTGATGATCGACGCGACCTACTTGAAGGCGCACCGCACGGCATCGAGCCTACGGGTTAAAAAAGGGGGTTTGGACGCCTGATCGGCCGCACCAAAGGCGGTATGAACACCAAGCTCCATACCGTCACGGATGCGAACGGTCGCCCTTTGAGCTTCTTCATGACCGCTGGGCAGGTCAGCGATTACACCGGGGCGGCAGCTCTGCTGGACGATTTGCCGAAGGCGCAGTGGCTGCTTGGCGATCGTGGATATAATGCCCACTGGTTCTGAGATGCCTTGGAGGCACAAGGCATCCAGGCCTGCATTCCCGGTCGCAAATCCCGGATTGAGCCCATCAAATACGACAAGCGACGCTATAGGCGTCGTAGCCGCATCGAGATCATGTTCGGACGTCTGAAGGACCTATTCTGGCTCTGACCGATGAGTCCTGACCCTAAGCGTGGATGAGTGCCTGCTCCTCGGCCGGCGAGGGCGGCGACTTCGACTGCTTCGACAGGTCCTCGTCGGATGTGTCGTGGATAGAAGAATCGTCCCAGAGGTGCCACCCGGTTTCGTTTTGAATCTCTCGTTCTTCGCTCATTGCCGCCACGAGGCCGATCCGGCTGCCACTCGTGCGCGCAGCTCGTGAACGGGAGAGGCAGGCCGTGACCTTCCCTGCCCTTCTTGGGCTTCCAGCCGAAAGCGACTGAGGAGCTGCTGAAGCCTCGTCGCCTCGCTGGCGAGTTCGTTGCTGGCGGCCGTCGATTGCTCGACCATGGCCGCGTTCTGCTGGGTGCCTTGGTCGAAGGTGTTCATCGCGGTGCTGATTTCGCCGAGTGCCACGGACTGAGACTTCACGCCCTCGACGATCCCGCGGATGTTGCCGTCGATGTCGGTGAACTTGGCGAGCATGCCGTCGAGTGCCGAACCCGTCTTTCCGACGAGCTCGACGCCGACGTCGACCTGTCGCGTGGATGTCGCGATCAGGGCCTTGATGTCCTTGGCCGCCTCTGCCGAGCGCTGGGCGAGCCCCCGCACCTCCTGCGCAACGACGGCGAAGCCACGGCCGGCCTCGCCCGCCCGCGCCGCTTCGACGCCTGCGTTCAGGGCAAGGAGGTTCGTCTGGAAAGCGATCTCGTCGATGACGCCGATGATCTTGCCGATCTCGGCCGACGACCGCTCGATCTCCGCCATGGCGCCGATCGCCTCGCGCACGGTCTTGCCCGAAACCTCGGCATCAGCCCGCGTGTTCGACACCAGCGCTCCGGCCTCGTCAGCCCTCACACTCGATTGCCTGACGTTGCTCGATATCTCGGCCAGGGCGGCGGTAGTCTCCTCGACAGCCGCGGCCTGCTGCTCGGTTCGTTGGGCGAGGTCGTCGGCGGCCGCCCGGATCTGGTCGGTTCCCGCGTGGATGACGCCGCTGCTCTGCATCACGGCCTGCATCGCCTCGCCGAGTGGCTGGAGCGCCTTGTTAAAGCTGTGGCGGATGCCCTCGAGCGACGGCACGAATGGGGTCTCCAGGCGCTGTGACAGGTCTCCTTTGGCCAGCCTCGACAGGGCCATCCCGAGCGTGTCCAACGCCGTCATGCGGTCGGTCAGGTTCGTGGCGAACTTCACGATTTTCACGACCGCGCCGTTCTCGTCCCGGATCGGGTTGTAGGACGCCTGGATCCAGACCTCACGGCCGCCCTTTCCGAAGCGCTTGAAGTCCGCCGATTTGTACGCGCCGGCGCGAAGATCGCTCCAGAACACGTCATAATCGACGCTGGCGGCCAAGGCGGGATCGACGAACATGCGGTGGTGCTTGCCGACGATCTCGTCCAGCTTGTAGCCAAGGGTGGAGAGGAAGTTCTTGTTAGCCGACAGGATCGTGCCGTCTGGGAGGAATTCGATGATGGCCTGGGACCGTGACAGCGCCTCCAGCTTTCCGCTGTTCTCGACGGAGGCGCGCTTGCTGTCGGTGATGTCGGAGGCGAGCTTCACCACCTTCAGCACCTTGCCGCCAGCACCGAGGACCGGGTTATAGGTCGCCCGGATCCAGATCTCGCGTCCACCCTTGCCGATGCGCTTGAAGGCATCGGACACAAAGGCGCCGCCGGAGAGCTTCTTCCAAAAGGCGTCGTATTCAGGCGAGGCGGCGTGGGCCCCTTCCACGAAGATCCGATGGTGCTTGCCGACGATCTCCTCGCGGGCGTAGCCGAGCGTCGAGCAGAAGTTCTCGTTGGCCGACAGGATCTGTCCGGACGGTGTGAACTCGATGACCGCCAAGGAGCGACCGAGGGCCTCGAGAACCCGCTCGGCATTGCTTGAAAACATCCTCATCCAATGCGCTCCGGACGGAACGCTAAAGGCGCAATGCCTGCGTGGCCGCGAGCAAGATGATGCTAGATCTAACTTAACGAGACGTGAGGATATGACTCAAGGTTAGGGGCAGCACCTCAGAGATTGGCACCAACCTTGCCGGCTTGTGTGGAGCAGGCGTCGATGTCGTTTCCGCCCCTGGCAACCACTTGGCAGATTGCAAGGCGAACGGGCGGAGCCGCCGACGTCATCCCGCAGATGGCACCGTCGGCGTGGGAGCCTCTGCTGAGACCGAAGGCTGCCACGATCTTGCCAAGCAGGGTCTCCAAGGAGAACACATGGGCTCGGGGAGGACCACAGGCGGTTTCAAAGAAGGGGCGGCATGCAGATCGGTGTGAAGGCAGTCGACGGAAAGGCGGTCGTGTTCGGGTGGGACGACGACGGCGCAGCGCTGTTCCCGGATCTTGGGGTCGAGGGATACGATCGTCTCGTCGAGCTGGTGGTTCGACGTCGACAGCCCGTCGGCGAACCAGTTCCGCCTACGCCCCGGGGTTTGCTCCTCCTCCTCGAAGCCATGGCCGAGGGCGGACAACCCTTGCCGGACCTCCAAGCCGTCGTCGAGACGCAGGAACTCTACGGACGGAGCACGTTCACCGTTCATGACGCTTGCGCCCGTGCGATCGCCGGCCCCTTCGCAAGTCCCGCCGATGTCTTTGCATGGCTCGACCAGGCAACACGTGTGCCGCAATACCCGGAGGAGTGCTCCTAGCTTATCGGAGAGTTCCCGATCAGGCATGGTTCGGAAGGGGCGCCCGCGCCGAGATCTGGTTGTTGTTGCCGTTTACACTCAAGTCAGGGACTGGTCCCGACGGTGCCGGGCCACCCTTTGAACAGCCGATCTTCCGCTCTGGGACGCGCGTCGCGTCGACGGTCAGTCCCGGAACATGCCCCAGACCGACGGCGCGCCCGACGGGCGTCCGATATGGTACCCCTGCGCTTGCGACCAACCGTTGGCCCGAAGCCACTCGAGCTGTTCGGCCGTCTCCACGCCCTCGGCTGTCGTGACCATCGACAATGCCCGGCCCATCTCGCCGGCCGCCCGGATGATCGCCTCCGAGGACGTCGATTGCCCGATGTCCTCGACGAAGCTGCGGTCGAGCTTGAGCTTGTCGAAGGGGAACAGGCGCAGGTACGAAAGGGAGGAAAACCCGGTACCGAAGTCGTCCAACGCGATGCCGACGCCAAGGTCCTTCAGCGCGTGCAGGATGCGCATGTTGTGCTCGCTGTCTTGTAGGAGCACCGACTCAGTGATCTCAAGCTCGAGGCGACCGGGTACGAGTCCCGAACGTGCGAGTACGCAGGCGACTGCCTCAGGAAGGGAGTCAGATCGGAACTGGACCGCCGACACGTTGACTGCGACGGAGATCTCCTCCGGCCAGAGCAAGGCTTGCCTGCATGCCGTCTCCAGAACCCAATCGCCCATCTCCACGATGAGACCCGTTTCCTCCGCGAGGGGGATGAACTCGGCCGGTGACACGTTGCCCCTCGTCGTGTGGCTCCAGCGAAGCAGGGCCTCGAAGCCGCGGACACGGCCGGAATCAAGATCGAGCAAAGGCTGGTACGCGAGGGACAGCTCGCCCCGCTCCAAGGCCCCGCCGAGTTCCTGTTTCATTGACTGCCGGGCGTGGATCCGCTCCAGCATGCTTTGCTCGAACACCCGTACGTTTCCGCCGCCGTCTGCCTTGGCACCGTAGAGCGCGATGTCGGCGGACTTGAAAAGTTCGTCAGCCAGCCTCGGAGCGCTCAGGTCCCCAGCCATGGCAACGGCGATCCCGACGCTGGCGCCGAGGCGGATCGTGCTGCCGTCGACCTTGAACGGCTCCTTCAAGCAGACAACCATCCGCTCGCCGAGGGCCGAGGCTGTCGCCTCGGCGTCCGAGCAGACGAACGCGAACTCGTCCCCTCCGACTGATCGGCCGTGCCGTGTCCTCCCCGAAGTTTCGGCAAAGCCGCCAGCCCGTCGATGGAGGGGGCGAAGCGGCTGCGCTCTCTTGAGGGCTGGCGTGCCGTCGGTTTCCACTCGTGACAAGGGATCCTTGACGTTCAGTCGGACGAGACGATGCGCGTCACGCTGCCGCCGACGCTGGCGCCATGCTGCTCGACCCGCACGAGCGCCTCCCCGGCGAGCGTATGAACCAGCGTCATACCCATCCCGCGCCGTTCCGGCAGGTCCTCGAAGCCGGTCCCGTCATCTTGTACGAGAATCATGTATCCCGCCTCGCCCACTGTGGCCGAAACCCGGACCGTTCCCGATGCTCGTTCGGGGAACCCATGCTTGAAGGCGTTCAGAAGGACCTCGTAGCAGATCAAGCCGAGGGGCATGGCGCGAGCGACAGGGAGGATGAAGGGTTGGGAAATGTCCCGTTCAAGCCTGATGCGTCCGTCACCGTAAACCCGCTCCAGCGTCGCCGCAGTCTCATCAAGCACGGCACCGAAATCGACGCGGTTGAGCTGGTCCTCATCCAGGATCCTTGACTGCACTTGCGCTAGAGCGGTCAGCCGAAGCGACATCTCCTGAAGCTCGGCCTTGAGCTCTGGCAGCACCGCCCTCTTGGAGCGCATGCGCAGGATCGCGGTCATGTTTTGAAGGTTGTTCTTCACCCGGTGATGAAGCTCGCGCAGGATCACGGTCTTCTGGGCGAGTTCCTCCTCGAGCTGGCGTTCATGGCGTGCCACGAGCTCCTGCTGGCGCCGCAGCTCGACACGCGCCGCGCTTCTTTCCACCGCCTGTCGCATTGAGGTGCGGAGCCTTGGCATCTGTCGCGGCGACTTCACGACGTAGTCGTCGAGGCCGCGCTTCATCGCCTCGACCGCGACCTCCTCGTTGCCGGATCCGGTGAACATGACGATGGGACAGTCGGGCGTCGTCGCCTTCACCTTGTCGAGGATGTCGAGCCCGCTTGCCCAACGCAGGTCGAGATCGGTCACGACCAGCCCCGGCGTGCCGCGAGCAAGCGCCTCGTCAAGACCGTTCATGTCGGGCAGCGCGAGGGTGTCAGCGCCCGGAAACTCGGCACGGACTTGGCGGAGCACGAGCTCGCGGTCATCCGGATTGTCGTCGAGGACGATGACGCGGAAGCTCACGAGGGCACCGTGCGGTTCAGCTTGATCCAATACTGATCCAGGGACTGGACGATCTCCTGGAGAGCGCTCCGCTTGACCGGCTTCACGAGATAGGAGTTGCCGTAGAGCCCGTACACCCGCTCGATGTCGTCCTTCTGGTTCGATGAGGTCAGGACCACGACGGGCGTATGGCGGGCGCCCAACGCAGGTCGAGATCGGTCACGACCAGCCCCGGCGTGCCGCGAGCAAGCGCCTCGTCAAGACCGTTCATGTCGGGCAGCGCGAGGGTGTCAGCGCCCGGAAACTCGGCACGGACTTGSCGGAGCACGAGCTCGCGGTCATCCGGATTGTCGTCGAGGACGATGACGCGGAAGCTCACGAGGGCACCGTGCGGTTCAGCTTGATCCAATACTGATCCAGGGACTGGACGATCTCCTGGAGAGCGCTCCGCTTCACCGGCTTCACGAGATAGGAGTTGCCGTAGAGCYCGTACACCCGCTCGATGTCGTCCTTCTGGTTCGAYGAGGTCAGGACCACGACGGGCGTATGGCGGGTTTCCTCGTTGGAGCGGATCCACTCCAGCACCTCGAAACCCGAGCGTCGTGGGAGCTTCAGGTCGAGGAGGATGAGGCTCGGCAGGGGGTRGACGCCCCGRTCGTCGTAGGGAGGCTCACCGGACAGGTATGCGACCGCCTTCTCGCCGTCGTCGACGAAGCTGACGGGGTTGGCCACCGCAGCCTTGCGAAAGGCGTAGCGRATGAGCTCGATGTCRTCCGCGTTGTCCTCGACGACAAGGATGGCGTCAGACCTGTCCATGGGCATTCTCCGGTTCTGTGTCGGGGACGGCGGGCAGCTCGATCCAGAAGCGGCTCCCTTGGCCCGGCGTGGACTCCACGCCACTTGTTCCGCTCATGCGTTCCAGGCCCTTGCGGACGATGGCAAGGCCGATGCCCGTCCCCGGGTATNCGGCTCCCTTGGCCCGGCGTGGACTCCACGCCACTTGTTCCGCTCATGCGTTCCAGGCCCTTGCGGACGATGGCAAGGCCGATGCCCGTCCCCGGGTAWGCCTCCTGGCCGTGCAGGCGCTCGAACACGCGGAAGATCCGCTCGGCATGTTCGGGGGAGATGCCGATGCCGTTGTCGGAGACCGTGACGCGGACTCGGCCGCCCAGGCGATGCCCCTCCACGACGATCTCCGGGACGCTTTCCTTCGCTTGGAACTTGGCAGCGTTCGACAGGAGGTTGCCGATCACCTGWCGCAGCACGCCCGGCTCCGCGTAAACGGCGGGGACGTCCTCCAGTCGAAGATGAATGCAGGACGCGTCGACGTTCTCCGGAAAGGAGTCTGCGGCAAGAGAAGCCAATTGGACGGGCCGGAGCTTCAGCTCGCTCCGCGTTATGCGACTGTAAGCCAGGAGGTCGTCGATCAGCCCTTCCATCCGCTCCGCGGCGGCGACGATGCGCCCGGCATARCGCTTGCCCTCCTCGTCGAACGAGTCCGAGTAGTCTTCCAGGAGGATGCGTGCGAAGCCCTCCATGGCACGGAGCGGAGCGCGCAGGTCGTGGCTGACCGTGTAGGTGAAGGCGTTCAACTCCTCGCTGGCCTCGGCCAGCTCGCGCGTGCGGTCCGCCACCCGCTGCTCCAGCTCCGCGTTGAGGCGATGAACCTCCGCTTCCGCAGCCTTGCGGTCGGAAACGTCGATCGCGACCGCTGCGACACGGAAGGGCCTAAGAAGAAGCGAACGCGTTTGTGATGGTGNCGCTTGCCCTCCTCGTCGAACGAGTCCGAGTAGTCTTCCAGGAGGATGCGTGCGAAGCCCTCCATGGCACGGAGCGGAGCGCGCAGGTCGTGGCTGACCGTGTAGGTGAAGGCGTTCAGCTCCTCGTTTGCCTCGGCCAGCTCGCGCGTGCGGTCCGCCACCCGCTGCTCCAGCTCCGCGTTGAGGCGATGAACCTCCGCTTCCGCAGCCTTGCGGTCGGAAACGTCGATCGCGACCGCTGCGACACGGAAGGGCCTTCCGTCGGCATCGCGGATCAGGGATGCGCCCACGACGACGCAGATGGGATGTCCGTCCTTCCGAACGTAACGCCGCTCGCTGAAGTAGGCCTGTGCGTTGCCCGCCAGGATGGGAGCGAGAAGACCGTCGTCCCTGCCCCTGTCGTCCGGATGAGTCAGGTCGTCTAAGGTGAGCTCGAGCAGCTCTTCGGCTCCGTAGCCGGTGAGATCGCAAACCGCCTTGTTGACCTTCACGAAACGCCGCGTCCACGGATNGATGGGAGCGAGAAGACCGTCGTCCCTGCCCCTGTCGTCCGGATGAGTCAGGTCGTCTAAGGTGAGCTCGAGCAGCTCTTCGGCTCCGTAGCCGGTGAGATCGCAAACCGCCTTGTTGACCTTCACGAAACGCCGCGTCCGCGGATCGATCTGGACAAGGCCGGCGACGGAAGCGTCGAAGAAGGCCCTGAGCTGCGCCTCGCTGGCGGCGAGCTCAGATACGGCCCGCTTGCGGTCGGTGATGTCGCGGGAGATGCCGATGAGGCCGAGCACCTCTCCCGTCTGGCTTCGCCACGGTACCTTCGACGAAAAGTAGGTTCGCAGCTCTCCGTCCTCTGGGACGTCCTCCTCGCGCAGGAGGGGCCGGCCGTCGTTCATGACGTCGCGGTCCATGGCTTCGACGGCGGCGGCAACCTGCTGCGGCAGGTAGTCGGCATCCCTGCGCCCAACGAGCGCGCGAGGCGTCGTCCCGAAGATCCGCGCCGTCCGCTCGTTCACCAGGACGAAAGCGCCGCTTCGGTCCTTCACATAGATCGGGTCCGGCGAACCGTCGACAACTGCGTGCAGTAGGTCGCGGCTCTGGGTCACTTCCGCCTCCCGTCGTTGCAGGTCGGCGGCAATGAGAGCTTGCCGCGTACGGGCCTCCGCCAATCGGTACGTGACGAACAGCACGGCGGCATTGGCGGTCCAGAACGCGGCGAGGTTTAGGGCTTCCTCTGGAAAGGCCACGGCGTACGTGTTTCTCGGCTCGACGAAGCAGAAGACCCCGAGTGCCGTGCTTGTTACAAGGGCAAGAAGGCCAGCCCCGTACCCGCAACGCCAGGCGGTGAGCGCCACCGCGACCGTGAACAGGATGAGCGGAGAGCGAGCACCGAGGATCGGGTCGAGGGCTAGGCGGACGGCGAAAACGGACGCCACCGAGACAAGCGCGAAAAGAACGTTCGCAGAAACCCCTTCGTGGCTCGAGAGGTGTCGCCGGCCGCCGGCTACCTCGGCGATTGTGTCACTGACGTTCTCGACCAAGTTGGCACAGCCCTACCTCTGACCCGAACGGTGGTAGCTACCAACCTGCGCCACCAAGGCAATGGGGAGCCAAAGGAAAGATGCCGCAGGTCGGCAACGAAGCAACCGAACGCCTCGGACAACCGCTTTATTCAGTGAACAGATTACGGCCTTTTACCATTACTGGAGAGCGACACCCAACTACGGAAAACCCCGCGGCGCGACAGTACGGCGCAATTGAAATCACGTGTCTCACGATCCGAGATGCTGTAGCCGTGCGTCGATGCGCCCCGTGTCGCGATCCAGTGGAGACCGAATGCTCACGAACCGCACGGCAGACTTCACCGGAAAGAACATCCTCATCGTCGAGGACGAGGCGATCATCGCGATGGAGATGGCGCAGGCCGTCAAGGCCGCGGGCGGATCCGTGCTCGGTCCCGTCCCGAGCGTCGAGGGAGCGATGGACATTGTGCACGGAGAAATACAAATCGATGGGGCGATCCTCGACATCCGCCTTCAGGACGGCATCTCGATCGAGGTGGCGCAGGCCCTGAAAAAAAGCGGCGTCCCGATCATTTTCGTCACCGGCTACGACGACTGGTTCATGCCCGAGGAGCTGGAAGACGTTCCGGTCGAGCGGAAGCCGAACGACCCGGAGGACGTCGTTAGGGTTCTCTTCGCGGAGTCGCAGCCGAGCGATTGAACGAAGGGTGCGTGACGCGATCCCGAGACGCACGGAGGTTCTGCATGTCCGACACTGAGACGAAGTCGCGGCCGACTGCGCCTAAGGTCGCCATCGGAGAAGCGGGTCTCGTTTCGCTGCTCCTGTCGATCTCCAAGAGCACGCGCGCCCTGACGAGTATCAAGCTGGCTGAGATGGGTTTTCACAACGGACAGGACGAACTCCTGCTGGCGCTAGACGAAGAGGCCCCGACATCGGTGTCGCGCATTGCGGACGAGCTGAGGGTGCGTCCGTCGACGGTCTCAAAGATGCTGGACAGGCTGGTCGCCAAGGGATTGGTGGAACGCCAGGGCGATAAGCGCGACGCGAGACGGACGATGGTGCGGATCACCCCGGCCGGCTTGGACGCCAAATCCAGGCTCCTGGAGGTGAGGGCAAGCCTTGAGAAAGAGCTGGCGACGCCGCTCGCGGAGAACGGCGCGTCGGTCGTCACGGGACTCGAGACCGTGGCCAACCTGCTGGCAGCCCGGCTGAGCCGGCTGCGGTGAGCAAGGCCCGCGATCCCGGTTGAAGCCAGTTGCCACCAAACGAGGTCAAACGGGGAAGCGACGTGTCTCCGAGTGACGCTGCCCGAGGCCATGCGTTCAATTTGGACTCAACTTGCTTCGGCAGCATGGCCTCCTCAAGGTCGAACCGCACGACACGGTTACGACCACTGCCCTTCGCCCTGTACAACGCACTGTCGGCCGACCTGATCATGTCGGATGGTGTCGTTACGCCGGGATCCGGCACGAGCGTCACGACTCCGACACTGATCGTGACGACGCCGAAACCGCTGCGAACATGCTCGAGCGAAGCTGCGGCAACGGCCGAACGGAAGGACTGCGCAAGCGCGAACGCACCTGCGGTGTCGGTCTCGGGGAGAATGGCGGCGAACTCTTCTCCGCCATAGCGGGCCGCCACGTCGCCTGGGCGGCGAACAGTACGGGCGAGGATGTCGGCAACCGAACGCAGGCAGGCGTCGCCGGCAGGGTGTCCGTAGGTATCGTTGAAGGTCTTGAAGTGGTCGACGTCGGCGAGGAGCAGGGAGATGGGCGCGCCGCTCCTTGCCGCACGCGAGATTTCCCGCTCGAGGCTATCGTCGAAGCGGCGGCGGTTCGCCAATCCCGTCATGCCATCGGAGTTCGCCAGTTCGTTTAGTCGCAGAACCGCCGCTCCCAGCTCGTCTTCAGCCTGCTTGCGGCGCTCGATGTCCCGCAGGGCCAGGATGTATCCCAGCTCCGGTCCGAGCGGTCGCCCCGTCGCCTCAATCCAGCGATAGACGCCGTCCTTGCGTCTGGCGCGGTACTGTACGGGTTCGGCCGCTTCCCCCGGCGGCCAGTATCGAAAGCATGGCTTCGAGCACGGTCCGGTCGTCGGGATAGGCCAGGTCGAGGGGCCGGCCGCCGACCAGCTCCTCCGGTTCGTATCCCAGAAGATCTCGGGCGGCGGGAGAGGCAAAGATGCGCTTGCCAGTCGCGTCGACATGCGTGACGAGATCAGCGGTGTTCTCTGCCAACAACCGGAAACGTGCTTCGCTTTCAGCGACGAGTTCCTCGGCGCGCTTGCGGTCCGAGATGTCGCGAAGAGCGCCGAGGATGACCGCCTCCGCCGGCGTGTCCTACAACAAGTTCCTGGCCAAGCTCGCCTCGGATCACCGCAAGCCGGACGGGCTCTTTGTGGTGACGCCAGCGATGGGTGAAGCTTTCGTCGCCGATCTGCCTGTCGGCCGCTTCCACGGCATCGGGCCGGCCACGGCCGCCAAGATGGAGCGGCTTGGGATCCACACCGGACGGGACCTGAAGGCGCAGCCCCTCGCCTTCCTTCAGGAACGGTTCGGCAAGATCGGACCTTACTACTTCGGCATCGCCCGCGGGATCGACGAGCGTGCTGTCCGTGCGAACCGCGTCCGGAAGTCGGTCGGGGCGGAGAACACGTTTGACCGGGACCTCTACGACAAGGCTGAGATGCACAACGCGCTCCAGCCCATCATCGACAAGGTGTGGCGGCACTGCGAGGCGACGGGCACTCGCGGCAGGACCGTCACGCTGAAGGTCAAGTATGCAGACTTTCGGCAGATCACGCGGAGCTTGTCGGCCACGGCGGCGGTGGCGAACCGTCAGGACCTTGAGGCTCGGGCACTGCGCTTGCTTGATGACCTGCCCCTCGACTCGCGTGGCGTCAGGCTGCTGGGCGTGACGCTGTCGGCGCTTCTGAATCTCGTCTCAGCCGCTGCAGCAACTGAAGATCCGCAATTTGCACTGCCGCTTTGACGTTCTAATCTAACGCTATCACTTAGACCGCAAACGGCCGGATGACCCGCTCCAAACCCGCAGTTGCCTGAGTTCCTTGGTGTAACGCCAGCGAACCTCCGGACATCAGTACGCCGGGTCCCGAATCCTTGAACCTGTGCACCGGAGGCCCTCAGCGCACCGTCCAACCTCCGTCAATCATCAGCGTGTGACCAGTGACGAGAGAGGCCGCGGGCGACGCAAGGTAGACCACCGCCCCGGCAACCTCGACGGGTCGACCAACTCGGTGAAGGGCAGCTACCCGTTCAACTGTGTCCGCACGAAACGCTGCATCGGAAAGGGCGGGAGCTGTGCCAGGTGTTTCAATGAAGGTCGGCGCAACGGCATTGACGTTGATCCCGTGAGGGCCCCACTCCACGGCCAGACAGCGAGTAAGATGCGAGACCGCCGCTTTCGCTAAGCAGTAGATCGCCTCTCCCGGCAGTGCGACTGCACCAGCCTGCGAACTCATGTTGATGATACGACCGCCACCGCCCCGCTCGATCATGTGCTTGGCGACGCGTTGGGACAGAAAGAAGGTCGACTTCACGTTCAAGCCTATGACGGTATCGAAGTCGGCTTCCTGTGCGTCTATAGCGGCGTCGATAATCGAGCCGCCGGCGTTGTTGACGAGAATGTCGATGCGTTCGTAGTGGCTGATGGCCGCTTCAATCGCAGCATAGGATTGCGGGAGGTTCGTCACATCCATCGGCAGGCGGATCGCGCGTCGTCCGAGCCGTTCGACTGCTTCCACAACCCCGTCATCGCGGCCGACATCGCGCAAGCCCAGCGCGAGATCAGCGCCCGCATTGGCCAGAGCCAATGCGATGGAGCGGCCAAGCCCACGTCCCGCGCCTGTGACCAGAGCAACCTGTCCAGACAGATCGAAGCTCGGCAGTTCATCCATGGTGTACCTCCTGAAGGTGCGATGCGCCTGATCGTCTGAAGAATGCGCATCAGTGGCCCTGGCGGCAACGGGCAGAAAGCAGTCGGTCAGCATTTCGGTAACGCAGTCAAAAAGCCGCCGTTCGGCCCACGCGCCGATTTGGTCGGCGAGGATCAACCCACCTCTCCACAAGACCGATACACTCTGGTCGGCGCGCACCTCTCGGCGGCGACGGAGCGCGTGACCGTGGTGGTAGATCACAGATAGCTCTGTCCGGATCATTGCGTGACACCGTCGAATATCCTCCAGCCTACCGCACCCTGTGTGCCAGGCTGAGGATCAAGGTGGTGCCGGCAGCGGCGGCGAGGGCAGTGTAGGCGATGACCGCTGTCGGTCCGGCCGCGTCGACCAAGATGCCGCCGAGGACAGCACCGGTGGCGATCGCGATCTGAAAGGCGACGAGCAACAGCGCGCCGGCACTTTCCGCATGGTCCAAGGCCGCCTTGGTGTTCCAGGCCGAGATCGAGACTGGAAAAGCGCCGAAGGCGAAACCCCAGGTGGCAGTTGCCGCAAAGGTTAGCATCGTCGACGTGCCAGCGACGAAGAGCGCGGCAGCCGCAAGCGCGATCAGCAGCGACGCGGCGCCCACCGCTAGCGTACCGCTGCGCTCCGACAGCGCGCCGCCCGCAATGTTGCCCAAGAAGCCGCCGACGCCGAAGGCAAGAAGCGCGAACGACAGACCGGCGACATCCAGCTTCGACACCCGTTCGAGGAAAGGCCGCATGTAGGTGAAGCCCGCGAAATGGGCCGACACGACGAGAAGGACGGTCGCGAGCCCGAATTGCACGGTTGGACGCTTCAGGACAGCAGCGAAGCTGCCGAAGCCGGGCGCTGCGGCCGGGGGCAGCCTCGGCATGGTGAGGAGCTGCGAGAGAAGAGCCAGGGCCCCGCAACCAGCCGCTGCGGCGAAAGTGAGCCGCCAGCCCCAGAGGCTGCTGAGATAGGCTCCGAGCGGCGCGGCGCAAACTGTCGCAACCGATACACCCGTGAAGATCAGCGCCATGGCGCGGGGCAGAAGCTGCGCCGGCACCAGCCGGAGCGCCAGTGCCGCCGCCAGCGACCAGAAGCCGCCGAGCGCAACGCCGAGCGCCATGCGGGCGACGAGCAGCATGGCGACGTTCGTCGACAGCGCCGCGACGAGATTCGATGCGATTAGCAAAGCACTCAGCGCCCAGACCACGTAGCGGCGGTCGATGCGTCCGGTGCCGACGACCACCGCCGGACCCGCGATCGCCGCCACCACCGCAGTCGCCGTCACCGCCTGCCCCGCCGCGCCATCGCTTATGCCGAGGTCGAGCGCCATCGGCGTCAGCAAACTAGCCGGCAGGAACTCGGCCGTCACGAGCCCGAACACGCCGAACGACAGCGAAGCCACCGCTGGCCAGTTCGCTCGGGCCGCCTCCGAACCATCGGTCGGAGGGTACGAAGTGCTTTCAGGAGAGCAGGCACAGTCCGTCACGTTCGGAACTCCGGTCAGTCGGAGCGCGAAGATGGCCTTGCCGGCCTGGAGTATCCATGTTGTAAACGCCGGAATGCTTGACCTTTCCTCCGAACTTCCTGTGGCCTCGCCTGTCGATCCGCTAACCACCATCCTTCGCGGCCTCCGCTTTGAGGGCGTCGAATATGGCCGCTGCAGGATGTCGGGCGACTGGGGCTACCTCTTCACCGCGCAAGCCGCGGAAACGCGTTTCCACTTCGTAACCGAAAAGGGCTGCTGGCTGCGCGCTTCCGGCGGGAACTGGACCCGGCTCGCCCCGGGCGATGCAATTCTCGTGCCGCGCGGCGCCGAGCATGCTCTTGCTAGCGCGCCCGATGTGCCTTTGCGCCCGTTCCCGCGGTGGGAATGCCGCAGCGTGTGCGACGATGTGTTCGACTTTCAATCCGGAGGGGATGAGGACGCCACCCTCCTGTTTTGCGGCTCTATGCGCGTCAGTCTCGATCCCCTGCATCCGCTACTCAGCATGATGCCCGAGCTCATGCGAGCCGACGAGATGCTGCTGAAGGAGCCCGCCATTCCGCATCTCCTGGAGGCAATGAACGCCGAAATGTGCCTGAGCCGCATCGGGGCTGGCGGCATTCTGGCGAGACTGGCGGACGTGCTTGCCGCGAAGATCATCCGGGCCTGGATCGAGCACGGCTGCGGCGACGGGAAAGGCTGGATCGCAGCGATGCGCGATCCCGATCTCGGCCGCGTACTCGCTGCGGTTCACGCCACGCCCGAACGGGACTGGACTGTTCCGGAACTGGCGAAGCTGATGGGCGCGTCGCGCTCGGGTTTTGCAGCCAAGTTCGCGGCTGTCGTCGGTGAAACACCCGCACGCTACGTCGCACAAGTGCGAATGCATCAGGCCCGCCAATGGCTATCGCGCGACCACATTCGGGTCTCCGAGGCCGCTCGCCGGTTGGGCTTCGAGTCCGAAGCAACGTTCAGCCGTGCTTTCAAGCGCATCATCGGCGCTCCTCCAGTACAGTTCAGGACGAAGATCGCGGCTACGTTGGCCGATCGCTATGCTTGGGACCGATCCACGGCTCCGTCTGGGACTTGATCGACAAGTCGAAGAAATATACTACGTCCCATAAAGGCAGTGCGACGCCCCCTAGCCGCACCATGGACGACGCAGCATCTGAAGATCTGGCGGCGGCTGAAAGCGGGTGTTCAGGCACACACGGTTGAATTTTCGCTCTGCCGTTTACGACCCGGCCCGGAAATGATTTTCGATATCACCGCGGGCCGAAGGCGGAACGTCGGCTTCTGGGCGCCTCAGACAGAAATGCTGCCAATCAACTATTCGCCTCGGGCTTGCGCGCTTATGCAAGCGATGGTGCGCGAAGCCGTTGGCACCAAACGTGAAACGAAGTGGAACGGGACAGCATGGTAACATGCGCTGACCACGCGGCTGAGAACCCGAACTCGCTCGCCGTCCTGTATCGAACTGGACGTTGAACGCGCCGGCACATCACATCGAGCGTGAGCCCCTCGACGCGCTGGGTTGGAACGCGTTCTTCGCTGACCAGATCACGCCGGACGATGCGAGTCTCGAGCCCGCTCGAATCTCTCGGGTTCACCGCTCACGTCTGATCGCACTGTCCGCGGCCGCGGTCGAAGGGGCGAGGCTCTTTCAGGTTGCACCCTAGGAAGGCAGTCTGTAGAGCGGCACGCATGCACACTGTCACATATGCGATCGGGGACATTCACGGCCGTCTCGATCTCCTGGAAGATCTCCTCGGCAAGGTCGAGAGTGACGCTGAGACTCGTGGCGCACGTGCCAAGATCGTCTTCACTGGCGATTACGTCGACCGTGGAGCCGATTCTCGTGGAGTTATCCAGCGCCTGATGGCAGGTCCAAAACGTTCGCAGGACGAATACGTCTGCTTGCGCGGCAATCACGACGATCTGTTCGTTAGAGCTGTCACTTTGGGCCATGGGCTGCCGGACTGGGCATGGATCCTGTACTGGCACACCGTCGTCAGCTATGGGCTCAATCGTGAGTCAGCCCGCAGTTTAGATCCAACGCTCAGTCGCCATGCGGAATTCCTCGCAGCCCTACCTCTAACGCACGATGATGGTACGCATCTTTTCGTGCATGCAGGTATCAGGCCGGGGATAGCGGTTGAACTGCAGGCCGAACAGGATCTGCTCTGGATCCGACATGAGTTCCTTGACCACGACGGCCTGTTGCCGCGTAGGGTGGTGCACGGTCACACGATCATCGGCGATCTGCCCGTTTTTACCGCGAACCGCATCTCCATCGACACCGGTGCTTTCCAGTCGGGTATTCTGACGGCGGCGGTCATTGATGGCTCGGAGGCCAGCTTCCTGCAAGCGGTCGGCGAGCCGGACCGCAGTGCTGTCGTCAGGGAGTTTGAGCTGCGGGCAATCGTGCACGGTCGGGTGATGTCGTCGGCCGCGCTGCAGGCGCAGTCCGATTACCTCGAAGGTCGCATCGGTCTGGCGGAACTCCAACAGCTCAGCGACGAATGAATCGAGAGTGGCCGACAGGGGGCCGGGAAACCATATTAGGGCGTGATCTCCACTCCCCCCCGTCGTTCGGGGTGAGTTCTCACCGCGACGTTACTTAGGCTGCTCTACGGGCTAACGAACCAGTAGAGCGACGTTTACGGGCCGCAAGCGGACCGTCGGCTTCCGGTTGGTGCGTTCGGAAAGCGGCCTTTCCGCTGACCACCCCTTCCAGCCATAAGGGGAGCGATCCAAAATCAGCGCGTGAAACTGAGCTGTCACCTCGAGGTTCGGTCGATTTAAGGAACCTATCGCCGCCAGACATGGGTCCCATCCGTTGATCTGATTTCCGGGCGCAAGCTGTCGACCGTACGTGTGGATCATCCCAAGTAGGTTCGAAGGACCGAAATAGATGACCCTCCGCTCTATCCTCACCTGCACAACCATAACGCTGATCCTCGGCGTCGCGGCTCCATCCATTGCCGCCGACACCGCCCCGACACCCGCTGCCTACGCCCAGCAGACCGACGTCTACGCGATGCCCGTCGGAGATCTCGAGATCGTCTCGCTGTCCGACGGCACCGTGCCGCAGAACCTTCACAAGCTCCTCACCGGGACGACCGCGGCAGAGGTCGACGACCTTCTCAAGGATGCCTTCCAGGTCAATCCTGTTGATTTCCACTGAGAGCTGACCCAGGATTTCCATCAAGAACTGACCCGGCTTTGACGATGTTGGGCTGGTCAGGCCTTGGTCAAGTTCCGAGTTTTCTCC
>NZ_LMQT01000004.1 GCF_001424685.1 Aureimonas sp. Leaf454
CCCGGTTTCGAGGGGCCGGGCATCGCGGTGGAGATCTGGTCGCTCGATCCCGCCGGCTTCGGCCGCTTCGTCGCCGGCATCCCGCAGCCCCTCGGCATCGGCAAGCTCGTGCT
Organism: Aureimonas sp. Leaf454; assembly: GCF_001424685.1. Lineage (GTDB taxonomy): Bacteria > Pseudomonadota > Alphaproteobacteria > Rhizobiales > Rhizobiaceae > Plantimonas. The sequence goes on from NZ_LMQT01000004.1 coordinate 114, forward strand.
GGACGACGGGCGCGAGATCTCCGGCTTCGTCTGCGAGCCCGCAGCCCTCGCCGGATCCGTGGAGGTGACGCAATTCGGCGGATGGCGCGCCTATGTCGCCTCCCGCGCCAGGGCGGCCTGACCACCACGGCCGCGCCGTGCCGTGCCGGGCTGCGCTGCCGCGGCGCGGGGCTGGCGCGGGGTGAGACGACGTCCCAGGAGGCGCGAGCGCGACGGACGGGCGGGTTTCCCCCGGCGGACCGCCTCGCCGCCCCTGTTCAGGCTGCGCCAAGCCGCTACAACCTCTGGCATGGCCCGCCGTCCCACCTCTACCCCGCCCCCCTCCAAGCGCACCACCGCCGAGATGATCCGCGAGGCCCTGTCCGACCGGATCGTCCACGGCATCCTGCGGCCCGGCGAGGCGCTGGACGAGACGAGCCTCGCCCTGGAGTTCGGCGTGTCGCGCACGCCGATCCGCGAAGCGCTGCGGCAGCTGGAGACGATCGGCCTCGCCGCGTCCCGGCCGCATAGGGGCGCGATCGTCGCCAATCTCACGCCGGACGAACTCGACGAGGCCTTCGTCGTCATGGCGGAGCTGGAAGCGCTCTGCGCGCGGCTCTGCGCGGCGTCGATGACCGGCGAGGAGAAGGCGGCGCTCGCCGCGCTGCACGAGACGGGGGCCGTTTGCGTCGCCGAGAACGACATCGACGGTTTCCGCGACCACAACGAACGGTTCCACAATGCGATCTATCGCGGGTCCGGCAACGGTTTCCTCGAGGAAACGACGCTCGGCGTGCGGCGGCGCCTCGCTCCCTTCCGCAAGATGCAGTTCGAGCTGGAGCGGCGCATCGAGGGCTCCCAGGCCGAGCACGACAGGATCGTGCGCGCCATCGTCGAGGCCGACGGCGAGACCGCCGCCACGGCCATGCGCGATCACATCCTGATCGTGCGCGACAAGGTGGACGAAGTCGCCGCCCCCGATCCCGCCGCCCCCGAACCCGCAACGCCGGATGCCGCGCCCGGCATCCCCGCCCCCGACGTTTTCGCGAAGGCCGGGCGTTGACGCCGCGCCGCCTTTCCCTCGGCCGGCCTCTCCTCTAGGTTCCCGCTCGGCTCGAGGGAGGGCATCATGACTGCGACAGGTCCGAAGCTTTCGGTGAACGTCAACGCGATCGCCATGTTGCGCAACCGCCGGGACCTGCCCTGGCCCGATCCCGCGCGCCTGTCGCGCATCGCGCTGGAGGCCGGCGCGCACGGCATCACCGTCCATCCCCGGCCGGACCAGCGCCATGTCCGCTTCTCCGACCTTCCCGTCCTCTCGCGCCTCGTCGCCGAGCATGGCGAGGGCGCGGAGTTCAACATCGAGGGCTATCCCTCGCCGGACTTCCTCGATCTCGTCCTCGCCAACCGGCCCCATCAGGTGACGCTGGTGCCGGACGATCCGACGCAGTCGACCTCCGACCACGGCTTCGACTTCGCCGCCCGGCGCGCGTTCCTGACCGAGACCGTCGCGCGGCTGAAGGATGCGGGCCTGCGCGTGTCGCTCTTCGCCGACCCGACGCCGGACGGGCTGGAGATCGCCGCGCAGACGGGCGCGGACCGCGTGGAATTCTACACCGGTCCCTATGGCGCGACGCATTCGGACGACGGCGCGGCGGCGCGGGCGCTGGACGCTCTGGGACGGGCGGGCGACCGGGCGGTCGATCTCGGCCTCGGCGTCAATGTCGGGCACGACCTGACGCTCTCGAACCTTCCGCCGCTCGTGGAGCGCATGCCCTATGCGGCGGAGGCCTCGATCGGCCATGCCCTGACGGCCGACGCGCTGGAACTCGGGCTCGCCGGGGCGGTCCGCGCCTATGTCGAGGCGATGCGGGTCCGCTGAGGGTCCGCGCGGCTCACGCCGCGTCGAGCAGCGCCTCGGCGGTCTGCGTGTCGGTGGCGAGCGCCGATACGAGGCCGGAGCGCACCGCGCCGAGGATCGCGCCGACCTTGGCCGCGCCCATCGCGACGCCGATGACGAGCGGCGCGCGGCGGAGCTGGTCCGTCGACATCGCGATCATGCGCCGCTCGCCCTCCCAGGCCTTGGGCCGTCCGGCCGCGTCGAAATAATGCCGGATGACGTCGCCGGCGGCGTCCGCGAGCGCCTGCTCGTCGGGCGTCGCGGCGCTGGCGGAGGGCGCGTTCTCCGCGTGGGGCAGCCCGATGCCGACGACGGCCGCCTCGACCCGGTCCCACAGGGCGACACTGGCGGCAATGGTCGGGTCCTCGAGAAGCGCCTCGCGCGCGGCGGCGGAGGGCAGGTAGGGCGCGTGGATGAAGTGCGGCAGGCCGCCCATCCCCTCCGCCGCCATGCGCACGAACTCGTTGACCTGGAAATGCGGTGCGTGCTGCTGCATGCCGCCCGTCGCGGGGACGACGAGCGTGCCGGGAAGGCCCGGCAACCCCGCCTCCACCACCGCCCGCACCGCCCGGCCCCAGCCGATGGCGAGCACCGAGCCGGGTCTGAGACCGGCCTGGCGCAGGAGATCGCCGACCGGCGCGGAGAGGGCGTCGAGCCGTCCGCCGCTCGGCGTCTCCACCACGGCCGCCGCCTTCAGCGTCAGCCGCTCCTTGAGATCGCGCACGAGATCGCCGGGCGTGGCGAGGTCGCGAACCTCGATCCGCACGATGCCCTCGGTCCTGGCACGCTGCAGCAGGCGCGAGATCGTGGCCGCGGACAGGCCCATTCGCTTGGCGATCTCGACCTGGCTCAACTCCGCCTCGTAATGAAGCTTCGCCACCGTGTGCAGCAGGGTCCGGGACGCGGTTTGGTCGGCAGGTGGAAAGGCCAGCGTGTTATTCCTTCCAGAAAGCTTTTGCAGACTAAGGCGTTCGGGAACCGTCTTCAACCGCTTTCCGCGTCCCTTCCGGCGGTCGCGCGCCGTTCGGAAACTCAGGTAAACTTACGAAGTATGAAGATGTCGCAGGTCAATTGCCACGTTAACCATGCCCGTTGAGACATGCGTTACCGCTTCGACAATAGCATCACCTTATGTTTCTCACGCTTTCTCGCCTTGCCGCAGAGCATTCGATCGCGAGCGTCGTCGTGGCGCTCGCCATCTGTCTGGTCGCCGGCTCCCTCCTCGGTGAGCTCCTGCGCCGCTCGCGGCGGGTGGCCGGCCCGTCGCGGGCGGTCTGGCTGGCCGGCACGGCGATCGTCGCCGGGCTCGGCGTCTGGACGACGCATTTCGTCGCCGTCCTCGGCTACCGGCCGGACCTGCCGATCCGATACGGCCTGCAGCTCACCGCCGTCTCGGCGCTGATCGGCGTCGTCGCCGTCGGCGTGCCCCTGGCCGCCACCGTCTGCTTCCGGGACCGGCGAGCCGCCGCCGCCCTGGGGGCCCTGGCGGGTCTGGGCATCGGCGCCATGCACTTCACCGGCATGACCGCGCTCGACGGATGCGTCCAGGTCCAGTCGCCGGAAACCGCGATCCTCGCCTGCCTCGTCGGAGCCGTGATCCTCGGCGCCGGCCGCGGCGTCGCGCGGTTCGCCAATTCGAACCGGATGACCTGCCTTCTCTTCACCGCGGCGGTCTGCGGCACGCATTTCACCGCCATTTCCGGCCTGACGCTCACGGGCCGTGCCGGCTCGGACGGCAGGGCCGCCGATCACACGGTCCTTGGCCTTCTCGTTCTTCTCGGAGCGGTCGTGATCTTCGTCGGGGCGCTGATGGCCCTTCTCAGCGCCCGTCGCTTCGACGCGCAGGAGCGGGCCCATGCCACGATCCTCTCGACGGCGCTTCAGAACATGTCGAACGGCCTCGTCTTCGTCGACGGCGCCGGTCGGCTGGAGCTCTTCAACGAGCGCTTCCGCGAGATGTTCGCGATCCCGAGCGAGGATCTGCGGATCGGGATGTCGGTGCACCAGCTCATCGGCGCCATGGCCAAGGCGGGGAACTGGACGGGGGAGACGCGGTCCTCGTGTCGTCAGCGCATGCTGGGGCACCTGCGCTCGAACCCGCAGGACGCGGCCGATCATGTCCTGCCGGACGGCCGGATCGCGGCGGTCGACAGCAATCCGGTCCAGGGCGGCGGGGTCGTCATCACCTTCGACGACGTGACCGCCGCGCGCTCGGCGCAGCGCGAGCTGAGCCATCTCGCCTTTCACGACGCGCTGACCGGTCTCGGCAACCGCCGCGCCTTCGGCCAGCGTCTCGCGCAGGCCTTCGCGTCGGGCGCTTCGGTTCATCTCCTCGTGCTCGACCTCGATCGCTTCAAGATCGTGAACGACACCTACGGACACGCGGTCGGCGACCAGCTCCTGGTGCAGGCGGCCGAGCGGCTCGTCGCGGTCGTGGGCACGGAGGGCTTCGTCGGTCGTCTGGGCGGCGACGAGATGGCGGTGATCTCGATCGGCGACCTTCGGGCCGCGAGCGAGATGTCGCGCGACATCGTGGAAGCGGCCGCGACGCCCTTCCGGATCGGCGATCTCACCACGACGATCGGCTGCAGCATCGGCATCGCGGCCGGCGCGGACTGCCAGTCCTCCGACGAATGGATGCAACGCGCCGACATCGCGCTCTACGAGGCCAAGCGCCAGGGTCGCGGTCGGTTCGCGATCTATCGCTCCGGGATGCAGGAGGCCGCGGCCAAGCGCCATCGGATGATCCTCGACCTTCGCAGCGCCCTCGGGAACGGCGAGCTCCATCTCGCCTACCAGCCCGTCGTCTCGCTCGGCTCGAACGAGATCGTCGGCTACGAGGCGCTGCTGCGCTGGGACCATCCCGACCTCGGGTCCATCTCGCCGTCCGTCTTCGTGCCGCTCGCCGAGGAATCCGACCAGATCGTCACGATCGGCGCCTGGGTGCTCGAGGAGGCCTGCCGCACGGCGGCGGGCTGGAGCGACGGTCGCCATGTCGCGGTCAACGTGTCGACGGCGCAGTTCCGTTCGCCGCTCCTGCGCGCGCACATCGTCGGCGCGCTCGCCCGCAGCGGGTTGCCCGCGCACCGTCTGGAGATCGAGCTGACGGAAACCGCGCTCGTGGAGGACGGCGCGCAGATCGCCCATCTCCTGTCCGATCTGCGCCGGCTCGGCATCAAGATCGCCATGGACGATTTCGGAACCGGCTATTCCTCGCTCGCCCATATGCGCGACTTTCCCGTCGACCGCATCAAGATCGACCGCAGCTTCGTCGCCTCGGCCGAGGGCGATCGCCATTCGCTGGCGGTGATCAAGGCCGTCCTCCTGATGGGGCGCGATCTCGACATCGAGACGCTGGCCGAGGGCGTGGAGACCGAGAGCCAGTTGTCGCTCCTGCGCGATCTCGGATGCGGCTCGGTGCAGGGCTACCTGCTCGGGCGGCCGGCGCGGCTGGACGGCGCGCGCGCCGCGGCGGGGCCGGCCCGCGCATCCGCCTGACGGATCTTCGGCATCACTCGCAGCGGATCGTCGGCTTGGCGGTGTAGGAGCCGGAGGCGAAGACGCCGCTGGTCTTGGTCGCCGTCAGGTTGAAGGCGAGGTTGTAGACGCCGTAGAGGAGGACGCGCGAGCTGATCCCGAGGGACGTGCCGCTGTCGAAACTCGCGGCGAAGCCGACATCGGCGCCGACCGTCGCCGGCGCGGTGTCGAAGCCGGAGGGCGGCACGACGCTGACGGTGAAGCAGTTGATGAGAAGGTTCAGCGAGCAGAGAAGCGTCGGAACGATGATGCCGCCGCTGTCGGTCTCGACGCGTGCCCGCGCCGGGATGCCACCGGGATTGCCCGAGGACAGGGTCTTCAGCGCGCCGTTGGGCGTCAGCGTGCCCGCGTTCACGACCGTGATGGTGCACCGCCCGTACCCGGCCGCCGCAGCGCCGGACAGGGGAGCCGAGACCGCGAGCGCCAGAGCGAGGGCGCATCCGGCGAGCCGATGGCGGCCGTGCCGGGCCCCCTCCTGCCCGGCGACGCGGACGAGACCGCTAGTTCGCCGTTCCAGCGCGGCCATCATCCGACCATCCCTCTTTCATCCAGAGCCCGGCATCGCGCGTTTCGCCCTCCTTGGCCGGCGCTCCGCCGGACGGCAGGCCCATCTTCAGAAGCGAGAGCTCCATCTTCAGACGCTCCACCTCCAGCTCGTAGAGACGGGCGCAGTCGAGGCGCGAGGTCTGGCGGCCGAGGGGAATGACGACCCGCGCATAGGTCGCCACGTTGGAGGAGGACCGGAGATTGCCCTTGATCGCGCCGACGTCGAGATAGGTCCCGGTGCCCCCGACCGCGGAACGGCAGGTCGTGCCGTCGGCGGCATGGACCTCGTCCTGGCCCTGCGGCAGCGTGACGCCCGGCAGGTTGAAGGCGTTGTCGCCCCGGTCGACATAGAGGATGTCCTCGGCCCCGGCCGGACCGGCGAGGACGGCCAGCATCAGGAGCGACGACGCCCCAAGAACTTTCCACATACTTGCGTCCTTATCTGGGTCTGCTGGTTGGGGAAGGGAATGCTTTCCGTGCAGACGCGCACCTTGCGGTCGGCGACGCCGGCGAAGGGAACGACCACGGTCACCTTCCGCGAGGCCCCGGCGGCCAGGGTGAAGTCGGCCGGGCGGACGTCGGCCCTCACCTCGTGGAAGTCCTGGTCGTAGACCTTGATCTCCACGCGGATGCGCTGGTCGTAGGGATTGCTCGGATAGACCCGGAGGGCGAAGCCTTCGGTGAAGCTGTCGACGACGCCGCGCATCGGCGACATGGACTGGGCCCCCGCCGTCCCGGTCGTGGCGGCGAGCGCGAGCGTGGCGAGCAGTCCCGCCCGCGTCGCCGCGTCGAACCCGCTCCGATCCGTCACGGCTCGCACCGCACGGTCACGACGGCCGAGTAGGAACCGGTGACGAAGCTGTTGATGCCGCTCTTGGTGCCCGTGAGGTTGACGTTGATCGTGCCGGTGCCGGGCGAGGAGATCGTCGAGGGAAGACTGGTGTCGCTGACGGTGGAGACGCCGGACAGACTGTAGGAAGGCGTCCAGGTCGTCGCCGTCACGTCGCCCGTGGGCTGGATGAGGCTCGATGCCGCGTCGACGCCCAGGACCACGCCGCCGGTCGTCGTCACCGCGACCGTCCCGGCCGTGCCGCCGCCGTTCTTGGAGCTCAGCGTCTGGAGATTGCTCGACGGCGTCATGATGGCCGAGCCGTTCGTCACGGACAGGCTGCACGTCGCCGCGACGTTCCCGGTGAAGTTGATCGTTCCGACGGCGGCGGACGCGACCGCGCAGGAACCCATGGTGAAGGCGGCAGCCGCCAAGACTCGTCGCACGAAACTCTCCTGCTGTTGCTGTGAAGTGCAAAGACAAGATGCCCTTACGATATTGTGCGAACCTGTCTACGAGAGCATAAGCGTCGGAATTATCACGTGAATTTCTTCCATCCTGCGGAGGGCTTAGGATATCCTCATTCGGATATCCTATAGATTTGTCAGAGAGCATGGACTGATTGAACCGGTGGAATCACTCAATGAATACTTTGTATGGCAGTGTGTTGTGGTGGCGATCGGCTCGATAATCTTGGTCCCGCGACCGCAACAGGACTTGATCGCGATTGCATGGTTGGCCATCTATTGTGGTTCCAAACAGGGAGAGCGGAACCGGTGTCGCCAGCCTTCGAGGTCAAGCCCCTTTACGAACAGGTGACGGACGAGTTCGTGAGGCGCATCGTCTCGCGGGAGTGGAATGCGGGCTCGGTGATCCCGAACGAGGCGGATCTGGCGCGCGATCTCGGCGTCAGTCTCGGCACGGTGCGCAAGGCCTTCGGCGCCTTGTGCGACATGCAGATGGTGATGCGCGTTCCCGGCAAGGGAACGACCGTCGTCAACCAGTCCGAGAACAACAGCAATCACCGTTTCATCAACACGCGCGACGGCGAGGGGCGGCCGGTTCTCGGCACGCTCGCGGTCTGCGATCCCCGGATCGTCCAGGCGACGGCGGAGATGTCGGCGCTCTTTGGTTGTCCGATCGGCTCGCAGGTCCTGCGGTTCACGAGGACGCGCGCCTACAGGGACCGGATCTTCACGACCGAGATCGTCCATCTCCCGCTGTCTCCCAAGGACGATCTCACCATGGCCGAGCGCGCCAAGGCCCTCTGGTACGACTACGACATCACCGTCGAGAAGGCCGAGCGGATCTCCGTCACGCCCGCCGATGCCGACGATGCGCGGGAGCTCGACGTCGCGCCCGGCACCTCGCTGTTCCGCTCGACGCGCCTCATCTACGGTTACCGCGGGCGCGTTCTGGAACACCGGACCGGCAGCATCCATCTCGGCGATGACCTCAGCTTCGTGATCGGCCCGTCCGACAACCGCCTCAGCTTCGCGCAGCGCGGCGCAGCCCCGGGATTTTGAGATCGCCGCGGGCGACGCCGGCCGGGAACCGGCGTTCCCGATCGAGCCGATCCGCTCCGCGTGGAGCGCAGCAAGAGACGCGGCCTCACGTTTTGTTGCGCGATATTCCCGAGATCCGTCAACGCTTTGGGGGATGTCGAGCGTGGCGGGCCCGCCCTTGCGCGCGCCGTCGCGGCCCATGGCGTCACAAGATCGCCCATCTCCGGCGGCCCTGTCGCGCTCGTCCTCGAAATGGAGACGTGAACGTGCAGACCATCACCTGGAGAGACGCCGACTTCACCGTGGAGCCCGGCACCATCCGAACCAGCCGCTATGACGTTGCCGTCGAGAAGGAGCATGTGGAGCGCTGGCGGGACGATCCGGACGGACGGTTCCTCGTCGTGCCGCCCGCCCACGAGCGTGCGCCCGCGCGCCTCGAGAAGTTCTATCCGAGCCTCTGACGGAGCCGGCCTCCAACGACGAGGCCGCACCTGGAAAAGCCTTCGTCTCGAAATGACGGGACGAAGGCTTTTCCCCGCCCGGCGGTCCTTTCGCTCCTCACTTCACCTGCCGCTTCTCCAGCTTTCGCGCCAGCGTGCGCCGATGCATGCCCAGACGCCGCGCGGCTTCCGAGATGTTGAACTCGGTGGCGACCAGCACCTCGTGGATGTGCTCCCATTCCAGCGTCTTGATCGAGGTCGGCCGCTCCGTCAGCGGCACGGCCACGTCGCCCTCGGCCTTGGAGAAGGCGGCCTCGATGTCGTCGGTGTTGGAGGGCTTGGCGAGATAATGGCAGGCCCCGAGCTTGATCGCCTCGACCGCGGTGGCGATGCTCGCGAAGCCCGTGAGCACGACGATGAGGGTTGTCCGGTCGTGCGCGTGGAGCGTGCGCACGCAGTCGAGCCCGGACGTGGTGGCGAGCTTCAGGTCGACCACGGCGTAGCCCGGCGTGCGGCGCGCGAGAAGCGCCTCGAGCGCGCCTTGCGTCGGAGCGATCTCGACCGCATAGCCCCGCCGCTCGAAGGAGCGTTTCAGCGAGGCCGCGAAGACGGCGTCGTCGTCGACGACGACGAGAAAGCGCGGCTCATCCATGCCCGTCCGTCCCTTCCCGTCCCTCTGTGCCCGACCGGTTCGGCCCCTCGGCTTCGCCGTCGTCGTCGTCGATCGCAAGGGTTGCGAGCGGCAGGCGGATCTCGATCTCGGCCCCGCCGCGCGCAGGATTGCGCGCCGCGACCGTTCCGCCGAGCTTGCGCACGACGTTGAAGACCAGGAACAGGCCGAGACCGCCGGCCCGGCGCTCCTTGGTCGAGCGGTAGGGGCGTCCGATCTCGGCGAGGATCTCCGGCGGAAAGCCCGGTCCGGCATCCGACACCGTGAGGACGAGCACGTCCTCGTCCTGCGCCGCGATGAAGGCGATCGCATCCGGCGACACGTCGAAGGCGTTGTCGAGAACGTTGAAGACGCCCTGGCGCAGGGTCGATTCCGCGACGATCGAGATGTTCTCCGCGACGCGGTTCTCGTAGCGCAGACCCGCCTGCGGCCGCGTCGCGCCCCAGTCGGCGGTCAGACCGTCGAGAAAGGCGTGAAGCGTCGTCACGGCCGCCGACTCGCCCCGCGCCTCGCCGGCCGAAAGCAGGACGCCCGTCACGATCGACTTGCAGCGCGCGACCTCGCTCCGCATCGCGTCGATCTCGGCGCAGAGTTCGGGATCGTTGGTCAGAAGCGGCATCCGCCGCCAGTCCCCGAGGATGATCGAGAGCGTCGACAGGGGCGTGCCGAGTTCGTGCGCCGCGCCGGAGGCGAGCAGGCCCATCCGCACGATGTGGTCCTCCTCCGCCGCGCGCTGGCGCAGGAAGGCGAGCCGCTCGTCGCGCTCGCGCGCGTTGCGGTTGATCCGCGTCACGAAGACGACGAGGAGGACGGCGTTGAGGACGAAGCAGATCGTCATGCCGAGCGTCTGCGGATCGACGAGATGCGCGGCGTCGGCCGAGAGCAGGTCGAGCGGGCGGTAGAGCTGCGTCAGGCCGGCGAAGCAGAGGATCGCGAGCGCGACGAGCGCGCCGGTCCAGCGGGCTTCCAGGAGCACCGCCCCCACCGTCACCTGCAGGAGATAGAGCGGCGCGAAGGGATTGTCGGCGCCGCCGCTGAGATGGAGCTGCAGCGTGAGCGCGAGGACGTCGAGGACGAGCGAGACGAAGAGCTCGCCGTTCTCCACGCGCTCGCGCCGGGTGAGGCGCACGAGGCTGACGAGGTTCAGCGTCACGAGCCCCGCGATGACGCCCGCCATCGGCGCGAGCGGCAGATCCGAGCCGTAGCCGTAGCGCACGACGAGGATCGAGAGCACCTGTCCCGCCACCGCGAACCAGCGCAGCTGGATGAGGAGCAGGAGGTTCTTGCGGCCGGCCTGATCGATCGGCGCCGGGGTCGCGGTCCGGTGATGCGTCGGACGCACGAGCCGTCCGAGCCGCACATGCCATCCCGCGAAGGTCCGCGCCATGCTCAACGATGCCCCCTCCCCGCCCGGCTCCGCCGCCACTCGTCCCGCACGGCATAGGCCATTCCCCCGGCCAGCAGCAGAGCGAGCCCGTACCAGGTGAGCGCGTAGACGAGGTGGTGGTTCCGGAAGGCGACGACGGTGAGGCCGCCGACGGGCAGGCCGCCCGGCACCGGCGTCGCGTCGGCATCGACGAAATAGGGCGCGACCGCCTCGCCCGGCAGCACGCTCGCCGCGATGGCGGCGACGTCGCGCGACGTCCAGCGCCCGGCCGCGGGATCGTTGGCGCGCAGGAACCCGCCGCCGGGTTCGGTGAGGCGCAGGAGGCCGGTGACCGTCGTCTCGCCCGTCGTCCGGCCGAGGGGCCGCGTCGCGGGATCGCGCCGGTCGTTCGGAACGAAGCCGCGATTGACGAGGAGCAGCGTTCCGTCCGCACGCCGCAGCGGCGTCAGCACCCACCATCCCGCGCCGAGCGCGGTGACCGCCTGGACCAGCGTTTCGCGCTCGTGCAGGAACGTGCCGGTGGCGACGACGCGGCGATAGGCGTCGCTCGGGCGGGGTGTCCATCCCGTCGCGCCCGGCGCCGGCTCGGGCGCGGCGGAGAGGTTCGCCGAAACCCGCGCGATGAGGTCTTCCTTCCAGGCGAGCCGCTCGACCTGCCAGGTGCCGAGGCCGATCAGCGCCGCGAAGACGACGGCGGCGGCGAGGCCGAGGAGGATGCGAACCCCAAGGGACCGCGGCGCCCGTTCGCGAGCCGCCGCATCCGGCGGCGTCGGCGGCGAGGGGAATCTCCTGCCGCCGTCGTCCATCAGTTCGGCTGGCCCGGCATCGCATGGCCTTCCATGCCCGGCATCGCGTGGCCGTCCATCGCCCCGCCCGGCATCGCTCCGCCCGGCATCGCTCCGTCCTGCATCGCTCCGTCCTGCATCGCTCCGTCCTGCATCGTGTGCCCACGCATCGAGGCGCCGGGCGTCGCTTCGCCGGTCGTGTCCTGCATCTCCATGCCGATGCCGTTGCCGGGCATCGGCATCATGTTGGTGTTGAGATGGTACATGACCCAGAGCGAGCCCGCGATCGTGATGACGACGAGAACCACGGTGAAGATGAGGGCCAGCATGTTCCAGCCCCCTTCCGACTTCGTGTTCATGTGCAGGAAGTAGACCATGTGGACCACCATCTGCACGGCGGCCAGGCCCATGACGAGAAAGGCGGTCAGGCGCGGGCTCTCGAAGACCTCGCCCATGACGAGCGCGAAGGGGATCACGGTCAGGATCACCGCCAGCACGAAGCCGGTGACGTAGCCCTTCATCGAGCCGTGGCCGACCTGGTGTTCGTCGTGGAGGACGTGGACCTCGGCATGGCCGGCGGGCGTTGTCGCGGTTTGTCCGCTCATCACAGCACTCCGAGGAGATAGACGAAGGAGAAGACGCCGATCCAGATCACGTCGAGGAAGTGCCAGAAGAGCGAGAGGCAGAGGAGACGGCGCCGGTTCTCCGGCCGCAGCCCCGTCTTCGCCACCTGCACCATGAGGACGACGAGCCAGACGATGCCGAAGGTGACGTGGAGCCCGTGCGTGCCGACCAGCGTGAAGAAGGCGGACAGGAAGGCCGAGCGCTGCGGCCCCGCGCCCTCGGCGATGAGATGGGAGAACTCGTAGAGCTCCAGCCCGAGAAACGCCGCGCCGAAGAGGCCGGTGACGCCGAGCCAGATCAGCGTGCCGCGCCGGTTCGCCTTGTCCATCTCCAGCATGGCGAAGCCGTAGGTGATGGACGAGAAGAGCAGCATCGCCGTGTTGACGGCGACCAGCGGCAGGTCGAAGAGGTCGGCCGGCGTCGGGCCGGCCGCATAGGAGCGTCCGTAGACGCCGTAGACCGCGAAGAGGACCGCGAAGATGAGGCAGTCGCTCATCAGGTAGATCCAGAAGCCGAGCATGGTGCCGCCTTCGGCGTGCCCGTCCTCCTGCGCGACGTAGAACCTCAGCTCCTCGTCGGACGTGTTCGCGACCGTCGTCGATGCGCTCGCCATGGTCTCAGGCTCCCGCCATCAGGGCGCGCGTGCGCCGGTCTTCCTCGGCCACCACGTCCTCGACCGGGATGTGGAAGTCGCGGTCGTCGTTGAAGCTGTGGGCGATGGCGGTGACGACGATGGCGAGGAAGGCGAGCGCCGCCAGCCACCAGATGTACCAGATCATCGCGAAGCCGCAGACCACGCTGAGACCCGCCAGCACCACGCCCGCGCCGGTGTTCCTCGGCATGTGGACGGCGCGGAACCCCTCCAGCGGACGCTTGTAGCCGCGCTTCTTCATGTCCGACCACGCGTCGTGGTCGTGCACCATCGGCGTGAAGGCGAAGTTGTAGGCTGGCGGCGGGGACGAGGTCGACCATTCCAGCGTGCGCCCGTCCCAGGGATCGCCCGTCGTATCCTCCAGCTGGTCGCGGCGCACGAAGGCCATGACGATCGAGAGGATGAAGGACACGATCCCGCACAGGACGAGGAAGGCGCCGAAGGCCGCGATCACGAACCAGATCTGCAGCGAGGGATCCTCGAACTGCTGCACCCGGCGCGTCACGCCCATCAGGCCGAGGATGTAGAGCGGGGCGAAGGCGAACCAGAACCCGGTCAGCCAGAACCAGAAGCTCGTCTTGCCCCAGAACGGGTCGAGCTTGAAGCCGAAGGCCTTGGGGAACCAGTAGACCGTGCCGGCGAACATGCCGAACAGGACGCCGCCGATGATCACGTTGTGGAAGTGGGCGACGAGGAAGAGCGAGTTGTGCAGCACGAAGTCGGCCGGCGGAACCGCGAGGAGCACGCCCGTCATGCCGCCGATCGTGAAGGTCACCATGAAGCCGATCGTCCAGAGCATCGGCACCTCGAAGCGGATGCGGCCGCGATACATGGTGAACAGCCAGTTGAAGATCTTGGCGCCCGTCGGGATTGAGATGATCATCGTCGTGATGCCGAAGAACGAGTTCACGGACGCGCCGGACCCCATCGTGAAGAAGTGGTGCAGCCAGACGAGGTAGGAGAGGATGGTGATGACGACGGTCGCGTAGACCATCGAGGCGTAGCCGAAGAGGCGCTTGCCGGAGAAGGTCGAGACGACCTCCGAGAACACGCCGAAGGCCGGCAGGATCAGGATGTAGACCTCGGGGTGACCCCAGATCCAGATGAGGTTCACGTACATCATCGGATTGCCGCCGAGATCGTTCGTGAAGAAGTTCGTGCCGACATAGCGGTCGAGCGACAGGAGCGCCATCACCGCGGTGAGCACGGGAAAGGCCGCGACGATGAGGACGTTCGTGCAGAGCGATGTCCAGGTGAAGACCGGCATCTTCATCATGGACATGCCGGGCGCGCGCATCTTCACGATGGTCACGATGAGGTTGATGCCCGACAGGAGCGTGCCGACGCCCGCGATCTGCAACGCCCAGATGTAATAGTCGACGCCGACGCCCGGCGAGTAGGCCGCTCCCGAGAGCGGGGGATAGGCGAGCCAGCCGGTGCGCGCGAACTCGCCGACGAAGAGCGACATCATCACCGTCACCGCGCCGGCGGCCGTCATCCAGAACGAGAAGTTGTTGAGGAAGGGAAAGGCGACGTCGCGCGCGCCGATCTGCAGCGGCACCACGAAGTTCATGAGGCCGGTGACGAAGGGCATGGCCACGAAGAAGATCATGATCACGCCGTGCGCGGTGAAGATCTGGTCGTAGTGGTGCGGCGGGAGATAGCCCTCGACCTGCCCGAAGGCCATGGCCTGCTGCGCGCGCATCATCAGCGCGTCGGCGAAGCCGCGCATCAGCATGACGAGCGCGAGGATGATGTACATGATGCCGATCTTCTTGTGATCGACGCTCGTGAACCATTCCTTCCAGAGATAGGTCCAGAGCTTGAAATAGGTCAACGCGCCGACGACCCCGATGCCGCCGATGGCGACCACCGCGAAGGTGACGAGGAGGATCGGGTCGTGCAGGGGAATGGCGTCGAGCGTCAGGCGCCCGAAGATGAGCTGCTGAAGATCCGTATTGCCGAACATGGCGTGATCCGTTCTTTCGCGGGCTTAGTTCTGGTTGAGCTGTGCGGGCGCGGGGGAGGACGAACCCGTTTCCGTGGAGGGCGCCGCCGGAGCCGGCGTGGTTCCGGCCGCGGGCGCGTCGTGCGTCATGCCGGGCATGGTCTCGCCCGAGGGCATGGTGTGGCCGGCATGCGGATCGGCGGCGGGCGCCTGCCCCTGCCCCTGCCCCTGTCCGGCCGGAGCCGCGGGGCCGCCTTCGTCCGGCTGCATCCCGTCGGGCTGGTCTTCCGACTTCGAGTCGCGGCCGGATGCCGGGAAGGTCGCACCGGGGGCCTCCTCGGCGGCCATGCCCGTGGCGGGCGCATGCCCGCTGCCGTAGCCGAAGCCCTCGTGCGAGCCGGTGCGGTCGTGGACGAGGCGCTCGCGGTTGACCTCGTGGTTCTCCGCGACGCCGCCCTGTCCGTCGATCATCATCATCTCGTGCATGCACATCTTGCCGGGCTCGACGCACATGCCGAGGATCGCCTCGTAGAGCGACGGGTCGACGGTCGCGTAATGATGCACCGGCTCGCCCTCGCTCGGCTTCTCCACTTCCAGATAGCGCGCGCGGTCGAGCGTCCCGCCCTCCGCCCTCACCTTCGCGACCCACTGGTCGAAGCCCGCTTCGTCGAGCCCGTGGAACTTGAAGCGCATCTTCGAGAAGCCCGCGCCGCTGTAGTTGGCGGAGAAGCCGTCGTAGATTCCGGGCTTGTTGATCACGGCATGGAGCTTGGTCTCCATGCCGGGCATGGCGTAGATCTGGCCGGCCAGCGTGGGAATGAAGAACGAGTTCATGATCGCGGCCGAGGTGAGCTTGAAGGCGATCGGCCGGTCGACGGGCGCGGCGAGTTCGTTCACCGTCGCGATCCCGAGCTCGGGATAGAGGAACATCCACTTCCAATCGAGCGCCACGACCTCGACCGTCAGCGGCTTCATCTCCGCCGTCACCGGCCGCGCCGCGTCGAGCCGCTCGATCGGGCGATACGGATCGAGAAGATGCGTCGAGATCCAGGTCAGGGCGCCGAGCGCGATGATGATCATCAGCGGCGCGGTCCAGATCAGCACTTCGAGACCCGTCGAATGGTGCCAGTCGGGATCGTAGGTCGCGCTCTTGTTGGAGGCGCGGTAGCGCCACGCGAAGAGGAGCGTCGCGGCGATCACCGGCACGATGATGATCAGCATCAGGATCGTGGAGGCGACGATCAGCTGGCTTTGCCGGTCGGCGACGTCGCCCGACGGGCTCATCACCACGAGGTTGCAGCCGGCGACGAGGCCGAGGAGGGGCAGCATCCCGAGGATGCGCAGAGCGTTCGTGCGCAAGGCGACCATCTCCATTCCAGTACCGCGCGGTTTCGATCCGGTGCGCTCCCGAGGGAACGCTTCCTACCGCACGCTTGCGAATCTGCGCATCGGACCTTGGGAAAATCGAGTCCGAATTTCGAGAAGACCCCATGCCGCGGGTCTCGGTCGATCCTCGGATCGTCGCCGCGGACCTGCTCCGGGTTTCCCGACCGGCACGAGAGAGTCCCGTCCGTCGCGTGAGCCTCGACATAAGGGGGCGGTGCAGCAAAGGGCATTGGACGTTTTGTCCAAGCCCGGGCGTTTGACGCCGCACCGTCCGGGGCCTTATTCGAAACGGGAGCGAAAGTCGCACGCCGCCGTCCCCGCGATCGCCCGGACGGCATGGACGCGACGCAACGGCCGAGAGGATGCCGTCATGGCTGCGACAATCCAGGAGATGCCCTCCTCGAGCGGCATCGAAGACGATGCGAGGCAGGTGTCCTCCGACGGGCATGTCTCTCCCGCCGAGATCGCCATCGGCGTCGTGATCGGGCGCTCGGCCGAGGCCTTCGACTTCTTCGTCTACGGCATCGCCTCGATCCTCGTCTTCCCCGCTTTGGTCTTTCCCTTCGTCGACCAGCTCACGGGCACGCTCTATTCCTTCGTCATCTTCGGTCTCGCCTTCATCCTGCGGCCGATCGGCTCGGTCCTCTTCATGGAGGTCGACCGGCGGCACGGACGCGGCGTGAAGCTGACCATCGCCCTCTTCCTGCTCGGGGGCTCCACGGCGGCCATCGCCTTCCTGCCGGGCTACGAGACGATCGGCGCCTGGTCGATCGTCTCGCTGATCGTCTTTCGCGCCGGCCAGGGCTTCGCGCTCGGCGGCGCCTGGGACGGTCTCGCCTCGCTGCTCGCCCTCAACGTCGCGGAGAACAAGCGCGGCTTCTACGCCATGCTGCCGCAGCTCGGCGGGCCGATCGGCTTCATCGTGGCGAGCGCCCTCTTCGCCTTCTTCGTCCTCAATCTCTCGACCGAGGACTTCCTCGGCTGGGGCTGGCGCTATCCGTTCTTCGTCGCCTTCACGATCAACGTCGTCGCCCTCTTCGCGCGGCTTCGCCTGATCGCGACGGAGGAGTTCGTGCAGCTCTTCGACAGCCGGGACCTCAAGCCCGTGCGCGTGATGGAGCTCCTGCGCGAGCAGGGCCGGGCGATCCTCCTCGGCGCCTTCGTGCCGCTGGCGGGCTTCGCGCTGTTCCACCTCGTGACGATCTTCCCGCTCTCCTACATCGACATCTTCTCCGACCGCTCGGTCGGCGAGTTCCTGCTGACGCAGCTCGGCGGCGCGGTTCTCTGCCTCGTCTGCACGGCGCTGTCGGGCCTCGTCGCGGACCGGATCGGACGGCGCAAGCTGCTCGGCATCTGCGCGGTCGCGATCGCCGTGTTCTCCGTCGCCGCGCCCTTCCTGCTCGGCGGCGGGTCGGTTGGCCAGACCGCCTTCGTCTATATCGGCTTCGCCCTTCTCGGCTTCGCCCATGGCCAGGCCGCCGGCTCCGTCGCCTCCAACTTCACCAGCCAGAACCGCTACACCGGCTCGGCGCTGACCTCCGATCTCGCCTGGCTCCTCGGGGCCGGCTTCGCGCCGCTCGTCGCGCTCGGCTTCTCCGCCCAGTTCGGCCTCGGCGCGGTCGGCGTCTATCTGTTCTCGGGCGCGGCCTGCACGCTCGCCGCCCTCGCCTACAACAAGCGCATGGGCCTGCGGGATTCCGGGGCGTCCTGACGGGGCGGACGGGTTTTTCTTCCGTCTCACGGGGGCGCCGTCGAGCGCCCCCACGATCTCGATCTCTACTGGAACAACACCAGCGCCTTCGAGAGCGTCGTCCAGACGCCCCAGGCGATGGGCAGGCCGATCGCGGTCCAGGCGAGCGCCGCGGCCGGCGTGAAGCCGCCCTTGCCGATGCCGTAGGAGCCGCCGGAGACCGGGGTGCCGGTCGCCGCGGCGGGTCCCGTGCCGGTTTCCGCCATGAACCACTTCGCGGCCAGCGGGCGCACCAGGAGGTTGGCGGCGAAGCCGGCCACGAGGAGCGCGGCGAGCACGTAGAAGATCGTGTCGTAGACCTCGGTGCGCGGAACGCCCGCCGCGATCTGCGCGTCGCGGAGATAGGCGACGATCAGCGGTCCGAGCACGCCGGCCGTCGACCAGGCGGTCAGCAGCCGCCCGTGGATCGCGCCGACATATTGCGTGCCGAAGATGTCGGCGAGATAGGCCGGGATCGTCGCGAAGCCGCCGCCATACATCGAGGCGATGATGCAGAAGGCCGCGACGAAGAGGAACAGCGCCTGCGAGGCCGCGAGGGTCGGCGCGGCGAGGTAGAGCGCGGTGCCGAGCGCGAAGAAGATCGCATAGGTCGCCTTGCGCCCGAGCCGGTCCGAGAGCGAGGCCCAGGCGAAGCGCCCGCCGATGTTGAAGAGCGAGATCAGGCCGACGAAGCCGCCCGCCACCGCCGCGGCGGCGCTGCGCTGCGCATCGTCGAAGGCGGTGAAGGCGACGCCGGGCTCGCCGAAGAGCGCGCCGCCGAACAGCTCCTGGATCATCGGCGCGGCGACGCCGATGATGCCGATGCTCGCGGAGACGTTGAGGCAGAGCGCGGACCAGAGCAGCCAGAACTGCGGCGTCTTGTGCGCGTCCGAGAGGGCGACGTTGCCGGCCGCGATCATCTTCGTCGTCCCCGCCGGCGGCGTCCAGCCTTCGGGTCGCCAGTTCTGCGGGGGCACGCGGTAGCCGAGCGAGCCCGCCAGCATGAAGAGCGCATAGACGACGGCGAGCGTCAGGAAGGTCTGCCAGACGCCGACGCTGTCCGGCGTCTTGAAATGGTTCATCAGGATGTTGGCGAGCGGCGAGCCGATCATCGCGCCGCCGCCGAAGCCCATGATGGCCATGCCGGTCGCCATGCCGCGACGATCGGGAAACCATTTGATGAGCGTCGAGACCGGGGAGATGTAGCCGAGCCCGAGGCCGATGCCGCCGATGACGCCCGAGCCGAGCCACATGATCCAGAGCTGGTGCGTGTAGATGCCGAAGGCCGAGACGGCCATGCCGCCGCACCAGCAGAGCGTCGAGACGAGACCCGCCTTGCGCGGGCCCGCCCGCTCCAGCCAGCCGCCGAAGATCGCCGCCGCCGCGCCGAGGAAGACGAAGAACAGCGTGTACATCCACACGAGATCGCTGACGCGCCAGTCGCAGGTCGTGGTCACGAGCGCTCCGAGCAGCGTCATGTCCGGGCAGGCGCGCGCCTCCGAGACGCCGATCGCGCGCGACAGCGGCAGCCAGAAGACCGAGAACCCGTAGGCCATGCCGATGCACAGATGCACCGCGAGCGCCGCCGGCGGCACGAGCCAGCGGTTGAAGCCGGGCTCGGCGACGATCCGCTCGCGATCGAGGAAGCCGCCCCTCGGCGCGCCCCTCAGGGCCATATCCTGTGTCATGTCTGCTCCTTCTCCCTGCACGGCCGCCCCGAAAGGCCTGGCCGCGCGGCACCTTAAGGACGTGATCCCGCAAGGGTCAGTGCGCAAAACGCACAGTCCACAATGATTACGAGCGCCGGACCCGCGCGACGCCGCGAACGGGCGCGACGTCCCGACGGCCGGGGCGAAGCGTACTGGCGGCGCGTACTGGCGGCGCGGCGCGCCGCTCGACCGGGGCGACGCGTCCCGATAAACGCCGCCACAGCCCTGCCGAAACGAGGTCGAACCGTCCGGCGGCGTCGGTCGCATCCGGACGGGATTGCAGACGGCACCACCCGCCGCCGCATCCGTTGCGGGCGGTCGGTGCCGGGTCCGTTCCCGCTCGAACCGCCCCTCGGGGCGGCGGGACGGGGACGACATCAAGGCGACATCAGCGCGACGCCGCACCCGTCCGAACGAGCCCGGACGCGGCCGAGGGGAGCGCGGCGGACCGCGAGCGCAAGGATCCGGTGAGATCCGACGATGGCCCGGCGGGCGTTCGGCGGTCCGATGTCGGGAGGAAGGGTGGGGCCGCGCTCCCGGACGTTGCCGGAAACGAGGAGCGCTTCGACCGGTTCGGCGAAAGTCCACCCGACGGTCCGTCGGGACAGCCGCCCGGGCGCGCTTGCCTGCGACGTCGACCTCGCCTGCGATGTCGAGCTCAACTGGACCCGGCGCCGTCGCGGCGGTCTCCACGCGGTTCCTTATCGTCGCCAGCGGCCGAACCGGGCCGATCCGGCACGCGACGCACAGGATCCGTCCAGCGCTGCGATCCTCGGCCGGGACCGTCGTTCCCGGCGGGGCCGCAGACAGGGCCACAGACAGGGCCGGACCATTTGACGCGCGGTGGCCCTGGCTGCCGCCGTGTCCGCTCTCGTCATCGGCGTCTCGATCGCTCCCCCGCGCTTCCTCCCGGCCTCCGGTCGTGCCCTCCCCTCCCCTTCTCGTCTCTTCTCTTCTCTTCTCTTCTCGTCTCGCCCGATCGCCGCCCGATCCCTGCGGCGTTCGCCGCGTGTCCCCGGCGTGGCCTCCCGATCCTCGGCCGATCAAGTTTCGGCCGCTCGCGTCCGGGCCGTTGGCGCGGGTCCGGACGGTTCTTGTCTGGACGGTTCGTGTCCAGGCCGCTCGTGTTCGGGCGCTTCGGATGGCGGACGCGTTCGCGCCCGACGCCGTCATCCTCCGCGTCGAAGATCGCTCCCGGGGGGAACGGGTGTCGTCGAGCGCCTGCCTCGATCAGACCCGCGAGGAGGCCTCGGCGGCATCCGATGCTTCGGCGGCCGCGATGACGTCGATCAGCATCAGGATGTTCTTCTTGATCTCCAGTTTGCCGATCCGCGACAGCTTCTCGATGATGCGAAGATCGGTCTCCTCGATGAACGGCGCGTCCCGGGGTGTCGAGACGTCGCCCGTCTTGTCCGCCGTTTCGATCTCGGCGAAGAGCGCCATGATCTCGACGTCCAGCGTGCGGGCGATGTCGTGCATCATGCTCGCGCTGATGCGGTTGGTGCCCTTCTCGTATTTCTGGATCTGCTGGAACGTGATCCCGACGGAGGTGGCAAGGGCTGTCTGGGACATGCCCCGCCGAATGCGGATTCGGCGAACATTTTGCCCGACCCTCAGATCGACAGGGTGAATGTCGTCGCTCATATCCGAACCTCGCACGATGGGACCTCCCTTCAGGAGTGGTGCGAAATCCTACACGCATTTGTGTTCTATTGAAGCCGGCTGATGATCGGGCGGGTGCGAGGCCCGATCTCCTTGGTTGCAACGGTTAATGCCGCGGATCGGCGCGGGCTGTCCCGCGATTTCAGATTCCGTTCCATCTCCTCGATCGCCAGCGAGACGATATAGGCCACGGCCGGAAGACTCTCCTCCTCCGCCTCGCGCCGGGCGTAGATGAGCATGGAGAGAAGGGCGTCTCGATCGGTCATTCAGTCGATCCCGGCAGATGCTGTCGCGTTCCTGTCCTCCAAAGAGCGGAAACGGCGTGACTGCAACGTGACGCAATCTAAAATTGTTATCATGGCCGTCTTGACGCACGCGAACGCGGTGGCCGGCGAGCCGGCATCCGGCCTCCGCACCGGGGAGATCCGCGACCTCGTGCCTTCGCCACCGTCCGTAAACCGACTTGCCCTCAACGGCTTAGCACCACGAACGGGCCGTCGCGGCCATGCCGGCGCGCGAAAGATCACCGAAACGATTCGGCGCGAGCGTCGCCGCGGGCTCCGTCCTCTGGCGGTGCGATCGCGCGGCTCCCGCTCGATCCCGTGCCGATGACGTCTCATCCGCGCACCGCAGGGCCGCCTTATGGTTGTAGGGACGGCAGGTCCGTCGTCACCGGTCCCGAACCCGCAACGGCCGTCGCAAGGCTGCGGGAAAAGGCCGCCGGTCGCGACAGGGTCCAGCCGGGCCGGACGCTGCGGCGGGCATCGGGCAGCGCGAGCATCGCTTCGACCAGTCGAAGCGCGTCCCTCTGCTTGAGGCGGGGTCCGAGGGCTCCGACGGCCGCTTTGATCTCGAGACCGCGCTCGCGGGAGAGGCCCGCTGTCTCGGCGAGACGCGCGTAGGTCCGCTCCTTGAAGAAGGTCGCGCGGGCGGCGGCCAGCAGCCGCGATGCCTCCGCCGGCGATACGGCGCTGCGCCGTCGCAGGTCCGCGACCGCCGCCTCGACGTCGACCAGAGCCTCCGTCACCGCCTGGAAGCCGAGCTCGGCGGGGGCGTGGAGCTGGGCGACGGCGGCATCGTCGTCGAGTTCGCCGCCGATATAGCGTTGCGCGATCCAGCCGACGGGGACCATGCCGAAGGGCGCGCATTCGGCGGCGCGCAGAGCGCCGAGCGAGGCGGCCCCGAGGACCTCGACGCCTTCCGCGAGGGCGAAGAGGATCTCCTTGTGCCAGACCGAGGCCACCGTTTCGAACAGGCCATCCACGAGCCCGATCACGGTCGCCCCGTCGTGGACGGCCGCGAGGAGATCGCCCTGTCGCGCGGGCGCCCGCCGCTCGATGTCGGCGGGACGTTCGGCGACGCCGTGGAGACTGGGGCCTGCGAACAGCACCTTCACCATGGCGTTCCCCGACCCGACCGCCGCGCCGTCACGCAGAGAGCATCGCCGCGATCCATCGCGGGCCCGGTCGCCAGTGCGGATTCGCCGGCCTGTCCTCCAGCTGCGGAATGAAGACCTTGACGACCGAGATGCCCTCCCGCGCGCCACCGAGGCGGGCGACGATCCCCTCCTCGACGCCGGCGGCGGCGAGACGCGCCAGCACGGCCGCGAGAAGGGCGCCGGGCGAGCCGTCCGCGACGTCGAGCGAGGCGGGCGCGGCTCCGGACGCGGCGCCGGCGGCGGGATCGGGCGCCAGCCCTGCGCGCAGAAGCTCGCCGTATTCGGCGGGATCGATGTCGTCCCGCGCGCCGGCGATGTTCGTGATCCGCGTCTGCGCCGCCTCCGTCAGCGCGCGAAGAGCCGCCTGGGAGGCGAGCGGATGGCATCCGATGCCGCCGGCGAGATCGAGCTGCCGTCGCGCGGGCAGACGCGCGTCGCGCAGCACCGCCTGGATCACGGGCACGCCGATCGTCGTCGTGAGGTCGTGGAGATCCACGCAGAAGCCGGCCGCCTCGATCCGGTCGGTCAGGTCGCGGACGGCCGGATGGGCGAAACGGCCGGGGTCGATCCGCAAGGCTGCCGCCCGGTCGGGGGAGCGATAGGCATGGAGCGTCATCGCGTCGCGCTCGATCAGCTCGCAGACGGCGTGCAGAATCGCTTCCTCCTCGTCATTGCCCGATGCGAGGCCGTTGGAAGAGCGCTGGAGATCGCCGAAGGCGCGTTCCGTATGGTCGAGACGGGCGGCTTCGAGCGGCACGAACACGGCGGCTCCCGTCGCGAGCGTCCGGCCCGTCAGCCAAGGGATCGGCGCGTCGGTTCTCCACCGCAGGTCCGCCCGCATCTGGCGGACGGGCTCGAAGACGCGCTCGCCCGCCGCGAGGAGATCGGCGGGCGCCGCGACGAAGGTCGGCGCGTCCGGCTGCTCTGCGATCGCATATTCCGCCGCTTCCATCAGAGCCGATGCGCTCGCGGCGTCGTCGTCGGTCCCCTTTCCCTGGTTGACGGCGAGCGTCAGGGCATTCGGCCGGATCGCCGCGAAAACCGGGATGCCGAGACGGTCGAGCCCGGTCTGGCGCGCCAGTCGCGTGATCCCGAGACGCGCCCAGTGCGGCCGGAGGCGGCGCACCGTCTCGCCCGGCGCGCAGATCCGCCCGCCGTTCGGCAGGACGTCCGCAAGCGCCGATCCGACCGAAGCGGGATGCGTCGACGATCCCGCGGGTTCGCCGGGCCGCTCGCGCCCGCCGACCAACGAGGTCAGTGGCGCAGAGCGGAGGGCAGCGTCAGGACACGGCTCGTCGCGCTCGCCGCCGCGCTGACGGCGATGGCGACATCGACGTTGCGCGAGATGTCGATCCCGCTCTTGCGCATCGCGCGCACCTTCGCGATCAGCTCCTTCTGCGCGGTGTCATCCACCATGTCGGTGACGGGCCGCACGGTTCCGGCCGCCGTATCGACGAGCCAGAGCTGGGGATTGCCGGTTTCCGCGACGATGAAGATGGTGGACAAGGCGTCTCTCCTGGTCAGCGGAATCCCGCTTCGTTGAGGGCTTCGGCGTAATGCGCCAGATGATCCGGCGATCTCAGCGGGATCGTCGCGATCCACTCGCTGATCTGGAAATTGGGTTGATCCTCCAAGGCCTTCTCGACGTAGAACGCCGCCTCCTCGCGGCGTCCGGCCCGCGCGAGGCAGGCCGCGGTCAGGCGGTAAGCCGGCTCGCCTTGCTTCATGCGGCCGAGATAGGCGAGCGCCTCGTCGTAGTTTTCGAGAAGAAACAACGTGCCGCCGGCCTTCCAGAGATAGTCGTCCGGGGGCAGCGGATTGAGTTCGATCGCCTTCTCGATCCGGCGCAGGGCCGGCAGCAGTTCGGAGGAATGGGTCAGCGCGTCGGCGTGCTCGGCGAGAATGTCGGCATGATGCGGCGCCAGCCGCTCGGCGTTCGCAAGGCCGGCCAGGGCCTCGTCGAGACCGCCGAGGAACAGGGATGCGCTGGCCAGTTCGCGCAGCGCCTCCCCGCTGAAGGGATCGAGGTCGACGGCGCGGGCGGCGATGCGGCGCGCCTGCCGCAGGAGGTCCTGCTCCGTTCGCGCCAGAAGCAGCCATTCCAGGACGAGCGTGCGGGCCAGACCGTTCAGCGCGGGCACGAAGTCCGGCGCGAGGTCGGCGGCGCGCGAAAAGGCGTGGCGCGCCCGCCGAACGGCGGGGAGATCGAGCCGGTGCAGATGCCGGCGCCCGCTGAGATATTGATGATAGGCGCTCGGCTCTCGCGTCGTCTCGAACCGTTGGAACTCCGCCTGTTCGACGCGGTCCGCCAGCGCCAGCACCAGCGAACGCGACAGCTCGCGATGGTGGTCGGCCGGCGCGCCGGCCGCGATGTCGAACTCCTCCGCCCACAGCGTCACGCGATCGCCGACGCGCAGGAGGCGCACCGACAGCCGGACGCGGCCGGCGAGGCTGCGAAGGCTGCTTTCGACGAGGTAGCGAATGGCGAACCGGTCCGCCGCGTCCGAGGTCCGGTCGATCTGCCGAGCCGTGTGCGGCGCGATGACGGCGATGGAGCGCAGCCGGCAGAGGCCGAGCGTCACGTCCTCGATCAGGCCCTCGGCGAACTCCGCGAACATCGGATCGACCGCCCCGACCTCCGGCCGCAGGAGGCAGAGCTTCGGCGCGATGGTCGCGAGCGCCGCGATCGCGCCGTTCGGACCCTCGCCGCGCGGCGCGGACTTGTCGCCGTCCGGCGGAGCGCTCCCGCCCCGGCTTCCCGTGGAGGCGCGCGTCGCATCGGGCTTTGGCGTTTGCGTGTCCTGCGCACCCGCGCCGAGGGACCTCGGAGGCGCGGCGCGGCCCTCGAACCGGGCGGCGAGACCCTGGAACGGCGGATCGAGGAGGCGGACGAAGCGCCGGTCTCCCGATGCCTCCGCATCCCGCGAGGACCGCGCCGGACCCGCCCGGCGGCGCAGCCCGTAGAGGAGCTCGGCGGTCTTCGCGTCGGGCTCGGTGCCGAGTTCGGCGTCCAGCCGCTGACGAAGGTGCTCGAAGGTCTCCTCGGCCGCGGCGAGGCCCTGGCTCCTGCCGCGCAGGGTGATCAGAGCGCGCCAGGCCTCCTCGCGATAGGGATCGACCTCGATGAGCCGGCGCAGCGCGTCCTGTCCGACGCTGCCGCCGAGCGCCGTCGCTCCACCGAGGACCAGTTCGCCGAACCGCTCCCGCAGGCGGCCGCGCTGGACGCCGATCCACGCGTCCAGCGTTTCCCCCTGCCCCGCGATCCCGTCGAGGAGATCGCCCCGGTAAAGGCTTGTGAGCGAGGCGAGCGAGGCGGCGTCCCGCGGCACCTCCGCCCGCAGCAGCCGATCGACATCGCAGGAACCAGCGGCCGGCGCTCCCGTGCGGGCGCGGGCGAAGCGCACGTCCTGGCGCGAGACGGCGAAGAGATCGAGCCCGAGCGCGGCCTGCCGGTTCTGGATGCGGGAGAGAAGCTGCCGGAAATTGGCGAGCGCGCCGGTCTCGCCCGTATCGCCGTAGATCCAGTCGGCGAGGGCGGCGCGCGGCGCGCGGCCGTCGAAGGCGAGGCGAAGCAGGGCGGCGAGAACGAAGCCCTTCTGCGGAAAGGCGACCGCCCGGTCGTCCTCGCCGCATTGCAGCATCGGCGAGCCGAGAAGGATCAGCGTGTGCGGTCGGTCGACCATGCGGCTTGCGACTTTCCTGACGGCGTCAGGGGAAGACGTAGCAGCAGTTTCGACCTCTCGCCAAGCACGCGTCGCGGTCGATCGCGACCGTTTGTCACGATCCTGTCACAAGCGGACCTTCCCCAGCGGCACGTGTCCTTCGGGACGCCCCGTCGCAGCCATGCGAACCCGGCGTGGAAGGCGGTTTCGATGGAGGTCGACGACAAGCGAGCCCCGGCGCCGGCGCCCGGGGACGACGGACCGTCAGGCTTCGGCGAAGACGTAGAAACCGGTGAGCCAGATCGTCTCGCGGGCCGCCTCGCGGTGCACCGGCGCCTGGCCCGACAGGTCCTCGGCGGTCTTGCCCTCGAAGGTCCAGCGCCCTCTCAGGAAGGTCGGGATCGGCGAGGCGTCGGGGATCAGGCAGACGATCGACGGGTCTTCGGACTTGCGGAACACATTCAGCATCGTGGACCTCCCGCTTCGGTGAAGTCCTTGTCCCTCCACAACACGGCAAAGCGAGGGCCGATTCGTCTCCGATCGTGCCGGCCGATGTTTTTTTGTATCGGCTGCGAAGGATCTCCCGGCGCGGCCGTCCTGCCCCCTCCCCTCGGCGTTCCGCAACGCTTCCCGGTTGGCCGCGACGCCTCCCGCCCGGCCTTTCCGTCAGCCCATGCGCTCGGAGGCGTAGCCGCCGGGGCTGGCGGGGAAGACGACGGTGCGGTTGCCGTTCTGGAAGACGCGGTGGTGAATGTGGGCGTGGATGGCGCGCGAGAGCACCTGCGCCTCCACGTCCCGCCCGATCGTCACGTAGTCGGCGGCCGACTGCGCGTGGGTGATGCGGGCGACGTCCTGCTCGATGATCGGCCCCTCGTCGAGATCGGCGGTGACGTAGTGCGCCGTCGCCCCGATCAGCTTCACGCCGCGGCTGTAGGCCTGCTTGTAGGGATTGGCGCCCTTGAAGCTCGGCAGGAAGGAATGGTGGATGTTGATGATCCGGCCCGACATGTCCTGGCACATCTGATCGGACAGGACCTGCATGTAGCGCGCCAGCACGATCAGCTCGGCCCCCGTCCCCGTGACGATGCCCATGATCCTCGCCTCGGCCTCGGGCTTGTTCGCGGGGGTCACGGGAATGTGGTGGAAGGGAATGTCGTGGTTCACGACGACCTTCTGGTAATCGAAATGGTTCGACACGACCGCCACGATGTCGATCGGCAGCGCGCCGATCTTCCAGCGATAGAGAATGTCGTTGAGGCAGTGTCCGAAGCGCGAGACCATCAGCACGACCTTCATCGGCGTCTTGGAATCGTGGAAGGCGTAGGTCATCGCGAAAGGCTCGGCGATCGGGGGCAGGCCCGCTTCGAGCTCGGCCAGCGGCACGCCTTCCTCGGAATTGAAGCCGACGCGCATGAAGAAGTTGCCGGTGTCGAGATCGTCGAACTGCGCGGAGTCCACGATGTTGCAGCCCTTGCCCGCGAGATAGGTGGAGACCGCGGCGACGATGCCGCGGGTCGACCGGCAGGTCACGGTGAGAACGTACTGGCTCATGGATCTTCCCTCGGGATGGAGCGCGGCGCGCATCGAGGACGCGGCGCTCCTTTGGATCGCGGTGACGGACCCTGTCACCCCCGCCGGGGCCAAGGCTGCTCGATCGGCGACATCGCCGTGACGGGCGGCGACGCCCGCGCCTCCCCTCGTCCGATCCGCCGCCCTTTTCAAGCGGAAATCCGACGGGCGGACGCTCCCGCGCTCAGAGCTGGTGGATGCGCACGCCGGGTTCGACCAGCCGCGCGATGTCGCAGAGATGGCGGTGATGGGTGAAGTAGACGACCTGCCCGATGCGCGAGAGTTTCGCCAGACGCCGGAGGACCTCTTCCGACCGGGGCTCGTCGAAGGTCTCCATGATGTCGTCGGCCAGGAAGGGAACCGCACGCCGTGCGCTTGCGAACTCCTCGTAGCCGGCCAGCCGCAGCGCGAGATAGAGCTGGAAGCGAGTGCCCTTGGACATGGCGGTGGCCAGTTTCGAGCCGCCCTCGCGGGGCAGGCCGATCAGCGTCTCCCGGTCCTTGTCGGGGCGCGCGGACAGGCCGCTATAGGCGCCCCGCGTCATGGCGGCGAAGGCCTCGGAGGCTCGGCCCATCATGGTCGAGCGGTGGCGGTCGCGGAAGCGGCGCAACGCTTCCTCCGCGACGAGCGCCCCGGCCTTCAGCCGGAGATGCCGGCGGGCCGCCTCCTCCATCTCGATCAGCACGGTCTGGCGCTCCACCTGGAGCCGCGCGACCTCGTCGCCGCCTCCGATCGCCTCCAGGGCTTCGGCCGCCCGCTTCTGGTTGGCGAAGAGCTCCCGCGCATGGGTCTCCAGATCCTCCTGCCGCGCCGCCAGCTCGCCCGCCGCCCGCTCGGCCTCGCCGAGATCGGCAGCGGCCAGACGCGCCAGCGCGTCCTCGACGCCAGCGGCTTGCAGGTCGGCGACGAGCGTGCGGCCGAGTTCGCCGAGCCGGCGTTCGAGCCGGGCGCGCTCGGCGACGCGCTCCAGCGCCTCTGCCACCTCGGCCAGCGTCTCGACGCCGAACAGGGCGGTCATCTCCTCCTTGCGCGCGGCGGCGTGGCGCAGCTCCTCAAGGAGCGCCAGCGTCCTTGCCTCCTCCGCCTCGCGCTCCGCGCGGCGATCGCCGAGAAGCGCCGCCACCTTCTCGGCCTCATCCAGCCGGGCGGCGAGAGCCTCCACCAGACGGGGCGGCGGCGTCTCGTCGGCCGTCTCGCCGAGGCGGCGAAGCAGACCGTCGCATCGCTCGGCGAGCGCGGCCTGATCGGCGAGCATGGTCTCGACGCGGTGGCCCATCTCGTCGCGCTCGCGCAGCGCCGCGGCGAGTTCGCCGAGAACGTCGAGGATCTCCCGCACCGCGCCGATGCCGGCGTCGGGATCGATCCAGCGCCCGGCGAGCGCCGCCGACCAGTCCCCCTGCCAGCGCCGCAGCGCCTCGGCCGCTTCGCGGCGGGCCTCGCGCCGGCGCGTCAGCTGCGCCTCGCTGTCGGCGAGGGCGGCCGTCGCCTGCG
Organism: Aureimonas sp. Leaf454; assembly: GCF_001424685.1. Lineage (GTDB taxonomy): Bacteria > Pseudomonadota > Alphaproteobacteria > Rhizobiales > Rhizobiaceae > Plantimonas. The sequence goes on from NZ_LMQT01000004.1 coordinate 29,562, forward strand.
CCGCCTTGACGCTGCCGGCCCGCCGCTCTTCGATGAGGTCTTCCGCGAGGGCAGCGAGCTCGGCGATGGGGATCGTCTCGCCCGCCTCGTCGCCCTCTCCGCCCGCCATCGTGCCGACCGCGCCGCAGAGGCGGCAGGCCTGCGCCAGCGCCCGGCCGTCGGCTTGCGCCTCCGCGCGCGCGGCCGCCTCGCCGGAGACGATCGCGCCGAGCGCGGCGGCGGCGGCGAGCGCTTCCGTCCGGCGCAGCGCGAAGGCGGSGAGCCGGTCGAGAAAGGCGCCGATCCGGCCCGGCGCGGGCAGCGCGATGCCCGGAGGCACCGCATCCGACATCTCCGCGAGAAGACAGGCGACATCGACCTCCACCGCGGCGAGCGCGGCGTCTTGCACGGCACGCCCGGCTTCGGCGACCGCCAGCGCGGCCTCGAACTGGCGAAGCTCCGTCAGGTCGCGGGCGCGGGTGAGGCGCGCCTCGACGATGCGGTCGTCGGCTTCGAGCGCGGCGGCGAAGACGGCGGCGCTCGCGGGATCGAGGCGGTCGCTGTGGCGCGCCCAGGCAGCGTCGCGCGCCGCGCGCAGACGCCGCGCCTCGTCGTCGCCGATCGCGCCCGCCGCTCCGCGCAGGGCTTCGAGGCGCGCCGTCGCGGCGGCGGCCTCGGCCTCGAGGTCCCGATGCTTCTCCCGATGGCGGGCGCGGCGGCGATCGAGCTCGGCGAGCGCCGCGCGCCAGGCCTCGACGCGCGTCTCGTCCGGCGGAACCAGCGCCGCCAGAGCCTTGGGATCGGCGGCGAAGGGCGCGTCGACGCCGAAGCCGGCGAGCTTGTCCATCGCCTGTTCGAGCTTTCGCTCGGCCTGCGGGCGCTCGCGCTGGCACAGACGCAGGCGCACCGGCGCGTCGCTGTCGCGGACCCGGCGCAGGGCCTGCGCGAGATTGCTGAGGGCGCGCTCCTCGCCCTCGGGACGGTCCGGCCGCTGTCCGGACGCGGTCGGATCGTCCGCCTCGGACTCCGCTGTCCCGCGCCCGGCCGCGCGCTGCGCCGCCTCGACGGCCTCGCCCGCCCGCCGGAACTCCTCGTCGGCGGTGCGCAGTCGCGCGTCGACGCCGGAGCGCGCCTCGATCAGCTCGCGCAGCCGCCCGGTGACCGGGGCCGGCAGGATGAGCGCGGCGGGGTCGGCATGGTCCCCCTGCCCCAGCCGGTGGAGCAGCGCGGCCACCCGCGCCTCGTGCGCGGCGAGCGATGCGCGCCGGCGCGGCAGATCCTCCTCGGCGGTGGCGTAGCGGCCCATCGCGTCGCGCATCGCGCGGATCTCGCCGGCGAGCGACAGCACCGCCTCGTCCGGCACCAGCGCGTCGATCTCCTGGAGAAGAGAACCCGCCCGCTCCCGGCCCGCTTCGATCAGCGCGCCGAGCCGCGCTTCGGCATCGCGCAAGGAGGGCAGGTCCCGCCCATAGGCTTCGGGCGCGCGGGGCAGGCCGGCATAGGCGGCGAGCGTCTCGGCGGTCGCGCGATAGTCGGCGGCGACCGGGGCCGCCTTGAGGAGACGCGTCGCGTGCTCGAGATCCGCCTTCACCCGGCCGAGTTCCGCCAGACCCGTGCGATAGGCCTCGCCGGCGCGCGTCGCGGTCTGGGACAGAGCGGCATAGGCGGAGGCGGCGGTGTCGAGGGCCTCGCGCCGCGTCTTCAGTTCGGCGAGACGGGCCTTCAGGCCCGCGATCACGGTGGAGCGCGCCTGCTTCTTGTGGAGCGCGTCGGCCTCTTCGCCGGTCTTCGCCAGCGCGGCGCCGATCTCCGCCAGACCGGCGCTCGCGGAGAAGAGAAGCTCGCCGAGATCGCCCTTGCTTTGGAGGATCGCGTCGCCGCCGCGCTCCAGCGTCTCGTCGTCGAGCGAGAACATGTTGCGGAAGGCCTCGCGGCCGATGCCCGACAGAGCGCCCGCGATCACCGCGTCGCTCGCCGGGCTCTGGTCGGCGTGGAAGAGCGAGGGATGCCCGGCCCCGCGCTTCAGCCGGACGAGATCGTGGAGCGCGCCGTCGATCTCGAGCGCGGCGCCGATCTCCATCGAGGGATAGGGATGCAGGAAGCCGTATTCGGACTTGTGCTCGATGCCGAAGAGGAGATCGAGCGTGGCCGACAGCGCGGTCGACTTGCCCGCCTCGTTGAGGCCGTAGACCACGTGGAGGTCGCCGCCCTCCGCCGGCCGCTCGCCGAAATCGAGGCTGGTGCCGGTGAACTTGCCGTAGCGCGTGAGGTCGAGGCGGCGGATGCGCATCAGGCGGCCTCGCCGTCGCCGGAGACGAGACGGGCGAGGACCTCCTCCGTGCCCTCCCCGATCAGCGCGTCGAGAAAGGCGGAGAAGCCCGCCTCGTCCTCGCCGGCAAAGCCCCGCGCCTCCTGCGGCAGGGCGTCGAGCACCTCGCGCGCGAGACGGGCGACCTCCTCGCGGATGCCGTGGCTCTGCGCGATCTCGCCGCGCATGAGCTGGCCGAGCTCGCGGACGGGATCGCCGCCCGTCCGCCCGTCCGCCGCCGGCTCCTCCGGGGGCGGCGCGTCGTGCGCGTCCTGCGAGATCGCCTCGATCCAGACGCGGCCGATGCGCTCGCCGCGCAGCGCGGCCTCGGCCAGGAGGAGGTCCGCGTCGCGGCGCAGGCGGAAGGCCAGGGGCGTGCGGCCGGTCAGGCCGAGCCGGGCGACGAGATGGGGCGAGGTCGCCGCGTCGCGCGCCGTGCCGAGCGCGGTCTCGATCGCGTCCACCGCCTGGCTCCAGGTGAGCGCGCCGGTGAGGTCCACCCCGACGCGCCGGAATTCGGCAAGGCTGGTGCGGCGCTCCTCGACCGCGATCGCTCCATCGTCGGCGACGGTGACGAGCGAGACGCTTTTCGGCCCGGCCTCGTTGATGTCGCGCCCCTGCGGGATGCCGGGCATGACGACGGTCGCCGCGCCCCGGTGTTCGGAGCGGGCATGGATGTGGCCGAGCGCCCAGTAGCGGAAGCCGGACGCGTTCAGCTCGGCAAGCGTGCAAGGGGCATAGACGTCGTGGCCGCGGACGCCGCCGAGGCTCGTGTGGAGAAGGCCGATATTGACGGCGTCCGGCACGGGCGGGGCGAACTTGGAGAGGAGGCTGTCCGGCGCATGCGGCTTGGCGAAGCTGATCCCGTGGATCGCGAGATCGAGGCCCGGCCGCTCGATGCGCACCACGTCCGGCCGCTCCCCGAAGATCGTCACGCCCTGCGGCAGGACGAGCTGCCGGGTGATCTTGGAGAGCGCGTCGTGATTGCCGCGGATCTTGAAGACGAGGATGCCGGCCTCGGCGAGCCGCGCCAACTCGCCCGCGAGGAACCGCGCGGTCTTCATGGAGGTCTGGTCGCCGTCGTAGAGATCGCCCGCCACCAGCAGCGCGTCGACGCGCTCATCGAGGCAGAGATCGACGATCGCGGTGAAGGCCGAGCGCGTGGCGTCCCCGACGAGATCGGCCAGTTCGGCATGGCGCAGCGACAGCGAGCGAAGCGGGGAGTCGAGATGGAGATCGGCGGTGTGGACGAAACGAAAGGCCATGCTCGGCTCCTAGCAGCGGCGCGTCTTCGGCACCAGCCGACACCGGCCGGCCGCGGTTTCGGCCGCCCTGCGGGGCGCGGCCGCGCGGGCGAACCGAGCGCGTTGACAGCTGTCAACGCGGCGAAGTTTGAGGCGACGCCCGCGACGGGGGAGGGTTGACTCGAATCAGATGAGTCCGCAACCCTCCATTTACGCATCTGCGCCGTGGACGCGGCAAAGAGCGTAACCGCGCGAGGTCAGCGCAAGTCAGGACTTCTAGCCTGGGTCAAAGATCCAGAATCGGAGAATGACGGCGATGCTCGCACGAGCCAACGAGAACGGACAGACCGAGGTGACACGGACGACCAAGGAACCGGCGCTCCCGGCCGACCTGCAGATCGCGGAGGACGCGCGGCTTCTGTCGAGCCAACTCTCGGCCATGCGCCAGCGCCTGTTCCCGCCATCCGCCTTCAAGACGCTGCGCTCCTTCACCTCGGGCGAGGCGGCCAAGCTGATCGGGGTCTCCGACGGCTATCTGCGTCAGCTCTCCATATCGGGCGAGGGGCCGCAACCCGAGATCGGCCCCGCCGGCCGCCGCTCCTACACGCTGGCCGACATCAACGCGCTGCGCCGCCATCTCGCCGGCCAGCACGAGCCGGGCAGCGCCAAGTCGCGGCAATATCTCAAATGGCGAGACGAGGCGGCGGGCGAGCATCTCCAGGTCATCGCCGTCACCAATTTCAAGGGCGGATCCGGCAAGACGACGACGGCCGCCCATCTGGGGCAGCACTTCGCCCTCAAGGGCTATCGCACGCTCGCGATCGACCTCGACCCCCAGGCCTCCTTTTCCGCGCTGCTCGGCTACCAGCCCGAGCTCGACCTCACGGGCAACGACACGCTCTACGGCGCGATCCGCTACGACGAGAAGCGTCTCGCGATGTCCGACATCATCCGCCCGACCTATTTCGACGGGCTGCACCTCGTGCCCGGCAATCTCGAGCTCCAGGAGTTCGAGCACACGACGCCGCGCCAGCTGGCCGGCGTGGAGGACGAGGGCGGCGTGCCCTTCTTCGCCCGCGTGCAGGATGCGATCGCCTCGGTCGCGGACCGCTACGACGTCGTGGTGCTGGACTGTCCGCCCCAGCTCGGCTTCCTCACCCTCGGCGCGCTCTGCGCGGCGACCTCGGTCATCACGACCGTGCATCCCCAGATGCTCGACGTCGCCTCGATGAGCCAGTTCCTGTTCATGACCTCCGATCTCCTCGGCGTCGTGCGCGATGCCGGGGGCACGCTGAACTTCGACTTCCTGCGCTATCTCGTGACGCGCTACGAGCCGCATGACGGCCCGCAGGCGCAGATCGCGGGTTTCCTGCGCGCCCAGTTCGGCTCGCGCGTCCTCACCAACGCCATGCTGAAATCCACCGCCGTCTCCGATGCCGGCCTCACCAAGCAGACCCTCTACGAGGTCGGGCGCGAGAACTTCTCCCGCCTCACCTACGATCGCGCGATGGAGGCGTTGACAGCTGTCAACGAGGAGATCGAGGCGCTGGTCGTGGACGCCTGGGGGCGGGCGGCATGAAAAGCCCTCTGTCCCGCACCGACCTTTCTTCCGCGCGGCCGAGGCATCGGCCCGCGACTTATCCCCCTGTCGCCGGACGGCCGCATGATGGCGCTCGTGCGGAAGCGAACGGAGGGCGGGCATGAGCAAGCGAAAGGACGAGTTGCGCGCGCTGCTGATGGGCGGTCCGGCCGCGAGCCCGGCGCCGACGGCCAAGCCCGCACCGGCCCCTTCGGCCGCGTCGCCATCGACGACGCAATCGACGACGCCCTCGGCAACGGCAACGCCGTCGCCGTCCCGCTCCCCCTCACGAACGGCCGCGAGGGCGGACCGGGAAGCTGCGGAGCCTACCGGCGGTCCGTCCGCGAGCGAGGGGCGGGCCCCGGAGGTCCGGGGCGGCGAGACGCCGCCCGGTCTTGACGGGCCCGGCGGGGGCGATCATGCCGGAAACGGCCGCGAAGACGCGGGACCGGACGCGATCCAAGCGACGGGATCCGCGATCTCTCCCGGCGCGCCCGCCGCATCATCCCCCGGTGCAGCCCTTCCCGAGCCCAAGCCCCTGCCGGAGCGCACGACCTCCGGCGCGGTCAAGGCCATGGGCCTTGCGCTCGGTTCGCTGCGGTCGGGCGCGGAGGAGGCGAGGGCGCTTCGCGAGAGCATCGCGCGCGGCGATCAGGTCGTCGAGCTCGATCCCGCGCGGATCGAGCCGGCCTTCGTCGCCGATCGCCTCAGCCGGGGCGGGGAGGGCGACGAGAGCTTCGAAAGCCTGAAGGCCTCGATCTCGGAGAGCGGCCAGACCGTGCCGATCCTCGTTCGGCCCCATCCCGATCCCGCCAAGGCGAAAGCCGGCCATTATCAGGCCGCCTACGGTCACCGCCGCATCTCGGCGACGCAGGCGCTGGGCCTGAAGGTTCGCGCCGTCGTCCGGCCGCTCACCGACGAGGAGCTCGTGCTCGCGCAGGGCAAGGAAAATTCCGAGCGGCGCGACCTCTCCTTCATCGAGCGCGCGCTGTTCTGCCGGGCGCTTCTGGAGCGCGGCTTCGAGCGCCGCACGGTGCAATCGGCGCTCTCGCTCCACAAGGCCGAGCTGACGCGACTCCTGCAGGTCGCGGACCTCATCCCGCATCACATCGCGGCCGCCATCGGCCCGGCCCCGCGCGCGGGCCGTCCGCGCTGGATGACGCTGGCCGAACGGATCGGCGCCGACGCGGCCAACCGGCAGAAGGCCGAGGACGAGATCGGACGGGACCGCTTTCGGCTCGCCTCCAGCGACGATCGCTTCGCGCTGGTCTGGGCCAGGCTCGCCCGGCCGAGCGCTGCGGCGGCGGAGGAGGCCCTGCTGTCGCCGGACGGCGCGCGGATCGGCGCGCTGAGGCGCTCGGGCAAGGGCGCGGTGATCGAGATCGGCGAGGCGGATTTCGCGGCCTTTCTGGCCGGCCGGATTCCCGAGCTTCACGCCGCCTTCGCCGCCGCCCGAACGGACGGCCCGCAGGAGGAGCGAGAGATCGACGGCGCGCGGGACAAGAAGCCGCGCCGACGCTGACCATCCGGGTCCGGATGCCCTCGACCGAGGGGACCGGAGCCGCGACGAACCCGAAACGCAACAGGAAAGGAACGAGATCGGAGACGAAAAAAAGGCCCCCAGAACGTCACCGCCCGGAAGCCTCTTTCTCGATGTAGCAATCTGAAAGAATCATCTCCGGTCGTCTCTGTCAAGAGTCGGGCGCGTTCCGGCAACGGCTTTGCTTTGCCTTCGCATCGGTTTGCGAACCATGACCGGACATTTATGGACCTCGCCCTTCGGCGCGAGACCGATTTCGGCTGCCCTGGTGGTGGCGGAAATTCGGCTTCGCGAGCGACAGGGGCAGATGGCGCTCGGCCGTGAAGCCGAGGCCTCGAACGCGGCCGGGCGCGCCGCGGGCACCGGCGGAACGGGCGGATCGGGCGCCGGCTCGAACGACGACGGGCGCGTCGCCGACAAATGGCAGCTCCTGCGCGCGCTCTCCGAAGCGCGCGAGCGCTTTCGCCTGTCGGACCGCACGATCTCCGTCCTGGAGGCGCTCCTGTCGTTCCGGCCGGGCAAGACGCTGGACGGAGCCGCTCCGATCATCGTCTTTCCCTCCAACCGCGAGCTGTCGCTGCGAACGCGCGGCATGGCGCCCGCGACGCTGCGTCGGCACATCGCCGCGCTTGTCGCCGCCGAACTGGTGTTTCGCCGCGACAGTCCGAATGGCAAGCGCTTTCGCCGACGCCCGAGGGACGGGGAGGGGGACACGGACGACGGCGCCGGCGGCGACGCCTTCGGCTTCGATCTGTCCGCCCTCGCGCTGAAGGCCGGCGCGATCTTCGAGGCCGCCGAGATCGAGCGCCGGCAGGCCCGGATCGCCGCGCGCCTGCGCCAGGCCATCTCCCTCCATCGCCGCGACATCCGCAAGATCGTCGAGGCCGCGCTTTCGGAGGAGCGTGCCGGACCCTGGCCGGCCGTCCTCCAGCGCCTCGAGGCTCTTGCCTTGCCCCGTCACGCCAAGGCCCCGCTGGGCCTTCTCACGATGGCGCAAGCCGATCTCCTGCGCCTTCGCGCCGAAGCCGAGACGGCCTATCTCGACGCCCTGACGCAGGCCGAGATGGAACACCAGGAAATGAGCGCCAATGACGCTCGTTCTGAGCGCCACCATCAGAATTCAACGACAGACCCATCCACTGAATCCAACGGCCATGAAGGGTGGAAACGGCAAAGCGGCGGAATGCGCGGCACGCCGGCAGGGACCCGATCGCGAGCCGAAGCGGACGAGCGAAGCGGCGAGACCGGCGGTGACGGGGGCGGCGATGGGAGCGATGGGGGAGGGGCGAGCCGAACCGCGGAGGAGACTGACCCGTCCATTGGCGCCGGAGCGGGCGTTGCCGGAAGCGGGGCTGGGGAGGGTGGGCGTGCGCCGGAGGTGCGGGGCATGAGCTTCGACCTGTCGACGGTGTTGCGGCTCTGTCCGGAGATCACGGCCTATGCGCTTCAGCCGGTGCGGGACTGGCGGGCCTTCGTGCAGTTGGCGGGGCTCGTGCGCGGGTTCCTCGGCATTTCGGAGGATGCCTGGCGGCAGGCCTGCCGGACCATGGGCGAGATCCCCGCCGCGACCGTCGTCGCCGCGATGCTCCAGCGCTCCGACCGCATCACCTCGCCGGGCGGATATCTGCGCAGCCTGACGGCCAAGGCCGCCAAGGGCGCGTTCCGCGTCGAGCCGATGCTGCGGGCGCTGGAATGAGGCCAGCGGCGTGCGTCGAGACGAGGAACCCGGCGCTCTCCGCGCACCGTGCGGCACGGTCAGGATCCGCGGACGGTCTCTCCGAAAAAGCAGGTGCGGCAGCGTCCGCCGACCCAGATGCGACCGTCCGCCTCCTTCGTGACGAAGACGCGTCCGGTCCGGCCGAGCCGGGTGCCTTGCGCCGCGACATAGGGGCCGCTCGCGCGCCCGCTGGCGTAGAGCCATTGCGCGACGGAGGCGTTGAGGCTGCCGGTGACGGGGTCTTCCATCAGGGTTCCCCTGGCATCGCTGAAGATCGCGCGGATCTCCCAGTCGGCGTCGTGGCCGGGGGGATGGCGGCCGACGATGCCGATGTCGATCCCCCGATGATGGGAGCCGGCGGGCGACACCGCGAGCACGGCCTCGGCCGAGCCGAGAAGCACCGCGACCCAGCCCGGTCCGTTGTCCACCCATTGCGCGGCCAGAACCGCCTCGCGCGGCAGGCGCAGGACCTCGAGGATCTCGGCGATCTCCGCCTCGTCGGCGGGACCGGAGCGCATCAGCGGCGGCGCGGCGAAGGCGAGGCGCGTGTCGCCGTTTCCGGTTGCATCCCCGTTTCCGGACACCTCATCGTCGCTTCGGCGGATCGGCACGAGGCCGACGCCGCATTCCTGCAGGATCGTCTCCCCCTTCGGCTGTCCGCCGAGGGCGAGAAAGGCATGGGCCGCGCCGAGCGTGGGATGACCGGCGAAGGGCAGCTCGCGCGCATGGGCGAAGATGCGCACGCGATAATCCGCCGCCGGCTCGGTCGGCTCCAGGAGGAAGACGGTCTCCGACAGGTTCAGCCAGCGCGTGATCGTCTGCATCTCCTCGGCCCCGATCCCCTCGGCCGCGGCGACGACGCCGAGCGGATTGCCGGACCAGGGACCGGAGGCGAAGACGTCGACGAGGAGGAACGGGCGGGACATCGGGGGCTCCGGACGAGGGGAGGGGATGGCAAAGGGTCTGGTTCGGGGGCTTGCCGTCGCTCAAGACGGGTCGCCGGCGCCGACGGCGACCGGAGCCCTCGGCAGTCCCACCCGCATCCTAGCCCGAATTCCGGCCCCAATCCTGGCCAAAACCCGGGCCCGGATTTCGGCGCCGAGCCCGCGCGGGACGTTCGTCGCGGCCCGGACGACGCCGAAGGCCGCCGCGTGCCTCGACGGGCGGCACGCGGCGGCGTTCTTTCAGGATTATTCTCCTATTCCGCGGCCGCCTCCAGCGGCAGGCGCGGCACGGTGCGGCCCATCTCGCGCTCCACCGCCATCGAGGCCGAGACGAGGGAGTCCGCCGAGAGCTCCGAGATCGTCCGGGCGCCGGTCAGCGTCATCGCGACGCGCATCTCGGCGGCGATGAGGTCGAGAAGCTTGGCGACGCCCGCCTCGCCGTGGACGGCGAGCGCATAGACGAAGGCGCGGCCGATGAGGACGCCGTCGGCGCCGAGCGCCAGCATGCGCACGACGTCGAGCCCGCTGCGGATGCCGCCGTCGGCGAGCAGCGTGAGGTCGCCCTTCACCGCGTCCGCAATCGCGGGGAGGGCGCGCGTGCTGGACAGGACGCCGTCGAGCTGGCGGCCGCCATGGTTGGAGACGACGATCCCGTCGGCGCCGAAGCGCACGGCGTCGCGCGCGTCCTCGGGATCGAGAATGCCCTTGATCACCATCGGCCCGTTCCAGTCCTGCCGGATCCATTCGAGATCGCGCCAGGAGATGGAGGGATCGAAGTTCGTCCCGAGCCAGCCGATATAGTCGGCAAGGCCCGTCGCCTCCCCGCGATAGCGCGAGACGTTGCCGAGATCGTGCGGGCGGCCCTTGAGGCCGACATCATAGGCCCAGCGCGGATGAAGCGCGGCCTGGATCATGCGGCGCAGCGGCGCGTTCGGCCCGCTCATGCCGGAATGCGCGTCGCGATAGCGCGCGCCGGGCACGGGCATGTCGACCGTGAAGATCAGCGTCTTCACGCCCGCCGCCTTCGCCCGCTCCAGAACGTTGCGCATGAAGCCGCGATCCTTCAGCACGTAGAGCTGGAACCACATGGGCCGGTCGATCGAGGGCGCGACCTCCTCGATCGGGCAGACCGAGACGGTGGAGAGCGTGTAGGGAACGCCCCGGCTCGCGGCCGCGCGGGCGGCCTGCACCTCGCCGCGCCGGGCGAACATGCCGGTGAGGCCGACCGGCGCGAGCGCCACCGGCATCGCGGCGGTCTCGCCGAAGAGCTTCGTCGAGAGATCGAGCGAGGTCATGTCGCGCAGGATGCGCTGGCGCAGCGCGACCTCGGCGAGATCGGAGACGTTGCGCTTCAGCGTCGTCTCGGCATAGGCGCCGCCGTCCGCATAGTGGAAGAGGAAGGGCGGCAGGCGTCGGCGCGCGGCTTCGCGGTAGTCGGTCGAGGCGGAGATGATCATGGCTCGGGCTCCTGTCGGGCGACGGACGGGGCCGGCGCGGGGCTTCTCAGGGGATCGCCGGACCCCTCTCCCCGACGAGGGGAGGGGCGGGACGGCGGCGGATCAGGTTTCGGCGCGGGTCCGGCTGCGCGCGGCATCCTCGGCTCCCGCGGGCGCGGCGGGCGCCGCTTCGCTCGACGCGTCGGGCCCCGCCCCGTTCGGCCCCGGCGCGTTCGGCCGCGACGGGTTCGGCCGCGGCCTGTCGGGCTCCGGCAGGGGGGGCCCCGGCATGGGAGACATGGAGCGCGCGCGCGCCCGGCGCGCGGCATCCTCGTCGAGGGAGCGCAGGCTCGACTGCACGAAGGCGAGGTGACGGTCGGAGGCGGCCTCGGCCGCCGCCGCGTCGCCCGCCACCACGGCGTCCATCAGCGCGCGGTGCTGCTCCTCGAGCGGCTCGCGGATGCGCGGCAGGAGATAGAGCTGTTCGAGATTGCGCGTCGTCGTCGCCTGCAGGAGATCGAACATGCCGCGCAGGACCTGGAAGAGGACGACGTTGTGCGAGGCCCGCGCGATCGACAGATGGAAGCGCGCGTCGGCCTCGGCCTCCGCGGCGGCTTGGCTCGAACCGGCGGCGGGCTCCGGCCCCGTTTGCCCCTTCGATCTCGGGCCGGGCGCGGTTCCGCGCCGCATGGCCGCGAAGGCCTGCGCGATCCCGGCCTTGTCCTCCGGCGTCGCGCGAAGCGCCGCGGCGCGGGCGGCGGCGCCCTCGAGCGACTGGCGGATCTCGAGGACGTCGTAGCGATAGGCGGGGTCCGCGCCGAGAAGGCCGCCGAGCGGCGCCATCATCGCGCCTTCCGACCAGACCGGCGCGTCGGATCTCGTGCCTGGGGCCGCGCCCGCCGGCCCGCCCCTTGCGCCGGGCACCGTCCCGCCGCCGGACACGCCGCCGGTCTGGCCGCGGGGCTGGCCCGGGCCGACATAGGTGCCGCCGCCGCGCCGGGTGGCGAGACGCCCGTTGGCGGTGAGCTGCCCGATGGCCTCGCGCAGCGACGAACGCCCGACGCCCATCGCCTCCGACAAGGCTCGCTCCGCCGGCAGTCGGTCGCCCGGCTGCAACGCCTGCTCCGCGATCATCGCCACCAGCCGCTCGGCCACGCGGTCGGACAGGCGCGGGGTCACGGGTGGGGGATCCCGGCGGCGCGAGTGGAGACGGCTGGGTGCATTGGTCGGACCAGATCGCGAAAAACACCGCGGATCTAGCACCGAAGCGTTGATCCCGTCAAGATCGATCCGGCTATTCCGGCTGTTCTGGTCGGACCAATTCGACGCGATCGCGACGCCAATCCCGGCTGTTCGACGGCGCCGCCCGCCGGGAGGACGCGGTTCCTCGGGTGACCGGCGGAGCCTCGGATCGAGGATCCCCACGCAGCGCTCCGTCTCCCGGCCCCGTTTCCGTCGGCCACGACCTTCTGTCTCCCCGCAAGGCCGCCGCGTTTGGCCGTTCCCCGTCGATCCGTCCCGATGATCGCCCGGAAGAACCCGCGCGCCGGTCGAGGGGAGGGGGAGAAAGGGAAGAGGGGGAAAGGGAGAGCGAGCGTGAGAGGCTCCGCCGCGACTGGCGGACGGGGACCCGCGCTCCATCTACCGCACGGCCGCGTTGGCCCGGCCGCGACGGTTCGGGCGCCGTCCGGGGAATCCATGCCATGTCCGAGCCGCGCCCACCGTTTCCACCCTTCGACGCCGCGAGCGCCGCCCTGAAGGCGCGCCGCGCCGAGGATGCCTGGAACCGCAAGGATCCCGTTTCCGTCTCTCTCGCCTATACCGAGGACAGCGTCTGGCGGAACCGCTCGCAGTTCCTGAAGGGCCGTCCGGCCATCGTCGCCTTTCTCGACGAGAAATGGCGGCGCGAACTCGACTACCGGCTGATCAAGGAGGTCTGGGCCTTTCACGAGAACCGCATCGCCGCGCGCTTCGTCTACGAATGGCACGATGCCGCCGGCGACTGGTTCCGCTCGCATGGCAACGAGCAATGGGAGTTCGACGAGACCGGCCTGATGCGCCGCCGCGAGGCCTCGATCAACGACGTCGCCATTTCCGAGACCGAGCGCCGCCTCGTCTGGGACGGCGACGTGCGCCCCGAAGGCCATCCCGGCCTCACCGATCTCGGCCTCTGAAAGGCCTCGTCCCGTCCGGGCGGCGGCCGCGCCGCGCCTGGATCGCGCCGCGCGGCGGCCGGTGACGCACCGAACCGCCCGCCGGTCCCCGCTCTCGCGCGCCGTCGACGCGGAGCGACGCCACCCGGTCCGGACCGCCTGCGCCGCGGGACGCGGACGGGGGAGGGCGCCGCCGCGACCCGGACGGCCCGCATCGGGACGATCCGTTCCGCGCCGCTTCCGCACATCTCATCGCATCGAAACGGCCGCTTCCCTGCCGGCGCGCCGGCCCATCCGGGCCGGTCCGCCTCCGCGGAGGATCGGGCGGAAACCGCGCCGATCCCCCGCGACATCCCATGAGGATGGGTCGATTCGCTCGCCTGACGAATGGTTAACAAAGATTTAACGGCACCGGCTCCTGAGACGCCATGCGACTTAACTGATCCGCAATGAGTGTTAATAAAGCGATTTTTTCAAGTATAGAAATTAAGCTCCCGTTAAGCTTCAAAGTCGAAAATCCACATCGAAGCAAGAAGTTCTAGATAAAACCGGCGTCATGATGATGTCCGTACAAAATGCTTCATGTCATTTTCTGAAGTTGCTTCTCACGGAGAGCAAAAATGACGAGCATCAACACAAATTCGTCGGCGACCACGGCCCTGCGGACTCTGCAGGCGACCAGTAAAGCTTTGGAGACGACGCAGGGCCGCATCTCGACCGGCCTCAAGATCGGCGAAGCCAAGGACAACGCGGCCTACTGGTCGATCTCCACGACGCTGAAGTCCGACAACAAGTCGCTCGCCACCGTCAAGGACGCGCTCGGCCTCGGCGCCGCGACCGTCGACACCGCCTATCAGGGCCTCAACAAGGCCAAGGAAGTTCTCGACGAAATCAAGTCGAAGCTGACCGCCGCCACGCAGGACGGCGTCGACCGCTCCAAGATCCAGACCGAGATCTCCGAACTGCAGAAGCAGCTTCAGTCGATCGCCTCCTCCTCGACCTTCTCCGGCGAGAACTGGCTGTCGGTCAATTCCTCGGCTGCCGGTTTCACTTCCGCCAAGACCGTCGTGTCCTCCTTCTCCCGTGATTCCGCCGGCTCCGTCGCGATCGGCACGATCGACGTCAACATCGGCACCGTGAAGCTCTACGATTCCGCACTGGGCTCGGACGGCATCCTCGACGGCGCGGTCCAGCTCAAGGCGACCGACGGCACCAACCTCACCTTCGGCGGCGCGGCCTCGGTCTCCGGCTCGACGGTTCCGGGCGCGATCACGTCCGGCGGCATCGCCAACGGCGCGGGCGTCGGCGGCAATGCGACAGACGCGGCGACGTCGGCCTACCTTCCCGGAAGTCCGCTGATCTTCGATGACATCGCCGACGTCCTGACCTTCACGGTCGCGGTCGACGGCGCATCGTCCAAGACGGTCAACATCCGTCGCGGCACGGTGCAGAACGCGCTCAGCGACTCGTCCAACACGATCCAGATCTCGTCGGCGGCCGACCTCGTCAGGGTCGTGAAGCAGGGTCTGTCGGATGCCGGCGTCACCGGCGTCGCCGTCTCGCTCGATGCCTCGGGCTTCCTGTCCTACACCTCCACGGCCTCGCTCAGCACGACCGCGATGGGTACGCGCGGCGTCGTCGTCGCGGGTGCCGCCTTCACCAACACGGCCGGCGCTGAAACGACATCGACCGTCCTCGGGACCGTCTTCGACGCCGCCGGCGGCTCGACGACCTATGCTTCGGCCGTCGCCAAGACCGGCATGTTTACCGGGCCGATGCTCTTCACGGGCGACGCCAAGATCGAGTTCTCGATCAATGTCGACGGAGCCGGCGCCGTGCCGGTGACGATCAACAAGGCGAAGATCGACGCCGCTCTCGGCACCACCGACGGCAAGATCAACTCGGTCGCCGAGATGCAGCAGGTGATCATCAGCGCGATCGAGGTCGACACGGCGCTCGAAGTGGGCTTCGCCAGCGGCGACGACCTCCTGGTCGGCGCGCTGTCGGACGGCTCGATCACCTTCACCTCCCGTGGAACGGGCGCGACGTCGGCCGTCGCCGTCACCGCAACGACCGTGACGCAGGACACGACGTCTCCCGTCGTCGTCACCGGCACGTCCTCGATCGGCGTCTCGACGATCGACATCACGGACGCCACGATGAAGGCGCGCGGCGCGACGACGGACGGCCTGCCGGGCAGCGCGCTCGACGGCGCGAAGGTCCGCACGGCGATCACGGCCTACATCACGGTCGTGAATGAGGCGATCAACAAGGTCACCACCGCGGCCTCGACGCTCGGCGCGATCGCCAAGCGCATCGACCTGCAGACGACCTTCGTCGACACGCTGATGGACACGATCGAAAAGGGCGTCGGCAACCTCATCGACGCCGATCTCTCGGAAGAGTCGACCCGCCTTCAGGCTCTGCAGACCAAGCAGCAGCTCGGCGTGCAGGCGCTCTCGATCGCCAACCAGTCCACCCAGCAGATCCTGCGTCTCTTCCAGTAAGACGCCCCGCCCCTTCGACCGGCCATTCCTCGGGATGACCGGTCGGCACGGACGGCACCTTCGAGCGCTCCCGGCCACCGCGGCCGGGAGCGAAACCGTGACGACAGGCCCGACTTCGCGCCACATCCCCCGCGTGTTCCCCTGGGGAAGCCGGAACCTTCCGCGGACCGGTCCATTCCATACTAAGTATATCTTGCTAGCGGCCGCGCCAACCCGCTGGCACGACAAGGGCTTCCGGCCCGATCGCTGTCGATTCGGCTGCGCCTCGTTCGGCACCGGATTGAGATCGACGACGGTGCTTCAGCGCTTGCGCCGTCATGTTACCGCAACCCCGACTTGTCCCACCAGGACTTCCGATGCCGTCGTTGATCCGACACGACTTCACTGCTCCGGATCGGCCGGACGAACGCTGGGAGGCCTGGCGCAGCCATGTCGAACCCGCGTTCGACCTCGCGCCGAAGCCGGAGACGGATCTGACGACGCCGCCCGCCATGACCACGCTTCTCGTCGGCAACATGATCCTCGGCGACATCGCCGCGCCCGCCCAGATCCAGGAGCGCAGCCTGCGCCGGACCGCTCTCCAGGGCGTCGACCATCTTCTCCTGCGCTTCTACACGAAGGGCCGCAGCCGCGTCGAAGCCAACGGCCTCACGCGTCAGGTCGGTGCCAACGACGTTCTCGTCCACGATTTCGGTCAGCCGATCCTCGTCGACAGCGATAGCCCCGTCGAGAGCATCAGCGTCCTATTCCCGCGCACGCTCCTCGGAGACCGGCTCGGCGCGCTCGACGCGCTGCACGGCACCGTCTTCGGCTATCGAACCGATCCCGTCGCGCAGATGCTCTTTTCCTATCTCGCCGGCATCATCGCCAACGGCAATGCGCTCGCCCCGCACCAAGTGCAGCCGATGGCCGAGGCGGCGGCGAAGCTCTGCACGGCCTGCCTGCCCGCCACCGGCGCTGCGGAGCGCACCGGCGATCTCGCCGCCTCGATCGAGGTGCGCGGCTTCATCCAGAGCGCGCTCGGCGATCCCGGGCTCGACGTGGAAAGCCTCGCCGCGCGCTTCGCCATGTCGCGCGCCTCGCTCTACCGGCTCTTCTCCGAGGAGGGCGGCGTCCAGGCCTATATCCGCGAGCGCCGGCTGATGAAGGCCATGCGCCTCCTGTCGCAGCCGGTCGAGGGGGTGCGTCCGCGCATTTCCAGCGTCGCCTATGCCTGCGGCTTCGCCGACGCCAAGACCTTCAGCCGCGCCTTCACCACGCGCTTCGGCATCCTGCCGAAGGACGCGCGGGCCGGCGAAAGCGAAACGGCGACCGGCGAGCGCGCCGACGACGTCCTGCACGGCTGGATCAACCGGCTCGCGGCCTGAGGATCGGGCGACCGGGGCCGGACATGTCCGCCCGGCGCGATGCGCTCCCCCAGCGGACCGGCCTCGCACTTCCCCGGCATCCCGCTCCGCCAGCATCGCGCCGGACCCCGTCCGATCTCGGACGCCACGCTCAATCGAGGCGGCGGCGTCGTCAGGCGGCGAGGCGCTGCGTCTCGTCGCGGATGAGGGCCGCGAGGCGGGGGATGCCGTCGCTCACCGCGCGTTCGTCGGCGAGCGTGAAGGACAGGCGCAGCGTGTTGCGCCCGCTCCCGTCGGCATGGAAGGCCGCGCCCGGCACGAAGGCGACGCGCGCCTCCGCGATCGAGCGGGCGAGCAGCGTCGCGGCGTCGATCTCGGGGGGCAGCGTCACCCAGACGAACATGCCGCCCTCCGGCTTCGACCAGGAGACGCCCGCCGGCATGGAGGCTTCGAGGGCTTCGAGCAGCGCGTCGCGGCGCGCGCCGTAGACGCCCCGGATCCGAGCGACCTGCTCGGCGAAGACGGTCTCGGCGACGTGGTGGATGGCGAACTGGTTGATCGAGGGGCTGTGGAGATCGGCCGCCTGCTTCATCAGGACGAGCTTGTCGACGATGCGGCGGGGCGCGCAGACCCAGCCCATGCGCAGCCCCGGCGCGAGCGTCTTGGAGAAGGAGCCGCAATAGATCGTGCGGGCCTCGTCGATGCCGCCCGAACGCGCGGCGTCGATGGAAAGGATCGGGGGGACGGGCGTTCCGTCGTAGCGCAGCGCCTGATAGGCGGCGTCCTCGATGACGGCGATGTCGAGGTCCTCGGCCAGATCCAGCACCGCCTCGCGCTCGGCGAGCGTCAGCGTGCGTCCGCTCGGATTGTCGAAATCGGGAACGAGATAGGCGAACTTCACGCGCCCGCCCGCGGCCTCGGCCGCCGCGCGATAGGCGTCCGGCGTCATGTTGCCCGTGCCGGGCGAGAGCCGGTCGTAGGTCGGCTCGTAGGCGTTGAAGGCCTGGAGCGCGCCGAGATAGGTCGGCCAGGTGACGAGCGCGGTGTCGCCGGGCGACAGGAACAGCTTGCCGAGATAGTCGAGCGCCTGCTGCGAGCCCGAGGTGATGAAGACGTTGCCCTCGTCGCAGGGAATGCCGATCCGCCCCATCTCGGCGGCGATCCAGGTCCGCAGCGGCTTGTAGCCCTCGCTCACCTGATACTGGAGCGCGGCATTGGCGTTCGGCCCGTTCAGGACCTCGGCATAGGCCGTGCGGAAGGCCTCGTGCGGGAAGAGGGCGGGATCGGGAATGCCGCCGGCGAAGGAGATGATGTCGGGCTGGTCGAGGAGCTTCAGGAGCTCCCGGATTTCGGAGGCCTTCATGCGCGCGGCGCGCGTGGCGAAGAGATCGGCGAGTTCCATGGGGCGTCCTCCTGGCCCCTCCATCGCACCGAACGGCGATTTATGTCAACAATGCTGTCCTATTCTCGCGCCGCAGCGAAGGGCGCCGGGCCGGCATCGGACGGGGCCGCCTGACCGTCGTCCGATGGCCCGTCCTCGTGGCGCGAGGCGCTGGTGCGGTCGCGCTCGTAGCGCCGGTCGATCGGGAAGGGCGGCAGCAGGGATTCGCGCCGCTTCGTCCAGGACTCGTAGGGCGGCGCCAGCAGGTCCGGTGCGTCGAGCGCGCCGAGCATCACCTCCGTCTCGTCGCCGCTGCGGGCGAAGACCGAGGAGCCGCAGCGCGGGCAGAAATGGCGACCGGCGAAGTCCCGCGTTTCGCCGAGGATCGCGACGGCCTCCTCGGGAAAGATCGCGGAGGCCTGGAAGAGCGCGCCGTGATGCTTGCGGCAGTCGAGGCAATGGCAGAGGCCGACCCGGTAGGGGCGTCCGCGCGCTTCCAGGCGAACCGCGCCGCAGAGGCATCCCCCGGTGAACCGTTCCATGCTGCGACTCCTTCGTTCGAACCCTTCGCGTCAACATTCCCTGCCGGTCGGGCCCGGTCCAGCCCCGCCGGCCATCGCTCCCGCGCCACGAGGGGGACGGGAACGGGCCGGATGCCTCACTTGGCGGGATCGTGACCCCAGTTCATCAGGGAATAGCGCCAGCGCGTTTGCGTGATGTCGCCCTTCGGCCGCTGCGCGAGATGGCGGTGGACGTAGGAGACGACCTTGTGCATGTGCGCGATGTCGTCCGCCGTGCGATCGGCCACCTTGCGCCGCTTGATCTCCACGATGCGGCGGCCCGAATGATGGCCGACGGATTCGGACGCCTCGCCGCCCGACTTGAAGCCGACCTCGCCGCTTTCCTCGGTTTCGAGCCAGGATTCCAGTTTGGACGGCGTCATGTTGACCGCCTCGTCGAACGACGCCGCGATCTCGGCCTCGTCGCCCGCCGCATCCGTTTGCTTCGCCGTCATGCCAGCGCCTCCGCGAGTTCGGCCTTGGAAAGTTTCGAGCGGCCCGCGATGCCGCGACGCTTGGCCTGCGCATAGAGCTCGGCCTTCGTGCGGCCGTCCGCGCCGGCCGTCTTCCGGTCCTGGGCGGTTGTCTTGGCGATATCGGCGGGCTGCGCGGAAAACTGCAGGCCTTTGCGCGTGTCGCTGCGCTTCTTGGCGGTGGTCCGTCGATAGGCCGCGTCGGTCAGATGCTCGCGGGCCTTGCGGGGCAGGTAGCGCTCGCCGGTCTCGTCGCTGTCCCGTCCCGACTTCGTGCCCCAGTCCTCTTCGGTCCATCGGCTGAGGCTGTTGTCCTCGCTCCGGCCGCCGACGTAATCGCCGCCGCGTTCCTGGTATTCGTGGGTCGCGAGCTGGGCCTTTCGCGCAGACCACTGGCCCGCCTTGCCGCCCTTCGTGCCCTTCGTGACCTCCGCCTTCACCTGGTCCCAGAGGGCGGGATCGGTCTTCTCCGCTGTCGCCATCATTTCGCGTCGTCCCTGCGGTTGAACATGCGGAGGACAACGAGGCACCGGCCCGAACGTGTCCCGCGACCTTTGCGCCGAAACGCTAGCCGCCGAAGCAGCGGAGCCCCGCCGGATCGGCGGGGCCTTCGACGCCCGGAGCGTCAGTTCGACGCCACCAGAGACTTGACGTGCATCGCATGGCCTTCCAGCACCGGAAGGGTCGCCTTGGCGAAGGCGACGACCTCGGCCGTGTCGCCCGAGCCGGCATAGGTGCGAAACAGCGCGACGGCCTCGCGATGCGCCTGCGCCTGCATGTCGATGTAGAGCGTCTGGAAATCGCCGCCGTCCGCGGCTTCCAGCTGCTTCAGCATGGCGGCGTGCTTGGGGGCGAGCTCGGGCGCGGCCGGGGCGTCCGCGCCGAGCGCCGCCTTGAGGTCGGCCTCGGCCTTCTCGTGATCGCGGATCATCTCGGCCGCGAAGGTCTTCACCTCGGCGCTCTGCGCCTTGGTCTCGGCCATGCGGCTCGACTGGATCTCGAATTGGTCGGAGCTCATCACCGTCTTGGCGAAGTCCGGCGTCGCGACCGTCATCATCGCTGCCGCGGCATCGGGCTCCCGGGCCGGCTCGGCGGCGAGGGCCGCCGGCGCGGCGAGGGCGAGCATCAGGGGAAGGGGAAGAGAAAGGGAAAGGGAAAGGGAAAGGATCTTCATGTCGGTCGGTCCCGTCTTGGCGGATGAAAAGGAGGAGGGGCTGGACAGAAGGAGAAGGGGGGATCGGACGGGCACGGCACCGGTCCTCGCCGATGCCGCGCCGACGCCCGTTCCCAGAGAACTTACGGAGCCGTCTTGGCGAAGGCCTGCTTCAGGTCCCCCGTCGCCATCTCCATGGCTTCCTTCGCCTGCGGCAGGATCTTGGCCATGCCGAAGAACTCGTGCGTCACGCCGGAAAAGGTCTTCGCGTTGACGGAAACGCCGGCGGTCTTCAGCTTCTCGGCATACTCCTCCGTCTCGGAGCGGAGCGGGTCGATCTCGGCCGCGATCACGGTCGCCGGAGGCAGGCCCGACAGATCGGTCCGGCCGACGAGGTTCACGCGGGGATCGGCGGTCTCCGCCTTGGCGGCGAAGACATGGTCGACGAACCAGCCGATATCGGGCGTCGACAGCGGCGCGGTGTCGGTGAAGGCCTTCTTGGACGGGGTCTCCATGCTGTTGCTGGCGATGGGGTAGACGAGGAGCTGGTGGACGGGGAGCGTCGCCTTCATCTCCTTGGCCATCAGCGCGACGTCGGCGGCCAGATTGGCGCCCGCGCTCTCGCCGGCGACCGCGATCCGCCGCGTGTCGCCATTCTCCGAGCCGATGTTCTCCACCGTCCAGACATAGGCGTCGTAGGCATCCTGATGCTGGGCGGGGAACTTGTGCTCGGGCGCATGGCGGTAGTCGACCGAGACGACGATTGCGCCGGCGCCGAGTGCCAAGCCGCGCGCGGAGGCGTCGTAGGTGTTGATGTCGGCGATCACCCAGCCGCCGCCGTGATAATAGACGATGACGGGGAGGGGACCCGCGCCACCCTCGGGGATGTAGAGGCGGGCCGGCAGGTTGCCGCTCTTGGCGGGGATCGCGATGTCCTTGGTGGTCACCTTGGATTCCGGGGCCGGCGAGATCTTCCGGTCGCGCTGCACGGCCGCGGCGGCATCCGCCGCGCTCGCCTGCATCCGCGCCTGCGGCACGGTGAGCGTGGAGACCGGCTGGGCCTGCAGCTCCTTCAGCTTGTCGAGCACGGCCTGCATCTCGGCGGTGGGCTTGGGCGCCTCCTGCGCGAAGGCCGGGGCCGCGGGAAGCATGAGCGCGGGAAGGACCAGGACGAGGGCGAGCGCATCCTTGCGAAGATGGGAGGGGATCATTGAGCACCTTTGATGGGGGGATGCCGGGAGAAGGCCCCACCACCTCGGCGTGTTCCGACAGACGATCCGAACAATACGGTCGCGCGAAGGAAGATCGTCGACCGGCGACCCCGGTGCCGACGCGGCAACGACCGAGTTGATCGTCTAAGCCTCGGAAAGATCTGACGATGACGCGGCGATCAAAGGCTTGAGAGCAAGAGCGGATCGACAGGCGATGGACGGGCTTGGCCGGGAGCGATCCTCTCGGACGATGCGGCCGACGTTTTGGGGCGAGGGTTCCGCGCCCGCGACTGCATCGGCCGGGGAACGAAGCCTGCGAACGGCGGATTAAGATCGCGACAGGAGATCGTCTCATGATCGCTCCACCGCAGAGGCTGGCCGTGCGGCCGACACGCTTTCGCCCTGTCGTCGCCGTGCCCGCGCGCGACGAGGAGCAGCGGCTGCCGCTGCTTCTTTCCGCCTTGGACGGGCAGAGCTGGTGCCGCGCCGGAGACCGGCTCGACGTCGTGGTGGTGCTGAACAACGGCGAGGACGACACGCGCGGCGTGGTCGAGCGCGGCCTCGCCCGCTGGCGCAACCTCGCCATCGATCTCGTCGAGGTCCGCTTCGCCGCGGCGCAGGCCCATGTCGGGTCGGCCCGCCGGCTCGCGATGGAGCGGGCGCTGGCTTTGCTTCCCGATCCGGCGCGGGGCGTGATCCTCACGACCGACGCCGATGCCGTCCCGTCGCCGGACTGGGTGTCGGCGAACCTTCGGGCCGTCGAGGCGGGGGCCGATCTCGTCGGCGGCAAGCTCATCGGCAATCCCGAGGAGGAGGCGCTCCTCGGTCCCGGATTTCAGCAGCGGGCGAAGGCCTTCCTCGCCTATGCCGACCTCTGCGACCGGCTGGCGAGCCTTCTCGATCCGCTCGACCACGATCCCTGGCCCCGGCACGGCGACCACACTGGCGGGAGCCTCGCCATCCGCGGCGATCTCCACCGCGATCTCGGCGGCCTGCCGCCGCTGCCCTTCCGCGAGGATCTGGCGCTGGTCTCGAAGGCGCGCGCCGCCGGGGCGCGTCTCGTGCATCCCCTCGACGTTCGCGTCGAGGTCTCGGCGCGGCTGGCGGGCCGCGCGCCGGGCGGCATGGCGGATTGCCTGAAGGCCTGGCTGCGGGCGGAGGCCGAGGGCGTCCCGCTGCTCGTGGAGGACCCGGACGTCGTCGCGGCGCGCCTGGGGCTGCGCCGGGCGATCCGGTCGCTCGACCGGGCAAGGCCCGCCGAGCGCCCAGCGGCGGCGGCCCGGCTCGGGATCGACCCGACGGACCTCTTCGACGAGGAGGGCCGGTTCGTCGGCGGCGCGGCGCTGGTCGAGCGTCATGCGGCGGAGCCGCCCGACGGGCCGGCCACGGTGCCGGTGGACGCTGCAAGCGTGCAGCTTTCCGCCCGGATCGCCGCGCTGCTGCCCGACCGCAAGGACGCGGCCGAGGCGGCCTGACGGGTCCGCCGCCGTCGCGGCGCCGTGCCGTCCGGCTCGGCCCCTCGCCTCAGGCCCCCTCGCCTCAGGCCCCCTCGCCTCAGGCCGCTTGCCGCGCGACGAGCTGCGCGCCGAGGCGGATGGCGTTCTCCAGCGCGCCGGTGTCGGCGACGCCGCGCCCCACGATGTCGAAGGCCGTGCCGTGGGCCGGCGTCGTGAAGACGGTCTTCAGGCCCGCCGTCACCGTGACGCCGCGGTTAAAACCGCGCATCTTCGTCGCGATCTGCCCCTGGTCGTGATACATCGAGAGGACGCCGTCATAGGCGCCGGCGAAGGCCTTGAGATAGACCGTGTCGGAGGGGAAAGGCCCCTCGCAGGCAATGCCGCGCGCCTTCATCGCCTCCACGGCGGGGCGGATGATCTCGATCTCCTCCATGCCGAACAGGCCGCCTTCGCCATTGTGCGGGTTCAGGGCGGCGACCGCCAGGCGCGGGTTCGGGATGCCGGCCTTCGCCATCATGTCGGTCGCCAGCGTGATCGCCGCCTCGATCGCCGGGCGGTCGATGAGGTCGAGCGCCTGGCGCAGCGAGACGTGGGAGGTGACGCGCGACATCCACTGGCCGTCGAGCACGTTCATCTCGCTGAAATAGCCGCGGTGCCCGAGGAGATGGGCGAACATCTTGTGCTCGTCGGGAAACCTCCAGCCGCCGTCGAACATCGCCCGCTTGTTCAAGGGCGCGAAGGCGATCGCGTCGACCTCGCCGGCCGTGGCGAAGGCGATGCAGCGCGCGAGCGTCTCGCCGGTGAGGCGGCCGGATTCGGCCGAGGCGATGCCGGGGGGAAGGAGCGCGGGATCGGTGTTGCCGAGATCGACCAGCGCCGTGGCGGGATCGTCCCAGTCGACCGAGGCGGGGCTCTCGTAGCGGCGAAAGGGGAGGGAGACGCCGGCCTGATCGGCGCCGAGGTCGAGAACGCGGGCATCGCCGACGACGACGAGGCGCGCGGCCTCGGCCATGCGCCGGTCGGCGAGGATGCGCGCGACCTGTTCGGGGCCGATGCCGGTGCAGTCGCCCATGGTGAGCGCGATGACGGGAAGGCGGGAGCGCATAGAAACCTCGCTCAGCGGGAGAGAAGACGGTCGGCGATGGCCTTGCCGGCGGTCGCGGTGTCGGCGCTGCCGCCGAGATCGGCGGTGCGCGTCGCGGGGTCGGCGAGCGCGGCCTCGATCGCGGAGACGATCGCGGCCCCGGCCTCGGGATGGCCGAGATGATCGAGCATCATCGCACCCGCCCAGATCTGCCCGACGGGATTGGCGATGCCCTTGCCCGCGATGTCCGGGGCCGAGCCGTGGACGGGTTCGAACAGGGAGGGGAAGCGCCCCTCCGGATTGATGTTGCCGGAGGGCGCGATGCCGATCGTGCCGGTGCAGGCGGGGCCGAGATCGCTGAGGATGTCGCCGAAGAGATTGGAGGCGACGACGACGTCGAACCGGTCCGGGTTCAGGACGAAATGCGCGCAGAGAATGTCGATGTGGTACTTGTCCCAGCGCACCTCTGGATAGCGCCGCGCCATCTCCTCCACCCGCCCGTCCCAGTAGGGCATGGTGATCGAGATGCCGTTCGACTTGGTGGCCGAGGTCAGGTGCTTCTTCTCGCGGCTTTGCGCGAGGTCGAAGGCATAGGCGAGGATGCGGTCGACGCCGACGCGGCTCATCACCGTCTCCTGCATCACGATCTCGCGCTCGGTGCCGGGAAACATCACGCCGCCGATCGAGGAATATTCGCCCTCCGTGTTCTCGCGCACGACGAAGAAGTCGATGTCGCCGGGCTTGCGGCCGGCGAGCGGGGAGGGCACGCCGGGCATCAGGCGCACGGGGCGAAGGTTCACGTACTGGTCGAACTCGCGGCGGAACTGGAGAAGCGAGCCCCAGAGCGAGACGTGGTCGGGCACCGTGTCCGGCCAGCCGACCGCGCCGAAGAAGATCGCGTCGTGTCCGTCGATCCGCGCCTTCCAGTCGTCCGGCATCATCTGCCCGTGGCGGGCATAGTAGTCGCAGGAGGCGAAGTCGAACGGGGTGAAGGCGATGTCGAGGCCGAAGCGTTCCGCCGCCGCTTCGAGGACGCGGATGCCCTCGGGCATGACCTCCGTGCCGATGCCGTCGCCGGGAATGGAAGCGATCCGCATGCGCTTCATCGGTTCGGTCCTTGCAGGTTGAACGAGCGTCGAGGCCCCGTCTTTCCATCCGGATCTCCAATTGTCAATTATAAACTGTTGACAATTCAACGGCAGGAGCGTGACGTGCCGGCGGTGGGTTCGGGCCGCGAGGACCGGCGCGTTCCCGACGGTACGGCATGGGGCGAACGCCGCCGGCCGACGGGCAGGATACCCGTCGCGGTTCGCCGGGCGACCCGTGTGCCGGGCCGTAAACGGGAGAACAGAGCATGTCGCAGCTGACGCATCCGGGACCGTCGGACTTGTCCGCAACCGTGCCCCCGTCGCCCGGCCCGGCCCCGTCCGAGGCCTCTTCCTCCGAGGCCTCTTCCTCCGGTGCCGCCCCGTCCGGCGCCTTCCCATCCGGCGCGGCCGCGCTGATGCCGGGCTTTCGCTACGAGCGGGTGACGACGCGGGGCGCCGAGATCAACGTCGCCATTTCCGGGGACGGGCCGCCGCTGCTCCTCCTCCACGGCAATCCGCTGACCCATGTCAGCTGGCACCGCGTCGCGCCGGACCTTGCCCGGCGCTACACCGTCGTCGCGCCGGATCTGCGGGGCTACGGCGACAGCTCCAAGCCGGACGGCGGCGAGGATCACGCGGCCTATTCCTTCCGCGCCATGGGCGAGGACAATCTCGAGGTGATGCGCCATTTTGGCTTCGAGCGCTTCGCCGTCGCCGGCCACGACCGGGGCGCGCGCGTCGCCTTCCGCATGGCGCTGGATGCGCCGGACGCCGTGACGCGCCTTTGCGCGCTCGACATCATCCCGACCTACAACCTCCTCTCGAACGTCACGCTCGGCTGGGGGCTGGAGAGCTATCACTGGTTCTTCATGGCGCAGAAGGCGCCGTTTCCCGAGACGCTGATCACGGGAGATCTCGACTATTACATCAACTACAAGCTGAACAAGAAGGGCGTCGGCCTCTCGATCTTCGCGCCCGAGGCCTTCGCCGAATATGCCCGCTGCACGACGCCCGAGCAGATCCACGCCGTCTGCGAGGATTATCGCGCGACCGTGACCCTGGATTTCGCCTTCGACCGGGCGGATGTCGAGGCGGGCCGCAGGATCGCCTGTCCCGTTCTCGTCCTCTGGGGATCGAACAGCCATGTCGGCCGGCACCTGAAGCCGATCGAGGCCTGGAGCCAGTGGGCGGACGACCTGCGGGGCTTCGCCATCCCGACCGGGCATTATCCCGCCGAACAGCGTCCCGATCTGGTCCTGAGCGCGCTTCTGCCCTTCCTCGAGGGGAACGAGCCGGCACGCGATCCGGGGCTTGGCGCCGACGACCGGGCGGGAGACGCGGCCTGATGGCGGGTCCGGTTGACGCCGCGAGCGCCAAGGCGCGGCTGGACGGGTCGGAAGAGGTCGCCTGCCTCGACATCCGCGAGCACGGGCTCTACGGGGAAGGCCATCCCTTCCTGGCCGTGCCCTGTCCCTATTCGCGCCTCGAACTCGACGTCGCCGGCCTCGCGCCCCGCGCGGGCGTGCCCATCATCCTCGTCGACGACGGCGACGGGCTGGCGGAGCGGGCGGCAGAGCGGCTGACCCGCATGGGCTACCGCGACGTTTCCTGGATCGCGGGCGGCGCGCCGGCCTTCGCCGGCGCGGGCTTCACGCTCTTCAAGGGCGTGAACCTGCCGTCCAAGACGCTCGGCGAACTCTTGGAAGAGACCTGGCACGTGCCCCGCATCTCCGTCGACACGCTCGCGGACTGGCGGGAGGAGGCGCGCGACTTCCGTCTCTTCGACACGCGCCCGGCCTCCGAACACGCCAAGATGACCGTGCCCGGCGCTGACTGCGCCCCGAACGGCGAACTCGGCCACCGCGCGGACGTGCTGCTGGCCGACGGCCAAACGCCCGTCGTCGTCCATTGCGCGGGCCGAACGCGCAGCATCGTCGGGGCGGCGAGCCTCGCGCTGGCGGGCCTGCCGAACCCGGTCTTCGCCCTGGAGAACGGCACGCAGGGCTGGGCCCTGTCCGGCCGGGCGCTGGAGCACGGACGCCGCGCGCCGCCGCTGCCCGCCCTCGGGCCGGCGGGCCTCGCGGCGAGCCGCGTCCGCGCCGACGCCCTGCTCGGCCGGGCCGGCCTCGCCGAGATCGACCTCGCCGGCCTTGCCCGCCTCGCCGCCGATCCCGGACGGACGCTCCATGTCCTCGACGTCCGGAGCGCGGAGGAGTTTGCCGCCGGCACCATCGCCGGCGCCGTCCACGCGCCCGCCGTCCAGCTGGTGCAGGCGACGGACGGATGGATCGCCACGCGGCGCTCGCGCGTCGTCCTTCTCGACGACACCGGCCTTCGCGCCGCCGTCGCGGCGGTCTTCCTGACATGCCTCGGCTACGAGGTCGCGATCCTGCGCGAGGTCGACGCCGTCGCGGGCGAGCGCTTCGAGCGCGCCGATCCGCCGCTCGGGGCCGAGCCGATGCGTCTGCGCAAGATCTCGGCGGCGGAGGGCGTCCGGCTCGCGGCGTCGGGGCAGATCCTCCTCGACCTGCGCGCCTCGCGCGCCTATCGCGCCAGCCATCTGCCCGGCGCGCGCTGGTCGATCCGCCCGCGCCTGCCGGCGATCGCGCCGGGCGCGCGGCTCGTCCTCGTCGGCGACGCCGACGTCGCGGGTCTGGCCGCGCGCGATCTCTTCGCGCGGGGGGCGCGCGACATCCGCCATGTGGAGGGCGAGGAGACGGATTGGCGCAAGGCGGGGCTGATCCTGGCGGGCGACTGCGGAACGCCGGGCGATGCCGAGGCGATCGATCATCTCGCCTTCGTCCACGACCGGCACGACGGCAATCTGGAGGCCGCGCGGCTTTATCTGGAATGGGAGCAGGGTCTGACGCGCCAGCTCGACGCGGCGGAGCGGGCGCAATACCGCATCGGCCCAAGCCCGTTCGGGGCCTGAGCCGAGGATTTGGGCATCAGCCGCCTATCGTCACGCAGCGCGGGCGATGGCGGCGAGGATGCCGTCGGTCATGCCGCGCGTGCCGGTCGTGCCCCGGATGTCGCCCGTGCGCGTTTCGGGACGCGACAGGGCCTCGGTGATCCCGCGTTCCATGAGGGCGCTCGCGGCCAGCGCCTCGGGAATGCCCCGGTTGTGGCCGAGCCATTCCACCATCATGCGGGTGGACTCGATCATCGCGAAGGGATTGGCGATGCCCTGGCCGGCGATGTCCGGGGCCGAGCCGTGCGTCGCCTGCGCCATGGCGAGCGCGCCCTCGCCGATGCACAGGCCCGGCGCCATGCCGAGCCCGCCGACGAGACCCGCCGCCTCGTCCGTCAGGATGTCGCCGAACATGTTGGTGGTGACGACGACGTCGAAGCTCTGGGGATCGCGCACGAGGCGCATGGCCATCGTGTCGACGATGACCTCGTCGATCACAACATCCGGGAACTCCGCGCCGACGCGGTAGCATTCCTCCACGAACATGCCGCAGCCGAGCTTGAAGACGGTGTTCTTGTGGACGACCGTCAGGCGCTTCTTGCGCTGGCGCGCGATCTCGAAGGCCGCGCGCGCGACCTTGGAGGAGCCCGCCCGCGTGATGACGCGCACGGAGATGGTGACGTCCTCGGTCGGCCGGAACTCGCCCGAACCCGCCACGACGTTGCGGTCGGGCTGGAACCCCTCGTTGTTCTCGCGCACGATCACGAGGTCGATGTCGTCGCGCAGCGCCCCGAGGCCGGGATAGGCGCGGGTCGGGCGCACGTTGGCGAAGAGGCCGAAGCCCTTGCGCATGATCGGGTGCGGATTGATCGCGCCGGGAACCTTCGGATAGGCGCGGTGCCCGATCGGCCCGAGGATGAAGCCGTCCATCGTCGACAGCGCCTCCATGGTGCCGTCCGGAAAGGTCGAGCCGTGCGTGTCGAGCGCGGTGCGCCCGATCGGCATCGGCCGCCAGTCGATGCGCAGCCCGGTCTTCTCCGCCGCCGCGCGCGCGACCTCGACGCTGGCGGGCACGATCTCGTGCCCGATGTCGTCGCCGTTGAGAATGCCGATGACGAGATGGTCCTGCATGGGCGCGGCCTGCGTCATGCCGGGCCCGCCGAGGCCTTGGCGATCGTCGCGACGTCGGCCGTGGAGGCCAGAGCCCATGCCTTGGCGATGAGGTCGGTGGTGGCGCTCTCGCCGATGACCGGCGCGGACTGCCGGGCGAACTTGTCGGTGATCGCTTCGTCGGAGAGCGGCCGCTCCAGGCTGCCGAGCGCATGGGGCACGTGAAGCTCGATCCGCTCGCCGTCGTCGAGCGTCACCGCGATGTGGACGGCGTCCTCGTGGACCGAGCCGTCGGTCGTCGCCTTGACCTTGTCGCGCAGCGCGATGATCGCGGGATCGCGCACCATCTCGTCGGTGAAGGCGGTCGGCGAGCCGTCGCCCTTGAGAAGCGCCGTCGCGGCGGCGTGGAAGACGGAGAACTTGCCTTCGAGCCCGGTCTGCGGCGTCGTCTTCCCCGTGAGCTCCAGAACGAGCGGATGGGTGCGAAGCTCCACCGAGACGATCTTTGCGACCTTGGCTCCGAGCCGCTCCTTCAGCTGCTGGCAGCCGTCGATGGCGGGATGGATGACGATGCCGCAGGCGAAGGGCTTGTAGGTGTTCAGCCCGGCTTCCCAGCTTTCGCCGAGCCCGTCCACGATCTGGGAATAGTCCTGCTTGGTGGAGAGGACGTTCGCCCAGCCGCGCGGCGCCTCGATGGCGCGGAGCGAGGAATCGAAGTTGGACTTGGCGAGGAAGGCCGCCATCGCGCCGTTCTGCGCGGCTCTTCCGGGATGGAAGCTCTTGCACATCGTGCCGAACATCTCGCGAAAGCCCGAGGACTGCGTCGCCGCGATGCCGAAGGCCCAGGTCATCTGCCGCGCGTCGAGGCCGAGGAGCTTGCCCGTCGCCGCCGCCGCGCCGAAGACGCCGGCCGTGCCGGTGATGTGCCAGCCCCGGTCGTAATGCTCGGGATAGACGCAATTGCCGATCCGGCATTCCACCTCGACGCCGAGGATCAGCGCGGTCAGGAAGTCCTCGCCCGAGACCGCGCGCGTTTCCGCGACGGCGAGGATCGCCGAGGCGACGGGACCGGCGGGGTGGATGATGGTCTTCAGATGCGTGTCGTCATAGTCGAGGACATGGCTCGAAATGCCGTTGATCAGCGCGGCGTGCAGCTCGTCCAGCCGCTCGGTGCGGCCGATCACCTGCGCCCGCGCCGGCCCGGTGAAGAGGTTCACCGCCTCCAGCGCCCGGTCCACCGTCTCGTGCCGCGCCCCGCCGACCGCGCAGCCGAGCCAGTTGACGAAGGTGCGAACGCCCTCGCGGCGGACCTCTGCGGGAATGTCGCTGCCGCGAAGCCCGGTGGCCCAGGTCGCAAGTCTCTGCGTGATGTCGGTGTCCTGCATGGAAAGCATTCCTTGTGCGGCCGCGTGGCCGGCGTCATCGATGGCGCGGGGCGGGACGGCGGCGGGGCGTCAAGCCCGCCGCCGGTCGCCCCGCAGGTCCTGGAGGGCGGGGTTCAGGCCGCGTTGATGAGGAGGCGCGAGAGGTCGTCCATGCCGGACAGCGTCTCGACGCGCCGCACGAGCTCCACGATCTCGTCGGCATGGGCGCTGGACATGCCGGCGAACTCGGCGTTCTCGCGGAACTTGCCCGCGACCTCGTCGTAGCTCATCGGGAAGGCCGGGCTGCCCTTGCCGAAATCGGCCCGGCCCGAAATGCGCGTGCCGTCCTTGAGGTCGATGTCGATGATCGTCGTCATCAGGTGGTATCCGGCGGCCTCCGCCTCGTCGTCGATCACGAAATCGACCTTCTCGATCATCGCCTTGACGTCCTCGCGCTCGACGGCGGCGTCGGTGAACTCGGCGAGGCCCGCGCGCCCGTCGAGGAGGAGGATCGCCATGCAGAACTCCATGGAGAACTTCGCCTGCAGCTCGTCCTTCGGGCGGTGATGGATGAGGGCGTTCGGCATGTTGGAATTGGTGCCGACGCGCACATGGGCGACGTCCTCGGCCCGGATGGCGTGCGTCTGGATGAGGCGCAGCATCTCGGTCATGCCGGGATGGGTGAGCGAGCCCGACGGATGGGGCTTGATCGAGACGCCGGGGCTGGAGAAGGTCCAGGGCGCGCCGAGCTTGCCGTGGATGGCGGCTTGGTCGTAGCCCCCGCCCGCCGCCGAGAAGAAGCCGCGCGGCGCTTCCAGGATGCGCGCCGCCGCCGTCCAGCCGTAGGAGGCGAACTGCGCCGCCGCGACGCCGCTCTCCGCCGCCTTGCCGGCGTGGAAGGGCTTGGTCATCGTGCCGAAATTCTCGCGCAGGCCGGCGGACTGGCTGCCCGCGAGGGACAGCGCGCGCTGCGTCGTCGCGACGTCGAAGCCCATGAGGCGCGAGGCCGCCGCCGCCGCGGCGAAGGTGCCGCAGGTGGCCGTGGCGTGGAAACCGGTCTGGTAGTGGCGCGGCGCGATCGCCTCGGCGATCTTGCACTCGACCTCGACGCCGAGGTGATAGGCCATCATGAAGTCGCGGCCCGAAGCCTTGAGGAGCTCGGACATGGCGAAGGCGGCCGGCAGGGCCGGGGCGGTCGGATGGGTGAGCAGGCCGTAGACGCGATCCTTGGCGACGGCGAGCTGCGTGTCGTCGTAATCGTCGGCGTGGATGCCGACGCCGTTGGCGAAGGCTGCGAAGCGCGGCGCGACCTTGCGCCCGCCGCCGATCACCGTCGCCGCGCCTTCGCCGAGGTCGAGATCGCCGAGATGCCGCCGCACCAGCTCGCCGCTTTTGGCGACCGAGCCCGACAGCGCCAGACCGAAGCCGTCGAGGATCGATTTCTTGCCGAGCGCGATCACGTCCGCCGGGAGGTCCTCGACCTTCGTCGAAACGATGAATTCGGCGACGTACTTCGTCAGCTCGATGTCGACGGCATTGTTCTGGTTCATCTCGTGTCCTTGCCGGGCTCGTTCGTGATGTCCGGACATTGGCGATGAGACTGTAAATTGTCAACAGATTGCAGAAATCCCTGTTTGTCACGCGGGAAGAGGTGTTTCGAGGTGAGACAAGAATCCCTGGGGATCTTGACCAGAGTCGGGAGCAGCGCCCGGCTGCGTTTCAGCTGAGCCCGGCGTCGGCCAAAGACGTCCACCGCGAAGGGATAGACCCTTCCGCCTCCGCTTGTTCACGGGTATGTTGCACAAAACCGTCAATGCGTTGAACGGAGCGAGTCCGCCATGAGCAAGAGCCTGCAGACCGCCGTGGTGGAAGCCGTCCTGCGGGAAGCCGCCGACGAGGGACTGACGCAGGCCAAGGACGCGCGCATCGCGGGCCGGGTCAGCCGGGACCTGATCGCGCAGGCGAAGGCGCGGACGGGGCTCCGATCCGACACCGAGCTTCTCGAATTCGCCCTGGCGAACGTCGCTCTCGAGGACAGGTTCGCGGCGACGTTCCGAGCGGTGAGAGGCACCGTCGAGCCCGATCTCGATCTCGGCTTCTGACGTGGCCTTCGACCTCGACGCTGCCCTGCGCATCCGCCGCCACGATCCCGGCCGGACGCTGGCCCGACGGCCCGACGCCGAATTGCCGTATCTGGGCGACGCGGCGGTGGCGGGAAGCGGACTGCTTCTCGACACCTGCGTCTACATCGACCAGATGCGGGGCACGGCGCCCGACATGGTGGAGCAGTTGATCGACATCCGCATCGTCAACCATTCCATGGTCGCGGTGCAGGAGCTGATGTTTTCGATCGGCGCGCTGGCCGAGGACGACCGGCGCACGCCGGCGGCGATCGCCGCGATCGGGGCGCTCATCTCAGCGATTCCGGCGCACCGGCGGTTCGCGCCCGATGCCGATGTCCTGGCCAGAGCCGCGGTCTATGCGGGCCTCCTCGCGCGACGGCAGGGCTATGCGCGGGACGACCGGATGAAGGCGCTGCAGGACTGCGTGCTGCTTCTGCAGGCGGAAAAGCTCGGGCTGACCCTGCTCTCGGCCAATGCCGCCGAATTCGACATTCTCCTCCAGATCCGACCGACCGCGCGGGTCCTGCTCTATCGACCGGTCGCCGCGCCGCGAGCCGTCTGAGGACGGCATCGCCGGCTCGGGCCACCGGCCGCTTCCCCGCGCAGGATGCGGGGCCTCCGGGTCGGTCTCGATCCGGTCCCGCCTACTCCCCCTCCACCGCCTTCGGCTTTCGTCCCGGCTTGCGCTTGGGCACCGCGTCCTCCGGCTGGCCGGCCTTTTCGGTGCGCGCGATGCCGTTGCGGATGTGGCCGCGGGCGGCGACGAGGGCGCGCACGGGATCGCGCGCCTCCAGCGCGTCGACGATCGCCTTGTGCTCCTCGTTGGAGATGTGCAGCACGTCGTGGCTGGCGAGCGCGCGGTAGCGCTGGATGTGCAACTCGCGCACGAAATTGCCGTAGATCGTCTCTAGCCGGTCGTTGTCGGCGAGAACCGCGATGCGCTTGTGAAATTCCAGATTGACGGGATAGTAGACATGGACGTCGCCGAGCGCGACGATCTCGTCCATCCGGTCCGTCAGCTTGCGCAGGGACGCGATCTCCTCGTCCGTGACGCGTTCGGCGAGAATCATCGCCATGCAGCCGAAGACGCAGGCGCGCGCCTCCGAGAGATCCTTGGCCTCCTCGTTGGAGAGGGCGCGGATGAAGAAGCCGCGGTTCGGAATGATCTCGATGAGACCCATGGCGGCGAGCGCCGAGCAGGCCTCGCGGATCGGTCCCCGGCTGACGCCGAGGCGCTGCGA
This sequence comes from Aureimonas sp. Leaf454, assembly GCF_001424685.1. Classification (GTDB taxonomy): domain Bacteria; phylum Pseudomonadota; class Alphaproteobacteria; order Rhizobiales; family Rhizobiaceae; genus Plantimonas. Next base: position 63,471 of record NZ_LMQT01000004.1, read on the forward strand.
GAGACCGTTCTCGTTGACGCGCTCGTTCGGCTTCAGCTCGCCGTCGATGATCATCCGCTCGATCTCGGCCTGCACGACGTTCGCGAGCGAGCGCGTGCGCAGGAAGTCGATGGCCGAAAGATTCTGCGGCAGGTTCAGGATATCGGACATGTCGGGGCCATCGCGAGCGTCGCCAAGGTACGGGTCCGGCCTCTATAGCGGCTTTCCCCGGCGCCCGTGACCGAAATCTCAAGGGTTGAATCCGGTCTTGCCGAAGTGTCGCGGCGGAGCGGGACAGGCCTCCGCCGCGACATGGTCCTCAACCCCGCGCGTTCATCTGCGAGCCGCCGAGCACCGGCAGCCGGTTGGCGGCGAAGACCACGACGAAGGAGGCGGCGAGAAGGATGATGCCGAGGACGCAGATCGCTCCGAGATCGCCGCTTTCGTTGAGGTCGTAGATGATGACCGAGACGAGCTTGGTGTTGGCCGTGGTCAGGAGGATCGTCGCCGACAGCTCGCGGATCGTGCCGACGAAGACGAAGCACCAGGCCGCGACGACGCTCGTGCGCAGGAGCGGCGCGGTGATGTCCCAGAGCGTCTTCAGCCGCGAGGCGCCCATGATCCGGCCGGCCTCCTCCAGCTCGGGATGGACGCCCTGGAAGGAGGCGGACATCTGCTGGTAGCCCGCGGGAAGCTCGATCGTCATGAAGGCGATGAGGAGGATCCAGAGCGTGCCGTAGAGCTTGAAGGTCGGGTTGGCGTAGGAGAGGAACAGGCCGACGCCGAGGACGATGCCGGGAATGGCGACCGGCGCGGTGGCGAGGACGCCGAGGAAGCGCGCGCCCGGCACCGAACGCCGCGTCACGAGATAGGAGACGACGAGCGCGATGGCGGTGACGATGGTCGCCGTCACGATGCCGAGAAGGAACGTGTTCTTCAGCGCCAGCTGGGTGGCGGAGAACTCGAAGAGCACGAAGTTCCAGTGGCGCAGCGTCATCGTCGTGAAGTCGAAGATGTCGCCGACGCTGTTGGAGAAGGCCGTCTTCACGAGCGCCGCATAGGGCAGGACGATCGTCAGCGAGAGCACCGTGCCGACGAAGAGGACCGCGACCCATTTCCAGGGACCCAGTTGCGTGATGCGGGGCGTGCCGCTCTTGCCGCCGAGCACCGTGTAGCCCTTGCGCCCGAGGATCGCGCGCTGCGTGCGCAGGAGGAGGACGGTGAGGACGAGGAGCGGCAGGGCCGCGGCCGCGGCGAGGCCGGGCTTGGGGGGAAACTGGAAGAGGCTCCAGATCTTCGTCGTGATGACGTGGAAGCCGGCGGGCAGCGCGATGATGGCGGGCGAGCCGAACATGGTCAGCGCCTGCAGGATCGCGATCAGCGTTCCCGCCAGCATGGCCGGCAGGACGAGCGGAATGGTGACGCGGCGCAACGTCGTCATCGCGCGGCCGCCGAGGATGGAGGAGGCATCCTCGAGGTCCGAGGGCACCTTGTCGAAGGCGTTGGCGACGAGCGTGAAGACGAAGGGGAAGATGAAGCAGGCCATCACGAAGACGAGGCCGGGAAACGAGTAGATGTTGACGAGCACGGCGTCGCGCGGGAGGCCGAAGAGATAGCGGTAGAGGACGTTGACCGCGCCGGAATTGGGCGCGGCGAGGATCTCGTAGGCGATCGCGCCGAGGAAGGGCGGCGTCACGAAGGACGCCGTCACCAGCATGCGGATCATGCGCCGGCCCGGCAGGTCGGTGCGTGCCACCAGCCAGGCCATGGGCGTGGCGACGAGGCAGGCGAGGATGCCGACGCCGAGCGCCATGCCGAAGGCGAGGCCATAGGCGCGAAAGAGGGTCGGGTCGGTGAAGAGAGCGACGAAGTTGCCGAGGGTGAACCCGCCGCCCCGATCGTTCCGGACGCTGTAGAACAGCAGCCAGAAGAGCGGCAGGATGACCAGCACGCTCAAGAGGGCGGCAAGGAAGGCGAAGGTCGGCCAGGACAGGTCGATCCCGCGGCGCGGTGCCGTGTCGTCTTGGGAGATGCTGGTCATCGCGGCCTCAGGTTCCGAAATACTGTTCGTAGTTCGACTTGATCGTCTCGATCTCGGGTTCGAGCGCCACCGGGTCGGAATGGAGGAGCTTGATCTGGGAGATCGGCGTGCGGCCGGCCTTTTCCTTCACGTCGGGATGGAAGGAGCGAAGCCCGCCGAAGTCGCTGTTGAGCTGCTGCGCCTCCTTGGAGAACAGGAAGGCGTAGAAGAGCTTGGCGGCGTTCTTGTTCGGCGCTTCCTTCAGCACGGCGGCGTTGCCGACGGCGAGCGGCGTGCCCTCGGCGGGATAGACGATCTTGATCGGCTGGCCCTCGTCCTGCAGGCGGAAGATGTTGTACTCGTTGCCGTCCACCTCGAGGGTGCGCTCACCCTGCGCGAGCTTCTTCGGCGGCTCGGTGGAGGACTGGACCTGCATGACGTCCTGTTGCCCGAGCTTCTCGAAATACTCCCAGCCGAGAAGCTGGCTGAGGACGTAGGTCGCGGTCATGATCGTGCCGCTGTAGCCGGGATGGGCCTTGACCATCTTGCCCTTGAAGCGGGGATCGAGCAGGTCGGTCCAGGTCTTCGGCGCCTCGGCCTCCGGCAGGAGATCGGTGCGGTAGGCGAGCACCGAGAGATGCGCGCGATAGGCGGCGAAGTTGCCGTCCGGGTCCTTCTCGTCGGCCGGCCACTTCTCGGCGACCTCCTGCGGGACCATCGGCTCGAGCCAGCCCTCGCGCTTGAAATACTCGAAATGCACGGCGTCGGAGGTCTCGATGACGTCGGCGCTGTAGATGCCGGTCGAATATTCCTGCCCGATGCGCTGGAAGACGCGCTCGGAACCCGCGCGCTCGACCTGCACGGCGATGCCGGGATAGGTCTGCTTGAAGAGGTCTGCGAGCTTCTCGGCGACCGTGACGTCGGTCGCGGTGTAGAACACGACCTTGCCCTCGGCCTTGGCGGCCGCCTCGAGCTCGGGCGTGATCTGGTAGGGGGCGGGCGCCTGGGCCGAAGCCGGCGTCGCCAGGGCTCCGGCCGCCAGAAGCGCGGCGGCCATCGTTCTCGTCCACATGCTGGTCTTCCTCCCGTTGTCGTCTTTTCGTTGGTCTTACTGCGCCAGCGCCCGGCAGTGCTCGGGAGGGAAGCGAAGCCACACCTCCCCGCCCACCGGGATCGCGACATGAACCGGCGCGACGGTGCGCACCGTGGCTCCTCCCTTCAGCGCGACGAGATAGTCGCGGTGGGAGCCGAGATAGATCTGCCGGGTCACCGTGCCGGATGCGACGTTGGTGTCGACGTCGGGACGGGTCTGCGACAGTTTGATGTCGTGGTGGCGCACCGAGACGGCGGTGGTGGCGCCGGCGGCCCCGACCGTGCCGCTGGAGCAGGCGAGCACGAGCCCGCCCTCGGCCGAGACCGTGCGATCGTCGAGCCGCGCGCCGGACAGGATGTTCGTGCCGCCGATGAAGCGGGCGACGAATTCGGTCTCGGGACGCTCGTAGATGTCCTCCGGCGAGCCCGCCTGCTCGATCCGGCCGTCGTTCATGACGACGATCACGTCGGCGGTGGTCATCGCCTCGACCTGGTCGTGGGTGACGTAGACGGTGGTGTAGCGGAACTCGTCGTGGAGGCGCCGGATCTCGAAGCGCATCTCCTCGCGAAGATTGGCGTCGAGATTGGACAGCGGCTCGTCGAGAAGGAGGATTTCCGGCTTGATGACGAGGGCGCGGGCGAGCGAGACGCGCTGCTGCTGGCCGCCGGACAGCTCGCCCGGATAGCGCTCGGCGAGCTTGGTCAGCTGCGTCGCGGCGAGGATCGTGTCGACGCGGTTCTTGATCTCGGCGGCCGGGCGCTTGCGCAGGCGCAGGCCGTAGGCGACGTTCTCGAAGACGGTCATGTGCGGCCAGAGCGCGTAGCTCTGGAAGATCATCGACATGTTGCGCCCCTCGGGCGGCACGGTCGAGGCGGCGGAGGAGACGACCTTGCCGCCGACGCGGATCTCGCCGCCATTGGCGGGCACGAAGCCCGCGATGAGCCGCAGCGTCGTCGTCTTGCCGCAGCCGGACGGACCGAGGAGGCAGACGAGCTTGCCCTTCTCGACCGCCAGATTCACGCCTTTGACCACGGTCAGAGCGCCGTAGCTCTTCGTCAGGCCGTCCAATTCGAGGAACGCCATCCAACCTCCCTGAAGGTCCGGCGGGTCCGTCTATGCGGCCCGCTCTCAGTTCTTCAGGGAAGCGTATGAATCAAACTGCAGATTGTCAACAGATGACTATTATTGCTTTCGATCAGTCGGCGGACGGTCCGACGGCCCAGCGGATCAGCGGCGGCGCGAGAAGGTTCGTCGAGATCGTCCGCGTCAGCTGGAAGCCGGCGACGACCGCCGCGAGAAGCCCGAGCGTGCCGGCGGAGGCGATCATCTCGCCGAGACCGCCGGGCGCGACCGAGAGGATCGCCGAGATATGGTCGACGTCGCCGTAGCGCTCGGCCAGCGGCGCGAGCCCGGCGAAGGCCGCGCCGATCAGCGCGAGGCCGGAAAGGAGCCCGCCGATCGCGACGCGCGGCAGGCGGCGCAGCCGGTCGAGGCGGAAGCGCAGGCCGAGCGACAGGCCGATCGCGACCTGGGCGGCAAAGAGCAGGAGCGGCGGCACCGGCGGCAGGGCATGGCCCGCCGAGACGATCGCCACGCAAAGCAGCATCGGCGCGATGATATAGGCGTTGACGACGCGCAGCCGCGTCGCCACCGCCGCGACCAAGCCGGACACGGCGGCGAGGAGAAGGATCTCGCCAAGACCCGCCGAGCCGCCGAGCGGGGCCGGCGGCTGCCCGGTCTTGGCCACGAGGCCGAGCCAGAGCGGGATCAGCGACAGGACGAGCACGACGCGCAGCGTGTGGACGAGGGCGACGGCCTGCTCGTCGGCGCGAAGCTCCTGTGCGAGCGTCGCCATCTCGGCCATGCCGGCCGGCAGCGAGCAGAGGACGGCGGTCAGCCGGTCGATCCCCGCGATCCGGGCGAGCGGAAAGGCGAGGGCGAAACCGGCGAGGTTCGAGGCGAGCGCGACGCCGGCCATGAGGGGCAAAAGGCGCGTCAGCGCGCCGAGAATGTCGGGCGAGAGGACCGCGCCGACGGACGCGCCGACGAAGAGCTGGCCGCCGCGCCGGATCAGCCGCCCGCCCGGCAGGACGCCGAGCGTGTTGGCGACGAGCGTCGCGCCGACGAGCGAGCCGAGGATCGCGGCGAGCGGCAGGTGCAGCGCCCGGAACAGGAAGGCCCCGGCGAGCGCGGCCGCGAGCGTCGCCGCGCCGAGGAGAACGGGCTGCGGCGAGAAGGGCCCCTGCCGCATCAGACCATCAGCGCCCCGCCATTGACGTGGAGCGTCTGCCCCGTGACGTAGCGCATCGAGGGACCGGCGAGCATCCGGACCGCGCTCGCGACCTCTTCGGGCGAGCCGCGCCGGCCGAGGACGTTGGTGCGGCTCGCATGGTGCGCGGGCTCGGCGCCGCTGCGCTGGGTCTCGATCAGGCCGGGCGCCACCGTGTTGACCGTGATCCCGTCGGGGCCGAGATCGTGGGCGAGCGCCTTGGTGAGGCCGGCGAGGGCGGCCTTGGCGGAGATCACGTGGACGCGGCCGGACGCGCCGCTGTGGCCGGTGAGCCCGCCGATCGAGACGATCGCCGCCTGGTCGCTGGCCTTCAGCGCGGGCAGCGCGGCCTTCGCCAGCAGGAACACGCTGTCGAGGCAGAGCGCCATGACGGCGCGCCAGTCCTCGTAGGCGAGGCTCTCGATCGTGCCCTCCGGCCGGATCGCGGCATTGGCGACGAGGATGTCGAGCCCGCCGAAGGCCGAGATCGCCGCTTCGACGATCCGGGCCGGCACGGCGGGATCGGCGAGATCGCCGAGCGCCACCGCCGCCTCGCCGCCGGCCTCGCGCACGAGGCGCGCGGTCTCCTCGGCGGCGTCGCCGTCGCGATGGGCGTGGACGAGGACACGGGCGCCGCCCCGGCCGAGATCGACGGCGATGGCGCGGCCGATGTTGCGCGACGCGCCGGTGACGAGCGCCACCCGGCCTTCGAGTTCGCGGTTCTGCATGTCAGGCGTCTCCGGGGGTTGCGGCGGCGAAGGCGGCGAGATCGGCCGGACCGTCCTCGAGGAGCGCGGTGCAGGCGGACAGGATCGCCTCGGGGTCGGCGATGCCGCCATGGCGCGCATTGGCGATGAATTTGGCATCGACCTCGCCGCGCGACAGGGGCTCGTCGACGCCGCCGCGCATGTGGCCCTGCCGCGCCTCGAAGACGCGCCCGTCCCGCGTCTCGATCCGGACGTGACCGGTGAAGCGGGCGGGATAGGGGTCGGCGGGATCGACCTCGTAGGTCACGAGCCCCGCCAGATCGAGAAGGGCGGGATCGCCGATCGCCGCGTCGGAGAAGTCGGCGAGACCGGCATGGCCGCGGGCGAGGCCGAGGGCGACGCCGAAGGGGATCGAGAATTTCGCCGCATAGGCCGTGGGCGGCCGGCGCTTCATCGCGAGCGGCTCCCAGAGGCGGTGCACGTAGCCGTCGGAGGTCGAGCAGTGGATGCGCGCGATCTCGGAGAGCGGGACGCCCTCGGCCTTCAGGCGGATGGCGCAGTCGATATAGGGTTGCACCATCGTGCCGCAGGGATAGGGCTTGAAGGTGATCGTCTCGGCGATCCAGCGCGTGCCGAGCCCGTCGAAGAGCTTGTCGAACATCGGCGTCACCGAGGGCGCGAAGGCCTTGAAGAACCCGTGCTCGCCTTCCAGGACCGCGCGCGGCCCGTGGAAGCCGGCTCGGCCCATCAGCGCCGAGCGCAGGCCCGACTGCGCGGCCCAGCCGGCATGCATGCGCTTGGTCGAGGACCCGTCGCCGAGATATTCGATGATGCCGGACGCCGTGGAGCCGGCGATCCCGAGCGCGTCCTTGAGCGCCCGCGCGTCCGACCCGAGCGCGACGCCGACGCCGAAGGCCGCGGCGAGCGCTCCGAGGACGGCGGTGGGATGGAAGCCGGCTTTGTGGATCGCCTTCGGCGTGACGAGGCCGAGCCGGCAGAGAAGCTCGGTTCCGGCCGCGATGCCGAGGAGGATGCGCTCGCCGGAGAAGCCCTCGCGCTCGGCCGCCGCCAGCACGGCCGGCACCACGACGGCGCCGGAATGCACGGGGCCGCCCTCGAACGTGTCGTCGAAATCCTCGCCATGCGCCGCCGTGCCGTTGAGGAGCGCGGCGTCGGCGGCCGAGAAGCGGCCGGCATGGCCGATCGCGACGTGCCGGCCGGGCTCGGCGGCTTGCAGGAGGCTTGCGACGTAATCGGTGTGCCGGGCCGCGAGGCAGAGCCCGACGACGTCGACGAGGATCGCCTCGGTCTTCTCCCGCATGCCCTTGGGAATGTCGGCCGGCGACAGGCCGGCGCCCCAGGCGGCGAGGCGTTCGGACAGGGTCTGCGCGGGCGCTCCGGCGTCGGTTGCCGTCGCGTCGGAGGGCGAAAGGGTGGCGAGCGTCACGGATGGATCTCCCGGGTCGTGGCGGCGGCGCGGCGCGCCTTGCGGGCGTCGAGGACCTCTCGGCCGAGCGAGAAGAGGATGAAGGCGAGGGACAGCGAGAGAAGGCCGACCGCGATCGGATCCTCCAGGAAGATCCCGTGATCGCCGCCGGACAGGACCAGCGAGCGGCGATAGGAGGATTCCACCATGTGTCCGAGGACGACGCCGAGGATCAGCGGCAGGAAGGGGAAGCCCGCCCGGCGCATGAGATAGCCGACGAGGCCCATCGCGAGGACGAAGCCGAGATGGAACAGGCTGTGGTCGAGCGTGTAGATGCCGGACAGGATCAGCGCCAGGATGAAGCCGGCGAGATAGGGCCGGGGCCGGTTCACCAGCCAGACGCAGACCGGCAGGAGAAGGATGCCGAAGAGGAGCTGGCCGACGATGGCGACGAAAGAGCCGAGATAGAGGCCGGTCACGACGTCGGCGTTCTGCTCGAAGAGGCGCGGGCCGGGCAGGAGCCCGTGGATCAGGAAGCCGCCGAGGAGGACGGCGGTCGAGTTGGAGCTCGGGATGCCGAAGGAGAGGAGCGGGATCAGCGTCGTCGAGGCGACCGTGTTGTTCGCGGTCTCGGGCGCCGCGACGCCCTCCTCGGACCCCTTGCCGAAGGCTTCGGGCGTCTTCGACCAGCGCCGCGCCTCGTTGTAGGACATGAAGGCCGCGATCGAGCCGCCGCCGCCGGGCGTCAGGCCCTCGAAGAGGCCCATGATGCAGCCGATCGTCTGGGACCTTCGCAGGCGCTTCATCATCGCGAAGGACGGCAGGCGCACCTTCACCTGTTCCTTCAGCCCGCCGAGCGGCGGCGCGCCGGACTGCACCATCAGCTCCGACAGCGCGAAGAGGCCGATCATCACGAGCACCGGCTCGATGCCGCCGAGGAGCTCCGGGACATGGAAGGTGAAGCGGTTGATGCCGGCGATGGGATCGGCGCCGACCGTGGCGATCATCAGCCCGACGATCGCCGAGGCGAGGCCCTTCAGGAGCGAGCCGCTGGACATCGAGGCGATGACGCTGAGGCCGAGAATGCCGAGGCCGAAATAGGAGGTCGGGCGGAAGGCGAGGGCGAGCCAGGAGAGCGGCTCGGTCATCGTCACCAGCATGACGAGGCCGAACATCGAGCCGAGGAAGCCGGACCAGAGCGAGATGCCGAGCGCTTCGCCGGCGCGGCCCTGGCGCTTCATCTCGTAGCCGTCGATCACGGTCGCGGCGGCCGAATTGGTGCCGGGCGTGCGGATGAGGATGGCGGGGATCGAGCCGCCGTATTCCGCCCCGATATAGGTGGAGGCGAGGAGGACGACGGCCGTGACCGGCTCCATCGTGTAGGTGAAGGGCAGGAGGAGCGCCATCGTGATCGAGGCGGAGAGCCCCGGCAGCGCGCCGCCGAGGATGCCCCAGACGAGGCCGGCGAGCGCCGCCGGGATCACCATCGACTGGAAGGCGAGGCCGAAGAGGGTCGAGATCGTGTCCATGTCCGCGCCGCTCAGAAGAGGAGGCCGGCGGGCTGGGGCACGCCGAGAAGCTGGTGGAAGAGGAGCCAGAAGAGGACGCCGCCGAAGATCGCCGTGGCCGGGATCTTCCAGTTGCGCTCCGCCCCCTCGTAGAACGCGACCGCCGCGATCATCAGGCCGATCGAGAGGGGATAGCCGAGATAGGGAAGGGCGAGGACGTAGGCGGCGCAGATCGCGAGGAAGCCGAGCGCGCGGGGCAGCTTCGACTCGTGCTCGCCGTCTTCGACGGCCTCGGCGGTGGCCGGCGCGAGCTTGGCGCCGGCGGCGGCGCGCAGGCCCAACAGGGCCTTCGCCACGATGGCGAGCGCGATGACCGCGAGGAGACCGGCGAGGATGACGGGCAGGCCGCGCGGCCCGAAGGCATCGTCGAGCATGGAATTGGGAATGGTCTCGGCCGACCAGAAATAGCCGCCGGCGAGGACCAGCAGCACGAGGCCGCCGATGAGGTCTTGCTTCATGGGGATCCGCTTTCTGCGGTCGGGTCGGGTCGGGTCGGATGTCGTCGCGTCGGGGCGCGTCCCCGGAGCGAGGGGGTCGCGAGGCGGGGACGTGCGGGCGCGAAGCCGGCGGCGGTCGGTCCGGTCCGGAGCCGCCCGCCGCCGGTCGATCCGCAGCCGGCTACTGGATGACGCCGGTGCTCTTCAGGAAGGACGAGGTCTTCTCGACGAAGCCGTCGACGAAGGCCGGATAGGCCGTGTGGTCGATGAAGTTGGCGACGAGGCTTTCGGTCTCGTAGGCCTTCTTGTAGTCGGGATCGGCGAGCGTCGCCTCGGCCGCCTTGTCCCAGATCGCGGCGATGTCGTCGGGCAGTCCCTTCGGCGCGGCGAGGCCCCGGAACTTCTGGACCGAGACGTCGAAGCCGCTCTCGCGCACGGTCGGAATGTCGGGGAAGCCCGGCAGGCGCTCGGGGTTGAAGGTCGCGAGCAGCCGGATCTGCTTGCCTTCCAGCTGCGCGCGCAGCTCCGCGATCTCGCCGATGCCGATGTCGAGCGTGCCGTTGAGGACGTTGATCATCATGTCGCCGCCGCCCTCGTGGGAGACGATCGCCGCCTCGACGCCGGCCGCGGTCTTCAGCTGCTCGGCGGCCTGGCGCTCCAGCGAGGCGGGATTGGCCGCGCCCCACTTGCCGCGATCGGCCTTGGCCTTCGCGATGACGTCGGCGAGCGTCTGATAGGGGCTGGAGGCGGCGGTGTAGATGACCTCCGAGTCCGTGAAGAAGTTCACGACCGGCTGGAGGTCCTTGTAGGTCGCCTCCGGCGAGGACAGGAGCGAGGTGTAGATGTAGGTCGGCGTCGTCGCGTAGAAGACGGTGCCGTCGGCAGGCGCCGAGGCGAGGCGCGCCATGGCCTTCGCGCCGCTGCCGCCCTGGACGTTCTCCACGATGAAGGTCGCCGCGATCTGCTTCTCCAGATAGCGCGTCAGCTGGCGCAGGAAGACGTCGCTGCCGCCGCCGGGGCTGGAATGGGTGACGAGCGTCACGACCTCGTGCGGATAGGCGAGCGGCTCGGCCTTCGCCGTGCCGACCAAGCCGCCGAGCCCGCCGAGGATGGCGGCCGTCGCCAAGGCGCGCGCGGACGTCCTCAAAGTGTTGAACATCGAATGTCCTCCCGTGTTGGGCTCCGCTTCTGTCGAGCGTTCGAGCCGTTGGTCGTGGATGGGGTCAGGCGACCCGTTCGGCTTGCGCCGGGGTCGAGCCGCCCGATGTCGGGCGGATGTCGGCGTCGTCCTCGGCCGCGGCCCGCGCCATGACGCGGTGGCGGCCGAGCTCGACATGGTCGAAGGCCGCGCGATAGGCGCGGACGGGATCGCGGGCGAGAACGGCGTCGACGATCGCCTGGTGCTCGCGATGCGAGACCTCCATCGTGTCGCCGGTCATGAGGTTCTGCCCGCGGAACAGGCGAAGCTGCTTGACGAGGCCGCGATATTGCGCGGCGAGCACGTCGTTGCCGCCGGCCTCCACGATGAACTCGTGGAAGGCGAAGTTGAGCGGAAAGTAGTCGGCGAAGCGGTGCGCCTCGGCCGCCGAGCCCATCGTGGCGTGGAGCTCGGCGAGCCGGCCGAGATCGCCGTCGCTGCCGGCTTCGGCGAGAAGCTGGGCGGCATAGCCGAAGAGCGCGGCGCGCACGCCGTAGACCTTCAGCGCCGTCGCCGTGTCGACCCGGCGCACGAAGATCCCGCGATTGGGCACGGCCTCGATGAGCCCCGAGGCCTCCAGCGTGCGCAGGGCCTCGCGAACCGGGCTGCGGCTGACGCCGAAGCGCTCGGCGAGCTGGACCTCGTTCACGCGGTCGCCGACCCGCAAGACGCCGCCGAGGATCAGCCGCTCGATCTCGGCCTCGAGCTGGGTCGCGAGCGAATGCTGCTGGAGGAGGGCGAGCTTGGAGCGAAGGCCGGTCATATCGAGACCTTACAATCAGCCTGCATATTGTCAACGATATTCAGATTGTTTTGCGGACTTGCTATCGCTTTCCCCTCGATCGGCCTCGTCGGTCGGCCCCATCGTCCGCGCAAGCAAGGGCGCTCGCCTCTTCGGGAGACTGACGGGAAACCGGAGGCGAGCGGCGCGCTGGAAGCGGGACGGGGAAACGGCCGGCCTACGCGGTCCGGCGGCCGGATCGACGAACGGGCGCCCCGCTAGAGCGGCACGACCATGGGGGCCGCCGTCACGGGGTCCGGCACGACCAGCGCCCGCAGGCCGAAGGCGGCGAGAAGGTGGTCCGGCGTCATCACCTCCGCCGGGCTCCCCGTCGCGACGAGGCCCCGGGGTCCGAGAAGGACGAGATGGTCGCAGAAGCGGGCGGCGAGGTTGAGGTCGTGGAGGACGCTGACGACGGTGGTGCCGTCGTCCCGGTTCAGCCGGCGCAGGAGCGACAGGACCTCGATCTGGTGCGGCAGGTCGAGGAAGGTCGTCGGCTCGTCGAGCAGGAGGAGGCCGGTCGCCTGCGCGAGGACGAGCGCGATCCAGGCGCGCTGGCGCTGGCCGCCGGAAAGCTCGTCCAGCGGGCGGTCCTCGAGATCGGCCATGCCGACGGCGTCGAGCGCGCGCGCCGTCGCCGCCGCGTCGGCCGCCGACCAGGGCGCCAGGAAGCCGCGCCAGGGCGCGCGGCCCCGGCCGACGAGATCGCCGACCGTGATCCCCTCGGGCGCGAGCGGCGATTGCGGCAGGATCGCGAGCGTTCGGGCGAGCGCGCGCGTGTCCTCGGCGTGGATGTCCCGCCCGTTCAGCGTGACGCGGCCCGCCGTCGGGGAAAGGAGGCGGGCGAAGGCCTTCAAGAGCGTCGACTTCCCGCAGCCGTTCGGCCCGAGCAGCGCGGTGACGCGGCCGGCGGGCAGCGCCAGCGTCAGATCGTCGAGGACGCGGCGGTCGCGATAGGCGAGCGAGAGGCCTTCGGCCCGCAGGTGGAGGTCGTTCACAACTTGCCCTTCTCCATCTCGCGCGACAGCCGCCACAGGAGATAGGGCGCGCCGAGAAGCCCCGTCGTCACGCCGACGGGAAGCTGCAGGCCGGGGATCGCCGCGCGGGCGGCGAGATCGGACAGGACGAGGATCAGCGCTCCGGCCCCGGCGGCGGCGAAAAGGCGACTGCCGGGCGCGCGCGCGCCGGTCATGGCGATGCCGAGCGGCGCGGCCATCAGCGCGACGAACGGCACCGGCCCCGCCACGGCGACGGCGGCGGCGGACAGGAGAACGGCGGTGCCGACGAGGCCCCAGCGCGCGCGCTGGACGCGAAGGCCGAGACCGGAAGCGAGATCGTCGCCGAGGTCGAGGAGCTTCAGCGCCGGCACCTGCAGCGCGAGGAGAAGCGCCAGCGCGCCGCCGGTGAGCCAGACCTGACCGACATGGGCCCAGTTGCGCGCGGCGAGCGAACCCGTCAGCCAGCGCTGCGCTTCGGCGGCCTCGGCATTTGGCAGCGTCAGGAGAAGGAAGGCGCCGATCGCGCCCGCGAAGAAGCCGGTGCCGAGCCCGACGAGGATCAGCGTCGGCGTCGAGATCGCATGGCCCGGCCGATGCGCGAGGGCGGCCATCAGGAGCGCGGCCGCAAGGCCCCCGGCCGAGGCGAGGAGCGGCGCGGGAAGCGCCAGACCGAACGCGATCCCGGCGACGACCGCAAGGCCCGCCCCGGCGTTGAAGCCGAGGAGGTCCGGCGCGGCGAGCGGGTTCCTGAGCAGCGACTGCAGCACCGCGCCGGACAGGCCGAGCAGCGCGCCGACCCCGGCCGCCGAGGCGACGCGCGGCCCCCGGATGACGCGCAGCGTCAGCGCGCCCGGCCCCTCGCCGGAGATCGCGCCCCGCCAGAGATCGGGGAGGCTCGTTGGAACGTCGCCGATCGCGAGCCCCGCGAGGGCGGCGGCCAGGAGGAGCGAGCCGAGCATGGCCGCGCCCGCCAGGCGGTTCGTCGGGCCCGCCGCCGTCCCGCCGCTCACGCCGCGCGCCCGCCCTGCAGCCGGCGCGCGATGGCGATGAAGACCGGCCCGCCGATCAGCGCCGTCATGATCCCGACCCGCACCTCGGCCGGCGCGAGCACGAGCCGCCCGGCCGTGTCGGCGAGGAGGAGGATGGAGGCCCCGATCGCCGCCGAGGCGAGGAGGCCCGCGCGCAAGCCGTGACCGGCGAGGCGGCGCGCCAGCGGGGGCACCATCAGGCCGAGAAAGGCGATCGGCCCCGCGACCGAGACGGCGGCCCCCGTCAACAGCGTCACGACGAGGAGCGCGGCTCCCTGCGCTCGGACGATGCGCGTGCCGAGCCCGCGCGCCAGGCCCGTTCCGAGCGACAGGGTCTCGATCGCCGGGGCCGAGGCGAGCGCGAGGACGCCCGCGCAAAGGGCCGCGAGCGCCATCGCGCCGAGCGGCCGCGCCCCGGCCTCGGCGAGCGAGCCGGTGACCCAGAAGCGGAAGAGATCGAGACTGTCGGAGCGCGTGAGGACGACCGCGGAGACGAGCGACAGGAGAAGCGCGTTCAGCGCCGCGCCCGCGAGCGTCAGCCGGACCGGGCCGACATCCCCGCGAAAGCCGCCGCCCAGCGCGAAGGCAAGGCCCGCCGCGACGCCCGCGCCGGGAAAGGCCAGCGCCGTCACCGTGCCGCCATCGGCCGTGCCGAGCACGAGCGCGCCGACGACGACGGCGAAGGCCGCGCCCGCCCCGACGCCGAGAAGGCCGGGATCGGCGAGCGGATTGCGCGTCAGCGCGTGCATCACCGTTCCCGCCATGCCGAGCGAGGCGCCCGCGATCAGCCCCGCGAAGAGACGCGGCAGGCGGATCGAGAGGATCGTCTGGTGCAGCGGGTCGGCGGGATCGAAGGCGGCGAAGGCCCGCCAGATCTCCGGCAGCGTCGCGTCGCGCACGCCGACGCCCAGCGTCAGCGCGGCGGCGGCGAGGAGGAGCCCGGCGAGAAGCATCGTCCGCAGGACGACCGGTCCCGCCCTCAAGGCGACAGGCCCGCCGTCACCGCCGAGGGAACCGGGGTCGCGGGGTCGCCGTCGAGCGCGAGCGCGATCTCGCCTTCCAGCTGCGACAGGGCGAAGGGCAGCGAGAGCACGCTGCCGAAGGAGAGCGCCGCCGCCGTCAGCGCGCCCGCGAAGACCTCGCGGCCCGCTTGGTGCGCGGCGAGGAGCTTGCGCATGGGCAGCGCGGCGAGATCGGGCGCGGCATCGAAGGAGGAGATCCAGAGAAGGAGATCGCCGTCGAGCGGCGAGAGGTCTTCCGGCGAAAGCCCGGTGAAGAAAGTGTCGCCCGCGAGGCGCGTGATCTCGGGACGGGGGGCGAAGCCGAGCTCGGCGAGAAACGCGCCGCGCGTGTCGTGGGCCGAGAAGGCGCCGGTCTCGCCGCCGAAATGATAGGCCGCGACGCCCGTCCGTCCCGCCCAGTCGGGATGGCGCCGGCGCGCGTGTGCGAAGAGCCGCTTCGTCCGCGCCACGAGATCGGCGGCCTCGGCGTCGCGGCCGAGCGCGCGGCCGAGCGTCGCCGTCAGCTCATCGAAGGGCGTTCCGTAGGCCGCGCGGCCCGGCGCCTGCATGAGGGTCGGCGCGATCTGGGAGAGAATGGCGTATTCCGCCTCCGAGATGCCGGAGCCGATGCCGACGATGAGGTCGGGCTGGAGGGCGGCGACGGTTTCCATCGCGACCTCGCCGGCGATCATCACCGGCGCGGCGTCCCCGGCGAGCGGCCGTGCCCAGGGCCAGATGCCGTTCGGCTGGTCGCCGAACCAGGAGCGCAGCGCGACGGGCGGGGTCCCGAGGGCGATCAGCGTGTCCTGCGTGGTGAAGCCGAGCGAGACGACGCGCCGGGCCGGTCCGGGCAGCACGGTCTCGCCGAAGGCATGGGCGAAGCGGATCTCGCCCGCCGACGCGGCCCCTTGCGCGATGGCGGCGCGCGGCGCGAGGCCGGCCGTTGCCGCCGCGCCGAGAAGCGCGCGGCGGGTCAGCCGTCCCGGCATCCGGTCCCTCGAAGGCGTTCTCGTCAGCGTCACCCGGTCCGGCCCCCGCTCAGAAGCGATACCGGAGCGAGCCGATGACGTTGCGGCCCTCCTCGCGGTAGCAGTAGCCGGTCGAGCAGGTCTCGTCGCGCTGGTCGAAGACGTTCTTGGCGTTGATCTGTGCGGCGACGCCCTCGAGCTTGGGGTTCAGCGCGCCGAAATCATAGGAGAGCGAGGCGTCGACGAGGATGCGTGACTCGTTCTCCTGGCGGTTGGCGTTGTCGGCATAGCTCGGCCCGATGAAGCGCGTGCCGAGCCCGAGCCCCAGCCCCTCGGCCGGGCCGGACAGGACGTCGTACTGTCCCCAGAGCGAGAACTGGTGGTGCGGAATGCCGGGAACGCGGCGTCCGTCGTCCGCGCCGGCATCATAGGTGAGGTCGGTATAGGTGTAGGCCGCGACGAGGTTCAGCCCGTCCGCGATGCCGGCACTGGCCTGGAGCTCGAAGCCCTCCGAGACGACCGCGCCCTGCTGCACCTGGAAGTTGATGTCGGCGGGATCGGTGATCAGGAGATTGCTCTGGCGGATGCGGAAGAGCGCGGCGTCGACCGAATAGCCCGCGCCCTCCGGCGCGTATTTCACGCCGATCTCGACCTGCTCGCCGTCCGTCGGGTCGAAGGGCGTGCCGCCGGCGCTGCGGCCCGTCGTCGGCGCGAAGGAGGTGGCGTAGTTCGCGTAGGGGCTGAGGCCGTTGTCGAAGAGATAGGCGAGGCCGACGCGGCCCGACAGGTTCTCGTCCTTTGTCCGCGACGTCGCGGCGGGCGTCGCGTTGTTCAGCGAGTCCGTGTCCAGCCAGTCGTAGCGAAGTCCGGCGGTGAGCACGAAGCGGTCGTATTCGGCCTGGTCCTGGAGATAGAGCCCGGTCTGGCCCTGATGCGTGTCGGTGTCGGAGAGATCGTGCGAGACCGGTCCGGAGATCGGCTGGCGCCCGTAGTTCAGCGTGAGGAGGTCCAGGTCGGGCGCGGCGCCGGCGCCGTAGCGGTAGCGCGTGTCGGCATAGGTATAGTCGAGCCCGCCGAGCAGCGTGTGCGCGATCTCGCCCGTCCGGACCTCCGCCTGCACCTGGTTGTCCACCGCGATCCCGTCCGCCTCGTCGAGGATCTGTCCCGCGCCGCGAGGGGCGGTGAGCCCGCCGGGATTGATGCCGTAGACCGAGACGAAGCGCATGTTCGTGTCGATCGTCTGGTAGCGCAGGTTCTGGCGCACCGTGAACATCTCGTCGAAGCGGTGCTCGAACTCGTAGCCGATGCGCGCCTGTTCCTGGTCGAGATCGCGTAAGCGGGGATCGCCCTGCTCGATGTCGGTGACGCGGTTGTTCAAGGTGAGGAAGCCGCGCGCGCCGCCCGACTTGAGGTCCGTGTACTCGCCGAGCACGGTCAGCTGGGTGTTCCGGTCGTCCGATCGGACGGTGAAGGCCGGCGCGATGTAGGTCCGGTCGTCGCGCGCCGCGACGAATTCGGTGTCGGCCGAGCGCTCCAGTCCGGTCAGGCGGTAGAGGACGTTGTCGCCGGCGCCGAGCGGGCCGGAGGCGTCGAAATTCACCTGCGCGCGGTCGTGAGAGCCGAGCTGCCCCTCGATCTCGCGATAGGGCGCCTCGGTCGGGCGCTTGGAGATGACGTTGACGATGCCGCCCGGCGCGCCGGAGCCGTAGAGGACCGAGCTCGGTCCCTTGAGGATCGAAATTCCGTCGAGCCCGTAGGGTTCGTGGCGGAACACGGCGAACGTGCCGCCGAGGCTGCGCAGCCCGTCGCGGTAGTAGCCGGTGTCGGCGACGTTGAAGCCGCGCACGAAGAGCGTGTCGAAGGCGGGATCGAAGCCAAAGGTGCCGGCGCGCACGCCGGCCGTGTAGCGCGCGGCCTCGACCAGCGACTGGACCTTGCGGTCCTCCAGCTCCTCGCGCGAGACCACCGCGACGGCCTGCGGGACCTTGCGAAGATCGGTGTCGGTCTTGGTGCCGATCCGCGCGCCCTTGGCGACATAGCCCTCGGTGCGCACGCCGCCGCCGATGCCGGTGCCCGGATCGCGGGCGGCCGCCGCGCCGCCGCCGCCTTCGAGCGTCACCGTGTCGAGCACGATCGGTTCCTGCGCGCCGGCCGAGGCGGAGAGGAGCGACAGGGCCGTGCAGCCGGCGAGGATCGTCGGGAGAGGGCGATGAACGCGGACCATGGCATGCGAACCCTTGCAACGGGCGATCATCCGCCGCCCCGCCCCTCCCTATTTAAAGATGACAATTGGAGTCAAGAAAGGATCGGTGCCGCGTTCGATCGCCGGGCGGGGTGTGTCCGAAAAGTCAGTCAGGCTGCCATAAAGCTGGGCCATACGACCGGGCCATGCGACCGGGAAACGCGAGCCGGACGCGGGACAAGGCGCATGGCCCTCGGGACCCCATGGTCTATAGAAGGGCGAACCGACACCGCGACAGGACGAGCCGGCCGACCATGGATCAACCGACCCCGAAGACGGCCGCGGCCGCTCCGACCGTGAAGGCGCCGAGCCGCTTTCGGGCGCTGGTGCGCGGCAACGAGGTCGGCCTTGTCCTCGTTGCCGCCGTGGTCGGCGCGATCGCGGGGCTTCTCGTCACCGGGATCGGCTGGCTGGCGCAGGCGCTGCACGTCGTCCTCTTCGGCCTCGGCCATGGCGAGCGGCTGAGCGGGCTCACCGCGCTCGTCTCGCCCTGGTCCGCGCTCCTGCCGGCCGCCGGCGGCGCGCTGCTCGGCCTGTCGGTCCTCGTCCTGTCGCGCCGCAAGGCCCGCGCCCTCGTCGACCCGATCGAGGCGAACGCGCTGCATGGCGGCCGCATGTCGATGCGCGACAGCGGGATCGTCGTCCTCCAGAACCTCGTCTCGAACGGCTTCGGCGCCTCCGTCGGGCTGGAGGCCGCCTATACGCAGATCTCCTCCGGCATCGCCTCGCGCATCGGCATCGCCTTCGAGATGCGGCGGAGCGATCTTCGGACCCTCG
The DNA here is from genome assembly GCF_001424685.1 of Aureimonas sp. Leaf454. Taxonomy (GTDB): domain Bacteria; phylum Pseudomonadota; class Alphaproteobacteria; order Rhizobiales; family Rhizobiaceae; genus Plantimonas. The sequence goes on from NZ_LMQT01000004.1 coordinate 81,963, forward strand.
TCGGCTGCGGCGCGGCGGCGGCGATCGCGGCGGCCTTCAACGCTCCCCTGACCGGGGCCTTCTATGCCTTCGAGCTGATCATCGGCACCTATTCCATCGTGACGCTCGCCCCGGTCGTCGCGGCGGCGCTCTGCGGCACCTTCGTCGCGCGGTTCCTCGTCGGCGACGCCTTCCTCATCGATGTCGGCGATCCCGGCATCGTGTCGACGCTCGACTATCCCCCGGCCATCGCGCTCGCGATCCTGGCGGCCGGGCTCGGCATCCTCGTCATGCAAGGGGTCACCGCGATCGAGCGCGGGGTGCGGCGGAGCGGATTGCCGATGGCGCTGCGGCCGGTGGTCGGCGGGCTCGTCCTCGGCGGGCTCGCGCTCGGAACGCCCCAGGTCCTCTCGTCCGGCCATGGCGCGCTGCATCTCCAGCTGGACCTGCCGACCGAGATTTCCGCGCTGCTCCTCCTCCTCGTCCTGAAGGCCCTGGCCTCGGCCGTCTCGATCGGCAGCGGCTTTCGCGGCGGGCTCTTCTTCGCCTCGCTCTTCATGGGCGCGCTGCTCGGCAAGCTCGTCTCCGACCTCGCGCCGCTGGTCTTCTCGAGCTCCGCGCTGACACCCGTCGTCTTCGCCATCGTCGGCATGAGCTCGCTCGCGGTGACGATCATCGGCGGGCCGATGACCATGACCTTCCTGGCGCTGGAAATGACCGGCGACTTCCCCATCACCGCGCTCGTCCTCGCCTCGGTCGTCACGGCCTCGCTCACCGCGCGCAAGACCTTCGGCTATTCCTTCGCGACCTGGCGCTTCCACCTGCGCGGCGAGAGCATCCGCAGCGCCCACGACATCGGCTGGATCCGCAACCTCACCGTCGGGCGGATGATGCGGACCGACGTGCGCACCACGACCTTCGACACCAGTCTGAAGACGTTCCGCCGCGATTTCCCGCTCGGCTCGGCCCAGCGCGTCGTCGTCCTCGACGAGGCCGGCGCCTATGCCGGCATCGTGCTCGTGGCCGACGCTTATTCCGACGCGATCACCGATCCGGAGGCCAAGGTGGAGGGGCTCCTGCGCTGGTCCGACGCGGTGCTCCTGCCGCAGATGAGCGCGCGCGAAGCCGCCGCCCTCTTCGACACGGCCGAGAGCGAGGCGCTCGCCGTCGTCGACCGGCTGGAGACCAGGACCGTCGTCGGCCTCCTCACGGAAAGCCACACGCTGCGGCGCTATGCCGAAGAGCTGGAGCTGCGTCGGCGCGAGGCCTACGGGGAGACCCGCTGAACCCGGCGATCCCGGAGCGGCGAAGGCGGTGTCGGACCGAAGCCGCCCCGGCGGTCAGACGATGCCGCCGCCGGAGGCGACCGAGGCGGGGCGCTCCGCCGCGACCTTGGCGCGGTAGCCGCTGGCGCGATAGGCCGCGATCGGGTCGATCGCCCCGCCGGCCCGTCGGCGCGCCTCGGCGAGGATCGGCTCGACATCGGTGCGGAACCCGCGCTTCAGCGTTTCCGAGGCCATCATCGCGTCCCCGGTCTCCTGATGGTGCTCGAGCGCCTTGCGGTCGACGAGAAGCGCCTGCGCATAGGCGCGGCGGATCTCGCCGGCCGAGCGGATGAGGCTCTCGATCGGGTCGGTCACGTTGTGCGACTGGTCGATCATGTGGGCGGGGTTCAGGCTGTCCAGCGCCGTGCCCGCGCCGACCAGTTCGTTGAAGATGAGGAACAGGCGGAACGGATCGATCGAGCCGGCGTCGAGATCGTCGTCGCCGTATTTGGAATCGTTGAAGTGGAAGCCGCCGAGCTTGCCCGCCCGGATCAGCCGCGAGACGATCTGCTCGATGTTCACGTTCGGCGCGTGATGGCCGAGATCGACGAGGCAGAAGGCCTTCTCGCCCAGCTCCTGCGCGGTCATGTAGCTCGTGCCCCAGTCGGACACGACCGTGGAATAGAAGGCCGGCTCGTACATCTTGTGCTCGGAGAAGATGCGCCAGTCCGCCGGGAGCGCGGCGACGATCTCCTTCATCGCGCCGAGATAGCGCTCGAAGCTCTTCCCGAGATCGCTCTGGCCCGGGAAGTTCGCGCCGTCGCCGATCCAGACGGTGATCGCCTTGGAGCCGATCGCCTCGCCGATCTCCACCGTCTCGATGTTGTGCGCCACGGCCTGGGCGCGCACGGCGGGATCGGCATGGGAGAGCGAGCCGAACTTGTAGGACAGGGGCTGGCGGGGATCGCCCGGATGGTCCTGGAACGTGTTGGAGTTCATCGCGTCGAAATGGAGGCCGAGCTCGTCGGCCTTGGCCTTCAGCGCGGCGGGCTCGGCCTTGTCCCAGGGAATGTGCAGCGAGACGCCCGGCGTCGCGCGGCCGAGCGCGTGGATGACGCCGCAATCGTCGAGCTTCTCGAAAATGCCGCGCGGCTCGCCGGGGCCGGGGAAGCGGGCGAAGCGCGTGCCGCCCGCGCCCGTGCCCCAGGAGGGGACGGCGACGAAGAAGCCGGCGACCGCCTCGGTGACGGCGGAAATGTCGACGCCGCGACGCGAGAGCTTCTCGCCCAGCGCCTCGTAGTCGGTGCGGTGGTCGGCCTCCAGCCGGACGTTCTCCTCGGCGACGAAGGCGGGCGCGATGGTCATGGATGTCCTCCCCAGGAACGGCACGGATCGAGGCGGCGTTGACAGCTGTCGACGGCGGCGTCAGCGCGTGAAGCTGATCGCGTTGCCGGCGTCGACGTTGAGGATGTTGCCGGTCGACTTCATCGAGAGGTCGGAGGCGAAGAAGTAGATCGCCTCGGCGATGTCCTCGGGGAAGACCGAGCGCTTGAGGAGCGAGCGGTTGCGGTAGTGGGCCTCCAGCTCGTCCGTGCCGATCTTGGAGGAGGCCGCGCGCTGCTCGCGCCATTCGCCGCTCCAGATCTGCGAGCCGCGCAGCACGGCGTCCGGATTGACCGTGTTGACGCGGATGCCCGCCTCCGCCCCTTCGAGCGCGAGGCAGCGGGCGAGGTGGATCTCGGCCGCCTTCGCCGTGCAGTAGGCGGAGGCCCCGGCCGAGGCGGCGAGCCCGTTCTTGGAGGCGACGAAGATCACGGAACCGCCGAGCTTCTGGTGGCGGAACAGCCGGAACGCCTCGCGCGAGACGAGGAAATAGCCAGTGGCGAGGATCGAGAGATTGCGCTCCCAGACCTCCAGCGTCGTGTCCTCGACCGGAGCGGCCGAGGCGATGCCGGCATTGGAGACGAGGATGTCGAGGCCGCCATAGTCGACCAGCGCGTCGACGAAGCTCTTCGTCACCTCGGCCTCCGAGGTGACGTTCATCACCGTCGCGCGGACCTGGTCGGCGCCGAAGGACGCGGCGAATTCGGCGCGCGTCGCCTCCAGCGATTGCGCGTTGATGTCGGCGAGCACGACGCAGGCGCCCTCCGCCAGCAGCCGCGCCGCGGTCGCCCGGCCGATGCCGCCGGCCCCGCCCGTGACGAGCGCGATGCGCCCCGCCAGGGACTTCGGCTTGGGCATGCGCTGCAGCTTGGCCTCTTCCAGAAGCCAGTATTCGATGTCGAAGGCCTCCTGCTCGGGCAGGCCCTCATAGGTGTCGACGCCGGAGGCGCCGCGCATGACGTTGATGGCGTTGACGTAGAACTCGCCCGCGATGCGCGCCGTCGCCTTGTCCTTGGCGAAGGACAGCATGCCGACGCCGGGCACGAGATAGATCACCGCGTTCGGATCGCGCATCGCGGGCGAGCCCGGACGCCGGCAGCGCTCGTAATAGCCGGCATAGTCCTCGCGATAGGCCGAGATCGCGCCGTCGAGCGATCCGACCAACGCGTCGACGTCGCCCGTCGCGGGGTCGAAGTCGAGCACCAGCGGGCGGATCTTGGTGCGCAGGAAATGGTCGGGACACGACGTGCCGAGCGCGGCCAGCTTGCGCAGATCCCGCGAACCGACGAATTCGAGCACCGCGGCGCCGTCGTCGAAATGGCCGACCTTGGCCTCCTCGGCGCCGATGCGGCCGCGGATGGCGGGCATCAGGCGCGCGGCGACGGCGCGGCGGGTCTCGGGGGGCAGCGTTGGAACGGCCTCGCCGGAAAAGGCCGGCTGACCCGAGAGTTCGCCCTCGAACCATTCGATCGCGCGGTTGATGATGCGAAGGGTCGTCGCGTAGCAGTCCTCGGCCGTGTCGCCCCAGGTGAAGAGGCCGTGGCTGCCGAGGATGACGCCCTTGGCGTCCGGATCCTCCGCCGCGAAGCGGGCGAGCTCCAGGCCGAGCTCGAAACCCGGACGACGCCAGCCGAGCCAGCCGATCTCATCGCCGTAGACCCTCGCCGCGATCTCGCGGCCGTTCCTCATGGCCGCGATCGCGATCACCGCGTCGGGATGCATGTGGTCGACATGGGCGTAAGGCAGATAGGCGTGGAGCGGCGTGTCGATCGAGGCCGCGCGCGGGTTCAGCGCGAAGGTGCAGTGGGGAAGATAGCCCACCATCTCGTCCTCGTGCGCGACGCCGCGATAAAGGCCGCGCAGCTGGTTCAGCTTGGACTGGTAGAGCGTCGCGAACCCGTCGAGCCGGATCGAGCCGACGTCGCCGCCCGAGCCCTTGACCCAGAGCACGCTCACGTCCTCGCCGGTCAGCGGATCGCGCTGCACGACCTTCGCCGAGGTGTTGCCGCCGCCGTAATTGGTGATGCGCTTGTCGGAGCCGAGGAGGTTCGAGCGGTAGAGGAGCTTGCCCGGCTCGTCGAGCGTCGAGGCCTTCGCCTCGTCCCAGAGGTTCTTCAGGCGCGCGGCGTCGGTCGCGTCGGACATGGGGGCTTCCTCCCGGACAACTCATCCGCGCCGGACCCGATGACGGCCGGCGCCTCCTCGGACGAGGGATCGGCTCCTTTCGATCAAAAGTCAACAGAACCGAGCATGAGACATCGCTTTGCTGCGCTGCGATGAAGGCTTGTGACGCAATCTGATTGACAGGCCGGACGCCAGGGATGATGGTCGCCGGGGGAGGGCGACATGCACGAACGGGAACGCCATCGGATCATCCTCAGTGCCGTGGAAAGCCGCCACGTCGCGGCGGTGGGCGAGCTGGCGGAACTGACCGGGGCCTCGGAGGCGACGATCCGGCGCGACATCGCCACGCTCGCCGGGCGGAGCCAGCTGCGCCGCGTGCGCGGCGGCGCGGAGGCGACGCAGACGCCGTCGCCCTACGGCCGGATCGGCAGTCCCCCGCTGGTGGCGAGCGAGGCGCGCAAGCGGCGCGAGAAGCGCGCCATCGCGCGGGCGGCCGTGGCGCTTTGCGCCGCGGACGAGGCGATCATCATCAACGGCGGCACGACCACCTTCCAGATGGTCCACCACCTCACGGCGATGCGCCTCCAGGTCCTCACCAATTCGTTTCAGACCGCCGAGCATCTCGTCCGGCATTCCGGCTGCACGGTCCTCGTGCCGGCCGGGGCGATCTATCGCGAGCAGAGCCTCATCATCAGCCCCTTCGAGGCGGACGGGATCGCGCATTTCGCGGCGGCCAGGATGTTCATGGGCTGCCGCGCGATCTCCGCCCTCGGCATCGCCGAGGCCGACCCGCTGATCGTCCAGTCCGAGCAGCGCCTGATGCGCCAGGCGGCCGAGATCGTGGTCCTGGCGGATTCCTCGAAGTTCGAGGCGCGGTCCCCGATGATCGTCGCGCCCCTGTCGCGGATCGGCACGATCGTCACCGACGACGGCATCGCGGACGACGCGGCCGCCATGCTGGAGGCGGCCGGCATCCGCCTCGTCGTCGCCGACCGCGCGTCCGTCCCGGAGGAGGAGGTCGCCAGTGCCGCCTGACGAGGCGTCGGCCGATTCTTTCGTGTCGGGACCGCTCCAGCGGCCCGCATGCCGTATGGTCAAGGGGGATCGCCGGTGCGATCATCCCCGCCGCGGCGATCCCCGGCGCGCGGGCGCGGGAGAGCCGCGGTCGCGCCGGTCTTCGTCGGATGCTGCGCCGGTTCGCCGGGCGCGCGGGGCCGGGGGCGAGGTGGTTTCGGGCAGGACCGGTTCGGGGAAGGATCGGTTCAGGGCGGGGCAGGACAGGGCGGGACAGAACAGGGCGGGGCAGGACCGGACGGGGCGGGGCCGGGGGATGTCCGGCTCGGGAACGGCCGTCCGGGTGGGAGGAACAAGGTTCGGCATGACCCCTGCACCGAAGACCCTTCCGGCCGTGGCGGTCGCTCGGCGACGCGAGCGTGCCCGCGAGAGGCTCGCCGCCCTGCGGTCGAGCCGGGAAGCGCTGCTCGTCGTTCTGTTCCTCGCGATCTTCGTCGCGCTCTCGCTGGCCGTCCCGGCCTTTCCAGACATCCGCGCGATCCCGGACGATCCGTTCCACATCGCGGAGAAGGCGATCGTCGCGCTGGCGCTCGCCTTCGTCATCCTGTGCGGCGAGATCGACATGTCCGTCGCCGGCATCGTCGCGCTGGCGTCGGGCGCCATCGGCGGGCTCGCGGCCACCGGAGCCGGGTTTCCGGAGACGGTGCTGGCCGGGCTGGGCGTCGGGCTCCTCTGCGGCCTCCTCAACGGCACGCTCGTCTCGGTGCTCCGCCTGCCCTCGGTCCTGGCGACGCTGGCGACGATGTGCCTGTTCCGCGGCATCGCCTACGCGCTGCCCGGCGGCGGCGTCGGGCCGAGCGATCCCGGCGGCCTCGCGCTCCACGGGCCGGGCGGCGAGCGCGATCGGTTCGTTCTCGAGATCGCGGCCTTTCTGGGGCTGGCGCTGCTCGCCGCCATCGTGCTCCATCGCACGAGCCTCGGGAAGAGCGTGCGCGCGATCGGGCTCGACCCCGCCGCCGCCCGCGCCGCCGGGCTTCGGGTCGAGCGGATCACGTTCGCGGCCTTTCTCGCCACCGGCCTTGCGGCGGGCCTCGCCGCCGTCCTCTTGACCAGCCCGCTCGACGGCGCGGCGCGGCCCTCGTCCACGCTCGGCTGGGAGCTCGATATCGTCACGCTCGTCCTTCTCGGCGGCATCTCGATCACCGGGGGCTCCGGCTCGATCCTCGGCGTCGTGCTCGCCGCCCTCCTCATGGGCCTCGTCCAGGTTGGACTTGGCCTCTTCGCCATTCCCGGAATCATCATGTCGGTCTGCATCGGTCTTCTCGTCATCTTCGCCCTCGCGGCGCCGCAGGTCTCCTCGCGTCTTGCCAGCCGCCGCGCCGCCGGGATGCGGCCATGACGGAGAGGCGGGAGAAGATCGCCTTCCGGATGATCCTGAAGCCGGGCGCGGAGGCGGCCTATCGCCGCCGCCACGACGAGATCTGGCCGGAGCTGGCGACGCTTCTGCGCGAGGCCGGCATCCACGACTATTCCATCCATCTCGACCGCGAGACGAGCCATCTCTTCGCCGTGCTCTGGCGGCCCCTGGACCACGGGATGGACGCGCTGCCGCAATCGGAGATCATGCGGCGCTGGTGGGACGCGATGGCCGACCTCATGGTGGTCGAGCCCGGCAACGCGCCGGTCGTCACGCCCCTCGAAACCGTGTTCCACCTGCCATGACCGCGGACATCGGGAGCGCCGACGGCGAGGGCGCGCCGCGCTTCGTCGCGGTGATCGACATCGGCAAGACCAATGCCAAGCTCGCGCTGCACGACCTCGACGGCGGAACGGACGCCTTCGTCGCGACGACGGCGAACACGGTCGTCGCCGAGGGGCCCTATCCGCACATGGATACGGACCATCTCTGGCGCTTCCTGCTCGCATCCCTTCGCGACTGCGCCGCCTCGCACCCGGTCGAGGCGATCTCGATCACCACGCACGGCGCCTGCGCGGTCCTCGTCGACGACGAGGACCTCGTCCTGCCGATGCTCGACTACGAGAGCCCGGCGCCCGAGGCGCTTCGGGCGGCCTACGACCGCGTCCGGCCGCCCTTCGACGAAACCTATTCGCCGCGCCTGCCGAACGGGCTGAACGTCGGCGCGCAGCTCTTCTGGCTGGAGGCGACCTTTCCGGACGCCTTCGCGCGCGCGCGGCACATCCTCTTCCATCCGCAATACTGGGCCTTTCGGCTGACCGGCGTCGCCGCGGGGGAGGTGACCTCGATCGGCTGCCACACCGATCTCTGGATGCCGGCCGAGGGGCGCGTGTCGCGCCTCGTCGCCGAGCGCGGCTGGACGCATCTCCTGCCGCCGATGCGCAGCGCCTTCGATCGGCTGGGCGATCTGAAGCCGGAGCTCGCCGCCGCGATCGGCCTTGCCGGCCGGCGCATCCCCGTCCATTGCGGCCTGCACGATTCCAACGCCTCGCTGCTCTCCCATCTCCTGCGCCTGGAGCAGCCCTTCGCCGTGCTCTCGACCGGCACTTGGATCGTCGCGCTTGCCGTCGGCGGGCGGCTCGACGGGCTCGATCCCGGCCGCGACACGCTCGCCAATGTCGACGCGTTCGGCCGGCCCGTTCCCTCCGCGCGCTTCATGGGCGGTCGCGAGTTCGATCTCCTCACCGGCGGGCGCGCGGCGGAGCCGACGCCGGCCGAGATCGAGGCGGTCCTGGCGGAGGGGACGATGGTTCTTCCGACCTTCGCGCCGGGCACCGGGCCCTTTCCCGAGGGACAAGGGCGCTGGACGCGCGATCCGGACGCACTCTCGCCGGGCACGCGCACCGCCGCGGCCAGCCTCTACGCCGCTTTGATGACGGCGCGCATGCTCGAACTGATCGGGGCGGGCGGACCGACGATCGTGGAGGGGCCCTTCGCGCGCAACCGCCTCTATCTCAACGCCCTGGCGCGGCTGACGGGCCGCGCCGTCGCGCCATCCGCCGGCGCGACGGGAACGACCTCCGGCGCCGCCTGCCTCGCCGTCGCTCCGGACCGCGCGCGCCGCGTCGGCCCTCCCGCGACGCCCGATCGGTCGCCGGACCAAACGGCGGACGCGGCACCGGGCCGGACAGGGGCATCGTCGTCGCTGGCGGCGCTGCATCCGGTGCCGCCACCCGATGCTTCGTTCGACGCCTATGCCGCGGCGTGGCGGGCTTCGGCGGAGGGATAGGCTGGGCCGGGATCGACCGGCGCATCGCCGTCGATATCGGGAGCCCGGCCCTTGGCGACAGACCCTGCGGATCCGCGCGCGGTCCGCGTCACGCTCAGGGGTAGGGCTCGTAATAGAGGAGAACCGGCGGCTCTTCGCGCCGACCGCGCCCGTCCTCCTCGACATACCCGTCGCCACGTTCGGGCCAGTCGCCACGTTCGGGCCAGTCGCCACGTTCGGGCCAGGCGCCACGTTCGGGACGGTAGGGGTCTTCCATCAGCCAGCCCGGATCCTCGCCGCGGCGATAGGCGCGGTCGTAGATCTCCTCCTCCTCGTATCCCCCGACGCCGTCCCGCGCGTAGGGATCGGCCGATCGAGGCGCCGGACGACGGGCGATCCGCCGCTCCTCGAACCGGCGCTCCTCGAACCGGCGCCGTTCGGGCGGCCGGGCCTCGCGGCGGTCCCGTGCGCGGCGTTCGGCGGCCGGCGCCGCCGCGCCGCCGATCAGCGAGACATGGACGTAGCCGCTGCGGCCATCGGCGCTGACCTCGCACCAGCGGTCGCAGCGGCCGACGACGATCTCGGTGCCCGCGCGGATCACCCCGATCTCGGCGCCCTGCGGCGCGGCGCGCAGCTTGGCCGCCGTTCGCACGAAGCTGCGCCGACCCTCGCGCACCGGTTCCGGTGCGACGGCCGGACGGCGCGAGGCCTCCGGCAGCGCGGCGGCGGCCACCGAGGCGAGGCGCGTCCCTCCGGTGGCGCCGGGCTTGGTTTCGTCTTCGGCCGGATTTTCCCGTGCCGAAGGCCCGGCCTCGTTCGGCTTGGCTTTGGCGGCATCCGGCGCGGAGGCCCCGGCGAGCGATCGCGGGGCATCGGGGCGGGGCGTCGGGACGATCGTGGCGGCATCCGGCTCGGCGCTCGCCTCGGGCAGGGAATCCAGCGTCTCGTCGGGAAGCTCTTCGCTCGTCTCGCCGGGAAGGCCCGCGACCTCCTGTGCCTCCTGCGCCTCCGGCCCGATCGTTTCGGCCCCCGAAGCGAGATCGACGACCGGCTCCACCGGCGCAGGCGCGCGGGCCGCCGCCTTCGCCGGCGGGGCCGCGGCCGGTTTCACGACGGCCTGCGCCGCCGGTTCGGCATCGGGCAGGAGCAGGTAGAGGGGCGCCGCGCCGCCGACGACGACGACCGCACAGAGAACGGGAACGGCGAGCGTCCAGGCCACGACCTTGAAGAACACGCCGCGGCGCTGCGTCGGGATCGCTTTCGGCATGCTCGCTTCGACCTTCGTCTCGCCCCGGGCTTCGAACGGTCGACCCTCGCCGACCTCGGACCCGCTCAACGCGCCAGAGGGTGCGGCGGTCGCATCACCCGCGAAAAGCCATGTCCGGAATGCCGACGCGACTCAGATGGGGATCGATCGGCTCGGCACTCCCTGACCGTCAGAGACCCAAAGCGTGTCCGGAGCGAGGCAAGGCGAAGGATCGGCGGCCGGCGGTCAGAATTTCAGTTTTTCCTTCCAGCGCTTTCCCGGCGGGAGCTTCTTGCGGGCCTCGCGGCGCCGTTCGAGGAAGGTCGGGCGCACGCGCGTCGCCTTGGCCTGGACCTCCGGCCGATCCGGGACCTCTCCGGCGTCGGCGTCGGCGTCGGCGACGGGCTCGGAGTCGAGCGCCGCGTCGGCTTCGAAAGCCTCCTCGTCCACCGGGGACGGGATATCCCGGATCGGCGCGGGGGCGAGATCGGCGGGCGGGGCCACCGGGTGCTTGCGCGGTCGGCCGCGACGCCGAGGCGCTTCGGCGAAGCCGGTGCGTTCCAGATCCTCGGCATCCGACGCTGCCGCCTCCGGCGCTTCGGGCTCGCTCGGGAGAATGCGGGCTTCCAGGATGCGCCCCTTGGCGCCGTCGCGGGCCGGCTCGCGGCCCTGGCCGGCCGCCGTCCGGGCGCGGGGGGCTTGCGGCGCCTGCGTCTCCCCTTCGGAATCCTCCGCGATGCTGGTCTGGAGTAGAGTGTGAAGCTCGCGCCCGGTCGCTCCATCCCAGATCGAGGGCGTTTCCGTGACGCTTCGGGTCCGGCGCTTGCGCTCGACGACGAACGGCTTCTGCGGCTGTCTCATGTGGTCCTGTTTTGCCTGACATCTGAAAAGGCCGGTCCGGGCATGGCGGCGTCGCGGCCGTGCTGTCGGACCTGTCGAAGCCGCGGGAACCGCGCTTCGACCGGGTCGATCGCAACGAGACGCTGCACGTTTCCGCCGCCCGGTTGCGTCGTTCTGCTCCGGAGCGGCGACCGTACACGAACCGCCTGTGCTCTGCTAGGGCGGCCCTTCCGCGGGGATTGCGACGCTCCGCCCGCGGCGATCCCAGCTTTCCCGCTCACCGCCGGCCCGTTCGCCCCACGCGCCGGCTCGCCTGAAAATTGCAAAGTCGGCCCTGTGTATAAGGAAAAGGGAGCAAACGTTAAGTCAATCGAGGTTATGTATCGACTGACGCCAGGGGGAGGGTGCCATGATCGATCAGTCTGCCGAAGCGGAGCGCTGCCGGATGCTCCGAAGTCTCGCTCTTCTCGATTCGGCTCCCGAAGCCGAATTCGATGCTCTCGCCGAAACGGCGAAGCGAATGTTCGGCACGAAGATCGCGCTCCTGTCGCTGATCGACCGGAACCGCCAGTGGTTCAAGGCGCGTTCGGGCCTCGATCTCACCGAAACGTCGCGCGAGACGTCCTTCTGCGCGCAGGCCGTGGAGGCGGATGCGGCGCTCGTCGTGAAGGACACGCTTCTGGATCCGGTCTTCGCGACCAGTCCCCTCGTGCTCGGCGAGCCGAACATCCGCTTCTATGCGGGCGTTCCCGTGCGGGTGCGCCAGGCGGGCGGCGACGGCGCCGTGCCGATCGGTTCGCTCTGCGTGATCGACGACGCGGCGCGGGACTTCACCGAAGCCGATCTCGGGTCCTTGCAGGCCCTTGCCCGCATCGCGGAAGCGCTGATCGAGGCGAGGGCTCTCGCGCTGAGATCGGCGGCGCTGGCCGAGTCCCGACGCGACAGCCTGGAACGGCTGGAGCGGGAACGGCGACAGCTGAAGCAGGCCGAGCGCATGGCCGACATGGGGTCGTGGCGTCTGACCATCGCCGACGGGGTGGCGGAATGGTCGGAGGGCGTCTTCGCGATCCACGAGCTGCCCGCGGGCTCGATGCCGCCGCTCGAGACCGCCCTCGAATTCTATCCCGAAGCCGACCGGCAGCGGGTCAGCGACGCCCTGACGCAGGCGATCGAAACCGGCCAGCCCTTCGACATCGAGAGCGACTTCATCACGGCCCGCGGCAAGCCGCGGCGCGTGCGGAGCATGGGCGAGGTCGAGATATCGCACGGCGCTCCGGTCGCCATCATCGGGCTCTTTCAGGACATCACCGAGCGATACCGCATGGAACAGGCGCTGGTGCGCACCTCTCGAACCGACGAGCTGACGCGCCTGCCCAACCGCGGCGAGTTCAACCGCATTCTCGGGGAGAAGCTGCTGGAGGCGGAATCGACGCGACGGGAGGTGGCGGTGCTCCTGGTCGACCTCGACGGCTTCAAGCAGGTGAACGACCTTCTCGGCCATGCCGCGGGAGACGACATCCTGCGCAAGGTGGGCGAGCGCCTGCGGGCCTCCTGGCTGCCCGACTGTTTCGCCGCGCGGCTCGGCGGCGACGAGTTCGCGATCATCGTGCCGTCCCTCGAGCACCGCGACGCCTTCAAGGGCCTGGTCGATCGGCTGCTGGCGAGCCTCCGTCTGACGGCGCAGGAGGCCGGAACGCGCGCCGCCGTCTCCGCGACGATCGGGATCGCCTGGTCGCAGGGCATGCGACTGCCGCGCGAAGAGCTCCTCCGGCGCGCCGATGCCGCTCTCTATGCCGCGAAACGGGCGCTCAAGGGCTCGGCGCAGACCTTCTCGCAATCTTTCGGGTCGTGACGGGCGGGTCGTGAGAGGCGGGTCGTGACGGGCGGGTCGTGAGAGGCGGGTCGTGACGGGCGGGTCGTGACGGGACGGGCGCTGCGTCGAGGCCGCGTCGCCAGCGTCCCCATGCGCTCCGCTTTTCACGACAGCGCGACGGCGGCTCCGCAGGCGCGGCGGCTGCATAGCGGACATCGCCCCGCGGCTCGCCGGAATATTGATCGATGCGGATGGTTCGCACCGCGCCGAGATCGTCGGGGAAGATCGCGGCTTCTCGCCCTGCTTAAACCATTGATCTCTCACCATCTTAAGGCGATGGCATAATATACATTATGGAACGCATACCGCGAGACCGCTGACGGGTCCTCGGGTCAGGACCGGCCGCCCGAGAAACCGCCGCAGGACGGCGCGCGGACCGGCGCGGTCACGATCCTTCGCCGGATGGTCCGATCCCGTCAAGCCGGGATCGGCGTCGATGCGCGGCCCTTTCGTCGAGGTCACGCGGAATCCGCCGCCCGGGCGGCGAGCGAGACCTGGTGCCGCGCCTCCGCTTCGCCGGACAGGCCGTTGAAGAAGGCGTTGAGCGCGACGGCGGCGATGGTGGCGAGGAGGATGCCGGATTCGAGGAGAGGCTGGAGGCCGCCCGGCAGCGCGTGGAAGAAGCCGGGTCCGACCAGCGGGATCATCCCGACGCCGACCGAGACGGCGACGACGAAGAGATGGTTGCGGTTCGAGGCGTAGTCGACCCCGGCGAGGATGCGCACGCCCGTCGCGGCGACCATGCCGAACATGACGAGCCCCGCTCCGCCGAGCACGACGACCGGCACGGATTCGACCAGAGCCGCCATCTTCGGCATCAGGCCGAGCGCCAGCATGATCGCCCCGCCGGCCGCCGTGACCCAGCGGGAGGAGACGCCGGTGACGCCGACGAGCCCGACATTCTGCGAAAAGGACGTGTAGGGAAAGGTGTTGAAGATGCCGCCGATCAGCGTGCCGACGCCGTCCGCCCGCAGGCCCCGCGTCAGCGCGGCCTTGTCGACCCGCTGCCCCGTGATGTCGCCGAGCGCCAGGAACATGCCGAGCGACTCGATCATCACCACGATCATTACGAGGCACATGGTGAGGATCGGCACGAGGTGGAACTGCGGCGCACCGAAATGGAAGGGCAGGACGAGCCCGAACCAGGGCGCGGCCGCGACCTTGTCGAGATGCATGAGGCCGGCGAGCCCGGCCACGACCGCGCCCGCCACGATGCCGAGAAGCACGGCGACATGGGCGACGAAGCCCCGCCCCCAGCGCACGAGCGCCAGGATCGTGAGGAGAACGAAGACGGCGATGGCGAGACCCAGCGGGGCGCCATAGGCGGGATTGGCGACCTGCACCGTCTCTTCCCCGATCACCTTGCGAAAGGTCGGGACGCCGCCGCCGGCCCAGTTGATGCCGACGCGCATCAGCGAGATGCCGATGACGAGGATCACCGTCCCCGTCACGACGGGTGGAAAGAGCGGCAGGATGCGCCCGACGAGCGGCGCGACGAGGAGGCCGAAGAGCCCGGCCGCGATCACCGAACCGTAGATGCCGAGGAGACCGACATCGGGCGCCGAGCCCATCGCGATCATCGGACCGACCGAGGCGAAGGTGACGCCCATCATCACGGGAAGGCGGATGCCGACGCCGGGAAAGCCGATGCACTGGATCAGCGTCGCGATCCCGCAGGCGAAGAGGTCGGCGCTGATGAGGAAGGCGACGTCCTCGGGCGAGAGGTTCAGCGCGCGGCCGACGATCAGCGGAACGGCGACCGCGCCCGCATACATGACGAGAACATGCTGGAGCGCCAGGGGCCAGAGCTTGGACGCGCCCGGACGGGCGTCCACGAGATCGGGCCGGGCTGCGCGGGCGGAGAGCTCGGTCATGGGCGGCCTTTGCGTTGAACGGTTCCGGCGGATCGCCGTCAGTCTAGGCACTGCCGCCGGAAATTGCACTGTTCAAAAAACCGGCACGACACGGGGATGTCACGTTGAGGCCCGCGCTCTGTCACGCTCGAAATTTACCCACGTTTCCGGCCGGTTCGATGTGGCTCGCGGACGGCGATCGGCGGAAGCGGTCAGGGTCGATGGCCGCGAGCGAGGGAAGCTTGGTTTCGTCCGGACGAAAGGCAGAAGCTGCTCAAGATGCAGGCACATCGTCCGGTGCCGCTCCCGTTGCAGGCCGGATTCTGCCGGGATGGGCGGCTCTTGGCGTTTGGCACGTCGATTGCATGCAATGCGATATCGCCGTCCCCCCGACCGACCGGAGCCTTCGATGTCCCTGCCCACCTTCTCCCGCCGCCGCTTCCTCCAGGCCAGCGCCGCCCTCGGCGCGACGCCGCTTCTGTCGCGGGTCGGCCCGGCCCGGGCGGCCGATCTCACCGTCGGCTTCATCTATGTCGGCCCGCGCGACGATTTCGGCTACAACCAGTCGCATGCCGAGGCCGCCGCCGCGCTGAAGGAGATGGCGGGCCTCACGATCATCGAGGAGGAAAACGTCGCGGAAAGCGACGTCGTCGCCAAGACGATGGAATCCATGATCCAGCTCGACGGCGCCGGGCTCCTCTTCCCGACCTCCTTCGGCTATTACAAGCCCTTCGTGCTCGCCGCGGCCGAGGCCAATCCCGACGTGCAGTTCCGCCATTGCGGCGGCCTCTGGAGCGACACGGACCCGAAGAACGCGGGCTCCTATTTCGGCTATATCGGGCAGGCGCAGTATCTCTCCGGCATCGTCGCCGCGCACCAGACCAAGTCCAAGAAGCTCGGCTTCGTCGCGGCCAAGCCCATTCCGCAGGTGCTCCTCAACGTCAATTCCTTCGCGCTCGGCGCGCGTTCGGTCGATCCGGAGATCACCGTGCAGGTCATCTTCACGGGCGACTGGTCGATGCCGGTGAAGGAAGCGGAAGCGGTCAACGCGCTGGTCGACCAGGGCATCGACGTCATCACCTGCCATGTCGACGGACCGAAGGTGCTGGTCCAGACCGCGGCCGGCCGCGGCTGCTTCGTCACCGGCTACCACACGAGCCAGGCCGCGCTCGCGCCCGACCATTACCTCACCGGCGCGGAATGGAACTGGGCCTCGATCTACAAGACCTTCATCGACGCCGCACAGGCCGGAACGCCGCTGCCGAATTTCGTGCGCGGCGGTCTCGAGCAGGGCTTCGTGAAGACGAGCCCCTACGGCGCCATGGTCGGCGAGGCCGCGCGCCAGCAGGCCGACGCCGTGAAGGCCGAGATGATGAAGGGCGGGTTCTCCGTCATCAAGGGTCCGCTGAAGGACAACAAGGGCGTGGAGAAGGTCGCCGCCGGCAGCGCCTTCATCGAGACCGCGATCGAGCTGGAAAGCATGGACTACCTCGTCGAGGGCGTCGTCGGCTCGACGGCCTGACGGGGAAGCGGCCGATGACCGTCCTGTCCCCCTCACCCGCCGCCGGGCCGCTCGCGGATCGTCCGCGCCTCACCGAAGCCTCGCTCCGCCGGATCGAAGGCGTTCTCCTGCCGGTGCTGGCGATCCTCGCGGGCATGGCGCTCTTCGGCCTCTTCATCGCCCTCGTCGGCAAGTCGCCCGCCGAGTTCTACGCCCTCGTCTGGCGCGGCGGCTTCGGCACGGCCTTCTCGCTGGAGAACACGCTGCAGCGGGCCGCGCCCCTTCTCCTCACCGCGCTCTGCGTCGCGCTGCCCGCGCAGCTCGGCCTCGTCGTCATCGGCGGCGAGGGCGCCTTCGTGCTGGGCGGTCTCGCGAGCGCCTGGGCCGGGGCGCATCTCGCCGGCTTCGGCGGGGCGGGCATTCTCCTCATGGCGCTCGCCGGGGCCGGCATGGGCGGGCTCTGGATCGGCATCGCGGGCGCGCTCCGCCACATTCGCGGCGTCAACGAGACGATCTCGAGCCTCCTTCTCGCCTATCTCGCCATCGCCCTCTTCAACCACATCGTGGAAGGCCCGCTGCGCGACCCCGCCAGCCTCAACAAGCCGTCCACGGTGCCGATTTCCGCGGATCTGACGATCGGGGCGATCCCCGGCTTCGACATCCATTGGGGCTTCGCCATCGGCTGCCTCGCCTGCATCGCGGCCGCCTTCGTGGTCGGGCGCACCACCTTCGGCTTCTCCGCCCGGATCGCCGGCGGCAATGCCCGCGCGGCGGCCGTGCAGGGCCTCCCCGTCGGGCGGCTGGTTCTCGCCTTCTCCGCCGCCGGCGGCGCGGCGGCCGGGCTCGCCGGCATGATCGACGTCTCCGCCGTGCAGGGCAGCGCCAACGCCTCGCTCGTCGCGGGCTACGGCTATACCGGCATCCTCATCGCCTTCCTCGCCCGGCAGAACCCGCTGGCGATCATTCCCATGGCCATCCTCATCGGCGGGATCGAGGCGTCCGGCGGCCTCGTGCAACGCCGGATGGAGCTTCCCGACGCCACCGTCCTCGTGCTGCAGGGCATGCTCTTCGTCGCCATCCTCGTTTCGGAAACGCTGAACGGGCGGCTCCTGCCGCGCTCGCTCCTCGAAAGGACCGCGCCATGAGCGAGGATATCGGCCTCTGGGGCGTGCCGCTCGCCATTCTCGGCGGCGCGATCCGCGTCTCCACGCCCTTTCTCTTCGTCAGCCTCGGCGAATGCGTGACGGAAAAGAGCGGGCGCATCAATCTGGGGCTCGAAGGCACGCTCGTCTTCGGCGCGATGGCCGGCTACGGCGCGGCCTATCTGACGGGCTCGCCCTGGACCGGGGTGCTCGCGGCGGGCTGTGCCGGCGTGCTCTTCGGCGTGCTGCACGGGCTCCTCTGCTCGTTGAAGGGCGTCAACGACATCGCGGTCGGCATCGCGCTGATGCTGCTCGGCATGGGCCTCGCCTTCTTCTTCGGCAAGCCCTTCATCCAGCCCGCCGCCCCGATGCTGCCGGCGATCGACCTCGGCTTCTGGACGACGAGCCCGCAGCTCTCCTCCGCGCTGCAGATCAATCCGCTCTTCCTCATCGGCATCGCCTGCGCCTTCGCGCTCGCCGTCGTCTTCAAGCGCACCAAGATCGGCCTCGTCCTGCGCATGGTCGGCGACAGCGCCGATGCCGCGCGCGCCATGGGCTACGACATCACGCGCGTGCGCGTCCTCGCCACCGCCTTCGGCGGCTTCATGGCGGGCATCGGCGGGGCCTATCTCTCGCTCTTCTATCCCGGCTCCTGGAACGAGGGCATCTCGTCCGGACAGGGGCTCATCGCGGTGGCGCTCGTCATCTTCGCCCGGTGGAATCCGGTCGCCTGCCTCGTCGCCGCGCTGATCTTCGGCGGCGCGGGCGCGCTCGGGCCGGCGCTCCAGTCGGTCGGCATCAGCCAGGGATACTACCTCTTCTACGCCGCCCCCTACGCGCTGACGCTTGTCATCCTCGTCATCACCTCGTCCCCGCGGGGCGCGCTCGACGGCGCGCCGCGCGAACTCTCCATCACCAAGTAAGGAGCCTCGCCATGACGGGATTGGGCGGTCTCAACAAGTCCGAGAACGGCGTCGTCATCGGATGCGTGCAACTGCAGCTGCCGCGCATCGAGACGCGGGCCGACATCGCCGCGCAGACGCAGCGCATCGTCGCGATGGTCGGCAAGGCGCGGCGCAATCTTTCCACGATGGATCTCGTCGTCTTCCCCGAATATTCGCTGCATGGGCTCTCGATGGACATCCGCCCGGAGATCCTCTGCCGGATCGACGGGCCGGAGGTCGTGGCCTTCCAGACGGCCTGCCGCGACAACCGCATCTGGGGCTGCTTCTCCATCATGGAGCTCCATCCCGGCGGCATGCCCTACAACACCGGGCTCGTGATCGACGACGCCGGCACGATCGTCCTCACCTACCGCAAGCTCCACCCCTGGGTGCCCGTCGAGCCCTGGGAGCCCGGCGATCTCGGCATTCCCGTCGTGGACGGGCCGAAGGGCGCCAAGCTCGCCCTCATCATCTGCCATGACGGCATGTTCCCCGAAATGGCGCGCGAATGCGCCTACAAGGGCGCCGAGATCATGCTGCGAACGGCCGGCTACACCGCGCCGATCCGCCAGAGCTGGCGCTTCACCAACCAGGCCAACGCCTTCCAGAACCTCATGATCACCGCCAATGTCTGCCTCTGCGGCTCCGACGGCTCGTTCGATTCCATGGGCGAGGGCATGATCGTGAACTTCGACGGCACCGTGATCGCCCATGGCACGACCGGGCGCGCCGACGAGATCATCACCGCCGAGGTCCGGCCCGACCTCGTGCGCGAGGCGCGGCGCGGCTGGGGCGTCGAGAACAACATCTACCAGCTCGGCCATCGCGGCTACGTCGCGGTGAAGGGCGGCGCGCGGGACTGCCCCTACACGTTCATGCAGGACCTGGTGGCGGGCACCTACCGCCTGCCCTGGGAGGACGAGGTCGCGGTCGTCGACGGCACGTCCTGCGGCTTTCCCGCCCCGACCCGCGATTACGGCGACACCCTTTCGGAAGCTGCGGAGTGACCTTCATGGATGCGATCGAGACCCCTTCCGCGACCGGCGGCACGACCATCGCCTCCCGTCCCTATCGCTGGCCCTATGACGGGTCGCTGAGGCCGGACAACACGGCGATCATCGTCATCGACATGCAGACCGATTTCTGCGGCGCGGGCGGCTATGTCGATACGATGGGCTACGACCTGTCCCTCACCCAGGCACCGATCGAGCCGATCAAGGCGGTGCTGACCGCCCTGCGCGCCAAGGGCTACACGATCATCCACACCCGCGAGGGCCATCGGCCCGATCTCGCCGACCTTCCCGCCAACAAGCGCTGGCGCTCGCGCCAGATGGGCGCGGGCATCGGCGATCCCGGTCCCTGCGGGCGCATCCTGGTGCGCGGCGAGCCGGGCTGGGACATCATTCCCGAGCTCTATCCGCTTCCCGGCGAGATCGTGATCGACAAGCCCGGCAAGGGCTCCTTCTGCGCGACCGACCTCGAGCTGATCCTCCATTCGCGCGGCATCCGCAACATCGCGCTCGCCGGCATCACCACCGACGTCTGCGTGCACACGACGATGCGCGAGGCGAACGATCGCGGCTTCGAATGCGTGATCCTCGAGGATTGCTGCGGGGCGACCGATCGCGGCAACCACGAGGCCGCGATCAAGATGGTGACCATGCAGGGCGGCGTCTTCGGCGCGGTGGCGACCTCGAAGGATCTGATCGAGGCCGTGGCATGAGCGCGCTCGCCGCATCGCCCTTCGAGCCGCCGGCCGCGCTCGAGGAAAGCGGGCGTCCCGAAACGCCGCTGCTCGAAGCCGTCGGCCTCACCAAGCGCTTCGGCGCCTTCACCGCCCTTTCCGACGTCTCGATCAAGCTGATGCCGGGCGAATTCCACGCGCTGCTCGGCGAGAACGGCGCGGGCAAGTCGACGCTGGTCAAATGCATCCTCGGCTATTACGCGCCCGATGCCGGGGCGGTCCTGCTCGAAGGGCGCGAGCAGGCCATCGCCAATCCGAGGGACGCGCGCCGCGCGGGGATCGGCATGGTCTACCAGCACTTCACGCTGGTTCCCGCGATGACGGTCCTGGAAAACCTCGTCATGGCGCGGGCGGACGTGCCGTCCTTCGTGGACTGGAGCCGGGAGCGGCGCGCGCTCTCCGACTTCCTCGCCACCATGCCGCTGAAGGTGCCGCTCGACGTGCCCGTGCATCGCCTGTCGGCCGGCGAGCGCCAGAAGACGGAGATCCTGAAGGAGCTCTATCTCGGCTCGCGCGTCCTCGTGCTGGACGAGCCGACCTCGGTGCTGACGCCGGAGGAGGCCCGCGAGGTGCTGGGGTTCCTCCGGGCCCGCGCGATCGAAACCGGCATGAGCGTCCTCCTCATCACGCACAAATTCTCCGAGGTGACGAGCTTCTGCGACCGCGTGAGCGTGCTGCGGCGCGGCGCCCATGTCGGCGGCGGCACGGTGGCGGAGCTCTCCACCTCCGACATGGCGCGCCTGATGATCGGCGAGCGCAAGCTCGCGCCCGTGCCCGAGCGGCTGGCCTTCGACCCCGCCTCTCCGGTCGTCCTCGCCCTCGACGGCGTCAAGGCCGGCGGGTCCGGCCGCGGCGCGATCGACATCGCGCGCCTGGAGGTGCGGGCGGGCGAGATCGTCGGCATCGCCGGCATTTCCGGCAACGGGCAGACCACGCTCGTCGACGTCCTGTCCGGCCAGACGGCGGCCGAAGGGGGGCGCATGACGGTCGACGGCGCGCCCTACGACGCGAGCCGGGCCGCGGCGCAGGCGAGGAAGGTCCGCTGCCTTCCCGAGGAGCCTTTGCGCAACGCCTGCGTCGGGCGGATGAGCGTTGCGGAAAACCTCGCCTTCCGCACCTTCGACCGGGCCGAGGGCGGCAAGCTCCTGCGCCTCGTCGACCGCGCCCGGCAGCGCCGCGAGGCGGACCGGCTGATCGCGGCCTACAGCGTGAAGACGCAAGGGCCCGGCGCGCCGATCGCGACGCTGTCGGGCGGCAACGTGCAGCGCGCGGTGCTGGCGCGCGAGCTGGACGGGAAGACGCGCCTCCTCGTCGTCGCCAATCCCTGCTTCGGCCTCGATTTCGGCGCGGTCGCCGATATCCGCGCCCAGATCCTCGACGCGCGCAACCGCGGCACGGCGGTGCTTCTCCTGTCGGAAGACCTCGACGAGATCGTCGCCTTGTCCGACCGCATCCTCGTCCTCTTCGAGGGCCGCGTCACCTTCGAGACGCCGGGCGGCGAGGCGGCCGACACGACCGAGATTGGAACCCACATGGCGGGGCATCACTGATGGCCGAGATCCCCGCCGCGCCCTTTCCCTTCCCGCTCGACCGCGGGACCGTCGGGCTCATCGTCATCGACATGCAGCGCGACTTCCTGGAGCATGGCGGCTTCGGGGAGAGCCTCGGCAACGACGTGACGCGTCTCCAGGCGATCGTGCCGGCCACCGCGCGGCTGATCCAGGGCTTCCGCGCCGCCGGCCGGCCGGTGATCCACACGCGCGAATGCCATCGGCCCGACCTGTCCGACTGCCCGCCCGCCAAGCTCGCGCGCGGCAGACCCGGCCTTCGCATCGGCGACGAGGGCGCGATGCGGCGCATCCTCGTCAAGGGCGAGCCCGGCGCGGAGATCGTGCCGGAGCTTTTCCCCGAGCCCGGCGAGACCGTGATCGACAAGCCCGGCAAGGGCGCATTCTACGCGACGGGGCTCGGCGACGTCCTGTCGGCGGGCGGCATCACGCAGCTCGTCTTCGCCGGGGTCACGACCGAGGTCTGCGTGCAGACGACGATGCGCGAGGCGAACGATCGCGGCTTCGAATGCCTGCTCGCGGAGGACGCGACGGAGAGCTACTTCCCCGAATTCAAGCGGGCGGCGATCGAGATGATCACGGCGCAGGGCGCGATCGTCGGCTGGGTCGCGCCGGTCGACGCCGTGCTGGCGGGGCTCGGCGCCTGATGGCCGGGACCTCCTTGCGCTTTCCCGGCCTGCTCGCGGACGCCCACGAGACCGCGGCCTACGAGCCCTTCAGGCCGGGCGTCGAGATCGCCCACCTCAAACGCGCCGAGAACGGGAGCGGGCCGGGGCTCGCGCTCCTGCGCTATCAGCCGGGCGCGCGGGTGCCGCTGCACGAGCATGTCGGGCTGGAGACGATCTGCGTCCTCGCCGGCAGCCAGAGCGACGAGGCCGGCACCTACCGCGCGGGCGACGTCGTCGTGAACCTTCCCGGCAGCCGCCACCGCGTCTGGTCGCACGAGGGCTGCACCATCCTGATTTCCTGGGCCGAGCCGGTCCGCATTCTCGAAGACGACTGAGCCCGACATGACCGATCTTCCCCTCGTCCTCGATTTCGCCCGGCTGCGCGCGGCCTATGCGGCGGGTCTCTCCCCCGTCGATCTCGTGGCGGCTCTTCTTCCCCGCCTCGATGCCGCCGACCCCGCCGTCTTCATCGCGAGGATGCCGGCCGAGGCGCTGCTCGACGCCGCGCGCGAGCTGACGGCGCGCGCGCCCGAGCCCAATTCGCTGCCGCTCTGGGGCCTGCCCTTCGCGGTGAAGGACAATATCGACGTCGCGGGCCTGCCGACGACCGCCGCCTGCCCCGCCTTCGCCTACGAGCCGGCCGCGGACGCCGCCGTCGTGGCGCGGCTGAAGGCGGCGGGCGCGCTCGTCGTCGGCAAGACCAATCTCGACCAGTTCGCGACGGGGCTGAACGGCACGCGCTCGCCGCACGGCGCGCCGCGCTCGGTCTTCGACGCGGCCTATGTGTCGGGCGGCTCCTCGTCCGGTTCGGGCGTCGCGGTCGCGGCGGGCCTTTCCGCCTTTTCGCTCGGCACGGACACGGCAGGCTCGGGCCGCGTACCCGCCGCCTTCAACAACATCGTCGGCATCAAGCCGTCGCCCGGCCGCGTCTCGACCTCGGGCGTCGTGCCCGCCTGCCGCTCGATCGACGTCGTCACGGTCTTCGCGACCTCCGTCGCCGACGGGCTAGAGGCGCGGCGGGTGATGGACGGGTTCGACGCGGCCGACGTCTATTCGCGCGCCGCGGCGACGACCCCCCTGCCCCCGGTCCTGCGCCTCGGCGTTCCCGTGCCGGAAGAGCGCGAGTTCTTCGGCAATGCCGCCTATGCCGCGCTCTACGAGGCCGCCATCGAACGCGCGAGGAGCCTCGGCGCGACGATCGTTCCCTTCGACTACCGCCCGTTCCGCGAGGCCGCGGCGCTGCTCTACGACGGACCCTGGGTCGCCGAGCGGCTGCACGCCGTCACGCCCTTCGTGGAGACGCATCGGGGCGACATGGACCCGGTGGTGCTCGGCATCGTGGAGGGCGCGCGGGGCATGACGGCGATGGACGCCTTCGACGGGCAATACCGGCTCGCCGCCTTCCGCCGCGCCGCCGAGGCAGAATGGGCCAAGGTCGACGCGCTGCTCCTGCCGACCTCGCCGGACATCCAGACGGTGGAGGCCATGCGCGCCGACCCCGTCGCGCTGAACGCCCGGTTCGGCCGCTTCACCAATTTCGCGAACTTCTTCGGCTGCGCCGCCATCGCCGTTCCCGCGGGCTTCACCGGGGCCGGCCTGCCCTTCGGCGTCCAGCTCGTCGCGCCGCGCGACACGGACGAGGCGCTCGGCGCCTTCGCGAGCGCGCTCCACGAAGCGGCCGCAACGGGCGGCGGGCTCGACCGGGACCTCGCGCCGCCGCCCGTCGCGGCGGCGCGCGAGGACCGCATCGAGATCGTCGTCGTCGGCGCGCATCTCACGGGCATGCCGCTCAACGCCGAGCTGACGCGGCTCGGCGCGCGGTTGATCGGGGAGGCGAAGACCGCGCCCTTCTACCGGCTGCACGCGCTCGCCGGCACGGTGCCGCAAAAGCCCGGCCTCGTGCGCGATCCCGGTTTCGAGGGGCCGGGCATCGCGGTGGAGATCTGGTCGCTCGATCCCGCCGGCTTCGGCCGCTTCGTCGCCGGCATCCCGCAGCCCCTCGGCATC
>NZ_LMQT01000005.1 GCF_001424685.1 Aureimonas sp. Leaf454
ACTCCGATGTCCCCGCACCGATGGCGTGGAGACGAGTTCAAACATGGGTCAATTCTCGATGGAAAAACCGAAGCTGCCTGGGTCAGCTCTCAGTGGAAATCAACAGCATCGCAACCTTACGGTTGATCGCGTGGAGTGTGGGGGGCACGCGGTTCTGAGAGCACCAGTCTTCGAGGTAGCGCAGCGCCCGCTCGTCGTCAGCCCGGGTGCGAGGTTTGACTGTAAGCCCCTTCAGGTACTCAGGATGATGATGTGCAAGCGGGATCGCTTTGCCGTACGCCAAGTCCGCATAAGCCTTTGCCTGACGCACCCGTTCGGGATCATGGACCGCCTCCTCCACGCCACTGGGGAGGTGCTCAACGGAGACTGGAGAGCCGAGGATTTGATCGAGCCTCACCGAGATGCCGTCCTTGATGTTAGCCCGGTCCTCGTGAGTTTGAGCGCGGGATCGAAGGGCGGCGATGTTGAGGGCTTCACGGGCCAGAGGATCACGACCGCCGCGCTTTAGGGCGCCCGAAAGCCTCGCCTTCAACTCTGCCACTACCTGCCACTTAAGCTGATTAGCGACCGCAAGGCTGTCCGTGTGGAGCGGGTGCTTGAGCTTCGTGCTGAACTCCGCATGGAGGCCACGGGGCACCGATACGACCACGCGATACTTGCCGTCCTTCTTCTCCAGATAACGGGTGTCGGTGGAGGTTGAGCGTGCCATGAGGGACCTTGCGTACCCGATTGCGTACCCGGCACGAGTACCCGCAAAGCCCTGCCCGGTCTAGGTTCTCTTGTGGCGCAGGGGGTCCAGAGGCCCGTAGCGGAGTTCCCGCTCAGCTCCACCACCTGATTTTCACTGGCTCCATCACGGATTTTGAACGGCGCTTGGCGTCGAACGACTTCAGGCCGGCTGCCCCCCGATGGCGGCTCGTACGCGCGCCCGCGACCGAAATCCCGACGACGCCAGCAGACAAAACAGGTTCCCAGGCTCATCCTGTGCGGTGAGACCGACGCGATGGCGGCGGCGGCATCGAGGGCTGCCTCCGGCGTCCCGCGCCGGGCTGAAGGCTCACGCGGACGACCCGTCTGATATCGATCGGCCGGCGGTGAGGCCATGGAAGGCCGGCGGCCAAGCCATGAAAGGGATGCACGGCATGAGCGGCGACGAAATCGAACCGGTTCGCCTGGTCGAGGACGAGACGACCGGCGACCGCTTCCTCGTCTACGGCACCGACAAGGGCCTCAGGCTCGACATCCGCTACGAGGGTGAATCGCCAACGTGATCGAGGAAGGCGAGTTGTCGGAAGAAAGCAATTTGCAAAAAGTGCAAATTGCAGGTTCGACAAAGCCTGTAACCCTCTACAGCCTCGATATGGTGATCTCGGTCGGCCACCGCGTCTCCTCCGCGCAGGCGACCGTGTTCCGGCGCTGGGCGACCGGCGTGCTGGTCCGGTTCGCGACGAAGGGCTTCGTGGTCGATGCACCCCGCCTCAAGCAGCCGGGCAACGCGGATCGGATCGGCGAATTTCTCCGGCGGCCCGACTTCTCCACTGGATCGTGGCTGTGCCTGCGGTCCTGTTCGCCGCCGCCGCCGGAGACCGTGGCATCGGGGCCGTTGGTCGGCTCGCCGGGCTTCGGACCGCGGCCATCCGTCGGATCGGGACGGTCGGGGCGCTGGTGGCTGCTGCCGGGTCCGCCATGGTGCCGGTCGGCGGCTTCGGTCTTGGATGAGGTCGTCATGTCGCTGGCTCCCGTGCTCGGCGGAGGAAGAGTCTCGGACCTTGCCGAAGCCTCTCTGTCCTATCCTCCTTCCAATCACGGTAGGCGACCGGCCGTTCCTCGGCCGGCGCCATCAAGACGCTGAGCGTCTCACCATCGCGCGGGCACCCCCGCCGGACACGGTCAGGACGCGGCGGCGATCTTCGGCCTCGCGACGTCGTTGACGCCGTCGAGATCGGGCGCCTGTCCGTAGCTCATGTTCTTCATCTGCTGGATGACGCGTTGCATCTCGTCCTCGGGCAGGATCGGCGGCTCGCCGAGCGTCAGCGCCTGGACATACATGCGCGACAGCGTCTCCACCTCGATCGCGAGGCCGAGCGCGCCGGAAAGCGTCCGGCCGAGCGAGATCTGCCCGTGCTGGCCGAGGAGACAGGCGAGCCGGTCCTTCAGCGCCTCGATGGCGGCGTCCGACAGGCCTTGCGTGCCGAAGGTCGCATAGCGCGCGCAGCGGATCGTCGTGCCGCCCGCGACCGCCGTCATGTAGTGGAAGCTCGGGATCTCCTTGTGGTGGACCGCGAGCGTCGTCGCATAGAGCGAGTGGCAATGGAGGATGACGTCGACGTCGCGCCGGGACTCGAGGATGTCGCGATGGAAGCGCCATTCCGAGGAGGGCCGGCGCGCCCCCTCGTAGGTGCCGTCGAAGGACATCTGCACGAGGTCTTCCGGCTGCATCTGGTCGTAGGGCAGCGAGGTCGGCGTGATCAGGAAGCCGGCGGGATTGCGGATCGACAGATTGCCGGCGGTGCCCTGGTTGATGCCGCTCTCGTTCATGCGGCGGCAGGTCGCGACCATCTCGCGGCGGGTGGCCAGGTCGTCATAGGCGATCATCTTGCAGACTCCTTCTGTCGCGTGAGGTCGCGCCAGCGCGACCGGTAGGATGAGAGATCGGGAAGTCCCGCGACGTCGGGCCTCTCGGCGTCGAGCGGGGCGGGGCGGGTCCGCATCTCGTGGCCGGCGAGGAGAGCGGCCCCCGTCGCGGTTCCGAACGGATCGTGGTTGACGAGAACGCGCGAGCCGGGAAGAAGGGCGGCGAGAATGCGCCCGAACATCGGGTCCTGCACGAAGCCACCGTCGAGGACGATCGTCCGCGCCGGCGGCAGGTCTTCCAGGCACTCGGCCGCGAGCAGCGCGGTGTAGAGGACGGCCAGCGTGAAGCGGGCGCCGGGCTCGTCGCCGAGCGGTCCCGCGATGCGTCCCGTGCGGGCGGTGCCGGGAAAC
The DNA here is from genome assembly GCF_001424685.1 of Aureimonas sp. Leaf454. GTDB lineage: Bacteria > Pseudomonadota > Alphaproteobacteria > Rhizobiales > Rhizobiaceae > Plantimonas. The sequence goes on from NZ_LMQT01000005.1 coordinate 2,986, forward strand.
AGCCCGTCGTCGGAGCCGAACGAGGGAATCGCGAAGGTTCCGCCCGACACGATCCGGTGCAGCATGGCGGGATCGGCGGGACCGGCCTCTCCCGCCGCGACCGCCTGGAATTCGCGTCCGCCCATGGTCAGCATGCCCGGCATCGGCCGTCCGAACACGTCGGCATTGCAGGAGCGGCCGGGTCGCTCGACGTCGAAGTCGATTCCCGTCCGGTCGGTCAGGGAGACGATCCAGGTGCCGGTGGACACGACGGTGAGATCGGACAGGCCCGCCGCCTGATACCGGTAGAAGTTCGCCGAGGAATCGTGGATGCCGCAGAGGATGCGGGTTTCCCGCGACAATCCGGTGCGGGCGGCGAGGTCGGGCTTGAGGCGCCCGAGCGTCTCGTAGGCGCGCCGCATCGGCGGCATCAGCCGCTCCCAGCCGCGCGAAGCCACGAGGCGCGTCGGGCGTGCGTCGGCCGGCGACCAGAGATGCGACTGCGCCGCGAGGCTCGTCACCTCCCCGGCCGCGACCCCGGACAGGCGGAAGGCCCAGTATTGCGGCGTCGCGAGGAAGGCCTTCGCCTTGGCGAAGTCGTCCGGCCGGTGCCGTTCCATCCAGAGCATCTGGCGCGCCAGATGCGCCGCCCCCAGCATGACGGCGCTGCCGCGCTCGCGATAGGAACCGACGGCCCGGACATAGTCCGCCTGAACCTCGGACGGCACGTCCTGCTCGTAGTCGACCATCGGCAGCGCCGGACCGGTCTCGCCGACGAGGACGCCGCCCGATCCATGGGCGGCGGAAACGATCGCGGCGATGTCGTGTCGCCGGCCGAGATCGCGAAGTCCCTCGAGCAGCCAGTCCTCCAGCCCGGCGAGGTCGTGATGCCGGTAGGGCGGCCCCGCGATGGTGCGGTTCGGAGCCGAGACATGCTCCAAAGCGAGGCCGTCGGGGCTCGCCGCGAAGAGCTTCACATTGGTCTTCCCGATGTCGAGGACCGCGACCGCGCGCCCATCCGGCGCGCTCCTGTCCGGCGCGCTCACGTCCGCTCTCCCCGCGCGCGGCCGGCACGACGCTTGAAGAGGCTCGCGCGCAGACCGGACAGGTGCGGCCGCATCGTCTGCGCCATCACAACGAGGATCAGCGTCGCGCCCCAGATCGCCACGGTGAGGTAGTTCGACAGGCCGAACTGGTTGAAGCCCGACGAGATGACCTGGAGAATGGCAAGCGCCAGCATCAGCCCTCCGACCGTGCCGAACCCGCCGAACGGATCCACGCCGCCCAGCACCGCCGCCAGGATCGTGACGAGGAGGTAGGACTGCGCATAGTCCGCGCTCGCCGAGTTGAAGGTGACGATCATCACGAGCGCTGCGACGAAGCAGGTGAGGCTGGACAGCGCGTAGACGCCGACGAGGACGCGCTTCACGTCGACGGCGGAATAGCGCGTCGCCTCGATGTTGGAGCCGATCATCGCGCAGGAAATACCGAAGGCCGTGCGCTTCAGGACGATGCCGACGACCATCGCGGCGACGACGAGCACGAAGAACACGGCGGGGATGCCGAGAAGCGTCGCGTTGCCGACGCGGCTGAAGGCTTCGGGCACGCCGGACAGGGCCATGCCGCGCGTGAGGTAGATCGAGATTCCGTCGATCAGCGACTTCGTGCCGAGCGTGACGAGGATCGGATGGACGCCGGTATAGGCGACGAGCGCGCCGGTCGCGAGTCCGATGACGAGGCAGAGCGCGAGCCCCGACAGCATCGCCAGGGCGATGACGGCGGCGACGGTCGCCGGTCCGGCATCCCCCGGCATCGCGGTCTGCATGACGAAGACCATCAGGAGCGCCGCCTGGTTGGTGGTCGCGATGATCGCGAGGTTGAGCCCGCCGGTGATCAGCGGCACCAGCATGGCGAGCGACAGGAGCCCGAGCAGCGGCAGCTGGTAGGCGAAGGACTGGAGCGTTCCAAGGCTCGCAAAGCCCGGAACGAAAAGCGAGAAGAGGAGAAGCAGCGCCGCCAGGAGGGCGAGGAGGCCGCCATGCCCGCCGGGCAGGCCGGGCCGCAGCCGCGCCAGGAGGCCCGACAGGCCGTCGCGGTCCTCGATGCGCGGCGGCGCGGCGGCGCGCGGCGGCGCGGCGGGCGAGCTGGAGCGATCAGGCATGGACGGACGCCTCCCCGAGAATGCGGTGACGGCGTCCGCGCCGCGAGGAGATGACGGTCACGGCGGTGGAGACGAGGATCGTGAGGCCGATCACGATCTGGAAGAAATAGGAGGAGACGCCGAGAAGGTTCAGCCCGTTCTGCAGGATGGCGAGGAGCACGATGCCGAGGAGCACGCCCGGCACGGTGCCGATGCCGCCCGTGAGGCTGGCTCCGCCGAGCACGGCCGCCGACAGGACGGCGAGTTCGGTGTTGACCATCGCGTTCGGCACGCTCTCGCCGACGCGGTGCGCCTGGACGAGGCCCCCGACCGCCGCGAGGAAGCCGAGATAGCCGTAGGCGACGAAGTGGAGCCGGCCGATCTTCATGCCGATGCGCCGCGCGGCTTCGGGATTGCCGCCCATGGCGTAGAGCTGCCGGCCGATCGAGGATCGCGTCATCATCAGATAGGTGAAGAGCGTCGCCGCCAGCATCGCGACGATCGGCAGCGTCAGCCGCACGAGATCGCCCGACGCCGTCTCGTGCTCGTAGAACGTCACGCGCTCGATCCACCAGTCCGGCAGGTCGTAGATCGATCGCCCGCCGGACAGATACATGAGCGTCGAGAAGCTGACGCTCATCATGGCGATGGTCGCGATGATCGAGGTGATGCGGACATGGTGGATCAGCGCGGCGTTGACGCAGCCGAGCGCCGTACCGACGAGGAGCCCCGCCGCGATCACGAGCGGCGCGGGCAGCCCCGCCTGCGAGGCCAGCAGGGCCGCCGCATACTGCGCGACGGAGGCGGTCGCCGCGAACGAGATGTCGATGCCGCCCGACACCAGCACCACGAAGAGCCCCATCGCCATGATCGCCTGCACCGAATAGGTCTCGAGGAGATCGACGATGTTCGGCAGCGTCAGGAAGCCCGGAGCGGCCGCGCCGAAGATCGCGCCGACGAGGAGGATGACGAGGAGGAGCCAAGCCTCCGGCCGTCGCTTGAGGCGCGACAGGAGGGCGCTCGGCTTCGTTCGGCCGTCACGCATAGATCCGCTCCTCCATCTCGTGTTCGGACAGGCGGCCGGGCACGGCCTCCCCGACGATCCGCCCCTCGCGCATGTGGAGGACTCGGTCGCAGGTGGCGAAGATCTCCAGGACCTCGTCGGAGATGAGGATCACGCCGACGCCGCGCCGGCTGAGATCGGCGACGACCTCGTAGATCCCCTTCTTGTTCTTGATGTCGACGCCGACCGTCGGCGAATCCAGGATGAGGACGCTCGGGGCGGTCGCCAGCCATTTGGCCAGCACCACGCGCTGCTGGTTGCCGCCCGACAGCGTGCCGACGGGCCGGTCGAGGCCGGGCACCTTGATCGCCAGCCGCTCCACCCAGTCCGCGCCGAGCGCGCGCCGGCGCCGCCTCGGGATCAGGCCGAAGCGGCCGGCCATCCCCTTCATCATGGCGAGCACGATATTGTCCTCGATCGACTGCGGCAGGATCACGCCGAGCGACAGCCGATCCTCCGAGACATAGGCGATGCCGGCCTCCACCGCGTCGCGGTTGGAGCGAAGGTTCAGCGCGCGGCCGTCGAGACGGATCGTGCCGCCCTCCGAGCGGTTCATGCCGAACAGCGTCAGCGCGAGTTCCGTGCGGCCCGAGCCGAGGAGGCCGACGATCCCGAGCACCTCGCCGCGGCGGAGGGTGAAGGAGATGTCGGCGAATTCGCCGTCGCGCGACAGGCCCTCCACGACCAGCAGCGGCTCGGCCGCGCTCATGTCGCGCGCCACCACGGGCTGCTCGATCTCGAGCCCGGTCATGAGATGGGCGATCCGGCGCTGGTCGACCTCGGCCACGGGATAGGTGCCGACCTTTCGCCCGTCGCGGATCACCGTGACGCGCTCGGCGATCTCCACCACCTCGTCCAGCCGGTGCGACACGAAGACGACGGCGATCCCGTCGGCTTTCAGCCGCGCGACGATCGCGAGGAGCCGGTCGACCTCGGCCCGCGTCAGGGAGGCGGTCGGCTCGTCCATGAAGATGAGGCGCGCTTCTCCCGCGAGCCCGCGCGCGATCGCGACGATCTGGCGCTCGGCGACGGAAAGGTCCGAGACGGTGGCGTCGAGGTCGAGCGACAGGTCGAGCCGGGCGAGCACCGCCTTCGCCGTCTCGCGCATCCGGCCCTTGCGGACGGGGGCGAGCGCGTGGTCGAGATGGCTCTCGATCGCGATGTTCTCGGCGACCGACAGGTTGGGAAAGAGCGACAGGTCCTGGAAGATCACCTGGATCCCCAGGGCCTTGGCCTTCACGGGATCGAGCGGCAGCACCGGCTCTCCGTCGATCTCGATCGTGCCGGAGCTCGGCGGATGGACGCCCGCCACGGTCTTGATCAGCGTCGACTTCCCGCAGCCGTTCTCGCCGACGAGGCAATGGACCTCGCCCGGCATGACCTCCCAGTCGATGTCATCGAGCGCCTTCACCCCGCCGAACTGTTTCGACAGGCCCGTCAGGCGCAGGAACGGCACGCCGTTCGCCATGGTTTCGGCTCCGGTGATGGGGATGTCGAAGGGACGGCGCGCCGGCAGAGCGGACCGTCGGGGTCAAGGGCGGGACAACGGGAGAAGGCAGGGGATGGCGTTCGCCAAGCGCACCCCCTCCGTCCTGCCGGACCCCTCCCCCTCGAAGGAGAGGTGCCGGCAGGCAGAAGAAGCGAGACCCTGTCCCGGTGCTTCACCGGAAAGTCTCCCGACGCCGCCCCGTTCGTCGCGTGCCTACAGACCCATCTCGGCCAGCCGCCCGACATTCTCCTTGTCGAGCGATTCCAGCTTCTGCGCCTGGATCAGCTTCTTGTCGGGATAGACCCGCACCGGGCCGACGCCCTCCAGCTCCATGTTGTCCGTCGGCTCCTTGCCGGCCGCGAGAAGGGCGGCCAGCTGCGTGAAGACGACGCCGGCCGTCATCGGATTCCAGATGTAGCCGCCGCGGATGACGCCGGACTTGACGTAGCGCTGACCCTGGCCCGGCGAGAAGCCGCCGACGAGAGCGATCGTCTTGGCCTTGCCGCGATCGTCGAGAACGCGCGCGGCGCCGATCGGCCCCTGGCTGCCGAAGGTGAGGATGCCCTTGAGGTTCGGGTTGGCGCGGAGCTGGTCCTGCGTCGTCTTGATCGACTCGTCGAGGCTTTCGGCGACGCCGAACCGGTCGCCGAGCATCGTCATCTTCGGATACTTTTCCTTCTGGTAGGCGATGGCGGCATCGGCCCAGGCATTGTGCAGGGGCACGGTCAAGGTGCCGACATAGACGATGTACTCGCCCTCCTCGCCCATCTCCTTGGCCAGAAGATCCATGTGGGCCTGCCCGTAGGCCTCCGTCGTCGTCAGCTCGAAGTCCCAGTCCATCTCCTTCTGGTCCGGGCCCTCGTGCGCGATGACCTTGATGCCGGCGGCGCGGGCGCGGCCGAGCACGGGCTCGAGCGCGGCGGAATCGTTCGGCACGATCCCGATCACGGCGACCTTGCGCGCGATGAGATCCTCGATCGCGCGCACCTGCTGGGCGGCGTCGGCCTGCGTCGGACCGACCATCCAGGCATCGACCTTGTTCGTCTCGGCGCCCGCCTTGATGCCCTCCTCCATGGCGTTGAACCACGGAATGCCGCCGATCTTGACGACGATGCCGACCTGCGGCTCCGCCGCGGCGGCCATGCCGAGCGTTCCGCCGAGCGAGGCGGCGACGATCGTGCCGCCGAGCGCCGTCAGCGCGGTGCGTCTGGTGATGTTCATGCTGTCCTCCCGAGACCCGTGTTGTTGTCGTTGCGTCTTCGAAGATCAGGCCGCCGCGCTCCTCCGCGCGGGACCCTCCCGCGACGTGGAGCCGCGGAACTCGACGGCGCAGGCCAGGCGCTGCGTCACCGCTTCGCCTCCCCCGCCGGACATGCGCCGGGACAGGAGCGCCCAGGCCTCGTCCGCCATGGCCTCGACCGGCTGGCGCACCGCCGTCAGGGCCGGCGACACGAGCCGCATCCACTCCATCTCGTCGAAGCTCGCATAGGCGATGTCGTCGGGGATGCGCAGGCCGAGCGAGCCGACGAGGCGGTAGAGCGCGAGCGAGGTCATGTGATCGAGCGCGAAGAGCGCGTCCGGCCGTGCCGCGCCTCCCAGGTGCTGCGCCAGGACGGCGGTGGCGGCTTCCGGCTCGAAGCCGACCTCCAGCATCTCGAAGGCGATCGATCCCGACGCCGATGAGACACCCTCCCAGCGCTCCCGCACGTTGCTGATGGCAAGGCTCGAGCCGACGACGAGGCAGGTCCGGCAACCCACGATCCCGAGATGCCGGCCGATCGCGGCCGAGGCCGGCCCGTTGTCGACGGCGACGAGATCGAACCCCGCCGCATCGGGGATGCGGTCGGCGACGACGATCGGCACGGACTGGCCGGCCGGCAGGCGCGCGGCGAAGGCGCCGTCGCAAGGGATCACGATGAGGCCCGCCGGCCGCCAGGAGCGCAGGTTGGAGAGCCGGTCCGCCTCCTCCGCCGGATCGTTGCGCGCCGACACCACGACGAGATCGTAGCCGTCGAGGCGCGCGGCATGTTCGAGCGTCGAGACGAAGCTCGCGAACATCGGATTGGTGAGGTCGGGAACGACGACGCCGACGAGCGCGGCCTTGCCCGACCGCAGCCGCGAGGCCGCGATGTCGACGACGTAACCGAGCTCGCGGACCGCCTTCAGGACGCGCTCGGCGAAGTCCGGCGACACGCTCGCCTTGCCGTTCAAAACGTTCGAGACGGTCGCCACGGACACGCCGGCCCGTTCGGCCACCATACGGATCGAGGGCGTCTGCGGCTTCGACAACGTCTGCCCTCCTCTCTCGCAACCATCGCAACGACGTCCGCGCCGGATCGTCACCCCAAGTCGTCGGCGCTTCACGTTTTTTGGTGAAACGTTTTATTGGACGCTAGACAGCGAGACTGACTTTGTCAATCATGCAACGGAACCGGATGTGCTGTGGATTTTTCGATGCAATGCAGCATGTCTCGCAAATGCGAAGAAAAAGATGGGAGAAGCAGGAATGAACAAGCTCGGAGTGCATGCGCTGGTCTGGGAAGCCGGCTGGAGTCACGAGGAATGCGCGCGTGCGATCGCGAAAACGGCCGAGGTCGGCTATGATTTCATCGAGGCGCCGGCCCTCGATCCGAGCCTGATCGATCCCGACTTCACGCGGCGCCAGCTCGAAGCCGCCGGCATCGGCATCAACTTCTCGCTCGGGCTCGACTTCGACAGCGACATCTCCTCGGGCGATCCGGAGAAGCGGCGGCGGGGGCAGGCCAAGCTCGAGGATGCGATCCGCGTCTGCCGCGACTGCGGCGGCCAGTATATCGGCGGCATCCTCTATTCCGCCTTCGGCAAGTATTACGAGCCGCCGACCGCGGACGGCATCGCCCAGTCCGCCGAGACGCTGCGCACCGTCGCCGAGATCGCGGCCCGGAGCGACATCACGCTCGTCCTCGAAGTGGTGAACCGCTACGAGACCAACATCTGCAACACGGCCGCGCAGGGCGTGGAGATGATGAAGCGCGTCGGCGCGCCGAACGTGAAGGTGCATCTCGACGTCTATCACATGAACATCGAGGAATCGGACATCGCCTCCGCGATCATCGATACGGGCGAGCACATCGGCTATTTCCACACCGGCGATTCCCATCGCGGCTACATGGGATCGGGATCGATCGACCTCGCCTCCGTGTTCCGGGCACTGGTGCGCGCGAACTATCAGGGGCCGATCACCTTCGAGAGCTTCTCCTCGCGCGTCGTCGGCCAGCCGCTCGAAGGCATTCTCGGCATCTGGCGCAATCTCTGGGACGACGGCCACGATCTCGCCAGCCACGCCCTCATGTACACCAAGGCCCAGCTGAAGGCCGCACAGGAAGCCGAGCGCCAGGCCCGGGAGCGCAGCCGCCTCCCCGGTTGATCCAGACGCTCCCCGAGCCGCCTGCCGTCCGCTTCCCCCGGGGCGTTCGGCAGGCGGCGGTTTCCTCCGACCGCCTGCCGGCGCTGTCCTCGCCCCTGTCGCAGGGTGGCGCAATGGCTTAGGGAAAGGGCGCGCAATCGAAAGGAGCGGTCATGGGCGAGCGGATCGAGATCGGAACGTCGGAACTCTCGGCGGTGGTGACGACGGCGGGTGCCGAGCTCGTCGGCCTCCAGGATGCCGCCGGCATCGAGCTCCTCTGGCAGGGCGGCTCCGAATGGCCCCGTCAGGCGCCGGTGCTCTTCCCCGTGGTCGGACGCCTCGCCGAGGACACGCTGCGCCACGAGGGCAAGACCCACCGCATGACGCAGCACGGCTTCGCGCGCGACGCGGTCTTCGCGGTGATCGAGGCCGGCCCGTCCCGCGCCGTGCTCCGGCTCGGCGACACCGAGGCGAGCCGCGCCGTCTTCCCCTTCGCCTTCACGCTCGACATGATCTACGAGGTCGCGGGATCGACGCTGTCGGTGACCGCGCGCATCGCCAATCCCGGCGCCGCGACGCTTCCCTGCGGCATCGGCGCCCATCCCGGCTTCCGCTGGCCGCTGGTCGACGGCGTGGCCAAGGACGACCACGTCCTCGAATTCGGCTCGCAGGAGACCGGCGAGGCCTTGTCCGTCGTCGGCGGGCTGCTGGGTCCCGGCAAGCCACTCCCGTTGGAGGGCCGCGTCCTGCCGCTGTCGGAGGCGCTCTTCGCCCGCGACGCGCTCGTGATGCCCGGCGTCGCCAGCCGCGCCTTGCGCTATGTCGCGAAAGGCCCCGGCGGCGAGACCCTGCGGGCGCTCGACGTCGCCTGGGAAGGCTACAAGGATCTCGGCATCTGGTCGAAGCCGGGCGGCGCGCCCTTCCTCTGCATCGAGCCCTGGTATTCGATGGCAAGCCCCGTCGGATGGGACGGCGACTTCTCGGACAAGCCCGGCATCCTTCATCTCGACCCCGGCGAGAGCCGGGACTTCGTCTGGCGCGTGACGGCGCGATAGCGCCGAGCCCCGTCCGTCGGAGCCGCACGCTTTCTTCCGCCGGCAGCTGGATTTGGCAGGTTACCTTGCTAAATCCAGCCGGATCGCCCATCGAAAGTCTTCCCCGTGACATCAGCCGATCAGTCGAAGGGCCCGTCCACGGACGCGGCCGCGCCGGGCCGTTTCGCGGTCTTCTCCAACGGCCAGTTCCTGCGCTACTGGCTGTCCCGGTTCTTCGCCTCCTTCGCCGTCCAGATCGTCTCAGTCTCCGTCGGCTGGCAGATCTACGACCTGACGCGCGATCCGCTCGATCTCGGCCTCGTGGGCCTTTGCCAGTTCCTGCCCTCGCTCCTTCTCTTCCTCGCCACAGGCACCGCAGCCGACCGCTATTCCCGCCGCCGGATCATGGGCTTTTCCATTCTCGCGGAGGCTGCGGGCGCCGCCGCGCTCCTCTGGCTGACGATCGGCGGGCTGACCTCGGCGACGCCCGTCTTCGTGGTTCTCGTCGGTTTCGGCGTCGCGCGGGCCTTCTTCGGGCCGGCCAGCGCCTCGCTGGTGGTCAACCTCGTGTCGCGCGAGGAACTGCCGCAGGCCATCGCCTGGAATTCCTCGTCGTGGCAGATCGCCTCGATCGTCGGTCCCGTCGTCGGCGGCCTCCTCTACGGGCTGAACCCCGATTTCGCCTACAGCGTCGCTCTGGTGCTCTTTGCAGCCGGCGCGATCCTCATCTTCTCGCTGGCCGCGCCGGCGCAGCGCAGTTCCAGCCAGCCCGCCAGCCTCGAGACCATCCTGTCCGGCTTCCGCTTCATCTGGTCGGAAAAGGTCGTGCTCGGCGCGATCTCGCTCGACCTCTTCGCCGTTCTCCTCGGCGGAGCGGTGGCGCTGCTGCCGGTCTATGCGCGCGACGTGCTGGAGGTCGGCCCCTGGGGCCTCGGTCTCCTGCGCGCCGCGCCGGGCATCGGCGCCATCGCCATGGTGGTCTATCTCGCCGCCCATCCCGTGCGCGACCATGCCGGCCTCGTCATGTTCGCCTTCGTCGCGCTCTTCGGCGCCTTCACCGTCGTCTTCGGCCTGTCCACCATGCCCTGGCTCTCGATCGTCGCGCTGGCGCTGATGGGCGCGTCCGACATGATCAGCGTCTACGTGCGCGAGACTTTGATGCAGCTCTGGACGCCCGATGCGGTGCGCGGCCGGGTCAACGCGGTGAACATGGTCTTCGTCGGCGCGTCGAACGAGCTCGGCGAGTTCCGGGCCGGCGTCGTCGCCTTCTGGATCGGCGCGGTTCCGGCCGTGGCGCTCGGCGGCGCGGCGACGGTCGCGGTCGCCGGAATCTGGTCGCTGCTCTTCCCCGAGCTGCGCCGCATCCGAACGCTCGACCACCAAGACGCCCAGCCCAAGTCTTAAAGCGCACGCGGCGGCCGAGCCGTGCGGCCGCCGCGTCAGTCCGCGGCGGGACGGCCGAAGATCCGCGCCAGGAAGAGGTCGAGCCAATGACGCACAGGCGCGTCGTAGACGGCGCGTCCGTCGAAATGCTCGCGCCGCATCTGCGCGCCGGGAAGGCTCAACCGCTCGTGACCGCGCGTCGTCCAGCGATGCACCATGGCCAGCGTCAGCTCCGCATGGAACTGGATTCCGTAGGCGCTCTCGCCGTAGCGGAAGGCCTGGTTCGGAAACCGGTCGCCGGTTGCGAGACGCTCCGCCCCGGCGGGGAGGTCGAAGCCCTCGCGATGCCATTGATAGATCATCGCCGGCCAGTCCGGCACGAGCGAGCGTCCCGCTTCCGTGGCGGCCAGCGGGTAATAGCCGACCTCGACCAGTCCGTCCGGGTGCGGACCGACGCGCCCGCCGAGCTGCTTCACCATCATCTGGGCGCCGAGGCAGATCCCGAGCAGCGGCGCGCGCTCGGCGAGCGGCACCTGGATCCAGTCGATCTCCCGCGCGAGATAGGCGTCGTCGTCGTTGACGCTCGGCGGACCGCCGAACATCACCGCGCCGCGATGGTTCTCCATCGTCTCCGGCAGCGCATCGCCGATCACCGGCCGGCGGATGTCGAGACGGATGCCATGGGCGTGGAGCAACTGCCCGACGCGGCCGGGCGTCGAGGTCTCCTGATGAAGCACGATCAGCATCGGCCGGCTGTCGTCGGTGCCGGCCAGCGTGTAGCGGGCTGGCCGGGGCGCGTCCGCGGGCATCGGCGCGGCGGCGGCGGGACCGATGGCGCGCGAGAGGCTCATTGCGCCCGCTCGCTCCGGCGCGCCGCCTGATGCTTGCCGAGCATGCGGTCGCGGGTGGAGACGCCGAGGAGATCGGCGACGCGCCAGATCGTGTTGTCCTCCAGTTCGTGCACCGTGCCGTCGGCATAGGTGACGTCCCAGAGGATCTCGACGAAGCGGATGCGGGCGGCTTCGTCGAGGCGGCTCTTCAGGACGGAGGTGAAGCGGTAGAGATCGACCGCCTCGTGATCGGCATCCCGGCCGGCCGCCGCGATCCGTTCGGCCTCCGCATCGCCGAGCCCGAACTCCTCGGCGAGCGCGGTCTTCAGCCGGTCGAGCTCGGCCGCCGTGATCGCACCGTCGGCCTCCCCGACATGGAAGAGAAGCGCGGCCGCCGCCACCCGCGGATCGTCCGCGGTGGCCGGAGCCGTCGCGCCGAACGCATCCTCCACGCCGATCGACCGCAGGAAATCCTTGAAGCCTTCGAACATCGCCTTGCCCTGCCTGCGGCTCGACCGAGGGTCTTGCCTTTGAAGTCCCCGGCACCGCCGAGTTGTGGTTGATCGACCGGGACCGATTGCGGCCGATCGCGGCCGATCGCCCCCGGGGCGTCGATCGCCGTTGTTCCTCGACGATCGGTCGCTCCGGCTGTGTCGATGCCTGTTCCATGGTGCAGTGCATTTCGGCGCCGCACCACCCTTGATGTCGCGAAAACGGCCGCGGGCGGATGATCCGCACCGCAGCCGTGGTCTCCGCATCACAGGGAAGCCTTACTGAGCGTCTCGCCCGGGCGAGCGGACGTTCAGAACAGACGCAGACCCCCGTCCGTCCGGGTGCCCGGCGAAGACGCGCCCGACGATCCGTTGACGGTTCCGTTCGGCACCGGCTCGGCCGACCCCTCCGTCCGGATGGGCGTGGAGGACGAAAGCACGCCGCCGCCAGAGCCGGGGCCGGGCACAGGGCCGGGTGTGTGCACGGGGCCAAGGCCGGTCCGGTCGACCGGCGCCGGTTCGATGCCGAGCGACCCGGCATGGGCGACCGACGGATCGGCCTCGATCGCCGGACCCCCGGCGGGACCCCCGAGCCGCTGGGTCGGCACCTTCCAGCGGAAGGCGTCGAGCCGGCCCGTGACGGGCGAGATCGGCGACCAGTCTTCGGCCACGGTGCCGTCGGCCGTCCAGGCTGGATCGCGCGGCGCCCGGATCGCGCGGCCGAGCCATTCGCGCACGCGTCCCTCCGAACCGCCCTCGGCCTCCTCGATGTCGGCCATCAGGAGATAGAGCCCCTCGCGCGGCTCGGCCTTCAGCGCCGCTTCGACCTCGGCCCGCGCCAGCGCCGTGTCCTTGGCGTCGAGTGCGGCATGGGCGAGCGCGATGTGCGATTCCACATGGGTCGGGCGAAGCTCCTGCAGGCGGCGGGCCCGCTTCAGACGGTCGGCGACGGAATCGCCCGGCCGTGCATGGATATACGCCGTCGCGACGTCGGGATGGGGCTCCGTCGTCCAGGCGGCTTCCAAGACCTTCGAGCCGCGCTTCAGGTCGCCCAGCCGGAACAGGGCGCGAGAGGCGGCCGTGGCCGCCGGCGTCAGGTCCGGCGCCAGCTTGTGCGCCTCCAGCGCCGCGGTCCGCGCGCCCTCCGGATCGCGTTCGGCGATGTCGATGGCATGGGCGGTGAGGAGGACGGCGCGCAGGCGCTTGGATTCCGTCGCATCGATGAGGCGGTTGCTGCGCTGCGCCTCCAGGATGTCGAGGGCCCCGCGATAGTCGCCGGCCATGGCCTTGGCCTCGAGCACCGCGCCGCCGGCCCAGGGAACGTGCGGCGCGATGCGCGCGGCCTGCTCGGCATAGGCGCGGGCCGCGGTGTCGTCGCCGAGGCGCTCGGCTTCGAGATAGAGGCCGCGCAGGGCGAGAAGGCGCGTCTGGGGATCGCGCTCCATGGATTCGAAGACCGAGCGGGCACGGCCGTGATCGCCTTCGATCATCGCGGTCTGCGCGTCGAGGAAGCGCACGAGCGGCTCGCGGCGCGAGCCGAGCAGCTTGTCGGACTTCTTGGTCATGCGGCGCGCCAGGACCGCATCGCCCGCGCCGGCCGCGAGAATGCCGGTCGAGAGCGCCTGATAGCCCTTGTCCCGTCGGCGTGCGCTGAAGAAGCCGCTGAGCCGGCCGGGCGTCTTGAAAAGCCCGCGCACCAGCCAGAAGACGAGGATCGCCGCGGCGACGAGGGCGATCTGCAGGATCACGAAGACCATGAAGCTCGTGCCCACCTCGTTGCCGAGGAAGCTCATCTGGACCGTGCCGGGATGATCGGCGAGCCAGGAGAACCCGAGCGCGAAGGCGAGGACGACGAGGAAGAAGGCCAGAATTTTCAGCATGGACCGATCCTCAACCCGTCGTTCCGACGGCCTGGACCGCCTCGTCGAGCGTCTGCCCGATCACTGCCTCGGCCTCCGCCCGCGCCTTCACGCGCGCCTGGAAATCGGCGCTCGCGGTCTTCGCCGCCTCGGGAAGCTGGTTCCATTCGTCGAGGAAGGCCTTGAGATCGCCCTCCGCGATGGCGGCCGACAGGCGCGACACCGCCGCGTCCGAACCGTCCGCCGTGGCCGCCGCGGACGCGGACGGGCGCACGGTGACGAGGGCGCTGAGCCCGCTCAACACCTGCCCGCCGACATCGCCCTGCGCCGGAGCGGGCCGAAGCGCGGCATCGATGGCGCTTTCCGCCTCCGGCCAATCCGCCGCGAGCGAGGCCTTGGACGGCACGCCCGAGGCCGCGAATTGCCGCAGCGTCTCCACCGCCGAGGACGACGGGCCGGCCACCTTGGCGAAGCGTTCGAGCTGGCCCATGAAGGGGCTGCCCTCGTCGATCGCCGATTTGAGGCTCGCCGCCGCGATCGAGACCGCAGCCTGCCGGCTCGACGCTTCCATCGCACCGATGCGCGGCTCGAGCGCGGCCACGGCGGCATTGGCGGCTCCGCCGGTGGACTGCGCCCCCGAAGCGGCCTGCTGCGCGGCCGTCGCCGCGGCCTGGGCGGTGGTCGCCGTCTGCTGCGCCGTCTCGGCGGCCTGCACGGCGTTGGCCGCCGTCGCCTGGGCGTTGTTGGCGGTCGACACCGCGCCGTCGACGGTGCGGCGGATCGCGTCGACGGCGCCCGTCGCCTCGCCGGCTGCGCGCTTGGCGTCGTCGGCGGCCGTCTTGCCGTCCGCGGCGATCCGCTGCGACTCTTCGGCGATGCGCTTGGCCTCCTCGGCCGTACCGCGCACGCCGTCGAGCGCGGCGGGATCGACGCCGGCAGGCCCGGTCGGCGCCTGCGCCGCGCGCTGCTCGATCGCGGTCACGCGATCGGCGACCGCGTTGAGATCGGCGGTCGTCGCGCCCGCGCCTGCGCCGCCCGCGGCCTGTGCCGATTTCAGCTGCTCGACGTCGCCCCGGAGCGTGGCGAAGTCTGCCGTCACCTGCTGCACGTCGCCGATCGATGCGAATTGCTGGGTCAGCTCCGCCGGGTCCTGACGACCGAACGAGGGGAGAACGCCGGCATATTGCAGCGCGCCGGCACCGCCGAGCGCGAGGAGCGCGCCGAGAAGGCCCGCGCCCAACGCGGTTCCAAAGCCGCCGCCACGAGGCTCGGGCTGCGTCAGCGCACTGGCGGCATGATAGTCGTAGCTCGGCTTGGCCGCCGCCGCCGCGTCGCGGGCCGCCTGGTCGGGACCGGCAGCGCTGAGAATGGCTTCGTCGTCGAACTCCTCGGCCGCGCGCTCGCGCCGGCTTGGATCGACGAGACCCTCGTCCTCGGCGAAGTCGCGCAGCGTCGTGTCGCCCGCAATCGCGCCGGCCGGCCCGGTCTCTCCCGACAAGACCCCGCCCGTTGACGCCTCGGCCGGGACCGAAGGTCCGTCCACGGTCTCCGGCGTCGCGGACAGCGAAGCCGCCGCACCGAGCGGAGCGCCGTCCGGGGAGACCGTCGTCGCCGTTTCGGCGAGCCGGTCCTCCGGTCCGGTCGCGGCGGCCGGATCACCCGTCTCGGGCGAGACCGGGCCGGCATAGCCGACCGTGCCGGAGCGCTCCGGCTTCAGGTCGATCGTCTGGCCCGGCCGCTTCGGACGCGAACGTCGCGGAGGTTGGCTCATGGTGTCTTGGCTCCGTTTCCTGACGCGACCGCTGCTCGCGGCCATCGTGGGACATCCGGTCGTCACCGGCGATCCCACCATCCCATGTAAGTGGAAGAAAGCGATCGAAAAGCGATGAAAGCTTCGGCTGTGGTGAAATGCAGGCGAAAGGCCGGAGATCAACGGGAAGAGCCCGCAAAATCCGCTCCGACAGACAAAGAAGCCGCGGCACCGACCGTCCCTCTGCCGCGATCCGCCGCCAGAGCTGCGCAAAACCCTCCGCCTGTCCGACCGAGAGAACCAGAACGTCCGGGGATTCCCGGTTGGGAAAGGCCGCCGCGAGTCCGGCCGGGCCGGGATCGAGCGGCTCGACGTCGTAGACCTCCCAGACGAGGAGAGCCACGCCCGCCGCGCCCGCCCCCGCCTCGAAATCGGGCGTGCGCACGCGGCCCGCCGCGTAGAGGAGCGGCCGGCCGCTCTCCCGCGCCAGAACTTCGGCCCGCGCCACCAGTCCCTCCGCCGTTCCCGGCCCCGCCTCCACGGCGCCAAATCCGGCGGCGGTCAGCGCCTCCGCCGTGCGCGCGCCGACGGCGAGGACCGGTCGCGGATCGCCGGGAAAGGCCGCGGCGAGCGCGCGGACGGCCTGGAGGCTCGTCACCACGAAGCCGCCGACATCGTGAAAGGGCGGCGGAGCGTCGAGCGGCACGGTGCGAGCGAGCGGCAGGAGAACGGCATCGTGGCCGCGCGCGCGAATCTCGGCCGCCGTCTCCTCGGCTTCCGGCATCTGCCGCAGGACGACGACGCGCGCCATCTCGCTCTAGCGCGCCCAGCCCTCGAAGAAGGCGGGACCCGCCTCTTCGAGAAGGCTGCGGGCGAGTGCCCGGCCGAGCGCCTCGCCGTCCGCCGCCAAGCCCTCCCGCCGGCCGGAATGCGCATGCGCCCCGTCCGGCGACAGGATCATGCCGGAAAGCTGCACCCGCTCGCCCGTGATCGTCGCATGGGCCGCGATCGGTGTTCGGCAGGATCCGTCGAGTTCCGCGAGGAAGGCGCGTTCGGCCAGAAGCGCGCGATGGGTCGGGGCGTGATCGATCGCCGCGACCAGAGCCTCGGTCTCGGCATCGCCGACGCGCGTCTCGATGCAGATCGCGCCCTGTCCGGGCGCGGGGGGAAACGCCGTCTCGTCGAGAATTTCGGTTGCCCGATCCTCGAGCCCGAGGCGTTTCAGACCGGCGAGCGCCAGCAGAGTCGCGTCGACGTCGCCGTTCGCGAGCTTGGCCAGCCGCGTCTGCACGTTGCCGCGCAGGATCACCAGCCGAAGGTCCGGCCGCAGGCGCTGGAGGAGAGCCTGCCGGCGCAGCGAGGCCGAGCCGACGACCGCGCCCTCGGGCAGCTCGGCGATGGTCGAGGCCGTGCGGCCGATGAAGGCGTCCCGCACGTCCTCGCGCTCGAGAAAGGCCGAGAGGTGCAGGCCTTCGGGCAGCGCGCTCGCCATGTCCTTGGAGGAGTGCACGGCGAGATCGATCCGGCACTCGTGGAGCGCCTCCTCGATCTCCTTGGTGAAGAGGCCCTTGCCGCCGACCTCGGACAGCGGCCGGTCGAGGATCCGGTCTCCGGAGGTCGACATCACCGCGATCTCGAAGGCGTCCTCGTCGAGGTCGTGGGCCGCCATCAGGCGGGCGCGCACCTCGCTCGCCTGCGCCAGCGCCAGCGCGCTGCCGCGCGTTCCGATGCGGATGGGTCGTTTGGAAACGTTCGAAACGGTCATGATCCGCAGATCAGCCGCTTCGCGCCGAAGGTCAAGCACCCCGATGGCCTTCGCGCGAAAGATCGGGGTTGCCGCCCGGCCCTCGCGCACCCGTCCGGGCGTCCAGCCACGCGGGGGACGCGGCGGTGTCCGCCCGCCCCCCCGCGCGGGGCCTTCAGGTCTCGTTCGCGACGCGCACGACGAGCTTGCCGAAGTTCCTGCCTTCGAGAAGACCGATGAAGGCGTCGGGCGCCCGGTCCAGCCCGTCCACGATGTCCTCGCGATATTTGAGGTGTCCCTCCGCGATCCAGCCGGCGGCCTCCGCCAGGAAGGCCGGGCGCTGGTCGGCGAATTCGGTCTGGATGAAGCCGCGAAGGGTCAGGCTCCGGCTGAGCACCTCCCGCATCAGACCGGGCAGCCGGTCCGGACCGGTTGCCGCGCCGGGACGCGCGTTGTACTGCGCGATCAGGCCGCAGACGGGCACGCGCGCATGGGTGTTGAGAAGCGGGAAGACCGCCTCCCACACGGCGCCGCCGACATTTTCGAAATAGACGTCGATCCCGTCCGGGCAGGCTTTGGCGAGGGCTTGCCCGAAGTCCGGCGCGCGATGGTCGACGACCGCGTCGAAGCCGAGCTCGTCGCGCACGAAGGCGCATTTTTCGGGCCCGCCCGCGATGCCGACGGCGCGCGCGCCCTTGATCTTCGCGATCTGCCCGACGACGGACCCGACCGCGCCGCTCGCCGCGGCCACGACCACCGTCTCGCCCGCCTTCGGCCGGCCGATCGAGAGGAGCCCGGCATAGGCGGTGAAGCCGGGCATGCCGAGAACGCCGAGCGCGGTGGAGACCGGCGCGAGCGCCGGGTCGAGCTTGCGAAGGCCACGTCCGTCCGACAGCGCATGGGTCTGCCAGCCGGAATGGGACAGGACGATTTCGCCTTCGGCGAAGTCCGGATGGCGCGATCGTTCCACGCGCGCCACCGTGCCGCCCTCCATGACGTCGCCGACCTCGAGCGGCGCGGCATAGGATTTGGCCGCGCTCATGCGGCCGCGCATGTAAGGGTCGAGCGAGAGATAGAGGATCTTCAGCAGCACCTCGCCGTCGCCGGGTTCGGGAACCGGGGCGGTCTCGGTGCGGAAGTTGTCGGGCGTCGGTGCCCCTTCGGGCCGGGACGCCAGGTGGATGCGGGTGGTCTCGGTGGACATGAGGTCTCCTTTTCGCTCGCCGTCGTCCTGTCGGCCGGTCGGAGCCGCCTGCGGGAAGGGCGAGCGCGTGAGGCTGGGCCCCGCGACGGCGGAGCGGGCGGCCGGCCGCATGGGACCGGCGTCGATGGGCGAAAGCTAGGCCGCCGGCCTGCGCCGGGTACCCCCCGCGGCGCGGGGGAGCCTTGCGCGAGGGCGAAGCGGAGGCGATGGCGCAGCGTTCCCTTCCGAGCGGAACCCGGGTGGCGCCCGCCCGCCTGCACCGCTATCTGAAGACCACATTGCGGCGAGCGGAACCCTCCTCCATGTCTTCCTCCCCCTTCCCCTCGATCCGTGCCGCCTCGCTCGTGCTCGGCATCGAGACGAGCTGCGACGAAACCGCGGCGAGCGTCGTCGGGCGCGGGGCAGACGGCGCGCCGGTCATCCTCTCCAACGTCGTCCTCAGCCAGGTCGAGGAACACGCGGCCTTCGGCGGCGTCGTGCCGGAGATCGCCGCGCGCGCCCATGTCGAGGCGCTGGACGGCATCGTCGGCGCCGCGCTCGCCGATGCCGGAATCGGTTTCCACGCTCTGAGCGGCGTCGCGGCGACGGTCGGTCCCGGCCTCGTCGGCGGGCTCATCGTCGGCGCCATGACCGGCAAGGCGATCGCGGCCGCCTGCGACCTGCCCTTCATCGCCGTCAACCATCTGGAGGGTCATGCGCTGACGCCGCGTCTGACCGATGCCGTGGCCTATCCCTATCTCATGCTCCTCGTGTCCGGCGGGCACACGCAGATCCTCCTCGTGCGCGGCCTCGGCGCCTACGAGCGCTGGGGCACGACGATCGACGACGCGCTGGGCGAAGCCTTCGACAAGACCGCCAAGCTGCTCGGCCTCGGCCAGCCCGGCGGCCCCGTCGTCGAGCGACGGGCCGAAAGCGGCGATCCCGGGCGCTTCGCCCTGCCGCGCCCGATGAGGGGCGAGACGCGCCTCGACTTCTCCTTCTCGGGCCTGAAGACCGCCGTCCGCCTCGCGGCGGAGGCCGCGGCGCCGCTGTCGGAGGGCGATCTCGACGATCTCTGCGCGAGCTTCCAGGCCGCCGCCGCCCAATCGCTCGCCGATCGCGTGACACGCGCGCTCCGCCGCTTCCGGTCGGAGTTTCCCGATCTCGTCGATCCCGTCCTCGCGGTCGCGGGCGGCGTCGCCGCCAACCGCTCGATCCGCGCCGAGCTGGAAACCGCCTGCGCCAAGGCCGGCACGCGCCTCGTCGCGCCGCCCCTCAAGCTCTGCACGGACAATGCCGCGATGATCGCCCATGCCGGCCTGGAGCGGCTCGAAGCCGGGCGTCTCGACGCGCTCAGCGCCCCCGTCCGCCCGCGCTGGCCGCTCGACGAGCGGGCCGAGCCGCTGGTCGGCTTCGGCCGCCGTGGGGCCAAGGCATGAGCGCGTCACCCGTTGGAACATCCGAGCGCATCGCCGTCATCGGCGGCGGCGCCTGGGGCACGGCGCTCGCGAGCCTGGAGGCGCATGCCGGGCGCAAGACCTGCCTCTACGCCCGCGATGCCGGCACGGTCGAGGCGATCCGGCGGGGCGCGGGCAATCCGCGGTATCTCCCCGGCGTGCCGCTCGCCCCGAGCCTTCGCGCCACGACGCAGCTCCGCGAGGCGCTCGACGGCGCGACGCTGGTGCTCCTCGTCGTTCCCGCCCAGAGCCTGGCGGGAATCGGCCCGGAGCTCGCCGCCCATTGTCCGGCCGAAGCGCCGGTCGTGCTCTGCGCCAAGGGCATCGAGCGCGGCACGGGGCGCTTCGCGACGGGCGTCGTCGCCGATAGGATGCCCGGCGCCCGGCTCGCCGTCCTGTCCGGCCCGAGCTTTGCCGAGGACGTCGCGCGCGGCCTTCCCACCGCGGTCACCCTTGCGGCGATGAGCGAGGCGGAGGCCGACGCCATCGCACGCCGCCTCTCGACCGAGACCTTCCGCCCCTATGCCTCCACCGACATGGTGGGCGTCGAGGCGGGGGGCGCTCTGAAGAACGTCCTCGCGCTCGCCGCCGGCTGCGTCGCGGGGCGCGGGCTCGGCGCTTCGGCGAGCGCGGCGATCGTCACGCGCGGCTTCGTGGAGCTGCGCCGTCTCGGCGGGGCGCTGGGCGCCCGGCCCGAAACGCTGATGGGCCTGTCCGGCCTCGGCGACCTCGTCCTGACCTGCTCGGGAGCGCAATCGCGCAACTTCGCCTATGGCGTCGCGCTCGGGCGGGGCGACGACCTCGCGGGCCTGAAGCTGGCCGAGGGCGTCCATTCCGCCGGCATCGCGGCCCGGCTCGCCGAGGAACGCTCGATCGACGCGCCGATCATCCAGGCCGTGGCCGCCATTCTCGCCGGCCGGATCGGCGTCGACGACGCGGTGCGCTCGCTTCTGGCGCGGCCTTTGAAGCGCGAGGCCGACGACGCCGATTTCGGTTGAAACGCGGGCCTCGCGCGGCTAACCCCACGCCCGATCCCCTGCCACGAAAGGCGCAAACCGATGCTCTTCGCCATTCTCTGCGACGACAAGGCCGGCGGCCTCGACCTTCGCATGTCCACTCGCCCCGAGCACGTCGCCTTTCTGACGGGCCTCGGCGCCACGCTGAAATTCGCCGGACCCTTCCTCGACGGCTCGCAGAATCCCTGCGGCTCCATGCTCGTCGTCGAGGCCGATAGCGCGGACGCCGCCCGCGCTATCGCCGCCGAGGACCCCTATGCCAAGGCCGGTCTCTTCGAGGCGACCGAAGTGCGGGCCTGGCGCTGGACGATCAACAATCCCGAAGCGCCCTGAACCCGTGGCCTTCTGGCTCTTCAAGTCCGAACCCGTCACCTGGTCCTGGGATCAGCAGGTCGAAGCCGGACGGGACGGCACGGCCTGGACGGGCGTGCGCAACTATCAGGCCCGCAACTTCATGCGCGCGATGGAGCCGGGCGAGCGAGGCTTCTTCTACCATTCCAACGAGGGCAAGGCCGTCGTCGGCATCGTGGAGGTGGCGAGCCCCGCCCATCCCGACGACACCGCGGAGAAGCCCGGCATCTGGGACTGCGTCGACCTGCGCGCGGTCATGCCCCTGGCCCGGCCCGTTCCGCTCGATGTGATCAAGGGGGATCCGCGTCTCTCCGACATGGTGCTGGCCACCAATTCGCGTCTGTCCGTCCAGCCCGTGCGGGAGGCCGAGTTCCGCACCATCTGCGAAATGGGTGGTCTCGATCCCGACGACGCCCTCTCCTGAAGGCTCTCTCCCCCACGGATCGTCGCCGGCTGACGCCAGGACCGAACGACGCGATGCCGCAGGCGGGGAACGCGTCGCCTGCATGAACATTCTAGGAACATCTGATCTGTTCCGAGGATGTCTCCATGACCAAGACCACCGCCAAGGCCGACGACGCCCATTCCGCCGAGCTGAGCGAGAACCCGAAGGTCGACGCGCCGTCGAATGCGGAGAAGGATCCGGACACGTGGACCACGGGCGACGAGCCGATGACGGGAGCCCAGGCCTCCTATCTCCAGACGCTCTGCGAGGAGACCGGCACCGAGTTCGATCCCAAGCTCAACAAGGCCGAGGCTTCCAAGCAGATCGACGCCCTGCAGGGCCAGAGCAAGCGCCTGAAGTCGGCCTGACGAACGGCCGCATCGCCTGGATTGCCGACAGCCGGCGCGACCCGCGCCGGCTCTCGGGGCCGTCGGTACCCGTTCGATGACGTTGCTGTCGCCGCGCCGCGCCCGCGCCTTCATCCTCGCCAACACCGCGATCGCGGCTCCCCCGCACGTTCCCGAACTCCGCCTCCATCTGGCCGACGAAGCCCACGACCTCTGGCATCGCACCGAGGAGGAACTGCAGGCGATCGGCCTTGCCCCGCCCTTCTGGGCGTTCGCCTGGGCGGGCGGGCAGGCGCTCGCGCGCTACGTCCTCGATCATCCGGAGCGGGTGGCGGGTCGTCGTGTCGTGGATTTCGCGTCGGGTTCCGGCCTCGTCGCGATCGCGGCGCTGAAGGCGGGCGCGACATGCGCCGAAGGCTGGGACATCGATCCCTTCGCAGGCGAGGCGACGGCGATCAACGCAGACCTGAACGGCGTCATCGTGGAGTCCTCCGGAAAGAACCGTATCGGATCGCCCGTCGAAACCGATCTTCTGCTGGCGGGAGACGTCTTCTTCGACCGCGAGATGGCGGCGTCCCTCATCCCCTGGTTCGACGCGCTGGCCGGCGGGGGACTGACGATCCTGGTCGGCGATCCCGGGCGAGCCTACCTGCCCCGAGAGCGCCTGACGCATCTGGCGACCTACGACGTCCCGGTGACGCGCGCCTTGGAGGATGCCGAGGTCAAGCGTTCGGCGGTCTGGCAATGGCGGACCGAACCCGGATGACGCCCCCGGCGGATCGCGGCGTCGTCAGGCTGGGTGGCCGAAGTCGCAGCAGCGCCGCGCCTATTTCGAGGTGGTTCGAGACGTCAGTGCCAGACGAAGGCGACCTTGCGCAGACTGCGCCCTTCGAAGGTCTCGGCGCCCTCCGCGATGTCGGCGCCGCCCAGGGTGCCGTAGAAGCCCATGGCCGTCTCGTTGTCGGCCAGAGCCCAGACGACGACGCCCCCCAGACCACGATCGGTCAGAAGGGCCCGGGCCGCCCGGAACAGGCGACGACCGAAACCGACACCCTGATATTCCGGCCTCAGATAGAGTTCGTAGATCTCGCCGTCGACGTCGAGCGCCTGGGTGCGATTGCGCCCGAGGGTCGCGTAGCCCGCGATTTCGCCGTTGAATTCGAGCACGAGGACGGCGGCCTGGCGATCGATCGCCCGTCGCCACCATCCCGCATGTCGCCGTGCGATCATCGCCCCCAGAGACTTGTGCGGGATGATGCCGGTATAGGCGCCGCGCCACGATGCCTCATGCACGGCCGACAGCGCGGCATCGTCGTCTGGCTCCGCGAAGCGGATTTCGGCAAGGCTCGTCTTCATCCGTCGTTAACCATGATCTCGGGCGAACGATCCCTTGCCGAAAAGTATTTTTCGGCACGGGACGGAACCCCTCGGGAAACAGGGTCGAAATGAATCGAACCGGCGATCGGGGTCAACGCGGGAGTGAACGCCCGTCGTCCTTGTCACCGGATATTTGTCACCGGTTATGTGTGACGGGATGTCTGTCGGCAGGATCGTCGAACTGCCTTATTTCCGGCCGAGCACGCCCTTGGCGAGGGCCTGCTGGATACCCGTCATGTTCGTGCCGCGCGACAGCGTCTTGGTCAGCGGCGTGCCCTGCGAGGAGATCCAGATCTTCAGCTCGGAATCGGTATCGAACGTCCCGGCATTCTCGACCGAGAACATCGTGATCGAGCGGTAGGGCAGCGACACGTATTCGCGCTTGCGTCCCGTGACGCCCTGCTTGTCCACGAGGATCAGGCGATGGCTGGTGAAGACGAAGAGATCGCGGATGACGGAGAAGGCGAGATCCACCTCCTCTTCCGGCAGGAGGATCGGCTCCAGGTCGCGCCGCACCGCGCCGACGTCGACATCGCTGGCGAGACCGAGAAGGCCGGAGAAGAGTCCCATCGCATCGTCCTTTCAGGAAACGGCGTGCCGCGACAAGGGCACGGGCCGAGCGCTGTCGCTCGCTCGCCCTTAGGTGGCGCCTCTCCTCGCCCACGCAAGAGCGCAGACGGCCCGATGGACTCGGCGCCGCCGTCTCGCTACCCCTCCCCCGAGCGAGCGACGGTCAAGGTGACATGCGATGACGGCACTCCCCCATTCGAGCTTCGGCCCGGACTTCCCCTTCGCCTTCGACGACTGGCTGAAGCATCCCGCCGGTCTCGGCAGCCTGCCGGAGGCGGCGCACGGGACCGAGGTCGCGGTGATCGGGGCCGGCATCGCGGGCCTTGTCACGGCCTACGAGCTGATGCGGCTCGGGCTGAAGCCGGTCGTCCACGAGGCCGGCCATCTCGGCGGGCGGCTCCGCTCGCAGCCCTTCGAGGGCATGGACGGTATCGTCGCCGAGCTCGGCGCCATGCGCTTTCCCCGCTCCTCCGCCGCCTTCTTCCATTACGTGGAGGCGCTCGGGCTCGAAACGCGCCCTTTTCCGAACCCGCTGACCCCCGCCGCAGGCTCGACCGTCGTCGATCTCGAAGGCGAGACGCATTATGCCCAAACGCTGGCCGACCTGCCGCCGCTCTTTCGCGAGGTCGCCACCGCCTATGACGAGGCGCTGGAGGAAGCCTTCGGCTTCGCCGACATGCGCCGAACCATCGCCTCGCGGGATGCGGCGGCCGTCAAGGCCCTTTGGAACCGGCTGGTGCCGCTCTGGGACGAGCGCACCTTCTACGATTTCGTCACGACGTCGCGGGCCTTCAAGTCGCTGTCCTTCCGCCACCGCGAGGTCTTCGGACAGGTCGGCTTCGGCACGGGCGGATGGGATTCGGACTTTCCCAATTCCATGCTGGAAATCCTGCGCGTCAACGCGCTCGAGTTCGACACCGACCAGCATTTCGTCGTCGGTGGCGCCGAGCAGGTGCCGCAGCGCCTCTGGCGGCGCGTGCCGGAGACCATGGTCCATTGGCCGGCCGGCACCACGCTCGCCAGCCTCCACGGCGGCGCGCCGCGTCCGGGCGTCGCAGCCATGAGCCGCCTGCCCGACGGCCGGATCGGCCTCGTCGATCGCTGGGGCCGGCGGAGCGCGGTAAATGCCGTGGTCGCGACCTGCCAGAGCTGGCTGCTGACGACCTCGATCCGCACCGACGAGAGCCTCTTCTCCCACAAGCTCTGGATGGCGCTCGACCGCACGCGCTACATGCAGTCCTCCAAGACCTTCGTCGCGGTCGATCGTCCCTTCTGGAAGGACAAGGATCCCGCGACCGGGCGCGACACGCTCTCGATGACGCTGACCGATCGCCTGACGCGCGGCACCTATCTCTTCGACAACGGGCTCGACGAGGCCGGTCGCCCGCGCCCCGGCGTCATCTGCCTCACCTACACCTGGATGTCCGACGCGTTGAAGATGCTGCCGCTACCGGTCGACCGCCGGGTCGACCTCGCCCTGTCGGCCCTCGGGCAGATCTATCCCGGCGTCGACATCGCCTCCCACATCATCGGCGATCCGATCACGGTCTCCTGGGAATCCGATCCGAACTTCCTCGGCGCCTTCAAGGGCGCCCTGCCCGGCCATTACCGCTACAATCACCGCATGTACGGCCATTTCGTGCAGGCGGCGATGCCGCCCGCCGAGCGCGGCATCTTCCTCGCCGGCGACGACGTCTCCTGGACGCCCGGCTGGGTCGAGGGCGCCGTTCAGACGGCGCTGAACGCGGTCTGGGGTGTCACGACGCATTTCGGCGGCGCGACCCATCCGGACAATCCCGGTCCCGGCGATGTCTGGGAGGAATTGAAGCCGCTCGATCTCGGAGATTGAGTCGAGGGCGGATGGTCAGCCCAGCATCGTCAGCCCAGCATCGTCAGCCCGTGGCGATCGACGATCGAGAGCAGTTTCAAGGCCAGCCCGCTCGGCCGCTTTGCGCCGCTTTCCCATTTCTGAACGGTCGATTCGCTCGTGTTGAGATAGCGAGCGAAGATCGGCTGGCTGACATGCTGCCGCTCCCGGATCGCCTTGATCTCGTCGGGCAGAAGAGGAGCGGGCTCTGCGAGACAGGTCGCGTCGAAGCCCCTCATCGTCATCTTGTCGATGGTACCGGCGCGGTGCATGTCGTCGACCGCGCTGTGGATGGCTTCGAAAGCATCGCTTTTGAACTTACGCCGTGCGGTCATCGCCTATCTCCCAAAGAGCGCCCGCCATCAGGTCAGCGTCGATGTCGGCCTCGGTTTTTCCACGGTAAAGGTTGGCGAGCTTGCGGAAGGCGGCCAGTTCGGCATCGTCGATATTGGCGCGGTCCTTCTTCGCGAAGAGGTAGACGAAGACCCGGAACTCTCCAGCCTTGGCCAGAACGATCGCCCGTTGCCGATTGTCCGCGCGAGACGCTTCTTGAAAACGCCGCCGCCGAGGTCGTCCGCCTGTCCCGCTGCGATCGCGGAAACCGCGCTCCGGAGCTCCGCGTCGGACAACCGCGCTTTGCGCGCGGCCTTCGCGAACCATGACGTCTTGAAGCAGCGCTCCCTCACGAAACAGTCTAGCGCCAAGTGCTACACCGTTCCATTCGAAATCGGTCCTGATCCCGCCAAACGCAAAACGGCGGAGCCTTCGCCCCGCCGTTCCGTCATTCCGTACCCTGGCCCGATCAGGCCGCCTTGCTGGCCTTCGAGTGGCGCTTGCGCTCGTTCGGGTCGAGATAGCGCTTGCGCAGGCGGATCGTCTTCGGCGTGACCTCGACGAGTTCGTCGTCCTGGATCCAGGACAGCGCGCGGTCGAGCGTCATGCGGATCGGCGGGGTCAGCTTGATCGCCTCGTCCTTGCCGGACGCGCGCATGTTCGTCAGCTTCTTGCCCTTGAGAACGTTGACCTCGAGGTCGTTCTCGCGGGTGTGGATGCCGATGATCATGCCCTCGTAGACCTTGACGCCGGAATCGATCACCATCGGGCCGCGATCCTCCAGGTGGAACATCGCGAAGGCGACGCTCTCGCCGGAATCGTTGGAGATGAGGACGCCCGTGTTGCGGCCGGCCAGCGGGCCCTTGTAGGCCTGATAGGAGTGGAACAGGCGGTTCATGATCGCCGTGCCGCGCGTGTCCGTCAGCAGCTCCGACTGGTAGCCGATGAGGCCGCGCGTCGGCGCGTGGAACACCAGACGCTGGCGACCGCCGCCGGAGGGGCGAAGCTCGACCATCTCGGCCTTGCGCTCGCTCATCTTCTGGACGACCGCGCCGGCATGCTCCTCGTCGACGTCGATCACGACCTCTTCGATCGGCTCCAGCATGTCGCCGGACTCTTCGTCCTTCTTCATGATGACGCGCGGACGCGAGATGCCGAGCTCGAAGCCCTCGCGGCGCATGGTCTCGATGAGGACGGCCAGCTGAAGCTCGCCGCGGCCGGACACGTAGAACGAGTCCTTGTCCTCGGATTCCTCGATCTTCAGCGCGACATTGCCCTCGGCCTCCTTGAACAGGCGGTCGCGGATGACGCGGCTCGTGACCTTGTCGCCCTCGGTGCCCGCGAGCGGGCTATCGTTGACGATGAAGGACATCGTCACCGTCGGCGGATCGATCGGCTGGGCGACGAGGGGCTCGGTGACCTGCGGATCGCAGAACGTGTCGGCGACCGTGCCCTTGGAGAGGCCCGCGATGGCGACGATGTCGCCGGCTTCGGCATAGTCGAGCGGCACGCGGTCGAGACCGCGGAAGGCGAGGATCTTCGAGATCCGCCCGGTTTCCAGCTGCGTGCCGTCGCCGTGCAGGACCTTGACCGCCTGGTTCGGCTTGATCGAGCCGGCCTGGATGCGGCCGGTGATGATGCGGCCGAGGAAGGGGTTGGCCTCGAGGATCGTGCCGATCATCTTGAAGGGCTCGTCGACGCCCGACGTATCGGGCTCGGGCACATGCTTGACGATCAGGTCGAAGAGCGGCTCCAGCCCCTTGTCCTGGGGACCGTTCGGCGCATCGGCCATCCAGCCGCCGCGGCCCGACCCATAGAGAACCGGGAAGTCGAGCTGCTCGTCCGTCGCGTCGAGATTGGCGAAGAGATCGAAGATCTCGTTCAGCACCTCCTCGTGGCGCTCGTCCGGGCGGTCGATCTTGTTGATCGCCACGATCGGCTTCAGGCCGACCTTCAGCGCCTTGCCGAGCACGAACTTGGTCTGCGGCATCGGGCCTTCCGACGCGTCGACGAGGATGACCGCGCCATCCACCATGTTCAGGATACGCTCGACCTCGCCGCCGAAATCGGCGTGGCCGGGCGTGTCGACGATGTTGATGCGCACGTCCTTCCACTCGACCGAGGTCGCCTTGGCCAGGATCGTGATGCCACGCTCCTTTTCCAGGTCGTTGGAATCCATCGCGCGCTCTTCCTGGCGCTGGTTGTCGCGGAACGAGCCGGACTGGGCGAGCAGCTTGTCGACCAGTGTCGTCTTTCCATGGTCGACGTGCGCGATGATCGCGATGTTGCGAAGCTTCATGAAGGGTCACCGGAAATGGAAGAAGCGCGGCCGGGGTCTTCCATCCTGGGACGCCGGTCGCGCAATTGAGGTTCCCTTACACGAATTTCCGCAGATGCGAAAGCCCGGGTGTCGGAGGGCCATGTGGCAGGGCTGCCGCCCCGGACCCTGCCCGTCCCTTGGCAGGGGTGCAGGGGACGGCGTCCCCTGCCTCATCGCCCCGCTACAGCCCGCGCTTGCGCAGGAGAGCGGCGGTGGTCGGCAGGCGGCCGCGGAAGCGTTCGTAGAGCACGCCCGGCTCGTCGGAATTGCCGGCCGAATAGACGTTGCGCAGGAGGCGTTCGGCGGTGGCGGGATCGAAGGCGTCGCCCGTCTCCTCGAAGGCCTCGAAGGCGTCGGCGTCGAGCACCTCGGACCACATGTAGGAATAGTAGCCCGCGGAATAGCCGTCGCCCGCGAAGATGTGGGCGAAGTGCGGCGAGCGGTGCCGCATGGTGATGGCGGCGGGCATGCCGAGCCCTTTCAGGATCTCCGCCTCCCGCGCGGCGGGGTCGGCCGGCGCCTCGGCGGCTTCGTGGAGGGCGAGGTCGACGAGCGCGGACGACGTGTATTCCACCGTGTCGAAGCCGGTATCGAAGCCGCGCGCGGATTCCATCCGCGCCACGAGTTCGGCCGGCAAGGGCTTGCCCGTCTGCGCATGCAGCGCGTGGCGCTCCAGGATGCTCGGCACGGTCAGCCAGTGCTCGAAGAGCTGCGAGGGCAGCTCCACGAAGTCGCGCGCGACCGACGTGCCGGCGAGCGAAGGCCATGTGACGGCCGAGAGCAGGCCGTGCAGCGCATGGCCGAACTCGTGGAACAGCGTCTTGGCCTCGTCCACCGACAGGAGCGCCGTCTGCCCGTCCGCGGGCTTGGCGAAGTTCATCACGTTGTAGATCACCGGCGTCTGCCCGCCATCGAGCCCGTGCTGGCGGCGCAACGCGCTCATCCAGGCGCCCGAACGTTTCGAGGGACGCGCGAAGTAGTCGCCGAGGAACGTGCCGACCTTGCGTCCGCCGGCGCCCGTCACCGTCCAGACGCGAACGTCGGGATGCCAGGCTGTCGCCTCCGGCAGGCGCTCGAAGGTCAGGCCGAAGAGGCGGTTCGCGACGTCGAAGGCCGCCTCGATCATATGCTCCAGCTGGAAGTAAGGCTTCAGGGCCGCATCGTCGAAGGCGAACTCCGTCCGGCGTCGCTTCTCGGCATAGAAGCGCCAGTCGGAGGGGGCGAGCGGCTCATGGTCTCCGCCCGCGATCGCGATGCGCTTCAGGGCTTCGGCGTCGCGAAGCGCCCGCTCGCGCGCCTTGTCCCAAACCTCTTCGAGAAGCGTGCGCACCGCACCGGGCGATTTCGCCATGGCGTCGTCGAGCTTGTAATGCGCGAAGGACGCGTAGCCGAGCAATCTCGCCTTCTCCGCGCGAAGCTGCAGGATCTCGGCGAGGATCGGGCGATTGTCCGTCGGTCCCGGCCGCTCCCCGCGCGCCGTCCAGGCGGCGAAGGCGCGCGCGCGCAGATCCCGCCGCTCGGAAAACGAGAGGAAGGGCACGATGATCGAGCGCGACAGCGTCACGACATGCCCCGTCAGGCCTCTTTCGGCCGCCGCGCCCGCCATGGCGGAGACGAGGAAGTCCGGCAGGCCCGCGAGATCGCCCGCGTCCAGCGGCAGCACGAAGTCGCGCTCGTCGGACAGGACGTTCTGCGAGAACTGCGTGCCGAGGGTGGAAAGGCGCGCATCGACCTCGGCCAGCCGATCGCGGTCGCCACCGACGAGCCGGGCACCCGAGCGCAGGAAACCGGTATAGGTTCGATCGAGGAGGCGCCGGTCCTCCGCGGACAGTCCACCCGCCGTCCGACGGGCTTCGTAGACGGTCTCGATCCGGCGAAACAGGGCCGCGTTCAGAGAGATGGCGCTGTCGTGCCGCGAGAGCAGGGGCGATACGGCCCGCTCCACCGCCTCCAGTTCCGGACCCGTCTCGGCCCCGGCCAGCGCGTAGAAGATCGACGCGACCCGCGACAGGTCCCGCCCGGATCGCTCGAGGGCGGCGATCGTGTTCTCGAAGTCGGGGTGATTCGGGTTTTCCGCGATCTTTTCGATCTCGGAAATATGCTTAGCCATGCTGATATTAAAAGCAGCTTGCCAAATTGTAGGGTTCAATTGCGCAAAAATCGGCAAATCATCAGAATCGTTATAAAGAAAATAGCTATTGTCAGACAAATCAGGGTGCATCGGCATATTTCTTTTCGATCCGGTTCCGGCTAATTTGATCCAGTGAGCTTAAGCTACGTAGAGCACCACGAAGAGACATGACGCAACGCAAGATGGCAGTCGTGACGGAGGACCGAAAGTCCTGCGGTACGGCGGTCCACCAGACCCTCGCTCCGGACTGCGGCCTCCCGCACCGGACATAATCGGATATAGGAAGAGGATTCAATGAGCCAGCTCATGCCAAGAACTGCCCTCGGCTTTCTATTGACCGACGTTTCCCGCCTTTTTCGGCAGTCGTTCGAGAAGGCGGTCGAGCAGTCGGGCCTCGAGCTCACGCCGGGTGAGATCCGTGCGCTCGCCCACGTGACAACCTACGACGGCTCGCGCCAAGCGGTCCTGGCCGAGCTCATGGGCGTCGAACCCATGACACTTTCGGCCTATATCGACCGGCTCGAGATGCAGGGCCTCGTGACGCGGATGCCCGATCCGACCGATCGCCGGGCCAAGGTGATCCGTCCGACGGAAAAGGTCGAGAAGCTGTTCGATGAGGTGAGACCCCTCGCCCTCGGCGTCTACAGCCAGGCGACCCGCGGCCTGTCGCCGGATCAGGTGCAGACGATGGAGGCAAGCCTCGTCGCGATGCGCGCCAA
Organism: Aureimonas sp. Leaf454; assembly: GCF_001424685.1. Lineage (GTDB taxonomy): Bacteria > Pseudomonadota > Alphaproteobacteria > Rhizobiales > Rhizobiaceae > Plantimonas. The sequence continues at coordinate 34,249 of NZ_LMQT01000005.1, forward strand.
TTTCGGCTACGAGCCCTCCTCCGACCGCCGTTCGCGCGTGGGGGAAACTCGGTTGGCGGAATCCAAGGGTGCGGCCGCCTGACGGCGTTTCCAGAGAGATCATCTTCCACCCAGCCCGGACCGGCTTGCGCCGGAGGCAGAGCGGGTGAAACCTGAAGCCGTCGCGGATCTCGCGGCGAGCGCGATACACTTTTTCGCCGCCGCCATGGGGCGATCCTTTCCCGATCATCACAACGGCGTGGTGATCCGGCTTCTTTGCCTTGACCCGATGCGCCAGACGACGCACGGCCTTGGGCATGAAGTCCTTACATCCTGACTCCGTGACGACAGAACCGAACCGGGACGCCGTTCGGGGCGCGCTTCCGCACGCCTCGACGGCGGACCCCGTCATGTCCGAACGGCGAACCAGCCTCGTCGGCGGCCTGCTGGTGGCCGTCGGTCCGGTGTCGATGGCCCTCTACACACCGGCCATGCCGACGCTCGTTTCGGCTTTCGACACGTCGGAGGCGGTCGTCAAGCTGACGCTGACCCTCTATTTCGGCGGCTTCGCGGTGACCCAGCTTCTCTGCGGTCCCTTGTCGGATGCCTTCGGCCGTCGGCGCGTGACGGTTCTCTTCATGCTCCTTTATCTCGCGGGATCGGTACTGGCCCTTCTCGCTCGCGACATCGCCTGGCTCCTCGCCGCACGCCTGCTGCAGGGCATCGGAGCCTCCGTCGGCGTGGCGACGGCGCGGGCCATTGTGCGGGACCAGTTCCTGGGCGAGCGCTCCGCGCGCATCATGGCCTCGATCGGCATCGTCCTGGCCATCGGCCCCGCTTTGTCGCCGACGATCGGGGGCATCGCTCTCCATCTGTCGAGCTGGCACGCCGTGTTCCTGCTCATGGTGGCCTTCGGTCTCGGCATCGTCGCGCTGGCGTTGTTCGTGATGAAGGAAACCGGTCGACCCGATCGCGCGCTCGCGCTTCCATCTCGGCTCGTCGGCTCCTATCGACAGATTTTCGGCGATCCCGGATTTCTCGCCAGCGCCTTCACGCTCGGCGGAGCGGTGGGAACGCTCTACACGCTGGCGACGGTCCTGCCCTTCGTCCTCATCGGTCGTGCGGGGCTGACGCCGGCCGAGTTCGGGCTCGGCATGCTGGGACAGAGCGGGATGTTCCTGGCCGGCTCGCTGGCGCTGCGCCTCCTCATGCGCCACCGCCCGGCGGCCGATCTCGTCGCCCCCGGTCTCGGCTTCATGCTCGCGGGCGCCGCGGCGCTGTTCGCGGCCGGGTTCGCGGAGCCGACCTATCTCACCGTCATGGGACCCGTCGGGCTCTATGCCTTCGGCATCGCCCTCGTCATTCCCGCCATGACGACGGCGGCCCTCGCGCCGTTTCCCTCCATTGCGGGGGCGGCATCGGCCGCTCTCGGCTTCGTCCAGATGGGCATGGGCCTTGCCGGCGGCCTCGTCTGCGCGGCCATGGCCGATCCGGTCCGCGCGGTGCAACTCGTCGTCCCCGCGCTGGCGCTCACCTCGCTCACGGGCTACCTCGCCCATGTCCGCTTGGCCCGCCAGAGCCGTCAGGAGGCTCCGGCGGATGTGGACGCGCCGGAGACCTGAGCGCTACTCGGCCGCGGTCGCGAGCGCCGAGCGCCGGCCGATCGCCTGCATCGCCTCGGCGGCGATCGCGAAGGAGCGCCTGCGCGCGGCCGGATCGTGGATCTGCCCGGTCAGGATCACCTCGTCCGGGCGGTAGCGCCGGACGAGCCGCTCGAGGTCGCGCTCGACGCTCGACGGCGAGCCGGTGGCCGAGATCGCGAGCGCCTGGTCGACGCCCATCTTCACGAGGGGATCGAGCACCGCGAAGATGTCGTCGACGGGAGCCGGCAAGGGTCCGGGATGCCCGGTGCGCAGATTGGCGAAGGCCTGCTCCATGGACGTTCGCAGCCGGATGCCCTCCGCATCCGTCTCGGCGGCGAAGACGTTGGCGGCCAGCATGAAATGCGGCGCGTCGAGATGTTCCGACGGGCGGAAGGTCTGTCGGTACACGTCCACGGCCTCGTCCAGCGCGGCGGGGGCGAAATGCGAGGCGAAGGCATAGGGCAGGCCGAAATGGGCCGCGAGCTGCGCGCCGTAGAGGCTGGAGCCGAGGATCCAGATCGGCACCTTCGTCCCGATGCCCGGCACCGCCCGCACGCGCAGTCCGTGTTCCTCGGCGAAATAGGCGATGAGCTCGAGGACGTCCTGCGGGAAGCTGTCGCCGCCCGCGAGATTGCGGCGCAGCGCCCGCGCCGTCTCCATGTCCGATCCGGGCGCGCGCCCGAGACCGAGATCGACGCGGCCGGGAAACAGCGTCGCGAGCGTTCCGAACTGCTCCGCGATCACGAGCGGCGCATGGTTCGGCAGCATGATGCCACCGGCCCCGACCCGGATCGTGCGCGTTCCCGCCGCGACATGGCCGATCACGATGGCCGTCGCCGCGCTCGCGATGCCGGTCATGTTGTGATGCTCGGCCAGCCAGTAGCGGTGATAGCCGAGCGCCTCGGCGTGGCGGGCGAGATCGAGGCTGTTGTCGAGCGCGTCCTTGGCGGTGCCTCCCGCCGGAATCGGCGAAAGGTCGAGCACGGAAAAGGGGATCATGGCGAACACCGTTTGAAATCAATCGCCTCGAATATGGGGGTGCGATCCCGTCCTTTCCACCCGATGGGAAGGCCGAGCCGCTGGCCGAGCCGGGGCGTCCGGTCCGTCAGGCGGCCGTCCGGCGGGCCGTGCGGTCGCGCCCGGCGACGCGCGCGGGCTGGACGATCGACAGAGCGCACGCGCCGTGCCGCGTGCCGGGACGGATGGAGGAGGAGATGCGGGAAGGGTTCATGACCGGATCTTTCGGGATGCGAGGGGCGAAGACGAGACAAGACGTTCAGGCGGCGTTCGAGGCCTTGGCGCGGGGCTCCTGGAGCTGGCGCGCGAGATCGGCGAAGGCCTCGTGGACCTTCGATCGCGTCGCCACCTCCGGCCGCTCGCTCGCGACGGCGTTTCGGTCGTTGGCCCGGAGAACCTCGGCGAGGAAGCCGGCGGTGACGCGGTTCTGCAGGTCCGCCGCATCGCTCGACAGGCAGTAGAGCATGACGTGGAACTGCATCTTGCCGATATCGCTGGTGCCGAGATGGACCTTGGCGCCGGGGCCCTCCGTCTCGACCCCGGACTTGGCGGCGGAGAGACGATGGAAGCGGGAGGCGCGGTCCATGTCGCCGGAGAGCGCATCGGCGGCGACGGCATCCAGCCGGGACAGGGCGTAGACCGGCGGCACGGGATGTTCGAGCGTCACCGTGAAGCGATGCGGGGCGAACTGACGCGGCTGGGCGGCGATCCGCACGGGGCCGGCGAGAAGCAGGCTGTTCGGGATCGTCACGCGCCGCCCCGTGCCGCCCGTGCCGTGCCCGGCCGAGGTCAGCTCCATCAGCGTCGTCGAAAAGATGCCGTGATCCACGACCTCGCCGCAGAAGCCGAGCACGTCGATGCGGTCGCCGACCTTGAAGAGCCGGCCGCCGACGCGCAGCAGGGCACCCGCCGCGCACATGATCAGCTCCTTGGTCGCCACCACCAGCGCCACCATCACGGCGGCGAGCGAGAAGACGAGGTTCTGGATCTCCGACAGCCAGACGCCGAGAAGGCAGATGGCGAGGATGGCGTTGGTGGAGGCGCGCAGGGCGAAGCGCCGCTGGCGCACCTCCACCTGGTCGCCGGAGGGAGTCCAATACCGCTCCGCGGCGAACCGGATCCCGGCGAAGGCAACGACGATGGCGAAGCTCCAGACGATGTTGCCGGAAGCGGCCGTATCGGCGAAGCCGGACGATGCCAGGGGGTGCGAGGGTGCGGACAGGGACATCGATAACCTCCGGTTGGACGATGCGGTGGCCCTGCCGGCGGTCTCCCTCTTCGGAAAAGCCGCCGACTCCGCCGTCGAAGCATCGTCACGTGTTGGGATGGATATCGCGCCGGGAGGGTTAAGGAGACCTTTCCGGATTGTGTCGGAACCGCGGCATTCGCAGGGCGTGTTCGCCTTTGATATGAATGTGTTAACGCTGCAACGGTGGCAGCCCGCCCCCGGCCGGGCTTGCCCTGTCGCGCCGGCCCGGCTTTAAGCGGGCGGCAACCCGTTCCCGGAGATCCCGCCATGACCACCGCCAAGCTCCTCCTTCTTCCCGGCGACGGCATCGGGCCGGAGGCCATGAACGAGGTGCGCAAGGTCGTGGCGGTGGTGAATGCCGAGACCGACCTGTCCTTCGAGACCGAGGACGGTCTCGTCGGCGGCTCGGCCTACGACGCCCATGGCGAAGCGGTTTCGGATGCCGACATGGCGCTGGCGCTGGCGGCGGACGCGGTCCTCTTCGGTGCCGTCGGCGGGCCGAAATGGGATGCCGTGCCCTACGAGAAGCGCCCGGAGGCGGGCCTGCTGCGCCTTCGCAAGGATCTCGAGCTCTTCGCCAACCTGCGGCCCGCCATCTGCTATCCCGCTCTGTCGAAGGCCTCTTCGCTGAAGCCCGAGCTCGTCGAGGGCCTCGACATCCTGATCCTGCGCGAGCTCACCGGCGGCGTCTATTTCGGCTCGCCCAAGGAGATCATCGACCTCGGCAACGGCCAGAAGCGCGGCATCGACACGCAGGTCTACGACACCTACGAGATCGAGCGCATCGCACGCGCCGCCTTCGAGCTGGCGCGCACGCGCGGCAACAAGGTCACCTCCATGGAGAAGCGCAACGTCATGAAGTCGGGCGTCCTCTGGAACGAGGTCGTCACGCGCGTCGGGCGGGACGAATATCCCGACGTCGCGCTCGACCACATGCTGGCCGATGCCGGCGGCATGCAGCTCGTCCGTGCCCCGAAGCAGTTCGACGTGATCCTCACCGACAATCTCTTCGGCGACATGCTCTCCGACATCGCGGCCATGCTGACCGGCTCGCTCGGCATGCTGCCCTCGGCCTCGCTCGGCGCGGAAGACCCCGCGACGGGCAAGCGCCGCGCCCTCTACGAGCCCGTTCACGGCTCGGCACCGGACATCGCCGGCCAGGGCGTCGCCAACCCGATCGCGATGATCGCCTCCTTCGCCATGTGCCTGCGCTATTCCTTCGCGCGCATCCGCGAGGCCGACGCGCTGGAAGCCGCGATCGCGCAGACCCTCGAAGCCGGCACCCGAACGCCCGACATCATGGCGCCCGGCGCGACGAAGGTCGGCACGGCCGAGATGGGCGACGCGGTCACGGCCGCGTTCCGGAGGCGCCTCGCGGGGTAAAGGGTCGACGGCCCTGGCCGTCCGCCCCATCGTGGTGCATCTTGCGCTTGTCGGTCGCGTCCGCACGGCGGGGCGTGACAGCGGGCGAACGAAGGGAATCCTTGGAGAGCGGCATGTCGAGCTTGGTCCCACCGGAAGCCGAGGTCACGACCCTTGCCCGGCGCAAGTCGTCCGAAGCCCATCGGCGCAAAGCGGCGGCCGACGCAGCGGTGCGTGATCTGCACGATCATGCCAGGGAGCGAGGAGGACGGTTCGTCCTTTTCGGGTCCTATGTCGACGGCGTCATGCGGTTCGACAGCGATCTGGACGTCCTGGTGGACTTTCCGGCCGATCGAGCCGTGGAAGCTTGGATCTTCGCGGAAGACGTCGCCCGCCGCCACGCGATCCCCATCGATCTTCACGACGCATCGACGAGCAGGGCTGCCTTCGTCGATCGCGTCCGTCAGAAGGGGCGCCTTCTCCAATGACGGATGCGCGCTGGATCGAGGTGGAGGACGACGTCGATTCCGCCGCGCTCCACTTTCGCAACGCCACGCGTCTCGCCGACGAAGGCGGCTTCGATGCGGACGATCTGTCGGGCTACCGGGCACGCATGGCGTTGCTTCACGCGATGCAGTCGGCTCATACGTCGCTCGAAGGCGGCTTGAAACGCATTCTGGAGATTCTGGGAGAAGAGGCCCCCGTCGGCAGCCAGTCCCACCTCGATCTCATCCGCCGCGCGGCGAAGCCGGTGACGGTGCCGGGGCATGCCCGGCCGGCGATCCTGACGCCGGAGGTCGCGCGGGACGTCGACGAGTCCCGGCGCTTCCGCCATCGTGCGACCCACGGCTACGACAATTTCGATCCGACCCGCGCCGGCCCCGCGATCGAAGCGGCGCGGCGGCTGGCATCAAGTCTGAAGCCCTGCATCCTGGCCTTCAGGGACCGGATCGACCCGCCCTTGCAGCCATGAAAAAGGGGCCCGGCGGGCCCCTTTTCGTGTTGTGATTTGGGTTCTGGCGACCGCCCTTACGCGATGCGGTCGATGTCCACGTCCTTGGTCTCGCGCACGAAGAGCATGCCGATGACGAAGGTCGCGGCCGCGATCACGATCGGGTACCAGAGGCCGTAGTAGATGTCGCCCGTGGCCGCGACCATGGCGAAGGAGGTCGTTGGCAGGAAGCCGCCGAACCATCCGTTGCCGATGTGGTAGGGCAGCGACATCGAGGTGTAGCGGATGCGGGTCGGGAACATCTCGACGAGCATGGCCGCGATCGGCCCGTAGACCATGGTCACGTAGATGACGAGGATCGTCAGCATCAGGATGACCATGACCGTGTTGGTCTGGGCCGGATCCGCCTTGGCGGGATAGCCGGCGGCGACGACGGCGGCGCCAAGCGCCTTGTCGTAGACGGCCGCGGGGCTGGTCGCGGCGGCGGCGGCCGGTGCCGGCACCGGGGAGTGGCTACCCGAGGCCGCGGCAGGTGCCGCGGGCGTCGCCGGAGCCGGGGCCGCGGCATCGGCGGCCGGAGCTGCGGGGGCGATCGAGGCGATGGCATAGTCGATCTGCGTCGATCCGACGGAGACGACGGCCGGCGTTCCCGCCGGAGCCGCAACGTTGGTGTAGGGGATGCCGCGCTTGACGAGCGAGGCCTTGGCCACGTCGCAGGAGGTCGTGAACTTCGAGGTGCCGACCGGGTTGAACTGGAACGAGCACTCGGCCGGATCGGCCGTGACGACGACCGGAGACGTCGCGATGGCCTGCTCCAGGGCGGGGTTGGCGTAATGCGTGATCGCCTTGAAGATCGGGAAGTAGGTCAGGCAGGCGAGTGCCAGGCCGGCCATGATGATCGGCTTGCGGCCGATGCGGTCGGACAGGGTGCCGAAGATCACGAAGAACGGCGTCGCGATCAGGAGACCGGCGGCGATCATGAGGTTCGCCGGCTGCGCGTCGACCTTCAGCGTCTGCGTCAGGAAGAACAGCGCGTAGAACTGGCCGGTGTACCAGACGACGGCCTGTCCCGCGACGAGGCCGAAGAGGGCGAGAAGCACGATCTTCAGGTTGCCCCAGCGCGCGAAGCTCTCGGTGAGCGGCGCCTTGGACTCCTTGCCCTCCGCCTTCATCTTCACGAAGGCCGGGCTTTCGCTCAGCATCAGGCGGATCCAGACGGAAATGCCGAGCAGGACGACCGAGACGAGGAACGGGATGCGCCAGCCCCAGGACGCGAAGTCCTCCGCCGTCATTGAGGCCCGGCAGGCGAGGATGATGAGCAGCGACATGAAGAGGCCGAGCGTCGCCGTGGTCTGGATCCACGACGTGTAGGCGCCGCGCTTGCCGTGCGGCGCGTGCTCGGCGACGTAGGTTGCGGCGCCGCCGTATTCACCGCCGAGCGCGAGGCCCTGCAGGAGGCGCAGCGCGATGAGAATGATCGGCGCCGCGATGCCGATCGTCTCGTAGTTCGGCAGGATGCCGACGATGAAGGTCGACAGGCCCATGATGAGGATGGTGATGAGGAACGTGTACTTGCGTCCGATCATGTCGCCGAGCCGGCCGAAGACCAGCGCGCCGAAGGGACGCACGGCAAAGCCCGCCGCGAAGGCCATGAGCGCGAAGATGAAGGCCGCGGTCGGGTTCACGCCGGAGAAGAACTGCACGGCGATGACGGCCGAAAGCGAGCCGTAGAGGTAGAAGTCGTACCATTCGAAGACGGTGCCGAGCGAGGAGGCGAAGATGACCTTGCGCTCCTCCTTCGTCATGGCCGGGCTTTCGCCGACCGTCGGGTTCATCGTGGACATGGTTCCCTCCCCAGGGGTCGATGGCGGCGCGCTCGCGCCGGCCGCATCGCCAAGAACAAACGGCCGACTCCCGATCGGCCGCACGAAAGACGCCGGATCTTCGACCCGGGACGTCCCGCCGGATGGGCTCGCGTCCTCCACGTGCCGCACCGTTAAAGCTTTCTATACCGAGGAGAGATCAACGAAAATTGAGCCGTTAGTCGTACAGCGCGCGGTTCTCGGGGATTGCCGCACGCAACTCTTGCCGCCATCCCGCGTTAGGACCGCAACATCCCATAGCGAAGGACCGATCCCATGATCCGCACGATCCTCAAGACGCTTTTCCTCGGCTGGCTCGCCAAGCGCGCCGCGCGCGGCAGCCAGCGCCCGGTCGTGCCGCGCCGCGCGGACTGATCGGCGCGGCATCGCCGGAAACGAAAAACCCCCGGTCTCGCGACCGGGGGTTTTTTGCATGTCGATGTCGGAGAAGACCGGGCGACGAGGCGCCCGGCCGCTGCGTCCGCTCAGCGGCGATCGCCGAAGAACTGCAGCAGGAACATGAACATGTTGATGAAGTCGAGGTAGAGGCGAAGCGCGCCCATGATGGCCTTGCGACCCATGACGGCCGAGCCGTCGCCCTCGTAGTACATCTCCTTGATCTGCTGCGTGTCGTAGGCGGTGAGCCCCGCGAAGACGAGGACGCCGATCGCCGAGATGGCGAAGGCGAGCGCCGAGGACGCCAGGAAGATGTTCACGATCGAGGCGAGGACGATGCCGATCACGCCCATGAACAGGAACGAGCCCCAGGCCGAGAGGTCGCGCTTGGTCGTATAGCCGAAGAGCGACAGCGCGCCGAAGGAAGCGGCCGTGATGAAGAAGACCTGGACGATCGATTCCTGCGTGTAGACCATGAAGATGGTCGAAAGCGACAGGCCGACGAGGGCCGCATAGCCCCAGAAGGTCGCCTGCGCCGCGGCAACGCTCATCCTGTCGATGCGGAAGGACAGGAAGAAGACCATCGCGAGCGGCGCGAACATCAGCACCCACTTCAACGGCGAACCGAACACGGCCTGGCCGAGCGGCGTCAGCGCGGTGATGTCGCCGGCCACATTGGTGACGACGGAGCCCGCGAACATCGCATAGGCCGCGATGCCGGTGATCAGGAGACCGCCCGCCATGAGGTTGTAGACCTTTAGCATATAGGTGCGAAGGCCCTGGTCGATCGATGCGTCGGCCCTCGAGCCGGTCATCGGGACGCTGCGCACGCCCCCGTTCCACTTGTCAGCCATCGGAATATCCTTTCTGCGTGTCCCGTCCGGTGTCGACGCGGCGGAACCAGAAGGCTCGCGCATCGAGGCCCCGCTGGCGGGGCGCCCAGCATGCCTGTCCGATAATATGCGGCGGCGGCCGCCCCCGCACAAGGCCGCAACCGTCCGAAGGCAGGCGGATCGGACCCCGGCGAGGTTAATTCGGCGTTAGACGGATGCCGCGTCTCAAAGCTCCCGCAGCACCGGCGCCGCCTTCTGCCCGAGCACCCGCCACGTCCCGGCAAGGCCGAAGCCGACGGTGAGCACCAGCGACACGACGATCGTCGCGAGCGCCAGTCCCGCGCTGAAATGGAACGGCAGTTGCATGATCGTGGCCAGCACGAACCAGGCCGCCGCCGCCCCCGCGCCGATCGCGAAGATCGCGGTGGCGAGCCCGAGCAGCATGTATTCCGTGACGAAGGCGCGGATCAGCGTGGCACGGGTGCCGCCGAGCGTCTTCAGGACCACCGCGTCGTGCATCCGGTTGCGGTTACCCGCGGCCAGCGCCCCCGACAGGACGAGGACGGACGCGACCAGCGCCACCGCCGCCGCCGCGCGGATGGCGAGCGCGAGCTGCGCGACGAGGCCGTTCACGGCATCCAGCGCGTCCTTCACCCGCACCGTCGTCACCGCCGGCATGGCCTCGGCGATGCCGGACAGGACCGCCTTCTCCGTCTCGGCCGTGGCATTGGGGATGGCGAGCGTCGCGAGCCAGGCGTGCGGCGCGCCGGCGAAGGTGTTCGGCGTGAAGACCATCACGAAGTTGATCGAGAGCGATTCCCATTCCACCGTCCGGAAGTTCGCGATCCTCGCCGTCACGTCGCGGCCGAGCACGTTGACCGTGATCGTCTGCCCGATCGAAAGGCCGAGTTCGCCGGCCTCTTCCGCCGAGAAGGAGACGAGCGGCTCGCCGGCATAGTCCGCCGGCCACCATTCGCCCGCCGTGAGGTTCGAGTTCTCCGGCAGCGTCGGCGCATAGGTGAGACCCCGGTCGCCGCGCAGGACCCAGCCGCCTTCGGCCGGGATCTCCATCTTGGAGACCTCGACCCCGCCGAGCTTGGTGATCCGCCCGCGCAGCATGGGGGCGGCGTCGAGCGAGGAGCCCGGCGCCAGCCGTTCGATCTCGGAGCGGAAGCGGTCGATCTCGTTGTTCTGGATGTCGACGAAGAAGAAGTTCGGCGCGCGCGTCGCGATGCCCGAGGAGATCTCGCGGCGCAGGTTCATGTCGATGATGGCGAGGGTGACGAGCAGCGTCAGGCCGAGGCCGAGCGAGAGGACCACCGAGGGCGTCAGCGCGCCCGGCCGGTGGATGTTGCCGATCGCGAGCCGCAACGGCGTGGATCGGACGCGCGGTGCGCGGCGCGCCAGCCACTGGATGCCGACCGCGACGAGCCGCAGCACCAGGAAGGCGACGGCGGTGGCGAGGAGGAACGTGCCGGCGACGAAACGGTCGCTCGCCATCACGAGCGCCAGCCCCGCGATCACGGCGGCGAGCCCGAGAGCGGCGGCGAGATAGCCGAGCCGCATCCGCCGTCCGCCGGCCGTGGCGTCGCGGAAGAGCGCGGTCGCCGCGACGTCGCGCGTTGTACCGAGCGGCAGGAGCGCGAAGGCGAGCGCGGTGAGGAGCCCGAAGGCGGCGGCGATCGCGAGCGCGCCGGGATAGACCGAGGCCTGCGCCGCGACGGGGATGACGCTTTCGAGGAAGCGTGCGGTGACGAAGGGCGCGACGGCGCCGAGGACGAGACCGAGCGCGACGCCGACCAGCGCCATGATCATGATCTGCAGGAGATAGATCTCGACCACGAAGCCGCCGGCCGCGCCCAGCGATTTGAACGTCGCGATCACCTGCCGCTTACCGTCGAGATAGGCGTTGACCGCGTTGGCGACGCCGACGCCGCCGACGATCAGCGCGGTGAGGCCGACCAGCGTCAGGAATTGCGAGAAGCGCTCGATGTTGCGCTGGAGCGAGGGCGCGGCTTCGGAGGCGTCCCGGATGTTCCAGCCGGCCTCCGGAAACCTTGCGTTCGCCGCGTCCTTCAGCGCCTGCCCGCCGGCGACACCCGGATCGAGGCGCAGCCTGTAGGCGTTCTCGACGAGACTTCCCGGCTGCACGAGCCCGGTGGCGGCGAGCGCGGGACCGGCCACCATCAGGCGCGGCGCGAAGGTGAAGCCGTCCGACAGGAGATCGGGCTCGCGCTTCAGGATGCCGCGAAGCTCCACCTCGATCGTGCCGAGCTTGAGGACGGCGCCGGGCTGGAGACCCATGCGATCAAAGAGTTCGGGCGCCGCCACCGCGCCGTAGCGTCCGCTCCGCTCGGCGAGAAGCGCCGACAAGGAATCCGGCCGGTCGAGTTCCACCGCGCCGTAGAGCGGATAGGCGCCGTCGACGGCCTTCACCTCGACCAGCGTCGGATCGCCCGTGCCATCGGCATTGCGCACCATGGAGCGCATGTCGGACGCCTTGGAGACGGTGCCGAGCCCCTCGATATAGTCGAGCTCTTCGGGCGAAAGCTCGCGCTGGACGAGCTGGAAGCGCGCGTCGCCGCCGAGGATGGACCGGCCCTCGCGCTGGATGCCCTCGGTCATCATCGAGGAGACCGAGTTGACCGCCGCGATCGAGGCGACGCCGAGCGTGATGCAGGCGAGGAAGATGTAGAAACCGGACAGCCCGCCCCGCATCTCGCGAAGCGCGAAGCGGAGCGCGAGCTTCAGCCGCGTGGAACGCCGCGCGGCGGCCCCCTGTTCGCGCGTCGCGGCCGTGCGGCCCGCATCGACCGCCGTCATGCCGGCACCGCGTCGCCGGACAGCACGCCGTCGCGCTCGATCACGCCCGAGCGCACCCAGACCTCGCGGCCACAGCGGGCCGCCAGACCCTTGTCGTGCGTGACGAGGACGAGGGTCATCTGGCGCCGCGCCTGTTCGGCAAAGAGGAGATCGGCGATCTGCCGGCCCGTCTCGCCGTCGAGATTGCCGGTCGGCTCGTCGGCGATGAGGATCGCGGGTTCGGGCGCGAGCGCCCGGGCGATCGCCACGCGCTGCTGCTCGCCCCCGGACAATTCGCCGGGATAATGCGTGATCCGGCCGGCGAGGCCGACATGGCCGAGTTCGCGCTCGGCGCGCGCGAAGGCATCGGGCTCGCCCGCCAGCTCCAGCGGCACCGCGACGTTCTCGAGGGCCGTCATGTTCGGGATGAGATGGAAGGACTGGAAGACGATGCCGATGTTGCGGCCCCGGAAGCTCGCGAGCTGGTCTTCCGAGAGCGAGCCCAGCGGCTGGCCCGCGATCTCGACGAGACCGGAATCGGCCCGCTCGAGCCCGGCGAGCACCATGAGAAGCGTCGACTTGCCCGATCCGGACGGCCCGACGATGCCGACGGATTCGCCGCGTGCGACGGAAAGTCCCATGCCTTTCAGGACGTGGACGGAGGTGCGTCCGCGCCCGAGCGTCAGGTGGACGTCCGCAAGGCGGATCGCCGCCGGTCGGGACGGAGCGGCGGCTGCCGGTTCTGTAATCGCCACGGGGTTCCTATATCGCTCTCTTGAAGGGTCCGACCACACGGGCCGATCGCTATATGGGCCGCCGATGAACCGCTTTAAACCGTCCCCCCGCCGGCTCGCGCGGGTGCTCGCGACCTTGTCATGTCTGACGCTCCTGCCCGGAGCCGCGAGCGCACAACCCGCGCCGCAGCCCCCCGCCCCCGTCGAAGCCGCGCCGTCGGCGGAGCCCTCGACCGCGCCCGCCGTGATCGTCGCCTTCGGCGACAGCCTGTCGGCCGGCTACGGGGTCGAGCCGGGCAAGGCCTTTCCCGAACAGCTCCAGGCGGCGCTCGCCGCCGCGGGGCGCGAGGTGAGCGTCGTCAATGCCGGCGTCTCCGGCGACACCTCCACCGGCGGGCTGTCGCGGCTCGACTGGTCGGTTCCGGACGGCACCGATCTCGTGATCCTCGAGCTCGGCGCCAACGACGCGCTGCGCGGCATCGCGCCCGACATCACCGAGACGAATCTCGACGCCATGCTCGCGCGCCTCCAGGAACGCGGCATCCGCACGCTTCTGGCGGGCATGATCGCCCCGCCCAACATGGGCGCCGACTATGCCGACCGCTTCAACCCGATCTATGCGCGCCTGGCCGGGAAATACGGCGTGACGCTCTACCCGTTCTTCCTCGACGGCGTCGCGGCCGACGCGGCCCTCAACCAGGCGGACAAGATGCACCCCAATGCCGAGGGCGTCGCCCGCATCGTGGAGCGCCTGCTGCCGGTCGTCAGCGCCGAACTCGACGCGGCATCCGCCGATTGATCCCGGCGCCGTCGAACGGGATGCGGCCCGTCGTCAGGACGGACGCTCGCCGCGCCGCCCGGCGGTGAACCGACGGAACGGCGCAGCGAGGCGCCTGAGGCCGAGCCCGCGCCAGTCGAGCATCGCGAACACGAAGGCCTCGCCCTCGTCCCGCCACTCCCGGGACAGCGAGCGGACATCGGCATAGGGCCTGCGGATTTCGGCCATCACGTCGCCGCCCGTGAAGGACAGCTCCGCTCCGTGATGATCGGCGATGCGCTGCATCCGCCGGTTCTCGCGCAGGCAGGTCAGGAACAGGCGCTTCACGCCGCGATTGCGGGCGGCCGTCACGAGGCGCTCGAAGAGACGGTCGCCGAGGCCGCGTCCTTGAAAGGGCCGCTCCAGGCAGAAGGCGCCCTCCGCATCCGTCCGGTCGCCGGACAGGAAGCGCAGCTCCCCGACGCCGCGCAGGGTGCCGTCGACGAAACAGCCCTTCACGATCGCGTCGGAGGACAGAGCGAGTTCGGCATAGCGGGCGAGGAACACGTCGTTCACCGGATTGCCGAAGCGAAGACGGCGCGTTTCCGCATCGAGCCGCGCCAGATGCGCGGTGAAGAGCGCGGTCTCGTCGGCGCGCAGGCTTCTGAGGACGATCGTCTCGCCGGTCGCGGACGACGTCCCGGAGGCCACGGGGTCGCGGACGGGCGCGTCTGCATCGGGGGGAAGGGGATAGGCCATCGGGAGACTTTCGCAAGACCGAGTCGATCCTCCCGGCGTCTCCCGTCGCCCCCGTCTTAAGTACTTGTGCATTGCAGCGGGATCAAGCTGAAATCCGGGCCGGGATCCGCGCCTCGCGCTTGCTGCAGGCGGCGCGAGGTGAAAGGATTTCGGCGTGAAGGCCTCCGATCCACTGGGACGATCCACTGGGAAAGGACATTTGATGCCGCGACTCTTCACCGCCCTCGAAATTCCGCGAGATGCCGCCCTGTCGCTGTCCTTCCTGCGGGGAGGCCTTCCCTCCGCCCGCTGGATCGATGCGGAGAATTATCACATCACGCTGCGCTTCATCGGCGATGTCGAAAGCCGGCTGGCCGACGAGATCGTCGCCGCGCTCGATCGGATCAGCCGGGCGCCCTTCGAGGTGAAGCTTCAGGGTGTCGGCGCCTTCGGCTCCAAGAAGCCCCACTCGCTCTATGCCGGCGTCGCTCCGAGCCCGGCGCTGGAAGCGCTGCAGGCCGACATCGAACGCGCTTGCCGACGGCTCGGCCTGCCCAGCGACATCCGTCGCTTCGTCCCGCACGTGACCTTGGCCCGTCTGCGACAGCCCAAGGCCGACGATGTCGCGCACTATCTGGCCGGGCGCGGCGACTTCCGCACGCCCGCCTTTCCCGTGGGGCGCTTCGTCCTTTACTCCTCGCGCGATTCCGTCGGCGGCGGTCCCTACCTCCTGGAGGAAAGCTACCGCCTCACCGGCCCCGCCGGCACGCCGAACGAACGCGTCGGCGAAGGCGGCGCGCGGCTCGGGCTCGCCGTGACCTGAGGACCCCGCCCGCTCCGGTCCGAATTCCCGGCTCCCGCGCTCCGGTCCATGGGCGCGCGCGCGTGCCCGGCTTCCGTCTTGGCCGCGTCGCCAGCACCTTGGCCTTGAGGTCCGGCCCCCGGCGCTCCATCTCGCCGGGACATGAAGGGACAGGACGGAGGCTTCGATGCAGGTGGAGACGGTCAAGGTGGGCGAGATTCTCGCCCCGGTGCATCCGGACGAGGAGCATCGGCGCGAAGCGCGCGTGCGTTCGGGCTTCTTTGCGACCGTGAAGCGCGCCATGCGCCACGTCCCCTTCATGGAGGACGTCGCGGCGTCCTATTATTGCGCGATCGACCCGCAGACGCCTTCGGCCTCCAAGGGCATTCTTCTCGCCGCGCTCGCCTATTTCGTGATGCCCTTCGACATCGTGCCCGACTTTCTCCTCGGCCTCGGCTTTACCGACGATGTCGCCGTGCTCCTCGCCGCGGTGCAGGCCGTGCGCACCAGCATCCGGCCCGAACATTACGACAAGGCCCGGCAGGCGCTGACCGATCTCGAGACCGAGCACTGACGCCGACGCCGACGCCGACGCAAAGGCAGGCCGGACATCGTCCTCAAACCTTCGTGTGAAAGGCTTGAGGACGACGCAATAGGGCACCGGGCTCTTGGCGGCGACGCTCGCCCCATTCTCGCCCATTTCGTTCGAACAGTCGGCCGCGGATGGGGCGACGAACCAGCGCGTCCCAGGATGCTCGATACACCGGCGATTCCTCGCTCGAGCAGCATCTTCTCCCTTGAAGATGCTGCGCTTTTCGAGTTTCGCGAACGGCCGGGATCCGGTTTCGACAGGGCGAAACCGGCCCATGTTTACGGCGTGTAAAGAGCTTTTGAGTCAAATCGGACGCAAGTGGCGCAGGTCGCGGACGGTCAAAATCCGTCGGCCGCAGCCGAACTCAGTGGGGAGCTTTCCTTTGAAGACCATCCTGACCGCGGCAACCGCCTTCCTTCTCCTCGGCGGCTCGGTCGCGCTGGCGCAGACGCCGACGCGCATGGCGCAGTTCAATGCCTGGGGCAGCTATTCCTACACCGCGTCCGGCGCGAAGGTCTGCTACATCCTCTCGACGCCCACCTCCATGCAGCCGCCGAGCGTGGATCACGGCGACATCTTCTTTCTCGTCTCCCAGAAGCCCGGCCAGGGCGTCTCCTACGAGCCGCAGGCCGTGATGGGCTATCCGATGCAGGAAGGCTCGAAGGTCATCGTCGACATCGACGGCAAGAAATACACGCTCTTCACGCGCGGCGAATCCGCCTGGATGGAGAACGCCGCCGAGGAGCCGCAATTCGTCGCCGCGCTGCGCAACGGCACGTCGATGAAGGTCGACGCCAAGTCCCGCCGCGGCACCGCCACCAACTACACCTACTCCCTCGCCGGCGTCACCGCCGCCCTGAAGTCGATCGACGACTGCAAGTAGATTTTCCGGCGCACGCCTGTCGGGCTCTTCCAAGATTGACATCGCCGACGCTCCAGCCTCATCCTAGAGCGCCGTGCGTCCTTTCGGACGCACAAAAGACGCTCTAACTCTTTGATTCTACGCATCAGCCTCTCCGAACATCCTCTCCGATTTTAGGGACGATTCTGTAGCACGGAGGTTGGCGATGGCGGTCATGAACGTATCACGCCCCGATGGAATGAAGGACTGGGTCGAAGCCCAGGCTCGATCCGGACGTTTCGAGAACGAAAGCGCCTATGTCAGTGATCTGATCCGCCGGGATCAGGCGAGGGCGGCTGCCATTGACGAGCTTCAGCGCTTCGTCGATGAGGGGATCGACAGCGGGATCCGCGAGCAATCCTTCGCAGACGTCGTCACCCAAGCCCGGCTGAGTGCGTCGGCGAGATCTGGACCTGCCGAAGGACGCGACAGGCCGACCGCGACCTTGCGAACATCTATCTGGGCGGCATCCGTGATTTCGAGCCACGGCAGGCGGACCGTTACCTTCGGGGTTTCGAGGCGACGTTCGAGCGTATCGCATCGCAGCCTCGGATGGCGCGCGAACGGTTGGAATTCCAGCCGCCGATCCGGCTCTTGCCGCATGGCGCGCACCTGATCGTCGATCTCATCCAGCCCGACGACGATGTCCTGATCGTCCGCGTCCTTCACTCTCGCCAGGATTGGCAGACGCTGTTCGATTGAATTGCCTCCGAAAAATCGGCCCCGACTTGCGAAAATCGCGAGAAAAGGCCATCTAGCGAGGGTTCCGATCCCTATCAGACATCGTAGGCGTCCGCGTTTTGCGACGACGCCGGCCGCCCGAAGGCAGATCATGGCCGTTTCCATCGACCTCTCGCACATGCCGGCATCGGCCGCGTCCCGCCTGCCCGGTGCGGACGCGATCGTGCCCGTGACGCTGGTGAAGCCGGAGATCGTGGCGGTGCCGGAAAAACCCCATCTCGTCGGCATGAGCCGCGAGGAGCTCGGCGCCGTCCTGCGCGAGGCGGGCGTGCCGGACAAGCAGGTGCGCATGCGCGTCGGCCAACTCTGGCACTGGCTCTACGTGCGCGGCGTCTCGGACTTCTCCGTCATGGCGAACGTCTCGCGCGATCTTCGCGCAATCCTCGCCGAGCGCACCACCATCGCGCGGCCCGAGATCGTCGAGGAGCAGATCTCCGTCGACGGCACCCGCAAATGGCTGTTCCGCTTTCCCGCGCGCGGGGCGGGCCGCCCCGTCGAGATCGAGACGGTCTATATTCCCGAGGAGGGCCGCGGCACGCTCTGCGTCTCCTCCCAGGTCGGCTGCACGCTGACCTGCTCCTTCTGCCACACCGGCACGCAGCGCATGGTGCGCAACCTCACGCCCGACGAGATCGTCGGGCAGGTCATGGTCGCGCGCGATCGGCTCGGCGATTTCCCCGACGCCGACACGCCGGCCGGCGGCATCCTGCCCTCCGAAGGACGCCTCGTCTCCAATGTCGTGATGATGGGCATGGGCGAGCCGCTCTACAATTTCGACGGGGTGAAGCAGGCGCTCGCGGTCATCTCGGACGGCGAAGGCCTCGCCCTCTCCAAGCGCCGCATCACGCTTTCCACCTCCGGCGTCGTCCCGATGATCGCGCGAACCGGCGAGGAAATGGGCGTCGGCCTCGCCATCTCGCTCCATGCCGTGCGCGACGACTTGCGCGACGAACTGGTGCCGATCAACAGGAAGTACCCGCTGAAGGTGCTTCTGGAGGCTTGCCGCACCTATCCCGGCGTGTCCAACGCGCGGCGCATCACCTTCGAATACGTGATGCTGAAGGGCGTCAACGACAGCCTTGCCGAGGCGCGCGAGCTCGTCCGGCTCCTCAAGGGCATTCCGGCCAAGATCAACCTCATCCCGTTCAATCCCTGGCCGGGCTCGGCCTACGAGTGCTCGGACTGGGACCAGATCGAGCGCTTCGCCGAAGTCGTGAACCAGGCGGGCTACGCCTCGCCGATCCGCACCCCGCGGGGCCGCGACATCTTCGCCGCCTGCGGACAGCTGAAGTCGGAATCGGAGCGGATGAAGAAGACCGACCGCCTCGCGCTGGAGGCCGCCGGAGCGTGAGCCCGGCGGATCGAGGCGGGCGGGCGGTTCGCGGCGGGGCCCCCGGACGACGGGGCGCAAAGGCCGGCGCGTCGGGATCGGGCCTGGGGCCCCTCGCACGATGATCGCCTTCCTGCGGTTCCTCTTCGTCATTCCCTTCGGCTTCGTCGCGGCCTGCGGCGCCGCGAGCTTCGCGCTGCTCTGGCCCTTCGTCGATCTGTCCGGCGCGAAAGACGGCGATCCCTTCTTCTGGCTGCAGATCGGGCTGGGCTTTGCAGCGCAGGCCGCCCAGGTCGGCTCCACCGCGCTCGTGCCCTGGGGCGCCTTCGTCCTGGCGACGGAGCTTCTGGGCTGGCGCTCGCTGATCTTCCATGCGCTGGCGGGCCTCGCCGCCGGCTTTCTCACCACCCGCTTCGCCTATGCCGGCGCGCTGCCCCATGCGAGCGTCCAGACCGCGATGGCGGTGGCGGGCCTTGCCTTCGCCCTGGTCTATTGGATCATCGCCGGACGGGGCGCCGGCCGCTGGAGGACGGCGACGCCCGCCCGACGCCCGAACGAGCCGATCACCGCGCCGCCCGCATCCTGAGCCGATCACGATCGGACCCCGGCGGCCTGCCCGCCGCCTGCCCGCCCCTTTCTCGGAGACGACGAACGCCATGGCCAAGCCCCCCGAACGCACCACGCGCCGCCCGACCGATCCCCGCAGCGCCGCCGAGGCCGCCTTCAAGAAGGTGACCGAAAAGCCCCAGCGCGTGGACGAGACGCAGTTCCGCACCGCCGCCGTGCCGGGCGCCAAAGAGCTCGTGTCCCTCAAGATCGATCGCGACGTGCTCGATCATTTCCAGGAGGACGGCCCCGGCTGGCAGGACCGCATCAACGCCGCGCTACGGGCCGCCGCCGGGATCTGAAGGAGCGTTCCCGGCCGCCGGAGCCTTGCCGGCCGCCCATCGCCGCCCAGCTTCCCCCGATGATCACGATCCACCACCTGAACAACTCCCGCTCGCAGCGCGTGCTCTGGCTCCTGGAGGAGCTGGAGGTGCCCTACGAGGTGAAGCGCTACGAGCGGCTGGCCTCGATGCAGGCCCCGCCGGCGCTGAAAGCCGTCCATCCCCTCGGCAAGTCGCCGATCCTCACCGAGGGCGAGCTGACGCTCGCCGAGACCGGCGCGATCGTCACCTATATCCTGGAGACCCACGGCGCCGGCCGCCTCGTTCCCGAGCGCGGCACCACGGCCTACTGGGACTACCAGCACTTCCTGCATTATGCCGAAGGCTCGGCCATGCCCCCGCTGGTGATGAAGCTGATCTTCTCGCGCCTGCCGACCGAAGCGCCCTTCTTCGCCAAGCCGATCCTGAAAGGCACGGTGCAAGCCGTGAACCAGCGCCTCCTGGACCCCCAGATTTCCGGGCATCTCGACCATTGGGAGCGCGCCCTCGGCCGCTCCGGCTGGTTCGCCGGCGAGCACTTCTCGGCCGCCGACATCATGATGAGCTTCCCCGTCGAGGCCGCCGCCTCCCGCGTCCGCTTCGGCCAGCGCGCCAACCTCCCGGCCTTCCTCGCCCGCATTCACGCAAGGCCCGCCTACAAGGCCGCGCTGGAGCGGGGCGGGCCGTACGCCTACGCCTGAGAGAAGGAAGGACCAGCGTCGCTGGGCACAGACCTTCGGAAAGGGCCGAGCTTCGGGTGTCATCGGCGTCCCGGTACAGCAAATCATCCCTGCCGATGCGCTGAAAATCTCAGCGACCGATCGAATGTCCGCCAGATGACGAGTTTTTCGGAAAGCTTCTCGTCGAAGGTACGAGATGTTCGACATCGCGCGCCAAGCACCGTGATATTGCGATGCACCATTTTACTTTCAGAGACTGGATTGACGGACCCCGGCCGGCATGTTTGTTGTGAAGCGTAACAAACTGTCAGGAAGCATTGGGGATGGCGATACTCGCGCGTCTTGACGGCATCGTGAAGGATTTCGGCGCGATCCGTGCGCTGAACGATGTCTCTCTCGACATCCACGAGGGCGAGGTGCTCGGTCTCATGGGAGACAACGGCGCCGGCAAGTCCACGCTCGTGAAGACCATCGCCGGCAACTTCCTGCCGACGGCGGGCACCTACACGATGGAGGGCAAGCCGCTCCAGCTCACCGGCCCGTCCGATGCGCGGCGTCACGGGATCGAGGTCGTCTACCAGGATCTCGCCCTCTGCAACAATCTGACGGCTGCCGCCAACGTCTTCCTCGGCCGCGAGCTGATGCGGCGGTGGGGACCGTTCAAGATCGTCGACAAGAAGCGGATGAACGCCCGGGCGGACGAACTCTTCAAGGAGTTGAAGTCGGAAACCCGGCCCGCGGATCTCGTCGCGCGCATGTCGGGCGGTCAGCGTCAGGCTGTCGCGATCGCCCGGACGCGCCTTGCGCAGTCCAAGCTCGTGCTGATGGACGAGCCGACGGCGGCCATCAGCGTGCGACAGGTCGCCGAGGTCCTCGCCCTCATCCGGCGGATGCGGGATCAGGGCCTCGCGGTCATCCTGATCAGCCATCGCATGCCGGACGTCTTCGAGGTCTGCGACCGTGTCGTCGTGATGCGGCGGGGACGCAAGGTCGCCGACAAGCCGATCGCTGATTCGAGCCCGGAGGAGGTCACGGGCCTCATCACCGGCGCCATCGAGACGGCCTGAAGGATCGAGATCAGCCCATGACCAGCTCCATCGATCCGCACGGGATGAACGTCGATCTTCTCAGCGTGCCGAAGCGCTCGCTCGTCGGGCGGCTCGGCGGCACCCAGGAGGCCTGGATCGCCATCGCCATCGTGGTTCTCGGCATCGTCGTCTCGATGATCTCGCCGAAATTCGCCACCACCGGCAACCTCCTCAACGTTCTCCAGAACGCCTGCTTCATCGGCCTCATGGCGCTCGGGATGACACCGGTCATCATCAGCGGCGGCATCGATATCTCCGTCGGCTCCATTCTCGGCCTGTGCGGCATCGTACTCGGCATCGTTCTCGTCGCGGGTTGGCCGCTTCCGCTGGCCATTCCCGCCGTGCTCGCTCTGGGCGCCCTCTGCGGCGCCTTCAACGGGGCCGTGATCGCCTATCTGAGGCTGCCGCCCTTCGTGGTGACGCTGGCGACGCTCTCCATGGGACGCAGCCTCGCCCTCGTGGTCAGCCAGAACACCGTCTTCTACGAGTTCGGGCCCTGGTCCGAGACGCTTCTGGCGCTCGGCGGCGGCAAGACCTTCGGCCTGCCCAACGTGATCTATGCCCTTCTGGCCGGGATCGTCATCCTCAACGCCCTTCTGACGACGACGCGCTGGGGGCGCTATGTCTTCGCGGTCGGCGGCAACGAGCAGGCCGCGCGCCTCTGCGGCATCCCGGTCGAGCGGATCAAGATCTCGACCTATGCCTTCAGCGGCCTCATGGCCGCGGTCGCCGCCGTGTTCCTCGTGGGCTGGCTGGGCGCCGTCACCAACGCCATCGGCACCGGTTACGAACTCCAGGTGATCGCCGCCACCGTGATCGGAGGCGCCAGCCTCGTCGGCGGCTTCGGCACCGCGATCGGCGCCGCGATCGGCGCGGTGCTCGTCGAGGTCATTCGGAACTCGCTCCTCATCGCCGGCGTGAACCCGTTCTGGCAGGGCTTCTTCGTCGGCAGCTTCATCCTCGGCGCCGTGCTTCTGGAAAGGGTCCGGTCCTCGAAGACATGACGGCGGATGCAGCAGGGATCCGCCGTTCGGGCCTGACGAATCGCATCGGTGCCGAGGGCCCGGCGCGCTTGGCGGGCGACCCCATCCGGGGCGAACGAGAATGACCCCGGAGACCAACGACAACCAAGGGAGAAACGGACATGATCACCCACCCGCGCCTGATCGCCGCCGTCGCGACGGCATGCCTGGCCGGCGGCCTTTCGGTGCCGCAAGCCGGGGCCGCGGACCGCGAATTCGCGCTCGTCTTCAAGGTCTTGAACAATGCCTTCAGCCCGCCGATCGACGCCGGCTGCAAGGCCGCCGCCCAGAAGCTGGGCGACGTCACCTGCACCTATATCGGCCCGACCGAATACGACGAGGCCAAGCAGGTTCAGCTCGCGCAGGACGTGATCACCCGCGGCGTCGACGGGATCGGCATTTCGGCCGGCAATCCCAAGGCGATGGCGCGCATCCTGAAGATGGCGAACGACGCGGGCATCCCGGTCGTCACCTTCGACACGGACGTTCTGCCGGAGGACGCCAAGCTGCGGGCCACCTATATCGGCACCGACAATTACGAGTTCGGCAAGGTGCTGGCCGAGAAGGTCATGGAGGCGGGAAAGAAGGGCGGCACCGTCTGCATCCAGTCCGGCGCCCCGGCGTCCGAGAACCTCAACGGTCGCATCCAGGGCATCCGCGACACGCTGGCCGGAACGACCAAGGACAAGCCGGCCGCCGCCCTCAAGGACACCAACGGCTGGACGGAGCCGGCCGGCTGCCCGGTCTACAACAACGACGACATCGCATTGGCGGCCCAGCAGGTTCGCGACGTCATGACGAGCAATCCGGAGCTCGACGCCCTGATCGCCGTCGGCGGCTGGGCTCAATATGCCCCGCAGGCCTACACGCAGGCGATGGAGCCCCTGAAGGCCCGTCTCGACAGCAAGGAGCTCGTGGTCGTCTTCGGCGACAATTTCGGCCCCCAGCTTCCCCTCCTCGCCAAGGGGCTCAGCCACTACAATGTCGGCCAGCGCCCCTATGACATGGGCTACGAGACCATCATGGCGCTGGACAAGCTGACCCGGAAGGAGACGCTGCCGCCGATGATCATCACCGGCACCGAGGTCTGCACCCCGGAGAATGCCGAGACGACCTGCGGAAAATCCGCCAACTGAGGTCGAGGGGCCGAGGCCCCTTTGCCTACGAGCCGACGGCCGGATGCGTCCCGCATCTGCGGCCGTCGGTCGATTCCGTTGCCGGGATGTCCGGCCCTCCGCGAGGGAACGGACCGGCGGCGCCTTTCCGGCATCGTCCCGAAAATCGGAGAGGATTCTCGGAAAGACCGATGCGCAGAGTCAAAGAATGAGAGCGTCCCTTGTGCGTCCGAACGGACGCACGGCGCTCTAGGTCCGCGCGAGGAAGATCGAGACCGCGAAGGCCGAGAAGACCGAGGCGAAGACGTAGTCGATGCCGCGCATGATCTTCGGACGCCGCTTCAGGGCCGCCGCGAAGCGATCGGCGGCGAAGATCATGCCGATCGACATCGGAACGGCGAGAAGGATGAAATAGACGCCGAAGAAGGCGAGCTTTCCCGGCGCGTGGGGATCGCCGGGCGAGACGAAGCTCGGCAGGAAGGTCACGAAGAAGAGGATGATCTTCGGGTTCAGAAGGTTGATCCCGAGTCCGGTCAGCCAGTGCGAGCGGAGCGGACGCTGGGCGGCGCCCGGCTTGGCCTCCAGCTGGAAGCTCGATCCCGTGCGGATCGCCTGCACCGCGAGATAGAGGAGGTAGGCCGCGCCCGCGATCCGCAGCACCGCGAAGGCCTCCGGCGAGGCCGCGATCAGCGCGGACAGGCCGAAGGCGGCGAGCGTCGTGTGGACGAGGACGCCGGTCGAGGCGCCGAGCATCGCCGCGATTCCCGCCGCGCGCCCGTCCGACAGCGTGCGCCCGAGAAACAGCGTCATGTCCGGCCCCGGCGTGATCGTCAGGACGAAGGCCGCGACCGTGAAGGCGAGGATCGGGCCGAGATCGGGGATGAAGTCCATGGCGTTCGCGACCATCGAGGGAGAGGAGGACGCCCCGTTCCTAATCCTCGCGCGAAAGCCGCGCCACCCGATATTTCATCCAGACCCGCCGAGGAAGCCGGCCCTTGGGCTCGGCTGTCTCGAAGACCCGGCCCGGCCGGCGGAGAAAGCGGGCGGCTTGCCCGTGCGAACGCCGCTGCAAGGCTTCCGTCCGCCCCTCGACTTGCTGTAGAGCGCTGGGCGAGAGCTCTCCGACGAGCGTGATCTTCAAGACCGAGTGGGGCAGACGGGCGACATGGCACAGCATCGCGACATCAAGAAGGTGGTCCTCGCCTATTCCGGCGGTCTCGACACCTCGATCATCCTGAAATGGCTGCAGACCGAATACGGCGCGGAGGTCGTGACCTTCACCGCCGATCTCGGCCAGGGCGAGGAGCTGGAGCCGGCGCGCCGGAAGGCCGAGATGCTCGGCATCAAGGAGATCTACGTCGAGGACGTGCGCGAGGAGTTCTGCCGCGACTTCGTCTTCCCGATGTTCCGCGCCAATGCCGCCTACGAGGGCGTCTATCTCCTCGGCACCTCGATCGCCCGGCCGCTCATTTCCAAGCGCCTCGTTGAGATCGCGGCCGAGACCGGCGCCGATGCCATCGCCCACGGCGCGACCGGCAAGGGCAACGACCAGGTCCGCTTCGAGCTCTCCGCATATGCGCTGAACCCCGACATCAAGATCATCGCCCCCTGGCGCGACTGGACCTTCAAGTCCCGCACCGATCTCCTCGACTTCGCCGAGAAGCACCAGATCCCCGTCGCCAAGGACAAGAAGGGCGAAGCGCCCTTCTCGGTCGACGCGAACCTCCTCCACTCCTCCTCCGAGGGGAAGGTGCTGGAGAACCCGGCCGAGGAATCTCCGGCTTACGTCTACCAGCGCACGATCAGCCCGGAGGAGGCCCCCGACGTCGCCACCACGATCGAGATCGGCTTCGAGAAGGGCGATCCGGTCTCGCTCGACGGCCGGCGCCTCCGGCCGCACGAGCTTCTGGCTGCCCTCAACGACCTTGGCCGCGACAACGGCATCGGCCGGCTCGATCTCGTCGAGAACCGCTTCGTCGGCATGAAGTCGCGCGGCGTCTACGAGACGCCCGGCGGCACGATCCTCCTCGTCGCCCATCGCGCGATCGAGTCCATCACGCTCGACCGGGGTGCCGCGCATCTCAAGGACGAGCTGATGCCGCGCTATGCCGAGCTGATCTACAACGGCTTCTGGTTCTCGCCCGAGCGCCACATGCTGCAGGCCCTCATCGACAAGAGCCAGGAACATGTCGAGGGCACGGTCCGGCTGAAGCTCTACAAGGGCAACACGATGGTCATCGGCCGCGAGAGCCCGAAGTCGCTCTATTCCGACGCGCTCGTCACCTTCGAGGACGACCACGGCGCCTACGACCAGAAGGACGCCGCCGGCTTCATCAAGCTGAACGCGCTGCGGCTGAGGACACTGGCCAAGCGCGACAGGGGCTGATCGCGACGGCAAGGCGCCCGAAGGGGCGTCTTCCACCCTTTGATTGTTTTTCACGACTGACCGAATTGAGAACGGCGAATTTTCGTTGTGAGTTTCTCGACATGACGAAACGCGGATCAAAGTTCGCGTTTCGTTTTATGCACGCCGCCCTTTGCGTCACAAAAAAATGCGACATTACGGTTTTCAACGTAAAAAACTTGTCGAATAACAGAATCGATTTCTGAAACCCGTTTTGTAAGAATCAGCGATGGCTTTCGATTCGGACGAACGGACAATGCCGACGGCGGGCCGCATCGCCGGCTACAGCCGTCTGATCAAGACCCTCGACCTTTTCGTTCCACCGCCCTTCGAACGTCATGCGGTCGCCGATCGACAGACGCACATCCAACAGGATCAATGGGTCGTTCATCCCTCACCGCGTTGGCCGGGCGATGCCATCGTCGATCATCTCATCTTCGCCTTGAAGTACGAGGGTATCAATCTTCTAATTCTCAAGCATGTCTTCGAAGCGATCGGTGAAGATCTTCTAACGGAAGGGCTTCGGGAAAAGCCCGGCAGTGGTTATGTGCGGCGGCTCGCCTTTCTCTATGAATGGCTGACAGAGAGCAGGCTTCCCATTGCCGACACGGCGACAGGAAACTACGTCGCCGTTCTCGATGAGCGCCTGCAATATGCCGGCAAGGCGGCGATCCGCCATCGTCGCTTTCGCATCCTCGACAATCTGCCGGGCACGCCGAGCTTCTGCCCGCTCGTCGCCCGCACGCAAACCCTCGACCGCTATCTCGCCAAGAACCTATCCGCTCGCGCCAGCGATCTTCTGAAAACCGCGCCTCCCGAGGTTCTTGCGCGCGCGGCCGCCTATCTCCTCCTTGCCGACTCAAAGGCTTCCTTCGAAATCGAGAAGGAGCGACCGACAAAGGTCCGAGTCGCCCGTTGGGGAGCCGCCATCGGCCGGGCGGGCCTGTTCGACCTCACCACGGCCAGCCTGATCGAACTTCAAAGGGAGGTCATTGGAGACGACCGCTTCGTGCGCATCGGCCTTCGGAACGAAGCTGGCTTCGTGGGAAACAGGAATAGCTTCAACGAGCCTATTCCCGATCATATCAGCGCCCATGCCGAAGATCTGCAGGATCTTATGACGGACTGATCGCCTTCGCGCGCTCAAGCGAAAAGAAGGAATATCATCCGGTCTTGTCGGCGGCGGCCCTGTCCTTCGGCTTCGTCTACATCCACCCGTTCGAGGATGGGAACGGGCGTCTCCACCGCTTTCTGATCCACCATGTTCTGGCGCAACGGAACTACACGCCGCAGGACATCATCTTCCCGATCTCGAACGCCATTCTCCACGATCTTCTGCGCTATCGGACCACGCTGGAGACATGGTCGAAGCCGCTTCTGCGCTACATCGACTGGATCGCGACCGAACGGGGAAACGTCGAGGTCAAGAACGAGACGAGCGACCTTTATCGCTACTTCGACGCGAGTCCCATGCCGAGTTCCTGTTCCAATGCTTGGAACGCACGATCGACGACGACCTTCCTCGCGAGTTGAGCTTCCTGGAAACGCGCGACCGCTTTCATCGACAAGCAACCGAAATCGTCGACATGCCGGAGGCGCTTCTCGATCTTCTCCTGCAGTTCCTTCGTCAGAACGACGGCCAACTCAGCCGACGCGCCCGCGAGAAGGAATTCGCGCGCCTGACGCCGGAAGAGATCGAGGCCTTCGAAAGCCTCTACGCGGAACTGACGATCCCCGAA
Organism: Aureimonas sp. Leaf454; assembly: GCF_001424685.1. Taxonomy (GTDB): domain Bacteria; phylum Pseudomonadota; class Alphaproteobacteria; order Rhizobiales; family Rhizobiaceae; genus Plantimonas. The sequence continues at coordinate 61,913 of NZ_LMQT01000005.1, forward strand.
TGAACCGCTGCTCGATCGCTCACGCCCAGGGGCGGCTGTTCCCGATCTTGGCCTCGTAGGCCGAGATTCCCGCTTCCTTCTCCATCGTCAGGCCGATGTCGTCGAGACCGTTGATGAGGCAGTGCTTGCGAAACGGGTCGATGTCGAAATGCAGCGTGCCGCCATCGGGGCCGCGGATCTCCTGGGCCTCGAGATCGACGGAGACGCGCGCGTTCGAGCCGCGCTCCGCGTCGTCCATCAGGAGCGCCAGCGCTTCCGGCGAGACGCGGATCGGCAGGATGCCGTTCTTGAAGCAGTTGTTGTAGAAGATGTCCGCGAAGGACGTGGAGATCACGCAGCGGATGCCGAAGTCGAGCAGGGCCCAGGGCGCATGCTCGCGCGAGGAGCCGCAGCCGAAATTATCGCCGGCGATCAGAATCTCAGCGCCTTTGTAAGCCGGCTTGTTCAACACGAAATCCGGATTGTCCGAGCCGTCGTCCCGGTAGCGGAGCTCGGCGAAGAGCCCCTTGCCGAGACCGGTCCGCGCGATCGTCTTCAGGTAGTCCTTCGGGATGATCATGTCGGTGTCGATGTTGACGATCGGCATCGGCGCGGCGACGCCGGTGAGCTTGTCGAACTTCTGCATGGGATGTCCTTGCCGGTTCTCTCGTTCGCCGCGTTCCATACAGGATCCGACCTGAAATCGAAACGCACTTCCTGAGACGCGCGATGCCTGCCGACAGAGAGCGGGCCGGATATCCCGGCGATGGGCTTCGAAGCGCGCCGCGTCGTCCAGACGTCCTCGTCCTCGCCTTCCCCTGGTGTTGGGTGTTCTCGCTCGCGATTGCGCCGGGCCGCGTCATGCGGCACCAAGGGCGATGACCTCGCGACGCCGCACCGCCCTCTTCGTCCCCGCCGCCCATCCCCGCGCGCTGGCGAAATCCGCAGGCCTTGACGCCGATGCGCTCATCTTCGATCTCGAGGATTCCGCCGGCCCGGCCGAGAAGGACGCGGCGCGCGAGCGGCTGCGCGATCATCTGGCGGGCCGCCCCCCTCTCGACCGGGCGGGCCGGCCGGAGATCGTCGTGCGCATCAATCCGCTCGCCGGCCCCTTCGGCACGGAGGATCTCCTGATGGCCCGCGCGGTGCTTCCCGATGCGATCCTCGTGCCGAAGGTCGAGAGCCCCGAGGGGCTGGCCGAGGTCTCGGCGGCCCTCGCCGAGACCGATCCGCCGCGCAGAATCGCGCTCTGGGCGATGATCGAGACGCCGAGGGGCCTCATCGAAGCCGCCCGAATCGCGTCGGTCGGCGCATCTCTTTCCTCGCCCCTTCGGGTCCTCGTCGTCGGACCGAACGATCTCGTCTCCACGCTCGGCCTGCGCCCCTCGCCGGGCCGGGCCGAACTGGTGCCGCATCTGGCGAGCGTCGTCCTCGCGGCCCGGGCGCATGGGCTCGACGCGCTGGACGGCGTCTTCAACCGCCTCGACGACGCGGCGGCGCTCGAAGCGGAAGCGCTGCAGGCCCGTGGCCTCGGCTTCACCGGCAAGACGCTCATCCACCCCGCGCAGATCGCCCCGACGCTGCGCGGTTTCGCCCCGACGCCGCCGGAGATTGCCGAAGCCGAAGCGATCGTTTCGGCCTTCGCCGCGCCGGAGGCGGCCGATCGGGGGGTCGTCTCGCTCGGCGGGCGCATGGTCGAGCGCCTGCATCTCGACGCCGCCCGGCGCCTCCTTTCCGATCGTGCGGACGATCGTGGCGCCTGATCCCGATCGAGGGACGGGGCGAAGACACCGGCGTCTGCGTCGCGGGATCGCCGGCTTCCTCGGCCTCGTCGTCCTGTCGCTCGCCCTCGGCACGCTCGTGCCGCGCCGCCCCGTCCATCCCACGGGCGGAAGACCCGGGCATCACCGGATCCTCGTTCTCGCCAATGCGATCCACACCGACATCGCGCTTCCCGTGGATCGAGCGATCCGCGAGCGCTTCGCCTTCCTGGAGGAAGCCGGTCTTCCCGTCGAACGCGCGGATCATCTCCTGATCGGGCGGGGCGGGCGCAGCTTCTACGTGGAAACGCCGAACTGGAGCGATCTGAGGCCGCTGCCGCTCCTGCGCTCCTTCACCCTCGACGAGGCCGTCATGCATGTCGGCCTCGCCGGCCCGATCGCGGACGGAGAGGCGCAGCGGACCATCCTTCTCGACGACGCGGCGTTCGAGGCGCTTCTCGCCGCGATCGAGGCGAGCTTTGCGAGCCGGAATGCCATTCCCGGCGCGGCCTACGGACCGTATGATCGCTTCTTCGAGGCGACGGGATCGTTCAACGCGCTGCTCGGCTGCAATGTCTGGACAGCCGCCACCCTGCGGCGGGCCGGCATCGCGACGGGCCTGTGGACGCCCCTGCCCCGGCTTCTCCTCTGGTCGCTCGACCTGCACGGCGGGTCGCTCGACCGGCCCGGCCGGTCACTCGACCGGCCTGGCTGACGGGCCGTCCGGCCGATCCCGGCGTCAGGCGACCTCGGCCTCCAGCGCCTCCATATCTCCGTCCGACAGGCCGAAATGATGGCCGATCTCGTGGATCAGCACATGCGAGACGAGCGTGCCGAGGCTCTCCTCGTGCTCGGCCCAATAATCGAGCATGGGTCGGCGGTAGAGAAGGATGCGGTTCGGAAGCTGACCCGTCGACGTCACGTCGAAATCGGCCACCGGGCGGCCCTCGAACAGGCCGAGAATGTCGAAGGCGCTGTCGAGCCCCATTTCCTCGACCACGTTATCCTCGGGAAAATCGGCGACGAGAAACCGGATCTCGCCGCAGAGCGCGCGAAAGGATTCGGGCAGTCCGGCATAGGCCTCCAGCGCCAGGGCTTCGATCTCGTCGAGGCTCGGCGCCATGCGCCGGGCCCAGTCGCCGGTCTGATCGAGCTTTGCCACGCGTTCCATCTCCTTTGGCTTTCCGGGGGACAGATAAGCGCCGGAGCACGGGACGCATAGGGGCGAGAGCCGGGTCGAACCGTCCGTCGGCGGCATTTCAGCCGGCAAAAGCGGCGCCGGAGGTTATCCCCGCTCTTTTCGTTCCCTCCAAGAAGGAAAATAATCACAGGATGGGATTGCTTGACTCTGCCGGGTCGCTCTGGAATCCATAAGAACATATCACGAACAGTCCTCTCCGGGAGAGAGGGTGGAACGAGCCTGGGCCATCCCGGCGCGCGGCCGGCCATGGCTTGACCAGAGGAGATCGTCATGACGGGATCGAGAGGAGCGGAGTCCCGGCACATCAGAGCCGAAGGGCAACCGGGGAAGGCCGAACAGGGGAAGGCCGAAGAACAGCCCGCGGAGGCTAAAGAGCGAGGCAAGCCCGAAACACGAGGCAAGACCGACGGAGGGCTTGCGCCGGCTCCGAACCGTTCGGACCCATCCGGCAGCGCCCTCGTTCCCCCGGTCGTCCTTTCGCAACCGCGCACTTCCCTTTCGCGGCCGGGTACCGCCGTTTCGCGGCCCCCGGCGGTTCCCTCGCAGCCCGCGGTCAGGGGCTCTCGCCTTGCAGGCCGCGAACCGCCCCGTGCGGGCCAGGACCCGGGGGGCCAGGAGGCGGGTCCGCCTCGACCGGACATCCTCGCCCTTCGCGAGCGCATGGCGGCGATTCTCGGCACGAGCCTCCATCGGCTGGAAGCCCCGGCAGCGGCGACTCCCGAGGCGCCGGCTTCCGAGGGATCGGAGAGGCCGGGCCTCGCCGAGGCCCTGTCGAGCGAAGGCCTCACCGAGATCCATGCCACGCAGACGCGCGGCGGGGGCAGCGCGGCCGGGCTCGTGCTCGCGCTCGCCAGCCGGCTCGGGGCGACCGCGCGCCGGCCGCTTCTCTGGATCTCGCAAGGGTTCGGCCTGCACGAGGCCGGTCGTCTCTACGCGCCGGGCCTTCTCGCCTTCGGCTTCGATCCCGGTGGCCTCGTGCAGGTCGAGACCGATCGGCTGGAGGAGGCGGTCTGGGCGGCCGAGGAGGCGGCCCGGTCGAGCGTCGTCGCCTGTGCCGTGCTGGAAATCCGCGGCAATCCGAGAAAGCTTTCGCTGGACGGCACGCGCCGGCTCCATGTCCGCGCGCGCGCGGCCGGCGTGCCGCTCTTCCTCTTGCGCCAGGGCGCGGTTCCCGAGCCGACCGCGGCGCCGCTTCGCCTTCGCGTCGAAGGCGGCGCGGCCCTCGGCGTCCAGGCGCTCGGCCCCGCGGGCGAGCGCCTCATCGGTCATCCCGTCTTTTCCGTCGCCGTCGAGAAGTCGCGCGATGGCAGGGCCCGTCGTCTTCTCCTGGAATGGAATCCCCATGACCGTCGCCTCCAGACCCTCGAGCCCGGGCCGCTACCTGTCGCTGCGCTTCCCCTATCTTCCCACCGACCGGATCCTTCGCGAGAGGGCGCGCGAGAGACGGCCGGCATCCTGTCCTTCCGCCACGCCTCCTGACGGCACGACGCCCGGTGCGCCGGCTCCGCTCGCCCTCTTCGCCGAGCTCTCCGGGGCACTGCGCCTTTGCGCACTCTGCCCCGGCGCCGAGGCGCTGGGCCTGTCGGCGGGTCTCGGCGTCGCGGAAGCGCGGGCGCGCCATCCCGGCCTCGACCTCGTGGAAGCCGATCCGGACGCCGACGCGCGGCTGCTCGAAGCCCTGGCGGAGGCCTGCGACCGCTACACGCCGCTCGTCGCGCTCGATGCGCCGGCCGGCCTCGTCCTCGACATTTCCGGCTGCGCGCATCTCTTCGGCGGCGAGGCGGCGATGATGGCGGCGATCCTCAGGCGCTTCCGCGGGCAGGGCCTTTCGAGCGAGGCCGCCATCGCGTCCCATCCCGGCACGGCCGCCGCCCTCCTGCATGGCGGGGCCTCTGGCGTGATCGCGCAGGAAGGCGAGGAGGAGGCGCGGCTGGCGCCCCTGCCGCTCGCCGCCCTGCGGCTCGACGCGCCGACGCAGGCGCTTCTCGGCCGCCTCGGCCTGAAGCGCATCGCCGACCTTCTGTCCCTCCCCCGAGCGGGCCTCGTCCGGCGCATCGGCGAGTCCCCCGTGCGCCGGCTCGACGAGGCGCTCGGCCGCGCCCGCCGCCCGATCGGCCCCCGCCGTCCGGTTCCGCTTCTCCTCGCCGAGCGGCGCTTCGCCGAGCCGATCCTGGACATCGGCGACATCGAGCGCATCGTCGCCTTTCTCGCCGAGCGGCTGCGCACCGCGATGGAGCGCGAGGGCCGCGGTGCCCGGCGCCTGGAACTGTCGCTCTTCCGGGTCGACGGGCGGGTGGAGCGGCTGCGCGTGGCGACCTCCCTTCCCCTGCGCGCGCCCGATCGCATCCTGGCGCTCTTCCGAGAGCGCCTGAAGGGCGCGGGCGACGAGATCGACGCGGGCTTCGGCTTCGATCTCGTGCGCTTAGGGGTCACCGAGGCCGAGACCATGGTCGAGCACCAGGGAGATCTTTCCAGGGACGCGGACAGGGCGGGCGATCTGGAGACCCTGATCGACCGGATCGGCGCACGCCTCGGCCCGGGCTCGGTGCAGCGACTGGAGACGCGCGAAAGCCACTGGCCCGAACGCGCCGCCCGCAGCCGCTCGATCCTGGAGCGGACCGCTCGCGGGACGCCCGGGTCCGCAGCTCCGCAGCCGTCCGGTCCGGACCCGTTCGGGACCGGCGCCTTCGCCCCCACGCTGCTGCGCCCCTTGCGCCTTCTCGAACATCCCGAGCCCGTCGAGGCGAGCTTCGAGGTGCCGGACGGCGTGCCGATGCAGTTCCGTTGGCGCCGGGCGCTCCATGTCGTGCGACGCTTCGAGGGACCCGAGCGCATCGCGCCGGAATGGTGGCGCTCCAACGAGGCGCGCGCGCGCGACTATTATCGCGTCGAGGACGACGGCGGCCGCCGGTTCTGGCTCTTCCGCCGGGGATTCCACGGCGAGGCCCTGCCGGAAAACGTCCCCCCGGAGGCGCTGGCCACCTGGTTCCTGCACGGCATCTTCGCATGACGATCCCCCGTCGGAGCAAGACGCCCCCTTCGGCCGCCCGCACCCCCGTCGAGGGGCGGCGGTCCCCCCGCGAGAGCGAGATGCCCGGCAGGACGGAAGGGGCGCCGCCGAGCACGAGGGATGAACATCCCGCCCCTGCGCGGCCCTTCCGCCCATGACCTCGGTCCCCTATGCCGAGATCGGCGCGGCCACCAACTTCTCGTTCCTGCGCGGCGCGTCGCGCCCGGAAGAGCTGGTCGTCGCCGCCCTGCACAAGGGCCTCGTCGGCTTTGGCGTCGCCGATCGCAATTCGGTGGCGGGCGTCGTTCGCGCCCATCAGGCCGCGCGCGAGGCGGGCCTGGCCTATGCGCCGGGCGCCCGCCTCGTCTTTTCCGACGAGACGCCCGACATTCTCGCCTTTCCCCGCGATCGCGCCGGCTGGGGCCGGCTCTGCCGTCTCCTCACGCTGGGCAATCTGCGCACGGTGAAGGGCGACTGCGTGCTCCGTCTCGCCGATCTCATCGACTGGAGCGAGGGCCTGAACCTCGCCCTCGTCGCGCCGATCGCGCTCGGCCGCCCGGACCCGGCGGGAGAAGCGGCGCGCGCGGCGATCGCCTGGACCCTGCAAACCCTCGCCGGGCCCGCGCGCGGCCATCTCCGCCTCGCCCTCGCGCCCCGCCATGACGGGCTCGACGCCCGGCGTCTCGCGGAGGCCGTCCATCTCGCGACGGCGGCGGGAACCCCGCTGATGGCGGTGAACGAGGTGCTCTACCACGCGCCGCAGCGTCGGCGCATGCAGGACGTGGTGACCGCGATCCGCGAGCACGTGCCGATCCAGGAGGCGGGGCTTCGCCTCTCCGTCAACGCCGAGCGCCACGTCAAGTCCGGGGCCGAGATGCTGACCCTCTTCCCGGGCCAGGCCGAGGCGGTGGCCGAAAGCGTGCGCTTCTTCCGTGAGCTCGCCTTCGACCTCACGTCGCTGCGCTACGAATATCCGGACGAGGCGCTGCGCCTCGGCGTCACGCCGGCCGAGGAGTTGCGCCGGCTCGCCGAAGACGGCGCGCGCAAGCGCTATCCCGGCGGCGTCTCCCGCATGGTCGCCGACCAGATCGACCACGAGCTCGCCATCATCGGCCAGCTGAAATACGAGCCTTATTTCCTCACCGTCCAGCGCATCGTGGAAGCGGCGCGCGGCATGGGCATCCTCTGCCAGGGCCGTGGTTCGGCCGCCAATTCCACCGTCTGCTTCTGCCTCTTCATCACCGATGTCGATCCCGAGCAGTCCGGCCTTCTCTTCGAGCGCTTCATCTCGCCCGACCGCGACGAACCGCCGGATATCGACGTCGATTTCGAGCACGAACGGCGCTCGGAGATCATCGACTGGATCTACGATACCTACGGGCGCGACAAGGCCGCGATCGCGGCGACCGTGATCAGCTACCGCGCCCGCTCCGCCGCGCGCGAGGTCGGCGCCGCCTTCGGCCTGTCCAAGGATGCCGTTTCCGCTTTGTCCGGCTCGGTCTGGGGCTATCACTCCTCCGATCTGGGGGAGCGGGAGGCGGAAGCGGCGGGCCTTGCCACGCAAGACCCCGTGACGCGGCACGTCCTCGCCTTCGCCGAGGAGCTGATGGAGTTCCCCCGCCATCTCTCCCAGCATGTCGGCGGCTTCGTCCTGACGCGCGGGCGCACCGACGAGACCGTTCCGGTCCTGAACACCGGTTCCAAGGGCCGGCTCATCATCGAATGGGACAAGGACGACATCGACGCGCTGAAGATCCTGAAGATCGACATCCTCGCGCTCGGCATGCTCACCTGCCTGAAGCGCGCCTTTGCCTTTCTCGACGCGCATTATCCGGGCGCCGTGCAGGGCGACGGCGAGCCGACGACGCTCGCGTCGCTGCCGATGGAGGACAAGGACGGTCCCGTCTGGAAGATGACGCACCGGGCCGACACGCTCGGCACCTTCCAGATCGAGTCCCGCGCGCAGATGACCATGCTGCCGAAGCTGCGCCCCGACTGCTTCTACGACCTCGTCATCGAGGTCGCGATCGTGCGGCCCGGCCCCATCCAGGGCGACATGGTCCATCCCTATCTCCGGCGCAAGATGGGGCTGGAGCGGCCGACCTATCCGAGCCCCGAGCTGGAGGAGGTGCTCCACCGCACGCTCGGCGTGCCGCTCTTCCAGGAACAGGCGATGAAGATCGCGATCGTCGCCGCCGGCTTCACGCCCGGCGAGGCCGACCAGCTCCGCCGCGCCATGGCGACCTTCAAGCGCTCCGGCCGCATCGCGAGCTTCCGGGAGAAGATGGTGAAGGGCATGGTCGGGAACGGCTACGAGGAGGACTTCGCCATTCGCTGCTTCAAGCAGATCGAGGGCTTCGGCGAATACGGCTTTCCCGAAAGCCACGCCGCCTCCTTCGCTCTCCTCGTCTACGCCTCCTGCTGGCTGAAGTGCCATTATCCCGACGTCTTCTGCGCGGCCCTCCTCAACGCGCAGCCGATGGGCTTCTACGCGCCGGCCCAGATCGTGCGGGACGCGCGCGAGCACGGGATCGACGTCCGGCCGCTCTGCGTGAACTGTTCGGATTGGGACTCCACGCTGGAAGCCCTCGACGGCGACGGACACGAAGCGGAGGCGGGCATGAACCCCGCCCGCATCGTCCCGCGACACCGCGAGATGGCTGCGGCCATCCGCTCGCGCCACGCCGTGCGCATCGGCTTTCGCCAGGCCAAGGGCCTGCCGGAAAACGAGGTGCGCCGCCTGATCTGGATCCGGCAAAGCGCCGGACCCTTCGATTCCGTGCGCGGCTTCTGGCTGCGCACCGGCCTGTCCCGCGCCGTGGTGGAGCGCCTCGCCGATGCCGACGCCTTCGCCTCGCTCGGCCTCACCCGCCGCGACGCGCTCTGGGCCGCGCGCGCGCTGGACGAGAGGGAAGCGCCCGAGCACCTGCCGCTCTTCGCCGCCGCCCCGTCCTGGCAACCCATGGACGAACCGGACGCACATCTGCCGCCGATGCCGCTCGGCGAGGAGGTGATCAACGACTACCGCTTCCTGTCGCTGTCGCTGAAGGCCCACCCCGTCTCCTTCGTGCGCGAGCGCCTGAAGCGGCAGGGCGTCCTGCCGAACGCGCGGCTGGAGGTTCTGCCCTCCGGACGGCGCGTCACGGTGTCCGGCCTCGTTCTCGTGCGCCAGCGGCCGGGCTCGGCCAAGGGCGTGATCTTCATGACCATCGAGGACGAGACGGGCGTCGCCAACGTCATCGTCTGGCCGAAGATCTTCGAGAGCTTCCGCGCCTTGGTGCTGGGCGCGCGGTTTCTCAGCGTCACCGGGCGCATGCAATCGGATCGCGGCGTCATCCATGTCGTCGCCGACAAGGTCGAGGACCTGACCTTTCTCCTGCGCGAGATCGCCGCCGGGGGCCTCGAGGAGACCGGCCACATCGCGCCGGCCGATCACGTCCGCAGCCCCTTGCGCGCCTCCGCGCCGCGCCGGTCCGCTGCCCACCCGGTCGGAACACGCCCACCCGGCGCCGACCGGCCCGACGTCCTGGCCGGCCCGGTGTCGCCGGACCTCTCACTCGCCACGGTGCTCGCCCGTGCCGATGAGGTGCGCCGGCCGGTCGATGAGGCGCGCTTGCATCGCCGGGGAATCGACGCGATGCGCCGCGCCGCGATCGCGGCCAGCCGCATCGATTCCGAACCCGTTTTTCCCGTCCCCGACGCAATTCGGTCAGCGCTGCCCAAGGGACGAAACTTTCACTGAGCAAAAAACGTGGACCCCGCTGGTCACGTCGGCGTCAGAACCTAATTTCTCGCCGGAAAAGAACCAAGGTCGCCTTGCCACTACCCGCTGTGGACGGCATCGATGGGACTCATCGCCTCGCAGCGACGGCGCATGCCGTCGATCGACCATCCAGCGAACGGGAACTCAGTCTCTGCCAGCCCACCGACCGACCCGCCCCGCTTCCTCCCGCGTCCCGGCGCTGCGCCTGGCGGCCGCCCTTTCCCTTGTCGCGATCCTGTCCGCCTGCACCGGTCCGCAATCCACCTTCGACCCGGCCGGAACCGAAGCCGCCAGCGTCCTCGGGCTCTTCTGGGTCATGCTGGCGGGCGCGACGGCGATCTGGATCCTCGTCGTCGGCCTGTCCGTCTTCGTGACGGTCGTGAAGCCCGGCCGCTTTTCCGAGCGGGCGGGCGTCCATCTCATCGTCTGGGGCGGCTGCGTCTTTCCCACCGTCGTCCTCGGCGCCCTCCTTTGGTACGGCCTCGCCCTGATGCCCGGCTTCCGCGCACCCGCCGACGAGGGCCCGCGGATCGCCATCTCGGGCGAGCGCTTCTGGTGGCGCGTCAATTACGGCGTCGACGGCACGCCGGGGGTCGCCAAATCCCTGCCGCGCGGCGGCACCGAGAGCGCCAACGAGCTCTGGCTGCCCGTCGGCAAGCGCACCGAGATCCTGCTCGGCAGTCCCGACGTCATCCATTCCTTCTGGGTTCCCTCGATCGCGGGGAAGACCGACACCATTCCCGGCCGCGTCAACCGCATCGTGCTGGAGCCGACGCGCGAGGGCGTCTTCAACGGCGTCTGCGCCGAATTCTGCGGCGAGGCCCATGCCCAGATGGGCTTTCGCGTGATCGTCGCCTCGCAGGCCGACTTCGACGCCCGCATCGCCGCCGAGGCCGCGCCCGCCGCCGTCACGAGCGGGCCGGGCTACGACGCCTTCATGGCGAATGGCTGCGCGGGCTGCCACACCGTGCGGGGCACCGAGGCGGCGGGCCGCGTCGGACCCGACCTCACCCACGTCGCGGCCAGGGCCACGATCGGCGCGGGCCTCCTGCCGATGACGACCGAGAACCTCGCCCTCTTCATCCACTCCACCGGCCACGTGAAGCCGGGCGTCGAGATGCCGGCCTTCTCGGCCCTCCCCAAGACCGAACTCGACGCCATCGCCGCATGGCTCGGAGACCTCCCATGAGCGGCAGCACGACCTTCGACGGCGCGACCCCGAACGATCCGACCCTGCGACCCGACGGTCCGAACTCGACATCCTCGCTCGCCCGCAAGCAGGCAGCGCTCGACGCCGTCGGTCCCCATTCCGATGATCCGGCCGAGGATGCGGAGATCCGCCGCGCGCAGGAAGAGCGGCTCGACGCGGTCTGGGCCTCGCCAAAGGGCTGGCGCTACTGGTCCGACGTGAACAACACCGAGATCGGCGTCTGGTACACGGCGACCTCGCTCGGCTTCATGCTGTTCGCCGGCATTCTCGGGCTGATGATCCGCGCCCAGCTCGCCGTTCCCGACAACGACTTCCTCACCGCCAATTTCTACAACCAGGTCTATACGCTGCACGGCACGGCGATGATGTTCCTCTTCGCCGTGCCGATCTTCGAGGCGGTGGCGATCATCCTCCTGCCGCAGATGCTGGGCGCGCGCGACCTGCCCTTCCCCCGTCTGTCGGCCTTCGGCTACTGGTGCTTCCTCATCGGCGGCGTCTTCGTCTGCGGCTCGATCTTCTTCGGCGCGGCGCCCAATTCCGGCTGGTTCATGTATCCGCCGCTGACCACCGAGGAGCGCTTCACGCCCGGCTACGGCGCCGACATCTGGCTGCTCGGCCTGTCCTTCATCGAGGTCGCCTCGATCGCGGCCGCCGTGGAGCTCATCGTCGGCACGCTGAAGTGCCGCCCGCCCGGCATGCGGCTGAACCTCATGCCGCTCTATGCCTGGTACGTCCTGGTCGTGGCGGGGATGATCCTCTTCGCCTTCCCTCCGCTGATCGCCGGCGACATCCTCTTCGAGCTCGAACGCCTCTTCGACTGGCCGTTCTTCGATTCCACGCGCGGCGGCGATCCGATGCTGTGGCAGCATCTCTTCTGGATCTTCGGCCACCCCGAGGTCTACATCGTCTTCCTGCCGACGATCGCGCTCCTCGCCATGATCGTGCCGACCTTCGCCCAGAGGTCTCTGCTCGGCTATTCCTGGATCGTCCTGGCGGCGGTGGGCACGGGCTTCCTGTCCTTCGGCCTCTGGGTCCACCACATGTTCGCGACGGGCCTGCCGGCGATCTCGCTCGGCTTCTTCTCCGCCGCCTCCGAGGCGGTGGCGATCCCGACCGGCGTGCAGATCTTCGTCTTCCTCGCGACGCTGATGACCGGCCGCGTCATCTATTCCGTGCCGATGCTGTTCGTCTCCGGGGCGCTCGCGACCTTCGTGCTCGGCGGCCTCACCGGCGTCATGGTCGCGCTCGCGCCCTTCGACTGGCAGGCGCACGACACCTACTTCATCGTGGCGCATCTGCACTACGTCCTCATCGGCGGCGTCGTGTTTCCGCTGGTCGCCGGCATCTTCTACTACTGGCCCGTCGTCTCCGGCCGCAAACTTTCGGACCGGCTGGGCAAATGGGCCTTCTGGCTGATGTTCGCCGGCATGAACATCGCCTTCTTCCCCATGCACTTTTCCGGTCTCGCCGGCATGCCGCGCCGCGTCTGGACCTATCCCGAAGCGCTCGCCATCTCGCTCCCGAACCTCGTCTCGTCGATCGGCGCGGCGATCCTCGCCGCCGGCCTCCTCGTCGTGCTCTTCGACATGCTGCGGCCGCGCGGAAAGGAACCCTACGCCCAGCGCAATCCCTGGAACGCGGGCACGCTGGAATGGCTGACCCAGATGCCGGGCAAGAACTACGGCGTGCGGACGGTTCCGATCATCACCTCGCGCTATCCGCTCTGGAGCCAGCCGGGCTTCCTCGAGAATTACGACGCCGGCCGGTTCTACATGCCCGATGCCGAGGAGATGAAGCGCGAGACCATGGTCACCGGGGTCCTCGACGCCGAGCCGCTGCAGGTCCTGCGCGTGCCGGGCCCGAGCTTCATGCCGATGATCTCGGCCATCTGCCTCGGCTCGGTCTTCATCCTCGCGACCTTCCATCTCTGGATGTGGACCATCGCCGCGATGGTCGTCGCCACCGGCGCGATCCTCGTCTGGCTCTGGCGAGGCACCTCGATCATTCCGGAAAAGAGCGAGAAGGACGTCGGCCTCGGTCTCAAGCTGCCGCTCTATCGCTCGGGTCCGGCCTCCGTCTCCTGGTGGGCGATGTTCATCACCATGACCGGCGACGCCACGGCCTTCTTCAGCCTCGTCTTCGGCTATTTCTTCTTCTTCACCATCCATGCCGACTTCCCGCCGCCGGGCGCGGTCGGCCCCGGCCTTCTCTGGCCGCTGGTCGCGCTGGCGCTCTTCCTCGCCGCCTGGATCGCCTCCGCCGTCGCGCTTCGGGCGAACCGGATCGGCCGTGTGCGCCTCGCGCGCATCCTTCTGGGTGGCGCGGGCCTCGGCTCGCTCGCCGCGGGCGCCGCGCTGCTCTGGGGTCCCTATGTCACGGGCCTCGAGCCGAGCACCCACGCCTATCCCGCGATCGTCTGGACGCTCGCCATCTGGACCGCCGTCCACGCTGCCGTCGGCGCGCTCATGCTGTTCTATTGCCTCGCCCGGTCCCTCGCCGGCCGGCTGACGCCCGTCCACGACCTCGATCTCTCCAATGTCGCGCTCTACTGGCACTTCATGGCGCTGACGGCGGTCGTCACGGTCGCGACGATCGCCCTCTTCCCGCTGGCGGTCTGAGGAGGTTCCGCGATGTCCCGTCCCGATACCCAGACCCGCGACACGCTTTGGACGCTGATCACGGCGCCCACCGTTTGGGCCGTGCACTTCGTCCTCTGCTACGTGTTCGCCGCCTATGAATGCGCACCGAACGACGCGATCTTTCAACCGATCGAAGTCTCGCGCTATGCGATCGCGGGCTTCACCCTCGTGGCGCTCGTCATCATCGGATATGTCGGCCTGCGCGGCTTGCGCGAATGGCGCTCCAACGAGGGCTCCTTCCCCCATGCCGACGACACGCCGGAGGACCGCGAGCGCTTCCTCGAATTCTCCTCCGTGCTCCTCGCCGCCCTGTCCTTCATCGCCGTTCTCTTCGTGGCCCTTCCCGCTCTCCTCCTCGTGGATTGCCGATGAGCGCCGGCCTCCTCGCCCCCGCCCGCACCCTGCCCCGGGGCGCCCTGCCGCTCGGCGCCGGCCTGTCCCTGCTCGCGCTCCTCTGGGCGGGGTCGGTGCCGGGGCTCGGCCTCGCCGGCATCGGGCCGGACTCCTTCTCCGCCCACATGATCCGCCACATGGGCATCGTCGCCGTCGCCTCGCCGCTCGTCGCCTTCGGCCTGTCCCGCCTTTATCCGAACCTTTGCGCGCTCGTGCCGCCGGGCTTCGCGATGGTGGCCTCCTTCGCGGAATTCGCCGTCGTCTGGGGCTGGCACGCGCCCGCCCTCCACGATGCCGCGCGCGCCTCGACCGGGCTCTTCCTTCTCGAACAGGGCTCCTTCCTCCTCGCGGGCCTCAGCCTCTGGCTGGGCGCGATCGGCGCGGCCGATGCCAGCGGCCGGGCCGCGCGGGCCGGCGGCGTCGGGGCCCTACTCCTCACCTCCATGCACATGACCCTGCTCGGCGCGCTTCTTCTGCTCAGCCCCCGTCCGCTGTATGCCTTCGGCGACCTCTGCCGGCCCGGCGAGACCATGACGCCGCTCGGCGATCAGGCGCTCGGCGGCGTCATCATGCTTCTCGTCGGCGGCGCCGCCTATCTCGCGGGCGGCCTCGCGCTGCTCTCGACGCTGCTCGGCCGCGGCACCGACCGGGAGCGCGGGCCCGACCATGCGCCGGCCGATATCGGGAGACCCCGCTCATGAGGATCCGGTTCGATCTGAACTGGAAGACCGCCGGCCTCGGCGCTCTTCTCGGCGCCGCCGGGGCGCTTGCCGTCGGCTGGTCGGGCCTCGTCTCGATCGCCGCATCCTCCGGCCATTTCGGCCCGGTCGCCTGGTTCCTGCACTGGACCATGGGCAATGCCGTCGACACGCAGTCGCTCGGCATCGAGCCTCCTGCCGATGTCGATCTGGGCAGCCCGATGCTGGTGCAGCGCGCGGCCGGCCATTTCGCGAGCGGCTGCGCAGCCTGTCACGGTGCGCCCGGCGAGGAACAGTCGCCGCTGGTGCGCGCCATGATGCCGCCGCCGCCGCGCCTCGAGGACCGCGTCGGCTACGGCGCGAAGTGGAAGGACCGCGAGCTGTTCTGGATCGTGCAGCACGGCATCAAATATTCCGGGATGCCCGCCTGGGTCTCGCAGGAGCGTCCGGACGAGGTCTGGGCGATGGTGGCCTTCCTGCGCGCCTATCCCGATATGACCCCCGAGCGCTACCGGACGCTGGCGCTCGGATCCGGCCAGCCCGCCGCTCCCGGCGGACCCGATCGCGTCGCCAACGCGCTCGCCGACTGCGCGCGCTGCCACGGCATGGACGGCCAGGGCGTCGGCGGCGCAGCGGAAGCGGGCGCCTTTCCCGTGATCGCCGGCCAGCCCGAGCCCTATCTTCTCGAAACCTTGCGCGCCTATGCCAGGGGCGGCCGGGCGAGCGGCATCATGCAGCCCGCCGCCGGCATCCATTCCGACGAGGTTCTGGCCGAACTCGCGGCGCATTACGCGGCCCAGCCCGCGCTCCGCAAACCCGCGCCCGCCTCGCCCGGCACCGCGCCCGGCCTTCCCGAGACACCGGAAACCTCGGCCGCGGTTCCCGGCAGCATTGCCCTGCCGGCCGCCGTCGCCACCCGCAACGCCGTCGCAGCCGAGGTCGAGCCCTCCGCGCCGCACGGCCCGCCCTACGACGAGGCCGGGCTTCTCGAACTCGGCCGCCTCATCGCGACCGAAGGCCTTCCCACGCGAAAGCTCCCGTCCTGCGAAAGCTGCCACGGCGATGACGGCCGCGCGAAGAACCCGAACTATCCCCGCCTCAACGGCCAGCCCGCCTGGTACCTCTCCACCCACCTCACCCTCTGGAAGCATCACCAGCGCGGCGGCGGACCCTATTCCCACCTCATGGACAAGATCGCGCCCCACCTGACCGACGAGCAGATCGAGGCGCTGGCGCTGTGGTATGCGGGGCGGGAGGGCTAGAGGAACGATCCGGCGGGATCAGACGTCCTCCGGCATATCCGGATCGCTGCCGGCGCCCGCCACACCCCCCGCAGACGAGCCGCAGACCGACGAGGCCGCGACACCGCGCGCGCCGATGTCGGCTTCGACGGCCGTCAGGCGGAGACGGATGTCGTCGCGATCCACCGCTTCGCGCCATCCCATGGGGCTTCGTGCCAGGGCCGGCACCCCGCCGCTCATCCCGGCAGCGAAATGAACTCGGCGTCGTCGCCGGAGGGCAGATGAAACCGGCCGCCGGAGAAGTCGGCCGCGCGCCATGCCTCCTTGGCCGCTTCGATCCGCTCCCGCGAGGAGGCGACGAAGTTCCACCAGATGTAGCGCGGCCCGTTCAGCGTCTCGCCGCCGAGGATCATCAGGCGGGCGCCGTGGGTCCCGGCCTTGACGGTGATCGCGTCGCCCGGGCGGAACACCATCATGCGTCCCGCCTCGTAGCTCGTCCCCGCGATCTCGATCGCGCCCTCCACCACGTAGATCCCGCGATCCTCGTGTTCGGTGGGCAGCGGCAGGCGCGCGCCGGCGGCCAGCACGGCGTCGGCATAGACCATCTCGGAAAAGGTCGAGACGGGGGCGCGCTCGCCATAGGCGGTGCCGAGGATGAGGCGCACGCTCTTGCCCTCGCCTTCGATGAGGGGAAGCTCGCGCGATGCGCGGTGCTCGAAGCTCGCCGCATCGTCCTCATGCGCTTCGGGCAGCGCCACCCAGGTCTGGATGCCGGCGAGACGGTGCGGCGCGGCCCGCGTCTTTGCGCCCGTCCGCTCGGAATGCGTGACGCCCGAGCCCGCGATCATCCAGTTGACGTCGCCGGGCAGGATCGTCTGGTCCGCCCCGGTGGAGTCGCGATGGTGGAACGAGCCCTAGTGGAGATAGGTGACGGTCGCGAGGCCGATATGGGGATGCGGGCGGACATCGATGCCGCCGTCCGTCAGAAATTCGACCGGTCCCATCTGGTCGAAGAAGATGAACGGGCCGACCATCTGGCGCTGGGGCGCCGGCAGCGCGCGGCGCACCTCGAAGCCGCCGAGATCGCGTGCCCGCGGCACGATCATCGTCTCGATGGAGTCCAGCGAACCGGCGTCGGTGCCGGTCGGCTCGAGGGCGGGATTCCAGCTCATGGCCTGTCTCCTTGTTCGGGTGCGGCGTCATGTCCGCCGAAAGGCGTCAGCGCTTCCAGACATCCGCCCATTCCGGGTGCTTGCCGAACTCGGCCCGGGCGAAGGGACAGAGCGGCATGATCGTCTTGCCCGCCGCCCGCGCGTCCTCGACGGCGCGGGCGACGAGACGCCGGCCGACGCCCTGGCCGCGAAAGGCATCGGGAACGTCGGTGTGCTCGATGATGATCATCGAGGCCCCGGCCCTGGAGAAGGCGAGCTCGGCGACCGCGCCGCCGGGCTCGCTCAGCGTGTAGACGCCCTTCGACGGCGTCTCGGCAAACGCGATCGCGTTCATGCCGCGACCCGCGAAGCATCGCCCGACAGGAACTGCGCGGCCGCCGCGATCTCGTCCTCGCGGATTTCGTGCCCGCCCTCGTGCCAATGCAGCGTCACCGTCGCGCCGCCCGCCCGCAGCGTGTCCGCCAGACGCTCGGTCAGCGCAGGCGGGCAGATCGGATCGCGCCGACCCGCCGTGATGAGGACACGCAGTCCCGACAGCTGTGGAACGGCGGCCGGCTCGAACGGGATCAGCGGATGCATCAGCACCGCGGCGTCGAAGACGCCCGGCGCGTCGAGCAGCACCGAGGCGAGGATGTTCGCCCCGTTGGAGTAGCCGAGGCCGATGGTCCCGGACGCTTGCCGACGCTCGGCCGCGGCCTTCACGAACCGCGCCATCTTTCCCGTCGCGCGGGCGAGATCGGCCATGTCGTACTGGCCTTCCGCGCGGCGGCGGAAGAAGCGGGCGGCACCCGCTTCCGAGACGTCGCCGCGCGGGGCGAGGAGGCCCGCCTCCGGCATCAGCTGCCGGCCGAGCTCCACGAACTGGTTCTCGTCGCCGCCCGTCCCGTGGAGAAGAACGAGGAGCGGTCGGCCTTCCGGCGCTGCGTGCTCGCGATGAAGGTAGTCGGCCATCGTATCCTCCTTGTATCCGCTCTCAGGCCGCGAGCGGCTGCAGATGCGCCTCGATCCGCTCGCGGGCATGCTCGTAGCGGCTCGGCAGCTTCAAGGCTTCGCCGAGATGCGCAGGGTCCTCGTCGCGCGTGAAGCCCGGCTCGTTGGTGGCGACTTCGAAGAGGACCCCGCCCGGCGTGCGGAAATAGATCGCCCAGAAATAGTCCCGGTCGATCACCGGCGTCACCTGGTAGCCCGTATCGGCGATGGCCTTTCGAACCGCGAGCTGGGCCGCCCGATCCTCGACCGCGAAGGCGACATGGTGGACGGAGCCCGCACCGAGCTGTGCGGCCGGCGCGCCCGGCAGCGTCTCGATGTCGACGACATCTGCGACGCCGCCGCCCCTCACCGCCATCCGCGTGACGGAGCCGGCCGTCTCCAGCACCTCGTAGTTCATGAAACCGAGCAGCTCGCGCGTCGCTCCGCCGTCGCGCAGCCGCAGCGACACCGAATGGAAGCCGCGGATCGCCACATCCGCCGGAACGCCGCCACCCGTCCAGGCGACACGCGCATCGCCCTCGACCTCCAAGAGGGCGAACCGGTCGCCGTCAGGCCCCTCGAAGTCGAGCCGCTTGGCCGCAAAGCTCGTGCTCTCGGTGACAGGAGCGATGCCGGCGGCCGCCAGCCGGTCACGCCAGTATCCGAGGGCGTCCCGGGGGACGGAGAAGACCGTCGTGCCGACCTCGCCGGCGCCGTGCCGCGCCGGGCCCATGTTCGGGAACGGGAAGTAGGTCATGACCGATCCCGGCGTGCCCAGCTCGTCGCCGTAATAGAGGTGATAGACGTCCGGCGCGTCGAAATTGACCGTCGTCTTCACGCGGCGCAGCCCCAGCGTTCCCGTGAAGAACGCATTGTTGGCGCGGGCGTCGGACGCCATGGACGTCACATGATGAAGTCCCTTGATCTCCTGCAGCATGGCTCGGCTCCTGTTTGGAATGTCGCTTCGAACGCTAAGGTGCCCCTTCGATGCCGGCCGTCCAAGCCACGTAAGGCGCGGTTACTGTCAACAGATATCGAACAATGAAAGGCTCAGCGTCTCGAATGGGACGCCTTTTCACCGAGGCGGCGGAGGCCAGATATGGACACGCCGCGCGATCGGAGCGTGGAATTGGGAGAAAGCCATGCCCGAGATCGACCGTCCGCAGCCCTTCTCCTTTTCCGCGCTGGACATGAAGGCCAAGCTCGAGGACGAAACCTACGAGCCGCGTCTGGCCAAGCTGCAGGGCAAGCTCGTCGCGATCGAGCAGGCCTATCTCGGCTCGCAGGAGAGCGCGGTCATCGTCTTCGAGGGCTGGGACGCCGCGGGCAAGGGGGGCGCGATCCGGCGCATCTCGAACGTCCTCGATCCCCGCGGCTTCAAGGTCTGGCCGATCGCGGCACCCGGTCCGGACGACTTGAAGCGGCATTATCTCGCCCGCTTCTGGGAGCGCCTGCCCAAAACCGGCGAGATCGCCGTCTTCGACCGCTCCTGGTACGGGCGCGTTCTCGTCGAACGCGTCGAGGGCTTCGCGCCCGAGGCCGACTGGCGCCGGGCCTATGACGAGATCAACCATTTCGAGAAGACGCTCGCGGACGCCGGCATCCGCATCGTCAAGATCTTCCTCTCGATCACGCGGGAGGAGCAGCTGGAGCGTTTCGTCAAGCGCATGGACGATCCGTTGAAGCGCTGGAAGCTCAGCGCCGAGGATTTCCGCAACCGTGGCAAGTGGGACGCCTATATCGAGGCCGCCGAAGAGATGATCGCCCGGACGTCGACCTCGCACGCGCCCTGGCAGGTCATCCCGTCGAACTCCAAGAAATACTCCCGCATCACCGCCCTCCAGGCGATCGTCGATCGCCTCTCGTCCGATGTCGACCTCACCCCGCGGCCGCTGCCGCCGGCGGTCGCCGAAGCGGCGCGCCAAGCGGTGGAGGCGGACAAGAACCGGAAGGGCTGAGGCCGCCCCGGCGGTCCGGTGCGGCGGTCCGTCGGATCGTCTCGGTCGTCAGCGCAAGGACAAGGCGGCCGGGACCATCGTCAGAGCGCCGTCGCCGCGATGCGGTCCTCGGCCGCGTCTTCGCGATGCCACCACCGCGCGATGCGGCCGGCCGCCATCCAGAGCGCCAGCGTCACCGGCAGCGCGACGAGCCCGTCGACGGCATAGTGCCAGGCCAGCGCGATCGATCCGACGAAGATCCAGACCGCATAGGCGGCGAAGGCCCAGCCGAGCCTGCGACCGAGATGGCGGGCGGCGAGCGCCATCAGAACGGCCATCGCATTGTGCAGGCTCGGCATGGCGGAGATGCCCAAAGAATCGCCCTGCCCGACATAGCCGCTCCACAGCAAGTCCTGCGTCGTCAGGGAGAAGAGCGGGACGACTGCCCCCGCCGCCCGCAGGCTTTCGAGCAGCGGCTGATAGGGGTCGGCGGGAAGCCCGAGCAGGCCGTAGAAGCAGGGACCCGCCGAGGAGAAGACGAGCGCGAGAAGGCTGCCCTCGACGAACCAGACGAGAAAGAAGGCCGTGAGATACCGCGTGCGCAATGCCGAGGGCCGCTGCGCGAAGGCAAAGCCGATGAAGCCTCCCAGCATGAAGAAGAACCACAGATTGTAGGCGACGTTCGTGAGCATCAGCGGGACGGGATGGCTCATCACCGGCGCCAGGATCTCGTGGGGCAACGCGCCGAAGGAAAGAGCCCGATCCCAGGCGACGAAGGTCTCGTCCCAGTCGAAGGGTCGGATCAGCGGGATCATCGTCTTGAATTGAGCGAAGATCGACATGAACGGGATGAACAGCGCGATGACGGGCCAGCCCATCGCCGCCCGGCCGCGATCGCACGACACCGCCTTAATGTCGGCCAGGAGAGCCACGGTCGCACTGCCGCTGGGGCGCGCCTTGAGGATCCGACCAAAGCAGATCGCAACGACACAGATCGGAAGCGCGACGAGAAGAAAGAAGACAATGCTTTCCAGCATCATCTGGAGGTCGAACCCAGGCAACTCGGTGTAGACGACCTGAAGCGAGAGAATGGTCGCCAGCTGAACACCGACGACGACCGGCAGGAAACCGACCGAGCGGAACGAATCGGATGCCCAAGCCGGGAGAGACGGGTGCCGCACGACAGGCGAAGAAAAAGCAGAAGCGTCCATCGTCATCCCCGGCCATCCCGTCACGATTTGCCCACAGGACGCATCGTTAGGTTGTCAGGCGTGCACGCTTAGATAAACGAAGTCACCCAAATTTTTGTCAGCGTCAACGAACGATGAACGATCCGCAGGCGTCGAAGACCTCGAAACACCGGTGCGCCGGGAATCGTTGAGGCGCGAAACCCCGCTGCGGAGCAGGAGCTTTGCCCGGTTCTCGCAGCGGACCACGGCTCGAAGAGGTGAAAAACGGCGCCACGTCGGGAGCGCTATGAACTCGACCGAACGCGCAGCCGTCGCACGGGAGGGTCCGACCATGGCGTTCGGTCGTCGAGGGGATCCCCGAGGCGGCGTTCCTCCCCCTCCGCGCCCGTCGCTTCGACGGCGGTGTCCGCCGCCGCCGACCCCGGGACGCCATCCTCGGGCGGCACGCGCGCGACACGGCCGGTGCGGCGATGCTTCTCCTCGCCGCGTCCGTCAGTCCTCCCGGAAATCCTTCGGCACCAGCCCATGCCGCTGGAGCTTGTCGTAGAAGGTCTTGCGCGGGATCTTCAGCTCCGCGATCGCGGGCGCCGCCGCACCCTTGTGCCTTTGCAGCGCTTCGCCGAGCAGCCGAGCCTCGTAGGCCTCGACCCGTTCGGCCAGTCCGAGGTCGGCCGCACTGTCTGCGCCCGGCTCCGGCGGCGACCCGCCGAGATCCTCGATCCCCAGCGCCACGCGCTCGGAGAAGTGGACGAGTTCGCGCACGTTGCCCGGCCAGTCGTGCCGGGAGAGATGCGCGCGCACGGAGGGCGACAGGTCCGGCACCTCGCGCCGGAAGCGCAGGGCCGCGCGGGCGAGGAAGTGGGAAAAGAGAAGCGGCACGTCGGCCCGCCGCTCGCGCAGGGGCGGAATGCGCACGGTCACGACGTTCAGCCGGTAGAAGAGGTCCTCGCGAAAATCGCCGCGCGCGGTGGGATCGGACAGGTCCGCCTTCGCCGCGGCGACGACGCGCAGATCCACCTTGCGCACCTCGTTGACGCCGAGCGGCGCGATTTCGCGTGCCTCCAGCACGCGCAGGAGCTTCACCTGCAACGCCTGGGGCATGGATTCGATCTCGTCGAGGAAGAGCGTCCCGCCCGAGGCATGTTCGATCCGCCCGATCCGCCGCTTCTCGGCGCCGGTGAAGGCGCCGCGCTCATGGCCGAAGAGCTCGCTTTCCATGATCGTCTCGGGCAGCGCCCCGCAGTTGATCGCCACGAAGGCCCCCTTCGCCCGCGGGCTCCAGCGGTGGATGAGTTCGGCGACGACCTCCTTGCCCGATCCCGTCTCGCCTTCGACGAGCACGTCCACCTCCGCGCCCGCCACCTGGCGCAGCGTTCGGCGGAGCTTCTCCATCGCCGGCGTCTCGCCGATCAGCGGCATGTCCGTATCGATCCGCTCGGCGGCCGCGCGCAGGCGGCGGTTGTCGAGCACGAGCCGCCGCTTTTCCGCCGCCCGCGCGACGCTTCCCGTCAGCCTGTCGGCGAAATAGGGCTTGGCGATGAAGTCGTAGGCGCCCTCCTTCAAAGCCGCGACCGCCATGTCGACGTCGCCATGCCCGGTCACCAGGATGACGGGTAGATCGGGATCGCGCCGCTGCAGGGCGCGGAAAAGCTGCAGGCCTCCCATGCCGGGCATGCGGATGTCGGTGACGACCACGCCCTCGAACGTGGCATCCAGCACCTCGAGCGCCGCTTCCGCGGAGGCGAAGGGCAGCGGTCGATATCCCGCCAAGGCCAGCGTCTGCGCATTGGCGCTGCGCAGCGTTTCGTCGTCGTCCACGAAGGCGACCAGGCCGCCCCTGTCCGCGTCGCCCCTCTCCGCATCGTTCATCGCCATGTCGCCTGTCTCCGGCTCGTCCGTCGTCACGTCGCCCATCCGTCGCTCGTCCGCGGTAGGCGGATCAGGAAGGCCGCGCCCTTCCCGGTCTGCGGCGCCAGCACCAGCGCGCCGCCGAGATCGGACACGATGTCGCTGGCAATCACGAGGCCGAGGCCGAGCCCGTTGGGCTTGGTCGTCGCGAAGGGTGTGAAGAGCGTGGCGCGCACGGCCTCGGGAATGCCCGGTCCGTTGTCGCGCACGCCGATCTCGACGCGGTCCGCGTCGAGGCGGGTCGCGATCTCGACCCGTCCCTCCGGCGCCTCGCCGAGCGCATCCAGGGCGTTGCGCACGAGGTTGACGAGAACCTGCTCCAGCCGGACCCGGCTCGCCATCACCACCGCTCCCGGGGCGCCGACAATCCGCTCCACGGTGGCGGGTGAGGAGCGGATGCGGCTGCCGAGGATCAGCAGCGCGCCGTCGACCGCATCCTCGATCTCGACCGGCACGAGCGCGCCGTCGCCGCGCCGGGCGAAGCCCCGCAGCGCATCGGTGATGTCCGCGATGCGCTGCGTGAGGCCGACGACGGTGAGGAGATTGGCGCGCGCCGTCGCAGCGTCCCCACGATCGAGAAACAGGCCGGCATTCTCCGCATAGGTGCGGATGGCGGCGAGCGGCTGGTTGATCTCGTGGGCGACGCCGGCGGTGATCTGCCCCAGCGAGGCCAGGCGGTTGGCCTGCGCGAGATCGTCGCGCAATGCGAGGACACGGGCCTCGGCGCGCTCACGTTCGCCGATCTCGGTGGTGAGACGGCGGTTCGCCGTTCCAAGGTCCAGCGTTCGCGCGGCCACCCGCGCTTCGAGCTCGGCTGCCCGGCGGGCCTCCCGGGCGCGCTCGCCGCGCCGCCGGTCGCGGCGCCGGAGGAGAAGCGCGATCGCCGCCATCGCGATCGCCGACAGGAGAAAGGCGATGAAGCGGGAGAGACCCACCGCTTCCTGCACCGCCGTATCGGAGGCAAGAAGAAGATGCAGCCGCCATCCGGGCAGGCCGCCCTCCACCGGGCCGGAGGCATCGACATAGCCTCGGCCGTCGGTTCCCGAGACGAGATCGGGTTCCACCGGATCTCGCACGAGCGGCAGGGGCGCCAGCGGGGCGGACCCGAATTGCAGGCTGTCCCGGATGTCGGCGGCCTCGTCCCGGCCGAGGGGACGCAGCGTTCCAAAGCGCCAATCCTCGACGCTCGTCGCCACCACGATTCCCCGGGCATCCGCGACGTAGACCGGCATCCCTCCGGCCCGCCAGCCCGCTTCCACGTCGTCGAGTTCGACTTTGACGACGACGACGCCGAGCCCCTGCGCCGCCGTCGCCCCGATCCGCCGCGCGATGTAGACGCCCGGACGACGGCTGACCGTGCCGAGCGCCACCTGTTCGGCCGCGCCTTGGCGCAGCGCGCCCTCGAAATAGCGGCGAAAGCGATAGTTCTGCCCGACGAAGCTGTTCGGCTCGGCGAAATTGCTGGCGGCGACCGTTCGCCCCGCGCGATCGATGACGTAGATCACCGAGGCCCGCGTCGAGAGCTGCAGCCGTCGAAGCTTCTCGTTCACCGCGGCGACGGCTCGCGGTTCGCCCCCAAGGGCCGCGCGCACCGAGGGATCTTCCGACAGGACCGAAGGCAGCGTGCGCTGCTTGTCGAGCTCGCTGCGCAGGGCCGTCGCCGACAGCGGCAGTCGCGCCGCCGCTTCGCTTCGAAGATCGGCGAGGGTGCTCCTGCGCGCGAGTTCGCCGGACGCGATGACCGCCGCTGCGAGAAGGAGACCGCAACAGATCCAGCCGAGGATCGGGACGAGCGCGCGCGATCCGGCGGAGGGTGCCGGTTTCATGCCTTCACCGATCGTGCCGGTTGCATCCTTCACGCGTGCTTCCACCCTCTTGTGCGGAATATGGCACATCGGCTCTCCGGAGCGAGCGGATTTCCGCCCGGAACGCACGCCGCGGGATCGCGATCTCTGTGCAAGCCCCGGCATTCCCGCATGGCAGCCCTGCAGCGCGGGTTTGGCATGAACCTTGCCAAAGGATGAAGGCGGCCGGGGATCCGGGGCGGCCGTCTTCGGGAGCGAAGCGCGGGCGCGGCATGCGCCCAGCCTGACCGGACTTGGGGAGTCCTGACCATGATGCCAACGACCACCGTATCCGCGGGCCATGCGCCCGAGCCGAAGAAGCCCTTCTATCGCCAGCTCTATGTCCAGGTGGTCGTCGCCATCGTGGCCGGCATCCTGCTCGGCCATTTCGAGCCGGTCTGGGGCGAGGCCCTGAAGCCGCTCGGCGATGCCTTCATCAAGCTCGTCAAGATGATCATCGCGCCCGTCATCTTCCTCACCGTCGTCACCGGCATCGCCGGCATGGGCGACCTCAACAAGTTCGGCCGCGTCGTCGGAAAGGCGATGCTCTATTTCATCACCTTCTCGACTCTGGCCCTCGTCGTCGGCCTGATCGTCGGCAATGTCGTGCAACCGGGCGCAGGCCTCAACATCGATCCCGCCTCGCTCGACATGGCGGCCGTTTCGACCTACGCCGAGAAGGCGCATGATCAGTCGATCGTCGCGTTCCTGTCCAACATCATCCCGACCACGATCGTCGATGCCTTCGCCAAGGGCGACATCCTCCAGGTCCTGTTCTTCTCCGTGCTCTTCGGCGTCTCGCTGGCCCTGGTCGGCGAGAAGGCCCGTCCCGTCACGGAATTTCTGCAGACGCTCTCGATCCCGATCTTCAAGCTCGTGGCGCTTCTCATGCGCGCCGCGCCTCTCGGTGCCTTCGGCGCCATGGCCTTCACCATCGGCAAATATGGCATCGGCGCCGTGGCCAGCCTCGCCATGCTGGTCGGAACCTTCTACCTGACGGCGCTGCTCTTCGTGATCGTGGTTCTCGGCGCGGTCTGCCGCTACAACGGCTTCTCCATCTTCGCCCTCATCCGCTACATCAAGGAAGAGCTTCTCCTCGTCCTCGGCACCTCCTCCTCGGAAGCGGCCCTGCCGGCGCTGATGGAGAAGATGGAAGAAGCCGGCGCCTCGAAGTCGGTCGTCGGCCTCGTCGTTCCCACCGGCTATTCCTTCAATCTCGACGGCACCAACATCTACATGACGCTGGCCGCCCTCTTCATCGCGCAGGCGACTAACATCGACCTGTCGCTCGGCGAGCAGGTTCTCCTCCTCCTCGTCGCCATGCTCTCCTCCAAGGGCGCGGCGGGCATCACGGGGGCCGGTTTCATCACGCTGGCCGCGACGCTCTCGGTCGTACCCTCCGTCCCCGTCGCCGGCATGGCGCTGATCCTGGGCATCGACCGCTTCATGTCGGAGGTCCGCGCGCTCACCAACTTCACCGGCAATGCCGTCGCCGCGCTCGTCGTCGCGCGCTGGGAGGGCGAGCTCGACGAGGTCAAGCTGAAGGCCGCCCTCAGTGGCAAGGCCCGTCCGATGTCCGGACGCGACGAATCCCTTGCCCATGCCGAAGGCGCGCCAGCCGCCGCCTGAGCCGGTTCGAACTCAAAGACCAAAGCGCGTCGGATCCCAAAGGTCCGGCGCGCTTTTTCGTTTGGGAAGGATCGTGCTTCGAGTTGAGACCCCGAGGATAGAGCCCGTCGCGCGGCGGATCTCGCTCATACGCAACGTCTCGACCTCGCAAATGCGACGCAAATGCCTCGGCATCAGGCCGCCCTCCACCGTGGCGGGAGACACCAGCGAGCGGCCGGCTCGAAGCCCACGACCTTCGACACGCATCCGACGCGGCGACGTCACCAAGGCGGATGACGCGATGCGGCGGAGGGATGCAGAACCGGACGGTATCCGGCCCGGAGCGCGGAGAGGGTCGCGGCAGGCGTCAAGACGACGACCTCCTCGAGACGGTCCGGCAGAGGCTCGACACGATCGTAGCCATCGACGCCGCATCGCAGGATTCGGTCCTCGTGAAGGAGCCAGGCCTCCTCGTCGCGCTGAATGAAGGTCCCGTCCGGGAGGTCGCCGACCGGCGATCTAATCGTCCGCTGGTCCCTCCCGGCCGTCAGGCGAGCGGCATGGAGTTCGAGATCGATCTCGGATGCGCTCGGCAAGGTTTCGCGTTGGCCGCCCCTGCACCATGCCGCGCGGAAGCGTCGGAACGCCTCCCGCCGGCATTCGGCACAGGGCCGATGCCCCGCCGCCAGGGCCACGGCCTCGTCGAGGAAGAACAGTTCGGTGTACCGCCCGGGCGCCATGAGCCGACGCGGGCCCGCTCGCGGTACGAGGCTGCAGATGATCCAGCGCTTTCCCCGCCACCGCCGGTCCCCGAGCGTCCGCTTCTCGTCGTGCAGACATCCCCGATTGCCCATGAACAGGCCCCGCATCGGCGTGGCGACGATCTGAGAAAACGGCGTCACGCGATTTTGCAGCGGCATGCGGATCCTCTCGGCTCCATCCTTGCGGATCCATCCGTGCGGATCCAAGGAAGCATCGCACGCTATCGGAGCCTGACGGGATCCAGGATTTCGCATGCAGCAGTCGGGCGAATGCCTTGGATCGATCCCTGCTGCGCCTTCCGCGTTTCGCATTTCGAACGCCAAACGCCCGGCGACCTTTCGGCGACCGGGTTATGTTGGAGTTTGGTTTGTGGTGGTGTGTTGAGATGTGAGAG
>NZ_LMQT01000006.1 GCF_001424685.1 Aureimonas sp. Leaf454
GCTGACACCCTCGCGCTGCCCGACATGAACGGTCTTGACGAGGCGCTTGCTCGCGGCACGCCGGGGCTGGTCGTGACCGATCTCGACCTGCGTTGGGCGAGCGGGCTCGACATCCTCGACAAGGTGAAGGCGGCAACGCCCGACTGTCCCATCGTGATGTTCACCGGGTCAGGCAACGAGGAGGTGGCTGTCGAGGCGATGAAGCGTGGCCTCGACGACTACGTCGCTGACACCCTCGCGCTGCCCGACATGAACGGTCTTGACGAGGCGCTTGCTCGCGGCACGCCGGGGCTGGTCGTGACCGATCTCGACCTGCGTTGGGCGAGCGGGCTCGACATCCTCGACAAGGTGAAGGCGGCAACGCCCGACTGTCCCATCGTGATGTTCACCGGGTCAGGCAACGAGGAGGTGGCTGTCGAGGCGATGAAGCGTGGCCTCGACGACTACGTCGTGAAGTCACCCCGACAGATGCCGAGACTTCGCACCTCGATGCGACAGGCGGTGGAAAGAAGCGCCGCGCGTGTCGAGCTGCGGCGCCAGCAGGAGCTCGTGGCACGGCATGAACGCCAGCTCGAGGAGGAACTCGCACGCAAGACCATCATCCTTCGGGAACTGCATCACCGGGTGAAGAACAATCTCCAGAACGTGATGGCGATCCTGCGCATGCGGTCCAAGCGGGCGACCGTACCGGAAACGAAGGCGGAGCTTCAGGAGATGTCGCTGCGCTTGTCCGCGTTGGCACAGGTCCAGTCCCGGATCCTCGACGAGGACCAACTCGACCGGGTCGATTTCGCCGCTGTCCTCGAGGAGACGGCGTTGGCGTTGGAGCGCGTTTTCGGTGATGGCCGCGTTGCGCTGAGGCGGAACATCTCGCGCCCGTTCGTGCTGCCGGTCGCCCGGGCGATGCCCCTCGGCCTCATCTGCTACGAGGTTCTACTGAACGCCTTCAAGCACGCTTTTCCGGAAGGACGGTCCGGAAGCGTGGACGTCACCGTGAGCGGTGACGAGACGGGGCACACGATCCTTGTGTGGGATGACGGCGTCGGCTTCGAGGACGTGCCGGAGCGCCGTGGCATGGGAATGACCCTGATTCACACGCTTTCCGCCGAGGCACGCGTGCGCGTCGAGCACCACAGGGCAAACGGCGGAGGCAGCCTGACACTAATCGTCGTGGCCGACTTGGCCTGAACCCTAAGCTGAAGCGGAGAGCGCGTTTCAGCGACGGTGAGATTAGGGGTGGTCCTACGCCGTGGCAGGTTCTCCTGCGGGCTCAG
Source organism: Aureimonas sp. Leaf454 (assembly GCF_001424685.1). Taxonomy (GTDB): domain Bacteria; phylum Pseudomonadota; class Alphaproteobacteria; order Rhizobiales; family Rhizobiaceae; genus Plantimonas. The sequence continues at coordinate 1,275 of NZ_LMQT01000006.1, forward strand.
GGTCGGGCTGGAACTTGGGCGACCACACCGGGTAGCCGATGAGGCGCTCATACTCGCGCTCGGGAAGCCCATAGCAACCGCCGGCGACCTCCTCAAGCAAGGTGCGGTCCCGCACCGTGATGCTCGCGCGGGAGGCGCGGACGGCTCCCATGCCCTCGAGGACATGGATCTGGTCGGTGACACCCGAGCGTCGCACACCCAGCATCAAGCTGAGGAACTCGTGCGTCAGCGGGAATTCGTCGCCGTCGACGCGGTCATGGTACATCAGCAGCCAGCGGGCGAGGCGGGCGTTGATCGTGTACTGCCCGTTGGCAAGGGCAGTCTGGGCGAGCTGGATCTCGTAGGCGTGGGCGAACCTCAGGAAGGACGCCAGCATCGACCAGTCGTCCTCCATCGCCTTCAGGAATAGGGGCGTGGGGATGCGCAAGGCCGATCCGGCCACCTGAACGAAGGTCCGGTTCGGCGTGCGGTCGGAGCCGTGCAGGACGTGCAGGCCGACCATGCCTTCCCAACCGATGTGGCCGACCTCGATCTGCCTTGTTCCGTCATGCGAGACCGCCACCATCGAAGCGAGACCGCTTTCCAGGAAATGGACGTAGCCGGTCGGGACGTCGGGTTCCACGAGGGTGTCCTTCACCTTCAGTTCCACGGGCTCCAGGTGCGGAGAGAGCCGTTCGAGCCTTGTCTGTGAAAGCGTGGAAAGAAGGACGTTGCGAACCGTGGATCCTGCTTGAAGCGACATGACCTTTTCTCGACCGGACCAAACCCTGCCCGTTTCGCTCACTGCGCGGGCGCGACTGCCTCGGCTATGTATCGAGGCTGCGGTGTTTTCCAGAGTCGCGCGCGGAGCGTACGGTTTCGACAATTCGGCAACCGCGGAAGCCCCTCGTTCCGTCCTGTCGCGAACGCCTCCTCCATCGATCTGATCGAACGTCCGCAAACTTGCCGGATCCGGGCAACTGCTCCCTAACCAACCGCCGAACATCCAAGCTCGAAGCTCCGGTCTCAGGGCAACTTTCCGCTCCTTGCAGCGTCTTGCTGGCGACCAACTTGTCGAGCCCGCCAATGACCCGCACTTCCTTCCCGATCCCGCACGACGAGACTGCTCGCCTCGAGGCACTCGCCGCGAGCGCGATCATGAACGCCGCTCCGGAGGCGGCCCTCGACATCATCGTCGACCTTGCTGCTCACCTGTTCGAGGTTCCGATCGCCTTGGTCTCCTTGGTCGGCAAGGACAAGCAGGTCTTCAAGGCGCGTGTCGGACTCGACGTCTGCGAGACTGGCCGCGACGTCTCCTTCTGCGCGCATGCGATCGTGCGCCGGGACGAGGTCCTCGTGGTTCCGGATGCTCGCCGGGATCGACGCTTCGCCGACAACCCTCTCGTCACCGGTGACCCATACGTCCGATTCTACGCGGGAGCGCCTCTGATCGGGTTTGCCGGGCAGCCGATCGGGACCCTCTGCGTCATCGACCGCAAGCCGCGGGCGGACCTCTCCAGCCACGAGCGCCTCACCCTGACGAAGCTCGCTCGCATGGCGGTCCTTCGCCTGAAGACACGCGAGGTCATTGACGCGAACAAGCTGCGGCTGGCACGGACGGGCGCGAGCATCTGACACCACGCGCTCAGGCCCGCTAGGGAAATTCGCTGGACCTCCAGCTTCTGCCCCTTGAATGCATTCTCGCCTACATATCTCCGTCTTCCTGACAAACTGTCCGGAAGGGAAGCGGGAGAATGGAAGCCTCGTTGTGCCAGGCGGCACGGGCAGCGCATGTTCCCTGCCACACGTGCCTCGACAACGGCGGGACCGGATCGGGACGATGAGCCTTCTCACCCGGATGCGTCCGATCCGTTGGCACCTGCTCGTCTTCGCGGTGCTGATCCTTCTGCCCCAGATCGTCCTCGGCGCGGCGCTCGGTAGCTGGTACTCCACCGCCGAGCGTCACCGTCTGGAGGATGCCGCCGGCACCGTGGCCGCGGCGGTGAGGAGCCAACTGGATCGCGAACTCGAGGCGATGAAGGCCACCCTACAGGCGCTTGCGACTTCGCCGAACGTAGAGGCCGGCGACTTCGAGGCGTTGCGTGCCCAATCCCTAGAGCTTTTGAAGTTCCGCGGTACGGCCATTGCCGCGCGGGACCGGTCCCACCAGCAGGTTATGAACACGTTCGCCGCCCCGGGCGCGAAGCTTCCCATCTCGACGGATCCCGCGCTGATCGCCGCAGACGAGCAGGTCTTTGCATCGGGCCTGCCGGCTGTGTCGGATCTTTATGTCGGCGCGGTCTCGCGCAAGCCGTTCGTGCTCGTGGACGTTCCCCTTCGCCGGGGCGGAGAGGTAAGGTACGCGCTCAATATGGCGATCAGCCCGGTGGCGATCCGCGACATGCTCCTGACTTCGGGCGTTCCCGATGGATGGACCGTGTCGGTGGTTGACCGGGCAGACAAGGTGATCGCCCGGTCCAAGGATCACGACACCTATGTGGGGCAGCGTGCTCCCGCCGCCTTCGTCGAGGCGCGGAAGGAGCGTTTCGGACGGATCGAGGGCGTCGTCGCCCTCGACGGGACGCGCGTCGTCACGGCCTATGACACGCTCGACACGAGCGGCTGGCGTGTCGCCGTCGGCGTGCCTGAGGCGGCTCTCGCCGCTCCGCTGCGCGCGATCCTCCTCACCCTCGCGGCCGTGTCTGCCGTTGCGCTCGCAAGCTCGGCGATCCTCGCGCACCTGTACTCCAGGCGTCTGGAAGGCGAGGTTCGCTCCCTCCAGACGGTTGCCACCAAGACCGGGCTGAACGGGCCCGTCGAGCGCAAGCGTGGCTCCGTCACGGAACTGGAAGCCATTGCCGACGCGTTGAGCGAGGCCGATGCGACGCTCAAGGAAAGGGATCGACAGAAGGACCTTCTTCATGCCGAGCTGAACCACCGCGTCCGCAACACGCTGTCGGTCCTGCGCTCGGTCGTGAACCAGACGATCCGGGGCGGCGGAAGCGGCGAGGCGCTTGCCGTGAAGACGGTCGGGCGGATCATGGCGCTGTCGCGCGCCCACGACCTCCTGTCCTCGGCGGAGTGGGCGCCGGTCGCACTGTCCGAACTGATCGCGAGGACCGCCGAACAGGAAGGGCTTGCGATCGGGCATGAGGGGGACGATGTCATGCTGCGGCCCGAAGCGGTTCCCCCGCTCGCGCAGGCGCTGCACGAGCTTGCGGTGAACGAGCGGCTGCACGGCGGCCGAGGCGCCCGAGGCGCCCGACACCTCACTATGCGGACCTGCTCCGAAGCGGGACGGCTCCGCTTCGAATGGGGCTCGTCGCCAACGGAGAACGTATCTCTATCGCCCCCCGGCTTCGGGCTGCGTCTCGTGCGCCTGTGTCTCGAGCGGCAGCTCTTCGGCACGATCGAGAGGCTGGACGGGAGCGGCATGACGGCCGTTCTGCCGCTGGAGTTCCTGGTGGCACAGGCCTCCGGCGAGGAGCCCTTCGCCGCTCGCTTCGACAAGAGCTGACGAGACCATCGGCAGCTACGTTCGCAACCTGTCGCTCATTCAATGAAGGCAAGGGCGACGGCTTTAGCCAGTCGCCCGGCTGCAAGGCGGCCGTCGGTCTTGGCTCGGATATTCTTTGCTACCCTACGGCTGTCGCCTGCGCGCGAGGTCGCCTGCCCTTGTGTCTCGGTCCTTCGGCAAGGGCGGAAGCTCCAGCATCCGGGGGCACCGCCCTTCCTTGTCGTTTAACTGAGCGGCACACGCGGTGCAGCGCATCGAGAATTGTCAAAATCGTACAAACTGTGGCCGCCGGTGGGGCGGTCCTTAAGCGATCAGTGACGCAACTAAGAGAGCCATAGGATCTGCCGGAAGTCCGTTCGGCGCGATCGGTGGGACATGGCGAACTTCAATGGATGCGTCGGACTGAACAGGCACGGTGCAGACCATGCGGTCTCCGAAGAAGACCGAATGCGGGCGCTCCGAGACCTGCGGATCCTCGGCACGGCGGCCACACCGGAGTTCGACCGCCTTTGCCGGATGGCACAGACGGTCTTCGGGACACCGATCTCGCTGGTCACGTTGATCAACGAGGAAGCGCAATGGTTCAAAGCCAAGTGCGGCTTGGACATCGACGGCACGGGCCGTGACGTCGCCTTCTGCGACCACGCGATCCGCAGTGACGATGTCCTCGTGATCCCGGACACCCTTCAGGACGAGCGCTTCGCCGACAACCCCTTCGTGACCGGCGAGCCGTTCATCCGCTTCTACGCGGGTGCGCCGCTCATCCTCGCCCCGGGGGTCCGTCTCGGCACCGTCTGCGTCGTCGACAGCAAGCCCCGAAGCGTGTCCGAAAAGGAAGTCGCGGTCCTGCGCCAGCTCGCCGACGCGGCCGTGTGCGAGCTTCGGCGTCACCGTGCGGAGATCGCCGCCCGCGAGGAGCGGCAGGCAGGCGAACGGGAGCTTTCCTCCCACCGTTTCCTTCTATCAAGGGCCGAAGCCGAGACCGCTTCCGGCAGTTGGCAGTTCGACCGCGAGACCGGGGTCCCGGTGTGGTCCGACGGCCTCTATCGCCTCCTCGGCCATGAACCCGACAGGACGACCCCGCCGATCGACCTGTTCCGAAGGCACGTCCATTCCGAGGACATGTCGATGCTTGACCATGCCCTGGAAGCATTGGCCGGAGACAAGCCGTTCGGCATCGAGCTGCGGATCGTCGACGCGAAGGGAGAGACACGCTGGCTGTCGAGTCGTGGCGAGCCCTTCCCGGACGCGGTCGACGGATCAATGAGGATGATCGGTGTCGTAAGGGACATCACTGACGCCAAGAAGGCCGAGGCGGCCCTTCGCGACAGCGAGGAGCACTACCGCAACGTGGTGGAGCTGAACCCGCGGATCCCATGGTCCGCCGATCCGGACGGCGCCATCCTTTCGGTGAGCGACCGCTGGTGCGAGCTGACGGGGTTCTCGAAAGAGCAAGCCCTCGGCCACGGCTGGCTCGAGGCGCTCCATCCCGACGACCTCCTCCCGACGGCCGAGATCTGGTCGCGTTGCCTCGAGACGAGGGAGCCCGTGGTTTGCGAGTACCGCTTTGTGCAGAGGGACGGCGGTTATCGTTGGTTCCGGGCCGAGGGCGCGCCGAAGCTATCACCCGACGGGCAGATCCTGCGCTGGTACGGGACGTGCGAGGACATCCACGAGCGCAAGCACGCCGAGGAAGCCCTCAAGGAAAGCGAGGCCTTCTCGGGGAGTGTCCTTGAGAGTAGCGCCGACTGCATCGCCGTGCTCGATCTCGAAGGCAACATCGTCTTCATGAACGAGCGTGGGCTTCGTGCCATGGGGATGCGCACCTCGGCCGACTCGTTGGGCCGTCACTGGACCTCACTCTGGCCGCGGGAGTATGCGCCGTTCCTCGCTGACGCGGTTCTTGTCGCCAAGGGCGGCTCGGGTTGCCGCTTCTCGACGCCGTACGCGCTGGAAGGGGAACGCGCGAAGTGGTGGGACGTCCACCTCGGCCCCATCCGGAAGGCGGACGGCAAGCCCGGCCGGCTCCTTGCCGTCGCCCGGGACGTGACGGAACAACGGCGCTCGCAGGCGCGCGTCGAGCACGCCGCACGACACGATCCCCTCACGGGCCTTTCGAACCGTCTCAAATTCAACGAGACGCTCGCGGAGACATTGTCGCGTGCGGACGGGACGGAGGTTGCGATCCACATCCTGGATCTCGACGACTTCAAGGAGGTCAACGACACGCTAGGCCATTCCGTCGGAGACGCGCTTCTCTGCGAGGTCGCCCATCGACTTTCGGACAAAACCGATGGTGCGGGGGTGCTTGCCCGTCTCGGGGGAGACGAGTTCGCGGTGATCCAGGCCGTCTCCGTCAGCGGCATACCGCCGATGAATCTTGCGGAGCTGCTCGTGGACTGCATGGCGGAGCCGTTCGACATCGCAGGCGACCAGATCCGCATCGGAGTCACCGTCGGCGTCGCAGTGGCTCGGCGGCAGGGGCGGAAGCCGGAGGACCTGCTCAAGGAGGCCGACATCGCGTTGCACCGGGCCAAGGCCGAAGGTGGCGCGACGGCACTGCTTTACGAACCTGAGATGCAGGCGGGGATCCATGCGCGCCAAGCCTTGAAGCGCGATCTCGCTTTGGCGCTCGATCGCGACGAGCTCAGCGTCGTGTACCAGCCGCTGCTGAGCCTGGGGAGCCAGCGCGTCTGCGGCTTCGAGGCGTTGCTTCGGTGGATGCATCCGGTTCGCGGTGCAGTTTCGCCCGCGGAGTTCATCCCCCTCGCAGAGGAGACGGGGCTAATCCTTCCGATCGGCGAATGGGTACTGGAACGAGCGTGCCAGGAAGCTTTTTCATGGCCGGCCGACGTCCGGGTGGCGGTCAACGTCTCTCCGGTCCAGTTCAGAAGCAGGGGACTTCCCCTGCGCGTTGCGGCGGTCCTTGCCGCAACGGGCTTGCCGGCGTCTCGGCTTGAACTGGAGATCACCGAGTCTGTCCTCCTACACGACAGCGAGGCGAACCTTGAGCTGCTCCACGCCTTGAAAGCTCTCGGCGTGCGCATCGCGCTCGACGACTTCGGAACCGGATACTCCTCGCTCGGCTACCTGCGCACGTTCCCGTTCGACAAGATCAAGATCGACCGCTCCTTTGTCGGCGACATCGGCGTATCGCACCATTCCGAGGCGATCATCGAGGCGGTGGGAAACCTTGGCCAGTCCCTGTCAATGGTCACGACGGCAGAGGGCGTGGAAACGCAAGAGCAGCTCGATTGGCTCGCGTCCCGCGGTTGGATGCAGGCCCAGGGCTATCTCGTCGGACGACCGACGACGCCTGACATGCTTGGTGCCTGGTTTGAAGGCAAGGCTTGGGACAAGACTCGGCCTTCCGCTTGGCAGCCGACGGCCCCTGCTCATGAACGGTCTTCGGTCATTTCGATACTGGCAAGCGGACGCGCGACCTAAAAATAGAGGACGGATGGCCTCGTGTTCGCTGCGAAGTCCCAGCTTTCGGAGGAAATGAGGTATCGGGAGTTATCGCTCAGTAAGCTTGACCAAGCTTACCATTTACCTTGTTTCCCGTCCTCTCCAAGGTGCGTCATGTTGAGCAAGTTCCGCATTGCGACAAAGGTCGCCTGTATCGCCATTGCCATCAGCCTGATCGGCATCGCCGCCTCGCTCTACGCCGCGAACGTCATCCGCAGTACCGATGCCGGCTACTCCGAGATGATGGAGAACCTCGACAAGTCGACGCTCGCCTTGGCACGCCTCAATCGCGTGACGAACACAATCGGTTACGGCGTCTATCGGACGATCACCTATAATGATGCGGCGGAGTCCGGCGCGGCAGCGAAGATGGCGGCTGATGCCATCGAGAAGGGCAAGCTTTACATCGACGAAGCCACAGAGCGTCTGCCGGATCGGAGGCAGAAGGTCGACGAGATCCATGCCGCTTTCGATGCGATCGCTGACGAGGCCACCAAGGCTGCTACCTTGGGCGCCGCGAACCAGAACGACGCCGCAACTGCCCTGATGCGGACCGTCGATCCGAAGATCGTCGAGCTTTCGAACAAGGTCACAGCCCTCAATGACGAAACCATCTCACGCGTCGCAGCGAGGTCATCCGAGCTGCGCGCGTCGGCGTCCCTAGCAACCTACACCCTGATCGGTGCAACTCTCCTGGGCGCCATCCTCGGTCTTGCCGCCGCCCTGTGGGTTTCCGCCAAGGGCATCACCGGCCCGCTCAGCGTTCTCCGAGACAAGATGGTGGAACTCGCTGGCGGCAAGCTCAACACTGACATCACGGGTCAGGACCGCGGCGACGAGGTCGGCGCGATGGCCAAAGCCGTGCAGATTTTCAAGGACGCAGCCGTCCAGAACAAGCGGCTCGAAGAAGCGGCGGCGGCGGCCGAGCGCTCACAGGCTCAGCAGCGTGACCGTCAGTCCGCCATCGACAGCGCCAAGGCGGAGGACCTGAAAGCCTTCGTGCACCTCGTCGAAGCGGGCTTCGACGCCCTGTCCGCGGGCGACCTCACCACCCGCATGGACAAGGCCGTGGCGCCGGAGTTTGAGCCGATCCGCGCCAAGTTCAACGCTTCCGTCTCGCAGCTCGAGACCACCATCGGATCGGTCATCGCCGCTGTCGGCACGATGCGCGTCGGGCTGAGCGAGATCACGGTCGCGGCTGGCGATCTCTCCCAGCGCACCGAGCAGCAGGCCGCAAGCCTGGAACAGACCGTCGCCGCCCTGTCGGAGGTGACCCGCGGCGTCAGCCAAACCGCCCAAAGTGCCGACGATGCCCGCGCCGCCGCCTTCCTGGCACAGAAGGAAGCTCAGAAGGGCGGCGAGGTCGTGACGCGCGCGGTCGCCGCCATGTCGGAGATCGAGGCCTCCTCGGCAAAGATCGGCCAGATCATCGGCGTCATTGATGAGATCGCCTTCCAGACCAACCTCCTCGCGTTGAACGCGGGCGTCGAGGCGGCGCGGGCCGGCGAGGCCGGGCGCGGCTTTGCCGTCGTCGCCCAAGAGGTGCGTGGGCTCGCCCAGCGCTCGGCGGAGGCTGCCAAGGAGATCAAGGGCCTGATCGCGACCTCGTCGGCCCAGGTCGAGCAGGGCGTGGAGCTCGTCTCCGCGTCCGGTCACAGCCTCGAGCAGATCGTCTCCCAGGTTGGCGGGGTGACACAGATCATCACCGACATGGCCCAGGCCGCCCGCGAACAGTCGCTGAGCCTGAAGGAGGTCTCGATGGCCGCCGACAACATGGACAAGGTTACGCAGCAGAACGCGGCCATGGTCGAGGAAACGACGGCGGCCGCACAATCCCTCTCGAGCGAGACCGAGCAGCTTGCGGGGCTCGTCGACAGCTTCCGTACGAGCGGTGCCGACAACAGTGCGACGAGGTCGAACCAGGTGCCGCGCAAAGCCATGGCAGCGGCCCACCGGCCCGTGACGCAGATGCGCTCGGTCGGACAAGGCGGCGCGGCCCGCAAACCTGCCGGGGCGGCCTCGGAGGACTGGGCCGACTTCTGATCGCCGGGAAGGCAGGCCGCTCAGATCCACGATCCGGCCCCGACCCATACCTTTCATCGTCCCGCATCGACGGTTCTCCCGGCAAAGCTGCCGGGAGAGCCGTTTTTGTATGTCAGGCTGACATGGCCAGGGCCTCGGTGAAGATCGGCGAGAACGGACGCGCCGATGCGGATGCCGTGGGCGGCGGGTCGTCGTCACGGTCATCCCGTCGCCGGACAAGCCTCAGCGCCAAGCCGGCGGCTGGTCCGAGCCCGTACCTCAGTCGCGGGGGCCTCTCGGGTTCAGCCCCTTCATCGGCAGCGTCGAGAGTCGCCATCGCACCGAGAATCTCGTCGATCGTCACGAAGGCGCCGCTGTTGATCCGGCGAAGCGCCGGCGCGTTCTCGACGGCATGTCGGTCCGAGGCCCAAGAGGCGAGAAGGACCCGCTTTTCGCTCTTTGTCATGGACCCGTCGGCCAGCACTTGGTCGGGATGGTTGAAGGTGACGGCCTGATCGCAAGGTCCGCCATGACCGCCGTCCTCTCGTGGCGGGACGTCAGCTCGGTTGGCCGTCGAATGTTTGGAATGGTCGATGCCGTTGTCTCGCATTGCCACATCCTCCAATGAGCAACATGGATACAAGGCGCCCGCTGGTGTTCGGTGCGCACGCCGGACCAATCCAGGTCCGGCAGGGTCGATTTGGAAAGCACATCCGCCGGCTTCAAGATGGGCGTCGAGCGAACTGCACGGTCGCTATTCGGCGGCCATCCGGAACGGGATCGTCTTGGCTTCGGCATCGTCCGGCTGCGCACGCCAGCCCGGACGCACCGGGGCGAGGGCGACCTGGTTTCGGCCGGCGTGCTTGGCCTTATAAAGCGCGGTGTCGGCTGCCTTGACGAGATCGACGCTGTTGGCGGACGTGCTCGGCACCGATGCAACGCCGAGCGAGGCCGAGACCTTGGCACCGTGCGCTCCCGACAAATCCTCGATCCGCTGGCGGATCTGCTCGGCCTTGATGCCGGCGTCGTCGAGGTCGCAATCGGGAAGGAAGACGATCAGCTCCTCGCCGCCATAGCGGCAGGCGACGTCCGTTTCGCGGAGCGTTCCGACCACCGCGGCCGCCGCCTCGCGCAGGACCGCGTCGCCCGTCGCATGACCGTGCTCGTCGTTGAGCCGCTTGAAGTGATCGAGGTCGATCATGATCACCGAGACCTTGCGTCCCTCGCGCTCGGCGAGGCGGACATATCGGTCGAGGCTGTCTTCCATGTAGCGACGGTTGTAGAGGCCCGTCAGCGGATCGCGGAGCGCCTGGCTGCGCAGCTTCTCGCGTAGCGCGATGTTGGACAGGGCCAGCGACATGGCATCCCCCATGGCGGAGCCCACTGGAAGAATGCTGGACAGTCGTTCTTCGGCGTGGGGTCCGTCTGCAAAGATCTGAAGCAGGCCGAGGTTCTCGCCGCGGGCCGCCATCGGGATCTCCAGCGCGGCGAAACCCGAGGCATGGTGCTCGCAGCACAGAGCCTTAGATCCGAGACGGTTGACGTGGTTCCTGCCTCGCTTCATGGCCCAGCACTGGCTCGACGTGATCGTCTCTGGAAGCGGCGGGACGTCGTCGCAGCCCCATGAGGTCGACAGGATCAGTCGATCCCTGGAGTTGTTGAACACGTAGAGAGCACCGCTGAATCCCTCGATCAGTTCGCCCGCGGTGGCTTTCAGGACCGCATTGGCATCATGGTAGTCGCTGGCGCTCTGGAGCATGTCTGTCATCGCGAAGAGGTGCCCGACCTGCGTCCGCGACGTCTCCATCTGCCGCGTGGCGTCCGCGCGTGCTTTGGCATCGCGAGATCCGGAACGGAAGGCGAAGATCATCAAGCCGCCGATCAGGAGCTGCGAGACCAGCACCAGCATCTTGCCGATCTCGATGCGCGTTTCGTGATGGGCAAAGTTGGAGTTCCAGTCGGCGAGGAAGGCATCAAACGCGTGGCGAAGTTCGCTGACGACGTTGGCGCTGTTCGTCGACTTCAGAATGGCCCGCGCCTCAGGCAAGCGTCCGGCCCGTGCGGCTTCCAATGTCGCCGTCCAGTTGGTCTCGAGCGACCTGATGAGGACAATGGCGGACGGGCTGGCCGTGTCCTTCTGCTTGAGGAATTGGTCCAGTTGTTTGAGGTGCGTCTCCTGCCGGCTGTGCAGGGCCTCAAAGGCTCGGCTGTAATCGCCGACGTCGCCCGGTGCCTCACCGATGGCTTTGTTGAGGACGTAGCCCTCCGCGTCCATCAGGGCTTCCTGCGCGATCCGCATCTGACGGCCGCCTTCGCGTAGGTCGAGCAGCGCCTGCTGATGGTGATTGGTGAAGAAGAAGCCGGACAGCACGATGGTGATCGAGGCGACCACGAGACCGATCTGTCCGAGGAGCCGATATCGCTCCATGAACCGGAACGGGTTCGATCCGACGAAGGGGGCTTCAGGTGCCTGTGGCGTCAGGGTCATGGCGCATCTCGGACGGAGGCAGATCCGTAGGCTCTGACCAAAGCACCGACGGTCCTCAAGTCGAGTGAAGGAATATGGTTTGCAAAGCGTAGCGGGGAAGTTGACTGCCTGCGCAGCCATGTTCAAGGCCAGCTTCTTCCACTTGAGGATCCGAGCCGATCTACTCCTCGACCCCTTGTTTTAAGGCTTCGGCAACCTCACCGTGTGACACTGCGGCGCCGCCCTGACCCGGGACCGAACGATGACTACCCCGTGCGAAAGCTGCCAGGGCGGCGTCAAACTCGACTTCGACTTCTCCATGGCGTTCCAGCCGATCTACGATGTCGCAAGCAAGCGTGTCTGCGATTATGAGGCGCTGATCCGCGGCATGGCAGGCGATGCTGTCCCAAGTGTCGGCCGAGCAGCGCTACCGCTTCGACCAGGCCTGCCGCGTGAAGGCCATCGAGCTCGCCTCGCGCCTGTTTCCGTCTGATGGCGACCTGAAGCTTTCTATCAACTTCATGCCCAACGCCGTGTACGAGCCGGCGGCATGCCTTCGCGCGACGCTGACCGCCGCCAACCGCTTCGGCTTTCCGAAGTCGGCGATCATGTTCGAGTTCACCGAGGACGAAGAGGTGTCCGACCCGATGCACCTCACGCGCATCATCACCGAGTACCGCAAGCACGGCTTCGTCACGGCGATCGACGACTTCGGGGCCGGACACGCGGGTCTCGGGCTCCTCGTCGAGTTCCAGCCCGACCTCATCAAGATCGACATGAAGATCGTGCGGGGCATCGACACGAGCCGCGCACGACAGGCAGTGGTGGCGGGCATCGTCGGGATCGCCAGGAGCCTCGACATCACCGTTCTCGCCGAGGGCATCGAGACGGAGGAGGAGTTCCTCATCCTGAAGGCCGCAGGCATCCGCCTCTTCCAGGGCTACTGGTTCGCCCGTCCGGCTTTCGAGGCGCTACCGTCGATCGGAACGGCTTCGGTTCTGGCGCTCCGCCTGACGGCTTGAAATAGCCGCTGGATACGTCCCGTCGCTCGAACGCTCCGCCAGACTACCTGTCGTCCCCGATGTCGAACACCAAGCCGATGTAGCCGAGGAACTCGCCGCTCGGTCCGAACCGCGGCTCAGCCCTATCGACCGCCCGGCGGTAGACGCCGTCGGCACGCCGAAGGCGATAGTCGATGCTGAAAGGCGCCTGGGCGGAGTTTGCGGTGAGGAACTCGGCGGTGGCCCGATCCTGATCGTCCGGATGGGTCGCCTTTGACCAGCCCAGACCCAGCGCCTCCTCCTCGACCTGACCGGTGAACTCGTACCAGCGGCGGTTCAGGTAGGTGCAATAGCCGTTCGGGTCGGTGACCCAGATCATCGCGGGGGCGTCGTTGGCCATCGACCGGAAGTCCTCGACGCCGGCCTTGAGGGATCTCTCGGCGAGGACCTGCCGTGTGGTCTCCGTGCAGGCGCAGAACATGCCGACGACTCGTTCCTCGTCGTCGAAGGCAGGCGAGTAGGAGAACGTGAAGTAGGTTTCCTCGTCCTGGCCATGACGGTTGATCGTCAGCGGCAGGTTCTCCACCCACGTCGCTTCGCCCCTGAGCGCGGCCTCGATGAACGGCAATATGTCCGGCCAGATCTCTGCCCATATGTCCTGGAAACGCTGCCCGAGCGCACTTGGGTGTTTCTCTCCGAGAAGCTCGGCGTAGGCGTTGTTGTAGAGGAAGCCGAGTTCGGAACCCCACGCGACGAACATCGGGAACTTGGAAGCAAGCATGAGCCTGACGGTGGACCTCAACGGCTGCGGCCAGTTCCGGGGAGATCCGAGCGACGACGACGTCCAGTCGTGGCGCCGCATGCGCTCGCTCATGGCACCGCCGCTACGTAGAAATGCCACGTCTTCCGTCATGCTGTTTGCCCTTGTCCATCCGCGGCGACACGAACGACACCGCCCGCCTTCCGCGCAGGACGATTAGCAGCAGGAGATCACTGACGCCACCGGCTCCCGGCAGCAGGCTGGAAGGGGCCTAGAACCCGGCTCGGCAGGCGGAGGCCGACATCCTTAGTGCAGTCATACCCGCAATCATCAGACCTAAAAAGCACACCTAGTGGGTGCTCGACCTTTTCTGACCGAGAAGGCTTCGACGACGAAGATTTCCATCGATCCACTGACGAGCGTCTTGTGGAAGCTAAAGGCCGCATTGGGTTGAAAGCGGCGAATTCGTTTGCTTTTTCCTCTCAAGATCGAGCAGGTCAAGAACGACAACTCGCCTGTCGTGCTGTTGCTGGACGAGCCGGGATTGATGCTCCACGGAAAGGCAAGCCGACCCCCTGAGCTTCTTCCGCGAGAGGCTCCAGCCGCACCACCAGATCGTCTACTCGACACACTCGCGCTTCATGGTTCCCGAGGACGACCGGGTTTCCGTCCACGTTGTGCAGGACCGGGTGGGCACGCCGGGCCGCGGCTTGGACCCCTGACAGCACGAAGGCACCTGCCGACGTCTTGAGCAACGACCGGACACCCTCGTCCCGCTTCGAGGCGCACTGGGACACGAGCAGGCAAGGATCACTTCCTACCAGACCGAACGAAGTGAGCTCAACTTTTGTGGTGATGGAGGCTAGGTCGAGGAGCTCATGCTGCGGCTCGGACCGACGCGGCAAGCGCTGTCGTCTGCCGTCTCGGGAAGAAATCCATCTAAACGTTCGAGGTCGGATTACGAATTCTATGCGTCGAACCGGTCGGCACTTTCCCGCAATTAAAGGTTTAGCGTTCCGCGCTCATGTGGCGACGCGTTCAACCTCAATGGCGAAACGTCAGTCTTGTCTGGCGAGATAGAGGAAGTGGTGCGCCCGAAGAGATTCGAACTCCTGACCCCCAGATTCGTAGTCTGGTGCTCTATCCAGCTGAGCTACGGGCGCACGGTGCCGGGCGACTGAGGTGTCTCAATCGGCGACGAGCGCTTGGTAGACCGGCGCGCGGGAGAATGCAAGGGCCGGCTGCCGGAAAATGCACGCGCCGGTCCGGCAGGTGAACGACGTCCGTTCGTGCGGGCGCGCGCCTGAGCCCTGATCATCCTGATTTCGCAGCAGGCGGTTGCGAGTCTTTCCCGAGCCTCAGGCGTCCGCGGAAAGGGTGCGGCGCATCGCGTCGGATCGGACCGGTTCATGTCGCGGCGAAGATGTGCGATGCGTGCCGGAGCGGACGGAAACGCGGCGAGGCTCCGGCGCGGCGGCGCATGGCGCCGTCTCGGTGAAGACCCTCAAGCAGCGCGGCCACCGGCGAGCGGCGGGGCTGGGGTCGGACGGCCGGTCGGTGAGGCCGGGCGCGGGGGCGGCAGCTGGATCTCGAAGCAGGCACCGGGGCGGCCCGTGTCCTTCAGCTCGATGCGGCCGCCATGGGCGTCGACGATCTCCGCGGCGATGGCGAGGCCGAGGCCCGTGCCGCCGGCGCGCGTCGAGCCGCGGAACGCCTTGAAAAGATGCTCGCGCGCCCGTTCGCCGAGGCCCGGCCCCGTATCCTCGATCGCGACGCTGACGCCGCCGTCCTCGCGCCGTTCGGCCGAAACGATCACGCGGCGCACGACCGCCTCGCTCGTCTCGCTTTCCAGCGCCTGGATCGCATTGCGCACGAGATTGGTGAGGGCGCGGTAGAACTGGTCGGGATCGACATCGACGTCGATCGAGGGGGGCACCTCGTTGCGAACCTCGATCGCGGGATCGCGTCCGAGCGACAGGACGTCCTCGACGTCGTCGACGAGCCGATGCAGCCGCACCTTTCGGCGAATCGGCTTGCTTTCCACCGCCCGGCCATAGGCGAGCACCGACTGGGTGTAGACGAGGGCCCGGTCGAGGCTCTTGATCAGCATCGGCGCGAAGCGCTGAACATGGGGATCGGGAAGGGTCGAAAGACGATCGGAGACGATCTGGGCGGAGGCGAGGATGTTGCGCAGGTCGTGATTGATCTTGGAGACGGCGAGGCCGAGATCGGCGAGATGGCGCTGTTCACGGAGCGTCTCGGCGAGCACGGTCTGCATGTCCGCGAGTTCCGATTCGGCAAGGCCGATCTCGTTGCGGCGACCGCTCGGCACGATGACGCGGTCGCCATCGGTCGGCTTCTGGCGAAACAGCATCATCGAATGCGTCATGCGGCGGATCGGGCGGATGAGGAGCCTGCTGATCGCGACGAACACGAGAATGGCTGCGAAGCTCGCGATGAGGACCGAAAGGACGAGGATGTTCCACGAATAGGCGATCATCGCGCGGCGGAGCTTCTTCTCCGCCATGACGACCTCCGCGCGCATGTCGCCGTCGCCGACATGGCCGACGATTCGCACGATCCGGTCCTCGCCGAAGGCCAGCGTGTCGAAGGCGCCGAGGATGAGCGGCCAGGGCGCGGTGTCGGCGAGCGAGACCTCGTGGTCGATCGTCGAGAGCTCCGGCGACTTGGCGAGAAGCTGCGACGTGCCGTTCATCGTGATGGCGACGAGCTTGGCGTCGAGGGCGTGCAGCAGCTTGGCCTGCGCGGCTTCGTCGAGAAGCGAGCCGCGTCCCGAACCTTCGGCCGACACGCCCGCGACCGCCGCCGATTCCAGGCGCCGGCTGAGCCAGTCCTCGCGGAAATTGGCGATCGAGGGTACGAAGATCAGCACTTCCGCGACCATCACCGCGAGCATGGTCAGCCAGAGGAGGCTCGTCGACAGGCTGCGCGTCACCGCGAAAGGGGCAGGGCGCGCCGCCTCGGTCGTCGTCTGCTGCTCCATGGCGCTTTGCTGCACGTCGCTTGTTCCCGTCCGCCGCCTGCCATTCGCGCCCGCTTCAGCTGTCGCGGCCCGCGACCGGACCGTCTTCGATCCCGTCGATGGGCCGGGACCTGCGGTTCGCTCCCGGGGCAGCCGCGGCGCGCCTCGCGTGGAAACGCAACTAGGTGACGCACCGGTGCTTTCCAATTCGGTCGAACCGCAGAATCATCGCTCGCGGGGACGATCGATCCCAAAAAGGCGCACCGCCGGGCCGCTTCCAAGGGAGCCAGCCCTTCGTCGAACCGGTGCGCGGGCGCCCGGCAACGGCCGGTTCCCTGCGGTGCCGGCGAGGCCGCCGGGCCGCCGACGGCGGCATCGCGCCCGAATCCCGCGGGATCGGACCGCCGGCTTGCCTCCCGCCCGAGATTGACTTTCCGGAGGGAGTGTATCAAGAGAGCCGCAAACCGGCGGACGGACGTTTCGCGTGGGGACCTGTCCCCGTGCAACCCGATCGCATCTGCATTCGACAACCGATCAAAGAGGCCTGTGCCGTGCGGTGCAGGGGAGACCGATGAAGCGCACCTATCAGCCGAGCAAGCTCGTCCGCAAACGCCGCCACGGCTTTCGCGCCCGCATGGAGACGACGGGCGGCCGCAAGGTGATCGCGTCGCGTCGCGCCAAGGGCCGCAAGCGCCTGTCGGCCTGATCGGCTTCGAGCGCCCGCTTGCACGCGGAGCGCCTCAAGACGCGCGCCGAATTTTTGGCGGCGCGACGGGGCCGTCGGCTGAACGGCCCTTTTTTCATGATCGAGGCGCTCGATCGCGGCGATGCGCGTGCCGCGCGCTTCGGCCTGACGATCACGAAGAAGGTCGGCAATGCCGTGGAGCGCAACCGCATCCGCCGGCGTCTGCGCGAAGCCATCCGGACGACGTGTCGGGATGACATGATTCCGGGCTTCGACTATGTGATCGTCGCGCGAAGGGATCTGCTCGAAGCCCCGTTCGACGTGGTCACGAGCGAGTTGTCGCGGCGTTTCTCGCGCGTGCGGGCGGCCATGCCGGTCCGATCTCAGCCATCGGCCCGTTCTGCGCAGCCGGTCGGCAGTCGGGTCGAGATTCAGTGACAGTGTGGGAGCGTCCTTCGAGCGTCCGAACGGACGCGTGGCGCTCCGGGCCAAGGCGCGCCGCCGCCCCGGTCCCATCGAGGACGACGTGATGCAGAACAACCGCAACTTCTTGATTGCGATGGCCCTGTCGATCCTGGTGCTGGTGGGATGGCAGTTCCTCGTCGTCTCGCCGCGCATGGAGGCGCAGCGCCAGGCCGAGGCCGCGCGCCAGGCGACGATCGGCCAGACGCCGCAGAATCCGGGCTCGCTCCAGACGCCGCAGACGCCCGCCGGCACGCCGCAGGACAACATCGTCGCGCCGGCCGGACGCGAGAGCGTGGTGCCGGGGGGCGTGGTCGCGAACCGCGACGAAGCGCTCGCCGCCAGCACGCAGCGTGTTCCGATCGACACGCCGACCCTGTCGGGCTCGATCAACCTTCGCGGCGCCCGCCTCGACGACCTGCGCCTGAAGCGCTACCACGACACGGTCGACGACGCCTCGCCGACGATCGTGCTCCTGTCGCCGGAAGCCGCGCCCGACGCCTATTACGCCGAATTCGGCTATCGCGGCCAGAATGTCGGCACGCTGCCGGGTTCCTCGACGGTCTGGCAGGCCGAGGGATCGCAGACGCTGACGCCGGCGACGCCGGTGACGCTCACCTTCACGAACGAGTCGAACGTCACCTTCCGCCGGCAGATCGCGATCGACCCCGACTATATGTTCACCGTGACCGATACGGTCGAGAACACCGGGACGGCGCCGATTTCCGTCAGCCCCTATGGCCAGGTCGTGCGCTTCACCAAGCCGCAGGTCGCGTCGGCCTGGGTGGTCTTCGAGGGTCTTCTCGGCGTGTTCGGCGATGCCGGCGTCAGTGAGGCGACCTACGCGCATATCGAGGACGAGGGCAACATCCGCCCGGCGCCCGCGACCAGCGGCTGGCTCGGCATCACCGACAAGTACTGGGCGACCGCGCTCGTCCCCGAGAACGGCCGCTCGTTCCAGTCGGAGTTCCAGTTCAACACGGCGGGACGTCCGAGCTATCACGCCGCCTATCTCGGCGATCCCGTGACCGTCGCGCCCGGCGCGACCGGCACCGTCGTCTCGCGCACCTTCGCGGGTCCCAAGGTCGTGGATCTCGTCGACCACTACGAGACCGACGGACAGGTGCTGAAGTTCGGACAGTTGATCGACTGGGGCTGGTTCTTCTTCATCACCCGGCCGATGTTCCACTTCATCGACTTCATCTACAATTTCACGGGCAATTTCGGCGTCGCCATCCTCGTCGTCACGGTCGCCCTGAAGCTCCTCTTCTTCCCGCTCGCCTCGAAGTCCTACAAGTCGATGGCGAAGATGAAGGACATGCAGCCGAAGATTCTCGAAGTCCGCGAGCGCTATGCGGACGACAAGATGAAGCAGCAGCAGGCGATGATGGAGATCTACAAGACCGAGAAGATCAATCCGGCGGCTGGTTGCTGGCCCGTGTTGGTGCAGATCCCGGTCTTCTTCGCGCTCTACAAGGTTCTGTACGTCACGATCGAGATGCGGCACGCGCCCTTCTTCGGCTGGATCCAGGACCTTGCGGCGCCCGACCCGACGAGCATCTTCAACCTGTTCGGCCTGCTTCCCTACAGCGTTCCGCATGCGCTGATGATCGGCGTGTTCCCGCTCCTGATGGGCATCACGATGTTCATCCAGATGAAGCTCAATCCGACGCCGCCGGATCCGACGCAGAAGATGATCTTCACCTGGATGCCGGTGATCTTCACCTTCATGCTGTCCTCGTTTCCCGCCGGCCTCGTCATCTACTGGACGTGGAACAACACGCTCTCGATCATCCAGCAGTCGGTGATCATGAAGCGCAACGGGACGAAGATCGAACTGTTCGACAACATCCGCGACACGTTCCGTCGCGAGAAGAAGGAAACCGGCGCCTGAGGGCGCCGGCCTCGCCGTCCCGACAAGTGACCGGCGCCATCAGGCGCCGGTCGCAGACGCGATCTTCGGGGCCATCCGGGGCGCGGACCTCGTAGATTTGGAGGCCGCCCGATGAGCGACCCGACGAACCCGACCGCATCGACCGCCGGCGCTCCGGTGCCCGACGACACGCGCCTCTTCTTCGCTCGTCCCTGGGTGTTCATCCGGGGCGTGCCGGAGATGAAGTTCCTGCCGCCGGAGGGGCCGCCGGAAATCGCCTTCGCGGGGCGCTCCAATGTTGGCAAATCCTCGCTGATCAACGCGCTGCTCGGACAGAAGGGCCTCGCGCGCACCTCCAACACGCCGGGGCGGACCCAGGAGCTCAACTATTTCGTGCCCGGCGGCTTCTCGGGCGAGGGCGCGGACCTGCCGCCGATCGCCCTCGTCGACATGCCGGGCTACGGCTATGCGCAGGCCCCCAAGGAGCAGGTCGACGCCTGGACGCGGCTCGTCTTCGACTACCTGCGCGGCCGTTCCACGCTGAAGCGCGTTTTCGTCCTGGTCGATTCCCGGCACGGTCTCAAGACGAACGACCTCGACGTCCTCGCCCTGCTCGACAAGGCGGCGGTCTCCTACCAGATCGTCCTCACCAAGACCGACAAGATCAAGGATCTCGCGGTGCCGAAATTGATCGAGGCGACCCGCGCGGCCATCGCCAAGCGTCCCGCCGCCTTTCCCGAACTGATCGCGACCTCGTCGGAGAAGTTCCTCGGGCTCGCCGACCTCCAGTCCGTCATCGCAAGCTTCGCGGAACGCTGACGCCCCGCCGATCGCGCGTCAGGCCTTTGCGCCCTTCGTGCCGTAGCCGGCCATGAACAGGCGAACGGCCGCGTCGACGACGCTCTCCATCTCGGCCTCCGTCACGGGTGGCGCCTCGTCGTCGAAGAAGCGTCGGCGCAGGATGCCGGCGGTGCAGAGTTCGACGAACTGGTTTGCCGCGAGGGGAATGTCGTCGATGGCGAGCGTGCGCGATGCGCAGGCGCGTTCCAGATAATCGTTGATCATGGCGAGGCCACGGGCCGGGCCGTGATTGTAGAAGTCGCGGCCCAGATGCGGCATGCGCGTCGCCACCGCGATCACGGTCCGCTTGGCGTGCATGGCTTCCGGCGACATGACCATGATGGCGAGACGCAGGCCGAAGCGCTTCAGCGTGTCGGCCGGGTGGTCCGCGTCGCCGAGAAGCGCCTCGACCTCCGCGAAATAGCGCGCGCGCACCTCCTCGATCAGAGCGCCGAACAGTTCCTCCTTGGACCGGAAGTACACGTAGAGCGTGGATTTGGAGACGCCGGCCTCGCGCGTGATGTCGTTCATCGAGGCCGCATCGAACCCGACGGAGACGAAGATGCGCCGTGCACCCTCGAGAATCTGCCGACGCTTGGCAGGGTCCTCGCCCGCCGCCAGACGTCCTTCGTTCGCCGGCTCGACGGGTCTGGACGCGGTGTTGGCAAGGGCGGACGGCATGTTGTGAAGACCTTCTTTAAGGACGCCGTGCTTTTCGACGCGCGACGCCGCTGCTCCATCTTGAAATGGCAAGCCGATGCCGCTAAGTCAACATCGAACCGAACGGTTCGGTTCGACAAAGGGCGGTCTGATGCTGGACAAGGTAGCACGTGACGACGACCAGCTTCGCACGAGCGATGCGGATGAAGCCATGACGGGCGAAGCGGGAACGTCCCCACCGCGTGGCGAGGCGGCTCCGGTGCGGCAGCCGGCCCCATCGGCAGCCCCGGCGCCCGCGTCCGGCACACCTGCCGTCGCAGCGACGCAGGCGCCGAAGAAAAGCCGCGTGAAGAAAATTGTCTTCCTTATGATTTTGCTCGCGGCGCTCGGTGCCGGCGGGTCCTTCGGTCATGGGTACTGGACGGAAGGGCGTTTCCTCGTGTCGACGGACGATGCCTATATCGCGGCCGACATGTCGATCCTGTCGCCGAAGATCACGGGCTACGTCGCGGACGTCCCGGTCGAGGAGAATCAGCTCGTGAAGGCCGGTGATGCGATCGCCCGGATCGATCGCGGCGATTTCGAGCTGGCGCTGGAAGCGGCCGAGGCGAAGATCGCGACCCAGCATGCCGCCGTCGACCGGCTCGGCGCGCAGAAGACCGCGGCTGAGGCCGCCGTCGGGGAGGCCGAGGCCAGCCGCGCCGCCTTCGCCACGACGCTCGCCCAGTCCGAGCTCGATTTGAAGAGGGCCGCCGATCTCGTGAAGAGCGGCGTCGGCGCGAAGGCGCAGCGGGATGCAGCGCAGAGCGCCCGCGACGAGGCCGTCGCCAAGCTGCGCGGCGCAGAAGCCTCGATCACGGCCGCGAAGGCGCAGGTCGCCGTTCTCGATGCGCAGGTGAAGGAGGCCGAGCGGCTGATCCGAGAGCTCGAGATTTCGCGGGACACGGCCCGGCGCAACCTCTCCTTCACGGAACTGACGGCGCCCTATGACGGCGTCGTCGGCAATCTCTCGGTGCAACCGGGCGACTACGTCTCGCCCGGCCGAAGCCTTGCCGCGGTGGTTCCGATGTCGAAGGTCTTCATCGAGGCGAACTTCAAGGAAACGCAGCTCGCCGAGATCCTCCCCGGCCAGCATGTCGAGATCGAGGTCGACGCCTTGCCCGGCCGGATCCTCGGCGGGACGGTGACCTCGCTCTCGCCGGCATCGGGTTCGGTCTTCTCCCTCCTGCCGTCCGACAATGCGACGGGCAACTTCACGAAGGTCGTCCAGCGCGTGCCGGTGCGCATCGCCATCGACGATGTCGAAGCGCTCGGCGGGCGGCTGCGTCCGGGTCTGTCGGCGGTCGTCTCGATCGACAGCCGCACGGGCGCGGCGCCCGCGGACGAAGCGAGGACCGCCGCGCGCTGACGCCGGCGATCTCGACTCCCACCCGCTGCAACGTTCGATCGGAGCTCTGCCATGTCGACGGTGATGACGTCCGCCTCGCCGGCGGCCCCCGCGCGGCCGGCGACGCCGCCAAGCGACGCGGTTCCGATGCGCAAGGTCATCGCCTTCGTGGCGATGGTCTTCGGCATGTTCATGGCGATCCTCGACATCCAGATCGTTTCGGCGTCGCTGGCGGAGATCCAGGCGGGCCTTTCCGCGTCGACGGACGAGATCGCCTGGGTGCAGACGGCCTATCTCATCGCCGAGGTCATCATGATCCCCTTGTCGGGGTTCCTCGCGCGGATGCTCTCCACGCGGGTGCTGTTCACGCTCGCCGCCGCCGGCTTCACGGCGTCCTCCGCCCTGTGCGCGACGGCGACGAACATCGACCAGATGATCGTCTACCGCGCGATCCAGGGCTTCATCGGCGGCGGCATGATCCCGTCCGTCTTCGCCGCCGCCTTCACCGTCTTTCCGCCGTCGAAGCGCGCCATCGTCTCGCCGCTGATCGGCCTCGTCGCGACGCTCGCGCCCACGATCGGCCCGACGATCGGCGGCTATCTCAGCCACGCCTTTTCCTGGCACTGGCTCTTTCTCGTCAACGTGCCGCCCGGCATCATCGTTGCGATCACGGTCTGGAACCTCGTCGACTTCGACAAGCCGGATCTCTCGCTGTTCGCGAGGTTCGACTGGTTCGGGCTTCTCGGCCTCGCCTCCTTCCTCGGCTCGCTGGAATACGTGCTGGAGGAGGGGCCGCTGAACGACTGGTTCGAGGACAGCTCGATCCTCGTCTTCGCCATCGTCGCGGCGATCGGCTGCGTCCTCTTCTTCTGGCGGGCCTTCACCGCAGAGGAGCCGATCGTCGACCTCACCGCCTTCGCCAACCGCAACTTCGCCTTCGGCTCGCTGTTCTCCTTCGTGATGGGCGTCGGCCTTTACGGCCTGACCTACCTCTATCCCGTCTACCTCGCGCGGATCCGGGGCTACGATTCGCTGATGATCGGCCAGACGATGTTCGTCTCCGGCCTCACCATGTTCATCATGGCGCCGATCTCGGGCATCCTTTCGGGCAAGCTCAGGATGGACCCGCGCCTGATGATGTCGCTGGGCTTCATCTCCTTCGGCTCCGGCACCTGGCTCATGTCGGGCCTGACGCATGACTGGGACTTCTGGGAGCTGTTCGTGCCGCAGATCCTGCGCGGCGTCGGGCTGATGATGGCGATGATCCCGATCAACAACATCGCGCTCGGCACGCTGCCCCCGCAGAAGATCAAGGGCGGTTCAGGCCTCTACAACCTGACGCGCAATCTCGGCGGTGCGGTGGGGCTCGCGATCATCAACACGCTGTTGAACGAGCGTTCCACGCTGCACTACGAGCGCCTGGCGGAATCGATTCGCTGGGGCCGGAGGGTGGTCGAGGACCGGATGGCGGCTATGGCCGCGCGCATGACCGCGCAGGGGCTCGACGGCTCCGCGACGTCGATCGCGCAGATGTCGAACATCGTGCGCCGCGAGGCCTCGATCCTCTCGTTCTCCGACGTCTTCATCTTCCTGACGGTGCTCTTCGGCGCGCTCGTCGTCCTCTCGGTCTTCATCCAGAAGCCGGACGCGGCGGTGAAGGTCGACGCGCACTGACGGCGCCGCCGTGGTCAGGGCGGGGAAGCGCCCGGCAGGAAGCGCTTTCGGATCCGCTCCTCGATCCGCTTCACGACGTCGCGATAGGCCTCGAGGATGGCCTCGCGGCTGCCGGTGGCCACGGAGGGATCGGGCATCGGCCAGAATTCCACCTCCACCGCGTCGGCGCCGGAGGCGTCGAGGGCCGTGTGATGCGCTTCGGGCGCCATGGTGACGATGAGGTCGAAATAGCTGTCGGCGAGGTCCTCGAAGCGCTGGGGACTGCGATTGCCGAGCGACAGGCCGCGTTCGGCGAGGACGACGTCGACGAAGGGATCGCGCTCGCCGCTGCGCACGCCCGCCGAGGCGACATAGGTCCGCGGCAGGAGCTGGCGCGTCAGGGCTTCGGCGATCGGCGAGCGGATCGCATTCATGCCGCAGACGAAGAGCACCGAGGACACGCGCGCCTGGCGGTCTTCGGCTTCTGGCTCCTTCGCGCCGGGCTCCATGTCAGTTGCGCCAGTGCAGGACGCAGATGAGGGTGAAGAGCCTGCGCGCGGTGTCGAGGTCGACCTCGATCTTGCCGGCGAGCCGCTCCCGCAGCGTTTCGGACCCATCGTTGTGGATGCCGCGCCGACCCATGTCGATCGCCTCGATCTGCGAGGGCGTCGAGGAGCGGATCGCTTCGTAATAGCTGTCGCAGATCAGGAAGTAGTCGCGGATCACCCGCTTCAGCGGCGTCAGCGACAGGATGTGCGTCACCACCGCCTCGCCCGCCGTGTCGCGAATGTCGAAGACGAGGCGCTTTTCCAGAAGCGACAGGCGCAGGCGGTAGGGGCCGCGGTCGAGCCCGGTCGGCCGGAAGGCGTTCTCCTCGATGAGATCGAAGATCGCGACCGCCCGCTCGTGCTCGACGTCGGGCGTCGCGCGGCCGATCGTGTCGTCGAGCTCGATGTCGATGAGCCGGTCGTTGCTCGCGGGTTCCCTCGCCATGCCCGGCCGCTCCTAGAGATTGAGCCGGATGGCGACGGACCGGCCGTGGGCGTCGAGCCCCTCGACGCGGGCGATCTCGATCGCCGCGGGCCCGAGCGCGCGCAGCTGCTCGGCTCCCAGCTTCAGGATCGAGGTCCGCTTCACGAAGTCGAGCACCGAAAGGCCCGAGGAGAAGCGCGCCGAGCGCGCCGTCGGCAGGACGTGGTTGGAGCCGCCGACATAGTCGCCGATGACCTCGGGCGTGTGCCGGCCGAGAAACACCGCGCCGGCGTTCCGGATGCGGGCGAAGAGCGGTTCGGGGTCTTCGACGGCGAGCTCCAGGTGCTCGGCCGCGATGCGGTCGGCGAGGGGCGGCGCCTCGTCCAGCGAGGGCACGAGGATGATGGCGCCGAAGTCGCGCCAGCTCGCCTCGGCCGTTTCCCGTCGCGACAGCTGCGTCAGCTGGCGTTCCACGGCCGCTTCGACGGCATCGGCGAGGTCCGGATCGTCGGTGAGGAGGATCGACTGCGCGGCCGTGTCGTGCTCGGCCTGCGCAAGGAGGTCGGCGGCGAGCCAATCCGGATCGTTGTGGCCGTCCGCGATGACGAGAACCTCGGACGGGCCGGCGATCATGTCGATGCCGACCGTGCCGAAGACCTGGCGCTTGGCGCACGCGACGAAGGCGTTGCCCGGCCCGACGATCTTGGCGACCGGCGGGATGGTCCGGGTGCCGTAGGCGAGGGCGGCGACGGCCTGGGCCCCGCCGATCCGGTAGATCTCGTCGACGCCCGCGATGCGCGCGGCGGCGAGGACCAGCGGATTGAGCGCGCCCGCGCGGGCGGGCACGGCCATCGCGATGCGCTCGACGCCGGCGACCCTGGCGGGAACCGCGTTCATGAGGACGGAGGAGGGATAGCTCGCCGCGCCGCCGGGCACGTAGAGGCCGACCGATTCCACCGCCGTCCAGCGCGAGCCGAGCTCCACGCCGAGCGAATCGGTGTAGCGGTCGTCCCGCGGCATCTGGCGGGCATGGTGGCTCCGGATGCGCTCGTGGGCGAGCGTCAGGGCCGCGAGCGTCTGCGTCGCGGTCGCCTCGAAGGCGGCGTCGATCTCGCTCTCGGACACGCGAAGGGTTTCGGGCGTCAGGGCGAGGCCGTCGAAGCGGTGCGTCAGTTCGATCAGCGCCGCGTCGCCTTCCTCGCGCACGCGCGCGATGATCTGGCGCACGGTCTGGTCGACATCCTCGGACACTTCGCGCTTGGCGCCGAGAAGCGCGCGGAAACGCTCCTCGAAATCGGCGTCGGCGGCATTCAGCCTGACGGGCAAGTCGATCGTCTCCCAGAGCGGCGGCTGTCCGCCTCGCCGCTCGGCTCAGTCGGCATCCGCCTCATGATCAGGTCGCACGGAGGTCGACCAGGCCGCGTCGAGATCGGTCAGCCGAGCTTCGATGCATTCCACGTCGAGCCTTATCGCGGAGCCCCCGGCGAAGACAAGCTCGATCCATCCCGACGGCGCCTCGCCCGGCGAAAAGCGGATCGTGAGCAGTGACAGGACCTGATCGGTCGCGCGGGGGTCGACGCCGTTCCGCTTGACCCCGAGCACGCGATCGAAATGGAGAACCGCGCGACGGCGCTCGTATTCGGGACGCCGGAAGACGGTGAGACGGAAGCGCTCCTGGGCCTTTTCCCAGACGAAGCGGTTCATCGCCATCACGAAGAGGCCTTCGGACTCCCGGAATTGGATATCCTCGGCACGCACGATCGCGTCCTGGCAATGAGAGGAGATGATCGCGAGGTCGTTTTCGTCGACCCCGTCGAGGCGCAGGCTGTCCATTCGGTATCCATCGTCGGCGAGCGGTCCCTAAGACCCGACACGTAGGCACGCGCTTCCAAACGCCAAGAAGCGCGACGGCCGATGCTGCGAATTCAGTTCCGGATGGGAAAGCGGGACACGAGGCGGATGCCGACGATCGAGGTCCACAGGAACATCCAGATCGGATCGTTGCGGCGGAAGAAGTAGCTTTCGAGGAAGGAGTTCAGCAGCACGAAGGCGATGATCATCAGGAAGAGATCGCAGAGGCGCTGGTTCTCCGGAAGGGGCGGGCATTTCAAGTAGTCGCGGGCCGGCAGGAAGAGGAGGACGAAGCTCGCGACCAGGAGCGATGGCCAGCCCATGGCGATGGCGATGTCGAGATAGCCGCTATGGGCGTTGACGATGCCGCGGGGGTCCCAGGAGAGTTCGAAGGGCATCTCCGCGCCGAACACGTTGCGCGTCAGCCAGAAGGATTCCAGCCCGTAGCCCGTCCATTGCTGCGGCGCCATCGTGTCCAGCGCGAAACGCCACAGATCCGCGCGACCCGTGAACGTCGTGCCGGGCAGGATCGACTGGAGGATGTCGTTCAGCGCGGGGGACAGGACGGCCCCGATCGTCATCAGCGCCATGATCGTCATGGCGAGGATGAGGACCGCGACGGGAAGCAGGCGTCCGCCGATCGCCCGCCCGCCGATCACCAGGAAGGCGACCACGGGCAGGAGCGAGGTCGAGGTCTTCGAGCCGGTCTTCAGGACGAAGAGGCAGGCGAGGAGCGCGATGATCCAGCCGGTCCGCCGACGTCCGCAGCGCACGAGATAGAGACCGGAAAAGAACAGGCCCGCCATGACCGGAGCGGCGATGTTCTTGTGCGAGTAGATGCCGCGCCAGAGCCCTGCATGCTGCGCCTCGTCGCCGCTCGCCTGATGGATGGCGATGCCGGGCAGGAGGACGAGGCCGACATAGGACAGGCCGAGCACGGTGAGGGCGGTGATCGACAGGCTGAGGCGGAAGGCGTCGGCATCG
Source organism: Aureimonas sp. Leaf454 (assembly GCF_001424685.1). Classification (GTDB taxonomy): domain Bacteria; phylum Pseudomonadota; class Alphaproteobacteria; order Rhizobiales; family Rhizobiaceae; genus Plantimonas. The sequence goes on from NZ_LMQT01000006.1 coordinate 28,839, forward strand.
GGCGGCAGCGTCACGACGGCCGTGCAGGCGATCATCGCCATCAGCGTGAAGAGGGCGGTTCGCAGCGTCAGGCTCGGATCGAGCGCATGGGCCACGGATGCGAAGATGCAGACGACCATCAGGATCCAGGTCGGGCGCAGGAGCGTCCGCGCCACCAGCCGGTCGGTGAAGAGGACATGGCTGAGGAGGGCCAGCCCCGCGAGCAGGCCATAGCCCAGCTGGTTGACGATATTGCCGGACGAGCCCGACGCGCTCTCCGCCTCGAAGGGGGTCAGCGTCGTGATCAGGGCGAGGAACAGGACGACGCCGAGCGCGGTCCTGATTTGGCCGAGGAGGGCCGGCGAGACCTCAGTTCTGTTCGGGGCGGCGATACTGCTCATTGACCATTCCGAACTCGGCCATCAGCCGGCCGACCGCGACATGGACGGGATAGAGCCCGATCACCGCCGAGCGCGTCCGGGCGCCGAGGACGATGGACCGGAAGGGGGCGGCGGCGAGGAGCGCGGCACTCTTCAGAAGCGTTCTCGCCCGTCCGGACAGTCCCGGCTGGGCCCGCCATTCGATGATCGAGGAGATCGCGCCGTTGCGCAGGCTGCGAGCCTGTATCCACGAATATTCCGTGCGCCGCATCGGCGTCGTCTCGAAGACGGGCGCCTCCTCGCACCAGGCGAAGGCAAAGCCGCGACGGCGGGCACGCGCATAGAAATCGCTGTCCCCGCCGCCGATGAAGTTGAAGGCCGGATCGAGGAAGGGGCGTTCCATCCGGTCGAGCACGCGCCGGCGGACGAGGACGTTGCCGGACGAATAGAGGATCGGGACCGGGCCGGTCCGGTCGTAATGGGGCGTGAAGACGGGATGGCGCCCGTAGGCATTGGTTCCGCCGCCTTCGAAGACCGGATGCTGCGGACCCCCGACGAAATCGGCGCCGGTCATCTCGGCCGTTCGCACGAGATGGCCGATCCAGCCGGGTTCGGCACATTCGTCGTCGTCGATGACGAGGAGGAAGTCCATCGAGGGAAAGGTCTCCAACGCCGTCTCGAAGCCGGCATTGTAGGCAAAGCAGTTGCCGCGGTCGTGCGCGACGAGAACGAGCCCTTCGAGCGCGCCGGAGGCAAAGAGGGGACCTGCGACGGCGAGGCCTTCGCGCCGCTCCGCATCGTTGTCCATCACGATCACGGCGAAGGGCTCCGCGAAGCTCTGCGCGCGAAGCGATTCCAGCGTCTTCAGGAGGTGCTCGGGCCGCCGGAACGTCGGCAGCGTCACGACCACGCGCGGCGCGACGGCGCCGAGGCCGGGTGAACGCGTTTCGATGGTGACGGACTTCGCCATGTCGCAATCCGCAGGAGGAGAAAGACGCTCGCAGCGCGGAGGATAGGGCGAACCCGTCAACAAGGCCTTTAGACCGTCGAGCCGGCCGCGGGCGCGCTTCGGCGGTCAAAGCGACGGTCGTTCAAATTGGAACGATTGGCTTAGCGGGATCGTGATGGCGCGGAACCTAGAGATGGGATCCCAGGCCAGACGAGGCGATCCCATGCACCTTCTGTTCGTCAGTTCCCTTCTGCCGGAAATCGAGCCCTCTTCCGGGTTCGAACTCGCCAATCGCGCCATCGCGGCGGAACTTCGGCGGCAGGGCGTGCGGGTGTCCTTCGCCGGTTTCCGGGTGCCGGGATCAAGGCTGCCTCGCGCCGGGGAAACGCCGCTCGGCGAGCGGATCATCGAGAACGCCTCGGCGGGCCGTGTCCAGAAGGCGGCCTGGGTCGCCGAGGCCCTGCGTGCCGGACTGCCCGTCTCGGCCGCCAAGCTGTCCGGCCTGTCTTCCGCCGTGCTTCGCCAGCGCATCGCGGCGGCGGGTCCGGTCGACGGCTATGTCCTCAACTCCATCCAGATGCCGACGGCCTATCCGTTTCTCGTGAGGGACAAGCCGTCGATCTTCGTCTCGCACAATGTCGAGCATCGCACGGCCGCCGAGAATGCGGAGCATGCCGCCTCGGCGATGTCGCGGATGCTCTACCGCCGCGAGGCTAGGCTTCTCGCCGCGGCGGAGGCGCGCGTCTGCCGCGAGGCCGTCGCGATCCACACGCTCGCCGAAGAGGATGGTCGCGCGCTCGGCCTCGGCTCCGACCCGCGGCACGCGCCGCTGGCGCTGGCGCTCGGCCGTCCCCGCGCGGAGCCGACGACGCGGCGCAGCCACGATATCGGCCTCATCGGCACCTGGAGCTGGGCGCCGAACCGCGTCGGGCTGGACTGGTTCCTCGCCGAGGTCGTCCCGCTCTTGTCCCCGGATCTTTCCATCGCCATTGCCGGTCGTTTCGACGGGCGGCCTCCGCAGGCCCCTCGCAACGTCGCCTTTCTCGGCCGCGTGCCCGATGCACAGGACTTCGTGCGGTCCTCGCGCGTCATCGCGCTGGCGACGAAGGGCGGCACCGGCGTTCAGTTGAAGACGATCGAGACCTTCGAGGAGGGGATGCCCGCGGTGGCGACGTCGCAGGCGCTTCGCGGCGTCGATGCGCCGCCGGCCAACGTCGTCGTCGCCGACGATCCCGAGGATTTCGCGATCGGCCTCGGCGCGATGGTCGAGCGCGATCGCGCCGGACGATCGCTCCGTCTGGATGGCGTGGCGTTCGCCGAGCATCAGCACCTCGCGCTGTCGCGTGGCATCGGCAAGGGCCTCGCGGTTCTCGAGGCCGAGCTGACGCGACCCCGGCGGTCGGGCGCGACGCCCGATCGCAGGCCCCAAGCCTTCTCGGCATCGGAATTGAACACGCAGTGGGTGGGTTGACGATGAAACTCGACATCCCCTTCTCGATCGGGCGCTCCGCCAAGTCCGCATCCTTTCCACGGACATCGATTTCGATGTTCGGCATTGATGTCGTGTCCGCCAGTATGGAGGATGCGCGTCGCATTCTCGTCGCGCGGGTGCAGGCGCGGATCTTCACCAAGATCGCCTTCATCAATGCGCATTGCGTCAATGTCGCCCTGGATGTTCCGGATTACCGCCGCGCTCTCGACGATTTCGTCGTCATGCCGGACGGCGTCGGCGTCGATCTCGCCGCGCGGCTGCTGCAGCGGCGATCCTTCCTCGCCAATCTGAACGGGACGGATTTCCTACCCTACCTTTTCGCCAGGACGGCGAAGCCGATGCGTGTCGGTCTGCTGGGCGCCGCGCCGGGCGTTGCCGACACGGCGGCGGCAGCGCTCGCGGCAGCCTATCCGCAGCATGCCTTCCACGTCATCTCGCATGGCTTTTTCGCCAAGGGCGCCGAGACCGAGGCGGTGAAGGCCAAGCTGCGCCACGCCTGTCCCGACGTGCTCCTCGTGGCGCTCGGCGTGCCGAACCAGGAGTTGTTCATCGCCGAGCACGTCTCCGGCGCCGACTGCACGCTCGCCTTCGGCGTCGGGGCGTTCCTCGACTTCATGGCCGGACGGGTTCCCCGCGCGCCCGCCGTGGCGCGGGCGCTGCGCCTCGAATGGCTCTTTCGGCTGGCCCACGAGCCGCGGCGTCTGTGGCGCCGCTATCTCGTCGGCAACCCGGTCTTCATGGCGCGGGTCTTCGCGGAAGGCCTGCGACAGACCCGCCGCCGGCCCGAGCCCTGGCATCGCGGCGAGACGCCGCCGACCCATGTGCGCCGCCGCTGAGAGGCAGCGGTTGCAGCGGCGATCCATCTGCGGCAGAGGTTCTGACCGAGCCCTCGCTTCGTGCCGCGGGCCGGACCTTGGGAGACGCTGAGACCTTGTCCGCCGCCCTCGTGACCGCCAGCTACCGCGGTGACCTCGAACGCTGCCGCCTGCTCTGCGAGAGCATCGATGCCCGGGTTTCCGGATACACCCGCCACCTGATCCTCGTGGAAGCGGCGGACCTGGCGCTGTTCCGGCCGTTGGCGGGACCGCGTCGCGAGATCGTCAGCGAGCGCGAGCTGCTGCCGTCGTGGCTGCGCGCGTTTCCCGATCCGTCGGCCTGGGGGCGTCGCCGCCTGTGGTTGTCTCCTTTCGGCCCGCCCTTGCGCGGCTGGCACGTCCAGCAGTTGCGCCGCATCGCCATCGCCGCGTTGCTCGACGAGCGGGTGATGGTGTCGCTGGATTCCGACGTCGTCTTCGTACGCCCCTTCGATGTCGGCGTCCTGGAACCGGCCGGCGCGACGGAATTCTACCGCCAGCCCCATTCCATTCCCCTCGACGACCCCGCCTATCAGCATCACCGCGCCTGGTCGCGCCGCGCCGCGGAGTTGCTCGGCCTGTCCGCGCCCTTGGAGACGCAGACGGATTACATCGCCACGGTGATCGCGTGGCGGACGGCCAGCGTCCGCGCGATGACCGCCCATATCGAAGCGGTCACGGGGAAGTCCTGGATGCGCGCGCTCGTCGGGAGCCGTTCGTTGTCGGAATGCATGCTCTACGGCCGTTTCGTGGAGGAGGTCGAGCGGCGGCCCGATCTCCACCAGCCGTCGACGCTGAAGCGCTGCCGGATCTACTGGAACGGGGCCGCGCTCGGGGAGGGAGCCCTGTCCGACTTCACGGCGGCGCTCGAGCCCGAGCAGGTGGCCGTCGGCATCCAGTCCTTCACCGGCACCGATCCGGTCCTCATTCGCCGGGCAGCGGGTCTGGGCTGAGCCCTCCCGGCAGGTCGCGGCGCTTCGCCCCGCGATCCCAGTCGAAGGCCGTGTAGGTGGCCGCCGCCGAGACCAGCCAGAGCACGAGGAACAGGGCGTTCAGCCCGACGATCCACCCCGTTCCCTCGTCGTCGAAGCTCGTGAGAAGCACGACGAGCAGGCCGGCCTTGATGAGCCCGACCAGCGCCAGCACCAGCGCCCGCATCGTCGTTCGGCCGCGCGCATAGAGAAGTTCGCTCTGATATTCCACGAGATTGCGAAAGGCCGGCACGAGCAGCGCGACGAGGACGAGGGGGCCGGCCCCCGCCACGTTGCGGCCGAGCGCATCGGGGAAGAGGTAGAGGAATCCGCCGAGGGCCGCGAGGCCGCCGATCGAAACGGCCGCGATGCCGCCTTCGATCATCCAGCGGATGCGCCAGGATTCCAGCCATTGCGGCGTCTTCATCAGCTTCTGGACGAGCATCATCGTGAACGAGCGGATCGGCAGGGCGGTGAGGTCCACGAGGCGCATGAGGATAGCGTAGAGGCCGGCGACGTGCGGCCCGCCGAGCGAGAGGACGAGGAGCTTGTCGAGCTCGGACTGAAGATAGAAGATGACCTCCGCGCTGGCGACGGAGACGCTGTCGCGCCACCGCGCGAGATAGAGCTTCGGCGCGAAGCGCAGGCGCTGGCGCGGATAGAAGGCGATGAACGCGAAGGCGGCGAGGCCGAGATTGGACGCGAGATAGCAGAGCGCCCAGGACAGGAGCGTGTGGTCGGACACGCCGGCGAAGATCAGGGCGGCGACGGCGCGAACGCCCGAGCCGATCACGACGAGCGACGCCCCGCGCGCGAAGCGGCCGAGCCCATTGTTGACGATCACGACGACTTCGAGGAGACGCCAGCCGAGCACTTCGGCCGCGACGATCGCGGCGAAGGCGGGAAGGGCCATGTCGCCGGCGAAGACCGCGGCGTAGAAGCCGGCGCCGACGGCGGCGACGATCGGCAGCGAGAGCGCGAAGGCGAGGATCAGCCCGAGCGTGTAGGCGCCGATCAGGCGCGGCTTCACGGTCGCGACCCGGTAGAGCGGCGACACGAAGCCGAAGCCCGCGATCCGCGACAGCACGATGCCGGTGGCCGAGGCGGTGGCGAACAGACCGAAGTCCGAGACGGTCAGCCCGTTGGCCACCGAGACGAAATAGGCGAGCGACAGAACCAGCCGCCCCACCGAACCCCCGACAAGATAAGCATAATTTCGCAACCCATTTAGGTCGCTCTTAAACCTTTCGGCCCAAGCTCCGACGTTCGACATTCCTCATCCTCGAGCGAGACGACCGATGGGCACCCTGGAACGATCCTTCGACATGGCCGGAACGCGAAGCGCTCGACGCGTTGCCGTTTCGGGATCAGCGGTCCAGCCTAGCGCCCCAAGCTTAACGCGGCGTTCGCTTCTTTGCGCCGGCGCCGCCTCGCTGCTCGGCTTGCCCCGGCCGGCTCTCGCGGCGAACGCCCGCGTGCCCTACGGCGCGGCCATGCAGGCGGACTATCTCGACAGCGATCCCGCCTATGTGAAGGCCTTCCTCGATCATTGCGATCTCATCCTTCCGATGAACGAACTGAAGGTCGTGATGCTCCGGCCCGATCGGGACACGTTCCATTTCGAGCCGGCGGACCGAATCGTCGATCTCGCGGTCTCGAACGGCCTGACCACGCGTGGCCACACCCACATCTGGCACGGCGGGACGCCGGCCTGGATGGAGGCGATCACCGATCCCGCCGATCTCGAGCGCGAACTCGTTCGCCATATCGAAACGGTGATGGATCATTATCGCGGCCGCGTGCCGAGCTGGGACGTCGTGAACGAGGTGATCGCGCACGAGCCGACGCCCTCGCAGCCCCTGCGCGATTCGACCTGGCTGCGCACGATGGGGCCGCGGCACATCCCGGTCGCCTTCAAGGCCGCGCAGAACGCCGACCCGAAGGCGAGGCTCGTTCTCAACGACTACGATCTCGAATTCAAGGGACCGCGCTACGACCAGCGCCGGGCGATCGCCCTGTCGCTCGTCCGGCAGCTTCAGGACGCCGGGATCCGCATCGACGGGGTCGGTATCCAGGGGCATCTCTATGCCGAGATCCCCATCGACATCGAGGCCGTCGCGGCTTTCGGCGAGGACCTGAAGCGCCTGGGCGTCCGGCTGATCGTGACCGAGCTCGACGTCATCGACTGGAACATTCCCGGCGGTCCGGCCGAACAGGACGCGGCCGCCTATGCCGTCGTGCGCGACTTCCTCGACGGCGTCTTCGCGTCCGGGCCGCCGGAAGCGGTCGTGACATGGGGCATCACCGACCGCTACAGCTGGATCCCCGACGTCATGCCCCGGCGCGACGGCCAGCCGACCAGGCCCTTGCCGCTCGATGCGAATTTCCGGCCGAAATCCTGGCATGAACTGATCATGCAGCGGGTGCGGTTGCCGGCCTGACGGCGGCGACGGGGGTCGATTTACCTCTCGTTAACCATTTGTTTGCCAATTTCGCCGAGGGTTCGACCGTACCGTCCGAGGCCGCGCGTGATGCGGCGCGGCCACTGCCTTTCGTGTCGTCACTCGATTCTTGTGGGCCGCCACCGCATGTTCATGTTGGACTCCTCCGCCTCGACGATGCGCTCCATGGGCGCCGAGCCGCGGGACCGGCTTGTCGCCCCCGGCCCCTCGTCGCTGCTCGATCCCGTCTTCATCGCCCGATCGGTGTGGAGCTGGCGCTACGTCATTCTTCTCTTCGCGCTGGTGGGGCTCGCCGTCGCCGTCGCCTTCGCCGCGACCACGCCGAAGATCTACATGGCGACCACCCAGATCCTGATCGATCCGCGCGACATCAAGGTCGTCGCCAACGAGGTCACGCCGAACGGCCTGCCGTCGGAGGCGACGCTGGCGCTGATCGAAAGCCAGACGTCGGTCATCCTGTCCTCGAACGTCCTGTCGCGCGTCGTGGCCAAGGCGTCGCTGGAGAACGATCCCGAGTTCAACGGGCAGATGAAGTCCGGTCTGCTCACGCTCCTCCCGGCGGCGTTCACGAGCCTTGCGGCGCATCCGGACGAGGAATTGCGGAGCCGCGAGCTTCGGGTGATCGAACGTCTGCGTCACGCCCTGACGGTCGCGCGCGAGACCAAGAGCTTCGTCATCAATCTAACCGTGGCGAGCGTCGACCCGCAGAAGGCGGCGACGATCGCCAATCTCATCGCCGAGGTCTTCATCGCCGAACAGGGGCGCGTCCAGTCGGATACCGCGCGCCGCGCGACGGATGCCTTGTCCTCGCGTCTGTCGGAGTTGCGCCAGAGCGTCGTCGAGGCCGAAGGGCGCGTCGAGGAGTACAAGAGCCAGAACGCGCTGATCGGCGTCGGCGGCCGGCTCGTCGACGACGACTACATCGTGCGCATCAACGACCAGCTCGCCAAGGCGCGCGGCGATATCACGGCGCTCCGCGTCCGCGCCGATTCCATGCGCACGGCCAGCGTCGAGGACGTGGTTCGCGGCACGCTGCCCGAGGAACTGTCCTCGACCGCGCTCGTGCGGTTGCGCCAGAGCTATTCCGATCTCGCCCAACAGGCCGCGATCCTCGCGACCAAGCTCGGGCCGCGCCATCCCCAGCGCCTTGCGAGCGAAGGGGCGCTGAACGCCGCCCGCCAGGCGATCGCAGGCGAACTCGGCCGCATCGTCGCCGCCGCGCAGACCGAACTCGCCAGAGCCGCGCAGACCGAACGCGATCTCACCGCGCAGATCGACGATCTGAAGGCCAAGCAGGTCGAGACCAGCGGCTCCTTCGTGAAGCTGCGCGAACTCGAGCGGGAGGTCGATGCCTCGCGCGCGGTCTACGAGGCCTTCCTCCTGCGGGCGCGCGAGACGAGCGAGCAGGAAAGCCTCAACACCGCCAATGTCCGCGTCATTTCGGATGCGACGCCGCCGCTGGAGGCGGGCGGTCTTTCGCGCAAGATCATCGTGCTCGCCGGTTTCGTCCTCGGCTTCGCCGTCGGCGTCGGTCTCGCCGCCTTCGTCGCGGTGATCCGGATGATCGTGCAGGCCTCCAAGACGGCGAAGCGCCGCGAGGACCTGGAGGACAGATCTCTCTCCGAGTCTCGCGAGCCCGCCGCCGTGCCACCGGTGTCCGCGTCGCCGCAGGCCGAGGCCGCAGAGACGGCAACCGGCGACGGGCACCCGCCTTTGTCCGCGCGCCCGACCTCGGCTCTGTCCGAGCCGCTGCGATCGAGCGTCCACGAAGGCGGAGACGCGCTGCGCCGGCGCGACGGCGGCGAGGCGGGGATGTCCGGCCGGTATGCCTGGCAGGCGTCGAATCCGGCTCCGGTCCGGGTCGCGCAGCCCGATGTTTCGATGGCGCCGTCCTCCCGACCCGATGCGATGACCGCCGAGCGGCGCGCGCTGCGCGAGCGGGTGCGCACACTGTCCGGAGGATCGGATCACAAGACCATGCCGGCGGTCCCGGGGACGGAGGCGGCCGACATCGCGCAGGACATCGCCTCGATCCGCGCCACGATCGCCGACATCCGCCGTCGCAAGGCGACCGCCGGCCACGGTCGCTGACGCCGCGAGGAGGCCGGCTCGACGTCTGGACCGACGCAAGGGGGGCGTAAAAGCGTCCCCTTGCCGATCTCGGGAAGCGGCCGTCTCAGTTGAACAAGACGCTGGCGCCCATGTCGGCCGGGCCGACGGCGGCGCGGAAGGTTGCGAAGAGCTCGCGGCCGAGGCCGAACTCGTTGGCGGAAAGATCGGCTTCGACCTGCGCGCGGCCGGCGAGTTCGCCGGCATCGACGAGGATCTCCAGCGTTCCTGCATTGGCGTCGAGCCGGATCATGTCGCCCTCCTGGATGCGGCCGATGATGCCGCCGGCCTTGGCCTCCGGCGTCACGTGGATCGCGGCGGGGACCTTGCCGGACGCGCCGGACATGCGCCCGTCCGTGACGAGCGCCACCTTCTGCCCGCGGTCGAGAAGGACGCCGAGCAGCGGCGTCAGCTTGTGCAGTTCCGGCATCCCGTTGGACTGCGGTCCCTGGAACCGCACCACCGCCACGAAGTCCCCGGTGAGCTGGCCGGCATCGAAGGCGCGCTTGAGTTCGTCCTGATCGTGGAAGATCTTGGCCGGCGCCTCGACGACGCGGCGCTCGGGCTTGACGGCCGAGACCTTGATGACGGCCTTGCCCATGTTGCCGGTCAGCATCTTCAGCCCGCCATTCTCGGAGAACGGCTTGTCTCCGGTCGTCAGCACCTTCGGATCGCCGCTCTGCGCGGGCGCAGGCGTTCTGACGACGGTGCCGTCGGCGCCCAGTCTGGCCTCCACGGCGTAGGCGCGAAGACCCTGTCCCCAGGCGGTCCGCACGTCCTCGTGCAGGAGGCCGCGATCGAGCAGCTCGCGGATCAGGAAGCCCATGCCGCCCGCCGCCTGGAAGTGGTTCACGTCGGCGAGGCCGTTCGGGTAGACGCGGGCCAATAGCGGCGTCACGTCGGAGAGGTCCGAGATGTCGCCCCAGGTCAGCTGGATGCCGGCCGCCCGCGCCATGGCGACGAGGTGGAGCGTGTGATTGGTCGAGCCGCCCGTCGCGTGCAGGCCGACGACGCCGTTGACGACGGCGCGCTCGTCGACGATCTGACCGGCCGGCGTGTATTCGTTGCCGAGCGAGGTGATCGCGAGCGCGCGATGCGTCGCCTCCTTCGTCAGAGCGTCGCGCAGCGGGGTGTTCGGATTGACGAAGGACGAGCCGGGCGTGTGGAGACCCATGATCTCCATCAGCATCTGGTTGGAATTGGCCGTGCCGTAGAAGGTGCAGGTGCCGGGCCCGTGATAGGATTTCGACTCCGCTTCGAGCAGCGCCTCGCGGCCGACCTTCCCTTCGGCATAGAGCTGGCGCACACGGCTCTTCTCGTCGTTGGGCAGGCCGGACGTCATCGGACCGGCCGGCACGAAGATCGCGGGAAGATGGCCGAAGGTGAGCGCGGCGATCGCAAGGCCCGGGACGATCTTGTCGCAGACGCCGAGATAGACGACCGCGTCGAACATGTCGTGGCTGAGCCCGACGCCGGCGGACATGGCGATGATGTCGCGGGAGAAGAGCGACAGCTCCATGCCGGTCTGTCCCTGCGTGACGCCGTCGCACATGGCGGGAACGCCGCCGGCGACCTGCGCCGTCGCGCCGGCGGCGCGCGCGGTCTGCCGGATGATCTCGGGATAGGACTCGAAGGGCTGATGGGCCGAGAGCATGTCGTTGTAGGAGGTGATGATTCCGAGATTGGGAGCGCGGCTGTCCGACAGGCGCTCCTTGTCGGTCGGTCCGCACGCGGCGAAGCCGTGGGCGAGGTTGCCGCAGGTCAGATGCGAGCGCACCGGCTTTTCGGCATTCTTGGCGCGGATGCGCGAGAGGTAGGTCGCGCGCGTCTGCGCGGAACGCTCGCGAATGCGGTCGGTGATCTCTTCGATACGGCGGTCGGCGGTCATGTCAGCCTCTCGAATGCGGGGGTGGCCATGTCGGCCGGACAGCGGGTTCTCATGCCAAACGTGCGTCCTCGTCCGATCGCGGCCGAACTGGGACGTTTCATCCATCGAAGGCCGAAGCGATCCGGCATCAGCCGGGTCGATCCAGCACCGAGCTCAGGCGGCGCCGCCGCTCGGTGCCCAGAAGACCTCCAGCGGCTTTTCCCGAGCCGCGCGAAGGACGGCCCGGACGGGAAGCTCTTCGACGGGACCGGGGGCCTTGGCCGTTTCGAGAACGCCGAGCTTCTCGTCGCCCTCGATGTGCAACGCCAGGAAATGCGCCTCCAGGAGGCGGGCGAGCGTCAGGCTGATCCGCGGTTCGCCGGCGCCCTTCGCCCGAAGAACGGACAGGGGCCGGGGATTGGCGGGATCGAGGGCCTCGGCCAGCGTGTCGGCCCCGGGAAAGAAGGACGCGGTGTGTCCATCGGCACCCATGCCGAGCACCACGGCATCGAACGGGTGGTGCAGGCCGCCGATGCGTGCGTTCAAAGCGTCCAGCGCATCTTCGGGCTCCGGCGTCTCGGCATAGAGCGGCTCGAAACGCGCGGCGCCGGCCGGACCCTTGAGGAAATGGCGGCGAAGGAAACCGGCATTGGAGCGTTCGTGCCCTTCCGGCACCCAGCGTTCGTCGACGAGCGTCACCGTCACGGCGCTCCAGTCGATCTCGGCCCTGGACAGCATGTCGAGGAAGAGCTGCGGCGTGGTGCCGCCCGAAACGGCCAGCGTCGCCGCGCCCGTCGTGGCGATGCCGCCGGCCAGCACCGCCGCGACGCCGGCGGCCAGCGCTTCGGCGAGAGCTTCCCGCGAAGGGTATCGATGGAACACGGCGTTCATGCGCTCGTCCTTCTGCCGGCCGGCCTCCCCGTCGCGATCGACCCGGCCTTGCCTTCCACTCCGTCTCGTCGTCAATCCGGCTCGTGCCAGGTCCGCCCGTCGCGCTCGATGAGGGCGATCGAGGAGGAGGGGCCCCAGGTGCCGGCCGTGTAGCCTTGCGCGGGCATTCCCTTGTCGTCCCAGGCCTTCAGGATGGGATCCACCCATTCCCAGGCGGCCTCGACCTCGTCTCGGCGCATGAAGAGGGTCTGGTTCCCGCGGATCACGTCCATCAGCAACCGCTCGTAGGCGTCCGGGTTGCGTACGCCGAAGGATTCGGCGAAGCTCATGTCGAGGGGCACATGGCGCAGACGCATGCCGCCTGGCCCTGGATCCTTGATCATCAGCCACTGGCGCACGCCCTCGTCGGGCTGGAGGCGCATGACCAGCTGGTTCTGAACGACATGACCTGCCGTGCGGTCGAAGATCGAATGGGGGATCGAGCGGAAGGTGACGACGATCTCCGACATGCGCTGCGACAGGCGCTTGCCCGTGCGCAGGTAGAAGGGAACACCGGCCCATCGCCAATTGCCGATCTCGGCCTTGATCGCGACGAAGGTCTCCGTCTGGCTGTCGGCGTCGCCGAGGTCGTCGAGATAGCCCTTCACGGCCGAGCCGCCGGAGGCGCCGGCCTTGTACTGGCCGCGCACCGTGTGGCTGGCGACGTTGCTGCCGTCGATCGGCCGGAGCGCCCGGAGGACCTTCAGCTTCTCGTCGCGCAGCGCGTCGGCGTTCATCGCGGAGGGGGGCTCCAGGGCGACGAGGCAGAGCAGCTGCACGATGTGGTTCTGCACCATGTCGCGCAGGGCGCCGGCCTTGTCGTAATAGCTGGTGCGGCCTTCCAGGCCGACGCTTTCCGCCACGGTGATCTGCACGTGGTCGATATGGCTCGAATTCCAGAGCGGCTCGTAGAGCATGTTGGCGAACCGAAGCGCCATCAGGTTCTGCACCGTCTCCTTGCCGAGGTAATGGTCGATGCGGAAGACCTGGTCCTCGCTGAAATGGCGTCCGATCGTGACGTTGAGTTCGCGCGCGGAAGCGAGGTCGCGCCCGACCGGCTTCTCGACGACGAGGCGCGTCTTCTCGGTGATCAGGCCGTGCTCGGCGATCTTGGAGGCGAACTCGCCGAACAGGGCGGGGCCGACGGCCAGATAGAAGGCGCGCACGCGGTCCTGCCCGCCGCCTTCGAGAAGTTCCTTCAGCGAGCCCCAGCCATTGCCGGAGCGCGCGTCGACCTCGCGATAATGGAGGCGCTTCAGGAAGCGCTCGATCGACGCCTCGTGACGGTCGGAGGCGGTGACGTGCTCCTCGACCGCGGCGCGCGCGAAGGCGCGATACTCGTCGTCGGAGATCGCCGTGCGGGAGGCGCCGATGATGCGGGCCTCTTCGGGAAGCTGACCGTCATGGTCGCGATGATAGAGCGCGGGGAGGAGCTTGCGCTCGGCCAAATCTCCGTTTCCGCCGAAGACGACATAATCGAACGGTTCGACGGGAATGATCTGGCTCGACATCGGGTCCTTTCCGGGCGGGAGCGGTCCACACCCTGTCGGCGGCCGGCGTCTTCGCGGATCGATCCCGCACGTTCGTCGGCTCGCTTCCCGGAGTAACGGAAGCCCCGACGCTTTTCCAGTCTTTTTGCACTGCGATTTAAACGATTAGATCCCGGCGCTGCGGGGATCTTAGACCGCGGCGGCGGCCGCGGTTCCCAAGGCTTCGATCAATTGGTCGCTGGCAAAGGGTTTCTTGATGGCGCGTGCCTGCGCCGCTTCGGCGGGAAGGTCGACATTCTCGCCGTAGCCGGTCGCGAAGACGAAGGGGATGTCCTTGGCCTTGAGATCGTCGACCAGGGGAAAACTGGTTTCGGAGCCGAGATTGACGTCGAGCAGCGCCACGTCGAGCCGCTCGCGCTCGATGATCTTGCGTGCCTCGGCGACGCTGGCGGCGATGAAGACCTGCGACATCCCGTTGTCGAGCATCAGCTGCTCGGCATCCATCGAGATGATCATGTTGTCCTCCACGATCAGGCCGGTCATGCCGCTGAGGGAGGGGGGATTGGCGGCGATGGCCATGCGGGCGGCTTCCTTCGTCGTCGCGGCAAGGCGCGCCTGTTCTGGTTCCACACGATGAAACACGGTGGAGGGCAGCGTGAAATCCGCTTCGAGTCCACCCAGCCGGTATCGCAATTCCGCCTCGCCTTGAAGGTCGTGCGGAATGGCGCGTTCGATGATGGTGGAGCCGAAACCGCGGCGCGACGGCGCGGTGACCGGCGGGCCGCCGGTCTCACGCCACGCGATGCGGCACTGGTCGTCTTCGTCGATGCGCCATTGCACCGAGATCGAACCATGCGAATCGGTCAGAGCCCCATACTTGGCCGAATTCGTGACCATTTCATGGAAGACGAGCGCGAGCGTGGAGAAGGCGCGCGCCTTCACGTGGATGTCCGGTCCCGTCAGATGCACGCGGCTCGCCTTCGAGCCGATATAGGCGGAGACCTCCGTCTGGATGATTTCTTCCAGCGAGGTCGAGGAGAAGTTGTCGCTCGTGATCTGATCGTGAGCGCGCGCCAGCGCCTGGATCCGGCCGCCGATGATGGCGGCGAATTCATCGATCGTGTTCGCGCCGGGTCGGCTTTGCGAGACGAGGGCGCGCATCAGGCCGAGAATGTTGCGCACGCGGTGGTTCAGCTCGGCGATCAGGAGCTCCTGGCGCTGGCTGGCGAGAAGCTTGAACCGCTCGCTCTCCTCGTTGTAGCGAACCAGGATCTCCAGGATCGAGACGCGAAGCGCCTCGGCGGCCTTCAGTTCGGACGTCGTCCAGGGCAGGCTCTTGCCCTTCACCGTCTCCTGCCAGGCCTCGAAGCTCTTGCGCGGCGTCAGTCGCGGTCCGTTCGGCCCGCTGGTCATCACCTTGGCGTTGGGATCTCCGCCCCATTTCACCGTGCGCACGACCTCGCCGCGGCAGAAGATGATGTAGTCGCGCGGCGAGCGCGAGATCGGGATGGCGAGAATGCCGGCCGCGCGATCGACGAAGGCTTCCGCCGGGGGGTAGAGGATCGACAGTTCCTGATTGGCGTAGACGCGGCTCGATGCCGCCCGGTTGAGGAACCGCGCCAGCCCGGGCATCTCCTCCGCCGTCGGGGCTCGTCCGAAGCCGCGCGCCTCGCCCTTCGCCCAGACCATCAGGCCGTCGCAGGCGATGATTTCGCGCAACTCGTCGGCATAGTCGCCCAGCGCCTCGACGCTGGCCGTCGCCGCCACGATCTTGCCGAGGAAGCGGTCGTGGACCCGGCGCGTGGCCTCCTCCGCCTGCCGCCGTTCGGAATAGATCCGCGCCTCGATCATGAAGGAGATCATCTGCCCGAAGAGCTCGAGCCCGGAGCGCATCTCCATGGCGATGTGGCGCGGGGCGTAGTGATGGAAGGCGAAGAGGCCCCAGAGCTTGCCCTCGATGACGATCGAGATCGAGAAGGACGCCGCGACGCCCATGTTGCGCAGATACTCGATGTGGATCGAGGAGACCGATCGCAACAGCGACAAGGAGAGATCGAGCGGCCGGCCCAGCGGATCGAGCGGCGGCTCGATCGCCACGTTGACGGCGTCGATGTCGGAGATGATGCGCGTCTGGTTGCGCACGTAGAGTTCGCGCGCCTGCGCCGGAATGTCGGTCGCGGGATAGTTGAGGCCGAGGAACGTCTCCAGGCCGCTCTTAACCGACTCTGCGACGACCTCGCCCGATCCGCTGTCGGCGAAGCGATAGAGCATCACGCGGTCGAACCCGGTCACGCCGCGAAGCTGGCGGACCGCCTCGCGATAAAGCGCGGCCTGACTCTGGGTCTTCTGGATGCGCGCGATCATGCTCTTGACGAGCGCGCCGGGATTGATCGCTGTCGACTTGGCGGCCGGTTCGGCCTCGATGAGGATGGTCGAGCCCGAAATGTGGACGGCGACGTCGAAGGCGCGGTTGTCCCCGAGGAGATCGCATCCGAACAGGCGCTCGGTGCCTTCGCCCGCCGCCAGCATCTGCAGGCGGCCCCGAATGGAGTGGATCGCGTGTTCCGGGAGAACCCGCAGGAGATTCTCGCCCGGCAGGCTTGCGGGATCGCAATCGAGGAACGTGCCGATGTTGGCCGAGACGTGCTGGATCAGCCAATCCATGGAGACGGCGATGAGGAAGCCGAACGGCTGGAGAAGGCCGAGCAGATGAATTGGCTCGCGGTCGCAATTGGAGAGGTCGACCGGCACCGTCAGGCCCGGCACGCCCCCGCTCAATTCAGGGCTCCAGACCGTGTCAGAGCCTCGACCCGAAGGAAGTAGCGGAAGGTTTCGTCCGCCGCCGCGATGGCGGCGTCGACATCGGCCTCATCGAGGAGCACGGCACTCGCCGCCGCCAGGAAGTTTCGCAGGGCGTGTGGCTCGTCGGGACCTTCGAGATAGGCGAAGGAGGCCGCTTCCCAGGCCTTGGTCGTTCCATGCCGGCGGATCTCGGCCCGGATGTAGCCGGCCCCGAGGCGAGAGCCCTCCAGGACGTAGACCACGCCCACCGCCTGCGCGACCGTCAGGCGGGACCGGGAAAATCCCGGGGCGTCGAGAGCCTCGAGGCCCATGAGGGCAAGATCGGCGGAAAGGCTCGGCGCGCGCCGATGGAGCTTCAGATCGGGAAAGGCTTCCATCAGCGGGCTCGCCGCCAGGACGGGTTCCAACATGCGATGGCAGGCCTCGTTCGCCTGCAGGAACCGGGCATAGGCGACGGGCGAGGCTTCGCGCGTCATACCGGCGAATCTGCCGTCGAGCTCCTCGTGACTGGGGCGGCTCTCACTGCGCAGCCGGCGGCGCAGCGATCGCGCATCCGATGCCGGGTCCGGTCGCGTCGCCGCGGATGAATCGTTCGTCAGCAAGGAGATTTACCGGTTCCTGTGGTCACGTCGCCAAAAGACATAGGTGGAACCTCCCAGTTCGCACGCAAGCTTTTCACCTGTCGAACGTGGAGGTCGATCGAGCCCCTAGCGACGATCTGTGTTCAAAAGCTGACGATCAGAATCGATCGCGGAGCGCGTACCACGTCATGGCGAGGACCAAAAGCGGTGTCCGGAGAGATTTGCCGCCAGGGAAGGCGGAGATTTCTAAGTCTTCCAGAAGGTTTAGCCGGTCTCGATTGCCGGACAGGCGTTCCGCATAAAGTCGCCCCGCGAAATTTGCCATGATCACGCCGTGACCGGAGAATCCGCCGATCGCGGTGATCCCCGGTTCCACCTCGCGAACATAGGGCAGGCGCTCCATCGTGATGCCGACCGAGCCGCCCCAGGCGTGGGTGATCGGAACGGCGGCGAGATGGGGATAGACCTCCGCGATCTGTCGACGGATGTGCGCCGAGATGTCGCCGCTCTCGGACGTGTAGGCCTCTCGACCGCCGAACAGCAGGCGTCCGTCGACGCTCTTGCGGAAATAGCGGACCGAGAAGCGCGAATCGTCCACGGACGGCTCGCCGGGCAGAACGCGTTGCGGCTCCGCGAGGGGCTCGGTCGCGCCGATGAAGGAGCGGATCGGCATGATGTGCCGTGCTGCCGTGTCGTTGAGCCCGCCGCCATGCGCATTGGTCGCCAAAAGGGCCCGCCGGGCGCGGATGCGGCCCGTCGCGGTCGTCGCGAGCACGGCTCCCGTCCCGGTGAGCGACAGGATGGGCGTTTCCTCGAAGAGCCGCGCGCCGGCGGCATGGGCGACCTTCGCCGTGCCGATCAGAAGCTTCAGCGGATGGAGATGCCCCGTGCCCTCGTCGTTCATGCCGCCGAAATAGCGCTGCGAGCCGAGACGCTCGGCGGTCTCGGCCGGACCCATGAAGCTGGCGCGGCGATAGTCGTAGTTCACCGCGAGGTCTTCGACCTGAGCCTCGTAGTCGGCCACGTAGCGCTTCTTGTGGGCGACCGAGAGTTGCCCGGGACGGAAGTCGACGTCGATGCCGTGGGCCGCCGTGAACTCCAGAAGATGGGCCTTGGCATCCTCGGCCAGGGCGAAGAGCGCCTTGGCCCGCTCCAGCCCATAGGCCTCCGCGATCTCGGAGGACCAAAGACGCTGGCCGGTCCCCATCTGGCCGCCGTTGCGGCCCGACGCGCCGTCGCCGAAACGCGCCGCCTCGACCACGGCGACGTCGATCCCGGCCGCAGCGAGATGGGTGGCGGCGGAAAGCCCGGTGAAACCGCCGCCGACGACGAGGACGTCGGTCTTGAGGTCGCCCTCCAGACGGGGATAGCGCGGGCGGTCGGGAACGGAATCCTCATACCAGGACCGGCCGGGCGAGATCGGCGACTGGTACGCGCTCTCGGGCGCGCGGGCGTCTGCGGGACGGCCGGCCATCAGACGTTCAACAGGAGGAACTCGCGCTCCCAGGGACTGATCACCTGCATGAAGGTCTCGAACTCGCCGCGCTTGATGCCGGCATAGGTGCCGACGAAGTCCCGGCTGAAGACCTCGTGGAACGCCTTCTCCGCCTCGAAGGCGGCCACCGCTTCGAGAAGGCCGCGCGGCAGCGAGATGACGCCGTCCTCGTTGACCGTGCGGTCGGTCGGCTCGTCCGGCTGAAGGCCGTTGACCATGCCGAGATAGCCGCAGGCGAGGGAGGCGGCGAGCGCGAGGTAGGGATTGGCGTCCGACGAGGGCAGGCGGTTCTCCACGCGCCGCCCCGCCGCGTCCGAGGTCGGCACGCGGAAGGCGGTGGTGCGGTTGTCGTAGCCCCAGGCGTTGTTGGTCGGGGCGGACATGCCGTAGGTGAGGCGGCGGTAGGAGTTGACGTAGGGCGCCATCATCACGAGGGCGGCCGGCACGTAACGCTGCATGCCGCCGATGAAGTGAAAGAAGAGCTCGGAGGGCGTGCCGTCCTCCTTCGAGAAGACGTTGGCGCCGGTCCGCTTGTCGATCACCGACTGGTGGATGTGCATCGCGGAGCCCGGCTGGCCTTGGATCGGCTTGGCCATGAAGGTCGCGTAGATGTCGTGCTTCATGGCGGCTTCGCGGATGGTCCGCTTGAACATGAAGACCTGGTCGGCGAGCTCGATCGGACTGCCGTGCCGCAGGTTGATCTCCAGCTGCGCCGCGCCGTCCTCGTGGATCAGCGTGTCGATCTCGAGCCCTTGCGCATCGGAGAAATGGTAGATGTCGTCGATCAGCTCGTCAAATTCGTTGACGCCGCCGATCGAATAGGCCTGACCGCTCTGGATCATGCGGCCCGACCGGCCGATCGGGGGCGTCAGCGGATAATCCGGATCGACGTTCTTGGACACGAGGTAGAACTCGATCTCCGGCGCGACGACGGGCTCCCAGCCCTGGTTCTCATAGAGAGCGAGCACGCGCTTCAGGACGTTGCGCGGCGTATAGCCGACCGCGCCGCCGCCGGTGTCGACGAGATCGCAGATGATCTGCGCCGTCGGATCGCTCTCCCAGGGAACGGTCGAGAGCGTCGAGAGATCGGGCACGAGCTTCAGGTCGCCGTCGTTCGGCGAATAGCGGAACTCGCCGGTCTCCTCGGGATATTCTCCGGAGATCGTGTGCATGAAGAGGGCGGAGGGCAGGGCGAGCGAGGTGTTGCCCGTGAACTTCTTGGCGGGCATCATCTTGCCGCGCGCGACGCCCGCGAGATCGGGCGTGATGCATTCGATATCCTCGATGCCGCGCGCGCGAAGCCATTCCACCGCCTCGGCCATGGAGCTCACGCCGCGCTTGGATTCCAGGAACTCGCGCGTTTCGTCGGGCGGCAGGATCACGGGCGTCGCCTCGCGCGGGCTCGCCGCGCCCTTCACCGCCGTCGCCTCGGGCGCGGAGCCAGCCGACGACAGCCTCTTGCGGTCGATCCTCTCCGGTGTGGTGGGCCGAGAGGATTTCGATTTGGTCGTGTCCGACATGCGCTCTTTCGGGGCTGGATCGTGCAGGAACCATAGCCGGGGCGTGGATCGGGGGAAAGGTGGTCGGCGGTTTCAGGTCGAGCCGACCGCGCGAGGCGCGGCGGTCGAACGTCTTCCTACACCAGCGGCCGAAGCCGCTGGCCAGTCCAGGCCTGCTGCCATCATTCCCTCTCCTGCTGCACCATGCGTCGGACTGCCTCGTTCACGCGGCTCTGCCAGCCGGGGCCCGAAGCGCGAAGCTTGGCGAGGACATCGTCGTCGAGACGGATCGAAACGGCCGTCTTCCGTCGCTCGGGGCCGCGTTTGCGCGCTTGCGTCAGCGCGGCATGCAGATCCGGCATCGCTTGGCGCATCGGGCGAAGACGCGCGAGTTCTTCGGAGGTCAGTTCCGGACTCTCGACCGATTGCCAGTCCTCGCGCGTATAGCCGTGTGCCGCTGCGTGGGCGGGATCAAACTCTTTCTCCACGGTCTCTCCTTTCACGAATCGAGATGAGCATCCCCATTGATCCTTGCGGTCGATCTTCATCGACGATCACCCCTCGCGTGATCCGGTCGGTCTCGCAAAAAAGAGCGGGCGCTTTCCGCGCCCGCTCTCCCGAAGATCCATCAGACGACGGGTTGCCGTCCTCAGTTTTCCGTCTTGACCACGACCGGGATCAGGAGATCGCCCCAGTTGCCGGCGCCCGAATGATGGCGGGCGGAGCGGACGAGTTCGACGGAGACACCGGATTCCACGGCCTTCATGACCGACTGGTTCAGGCGGTGAAGGTCGTTGGCGAGCATGCGGATGGCGGCCTGCTGGGCGTCGTCCATGGCGGAGGACTGCTCCTCGGCGCGCTCGCGGACGCGGGTCTTCGGGCGGATGTCGGCTGTTGCGATGGCGCTCATGGTCTCTCTCCCGGATGGAATGGGCCTTGTAGGGGCTGGCCCCGATGGAATTCGGCTCGGTCGGGCTGGGCGCGGCATGCCGTCGCCCGGCGGACGGCTCTACTCGGCCGCTTCGTGGAACTGGTGGCTCTCGGTCGATTCGCTCATCGCGGTCGTCGAGGACGTGCCGCCGGAGATGACGACCGACACGGCGTCGAAATAGCCGGTGCCGACCTCGCGCTGGTGGCGCGTCGCGGTGTAGCCGTTCACCTCGGCGGCGAACTCGGCCTCCTGCAACTCCGAATAGGCCGCCATCTGGCGATCCTTGTAGCCGCGGGCCAGTTCGAACATGCCGAAGTTCAGCTGGTGGAAGCCGGCCAGCGTGATGAACTGGAACTTGTAGCCCATGGCGCCGAGTTCGCGCTGGAACTTGGCGATCGTGGCGTCGTCGAGGTTCTTCTTCCAGTTGAACGAGGGCGAGCAATTGTAGGCCAGCATCTGGTGCGGATGCTCGCGTTTGACGGCTTCGGCGAAGCGGCGCGCCTGATCGAGATCGGGCTTGGAGGTCTCGCACCAGATGAGATCGGCGTGAGGAGCATAGGCGATGGCGCGGGCGATGCAGGGCTCGAGGCCGTTCTTCACGTGGTAGAAGCCTTCCGTCGTGCGCTCCTTGTCGTAGTCGACGAAGGGCTTGTCGCGGTCGTCGATGTCGGAGGTCAGAAGCTTGGCGGCTTCGGCATCGGTGCGGGCGATGACGAGGGACGGCACGCCCATCACGTCGGCGGCCAGACGCGCCGCGGTGAGGTTGCGGATGTGGGCCTGCGTCGGGATCAGCACCTTGCCGCCGAGATGGCCGCACTTCTTCTCGGACGCGAGCTGGTCCTCGTAATGGACGCCGGCGGCGCCCGCCTCGATGAAGGCCTTCATGATCTCGAAGGCGTTGAGCGGCCCGCCGAAGCCGGCCTCGGCATCGGCGACGATCGGAGCGAACCAGTTGTCGACGGAGGTCTCGCCTTCGGAATGCTCGATCTGGTCGGCGCGCTGGAGCGTGCGGTTGATGCGGCGGCACAGCTCGGGCGCGGCATTGGCGGGGTAGAGCGACTGGTCGGGATACATGGAGGAGGCGGTGTTGGAGTCCGCGGCGACCTGCCAGCCCGAGAGGTAGATCGCCTTCAGGCCGGCGCGGACCTGCTGCATGGCCTGGTTGCCCGTCATGGCGCCGAGCGCGTTGACGAAGTCCTCCTCGTGAACGAGCTTCCAGAGCGCGTTCGCGCCCCGTTCGGCCAGCGTGTAGCGGATCTCGACCGAACCGCGCAGGCGCCGCACGTCGGCGGCGGTGTAGTTGCGCGTCACATGATCGAAGCGGCCCTCGGGTGCGGAGGGAACAAGGTTGTAAAAATCGGTCATGTCGGCGTGTCCTACGGCTGGTCTCGTTGCCGCCGGCGTCGGTGCCCCCGTCGCTCGGCTTGTGTGAGATGTGACACCGCGCTCCGGTTCGGTCCAGCTTAGGGGCGGCATAAGCTGCGCTGAAAGGGGTCGGGCTGTCTTGCTTGTGACCGACCGCGCCGGTAAATCTGTAAAGATTGTCACGGACCCGTTCTGTCGGATCTGTCACAAATCGTAACGGAGAGCCTGCATTGGCCGAGAGCAAGATCTTCGCGGGGCCCCGGATCCGCCGTGTGCGCGGCACGCTCGGCCTGACCCAGACCGCGATGGCCGGCCGGCTCGGCATCTCGCCGTCCTATCTCAATCTCATCGAGCGCAACCAGCGCCCGCTCACCGTCCAGCTGATCCTCAAGATGGCGGAGGTCTTCGACCTCGATCTCGGCGAGCTCAGCGGCGGCGGGGCCGGCACGGCGGCGGAGCTGCGCGTCGTCTTCGCCGACCCGCTGCTCGCGGCCGAGCTGCCCGGCGACGGGGAGCTCGTCGAGATCGCGGAAGGATCGCCCAATGTCGCCGCCGGGATCGCCAAGCTCTACCGCGCCTATCGCGAGGGCCAGGACCGGCTGTCCGATCTGTCCGCGCTCCTCGCCCGGGAGGGGCACCAGACGCGGGCGACCGGCGCGCGCCTGCCGAGCGACGAGGTGCAGGAGGTCTTCGAGAACCGCCCCAACCACTTCCCCGCCATCGAGACGGCGGCGGAGACGTTTCGCGCCTCGCTCGGAGCGGGCGAGGATCTGTCGGGGCTCCTGCGTGCCTGGCTGCGGCGCGAGCATGAGGTCGCCGTGCGCGTGCTGCCGGCGGAAACCATGCCGCTCTGGCGCCGTCGCTTCGATCGCCATTCGCGTCGTCTCTTCGTGTCCGAACGCCTCGTCCCGGCCGACCGGCTGCGCGAGGTCGCCACGGAGGTGGCGCTTCTCGGCTTCGGCCCGGTGATCGCGGCCGAGGTCGAGACCTTCGGCTTCTCGAGCGCGGAGGCGCAGCGCCTCGCCCGGTTCGAACTGCTGCGCTACGCCGCGCACGCGCTGATGATGCCCTATGGGCCGTTCCAGGCGGCGGCCGAGCGGACGGGGGGCGACATCGATGTGCTGGCGGGCCGGTTCGATGCCTCCTTCGAGCAGGCGGCGACGCGGCTCACCACGTTGCAGCGGCAGTCGGCGCCGGGCCTGCCGTTCTTCCTCGTGGAGATCGACGGTGCGGGAAACCGGCTGCGGCGCGCGGGCGCGCGGGGCTTTCCGGTGCAGCGCTTCGGCGGCGATTGTCCCAAGCTCCTGCATCACGCGGCCTTTTCCGAAGGCGGGCGAACCTTGTGCGAGCGCGTCGAGATGCCGGACGGCGCGTCCTTCCTGACCATCGCCCGGACGCTGGAGGGGCCGGCGGCCGGCTTCGGCGAGCGCCCACGGCGCACGGCGATCCTCATCGGCCTCGATGCCGCCTTCGCGGAGCGAACCGTCTACGGAAGGGCGCTCGGCGAGGGCGCGCGTTCGACGCCGATCGGTCCGGCCTGCCGTCTCTGCGAGCGGCAGGGGTGCCTTGCGCGCGCGGCCCCGCCGCTGACGCGTCCGCTCGGCCTCGACGAGGCCGTCACGGGATTGGGCGGCTTCGACTTTCAATAGGCTTGTGACATCCGTCCCGTCGCCGCTATGTCACCGTCTCAATCGACCGATCGGCGAGGCCGGCGTCGAAACGCGAAGCGGCGACGGGGATCATGGACCAGCGCATCCAGCAGAAGACGAAGACCGAAGGGCTCGAGGATACGATGTCGCGCGGCGGCTTCGTCGCCAAGGCCGTGCAGACCCTCGTCGACGGGGCGGAAAAGCTGAACCTCCGGCATTCCGCCGTCGGCAATCCCGCGGTCTATCCGACCGACGACTTTCCCTGGGCGCGCGAGGTCGAGGCGGAATGGTGGCTGATCCGGGCCGAGCTCGACAGGATCCTCGTGCGCAAGGGCGATTTGCCCGCCTTCCACGAGATCTCATCGGAGGTCCGTTCGATCTCGTCCGACCAGAACTGGAAGACCTTCTTTCTCTGCGGCTACGGCATCAAGTCGCAGGAGGCGATCAACCAGTGTCCCGAGACCTGGCGCATCCTCCAGACGATTCCGGGGCTGAAGAGCGCGATGTTCTCGATCTTCGAGCCGGGGAAGCATCTGCCGCCCCACCGTGGACCCTATAACGGCGTCCTGCGCTTCCATCTCGGCCTGATCGTGCCGGACCAGCCGGACAAGGTCGGAATCCGCATCGACACCGAGACCCGTCACTGGAGGGAAGGCGAGGCGCTGATCTTCGACGACGCCTACGAGCATGAGGCTTGGAACCACTCCGACGAGGTTCGCGTGGTGCTTTTCGTCGATTTCGAGAAGCCGCTGCGCTTTCCCGCCAATCTGACCAACAAGGCGGTGCTGAACCTCGCCGTCTTCACGCCCTTCATCCGCGAGGGCTACAAGGCACACAAGGCCTGGGAGAAGATGTTCTACGGCGAAGGTCGCAAGCACCGATGAGCGAGGGGGTCGAGGCGCCGCGTTGGCGTCCCCTTCGCGCGGAGGATCTGCCCGGCCTCGACGCGCTGGCCGATCTCGTCCATCCCACCTTCTTCGAGCGGCCGGAGGTTCTGGCGGAGCGGCTGGCGCTGTTTCCCGAAGGCTGCTTGGCGCTTCCCGGCCTGGCGGGCGTCAGCCGACTGTCGGGCTATATCCTCTCCCATCCCGCCAGGCTCGGCTCGCCGCCGCCGCTCGACACGCTGCTCGGCCGGCTCGATCCCCAGGCCGATGCGCTCTACCTTCACGACATCGCGCTCGGGCCGGAATGTCGGGGGCGGGGCCTCGCCGCCGAGGCCATCGGCCGCGTCCTTTCGATCGGCGCGCGCTATCCCGCGACGATGCTGATCTCGGTCTACGGCACCGCGCCGTTCTGGCGCCGCTTCGGATTTCGCGACGAAACCGACACGGCCAATCCGGACAAGCTCGCGCCCTACGGGTCGGGCGCGCGCTACATGGTGCGGCGCAGCGACGGGTCCGAAGTCGGCGTCGATGACGCTTTGGCGAAGCTGGTGCAAGAGGGCTAGGCAGACGGCGGCGAATGCTCAATAGTGAGGCGAGTTCCCGACGCGCCGACGCGCTCAGGCGATCAGTTTCCCATACGGCCGTGGCCGAAACTGTTGATAAAGAAGGTCAAAACCCTCCATGAAGCAAAGACTTGCCGCTCTCGTCGCCTCGACGGTGCTGTCCCTCGTCGCCACGGCGGCCTTCGCCCAGGAAAAGGTTGTCCGGGTCTACAACTGGTCCGACTATATCGACGATTCGATCCTCAAGGACTTCACGAAGGAGACGGGGATCGAGGTCGTCTACGACGTGTTCGATTCCAACGAGATCCTCGAGACCAAGCTGCTCGCCGGCGGCACCGGTTACGACGTCGTGGTTCCCTCCGCCGAATATCTCGGACGGCAGATCGAGGCCGGCGTGTTCCAGAAGCTCGACAAGTCGAAGCTGCCGAACATGTCCAACATGTGGGACGTGATCTCCAGGCAGGTGGCGACCTACGATCCGGACAACGCCTATTCCGTGAACTACATGTGGGGCACGACCGGCATCGGCTACAACGTCAAGAAGGTGGCCGAACTCCTGCCGAACGCGCCGACCGACAGCTGGGCGCTCGTCTTCGATCCGCAATATGCCGAGAAGCTGTCCGGCTGCGGCATCGACATGCTGGATTCCGGCGCCGAGATGATCACGGCGGCGTTGAACTATCTCGGCCTCGATCCGAACGCCAAGAGCGCCGAGGACGTGCAGAAGGCCGAGGATCTTCTCCTGAAGGTCCGGCCCTTCATCCGCAAGTTCCACTCCTCGGAATATGTGAACGGGCTCGCCAACGGCGACATCTGCGTCGCGGTCGGCTTTTCCGGCGACGTGTTCCAGGCGCGCGACCGCGCGGCGGAAGCCGGGCAGGGCGTCGAGGTGGCCTATTCCATTCCGAAGGAGGGCGCGCTTCTCTTCTTCGACCAGCTCGCGGTTCCGGCCGACGCGCCGCATGTCGACAACGCCCATGCCTTCATCAACTACATGATGAAGCCCGAGGTGATCGCCAAGGCGACGAACTACGTCTCCTATGCCAACGGCAACAAGGCGTCGCAGCCCTTCGTCAATCCCGACACGTTGGCCGACAAGGCCGTCTATCCCGACGAGGCGACGCTCGCCAAGCTCTACACCAAGATGCCCTACGACGCGAAGACGCAACGCCTCGTCACGCGCGCCTTCACGACGGTCAAGACGGGTCAGTGAGACCGTCGACGCGCGCGTGAAGCCCGCAACGCGCGATCGATCGAACGCCACCCGGCCGCGGACGCGGCCGGGTTTTTTCCTGACGAACCAGTGAAAGTCCCCGCATGGCGGTCGCGCCCAAATCTCTCGGCAACATCCGGCGCGCCTTCGAGCCGTGGAACGATCCGGCCGCCCAGCCGCTGATCCGCTTCACCGACATCACCAAGCGTTTCGGCACCTTCACCGCCGTGGACGGCCTCAATCTCGGAATCTACAGCCGCGAGTTCTTCGCGCTGCTCGGGCCATCGGGCTGCGGGAAGTCGACGCTCCTTCGCATGCTCGCGGGCTTCGAGGATCCCACGACCGGCGACGTCACGCTGGAGGGGAAGAGCCTCGTCGGCGTGCCGCCCTACAAGCGGCCGGTGAACATGATGTTCCAGTCCTACGCGCTGTTCCCGCATATGAGCGTCGAGAAGAACATCGCCTTCGGCCTCAAACAGGACGGCATGGCGAAGTCCGAGCGCGACGACCGCGTCGCCGAGATGCTGAAGCTCGTGAAGCTGACGCCCTTCGCCAAGCGCAAGCCCCAGCAGCTCTCCGGCGGCCAGCAGCAGCGCGTGGCGCTCGCCCGTTCGCTCGCCAAACGGCCGAAGGTGCTGCTCCTCGACGAGCCGCTCGGCGCTCTCGACAAGAAGCTTCGCGAGGAAACGCAGTTCGAGCTGATGGACCTCCAGCAGAAGCTGGCGCTCACCTTCGTCGTCGTCACGCACGACCAGGAGGAGGCGATGGTCATGGCCGATCGCGTGGCGCTGATGCGCGAGGGGCGGATCGCGCAGGTCGCGACGCCCGCCGTGATCTACGAGGCGCCGGACAACCGCTACGTCGCCGATTTCATCGGCAACGTGAACATTCTGGAGGGCAAGGTCGAGGAGCGCCGGGGCGCGCGCCTTCGCCTGTCCGCGGCGGGCACGATCATCGAGGTGGAGACGCCGAGGGATCTGGGCTCCGGCGCGACGGGCTTCTTCGCGATCCGGCCGGAGAAGATGCGCATTTCCCGCCGTCCGCCGGAGGACGTTTCGGTCAATGCGCTGAAGGGCGAGGTCTGGGACATCGCCTATCTCGGCGACGTCACGCTCTACAACGTGAAGCTCCCCACCGGCGAGATCCTACGCGCCACCACCATCAACGCCTCGCGCAGCGTCGCCGAGCCGCTGTCCTGGGACGACGAGGTCTGGCTGACCTTCTCGCCCGATGCCGGCATCGTGCTCGCGGACTGAAGGAGCGGACATGGCCACTTCCGGTCCGATCACGCCGAAGACGCAAGGCGGCAGCCTCTATCGGCGCACCGTCATCGGCCTGCCCTATCTCTGGCTGGCGCTGTTCTTCCTCGCGCCCTTCCTGATCGTCCTCAAGATCTCGCTGTCCGAGACCGCGATCGCCCAGCCGCCCTATGTCCCGGTCTTCCCGCTGGACACGCTGTCGGGCTTCCTTGATGCGGCGCGCCAGCTGAACCTCGCCAATTACGCGTGGATCGCGGACGATCCGCTTTATCTCAACGCCTATCTGTCCAGCCTTCGCATCGCGGGAATCGCCACGATGCTCTCGCTGCTCGTCGCCTATCCCTTCGCCTACGGCATGGCGCGGGCGCCGGCGGGCCTGCGGCCGATCCTCCTGATGATGACGATCCTGCCGTTCTGGACGAGCTTCCTCATCCGCGTCTATGCCTGGATCGGCATCCTGAAGCCGGAGGGGCTGCTCAACCAGTTCCTGCTCTTTGCCGGCGTCATCTCGCAGCCGCTGCAGATCCTCAACACGGAGATCGCGATCCACATCGGCATCGTCTATTCGTATCTCCCGTTCATGGTCCTGCCGATCTATGCGAGCCTGGAGCGCATGGACAACCGGCTGATCGAGGCCGCCGCCGATCTCGGCTGCCCGCCGATCAAGGCGTTCTGGACGGTGACGTTTCCGCTGTCGCTGCCCGGCGTGATCGCCGGGGTGTTCCTGGTCTTCATTCCCGCCGTCGGCGAGTTCGTGATCCCCGATCTCCTCGGCGGCTCCGGCACGCTGATGATCGGCAAGACGCTCTGGGACGAGTTCTTCTCCAACCGCGACTGGCCGGTCTCCTCCGCCGTCGCGGTGATCCTGCTTCTCGTCCTGGTCATCCCGATCGTGATCTTCCAGCGCGTCCAGGCGAAGGTGGCGACATGAACAAAGGCTGGCGCCCCTTCAACATCGTCTCGGTCACGCTCGGCTTTGCCTTCCTCTACCTGCCGATCGTGCTGCTCGTGGTCTATTCCTTCAACGCCTCGCGCCTCGTCACGGTCTGGGGCGGCTTCTCCACGCATTGGTACGGACAACTGTTCCAGAACCAGCAGATGCTCGACGCCGCCTGGGTGACGGTGCGCGTCGCGGTCCTGTCCGCCACCTTCGCCACGATCCTCGGCACGCTCGGCGCGCTGGCGCTGGTGCGCTTCGCCAATTTCCGGGGGCGGCTTCTCTTTTCCGGGATGATCTACGCGCCGCTCGTCATGCCGGAGGTGATCACCGGCCTGTCGCTTCTCCTCCTCTTCGTCGCCATCGGCTTCGACCGAGGCTTCTGGACCGTCACGATCGCGCACACGACCTTCACCATGTGCTTCGTCGCCGTCGTCGTGCAGTCGCGGCTCGTCTCGGTCGACCGGAGCCTCGAAGAGGCCGCGCAGGATCTCGGCTGCCCGCCCGCCAAGACCTTCTTCCTCATCACCCTGCCGGTGATCTGGACGGCGGTAACCTCCGGCTGGATGCTCGCCTTCACGCTGTCGCTCGACGATCTCGTGATCGCGAGCTTCGCGTCGGGACCCGGCGCGACGACCTTGCCGATGCGGATCTACAGCCAGGTCCGTCTCGGCGTGACGCCCGAGATCAACGCGATCTGCACGATCCTCATCGCCGTCGTCTCCGTCGGCGTCATCATCGCCGGCATCCTGTCGAAGCGGCAGATCGTCCGGCGCGAGCGCGACGAGCGGCTGGCGGCGGGCGGCTGACCCCTCAGTCTGCCGTTTCGGCGGCAGGGCCGGGTGCGGGTCTCGCCGCGTCGGCCGACGGACTCACTTCGCGCAGGTGCAGTCGGCGGCGTTGGCCTTCAGGATCGCCTCGAAGGTCGCGTCGATCGCGACCGCGAGCGGATCGCCGCCGTCGGCCCTGGCGCGCATGAGGTAGTCCAGCGCCTCGATCGAAGAGAAGGCGGCGGACAGCTTCATCTGCACGGCGCGGTCCGAGACGAGCGGCCGGCCGAGCACCAGGGGACGCGTCTCGGCCAATCGCGCGAGGACGGGATAGGCGGTGGCGGAGGCCGCGAGCGCGCCGCCGATCGGCATGGCGTTCGGCGTCGCCGTGATGAAGCCGCCGGCCTTCGCCGCCGCCGACAGGCGGTCGATCGCCCCGACGAGATCGGCCGGGTTCGCCAGGTCTTCCGACGGTGCCGGCTTCAGGGGCGGCAGATCGGGATCGGTGCTCGACGGCGCTGCGGTCGAGCCGGTCGCCATGGAATCGTCGATGCGCTCCAGTCCGGCCGCCGGGCGCAGGTCCGGAAAGGGTCCCATGGCCGGCCGCACGGCTGGGGCGGCGAGGGGCAGCGGCACCGGCTTCATCGCCCGCAGCGCTTCGGCGACGCTGCGCTCGGCGACGGCTTTCTGCGTGGCGACGAGCCGGTCGCGCTGGATCGGCGTCATGCCGAGACGGCCCGCGAAGCCGCGCAAGGTCGCGATGTAGTCCGGCACGCCGCTGCAGAGATAGGGCGAAGGCGATTGCGTCAGATAGTCGGCGAGGCTGACGCGCAGCCGGTCGCCCATCCAGCGGGCGTCCTCGTCCGTCCCGCCGCTCGCCCGCCCCTTGCTCCGGGCGAGCGACGCGACGATGCGCAGCGCCGCGGTCTCCCCGGTGGTCCGCTTGCCGAGCGAGGTGGGGGGAAAGAGCAGCATGCCGGGCAGGGACGAATCGCCGGCAAAGGAGCCGGGCGTGCTGGCGCCGGAGGTCGAACCGGCCGCCTTGACCGTCTGGTACTCGGCCTCGGCGATCCGACGCAGGGACGCATGGTAGCGCTCGACGCAGCTGTCCGCGGCCTCCTGCGCGTGAGCGGCCCCCAGGATCGTGGCGAAGAGGCCGACGGTCAAGACCGCGAGCATCGTCCGGCGGGACCGGATCGGCCTCGTGCGGAAAGCCTCGGGCTTCGGGCGGAACTGTGGCATGGCTCGTCCTCGTCGAGGGGCCGCTTCCCCGGCCCGCAGCCGTTCACTCGCCGCTGGATCCAGCGGTTGTGACGACGACGGGATGCGGCCACGAGCCCCGCATTGTCATCCCGATGGGTTTCGGCTTCGTCAACGCCGCGCCGGAGACCGCCGACGGCACCGGAGCGGGATCGAAGGTTCCGACGAGATCGGCCTCGTCGGCGCCATTGAGGAGGAAGCCGCTCGCCTCGATCGTTCCGAGCTCGGACGACAGGCGCAGCGAGCGCAGTTCCATCCGCGATCCCCAGGTCGCGATCTCCGCCTTCAAGGTGGCGAAGGGCAGCGCCGCAGGCGCGGTGCCGGGATCGAAGACGGTCCGTCCGTCGGTCGTCAGGCGCTGAGGATCGAGGCCGGAGACGCTTCCGGAGCGCGCGGACAGAACGACCTCCAGCCGGTGGCGGCGCAGGAGGTCGGCCCAGCTGGTCACCGGCGACGCCGCGTCGAAGGCGACGTCGGCCCGTCCCGTTGCGAGGGCGGGATCGAGACCGAAGGCGGCGAAGAGACCGCTCGCGTCCACGTCGCGCGCCGAGGCGGAGCCCTTGAGGACGGGAGGGCGCGCGGTGGAATCGATCGCGACGCGCATCTGACCCCGGCCGCCGAGCAGCTCGGCATCGCCGATGTCGAGAGTCGCCACGCCATCCTTCATCTTCACGGTTCCCGCGAGATCGGACAAAGCCAGCGGTCCCGCCTGTCCGCGTTCGGCGGAAACGCGCAGGTCGATGTCCATGCTGTCGACGAACGCGGTGGGGATCGTCCGCGTGGCAGCCAGCGGGTTCGTCGGCCTCGGCGCGAGGGCCTCCGCGATCCCGTCGAGATCGAGCCGTTCGAAGGCGAGGGTGCCGCCGAGGCTTGGGCGGCGATCTTCGGGAAAGACGAGGTCGAGCGCGCCCCGGCCCTCGAACCCTTCGATCGAGACCGTCGCCCGGGCGAGGTCGAACCGTCCGTCCTCCGACATGAGATCGGCCGCCAGCGTGAGCGGGCCGATTTCAGGGACGGCAGGCCGGTGATCCGTCAGCCAGTCGATGGCCCGTCCGAGCGAGGGAAGACTTGCCGTCAGACGTCCGGCGAGCCGCCCGGACGAGGCGGCTTCTCCGGCGAAGGCGACGCTGAGTTCGGGCGACGTCATCTGGAATTCGGCGGTGCTCGCCCCGCCCTCCAACAGCGCCAGCGGCCTGGCGAGGTCGAGGCTCACCGTCACCGGCTGACCGTTCCAGTCGTAGCTTCCCGTGAGTTCGGCCGACGCGGATTCGGCAGGCCATGAGACGGCGATGTGAGCCGCGGAGACGAGCGGTCTGCCGTCGCGCTCGCTGCGCAGAACGCCGTTGCGGATCTCGACCTCGCCGACCTCGTTCAGACGCGCGAGGATCGGCTCGAGGACCTTGGGCACCGGCGTCTCGAAGGTCGGCAGGGCGGCGGCCACGAGATCGGGCTGCTCCAGCACGAGACGCTCGATCCGGACGCCGCCGAAGAGGGCGGTCCAGAGATCGAGGTCCGCCGTCATCCGGTCGACCGACAAAGCGGGGCGGGCGTCCTCCGCGCCGACCTCCACATCATAGAGAACGAGGCGCGGCACCGGCAGCAGCCGAAAGACGGTGCGGCCTTCGCTCGCCACCACCCGCGCATAGCCGAGGTCGGACAATGCCCCCATCACCTCGCGGCGCGCGAGATCGGCGCCCAGCGCCACTTGCCGAAAGCCCAACGCGGCGGCGAGGGCCAGCGCCGCGAGAAGAACGAGGCCGAGCGCGAGGTGCCGCAACGCGGGGTTCCGCGGCTTCGACCGATCGCTCTCCCGGCTTGTCGTCACACTCGTTCCTCTTGGGCTCATCGTCTTCTAGCGGCTGACGCGCAGGACGCAATGGCGGTTCCCGAGGTGGACGGGGCTCGGGCGCTCCCGGTCCGCGGTCCCTCGTGCGGACGAAACGCCCTTGCCGCTTCGGTCGGCGAATGCCAATCCTTCCCGTCGGGGATCACGGGACGATCGAGACATGGCTGGACGAGTGCTCTGGAGCCCGAGCGCGGCGCGCATCGCGGCGCATCCGATGACGGCCTTCGCCCGCGCGGCCGAGGAGCGGACGGGCCGGAGCCTCGAGAGCTACGAGGCGCTGCACGCCTGGTCGATCACGGATCGAGCGACCTTCTGGCGGCTGGTCTGGGACCATTGCGGCGTCGTCGGAGAGCCGGGCGGGACGGCTCTCGTCGAGGCCGGCGACATGCTGGGCGACCGATTCTTTCCCGATGCGCGCCTCAACGTCGCCGAAAACCTCCTCCGCTCCGCCGGCACCGGCGAGGCGATCGTCTTCCGGGGCGAGGATAGGGTCGAGACACGGCTTTCGCACGATGAGCTCCGTTCGCTCGTGTCGCGGCTCGCGCAGGCGCTCCGGGCCGAAGGCATCGTCGCGGGCGACCGGGTCGCCGCGATGATGCCCAACATGGCCGAGACCGTCGCCGCCATGCTCGCCGCCGCCTCCATCGGCGCCGTCTGGTGCTCCTGCTCGCCCGATTTCGGGACGCGCGGCGTCACCGACCGGTTCGGACAGATCGAGCCCAAGCTTCTCTTCGTGCCGGACGGCTATTTCTACGGCGGCAAGACGATCCGCATCGCGGAGAAGCTCGGCGAGATCGTCGCGGCCCTGAAGATTCCGAAGACCGTCGTCGTGCCCTATATCGGAGAGGCGAGCGACATCGCGGCGCGCCTTCCCGGCGCGGTGACGCTGGAGGCGTTCCTCGCGCCCTTCCAGCCGGCGGAGTTGAGCTTCGAACGGCTGCCCTTTGCTCATCCGCTCTACATCCTGTTCTCGTCGGGCACGACGGGCGTGCCGAAATGCATTGTCCACTCGGCCGGCGGAACGCTGCTCCAGCACCTCAAGGAACATCGGCTCCATTCGGGCAGCGGCGAGGGATCGCGCGTCTTCTACTTCACCACCTGCGGCTGGATGATGTGGAACTGGCTGGTCTCGGCGCTCGGGGTCGGCGCGACCCTTCTCCTCTATGACGGATCGCCCTTCCATCCCGACGGCAACGCGATCTTCGACTACATCGCGCAGGAGAAGGCCACGTTCTTCGGAACGAGCGCCAAGTTCATCGATGCCGTGCGCAAGGAGGGTCTGAAGCCAATCGAGACCCACGATCTCTCGTCGGTCGAGGTCGTCGCCTCCACAGGCTCGCCGCTGTCGCCGGAGAGCTTCGACTTCGTCTATGCCGGCATCAAGGCGGACGTGCATCTGGCCTCGATCTCGGGCGGCACGGACATCGTCTCCTGCTTCGTGCTCGGCGTGCCCTGGCTGCCGGTGCGCGAAGGCGAGATCCAGGGGGCGGGGCTCGGCATGGCGGTCGACGTCTGGAACGAGGAGGGCCGGCCGGTGCGGGGCGAGAAGGGCGATCTCGTCTGCACGAAGGCTTTCACGGCCATGCCGGTCGCCTTCTGGAACGATCCGGACGGCGCGCGCTACCGGGCCGCCTATTTCGAGACCTTTCCTGGCGTCTGGTGCCACGGCGATTTCGCGCAATGGTCGGAGAGCGGCGGCATCGTCATCCACGGGCGCTCGGACGCCACGCTGAACCCGCAAGGGGTGCGGATCGGGACGGCCGAGATCTACAACATCGTCGAGCAGATGGAGGAGATCACCGAAGCCATCTGCATCGGGCAGGATTGGGACGGCGACGTGCGCGTCGTCCTGTTCGTCCGGCCGAAGGCGGGCACGGCTCTCGACGCCGCCCTCGTCCAGCGCATCCGAACCGCGATCCGTCAGGGCGCATCGCCGCGCCATGTGCCGGCCAAGGTGCTCGCCGTATCCGATATTCCGCGCACCAAATCGGGCAAGATCGTCGAGCTCGCCGTGCGCGAGGTCGTCCACGGCCGGCCCGTGAAGAACAAGGACGCGCTGGCCAACCCCGAGGCGCTGGACCTTTTCGTCGGCCTTGCGGAGCTTCAGGAGGCCTGATCGGCGCCGCTGCCGGTTTCGGCAAGCGTGCGCGTCAGGAGGATGACGGGCAGGATGCCGACGAGGACGATGAGGAGGGCGGCAAGCGCGCCGTCCTCGAAGGCCGATCGCGAGGCGGAGGCGTAGACGAAGGTCGCCAGCGTCTCGAAGTCGAAGGGGCGGAGCAGGATCGTCGCCGAGAGCTCCTTGGACGCGTCGACGAAGACGAGGAGGACGGCGGTGAGGACGGCCGGCCGCATCAGCGGCAGGAGCACCTCGCGCAACGTGCGGCCCGGACCGCGCCCGAGCGTGCGTGCGGCCATGTCGAGATGGGGCGAAAGCTTGACGAAGCCGCTCTCCACCGAGCCGTGCCCCATCGCCATGAACCGCACGAAGCAGGCATAGACGATCGCAAAGCCCGAGCCGGACAGGAGGAGGCCCGTCGAGACGCCGAAGGCCTCGCGCAGGACCGCGTCCAGCGCGTTGTCGAAGGCCGCGAGCGGCACGAGGATGCCGATGGCGAGCACGGTTCCCGGAACGGCATAGCCGAGCGCGGCGATGCGCACGAGGACGGAGAGGCGCTTGGACCGCGTCAGACGGATGCCGTAGGCCATGACGAAGCCGGCGGCGACGGTGAGGATGCCGGTCGCCGTCGCGATGGCCACGGTATGGCCGAGCGCGCGCCAGAGTTGAACGTCCGCCGCCTGTTCGAGCCGCTTCAGCGCGAAGGCGCCGAGCACGGTCAGCGGGATGCCGAAGCCGGCGGCGATCGGCAGGAGGCAGGCGAGGAGGGCGCCCGCGCCCCGCCATCCCGTGAGGCGCTCGCGGCCCGCGCGCGGCCGGTCGGCCCGGTGGAGCGAGAAGCGCTGGCGACGGCGAGCGAAGCGCTCGACCAGCACGAGCGCGACGATCACGACGAGCATCAGGAGGGCGATCTGGGTCGCTCCCTCCAGATCGCCCCGGTTCAGCCAGGTCGAATAGACGGCGAAGGTGAGGGTCCTGACGCCGAGGAACTCCACCGCGCCGATGTCGTTCACGGCCTCCATCAAGGCGAGCGCGACGCCGACCGCGATGGCCGGGCGCGCCATCGGCAGGAGCACGCGGAAGAAGACGCGGGCGCGCGAGGCGCCGAGCGTGCGCGCGACGTCGCCGGCCTTGCGGCCCTGCATGACGAAGACCATCCGCACGGTCAGGAAGACGTAGGGGTAGAGGACCACCGAGAGGATCACCACGGCTCCGCCGAGCGAGCGGATGTCGGGAAACCAGTAGTCGCGCGGCGTCTGGAAGCTGAACAGCGCCCGGATCGCGGTCTGGACCGGACCGGTGAAGTGCAGGAATTCCACGAAGCAATAGGCGGCGATGTAGGTGGGAACGGCGAGCGGCAGGACGAGGGCCCAGGCGAAGATCCGCCGGCCGGGAAAGTCGAAGCTCGCGACGAGCCAGGCGGTGAGGACGCCGATCGAACCGGCCAGGAGCGCCACGCCCGCCATGAGGAGCAGCGTCACGCGGCTCGCCTGCGGCAGGATCGTCGTCGCCAGATGCTCCCAGTTCGCCGCCGTGCCGGACAGCGCGATCACGAGAAGGGCGGCGAGCGGCAGGACGACGGTCGCGGCGACGAGGAGACCGGCCGCGAGATAGGCGCGATCCGCCCGACTGCGTCTCGACAGGCGCGGGGCGGCGGGGATGGGCGCGGGCTTGGCGAGGGGCGCGGTCGCGGACATGCCGGGTGGATCGTCCTTGGCGGGCTTGGCTGGAAACGGCAAGCGGCGCCCGTGGCCAAGGCCCCGGGCGCCGGTCAGATCACGCGAGTCGGTAAACGATCAGCTCTGCGGGCCTTCGTCGTAGCCGACCTCGTCGACGATCTCGGAGGCCTTGGTGCGGAACTTGGCGATTTCAGCCAGCGGCAGGGTGTCGGGCTTCAGTTCGCCGAAGGCCTTGACGCTCTCGGAGATCGCGATGCCCGGCTCCAGCGGATATTCGTAGTTGATCTCGGAATAGATCCGCTGCGCCTCGTCGCCGGACAGGTACTCCATCAGCTTGATGGCGTTCTCCTTGTTCGGCGCGTTCTTGGCGAGCGCGATGCCGGAGATGTTCACGTGGGTGAGGCCGTTGTCGAAGGTCGGCATGACGACGTTGATCGCCTTCGCCCATTCCTTCTGCTCGGGCTCCTTCTCGTTGTTCTGCATCAGGCCGACATAATAGGTGTTGCCGAGTGCGATGTCGCATTCGCCCGCCGCGATGGCCTTGGCCTGGTCGCGATCGCCGCCTTCGGGCTTGCGGGCGAGGTTGTCACGAAGACCGGTGACCCAGGTGCGCGCGGCCTCCTCGCCGTGATGGGCGATGTAGGCGGCGATCAGCGCAACGTTGTACTGGTGCTGGCCGGAGCGCGTGCAGAGCCTGCCCTTCCACTTGGGGTCGGCGAGTTCCTCGTAGGTGATCGCGGTTTCGCTCACGCGCTCCTTGGAGGCGTAGACGACGCGGCCGCGCGCCGTGAGGCCGAACCATTCGTTCTCGGAATCGCGGAATTCGGCGGGGATGTTCTTCTCGAGAACCTCGTCCTTCACAGGCTGGACGACGCCGGCCTTCTTGGACGCGTCGAGATTGCCGACGTCGACCGTCATGATGACGTCCGCGGGCGAATTCGCGCCCTCCGCGGCGATGCGCTCCTGCAGGCCCTTGTCGATGAAGATCGCGGCCGTCGAAAGGCCCGTCTCCTTCGTGAAGGCGTCGAGCAGCGGCTGGATCAGCGAAGGCTGGCGCGAGGTGTAGATGTTGACGTCGGCCGCGGACGCGGCGCCGACCAAGGCGCTGGATGCAGCCAGTGTCAGGGCCGTCCGCCGAAGGGCGGCGACGAGGCGGGGGCTGGCGAAACGGGTCGTCATGTCGGGTTCTCCTCGGCGACGGGACAGCCGCGCCCTGCGGCTGACGAGCCCGACATGCCGCATGAGGAACCGCGACGCAAGCGCCAATTAAGAAAAGAGCGAGCAATTACAATAACTTGGAATTCCTCTAATCTGGAGGCGTTCCAAGTTGGGTTTTAAGGTCATGTTTTCGCGGCAGCTTTGTCAGCTTATAATGCAGACTTACTAAAACGGTCCGCCGTCAGTCCGCGAGCACCCTCGGCGCGGGGAAGGCGATCTCGACGAGCGTGCCTTCCCCGGGCGTCGACTGGATCGAGAACTGCGCCCGGTTCGCCTCGACCATGGCCTTGGTGAGCGGCAGGCCGAGGCCCGTGCCCTCGCCGCGATTGGCGCTCGGCGCATGGACCTGTTGGAAGGGCGTCAGGGCGAGTTCGATCTCGCGCTCCGTCATGCCGATGCCGGAGTCGCGGAAGCGCAGCAGCACGTCGCCCTCGGCCGTGTAGGTCGTGGAGGCGATGATCTGCCCGCCCGCTGGCGTGAAACGGATGGCGTTGGCGACGAGGTTCAGCGCGATCTGGCGGATGGTCCTCCGGTCCGCGACGACGGGCGGCACGGAGGAGGGCAGGTTCGAGCGCACGATGACACGCTCGCGATTGGCTTGCGGCTGCATCAGCGAGACGACCTCCGAGACCACCTCGTTCAGCGACACGGCCTCGAAGGACAGATCGATCTTGCCGGCCTCGATCTTGGAAATGTCGAGGAGATCGTTGACGAGGTCGAGGACGTGGTGCCCCGAGCGCTTGATGTCGCCGAGATATTCCAGGTAGCGCTCGTTGCCGATCGGCCCGAAGCATTCCGACGACATGACGTCGGCAAAGCCGATGATCGCGTTCAGCGGCGTGCGCAGCTCGTGGCTGATATTGGCGAGGAAGCGGCTCTTGTGGAGACTTGCCGCCTCGGCCTGGCGGCGGGCGTTGACGAGGTCCTCCTCGATCCGCTTCCAGTGCGCGATGTCGCGGATGACGACGCACCAGCCGCGTTCGCCGGACAGGCGCCCGATCGTGATGAAGAGCGGGATGAAGCCGCCCTGGGAGACGCGCCCGATCACCTCGCGCCCGTCGTTGAGGATGCCGCCGATTCCGTCGTCGCGCAGCATGTCGAGATAGTCCACGGTCGCCTTCTGGCTTTCGTGGGCGAAGAGGCTGGAGACGTGGCGCCCGAAGGCCTCGGCCGCGCTGAGGCCGAACAGGGCGTGGGCCGAGCCGTTCATGGCGCGGATGTTGCCGGCCATGTCGAGGAGGACGATGCCGTCCGTCGCCGTGTCGAGCACGGCCTGCAGTTCCTCGACCTCCTGACGCAGGTCTTCGAGCGCGGGACCCGCATCGGCGGCTTCGTCGACGGCGGGGGAGAAGGACATGAGGAGCGCCGAACGCCCGCCTTCGGCGATGCGCTGCATATGGGCGCGCACGTCGACGACATCGCCGTCGGCGCGGCGGAGCGCGAGCGTGCCCTCGCCGCGGCGATCGAGAACGAGCGCGTCGAGACCGCCCGCCCGTTCGACGGCCGCGGCATCGGCATGGCCGGTGAGAACGGCGAATTCGGCGTTCACATAGATCGGACGCTCGCGGACCTGCACCAGCACCGCCAGGGGAAGACCGGCGAAGAGCCGTTCGAAGACGGTCAGGTCGAGGGGCGCCTCGGCGTCGTCCCCCGCCATGTCCTCATCGGCCCAGCCCGACGCGTCGTCGAACGCGGGGGACGCGGACGGCGTCGACGATGCGGCCTCGTCCGGATCGAGACCTTCGCGCTCTGCCGGATCCTGCGCTTCGATCGCGGTCGGAACCGCCGGAGCGGGTGCCGGCACGCCCGCCTCGTCGTCAGCCGGCACGTCGTCGTGATCGTCCGCACGATCGAGGCTCGCGTCGGCTTCGGCCACGGGGTCGGGCTCGCCTCCCGGGCCGATGAGCGCGTCCTCGAAAGCCACGGCCGGCGGGTCCGCATCGATGGAGCCCGCTTCGCCGGCGTCGCGCTCGTCCGGCGGGGCGATGCCCGTCCCGGCGGCCGCTTCATCCTCGGAAGCCGCGGGGGAAGCGTCGTCGATCGCGTCGAGATCGGCCGCCTCGTCCTCCTCGGATGGCGGGAACGCGAGATCGTCGTCGGCCGGCTGCGCAGTTCCCGGTTCCTCGAACCGCAGGGCACCGGGAGACTCGGCTTCGGCCTGATGGCCGAGCTTCACGCCGATCGCGCGAAACGCGGCCTCTTCGGCGAGCGACAGCGCGCCGTCGCGCGGGCGGCGCCGCTCCTCGAGACGGATGACCTTCGGGGCGACCTCGCCCTGGTCCTGGGGCGCGGGCAACGCCGATGCCGGCTCCGGCGGGGCCGGCATGTCCGCCGGCGGCTCGGCCCGCCTGCCGAAGCTCTCGGCCTCGAACCGCCGCAGGAACGGCTTTTCACGCGGGGCGACCGCTTCGCGGGACGCCTCGTCCTCCGCCACGCGGGCTTGCCCGGTCGGCTTTCCCTCGACCGGCGACGCCGGGCCGACGAGATGCAAGCCGAGCCCCTCGTCGTCCGCGACCGATTCGTTCAGCCGGACGATGCCGAAGCCGCGAAAGCCATCGAAGCTTCGGTCGCGGCCGTAGACCGGCAGGGCGGCGAGGTCGACCGGCACCTTGCGGTCGCTGCCCTCGACCGGCCAGAGGATCGTGCGCCCGGACCAGGTGTCGCGCCGCTCCAGAAGCCGCGCGATCTCGCGCGTCGCATCGAAGCCGAAGACCCGCGCGACGTCGGCGAAGCTGCGCCCGACCACATCGGCCGCGTTCGGGCCGACGGCCGTGGCGAAGTCGGGCGACAGGAAGCGGAACGCCCCGGTCCGATCAATCTGCCAGACGAACCGCACCGGCGCGACATCGAAGCGCGGCCTGAAGCCGGACGGAGGCGCGGGAGCCGGCGGTTCCGCGGGAACGGCCGGCTCGTCATCGGCCAACGGAACGTTCTCGGGCATTGCCGAGCGATCGGCGGCGTCGTCCGAGGCGGGCTCGCTCGGAATCGTCTCGTCGGCGGCGAGGTCCGGCTCCGGGGCGATCGCGTCGGCGACATCTCGCAGGGGCCCGACGCCGACGGCAGGATCGACGGCGTCGAGGAGATCGAGACCCGGTCCATCCGCAAGGTCTGCCGGCTTTTGCGAAGCGGTTCCGGCTTCGGCCACAGCCGGCTCGGGCCGCTCCGGCGTCGCCGGCTCGTCCGCAGCGGATGCGTCGTCGCGGCTCGGCTCTTCATCCGACGGCGGGGCGATCACCGCTTGCGGCGGAACGGCCGTCGTCGCGCCCCAGTTCGAGCGTTGCCGGGGAGCGGGGGCCGCAGCCACGGAAGCTGCCGCCCCCGGGATCGATGAAGCGGCCGGGGCCGGCTCAGCCGTGTCGAGCGGCGGCTTCTGCATGCCCGCTTCGTCCGGAACCGGGTCCAGAACGCCGGCCGCCTGCGGGCCATCCTCGGCCCAGCCAAGGTTTGGAAGACCAACCTCCGGAAGGCCAACCTCGGGCAAGCCCGCTTCCGGCAGGTCCGTCGCGGGTTCGGCGGCGACGATCGGCGCGACGTCCGCTTCCCCGTCCGTCGACGCGGCCGGCGATGGCTCCGCGTGGGGCGAGGCATGGTCCGTCGAGGACCCGGCCGCCTTCGAGGCCGCATCCGGCTCCTGCGCGTGCCAGCGCTGGAGGAGAGCCGCCACGGACAAGCCGGTTCGCGGCGCGCCCAGCTTCGGCCGCTTGACGGAGAAGGACGAGAAGCCGGTCGGCGCGGGTCTTGCCTCGACGGCCGGCGAACGGTCCGGGACGGCCGAGGCCGCGCGGTCGTCGGGTGTCTCGGCCGCTTCCGGTCGCGGCCGTTCGCTTGGCGCGATGCGCACGACGATCCGCCCGAAGGGCGCCCGCGACAAAGACAGGCGCGCGCGGCCGTCGTCGTCCCGAAGGCTCCGCTCGGACGCCGCGGCGAAGGCGCGGACCCGTTCGGCGAGATCGGGGATCGCCTCGTCGGAGAAGCTTGGCGTCGCGGCGCGGCGTTCATCGCCGGAAAACACCGCGGCGCTGCCGTCGTCCGGAGACGAGAAGGCCAGGATGTCGTCGGCGTCGAACCCCTGCCCGAAACCGTCGATCGTCAAAAGCGCGACGCCGTCGTCCCCGAGATCGGGGCGCAGGGCGATATCCGCCGTCGACATGCGCGTTCCCGCGCGGGTGGGCAGACGCAGGAGGACCCGCGCGCTCGCGTTGGCGTTCAGCATGCGCACAGAGGAGCGGATCTGTCGAAGGGTCGCAGACGGGGAGGTCGTGGCATCGCCGACGAGCG
Source organism: Aureimonas sp. Leaf454 (assembly GCF_001424685.1). Classification (GTDB taxonomy): domain Bacteria; phylum Pseudomonadota; class Alphaproteobacteria; order Rhizobiales; family Rhizobiaceae; genus Plantimonas. The sequence goes on from NZ_LMQT01000006.1 coordinate 70,670, forward strand.
GGCGCATGGCTGCATCTGCGAAGAGGACGTGATCGAGGGTTCGGTCGAACACGGCGACCGCCGCACCGGCTTCCACCGCCTCACAGAGGGCGATATCGGCGAGGATGTCGATCGGCGAAGGTCTCGTCCTCGTCGTCATCGGGCGGGGTCCATGCAGGTTCGTCGGCGATGTGCCGATTGGTTAAGCCAATCTTAATAGGCGGTGGTCACGACCAAGGCCAGAATCATCGGCCCTGCCGGCATGATTGCCTTGCGAAAGGGTTAATCCCGATTGCAACGGAAAGAGGGCGAAAGGCGTTTATGTTGCATTGCACAATCGGTCCTGATAGAGGATCGGTGTCTCGTGCGGATCCACCGGCGCGGGAGCGGATCCGCCGGTCGTTCCGTTGGGATCGGGCTGAACCATTCATTCGAGCGCAGGGAGAGAAGACATGTCGGAACACGAGTTCAACCAGGCCGCCGATGCCGCCAAGGCTGCTGGCGAGGCCTCCGTTCGCCATGCGCAGGACATGATGGGCACCGCCCAGTCCATGATGGATCCGTCGAAGATGACGGAGACGTTTCGCGCGATGACGCAGAAGTCGATGGAGCAGTCGAAGGAAGCCTACGCGCGGATGAAGAGCGCGGCGGACGACGCGACCAAGACGCTGGAGACGACGATGGAAAGCGCCCATCAGGGTTCGCTGTCGCTGTCGAAGAAGGCGATCGACGCCATGCGCAGCAATGCCGAGGCCGGTTTCCAGCACATGGAAAAGATGATGTCGGCGAAGTCCTTCGCCGAAGTGATCGAGATGCAGACCTCGTATCTGCGCAAGCAGGTCGAACTCGCCACCGATCAGACGAAGGATCTCCAGTCCCTCGCCCAGCAAGTGGCGCAGGAACTGATGAAGCCCGGTCGCGAAGCCTTTCAAAAGGCCGCGGACAGCGCCAAGTCGCTCTGATGATCGGTCGGGAGCCGCAGTTCGTCGATATGACGTCGCCGGTCCCGCGCTGTCGTTTGATGCAGTCGCCTTCCGCTTTGCGCGGGGGCATTCCAAAGGGATGGCCGAGCTCGATGCCCGGCCTTCCCCCTCATTCCCGCGTTCTCCACTGCTTATCCCTTGCGTCGCGCGCCGAAAGATTTTAAGGGACCAGCGACGCCCTCGGGCATCACATGTGCGGTTGTAGCTCAGTTGGTTAGAGCGTTGGATTGTGGCTCCAGAGGTCGGTGGTTCGAACCCACCCAACCGTACCATTCTTGCCTGAAATCGTTGGTTTAACAGGTTCTTGAGGCATCTCAGGCACTTGAAGGTCGCGCTCCGCTACAAAGGGCGCTACAGATGCACGTCATCATGACCAGCCTACGACGCGCGAAAAACAACGACTGGTTCGCTCGCAAGGGCATCCCTGCCGATCTACGCGATAGTTACGCAGCCACCTTTGGGGTTCGGCAGGAGGAGCGCTTCCGCCGACCCGCTGCATTATCGCCAGCTCAAGCTAAGGCGGCATTTGCCGATTGGCTTGCCGAGGTGGAGGGACGGATTGCTCGCCTCCAGAGCCTCCACGATGGCACGCAACAGACCCTAACGGCCCGCGAACGACGGGGGTTGTGCGGCCAGTGGTATACCTGGTTCACGCGGCAGCACGAGGACGACCCG
>NZ_LMQT01000007.1 GCF_001424685.1 Aureimonas sp. Leaf454
GGAGAAAACTCGGAACTTGACCAAGGCCTGACCAGCCCAACATCGTCAAAGCCGGGTCAGTTCTTGATGGAAATCCTGGGTCAGCTCTCAGTGGAAATCAACAGACGGCACTTCTACCCAGTGGGTACGTCAGCGCAGAACGGCCGAATGGAAGAGGCGCTCTTCCCGCGCCGCAAGAGCATGTGGCGATCTCGCTCCACAATCTTCTGCGTTTGGGTCTCGTGGATCGCAGCCAGCTCAACCCCATCAGGTTTGATGTTGCGTGTCCAACGCCCCTAGGCCGAGCTTTCGTAAAAGCCTGCACTCTCCGTCCCGCGTATAAAGAGCAAGTTGAGTAGCCACAAAGCTGAGCTACAACGTCTCCATCTCATTTGCTTAAACGCTTGCATTACAAATCTCCCCACACTCTCTTCTAACTTGGCGTAAAGGATACCAGTGAGGGTCGCATGCAAATGGCTACGGGTGCCTTGAGTGGCTTGGGGCTCAAAACGGTACAGGCTCAGTCCTGCGCATCCTTTTTTACCAATCCGCGTGACGCCTTTACGCATGAGTAGGGCGTTCCGGGGCCTCTCATGTGAGCGACTGCATCGAGAACCGGGTAAGGGGGGCGGGGGAAAGTCGTTACCGCCCCCCGCGTACACGGTGTCTCGAATAATCCCATATCTTAGCCGGGCGGTGTTTCTTCGCGAATCAACGCTGGAGGTTCTGGTGCTGGCTGATCAACATTCGGATGCAGCACTATTGGCTTCGCCGCGTGGCGGCCTCGCCAGACCGTCAGCTTGTTCGGCATAGGGCGAAAGACGCGGATTTCGGCCTGCAATGTGTCTTGCTGCCTAGACCACGCATTGATCAGTTGCAGGTTCTCGGGCACGAGGAAATCAGCCAGTGCATTCATTTCAGCACAGACCTGGGCGCTTCCACTCTCGGCATCCCCGAGGATGTCGGAGAGCCGCTTCAGGTCGATATCCGGTTGGTCGCAAAGCCATTCGAATGCGTTGTCCAAGGTTCGCCAATCTACAAAGCGGAGCACAGTTGCAGGGTTAACGAGACGGGCCTCCGCCAACTTTGCTGATCTCGGTTTGTGGAGGATGAGGTGGCCTTGAAGCGGCCGATCACCAAAACGCTCTCGTACTCCTTGGAGGCCGCCCCTAGCTTCCTCCGCGCCCGCTTGTCGCCGGACCACAGTGAGATAGCCGCCGTCGCCCGCTGAGCGGTACAACTCGTTCGCTCGCTTCTGACTGAGGCTGGCGATTAGTAGCCGGACTACCCGATCGTGCTCTCGTGCTCGGGGGAGGAGGGCATCGGCAAAGGCAGTGAACTCAGCCACTTTCTCCCAGTTCGCCAGGAGGAAATCCTCGTGCGCCTTTCGGATACCACGGGCTTTCTCCTGTCGAAGGCCCTCACTTAGAACCCCGTCGTTGAAGTAATTGAATCCACAGCAGTGCCCAACGGCGTACAATTGCCCGGTTATTGGAGACCAGAGTAGGTGCCCTTTGATGTACTTTGGGAGCTTTGGACTACAGATCGGGCACTTCGCAAGGCCAACTCGTGGGATTAGACCCTCGGGAACCACGAAGTCTCGGAGCAAGACTTGGATATCCTCTCGGGGAGGGGGTTCGTGACAATGATACCGCCATGTATGGGGTTCGCCGTATCGGCTGAGATGCTTTAGGAAGTCAGGGATCAAATGCTCCGGGCGTGTGGAGAAGAGGGTCGCAAGCTGCGCTGACATTGGCCATTGCCTCAGAATCCGTTGAACTACATCATGTGCCTGCTACGCTATGGTACACTAGATATAGCAGAGGCGAGTCGTCCTGATTCCACAAGGGCAATCGATCGACTTTCACAGGAAAAAGAGCAACAGAGAACGTCTGGCCAACATCACCACGATGCAGGTGAACGCACCGAGTACAAAGAGCGAATCGATCTTGAGCAATTTAAACGGTGCTGGAAGGGCAGGGCGAGTGCTCGCGCAACTGGTTGATCCGCGTCAGCTAGCTCAAAACGCGTACTTCGGGAGGGTACGCAATCGGGTACGCAGACGATTGTCGCGCCAGCTTAACGCATTGTAAAAGCAAACATATATTCTTTAGAAAATCAGGTGGTGGAGCTGAGCGGGATCGAACCGCTGACCTCGTCATTGCGAACGACGCGCTCTCCCAACTGAGCTACAGCCCCGTCCACCTGTGGCACGGCTTGTAGGGCCGGGATCACCGGGCTGTCAAGCGGCGAGACGGCGAGATGCCTTGCGCGGCGGCGGGGGGGTGGTTACATCAGCCTCGTCAATCATCGGGATTCCGCCACGTCATGCTCGCCGTCGTCCAAGTCGTCCTGATCGTGCTCGATCTTCTCTGGTGGCTGGTGATCGCCTCGGCGGTTCTGTCCTGGCTCTATGCGTTCAACATCGTGAATGCCGGCAACCAGTTCGTCGATACGATCGGCAATTTCCTCTACCGCACCACCGAGCCGCTCTACCGGCCCATCCGCCGGGTGCTGCCCAATCTCGGCGGGCTCGACCTGTCGCCGCTGGTGCTCCTGCTCGGCATCATCTTCCTGCAGTCGCTGATCCAGCTCTACATCGTGCCCGCCATCTATCAGGCCGGCATCTGACGCGGCCGGGCCGGGCCGGTCCGTCGGCGCCCCGTTCGGCATGACCGACCGGCTCGACTTCGCCGAGAGCGTCGGGCCGATCCTGCGCCTTCATGTCCGCCTGACGCCGAAGAGCGGGGCGGATCGGATCGAGGGCGTCGGCGAGGTCGGGGGGAGCGGGCGCGTGCTGCTTGCCCGCGTCCGGGCGGCCCCGGAAAAGGGTCTCGCCAACGCCGCGCTTCTCCGGCTGATCGCGGAGGCGGCGGACTGGCCGAAATCGGCCCTGTCGCTCGACAAGGGCTCGAAATCCCGCGTCAAGGTGGTGGAGGTCTCGGGCGATCGCGCGCGGTTGGCCGAGGGTCTGGAGCGGCTTCGGCGCATCGGCGACGAGACGCGGTAAGGCATTCTAACCGACGCGGCTGTGTTCCGCCGGCATGGGGCCGGATCGGAGTAGCCGGAATGGGTGGGGCTTTGCCGTCTCGACATGGAAAAGCCGTCGAACGCGCCCGGCAAGAGCGTGTTCGACGGCCATGATCGTGTCAGCCTTCGCTAAGGCCGCGGCTCGGCGTCAGGCGCCCGTCTTGTCGCGGTCGGCGCGGTCGACGGCCTCGGTGATCAGGCGGCGGGCCATGGCGCTGTCGCCCCAGTCGCCGATCTTCACCCACTTGCCGGGCTCCAGATCCTTGTAGTGCTCGAAGAAGTGCGCGATCTGGTCGAGCGTGATCTGCGGCAGCTGGTTGTATTCGGTGACCGCCTCGTAGCGCAGCGTGAGATGCGGCGAGGGAACGGCGATGACCTTCTCGTCCTGGCCCTTGTTGTCCTCCATCACGAGGACGCCGATCGGCCGGCAGTTGATGACGCAGCCGGGAAAGAGCGGGCGCGTGTTCATGACGAGCACGTCGATCGGGTCGCCGTCGTCGGACAAGGTGTGCGGCACGAAGCCGTAATTTCCGGGATAGGTCATCGGCGTGTAGAGGAAGCGGTCGACGAAGAGCGCGCCGGCCTCCTTGTCCATCTCGTACTTGATGGGATGGCCGCCGATCGGGCACTCGATGATGACGTTGATGTCGTCGGGCGGGTTCTTGCCGCGGGGGATCGCGTCGATGCGCATGGGGTGACCTTCGGACTTCGGGTGCCTTTGTGCTGGGGCTTTTAGCCAATCGGTGCCGCCGGTGCAATCGAGGGGCGCTCGGCCGGACCCGCGGGGGTTAACGCGGACGGGACGGCAGCGGGGCGCGGCGCGGCCGGCGGCGGATCGGCGAGTTCCGGAGCGGACCGGCGCGGGGGCTTTCCTGAGCCGTGTCCTTGCCCGCGCACGGATGCGGCCCTTACAAGGATGCGCCGATCGGGGCCGGTGCCCCGGACCTCCCGCCGAGGTCTCGCGATGCCGCATGCGGCGAAGCCGGGGCCAAGAGTTCGGTCATCCTCCATCCCTGGGACACCGCATGAGCACCGCCGCTTCCCGATCCGACCCGCCGCCGCCCCCGGTCCGCAGCGGCCTTGCGCTTTGGCATGTCCTCCTCGCGGTCGGCCTCGTCGCGGCGACGGCGGCGATCCTCCTCGGCATGGGTCGGGTGCCGATTTGCGCCTGCGGGACGGTGAAGCTCTGGCACGGCGTGGTGGTGAGCTCGGAGAATTCTCAGCACCTCTCCGACTGGTACTCACCCTCCCACCTCATCCACGGCTTCCTGTTCTTCTTCGCCACGTGGCTTGCCATGCGCCGCCAGCTGCTCGGTCTGCGCCTGTGCGTTGCGATCATCGTGGAAGCGGCCTGGGAAATCCTGGAAAACACCGATGCGGTGATCCAGCGCTACCGGGAGGCGACGATCGCGCTCGACTATTACGGCGACAGCGTGATCAATTCGGTCAGCGATATCCTCTTCATGGGCCTCGGCTTCTTCCTCGCCGCCCGCCTGCCGGTCTGGCTGACGATCGCGATCGCGGTGTTCTTCGAGCTCTTCACGGGGTGGATGATCCGCGACAACCTCACGCTGAACGTCCTGATGCTCCTCTGGCCGCTCGACGCGGTGAAGGCCTGGCAGGGCGGCCCGTGAGACGGGGCGGGATCCGGAGTCCCGCCCCGTCTCACGGGAAAAGCCCGTCTTCCCGGCGGGGCGGCAGGGCGGTGCCTTTCCCCGGCGCCGACCGGACGGTTCAGGCCGCCACGTGCTTCAGGATCTCGACGGGGATCGATTTGGCGGCCGGCGTGTGCGCCTCCTTGTCGTGGTGCCAAAGCGGCATCAACGGATTCAACTCGGGATAATAACCGGCGACGGCGCCCGTCGGCAGGCTGAAGGAATGGATGCGGAACCCCTCCACGCGGCGGTCGATCCCGTCGTCGGCATGGGTGCGCACGTCCACCAGTTCCTGGTCCCGGAAGCCGAGGCGCTTCATGTCCTCCGCGTTCATCAGGATCACGCGGCGCGAGCCGGATATGCCGCGCAGCCGGTCGTCGAAACCGTAGATCGTCGTGTTGAACTGGTCGTTGGAGCGGATCGTGATCAGCGTCAGGATCGTCTTGCCGTCCACCTCGATGTCGGGATTGACGTCGAAACCGGTGGGCGTGAAGAAGTTCGCCTTCTTCGTCTCGGTCTCCCATTCCCGGCGACAGGCCGGGAGATCGCGGTGGAAGCCGCCGGGCTGCAGGAAGCGCGCGTTGAAATCCTTGAAATACTGCGGATAGGCGCGCTCGATCGCATCGCGCACCTTGGAATAGTCGCCGACCCAATCGTCCCACGGCACGGTGGAGCGGCCGGGAACGGTCGCCTTGGCGAGTTCGGCGACGATCTTGGGTTCCGACAACAACTCGGGGCTCGCCGGCGGGCGCCAGCCGATCGAGCCGTGGATGCAGGCGGTGGAATCCTCGATCGAGACATGCTGCTTGCCGCTGGCCTGCACGTCCTCCTCGATGCGGCCGAGGCAGGGCAGGAGATAGGTCACCTCGCCGGGCAGGAGGTGGTTGCGGTTCAGCTTCGTCGCGATCTGGACGGACAGACGCATGGTCGTCCAGGCCGCCTCCATCCGATCGGTCTCGGGAATGGCGCGGATGAAATTGCCGCCGAGCGCGAGAAAGGCCTTTACCGATCCGTCGAGGATGCCCTCGCACGCCTCGACCGTGTCGAGCCCCTTCTCTCGCGGCGGCTCGAACCCGTAGAACTCGGCGAATTTATCGAGAGGCGCGAGCTCCGGCTTCTCCGTGATGCCGACCGTGCGCTGCCCCTGCACGTTCGAGTGGCCGCGGATCGGCGAGATGCCCGCTCCGGGACGGCCGATATTGCCGCGCATGAGAAGAAGGTTGCAGAGCATCTGGACGTTCTGCGTGCCGTGCCGGTGCTGGGTGAGGCCCATGCCGTAATTGGCGATGACGGCTTTCGCCTGCGCATAGGTGCGGCCGACGCCTTCGAGATCGCTGCGGGCGAGACCCGAGCAGCGTTCGATCTCGCTCCAGTCGTGCGAGCGCACGAAGGCCTCGAAGTCCTCGAAGCCATGGCCGTGCTCGGCGATGAAGTCGATGTCGAGGACCCGCGCCCGTCCCGCCTCCTTCGCGGCGTCGTCGAGCGCGAAGACGGCCTTGGCGATGCCGGTCATGGCGGCGAGATCGCCGCCGATCTTCACCTGGAAGTAATCGCTCGACATCTTCACGCCCTCGTCGGGGGAGAGCATCTCGGTCGGCGACTGCGGATCCTTGAAGCGGACGAGGCCGCGTTCCCGAATCGGATTGAAGGTCACGACGGGCACGCCCCGTTTGCGCGCGTCGTGGACTTGATGAAGGAGGCGCGGCGCGTTCGTCCCGGTGTTGTGGCCGAAGAAGAACATCATGTCGCAGGCGTCGAAGTCTTCGATCTGCACCGTGCCGACGGGCGAGCCGATGGATTTCGGCAGGCCGACGGACGTGGATTCATGGCACATGTTCGAGGAGTCCGGCAGGTTCGCGCTGCCGTAGATGCGCGCGAAGAGCTGCCACATGTGCGACGTTTCGAGCGAGGCGCGGCCCGACGTGTAGAAGACGACGCTTTTGGGATCCAGCGCGTTCAACTCGCGGCCGATCTCGGCGAAGGCGTCGGTCCAGGTCACCGGCACATACTGGTCGAGCGAGCGGTCGTAGCGCAGCGGCGTCGTGAGGCGGCCTTCCTTCTCCAGCGCGTGATCGCTCCAGGTCCGAAGCTCCGCGAGCTTGTGCCGTGCGAAGAACGCCCGGTCGCAGCGCTTCTTGGTGACCTCCCAGACCGTCGCCTTCGCGCCGTTCTCGCAGAATTCGGCCAGATGCGGCTCGGCGGGCTTGGCCCAGGAGCAGGAGACGCAGGCATAGCCGTCCGCCTTGTTCTGCTTGGTCAGCATCTGCAGCATCGTGTTGACGGCAAGACCCTCCGCGAGCGTCTTCTCCGTCACCGACTTCAACGAACCCCAGCCGCCGCTCGGATGGTCGTAGGGCTCGACGGTGACGAGCGGTTCGGTCTCGCTGCGGTCCATGGCGGTCTCCTGGCATGCGGCCGCCTCGGGTCCATTCGATCCCGCCAGCCACGCATGGCAAACGAGAGCACGCACTAGGTGTTCCCGCCCGCGTTGAAGAGGTTCGCCCGTGCTGTCGTTGCCGAGGTTGCGATGAGTTCCCGAGAACGACCTTGGTCGAAACACAAAACCCCGCCTTGCGGCGGGGTTTCGGGACCATGTGACACTCTCTAGGCTCATCGAAGCTTGTCATCGCCCGATGATGAGCCTGCCCAGCAAGCTAGGTCTTAAAGCCCGATAGACGGGTTACAACCACAAGGTAGTTCATCATTCGCTTTTTAACAAGGCGCCGAAACCAAGACCGTGCAGGACGCCGGCTCTTACGCGCTTGAGATCATCGTCCGTCATGTCGGGCGTTTCCCACAGGCGGCGTCCGACTTTGAAGCCGTTCAACCGATGCGTTCCGACATTGGCGACCAGATCGCACTTGGCCCAGCACGGCAGATCGTCCTCTTCGCTCGGATGATAGTTCTTCGAAAGCCGTACCACGTAAGGCTCTCCATGGCGTGGTGCGGTCAAACTGATGGGCACGATCGTCACAAGGCCGCTTCGATGCGGCAGGCGCGGCGTGATGACGACAACCGGCCTCACCTTGCAGATTTCGGGTTCGACGAAACCATGAAAGTCGCAGACGAGCACGGTGCCGGAATGTGGATGGAAGTTGATCGGCATAAAGACTCGCTGATGCAATCTGAGAGAGTATAGAGAGCCGTCTTGGATTTGAACAGTTCGCCTCGCCGACCGCCGCCGCTTGCGGCCTGAGCGTTCCGGTTGCTCAGCGGCAAACGGCCAGGGAAGCGCCCGGCCTGAGGAATGGCGCCAGGCGCCGGATGTCGCGGGCCGCCAGGGCGACGCAACCTTCGGTCGGGGCGTAGCCGGGCTTGGCGACGTGGAAGAAGATGGCGCTGCCGCACCCGCGGCGGCGCGAGCGGATATTCCAGTCGAGGACGACGACGAGGTCGTAGAGGGGATCGGGTCGGCGGATGGTCTCGTGGCTGGCGGCGAAGGGCAGGCGCACCGGGCGATTGTAGGCGGGATGCGTCGGAGCGTCGCACCAGCCGAGATCGTGGCGCGGACGACTCGTGGGAAGGGCGAGGCGCAGTCCGGCGATGCCCTGGGCCGGCTGGTAGGCGTGGAGAAGGCGCATCGTGGCGACGGGCGTCGCGCCGTCGCCTTCCCGCTTGAAAGCGCTCGTTCCGCCGCGCCCCAACGCACAGCGCAGACGCAGCGGCCCGGCCTGGAGAATCCCCCGTCGCCCGTCGCCCGGCGCTCGGCGAACGACGATCGCGGCTTTCGTCGATCCACGAGGAGAAAAGCGCCGGCTGCGGGGCGTTCTGGGCATGACGGCCATGAAATCGGACCTATCTTGATTCACGAATTGTTACAAATACAGCCAGCCAACGGGCGAATCGACGTCGCCGGCCCGCCGATGAAAGCCAGATCATGAGCGCACGCAGCATCCTCATCGTGGACGACGACGCGGACCTCAGGGAGACGCTGGCCGAGCAGCTGTCGCTTCACGAGGAGTTTACGGTCTCCCAGGAGCCGACGGCGACCAAGGGCATCGCCGCGGCGCGGGCCGGGCTCATCGATCTCGTGGTCATGGATGTCGGCCTTCCCGACATGGACGGACGCGAGGGCGTGAAGATCCTGCGCAAGTCCGGGTTCAAGGCCCCCATCATCATCCTCACCGGCCAGGACACGGATGCCGATACGATTCTCGGCCTCGAGGCCGGGGCCAACGACTACGTGACGAAGCCCTTCCGCTTCGCCGTGCTTCTCGCGCGCATCCGGGCGCAGCTTCGGCAGCACGAGCAGAGCGAGGACGCCACGTTCCAGGTCGGTCCCTACATCTTCAAGCCCAGCCAGAAGATTCTCCTCGACGATCGCGGCGGCAAGATCCGGCTCACCGAAAAGGAGACGGCGATCATCCGTTACCTCTACCGGGCCGATCGCAAGGTGATCACCCGCGACGTGCTCCTGGAAGAGGTCTGGGGCTACAATTCCGGCGTTACGACGCACACGCTGGAAACCCATGTCTACCGCCTGCGCCAGAAGATCGAGCCGGACCCGTCCAACGCGCGCCTCATCGTGACGGAATCGGGCGGCTACAAGCTGGTGCCCTGATTCCGGAGCGGACAAGGTTCCGCTCCGTTCGACGGGATCGGGGCATGGACAAGCATTCCGCCGGGTGGTTATCCAAAGCTTTCCTGAAATCGATGACGTCGCGGTTTTCTCCGGGCGCACTCGCAGCTATAGCTGGCGTCACAGGCGTGTGAGCCCGGTTCGGGGAGAACCGCGAGGGGGAGTGGCGGGACGCGATGAGCCTTGAAAGCGACATCGCCGTTCTCAAGCGTGTCCCTCTCTTCGCCGAGCTCGACGGCGATCAGCTTAGACTTCTCGCCTTCGGCGCGGAGCACCGTCGCCTGCGGCAGGGCGAAACGCTGTTTCGCCTGGGCGCGCGCGCCGATGCCGGTTTCGTCGTGATCGACGGCGAGATCGCCCTGACGTCCGGTCAGCCCGGGCGCGAGCGGACGGTCGGCGCCTACGGGGCGGGAACGGTGCTCGGCGAGATGGCGCTCCTGACCGAAACGCGGCGGCCCGTGACGGCGACGGCGGCATCCGATTGCGACGTGCTGCGCATCACCCGCACGCTGTTCCGCCGCATGCTGGAGGAATATCCCGAGATCGCGTTCTCGCTTCACCAGCGGATCGCCGGCGAGCTCGCCCGGATGACGGACGAGATCCTGGCGCTGGAGGAGCGGTTCGGCAAAGGCCCCTGAAAAGAGGCCCCGCCCGCGGGGTGTCCGCCTCGGCCGTCGTTCGCGCGATCAGAGATCCAGGGTCACCAGCACCGGCACGTGATCGGAGGGGCGCTCCCAGTCGCGGGCGTCCTTCAAAACCTGAAGGCCGGAGAGATGCGGCACCAGATCGGGCGAGCCCCAGACGTGATCGAGACGCCGGCCCTTGTCGGCGGCGCGCCAGTCCTTCGAGCGATAGCTCCACCAGGTGTAGAGCTTCTCGTGCGCACCGAGCTGCGAGCGCATCAGATCGACCCAGCCGCCGTCCGTCATGGCCCGGACGAGGCCTTCGGTCTCGATCGGCGTGTGCGAGACGATCTTGAGGAGCTGCTTGTGCGACCAGACGTCGGATTCCAGCGGCGCGATGTTGAGATCGCCGACGAGGATCGCGGAGGCGCCCGGCTCGGCCGTCGCCGAGACGCCGCGCATCGCTTCGATGAAATCGAGCTTGTGGGCGAATTTCGGATTGATCGCGCGGTCGGGCTCGTCGCCGCCGGCCGGCACGTAGACGTTGTGCAGCCGGATGCGGCGCTCGCCGACATGGAGGCGCACCGACTGGTGCCGGGCGTGGCCGACCTCCCCGAAATCGCGCGTCTCCTCGTCCTCGAAGGGATGACGCGAGAGGATGGCGACGCCGTGATAGCCCTTCTGCCCGTGCACCGCCTGATGGACGTAGCCGAGCGCCCGCAGCGACTCGCCGGGGAAGAGCTCGTTCGGACATTTCGTTTCCTGGAGGCAGAGCACGTCCGGCGCGTGGTCGGACAGGAAGCTTTCCACGATCGGCAGGCGCAGGCGCACCGAATTGATGTTCCAGGTGGCGACGGTGAAGGGCATGGCGGCGTCCGGCGGGCAGGAGGAGCGCCCTTATGAAAGGCGCCCCGACCGCTGGCAAGGGAGGCGCCGCGGAGCGGGGCCTCGTGGCCGCTACTTCTTGCCGGTCTGGCCGAGCGAGATCGCGGTGTAGGGGATCTTGAACATGCCGGGATCGAGCTTCACGCCGGCCCGGATGCCGTCGACGATCACCGTCGTGTCGCGCCCGTCATTGTCCTTGATCGTCCACTGGCGGAGATCGAAGGTCGCAGTGTCGAAGAGCATGGTGATCTCGGAATTGCCGAAGACCGACTTGTCGCCCATGACGATGGTGGTGACGTCGGGCTCTTCCTTGACCGAGCGGATGCTGGCCGAGGAGAGGTCGATCCGCTCGCCGAGCAGAAGCTTCAGCGGCGTCTTCGACAGGGGATAGAGATCCCAGGTGTTGAGCTTGCGGTTGTTGATCGCGACCTGATCGCCGTCGGCGATGACGCGGAGCGGCGTGCCGGAATAGTCGAAGCGGATGTTGCCGGGCCGCTCGATGTAGAACTTGCCCTCGGTGGTCTTCCCGTTTGGATCGAACTGGATGAAGCTGCCGGTCATCGTCCGGATGTCGGAGAAATGGGCGGCGATCTCGCGGGCCTTGGCGGTGGCCTCGGCGCGGACGGGCGTCGCGGAGAGCCCGGCCAGCGGCACGGCGAGGGGCAGCGCGAAGGCCGCGCCGAGGAGGGCTGCGCGAAGGGTCCGGATGTGTCGAGCGCTGCGGCCGGCATTGGCGGTCATGAGATTCCTCTTGGACATGTTCGGCGTCCCAGCCGTCGGGAGGTCGGGCGCCCGGGCCTTGCGACAGGGCGCGTCGCCCCGGAACGGGCGGACGCTTCGGTCGTTTGCCGCGGCCGGGCGTGAGGGCCGCTGCATCGGTCACATCGTGACGATCCGGTTTGGCCGCAATGGGGCGCCGCCCCTCGAAGGACGCGGGACCGGCGAGCGCCGGTCAGGCACGCTCCTCCTCCATCGGCACGAGGATCTCGCGCTTGCCGGCATGGTTGGCCGGGCCGACGATGCCCTCCTTCTCCATGCGCTCGATGATCGAGGCCGCCCGGTTGTAGCCGATCTGCAGGCGACGCTGGACATAGGAGGTGGAGGCCTTGCCGTCGCGAAGGACGACCGCGACCGCCTGGTCGTAGAGATCGGCCGATTCCTCCAGCCCGGAGACATCGTCGCCGCCGCCGCCGCCCTTGCCCCCGGAGGCGGGCGCCGCGCCCTCCTCGTCCTCTTCCTCGAGGATCGCGTCGAGATAGTCGGGCGTGCCTTGGGCCTTCAGATGCTTCACGATCTCCTCGACCTCGGCATCGTCGACGAAGGGGCCGTGGACGCGCTGGATGCGCCCGCCGCCGGCCATGAAGAGCATGTCGCCCATGCCCAGGAGCTGCTCGGCGCCCTGTTCCTGGAGAATGGTGCGGCTGTCGATCTTCGAGGTCACCTGGAAGGAGATGCGGGTCGGGAAGTTCGCCTTGATCGTGCCGGTGATGACGTCGACCGAGGGGCGCTGCGTCGCCATGACGACGTGGATGCCGGCCGCGCGGGCCATCTGCGCGAGGCGCTGGACCGTGCCTTCGATTTCCTTGCCGGCCACCATCATGAGGTCGGCCATCTCGTCGATGATGACGACGATGTAGGGAAGCGGCGCGAGGTCGAACTCCTCGCATTCGAAGATCGGCTCGCCGGTCTCGCGGTCGAAGCCGGTCTGGACCGTGCGCGAGATCGACTCGCCCTTCTCGATGGCGCTGGCGACGCGGGCGTTGAAGCCGTCGATGTTGCGAACGCCCACCTTCGACATCTTGCGATAGCGGTCCTCCATTTCGCGGACCGTCCATTTCAGGGCGACGACCGCCTTCTTCGGATCGGTGACGACGGGGGAGAGGAGATGCGGGATGCCGTCGTAGATCGAAAGTTCCAGCATCTTCGGGTCGATCATGATCATCCGGCATTCCGCCGGCGTCATGCGGAAGAGGAGCGAGAGGATCATCGTGTTGATCGAGACCGACTTGCCCGAGCCGGTCGTGCCGGCGACGAGAAGATGCGGCATCTTGGCGAGATCGGCGATGACGGGTTCGCCGCCGATCGTCTTGCCGAGAGCGAGCGCGAGCTTGCTCTTGTTCTGCTGGAACGTGTCGGAGGCGATCATCTCGCGGAAGTAGACGGTCTCGCGGCGCTGGTTCGGCAGTTCGATGCCGATGGCGTTCTTGCCGGGGATCACGGCGACGCGGGCGGCGATGGCCGACATCGAGCGGGCGATGTCGTCGGCAAGGCCGATGACGCGCGAGGACTTGATGCCGGGGGCGGGCTCCAGTTCGTAGAGCGTGACGACCGGGCCCGGGCGGACCTCAATGATCTCGCCCTTCACGCCGAAATCGTCGAGCACGCCTTCCAGAAGCCGCGCGTTCTCCTGGAGAATCTCGGGCGAGAGGGTCTGATCCTTCGAACGGGCCTTGGGCAGCGACAGGAGCTCGACCGGGGGCAGTTCGAAGGGAAGGGGCGCGAGGTGGCGAAGCGGGGCCGTGGCGGCGGCCTGTCCGCGCGCTGCGCTGCGCGCGGGCGCCGGGGACGCTGCGGCCGGCACGACGCGAGCCTCGGCGCCGCGGGCGGCCTCGCCGGCGGCGGGGCGGGCCGGGGCCGAGCGGGCCTCCGGGTTGCGCGGCGCGGCGCGGGGTTCTGCGCGAGGGCCGGGACGAACGGCATCCGCAGCCTCGGCCTTGGCGCGCTTCTTGCCGGGAAACGCGACGATGTTGGCGGCGAGGCCGCGCCAGCCGCCGGCCGCTTCCTCGATGGGTGCGCGGGCCGGATCGAGCGGTTCGGCCGGCTCGATCCGGTCGTCCTCGGCATAAGGCGGCTCGACGGAGTCGGCGCGCTCGTCGTCGGACGGCTCGTCGCGGTCGTCCGCCTCGACGACGGCGTCGTGCCCGTGCGCCCGCCCGTCGTCGAACCCGTCCTCATCCTCTTCGTCCACGACGGGCGCGGCGCGGCGGGCGGTGGCGTCGAAGCGGAACGTGTCCGGTCGGTCGCGGCGCGGACGGCCGACGTCGATCTCGTCCTCGTCCTCGGCCAGGGGATCGACGAAGCCCTGCGGCTGGTAGGGGGCCGTCACACGGATCTGGCGCTGCGTCTCGCGCGGGGCGGGCGGGGCGTCCTCGACCTCCGCCTCGTCGCTCCAGGTGTCGAAGCGATCGCCGAATTCGGCCGGTTCGTGGCGCGCCGTCGCCCGGGCGGAGCGGCGGCGATCGACCGCGGCGCGCGCCGAATAGAGGCCGTGCTGGACGGCGCCGAAGAGAAGGGCGAAGCGGCCCTCGCCCGGTTCCTCGTCCTCTTCGTCCTCCACGATCGACGGCCGGGTCGAGCCGGAGAGGCGGGCCGCGCCGGCGCGGTCCTTCGAGAGCATCGGAACGGAGCCACGGTCGACGAGGGCGGCGCCCGACAGGAAGAGCCAGCCGGCGGGAAGGGCGATCGTCGCGCCGAGAACGAGCGCGGTGATGCCGTCGGGAAAGCTGCCGGTGGCCAGCGCGGGGAATTTCAGGACGAGATCGCCGGCGACGCCGCCCAGGCCGATCGGGAGCGGCCAGCCCGCGGGCGCGCCGATGCAGCCGATGGCGCCGGAGGCGAGCACGATGCCGGCGAGCGCGAACCAGGCGCGGCGGCCGACGCGGTCGACCTCGCGGCCGGTGGCGAGCAAGACGCCCCAGATGGCGGGAAGGGCGACGACGAGAACGGCGCCGAGGCCGAAGATCTGCAGCGCGAGATCGGCGACGACGGCCCCGGCGGCTCCGGCGAAATTCTCGACGGGATTGCCGTTGGACTGGCTGAGGGAAGGATCGGTGACGGTCCAGGTGGAGAAGGCGAGCGCGAGCCAGGCGGAAAAGCCGATCAGCGCGACGGCGATCGCGATCTGGACCTGCCGTCCCACGAAGCTGCCCGGCTCGGCCTGCGCCACCGCCGCTGGCGCCTTGGCGCGTCCTTCGCCGCGCGGATCGCTCCGCCTGCCGCCCTCAGTTCCGATCGTCGTCGATGCCATGGGATGCCTGCCCTGTCTTCTCTCGTCCCGCCCGCCTGGGACGACGCCTGGGGCGGACCATAGAGACGGTCGGTTAAAGGTCGTTTAACCCTAAGAGATCCTTCATGGAGCGAGGGGCCTGCCGCCCGACGGCACGCCGGACCCGCCCCTTCGAACGAGGAAAGGGGACGGCGATCGCTCGCCGTCCCCTTTCCTCGTTCGTGTCGTGTCGATCCCGGCTTGGCCGGTTTCGGGTCGCCCGTTCCGGGGCCGGTCGGCTGCGGCGCGCGGGGGCGCCGCTGCCTTGGACTCAGGAGTGGTAGGCCGCTTCGCCGTGATAGGTGATGTCGAGGCCTTCGCGCTCGGCTTCCACGGTCGGACGCAGGCCGACGATGAGATCGACGATCTTGAAGAGGATCGCCGAGCCGATGCCGGACCACAGGACCGTGACGGCGACGCCCTTCAGCTGCGCCATCACCTGCGTCGCCGTGCCCGCATAGGAGGCGGCGAAATCGGCGGTGGAATAATCGACGATGCCGGCACCGCCGAGGGCGGGATTGACGAGGATGCCCGTCCCGATGGCGCCGAGAATGCCGCCGACGCCATGGATGCCGAAGACGTCGAGCGAGTCGTCGTAGCCGAACTTGTTCTTCACGACGTCCACGAAGAAGTAGCAGACGGCCGAGACGACGAAGCCGAGCACGATCGCGCCCATCGGGCCGACGAAGCCCGCCGCCGGAGTGACGGCGACGAGGCCGGCCACCGCGCCGGACGCCGCGCCCAGCATCGAGGCCTTGCCGCGAACGAGGGTTTCGACGAGGAGCCAGGAGATGACCGCGCCGGCCGTGGCGAGGAAGGTGTTGATCATGGCGAGAGCCGCATAGCCGTTCGCCTCGAGGTTGGAACCGGCGTTGAAGCCGAACCAGCCGACCCAGAGCATGGACGCGCCGACCATGGTGAGCGTCATGGAATGGGGCGCCATGACGTCCTTCTTGTAGCCGATGCGCTTGCCGATCATCAGCGCGCCGACGAGGCCCGCGATGCCGGCATTGATGTGAACGACCGTGCCGCCGGCGAAATCGATCGCGCCGAAGGAGAAGATCAGGCCCGACGGATCGGCATAGGCGCTCGGCCCGCCCCAGAACCAGACCATGTGCGCGATCGGGAAGTAGACGAAGGTCACCCAGAGGATGGTGAAGAGGACGACCGCCGAGAACTTCACGCGTTCGGCGAAGGCGCCGACGATGAGCGCCGGCGTGATGCAGGCGAAGGTCATCTGGAAGCAGACGAAGACCAGCTCCGGAATGGCGACGCCCTTCGAGAAGCTTTCCGACAGCGTCGTCGTGTCGACGCCCGCGAGGAACATCTTGGACAGGCCGCCGACGAAGGCGTTGCCCGGCGTGAAGGCGAGGCTGTAGCCGTAGGTCACCCAGATGATCATCACGACGGCCGTGATGGTGAAGGTCTGCATCAGGACCGAGAGCATGTTCTTGGCGCGCACGAGGCCGCCGTAGAAGAGGCCGAGGCCGGGCAGCGTCATGAAGAGGACGAGGATCGTCGAGATCAGCATCCAGGTCGTGTCGCCCTTGTCGACCGTCATGGCCGGAGCGGCCGCGACCGCTTCCGTGGCGGCGGCGACGCCGGCAGGCGCGGCGGGGGCCGCTTCCTGGGCGAAGGCCGCCGTGGCGGCGAGGCCCGCCAGGATCGCGGCCGAAGTGAGAATCTTGCCGAAGCGCATCGTGAAGAGGTCCTTTCTTACAGGGCGTTCGTGTCGATTTCGCCGGTGCGAATGCGCACGGCGGAATCGATGCCGAAGACGAAGATCTTGCCGTCGCCGATCTGGCCGGTCTTGGCGGCGGAGGTGATCGCTTCGACCGCCCGGTCGACGAGATCGGTCGGCACGGCGACTTCGACCTTCAGCTTGGGCAGGAAGCTCACGGCGTATTCGGTGCCGCGATAGATCTCGGTGTGGCCCTTCTGCCGCCCGTATCCCTTCACCTCGGTGACGGTCAGGCCCTGGATGCCGACGGCCGTCAGGGCTTCGCGAACCTCGTCCAGCTTGAAGGGCTTGATGATGGCCATCACGATTTTCATGTGCACCTCGAATCGATCTGCGGCGGGGAGGCGGCGGAGCGCCGTTCGGCCGAGCCAGGGTTCCACCCCGGCCGGATGCCGGAGCGGTGACTGTCCCTCCCTATCCAAGGTCCGTGCCAATTGACGGCCGCTGCCGATTTTTCGCCGCAATGCCGCCCGCTGCTGGCGAAAACGACGCCGCTGGCCTGCGCATTGCTCGCCCAAAACTCCGGCAGATGCCGAAATTGTCGGCTTGTGCCTGTTTTTTCGTCAGGCTTTGGCGCGCCGTGGTCGGATCAGGCCCTCCTGGGCGACCGAGGCGACGAGGCGGCCCTCGAGATCGAAGAGCGAACCGCGGGTGAGGCCCCGCGCGCCGGTGGAGCTCGGACTGTCCTGGGCATAGAGCAACCAGTCCGAGACGCGCGGCCGGCGGTGGAACCACATGGAATGGTCGAGGCTGGCGGCCTGGATGCGGGGATCGAAGACCGAGAGACCGTGCGCGAAAAGCGCCGTGTCGAGCAGCGTCATGTCGGAGAGATACGCGAGCACGGCCGCGTTGAGCGCGGGATCGTCGCCGATCTCGGAGACGACGCGCACCCAGATCTCCTGCAGCGGCGGCAGCTTTTCGGCGGTCAGGTAATGCTCGAACGCGATCGGCCGGAACTCGACCGGGCGCGGACGGTCCCAATAGCGGCGCACCGCTTCCGGAGCCTTGGCGAGGATCGTGTCGCGCAACTCCTCCGCGCCCGGCAGACGGTCGGGGGTCGGCACGTCGGGCATGGTGGCCTGGTGGTCGAGGCCTTCCTCCGCGACCTGGAACGAGGCCGAGAGGGCGAAGATCGCCTGGCCGTGCTGCACCGCGAGGACGCGGCGCGTGGTGAAGGAGCCGCCGTCGCGGATGCGATCGACCTCGTAGACGATCGGCACCTTGGGATCGCCCGCTCTCAGGAAGTAGGAGTGCAGCGAATGGACCCCGCGCTCGATCGGAACCGTGCGCTGCGCCGCGACGAGGGCCTGGGCCACGACCTGTCCGCCGAACACGCGCTGCCAACTCGTGTCCGGGCTCGTGCCGCGAAAGAGGTTTTCCTCGATCCGCTCGAGGTCGAGCGTCTCCAGGAGCTTGCGAACGCTGTCTTCCATGGTCCTGTGCTCCGTTGCGCCGCGGCGACGGCGCCGCGACCTGCCGGTTTCACCGGGTCGAAGAGCCACGTCAAGCCGGGGCGGGCGAGCCTCTTGGCCCTGTCCGCAGAAGGTCCGTCCTGCCGCCGGGACGGGTTCGGCTCATCGGCAGACGGCCTGCGTGCTCGCCCGGGTCTGTTCCGCCGCGGCGTTCCAGCGCGCGGCCCGTTCGTCCGAACAGGCCAAAACGCTCGTCGCCGTCTGCTCGTAGACGGCGACGAGCGCGTCGCTCGCAAGGCAGAAGCCCATCGTGTCGCCGCTCCCGGCCGCGTCGTCGATCTCCGCGATCGCCTGTTGAACGGCGCCGCGTCCGTCGGCCTCGATCCAATCGGCAGCAAGGCATGCGGATGTTTCGGCGGCCGGCTCCTCGGCCCGCCCGATGCCGCGTGAACCCGCCAAAAGCGCCAGGGCCAGCAGCACGGCCGGCAGCGAGCCGGCGCCGGACGGGAAGCGCGCCCTGGCTATCGGCACAGGACCGGCCAGATGGGAGCCGGTCGGGCGGGGGCATGGTCGGATCGCGATCATGGCCGAACCTAACGGGCCGGCCGGCACCGAGCGATGCCGAACGTGACAGGATCGCGCCGGTCGCCGCGCCATCGCGCAGCGGCATTTCGGCCTCGGCCGCGAGCTTGCGCGTCTTCGCGTTGCCCGGACCCCCGCACGGGCCTATATCCTGCAGCGCGGAACGAGGATGGCACGGCGAACGACCAGGGGCCGACGGCCGTTCCGGATTGCGCGAAGGCAGGAGAACGACTTGGGCTTGACCGACGCCGCGCGGACGCCGCGCCAGGATATCGTGATCGCAGGCGCAGGCTATGTCGGCCTGTCCGTCGCCGTCGCCATCAAGGATGCCGCGCCGGAGCTTTCGGTCATCGTGGTCGACGCGGCGCCCGACGGCGCCTGGCGCCGCGACATGCGGGCATCCGCCATCGCAGCGGCGGCGAGCCGCATGCTCGACCGGCTCGGCGTCTGGTCCGCGATCCGGTCGCAGGCGCAGCCGATCAACGAGATGATCGTGACGGACTCCAAGACGTCCGAGCCTGTCCGTCCGGTCTTCCTCACCTTCGGCGGCTCCGTCGAAGGCCGGGGCGGGTCCGAGCCCTTCGCGCACATGGTCGCCAACACCGTCCTCAACGGGGCGCTGCGCGAGCGGGCCGAGGCGCTCGGGATCGCCATCCGATCCGGCACGGCGGTCACCGCCATCGACGAGGTGCCGGGCGCCATGCGTGTGACGCTCGCCGGCGGCGAGGCGCTGGAGGCGCGGCTGCTCGTGGCTTGCGACGGCGTGACGTCGGCAATCCGGGGCATGGCCGGCATCCGCACGGTCCACAAGGATTACGGTCAGATGGGGATCGTCGCGACCGTCGCGCACGAGCGCCCGCACGAGGGCCGGGCGGAGGAGCACTTCCTGCCGGGCGGGCCCTTCGCGATCCTGCCGCTGATGGGCAACCGCTCGTCGCTCGTCTGGACCGAGCCGAAGCGCGAGGCGGACCGGCTGATGGCGGCCGACGAGATGCTGTTCGAACTCGAACTCGAACAGCGCTTCGGCCACAAGCTCGGTCAACTGACGCTGGAAGGCGGGCGCCGGGCCTTTCCGCTCGGGCTCACGATCGCTCGCGACTTCGTGAAGCCGCGGCTGGCCTTGGCCGGCGATGCCGCGCACGGCATCCATCCGATCGCCGGGCAGGGCCTCAATCTGGGCTTCAAGGATGCCGCGGCGCTCGCCGAGACGGTGGTGGAAGCCGCGCGGCTCGGCCAGGACATCGGCGCGCTCGACGTTCTCCAGACCTATCAGCGCTGGCGGCGCTTCGACACGGTGCAGATGGGCGTCACCACCGATCTCCTGAACCGCCTCTTCTCCAACGACAACGCGCTGCTGCGGGGCGTGCGCTCCTTCGGCTTGTCGGTCGTCGACCGCCTGCCGCCCGTCAAGGACATGTTCATCGCACAGGCGGCGGGCACGGTGCGCGGGCCTCAGCCACGGTTGCTGGCGGGCGAGGCGATCTGACGGGCCCTCTCGCGTCGCGGTGGCGAACGGCGAGACCGAGGAGCGGCGGCGGGATCGCCGGGCAGATCTCGGAGATCCCCGCAAACGCGTCGTCGCATCGAAGACGGGCGCGGTTTTCCCAGGTTTCGGGCAAAATCTTCTCCAGACGTCCCGCAAGTGGGAATAGGTTACGCCGCAACTTCGACGAGGTCCGGCTATTGAGAGGGTGACAGAACCTCGGCGGCCGGCCGCCGGGGCGCTCTTGGCATGGGAAGGACAGCGGCATGGCGAACGAGGCGAAGGCGGGACCGAAGGCGTCCCCGAAGAGCAAGGGGCCGCAGCTTCCCGTCATCCTGTCGGCCAACGATCTTCTCGAAGGGGATGTCGTGTTTCTCGGCGCGGAGGGATGGACGCGCGATCCGGCCAAGGCCATGGTCGCCGACGAGCCGAACGCGGCTGCCGAGCTCGAGGCGCGCGCGGCCGTCGCGGTCAAGGCGAACGTGGTGGTCGATGCCTATCTCGTTCCCGTCGAGATCCTGCCCAGCGGTCTGGCCGCGGCCCGTCATTTCCGCGAGCTGATCCGCCAGCGCGGACCTTCGGTCCATCCCGCCTACGGCAAGGAAGCCGAGTTCAACAACGATTACGGGCGCTGATCGCCCGGTCCCATCGCAGGCCCGCGGCCCGTTCCAGGTTCCTGGCGAGGTCGGCGACGTTCGAAAGGCACTTGCGCCATGTACCGTTACGATGAATTCGACGAGCAGTTCGTCCGCGACCGCGTTGCCCAGTTCCGCCATCAGGTGGAACGTCGGCTCGACGGCTCCTTGTCCGACGACGAGTTCAAGCCGCTGCGCCTGAAGAACGGGCTCTATCTCCAGCTCCACGCCTATATGCTGCGCGTCGCGGTGCCCTACGGCACGTTGAACGCCAAGCAGCTGCGCACGCTCGCCCATATCGCCGACACCTACGACCGCGGCTATGCGCATTTCACGACGCGCCAGAACCTTCAGTTCAACTGGCCGAAGCTGAAGGACGTGCCGGCGATCCTGGATCTTCTGGCCGATGTCGAGATGCATTGCATCCAGACGTCGGGCAACTGCATCCGCAATGTCACGGCCGACCAGTTTTCCGGCGTCGCCGCGGACGAGGTCGAGGATCCCCGCCCGACGGCCGAGCTGATCCGCCAATGGTCGAGCCTCCACCCGGAATTCTCCTGGCTGCCGCGCAAGTTCAAGATCGCGGTGACGGGGGCCGAGCACGACCGGGCGGCGATCCTCGTCCATGACATCGGGCTCAAGGTGAAGCGCGGTCCGGCCGGGGAAACCGGCTACGAGGTCGTCGTCGGCGGCGGTCTGGGGCGCACGCCGATGGTCGGCAAGATCGTGCGCGACTTCCTGCCCAAGGACGAGCTGCTCGCCTATCTCGAAGCGATCATGCGCGTCTACAATGCCGAAGGCCGGCGCGACAACAAGTACAAGGCGCGCGTGAAGATCCTCGTCCACGAGGTCGGCACGGAAGAGTTCACCCGCCGCGTCGAGGCCGAATATGCCGCGCTGAACGGCCCGACGATCAACGCGCCCGAAGCCGAGCTGGAGCGGATCGCGGCCTATTTCGCGGGGCCGGCCTACGAGAGGCTGCCGGAGGCTTCGCAGGCGCTGGCGACGGCCCGGAAGGCCGATCCCGCGCTTGACCGCTTCGTCGAGCAGAACGGGTTCGCCCACAAGGTGCCCGGCTACATCGCGCTGACGGTCTCGCTGAAGCCGATCGGCGGGATTCCCGGCGACATGTCGTCGGACGAGATGCGCGCCTTCGCCGAGATCGTCGAGCGCTATTCCTCCGACGAATTCCGCGTGACGCACGCGCAGAACCTCGTCCTCCCCTATGTGCGGCAGGACGACGTGCCGGCGGTCTTCGAGGCCTTGAAGGCGGCGGGGCTGGCCACGGCCAATGCCGGAATGATCACCGACATCATCGCCTGCCCCGGCCTCGACTATTGCGCGCTCGCGACGGCGCGCTCGATCGGCGTGGCGCAGGAGATCTCGAACACGTTTGGCGACGAGGCGCGCCAGCGCGAGATCGGGCCGCTGCAGATCAAGATCTCCGGCTGCATCAACGCCTGCGGCCATCACCATGTCGGCCATATCGGGATTCTCGGGCTGGAGAAGTCCGGCGTCGAGAACTACCAGATCACGGTCGGCGGGGATGCCACGGAGCACGCGGCGCTCGGCGAGCGGCTCGGCCCCGGCATCGACGGCGAGGACGTTCCCGGCGCGATCGAGGCGATCGTCGGCGTCTACATGAAGGAGCGCCAGAACGGCGAAGAGTTCATCCA
This sequence comes from Aureimonas sp. Leaf454, assembly GCF_001424685.1. Taxonomy (GTDB): domain Bacteria; phylum Pseudomonadota; class Alphaproteobacteria; order Rhizobiales; family Rhizobiaceae; genus Plantimonas. Next base: position 22,326 of record NZ_LMQT01000007.1, read on the forward strand.
GACCGTTCGCCGCGCCGGGCTCGAACCCTTCAAGGCCGGCTTCCAGGCCTATGTCGCCGACAAGACCGGCCAGCCCGCGGGAGAGGTCGCATGACGCTGCTCGTCACCGATGCCGGGGAGAAGGCCGACGTCTTCACGCCCGTCGAGGACATCGCGGACCTGTCGCTCGCCTCCGGTCCCGTGCTCGTGCCGCTGACGGTCATCGACCAGGCGATCGAGGACCGGCGCAACACACCGCTCGGCCTCAGCGTCTCCAACGACACGCCGGTCTGCGCGCTTCGCTCCTATTTCGAAAAGGTCGAGCTGATCTCGATCGCGTTTCCATCCTTCTCGGACGGGCGCGGCCTGTCGCTCGCCAAGCGCATCCGGCGCGAGGGTTTCACGGGAACGCTGCGCGCGGCGGGGCCGCTGATCGCGGACCAGTTCGCCGAGGCGCTCGCCTGCGGGTTCGACGAGGTGCTGCTGCCCGATGCCATGGCGGCACGCCAGCCCCTGCCGCAATGGATGGAAGCCAAGGAGATCGTCCACGGCCAGTACCAGTCCGGGTACGGCGAGGGCGAGAGCATCTTGCAGAAGCGGTTGAAGGCGCGGGCGGGGTAGGGCTCCCTTCGCAGGGTCGAGCGAGGCGCCCCCCTCCGCCTGCCGGCGTCTCCCGCTCTCAGGGGGGAGATCAGGCTTGTCGCGACCGATCGAGCTGCCGATCTCTCCCCGTGAGGGGGAGATGTCCGGCAGGACAAAGGGGGGGTGCCTCGCACCGCCCTTCTTCACATTTCACACCCCTCCAAAGCGAGGTCCCGACATGACCGACGCCCTTCAGACCCTTGCCGCCGAACTCGACGTCGCCTTCCGCACGCTGGCGCCCGGCGACCGCCTGGCGCTTCTGGCCGAACGCGTGCCCGGCAAGACGGTCTTCACCACGAGCCTCGGGATCGAGGACCAGATGCTCACGCATTTGATCTTCTCGCGGAAGCTGCCGATCGAGGTGAAGACGCTCGATACGGGCCGGCTCTTTCCGGAAAGCTACACGCTCTGGCGCGAGACGGAAGAGACATACGGCAAGCGCATCAAGGCGATGTATCCGAAGGCCGAGGCGCTCGAAGAGCTCGTCAACGACCAGGGCATCGATGCGTTCTATTATGCGCCGGAGTTCCGCAAGGCCTGCTGCGGCGTTCGCAAGGTCGAGCCGCTCGGCCGCGCGCTCGCCGGTGCCGCGGGCTGGGTGACCGGCCTCCGGCGCGACCAGTCGGCCAACCGCGAGACGATGGAATTCGTCGGCTTCGATGCCGCCCGCGGCCTCATCAAGGCCAACCCGCTCTTCGACTGGACGCGGGAGGAGATCCGCGTCTTCACGGAAGAAGAGCACGTTCCGGTCAATCCGCTGCACGCGCAGAACTTCCTCTCCATCGGCTGCGCGCCGTGCACGCGCGCCCTGAAGCCCGGCGAGCCCGAGCGCGCCGGACGCTGGTGGTGGGAGGAGGAGACGATGCGCGAATGCGGTCTCCACGTGGAAGCCGACGGGCGCGTGGTGCGCGCCAAGGATCTGGTGCCCGGCACCCAACATGGCGACGCCGCGTTCGAGCGGCTCAGCGCCGGCGACAGCGTTCCGAAAGGACCCGCAGCTTGAAGCACATGACCCATCTGCAGCGGCTCGAGGCCGAGTCGATCTTCATCATCCGGGAGGTCGCGGCGACCGCCGAGAACCCGGTGATGCTCTATTCGATCGGCAAGGATTCGGCGGTGATGCTGCATCTGGCGCTGAAGGCCTTCGCGCCGGGCAAGCTGCCCTTCCCGCTTCTCCATGTCGACACGACGTGGAAGTTCCGCGAGATGTACGAGCATCGCGACGCCTTGCCGGCGAAGCTCGGTGTGGACCTCATCGTCCACATCAACCAGGACGGCATCGCGCGCGGCATCAATCCCTTCTCCGCCGGCTCCCGAGTCCACACGGACGTGATGAAGACGGAGGGGCTGAAGCAGGCGCTGGAGAAGTACAAGTTCGACGCGGCCTTCGGCGGCGCGCGGCGCGACGAGGAGAAGAGCCGCGCCAAGGAGCGCGTCTTCTCGCTGCGTTCGGCCGAGCATCGCTGGGACGCCAAGAACCAGCGGCCCGAGCCCTGGCGCCTCTTCAACACCCGCAAGCGCATCGGCGAGAGCTTCCGCGTGTTTCCGCTGTCCAATTGGACCGAAGCGGATGTCTGGGACTACATCGCGCTCGAAGGCATCGAGGTCGTGCCGCTCTACTTCGCCAAGCCGCGCCCGGTCCTCGTGCGCGACGGCACGCTGATCATGCGCGACGACGAGCGGATGAAGCTCCTGCCCGGCGAGGTCGTCGAGAGTCGGGTCGTGCGCTTCCGCACGCTCGGCGACTATCCGCTGACGGGCGCGGTCCCCTCCACCGCCGCGACGCTCCCCGAGATCATCGCCGAGATGCGCGGCAGCCGCTCCTCCGAGCGCGAAGGCCGCGTCATCGACAAGGACGGCGGCGCCTCGATGGAAGAGAAGAAGCAGGAAGGCTATTTCTGAGATGACCGCCGCTTTCGCCCGGACCGACGACTTCGCGTCGAGCGTCCCCGCCGCTTCTCCCCTCCCGATCCCCGCCGGGGCGACCTCGCTCCTGCGGTTCATCACCTGCGGCTCGGTGGACGACGGCAAGTCCACCCTGATCGGTCGCCTGCTCTACGACGCCAACGCCGTCTTCGACGACCAGCTGGAGGCGCTGAAGCGCGATTCCAAGAAGTTCGGCACGACGGGCGAGGACCTCGACTTCGCGCTTCTCGTCGACGGGCTGTCGGCCGAGCGGGAACAGGGCATCACGATCGACGTCGCCTATCGCTACTTCTCGACCTCAAAGCGCGCCTTCATCATCGCCGACACGCCCGGCCACGAGCAGTACACGCGCAACATGGCGACCGGCGCGTCCCAGGCCGAGCTCGCGGTGATCCTCGTCGACGCGCGCAAGGGCATCCTGCCGCAGACGCGGCGGCATTCCTTCATCACCTCGATGGTCGGCATCAAGTCGGTCGTCGTCGCGATCAACAAGATGGACCTCGTCGGCTTCGACCAGGCCGTCTTCGACGGGATCGTCGCGGGCTACAAGGAGATCCTTCCCCAGCTCGGCTTCACCGACGTCTCCTACATTCCCCTGTCGGCCAAGAATGGCGACAACATCACGACGCGCTCGGCGAACACGCCCTGGTACTCGGGCGAGACGCTGCTGGAGCGCCTGGAAAGCGCGACGCCCGCCACGCTGCTGGAGGACGACCAGCCGTTCCGGCTGCCCGTGCAGTGGGTCAATCGTCCCAATCTCGACTTCCGCGGCTATTGCGGCGAGATCGCCGGGGGTTCGATCCGGCGCGGCGATGCGGTGACCGTGCTGCCCGCCGGGCGGCAGACGCGCGTCAAGGCGGTCTACGGCCCCTCCGGCGAGGTCGAGAGCGCGGGCGCCGGCGAGGCGGTGACGCTGACGCTCGCCGATGAGGTCGACGTCTCGCGCGGCGACGTCATCGTGCGGCCCGGCGACACGGTCGCGGCGGAGAAGAGCGTCAAGGCCGAGATCCTCTGGATGGTCGACCGACCGCTGATCGCGGGCGCGCGCCTCATCGCCAAGCTCGGTCCGGCGCAGACGCCGGCCAGCGTGCGCACGCTCGACCACGCGATCGACATCCACACCTACGAACCCAAGCCCGCCGACGCGCTCCTGATGAACGAGATCGGCCGCGTCACGGTCGCCTTCGACCGCCCGGCCGTCGCCTTGCCCTACGCCGAGAACCGGGAGCTCGGCGCCTTCATCCTGATCGACCAGTTGTCGAACGAGACGGTGGCGCTCGGCCTCGTGCGCGAGACGACGGGACGGGTGACCGCGATCGGCGACGCGGCCCTTCCGGTGGCGGAGCCCTTGTCGGGCGTGGAGCGCGCGAAGGCGCTCTGGTTCGGCGCGGACACGATGCGCCGTCCCGAGCGCCGGCCCGGCGTGGTGCGCTTCCGCGCGCTCGCCTCGCTGGTCGTCGCCCTCGTCGCGCTCCTGCTCGGCCTCGGCGTCCTCTCGGCGCTCGTCCTCGGCATCCTCGACTTCCTGTTCCGGCCGTTCCTGCGCCAGGCGGTGGATCGGACCGAACGTCACCCGGACGAGCCGGCGGACCCGACGGTGGTCGGAGACGGCGCCGGCATCTGACGTCTCGCGCCCCGCCGAGCAAGGCCCGCGTCCTCGGGTGAGAGGCCGCCCGCATCGATCCGGCGCGGGAGAGGTCGAGGTCGATCCGGCCCGGCGCCCGGCATGCCGTTCACGTCGAGGGTCGGCCGAGAAGGCGGACGAGCTCGACCTGGCTGCGGGCGCCGGTCTTGGCGAAGACCGACCGCATGTGCGTGCGGGCCGTCTCGTAGCCGATGCCGACGGAGATCGCGGCCTCCCGGAGATTGCGCGCGCTCTGGACCGCTCCGACCATCCGCTCCTCGGCGGGGGTCAGCGCAAAGGAGACCGCCAATTGTCTCAGCCCCTGGTTCGGGAAGTCCGTCGGCCGGTCCGGATCGGAAACGACGACGACGAGGACGGCATCGCGCAGGCCCGGAAAGGGCGAGGTCTGCGGCGGGGTCGACATGATCTCGATGCGCAGGGGCGACAGTCCGGGTCCCTTCTGCAGAAAGGTCGGGCCGAGGACCCGGCCGCCGACGAGATCCCGGCGCGAAGCGTCCTCGATCAGCCGCTGCAGCGCGACGTCCTCGCCGAGCGTGGTGGCCTGGAGGCGGCCGAGCCGGAGGCGGAGGCCTTGACCGGCCTCCACCAGGCGCTGCGCTTCCACGTTCATGTCGCGCAGCTCCCCGCGCGATCCGAGCACGAGGACGCCGGGCCGATCATGCTCTCGTCCGGCGGCGGCGACCGAGGCGTCGAGGCGAAGGCGGGAGAAGGTCATGGACAGGCGGGCGGCGCGGGCGAGATGGCGCGACATCGAGGCGTAGCGCACGCTTTCCTCCGCCGTGAAGGCGCCGGACGCGGCGGTCCGCCAGCCGTTCACCGTCAAGGAGCCGCTGCCGTTGATGTCCAGGACGCAGCCGATGGCGTGGCGGATGCCCTGTGGCCGGACCCACTCGTTGTAGTAATAGCCGTTCTCGAAATGGTCCCGTGCCGCCTTGCCGATGTCGAGATGCTCGTCGGTCAGGGGAACACCGAGCTCCAGCTTGATCTCGGGTTGCAGCCAGGGGGTCAGCGTCGCGAAGTGATCGATCCACAGAGCGATCGAGGCGTCGTCATGGCCGTCGACGACGGCCACGGTGCTGACATGGGAACGGTCGTGCAGCAGAAGACTGCTGGCAACGATGCCGAAGGCGGCGTGAACTTGACCCAGCGTCGCCTGCCACAGGTCGGGGTCTTCCGCAGCGGCATAGATCGCGTCGATGATCTCGCCATCGAGACCATCCGCCTGACGGCTCATGAATTTCTCCTGACATCTTATCAGTTTCTTAAGGGCCATGTTCCCTTGAAAAAGACAAGATGAGGAGCGGCGGCGCGATCTGTTCCGGTGCAAAGGGTTAAGCCCCGGGCGCAGCCGCGGCTTGGGGGTTCGACGGCTTGGCTCGGGCGCGCCGGCGGGGATCAGGAATAGGGCGAGATCGACACTTCGACGCGTCGATTCTCGGCGCGGCCATAATCCGTCGCGTTGTCGGCGACCGGCTGGCTTTCGCCGTAGCCGCGAACGTTCAGGCGGCCGCCGTCGATGCGCTGGCTGGCGAGGTAGTCGGCGACGCTTTCCGCGCGGCGCTGCGACAGATCGTAATTGTAGCTGTCGGATCCCTGGCTGTCGGTGTGGCCGGCGACGTCGACGGCGGAGCGGTCGTACTTGGCCAGAACGATCGCGACCGAGTTCAGGACGGGATAGAACTGCGAGCGGATCGTGTCGCCGTCCGACGGAAAGGTGATGTTGGAGGGCATGTTGAGGACGATCCGGTCGCCGACGCGCGTGACCGAGACGCCCGTGCCCTGCAATTGCCGGCGAAGCTCGGCTTCCTGGTTGTCCATGTAGGCGCCGATGCCGCCGCCCGCGAGGCCGCCGATGCCCGCGCCGATCAGCGCCGCCGTGCCCGAATTGGCGCCCGTCGCCTTGCCGACGACGTAGCCGCCGAGCGCGCCGACACCGGCGCCGATGCCCGCGCCGCCGAGCGTGTTCGAGATCTGGCTTTCGCCGGTATAGGGATTGGTCGTGCAGCCCGTGACGGCGAGGGCGGACAGGGCGAGCGAGAGGACAAGACGTTTCATCGACGGGTTCCGGCTGGTCGCAGGGATGTGCGAGCCGGCGGGACCGGCTCGCGGCATCGCCGGGCGAGGGTTGGGACGTCGCCGGGCGGGCGCTGGCCCATCCGGTGCATGACGACGACCCTGACGGAGGATGGTTGACGGAAGCTGAACGAAGAGCGCGCGGCCGCACGTGAAGAGGGCCCGGACGTCGCGGGGAACGTCCGGGCCCTTCGGCAGTGTGAGCGACGGCCGGGTGGCCGAGGGGCGGATCGGCCAGATTTTTCCGATGGCGGGACGACCGGTCCCACCGCGCCCCGTCCGCGTCCGCCTCGCCTCAGGCGGCCTTCTGGCGCTTCAAAAGCCCGCGGTTGACGAGGAGTTCGGCGATCTGCACGGCGTTCAGCGCCGCGCCCTTGCGCAGATTGTCGGCGACGACCCAGATGTTGAGTCCGTTCTCCAGGGTCTGGTCCTCGCGGATGCGGGAGATGAACGTCGCGTCCTCGCCGGCCGACTCGTAGGGCGTGGTGTAGCCGCCGTCCTCATGGCTGTCGACGACGAGGCAGCCGGGCGCCTCGCGCAGGATGGCCCGCGCCTCGTCGGCGGTGATCGGGTTTTCGAACTCGATGTTCACGGCTTCGGAATGGCCGATGAAGACCGGCACGCGAACGGCGGTGCAGGTGACCTTGATCTTCGGGTCGAGCATCTTCTTGGTCTCGACCATGACCTTCCACTCCTCCTTCGTCGAGCCGTCCTCCATGAAGACGTCGATATGGGGGATGACGTTGAAGGCGATGCGCTTGGTGAACTTCTTGCGCTCGATCGGATCGGCGACGAAGACGGCCCGCGACTGCTTGAAGAGCTCGTCCATGCCCTCCTTCCCCGCGCCCGACACGGACTGGTAGGTCGAGACGACGACGCGCTTGATCGTCGCGTGGTCGTGGAGCGGCTTCAGCGCGACGACGAGCTGCGCGGTCGAGCAGTTCGGGTTGGCGATGATGTTCTTGCGGGTGAAGCCCACGACGGCGTCGGCGTTCACCTCCGGCACGATCAGCGGCACGTCGGGATCGTAGCGGAAGGCCGAGGAATTATCGATGACGACGCAGCCGGTCGCGCCGATCCTCGGGGACCAGATCTTGGAGACGTCGCCGCCCGCCGACATCAGGCAGATGTCGGTGCCGGTGAAGTCGTAGGTGTCGAGCACCTGCGTCTTCAGCGTCTTGTCGCCGAAGGAGACCTCCGTGTTGAGGCTGCGGCGCGAGGCCAGCGCCACGACCTCGTCGGCCGGGAAGCCGCGCTCGTCGAGAATGGAGAGCATTTCGCGCCCGACATTGCCGGTGGCGCCGACGACGGCGACCTTGTAACCCATGATCCGAACTCCGCTCTCCCGACCCTGCCCGAACGCTTGCCCTCCACCCCGGGGAGAGAAGCGGGGCGGGAAACGTCAGATCGTAATCGTGGTTTTGGCGAAGCGGTGCATGGATGGGCTCATGCGCGCAAGTTCGCGCAAAGTCAATTCCTCCGTTTCAGCAAGTCCCGACGTCAGGACGGCATGTCCGAGGCGACGCCTGCGAGCTTTCGCCTTCCCGCATGCGCGAAGGTGACGAGGCGACGCTTTCCTTCGGTCCCGACATTTGCCAGAGGTGGACGACATCGCCCAAGGCTGCCGGATCCGTTTCGTCCGCCGGTCTCGAGCCCCGACCGACAGGATCCCCATGAGCGCCTACGCCCTTCGCGACGCAACGCCGGCCGACATTCCCGCCATCACCGCGATCTATCGCCATGCGGTTCTGCACGGCACGGCGAGCTACGAGCTGACGCCGCCGGACGAGGCGGAGATGACGAAGCGCTACGAGGCGCTGACCGGCGAGAGCTATCCCTATATCGTGGCGGAAGACGGCTCGGGCCTGATCCTCGGCTATGCCTATGCCGGACCGTTCCGGGCGCGGCCGGCCTATCGCTGGTCGGTGGAGGATTCGGTCTATCTCTCGCCGGACGCGCAAGGCTACGGCATCGGCCGGGCGCTTCTCCTGCGCCTCGTCGAACTCAGCGAGGAGCTCGGATTTCGCCAGATGATCGCGGTGATCGGCGGCTCCGACCACGCCCCCTCCATCCGCCTCCACGAACGCGCCGGGTTCCGCACCATCGGCATCTTCCAGAATTCCGGCTTCAAGTTCGGAAAATGGATCGACACCGTCTTCATGCAGCTGCCGCTCGGTGACGCCGGCGAAACGCTGCCGGACGAGGGGGACTATCCGGGGACGATGTTCAAGGGGTGAGACCATGGGGGCGTGGGCTGGCCGCTTGCGACCCTACTCAGTCTTTCGTCACATCAAACCGTTTTCCAGGAACCGGAGATTGTCCGCTCGCCCTTTCAGCGGTAATTGGTGATCTGCATCAAGAGTTGGGACGACGCCCAACGCCAACCTGCCGATCCGGGCAAGGTGGTATTCCCATGAGGGAAGATGTGGCCGATCCGGCAATTCACGGACCCCAGCCATCAGCGTCGCCCTGAGTAATGGAGGCGACGAAGCGTGCCGATCAAGATTCCCGACCATCTCCCCGCCCGCAGGACGCTGGAAGCAGAGGGCGTCGTGGTCATTGGCGAGACCGACGCTGTGCGGCAAGATATACGTCCCTTGCGGATTGGTCTCCTCAATCTCATGCCCGACAAGATCGGCACGGAAACGCAGTTTGCTCGCCTCCTCGGGGCAGCGCCCTTGCAGATCGAACTGACGCTTGTCCGCATCAGCGACCATGTGGCGCGCCACACCTCCGCTGATCACCTATCAGCCTTCTATCAGCCATGGAGCGAGGTGCGGACGCAACGGTTTGACGGCTTCGTCATCACGGGGGCGCCAGTGGAGCACCTGCCGTTCGAAAAGGTTCGCTACTGGCCGGAGTTGCGCCAAATTCTCGACTGGACACAGACCCATGTCCACGCGACGCTAACGATCTGCTGGGCGGCGCAGGCAGCGCTACAACATTTCCACGGCATCCCAAAACATCGACTCACAGCCAAAGCTTTCGGGATCTTCGCGCAAACCAATCTGGCTCCTGGCTCGCCCTGGCTCCGTGGCTTCCCCGATCGGTTCGAAGCGCCAGTCTCGCGCTGGACGGAGGTACGGGAAGGAGATTTCCCGCAGGACGGCACCTTGGTAACCATGGCCTGCGCCGAGGAGACGGGCCCGTGTCTCGTCAGCGACCCGCGGCACCGGATGCTGCACATGTTCAATCATCTCGAATACGAGACCGACACCCTTGCCAAAGAGTACCATCGAGACGGCGTGGGCCCAATGCCGATTGGCTACTTCCCGAACGACGACCCCTCACGATCACCCGAGAACCGCTGGCGGGGGCACGCGCATCTTCTGATCGGGAACTGGATCAACGAAATCTACAAGACGACGCCGTTCGACATCAGCCGCATCGGGGCACCGCCCAGTGATGGTTGGAACGGCCGCTAAACGCCATCTCAAGTTAAGAACTGGACCATTCCTTATCCACCCATTGCCGCAAATTCCGGCGACCCCTACCGCTCTTCCACCGACCTCAGCGCCTTGTCGAAGACCCGCAGCACCTGCCGCAGTTCGTGGCCGCGCTTCATCACGAGGCCGCCGGCGGCGGTGACGGAGAAGGCGCCCTGGCGGCGGGCGAGGCGGGGGGTCTTCTCGACGCGGAAGAGCGGCATCTCGCTGGTGCGGCGGAAGATCGAGAAGACGGCGCGGTCCTTCAGCATGTCGATCGCGTAGTCGCGCCATTCGCCGGCCGCGACCATGCGGCCGTAGACGTTGAGGATCTCGTTCAGCTCGCGCCGGTCGAAGGCGACGATGGCCGGATCGGATCCGGAGGCGGTGCCGGGGGCGGGTGGGTGCCGGATCTGCGAGAAATCGATGATCGTCGCGCCGCCGCTCCTGCCGCCATCCGTTCCCTCCATGCGATTGGCCTCGCTTCCCGTGTCCGACGACGCTTTCGTCGTTCTCTGTGCCGCGCTGCGCCCTGCCGTGCAGCGCCGGGGCCGAACCAACGGGCCCCCCGCGGTGCGGGCCCGCGTCCGATTCCGGTCCGGCCGCGTTCAGCGTCTCATGAAATAAGGATGTCGGCAAAAGCTTTTCAAGCGCAGGCCGTGCGTTCGGCCGCACCGGGCAAGGCCGGCAAAGCCGCGTTTCGGCGATGGCCAGGGGTCAGAACTCGATGGCGGCGGCGGCCAGGATCGAGCCGGGGCGGCCGCCCTCGGTGACGGTCTGGAGGATCGCCGCGCAACCGATCCGCTCGCCCCCCTCCGGTCGCAGCGAGGCCAGCGGGATCTCCGTCTCCATCGGCTTCTGCGTGCCCATGCCGAGAATGCGCCAGTCGCGGACGGCATGGCTTTCGATCAGGACGAGACCCTTGTTTTCGCCGCGCTCGACCGTGGTCGAGGCCTTGTCGGTGAAGGTGACGAGCATCAGGACCGCGGAACCTCCCGCGACTCCCGCGCCGTTCTCGACGCCGACGCGAAGCCGCTTGCCGTCGACGGAGAGGGTGATGAGCGCGCTCGACGCGTCGAGCGGAGCCTTCGTCAGCGCCTCGCGGATCTCGCCCTCGCGCGAGCCGATTACGTCGCTCCGGCCGTTGACGACGACCTGCGGCGTGTAGATGCCGCCCTTGCCGAGCTCCTTGGCATAGGCGCGCTGGCGCTCGGTGTTCTCGCGCGATCCATGGATGTCGCGCCAGCCGATATAGTCCCAGTAGTCGACGTGGTAGGCGAGCGCGACGAGGCTGTCGTCCTCGGAAAGCCGCGCCAGGATGCGGTCGGCGGGCGGGCAGGACGAGCAGCCCTGGCTGGTGAAGAGCTCGACGACGCCGCGCACGGCGCGGCTCGTGGCGACGTGCTCCTCGGCCTGGGCCCAGGCTGCGGAAAAGGTCAGAAGAGCGCCGACGACGGCCAGAACGCTGGCCAGCTTCGATGCCGGGCGGAAGATGATCACGGCGTCGTGCCCTCGAAGGTTCGTGGCATGGCAGGGCCTGATGGATCCGCTTCGCCGATGGGATGCGCGCCGCTCGGTGGCTCGCGCATCGGGGGGGACGCTATCGATCCGCCCCCACAACAACCAGTCACAACCCCTTGAAAGCGAAGCCCGGGCCGGCCCGCTTGGAGAGCCGCTTCACGGCGCAAGCGACCGGCCCGCGCGACAGGACGGGCCGGCGCGAGGCGGGAGCGGCCGGACCCGACGCTGCACGCGCATCGGCGCGGGACCGCCGCGCTGGAAACGCCGGCCGGGAACGAGCCCTGGCCGGCGCGATCGTTGGACGCGGCCGGCTTCAGGCGGCCAGCTTGCGCAGCACGTAGTGCAGGATGCCGCCGGCCTTGAAATATTCCAGCTCGTCCAGCGTATCGATGCGGCAGATGAGCGGGACCTTCACGACCTCGCCGTTCGGCCGCGTGACGATCGCCTCCATCTTCTGGCGCGGCTGGATCGTGGTCAGTCCCTCGATCGTCACCGTCTCCTCGCCCGTGAGGCCGAGCGTCTGCCAGGAGGTGCCCTCCTCGAACAGGAAGGGCACGACGCCCATGCCGACGAGATTGGAGCGGTGGATGCGCTCGAAGGACTGCGCGATCACGGCGCGAACGCCGAGCAGCACGGTGCCCTTGGCCGCCCAGTCGCGCGAGGAGCCGGTGCCGTATTCCTTGCCCGCGAAGACGACGAGCGGGACGCCCTCGTCCTTGTACTTCATCGCCGCGGTGTAGATCGGCAGCTGCTCGCCCGAGGGGAAGTGCTTGGTGATGCCGCCCTCGACCCCCGGCAACATCTGGTTCTTGATGCGGATGTTGGCGAAGGTGCCGCGCATCATGACCTCGTGGTTGCCGCGGCGCGCGCCGTAGGAGTTGAAGTCCACGGGGCGGACCTGGTGGCTGACGAGATAGTCGCCGGCCGGGCCGTTGGCCTTGATCGATCCGGCCGGCGAGATGTGGTCGGTCGTGATCGAATCGAGGAAGATGGAGAGGATCCGCGCACCGTGGATGTCGGTGACCGGCTTGGCTTCCATCGTCATGCCCTCGAAGTAGGGCGGGTTCTGCACATAGGTCGAGCGGTCGTCCCAGTCGTAGGTGAGGCCGCCGGAAACGTCGATCTTCTGCCAGTGCTCGTCGCCGCGGAAGACGTCGGAATAGCGACGCTCGAAGAGGTCGCGCGTCACGGTCTTGCGCACGATGTCGGAGATTTCCTGCGTCGTCGGCCAGATATCGCGCAGATAGACGTCGCGGCCGTCGCTGCCGATTCCGAGCGGCTCCTTGGTGATGTCCACGAAGAGCGAGCCGGCGATGGCATAGGCGACGACGAGCGGCGGCGAGGCGAGGTAGTTCGCCCGAACGTCCGGATTGACGCGGCCCTCGAAGTTGCGGTTGCCCGACAGGACCGAGCAGGCGACGAGATCGTTGGCGGTGATCGCCTCGGAGATCGCCTCCGGCAGCGGGCCGGAATTGCCGATGCAGGTCGTGCAGCCGTAGCCGACGAGGTTGAAGCCCATCGCGTCGAGATCGCTCTGGAGCCCGGCCTTCTCGAGATATTCGGTGACGACCTGGGAGCCGGGCGCGAGCGAGGTCTTGACCCAGGGCTTGGGGCGAAGGCCGAGCGCATGCGCCTTGCGGGCGACGAGGCCGGCCGCGACCAGCACGTTCGGGTTCGAAGTGTTCGTGCAGGAGGTGATGGCCGCGATCACAACGTCGCCGTCGGCGATGCCGTGGGCCGCGTCCGCGACGTCGTAGCGGCGGGCGGTCTCGGGCGTCTGCCCGGCCTGACCGGCGCCCTCGGCGAGGAAGCGTGCGTCACCTTCGGAGGACGCGGCGGCGGCGGTCTTGCGGCCGCCCTGGAGATCGGGAAGGACGCGCGCGAAGTCGGCCGCGACATCGGTCAGCGCGACGCGGTCCTGCGGGCGCTTCGGACCGGCGAGCGAGGGCACGACGGTGGACAGGTCGAGCTCCAGCGTGTCGGTGAAGACCGGCTCTTCCATGCCCTCCTCGCGGAACATGCCCTGCGCCTTCGAATAGGCTTCGACGAGGGCGATCCGGTCCTTGGCGCGGCCGGTGACCTCGAGGAAGTTCAGCGTGTCCGTGTCGACGGGGAAGAAGCCGCAGGTCGCGCCGTATTCGGGGGCCATGTTGGCGATGGTCGCCTGGTCCTCGAGGGTGAGGTTGGAGAGGCCGGGGCCGTAGAACTCGACGAACTTGCCGACGACGCCCTTCTTGCGCAGCATCTGCGTGACGGTGAGCACGAGATCGGTCGCGGTCGTGCCCTCGGGCAGCTTGCCCGCGATGCGGAAGCCGACGACCTCGGGAATCAGCATGGAGACGGGCTGGCCGAGCATGGCCGCCTCCGCTTCGATGCCGCCGACGCCCCAGCCGAGCACGGACATGCCGTTGACCATGGTCGTGTGCGAATCGGTGCCGACCAGCGTGTCGGGATAGGCGATGGTCTCGCCGTTCTCTTCCTTCGTCCAGACGGTCTGCGCGAGATACTCTAAGTTCACCTGATGACAAATGCCGGTGCCGGGCGGCACGACGCGGAAGTTCTGGAAGGCTTCCGAGCCCCAGCGCAGGAACGTGTAGCGCTCGCCGTTGCGATCGTATTCGACGTCGACGTTCTTCTTGAAGCTGTCGGCCTGGCCGAAGAAGTCGACCATGACGGAATGGTCGATGACGAGATCCACGGGGACGAGCGGGTTGATCTTCCGGGGATCGGCGCCGAGGCTGGTCGTGGCGTCGCGCATGGCGGCGAGATCGACGACGGCGGGAACGCCGGTGAAGTCCTGCATGAGGACGCGGGCGGGACGATAGGCGATCTCATGGCCGGCCTTGCCGCGATCTTGCGTCCAGTTCGCGCAGGCGCGGATGTCGTCGGCCTTGACGGTGCGCCCGTCCTCGTTGCGCAGGAGGTTCTCGAGGAGCACCTTCATCGAGAAGGGAAGGCGCGAGGCGCCGGAAAGGCCGTTCTTCTCGGCCTCCTTGAGGTCGAAGTAGATGTACTCTTTGCCGCCGACGTTGAGCGTCTTGCGGCTCTTGAAGCTGTCTGGATGGGACACGGAGGATGGTTCCTTCTCGGACCTTGCCGTCGATCCCCAAAGGCGAACGTAGCTCCCGGCGCGAACGCGCCCGAAAGATGCGGGTACGACCATTTCCGCCCGTCCGCCCCGATCCCCGCCGGTGCCGGGCGAGGCTTCATGGGGTCGGCGCTGATTTCACTCCACCCCGGTCGCTGGCGTGGCCGCGGTCCTTATAGGCAAGTTTGTAACGGCTATAAAGGGTATCCGGTGCGGCGCGGTAGAAATCCCGCACAAGGGACCCCGCGCGGCGCACGACTCGATGCGGGACATGCCGGAGACTGGACGATCGACCGCGGCATCTGCCATCAGTCGGGGATGAAGACGCCGCTCCCTCGTCCGTCGACCGGTTCCCCGGCTCCGTCGATCATCGATTCGTCGACATGACGATTCGCCTCGTGGTGCGGGGCCTCGTGGCCGTGCGGGGGGCCGAGCGGATCGCCGGTCCGCTCGATCTCGATCTCGCGAGCGGCGAGGCGCTGGTCGTCACCGGCGAGAACGGGGCGGGCAAGTCGACGCTGCTGCGCACGCTGGCCGGCCTTTTGCCGGCCGGTGCGGGCACGATCCAGCTGGACGGCGCGACGGGCGCGGACGGCGAGCCGGCGCAGCGCCTGTCCGAGGTCGCGCATTATCTCGGCCATCGCAACGCGATGAAGGCCGGCCTCACCGTCGGGGCCAATCTCGACGTCTGGCGGGCCTTCCTCGGCGGTCGCGGCGGGGCGTCGACCGGCGAGGCGCTCGACGCCGTCGGCCTGTCCGGCACGGAGCGGACGCCGTTCGGCTATCTCTCCGCCGGCCAGCAGCGACGCGCGGCGATCGCGAGGCTCCTCGTCGCGGCGCGTCCGGCCTGGATCCTCGACGAGCCGACGGGCGCGCTCGACGCCGCCTCGCAAGGCCTCTTCGCGAGCCTTCTCGCGCGGCATGTCGAAGGGGGCGGCCTCCTGATCGCGGCGACGCACCAGCCGCTCGGCATCGCCGCGCGGGACCTTCGCCTGACGCGCCGGAGCGTCTTCGGCAGCGGGTCGATCGACGAGGCGGATCTCGCGGCGGCGGAGGGCTGGTCTTGAAGGCGATCTTCGCGCGGGATCTGCGCATCGCCTTCGCCGGCGGCGGCGGGGCGGCGACGGGCCTCATCTTCTTCCTCGCCGTGATCGCGACGATCCCCTTCGGCATCGGCCCCGACCTCAACCTCCTGTCGCGGATCGGGCCGGCCGTGCTCTGGATCGGCGCGCTCCTCTCGGCCCTTCTGACGCTCGACCGGCTGTTCCAGGCCGATCGCGAGGACGGATCGCTCGACCTCCTTCAGATGGGAGCGACGCCGATGCCCCTCGTGGTGCTCGCCAAATGCGCGGCCCTCTGGACGGCGAGCTCCCTGCCGCTCGTCGTCGCCTCGCCCGTGCTCGGCCTTCTCCTCGGGCTCGACCCCGCGGCCGGCGGGGCGGTCGCGCTGACGCTTCTCGTCGGCACGCCCGCCATCGCCTTCATCGGCGCGGTCGGCGCGGCGGTGGCGGTCGCCCTGCCGCGCGGGGGGCTCCTCGTCTCGGTGCTCGTCCTGCCGCTCGCGATCCCGGTCCTGATCTTCGGCGTATCGGCCAGCTACGGCGCTCTGAACGATCCCGACCCGTTCCTGCCGCCGCTGATGATTCTCGGCGCTTTGACGCTCGTCTTCGGCGTCGTCGGGCCCCTCGCGGCGGGCGCGGTGCTGAAGGGGGGCAACGACTGAGGCGGGGATTTGGCTATGACAAAATGGGCATTTGCCGGGATTTGCGAGAGATTCTAGACTGGGACGCATGAGTGACCTCTCCGCGACGGGAGGGTGGTTTTCCGCCCTCGCCAATCCTTCCCGCTTCCTGAGCCTGTCCGGGACCGTGCAACCCTGGTTCTACGGGCTCGCCGCGCTGGCGCTCGCCGCGGGGCTCGGGCTCGGGTTGACCGCGCCCGACGACTACCAGCAGGGCTCGACGGTCCGGATCATGTTCATCCACGTGCCCTTCGCCTGGCTCTCGATGATGGTCTGGACGGTGATGAGCGCGTCGGCGCTCGGCACGCTCGTCTGGCGTCATCCGCTGGCCGACGTCGCGGTGAAGGCGGCGGCGCCGATCGGCGCGGTGTTCACCGCGCTGGCCCTGCTCACGGGCTCGATCTGGGGCCGGCCGATGTGGGGCACCTGGTGGGTCTGGGACGCACGGCTGACCTCGGTCTTCATCCTCTTCCTCATGTATCTCGGCCTGATCGCGCTGACGCGGGCGCTCGCCGATCCCGGCCGCTCCGCCAAGCCCGCCGCGATCCTCGTCCTCGTCGGCTTCATCAACATTCCGATCATCAAGTTCTCGGTCGACTGGTGGAACACGCTGCACCAGCCCGCGAGCGTGATGCGGATGGACGGACCGGCCATGCCCGCGGCCTATCTCTGGCCGCTCCTCATCTCCGCGATCGGCTTCTCGTTGCTCTTCTTCGCCCTTCACCTCACGGCCATGCGGACCGAAATCCTGCGCCGGCGCGTCGCCGCCCTGACGCGCCTCGCCCTTCGCCAAGTGGAGAGCTGATCGGATGCAAGGGGATTATGCCGCCTTCATCCTGGCCGCCTACGGGCTGTCGGCCCTCGCCCTCGGCGGGCTCGGCCTCTGGATCTTCCTCGACGGCCGCGAGGTGCGCGGCGAGCTGAAGGGCTTGGAGGACCGTGGCCTCAAACGCCGATCGGACCGGGGAGCGCATCGATGAGCGAGGAGGCTCGTCCCCCCGCCGAGGCCCCGCGGCAGCGCTCATCCTGGCTCGCGGCCCTGCCGGTGGTCCTGTTCGCGGGCCTTGCCGGCGTCTTCCTCTACCAGCTCGTCTCCGGGCACGACCCGCAGGAGATCCCGTCCGCGCTCATCGGCGCCAAGGCACCCGCGACGAACCTGCCGCCGCTGGAGGGCCTCGTCGCGGCCGACGGCTCGGCCGTGCCGGGGCTCGTCCTGTCCGGCGGCGACCCTCGTCCGACGCTCGTCAACGTCTTCGCCTCCTGGTGCGGTCCCTGCCGGGTGGAGCATCCGATCCTGATGGAGATCGCGGGGGATCCGCGCGTCCGCCTCGTCGGCATCAACTACAAGGACAAGCCGGAAAACGCCCGCCGTTTCCTGGCCGATCTCGGCAATCCCTACGCCGCCGTCGGCACCGATCTGTCCGGTCGCGCGGGCATCGACTGGGGCGTCTACGGCGTGCCGGAGACGTTCCTCGTCGGTGCGGACGGCACGATCCTCTGGAAGCAGACGGGACCGTTCTCCGCGCGGGACGTGACGGAGAAGCTGGAGCCGGAGATCGCGAGGGCGGTGGCGGGAGCGCGGTGAGGCGATCCGCCGTTCGCTTCTGCGGACGTGGCGGATCATGCCCTCCTTCCGGAGGGGCACCGTGGTCCGATAGTGTTCGCACCGCATGACCGAATCTCTCGGCCGCCTCATCGACGCGGGCGAACAGCGAGGGACCGCAATCTGCGCAAGCCGTCGTCGAGGCCGGTCTGCAGGATCCGGACGACCGAGACGACGGCATGCGCGCGACGGAGAGGCTTCCCCGTGCGTTCCCGCGCGGTCTCCATTCCCGTCTCGACCTTTCCTCCCATCTCTAGCGCCATGATCACGCCCTCCTTCTCCCTTCGCATCCCGGCCGACGACGAGCGGGAGCGGCGCGCCTGCGACCATTGCGGCTTCGTCGCCTACGAGAACCCGAAGATCGTGGTGGGGTCGGTCGTGCGGCACGAAGGCCGGATCCTTCTCTGCCGGCGCGCGATCGAGCCGAGGCGCGGCTTCTGGACGATCCCGGCCGGCTACATGGAACTCGGGGAGACGCCGGAGGAGGGCGCGATGCGCGAGGCGCGGGAGGAAGCGGGCGCGACGCTCGCCATCCAACGCCTGCTCGCGCTCTACTCGGTGCCGCGCATCAGCCAGGTCCAGCTGATCTTTCGCGCCACGCTCGCCGATCCCGCGATGGCGGCGGGTCCGGAGAGCCTGGAGATCAAGCTCGTCCGGCCCGAGGACATCCCGTGGGACGACCTTGCCTTCCCGTCCGTCCATTGGGCGCTGAATCACGATGCCGAAGCCGAGGCCGGCGCGCCGCCGGTGCCCTTCGGCAACCCGCAGGACGAGACAGGCGACCGGATGCCGGACGGCCGGAGGTTGCCGACCGAGGAATTCTGAGAGGCGCCGATGCCTGCGGGCGGACGCGGCCCCGCCGGCAGCCTCGCCGTCGGCGGTCCGGCGCTCTCGTTGAGAGGCCTGCCGTCGCCGTCAGCCCGCCGCGGCCTCGTCGGCCGTGCGGCGAATCTCCGCCGTGAGGTCGGCCGGAAGGTTCAGGCGGGCGGCGAGCATGTCGAGATAGGCCTTTTCCGCGGGGTGGTCGGGATCGATGGCCAGCACCGAGGCCGTATAGACCTCGATCGCGGCTTCGGGCGTCCGGGCGCCCGCGACGAGGTCGTCGATCGAGAGGGGCTTGCGCATCTCGTCGACGACGAAGCCCTTCTCCTCGGCGTCGAGATCGAGCTCGTCGATCCGGCCGAAGATGGCGTCCTGCTCCTCCTGGTCGATATAGCCGTCGGCCTTGGCCGCCGCGATCATCGCGGAGAGCATCAGGCGCGCGCGGGCATCCTCCTCGCCTTGGGGAAGAAAGGCGGTGCCGGCGGGCGCGGGAAGCTCGCCGGCGGTGGCCGGAGCGATCCGGGGGAGGGGGCTCGCGCCGGGAAGCGCCGCGCTGCCGCCCTGGCTCGCCTGCCAGGACTGATAGGCCTTGTAGGCAAGGCCGGCGACGAGAGCCGCCCCACCGAGCTTCAAAGCCGTGCCGCCCATCGTCCCCATGCCGCCGCCCATCCGGCCGAGGCCCTTCGCCCGGAAGAGCTGCGAGGCGAGGCCGCCGGCAAGGCCGCTCTTCAGGATCGTCGCACCATGGGTGCGCACGAGGCCGCCGATCTGGTCCTGGAGCGAGCCGCCCGAGCTCGTGCCGGAACCGCCGAACGCGTTGCCCTGAGTGTTGGGCGTGCCGAAGCCGCCGGAGCGGTTCTGGCTGGTCTGCGCGCCGAGGAACTGGCCGAGAAGCTTCTGGACGTCGAGCATGGAGGATCCGATCGGGTTCGTTGCGTTGCCCGGGATATCGGAACGCCCGGCCCCGAGCGCAATGAGCCTGTCGTCGCCGGACTTACGATCCGCGGCCCGTATAATCCTTCACCAGCGGTTCGGTCGCATGGCGCTTCAGGAGCGGGATCTGGAAGAGCATGAAGACCATGGTGATCGGCATGGTTGCCCAAACCTTGAAGCCGGCCCAGAAATCCGTCGAGAAGTTGCGCCAGACCACCTCGTTCACCACCGCCATGACCAGGAAGAAGAGGCCCCAGCGCAGCGTCAGCTTGCGCCAGCCGGCGTCGTCGAGCTTGAAGGCCTGTTCGAAGACGTAGCCGAGCAGCGCCTTGCCGAAGAGGAGGCCGCCGAGGAGGATCGCGGCGAAGAGGGCGTTCACGATCGTCGGCTTCATCTTGATGAAGGTCTCGTTCTGCAGCCAAAGCGTTAGGAAGCCGAAGACGACGACGAAGAGACCGGAGACGAGCGGCATGATCGGCAGCGTTCGGGTCAGCGACCAGGACACGGCCAAGGCCACGACCGTGGCGGCCATGAAGAGGGCCGTCGCGATGAAGAGCGGCCCTCCGAGCTCGGCCAGCGCCGGAAAGCGCTCGGCGAGCCAGGCGCCGCGCGAATTGGCGAAGAAGAAGACCACGAGCGGTCCGAGCTCCAGCGCAAATTTCAGGAGCGGGTTGATCTCCTTCTTCGCGCCGGCCTTGCCGGGAGCGTTCGGGGCGGGTTCGAGAATGGTCTCGGGCATGTCCTTGGTTCCTTTTCGACGGCCCTGTCGCGACCGATGACGGTCGGCCGGGGCGGCTCGGCGTTCAGGCCGTTCCGGCGATCGCCTGCGCGAAATCCTTCGCCTTGAAGGGTTCGAGATCGTCGATCCCCTCGCCGACGCCGATGAAGTAGACCGGCAGCTTGTGCTTGGCCGCGATGGCGACGAGAATGCCGCCCCGCGCCGTGCCGTCGAGCTTGGTCATGACGAGGCCGTTGACGCCCGCGACGTTGCGGAAGATCTCGACCTGGGACAAGGCGTTCTGCCCGGTCGTCGCGTCCAGCGTCTGAAGCACGGTGTGCGGCGCGTCGGGATCGCGCTTGTTGAGGACGCGCACGATCTTCTCGAGCTCGGCCATCAGCTCCGTCTTGTTCTGGAGCCGGCCGGCCGTGTCGATGATGAGGACGTCCGAACCGTTCTCGACCGCGCGGTCGTAGGCCTCGAAGGCAAGGCCCGCCGCATCCGCGCCGATGGCCTTGGCAACGACCTCCGAACCCGTGCGCTCGCCCCAGATCCTCAGCTGTTCGACGGCGGCCGCGCGGAACGTGTCGCCCGCGCAGAGCGTGACCTTCAGGCCGCCGCGCACGAGCTTGGCGGAGAGCTTGCCGATGGTCGTCGTCTTGCCCGTGCCGTTGACGCCGACGACGAGGATGACATGCGGCTTCTTGTCGAGATCGAGCTCCAGCGGCAGCGCGACGGGGGCGAGCGTCGCCTCGACCTCGGCGGCGAGGACCTGGCGCACCTCGGCGCCGGAGACCTCCTTGCCGAAGCGGCCCTCGGAGAGCCGCTCGGTGATGCGCATCGCGGTCTCGACGCCGAGATCGGCCTGGATCAGGATGTCCTCGAAATCCTGCAGCGTCGCCTCGTCGAGACGGCGCTTGGTGAAGAGCGCGGTGATCGAGCCGGTGAGCTGGCTGGACGAGCGGGCGAGTCCCTGGCGAAGCCGCTCGAACCAGGGAATGCGCGGGCCGACCGGCAGCAAGGCCTCGGGGAGAGCGGGCGCCTCGCGGCGACGCCATCCCTCGTGCGGGACGGTGTCGTCGAGCGTGTCGGCACCTTCGACCGGGGCTTCGGGCTCCAGGAAGGAGAAGTCGGGCTCGGCCTCCTCGTCCTCGGGCGGAAGCGGCGCGTCCGGTTCGAGGAAGGAGAAGTCCGCCTCGTCCTCCGGCAGGGGCTCGGCGGCGAAATCCTCGACCGGTTCGCCGAAATCCTCGGGCTCGTCGGTTGCAGGGGCGACCGGCTCGGGAAGAGGGGCCTGCGCGTCGACGGGGTCTTGCGTCGCGGCTTCCACCTCGTCCTCGGGCGGAAGCGGCGCGTCGAGCCAGGAGAAGTCGGCCTCGTCCTCTGACGTCGTGCTGCGCGGCGCCGTGCGGGCTTCGAGCTCTGCTGCGTTGGGTTCTGCGGCGTCGGGTTTTGGGGCTCCGAGCGGAGCCGCTTCGTCGGAGACGGGTCCGTGCGAGGGCGCCGGCGAGGGGACAACCAGCGGCGCCAGGGCTTCGGCCGGCCGCGTTTCCAGCGTCAGGACCGGATCGGCCGGCCGCGCCGCCGCCATGGAAACGGGCTCGGGAGGAGCGGGCGCTTTTGCATCGACCGCGCGCGGGTGCTCGTCGAGGACCGCGCGCGCAGGCGCGTCGACGAGGCCAGCTGCGGGGGCGGGAGCCGTGTCCCCGGGCGGTGCGGATGCCGGTTCGACCGCCGCGTCCGGCGTGCCGGGCAGGGACTTCGACTCGTCGGGCGAGCGTTCGTCCTCGACGCGTGCGGAGCCGAAGGAGAAGATCCGCCGGAAGAAGCCTTTGTTCTCAGCCATGCTGGTTCGTCATTTCCTGAAGCGGGTCCTGAAGCGGGTGCTGAAGCGGGCGAGCGGGAAAGGGTTCAGCCTGGAAAGGGCCGCCCTCGATCGGTTCAACCTGGAGCCGCAGGCCGTCGTGACCCGTGAACCTAGCGTCGACGAGCGTGCCGGGGAGGCCGAAGGCGATGTCGACGGGCGTGAAGTCGCGCAGCCGCCCGCGTCGGCCGCGTTCGACCAGCACCTCGGCGCTGCGTCCGACATGGCCGGCGAGATGGCGCGACAGCGCCTCGGCCCCGAGGGCGCGGAGCCGTGCCGCGCGCGCCCGGATCACGGCGGGCTCGACCGGGGGCATGCGCGCGGCGGGCGTGCCCTCGCGGGCGCTGAAGGGGAAGATGTGCGTGAAGGCGAGGCCGCAATCGGCCACGAGGGAAGCCGTGTTCTCGGCCATCGCGTCGGTCTCGGTCGGAAAGCCTGCGATGAGATCGGCGCCGAAGGCGACATCCGGCCGGCGTGCGCGCACATCCTCGCAGAAGCGCACCGCATCCTCGCGGCGGTGGCGACGCTTCATGCGCTTCAGGATCAGGTCGTCGCCGGCCTGGAGGGAGAGGTGGAGATAGGGCGTCAGGCGCGTCTCCGTCGCGATCGCGTCGAGAAGGGCGTCGTCGGCCTCCACGGAATCGATCGAGGACAGGCGCAGGCGCGGCAGGTCCGGCACCCCGGCGAGGATCGCCTGCACGAGCCGGCCGAGGCTCTGCGCGCCCGGCAGATCCGTGCCGTAGCTGGTGAGGTCGACGCCGGACAGGACGACCTCGCGGATGCCGCCGCCGGCGATGCGGCGGATCTGCTCGACCACCGCGCCGGCCGGAACGGAGCGGGCGGGCCCGCGCGCGAAGGGAATGATGCAGAAGGTGCAGCGGTGGTCGCAGCCGTTCTGCACCTCGACGATCGCGCGCGCGCGGCCTTCGATCGCATCGACGAGATGCGGCGCGGTCTCGGTGACGCTCATGATGTCGTCGACGCGGATCTTCTCGGCCGCCGAGACGCCGAAGTCGGGAAGGTTCGCGAAGCTCCGCGCTTTCGTCTTCTCGGCATTGCCGAGGACGGCGTCGACCTCGGGCATGTCGGCGAACCCCCGGGGGTCGAGCTGCGCGGCGCAACCGGCGACGACGATGCGGGCATCGGGATGGTCGCGGCGCGCTCTGCGGACCGCCTTCTTCGCCTGCCGGACCGCCTCGGCCGTCACCGCGCAGGTGTTGAAGAGAAGGGTCGGGCCGAGATCGGCGTGTTCGGCCGCCGCGCGCATCGCTTCCGATTCGAGCGTGTTCAGCCGGCAGCCGAAGCTCACGACCTCCACGCCGCGGGTTTTCCGGGTCGAGCCGGTCTGGCCGGTCGTCGCGCTCATGGGGTCCAGCCGGAGGCGTCGTCCCGGCCGGAGACGTCGTCCCGGGTGAAGGCGCCGGTCGAGGGATCGAGGCGGCCGGACCATTCCCATTCCGCCGGACCGGTCATCGCGACGTGGCCGTCCTCGCGCCAGTCGATGCGAAGATCGCCGCCGGGGACGGTCACGGTGACGAGGCGATGCGAGCGGCGGGTGCGGGCCGCGTTCACGGCCGCTGCGCAGGCCGCCGAGCCGCAGGCGCGCGTCAGGCCGACGCCGCGCTCCCAGGTGCGGATGGTGATCGCGTCCGGCGCGCGCACCTCGGCGATCGTGATGTTGCAGCGCTCGGGAAAGAGGGGATGGTTCTCGAGAATCGGGCCGAACCGGTCGAGCTCGAACGACCAGACGTCGCGCGTGACGAAGAAGGTCGCGTGCGGGTTGCCCATCGAGGCGACGGCGGGCGAGTGCAGGATGGGCGCGTCGATCGGCCCGATCTGCAGTTCGATCGCGCGCGTGTCGTGGAAGGCCTCGGACAGCGGGATCTCCTGCCAGCCGAAGCGCGGAATGCCCATGTCGACGGTGATGAGACCGTCCGGACCCTCCTCGCCGAAGAGCAGGCCGGCACGCGTCTCGAAGGTGAAGGCGAACTGGCCGAGATCGGCGGCAAGCGCCTGAACCACGCAGCGCATGCCGTTGCCGCAGGCCTGCGCTTCCGAACCGTCCGCGTTCAGGATGCGCACGAAGGCGTCCGTGCCGGGCGTCGCCGGATCGTGGATCGCCATGATCTGATCGAAATGGGTCTCGGGCGCCCCCGCCAGCGCGATGGCGGCAGCGGACGTCACGCGCTCCGGGCGCCCGCGCAGGTCGGCGACGAGGATCTCGTTGCCGAGCCCGTTCATGCGCGCGAAAGGTATCGTCGGATCCTGGACCATGCCCCGCTATATGGCCGAGGCGACCGCCGAATGCCAGCGGGGCGGCCGATCGCCTCGTTCAGGACGCGACGGCCTGGTTGGAAACGAGACGAAGCTTGGGCTTGGCGCGCCGGGTGCGGAAGGTCAGGCGGACGTTGTCCGCGCCGTCCTCGCGCTCGCCCAGATGATAGCCGAGCTTGCCGGCCAGCTCGACGCACTGGTCGACGATGCGCGTCGAGACGGACCGCGTGAACTCCGCTTCCTTGCGGCTCATCAGGAGCGCCATCATCCCGACTTCGAAGCCGTCGTCGAATTCGGCACTGCGGGCGGGAAAGCGGACCTTCAGCTCCTCAGCCACTTCGATCCTGCGCATGGACGTCGACGCCTCATCTCTCGGGTTGCGATGTCCCTGATGATGCGGCCAGCATGGTTAACGGCGACTTAATGTGTTGACCCGACATGTCGTTTTCGGGCGGCTCCGGTCGGGACCGGCCGTCGCCGCCCTTGGGTTCAAAGGGCCCGATCGATCAGCCCGGAACCCGGTACGTCCTCGCTTCTCCGGCGGTCCTCGATCTCGACCTCGCTCGCGCGGGCCTCGCCGGAGGGCGCATCGAGGCGGTAGGCGCGCACGCGCCGGCTGGAGACATCCTCGAGCCGCCGGGCGAAGCGGGCCGGCGGAGCACCCGCGGCATGAGCGCCGATTCCCGAAATGCCGCTGCGCAGGGCGACGTCGTCGCGGGGCGTGGTGAGGCTGGTGTCGCCGAGCGTCGGGGAGGTTGCCGGGCCGCCCCAGCCCTCGCGGCGCCAATCCTCCTGGCGTGCATCGAGATCGACCGTGCCCTCTTCGTCGAGACGGGCGAGAACGCGCGCCCGGTCCTGCGCCGAGACCGGGATCGTCAGCAGCGTGCCCCCGCGAGACAGCGCCTCCACATAGGTTCCGCGGTCCTCGTCCGGCAGGAAGAGAGCGCCGAGCGCTTCCCAGAAACCCTTGTGGTGCGTCTCGCGCTCGGCGCGATCGCTCGCCCCCGACACGCCGTCGTGGAACTCCGCCTCGTCCACCGGAACGCCGTCGTTGCGGAGCCGGTCGAGGGCGCGGGTGGCATCGGTGCGCGTTTCGAAGAAAGCGGTCACGGTCTCGCGTGCCGAGCGGCGCGTCTCGTCCAACATGTCTTTCTCCCGCATGGATCGTTTCCGGCCCGGCGACGCTCCGTGGAGCGTCGGGAAGCCCTTCTCGATCAACGAAGGGCGATGCACGGCGTTCCGGAATGGGGAAAACTAATGTGTCTTACATATGATGTGCGTCGAAGCTCAGCTCTCCCAGTCGACGCCGATCGCCTCGCGGTCGAGCTTGCGGCCGTCCGCGACGATCTCCCGCTTTTCCGCGCGGTCGCTCGCATCCTCGGCTTCGGGCAGGTCGGCGCCCTCCGGGCTCGGGGTCAGCGCCAGGCGGAAGAACATCGGGAAATGATCGGAGCCGCCGGCCGGCTTGCGCTCGATGGCGACGATGGCGAAGCGCGCATCGTGGAAGAGGTGATCGAGCGGCCAGCGCAGGAAGGGGAAGCGCGCGTCGAACGTGTTGTAGAAGCCGCGTCCGATGCGCGGGTCGAGGAGGCGCGAAACGCGCTGGAAGAGGCGCGTGGTGTTCGACCATGCGACGTCGTTGAGATCGCCGGAAACGATCGAAGGCAGGCGTTCGGTCTTCACGATCTCGGCCAGCATCAGGAGCTCCGCGTCGCGGCCGAGCGAATCCATGGTCGGAACCGGCGGCTCGGGATGAACGGCGTGGAAGCGGAAGCGCTGGCCGTCGCGCAAGCGCACCGTCGCGCCGAAGGAGGGCACGTCCTCCATCAGGAGGCACTGGATCGAGGTGTCCGAGAGCTCGAGGCGCGAGAAGAGGATCATGCCGTAGGCGTTGTCGTAAGGCGCGGACAGGCCGTGGGGATGCGTCTGCCGCAAGGGCTCCAGCGCATCGCACCAGGCCTGGTCGGTCTCCATGAAGACCATGAGATCGGCGTCGGCCTCGCGGGCGATGGCGAGCGCGCTCGCATAGTCGCGGTTCGACATCTTCACATTGTAGGAAAGGACGGAGACCGTGTCCGGCCCGTCCCTCCCCTCGGCCTCGTCGACGACCCGGCCCTTCGACTGTTTCTTCCAGAGCGGCGTGAAGGGCAGGATGCAGAGCGCCTGGATCACGATCGCGACGAGAAGCGCGGCGAGGATCAGCCATCGCGTCAGGGAGGGGGCAACCCACCAGAGCGCTGCCCCGAGAAGCACGAGCGCGACGACGAGGATCTGGAGGCGCGGAAAGGAGAAGCTTCGGACGAAGCCATGGGGAATGCGCAGGAAGGACAGGAGCGTCGCGACGAGGAGGAGGGCGGCAAGGCTGCCGATCACGATCTCTGCCACCATCGACTGGGCTCCTCGTTGCGAACGACATCCATCGCGTCAGACGCTTCCCGGCCGAACGGCATGCGGAAGGAGACGCGGCATCAGGTTGTGCGTGGACAGCAAAAAGCAAGGGTGACTTGCGGCGAGGCGGGACACAAGACGCGGTTCGGCCCGGCCCGCCGATCTCTTCCCACCGAGCGCCGCCGATCCCGCGGATCCTCGATCCGCGGCGGAGGGATGGTCTGGCCGTTCGCGTTCGGCTGGTCTTCAAAGACGTTCGAACTCCCGCTCCCGGAAGGGGCGCGAGGGGCGTCCGCAAGGGAGGTCCGCGAGGGGTGGAGGGCGGACCCGGACGTCGCCGTTCCTTCGAAGGGCGCCAAGCGTCCGGCCGCCGGCAGCGCGACGCGCGGGGCGCGTCGAGATATTGCCACGGGTGCCGATGCCGACGGTTGCCGCGACCGCAACGATCGGCTTCGATGACGGCCGACGATACCCCGGCATTCCCCGGATGACCGTCCGATATGGTGCGCAGGTGCGAGCGCGGGATCGGACGCCGCGCCTCTTTCTTGACCTTCTCCCCCCATCCGTGCTTTACGCAGTCCCAAATCCGCGCGCATCCGTCCGCGAGCCGCCGACCGTTCGCCTCTCTTCCTGCAGAACCGCAGGTGACGAGGTCCACGGAGGTCCCCATCCGCCAGCGAGTTTCGCCCGCGGATGCGGCTTGCTTTGGGCGTTCGCGGCTTGTTGCGGCTGATGGTCCGTCACCACATTCGCGATGGGCAAGTCCGGCTCGACCGACACGCCTGCCCGAAGCGAAGGACGGAAGGAACGACATGTTCGACTCGTTGCAGACCCGCCTGGGGTCCATTCTCTCCGGCCTGACCGGACGCGGCGCCCTGTCGGACGCGGACGTGGCGGCGGCGTTGCGCGAGGTTCGCCGCGCGCTGCTGGAAGCCGACGTCGCGCTCGAGGTCGTGCGCTCCTTCACTGACCGCGTGCGCGAGAAGGCGGTCGGCGCGCAGATCGTGAAGTCGATCAAGCCCGGCCAGATGGTCGTCAAGATCGTCCATGACGAGCTGGTGGCGACGCTCGGCTCCGAGCAGGCGCCGATCGACCTCAACGCGCCGGCCCCGGTGACGATCATGATGGTCGGCCTCCAGGGCTCGGGCAAGACGACGACGTCCGGCAAGCTCGCCAAGCGCCTGACGGAGCGCCAGAAGAAGCGGGTCCTGATGGCCTCGCTCGACACGCGCCGCCCCGCCGCGCAGGAGCAGCTTCGCGTTCTCGGCGAGCAGACCGGCGTCGCCACGCTGCCGATCATCGCGGGCCAGGATCCCGTCGCGATCGCGTCCCGCGCGGCGCAGGCCGCCAAGCTCGGCGGCTACGACGTCCTCATTCTCGACACGGCCGGCCGCACGCATATCGACGAGCCCCTGATGGCCGAAATGGCCGAAATCAAGGCCCGCTCGAACCCGCACGAGATCCTGCTCGTCGCCGATTCCCTGACCGGCCAGGACGCGGTCAATCTGGCCCGCTCCTTCGACGAGCGCGTGGGCATCACGGGTATCGTCCTCACCCGCATCGACGGCGACGGACGCGGCGGCGCGGCGCTCTCCATGCGCGCCGTCACCGGCAAGCCGATCAAGCTGATCGGCACCGGCGAGAAGATGGACGCGCTGGAGGACTTCCATCCCTCGCGCATCGCCGACCGCATCCTCGGCATGGGCGACATCGTTTCGCTGGTCGAGCGGGCTTCGGAAAACATCGACGCGGAAAAGGCCGCGGCGATGGCCAAGAAGATGCAGTCGGGCAAGTTCGACCTCGACGATCTCGCCGACCAGATCCGCCAGATGCAGAAGATGGGCGGCATGGGCGGCATGATGGGGCTGATGCCCGGCATGGGAAAGATCAAGGAACAGGTCGCGGCCGCCGGCCTCGACGACAAGCTCCTGAAGCGCCAGCTGGCGATCATCTCCTCGATGACGGCCTACGAGCGCGGCAATCCCGATGCCCTCAAGCACAGCCGGAAGAAGCGCATCGCGGCGGGCTCCGGCACCTCCTCGGCCGACATCAACAAGCTCCTGAAGATGCACCGCCAGATGGCCGACGTCATGAAGTCCATGAAGGGCGGCAAGGGCGGCGGCATGATGGGCCAGCTGATGGGGGGCCTCGGCGCCAAGCTCGGCCTCGGCGGCGGCGGCATGGGAGGGATGGGCGGCATGCCCGATCTTTCCAAGATGGACCCCAAGCAGCTCGAGGCCATGGCGAAGATGGCGCAGGCCAAGGGCCTGCCCGGCGCGCTCGGCCAGGGCGGACTGCCCAAGGGCCTCGGCGGATTGCCCGGCCTGCCGGGACTTCCGGGCCGGAAGAAGTAAGCGGCCGGCCGGCCGGAGGACATCAATGCAGGTCGAACCGCGCGCCTCAGCGTCGGTCGGCCGCCAGACATAGGATCGGACGTCCGCGGGCGCCGATGCTGACATCGAAGACCAACGCAAACCAAACGATCGATCAAAGGACAGACCCATGCCCCTGAAGATGCGCCTTGCCCGTGCCGGCTCGAAGAAGCGTCCCTACTACCACATCGTCGTCGCCGACGCCCGCTCGCCGCGCGACGGCCGCTTCATCGAGACGGTCGGTTCCTGGAACCCGATGCTGCCCAAGGATGCCGAGCGCGTGTCCCTTAAGGACGAGCGCATCAAGCACTGGCTCTCGGAAGGCGCCCAGCCGACCGACCGCGTCCTGCGCTTCCTCGACAAGGCGGGCATCGCCAACCGTCCCGAGAAGAAGAACGAGACCAAGGGCCTGCCCGGCAAGAAGGCACTCGAGCGCATCGCCGAGAAGAAGCAGCGCGAGGAAGACGCCGCCGCGAAGGCCGAGGCCGCGGCCGCTGCTGCCGAGGCCGCCAAGAACGCGCCGGCCGACGAGACCGCGGAGTAAGGCTTCGGCTTTCTCTTCGTAAAGCTCGGATTAATTCTTGAAGCTTACATTTAACGGTGCGGCGGGGATACCCCGCCGCACCGTTTTCGTTTTGCCCGCCGCCTTGCGGCCCTTCGCCCGGATCCCGCGATGAAGCACGAGACGTCCGAGCCTGCCGGCGAAGCTGCCGCCAGTCCCGCTTCCGCCATCGAGCCCGACTCGTTCGACCTCGCTCCGACGCCGCTCTGGCTGGAGGATTACAGCCGCGTGCGCCGGCTTCTCGACGGGTGGCGCCGCGACGGCGTCACGGATCTCAGGACCTTTCTCCTGGAGGATCCGACCCGCATCCGCGCCTCCATCGGCTCGATCTCGATCCTGAAGCTGAACCAACGGGCTCTCGATCTCTTCGAGGCCCGCGACACGGACGAGATCGTCGGGGCCGTCGACCGCGTCTTCCAGGGCTCCGTCCTCGAAAATCATCTGGAGGAACTTCTCCAGCTCTGGGCGGGACGCACCACGTTCTCCAGCCGCGCGGTGAACCACACGATCACCGGGCGACGCCTCGACATCCAGCTCAACGCCCGCATCCTGCCCGGCCACGAGGCAGACTGGAGCCGCGTCATCGTCGCCACCGAGGACGTGACGGAACTGGAGACCGCGCGCCGGCGGACCGCCGAAAGCGACGCCTATGCCACGGGACTCTTCGAGAACTCGCCGGTCTCGCTCTGGGTCGAGGACTTCTCCTCCATCCAGCGCCTGATCGCCGACGTGCGGGAGAGCGGCATCACGGATTTCCGGACCTTTCTCGGGGTCCATCCCGAATTCGTCGCGCGCTGCATGAGCGAGATCCGCGTCGTCGCGGTCAACCGCCTGACCTTGCAGACCTTCGGCGCGCCCGATCTCGACACCCTGCTGCTGCGGCAGGCCGACATCTTCCGCGACGCCATGCAGCAGCCCTTCCTGGAACAGCTGATCGACCTGTGGAACGGCAAGCTGGTGCAGAGCCGCGAGGTCGTGAACTATTCGCTGGCCGGCGAGGAACTGCACTTCCTCCTGCATTTCACGGTTCTTCCCGGCCACGAGGCCGACTGGTCGCTGGTGCAGGTGGCGCTCTCCGACATCACGGCGCGCAAGAAGGCCGAGGCCTATCTCGAATATCTCGGCAAGCACGACGTCCTCACCAAGCTCTTCAACCGGTCCTTCTATGTCGACGAGCTGAACCGGATCGAGCGCCGCAAGACCGAGCGCTTCACGGTGCTCGTCGCCGATCTCAACGGGCTGAAGGCGCTGAACGACGGGCTTGGGCATGCCGCCGGCGACACGCTGCTCCGGCGCGCGGGCGAGGTCTTCAAGGAAGCGGTCGGCAAGCCCTGGAACGCGGCGCGGATCGGCGGCGACGAATTCGCGGTGCTCATGCCGGGGGCCGGACGGGAGGAGGGGCAGGCGCTGCTCGGCGTGATCGAAGGGCTCTGCGAGATCAACAACCAGTTCTATCCCGGCGAGCCCCTGTCGCTCTCGATGGGCTGCGCCAGCGCTCGGCCCGGCGAGCGCCTGGAGGACACGGTGAAACGCGCGGACCTTCGCATGTACGAGGCCAAACGCCGCCATTACGAACAGCATCGCTCCGGCCGACACGGCGCGGCGGCTTGACGTTCCCGAGCGGCGCCCGCAAAGAACCGGGCTCCCGTCCCTGATCCGAGCCCCGAAGCCCTTGTCCGACCCCAAACCGACGGCTCTTGCCGATCCCGTGCTTCTCGGCGTCGTCGGCGGCGCGCATGGCATCAAGGGGGAGGTGCGCATCCGCTCCTTCACCGCCGACCCGACCGATATCGGCGCTTATGGGCCGCTCACCGACGCCAAGGGCAACCGCTACACGATCCGCTCGGCGCGGGTGCAGAAGAACGTCGTCGTCGCCGCCATCGCGGAGGTCCGCGACCGCAACCACGCGGAGCGGCTGAACGGGACCGAACTCTTCGTCGACCGCTCCGTCCTGCCCGACGAGGGCGAGGACGGCGCGTTCTACCAGGCCGATCTCATCGGCCTTTCCGCCGTGTCGGTGTCCGGCGAGGCGATCGGCACGGTGATCGCGATCCACGATTTCGGCGCGGGCGACGTGGTGGAGATCCGGCCGGAGCGCGGACCGACCGTGATGATTCCCTTCTCCGAGGCCGCGGTTCCCGAGATCGACGTCGAAGCCGGCACGATGACGGTCGAGCCGGTCGCGGCCGGACTGTCCGGCGCCGTCGGCGATCAGGCGGAAGAAGCGGCCGGACTGGCGGAGCCGGGCGATCCGCAGTCGGATGGACCGGAGCCGGAGGCGCGGTGAGCTTTCGCGCGAGCGTCCTCACCCTCTATCCCGAGATGTTTCCCGGGCCGCTCGGCGTCTCGCTCTCGGGACGCGCGCTGCAGCGGGGCGACTGGTCTCTGGAGACGGTGCAGATCCGCGACTTCTCGGTCGGCCGCAACCGCATGGTCGACGACACGCCGTCCGGCGGGGGCGCCGGCATGGTGCTGCGGGCGGACGTTCTCGCGGCCGCGATCGACGCGGCGTCTCCCCAAGGCGATTCGCGGCCGCGTCTCCTGATGAGCCCGCGCGGCCGGCCGCTCGACCAGCGCTTCGTGCGTGCATTGAGCGAGGGTCCGGGCGCGGTCATCGTCTGCGGACGCTTCGAAGGGGTAGACGAGCGCGTGATCGAGGGGCGCGGGCTGACCGAAGTCTCGATCGGGGACTACATCCTCTCCGGCGGCGAGATCGCGGCGACGGTGCTTCTCGATGCCGTGGTCCGGCTTCTCCCCGGCGTCATGGGCAATGCCTTGTCCGGCGAGACCGAGAGCTTCGAGACGTGCCGTCTCGAACATCCCCACTACACGCGGCCCGCCGAATGGGAGGGCCGCACGATCCCGCCCGTCCTGACATCGGGCGATCACGGCGCGGTGGAGCGTTGGCGCCGCGCCGAGGCCGAGCGCATCACGGCAGAGCGGCGGCCGGATCTGCTGAAACGCTGACGCGCCGAGCCTCAGCCGGCCGCGAAATAATAGGCGGCCAGCGCCAGTCCGACGACGATGACGAAGGAGCGGACCCAGATCTGCGGCAGGCGCTTGGCGATCCAGACGCCGGCATAGCCGCCGAGCGCGACGCCGGGAATCATCGCGAGCGCGCCCGGCCAGTCCACGACGTCGCCGACCACGAAGACCGCGATGGCGACGACGGCGATCACGGTCGCCAGCATGTTCTTCAAAGCGTTGAGGCGGTGGTAGTCGCCGCCTTGCGTGAGGCCGAGCGTCGCCAGCATCATGATGCCCATGCCGGCGCCGAAGAAGCCGCCGTAGATGGCGGTGACGAACTGCGCCAGCGGGCCGGCGAGCCCCTTGCCGCGCGTCGCCTCCTCGGCATGGCGGGGCTTGGGCTTCAGCCAGGGGCCGGCGGCGAAGAGGCCGGTGGCGGCGAGAAGCAGCCAGGGCACCATGGCCTTGAACTGCGGATTGTCGAGCGAGAGGAGGATCAGCGCGCCGAGCGTCGAGCCGAGGACCGAAACGATCGCCAGCACCAGGGCGCCCCGCCACATCCGCTTGATGTCGCTCCAATAGGCCAGCGTCGAGGTGACGTAGCCGGGGAACTGCGCGATGGACGAGGTGGCATTGGCTGCGATCGGCGGCACGCCGATCAGCGTCAGCGCGCCGAAGGACACGAAGGTGCCGCCGCCCGCCACCGCATTGATCGCGCCGGAGGCGAAGCCCGCGAGAAAGAGGAGCGCGATTTCCAGGAGCGGCATGGGAAAACCTCGGTCGAGCCCCGGCGGAACCGCCGGGCGGGCCGAGGAATAGGCGGGTGAGGGGCCTGCGGCAAGCCGGGCCTGCGAAGGGGCCACCCGCCGCCAAGCGCGCCGACAAAGCCGCCGCCGGCATCTCGACAGACGCGACGTTCGCGTGTAAGGCACGCGCGTTCCTCAGAAGAATCTGACCGTCCATCGAACGGCCATGACCGGCTGAGCCGGCATGCAACCAAGAGAGGCTCCCATGAACATCATTCAAGAACTCGAGGCCGCCGAAGCCTCCCGCATCGCAGCCGTCCGCACGCTGCCGACCTTCTCGCCGGGCGACACGCTGCGCGTCAACGTGCGCGTCACCGAAGGCACGCGCACGCGCGTCCAGGCCTATGAGGGCGTCTGCATCGCCCGCTCGGGTTCGGGCCTCCAGGAAAACTTCACCGTCCGCAAGATCTCCTACGGCGAGGGCGTCGAGCGCGTCTTCCCGATGTATTCGCCGATGCTGGAAGGCGTCGAGGTCGTGCGCCGTGGCCGCGTTCGTCGCGCCAAGCTCTATTACCTGCGCGATCGTCGCGGTAAGTCGGCCCGCATCGTGGAAGCGACCAACGTTCGCGCCCGCAAGCTGAACGACGACGCCCGCCAGGTCGTGGTCGAGGAGCGCAACAAGGCCGAAGCCGCGAAGGTCGCCGCCAAGCAGGCCGCCGCCGAGGCAGCCGCCGCCAAGGACGCCGCCGAATAAGATCGCGGTTGCGATCGGACAGACGTTTGGAAAGGCGGTCTTCGGGCCGCCTTTCATCGTTTCAAGGCCTGACGCGGGACGGGCGGCGTCTTGGCCGAAACCGTTCCGCCATCGTCGGGACACGCGGTGAAACCCGATCGCCCGCTTGCGACATCGGCGGGAAACCTCGCGGGCCTATCGGCTCCTCCTCCCCATCGGAGCGAGACCATGACCAAGAGCGACATGTCCTATTCCATCGCGCATCCCCGGATCCGGGCCGCGGGCTTCGGCCCGCCGACCCGCCCGGCCATCCGTCCGACGGCCGCCGCGATGCGCCGCGCGGCGATGGGTCCGCATCGCGGAGATCCCGACCGCTTCCCGCGCTGGGGCTGACGAGGCCGCGCCTTCGTCGAAGCCGCGAAGGGCCGGCGAGCCCGATCGGCGTCTACCGCTCTCCGCGCAGATAGGGCCGCATCAGCGCCTGGGGTACGCGCGCCTTTCGGGCGACGACGACGAGCGCGGCGATCGACAGGAGATAGGGCATCATCAGGAAGACCTGATAGGGCACGAGCCCGCCCGCGATCGGCTGCAGGCGCAGCTGGAAGGCGTCGAAGAGCGCGAAGAGAAGCGCGCCGAAAAGCGCGCGCCCGGGATGCCAGGAGGCGAAGACGACGAGCGCGATCGAGATCCAGCCGCGGCCCTGGATCATGGTCGGGAAGAAGGAGTTGAAGGCCGACAGCGTCAGGAAGGCGCCGCCGAGGCCCATCAGCGCGCTGCCGGCGACGACCGCGCCGTAGCGGATGCGGATGGGATCGAGACCGCGCGCCTCGGCGGCATGTGGGTTCTCCCCCGTGAGGCGGATGGCGAGGCCGAGCGGGGTCTTCGCGAGAATCCAGGCCAGAAGGAGCGCCAGGACGAGCGCCAGATAGGTCGGCGCCGTCTGCCGGAACAGCGTCTCTCCGAGGAAGGGGATCGCCGACAGGACCGGGATCGCGATCGGTTGGAAGGGCTCGATCGTCGGCGGGCTGCCCGCCACGGGCACGGCGAGGCGGAAGACGTAATAGGACAGACTCGAGGCGAAGAGCGTGATGCCGAGGCCCGTCACGTGCTGGGACAGGCCGAGCGAGACGGTCATGCCGGCATGGAGGAGGCCGAACAGCGCGCCGCCCGACGCCGCCGCGAGGAGGCCGAGCCAGAGATCGCCGCCTTGATAGACCGTCAGCCAGCCGATCATCGCGCCGAAGGTCATGATGCCCTCGATGCCGAGATTGAGGACGCCGGCCCGCTCCGAGAGCAGCGCGCCGAGCGTTCCGAAAATCAGGGGCGTCGCGATGCGCAGAACCGCGGCCCAGAGACCGACGGAGGCGAGGATGTCGAGAACCGCCGTCATGCCGGTCGCTCCCGCCGAAGTCGATAGGTGGAGAAGAAGAGGGCGACGAGCATGGTGAGGAGGCAGAGCGAGACCGTGACGTCCGCGATGAAGCTCGGCACGCCGAGCGCCCGTCCCATGCTGTCGGAGCCGACGAACATGGCGGCGGCGAAGATCGCGGCGAGAACCGCGCCGAGCGGGTTCAGGCCCGCCAGCATGGCGACGACGATGCCGGCATAGCCGAAGCCGGGCGAGAGGTCCGTCGAGACGTAGAGCCGGTTGCCGAGAACCTCGATCGCGCCGGCGAGACCGGCGAGGCCGCCGGAAAGGAAGCCGACCTTGAGGAGCGTGCGCCGCAACGGCACGCCGGCGAAGGACGCGCCCTCCGGCGAGAGGCCGGTGGCGCGCGATTCCAGGCCGAAGGTGCTGCGGCTTTGGATGAACCAGACGAGGAGGGCGGCGCCGATCGCGAGGAGGAGGCCGAGATGAAGGCGCGAACGCGCGACGATCTTGGGCAGCGTCGCATCGGCCAGAACGGGAACCGAGCGCGGCCAGCCGAAGGCGAGCGGATCCTTCAGCGGGCCCTCCACCATCAGGGAGACGACGAGAAGGACCACGAAGTTGAGAAGCAGCGTCGTCACCACCTCGTCGACGCCGAAGCGCAGGCGCAGCGCGAGCGGGCCGAGCAGGAGGAGGGCGCCCGCCAGAGCGCCCGCCGCCATGAGGAGGACGGTGAGGAGCGGGCCGGGAAGTCCGAGCGGGTTCGAGAAGCCGAGCGCCACCGTGGCGAGCGCGCCGAGATAGAGCTGGCCCTCGCCACCGATGTTCCAGACGCGGGCGCGAAAGGCGACGGCGGCGGCAAGGCCGGTCAGGATGAGGGGGCAGGCGCGCAGGAGCGTTTCGGTGGCCGACAGGCGCGAGCCGAAGGCGCCCGTCGCGATGCGGCCGAAGGCTTCGAGGACGGGTGCGCCGGCCAGCGCGATGAGAATGCCGGACAGGCAGAGGGCTGCCGCGATGGCGGCGACGGGCGCGAGGAGGACGAGGGCGAGCGGCCGGCTCGCGCGGCGTTCGACGATCATGCGCTTACGGTTCCGGATGGGCCGGCGTTTGCGGGCTCGCCGGCGATCATCAGGCCGAGCCGGCGCGCGTCGAGGCCCTCTGTCGGCACGGGATCGGAAAGGCGGCCGGCGTGGATCGCAAGGGTTCGGTCGGCGAGCTGGAGCACTTCGTCGAGATCCTCGGAGATGAGGAGGATCGCGGTGCCGGCGGCCCGCGCCTTCAGGAGCGCGGCCTGGACCGCGGCGACGGCGCCCTCGTCGAGCCCGCGCGTCGGCTGCGCGGCGACGATCACCGCCGGGGCGGGGTCGAGCGTGCGGCCGAGGATCATCTTCTGCACGTTGCCGCCGGACAGGAGGCGGATGCGCGTGTCGGGCGTGCCGCCCCGAACGTCGAAGGTTTCGGACACATGGCGCGCGAAGGCCTTGGCGGCCTTGCGCCGGACGAGGCCGAGGCGGGAGAAGCGGGGCTCCCGGATCCGTTCGAGGACGGCGTTCTCCCAGAGATTCATGTCGGCGACGACGCCGTCGCGGTTGCGGTCCTCCGGAATGCGGCCGATGCCGGCGAGGATGCGCGCGCGGGGCGGCTCGGCCGTGATGTCGCGGCCAAGGAGCGTCAGCGTGCCGGCGCTCGGGCGCTCCAGGCCGAACAGAAGCCGCGCCAAGTCGGACTGTCCATTGCCGGAGACGCCGATGAGGCCGAGGATCTCGCCCGCGCGAAGCGTGAAGCTCGCATCGCGCACGAGGGGGCGGCCCTCGCGAAGAAGGGTGAGGTCCTTCGCCTCCAGGACGACCGGTCCGGGCGCGGAGCGCGCGCGAACGGGACGCTCGACGCGCCGTCCGACCATCAGTTCGGCCAGTTCCTCGCGACTGGTCTCCCCCGTCCGGCGTTCGCCGACGAGGCGGCCGCCGCGCAGCACGACGACCCGGTCGGCGGCCGAGAGGACCTCGTGCAGCTTGTGGGAGATGAAGATCACGGAGAGGCCCATCGCCGCCATGCGGCGCAGCGTGGAGAAGAGCCCCTCCGCCTCGGCGGGCGTCAGGACGGCGGTCGGCTCGTCGAGGACGAGGATCTTCGTCTCGCCGTAGAGCGCCTTCAGGATCTCGGTTCGCTGCTGCTCGCCGACCGAGAGGTCGCCGACGCGGCGGCCGGGATCGATCGCGAGGCCGAAGCGGTCGGAGAGGTCCGTGAGGCGGCGGCGCACGCGCGCCTCGTCGAGGCGGGGCGAGAGAAGGCCCTGCGTGCCCGCCGCGACGTTTTCGAGGACGGTGAGGTTCGGCGCCAGCGTGAAATGCTGATGCACCATGCCGATGCCGGCCTCGATCGCGGCCTTCGGACGGCCGGGCGGCAGACGCCGCCCGTCGACCCAAACCGAACCCTCGTCCGGCGTGTAATGGCCGAAGAGGATGTTCATCAGCGTCGTCTTGCCCGCTCCGTTCTCGCCCAGCAGCGCCACGATCTCGCCCTTGGCAAGGTCGAGCGAGATGGACGCGTTGGCCGCGAAGGTTCCGAAACGCTTGGTGATGCCGGCCAGCGAAAGGGCCGGCGTCGCGCCCGCCGGCTCGTTCGGCGCGGATGAAGCGGACAAGCGGCTTACTTCGGCTCGGCGGTGTCGATCGGAACGGTGAAGCTGCCGTCCTTGATCGCCTTGCGCTTGGCCTCCATGACGGCCAGCGCCTCGGCGGGCACCATGGAGTCCACGAAGAGGATGTCGTTGCCGCCCTGCTTCATGAGGGAGAGCGGCGTGTAGTTCTTGGCGGTCGGCGTGCCGGCGGCCTTGTCGGCCATGGCGAGGCGCAGGAGCGGGTCGAAGTTCCAGATGGCGTTGGCGAAGACCGTGTCCGGATAGCGCGGCGTGTAGTCCACCATGTTGCCGACGGCCTTGACGCCCCGATCCTTGGCCGCGTCGGCGGTGCCGATGCGCTCGCCGTAGAGGATGTCGGCGCCGGCGTCGATCTGCGCCAGACCCGCCTCGCGCGCCTTCGGCGGATCGAAGAAGGTGCCGATGAAGCCGACGAGATGCTTCACGTCCGGCTTCACCTCCATCGCGCCCGCCCGGAAGGCGTTGATCACCATGTTGACCTCCGGGATCGGGATCGCGCCGACCGAGCCGATCGTGCCGGTCTTGGTCATCTGTCCCGCGAGCATGCCCGCGAGATAGGCCGCTTCGTGGTTCCAGGTGCCGAACGTGCCGAAATTCTCGCCGGCCGGTTCGCCCGAGGAGCCCATGAGAAAGGCGGTGTCGGGATAGTCTGCCGCGACCTGCCGGGCCTCGGCCTCGACCGCATAGGCCTCGCCGACGATCAGCTGCGCGCCGCCTTCGGCATATTCGCGCAGGGCGCGGGGATAGTCGCCGGCCGAGACGCCCTCGGAGAAGACGTAGTCGATGAGCCCGTCCTCGGCCGCCTTCTGCATCGCGCCGTGAAGGCGCGAGTTCCAGGCGTTCTCGACGGGCGAAGCATGGACGCCCGCCACCTTCATCTTCGGGGTCTGGGCGAAGACGAAGCGCGGCATGGAAACGGCCAGCGCCGTCACCGCCGCGCCGAGCAGGAATTCGCGGCGGTCGATCGTCTTCGTCATGTCGTTGGAACCTCGTCAGGATGGGACGGCTGAAAAGACGCCATGCTTATTTCGCTGTCAAGAAAAGCCGTTGCCTCTTCCACGATCATCTCCGCTGATCGTCAGGCTTCCGCCGCGGGCGCATAGGCGGCTTCGTCGATCCGCTCCGGGCGTCCGTCGAGACGAAGGGTGGACAGACGGGGCTCGGCGCTGGCGACGAGGCGGCCGCCTTTGAGGACGGCGAGGCGGTTCGCCTTGAGTCGAACGGCCTCGATCGGATCGCGCGCCTGGAGAAGGACGAGATCCGCCTCGGCGCCGACATGGAGACCGTAGCCGTCGAGGCGCATCGCCTTCGCGGCGTTCACCGTGACGGCGTCGAAGACGCTGCGCAGGCCCTCGCGCGAGGTCATCGGCGCGACATGGGCCGCCATGGAGGCGACCTCCAGCATGTCGCCGGAGCCGAGCGCATACCAGGGGTCCATGACGCAGTCGTGCCCGAAGGCGACGTTGACGCCGGCCGCCAGAAGCTCGGGCACGCGCGTCATGCCGCGGCGCTTGGGATAGGTGTCGTGGCGGCCCTGCAGGGTGATGTTGATCAGCGGATTGGCGATCACGTCGATCCCGGCCTCCGCGATGAGCGCG
This sequence comes from Aureimonas sp. Leaf454, assembly GCF_001424685.1. Taxonomy (GTDB): domain Bacteria; phylum Pseudomonadota; class Alphaproteobacteria; order Rhizobiales; family Rhizobiaceae; genus Plantimonas. The sequence goes on from NZ_LMQT01000007.1 coordinate 61,974, forward strand.
ATCAGCTTGGAGACGTAGTAGTTGTCCATGGAGTGCATGGAGGTCAGGTGCGAGCCCGCGACGCGGCCCTGGAGGCCGAAGCGCACGGTCTCGGCCGCCAGAGTCTCGATATGGCGGGACAGGGGGTCGTCGGTCTCGTCGCAATGCATGTCGACGGGCAGGCCGCGATCGGCGGCGATGCGGCACAGCGCTTCGACGCTCGCCGCGCCGTCGGCCATGGTGCGCTCGAAATGCGGAATGCCGCCGACGATGTCGAGGCCCATATCGAGCGAACGGGCCAGGAGGTCCACCGCGCCGGGCGAGCGGAGATAGCCGTCCTGCGGGAAGGCGACGAGCTGCAGGTCGATATAGGGCTTCACGCGCCGACGGACCTCGATCATCGCCTCGGCGGTGCGAAGTGTGGGATCGGACACGTCGACATGGCTGCGGATGAAGAGGAGACCGCGCGAAACGGCGAGATCGCAATAGCGAAGCGCGCGCTCGACCATGGCCTCGACGGTGAGGATCGGCTTCAACTCGCCCCAGAGCGCGATGCCCTCGAGGAGAGTGCCGGAGCGGTTCATTCGAGGTAATCCGAGCGAGAGCGTCGCGTCCATGTGGAAATGCGGATCGACGAAGGGCGGCGAGACGAGCTGGCCCCGGGCCTCGATCACCGTTGCCGCCTCGCCGGGAAGGGCCATCTCGATGGCGGCGATGCGCCCGTCCCGGATTCCGATATCGACCCCTTTGCGACCATCGGGGAGGTTGGCATTCCGGACGAGACCATCGAACATGCTATGAAGACCCTTCACGGCGCTGGGCGCCTTCCATTCACGAGGGGCGGCGAGGCCCCTCGTCCGGATTCGCGAGATGTCCGGACATGTGCCCGACTTTGGCGGAGACGAGGTCCCGATGTCCACTCCGGATCGCTTGGCAGAGAGTTCGATCGAGGGCTGCGGCCCGCTCGACATCCGGATCATGCAGACGGGCGACGTGGCGCTCGCTCTCGACTGGGCGGCGGCCGAGGGCTGGAATCCCGGACTGTCCGACGCGGCCCTCTTTCACGCCGTCGATCCCGGCGGGTTCTTCGTCGCGGTGGAGGAGGAAGCTCCTGTCGGCGTCGTATCGGTCGTCCGCTATGGCGCGGATTTCGCCTTTCTCGGCTTCTTCATGGTGCGGCCCGACCGGCGGGGACGGGGCATCGGCCGGGCGCTGTGGCGCCATGCGCTCGCCGAACGCCCGGCCGCGACCGTCGGGCTCGACGGCGTCGTCGCACAACAGGAGGCCTACCAACGGTCGGGCTTCGTCCTCGCCCATCGCAACATCCGCTACAGCGGCGCTGCGGCCGTGCTGGACGGGCCGATCGCGGGCGTGCGTCCGGTGGCAGCCGGCGACTTCCCGGTTCTGGCGGGCCTCGATACCGCTGCCTTCGGCGCGGCGCGCCCCGCCTTTCTCGCGGGCTGGCTGCAGGCGCCGGGCCATGCGGCTCTGGTCGTGGAGGCCGAGGGCGGAGGGCTCGCCGGGTTCGGCGTGCTGCGTCCCTGCCGAACCGGCTTCAAGATCGCGCCGCTCTTCGCCGACACGCCGGAAGCCGCAAGCCGTCTTCTCGCTGCGCTCATCGCCAGGGCCGGCATCGGCGCGGTCGTGATGATCGACGTTCCCGAACCGAACGTGGCCGCGCGGACGCTGGCCGAGACCGCGGGGCTTTCCCCGGTCTTCGAGACGGCCCGCATGTATCGCGGACCGGCACCGCAGCTGCCGCTCGACCGGATCTTCGGCCTCACCAGCTTCGAGCTCGGCTGAGCTCGATCGCACGGCGCGGCCAGACCTGGCGCGATACATCCTTTGATATGGCGCTTTCCCCGATCACGCGCCTCGCTATATTCGGCCGAAGCGTTCGCTAGACGCATGCCCAGCGCAGGGAGAGGGACGTGACGACACGCAGGACTTTCGCCAAAGGTCTCTCCGCTCTAACGCTTGCCGCCGCCATGGCCTTCGGCGGCGATGCGGGGGCGCAGGAAAAGGGCCCGGTCGTCTTCGCCGCGGCGAGCCTCAAGACCGCGCTCGACGGCGTGAACGCAGCCTGGACGACGCAGACCGGCAAGGCCGCGGTCTTGTCCTATGCAGCGAGTTCCGCCCTCGCCAAGCAGATCGAGAGCGGCGCGCCGGCGGATCTCTTCGTCTCGGCCGATCTCGACTGGATGGACGAGCTGGCGTCCAACAGCCTGATCCGCCCGGAGAGCCGCGTGGAGCTTCTCAGCAACGCCATCGTGCTCGTCGCGCCGAAGGGGACGGTGACGAGGGTCGGGATCACGCGCGATCTGCCGCTGGCGGATCTCCTCGGGACGGGCAGGCTGGCAATGGCCAATGTCGACAGCGTGCCCGCCGGCAAATACGGCAAGGCGGCTCTGACGACGCTCGGCCTTTGGGACGGCGTCAAGGACAAGGTGGCGCAGGCCGAGAACGTGCGCGCCGCGCTTCTCCTCGTGTCCCGCGCCGAGGCCCCGCTCGGCATCGTCTACAAGACCGACGCGACCGCGGACCCGTCCGTCGAGGTCGTCGGAACGTTTCCGGAGGATTCTCACAAGCCGATCGTCTATCCCGCGGCGCTGACGGCGGATTCCACGCATCCGGATGCGGGCGCGTTCCTCGAGTTTCTGAAGACGGATACGGCGCGGGGATTGTTCGAGGCGCAGGGCTTCACGGTGCTGGCGGGGAACTGAAACCGGCGGGTTCATCTCCGACCCTCGGCGCGACAGGCGCCGCCGGTCGAAATCCTGCACCCGTCGACCCCTTTGCCTACATCCGCAGCCGCGCCGCATAGCCCGTGAGCTCTAGGTATCCCCGGCCTCCGGTCGTCGTGACCGCGCCCTCCCAGTAGACGGGAAGGCCGCCCTTGCGCCCGTCGAGCTCCTGATCGTCGAAAAGCGGTGTCAGGGGGAAGCGCCGCTCGCCCTCGGGCAGGCGGATCGTGAGAAGCTGTTCCACCGGATAGTCCGCGTCGGTCCTCGGCGAGCGCCAGGTGCGCACCGGCTCCAGCGTCACGTCGTCGGGCGAAAACCGCGTGATCTCCCCGTCCGGCCGGCGCAGGGAGCCGCCAGCCCAGAGCGTGCCGCCGTCCGCGCGCCGGATCCGGAAGGCCATGAGCGCGCCGCCATCGTCGAGGTTGAGGCCCGTCCAGTCCCAGCCGACCGCGTCCGGGTTGAGGTAGTTCGACGACCATTCCCGGTCGAGCCAGGCCGTGCCCGTCACCGCCTGCCGCTCGCCGCCGTTCCGCGCGAGGGTTCCCGTCACGGCAAGATGGGGCAGGGAGTAATAGTGGCTGGCGTCGCCTTCGGCCGGTCCTTTCCGGCTGAAGCCTGCCTCGCCCTGGAGGAAGGGCGCCTGCGTCGGGGCGAACGCCAGGTTGAAGGAGAATTCGCCGGTCTCGACACGGGTCGTGAAGCGTCCGTCGGTCTCCCGCCGGAAGCTCCAGTCGTCGAGCACCACGTCGGCATCCCCGCTCGCCGCCTCGGCCAGGCCGAAGCCGGCGCGCGCGGCCCGCTCGCCATGGATCAGCCGGCCCGTCGCGGGATCGGAGATCGCGGCATGGGCGAAGAGCACCTGGCGGGGCGCGAAGCGGCTCGGATTGGCCGGATCGATCGACGGGCGCGTGCGGAAGAACGTCACCTGGAAGCCGAGGTCGCGGCCGTCCGGACCCTTCAGCCAACCCGTCACGTACCACCATTCCGTTCGAAACTCGGGATGGGCGCCGTGATCGCGGGGGAAGGCGAAGGCGACGCCGGGACGAACGGGGGGATAATCGATCTCGGCCGGCGCGGCGGGCGCGACGCCTGCGAGGCCGAGAAGCGCGGAGAGAACGATGCCGAGGAGCCGCATCACCAATCCTCCCGGACGGCGGTGACCGCATCCATGCCCGTCGCCCGGCGGCCCGCGACCATCGCGGTGCCCGCGGCGGCCAGGACCAGCGCGGCGACGACGCCGGCCATCGTGCCGAGCGGCAGACGGGTCGACATCGTCCAGTTGAAGGATTGCGGATTGATGACGTGGATCAGCACCTGGGCGAGCGCCAGACCGAGCGCGACGCCGGCGAGGCCGCCGACCGCCCCGAGCAGCGCACCCTCGATGCCGAGCATGGCGCGGATCTGCGCCTTGCCGAGGCCGAGATGGCGCAGCATCCCAAATTCGCGCACGCGGGCGAGCGTCTGCGACGACATGGTCGCGGCGACGCCGGCGAGGCCGACGAGCACGGCGATGGCTTCCAGCACATAGGTCACGAGAAAGCTCCGGTCGAAGAGGTCCAGCGCGTAGCGGCGCAGCGTCGCGGGCTCGGCAAGGCTTGGTTCGAGATCGGGACGAAGCGCGGAGAGAAGAGCTTCGCCGGTGCGGCCGGGATCGGCGCCCGAGGCGAGCGTCACCGCCGCTTCTCCCCGCGCGGCATCGCCGGTGAGGCTCTGATAGTCGTTTGCCCTGACGACGAGCGCGCCGGCCTGACGCGCGTAATCGCGCCAAATGCCGGCGATGCGGAAGGGCGCCGCGCCGGGGCCGATCGGCAGCGTGATCGTCTCGCCCGCGGACCAGCCATAGAGACGTGCCGCCGGCTCGGACACCCAGACGGGCAGGGCATCGCCCGAGACGTCTCCGACGGGCGGCGCTTCGTCCAGAAGCACCAGCGCCTCGCCGGCCTTTGCCGGGTCGATCGAGCGGGCGATCAGCGTCACCGGCGGGCGGTCCGGTGCGAGACCAAGGGGCAGTTGCCGGCTGAAGTCGATCGCGGCGACGCCGGGAACGGCGAGAAGCCGCGCCTGTCGCTCCGGCGTGAAGCCGCCGCCGTCCTCGGTTCGAAGATAGAGGTCCGAGGCGAGGACGTCGCCCAGCCAGTCGTCCACCGCGCCGCGAAAGCTCGTGACCATGGTCGCCATCGCGATCATCAGCGCGGTGGAGGCGACGATCCCGCACAGGGCCGTCGCCGCCTCGTTCGGTGCGCCGTGAACATGGCGAAGCGCCAGCGCGCCCGGCACGCCGAGGCGGGTCTGCCGGGACAAGGGCGACAGGAGCCGGCGGGCGAGGAACGGCACGCCCGCAACGCCGCCCGCCAGCATCAGCGCCATGCCGGCGAAGCCGAAGACAGGCAGATTTCCGACGGGCGGCAGGAGCGTGATGGCGCTGCCGACGAGGAGCAGCGCCGCCGCCCGCTTCCAGGGCGCCGCCCTGCGGGGATCGATGAGATCGCCGGCGTTCTTCAAAGCGGCGGCGGGAGCGGCCTTCGATGCGGCCCGCGCGGGCAGGATGCTTCCCGCCAGCGCGGCGGCGAGACCGAGGGCGAAGAACACGGCGGCCGACACTGGCTGGAAGACGACGGCGACGCCGCCGCCCCGGAAATAGCCGGCCCCGAGATCGCCGCCGAGAAAGGCGATCGCGGTTCCCGCCAGAGCATAGCCGAGGCCAAGGCCGAGCCCCGAGCCGATGAGGCCGATGACGAGACCCTCCAGAGCGACGAGCGCGACGATGCCGCTGCGGGGAAGGCCGAGCGTGCGCACGAGGGCGAAGGCGCGAAGGCGGCGCGCGACCGACAGCGACTGCGCGGAATAGACGAGAAAGCCGCCGGTGAGGAGAGCGACGAGCGCCAGCATGTCGAGGTTGACGCGGTAGGCGCGCGACAGGGCGTTGCCTCGCATGGCCTCCGTCGCGGTGCTGCCGAGGGCGGCGTCCGCCGGCAGGATCCTTCGGAGCGCGGCTTCGGCGCGGCTTCGATCGGACAGCGTCAGATCGATCCGGTCGAGACGGCCGAGCCGGTCGAAGCGCCATTGCGCGGCGGCGATGTCGATCGTGCCGATCGCCTGTCCCTCGGCAACGCCCGGCAGCAGACCGGCGACGGTCAGCCGTGCCGTCCGTCCACGGGCCGCGACCTCGATCGTGTCTCCGACGCGGGCGTTCGTGGCCTGAAGCGCGGCGGCGGAGAGAAACAGCGCATCGCCGGAGAAGACCCGTTCGCCGGTCGCATCCGGCCCGGTCGGGCGCAGGCCGACCAGGCTCGGCGTCACCGCGGCGGCGCGGATGATGTCGAGGCCCAGAAGCGCGAAGCGGCCGCCCCGGCTCTCCGCGTCGAGCCGCACCACGGGACTGGCGTCGATGACGCCCTCGCTTCGCGCGACGGCGGGATAGATCGCTTCGTCGAAGCCGAGCGGGCTTGCCGCCTGGACCTGGAGATCGGCCGTTCCGTTGACGCCGCGCACCGCGCCGTCGAAGGCGGACAGCGCCGATCCGTTGACGAGATGGACCGCAAAGCCGAGAGCGACGCCGACCGCGATCGCAACGATGACGCCGAGAAGCCGGGCGGGATGGGCGCGGACCTCGCCGCCGACGAGCCAGGCGAGGGCGAGCCGCGCGGAAAAGACCGACGCCGCCGCTCTCACGACAAGCCGTCCCGGCCGCTTCTGGTCTCGCCGAGACCCTTCGCGCTGAGGGTGAGGACGCGATCGGCGATGGCGGCGGTCGCGTGGGAATGCGTGACGATCACCGCTGCCGACCGTCCCCGCCGCACGGAATCGGCAAAGAGGGCGAGCACCCGGGCCGCGGTTTCGGGATCGAGATTGCCGGTCGGCTCGTCCGCGAGGATGAGGGCCGGCTCGTGTACGAGAGCCCGCGCGATCGCCACCCTCTGCAATTCGCCGCCGGAGAGATCGCGGGCATAATCGCCACCCCGCGTGCCGAGGCCGACCGCTTCCAGCAACGCGTCGGCGCGACGCTCCAGGGCCTCGCCCTTCGAGGAGACGAGAGCGAGGGGCAGGGCGACGTTCTGGCGAAGCGTCAGGTAGGGGAGAATGTGGAAGGCCTGAAAGACGAAGCCGATGCGTTCGCGCCGGAGCCGGGTTCGCGCCGGCTCGTCGAGCTCGCGGATGCTCTCGCCCTCGACCCGCACGTCCCCCCGGTCGAACCCATCGAGACCGGCGAGGATGTTAAGAAGGGTCGACTTCCCGATGCCGGATTCCCCGACGATCGCGACGATCTCTCCGGCCCTCGCCTGCAGGGTAAGGCCGGAGAAGAGCTGCCGCCCGCCCGGAAGCGACTTCGCGAGGTCGAAGACCTCCAGGATCGGGCCTTCATGTCCCGTCCGGGGCGGCATGGACAAGGCGGGAGAAAGCTCGGCGGCGGATCGGTGGGGCGTCGTCTCCATGCAGGGGAGCTAGGGCTTCCCCGCAGGCGTGTCACTGCGACATGGTCTCGTGCGACCGGGGATCCGTCTTGTCCGGACCGAAAGAGGACGGAGGAGGGGCCGGACGAAGCGCGACGGGGCACGCCGAGCCGGGACAGCCCTGCCGATTCCGGATGCACCAAGTGCCTGTTTCGCAGGCGTTTGAGCCGTGCCGACAGGCGCTTTCCGCGCTTTGGCATGTCCTCCTGGGTGTCATGTTTCCGACACGGTGCGGGATCGCCTTGGCGCCGTCGGTCTGATTTTGCGTGTTAGAACAGC
>NZ_LMQT01000008.1 GCF_001424685.1 Aureimonas sp. Leaf454
GTCCCCGCACCGATGGCGTGGAGACGAGTTCAAACATGGGTCAATTCTCGATGGAAAAACCGAAGCTGCCTGGGTCAGCTCTCAGTGGAAATCAACACGCAGAGAACCAGAAGGCGCTGGAGGCCAGCAAGGCTTGGGTGGCGAACCTCCCGCAGTTCGCGGATCTTATCGACACCGTGACGCGCAACCAGCGCGGCTCGATCGGGAGCACGATGAAGGATCTGAACGCCAGCATCGACCAGTTCGCGCAGCTGGCGGCCGAGACGAAGAATGCAACGGCCATGTCTCAGGTCGAAGGCGTGCGTAAGCAGATCGCGGACTATGGCGAGCTTCTGAAGTCGCTGTTCCGCGATACAATGGACCCTGTTCTGGCGGACGTCGCAGCGGGGTATGGCCTCGACACGGCCTTCACGAAGGCGCGCGACGGCGTCATCAAGACGGCCGACTCCTATCGCGGGCTGATCGCGGACGTTCGCGAGGCTTTCAGCTACGACACGACGAAGCTCGACACGCTGAAGGCCGATCACGACAAGGCCGTGGCCGAGATTGAGGCAACCAAGAACTCACAGTTGGCGGCAATGGATGCCGCGAACCGCGCCAAGATCAGCAACACCGGACTGAACAAGGCAGGAGACCGTCTCCCGATCATTGGCATCACTCGCGAGATGATGGATCTGCCACCTGCCCGGATCTCGGAAGATCAGGAGGCCGAATACGCCAAACAGATCGCTGAGGCAGGCACCAAGCGCGACGAGGCCGTGGCGGCCTATGAGGCGCAGATCGCCGAGGTGAAGGGCAAGTACGACCTTGCCGTTCACACCGCGATCATGGCCGCCCGTGAGGGCTTGCTGCGTCTCGTGTCCGGCGACGTGCGCGAACAGTCGGCTGTCGAGCAGGCGCTCGCCGAAGCGCGCGGCGCGGCGGCGGGTCTCGACCTGGCGCTGAAAGATCTCGGCATGTCGGCCGAGGAAGCTTCGGCCGCGATCGAGACGGCGATTGGCAAGCGCCGGGATCTGCTCGCTCGGGACTTCACCGAAGGCCTGCAGGACTCGATCGCCGATCTCGACGGCAAGGGCTATCTCGCGGATCTGCGCGAGCTGACCAAGTCCATCGAAACGATGATGGCGGACGCCAACCTTCTGAACGTCGACACCTCGCTTGTGGACACGTTCTTCACGAAGCAGGCGCAGGCGATCGTCGACGGCTCGGAACTGACCGGCGAGGCCTTTGACGAGCTGATCCGGCTGTTCCCGAACCTCACCGGCAAGGTGCATGCCTTCGCCGATGCGGTGGAGGAGGCGGGTCGCTCGGCCGCCGAGGTCGCCGCGCGGATGCAGTCGGCGAACGACCGCTATTTCACCGCGACGACGGACACCTCGACGCTGTCGGGCGCCATGTCGGCCTTCAACCGCCGGCGCATGGTGGAAGTTCAGGCCGAGTCCGCGCTTGGTGGCGGGGCGATGCTCCAGCTGGAAGCGGCGCTCGCGGCCGAGAAGGTGAACCTCATCCAGGGGCTTCTCCGCTCGGCATATGAAACGGAGCGGCAGGAGATCGAAGAAACGATCTCGCGGCTGCAAAGCCTGTCCGACGAGTGGGGAGATCTGCGCAAGAGCCTCCTGCTCGACGATAACCTGTCGCCTCTGTCGCAGAAGGACCAGTTCCTCGAAGCGCAGAAGCAGTTCCGCGAACTGTCCGCCAAGGCGGCGGCAGGCGACGAGGATGCGCAGGCCAAGCTCGCCGGCATCAGCTCCTCCTATCTGGAGGAGGCGAAGGCCTATTATGCCTCGTCCGAGGACTATTACGCGGCCTTCAACGAAGTGCAGGGCGTCCTCGCCAACAGCGAGAGCCTGGCGCAGCAACAGCTGAACGCGGCGAAGTCGCAGCTCGACATTGCCAAGGCGCAGCTGGACGCCATGACCGGCGTCAAGGAGAGCATCGCTTCGCTGCAGGCGGCGCTCGTTGAGGCCATGGCAGCGGCTGCGAAGTTCGTTCCCGCCATGGGCGGCGCACCCGCGGCGGGCACGGCTCCACCGGCGACGACCGGCGGTCTGCCGGGTGGCTCGTATAGCGTCAGCACGCAGTCCTCGGCTTACCTCGCCAACAATCCGGACGTGGCGGCTGCCATTGCGGCGGGCGAGACGTTCGGGTTGCCGGCGGGCACGAGCGCCAACGTCATCGCGGCGGCGCATTACGGCATCCACGGTCAGACGGAAGGCCGCGGCTGGCAGCGGGGCGGGCTTATCCCCGGCTTCGCCAAGGGTGGCATGATTGGCAACGGACAGTGGAACCGCGACTCCGTCGTGGCCCGCTATGCCGGCGGTGGTGAGATCGCGCTTGCTGGCGGCGAGATGGTGGTGTCCGCACCGCGCGTCACACCGCAGACCTATCCGGTGCTCGACCACATCAACCGGACGGGTCGGGTGCCGGCGAACGAGGGCATGCGCCTCGATCGCGTCGAGCAGCTGCTTCGCACGCTCATCGCCACGACCGGCGGCGGGCTCGAACGGGTCGCGGCAACAGGCGAGCAGGGCAACCGCTCGGCCGAGCAGATGGCGCTCGCATCGCGCCGGGCATCATCGAACAAACAGGCGGCTTGATGATCTATCTCTTGGAGATCGACCCGGTGGACCCTTCCACCGGGCAGGTCGTGACGTTGCGCTATGGCTCGGCCGGGTTCACCACTTGGCCGAGCGACACGCCCTCAAACACGTGGTTCGAGGAGCGGATCGTCGATCCCGGCAACTACGAGCGCTTCATGTTCGGGCGCTCGCGGACGCGGGGCGAGAGCGACGTCGGCGGCGGTGACATCCAACTCGCCAATGCCGACGGCGCGCTCGACTTCCTATTGAACCTCGCCTTCGATGGCCGGGCATTCCGCCTCTACGGCCTCGCTGACGAGACGGCGGCATGGGCGAGCCGGGACACCATCCTCGTCGGCACGATGGAGCAGGTGGAGTTCCCGTCGCGACGGGTGTCGATCCGCATCCGCGATCGATTGGCGCTCCTGCGGGACACGATCCAGACGCAGACCTATGCCGGCACGACCATCAGCGGCGTCGCAGGCGGCGTCGAGGGCAACAAGGATCTGAAGGACGTCCGCAAGCCGCTTCTGTTCGGCCGCGCCTTCAGCATTCCGCCGGTTCTCGTGGACCAGTTCAACAGCATCTATCAGGTAGCAGCGAACCCGCTCACCGGCATCTTCAACGTCTCGGCCGCTCGCGACAACGGCGTTCTGCTGACCGCGACGTCCGACTATCCAACCCTGGCCGCGCTGAAGGCCGCCACGCTCACCGGCGGTCAGTATGCGACGTGCCTCGCGCTCGGCCTCCTCCGCGTCCAGACGCGGCCCTCGACGCTGACAGTCGACGCCACCGAGGGCGCGACCCTCGCCGATCGCTCCGCGGCCCGGATCGTCCAGCGGATGATTGCCAGCGCCGGCGGAACGAGCGCGGCCGACTTCAACGCGCTGCACACGGCCAACCCGGCGGAATGCGGCATCTGGACCGGCACGCATGAGACGACGATCCTCTCGGCCGCTGTCGAGGTGCTGGCGTCGATCGGCGGCTATCTGACGGTCGACCGCCTCGGCGTCTACCGCGTCGGCCGTTTGGAGCTTCCGACAGGCCCCGGTGAGGTCGTGCTCGACGAGACGAACATCCTCGGCGGCGAGGCCATCAGCCGTCAGGCGACGAATGACGACGGCGACGGCGTGCCGGCGAGATCGGTGACGGTCCAGTGGGGCAGGGCGTACACGACCTTCTCGGAAGAGGATCTGAAGAACGTCAACGCCACGGACGCCTATCGCGCCTTCGCGGTGCAGGAATGGCGGCTCGCCAAGGTGACGAGCGCGGCGAACGTGACGCTTCATCCGAAGGGGCCGGAACTCGTCTTCGACAGCTGCCTCTGCAACGAGACCGACGCGATGGCCGAGGCGACGCGGCTTCTCGCGATCTACGCCGCGCGCCGCGACGTGTTCACGCTTCAGGTTGCGGCCGACGAGATCCCGACCGTCGATCTCGGGGACGTGGTGACGCTCGCACCGAACCGCTTCGGCATGGCCGCGGGCGTGCCGGCGCGCGTCATCGGCCTGACCCCGACCCTCTCCACCAACATCACCGAGATCGAGGTGTGGCGATGAGCCAGAACTGCATGATCCTCTTTCCGAACCGGGCCGATCCTGCGAAGGGGGCGCTGCCCGGCGCGGTGTTGTCGGGGCCAACATGGGCTCTGCCCCTCTCGAACCTCCAGACGCGCCGGCTGTCGCAGGTCGCGCGCTCGCTAAACACGCAGCCGGCGAACACGTTCTTCAACGTCGCCATGGGCGGCGAACGCCAGATCAAGGCGCTGGCGCTGATCCGGCACAATCTCACCGTCACGGCTTCCTGGCGCATCCGCGCCTGGTACACGGCGGACGGCATTGCGAACCCGGTCTATGACGTCACCGAAGACGTCTATCCGTCGCTCGGTTTCACCGAGGATCTGCCGTGGGAGTCCGAAGCGTGGTGGGACGGTAAGCCGCTCTCCGAAGAGTTGGAAGGCTACACGCAGCTCGGCATCCACATCATCCCTGATTACGTCTCGGCGCCGAACTGGCGGATCGAGATCTTCGACCAGAACAACCCCGCCGGCTTCGTCGAGGCAGGGCGCCTGTTCATGGCGGACGGCTGGCAGCCGAGCCAGAACTACGCTTACGGCGGCTCGCATGGCGTCGAGACGAAGACGTCCGTCGAGGAATCGCTGTCCGGCGCCGAGTTCTTCGACCGTCGCCAGCCCTACCGCGTCGCGCGCATCGGCTTCGAATACCTCGATCAGGACGAAGCGCTGCTGAAGGGACTGGATCTCCAGCGCCGCGCCGGGACGGACGCCGAAGTCCTCTGGATTGCCTCGCCGGGCAACCGCCGCACCCTGACGCAGACGAGCTTCATCGGGCGCTTCCGCCAGCTGTCCGCGTGGGAACAGGTCGTGTTCGAACGGGCCAACATCGCATTCGAGATCAAGGAGCTGCTCTGATGGCACTTTCCCCGGCTGACCAGGCGCTTCTGGACCGGCTCAACGGCTACAACGGCAACGCCTATAACGCGGTGTCGAACCCGCTTGGCTTCGCGCGTGGTGGCAACCAGCAGGGCGTCTTCATCGCGTCGGTGAAGGACATCGCGGCGGCTGGAGCGTTGACGACGGGTGCCGTCATCGCGACGGCCGCCGACGTAGCGCTGACCCATCAGGATGCGAGCAACACCGGCCTCGATCGGATTGCCACGTCACAGAGTGTTACGGCTGCGGCGGGACAGGTGACGCTGGCTGCGGCCGAAGTGACGAAGGCGGCGGGTAAGGTGACGCTCGCCGGGCAGGAAGCCGATCGCGCTTTCACGCAGGCCAATCGTGCAATGGGCTATGCGAACGGCCTGAACTTGCCGAGCGTCGGGCTTGCCGATGCCGGCAAGTTCTACCGTGTGAAGGCGGACGGCTCGGGTATCGAGACATCCACCATCTCGTTTGATCCCGTCTACGCGGCTATCGCAGTTCAGTCCGCCTATACGCTTCTCGTCGAGCGGCAAACGCGGCTCAACGCCCTGAACATCGCAGAGTTGCGCAGTGACCGGCTGAACATGGTCGACGGGATCGTTGACCCCTACGGCGACATCTCGGACATCAATGCCGGCGCATCGAGCAACTATGCCTTCGACAATACGGCAAAGCTGATCGGAGCTGTGACTGCTGCGTTTGCAACCGTCACGCCGTTTTCGCCGCCAGTCCAAAGCGGAAACGTGGCCGCGTACGCCTTCGATGGCAACACCGGCACGAAATGGGCAGCTCAGTCGGGTTCACCGGGACCCTTCTTGGGCATGGACTACGGAGTCGGCAACGCCCGCGAGGTTCGGCAGGTTGTCATGCAGAATGGAAATGAGCCATTCGAAGTGCCGCGAACAGTGGCGGTTCAATACTCCGATGATGACGTTACATACAACACTGCAACGTCTTTTACGCCGACGACAACTACTTATGGCGTTTCCATTGTTTCCATCCCTGCTGTTGGAGCGCACCGATACTGGCGTGTCCTTCAAACTCTTGCAAACGCCAATTCGGGGTACGCGTTCGGGATATCAGAGTTGACGTTCAGAGCCGCGCCGTCGCCAATGACGCTGCGGTCTGCCGCCTTCGCATCGGATGTGAGCAATCCCGCGCTGGCGCGGCTGGCCATTCAGATAGCGCCACCTCTCATTGCCGGCATCGTCGTGCCGAATACGGATCTCGTTTCCTCCGTGAGCCGTGACGGCGGCGCGACGTTCACGCCCGCAACGCTGTCGGCCGTCGAAACTCTCGCTGACGGAACGGTCCTTTACGAAGGCTTTGCCGACATTTCTGGTCAGCCTGCCGGGTCCAGCATGGCCTACCGGCACGTCACGGCGAACGGCAAAGACGTCCGCATCTCGGGCACAATCATGCAATGGAGGGCCTGATGGGCGCGACGCGTTTCAAGCCGGAGATCCCTGTCTCCTTGAACCCTACAGCCGCGGTCAACGCCGAGCGTGACCGCCGCATCCGCTCCGGCTTCACCTTCGTCGGCAAGCCCTACGACTACGACGACGCCTCGCAGAAGCGCATCACTGGCGCGGCCACGCTTGCTGGCTTTGCCGCAGCCGCCGGCGCGCAGCCGAACGACCTGCGCTGGCACGGAGGCACGAGCGACTTCGTCTGGATCGCGCAGGACAACACCCTCGTGCCGATGGACGCGCCGACGTGCTTCGCCTTCGGGCAGGCTGCAGCGGCGTGGGAGAGCGCCAACGTCTTCGCGGCCAAGGCGATCAAGGAAACCTCGCCGATCCCGGCGAACTTCGCGGATGACGCGCTATGGCCGGGCTGACCTCTGAGATGATGCGATCGGTGCAGCCGATCGGGATGATCCGGCACTTTCTCTTTTCGGACATCGGCCCGTCTTGGCTGAAGTTCGACGGGGTGACGGAATACGCTCGCGCCACCTATCCCGAGTTCGTGGCAAGGGCGAAGGGGCTGCCCTGGTTCCTCGCCGGCACGACGGCTTCGACGTTCAAGCTGATCAAGGTGCCGGCGGGCACGGCGACCGTTGCCAGCGGCTTCGATACGGACGCGGGCACGATCATCGGCTCGGACAAGGTGACGCTCGGCATCGGCAATCTGCCGGCGCACGACCACGCCTACACCGATGCGAGCGTGACGATGGCTGCGGGTAAGTCGGGGCTCCTGGCGGGCGTCCTGCCGATCGTAACGGGCTCGACGCCAAGCTCGGCTGACAAGACGACAGGCAAGGCCGGCAAGGCGACGCCAGACCCGGTGCCGATCCAGCCACCGGGCTTCACCGCCAACCTCTTCGTCTTCGCCGGACGGCCCCGCGCATGAGCCTTTACACCGCCAACGTCCAATGGTTCGAGCCGGCGGGCGGCATCAAGTTCCGCACGACGCTGCCAATCCAATGGGAGCGCGGCGAGAAAGGGTCGGGCTGGTGGTTCACCGTGCCCGCCGGGTTCGAGTTCGACGTCTCGATCCCATGGGCGCTGCGGTGGGCGTTCAGGCCGACCGATCCGCGCTTTCTCAAGGCGGCTGCGCTCCACGACGCCATGCTTGCTGCTGGCATCGATCGCCTGCGCGCGGCGGCCGAGTTCAGTTTTGCGCTGAAGGCCGATGGCGTCGGCGCGGCCGAGCGCCTGGTGATGTTCACCGCCGTCGCCGTGTGGCGCTGGTCGTAGCGCCTCAAGCGATGTCGAGCATCCACAAGACGGACCAAGCTATGCCGGATAGCCAGGCGAGCTGAAGGACAAAGGCCACTCCGAAGATCAATCTGACCACGTGGTCGGCGGGATCAGCCTTTGTGACGTCCGGCAGTGGCGCGCTCGACATGTGAAGTTCCTCGGTTCAGCGCGACAACGCCGGCTCGCGAGGAAAGCCCAGACCTATTCACCAACGTGCTTAACAGCCCGGCCGCCAAGCGAGCCGGGCTTTTTCGTGCCTTATCCCCGGAGTTCCCGATGAGCACCATGAACGACTTCCGCGGCGAGGCGCGGCCTCTCGACGACATCGACCTTCCGCGCATCGGCCATCGGATCGGCGTGGGCGAGGACGAGGTCCACGCCGTCATGGACGTGGAGGCCGCCGGCGGCGCGTGGGATGCGCGCGGTCGACCGAAGATGCTCTTCGAACCGCACCGCTTCTGGAAGAACCTCGGGCCTGGTCCGAAGCGAGACGCTGCAGTCTCCGCCGGCCTCGCCTATCCCTCGTGGGGCGAGAAGCCCTATCCGAAGGACAGCTACCCGCGCCTTCAGCAGGCGATGGCGATCGACGAGACGGCAGCGCTGAAGAGCGCTTCGTGGGGCCTTGGGCAGGTGCTCGGCGAGAACCACGTCATGGTCGGGCATGACACCGTGCAGAGCATGGTCCTCGCGCTGCTCGACGACTCCGAGGTCCATCTGGAACAGATGATCGCCTTCATCATGTCGGCGCGCCTCGACGGCAAGCTGCGGGCGCACGACTGGTCTGGCTTCGCCCGCGGCTACAACGGGCCGCAGTACGCGAAGCACGGCTATCACACGCGCCTCGCCGCCGCCTATGTGCGCTGGGCGAAGATCCGCGACACGGCCTGGTCGCCCGATACGATCCTCCTGCCGCCGCCACAGGCAGAGCCTCTGCCGCCAGCCGTCGTGAAGGAGGAGCCGCCGGCCATGGTGCCGAACGCGGGCACGGCCGACGCTCCCGCGCCGCCAGTCGTCGTGAACAAGGATCTCACGCCCGTTGAGGCGACGCACAAGGCGAACCAGGGCGCGCTCGGTGCGTCGCTTGGTTCGGGCGGTGTCGGCGGCGGGATCGTCTACCTCTGGTCTCTGACGTCGTACTTCCCGGCGGAGTGGGCGGCGGACCCTCAGGCGGTGATCGTCCTCACCAGCCTGTCGGGCTCGCTGTTCTCGGCGATCGGCGCGTGGGTGGCCGCATACCGTGCGCGGGACAAGCGGTTCCAAACGGCGGAGCCGGCCTGATGCAAACCCTTGTCGTCCATGTGCGGGACAACTTTGCCCGCGTCTTCGTTGGCCGCATGATCGAATGGGAGCACTCGATCGGACTGTTCCTCTTCGGCCTGTCGCTGATGCTCTACCCGCCGCTCTTCGACACCGCGGCGGGCTTTGCCAGCTTCCGGGCGATGCATCCGTCCGCCGACTTCTGGGGCCTCGTGTGCATGTCCGTCGGGACGGCGCGCTTCCTGGTCCTAACGATCAACGGCACGATCCGGCGCTCACCGCATCTGCGAGCCTTCTTCGCGGCCGTCACGGCCTTCTTCTGGTTCCAGGCCGCCTATGGCGCCGTAGTGGCCGATCGCCTTTCACCGGTCACGCTGCTCTACATGAGCTTCGTCGGCTGGGAGTTCGTGATCTTCCTCATCTGCATGCGTTACGCGAAGCTCGAAGACATAAAGGCCGTGGCTCGTGATCGACCAACTCACGCCTGAGCTCATTGCGAGCGCCATCACTGGACTCATGTTCGCGCTCGCGGGCATGGGCGTCTATTCGAAGACCAAGAACCCGAAGCTCGACGGCGCTTTCAAGGTGGAGAGCACCGAGAGCAGCGTCGCGCCGCAGCTCGAGCGGATCGCGCAGGCGCTGGAAGACCTCGTCGCCGCCAACAAGGACAGTTTCCAGCGCGACATGCGCGAGCGGTTCGAAAAGCTGGAGGAGATCATGGAGCACCAAGCGCTGGAGCGCGAGGCGAGGGGGGAGCCTGGGCGACGGCGTTGAACAGACTGCTACCCAATAGAAAGTGGCGCGAGGCGAGCAGGAAATCGGCCAGCGGGTGAGGGTAGACGTTGGCAGGATAGATGTGTGTGGGAATGATGGATGCTGCCGAATGAGTTTTGGTCTTGATCCCTGGCATAGCATCGGTTAGCCAACAGTCTCACTAAGCCTGAAATATCATGGAAGTTTGGATTTTGACTATTGGTGAGTGGGTAACATACGGCGCGTGCGGACTCTTCTTGTTCGTGATTATTTATATCAACATTCATGCGCGTAAACACAAATCAAACAAGCCAGAATGATGCATGGAAGCGGTTCGCAAGGATGCCGTGGCGCGAGTTTGATCCGAGTTTGACGCGACCTCCTCCCTTCCACATGATCAGCCTCCGGTGCCCTTTAAGGTGCCGGCGGCTTTTGTCGCTTCAGGGCATCAGAAGGAGCGCACTCATCATCCCACCGACTGCGATAGAGACGATCGCGACAACTATCAGCCAGTGACGATCTGACGGGGTCATGCCGCTGGATCTTTCGATGCTCGACGTTGCGGATCGGCCGTCCCAAAGCATCCTTAATCCATAGCTGATGACCGTCATCGGGTCATCCGCGACTTGAGTCGCATCTCCGGCATGAAGCTCGATCTGAAACCAACCGGCCCCCGCCATTTCAGTGGAGAAAGGGCAGGGGTGCCTCGGGATCAAAGCCCTGCAGCGCTGCCTGGATCTTATCCAGCTCGTGCTGCGTCGGCTGACGGCGCATCAGCATTGCATCAGGGTTCGTCGGGTGCGGGGCGCTCATCACCGGCATGACCGTGAACTCGTCGTGCGTTCGATACGGAAATTCGTTGCTGATGATGAAGGTGAGCTTCGGGAACGCCTTCGTCATGTGGGCGCGAAGCCGATCGAGCACCGCGAGCTTCTTGAACACAGGGTCGATCGGCGGGGCAACGAGGTATTCCTCGACGGGCTTGCCATAGTGTTCGACGGCTTCAGCAACGATCCTCATGACGCTCATGTCAGCTTCCTTGTTCCGCTTCTGTTCTCATTCGTAGAGTGAGTCGGAAACTCTGACAACAGGCAAGGCCCGAAAAATATGGGATTGATGTCCTGTCAATTTAGGACACCATCCCTGCATGAAGCGTCCGAAATATCCGTCCCTGTATCGTCCACCGATCGATGACGTGCCTTGTCGCTACATCATTAGCGAGTGGAATTTCGCTCGACAGACGACGGGCGAGATCATGGCGATGGCAGATAATGCGATTGTGGCAGCGGCGGCGTTCCAGGCCGCGAGCGAGCAAAGGCCGAACCGCACAATCGTTCTCTGCCAAGGGTCGAGAATCATCGACTGGCTTCCCGAGCGCCCGCCTGCCTACTGAGAATCACGACGCGCGTTTCCAGCCGAACCCGTGCGACTGAATGGGGATGACCAGGGGCACAAGAGGTTGGTGGTTAGCATTGATGCGCGCCCCTGCAACCAACCTTGAAGGCAAGGCCGCGCCTACGTTCGTACGCGAGCGTCAAAGACCGGTGAAAACTATAATCCGCTCTGAACCTGAGTGCAGCGCGCTGGGGAAGTCACAGTGGCGCATATACGAAAGCGCGAAAAAAACGGCAGAGGATCCGTGAAGATCCCCTGCCGCTCGTAGATGGTGGAACCGCCCCGTAGGGCAGAACCGGTATTAGATTAAGCGAAGTTGTCGGCAGTCAGAGTCGAAACTGTGACACCCGTCAACTGAACGAGCGTGTCGGCATTCACAAAGCCGCCAGCGGCGTCCGCGTTAGCTTCATAGAGGGCGTAAGTCTGGTTCTGGAACGAGAAAGCAGTCCAACCAGTTGCCGCATTGCCGTCAGCAGCCGCATTGGCAGCAGAGAGCAGCGTAGCGTTGGCACCAGACAGACCGTTGATCGCAGTCTGGGTAGCGGCTGCCAGCGCAGTGTAAGTCGCTGCCACACCAGCGATGTCGAGGCGGTCACCCGTCGCGCCAGCAGTGAAGCCGTTGATGACGTCAACGAAGACATTGCCGTTTGCCGTTGCAGCACCAGCGGTACCAACAGTCTGAATAATACCAGAGCTAGAGCCGTCGGCAAGGAACTGCACGACGTCACGGGCAGAGCCGAGCGAAATGGTGTCAACACCGGTTTGAGTAAGCGTCGTGACCGCACCACCGACTGCACCGGCAGTTCCTGTGAACGCCGAGCCTTCGACCACCAAGCTACCGGTCAGTGCCGAGGCATTGACGGTGATGTTGTTGGTGGAGCCTGCGATGTCGAGTGCTGCGTTACCGGTGACCGTAAGCGTCGAGCCGTTGGCGGCAGTGATGACACCCGTCGAGTTAAACGTACCAGCGGTAAGGCCAACTGCACCGCCGGCGTCAGCCAGCGTGCCCGCCGTGAAGTTGCCGAGCGAAGCAAGGTTGATCGCCGTGACGTTCGTTGCAGACGGTACACCGGCAGGCGTGATTGCCAGCGCGCCGACCTCAGCCGTCGAAGCAACGCCATTGACGCCAACTTCACGAACCGTACCAAGCAGAGCAAGGTTCAACGTCGTCGAACCAGCGGTCAGGTTGAACGCAGCATCGCCAGTGTTTGCAGCACCGAATTCGTACGTACGAGCAGAACCGGCACCGTTAATGGTGTCGTTACCAACAGTGTTCAGTTCGATGTTGGTGACGCCAGCGTTGGTGAAGGTTGCGCCGCTGAGCGTTACGCCAGTACCGTCAAAAGCAACACGCTCGATGGATGTCAGCGTGCTGAACGGTGCAGCAGCTGTCGCTGCCGACAGATCGCCAGCGGTGGTCACGCGAACAGTGTCGGTGCCCGTACCGCCGTTGACGACATCACCCAGAACCGCGCCAGCAGTAGCCGTGAGGCCCGCGCCGAAGTTGAAGGTGTCGTTGCCCGAACCGCCGGTTGCAGTAACGTTGCCGCCATCAGCAAACGTAGCGAAAACACCACCGGTGTTCGCGGAGGCATTGAAGGTCGTGGTCGTGTTAGCAAACGTGTTGCCGAGAACAACCGAACCCGTGCCGCTGACGTTGACCGTCGTGACCGTGGTGCTAGCAACCGCGTTGTCGTTGAACGTACGCGCACCGCTGGAGATGCCGTTGGTGCCGGTGACGGCGAGGTTGATGGTTTCAACGCCGTTGGTGCGAATGGTCGTACCGGTGGAGTTGTTGAGCGTAACAGCCTGAACGTCGGCAGTGCCGGCGACAGTCGCGGTGTTGTACGTGACAACCAGGTTGCCGTTGGTGGCATTCGAAGCGCCGACCCCGATCAGGGACGCAACGTTCGTGACGGTGAGGTTCGAAGTGCCGTTTACCAGCGCGACGTTCTGGACGCCCGTGGAGGTAGCAAGGTTCAGCGTGTTAGCAGCTGCACCAAAGCCCTGGTACTCGATGTTCTCAACGCTGGTCAGCGTGGGGATCACGGTCTGAGCAGTGGTGTTGGAAGCAACGATGCGCAGAGTGTCGGTGCCGCCGCCGCCGTTGACGACATCGCCCGACTGGAACGTGTTCGAAGTGGCGGTCTCGGACTGAGCAGCAACGATCGTGTCGTTGTTCGCGGTGCCCGAAACGTTGTCGACGTTGGTCGTCAGCGTCAGGGTCTGGCCAGCGTTCGGCGTGCTAGCACCGTTGCCGCCGTTAACGAACGGGCCGGTGACAGTGGTGCCATTGCTGAGCGTAGCGGTACGGCCTTCGAACTGACCGAACTGAACGAAGTGCTGGTAAGCCGTCGCGAAAGGACGACCAGCGCCCGTCTGAGCGGCGACGTCGGGGTACTGAGCGAGGTAAGCCGCGGCGTTAAAGTCGTCCGCGATGTCGTTGTTGTTGAGATCGATGACGCCGTCTTCGTTCGAGTTCGCGAAGCGGCCTTCAGCGGCGCCCGAACGGAGGAAGTGGTCAAGCGGGTTGACGCCAGCGCGAGCAACGTCCGGGTAACGGCCAAGGTACTCAGCGGTGTTGAAGAACTGGTTCGGGTTGCGGCCTTCGAAGCGACCGTTCGCATTGTAGTGAGCCTGGCCGCTGGCGAAGATGCCACGCGAAACAGCGGCGGCGACGTCAGGATACGTCGACAGGTAGAATGTCTCGTTGAACTGTAGGTTCGACATTGGGATCTCTCCGTGGGCTTCAATCAGGCACGGTGCGCACCGCACCTGCTGGCTTCGCGAATTCTCGGCCGCCATGAGGCAACATCCCGAGCCGACTGGCTTGAGAAGCGGTCACAAAGAGGTCGATTTAAGCTTACTCGGGAACGCGCATGCTACGCTTGTGAATCCTACCCATCCCACGTCGCCGGTCTAACCGGTGATTCCTCCGATGTCGAGAGCACTACAGCACTTACACTACGCCCACAAGAGCCTTTTCAGGAGCCGTCCGTTGGCTGGCTTCCGTAGAGAAGCATTTTTGCCACAACGGCTTCAATGAACTACAAGTCGGCTCTGGCGCTTTGACATCAATGATCAACGGTAGAGAAAAGAGCATCATAGAGGGTCGGCTCATAACTACGAAGAAGGTGTTTTGAGAATTCGCTTCGGTTAATCAGTAATGCGTCTGCCCAATCTGTACAGCGATCAAATGGAACGCGACCTCGTCCTAGCTCGATCTGTGAAATGAATGTCTTATTGTGAAGCTTTAGCGCTGCGGCTAGCTGGCTCTGAGAAAGGCCCGCTTCCATTCGGCGCTCCTTCAGCCATACGCCAAGGACCTTCTTGGCGTCCCGCTTCTCTTCCGCGTCTAATGCAACCTCGACGTTAGACATCGTTCGCCTGTTTGCTTGCTTCCGAGACCGTAGTGGCGAGATCTTTCTCGACAGCTTGTAGAAGAACTGCGACCTGCTGACCCGGCAGGATCCGTAGCTTTCGGATCAACTCGATCTCAGCCGGTGTCATCCAATCGCTGGGCAGTTGATCGGAGCCGTAGAAGTAGGAGATCGGAACCTGGAATGCGTCCGCGATCTGTTTGAGGCGCTCGGCTTTGATGCCCGTTCGTCCCGCTTCAAAAGACGAGATTTGGGTCGGAGTGACGCCGAGTTTGTCTGCAAGCCACCCTTGGCTCACGCCGGCAGCCAACCGTAGTTCCTGTAGGCGGTTCACAAGATGCAGTTCGAACGGCGTCCGAATGAGACGTTTGGCCGGCGTGAATGGATTTGGCGTCACAGCGGATCATATAGCTCGCTACGTTACGGTGTCGCCAAAAAGCACAGCCATGGTCGCAACGCCAGGGACCCTCTGGGTGGGTGGACGGGTGCGTTCTCAGTTTGCCATATCGGGGCGTGTGAAGCGGTGAAACCGATGGCTAACCGGCTTCGGTAGCCATCGGATCTCGTTGGGAAATGGCTCTCCCTCCGGGCCTACCAGCTGCCATGACCGACGAAGGCGGGCGGACGCGATGCCCGATCGGGTTAGCCCGTCCGGCCGGCCGCATCCCGACAGGCGCAGGGCCCCCGACCGACCCGAATGCCCCGCGCGGATCCACTGAGCGTCGCCGCCGCGAAGATCGGCGGGATCGGCTGGGATCGCGGCGGGGAACGTCCATGAGCCCGCATCGACGCCTCCCGGGCTGCCCGCCAGCGGCCGAGGGGCGGCGCGTGCCGGACGGGGATGCGGACCAGGGCCGGCGGCTCTGCTCGACGGAGCCTTGCAAACAGCGCGGACCGGGCGGGGACCGGCTGGCCGGGGGACGTGACGCCCCGCCGCGCTGTCCCAATGCCAGCGGCGGTTCCGCCTCAAGCATCTCATAGCGTTGAACACAAGGTCCCGGCGCGCTTTGCGCCGAGGGGCTCGGCCGCGACGGGCGCATCGCACGCCCATCCCGAAGCTGCGTCGGCGGTCGCCGCTGGTCGAACCGATGGGGCGGCGAAAGGGGGGCGGGATGGCGGCCGCGTCCGACGCGGGCGCGAAGCTCGACGCGGGTCGCGCGGCGCGGAGGGAGAGGCCGGGGCCGCGACGGCGGGGGCGCTGCCGGCCTCCGCAGGATCGGAGGCGGCGCGAACGCCCTTGCGCCTCATCCGTTTGCGTCCCTTGCCACGGACCGAACATCCGGGCGCAGTGGGGCGCGATATCCACGCGACCGGGAGGCGATTGTCATGACAGCGAAACGGCTGATGGGCCTGATACTGATGGCCGGATTGGGCGGCTGCAGCACGAGCGAAGGCTCGACCGGCATGACGGTCGCGACCCGCGTGCCGACGCTGAGCAGCCTGGCTCCCGGCGAGACCGCGCTCTTCGACGACGGCCGGTGCCCCGCCGGTCAGATCGCCCAATACCACCGACGCGCCGGCCAGGCCCGCATGACCCGCCTGTGCATCGATCGGCCGGCCTGACGAAGGGGGAGGATTGAGTAGGGAGGTTTTGGGGGAGGCCTGCGATGTGCGGCGCCGTGATGCGCGTAGAGGCCTGCGCGATGCCGTATCTTAAACCGCTTAACTTGAGCCGAGATCATGCGGCCGGAGGGGATCGATCGGCGGAAGCGGAAGCCGGTGGCCTGGATCAATGCGGGCAGGCGTCTCGGACCTTGCAGGATCATGTTCGACAGTATCGACAAATGAAGACGGCAGGGAGTCCGTAAAGACACCCTGCCGCTATGAGATGAAGGGTCTGCCCCGTGGGGCAGACCCAATAATGTCAGTGGTTAAGCCGTGAACGTGAAGTCCTGAGCGTTCAGAGCGCCAGTGATGCCCGTCAGAGACACAATCGTGTCAGTGGCGGCGACAGCGGCGGTGTCATCGTTAACGATCATGTAACGACCAGCCAGATTACCAGCAGTCACCGTCACGTCGTAGATCTGAGCGACAGTACCGCTGGAGGCTACACCGGCGCTAGCCGTCTGAACCGCAGCCGTGAGGGCAGTGAAGTCAGCAGCAGTGGCCACCGTAACGGCGGTAACCGTAGCTGTGGTCGTGGCCGAGAAATCCAGAACCGTGCCGAAGACGTCTGCAGTTCCGCTGAGCTGGAAAGAATCACCAGCAGCGGCACCGTTGCCGACGAAGTCGGTCACACGGTCGATATTAGCTGCAGTTGTATCGCCAGCAGCGAATCCAGCGCGTGTATCAGCACGCGATCCAATGATGAATTGGTCGTTTCCAGCACCGCCTGTCATCGCGTCAGCACCCGCGCCACCGGTGATGACGTCGTTGCCGGCGCCACCGTTGATGACGTCGTTCTGACCCGAGCCTGTGATCGTGTCGACACCAGTACCACCGGTGATGGACACGCCGTTCGTAGCGAATGTCGCTGCGCTCAGGGTGTTTGCGCCCGTGGAAGCAGATGCATTCAGGTTGAAGTTCGAGGTAGCAATGTTGCCAGTGGTGAAGCTGATGTTACCTGCACCGGAGAGGGTGACGCTCGAGAGAGAGGCAGAGGCAGCAGCTGACTGCGTGATGGTGGCCGCGTCGATGGCGTTCACCGTCAGGTTTTCGACACCCGTAAGCGCGAAGGTGGTGTTTGTGGCAGCTTCGTTCAGCGTCGTGTCACCGTCGTTGAAGGTGAGGCCAACCGTGTCGATCTGACCGACAGTTGCAGCGCCCTTGACGTTGATCGTAGCATCACCGGCAGCACCGAGGACGGTAATCGATCCGGCCTGTGCAGCCGAAAGGTTGTTCAGCACAGTTGTGCCAGCACCATCGTTCAGGAAGACGCCGGTGATCCCAGCAATGTTGTCAAGATCGACGGTCTGAGCATTCTGAACCTGCAGCTGCTCGAAGCCGGTGTACTTGGCGCCAAGTGCCGCTGTAGCAAGATCTGCGGAGGCTGCAACGACGAGACGGTCAGTGCCGGCTCCGGCGTTCACGGAACCGGTGGTGAGAACGCCGCCCGTGGTGATGATATCAGCTCCGGCACCACCCGTGACCGTAGCTGTCACCGAAGCGAGCGTCGCAGAGATGCCACCAGCGGTAAGGCCCGATGCGTTAACGGTGACAAAATCTCCGTCAAGAGTGCCAAGGTTCACCGCAGCGGCCGCGGCAGTCGTAGCGGTCGCTGCCGTGTTGCCGGCTGCACCAGAGATGGTCAAGGTCTGACCACCAGCGGCCAAAGTACCAACCGTCAAGCCCGTCGTCGTCAATCCGGTCGCGGCGGCAATCGTGACGCTTGCCGGAGTGCCAGAAGTCGAGATCGCGCCGGTCGTATCAGCCGCGCCGTTCGACACGATTGCTAGGCTGGTCAAGCCAGCGCCGTTCACTCCAACGCCGCCTGCTGTGACGCCGCCCGAAAGTACGAGATCACCGCTCGTCGCCGTAGCAACGTAGTTGGCAGTCAAATTGCCGTTGGTGGCCGATCCATTACCCGTGACAGTTACAACAGCAGGATCCTGCAGGTTGTTGACCGTTACGGCATCAGTTGAGAGTGCGCTGTTAAACGCAGTCAGACCAGCCACATTGTTTGCGTCAAGCGTAACACCACCGGTGCCAACAGCACGTAGGTTTACGACTTCGATGCCGGAAACCAGAGCGCCGTTGGTTGCGCTCGCAATAGCGGTGGTACCCTGAGTGGTAATGTTCAGAGCGTCAGCAGTACCACCTGCGCCGTCCACGCGGTCGGAAGCCGTAAGGGTCGAATTTGTCGCAGTCTGCAAGTCAACCGTTCCAAGGAACGTATCGTTGCCGGTGGTGCCCTGCGGCGCATCAGTGCCGGTCGTCAGCGTAAACGTCGAACCGGTGTTGGGCTGACCGCCTGTAGACCCACCGTTAACGAACGGACCCGAGATCGGTGTCGCACTACCGTTCGGGCCGATGAAGCCGGTGCGGCCTTCGAACTGGCCGAACTGAACGAAATGCTGGTAGGCAGACGCGAACGGACGGCCAGGGCCGGTCTGAGCGGCGACGTCTGTGTAGAGGTTGAGGTAAGCCTGCTCGTTGAACTCGTTCGCAACGTCATTGTTGTTGGCGTCGATCACGCCGTCGATGTTCGAGTTCGCGAAGCGGCCTTCAGCGGCGCCCGAACGGAGGAAGTGATCGAGCGGGTTGACGCCAGCACGGGCAACGTCGGGGTAACGGCCGAGATACTCGGAGGTGTTGAAGAACTGGTTCGGGTTGCGGCCTTCGAAGCGGCCGTTCGCGTTGTAGTGAGCTTGGCCGCTGGCAAAGATGCCACGCGAAACAGCAGCGGCGACGTCGGGATACGTCGACAGGTAGAATTGTTCGTTGAACGAGATGTTCGACATCTAGTGCTCTCCGTTGGCTTCAATCAGATGCGGTGCGCACCGCACCTGCTGGCTTCGCGAATTCTCGGCCGCCATGAAACGCCTTCCGCAGAGCCGCAAGGCGCTGCAAAGCCGTCACATCGGGGTCGCTTGAACTGAACGGGGATTACGCACGTCTACGCTTGTAAAACTCGATCCATCCCATCGTGCCGCAGCGCTGGCGCCTCTCTCTGGACAGGATGCATATAGTAGACGCTGTACTCTCGCAAGCGCGATTTGCTATGGGATCGTTAGCGATGCGTTAATGTGAGGCATGTCGGCCACACCGAGGGGAAGGTCGGCGGGGACGGCGGGAATTGCGGGGTTGGACAGTCCTCCCGCGTGCGGAGAAGCATCCGGTGCGGCGGTGGTAGGTAATTCCGTAGCATCGTCGCCGCGAAGACATTGGGTTTCCACTTCAGAATCGGTGACATCGGCTGGCAATCTTGAGATGGACAGCGTTCGCGCCGGTCATCGACCCAGGACATCTTGACGGCAGAGGCGATCCGGAACCGTTATGCTGTCGGTCTCCAGGCCGAAGGAGCGCCGTACCGCCGTGATTTTGGCCGGGCGACGCCCTCGTAACGGTCCTCGAAGGGGGCCGGAGCCGCGTCGGATGTCGCTTCTTTGAGCATGGTCGCGCGGACCATCCGGACGGGGAGCGGCGGATGTCGGGCGGGCGTCCGGGCCGTCGATCGGGGCCGATCCGTAGACGCGGCAGGGAACCAAAGAAGAGAGGGATGCCTTGGTGCGAATCACGTGGGAAAAGCGGGGGTCGTCGGCGTCGCCTTCTGAGATTCGCGGGGCGGCGCGGCGGATGACACGCCATGTCACCGCTTGGGATCTACTGTCGGGGACGTGCCGGATGCCGGAACGAAACGGCGGGATCGCCGGGTTCGTCTTCGTGGCGGTCGCTCTGCGGGGTGACGGATCGACGGAGAGCTTCGAGCTTGTGACGTGACGGGGTGCGCAAGCGCCGGGATCGGCCGGATTGCGTTCGGCGGCGTCTCGCCAAAGGGCCGGGGCGTCGCGCTCTGGGGCGTCGCGGACTCGGCGGGCCGGGCTGCGGTGTGACGGAGCTGGCCTCGGGAGTGCCGCGACGGTCGCCGCGCCGTGCCGGCAACGGTCGGGCGGGAACCGGGTGGGGCCGGGACGTGGTGGGACGGGGGCGGCGGATGCGTTCAGCCGGGCGCCGGACCCTGTTTCGACCGCGGCGGTGCGTCGGGTCGCTCGAGGTCGCGTCCGGCGGGCCGGCGCTCCGCGCCGTGGCGAAGGCTCGCGTCTGCGGCGGCGGTCCGGTCCGCGCCGCGGGGCTCGACGGTCATGGCAAGGCGTCGCCTCGGTCGAAGGGTGACCTTCATGATGGGCTCCGGGGTGGCACCGCCGCGATCGGCGAGGCGGAAGGCCGGCAGGAGCACCGCGAGCACGGCGACCGCCTCCATAAGGGCGAAGGCGTTGCCGATGCAGACGCGGGGGCCGGCGCCGAACGGCATATAGGCGTAGCGATGCCGGGCCTTCGCCGCCTCCGGGCCGAACCGGTCGGGATCGAACCGTTCGGGATCCGCCCAAAGGGCGGCGTGATGGTGGACCGCATGGATCGGAACGTAGAGCACCGTCCCCGCGGCGATCGCGCGACCGCCGAGGGTGAGGTCGCGAAGGGCCGTCCGGGTGATGATGGGCGCCGGCGGGTAGAGCCGCAGGGCCTCGGAGAACACCTGCCGCGTATAGGCCAGACGGGCGATATGGTCCGCCTCGACCGGCCGGCCTTGCGTCACCGCGGCGATCTCCGCCAGCACCTTCGCCTCGACGCCGGGATGCTTCGCCAGGAGGTGGAAGGTCCAGGCGAGGCCGAGCGCCGTCGTCTCGTGCCCGGCGGTGATGAAGGTCATGAGATTGTCGACGATCTCCTCGTCGTCCATCGTGCGGCCCGTCTCGGGATCGGCGGCTGCCAGCAGAAGGGCGAGGAGATCCTGCCGCGGATCGCCGCTCCGCCGCCGCCCGGCGATCACGGTCGAAAGGCTGGACCGCAGGAAGGCGACCGCCGCCGCGGCTTTTCCCCGCCCGGGATAGGGCATCCAGTCGGGCGCGCCAAGAATGCCGAAGGCGAACATCCAGCCGCTCGGCGCGAGATAGTCGCTGATGCCGCGTTCCACGCGTTCGACGTCGATCCCGGCGCCGCCCGACATCATGGTCTGGACGATGATGTCGAAGGTCGTGCGCATCATCTCGTGCCCGATATCGACCGTCCCGGTCCGCTCGGCGCGCAGCCGTTCGCCTGTCCGCCTCGCCGCGTCGATCATGGCCGGCTGAAGCGCCAGCAGCCGGTCGTGGCGGAACGCGCCGGCGACCGACTGGCGCTGCCACTTCCAGTGCGCGCCGTCGGCCGTCAGGAGGCCGCGCCCGAGCGCCGGACCAAGGGCGCGCCGGACCTCCTCGCCCTTGTCGAGCGCATCGGCGTTCTGAACCAGCGCCTCGTGGATGAGGACGGGGTCGGCGAGGTAGATCCGGGGCGTGCCGGCCAGACGCGAGACGACGAAGGGCTCGCGGTAGATCGCCGGGGGAAGGGCCGTCAGCGGGTTTCGCACGATGGCCGTCAGGGCGCGCAGCGTGGACGGCGCGGACCGCAGCGCGGCGAGGGAGGGGCGGGGGCGTCGAGGACGGGCGGTCGTTGACATGGATGTCCCTGTTGGCAGGCGATGGTCCGGCATGAGATATAAGGTGCCGACCTTATTCGGGCGGAATCAAGGTGCGGACCTTAAAAGGGAGAGATCCGATCGCGCGCATGACAGGAGATCGGGACCCGCGACGGGGACGCGGCGCAACCCGGGAGCGGATCCTCGACGCGACGCTCGACCTCTTCAACCGGCGGGGGCCGGACCGGGTCACGACGGCCGAGATCGCCCGGACCGTCGAGATCAACGAAGGCAATCTCTACTACCACTTCCGCACCAAGGAGAGCCTGGTCCTGGCCTTGTTCGAGCGGTTCGAAGCCGCAGCCGGCGCGCTGGTCGATCGAACGGGCGCAGCCCCGCGAGGCGAGGCGCGCGTCTACGGCGAGGCCCTGGCCGAATGGTTCTCGATCGTCTGGCGCTATCGCTTTCTGTTTCGCGACCTCCTCGCGCTCGCCGCGGCGACGCCGTGCCTGGTCGAGCCGATCCGCAGCCTCAGCGCCCGGATGCGCGTCGCCGTCGAAGCCCTGATCCACCGCATGATCGCGGAGGGCTTCATCGAGGTCTCGCAGGAGGACCTGTCGGCCGTCCTGGCGAATGTCTGGATCGTGTCGACCTATTGGGCGGTCTATCTCAGCCTTCAGGAAGGCATCGAAGACCTGGAGGACACCCATCTGGATTGGGGGCTCAACCAGGTTGCGAGCCTCTTCAAGCCCTATCTCACGCCATCGGCGGCGGACGCGGTTTTCTCCCCACGCTGACCGGCGAACGCTCCGCTTCGGCCGCGTCGCATTCCAGCCCGGCGATCGTCTGCCCGAGAGCAAGCGCCACGAGGCCGGCCAAGGTTGGCCGGACCGCGCTTGTCTGCCGCCTCGCGGGGGCAATCGGGCGGATCATTCGCCGTCGGCCTGGGAATGGACGCCGAGAGGCCCCGCATGCGGGCAGGAAAGGCACCATGCGGTCCGATGCCAGTCTTCACATGATAATGTCATCATACCAGTTGACGAGGTCGACACGTCTGGTGGATAGTCCGGGATGCGGGACACGGCGCTGGGAGGCGCACCGCCGCATCGAGAGCGAAGAAGACGCGGATGCGGCGCCAGTCCGGCGGCCGGCGGGTCGGCCTCGATGTCAACGCCTGGGAGGATTTACGACTGTGTTGAAGTCTCTGCTGATGTCCGCGGCCGCTGCCGCCGTCCTGACGCTCGCCGCGCCGCTCGGCGCCTCGGCCGCCGACCTGATGGCCATCATGACGCCGAGCCACGACAACCCCTTCTTCAAGGCGGAAGCCGAAGGCGCCGTCGCCAAGGCCAAGGAGCTCGGCTTCGAGACGCTGGTCCTTGTCCACGACGACGACGCCAACAAGCAGAGCCAGATGTTCGACACCGCCATCGCGCGCGGCGCCAAGGCGATCATCCTCGACAATGCCGGCGCCGCCGCGACGACCGCCGCCGTTCAGAAGGCCAAGGACGCCGGCATTCCGAGCTTCCTCATCGATCGCGAGATCAACGAGACCGGCATCGCCGTTTCCCAGATCGTCTCGAACAACTATCAGGGCGCGCAGCTCGGGGCCGAGGAGTTCGTCAAGCTGATGGGCGAGGCCGGCCCCTATGCCGAGCTCGTCGGTCGCGAGGCCGACACCAATGCCGGCATCCGGTCGGGCGGCTATCACGACGTGATCGACCAGTATCCCGACATGAAGATGGTGGCGCAGCAGTCGGCCAACTGGAGCCAGACCGAAGCCTTCGAGAAGATGCAGACGATCCTGCAGGCCAATCCCGAGATCAAGGGCGTGATCTCCGGCAACGATACGATGGCCATGGGCGCCTGGGCGGCGTTGGAGGCGGCAGGGCGCAAGGACGTGATCGTCGTCGGCTTCGACGGCTCCAACGACGTGCGCGACTCGATCAAGGCCGGCGGCATCAAGGCCACCGTCCTTCAGCCGGCCTATCGGCAGGCCCAGCTCGCGGTTGAGCAGGCCAAGATGTTTCTGGACACCGGCAAGACCGGCGCCGAGGAGAAGCAGCTGATGGACTGCATCCTGATCAATGCCGAGAATGCCGGCAAGCTCGAGACCTTCGCGCTGAAGGACTGATCGGGGAGGGCGGCTCCGGGGACCGCATGGACGGCTCGCTTGAGACGCCCTGCCTGCCGTGCCGGACATCTCCCCCTCGAAAGGGGAAGCTCTGGCGCGTCAGCGGCGACGGAAACGATCGGGTCGAGCCGCACGGCTCCCGATCCCTCCCTTCCCCGAAAGGGAGACCACCGACAGGGCAGAGGACAAAGGCGCCGCACGGCGCCGCCCTCTCGCATCCACCCTCAACCCGAGCGATCCGATCATGATCCCGATTTATCGCATCGCCCTCGGCCTCGGCCTTCTCGCGCTCCCCGCCTGCAAGTTCGTCGACACGGCCGAACTCGCCGCCAGGCGGCAGGCGGCCGCCGCACCGACGGCCGGTGCCAGCGCGACGGCGATCTACGGCACCAAGGTCGTGCCCTACATCGCCGAGAAGGCGGCGCCCTACGCGGAGATCCGCAAGGCTTTGGCGGCTGATTTCGCCGCCGGGGCGAAGACGTTCGGCTATCGCGAGGTGCAGGAGGGCGCGCCGTTCAATTTCCTCGCCCGCCTGTCCGGCACGATCGTCTCGGCCGACACCAAGTCGCGGGCGGCGACCGCGCTCGTCGACACCGACGGCGACGGCCAGGGCGACGTGACGCTGCAACTGGGCCCCGTCATCAAGGGCACGTCGCTGCGCGACGCTCTGCCCTTCGTCACCTTCACCCGCTATGCCAACCAGATCGAGTTCGCCGACGTCGCCAAGGCCTTCAACGTCCAGGCCTACGAGACGGCGTTGAAGGCGCTGCCCCGCGATGCGCTGGCCGGCCGGAGCGTCGAGGCGCTCGGCGCCTTCACGCTGAAGGCGGCGTCGGACAAGGTGCTGGTCACGCCCGTCGAGATCCGCCTCGGGGCCGGGGCATGAGCGAGACGTCGATCGGATCCCGCACGGACGATATCGTCCTCTCCGTTCGCGGCGCGACGAAGGTCTATCCGGGCACGCAGGCGCTGAAGGGCGTCGATTTCGACGTGCGGCGCGGCGCGGTCAACGTGCTCGTCGGCGAGAACGGCGCGGGCAAGTCGACGTTGATGAAGATCATCGCCGGCGTGGAGCAGCCGACCACCGGCGAAATCATCCTCGAGGGAAAGCCTATCCAGCTTCCGACGACCGCGGCGGCGCGCGCGGCGGGCATCGGCATCGTGTTCCAGGAATTGAACCTCTTCCCGAACATGACGATCGCCGAGAACATCTTCATCGGCCGCGAGAAGACCCGAGCCGGCATCGACATCGACATGCCGGCCCAGCGCGAGGTCGCGACGGCCCTTCTGAAGCGTCTCGAGCATGCCAATGCGCCCGATACGCTCGTCGGCGACCTCCGGATCGGCGAACAGCAGATCGTGGAGATCGCCAAGGCGCTGGCGCAGGACGCGCGCATCCTCATCATGGACGAGCCGACCTCGGCATTGTCGGCGGCCGAGGTCGACATCCTCTTCCGCGTCATCGGCGAGCTGACGTCGCAGGGCGTGGCCATCGTCTACATCTCGCATCGGCTCGAGGAGCTGGTGCGGATCGGCGACTTCATCACGGTTCTGCGCGACGGCCGGATCACCGGCTCGAGGGCCATGACCGATGTCGACGTGCCCTGGATCGTGCGGGCCATGATCGGCGCCTCCTCCAAGGACTTCGCCAAGACGATCCACCATGATTTCGGGGCCGAAGTCCTGCGCGTCGAGGAAATGACGCTTCCCCGGAAGGCGGGTGGTTTCGCGGTCGATCATGTATCCCTGTCCCTGCGGCGCGGCGAGATCGTCGGCATCTACGGGTTGATGGGCGCCGGGCGCACCGAACTCCTCAGCTGCATCATGGGCCGCGAGGAGGCCGCAACCGGCCGCGTCAGCCTCGACGGCCACCCGCTCACCGACCGCACGGTCCACGGACGCATCAAGCGCGGCATCGCGCTGATTCCGGAAGACCGCAAGGCCGAAGGGCTCGTTCAGATCCTCTCGGTCGCCGAGAACATGAGCCTCTCCTCGCTGAAGACCTTCACCAGGATCTTCCACCTCGACATCGCCGCGGAGCGCCGCAGCGTCGCGGATTTCGTGAAGCGGCTGGCGGTGAAGGTCGCGGGCCTCGACAGCCCCGTCTCGTCGCTGTCCGGCGGCAACCAGCAGAAGATCGTCATCGGCAAGGCGCTGATGACGGGACCGAAGGTGCTCCTCATGGACGAGCCGAGCCGCGGCATCGACATCGGCGCCAAGGCCGAAGTCTTCCGCGTGATGCGGACGCTCGCGGCCGAAGGGCTCGGCATTCTCTTCGTCACCTCCGACCTCGAGGAGGTGATGGAGCTGTCCGACCGCATTGTCGTCATGTCCAACGGCCGCGTCACCGGCGACCTGCCGCGTGGCGAGGCGAGCGAGGAGACGATCGTCGCCTTGTCGGCCGTCGGCCATGCTCCCCACAAGATCGGCCCTTCCGGCGCGGAGACCCATCCATGACGCTCGCCCCCGCAACGGCCCCGTCGGCGCGCCAGGACGTCTCGCCCGTGCTGCTTCTCCTGAAGGCGCGCACCTTCATCGCCCTGATCGCGGTGGTCGCCTTCTTCTCCTTCGCCGCGCCGAACTTCCTGTCCACGGCCAATGTCGTGATCATGGCCGAGCACGTCGCGCTGAACGCGTTCCTCGCCATCGGCATGACCTTCGTCATCATCACTGGCGGCATCGACCTCTCGGTCGGCTCGATCGTCGGTCTCTGCGGCATGGTGGCGGGCTACCTCGTGCTCAACGGCATCGAGATCGGCGTCCTCGGCCAGACCGTCTTCTTCAACACGATCGAGATCGTCGTCCTGACGCTCCTCGTCGGCATCGGGGTCGGCGTCGTCAACGGTCTCCTCATCACGCGGTTGAACGTCGCGCCCTTCATCGCGACGCTCGGCACGCTCTACGTCGCCCGCGGCATGGCGCTGCTGTCGTCCGACGGCGCGACCTTTCCCAATCTTCGCGGCTCGGCCGAGTGGGGCACCGACACGTTCCCGCTGATCGGGGCCGGCTCCGTCCTCGGGATTCCCGTTTCGATCGCGACGCTGATCGTCGTCGGCCTCGGCGCGGCCTATCTCGCGGCGCGCACCCCGCTCGGGCGCTACATCTACGCGGTGGGCGGCAACGAGAAGGCGGCGGCCTTGTCGGGCATCCGGGTCAACCGGACGAAGATGTTCGTCTACATGTTCTCCGGCTTCTGCGCGGCGATCGTCGGGCTGATCGTCGCCTCCCAGCTCGTCGCCTCGCATCCGGCGACCGGCGAGACCTTCGAACTCAACGCCATCGCGGCCGCCGTTCTCGGCGGCACCTCGATGTCGGGCGGGCGCGGCAGGATCGGCGGCACGATCATCGGCGCCTTCGTCATCGGCATCCTCTCGGACGGCCTCGTGATGATGGGCGTGTCGTCCTTCTGGCAGACGGTGATCAAGGGTCTCGTCATCATCGCCGCCGTGGTGGTCGATCAGTTCCAGCAACGGCTGCAGCAGCGCATCGCCCTGCAGCGCCAGGCCGCTCTCGGCCGCTAGCGCCTTCGAACGGCGCGAGCGCCTTCCAACAGAGAAAGACCAGACAGATGACAGCGATCGCCCTCTTCGGGGCCGGCGGCAAGATGGGCTACCGGCTTTCCTCCAACCTCAAGGGCTCCCGCTTCGAGGTCCGCCATGTCGAGCTCAATCCGGCCGGCCGGGAGCGCCTCAAGACGGGACTGGACTTCGACTGCGTGCCGCAGGCGGAGGCGCTGGACGGCGCCGAGGTCGTTGTGCTCGCCGTCCCGGACACCCATATCGGCAAGGTCGCGGCGAGCATCGAGGCGGCGCTGAAGCCCGGCACGATCCTCGTCGTGCTCGACGCCGCCGCGCCCTTCGCCGGCCACCTGCCGGAGCGGGCGGATCTCACCTATTTCGTCACCCATCCCTGCCATCCCCCGATCTTCAACGACGAGACCGATCCCGCCGCCAAGCGCGACTTCTTCGGCGGCATCGCGGCCAAGCAGCACATCGTCTCCTCGCTGATGCAGGGTCCTGAAGCGCATTACGCGCTGGGAGAGGAGGTGGCCAAGGTCATCTGGGCGCCGGTCATGCGCTCGCACCGCGTCACCGTCGAGCAGATGGCGCTTCTGGAGCCCGGCCTTTCCGAGACCGTCTGCGCCTCGCTGCTCGACGTCATGCGGGAGGCGATGGACGAGGTGGTGCGCCGCGGCGTGCCGCGGGAAGCCGCCCGCGACTTCCTGCTCGGCCACATGAACGTGCTCGGCTCGGTGATCTTCGAGGAAACGCCGGGCGTCTTCTCCGACGCCTGCAACAAGGCGATCGAGTTCGGCAAGCCGATGCTGATGCGCGACGACTGGAAGCGCGTGTTCGAGCCGCAGGAACTCGCCGACTCGATCCGCCGCATCACCTGAACACCGGTCGCCGCGCTGCGGTCGGGCGGGGGCCGTCACGTCACCGGGCCAGCGGTCGCGGCGGCACGATGAGGGCTCCGCCACCGGTCGAAGGCGGATCGTTCGACCGCCCGCAAACCGCTCAGACCTGCCGGCGCGGCGTTCGCGAGAGGACACGACGGTCGTTATGAACGGCGCGTTCTCTATGTTCCGGCGGGAATCACGGGGAACACCATGAAAGGCTTCATCCCATGTCATCCCTGAACGGCGGCCTCATCGGCTGCGGCTTCTTCGCCGACAATCACCTGAACGCCTGGCGCGATCTCGCGCAAGAGCCCGGGGGCGCTGGCATCGTCGCGCTCTGCGACCGGGACGAGGAGCGGTTGGCCAAGGTCGCCGCGCGCTTCGGGATCGAGCGCACCTACACGGACGCGAAGGCCATGTTCGAGGCGGAATCGCTGGACTTCGTCGACATCGCGACGACCGCGCCGACCCATCGGGCGCTGGTGGAACTGGCCGCCGCCCACAAGGTGCCGGTGATCTGCCAGAAGCCGATGGCGCCGACCATCGCCGACGGGCGCGCCATGGTCGCGGCCTGCGAAGCCGCGGGCGTGCCGATGATGGTGCACGAGAACTTCCGCTGGCAGAAGCCGATCATGGCCGTGAAGGACGTGATCGCCTCCGGGGCGATCGGCAAGCCGTTCTGGGGACGCGTCTCGTTCCGCTCGGGTTACGACGTCATTTCCGGCCAGCCCTATCTGGCGGAAGGCGAGCGCTTCATCATCGAGGACCTCGGCGTCCACGTTCTCGACACCGCGCGCTACCTCTTCGGCGAGGTGTCCCGGCTCACCGCCTCCACCGCGCAGGTGAACCCCGCCATCAAGGGCGAGGACGTCGCGACCATGCTCCTCGTCCACGCGAACGGCGTCACCTCCGTCGCCGACTGCTCCTATTCGAGCCGGCGGGCGCGCGAGCTCTTCCCCGAAGTCCTGATCGACGTCGAAGGCAGCGAGGGTTCGGTGCAGCTGGAGGCGGGCTATGCGATGACGATCCAGTCGCGGGGCCGCGTCGAGACGCGCGACGTTTCGCCGACCCTTCTCGCCTGGGCTTCGCGCCCCTGGCACGGGGTGCAGGAAAGCGTCCTCAACATCGAGCGGCACTTCGTGGAGACCTTGCGGGCCGGCACGCCGCCGGCGACCTCGGGCGCGGACAATCTCAAGACCTTCGCGCTCGTCGAGGCGGCCTATCTCAGCGCCGCCAAGGGAGAGACCGTCGATCCCGCGGCGAGCGTCTGACGCGATGCCGCGATCCGCGTCCGATCTTCGAAAGCTCTACGGCACGGCCGAGCCGCCGCCGGTTTCCTGCCGCCTCGCGGCGGGCGCGCTGGAAGCGGATGTCGTGGAGGGCGCGCTTCGCGCCGTCCGCTGGCGCGGCGTCGAGGTTCTGCGCGCCGTCGCCTACGTGGTGCGCGGCCGCGACTGGGGAACATACGCGCCCGAGATCGAGGATCTCGTCGTGGAGGTGCGGGGACCGGACACCGCTGGCGGGCCCGGTGCCGGTGCCGGTGCCGGTGCCGGGGAAGCGAGCTTCGCCCTTTCCTATCGCGCGACGTGCCGCGCGGCGTCGGGCGCCGCCTTGCGCTTTTCCGCTCAGATCTCGGGCCACGCGACGGGCCGGCTCGTCTTCGCGGTGGAGGCCGTGCCGGACGGCGATTTCGAGACCAATCGCTGCGGCTTCTGCGTGCTGCATCCGATCGAGAGCCTGGCCGGTCGCGCCGCCACGGTGACGCACACGGACGGCTCGGTCGAATTCTCGCGCTTTCCCGATCTCGTCGAGCCCTGGCAGCCGTTCAAGGACATCCGCGCCATCGCCCACGAGATCGCGCCGGGCGCGCTCGCGACCTGCCGGATGGAGGGCGACGCCTTCGAGATGGAGGACCAGCGCAACTGGTCCGACGCGTCCTACAAGACCTATGTCCGCCCGCTGGCGCTGCCATGGCCCTATGAGCTGCCCGCCGGCCGGACGCTGCGCCAGAGCGTGACGCTCACCGTCGCGGACGCGCGCGGGGATGTCGACCGCGCCCCGCGGGAGGGCGGGAGGGGCACGCCTCGCGCCCCGGCGGGCGACGCGCCGGCCGGGGCGATCCGCGTGACGGTCGCGAGCGCCCGGGGGCCGTCTCCTGCGATGTCCGTGTCCACGTCCGTCGCCGAGGCGATGCCGCGCTTCGGCGTGGCCGTCGCGCCGGAGGAGGTGCCGGCGGCTCTGGAGGCGATCGACCGCTTGCGCGATCTGGAGCCGCGCCATCTCCTTCTCCATTTCGATCCGGTGGCCGGACATGGCGCGAAGGCCCTTTCCGCGCTCGCGCGCCTGGCCGAAGCGCTGCCGGACGCATCGGTGACGCTGGAATGCGTCGTGCCGGGCGAAGCCTCGCCGGCGGCCGAACTCGGCGGGATCGCCGCGCTCGTCGCGGCATCGGGCCTGCGTCCGGCCGCGGTCGTCGTCGGCCCGTCCGTCGACCGCCGGTCGACGCCGCCCGGCAGCGCCTGGCCGGACGCACCGCCGCTGGACGAGGTCTATGCCGCCGCTCGCGCCGCCTTTCCCGGCGTCTCGCTGGGCGGGGGAATGTTCAGCTACTTCACCGAGCTAAACCGCAAGCGGGTCCCCATCGAGCGTCTCGACTTCGCCACGCACGCGACCTGTCCGATCGTTCACGCGGCCGACGACAGCAGCGTCATGCAGACGCTGGAAGCGCTGCCCTTCATCACGCGGACGGCGAACGCGATCCTCGGCCCGACGCTCTACCATCTCGGCCCCACCACGATCGGCATGCGCCAGAACCCCTACGGGTCGCGCACCGTGCCGAACCCGGACGGGCGGCGCATCGCCATGGCCGACGACGATCCCCGCCAGCGCGGCCTCTTCGCCGCAGCCTGGCTCGTCGGATATGCCGCCCGGCTCGCCGGCAGCGGCGTCGTGCAATGGACCGGCGCGTCCTTCGCCGGTGTGCGCGGGCTCCTCGCCGGCGACGGCGCGGTCGTGCCGGCCTTCCACGTGGCGCGGGCTCTCGCGCGCCTGTCCGGCCGGGAGCGCCTGCCACTGCATTCGGCGGACCGCAGCCGCCTCCACGGCGTCGCCGCCCGTCGTCGGGACGGGACCTCCGAGATCTGGCTCGCCAACCTGACGGATGAGGACCAGGCGGTCGATCTCGCGGCCCTGGAGCCGGCTGAGGTCTCGCTGCTCGACCTCGACGGATTCGATGACGCCGCCACGGGAGCGCTGCCGACGCGCGGCGCGATCCCGGAGAGACTCGGCGCCTATGCCGTCCTGCGCATCGTCGCGCCGACGGCATGACGGCTCCCGGACCGCCCTCGGCCTCGGCGCCGCCGATCCCGGTCCCCGACAGGGGTTTCACCGTCCTCGCGGACGGCGCGGCCGGGACGGTCGCGGACCTTGCGGGGGATTCGTTCGTCGGTCTGCGCTCAGCCCGTCTGGTGAACGTAGAGCGCGCGCGAGCGTTCGAGATGGCGCACCATCGCCGCTTCCGCCGCGACGGGGTCTCGGGCGGCGAGGGCCGCGACGATCTCCTCGTGCTCGACCAGCGTCAGGTTCTCCTTGCCGGTCCAGATCAACATGTCCGTGTGATACTGCTTCAGCCAGCCGAGCATGGCTTCCGCCACGGCGCCGAAGATCGGATTGCCCGGGATTTCCGCGATGCGGCGATGGAAGCGCATGTCGGCGGCGATGAAGGTCTCGGCATCGCCGAGCGCGTCGCGCTGCGCACGCAAAAGCGCCTCCAGCGCCGCGATGTCGTCGGCGCTCGCCCTCGCGGCGGCCTGGACCACGATCCCGCGCTCGAAGAAGATGCGCGCCTCCTTGAGATGGCCGAGCGCGTCCGGCGAGGTCTGCAGCATGATCTCGGCCGCCGCGTCCACCGTACCGAACAGCGATCGCGGCGTCATGCGCAGGACCCGCGCGCGCTCGCCGTGAGAGATCGCGAGCAGTCCGATCTGGCTGAGCGATTGCATGGCCTCCCGGATCGCGGGGCGGCCGACGCCGAAGCGCTCCATGAGTTCGCGCTCGGACGGCATGGCGTCCCCCGGCTGCAGCTCACCGCCGGTGATCATCGCCTTCAGCCGCGCGAAGACTTCCGCGGACAGCTTGCGGCGAACGATCGGCTCGGAGGGAACGGCCATGCGGGGATACCTTCGCTCAGCCCGCCGAATGCCGGAGGCCATTGCTGGTATACTGATCATACCGAAGGAAGCGAGCATTGGAAATGAGCGGGAAGAACCGGGATGGGCATCGGGACCGCGACGGCGAGATCGTCGTCACCTACCGGATCGAGACGGCCGGCGAGGTCGCGGACCTCGCCGCGAAGATCGCCAGCGACCAGTCCACCGGCACCTTCGTCGCCCTGCCCGGCGAAACGCCGGAGCTGAAGGCCCGCGTCGGCGCGCAGGTCCTCGCCGTCCGCGATCTCGGCACGACCGACGAACCCGGCTTCGGCGCCGACGCCGCCGGCGGCCCGGGACCTTACCGCCGCGGCGAGGCCGACATCGCCTATCCGCTGGAAGCGGTCGGAACCGATCTCGCCGCGCTCATGACGATCTGCATCGCCGGCGTCTACGCGATCAAGGGCTTCACGGGCATCCGCGTCACCGGGCTCCGGCTCCCCGCCGCCTTCGCCGAGCGCTATCCGGGGCCCCAGTTCGGCATCGAGGGATCCTTCGCGCTGACCGGCGTTCCCCGAACGCGCCCGATCATCGGCACGATCGTGAAACCGG
This sequence comes from Aureimonas sp. Leaf454, assembly GCF_001424685.1. Taxonomy (GTDB): domain Bacteria; phylum Pseudomonadota; class Alphaproteobacteria; order Rhizobiales; family Rhizobiaceae; genus Plantimonas. The sequence goes on from NZ_LMQT01000008.1 coordinate 32,851, forward strand.
CCCTCGGCCTGCGGCCCGCGGAGTCCGCCGCGATGATCGGCGAACTGGCGCAGGCCGGCGTCGATTTCGTCAAGGACGACGAAAAGCTGATGAGCCCGGCCTATTCGAGCCTCGAGGAGCGGGTGAGGGCGGTCATGCCGGTGATCCTCGACCATGAACAGAAGACCGGCAAGAAGGTCATGATGGCCTTCGGCATCACCGCCGCCGATCCCGACGAGATGATGCGCAACCACGACGTGGTTCTCGCCGCCGGCGGCAACGCGGCCGTCGTCAACATCAATTCCATCGGCATGGGCGCCATGCTGTTCCTGCGCAAGCGCTGCGGCCTCGTGCTCCACGCCCATCGCAACGGTTGGGACATTCTCACGCGGCATCCCTCGCTCGGTCTCGACTTTTCCGTCTACGAGACGATCTGGCGGCTCCTCGGTGTCGACCAGTTCCAGATCAACGGCATCGGCGCGAAATACTGGGAGCCCGACGCCTCCTTCGTGCGCTCCTACGTGGCGCTGCAGAGACCACTCGCCTCGCCCGCGGACCGGCCGCTCCCGGTCGTCTGCTCCGGCCAGTGGGGCGGCCAGGCGCCCGAGACGTTCCGCGTCACCGGCGGCTCGACCGATCTCCTCTATCTCTGCGGCGGCGGCGTCGTCAGCCATCCCATGGGCCCGGCGGCGGGCGTGCGCGCGGTCACGCAGGCCTGGGAGGCGGCGAAAGCCGGCATCCCGCTCCGCACCTATGGCGCCGAACATCCCGAACTCGAGGCCTCGCTGGCGATGTTCGGCGCGGCGTCCTCGGCCGCCTGAAGGAACCACCCGCCATGCCGACCCAGCCGCTTCTCCTCTCCTTCTACGGCGACGACCTCACCGGCTCCACCGACGTGATGGAGGCGCTGGCGCTTCGCGGCGTCGAGACCGTGCTCTTCCTCGACACGCCGACGGCGGCGCAGCGCCAAGCCTTCGCCCATGTGCGGGCCGTTGGCCTTGCCGGCACCAGCCGGTCGCAGACGCCGGACTGGATGAACGAGAACCTCGCTCCCGCCTTCGCCTGGCTGTTGGCCGAGGACGCCGAGATCTGCCACTACAAGGTCTGCTCGACCTTCGATTCCTCGCCCGCCCTCGGCAATATCGGCCGGGCCCTGGAGCTCGGCCGCGACGTCTTCGGCGACCGGCCCGTTCCGCTCGTCGTCGGCGCACCGCAGCTGAAGCGCTACACGGCCTTCGGCGAGCTCTTCGCCGCCTTCCGGGGCGAGGTCTTCCGCATCGATCGCCATCCCGTGATGAGCCGCCATCCCGTGACGCCGATGCACGAGGCGGATCTTCGCCGCCACCTCGCCGCCCAGACCGACCTTTCCGTCGCGCTCGTGGACCACCTCGCGCTGGCCGAGGGCGATGCGGACGCAGCGGTGGACGCCGCGCTGGCCTCACGGCCCGGCGCGATCCTTCTCGACGTCCTCAACGCCGCGACGCAGGCCGCCGCCGGTCGCCAGCTCCAGCGCCTCGCCCGCGCCGGCTGTCGCTTCGTGGCCGGCTCGTCCGGCGTCGAATATGCGCTGGCCGAAGCCTGGAAGGAGGAGGGGCGCATTGCCGGCTCCGCCGCCTTCGCCGCCTTGCCGCCGGTGGCGCGGCTCGCCGTCGTGTCGGGAAGCTGCTCTCCAACGACGGAGAAGCAGATTCGCCATGCCGAGGCGAACGGCTTCGCCACGATCGCCTTCGATCCCCGCGCCTTCGTCGCGGGCGACGCGGCGGCGGTGGAGACCCTGACGGCGACGGCGCTTGCCTGCCTCGACGAAGGCCGATCCGTGCTCGTCCACACCGCGCTCGGACCCGAGAGCGATCTCGGCGCGGAGATCGCGTCGCAGGACGGAGCCCGGCATGCCATCGGCCGCGGCCTCGGCCATCTCCAGGCGCGGCTGGTGCGGGAGGCTCGACTGACCCGGGCGGTGATCGCGGGCGGCGACACGTCGAGCCATGCGCTGCGCCAGCTCGGCATCCATGCGCTGACGCCCCGGTTTCCGCTCGCGCAGACGCCGGGCTCGCCCGTCTCGACCGCCCATAGCGAGGACCCCGCCTTCGATGGGCTGGAGATCGCCCTGAAGGGCGGGCAGGTCGGGAACGACGACTATTTCGTCAAGCTGCGCGACGGTGCGACGACGTGATCGATCGTCGCCGAGGCCCGGCCGATCCCGGAAACCGAATGCGCCCCTGGCGCTCGCGTAACGAAGCGGGCCGGATCGCTCCGGCCTTGCGACGCCGCTCGATCGCTCCGTGCCGGACCTACTTCGCGTAGGACTTGGCCATGACCGGGAGCGGCTTCACGCGGATCTTGTCGGCCTGTCCCGCCGTTCCGAAGGCCTCGAACCGGTCGACGCAGACGGCGGACGCCGCCGCCATCGCGGGCTTGAGGTACTTGCGCGGATCGAACTCGCCGGGATCCTCGGCGAAGACCGTGCGGATCGCGCCGGTGATGGCGAGGCGAAGGTCCGTGTCGATGTTGATCTTGCGCACGCCGTGGCGGATGCCGCGCTGGATCTCCTCCACCGGAACGCCCCAGGTCGGCTTGATGTCGCCGCCATGCGCATTGATGATCTGGCAGAGCTCCTGCGGCACCGAGGAGGAGCCGTGCATCACGAGATGGGTGTTCGGCAGCTTCTGGTGGATCGCCTCGATGACGCCCATCGCGAGCACGTCGCCGTCCGGCTTGCGCGTGAACTTGTAGGCGCCGTGGCTGGTGCCCATGGCGACCGCGAGCGCGTCGACCCCGGTTTCGGCGACGAAGCGCACGGCTTCCTCCGGATCGGTCAGGAGCTGGTGCTCCTCGAGCTTCTCGGTCGCGCCGTGACCGTCCTCCTGATCGCCCATGCCGCTTTCCAGCGAGCCGAGAACGCCGAGTTCACCCTCGACGGAAACGCCGGCCGCATGCGCGACCTCCACCACCTTGCGCGTGATGGCGGCATTGTAGGCGTAGTCGGCCGGCGTCGTGCCGTCCGCCTTCAGCGAGCCGTCCATCATCACGGAGGTGAAGCCGTTCTGGATGGCCGTGACGCAGGTCCCGAGGCCATTGCCGTGATCGAGATGCATGACGACGGGGATGTGCGGATAGAGCTCCACGAGGCCGTCGATCAGGCGGGCGAGCACGATGTCGTTGGCATAGGCGCGGGCGCCGCGGCTCGCCTGGATGATCACCGGCGATCCCGTCTTGTCCGCCGCGGCCATGACCGCGAGGCCCTGCTCCATGTTGTTGATGTTGAAGGCGGGAACGCCGTAGCCGTTCTCGGCGGCATGGTCGAGCAGCTGTCGGAGCGTGATGCGGGCCATGGTGTCGTGTCCTCCCAGGGGATCGTCGGAGTGTCGTTTCGATGGGCGTGAAGGGCTCGGTTCCCCGAGAACGCCGCCCGGTCGCGTTGAAGTTGGGATAGCTTGCGATCGGGACGCCGACAATCCGAATTCCCCAAAATCACATTTCATCTGTTGTAAAAATCGATTGAAATGTTAAGTCAGGCAGAAATTGGCCGTCCCCTTTGCGTGGAGACACCGTCGTGAAGCGCGAACATCGCAGGCGAGACATCATCGACCTTCTCGCCGAAGGTGGTTCGGCCTCGCTCGACATGCTCGCTCATCATTTCGCCGTCTCGAAGATGACGATCCACCGGGATCTCGACGAGCTGGAGGCCGAGGGCCTGCTGCGGCGCACGCGGGGCGGCGCGACGATCGAGGCGAGCACGCAGTTTGAAAGCGACTTCCGTCATCGAACCCAGATGGCGGTGGACGAGAAGCGCGCCGTCGCGCGGCGCGGCGCCGACTTCATCGAGCCCGGCATGAGCGTCATGGTCGACGACGGCTCGACCTCGCAGACCATCCTCCCGTTTCTCGTCGAGAAGCGTCCGTTGACGGTCATCACCAACAACATGGCGCTGATCACCGAACTGGCGGGCGAGGCGGGCATCAACCTGATCGCGCTCGGCGGCACCTTCTCGCGCAAGTTCAACGGCTTCTTCGGAGCGGTGACGGAAAACGCGCTCGCCTCGCTGCGCGCCGATATCTCCTTCATCTCCAGTTCCGCCATCCAGGGCCGCACCGCCTTCCACCAGGACCAGGAGGCGCTCGAGGTGAAGCGCCGCATGATCGCATCCTCCGCGCGGCGCTATCTCCTCGTCGACCACGGCAAATTCGGCCGAACCGCCCTCCATCTCCTGACCGATCTCAAGGTCTTCGACGGCATCGTCACCTCGAGCGCCCTTTCGGCCGAGACGGCCGCAAGCCTTCGGCAGGACGGACTGACATTGCATTTCGCGGAGGATCTCCCGGCATGACGGAAAACCCGAGCGTCTTCATCGGCACGAGCTGGAAGATGAACAAGACGCTGGCCGAGGCGCAGCTTTTTGCCGCCCGCCTCGCGGAGGCCGAGGGCGATCCGCGCATCCAGCGGTTCATCATTCCGCCCTTCACCGCTTTGCGCGAGGTGAAGGCCATCCTGGCCGGTACCGATGTGCTGGTCGGCGCTCAGAACATGCACTGGGTGGACGAGGGCGCCTGGACCGGCGAGATTTCGCCGCCGATGTTGAAGGACTGCGCCGCCGACATCGTCGAACTCGGTCATTCCGAGCGTCGCGCCCATTTCGGCGAGACCGACGAAACGGTGGGGCTGAAGACCGAGGCGGCGGTCCGCCACGGGCTGATCCCGCTGATCTGCATCGGCGAAAGCGCCGAGGACAAGGCGACGGGGCGGGCGGACGAGGTTCTGGCGCGCGAGGTCGAAGGCGCGCTCGGGCGCTTGTCGGGCGACCAGACGCGCGCGCCGATCCTTCTCGCCTACGAGCCGGTCTGGGCGATCGGCGAGCATGGGGTGCCGGCCTCCCCGGACTATGCCGACGAGCGACAGGCGCGCATCCTCGATGCCGCCGAGCGTGTTCTCGGGCGTCGCGTTCCCTGCCTCTACGGCGGCAGCGTGAACCCCGGCAATGCCGCCGAACTGATCGCCCGCCCGAACATCGACGGGCTCTTCATCGGGCGCTCCGCCTGGAACGTCGAGAACTATCTCGACATCCTCGCGCGCTGCGCAACGGTGCTCTGAAAGAAGCAAGACGGCGATCGCCACCTTCGCAGGGAAGCGGCGGCGCCTGGAACGAAGGACAGGTCCATGAAGATCGCCATTGCCGGTGACAGCGCGGGCGCTCCGCTCGCCAAGGCTCTCGCCGCCTATCTTGAAACCCGCGACGGCCTCACCGTCTCCGAGGTCTCCACCGCACCGTCCGGCTCGGACGAATATTACGCCAATCTCTCCGAACGCGTGGCGGGCGGCATTCTCGACGGCACCTACGACCGGGCCATCCTGTGCTGCGGCACGGGCATCGGTGTCGCGCTCTCGGCCAACAAGGTGCCGGGCATCCGTGCCGCGCAGACGCACGACACCTATTCGGCCGAACGCGCGGCTTTGTCCAACAACGCCCAGATCATCACCATGGGCGCCCGCGTCATCGGGACCGAGCTCGCCAAGAGCATCGCCGACGCCTTCCTCGCCGCCGAATTCGACCCGAACGGCAAGTCGGCCGGCAACGTCCAGGCAATCGACGATCTCGACCGGAAGTATCACGGCGCCTGACGGCCGCGTCGGGAGACGGTCTGGCGATATGCGCTTGCCGGGGCTGCGGTCGGCTCCGGCGTCTCCGATCGTTGCACCAGGCGGTCACGGCGTCTGGCCACGACAGCTTCGAAGCCGGTCGGCGGGCCCTCGGCTTGCGCGTCGCGAGCCTCTTTCGAAATCGGGACGGGAGCGCCGACGAGACGCCCCCGTTGACGGCCGAGGCCGTCGGCGCGGCCGGCTCGATGGACGGGCTCGGCCGGCATGTCGGGGCGCGGCTCTACGAGAACGAAGTCCGCTACCTCGTCGCCGAGGAGTGGGCGCGGCGGCCGAACGACGTCCTGCGCCTTCGCACCCAGCAGGGCCTCCACATGAGCGAGGCCGAACAGGCGGCCGTCACCCCAGGGTTCGCGCCGAAGGGCGCGGCGGCGGCTGATGACGCCGTATCGCCCTGACTTTCGACAGGTCGAAGGTCAGGGCCGCTGGTATGAGCCGGCCCCCGCGACGCCGCGCTCGCGCTTCAGCCGGTCACGCGCCCGAGCCAGCTCGAAACGCTCTCCTGCGTATGCTCGAAGGACCGCACCCCGGCATCCGAGCCAAGGCCGCCCGCCACGAGGGCGGCGACCCCTTGGGCGAAACGGACGGCGTCTTCCGGGTTCATCCGATGGTGGAGCGCGGTGATGAAGCCGGCGTCGAAGGCGTCGCCGCAGCCGGTCGTGTCGACGACGTCGATCGCATAGGCGGGAACCTGGAGGCGCGTGCCGTCCGCATCCGCATAATAGGCGCCTTCGCCGCCGAGCGTGAAGACGCAGGTCCTGGCGCCCTTGTCGAGGTAGAAGGCCGCGCACTCCTCCGGTCCGGTCCTTCCCGACATGTCCTGCGCCTCCTCGATCGAGGGCATGAAATAGTCGATATAAGGCAGCAGCGGCAGGACGAGGCCGGCGGTCTCGGTGGAGGCGGCGATGAGGTCGAAGGTGACCGTGCGTCCCCGCCGCTTGGCCTCCTTCAGGAGCGTCACGCTGCGCTCCCCGTCGAGCCGGCGCAGGAGGCCCGTCCCGCCGAGATGAACGATCGGGGCATCGAAGACCTGGTCGTACAACCGTTCGGGAAGGTCGAAATGGTCGGACGCGCCGCGTTGGTGAAGCGCCGGGCGCTCGCCGTTCGGCCTGATGTTGAGGATCGTGGCGGAGGTCGGCACGCCGGGAAGGCTCTGCATGGCGGAGGTGTCGATGCCGAGCCGGGTCATCGCGCCGATGACGAAGTCCGCCTTCTCGTCCTGTCCGACCGCTCCGACGGCGAGGCTCTTCAGGCCGAGCTTGGCCGTGTTCACCACGACGCCGCCGGCGGTGCCCGCGACCGTCAGCTTGATCTCGTCGATGAACTCGACCTGGCCCCGATCGGGGATCTTCGTGACGGGACGGCCGAGAATGTCGAGGATGTAGAGTCCGATGACGGAGACGTCGTAGCGCATGGCGAAAACCTTCAGGCGGTGAATCTCGTGCCGTCGGCAAAGAGCATCAGCCGCTCGCGCGGCACGCTGAGATGGACCGTGCCGCCGAGCGGAGCGGGGGGGCGACGCTCGGTGTTGACCTTGATCTCGGTCTCCCCGATGCGCGCCCGCGTCAGGTAGCGGCCGGCGATGCCGATCGCCTGGTCGACGAGGATGGCCGGAACGCTGCCCGCGACCGGCTCGCCCGTCATGCGGACGCGCTCCGGGCGGATGCCGATCGTGATCGCCGCGCCTCTGGGAAGCGTCGCGGGGGCCGGCAGGGGATCTGCGAGGATCGCCGATCGCACGAGCCCCTCCTCGACGCGCGCCGATACGAAGTTCATGCCGGGATTGCCGAGGAACCAGCCGCCGAACTCGGAGGTCGGTTCATTGTAGAGCACCTGCGGCTTGTCGTACTGGAGGATGCGACCGCTCTTCATAAGCGCGATGCGATCGGCCAGCGTCATCGCTTCGGTCTGGTCGTGCGTGACGTAGACGATGGTCTGCCGGAGGCGCTGCGTCACCAGCTTGAAGGCGCGGATCAGCTGCAGCTTGGCGTTGACCTCGACATTGGTCGTCGGCTCGTCGAAGAGCACGATCTCGGACTGGCGCGCGACCGCGCGCCCGACCGCCACCTTCTGGCGCGTGCCGGAATCGAGGTCCTCGATGAAGGCGCCGGCGAGCGGGCGAATGTCGAGAACGTCGAGCACCTCGTCGACCCGGCGCCGGCGCTCGGTCGCGGAAACGGCGCGGTCGTGGACCATCGGGAGGGCGATGTTCTCGGCGACCGACAGCGTCGGATACATGACGGGATATTGGAAGACCATGCCGACATTGCGCTTCCTCGGGGGAAGGGCGGTGACGTCCCGGCCGCCGAAGAGGACGCGTCCGCTCGTCGGTCGCTCGAGCCCGGCCAGAATGCGCATCAGCGTCGTTTTCCCGCAGCCGGACGGACCGAGGAGGCAGGCCACCTCGCCATCGGCGAAGCGCATGTCGATGTCGTCCACCGCCGTGAAGCTGCCGAACCGCTTGGTGACGTGATCGATGACGATTTCAGCCATCAGACGGGTCCTTGCGTGTCGCGGCCGTCGAGCCGTGCGCCGGTCTGCCGGTCGAAGACGAGGATGTCGGCGGGATCGACGGAAAGGCGGAGCATCGCGCCGAGATCGGGCGGCACCGCGCCCGAGAGCGGCAGCGTCGCGGTGAGGTTGTGGCCGCCGGCCACGAGGTAGACGACGGCCTCGCCCCCGAGATTTTCAACGAGCGTCACCTCGGCGGGAATGTCGAGACGGGCGCGGTTCGCCGGAACATCGCCTGCGGGAACGTCGTCCGCGAAGCCGAGGCGCACGGCTTCCGGCCGGAGGCCCGCCACGATGTCGCCGTCGCGGATGCCGGAAAAGCCGGTCGCCGCGATGGGGCCGGCCTGGAGTTGGCCGCCCTTGACGGTTCCGGGAACGAGATTGGCGTGGGGAAAGCCGATGAGGTCGAGCGAGCGGACGTGGCGCGGGTCGTCGTAGACGGCGATCGCCGCGTCGTGCTGCACCACGCGGCCCTTGTCGAGCACGGCGAGGCGCTGCGCCATGGTCAAAGCTTCCAGCGAGTCCGAGGTCGCGTAGAGGAAGGTCGCCTTCAACTCCTCGCGCAGGCTCTTCAGCTCGTCCATCAGCCGCTCGCGCAGCTTGTAGTCGAGGCCGACGAGCGGATCGTCGAGAACGAAGATCTCCGCGTTCTTGAGGAGGCCGCGCGCCACCGCGACGCGCTGCTTCTCGCCGCCGGACAGCTGATCGGGCGTCTTCTTCAGGAGATGCGTGATTGCCAGGATGCCGGCCGTGCGGTCGACGCGCCGGGCGATCTCGTCCTTCGGCGCTTTGGCGAGCGTCAGCGGATAGGCCATGTTCTCGGCCACCGTTTGATGCGGATAGAGCGCGAAGCTCTGCGGCACGTAGCCGATCGGGCGATCGGCCGGCGGCGTCGTCGTGATGTCGCGACCCGACAGGAGGATGCGCCCCGCATCCGGCTTTTCGAGACCGACCAAAAGGCGGAAGAGCACCGACTTGCCCGACGCGGGCGGCCCGCAGATCACCGTGAAGCTCTGCGGCTCGACCTGAAGGTCGAGGCCGTCGAGGGCCCGCTTCGAACCGTAGGTCCGGACGATCGACTGGAACTCGACGGACACGACGCTCACCGACCCAGCTGCGAGAAATAGGGCACGAGGAGGATGCCGACGCAGAAGACGATGGCGATGATGCCGAGCACCATGGCGACGAAGGCGATGCTGCGGCCGACGGATGCGTCCTTGCGCAGGTTGCCGACGGCGATCTGCAGGAGCGTGGAGAGAACGAGGATGGTGAGGCCGGCCTTGTAGAGCGTGAGGTTGTAGCGCTGCGCGATGAGAAGGATGCCGGCGACGAGGCCGACGATCAGCGTCGTCTCCAGCCGCTCCGGGAACGAACGAGCCTGTTTCATGGTCTCAGACCTCGCCGCGGACCGTGCCGAAGGTCATGCCGACGAGCAGGTATTTCTGGAAGATGTAAATGAAGGCGATCGGCGGGATGATGTAGATCGACGTCATCGAGGCGATGAACGTCCAGTTCACGCCGCCATCCGCGTAGGTTCCCACTGCCAGGGCATAGGGAATGTTCTGCGTGGTCACGCCGCCGATGATGAAGTTGAACAGGAACTCGTTCCAGACGAAAATCAGGTTGAAGATGAAGGCGGCGATGAGGCCGGGCCGGACCTGCGGCAGCACGACCTTGAAGATGACATGGAACCAGGAGCCGCCGTTGACGATGCCCGTCTCGTCGAAACGCGTGGAGACTCCGTCGAGAAAGCCCTTGAGGATCCAGACCGAGAACGGGATCGAGAACATCGCGTAGAAGAGCATCAGCCAGAGATGCGAGTCCTTCCAGCCGAAGGCGACATACATGAGGAAGACCGGCAGGATGACGGCCGGTCCCGGCAGCATGCGGATCGACAGGAGCAGGAACATCAGGAAGTCCGTGCCCTTCGGTTTGAAGCGCGAGAAGCAGAAGGCCGCCAGGAACGACACGAAGACCGCGATGACGACGGCGCCGAGCGAGAGCAGGATCGAATTGCCGATCTGGAGGAAGAGCGAGTCGCGGCCGAACAGGGCGACGTAGTTCTCCAGCGTCGGCGTGAAGACGAGCTTCGGCGGCACGGCGAGGATGTCGGTGCGCGTCTTGAAGGAGGCCAGCACGATCCAGGCGATCGGCGCGAAGAAGAAGAGCGAGATGGCCCAGAGGCCGGCATAGTAGAGGCCGTTGCGCAGGCGGCTCATGGCTTCAGCCCTCCCGCCGGCGGCGAAGGTTGAGAACGAAGATGAACACCGAGGTCATCGCGATCGAGATGAGGAGGAGCAGCACCGAATAGGCCGAGGACCAGCCCATGTTGAAGCTCTCGAAGGCCTGTTTGTTCAGCTCGATCGCCACGAGCCGCGTCTGCTGCCCGGGCCCTCCCTTGGTCATCGGGATGATGAGGTCCAGCGTCTTGAAGCTGTCGATGGTCCGGAGGAGGATGCCGAGCATCAGGATGAACTTGCCGTGGTGCCAGATGACGAGCGACAGGCGGCGGTGGAACGGCACGCGGTCGATCTCGGCGGCCTCGAGCTCGGCCTTCGGGACGGACCCGAGCGCGGCCAGCGTCATCAGCGTCATGAAGGGCGTCCACATCCAGCAGTCGACGGCCAGCACCGCCCAGAAGGCGATGGACGGATTGCCGAGGAAGTCGATGGGGCCGGTATCGAAGAGACCGTTCGCCATGGCGTTGAGGACGCCGAAGGTCGGATCGTAGATGAAGCGGAAGAAGGTGCCGGTCGCCACGGGCGTCAGGACCATCGGGGCGAAGAGGAGCGTCAGCGCGAGCCGTCGGCCCGGCATGTCCTTGGAGCCCCAGAACAGGAAGCCGAGCGCCGCGCCGAGCACGGTCTGGATGCCGACGCCGAAGAGGACGAAGGTGAAGGTCCGCGACAGGTCGTACCAGATCGCGTTCTTGGAGTTGAAGATCTGGATGAAGTTCCGGAAGCCGACGAAATCGGGCGGCATGCCGCCCGTCAGCGAGAAATTGTAGAAGGACAGGCCGAGCAGCCACAGCGTCGGGATCGTGTTGAAGACGACGAAGAACAGGATGACCGGCGCCAGCAGCACCGCCACGAGCGTCTTGCGGTCGTCGAGAAGACGGGACAAACCGCGCCTTCTGGGGGATGACGTCGTCATGATGTGTCTTCCGATACGGGGTGTCCGGACGGCGTCTTCTCCCGAAGGAGAGACGGTCCCGGCAGGGGACGAGGAGACGTGGCCGGTCTTCCCCTCGTCCGGCCGCTTCGCGTCCGTCTTCTCCCCCGAGGGGAGAAGACGGATCTTCGTTCGGTCAGGTCTTGGTCCCGGCCTTCAGAGCGAGGTCATCGCGCACATGTCGGACGGCGGCGTCTTCGCCGTGCCGCTGTCGCTGAGGATCTGCTGCTGGGCGCAGGCGATGTAGTCGAGCACGGCCTTCGGGTCCGTCGACTGGCCGGTGACGAAGGAGGAGTAGCCCTCCTGCTGGATCGCCAGCATCTCCGAATATTTCGGGTCGTGCCAGAAGTCGCGCGAGCGGCCGTCCTCCAGCATGAACTTGTAGGTGCGGTTCCAGGGATTGATGTCGTTGAAATCGTCCCGCGAAAGCGTCGCCTTGTCGGCGGGATTGCCGCCCCGCTTGGCGAATTCCAGCGCCGTGTCCGGCTGGTACCACCAGTTCATGAAGTCGAGGGCGACGCGCATCTTCGTCTCGTCGTTGAAGGCGTTGATCACCCAGGGCTGGCCGCCCATGGAGTAGATGCGCTTGGCCTCGGCGCCGGTGCCGTGCTTGGGCGGCGGCACGACCAGCACCTTGCCCTTCAGCTCCTCGGTGATCATCGCGGGGCCGACGGCGGCCCACTGGATGGTCGCGAAGACCTTGCCCTGCGTGAAGACGTCGATGCCTTCGGCGATGCCGATATTGGTCGCGCCGGGCGGGCAGTACTTCAGCCAGTCCTTGTAGGCCTGGAGCGAGGCGGCGTTCTGATCGGTGTTGAGAATGCCTTCGATTTGGCCGGTCTTGGGATCCCAGGTCTCGCCGCCGCGGCTCCAGAGGAAGTTGTTGAAGGCGCAGGTGGCGAAGTCGTAGACGCGGCTGTACTGCTGGGCGAAGCCCCAGCGCTGCTCGTCGGGCCGGGTGAAGAACTCCGCGACCTTCTCGAACTCGTCCATGGTCAGGGCCTCGAAGTCCTCGAAGGTCTTCGGAAGCGGCTTGCCGTACTTGGCGGTGAAGGCCTCGTTTTCCTTCGGGTCCTCCAGCCAGTCCTTGCGCACGAAGAGCGCCTCGACGTCGCCCTCCTGCGGCAGGCCCCAGATGTCCTGGCTGCCGTCGGGATAGGTCATGTAGGTGTCGACGACGGTCTTGGAGTACCAGTCGACCTGCAGGCCCTTGTTGGCCGCGATCACGTCGTTGAGCTTCAGGATCCAGCCGGGCTGGGCGAGCGCGCCGAGCCACTGGCTGTCCGAAATGATGATGTTGAACTCCTGGCTCTTGGTGACGAGCGAGGTCGCCGCCTTCTGGAAGAGGTCGGAGAAGGGCGCCTCCTGGAAGGCGAAGGAGACGTTGTAGCCGTACTTCTCCTTCACGAAGTCGGCGAAGAGCGGCGACATCTTCACGCCGAGCGAGGAGGGCACCCAGCCGGCGATGCCGAGGATGTTCATCTCGATCGACTGGCCCTTGAGCGGATGCGCTTCCTGCGCCGCGAGTCGGTTGATGAAGGGCGCGCTCAAAGCACTCGACAAGCCGAATGCTGCAGCGCCCTTCAAAAGTGTGCGCCGCGGCATGATGATGCCCTGCCCGGACCGTGGGGTCTGTTTCATTGGATCCTCCCGATACAGCTTTGCGCTGCCGCCTGTTGCAACCGACTTCTTGACGAAGCTCTGGCTTCACGGCCTCCCCCCGATACCAGGCGAATTTTTGCTGGAAATCGGGACCGCGAATATTGGTTGGCGACATTATTCAAATCGGATACAACAAAAGTCAAGATGGCTCGTAGCGTTCGTTCAACCCCCCGATTCGGCGCCGAAGGCGGCTCCGCCTTCACGCGGACCCGCACCGCCAGGACCAAGGCGGCGAAGGCGCTCGACCCGGATTCCCCGGCGCCCTCGGAGCCGTCCTCCGAGCGCGCGAGCGAGCAGATTCCGTTGCACTTCCGGGACGATCCGCTTCTCTGGGCCGGCTGGCTCTATGCCGAGGACGGCATGACCCAGAACGACATCGCCTCGGTGATGGGCGTGTCCCGCGCCACGGTGAACAACTATCTCGCGGAAGCGCGCAGCCGAGGCATCGTGTCCTTGACGATGGAGCCGGCCCGGCTGGCGGAATTCGCGATCGCGCAGGCGCTGAAGCAGCACTTCCGGTTGGACGAGTGCATCATCGTGCCGGCGGCCGAATCCGGCCCCCCGGTTGTCGAGCGGCTCGGTGTCGCGGGCGCGCGCGTGCTGCGCGGCCTGGTCAAGCCGGGCGATTCGATCGGCGTCGCCTGGGGGCGCACGGTGATGGCGGTCGCCCGCGCGATGGCGCCCGCGCGCATCCGGGACGTTTCGGTCGTCCAGATGACGGGCGGGCTGACCGCGACCTTCGACTTCTCGCCCGAACTCTGCGTCTCGCGTCTCGCCCAGGCCTTCGGCGCGCGCTCCATCAACATCACCGCGCCCGCCGTCGTGTCCAGCCGCGCCGTCCGGGACATCCTGATCGCGGAGGACATCGTCGCCGATCAGTTCGCGCTCGCGCGGGGTGTCGACAAGGTGCTCTTCGGCATCTGTTCGACGCGGCCGGACAGCCTGATCTACGAGAGTGCCCTCGTCACGCGCGAGGATATCGCGGGGCCGGCCGCGGGCCGCGCGACGGCGGTCGTCGCGGGCCGGCTGATCGACGATCGGGGCCGGCCGATCGACGGCCCGCTCGACGAGCGCACGATCGGCCTGACCCTTGCCGAACTTCGCAAGATCCCCATGCGCATCGCGGTCGCCGGCGGGTCGGACAAGGTGCCGGCCATCCTGTCCGTGCTGCGGGGGCGCTATGCCAGTATTCTCATCACGGATGCCGCGACAGGGCACGGCATCCTCGCAGCGGAGGGCGTCGCGGAGGCCCTCGTCCCTTTGCGGGGCAACCGCAAGCTACAAGTCCAGGGAGGGGCTTACGTGAAGACCAAGAAGCTGATCAACGATCCGAAGACGATCATCGAGGAGATGCTGGAGGGCATCGTCAAGGCGCATCCGAACCATGTGCGCCAGCTCGACGCGAGCCCGCGCTCGCTGATCGCGGTGAATGGGCCGCGCGCGGGCAAGGTCGGCATCGTGATCGGCGGCGGCTCGGGGCACGAGCCCTCCTTCCTCGGCTTCGTCGGCAGGGGCATCGCGGATGCCTGCGCGGTCGGCAACGTCTTCGCCTCGCCGCCGCCGGACCCGATCCTGGAATGCACCAAGGCCGTCGACGGCGGGGCGGGCGTCCTCTATCTCTACGGAAACTACGCCGGCGACGTCATGAACTTCGACATGGCGGCCGAGATGGCGGGCATGGAGGACATCGAGGTCCGAACCGTCGTGACGACCGACGACGTCGCCTCCGCCCCGCGCGACCAGCAGGATCGGCGACGGGGCGTCGCCGGCAATTTCTTCGTCTTCAAGATGGCGGGCGCGGCCGCCGACCGGATGATGTCGATCGACGAGGTCGAGCGCATCGCCCGCAAGGCGAACGGCCGGACCTTCACCGTGGGCGTCGCCCTCTCGCCCTGCTCGCTGCCGCAGACCCTCAAGCACAATTTCGAGATCGGCGAGAACGAGATGGAGATCGGCATGGGCATCCATGGCGAGCCCGGCATCTCGCGCGAGCCGCTCGGAACCGCGGACGAGGTGACGGACGCCATGCTCGACCGCATCTTCGACGAGCTGGCAGTGGAGAAGGGCGGCAAGGTCGCCGTGCTCGTCAATTCGCTCGGATCGACGCCGCTGATGGAGCTTTACGTGGTCAACCGCCGCGTCCGGCAGCGGCTGGAAAAGCGCGGCATCGAGGTGCATGCGACCTGGGTCGGCGCCTATTGCACCTCGCTCGAAATGGCGGGCATGTCGGTGACGCTCGTGCATCTCGATCCGGAGCTGACCGAGCTTCTCGACCACCCCTGCGACTGCGCCATGTTCCGCGCCGGCTGAGGACGACCGATATGAGCACGGGCATGAGCGACGTCACCACGAAGGATCTGATCGCGATGTTCGACGCGATCGGGGCGATGATCGAGGCGAACAAGGGCCATCTCAGCGAACTCGACGGTGTGATCGGCGATGCCGATCACGGCGTGACGATGAACATCGGCTTCTCCGCCGTGACGGAGGCGCTGGCCGCGCTCGACACGTCCGCGACGGAGCCGACCGCGGTCTTCAACATCGCGGCCAAATCCTTCCTCAACGCCGTCGGCGCTTCCTCCGGGCCGCTTTACGCGACCGCCTTCATGCGCGCCGGCGCGGCGGTGAAGGGAAAGGCGAGCCTCGATCGAGAGGCCGTGGTCGAGACGATCGGGGCGATGGCGAAGGGCATCCAGGACCGGGGCAAGGCGACGCGCGGCGAGAAGACGATGGTCGATGCCTGGCTGCCCGGTGCCGAAGCCGCGGAGGCCGCGCGCGACGCCGGCCAGCCGCTGGAGGCCTGCCTCGCCGCCGCGGCGGCGGCCGCGGCGGCAGGCGCGGAGTCGACGAAGGCGATGCTGGCCACGAAGGGCCGCGCCTCGCGGCTCGGCGAACGGGCCATTGGGCATGTCGATCCCGGCGCCGCCTCCGCGGCGCTGATCCTCGCGACGATCGCCCGGACCCTCGCGCCGGAGGGTCCTCTTTGACGTCGCGATCGACGCTCTGTTCCGCTCACGGCTCGAGATGGCCGCCCGCGGCTTCGCGTCGGCCGTTCAAGGTTTCCGCAGCCGCCACCCGGGAGGCGCGCAAGCACCGCGTCGTTCCGCCGTCAGACGTCGGCCAAGGCGAGTTCCGGCATGGGGGCGCTGCCCTGCGACAGGGGCGCGTCCGCATCGGCGAACCATGCGATCGTTCGAGCGAGACCCGTTTCGAGCGGGATCAGCGGACGCCAGCCGAGAACCTCCCGCGCCTTGGTGATGTCGGGCCTGCGGCGGCGGGGATCGTCGGTCGGAAGCGGATGATGCGTGATGGCAGACCGTGATCCGGTCATCGCCACGATGTCGGCCGCCAGCCGGGAGACGGAAAGCTCGGTCGGGTTGCCGAGATTGATCGGGCCGGGCTGAGGTCCCTCGTGCTCCATCAGCGCGACGAGACCGGCGACGAGGTCGTCGACATAGCAGAAGGACCGCGTCTGCGTGCCG
The DNA here is from genome assembly GCF_001424685.1 of Aureimonas sp. Leaf454. Taxonomy (GTDB): domain Bacteria; phylum Pseudomonadota; class Alphaproteobacteria; order Rhizobiales; family Rhizobiaceae; genus Plantimonas. The sequence goes on from NZ_LMQT01000008.1 coordinate 49,308, forward strand.
TCGCCGAAGATCGTGATGTCGCGGCCGGACAAGGCCTGGCTGATCAGGTTGGACACGACGCGTCCGTCCGCCGCCGACAGCCGCGGCCCGTAGGTGTTGAAGATGCGCGCGACGCGGACCTCGCCGCGCCCGCAGCGCTCGAAGTCGAAGGACAGCGTTTCCGCCGCGCGTTTTCCCTCGTCGTAGCAGGCGCGCGGTCCGATCGGATTGACGTTGCCCCGATAGGTCTCGGGCTGTGGGTGCACTTCGGGATCCCCGTAGATCTCGCTGGTCGAGGTGAGGAGGAACCGGGCACCCCAGCGTTCCGCGAGCTTCAGGAGATGGGAGACACCGAGGACGTTCGTCATCATCGTGTGCTCGGGATGGACCTGGTACTGCGGGGGGAGGCCGCACAGGCGAGGTTGTAGATGCGGTCGAACCTCTGCTCGGCGATCTCGGGCGGCACCGGCTCCACGATGTCGTGCCGTGCGAAGCGAAAGCGGGGAGAGGCGAGGGCGCCGGCGATGTTCGTCAGATCGCCGGTCTGCAGATTGTCGAGGCAGACGACGTCGTGGCCATCCTCGAGCAGGCGGTCGCAGAGATGCGAGCCGAGAAATCCGGCACCGCCGGCGACGAGGATCGACAGGCTGGCTTTAGATGGCATCAAGGCTCACTCCCTCGAAACACCGCGAGGCGAAACGGACGGTGCGGGCGCAGCGAAGCGTCGGCGTCTGGATGTCGCGTCTCGAGTCGGTTTCACCGGCGACAGTCCTGCGCGGATCTCTCCACGAAGGGCTATTCCATCCCGCGATGTGCCGCTCCGCATCGATCATGCCGTCCCCATCCGATGGCCGCGTGAATGGATCACGCCACTCGGAGCTAGTCCCGAAGGAAAGATGAACAAGAAGAAGCTTTACAAGGCAGCTAAAGTTAGCTGGCATTGCTTGCCATGCCAATCAAGCTCACAAGCATTACAGATTCGCGACTTGCAGGGGAAATCCAGGGAGCCGCGCCGTCGCGCAACGAAGATCGTGATGGGCCGTATCGAGCATCAGGTGCGTGAACGACGGCGGACGTTGCGCTGTTGATCAATCTGCGCCGAAATTAGGCGCGTCCTGACGTCTCAAGTCGTCGCGTCGCCATCTCGGAGCCGTCCTGCTCCCTCGTCATCGCGGCCAAGCGGCACCATGCCAGAACCGGCGACAACGCGGATAGACGAATGCAAGCGCCGCCCGACCGGCAGGATGTTGCGCCGTTTCCATCTGGCGATGTCGCTTCTTGAGTTGTCAGTCGGCTGACAGCGTCAGATCACGTGCGGAGATGGGCATTCTCGTGCTCCCGCCTAAGGCTTTCCACGACCTCGTCATCTTCACACATTCTGGATCGGCGCAAGACAGCGGTCGCCCGCTCGCCAGACTAACAATCTCTACGCCCGTCATGGGTTTCCCGAGACCGAAAAGTAAGATTGCGGCAATGTAAGTAGGTCATCGTGATTCGAGGTCGGGAGGAGCTTGAGAATGACGCCGAGAGAACATCATGCGTCGGCAGCTTTGCAGCTGATTGCCGACCGTCAGCGCTACACGGAACGACAGGCTTCGCTGAAGGAACTGGCAGTGGGAGCTGTGGTTGGAGCCACATCCGTTCTTCTGATGTGGAGCGTTTTTGGCTGAAAGGCGGATGGATGATCCACGCGCGACGATCGCGGAGCCCGAATGGTCGCTCGCGTTCGGCCATGAACTAAGGCGGACCTGTGGCGGCGTACAGCCGTGGTTTCGTTGACGTCGAGCCGGCTGTTAGAGTCCGATCAGCGAATGAACATACCTGACGCCGATCATTAACGCTGATCCAAGGACAAAGCCCCAGACGTAAGTGGGGGGCGATGGAATGCGGGTCATGGGGTACGTCTCCCTTATGGTGCACCTCAACCCTGTGAGAACCATTTCGTTGCGCCGCAGCAAGGGCGATTGGATCCGTTGGTTAACGCCTCCGCCTAGAGGCTTGTTTTTCTTCAAAGCAGAGCTTGCGGCGAGCGATCAAAAATCGGTGACGATCCTGCCCACATCGAATCTCATCGGCTGAACCAGACCTGCGACGGCTCCGAAGCCGGAAGGCCCGACCCCCGCATGCCCGTTGGGACAGGTCAGGTGGAGCATCGCGCGGGAAGGGGCTCTCACCCTGACGTCTGCTGCTCAGTAAGGGCTGTGCTTTTGGCGGACGCAGCAAAGGGCAATTCTATCGGGCTGCCTTGATGCCGGGGCCCCGTCTCAGGATCTTCCAAACCTCGTTTCGTGCGTGGCTCCGCCGCGCCGTCCCTGATCTGTTCGGGCCGACCGTCGGTTCGGGCGGCCTGATGAACATGCTGCAGCAGGCGCGAGGAACTCTTGTGCCGGAGATCCGGCATCGAAGGCCTCCAGCGCGGCCATTCCCGCTTCGGCGTCTTTGGCCTGTCGATGGTCCGCAATGCCGGACGACGGGCTTGCGGTCCTTCCTGGACGCGAACTCCAGCGAATGGCGGATCAGGTGAACGATGCGGGTCTGCACGACCGTCTCGGGGAAGACGGCGTCGATCGCTTCGGGGAAGCCCGTCGACGACGGCGATCGGGATATTGGCCAACCCCTGCTTTGCAGTTCGTTCATGGCGCGCAGCCAGAACGCGGCGCCGTCCCTTCGCTCGATCCAGATCCCCCGGATTTCCTTGTCCTCGTTCGGCAGGATGCCAAGCGCGATGTAGGCCGCCTTGTTGCGCACGAACCCTTGTGGCGGATCTTCACGCGGATGGCGTCACCGGCGCTGGTCCTTGCCGACGAGTTGCGGATCGAGCTCGGTGTTTAGAATGCGCTCCTAACGCGCCTTCTTCAAATCGTCGATCCGTCCGTCACGAGCAAAATGCTTCCGCCGGTCGCGTCCCGCCAGACGCTGGTCCAGAAGCAACGGGTCAGATGAGTCCGACGTCTTGGAGCGTGAAGGTGTAGATGCCGGTGTTGTGCATCGAAAGGTCGCCGCCCGCGACGACCGCGCCGTTGTAGGTGGCGCCATCGACATAGAGATTGCGGTCGGTGCTCGCGGTGCCGCCGTAGATGTCGTTGAGGAAATGGACGCTGACCTTGTGGTCGCCCTGCGACCAGTCGCCCTTCACCGTGATCGTGTCCGATTTCCCCGCCGCATGGGAGGCGCGGGCGGTCTGGACNGAAATGGACGCTGACCTTGTGGTCGCCCTGCGACCAGTCGCCCTTCACCGTGATCGTGTCCGATTTCCCCGCCGCATGGGAGGCGCGGGCGGTCTGGACATCGCCGATCCGCTGTCCGTCGACGGCGATGTAGAACTGGGCGTCGCCTCTGTAGGCGTCCTCGCTGACCTTGAGGACGAGCGTGTCGGATCCCGTGCCGATCGTCGTGCCGGCCGGCGCGGCCGGCGCGTCCGCTTCAGCCGCCGGGCCGAGGTCGCGGAGCGTGAAGCCCTGGGCGCCCGCGCTCTTCAGCGCCAGCTGGCTGCCCGCGACGGCCACGCCGTTGTAGGTGGCGCCGTCGACATAGAGATTGCGGTCGGTGCTCGCGGTGCCGCCGTAGACGTCGTTGAGGAAATGGACGCTGACCTTGTGGTCGCCCTGCGACCAGTCGCCCTTCACCGTGATCGTGTCCGACTTTCCCGCGGCGTGGGAGGCGCGGGCGGTCTGGACGTCGCCGATCCGCTGTCCGTCGACGGCGATGTAGAACTGGGCGTCGCCCTTGTAGGCGTCCTCGCTGACCTTGAGGACGAGCGTGTCGGATCCCGTGCCGATCGTCGTGCCGGCCGGCGCGGCCGGCGCGTTCGCTTCAGCCGCCGGGCCGAGGTCGCGGAGCGTGAAGCCCTGGGCGCCCGCGCTCTTCAGCGCCAGCTGGCTGCCCGCGATGGCCACGCCGTTGTAGGTGGCGCCGTCGACATAGAGATTGCGGTCGGTGCTCGCGGTTCCGCCGTAGATGTCGTTGAGGAAATGGACGCTGACCTTGTGGTCGCCCTGCGACCAGTCGCCCTTCACCGTGATCGTGTCCGATTTCCCCGCCGCATGNCCGCCGTAGACGTCGTTGAGAAATGGACGCTGACCTTGTGGTCGCCCTGCGACCAGTCGCCCTTCACCGTGATCGTGTCCGATTTCCCCGCCGCATGGGAGGCGCGGGCGGTCTGGACGTCGCCGATCCGCTGTCCGTCGACGGCGATGTAGAACTGGGCGTCGCCTCTGTAGGCATCTCCGCTGATCTTGAGAACGAGCGTGTCGGATCCCGTGCCGATCGTCGCGGATGGCGGCGGCGTCTCTCCGTCCGTCGGGCCGGGTTTCGGAACGACTGGAACGGTCGGTGGCGGCTCGACGGGCGCGGCGCCCGAGACCTCGACGATCAGCGGATGGTCCGTGAGACCGAGGGCGACGCTGGAGACGTCGTGCAGCGTGCGGATGGCCGCCGTGCCCTGCAGCGGGTCGAAGATCCGGACAGTTCCGAAGCTGCGGCCGAGCTCGATGGTGACCGGGCTCGCCGCGACGGCGATGGGTCGATTGGCGGCCTGATCCCAGATGTCGGGCTCGTTCCAGGCGATGATCTGGAAGGAGGAGTCCGACTTCTCGGTCAGATAGGTGTGACCGGAGCTCGGGAGCCCCCTGACGACATAGTCCAGCGTTCCCGTCTCGAACCCGCTCGCGGTCCCGCCGGTATCGCCGAGGATTGTGGTGAAGTTGTGGATCGCGGTCGCGACGGGCTTTGCGGAACCGTCGAGGCGGAACATGCCGAAATGGCTTTCCTGATCGCCACCGCCCTTTCGGTCCTGGTAGGCGTCGAGAAGCTGGTAGAGATTGGTCATCTCCGAACCCTGCTCCGCCGCGTCCATGTACATGTTCAGCGTCAGCTTGGCCTGCGTCGCCTCGTCGACACCCTCCCAGCCGCCGTTCCGGTCGGCCTTCAGCGAGGTGTGGTAGCCGCCCTCGGTGATCGCGAAGCCTTTGCCGGGGTCGATGGACGCCTGGGTCCGGGCTTCCGCGACGATCGTGTCGCGGGGCTGGTCGCCGTTCTTGGGATAGGGGTGGAGATTGTTCCAGTCCGACTGCGACGCATGGAATGGGTGGTCGGTGAAGCCGAGGACCGGTATCGCCTTTAGGAGCGGATCGGCGTTGACGGCAGCGAAGAGGGCGGCCTGATAGGCCTGGGCGCCCGCCGTGCCCGACAGTCCGTGGTAGGAGACAGGCCAGTTGTTGACCTCGTTCGGTCCCTCGATGGCGAAGATCGAGCCGGGATGCGCGGCGGCGAAATCATGCAGCCGGGCGACGACGGTGTTCGGATCGACATTGCCCTGGACGACGAACGTGAACTTGATCCCAGCCTTTGCGGCGTCGACGAGATGGCGCTGTCCGAACGGATCGAAGGACGGGTTCGGCGCGGCGTCGCGAACATGGTCGATGCCGAGATAGCGCAAGGCGGCGATGTCGGCGCCGATGTTCCGATACTGGCTGTCGGTGTAGTTGATGTGGGTCGCCACCCCCATCGTGTCGACCAGGTCAGACGCCCGAACTGCATTTTGCGGAGGCATTTGCGCTTGGGACTCCGTGAGACAACAGTTGAGGACACGACGTTCCCTCATCGATCGCAAGGAAAGCCCGACGCGAAAAATGGGATGTCAGAATAGTCAGGGATCAATACATCCCGCCGCTTGCCCGAAGCTGCCGGGGTGGGGCGAATACAGTCGGCGCGAGGGCTCGCGGACCAGCGGCCTCCGACTTCGCGCTCCAAGGCCAGCCGCGTCGGACGTCCTCGATTTCGCGGCTTCGAGAAGCGCGCCGCGCAACTTCGGCAGATCCGCACCGTTTGCCCCGGCAGGGCGACGGTCCCGCGCTGCACCGCGGAGGTCACATTTTCGTCTGCCGCTCCTGCCATCACACGCGCTGAAACCGACGCGTCGGCATCGCCGCGAGGCCCGCCGGATGGCCGATGCCGTCCCGTCGCCGTCGAACCACATGGAGAACTGCGTGCAGATTGACAGACGATCGCTGCTGGGTGCCGGCGTTGCCGCGGCTGCAACGAACATCCTTTCCACAAGGACCGCCGGTGCCGGATCCGATCGGAGCATCGCGCTCGCATCTCCGGTCGTGACGGGCGCGGCGACGGTGGATGCGCAAGGCTGCGTCGCCTATCCGGACACCATCGTCCGGGCCGGACCAGCCTTCGTCTTCGCCGGCACGTCCAGCGGCGAGTTCAAGAACATCATGATCTCCGTGCCCGGCGTGTCGCCTTGGGGAACGTGCGTCCAGGACGGCAAGGGCGGCTGGACCTGCACCATGGATCTCAGCAGCGTGCGCTCGGGTCCGCTGAACTGCCGGGTGATGGCCTGGTACGACGACTGGATTGAGAAGTCGGTCGACCTCGATTTCACGCTGCTGATTGACAATCCCGGCGTCACCCGGGCCGACCCGCCGGTACCCGCACCGGCTGCGGGAATGACGCCGATCCTCATCGACGATTTCGATGCGATGCCGGACGACAGCCGGTGGGCCTTCGGCGAGCGGCCGGACGGATCGCAATGGGGATCGGACGCGCATTTCACGACAAAGGACGGCGACCTCGCGGAGGTGTTCCAGACACCGATGCCGTCCGTCCTGCGCATCCGGGCCGTCTACGATCCGAACTTCAAGGACCCGCAGGGATGGGGACGGAAGTGGCGCTCCGGAATGCTCTGCACCGCTCATGCCGATGGGCGCCCGCCCGTGGCGGCGTTTCGCCGGGGCTATGTCGAGATGCGGGCCATCCTGCCGCTCGGCAAGGGCATGTGGCCCTCGATGTGGGCCTTTCAGCTGGGTCCGAACGAGAGAGGCATGAAGTCGAACCCGGGCACCGAGATCGACCCGCTGGAAGGTTATTGCCAGACGCCCGATCCCGGGAAATACGCGCTCAGCAGCGGCGCGATCGAGTGGACCTCGGCCGGCAAGACGGGCGAGGTCGACGGCCCGCGCTTCAAGAAGAACTTCGACGCGACGTCAGACTGGCACGTCTACGGAGCGGCCGTCGACGAGACCAGCATGGTCGTCTATGTCGATGGCGTCGTCACGCAGACGATCCGGCTCCCGAAATCGACGTCCGCTGACAAGTTCTTCTGGATGTTCGACAACACGCTGGGCGGAGGCTGGCCGGTGACGGTGCCGCCGGCCCGCTACACCGATATGTGGATCGACTACATCCGCATCTATTCGGCCGACTGATCGAGGTCCTGGAGGCCGTTCCGCCGCCGGGCGAAGCCGGGGCGGAGTGGACCTTCGACGTCACCGGGACATTCCCGAACATCCCCGCGCGGTTCTGAAGGCCGAGAGTCTCTCCGCTTGGCCGACGGCCCTTGCCGTGTCCGATCGGCGCGTCCCGGCACCGTTGCCGCGCTGGCCGTTCGAGGTCGCCCCTGCCGGGGTCCGGCCGGCGGCCGGCAGCGCCGTTCCGAAACAATGCGATGCGCGAAAATTGTAAGACGACCGGTAAGTCGTTGGAAACACGATCGATGCTAGACCTTCTCATGGAAACCGGAGGCCCAGTCCACCTCGCGCTTTCGGCACAGTTCCCTCGGCGCTCGCCTGCGGCCGTAGCTCCGCTACGACCGTAACGGCTCCCGGGGCCTTGGTCCGAACGTTCGATGGCATCCCCTGCGTCCCGGTTCCGCACGATGCTCCAGGCCGGCACGCGGCCATCGAGAACTGGCGACATGATTGACCTCACCGGCTACAAGCTGACCTTCGACGAAGAATTCAACACGCGGAGCATCTCGAAGACGGGCGCCGGCACGCGCTGGGCCGACATCCGCTCGGAATGGAAGTACGACGCGCATTCGGACATCGGCTTCGGCAAGTCGTCCTTTGTGGATGCCTCGTCGGGCTACGACCCGTT
>NZ_LMQT01000009.1 GCF_001424685.1 Aureimonas sp. Leaf454
GGAGAAAACTCGGAACTTGACCAAGGCCTGACCAGCCCAACATCGTCAAAGCCGGGTCAGTTCTTGATGGAAATCCTGGGTCAGCTCTCAGTGGAAATCAACACCTTCGCGTTGATCCGGCTCGGCGATCTCTATCGCGACGGTACCGCTCTTGCTGCGGACGGCGCAAAGGCTCTCGGCTATTATGATCAGGCCGGCGAACGGGGTGAGGCCATGGCCTTCTTGCGCATCGCCGAGATGTACCGCGATGGCACTCGGGTAAAGCGCAACACTGCCCGCTCGATCGAGAATTACGAAAAGGCCGCAGCTGCAGGCATGGTGCGGGCGCGCGTGCTGCTCGGAGAGAATTTCGCTTATGGTCGCTACGGCGGTCGTTCCAACCGGAGCCGTGGCTTTCATTTGGTCGACGAGGCCGCCAAGGGGGGCGAGACCACCGCGATCCCGTCGCTGGCCAATCTCTATCTGTCGGGCGCCGGCACCAAGCGCGATCCCGCTCGCGCTGTCGATCTCCTCCGTCAGGCGGCTAGGGATGGCAATGCCCAGGCTGCCACGACGCTCATCTCCTATTACCGCGACGGGCGGGGCTCTGCCGTTCCCCGCAGCGCAAAGCTCGCCCGCAGGGCGTTCTCGAACTATGGACATGTCATCGCCCCGGCGGAGCGCAAACGACAGGAACTCCTGCTGGATGTCAGCACCGCGGGAAGCACGACCGCCTATGCCGAGGTGGCCCGTGGGCTGGCCGGTATACCCGATGCGCAATGGGTGCAGACGATCAACGACATGCGCGCGGCCAACCCCAACGCCTATGTCTACGTGCTCCAGACGAAGCTGGCGGAGAAGGGCCTCTACAAGGGCTCGGCGAACGGCCTCTTGGGCGCGGGCACGAGCCGCGCCCTCGCATCCCTCTGCCGTCAGACCGGTGCGGCCTTGCGGTGTGCCTATGGTCCCTTAAGCAGTCAGACGACGAAATTCATCGCGCCCTTCCTGCGTTGAGCGTGGGTGCTTCGAAGTGGTGATGAAGCGGGCGTGGTCGTGGAAGATACCGCCAGGACGGCTGATCCGGGATTGTAATGAGTGCGATCCGCTCAAGCATCGACGAAATAGGCGACTCCCTCGTAGCGGAAGAGCGACAGGGTGCTTTCGATCGTCGCCTTCTCGGTGGTGCTGGTCGTGTAGAAGTGGGTTCCCGTCGTCGTCTGCAGGAAGCGATGAACGGCAAGATGCTCGCCGCCGGCGCCGGCGCCGGCATCGGCATAGGCCTTGAAGGCCGCACCCTCGTATTTCCAAGGAGATGCCTCGGCCTGCACCTTGTCGCGCTCTGCGGTGCTGGCGGTGTAGAAATGGGTGTTGGTCGAGCTGTCGAAGAAGCGGAAGACGCTCAAGGCAGCGTCCTTGGCGCCTTCGCCCGGCACCTTGAAGGCGGTTCCTTCGAAGAGCAGCTTCGACGGCGAGGCGAGGATCTGATCCCGCTCGATCGCCGAGTTCGTATAGAAATGAAGCTTGGTCTCGGTGTTGTAGAAGCGGAAGACGTCGCTTGGCGCGCTTGCCGCGACGCTTGACGTGACCGCCGGATGGGCGGCGCCGTAGATCTCCCGGACATGGGCGATGTCGTCGGCCGAAAGGGCCGCGACATTGGTCTGGTAGGCGTACATGATCGAGGAGCGTTCCTCGACATGGGCGAGGCCGATCGCGTGGCCGATCTCATGGACGGCGGTGGCGAAGAAATTGGCGGTGCCGCCACCACCCGATTGGGGTTGCCAGCGGTCGTGGAGATCGAAGCGGATCTCGGCCTCGGTGATCTCCGTGCCCACATAGCGCCAGTTGGCGGTGGCGAGCGTCGCGCCGGCCTGATCGATATAGGACCAGCCGAGCCGGATGCCGTTGGCGAGACTGTCGGCGGCTTCGACGAAATCGATGTCGGCGACGCTCTCCCAGGTGGCGAAGGCCTTGCGGACCGCGCTCTGATAGGCTGGGTCGGCGATCGAGGATGCGAAGGCGATGAGCTCGCCCGGCAGGGTCGCAAAGCTCCAAGTCACGCGCGGCGTGCCGCCGGTGCCCCAGTGGGAGCCCGTATAGGGGGATGTGGCCATCGCTTCCACCTCGTCGCCGTCGAAGCCGTTCTGCCGGACGGCCCGGACCTTTCCGAAAGACCCTACGGGATCAAAGGTTAAGGGCCGGCGACGCCAATGCCTCGACTTGATGGCGAAGGCGAGGCGTCAGCCGATCTTCGACCAGTCGACGTCGAGGCTCTGGCCGAAGGCGAAGCCGCCGCCGAAGGCCGGCTCGGCGGGCGCGGTCGCGGCGGCGACCTCGGCGCTGCGGCGGCGCTCGGCCTCGTCGCGGGCGGCGCGGGCATGGGCTTCGGCGAGCTCGCCGAGCTTCGTGAAATGGCCGGTGGAGAGCATCTGCGCATAGACGAGGGCGAGGACGCCGCTGCGGCGCAGGCGCGAAAAGGCCGCGTCGTCCAGCGCGCCGAGCTTCTCCTCGCCGATGCGGTGAAGCCCCTCGACATTGCGCGTCGCCTCGCCGTCCTTCAATGCGATCGGCCAGGGCTCGATGAGGCCCGCTTCGGCGATGAGCGCCGAGGCCGCGGAGAGCTGCGCCTCGCCCTTGGCGACTTCGAGCAGGAAGGACCAGATGCCGGCGAGCGAGGCGCCGATTTCGCCGCCGTCCGTGAAGAACGGCTCGCCGCCGCCCTCGACGAGAAGCCCGCTCGCCTCGTCGATGCAGAGAACGGCCTCCTCCGTGCCGGCGGGGCGCCCGATGCGGAACGGGTAGGAGCGCAGCGTCGCCGGCGTATAGCCGCCGAGCCAGCGCCCGTCGGGGGCGACGAAGAGATTCTGCCCGGGTTCGAGGCCGAGCACTGCCCCGAGCTTCCAGGCGCCGTTCTCGGGATAGAAGGCAAGCGGCAGGTGGAGCGCGGCCTTGGTCACCTCCGGGGCGGCGAGCGAGGCGAGCGCGACCGGGCGGGCGAAGCCGTAATGGGTGAAGCGCTGCCAGCCCATGCCCTTGTGGCGCTCGCGCGACAGGGGATGGATCGCGGTGGTGGTGCTCATCGCGGAGTGCTCGCTCTCTTCAGGACGGGCGGGAACGGAAACCTTCGATCCCGCCGCCGATCAGGATTCCCATTCGGGACCGAGGCTCCGGGCCAAGACGTCGGGTCAGAGCTCCGGGCCGGACTCTGGCCCGGATTTTAACCCCGGATTCTGGGAAGACCGGTCAGAGCCCGCCGGAACGATCGTCGGCCGACGTCATGGACTGGCGGATGGGGGCGATGTCGATAATTTCGAGGCTGCGCCCAACGGGCAGGACCAGGGTGCCGTCGTCATTGCGATCGAGTTCGCCGAGGCTCTGATGGCCGGAGGCGGGCGCCAGGGCGGCCGCGATCATCCGGTCCCGCTCGCCATCCTCCACATCGGTCTCGGCGGCCAGGGCGGAGCCTGCCGCACGCGGGCCCCGGACGAGCGGAGCGGAGGCCGGCGCGCTCACCAGAGTCGCGCCCCGCGGGGCGGGGGATGCTGCGCCCGAGGGAGCGGCGGGCGGCAGCGGCAGGGCGCCTCCGGTCCGCGCGGCCTCCGGCGCTGGCGGCAGCGGCTCCACGGCGACGAGCCCCGGCGCGCTCGCGAGAACGCCCGGCTGTGGGTTGGCATATCCGAAGAGATCCTCCGGTCCGCTCAGGGTCGAACAGCCCGAGAGGAGCGCGGTCGCGGCGAGAATGAAGGCGAGGCGTCGGATCATCGGGCTCTTTCGAAACGGCGGCGGCGCGAAGTCTAACGCGGCGCTCCCTGCGCATTCGTTACGGATGCGCCAGGGACGCCTTGGAATCAAGGGCTTCCGGTTCAGGGCTCGTGCGGGAGGCAATTTGAATAAGGGATGTTTGAATCGATTCATCCAATTCAAACAGAAGGAGTGATGCCGTCTCCGCTGCCGCAAATGCTGAATACTCTTTGCAGCATTGCCCTAAAAAACAAAATCGATGTCAGAAAGCGCAGACGCAAGTTCAGAGCATTTCTTCCTGCCCCCGCATAACCAAACAGCACTCTAGAATCCGATGAAATGCTAGAGAAATGGCAATATCTTTTGATATTTCCTTTGCGACTATCTCAAGACTCTGGTGCATGTGAGGCATTCGCAATGCCTTACAAGGTCGGACACATCAGTGTCTTCGGCCGTTGACATTCACAATCATGGCTCCCGCAATAGAAATTGCGGGAGCCATGAAGCTTTGTGACTTAAGCGGACTTGAGGAGTCTGATTAAGATATTAGATCAGCATCAGACCAGAGTGATGACACCACCGGCGATCGTGGAGGTCGACAGATCAAAGGTTCCAACGAGTTCGATCACTGTGTCCGCACCATTCTGGAACGTCGCTGCTGCAGATGTGTCTTCAACGATGTAGGTGTTGCCGCCAAATTGGAACCACTTGATGATTGTGTTAGCGGTGTTGCCATCGCCAGCAGTTGTCGCATCAAGGTAGTTCGCAAAATTGGATGCACCTCCCAAGGTGACCTTGGCTCCCATAGTGGTCTGTGCGGAAACAGCTGCAGCTGTGCCAATGACTGCAGACAGGTTGACGACGTCGCCCGCCGTCATTCCGGTCACGGAGGTGTAGTAACCCGAAGCCGTCTGGATGCCGTCGAGAATGACGGTGTCCGTACCTGTACCCACATTGACTGTATTCAGTCCAGCCGCTGCGCCGATACGGACGACGTCATTTCCAGCGCCTGCAACGATGGCGTTGCTGCCGGTGCCGACGGTAATGGTGTCCACACCCGCACCACCCGTGATGGTGTTGTTGCCGGCGCCGGTGCTTGTGAAGCTGTTGGCTCCGTCACCGAGGCTGACGACATTGTTCAGCCCGTTGGAGCCCGTGATGACGTCGGCACCGGTACCGCCCGTGTAGGTCACGAAAGTACCGGCTGTGTTGGCGGCCGAGAAGATCACGGTGTTGGTGCCCGCGGCCGAGCCCTTGATGTCCGACGAAGCGGCCAGCGCACCGGCCGTCCAGGTCAGACCGCCGAAAGCACCGGCAGCGGTCAGGCCGGAAGCATCCAGCGACGTCAGAGTGGTGTGGGTCAGGCCACCGATGAAGCTGATCCCCATATTGCCGGCAACCGTCACAGCCGAAGCAGACGTAGCGGTCAAGGGAGTCACGATCACAGCGGTCTGCGCCGTGGTGTCGGCGTCCGTCGTGGTGATGGTCAGACGCTCGACATTGGCAATGGTGAATGCGGCGCTGCTGGTGAAGCCGTCAGCTGCCGAATAAACGAGATTGACGTTGTCGGACGTGCCGACATCGGATGCCAAGGAAACGCTCGAGGCAGATGACGTCAAGGCGCGCTGGGTCAGCGTGAAGTTGGCTGCCGCATTGGTCACCGCCAAGGCGCCGACGGTGGCACCGGCGATGGACAGGCTGTTGATGCCATCGGCATTGGCCATGTTGATGGCAGCCGCAGCACCGGTGGCTGCCGAGAAACGCAGAACCTCGAGGTTGGACACCGTGCCCGCGAAGGTCGCGGAGCCCGTGGCCGTCACGGCCTGGGCCGCCGTCATCGTCAGGGTGTCGATGCCCTCGCCGCCGTCGAGGGAGCCGCCGGCTCCCAATGCGCCGGCATAGGTGATCGCATCGTTGCCTGCGCCTGTTGCGACGGCCTTCGTGCCTGTGGCCGACAGAGTGATGGTGTCGACGCCGGTACCGCCCGTGTAGGACTGGCCTGCCAGAAGCGCGCCCGTGACGGTGACAGCGCCGGTGCTCGTGCTGGTGATGGCTGCGGCGGCGTCCAAGGTGTGCGCGGCGATAACGACAGCGGAATCACCGGAAATCGCGACCTTGGTCGCCAAGCCTGCGGTCAAGGCATCGAGCTGTAGGTTCTCGTCCGCTGCGATGGTGACGGTCGTCGCCTTCGCGGCATTCAGCGTGACGTCCCAAGACGCGCCGCCGGTGGACGAGACAGCAACGGACGTGGCTTCGCCGTCCACGAAGGTGATGGTGCCGCCCGTGGCTGCGCCATCGGCCGAGTCGTCGACGCGATTCAGGATCAGATCGAGCGTGTGAGCTTTGTCCAGGTCGACATTTGTGATCGACACGCCGGCTGTGACCAGATTGGCGGCGGTGATCGACGTGACGCCGCCGCCAGAAATATCGACGCTACCCGTATTGCCGTCGATCGACACGGACTTCAGCTTGGTGCCGTCGTTCTGAGCCGTCGTGGCATTGTCATGAATTTCGATCGTCGTGCCACCGACGAAGACCGCGCTCGTGTAAGCGTTCGCGACGGCGGTCGCGCCCACTTGAATAGAGCCGGCCCCCGTCGTCACAGAAAGGGATTCGCCGCCGCCGACGATGTCGACATCGCTGGCGCCCGTCGCGGACAGCGTAATATCCGTTGTCGCGGCGGTTGTCAGAGTAACTTGACCTGCCGTAGCACCCGTCACATTCAGCGCGGTGAGACCGGTGTAGCCGGTGGTGTTGATGGCGTAGCCCGCACCACTCGTGTTGACGTTCAGAGTTTCCAGCCCTGTCACGCTTAGGCCATTGGGAGCGGTGGTTTTATCCGTCAGCACCGTCATGGTGTCGACGCCTGCACCCGCACCGATGACATCGAAGGCACTGAAGGAATTGAGAATTCCACCGTTGATGGTGTCGTTGCCCGAAGTGCCCTTTATCGCGTCCGCACCGATCGTGAGCGCGAAGGTCGAACCCGTCGACGGTGTGCCGCCGCTCGTGCCGCCATTGATGAACGGGCCGGTGATCGGCGTCACGACGCCGCCGGCGCCCGTGACGAAGCCGGTGCGGCCCTCGAACTGGCCGAAGAGGACATAGTGCTGGTAGGCCGTCATCTGGCCTGCCGTGACCGCGGCTCCGACGTCCGTGTAGAGATCGGTATAGGCCTTGGCGTTGAAATCGTTGGCGATGTTGTCGTTGTTGACGTCGACCGTGCCGTCGATGTTGGAATTGGGCAGGCGGCCTTCTTTGGCGCCGTTGGCCAGGAAGTGGTCGAGCGGGTTGATGCGGGCATTGCGAACATCCGCATAGCGCAGGAGATATTCCGTCGTGTTGAAATACTGGTTGGGGTTGCGCTGCTCCTGCCAGCCGAAGCGGTTGAAGTGCTCCAGGGCCGTGATCTGGCCGCGTAGAACGGCGCTGAGGACGTCCGGATAGGTCGTGAGGTAGAAGGTTTCGTTGAACGCGAGGTTCGACATCGGGAAATCTCCATGGGCTTCAACCAAGGACGGCACCCGCCGTCCTCGTTGGCTTCGCGAATTCTCGGCCGCCATGTCACGGTTTCGCGCAGCCGCGCCGCCAAACCGTCACAAGGGGGTCGCCTGTCCCGCGCGGGTCATGCCCGGCGAAAGGTCTTTGGCCCGGTATCGTCCATCATGAACAGACGATTCCCAGGGACCGAAGAAATGTCTCCGACGGAACCAGACTTCGATCGTCAGACATGCTTCTCGATGAAGCTGCAAACCTTCAATGATCTCTTGATATTTGCTCGATGATTCCCCGATCAGACTGCCGATCGGCAGTCCGCAGCCGTAAAGCAATCGCTATACCATTGTGCAGGGGTGTCCTATGGCGCTGCGTCCGGCTTTATATGCGGAGCGTCCGACGCAGGGTTCGCGCCATCTTCGCCGGAGGGCTGTTGTCGAAGTGCGACATTGGAAGGCCGAAGCGGGCCCCGGGGCCTTCTCTCCAAGGTGGGGGCCTTCTCTCCAGGGTGGAATGGGCCGGTGGCCTCAGCTCAGTGCCTGGACCCAATCGGCGAAGGGAGAGCCGGGCGCGGGCGTCGAAGCCGGCGCCGCCATGAGCCGGCGCCGGAACTGGCCCGGCGGCAGGCCGAACGTCTCGCGGAAGGCGCGGATGGCGTGGCTCTCGTCGCGCAGGCCCGCCATGTGCGAGATCTCCGCGATCGTCCGGTGGGCCTGGTCCTCGTGCCGCAGCAACCGGCGGAACAGGAGGAGACGCCGCTGCTGGAGATAGCGGGCGACTCCGCCCTGCGGCTTGAACAGCTCGTAGAGCCGGCTGCGCGAGACTCCCGCCTGCTGGGCGATCAGCTCCGGCGTCAGGTCCGGCAGGGCGAGCCCCGCCTCGATCACCAGCTGCGCGCGCAGGAGCGCGTCGTTCGACGCCTGGGCGGCGAAGGGCTCGGCATCGAGGGCGAGCGCCAGCAGCTCGCGGAAGATGCGCACCTGCCGCTCGCCCTGCGCCGCGCCGATCGCCCCGGCATGCTGGACCATGCTCCCCATCGTATCGCCGAGCAGCGCCGCCGAGCCCGAGGAGAGAACCAGCCCATGCAGGCCATGTCCCAGCGGACGCGCCGCCTCCACCAGCTCGCGGGCGACGGAAAAGGTGAGGATATGGGCGCCTCTCGCCTCGATGCGCTGGGGATGGCGCGTGTCGAAGAGCACGATCTCGCCCGGGCGCACGGTTCCGGAACCGAACGGCGTGCGGAACGCCAACTCGCCTTCGCGATTGGCGAGGATCGTGAAATGTTCGAACCCGTCGCGATGCACGCGCTCGGACGTCCGCTCATGCGCGACATCGTTCAGGTGCCGCTCGAGCATCGCGACCTGCGGAAGCGCGTGCCCCTGGAACCGGGCGCGAAACGCCGGTCCGATCGTCTCCACGTCGCACCCGGCGGAATGGAGGTCCCGATAGGATCCGAACGCTTCGCCCGCGTGCAGCTTCAGGCTGTCGAAGCTGAAGTGAGCCGATTCCATATCGTCGTCTGCCGTATGATGTCACCAATCGCCTGCCGTAGAGGCATCCAAAGGTTGTATTTCATAGAGCAGTTTCTGTATGCGACGGGTTTGTACTTATGAGCTGGACGCTCATGCTGCAGTCGTGGATTCCTATCTCTTGACTATCGAGAATATAGAAATAAAACGATAATATAGATGAGGATTAACTCTATTCTTATAGTGGATGCCCGCGGCATGACGATGCCCCCGCCATATCGAGGCGGACCGCGAAACAGGCGGGCGGACGAGGGTCCGTCGAGCGGTCACGGGGATCGAGAGCGCCGCGGACGGACTCCCGCCATCTCCAGGAAAGAACCGGCGGCCCGACGCTCTCCGATCAGGCGACCTGGAGGCTCTTCAGCACGGGCAGGATCTTCTCGGCGAAGCTCTCCGCGCGCTGGTTCAGCTCCGCGAGGTTTTCCTCGGGCGTGGCGAGGGGCTTGCCGTCCTTGACGATGGCCTGGTTCTGGGCACGCAGCACGTCCCAGGCGAAGGCGGCCCAGTCCTTCGGACCTTTCCGGTCGGCGGAAAGGGCGAGAAGGAAGAGTTGGGAAAAGCGGTCCACCGCGATGCCGCCGCCGGTGACGGGCGAGGCGAGGAAACCGAGATCGGCCCCGTCCTCGGCCCGCGCGCAGACCGCCGCGTTGAAGGCGCGCGTCGCCTTGGCGCGCTTGGCCTCGTCCTTGGGGGGAAGGCAGGGCTGGAGATGGCCAGCGCCGACGAGAACGGTCAGCGCCTGCGTCAGCTTCGCCCAACCGAGCGCATCCACGGCCTTGTCCGAAACGAGCGCGCGCAGTGTCTTCGGCCCGCTCGCGAAACCGTCGAGGATCGGCCCGTAGACGTCGGCCTGGAGGCTCGCCTCGCCGAGCGCGCCCTTGACGGTGAGGGGCACGTCGCCGCGCGGCACGGACAGGGCGAAGCGCTGGTCCAGCCACGCTTCGCGAAGCTGGCGCTGGGGCAGCGCCAGCGGTCCCTTGACGAAGACGTCCCTCCGGAACTGCTGGTTGATCATGTAGTCCTTGACCGTCTCGCGCTGCGAGGCATCGCCGATCTCGGACAGGATCGCGCCCTGCGCCGGCGTGAGGTTCACCGCGTCGACGCTTTCGAGCAGCGCGGCCGAGCCGAGGAAGCCGAGCTTGGCGCTGGAGAGATCGGCTGCGACGTCGGCGTGGTAAAAGGGGGTCCAGTCGCGGTTGAAATATTCGTGCGCGAGATAGTTGCGGTTCTGGCCCTTGATGCGGTCGAACCGCTCGGACTGCCCGGGATTGGCCCGGAAATAGGCGGCGCCTGCTTCCTTCAGCCGATCCACGAAGCCGAGCGCGCCCTCGATCCGGGCGCCGAGCGGCCCGCTGGCGACGCTCGCCCGGTCGACGAAGAGCCGGCGCAGCGGCATGCCCGCGGACCATCCGGGCAAAGCGTTGTAGGAGATGTAGACGAGCCCGCCGACCTTCAGCTTCCGAGCGATGAAGTCGACGATGGCGGCACGGTTCTCCGCGCTGATCCAGGAATAGATGCCGTGGAGCGCGATGACGTCGAAGCTCTCGGGCAGTGCCGGCTCATCGGCGAACGCCGCGAAGGGCGTGTCGAAGAACTGGATGTTGGAGAGCCCCGCCTCGGCCGCGAGCGCCCGAGCGCCTGCGATCTGGGACGGGTTGAAGTCGGTGGCGAAGAACTGCCCCTGCGGGTTGGCCGCGGCGAGGAGATTCATGGAAAAGCCCTGTCCGCAACCGAGCTCGCAGAACCGGAAGGGAGCCTTGCCGTCGAACGGGGCCATGGACGCGCCGAGCGCCACGAAGGACAAGAGCTGCGGCGTCAACTCGCGATAGAAGCCATGGGTGTAGCCGATGTCGGCGACATAGCCCGCCGTCCAGTTCTCGTTCGCGACCATGGGACTCCCGTTTCGTCGAAGAGCGCGGCCATCGCCGGATCGACGGCTCGATATGTCTTGCGACCTATCAACTGGGCGTGGGAGCGGCAATGGCAAAGGAAAGCCGCACGGCGTCCGTCAGGGACACCCTGCCTGTCCCGGATCGCCCGCCCTTGCGCTTTCAGGTCGTCGCGGACGCTGCGCTGTGATGCGTCACGACGAGGGGATCGATGAGAACGCCGACGAGCCGCACCAGGCCCGTGTCGGCATCGCCGAGCAGGAGGTCGTTGCCGTCCTGCGAAGCCTTGGACGAAAGGCGGTCGCCCGCACCCTCCCCGAAGGACAGGATATCCTCGCCGAATACGAAGCCTTCGATCGTGAGTTTCGAGCCGAGCGTATAGTGGATCGTATCGATCCGTCCCGCGACGAGCTTGCCGAGATGACCGTCGGCATCGACATGGAGGTCCGCGGATGCCGCCACGCTCGCCGGCGCGACGGGCTTCGGAATCGAGTCGAGATCCTTGGCCGCGTCTTTCACGGGGTCCTTGGCCGCGCCGATTTCCAGCGAGATCCCGATGCCGGGCTTGTCCGGAAGGCCTGCCTTCTCCCCCGTTCCGATCTTCGTGTCGCCCAGGTCGGTGGAGGCCGCCACGGTGGTCTTGCCAGCGGTTCCGACGGTGCTGTCCGTGACGTCGATCTTCGTGACGTCGGTTTTGGTGGCGTCGGTCTTGGTGCTGGGGGTGATAGAGGTCTTCGCCGCGGCATCGGCTACGGCCGCGCCGAGCTTCAGGGTCGTGTCGATCGCGAGCGTGCTCTTCTTGACGAGTTGGGAGACCACCCAGCCGAGATCGATGCCGTCGGCCGCCGTTTCCTTGGCGGACGTCGCAACCGTCGGCGCCATTGTGGCCGAGGCGGGGGATGCGGGCGTTGTGGAGATCGGTGCCGTCGTCGAAGCCGGAGCCGAGGCCGTCGCGGAACTCGTCGGCGCAGGCGCCGTCGCGGAAGCGCTCTGCGCGGCGGTGTCGGTGCCGTGGGATGCGACCGCGGCGGACGAGGCGGATGCGACTTCGCCGCTGGAGCTCGCGGGCGCGGCGGGCGAAGACATGGGAGCCGACGTCGCGGGTGCCGGCAGGCTCTTGTCCGGCAGGACGGCGGACCTGTGCAGTTCGGTCGTCGCGAAGACCATCACCTCCGGCGTGACCTCGGCCGCGGCCTTCACGCTGAACGCATGCGCAAGTTCCTCGCCCGTGAGGCTCGGAGCGTCGATGCGCGCGGTCAGTGCGGGATCGCTTCCGCCGACATCGGACGTGCCGGTCGCGAGCGCGAAATCCGAGGCATCACCGCCCGCGGAGGCCTGCGTCTCCCGGATCTGCGGAGCCTCGCCCGAAACGAAGGCGGTGAAGAGGGCGGAAACCTCGCTGCCGAAGCCGGTGCCGCCTTGTCCCCCGGCCTCTTCGTTGGCGAAGACGCGCAGGAGCTCTGCGGCAAACATGCCCGCCGTCAGGGCGAAGCTTGCCCCGCTGCCCGGCAGGTCCACCACATAGCCGCCATGTCCGCTGCCGGCGGACGCAACGGATGCGTTCAGCTGAACCGCAGTGCTGGGAGCGCCGGAGGCTTGCGAGACAGGACCTTCCTTGCCGAGCCGACGATGAGCCGTGCCGTCGCCCTCGCCCTGCGCGGCCTCGCTCGGCTCGCCCGCCGGCTCCGGTGCCCCAGGTCCATGAGGCCCGGCGCCGTCCATGCCGTGGATCGACGCGTCGTGCCCGATGCCATGCGCATGCACCGGTGCGTCGCCGCCCTCGGCGGCCTCCGCCCGGCCATGCTGGATCAGGTCCACCAGCATGATCGCCGCCGCCACGAAAGCGGTCAGGAAGGCGCTGGGGTGAAGGACGACGTTCGACGAGCGATGAAGCCGGTTGCCGAGCGCCAGCGGGGCATCTTCCAGCATCCGGTCCGAGACGTCTCGAAAGCTCTTGCCGACATAGGCATGGCCGGTGACGCAGTTGATGACGTGGATCTCGTCATCGATGCGGGCGATGTGAACGACGACATTGTCCGTTCCAGCCTGCTGGTAGACGAACCAGGGATCGCCCTCGTCCGTGACGCCACCTTCGACCTCGACATCGAGACCCGCGGCGCAGAGACGGTCGCGCACCCGGTAGAGCTCGGCGAGATCCTGGTTCTGCCAGGGCATCTTCGAGGGCAGGGGTATCGATTGGGAATTGCGACGACCGAACGAGAGGATTGCTGCTGTCACGATACCGACCCGCTTTTGCCACCCGCCTCGTCATAACCCACGACTGCGCAAGCGCAGAAGGCGTCCCGAGCCGAGCATATCAATGGCTGTGCCTCGCGCGATGCGCAAGGGAACGAACGGTTATGTCTTCGACGGATCGCCGAAGAGGATTTCATAGGTCGTGGGCTCGTAATAGGCCATGATCCGGCGCACGAAGTCCCGCGCGTCCATGTCCAGTGCGCTGGCCCAGATGCTGTAGCGCTCCGAAGGGATGCGGCCGCGACCGGCCTCGATCTGGGAGACGAACGTGTAGTACCCGACCTCGACGCGCTCGGCGAGTTCGCGCTGCGACAGACCCGCGGCTTCGCGACGCTGCCGAAGCCATGCGCCGCCTTCCTTGCGCAGGCGCAGGCGCACCATATCGTCAGCCAGGACTGTCTGCGTCGCCATTACTCGACCCTTTGCCCGCTCATTCCGTGAGCCGGCGGCGATGTGAAACCGAACCTTCGGCACCACACCATCGCCAGACCGCAATGTACGGGAAAGCCGATCTATTTTCCAGAGATCACAAGCGGTTCCCGCTGGGTGCGTCGAAAAAAGTACAGCAAGCACTTTATCTCAAACGTGCTCAGTTGCGCGGAACTCGCTTATCCAGATGGAGAGCAAGGCTTTTCAGCGTCTGGACCGCCGCCTCGCGTCCGAGAGTCATGTCGAGAAGGTCGGCATAGGCCGTCGATGCCGCGCTGATCACTTCGGTGAAGGGCGCCTTGGCGCGGGCCTCCTCGACAGCCTTCTGCAGGGCGGGAACGAAGACGTTCTTCGTCAGGTCCATCACCCGTTCCGTGTTCTCCGGCGGCAGCTTGAATTCGGTCGTGTTGCTCATCGTCGTCTCCATGGTCGCCAAGCCTGGTTACTGCTCGTTCATGCCCCGCATGATCTGGTCGGTGAGCGGCTTGGTCAGGTAGTTCATCAAGGTGCGTTCCTGCGTCTGGATCAGCACCTCAGCCGGCATGCCCGCCTGGAGCGGACGCCCCTGAAGCTTGGCCATTTCCTCGGGCGGCGTCTCGACCTGGACACGGAAATACGGCGCGCGGTTGTTCTGCTCGATCCGGTCGCCCGAACGCGAGATCACCTTGCCCATCACGACCGGCGTCGTGCGCAGGTCGAGCGCGGAAAAGCGCACCTCCGCCGGCTGGCCGAGCGTGACGCTGTCGATGTCGAGCGGCGAGACCTGCGCCTCGACCAGGAAATCGCCGTCCTTCGGCGCGATCTCCATCAGGATCTCGCCCGGCGCGATGACGCCGCCGATGGTGCTGACGACGAGGTTCTGCACGGTCCCGCTCTGCGGCGCGAGGATGTCGAGCCGCTTGGAGATGTCGTCGGCGACGAGAAGCTGCTGGCGCAGATCGGCCGCGCGCGACTCCGCGTTGCGCAGCTGGGCCACGACGTCCTCGCGGAACTGCTGGCGCGTCTGAATGATCTGCATCTCCGCTTCGGAGATCTGCTGCTGCGAGCGCCCGATCTGCGCGCTGATCTCGCCGATCTCGCCGCCGAGCTGCGCGGAGCCGCGCTGGAGCTCGAGGACGCGCGACTTGTTCGTCAGGCCCTTGCGAAGCAGGCTTTCCAGCGAGTCGAGCTCCTCTCGGATCAACGTGACCTGCTGTTCCTTCGATCTCTTCTGCGCGCCCAATCCGTCGATCGTCTGCTTGAGCTGGGTGATCTT
Source organism: Aureimonas sp. Leaf454 (assembly GCF_001424685.1). GTDB lineage: Bacteria > Pseudomonadota > Alphaproteobacteria > Rhizobiales > Rhizobiaceae > Plantimonas. The sequence continues at coordinate 14,571 of NZ_LMQT01000009.1, forward strand.
CTGGTTGAGAAGATCGACCGTGCCGACCAGCGTCTTCTGCCGCTCGTCGAATTCCTGGCGCTGACCGGCCAGGATCTCCTCGACCTTGGTATCCGTTGCGCGATCGAGAAGTTCGGGCGGAAACTCGACCGCCTCGGCGCCGCTCTGCTCGCCGCTGAGGCGGGCTTCGAGCGCGAGCTGGGTGTCGAGCTGGGTGCGCAGCCGATTGACGGTGGCGCGCGCCTGCGTCTCGTCGAGCGTGATGAGCACGTCGCCGACCTGCACCTCCTGACCCTCCCGGACGTGAAGCTTGGCGATGATGCCGCCCTCCAGATGCTGGATGGCCCGGCGCTTGCCCGCGAAGATCACCGTGCCGGGGGCGGCGACCGCGCTCGCCAGCGGCGCGGTCGCCGCCCAGACGCCGGCGCCGAAGAAGGTGACGAGGACGATGACGAGGCCCGTCACGATCGAGCCGCGTGCCGACACCGGCGCGCGGGTGACGTCGGGCTCCTGGAGTTCGCGGATCTCGTCCAGCTGCGCCTTGCTCTTCAGCGCGTTGGGCATGAGCTTGGCGATCTGCGTCCGGGGCGCAGGGGTGCCGATGGCTTCATCGCTCATAATGTCTGCCTTTCCTTCGTCGCGCCGTGCAGAGGGGCCCGGGATGACGATCCGGAACGAACCGGACCGGTCGCGTGCCGCGTCAGCTGCTCGCCCGCGACATGTGCGTGACCTGGCCCATGGGCTGCGGCGCGGGCACGGCGGTCGCCGGCGTCGCGGTCGCGCGGGGATTGAGGCGCTCCATCACCTCGCGGGTCGGGCCGTACATCGTCAGCGTTCCGCCCGTGAAGACGGCGAGCTTGTCGACCTCATTGAGGAGGGACGCGCGGTGGCTGATGACGAGAATGGTGCGTCCCTCGCTCTTGGCCGTCCTGAGAGCCTGGGCGAGGGCGGCCTCGCCATGGCTGTCCAGGCTGGAATTGGGCTCGTCGAGGATGATGATCTTCGGGTCGCCGTAGAGCGCGCGCGCCAGCCCGATCCGCTGGCGCTGGCCGCCGGACAGGGAGCGGCCACCCTCGCCGATCTTGGTGTTGAAGCCTTCCGGCAATTGCAGGATCATCTCGTGGACGCCCGCCTTCTGCGCGGCCTTCACGACCTCGTCGGGGTCGACCGTCGCAAAGCGCGAGATGTTCTCCGCGATCGTGCCGGAGAAGAGCTCCACGTCCTGCGGCAGGTATCCCATATGCGGGCCGAGCAGCTCGGAATGCCAGTTGTCGATATCGGCGCCGTCGAGGCGAACATGCCCCGACAGGGGGGGCCACACGCCGGTCAGGGCCCGGGCGAAGGTCGATTTGCCGGCGCCGGAGGGACCGATGACGCCGATCACCTCGCCCGGCTGGATCTGCATGTTGACGCTCTTCAGCGTGGCGACGCGCGAGCCGGGAGGGGCGACGATCAGCTGTTCGAGGCTGATTGCGCCCGTCGGCGCGGGAAGCGGCATGCGCTCGGGCTCGGACGCGTTGTCCTGGAAGAGCTTGGACAACCGGTCATAGGCGCCCCGGGTCGCGACGAAGCCCTTCCACTGGGCGACGGCGCCTTCGACCGGTGCCAGCGCGCGGCCCATCATGATCGAGGAGGCGATCATGGCACCGCCGGTGACCTCCGATTCCAGAACGAGATAGGCGCCGACGCCGAGGATCGCGATCTGCAGCACCGTGCGCACGAACTTCGAGACGGCGAGGATCGATCCCGCGCGGTCGCTGGCCTTGGCCTGGAGACCGAGCGCCCGGTCGTGGAGCTGCTCCCAGCGATGGCTGATGGAGCCCATCATGCCGAGCGCATGGATGATCTCGGCATTGCGCAGCGTCGTCGAGACATATTGGTTCGCGCCGATCGAGGCCGCGGAAGCGTCCTTCAGGTGCCGGCGCGTCATCAGCTCGTTGGCGAGCGCGAGGGCGAAGATCGTGATCGCGCCGATCGTCGCCACGACCCCGATCCAGAAATGGATCATGTAGCAGACGGTCAGGAAGATCGGCATCCAGGGCGCGTCGCAGAAGGTGATGATGCCGCCGCCGGTCAGGAACTCGCGCACCGTATCGAGATCCCGGATCGGCTGCGAATAGCCGCCGCCGGGCGAGCGCAGATGGCCGCGGAACGAGGTCTTGAAGACCGTCTGGCCGATGAACTTGTCGAAACGTGCGCCGGTTCTGACGAGGATGCGCGAGCGGATGGATTCCAGGGCCGCGTAGACGACCAGGAGAGCCACGGCCAGGATCGTCACCATGACGAGCGTGACTTCGTTCCGGCTGGCGAGGACCCGGTCGTAGACCTGGATCATGTAGAGGGGGCTGACGAACAGCAGGAGGTTGATGAAGAAGCTGAAAAGAACGACGAAAAGAAAATTGCTTTTGCAGACGGCGAAGGCTCTTCGCAGCATCGGCTGCTTCAGCGTATCGGATGCCATAATGGATTCCCTGCCCCGATTGAAACGGAAGGCTTTTGCTTCGAGACGTGTGGAACGCTATCGGGCGAGAAGCTGCGGTGCCGACGGCATGTCCACAGGTTTCAGAGGTCTGAGCTGCCGTTCACGCCGTGTGAATCCCAAAGGGATCATGATCTCATCGCTTTCCTCTTTCGCGTTTCGCACCCGATGGGTCTGCAACGCGAACGACGTTGGTTAAGGCGCTTACCACAAGAAGGCCTCCGTCAGGAAGTGAGCCGCCGGGGATACCCGGGCCGGTCTCGGCTCCGATCAGGCCGACGACGCATGGCAGCCAAGGGATTTCCGACGTCGTCGCCGTGCCTGCCCCTTAAATTCTGTCTTAAAAAAGACGATGGCCTCCTTTCCAGGAAACATTTCCGGTCGCCTACCAAGAGGAACCGGGCAGAACCTCAAGTCTCGGCACCGCACGGTGCTTCGACATCTACCGCGCCGACCCTCGAACGGTGCTCGATGGTGGCTCGGTCTTCATCCCGCGGATGATTGATGTTAAGCGACCGCGCGCCCTCGACGGCCTCGACCGCCATCCTGCGATCGAGGCCGGCGCTTTCCGGCGGGCCAGGAGCCGCCGGATCCTGTCTGGAGTCATCGACGCATGTTCCAATTCATCGCGTCCGCTTGGATCAATCGGGCGCTGATCCTGCGCTTGGCCAGGCGGGAAGTGGAAGCGCGCTACAAGGGCTCGATGCTCGGCCTTTTCTGGGCGGCGCTCCTGCCGCTGATCATGATCGGCATCTACTCCTTCGTCTTCAGCTCGGTGATGAAGAGCCGCTGGGTGATGGCGCCGACGCAGACGGAGATGCCCTACAATTTCGCGATGCTCCTCTTCGCCGGCTTCATCCTGTTCACGCTGTTCTCGGAAACGGTGAGCCGGGCGCCAGGCCTCATGCTGGAGAACCCGGCCTACATCAAGAAGATCCTGTTCCCCCTGGACACCCTACCCTGGATCGCGGCGATCGGCGCCTTGATCAGCGCCGGCATCTCGTTCTGCGTCTTCATGGTTCTTTATCTCGCCCTCTACGGGTTCCCCCCCGCGACGATCCTGCTGCTGCCCCTGATCGTCGTGCCGATCTTCTTCCTGACGCTCGGCACGACCTACATCCTCGCCGCGCTCGGCGTCTTCCTGCGCGATCTCCGGCAGCTGACCCCGCTCGTCACGACGGCCATGCTCTTCCTGTCGCCGGTGCTCTATCCGCTCGAGGCGGTGCCGGAGGCCTACCGCAGCCTCATCAATCTCAATCCGATGACCATCGGCGTGGTGCAGGCCCGGCAGGTAATCTTCTGGGGCGAAGTCCCGAATTTGGGCATTCTCGCCGTCTACACCCTGTGCACCTTCGCCCTCGCCTCGATCGGCTGCATGTTCTTCAACCGCGTGAAGAAGGCTTTCGCCGATGTCGTCTGATCTCACGATCGAAACCGCCGGCCTCGGCAAGGCCTATCTCATCTACGACAGGCCCGAGGACCGCCTGAAGCAGATGATCTGGCGCAAGCGCAAAAAGTTCTTCCAGGAATATTGGGCTTTCCAGAACATCGACCTCTCGATCGCCCGCAAGGAAGCCGTCGGCATCATCGGCCGAAACGGATCGGGCAAGTCGACGCTCCTGCAGGTGCTGGCGGGAACGCTGCATCCCTCGACTGGCACGGTGAACGTCCGGGGCCGGATCGCGCCGCTGCTGGAGCTCGGCGCGGGCTTCAATCCCGAATTCACCGGGCGCGAGAACGTCCGCCTCGCCGCCTCGCTCCTCGGGCTTCAGAAGCACGAGATCGAGGAGCGCTTCGAGGACATCCTCGCCTTCGCCGGCATCGGCGACTTCGTCGACCAGCCGGTCAAGACCTATTCCTCCGGCATGTATGCGCGCCTCGCCTTCGCGGTCTGCGCCCATGTCGACGCCGACATCCTGATCGTCGACGAGATCCTGTCGGTCGGCGACGCCGCCTTCCATCAGAAATGCATGCGCTTCGTCCACCAGTTCAAGGAGAAGGGCACCCTCCTCTTCGTCTCGCACGACACGGCCGCGGTGAACGCCATCTGCGACCGCGCCGTCTGGATGGACAAGGGACAGATGCGCGCCGACGGTTCGACCGAGGAGGTCGGCTTCGCCTATCAGGCGGCCCTGCGCGAGGAGCTCGACGGCGGCGGCTTCCAGATCACGGGGCGGCGGCGCCAGGAAAAGCGCCAGATCGAAAGCGTCCGGGATTTCCGGCACGAGATCATCGCACAGTCCGACAAGCGCAACACGCTCGAGGTCTTCGCCTTCGACAAGGATGCCCCGGCTTACGGCGTGCGCGGCGGCGAAGTGGTGGATGTCAACTTCCGCGGTGGTGACGGCGAGAAGCTCCCGGTCATGGAAGGCGGGGAGCACGTGACGCTGGAGGTGCGCTGCCGCGCGTCGTCCACCCTCACCTCGCCGATCATCGGCTTCTTCGTCCGCGACCGCCTGGGACAGAACCTCTTCGGCGACAACACCTATCTGACCTATGCCGACCGGCCTCTCGTCATGCAGCCCGGCACCGAGTTCACCGGCCTCTTCAAGTTCCGCATGCCCTATCTCCCCGCGGGCGACTTCTCGGTCACGGTGGCGCTGGCGGAGGGCAGCCAGAGCGAGCACGTCCAGCATCACTGGGTCGACGAGGCGCTCATCTTCCATTGTTCGGGCAGCCATCTCGCCGGCGGCCTGATCGGCCTTCCCATGGAAGACATCCGGATCGCATGAGCATCCAGCGTCCCGGCGGATGGCCGCCCGGCTTCGGGCCGTCGGCCACGGCCCGGTCTCGACAGGGCACTATGCGCCTTTTATCAACCCCACGAACCCGAGGGGAACCGCTCCGCCCATGACGACCGACCATTCTTCGCCAGACATGAGCCTGGCATCATCCCTCGGTGCGATCGACGTGGATCCCCTGTTCTGGGTCCCGACGCGGCTCGGGCAGATGAGCGCCTGGTGGGGCCATGTGCCCTTCGCGCACTGGCTGGTCGCGACGACGAAGCCCGACATGATCGTCGAGCTCGGCACCCACAACGGCGTGTCCTACTCGGCCTTCTGCGAGGCGGCGCAGCGCACCGGCGCGGCGAGCCGCGCCTATGCCGTCGACACCTGGCAGGGCGACGAGCATGCCGGCCTCTACGACGACAGCGTCTTCCAGAACTTCAGCGCCTTCAACAAGACACACTATGCGAGCTTTTCCGAGCTGATGCGCATGACGTTCGACGAGGCCGCCCTGTATTTCGCGGACGGCTCGATCGACCTCCTCCACATCGACGGGCTCCACACCTACGAGGCGGTCCGGCACGATTTCGAGACTTGGCGTCCCAAGATGTCGACGCGGGGCGTCGTGCTCTTTCACGATGTCGGCGTCCGCGAGCGGGATTTCGGCGTCTGGAAGCTCTGGGAAGAGCTGCAGGAAACTTATCCGGGCTTCGAATTCACCCATTCCTCCGGTCTCGGCGTGCTCGCTTTGGGCACCGAGGCGCCGAAGGCCGTCCTTGATCTCTGCGCCTTGAAGGATCCGGCCGTCAGCGCCCTGCGCGAGCGGATCGCGCAGATCGGCGCGCGCTGGATCGTCGCCGAACGGGAACGCGATCTCGGACAACACGCGCAGAACCTCGTGGCGCAGATCGAACCCCTGCAGGCCCATATCGCCCATCTCGAGGCGTCGGGAGCCGATATGGGGCAGCACATCCGCAATCTCGAAGCGCAGGCCGCCGACTTCGTGGCGGACCAAGGCCGGTTTCTCGAACGGATCAAGGCGCAGGAGACGCAGGAAGCCGATCTTCGAGACCAGAATACAGAGCTTTCGGACGAACTGGACTCCGAGCGCCTGAAGGCGGAGAAGGCCGCCGAGACGGCCCGGCTGGAGGTCGCGGCGCTCCACACGCGGATCGACGGTCTCCACGCCCATATCGAGGGTCAGCGCGTGCACATCGAGGCCATCCGCACCTCGGCGTCCTGGCGCCTGACGGCGCCTTATCGCGTGGTGCGGCGCTTCCTGGCGCGAAAGCATCCCTTCCGGCGCTCCGGGGCGCTCAACGGCCTGATCTCGAAGAGCACACGGGGCGCCCGGCACATCGCCGCTCGCGTTCCCCCTTCGTGGCGCAACACGGCGCCCTATCGCGTGGCGCGATCGGCCTTCGGCCGGATCGAGGAGCGCGACCATCGCCTCGCAACGGAACGGCTCGTCTATCCGACGGAAGGGCTGCGCAGCGATCGCGAGACCGTGCTCGTCATCATCCACGAGGCGACCCGCACCGGCGGCTCGATCCTCGGCTACAACATCGTCCTCGAACTCGCGCGCAGCAAGAACGTCGTGGTCCTTCTGAGACGCGACGGGGAGATCCGTCCCGCGATCGAAGCCGTGGCCAGCGCCCTCGTCGTCCTCCCCGACAGCTTCGTCTACAGCGCCGACAATCTCCGGGAACTGGCGCAGAGATGCGGCACGATCTACGCGCCCCTCTACGTCGTCGCCAACACGTCCGAAGCCCGCTATTTCGTTCCGGCCCTCGAGGAAAACGGCATTCCCGTCGTATCCCTGCTGCATGAGTTCTCGTCCAACGTCATGCCGGTCGGAACGCTCTATCCGCTATTTGCCGAGACCGCTCGGATCGTCTTCTCCGCTCCGATCGTCGCCGCCTCCTACGAACAGGACTACCGCATCCTCGAGGCCCGGGCTTACCGGATCCTTCCGCAAGGCGTCTGCCAACTGCCGGAAGCGGCTCCAGGCGATGCCACGATCGCCAGCGACGCGACACAAAAGCTTCGAACCATTCCGGACGACGCCTTTCTGGTGGTCGGGATCGGCACCATCAACATCCGCAAGGGTGTCGAGTTCTTCATCGCAGCCGCGGCGCGCATCCACGCCGAGAAGCCCTCGCGCCGGGTCGTCTTCGCCTGGGTCGGCAAGCATTACACCTTCGACGCGGTCTACCACGCCTATTGCAAGGAGCAGGTCGAGCGTTCGAACCTCGGCGACGACTTCGTGTTTCTCGGTGAGACCACCGATCTGGAAAGCGTCTACCAACGGGCGGATGCCTGTTTCCTGTCGTCGCGCCTTGATCCCTTGCCCAACATCACGATCGACGCGGCAGCGCATGGCATTCCCGTGATCTGCTTCGACCAGGCCAGCGGCATGGCCGAACTCCTGTCGGCTTCGGAGGAAACGCGGGATCTCGTTGTTCCGCATCTCGATGCCGCCGCCGCCGCCGCGATCATCCTCGACCTCAGCCGCGATCCGGCCCGCCATGCGGCGCTCTCGCAAGCGATGCGAGCTCTTGCCGAACGAAATTTCGACATGACCGCCTATGTGGCGGAGATCGACGCACTCGGACATCAGGCCGCCCGCGAGCAAGCGCAGATCGAGAGCCAGCGGGAAGGTCTCGCCACGCCCGAAACCTTCAACGCCAAGCTCTATCTCGGTTTCGACAGCCACCTGTCGCGCGAGGAGGCCATCGAGAGATACCTGTCGACTTCCAACCGCGCCGCGCCGCGGGCCCGCACCGGCGCCGGTCTCCTCGTCCGGCGTCCGCTGGAGGGTTTCCATCCCCTGGTCTACGCGGAAGCCTGCGAGGCCTTCGACGAGAGCACCGGCGAGGACCCGCTCGTGCATTTCCTGCGCACGGGAAAGCCTGAGGGACGCTGGTCGCATCCCGTGATCACGCCCCGCTCGGCGGCACCCAGGCGGGCTTCGGATCTGCGCGTCGCCGTCCACGCGCATTTCCACTACACGGACCTCCTCGAGCCTTTCCTCGAGCGGCTCAAGTACAACCGGACGCCCGTCGATCTCTTCCTCACCGCGACCAACGAAGCTGGCGCGGACGAATTGCGGACCATCCTGCGCAAGACGCGCCAGACGGCCCGGATCGACTGCTTTCCCAATCGCGGCCGCGATTTCGGCCCGATGCTGACGGGCCTCGGTCTCGAAGCCTTCGAGGGCTACGACATCGTCGGGCACTTCCACGGCAAGCGAAGCCCGCATGTGAACGCGGCCGTCGGCGAGGGATGGCGGGAGTTCCTTTGGAACCATCTCGTCGGAGGCGAACACCCGATGATGGACCACGTCCTCGCCGCCTTCTCGCGCGACGAGCGCCTCGGCCTCGTCTTCGCGGAGGATCCCCATCTGAACGGCTGGGACACCAACCGCCGGTTCGCTGAGGATCTCGCCCGGCGAATGAACATCGACGCGGCCTTTCCCCATCATTTCGATTTTCCGATCGGCACGATGTTCTGGGCGCGCGTCGACGCACTGAAGCCCATGCTGGCGATCGATCTCGACTGGGACGACTATCCCGCCGAGCCCCTGCCGATTGACGGAACGATGCTTCACGCACTGGAGCGGCTGATCCCCTTTGCGGTGGCCCATCAGGGCTTTCACTACGCCACGACCTATGTCGAGAATTCCGTTCGATGACGTCCCACGTCGTCTTCGGCGGTCGCGGCTTCATCGGCCGCCACCTGGTGCGCCGGCTCATCGAAGACGGCGACGACGTCGTCAGCGTGGACCGCCATCCCTTCGCCTTCGAGGAAGTCGCCGTCGAAAGCCGTATCCTCGACCTCTCGACGGCCTCGCCCGATGCCTTCGACCGGGCGATCGGCGCCGCCGACATCGTCCATCACCTCGCCTGGACCACGATTCCGGCCCGGGCCAATGCCGATCCGCTGGCGGATGCCACGGAGAACCTGCACGGCACGATCAACATCCTGGAGGCCCTGCGGCGGCGGGGCGGCGGGCGGCTGATCTTCGCCTCCTCGGGCGGTACGGTCTACGGCAAGCCCGGCCTCGTTCCGATCCCGGAAAGCCATGCCCTCAATCCGCTGACCGCCTATGGCGTGTCCAAGGTCGCGGCGGAGAAGTACTGCCAACTCTACCGGAGCCTCCACGGCCTCGACACGCGCGTCCTGCGGATCTCCAATCCCTACGGCGCGGGACAGAACCCCCTCCGCCAGCAAGGCGCCATCACCACCTTCGCCTACAAGGCGATCGCCGGGGAACCGATCACCATCTGGGGTGATGGCCTGAACGCGCGGGACTTCATCTACATTTCCGATCTCGTGGAGGCTTTCCTGCGCTGCAGCGGCACCGAGATCGCCGAGGACGACGCGTTTCCCCTCTTCAACATCGGAAGCGGCGAGGGCTCGACCCTCAAGGACATCATCGCGGTCATCGAGAGGACGACCCAGCGGACGCTCCCGGTGAGTTGGGAAGCTGCGCGAGGCTTCGATGTCCGCTCCAACATCCTCGACATCGCAGCCGCGGCCCAGCGGCTTTCCTGGCGCCCCCGGATCGCTCTCGATGCCGGCATCGCCCAAGTGATGGCCGACCTGCGGGAACGGCCCGGCCGCGCCTTTTCCTCCGACCTCTGAGGGCCCAAACCGAAACTCGGACGGGCCGGGCTCTACTTGTAGAGGCCGAGAAAGAGGTCTCCCATGGCACGGCGCATGAGATAGGTGATCCGCCGCCGGCGCAGATGCTCGGGCCGATCGTGGATGAGATGGCAACGCTGGCAGAGCGCGGCGAGATTGCCGGCGGAATTGTCCGAAACGTCGTGATTGAGATGGGCACAAGCGATGGCGACCTTCGTCCAACCCTGCCCGAAGCCGTCCGGCAGACGGTCGGGCGGCGGCAGGTTGGTCGACAGGCGGCGCCCTCGTCCATCGCGCCAGCGCGCCTTTTCCCCGTCGTACCAGCGCCCGTCGGTCAGGGTACAGACACGCTGACCGTGTGGTCGCCCGCAATGCTCGCATCTTCCGCCGGCGCGGCGAAAGCGGATGGATCGGGAAAGCTCGGCCCAGTCGAGCGGGTAGAAACCGCGCAGCTCAGGCTTGATCGGCATGCCTCGACGCCTCTCTCGTCCCGGTGGAGCGCCGTTCCCGTCGAGATAGCCAAGCGTCGGAACCGGAAAAACGCATGAGATCCTTCGAACCCTCATCGGACAACAGACCAGGCCATCGCCTCATCGGCTTCTTATACTACAACGCGATGCCGGCAAGAACAGAATAGACGAGGAACACGGCGACAAAACCGAATGCCAGACTGGATTTGACGGGGCTCGAAGCTCTGTCCGACCTCTTCTTGAGTTGCCGATACAAATAATTGTCGAGCATTCCGAACGGAATGGAACTCGCGAAGGAAACGACGACGACCAACCAGAAGAGAAACCGAGGATCCTGGCCGTCGGATTGGACATAGACCATCCGGATGATCGGAACATGGATGAGGTAGAGCGCATAGGTATAGCTTCCGCCGCGGTCCCCGATGCGATCGAGGATGCGTTGGCCGGGCAGGTTTCCGTCGTATTGCCAGGAAGCCAGGCTGAGAACGATCAAGCCTGCGCCGATGCCGATGCCCCAGCGCACGGGCACGGTGCCGAAATGGGCGCCGATGTAGAACGTGTTGAGGCCGATGAGGATCGCGATCACGGGATGGGGAACGTGCGTCTTCAGAACGAGGGGAAGCAACATTCCCGCGGCAAAGGCGACGTTCAACGACACGAACGGCAGACCGAAGGGATGGAAGAGATTGATGCTGGGATCGTCGGGGCGATAAACGTTGTGAAGGTTCATGACGAGGAGCCACGCGATCAGGACCGTGATCGCTGATCCCTGCTTCTTGAAGAGAATCAACAAGCCGACGAAAACGTAGAACATCATCTCGAAAACGAGAGTCCATTCGACTCCGAGCGCGTAGGACGCCGGACCGGACGGCATCAGGGTCCAGGAGCGCCAGTCCCAGATCGGCGACAAGCCGGCGATGGTGCCGAGACCGAGAAAGAGGATCGTCGCCAGAAAAAACGTCGGATAGATCCGGATGATCCGATGCAGGATGAAATCCTGGAAGCTCGTGGTCGTCATGATGCGGGACATCAGATAACCCGACAGGGCGAAGAACAGACCGACGCCGACGGCACCGAACCAGCCGGGGACGAGCTCGGTTCCCCAAGTGCTCCCCTTCATGATCTGGAGATAGACGGCGGCATGGTAGAGAACGACCATGGCGGCCGCGACAAGTCTCAGCCATTGCAGGCTGACCGCCCGATCGCGAGGTAAAGGGGCAGAACGCAAAACCGCGGCCTCATCCATGTTGCGCTTTCGCCCAACCGATGGTCCGAGGCATCCAGATCGGAGCGCCTGGACATGGCGCATCTATTGGCCGCGTGTCCGTCGACACCAGCCTGCCCTACATCGAACTTTTCCAATCCCCAAGTAGAAAAGCCAAATTGATTATCACTTAATCAGATTTTCAGTTCGAGCTGCGGCCTCCCGTCGACGGAGGGCGGCGGCGGCGGTGCCTCCTGCACGACGCGGGCATCGGTCTCGGCCTGGTTGGCATAGGCGACCACGTAGCTGTAGCGCCGCGACTTGCGGCGGCCGACGCCGATCTCCTCGACCGAATAGGAGGACAGGCCACTGGCGCGCACCATGTCCTCGAACGCCTTCTTCGTTTCACGACGGAACTGGCCGCGCGTCAGCTTGTCTTCCCCTTCGTCCCAGAGGTCGCGCCCCGCCAGGGCCGCCAGAACGTCCTCGTCGACGTAATGATGGTTGTTCATGCTGTCGATGTAGGGCCAGAAGGTCTTGGCATAGTCGGATTTCAGCTCGAACTGGACGTCGGCATTCAGGCTGACCAGCTTGGCGCGATGCATCATGGCAGCCGACCAGTCGCCGTAGCGGATCACCACCTCGCTATCGAGTTCGAGGCCATTCCACTCGATGCTCTCGATCAGCGAGCCCATGCCGCCCTTGCCCTGCCGTCCGAGGCTCGCGAGATCGCCCTTGCGATAGGCGTCGACGATCGCCTTGTGGTCGCCCTCGAAGATCGTGAAGACCACCTTCTTGATGTCCTCGAAGACATCCATCAGCGTCATCAGGTTGTTGGTGTGGGCTGTGCGGCCCATGGCGGTGAGGAGGCCGCGCCAGGTCGTCTGGGTCTCGTAGATCGTGCTCCAGGGTAATCCGTGGCTTGGACGGTTCACGGTCTGGGTCCGGTGCGGCAGGCGGAACAGGGCATAGATCGTATCCCGGTGCTGCGTTCCCAGCTCGCGACCCGAGACCTTGATCACGGATTGACCCGGCACGACGTAGAGGCGTTCGAACTTGCTGTCCGTGATCAACCGGGTCTTCTTCGGCGCGAAGGCCGAGGTTCGCGCAAGGCGTGCGGGGATCTTGGCGGGGTTCTTGCGCCCGCGCGTGTTCTTGAACTTCTCGAGGCGCTTGCGCTCCGCCTCGCTGAGCTGACGATCTCTCACGTGCGTCAAAACTCTCTAACCGATTGATATTCCAGATAGGCTGATGGGAATCCTGCTCAACCTTCAGACCTCTTCGAGATGAAACAGGCTGATCCAGCGCCTCGTGAACGCTGGCTTTCGAACGACAACAGGAGCGTCACAAAAATCTTCGTAAATCATTGTTTTTCATGAAGATAGAGTGGAATAGTGCTCAACCTTTGGCCTCCTGCATCGAGGTCGTTTGGAAAAGACAGGGCGGTTTCGACCGGCAGGATCGGAATCGTGCTCAACCTTTCGGGAATCACACTCAACCTTGACCTCGATTTTGTCCATCAAAATCGGGAATCGCACTCAACCTAAGCGGTTTCGATGCAACAGGTCCTGAAGAAGTCGGCTGTTTGCTTTTTGGAAAGCTGCTCAACCTTTTGGGAAAGCCACTCATCCTAATGGGAATCCTGCTCATCCTAATGGGAATCCTGCTCATCCGAATCGGATTTTTCATCCGCGATTTGAAAGGCTTGGATCCTCTAGAGACTCTTAGAGACTCTTAGAGACTCTAAGAGACCCCCGATTTGGGCAGAAACGCATCGACAGCGCCGCTCCACGAGCTCTGGACAAGGAGGCAGAAGGCATGCTGATCCTGGTTGGCACTGGACGACGTCAAGCCATCTCGCAGGGAAGCCGTGCTGCCGGTTCCCGTTTGGAAAGGGAGCCGATCCCCTGTATGCGAACCCGTGACGAACGGCATCCGATGCCAGGGAACAGGTCGCAGTGCCGCAACATGCCCAGAGCCGTCTCGCCGTCGGCATCACGATCTACCAACCCGATCTGGAGCTCCTGAAGCAGCTTCTTTCCAAGGTCCGGCTGATGGCGCCGACCATCCTCCTCCATATCGACGGTCCCGTGGGGACCGCGATCACCGAGGAAGGCCTCGCCGTCCTGCAAGGCGAAGCAGCAGCAGGCTCGCTCTCCATCACGCAGTCACAGGTCAACGAAGGCATTGCCGTCGCCTTGAACCGGCTGGCGGCCGAAGCCTCGAAACGCGGCTGCCGGTCCATCCTGTATTTCGATCAGGATTCCGATCCCGCCACCGATCTCGCCGATCGATTGACGGAAACACTGGCGTCCCTCAAGGCACGCGATCGACGACCCGCCGTCGTCGGCCCCAGACCTGTCGCACGCGAAGCCGCATCAAAGCCGCCCCATTATCGGACACGAGGGAAGAGGGATCCCGTGACGGGCTGCCAGCCCGTGGACTATGTCATCACCTCGGGCAGCCTGTTCGAACTCGAAATCTTTCGGACGCTCGGTCTGTTCCGGGAAGAATACCGCATCGATGCGGTGGACACCGAATGGTGCTTCCGGGCGTGGTCGCGGGGTGCTTCGGTCTGGATGGCGCCGAACGCCCTGATGCCGCACCGCATCGGCCACGGTCTCGTGCGCTTCGGGCCTCTTGCCTTTCCCCGGCAGTCGGAAGCGCGCATGGAGACCTATATTTGCAACCAGGCGCGCATGCTCCGCCTGTCTTACGTTCCCCTGCGTTGGAAGCTGCGCACCGTCCTCTACGTTCCCCTGCAGGGCGTGATCCATGCCGCGCTCGTATCGAAGGCCCATGGGAGCGCCGCCCGACGGTTCTGGAGGGCCGCGCTGACGGGATGGCGCGTCCCGATCGCTGACTGGACGATCCTTCGATCATGACCCGCATCGAACCGAAGCCTGCCCTGTCTCTAAGCGAGACCGAGATCCCGACAAAGCCCTTCGCCGTCTTCGTGCATGTCTTCTATCCCGACGTGTGGGCAAGGATCGTGGAGCGCCTGGAGGCGACGGTGGAGGATCCCTTCCACCTCGTCGTGACAGCACCCCATGCCTTGGCCCCGAACCTGCCGCTGCCCGCGGAGCGGTTGCTCGTCTCGTCGACGATCATCCCCTGCGACAATCGGGGCCGCGACGTCCGGCCCTTCTGCGAGGCTCTGCGTTTGGCGATCGATGTCGATGTCGGGCTGAAGCTCCACACCAAGCGATCGCTTCACCGCCTGGACGGCGGGGATTGGGGCCAGACGCTGGTGGAGGCCCTTCTGCCCGGCGAAGGCGATGTCCGGCGGTTGCACCAGTCGATGACGCGCGACCGACGACTCGTCCTGGCGGCACCGGACGGGATGCTCGTCTCGCAGCGCGATTGGATGCAGGGCAACCGCGCCTCGATGCAGGTGCTGGGGACGCGCTTCGCCCTCGATCTCGATCCGTCCCTGCAGCAGACTCCGGTCTTTGCCGCGGGAACCATGTTCTGGTTCCGCAAGGAGGCCCTGCGGCTTTTGATCGACGTTCCCCTGGACGATCTCTTCGAGGCGGAAGCCGGTCAGGTCGACGGGACGGCGGCGCATGCCCTGGAGCGCTGGATCGCACCGATCGCGGAACGCGGCGGAGGCATCGCGACGACGGTTTCGGGCGTGTTGGAAAGCCGCCGGGACATGCCGGACGACGTCTTGCGCCGAAGCGCTCGACGCTTGGCCGACCAGCCCAATCCGTTTCTCGTGCGGCCCGGCTTCTTCGGCAGGCTGCTTGCGGCGAGCCCTCTCCTCAGAAGCGCCTATCTCGGCTTGCCGCTCGCCTGGCGCCGGCAACTGAAGCGCTTGCTGCTTTCCCGGACGGGAAGCCGTCGAAGCTGAAGCCTGCTCCAGGCGAGGCGAACGTCGCGGGGGACTGGCAGGGAATGCGGCAAAGCCGATGGCTGCCGCTTCAACGAAAAACGCCCACCGGGGGAGGACCGGTGGGCGTCATGACATGTCCGACGGCTTTGGGAGGAGGATGCCGTGGACGGATCCGCTTCGACCTATGGGAGGAGATCGGTCGAAGCGAAAGGGAAATTCAGCGGATTGCCTGACGGGCGACGGCGGGAATGTCGGTCCGGGCGATGCCGAGATCGGCAAGTTCGCGCTGCGAGAGGCTGTTCAGCTCGGACACGGTGTTGCGGTACTGGCGCCAAGTGCGCAGGGTGCGGGAAAGGTTCATCGGGATCATCCTTTAGCGCTCCTCGTCGGTGGGAGCGGCTCGTTTCGTCTGTCGTTGTCGACACGCACTAGATACGAAATCCCGTGTGCCGACAGTAGCGCCCAAAGCGCATGGCTGCCCCACGCTTCTTCGCTATGTCCCTGGGTTCTATGAGGCTTGCACGACAGGAATGGATGCTGGGAGCCGCTCTTGCGCTCGACCGCGTGGGAAAGCCGTGTCGGCGCTCCAATGGAAACGGCCTCTTTCGAGGCCGCTTCGTCATGTCGTCTGGCGAAAGGTCGCTGGGCGGTTCAGTTGGCGGGAGCCGCTGCCGGCGGCGTGACGGTGACCGTCGGAACCTCGATCGTCTTGGTTTCGGTGCCGACATTCACGTCCGCCGCGTCGACATCGACCTTGGGCATGCTGCCGCCCGTGACGGAGACGTTGGGCAGCGAGCCTTCCTGCGTCTGCGTCACCGTGAAGAAGCCCATCGCATAGCCGACGATGCCGACCACGACCACGACGGCGACGAGAATGCCGAGAACTCTACCCATACTCACACCCATGAACTCAGGCGGGCCAATCCCCGCGTGGCCGCAGAACATCGGGATGCCGGGAAGGTTCCCAAGCTCGACTGAAGAAAGTGGATCGAACGCCTGCCAGACTGTCTTGTCAGGCCGATGCGGGCCAGGCTGCCTGCGATGGACGGAGCAGCCATTGCCGGATCGGTTCCACGTCGAAGGCGCGGGTCGTGTCCACCTCGATCATCTCCGTCAAACCGAGGGGCCGAGCGCGTTCGGCGAGGGCGACGAGCTCCGGCACGTACTCCACCCCGGGATGGCCGGGCGGCCTCAGCCTCGCACGTCGCCCGTAGCGCTCGCCGATGAGGACGGGCGGCGCGGTGCACCAGATCTCGGCGGCGGCGTCGACGCCCGCCTCGGCGAGGAGCGCATCGATCAGCTCCCGCGGCTGAAAGCCGAACCAGGCATCGAGGATGAAACGCGTGCCCGCGGGCGCGTCCCGGACGATGGCGAACATCGCTTTCAGGCTCGCTCGCCCGAGCTTTCGGTTGAAGGGACGGTCGACGGCCTCGATCTCCTCCAGAAACGGGTTCTTGATCGTGTCGAGGGTGATCACGGGCCATCCCAGGGCGTGTCCGAGGCTCGCGGCAACGCCG
Organism: Aureimonas sp. Leaf454; assembly: GCF_001424685.1. Lineage (GTDB taxonomy): Bacteria > Pseudomonadota > Alphaproteobacteria > Rhizobiales > Rhizobiaceae > Plantimonas. Next base: position 31,428 of record NZ_LMQT01000009.1, read on the forward strand.
CTCTTGCCGCTGGCGGGAACGCCATTCACGAGGACGATCCGCTTGGAGCCCGATCGCTCGGGCATGGCGGCACGGGCGGCACGGGCGGCGCCAATGACGCCGGCATCGTCGCCGAGCCGGGCCGGGGAGACCGGAGCCTCGTACCAGGACGGATCCGTCGGCTGGCTGGCCAGAGCGGCCGCCGCCGCGTGTCCGAGCCCGCCGCCCAGCACCACGATCTCGGGATCGAGCGATGCCACGAGACTGTCGATCGCGATCCGCAGGGGCATGGCCCAGGCGGACAGAACGGAGGTCGCGACGGGTTCGCCCGCCTCCTGCCGTGCGAGAAGTTCGGCGGCCGTCGTCTCGGCGGGAAGACCCGCATCCTTGATGTGGCGGCCGAGCGCGGTGCCCGAGCTGACCGTCTCGACGCAGCCGCGCTTGCCGCAGACGCAGTGCAGGCCCTTCGGGTCGATCGAGACATGCCCGAGCTGGCCGGCAGTGCCGCGGGCGCGTACGAGCCGACCGCCTTCGAGGATCGCGCCGCCGATGCCGGTGCCGATGGTCAGCATCACGACGTGCCGCGCACCGCGCGCCGCGCCGACGGCCGCTTCGCCGAGAAGCGCCATGCTGGCATCGTTGTCGATCACGACGGGATGCTTGAAGCGCGCCTCCAGCCGTTCGGCGAGGGGTGTTGCGGAGAGATCCACGTAACCGCCCGAGAGAACCCGTCGGGCCTCGAAATCCACCCGTCCGGGAACGCCAATGCCGATGCCTGCAACCGAGGCGTCGTCGATCTCGGCCACAAGCGCTTCGATCCGATCGAGAACCACGGCGGGATCGGGCGAGCTCGCCGCCCGGGCACGGGCCAGGATCCTCCCCTCCCCGTCCACGCGCGCGGCCCGCAGATGGGTTCCCCCGATGTCGATGCCGATCGAGGACGGCTCGCCGCTCATGCGACCTTCGCGGCCTGCGTTCGATGCCGCGCGATCACGGCCTGGATCTCGCGCAGGCGCGGCACGGCGATGGTCTCGAGACGCTGGCGCGTGATGGCGCGATCGAGCGAGATGCAGTCCTTCCAGAGAGAGCGGCCCGCGATGACGCCCGAGGCGCCGTTGGCCATGGCGATCTCGACCTGGCCGAGAAAGGTCTCGTGATCGACGCCCGCCGACAGGATGGCCCAGGGCACGTCGCCCGACAGAGCCGTGACGGCTGCGCAGGACTCCGGCGAGCCGGGATAGGGAAGCTTCAGGACCTTGGAGCCGAGGTCGAGGCAGATGCGCGTGCCGCCCTGGATCAGCTCCGGGATCCTGGCTTTGTAGGCCTCCGGACTTTCGCCCTCCAGCGCATAGGTCAGGAACTCCACGACGAGCAAGAGATCTTCCTCAGCGAAGTCGGCGATCACCTGTTCCAGGATGGCGATGTTGTGGGTGTTGGCCGCCGGCGTGTCGGAGCGCAGATAGACCATGATCTTGCCGCCGGTGCCGCCGAGCGCGCGGACCTGGCGCGCGCCGACGCCGTCGACGAGCTTGGACAGGCGATAGCCCTCGGGCGACGTGTCCCAGCCCGAAGCATCGAGGCCGATCAGGAGGGCGGTGTCGCGGGCGATGACGGCGTCGTCGACGAGGTGGGGCACCGCGCAGATCGGATCGACGAGGACGCAGCTCGCTTCGGAGGCGAGATGCCGTGTGATGTCGGCCTTCGTCAGCCCGAGAACGTCGTTGCCGATCCGGGCCTGTTCGGCGGGATCGCTGGCCAGCAGCGTGCGCATGCCGCCGCGTTGGTCGCAGGCGATCACCATCATCGCGCCGTCCCGGCCGCAGATCTGGTGGTATCCGCGCAATTCTGCCGTGGTCATGCGGGCCATGCGTCGTTCCTTTCGCTCCGGAAGGCGGCCTTCCTGTTCGGAGACCGCCGTGTCGGTCGCAATGCATCGAGAAGGGTCTGCGAACCACAAAGGATCGCCTTTCCCTCTGTAACATATTTCTGAAAGGAATTGCAATCGAGTGCCAATGGCTTTGATGGATCGTGTTTTCCACCGATCCGCGTGTTGAAGCGAAAGTTCTTTCTTCGTGTGATGGTGATCGCTGCCTTTTCCAAGCGCAGCCAGGACGAGAGCAATGGTTGGCTCTCCCCTTCTAGCCCTGGCGTCGATCAGGCCCCCTGCCGTTCCGCTCGTTCACAGCCTTCGGCCTTTTCCCCGTGTCTCGATCGAGGGAAATCATCGTCATCCCTGATTGAAATTGCTTTCAGAAAATATTTGCACTTGACGGTTCCCGTGACGCAGGGAGATCATGCAGCCCTTGAGCGCTAGATCCGCGGGAGCGGATCGCCTCTGGTGAACATGTGTGGGAGCGCATGTGGAGGCCGCTCGTCCGAGGGAGGAAACCATGAAGCGTCGTTCGATCTTGAAGGCGATGACGGGACTGGCCGTCGCCGCATCCATCGGCCTCGTCGCCGTTCCCGGCCACGCCCAGGAAGGCAAGAAGTACACCATCGCCCTCATTCCGGGCCTCACGACCGATGCCTTCTACATCACCATGCGCAAGGGCGCGCAGGCCGCCGCCGATGCGCTCGGCGTGGAACTCGTGTTCCAGGGCGGCCCCGAATTCAATCCCGTGGTCCAGGTTCCCGTGCTCGACGCGACGATCGCCCGCAAGCCGGACGCGATCCTGATCGCCCCGACGGACGTGACGCAGCTCGTCGAACCGCTGCGCAAGGCGCATGACGCCGGAATCGCGGTGATCACCGTCGACACGTTCATCGGCACCGGGAAATACCAGACCGGCGCCGGCGAGGCGGATTTCCCGCTCGCCTACATCGCCTCCGACAACGTGCTGGGCGGCCGCATGGCGGCCCGTGCCCTCGCCCAAGCGATCGGCGACGAGGGCGGCAAGGTCTACGTCTCCAACGTGAAGCCCGGCATTTCCACGACCGACCAGCGCGAAGAGGGCTTCAAGGCCGAAATGGCCGAGAACTTCCCGAAGATCACCGTGCTCGACACGCAGTACAACGAGAACGACGCGAACAAGGCCGCCAGCCAGCTCCAGGCCGTCTATGCCCGCAACTCGGACCTCAAGGGCGTCTTCGGCGCGAACCTCTTCTCGGCCATCGGCGCGGGCAACGGCGTGCAGCAGGCGGGCCAGACCGGAGCTGTGAAGGTCATCGCCTTCGACGCGCCGGGTTCGATCGTCGACAACATCACCTCCGGCCTCGTCGATGCCGCGATCGCCCAGCACCCCGCCGAGATCGGCTATTACGGCGTCATGTCCGCCTATGCCCACCTCACCGGCCAATCCATTCCGGTCTCGATCGGCACGGGCTTCACGATCATCGACAAGACCAACGTCACCGATCCGAACGTGGCGAAGTACGTCTATTCCGAATAGTCCGGCCTGACGACGAAATCGGTTCGAAGGGTCGGTGCGAGGCACCCCCTCCGGCTTGCCATCGATCTTCCCCTGGAGGGGCGATCGATGGCTTCGGCGACGCCGACGAGACGGATCTCCCCCTTGAGAGGAGATGTCCGGCAGGACAGAGGGGCGCGCCTCGCGCTGCCCGCGACCGGGTGACCCACAGATCGCGACACGAGAAGGCGGCTTTCCCGCCGGGCAGGTGAAACCATGACCGCATCCCTATCGGACGCGCCGCACGCCGGGCATCCGCCGTCGGAAAGTCCGCATGTCAAACCGCAGGCCGACCACGCCGATACGGCGCGCACGATCGTCCAGCGCATCGCCGACCTCCGGGCCTGGCTCTTCCTCGCCGCGCTGATCGTCGGCTTCGAGATCTGGTCGCGATCCTCCTTCGGCGGGACCTTCATCCTCAACAGCTTCAACATCCAGTCCATCGCGATCTTCGCGGTCGCGCCGCTGCTGCTGGCGACCGGGCAGACCTTCGTCATCATCTCCGGCGGCATCGATCTGTCGATGGGCTTCGTGATGGGGCTGGCCGCCGTCGTCGCGGCCCATGCGATCAACTGGGCGACGCCGGGCATGGGCCTGCCGATGGCGGTGCTCTTTGGAACGCTCGTCGCGGTCGCCGCGGCCGCCATTCCAGGCGCGGTCAACGGGCTCCTGATCTCGCGGCTGCGCGTCCCCCCCTTCATCGGCACGCTCGGCATGTTCGGCGTCGCGCGCGGAGTCGCCTTCCTCCTGGCCAACGGCACGACCGTTCCGATCAAGAACACGGTCTTCGCGGCGATCGGCAACGGACGCATCTTCAGCGTGCCTTACATCGTGATCATCACGGCCATCTTCGTGCTGGTGATGCACTATCTTCTCAGCCAGACCCGCTTCGGGCAGCACAATTATGCCATCGGCGCCAACGTCCAGGCGGCCCGCCGCTCGGGCATCGACATCAAGTGGCATCTCCTCCGGCTCTACATCCTTTCGGCGGCCTGCGCGGGTCTTGCCGGCGTCGTCTATTCCGCGCGCTTCAACGCGGGCGCAGCGCAGGCCGGCGAGCCGCTGCTTCTGGATTGCGTGGCCGCGGTCGTCATCGGCGGCGCCAGCCTCTTCGGCGGGTCCGGCACCATTCTCGGCACGGTGGCGGGCGCCTTCGTCATCGCCGTCATCCAGTACGGCCTCGTCTTCGTGAACGTCGAGCCGTTCTGGCAGTTCATCAGCGTCGGCGTCGTGATCATCATCTCGGTTCTGATCGACCAGGCCCAGCGCCGGTTCAGCGGAGGTCGCATCGATGAGTAACGCCGCTCAGCCGATCCTCGAAGTCACCAACCTGTCCAAGCATTTCGGCGCCGTGCGCGCGCTGAACGACTTCTCCATGACGATCCGTCCGGGCGAGGTGGTGGCGCTCGCCGGCGACAACGGCGCGGGCAAGACGACGCTGATCAAGGCGATCTCGGGCGTCTTCCGCCCGACCTCCGGCACGGTGAAGCTCGACGGCAAGCCCGTCTCCTTCGCCACCCCGCAGGAGGCGCGCGACAGCGGCATCGAGACGATCTACCAGGATCTCGCGCTCGCCGACAACCTGACGATCGGCGGCAACATCTTCCTCGGCCGCGAACCGATGACGAGGAAGTTCGGTTTCCTGCCGGTCCTCGACCGCAAGAAGATGGCGCAGGCCGCGCGCGACACGATGGCGCTTCTCGACTTCCACGTCTCGCGCACCGATGCCCCGGTCTCGAACTTCTCGGGCGGCCAGCGCCAGGCCGTGGCGATCGGGCGCGCGGTTTACTGGAACGCGCGCATCCTCATCATGGACGAGCCGACGGCCGCGCTCGGCGTTCCGGAGCAGCGCAAGGTGATCTCGCTGATCCACCAGCTGAAAGCCCAGGGGCGCGGCGTCATCTTCATCTCGCACAACCTCCAGGACATTTTCGCCGTCTCCGACCGCATCGTCGTGCTGCGCCGCGGCGTCGAGGCCGGCGAGCGCCGGATCTCCGAGACGACGCATGACGAGGTGGTGAAGCTGATGGTGGGCGGCTGAGTACCTTGAGGACCGTGCGTCCCTTTGGACGTACGGCGAAGGCTCCCGACTTCGGATCACGGCATCGTCCTGCAATGGAACGCCGATTTCCAGGACGATGCATAGGTCGCGGTGCGGCGTGATCGATCGCGTTTCGACGCAATCAAAAGCACCAAAACGCATCTGAACGCATTTAAACGCAACAAGACGCTATTTATAACACTTGAACGCAATATGTAGCGACGGGTTGGTTGTGGTCGCTTCCGGTGGCGTGTTAACCCTTCCTGAAGCATCGGCGGGCAATTTGAAGCAAGCAGGTGCGGGCTGGCGCCACACACGGCGTTCGGACGCTGCTGCAGGCATTCGAACGTGATCGAACGCCTTGCCTTGATGCCACGCTGAACGAGATCGAAGGAGCGGACGATGCAGGTGATCGCGGTCGCAAACCCGAAGGGCGGGGCAGGCAAGTCCACGACGGCGCTGGTTCTCGCCACGACCCTCGCCGATGCCGGCGCTGCCGTCGTCATTCTCGACTGCGATCCGAACAAGCCGATCGCGGAATGGCGCCGGGGCGATTCCGCCAATTCCGTCGAGGTCCATGGGGACGTCACGGAAGGCACCATCTACAGCCGGATCGAGGGGTTTCGCGGCAAGACGAAGTTCCTGATCATCGATCTCGAGGGAACGGCGAGCCGGATGACCTCGCGCGCCCTGCAGCGGGCCCATCTCGTTCTCATCCCGATCCAGCCGAGCACGGTGGACGCCAATCAGGCGGCCCGCGCGATCCAGCTCATCCGCGAGGAGGAAGAGGGCCTGGGGCGCACGATTCCCTACCGCGCCGTCTTCACGCGCACGGCCGCCCTGATCGAGTCCCGGATCGAGAAGGAAATCGCGCAGGACCTGCGCAACGCCCATGTGCCGTGCCTCAACACCAAGCTCTGCGAGCGCGTGGCCTTCAAGGCCATGTTCACCCTGAAGCGGGCGCTGTCCGAGATGTCGGCGCCGAGCGTCGCGGGGGTTCCGAAGGCGATCGAGAACGCCGAGCATTTCACCCGGGAGGTCGTGACGATCCTCAGCGACAACGCGAAGGCAGCGGCATGAGTGGCTTGAAGGACCTGATCTCGAACGTGCCCGAGGGCCGGCGGATCGACGAACCCGCGTCGCGCCGCGACGCCGCGCCGGGCCGGGACGCCGCGGCGGAACGGCTGGGCTTCACCTCGCGCGAGCCCGAGGAGCGCGTCTTCCGACGCGAGCGCGACGGCGAGCCCAGCGTCAGCCTGAACATGCGCGTGAAGCTCTCGGTCTCCAACGCCTTCGTCAAATATTGCCAGGAGAACAACCTGTCCTACCCGCAGGCCCTGACGAAGATGATGCGCGACCTCGGCATCCACGATCCCAAGGGCTGAGAGCCCCCGGCGCATTCGGGAGGTGAATCTATGGGGAAAGCCGGCACGAGCGCCGGCTTTTTCGTCAGCGAAAGAGAGCGAGGATGCTCTCGGTCCGCAGGCTCGGCGCGGGAAGCACCGCGAGCGCGGGACGGGCGGTGCGGCTGATGTCCTGGTTCATGACCATCGTCCTCTTTGAAGGGTGCAGCGGACGCTGCGACGCATTCCCTGGGAGGGGTTGGCTCCCCTCCGCCCCGCCGATGTCCGGCTTCGATGGACACAGGATGGCCCCTTGGCGATGAACGAAGTGCCGCCAAAGATGATGAACGTTTTCAGCGTGATAGAGTGGTGAATGAAACGGGATCGACGGCCTTTGCCGTTCGGATCTCGTGAAGCATGTCGCTTCGGACATGAAGAACCCTCCGGCACGGGGAGCACCGGAGGGCATCTGGTAAGCCGTCGAGCGGCGTGGCGACGGGGAGACGCTAGGGCTCGCCCGGTGCGGCTTACTGGAAGAGGCGCAGGATGTTCTGCGAGGCGGCGTTGCCGATCGAGAGAGCCTGATAGGCGAGAGCCTGCTGGGTCTGAAGAGCGGAAATCTTGGCGTTCTCCTCTGTTAGATCGGCATCGACGAGGTTGCTCAGCGCGGTCTCACGAACGGACTTCATCGCCGTCTGGAAATCCTGCTGGATGCCGAGGGATTCGGAGAAGGTGGACAGTGTGCCTTGATAGCCACTCAGGGTATCGACCAGTGTCGTGATAAGTCCGCTGAGAGTTCCAAATTCAGCGACGGTCGTCGTGGCAGCACCAGTGACGGCAGTATAACTAGCAGCAAGGCTGATATCAATTGTCGAGACAGCAACGGTTGCGGGCGCGCCAGAATTAATACCGATGGTCGTTGTTTTGGTGGCAGTGGCGGTGTTCAGCCAGTTGTCTCCGTCGAAGCCAGCTCCGCTCAGAACAGAAGCGATCTGTGCCTCCAGTGCGGTCACCTTATTCGTAGCGACGGTTATGCCGGCTGCGTCCGCGTTCGAGGTCGTAACACCATCGGCGACTTCCTTGATCTTTCCGACTAGTGTGACAATGCTATCGATGGCCTTGATCGCTGCGTCGGCGCGTCCTTTGGAGCGGGCAATGCCGGTGGCAAGGTTGCTCTGGGCTTTCATGTCGGATCGGATCGTCTGTGCCATCTTCCAGGCGGAGGCATCGTCGGCAGCGGAATTGACACGCTTGCCAGTGCCGATGCGCATCTGCGAGGTCGCGATGTCGTTGTTGATCTGGCGGAGGTTGGCGAGAACTGCAGAGTTGGCAGTAGAGTTGATCGAGACCATTGTTCTTTTCCCCGTTTCAAGCAACACCTCGTTGCTTGCAGGGATATTGATAGGGTCTGAGCTCCAAAGGACTGCATTCTGGAATTCAGACAATTTGATGCAATCCTGTATTTGGCAATATCTCGATCAATTGTAGAAAATGATCTTGAAATCGGATCGATCGATTTGTCGGGTGTGTGATGAGATCTTGTTCACCATGCGGGATCGCGCGGTTTGAAAACGCATGGAGAATTCGGGCCGCACGGGGCGAAGGCCCGCCTCGCGGCCATCCGAGACCCGGATTCGCCGCAGGAGCGGGCGATCCCTGCCGGTGACCACCGCTTCGACCGCTGCGCAGACACGAGCGGGCCGGTTCGTGAGACGGGCATCCCAAATGGCATCGAGGCGGCGAACGGTTCCGTTCGCCGCCTCGATCGGAGATCGTGCGATGACGCTGACCAAGATCTCGGTCCGGCGTTTCGAGAGGATGTCGGTGGTTTGGGGGAGTCCCCCGTCAGCACTTGCCCCAGGTCGTGCACCGGTTCTGCGTTTCCGACCAGGTTCGGTATTGGGAATTGGTCGTGGCGCCGATGCCGAAGCGGGTGTCGCGGGTGGAGCGGACCTTGTCCTGGCCCTTGAAGGCCGCGCGCGCCTTGTCCCAGCGGTGGAGCTTGTGGTTGGCCCAGCCGCGCAGCATCTCCGCGTCATAGGCCTTGCCGCGCTTGGCCTCGCGCCGGTCGAGCGCGGCAAGCGAGCCCTCGTAGTCGCCGGCCTGGAAGAGCCGGTTCGCCTCGCGCATCAACTTGTCGCCGCCACCGCCGCCACCGGATGTCTTGCTGGCCCTGCGAACGGCCGCCTTGCCGGAGCCCTGCTTCCGGGGCTCGCCGGCGCTCGGCTTGGCGGAGGCCGTTCGGGTCTCGACCTGCGAGATCTCGGCCAAGGCCGGGAAGTCCGCTCCGTATTCGGCGCGGATGCGCTTGAGCGCGGCTCCGTCCTTCAGGCGCGCGGCCGCGACGGCAAGGCCGACGACGCCTTCCTCCGTCGGCTTCCAGGCAACCGATCGCTCGAACCAGGCCCGTGCGTCCTTCGCCTTCTCCTCGGCGATCGGCGATCGGCGATCGGAGATCAGCGACCAGCCGAGCGCCTGGGCGCCGAGGGGCGACTTCGTGTCGACGACGACGCGCTCGAAGCGGGCGCGCATGTCCGGCGTCACCTCGGCCTCGCCCCTGCCCGTTTCCCGCATGTCCAGCGCGTCTGTGTCCGCTTCGCCCGAACGGGCTTCGTGCGAACTGGGCTCGTCCGTCAGCGCCTCCGAGATCATCTCGACATAGACCTTCGCGATGTCGGGCGAGAGGCGGTAGGTGCGAAAGCCGAGGCGCTCGGCATCCGCGAAGGCGCCGCCGTTGCGCAGCGCCAGGAGATAGCCTTCCGTGCTCTTGGCATCGCCGCCCGCATCCAGGCTCGCGCGGAACCATTGCCCGGCGCGATCCCAGTTCTGCTGGCCGAAGAAATACCAGCCGATCTGGCTCATGTCGGAAGCCGAGCGCGAGGCGCGCACGAAATCGGCATAGGCCGCGAGCTCCTGCGATGCCGCGAGCGGCGCGCCGCTCTCGGCCGCCTCCGCCATCTGCCGGCGCAGACCGTCGAAGCGCAGGCTGTCGAACTCGCCGCGCCCGTCCGGCCCCGTGCGGCCCAGGGCGACGAGGGCGCTGACGCCCTCCGGCGGCAGCAGGGCGGCCGCCTTCTGGAAGGTCGCCTGGCGCTCCGCCGGCACCTCGCAGGTGTCGAGGACATAAGCGTAGAGATCATAAGCCTTCGCCATGTTCCGCAGGCGCGCGAAGCTCTCGCCGACGGTCCAGAGAACGTCCATGTTGGAGCAGACGAGGAGGCCCGGCCGCGCTTCTGCAGCCGAGATGGCGCCGGTCCAATCGCCCCGCGAGGCGGCCTGCTGGACGCTCTGGCGCGTCTCGGCATCCGCCAGCTTCGCCATGAGGTCGCTTGAGGCGACATAGGTCGGCGCTTCCACCTTCAGCCGCTCGATGCCGCGGCGCACCTCGGCATAGGCGCCCTTGGCGTAGAGGTCCCAGAGCGGTTGCTCGTCGACCGTGTTCACCGGCGCGAAGAGATCGCGCGGCGGCTGCCATCCGCCATGGAGCGATTTCAGGCGCCGGATCTCCGCGCCGACGCGAACGAGGTCGCGCTGCGAGGCGTAATAGCGCAGCGCGGTCTCATCGACCGGCTTGACGCCGCCTTCGCCGCCGCCGGAGGCCGGCTTGGGCTCCTCGAGCGAGAAGGGCGCGCCGGACGGGGCCGGGGACGCCGCGGGTTCTGCCGGCAGCGCGAAGGGATTGGCGACGGCGGCGGTCTGGACCGTGCCTTGACGCGGCGCGGCCGCGGCGAAGGGATTGGCGCCGGCCCGTCCGTCCGAGATCGGGCGCGGCTGTGGGGTCGTGGCAGGCACCGTGCCGAAGATGTCCGGCGGCGGCATCATGGCCGCGGGGATCGTGGCGGCCCGTGCCGGCGTCGGCGCGCCGAGGTCGACGTTCAGGGGATCGACGAAACCTGTCGTGCCGGCCCCATTGGAAGCCGGTGCTGCGAAGGGGTCCTCGGCTTCCGACGGGGCCACCGCGATCCGCGTCGAATGGCCGAGCGGCTGGGCGAGGGCGGCGGACACGCTGAGCGCCGCGATCGAGACAAGGAAAAGCGATTTCCTCAGAGGCATTGCGGATACCTTTCGGAAAGAGCCATCAGGCTCAGGAGATGAAGCGTGCTGGGGTAATAGGTCGTGGGCTCGAAGCGCTTGGCCGCATCCACGGTCTCGGTCCGCTGGAGGCTGCAGGCCAGGAGATCGGACAGAGCGAGGTAGCCCGGCCCCGTCATGGCGCCGACACCGGCGCCGGTCTCGACCTCGATCGCCTTCGGCTGGATCGCGCCGGCCTCGATCCAGGCCTTGGCGAACGGCTCCACGAGGGCGTCGTCGCGTCCGTACCAGGCGAGATAGAGCGGAATGCGAACCGCGTTGTAGGCATATTGCGGCGGGAAGTTCGCGGCGGGCTTCGGCGCCTCCGCGCCGCCGAGCCCGATCCAATCGCTCGGGATCTGGGCCGGGCCGAAGCGCGCCGCCTCGATCAGCGCCAGGCCGCTGTCGATCAGCCGGGCGGCGGCGAGCTTGGCCGAGATCGGTTCGAGTTCGGCGATCGCCGGCAGCACCCAATAGGACAGGTTGACCACCGGTGCGTCCGGCTGCGCGGTCTTCGAGAACCCCTCGACGGCGGGCAGAAGGATCCGGCCATAGCGGCTGTCGGCGGTGGCGAGGTCGGCGAGGTCGTCGACGATCCGCTTGGCTTCGTCGCGGTAGGCCGCGACCTTCCAGCGTTCGGAGGCTCTGAGCAGCGCCCAGGCGATCAGGAGATCCCCATCGGTCGCATCGTTGCGGTCGGTGACATGGGGCGTCGCCCGCGGATCCCAGCGCCAGGCCGCCAGCGCATCCTCCCGCACCATCAGTTCGCGCTGGGTCCAGGTCCAGAGTCGCTCGAACGTCGCACGGTCGTCGGCGGAAACCGCGATCAGCATGCCGTAGCCCTGGCCTTCGCTGTGGCTGATCATGCCGTTGTCGTCGTCGGTGACGCGACCGTCCTCGGTGACGAAACGGGCCCGGTAGAGCTCCCAGGAGCCGATCAGGTAATCCTCGGTCGAAACGGCAGCCTCCGGCGCCTGCGTGGCTCGGCCTTCGGGAATCTGGGCGAGGAAGGCCAGCACGAGGGCACCCGCCAGGACCGCGATCCGCTTCATCGACGACCCTCCCCGATGTTGCGCAGGAGCAGGAAGGTGCTGACGCCCAGGAAGAGGCAGGCGACGAGCAGCGCCACGGCATAGCTCTCGAAATGCCGGGAGAACCAGCCTGCCACCACGAGGCGGGTGTTGAAGAGGCTGAAGGGCTGGGTTTCGTAGAGACGCTCCTCGCCGGCGGCGATCGAGCGCAAAGCGGCGTCGCTGCCCTCGAGGGTCGACACGGCTCCGCCGATCGCGGCCCAGCGGTCGGAGCGCGTCAGGAGATCGACGCCGGCATCGAGCGTGGCGGCATCGGCGGCCGCGACGACGGTCCAGGCACCGCTCTTGGCGATCGGCGCGGCGCCTTGCGCGATCACGAGCCGGGTGTCCTTGCCGGGCTGGAAGAGGCGGGTCGAGGTCAGATCCTTGGAAGCCTCGCCGCCGAACCCGGTGAGCGCGAGAAGGCCGTCGGTGAGCCGGCTGCCGAGATCGCCGACACCCTCCATCAACGCGCCGGCGGTCGGCAGAGCGGCGGCGAAGCCGCCTGCCGCCTCCGGCGCGGCTCCTGCCGCAGGTTCCAAGCCTGCTGCATCCTCCTCCTTCGCCCCGAACACCGTCTGCCAGGGCGCGACGATGCCGGCAGCCTTCGCCTGGCCGACGAGGAGCGAGGGCGCCTCCGCGTCGCCCAGATTCTGGCCGGGGACAGCGAGGCGCACCGCCGAGAGAAGCTCCGGCGGCAGCTCGGAATAGCTGCCGAAGCCGATGAGGTGCCGCGTTTCGTCGAAGGGCATGGTCGTGACGACGTCGGGGCGGAAATACGTGTCGGCCGAGGCGGCGAGCTTGGCGATGAACGTGCCGGCGGTGGCGAGGCGCGCCGGGTCGAGCTTGGGAAGATAGACCGTCAGGTCGTGGTCGCGGCCCTTGCCGCCGCCCGAGATCGTCGTCGACAGGTCCGGCACGTGCCCGACGCGGGCAAGGTCGGGCAGCGTCAGGACCGACGTGTCGGACAACAGGAAGCGCGTCGCGGGCGATGCCTGCTCCGCCGGATCGCAGGCGGCGTCGGAGGCATTGGGAAGGTTCGCCTCGAAGCTGAGGACGTTCGTTCCCGGTCGCAGCGTGCCGAGCGGCAGGCGCAGCCTCTGGTTCTCGATGAGGCCGCGCTTGCTCGAGCTCAGCGGGATCGTGGCCACGACGAGACCATTGGCGCGCACGATCAGCTGCGCGCCGCTGGACAGGCCCGCGGCATAGCCGGCGTTGAGCGACAACGAGGCATCGGCATAATCGGCCGGGTAGAAGTCGGACGGCAGGCGAAAGGCCACGCTGTCGCGGAAGAAGCGACCGGCAAAGGGCCGGCTTTCCATGCCGAGGTCGCCAAGGGTCGCCGACGAGCCGCTGGTGAGGTCGATGCCTCTCGCTTGGCGTGACGCCCTCTGGCCGGCCTCGCTGCCGGTCATGGCAGTCTGGCGGGCTTGCATCGCGAAGTCGGCCAGGTTGCGGTCCAGCTCGGCACCTGTCGCGCCGGTAACGACGAGACGCGCAGGACCCGCCGGTGAGGACGGTTCGAAGGCAACGAAGGGCAGGCTGGTATTGCCGGTCGAGCCGCCGGACGCCGCTGGCGATCCGAGGGCGATATCGAGCGCGACGCCGGTCGCGGGCCCATCGACGGACAGTTTGGGGGAGGGGAAGCCGCCCTTCAGGACGACGGATTGAACGAGGCCGAGCATGCGCTCGGTGTCCTTGGCCGTCGTGCCCTTCGGCAATGTGCCGCGGATCGTCGTGACGCCGCCGCCGAAGAGGCGCGACAGCGCGGGCAGGTCGTCCAGCGTCGCGACCTTGGACGGTCCGTTCGGGAAGGACAGGCCGCTTTTCTCGGGATCGATGGCGGTCCAGAGCTCATAGGTGCCGGCGATGGAGCAGTCGACGCGGTGGTGCTGGTCGAGGACGATCCGGATCTGGTTCAGTCCGGGCACGAGGAGGCCGGGCGCCAGATCCAGGGACAGAAGGTCGGTTTCTCCCGTGCCCAGATGCGTCTCGCCCGCCGGCTGGTCGTTGACGAAGACCCGCAGAAGCGAGGTTTCCGGCATGACCGACACCGCGCTCTCCAGCGCCAGGACGAGCTTGGCGGGTTGAGCCGTCTCGTCGGCGAGAACGGTGACGGCGAACTGCCGTGATCCGGACTCGCCGGTGAAGGTCAATTGCTCGGCGGTGGCCGGCAGGGCCGCGAGCGAGGCCGGACTGGTCGTGGCGGCAGGGTTTGCGCGAGTCGCGCCGATGCCGAAGGCCGCCGGCGCGTCGGCCCGCGAACCCGGCGCGAAAGCGAGGACGCACAATCCCGCGATCCCCGCGCGAAGAAGCATGGTCGATCGGATCATGATCGGTCTCCGGTTCAAGCCGAGGCGCGCGCGGTGTCGGACGCGCCGTGCGCGTCGCGGCTGCCGCTGCGGGTGAAGAAGAGGTGGTGGCAGGCGAGGAAGGGGTAGACGGCCGCCCATTTCAGGAAGGCCAGCGTTCCGGTGACGATGGAGCGCCGTGCCTGGCGGTTTTCGCGATGGCTGCGCAGATCGCTGATATCGGCCAGCATGAGCTCTGCGATCAGCGGATAGTGGCGGATGCTGGCCTTGAATCGCACGCCGTAGGCGATGCCGCCTTCGCCGCTCGTGGAAGCCTTCAGCGAGACCGGGATCGAGCCGAGATGGTGCGGATCGCCGGCGACGGAGACGAGGAGGCGGGCCTCGGTCGTCCCGACGATCGTCGGCAATGCGCCCGTGGGCAGGAGGCGGGCGCCGCCGAGCGAGACGTCCTCCGTGACGACGGGATAGAGGATGTCATCGACGCAGAGTTCGGCCCTGCGCTTCAATCCGAGCCGCGGCGCGGTGCGTCGCTCGCGCTGCTCGATCACCACGCCGAGCGCGGCGGAGGCGACCATGAGGTTGAGAAGATTCCAGGCGCCGACGACGAGGAGGAGGCCGCCGACCTCGGGCTCGGTCTGGTAGCGATAGACCGAGACGGCGAAGGTGAAGAGAAGCACCGCCACGATCGCGAAGAAGGGGCGGGCGAGCTCCGACAAGGCCGTTTCCTGCAGCGTCTCGCCCTTGGCCGTGACGTTGAAGGTCGGCCGACGCGGATTGACGAGAACGCTGACGATGGCGCGGACGAGATAGACCGACTGGACGTATTCGTAGAGTTCGGAGATCCACGGCCAGCGGACCTGCCCGTAGAGATAGTTCCGCAGGATCTCGCCGATGATCAGGTAGGTGATCGTATAGGCGGTGAACTCCTGGACCGAGGCATTGTAGACCTTGAGATCGAAGAGGATGAAGAGCAGCGGCGCGGCCATGAAGACCATCCGCATGAAGGGAAAGAACCAGAACAGGGCGCTGGAGAGGTAGCAGATGCGCTGGGCAAGCGAGAGGCCGCTGCGAAGGGCGGGATTCTTCAGGAGCAGGATCTGGATCATGCCGCGGCACCAGCGCGAACGCTGCCCGATGAAGCTCGCGAACGTGTCGGGCTGGAGCCCGGAAATCATCGGGCGATCGACATAGAGGCTGTTCCAGCCGCGCGAGTGGAGATCGAGCGCGGTCTCGCAATCCTCGGTGATCGAGACGCCGGAAAAGCCGCCGACCTCTTCGAGCGCCGCACGCCGGAGCACCGCGGCCGAGCCGCAGAAGAAGGCCGCGTTCCATTTGTCGAGGCCCTTCTGGATGGTGCCGTAGAACATCTCGTTCTCGGACGGCATCGCCTTGAAGGTGCCGAGATTGCGCTCGAGCGGATCGGGATTGGAGAAGAAGTGCGGCGTCTGCACGAGGAAAAGGCGGGGATCGTCGTGGAAGTGCCCGACCGTCTCGCGCAGGAACTCGCGCGCCGGAGCATGATCGGCATCGAAGACGACGACGAGATCGCCCTGCGTTGCCGCAAGACCACTGTTGAGATTGCCGGCCTTGGCGCGGAGATTGGCGGGGCGGGTGCGATAATGGACGCCGAGTTCGGCGCAGAGCGCCTGCAATTCGACATGTCGGTGCTGGGCGGCCGCTGCGGTGACCGGATCGCCCGATCCCCGCTTCTGGTCGGTGCCGCCGTCGTCCAGCAGGAAGACGTTGAGCTTGTCAGCCGGATAATCCATCGCCTTCGCGGCCGAGAGCGTCAGCGACAGGATATCGGCACCCTCGTTGTAGGATGGCACGAAGACGTCGACGGTCGGAAGTTCACCCTCATCGAGCTCACGCGCTCTCTTCCTCTCGATCGGATCCGATACGACGAAGAGGCTCATCGCCAACATCAGCAGACAATACATCTCGGCGATGTAGAGGACGATCGCGGGTATGAAATTCGTGAGATGATCAGCGGATGGCAGCGTCGCAGTTGTTCGCCAGTAGGCGTATCGCAAGATGACGGCGGTTGCCGTTGCTAGGAAGACATATCGCCAGACGCCTTGAAGTCGCAGAAGGTAAATGGTGAGGCAAATCGCGATTCCCGTGATGGAAACACAGAGCTGAGCCTGCACACTGATGGGCTGCGTGATCAATCCGATCGCAATGACCGTCGAAATTGACCAAAAAATAAACAACAAGAACAGCCGCATGTGCCAACTCGTTAAAATTAGAGAGAAAGACCAGCAATCTTCATTCTGTAAGCATACCTTTATTCATCAATGTTGGCTTATTGCAATGCAGCACATCGAAATGCGGTTAATGTGAAAACTTGGAAGCACGAAATTTTGATAGAAAAACTGATATTTGCATTCAAAATCGGCAATGAGCTATTTGCGCGGCACTAGAAAGTTTGGGATTGGCGCCAAATCGTGCGCTTCCCGTCGAGGAGCGAGCGCGAGCTGCAAAGGCTCATCGGCGATACGATGGAACTTGTTCCAAAATGGTATACCAATATGGGACAATCGGCTGGAGCGCTTTCGATTGCCCCGTAGCGGTCTTATTTTAGTTTTGGTACGGAAGGCCGGTTTCAGCCACCCTTTTGGTACGATCGGAGCGTTTTGAGATGGCCCGGTTCGGCTATGCCCGAGTTTCCTCCGCCGATCAGGATCTCGCCATTCAACTCGGCAAGCTCCAGGCGGCGGGGTGTACCGTCGTGCGATCGGAAAAGGCGTCGGGAAAGTCCGTGGACGATCGTCCGGAGTTGGCCACTCTCATGCAGTTCCTGCGGGAGGGCGACGAACTCGTCGTCGCCCGGCTCGATCGCCTCGGGCGCTCGACGCGCGACGTGCTCAACCTCGTTCACGATCTCGAGGTGAAGGGCGCATCCCTCCGCGTCCTGGAACCGGAACTGACGACGGGCGGCGATGTCGGCCGGATCGTCGTCACGGTTCTCGGCATGGTGGCCGAGATGGAGCGCAAGTTCATCCTCGAGCGACAGCGCGCCGGGATCGAGGCCGCGAAGGCGCGGGGGGTCTATGCCGGGGTCGGGCGGGTGAAGTCGGTTCCCGACGACGAGATCCGTCGCCGGCATGACGCAGGGGAAGGAGCGACGCAGATCGCCCGCGCTCTCGGGATCGGACGCACCAGCGTCTACCGGGCGCTGGCGGGGAACCGGGAACTGACCTCTCGATGACGCTCACTCGTGCCGGAGAGTACGTTTGTTCGATCCGATCGCTGGGCCTGTTTCGGTGCAGTCGAGACGCGGAGCTATGCCGCGTTGTCCGAGAACGTCGCGCAACCCTTCACCGGGGAACTCTTCGACGAAATCCTAGTGCCAATGTGCGGCGGCGCTTGGAATTTTCGATGGAGGATCGGGTGTGCCCCCGCTCCTCGAACGTCTACCATCTTGGTGGGCTCGACGATGCAGGTCAGGGGAAGACGGAGTTCACGCAGACCAAGCCCGAGCTTCCTCTGGGTAATAATCTGTTACGATAATCACAACCCGCAGAGGTCGCCCGTCTATTGGCGACAGGCGTCAAAACATTGGTAATCTTATATTACAAGCAGCGGATTGACGTTGCGTCATAAAACACGTCATGTTAGGACAATATAGAATTCTGAGGCAAATAAGGAGTAAAGATGCGCCTGCTAGCAAAAATGGCCTTGGCATTGGCTGCGAACATTGCCGTTTCCTCGGTGGCGTTTGCTCAGGCTGCTCCTCCGACCGAGGCGGATGTCGTCGCCGCCTGCAAAACCGCCGATTGTACCGTCATTATGGCAGCTTATATCGCCAGCCTCGCCGCTCTGACCCCGGCTCTGAAGGATGCCGCCATTGCTTCTGTTATGTCGACATTGGCAGATGATCCCGCAGTGCCGGCGGCGCGCGTGACCGCTGTCAAGGAGATTGCAAAGGCAGAGATTAGCAGCCAGGACGTGAAAGACAACGTGGATACCGTTGTCGCGTCCAAAGAGGCTTCTGAATCAGACGACGGTCTTACGGAAACTGCCGCCAGCTCCGGATAAGTGTTTAGACGCTAGGGCTTTGCTTTGAAGGCGGCGGGTTCTTGGCCGCCCTCATTCATCGAGCGGCTCACGATTTTGACGTTGGTGACGCGCTTTCGATCGGGTCAGTTTCTGATCCATCGACGCGGGTTTTCGGATGCCATGGCAATCCAAGTGTAGCTGGTGTTCTGGCGGCGCGTGATCGTCTTTTTGATGCTGTCGAGCACCAGCTCGCCGCGATCGGTCTTCACGACGAGGACGGCATGGCCTTCGCCGCGGCTTGTGCGGACCGCCGCCACTCGAAGGGCGGAGGGGGAAAGGCCGAGGCGGATGAGCTGCTTGCGCTTGGTCAGGACGTAGTCCTCACAATCGCCGCTTCGGACGCTGGCCTTCCAGACATCCCGACCGTCCTTCTTGTAGCGAATTTGGCGGTTGACCGACTGGTTCACCGCGTTGAGCTTCGACAGGAGACCGGACGTATAGCGCACTTGGCGTTCGCCGCCCTGCCGGCAGTCTCCAGGATTGTTCAGGCAGAAGATCGCATAGCCGAGGGGCGGCGGCGTCGCGCTGAAACTCTTCGGCGTGAGATGGCGCAGGATGGAGCCCGCCGGCATGACGTGAGCCGCCGGACCCGTCCCGAAAGAAATCACGAGGGTCGCCGCAGCCATCAGCTTCGTGAAAACGGTCATCATTGTTGATTTCCACTGAGAGCTGACCCAGGCAGCTTCGGTTTTTCCATCGAGAATTGACCCATGTTTGAACTCGTCTCCACGCCATCGGTGCGGGGACATCGGAGT
>NZ_LMQT01000010.1 GCF_001424685.1 Aureimonas sp. Leaf454
GGAGAAAACTCGGAACTTGACCAAGGCCTGACCAGCCCAACATCGTCAAAGCCGGGTCAGTTCTTGATGGAAATCCTGGGTCAGCTCTCAGTGGAAATCAACAACCGTGCGAACGTCAGCGACCACAACGCGGCCTACTCCCGGGAGGTCATCAACGCGTTCCTAGAGTGCTTGGACGGGGCAGAGGCAAGGACGGGCGTCGTGGTGGTTGGCGCCACCAACCACCCCGAACTGATCGACCCGGCCATCAGGCGGGCCGGCCGCCTTGACCGTCACCTGCACATTCCGCTTCCGGACGAGAAAGCGAGAGCGGGCATCCTACGCCACCACCTGCGGCGTGAACTGATCAGTTGCGACCTCGGCAATATCCCAAGGTTTACTGAGGGCATGACGGGTGCCGACATCGAGCAGCTCGTCCGCAACGCGCGGCGGACGGCCTGAGTGTCCCGTCGTGCTCTGGCCATTGACGACCTGCTCGGCAGCTTGCCGCCTCCAGTGCGCATGAGCGACGAATTGTTTCGCAGGATCTGTGTCCACGAGGCCGGACACGTCATTGTCGGGATTGCGTTGGCGAAGGCGTCAGGAACCGTGCCGATGCGGGCAAGCGTTGCACGTGAGGTCCGCAGCGGCGCCGCGAACCGGACCGAGTTCAGCCAAATGGAAGGCTTCGACCGCACACGTCACTCGTACTTGGCGCTGGCGGCGACTATGCTGGCTGGGATGGCAGCCGAAGAGGTCATCCTCGGGAACTGCGGCGACACATGCGGCGGAGCCCCAGAGTCGGATCTATCCCAAGCGGTTGGCCTTGTCGCGAAGCTCGAACTGGCACTCGGCCTTGGAGACGCGCTCCTGACGATCGCATCGCCCTCCCCAGGCGCAATCGCGCAGCGCCTTGAGTTCGACTCCAAAGCGCGAGCACAGGTCGAGAAGGTTCTCCGAGATGCACTCGCGCGAGCACGCAACATCGTCGTCGAGCGTCGCCCCGAAGTGGAAGCCGTTGCGGCCTGTCTTGCAAACACAGGGACTTGGGCTGTCCGTCACTCTAGTAATGGCGACGCTTATGTCTCGACGCCGTATTACTCTACTATGACATATTCACGATGATGAGCCTCGGACGCGTCATAGGAAACGGTGTTGCGACTGACCTCCCCCGTTGGCGCATACCTGACGGGCTATGACGCGAGTACGATGGTTCGGGCCGAAAGCGGTCTGTCCGCTTTCCGCGCGCCGTCGCTGATAGTGGCCATTCAGCTTTCGACCCACATCGGTCGGCCATCGCCCTCCTCAACCTGATTGGAAGCGGACGTAGATGCGTTCGGCCAAAATACGAGCCGCTTTGAGTGAAAATGTTGCTGGCATGTCACATCCAGCTCGCTCGGCTCGTCCTTCCTTCGAACGTCGATCTTCGGCGTTCCGAGCAAAAGGAAGAGAGATGAGCGAGAACACGCGGTTGGTCTGGAACGAAGTGGCGCCGCAGGGTGCCAAGGCGCTCTATGGCATCCACCACTACATCACGACGGGCACCGATCTGCCGAACGAACTCATCCACCTTGTCTTTCTACGGGTGTCGCAGATCAACGGCTGCGCGCACTGCATTGATCTGCACACCCGGGACCTGCTGAAGACGATGCCGCTCGACAAGGTGGTCCTGGTTCCGGTTTGGGTCGAAGTGCCCCACCTGTTCTCCGACCAGTACCGCGCCGCGCTTGCCTGGGCGGAGGAGGTCACACGGGTCAGCGAGACGCACGCCTCCGACGAGGCCTACGCAGCCGCAAGCGCTGCCTTCGCGCCCAAGGACCTTGTCGACCTGACGATCACGATCGCTGCGATGAACGCGTTCAACCGTCTCGGCGCGCCCTTCCGCCTTCCGGTCCAGGCGAAAGCCTAGTCCGTTCTGCTGCTTCGTCAGGGACGGCGCCGATGCCGTCCCGCCCGTCGACGTTGATCGATCCCTGCCGACGATTCCGTGTTCACGTCGCTGATTTTCTCCAAGGCATGTCACATCCGGCCCAACCCACCTCGTCCATTGTTCGACGGACGCCGAAAGCGGCACGGGGCCGCCCTGTCCGTTCTCGAACAAGGAGAAGGGTAAGATGAAGATTGTGGTGATTGGCGGCAGCGGGCTCATCGGTCGGCACCTGACAGCCGAACTCTCGCGGCAAGGGCATGAGGCCATCGCGGCGTCGCCCAGCAGCGGGGTGAACGCGTTGACAGGCGAAGGTCTCACCGAAGTCCTCGCCGGAGCCGATGTCGTTGTGGACGTGTCGAACTCGCCCTCTTTCGAGGACGCGGCGGTGCTCGACTTCTTCGAGCGCTCCGGCCGCAACCTCCTCGCCGCCGAGCGCGAGGCGGGTGTGAAGCACCACGTCGCCCTGTCCATCGTCGGCACGGACCGCCTCGAGGGGAACGGCTACTTCCGGGCCAAGGTCGTGCAGGAACGACTCGTCAAGGACGCAGGCATTCCCTTCACCATCGTGCGCGCGACCCAGTTCTTTGAGTTCGTGGCCGCCATTGCCGAAGCCTCAGTCGCTGGCGACCGCCTTGTCGTTCCTGATGCCGACTTCCAGCCCATCGCTGCCGCCGATGTCGCCGCAGCACTTGCCGATGTCGCGCTTGCTCCGCCGCGCAATGCGACGATCGAGATCGCCGGGCCCGACCGCCTGCCGTTCCGCGAATTCATCTCCCGGCGCGTCGCTGCTGACGGCGACCCGCGGGAGGTGCAGGCCGACAGGGCAGCGCACTACTTCGGCGCCCCGCTCGAGACAGGTTCGCTTGTTCCCGACCATGCAAGCGCAGCGCGGCTCGGGCAGACGCGGTTTGAGAACTGGCTCTCCGCCGTCTGAGCCCGATGCACTTTTCCCATCCACGAAGAAAGGCCTAATCCATGTTCAGGACAATCCTGCTGGGCACCCTCCTAGCCATCTCCGCCATCCCAGCCGTAGCGGCGGATATCGCAAGGGGCGAGGCACGCGTCACCACGATCTTCGACCATCCGCTGCCTTCGGTTCCGGGCAAGAGCCTGCGCGGCGTCCTTGTCGAGTACGGCCCGGGCGGTTCCTCGCCGTCCCACACCCACGCCGCATCCGCCTTCATCACGGCAACAGTCATCGAGGGCGCGGTGCGCAGCCGGATCAACGACGGGCCGGAAAAGGTCTTCAACGTCGGCGAGAGCTTCATCGAGATGCCAGGCGACCATCACGGCGTCAGCGCCAACGCGAGTGACCACGACCCCTCCAAGCTCCTCGCCGTCTTCGTCGTGGATACGGACGATACCAAACTGACGACGCCGGACCGTCCGTAGAGAACTCATGTATTCTGGGCGGCGGGGTCATCCCTGGCCGTCATCGCTGAGATACCGAAACCATCGTCGAGGACACACACATGAGGCGGGCAGACGACGCCACGGTCATCTTCGAGACGCATCGGGCGCGGCTCCTGCGCATCGCGTACCGGATGCTCGGCTCACGCAGCGAAGCCGAGGACATCGTGCAGAACGCATGGTTGCGATGGGTCGGCGCCGACCGGAGCGGAATCGCCGCCCCCTATCCCTTCCTCGCGCGCGTCGTCACCCGACTCTGCCTCGACGAGATGAAGTCGGCCCGCGCCCGCCGGGAGACCTATGTCGGCGCCTGGCTGCCCGAACCGCTGGTGGAAGCGGAGGAGGATGGCGTGGACGAGGACGATCTCACCCTTACGCTGATGATGGCATTGGAGCGCCTGTCGCCGCTCGAACGGGCGGCCTTCCTTCTCCACGACGTCTTCGGCGTGCCGCTTGGCGAGGTAGCAGACACGCTCGACCGGGAAGCCGCAGCCGTGCGCCAGCTCGCCGTCCGGGCGCGGCGGAACGTTCAGGCCGCCCGGCCACGTTTCCCGGTCGAGCGCGAGGAGGGCGAGCGGATCGCGCGGGCCTTCTTCGCCGCTTCCACCAGCGGCGACACCGCAACGCTGCGCACTCTTCTCGCCGAGAACGCGGTCCTGCGCTCGGATGGCGGCGGCAAGGTTCTGGCCTTCATCAATCCCATTGCGGGACTGGACCGCCTGTTGCGCATGTACGAAGGCGTGCGCCGCAAGTGGGGGGCAGGCTGGGCGCAAATGATCGAACCCGTCTGGATCGACGGGCTGCCCGGCTATGTCAGCCGCGAACGTGGCGACGTCCTTCAGACGACGGCGCTCGCCATTGAGGACGGCCGGATCACCGCGATCTACATCACCCGCAATCCCGACAAGCTTCGGCATGTCGCCGAGGCTCTCGCGGCGGTGCCGGACCCAACCTCGCGGACACAGTGATTGGGCAGCGGATGACTCTGGGGTCGCCTCGGCCTGACATCCAGCCTCTCAGAGCGCTCCATGCTCCCGCAGCGCGCGTCAACTCACGCAGGATAACAGCATGACCAAGCAAATGCCCATCGGATCCGGCTTCGGTGCCGCCAGCATGGCAATGGAGGTCGTCTCCGGGATCGATCTTTCGGGGAAACTTGCCGTTGTGACCGGAGGAGCCTCGGGGCTCGGCCTCGAGACGACGCGCGCTCTTGTTCATGCGGGGGCCGAGGTGATCGTGCCGGCGCGCAATCCCGAGCGAGCGAGCACTGCCTTGCGCGGGCTCGCCGGCGCCACGGTCGAGCTCATGGATCTTGCCGACCCGCATTCCGTCGCCGCCTTCGCTGGTCGGCTCGTGTCCGCCAGCCGTCCAGTGTCGATCCTCGTCAACAGCGCGGGCATCATGGCGACGCCCGAGATGCGGGACGCGGACGGACACGAGGCTCAATTCGCGACGAACCACCTCGGCCACTTCCGGCTCACGCTCGGCCTCTGGCCGGCTCTCGTCGCGGCGCGGGGCGCACGGGTCGTCAGCGTTTCGTCGCGCGGCCACCAGATCGCCGGGGTCGACATTGAGGACATCGACTTCCGGTACCGTCCTTATGACAAGTGGATTGCCTACGGCCAGTCGAAGACGGCCAACGCCCTTTTTGCGATCGCGCTCGACCACCGAGGACAATATCACGGCATCAGGGCCTTCTCACTTCATCCGGGCCAGATCCTCACTGATCTCGCCCGGCACCTCAGCGCTGAGGAGATCGCCTCGTTCGAGGCACTCGATGAAGCGGGCCGTCCAATCGTCGATCCCGAGCGTGGGATGAAGACGGTGCAGCAAGGCGCTGCCACCAGCGTCTGGTGCGCGACGAGCCCACAGCTCAACGGCATGGGCGGGGTCTACTGCGAGGACTGTGACGTCGCGGTCGTCAACGAGCCGAGCGTGGGAAGGAAGGGCGTCAGTCCATGGGCAAGCGATCCGGCCTCGGCGGAACGCCTCTGGCAACTGTCCGCTGCGTGGACGCGGTTGGACACAGTCTGAACCCGGGAGCACTCGCAAAGGAAGACGTCCCCGTCTTTGGACGATTCCTCGCCACGAGTGGCAGCTTACATGCCTCAATCTGCTGGAAGCGGAAGATCTCCTTTCCACCCAGTCGAGCCATGCCGAATCAAAACCTTGCGGTTGGTGCAGGTCATAGAAAATCTTCAAAGGGCGCCGACGCCTAGTTAGCGAAGTACGACCCCACCCCGATCAAACGCGGCCAGTTCTGCGGTTCGGAAGGGCGACTATGGAGCCCGCAAGGATCAGCGGGGCGGCCAGCAGGAACGACCAATCCGGAACTTCGGCGAAGAACACGACGCCAGCGAGCGCCGCCCAGAGGATCGAGAGATACTCGAAGGGTGCCAAGGCACCGGCTTCGGCATGCCGGAAAGAAAGCGTCATCATGATGTGGGCAATGCCACCAGCGAGGCCTGCACCAACCAGCATGGCGGCCTGCGACAGACTCGGCATGACCCAACCCATGGGAAGGGTCAGCAAACCGCCGACGGCCGACACGACCGCGAACCAGAATGCGATCGCGCCCGCCTTCTCGCCCGCGAGCGTCAGGCGACGGACTTGGATCAAGGCGCCCGCCGTTAGGAACGCCGTCACCAAGCCAAGAATGAACCCAAGAAGCGCGCCATCGGAGAACGTGCCGGACAGTGCCGGAAGGCAGAAGGCCGCGCCGCCACCCAAGCCTAATGCGACGCCGCCCATCCGCTGCGGGGTCAGCCTCTCCCCGAGCAATGCCGAACCCAGAAGGGTCACCATCACCGGAGCGAGATAGGACAAGAGGGTCGCTTCCGCGAACGGGAGAAGGCGGATCGTGGCGAAGGAGGTGAACATCGCGCAGGCACCCAAAAGCGTTCGGGCGACGTGGCCGAACGGATGACGTGTCGCGAGCCCTCGCGGGAAGTCGCCAGACCATCTCAGGAACAGAACCAAAGGCAGCAAGGCCACAGCCGATCGGAAGAAGACCACCTGTCCCAGCGGCACGGCATCACCGAGGGCCTTGATAGAGACGCCCATGGCCGCAAAGGCCAGCGTGGATCCGATGCGCAGCACGATGCCGAGGTGTTCGCGGCTGATCGATTTGCGCAACGCCTCTCGTGCTGCGCTCATTCGGTGCCCAAGCCGGCGGAAGCGTTGACGCCCCTTGCACCTTCGTCGACCGCCGTTTTGATACGGCGGCCGCGCGTTCCTCCCGCGCGGCCCCAGTGGGCCACCGAGGCATCGCAAATGTCCGACATGCATATCAGCATGGTGTGTAGCTCCGTCGGCGGCAACTGACCCGACAGCGCAGTACACCAATCGCTGAGTAACTTCGATCAGAACCACCCAGCCTCACGCAGATTGGGATCGTTCTAAAGTATACTGGTTGCCTCAAGTTATATTGGAGGGTAGACCCCAGGCACCCGAACTGACCTTCCCGGAGCTCACCGTGATCAAGTCCCTGCGGCGCATCGCGACCGCGACCTTCGCCGCATCCGCACTGACCCTCGCCGCTCCGACGCTTGGGAACGCGGAACCCCGTACGTTCACCGACGTCATCGGGCGAGAGGTCACCGCCGACCTGCCCGCCAAGCGTGTCGTCCTCGGCTTCTACTTCGAGGACTACATGGCGATCGGCGGCGAGAAGGCCTACGATCACGTGGTGGGCCTTTCACGAGAGGCTTGGGTGGGCAAGGTTCCCGCCAACTGGGCTATGCACCTGGCCCATCGTCCCTCGCTCGCTGAGATCCCGGACGTAGGCGAGATCGACGCGCAAACCTTCTCGGTCGAGAAGGTGCTCGCGCTTCAGCCGGATCTCGTGGTCCTGGCCGAGTGGCAGTACAAGGCCCTTGGGCTCGACGCCGAGCGGATCGTGAACGCAGGCATCCCTTTGGCCGTCGTGGATTACAACGCCCAGACCGTGGAGCGCCACGTCGCCTCGACGCATGTGCTGGGCGCGGTTACGGGCGAAGAGGTGCGCGCGGACGAGATCGCCAACTTTTACGAAGGCGCCCTCAAGGACGTCGCCGACCGGATCGCCAAGAGCGGTCAGCCCAAGCCCAAGGTCTACGCGGAGTTTGGCAACAAGGGACCTTCGGAGCCCTCTTTCACCTATGGCAAGAATATGTGGGGCGCGATGGCGACCGCTGCCGGCGGCGACAACATCGCCGCCCCTTTCGTGGAATGGTGGGGCGTCATCAATCCTGAGCAGGTCCTTGCCGCCAAGCCCGACGCGATCTTCATCTCGGGCCGCGAGAACAACGCCAACCCCACCGCCCTCGCGATGGGACAGGGCGTCGACACGAAGGAAGCGCACGAGAAGCTGAAGGCATTCGAGGGCCGTCCCGGCTGGTCCGAGCTTCCCGCCGTTCGCGACGGCCGGCTCTACGGCGTCTACCAGGGCGCGTCACGGACCCTGTCCGACTTCGCGATGGTTCAGTTCATCGCCAAGCAGCTCTATCCCGCTGCCTTCGCCGACGTCGATCCGGTGGCGAACTATCTCGCCTACTACGCGAAGTACCTGCCCGTGACGCCGCAGGGCACCTTCGCGATTACCCTGCAAAACTGAACGTCGCGATGGTGGGACCGCGCGTCCCACGTTCGGGTACGATGGACATTTCATGACCTCCGTTTCGCACCATGCAGATGCGATCGCGAGCCACCGTCGCAGAGAGCGGCGTCGGTGGCGCGCCATGGCGATCTTTGCCCTGATCACCGTCGCCAGCTTCGTTCTGGACGTAGCAACCGGGCCCTCGCTCCTGCCACCCGGGGAGGTGTTGCGCTCGCTGACCCATCTGGGCGAGCGCGCCGCGATGACCGACACCATCGTTTGGGACCTCCGCCTCCCCATGGCACTGATGGCGATCAGCGTGGGAGCGGCCCTCGGCGCCGGGGGGGCGCAGATGCAGACCATCCTCGACAATCCGATGGCCAGTCCCTACACGCTTGGCATGGCCGCGGCCGCAGGCTTTGGAGCGGCACTCGTGCTGGCGTTCGGCGGCTTCGGGCTCGACGCCATGATCGCCGTGCCAATCGGAGCCTTCGTCTTCGCCATGCTGGCGGCCCTCTTCCTGTTCGCGCTCGCCTCCATGCGGCGGATGCGTGGCGACACGATCATCCTCGGCGGCATCGCCCTCCTCTTCCTGTTCCAGTCGCTCCTCTCGCTGGTCCAGTTTCTGTCCTCGCCGGAACTCTCGCAGCAGATCCTATTCTGGCTCTTCGGCAGCCTGACCAAGGCGACGTGGCCGACTTTCTGGCTCACCACGAGCGTGACCGCCATCTGCGGCCTGCTGCTGCTGCGCGACTCCTGGAAGCTTGCGGCGCTGCGCATGGGCGAGACGCGGGCGACGAGCCTCGGCGTCGATGTCCGGCGCCTACGCATGAAGGTGCTGGTGATCGTGGCGATCATGACGGCGACGGCCACGAGCTTCGTCGGCGTCATCGGCTTCGTCGGTCTTGTTGCCCCCCACATCGCGCGGATGAGCGTGGGCGAGGACCAGAGGTTTCTCCTGCCTCTGTCCATGCTCTGTGGGGCACTGCTCCTGTCGACGGCATCGGTCCTGTCGAAGTCCATCGTGCCCGGCGCCCTGTTCCCCGTCGGCATCGTCACGGCGATCGTCGGCGTGCCCTTCCTTCTGTGGCTCATCTTTGCGCCACGGGGGGCTGGGCGATGATCCGGCTGAACGATGTCGCCATATCGCGCGGCGGGCAGCCGATCCTGCGCACCGTGAGCGCGACGCTGGAGCCAGGTCTCGTCCACGCGGTGATCGGCCCGAACGGCGCGGGCAAGACGACGCTCCTGCGCGCACTCTTCGGCGAGCTTCCACTGTCGGCCGGTGCGATCGAACTGGGGGGTCACCGGATGGGTCCCGGACGACCGACATCGGCCTTTCGCAAGGCTTGGCGCGACACCCTGGCCTACATGCCCCAGGACAACAGCGCCGATCTTGCGATGACGGTTCTCGAGGTCGTGGTGCTGGGGCGTCTGGGACGGCTGCAATTCCACGTCGACGACGAGACGCTGGAAGCCGCGATGGCCCGACTGGAAGCCACGGGCATCGCCCACTTGGCCAACCGCGCGATCGGCTCGCTCAGCGGCGGCCAGCGTCAGATGGCTATGTTCGCACAGGTCCTCATGCGCGATCCCCTCGCCATGCTTCTCGACGAGCCTGTCAGCGCGCTGGACCTGAAGCATCAGATCACGCTTCTCGACGTCGTGCGCGACGAAACGCGAGCCAAGCATCGCGTGACGGTCGTCGTCTTGCACGACCTGAACCTTGCCTGCCGATATGCCGACAACCTTCTGATCGTCGCAGGGGGAACCCTGCGGGCATCTGGCCCGGCACGAAGCCTCGTCACCGCCGACCTAATCGGCTCCGTCTATGGCGTCGCGGTGGAGGTGCTCCACGACAGCGTCGGCTCGCCCGTGGTGCAGCCGTTGGGACGTCCTGTCACGTCAGCAGCTCGGATGAACCAGATGGCGGCGGAGTGAGGGTGTCCGCATCGTGCGAGGCGTAACACTGCCACGGCGACCAACCCTGCGTCGCACCAAGTCGCCTGCTGTGGCTTCCGTCACCGATTGCCGATGCGAAACCTTGAACCACCAATCCTGCCCAGCAGCGCCTCGTCATGGCTGATCGCAAGGATGCCGATCGAGCGGGCCGCGGCGAGGGCAAGGAGCCTTGTCCAGATCTCCGCCTGCCCGATCGCATCGAGGGCGCCGGTGATCTCGTCGGCGACGAGATAGCGTGTTCCCGGAGCGAGGGAGCGCAAGATGACAGTGCTAAAACGATCGTCGGAACAGCAAAGACCGGTCGCATCAGAGCCCTGCGAAATGATGTCTGGCGGTCATTGGATATCGGCGAGCACTTGAGTGTTCAAGGCGCAAGCTCACTACTCCTACCGGGTGGCCGGACTAGAAACGAATAATTGGGAGTCAACATGGACACCTCCTGCTCCTAGGGAGGCTAAGGTTGTCCCAGGTGCGGCCATGGCCGCCTCAGAATGCGCGAACGATCGCCCCTACGCTGTCGCCGTACTGCTTAAGCTGCGCATCAGCCTTTTTGCGCTGGGTCCGGAGAGACGCGAGCGCATCTTCCTGGTCTTTCATGTCCCGCATGTAGTTCGTTGCCAGCTTGCTTTGGGAAGGCACCGCGCCAAGGTTCTGACGGATGCGGCCCTGCTCCTCGGAGATCCTGCCGACTTCCTCGTCGATGTCGGCGAGCCTGCGCTCGGCGGCCGTCGCCTTGATGCGGGCGAGCGCGAGCTCCGAAAGCTTCGCGGCCGTCGTCAGATCGTAAGTCGCCGACGACCAGCGCGAGAGCATGGTCTCGTCCGCGTCGGCAAGTGCATAGCCTTCGAGCCGGACCATCTCGTCCACGGCCGTCACAACCTGCGTTTCCTTTGCCGCCACCTTGACCGTCAAACGTCGGGCGGTAGCTGTCGTGCCGCGCAGCGCGTCGGAGCGGAAGTCCCGTATGCCAAGCCTTTCGGGAAAGGCGCTTGAGCGGTACGTTCTCGGCATCTCCATGGGAATTCACCCCTGCAAAACGGGTGCCCTTCGCGTTGACTGGCAACTCGCGCAGTCACTTAAGCTGCTCGCGTCAGCCTCTGGTTCATTCGGCTAAACAAAGGCGACAACGACTGCAGCGCGTCGATGTAGGCGTCCACGTAAGGTTCGTAGGCCGAGGTCAAGTCCGGTCTTGCCCTGGCCACCACACGGGTCGGTCCCGCGAAACGGCGTGCTGTCTCGCGCAGGTCCGGGAACAGTCCGACGGAGTGACCGGCGACGATCGCCGCACCGAGCGTCCCGAACTCCTCGCGGTCCATGCAGCGGTATTCCAAGCCGAGGGCGTCGGCCTTGATCTGCCGGAGCACGTCAGAGCGCGCACCGCCGCCGATGTTGACGGCGAAGATAGGGTCGTAGCCCGGCGCTATTTCGCGCACGGCACGCAGGTAGAGTGCATATTCGTAGGCGATGCTTTCCAGGATCGCGCGCACCATGTGGGGTTTCCCGTGGCGCCAGGTGAGGCCGAGAAAGGCGCCGCGCATGTCGGGATCGTTCGGCGTGTTGCGGCCGGACAGATGCGGCAGGAATATCAGCTTTTCGGAGCCCGGCGCGATCGTCGCGGCGGCTTTTGTCAACTCGTCGTAGGGATTCGCACCAAGTCCCTCCCACTCCGCCTTCTCGCGCGGCGACAGCGAATCGCGGAACCAACGAAGGTTCAGCCCGCCGCCCGCGACATAGGCCATCGGGAAGTAGAGGCCCGGCACGACATGCGGGCAGGTCATCAGGCAGCGATACGTCGTGTCGGTGCCGAAGCGGTCGATCACGGTGGCGAAGACCGAGGCGGTGCCCGATGTGTCGAACACGGTGCCAGGATCGACCAGCCCACCGCCGAGAACGTTGGCGCTCTGGTCTCCGCAGCCGGCGGCGATCGGCGTTCCAGCGGAAAGGCCCATCGCTTGCGCCCAATCCGCACGGACGGTGCCGATGACGTGCCAGGGTTCGACGATCCTCGGCAGTTTCTCAGTTGTCAGATTGAAGCGGGCGAGCAGTTCCTCGTTCCAGACCGAGCGTTCACTGCTGCCGAAGCCGGAAAAGACGAGGTAGGTGCGGTCCATGAAGGCGTCTTCGCCCTTGAGGCCAGCGAGCTTGCCCGCCACGTAGGCCGCCGGCTGGATGAAGCTCGCGATCCGGTTCCAGACCTCCGGCCGGTCCCGCCAATACAGGATCTTCGGTGCGTGGTTGAAGGCGAGCGCCATACCGCAGGTGCGGATGATCTCGTCCTCGTGCGGGCGCAGCTCGTTCAGCCAGGGGGCGCACCGCGTGTCGAGCCAGCTGTCGTAATGCGTCACCGGGTTCCAGTCGGCATCGATGCCCATGATGCCGGCCATCTGCCCGTCGAGTGCGATCGCCGCGATCCGCTCAGGGCCGAGCCTGCTGCGCGACATCGCCATCCGCACGGTGTTGACGACGGAGCGGACGATCTCCTCCGGGTCCTGTTCGACCTCGCCGGGACGCGGGTAGCGCAGGATGGATTCCTCGAAGGCTTCGCCGACGAGCCGTCCCTCGAGGTCGTAGATGCCGGTCTTGGTTCCGGTCGTACCGATGTCGATGCCGATGACATGATCCGTCATGGACGCTTCTCCCAGAGTTTCGAAGGGGCCGGCAGCCTCCCGCAGCCGTCGACACGCAGTCTCTTCGGACGGGCCGCCTCAGCCCGTCAGGCCGGCTTCCCGCGCCGCGCTCCAGCCGGTGGCCGGGGTCAGCGGAAGGTCGCCGCGTTGCGGATAGATAACGATCTTGCCGGACACCGTGCCGTCGGCCACCGATTTCAGCGCCTGGGGCAGGGCGTCGAGGCCGGCGACGGCCGCGATATTGGCGGACAGGTCGAGCGCGCCGCTTTCGACGCGCGCGAGCACGTCGCGCATGTCGGCGACCGAGCACCCGGTCGATCCGGTGAGCCGGAATCCCGTCAGGGCGACGGCTGCGAGATCGATGTCGAGGCGTTTCCCATAGGGGAAGCCGGCGAATATCGACAGGAGGCCGTCGCCGGCCAGCCAGCCGGCGACCTCGGCCACGGCCGAGGGGTCCGGTGCCACGACCACCGCGTCGTCGAGACCGCGCGGGGCGAGTTCAGGCACGGCCTGAGCGAGCTCGTCATTGTTGAGGACGACGAGCCGGCGCCCGGCGGCCAAGGCCAGCGGACCGAAGTCCGCTTCGAGATCGGACAGCCGCTGGCCCTTTCGCGAGGAGGCGATGATCGTGCGCGGACCCGCGCCAAGCTGCAGCAGCCGGTGCACGTGGATCCGGCCCATGGCGCCGCCGGCTCCGTGGACTAGCGCGACGCCGCCCCGTCGCACGTCGAACCTCTGGCGCTCGGGAGCGAAGGCCGCCGAGAAATCACGCTCGCTTGTGCCGAGAAAGCCCAACCGGTCGTAATGCACTCTTGCGGGATCGACTGAGACGGGGCCGGGCGAGCCCGACCGGCGCCCTTGCACGAGAACGCCGCCGACCGCCATCAGGCCGACGAGCCGGGAAAGCTCGCTCGCCGTGAGATCGCCGAGCGCCAGGATGTCGTCGAAGGGTCCATCGAGGCTGCCGAGGTCGTCCGCCTGGTCGAACGGCCGGCCGGCCACGAAGGCGGGCGGCGTGCCGACGACCGTGAGGTTCGCCCAATCCGGCACGTCGGACAGGTGAAAGTCGGCGCCGGGGCCGCAGGCGACCAGCGCCCGCCCGCCGGCTTGGAGGGTCTGGCGGGCGTTCGGGCGCCACGCCCGCTCGACGCAGCCGTAGGGCTCCAGAAGCGCGATCGCCGCCGCCGGCAGATCGTCGGGAACCTCCAGCACGTATTCGGCAAGTGCCTCCGGCCCCAGCCGGAGGAATTGCGCGAAGCCGCCGGGAAGATCCATGCCGATGATCTGCCGTGCTCCGGAAACCTGCATGGCCGGCTGGAGTCCGAGCCGCTGGCCGGAATGGAAGCGCTCGGCCTGACGTTCGCCGACGGCGTGAACGCGCAGGCAGACCTCGTGTCCGAGCACGGTGTCGACGGGCCCGTGAGCCGACTGGAAGAGCGGATGGCTCGATCCCATGCGGACCACCTTGATGTCGGACGAGCAGATCGAGACGGCCTCGACGCGGGCGATCACCTCGTCCGGCTGCGGAGGCAGCAGCGGCGCGCTTTCGGGCTTGGTGCCCATCAGCTGTTCCAACGATCCGCCACGATGGGGCCAGCGGCGGTAGATCGCCTCGACGATCGGTTCGGCTTCAGTCGGTCTCATTCTGTCGCCTTGCATTGCGGCTCTGCTGGATGAAGGGATCGCCCCGGCGGACGGCGGCGGCGGATGCATCGAAATCGTGCACGGCGGCGAGCGAGTAGAGGACGTCGATCGCCAGGAGCTGGCCGAACTTGGAGATCATGCTCTCGTAGATCGGCTCGTCGCCGGCGGGCATGTAGCCGGCCGGCGTGACGAGCGTGACGTCGGCTTGCCGCGCCAGGGGCGATTCCGAAAAGGCGGTGAGCGCGATGGTCGGGGCGCCGGCCTGGCGCGCGGCCGCGAGCGCCGTTACGGTCTGGTTCGTGCGACCGGAATCGCTGATCCCGATCGCCAGCGCGCCCTTGTGCACCGAGCCGGCGATGAGAAGCTGGTTGTTGCGATCGCGGTGGAAGATGGCCGGCTTGCCGATCCGCGCAAAGCGTAGGAGAGCATTCTCGGCGGCCAGCGCAGAAAGGCCAGCCGCGAAAAAGTAGAGCACCTGCGCCTTGCCGATCATCCGCGCGGCGCGTTCGAGCGCGCGGGGATCGAGGGTCGAGAGGCAGGCGCGCGCGATGTCGGCGTTGCGATGGGCGACCTTGGTGAGGATCGAGGCGGCCGTGTCGTCGCGGCCGATGTTCTCGTAGATCAGGCCTTCTTCAGGCGACCGGCCGCGCTGCGGCATGCCGTTACCGCTTTCCTCGGCGAGCCGAAGCTGGAACGCGCGATAATTGGATAGGCCAATGCCCCGGACAAAACGGCTGATCGAGGCTTCCGAGACCTCGGCTGCGAGGGCGAGTTCCTTGATGTTCATGCCCCGCGTCTCCGGCCTCGACAAGACGGCGTCCGCGACTTGCTGCAGCGTCGGCTTGAGGCTGCCTCGAAGGCTCTGGATGTGTTCGAGAATTCCGAGGGCGGCGCTCATCGGCTGCGGTCGGTCTTGCGTTCGGCTCATGCCCAAGGCTCCGTTCGTGGCTAAAAGTAGCGCCCAAAGAAAGTTATTTTCAAGATAGTAATTTTTGTCGACACATCATTTTCATGTTGCTAGCCTTCCCATCGCCAGCCTTGGACCGGGAGGCCCTCCGGAAACCCTGGAGATCGGAACCAGCGCGGCACATCCTCGGGAGGAGTGAACCATGATCCGCCAATTCGTCCGGTCCCTGCCGTCCTTTCGCCGCGGAGCGCTGCTCGCGGGTACGGTCCTCGCGCTGACCGCCACCGCCTCGGCTCAGGATGGCGCCGGCCGCACTTACGTCTACGCGTCCCAGTTGCAAGGCCATCCCTATCTTCTCGACAGCCTGCTGGGTATGGACTACGCGCAGAAGCAGTTCGGCGTCACCGTCGAGCGGATCGGGCCGCAGGGCTGGGATCCCGTCGCCGGAGCGGAAGCGGTCGAGCAGGCCATCGCCCGCAAGCCGGCCGGCATCATCACCACCCTCTGGGAGCCGGGCGCCGTTCCGGGCATCCGCCGTGCGATGGAGCAGGGCATCCCGGTCGTGGTGATCGAGGCGGTGACGCCCGACGACGGCGGCGCGCTGACCTTCATCGGCCTCGACAACTATCAGGCCGGCGTCGACACGGCCAAGGAACTGATCGCGCGCGGCGGCACGTCCGGCACCTACGCCGCCTCGGGCAATTGGGGCGCCTCCAACACCGACGCCAAGTTCAAGGGCCTGACCGAGTATCTCGAGACCAACAGCCAGTGGAAGCTCGCCGGGCGCATTGACGACAAGGCGACGACCTCGACCGCCATCGACGCGTCGAAGACCATGTTCAACACCTATCCGGACATCACCGCCGTCATCGGCCTCGACAGTTCCTCGGGCACCGGCATCTGCCTTGCCGCGGAGGAGCTGGACAAGGACATCACGGGCCTCACCGTGATCGTCCACGACCGCGAGGACCCGGTCCTGGAATGCATTGCCGACGGCGTGATCGACGCGACCATCGTTAACAAGACGGCGCTCCAGGCCTACATGGCCGTGCAGATGCTCGAAGCCTACAACGATCAGGCGATCGGCCTCGCGAACGTGCCCATCTCGGCCGACAACAAGAAGGCCGCCGTCAATCCCTTCCCGGCCCAGATCTACATGGGCACCGAGGTGATCGACGGCGAGAACGTCGATCAGTTCGTGCGCGCGAACCTTCCCAAATACTGATCCCATCGAGCCGCCCGTCCGCGGGCGGCTCCCCTCTGCGCGCCGAGGCTTCGAGAGAGGCCCGATGCCTGTTCGCGAGGAGTGTCCATGAGCGTCGCCGCGCCCGAGCCAAACGTTCGATCGACCATCGCGCCTGAAACGCCGATCCTCGGCCTCTCCGGCGTCAGTAAGAGCTATGGCGCGGTCAAGGCCCTACGCGAGGTCGGCTTCAAGGTCGCGCGGGGCGAGGTTCACGCGATCCTGGGCGAGAACGGCGCCGGCAAGAGCACGGCGCTGAAGGTCATCAACGGCGAGATCGAGCCGGACGAGGGCGAAATCCGCCTCGCCGGGCGGGCGACCAGCGCCGCCGACCGCGCCGCCGGCGACATCACCATGGTGCATCAGGAACTGGCGGTCTTTCCCAACATGTCGGTGGCGGAGAACATCTTCGTCGGCCGCATGCCGCGCCGGGGCGGGCGCATCGATTTTCGCCGCATGCACGCCCGCGCCGCGGAGCTCCTGCAGCTCTTCGGCCTGCAGATCGACACGCATGAGATCCTCGGCCATCTGACGCCCGGCCAGCAGCAGATCGTCGAGATCCTGCGGGCGGTGGAAAGCGATGCCAGTCTCCTGATCCTCGACGAGCCGACATCGGGCCTGAACAACCGCGAGGCGGAAACCCTGATGGCGCTGATCGCGCGCCTGCGCGCCGATGGCCACACGATCCTTTACGTCTCGCACCGCCTGCACGAGGTCCTGGAGATCGCGGACCACATCACCGTGCTGCGCGACGGGCAGTTCGTGGAAACGCTGCGCAACGAGGGGCTCTGCGAGGACGATCTCATCCGCCGCATGGTCGGCCGCGATCTGGGGCCGGTCGCGCCCGCCGATACGAGCGCCGTCGCCAAGGCTCCGGTCGCGCTGGCCGTGGAGGCGATGAGCCTGCCCGGGGCCTTCGAGGACGTGCATCTGACAGTGCGCAAGGGCGAGATCGTCGGCGTCTTCGGCCTCGAAGGTTCAGGAGCGGAACAGTTCTCGCAAGCCCTCTTCGGCATCGTGCCGCCGGTCTCGGGCACGCTTCGCCTGTTCGACCGGCCGGTGCGCGACGTGTCGCCCGCCGGCCTGATGCGCGCCGGCATGGGCTATCTCAACGGCAACCGGAAGGAAGCCGGGCTCTACATGGACCGCTCCATCGCCGACAACGTCTCTGCGCCCGTGCTCGACCGGATGACGCGCTTCTGCATGATCGATGCCGGCCGGATCGATGCCCTCGCGCGGGCCGACATCCGCCGCTTCGCCATCCGCGTTCCCGGCCCGGAGGGAAGGCCCCGCGAACTGTCCGGCGGCAACCAGCAGAAGGTCATGATCTCGGCCTGCCTCGCCGACGGACCCGAGGTGATCGTCCTGAACGAACCGACGCGCGGCGTCGACGTCGGCGCTAAGGCCGAGGTCCACGAGGTCGTGCGCAAGGAGGCCGCCGGCGGAAAGGCGCTTCTCGTCTTTTCCTCCGACCTACCCGAACTCTTGCGCCTCGTGCACCGCATCGTCGTCATGCGCTCGCGCCGCTTGGTCGGAGAGGTGGCGGGCGAGGCCATGAGCGAGGCGGCCGTCATGGCTCTTGCCGCCGGCAGTCGTTGACAAGAAAGGCAGGAACGATGGCGATGACCCAGCAGATCGACGACGTACCCGCCGTGCGACCGAAGCCGTCCGGTCACGGCTTCGGCTCCAACATCTGGGCGCTGGCGCTGGTGACGGTCGCGATCTTCGCCTTCCTGGCGCTGACCCGGCCGAACTTCGCCAGCTACCAGAACCTCAACTCCATCGTCTACGGCATGTCGATCAACTTCCTGGCGATCGTCGGCTTCACCTATGTGATGGTGATGCGCGAGATCGATCTATCCGTCGGCTCGGTCTTCGCCTTCACCGGCACGCTGACCGGCGCGCTCCTGACCGCCGGCTGGGACTTCTGGCCCGCCGCAGCGGCGGCGCTTGCGGGGGCGGCGGCCATCGGCCTCGTCAACGGCCTTCTCGTCGTGCGCTTCAACATCAATTCGCTGATGCTGACGATCGGCACCATGCTTCTCGTGCGCGGTCTCGCCAACGTGCTGGCCAACGGGCTCGGCGGCCAGACCTATCCCCGAGCCTTCCGAAGCCTTGCGCGAACCGACCTCTTCGGCGTTCGCGTCACCATCGTCGCCCTCGTCGTGCTGGTGGTCCTCGGCTGGGTCTTCCAGCGCCGCTCAGCGCTCTTCCGCAAAATGTGCTTCATCGGCGAAAACGTAAAATCGGCGACCGTCCACGGCATCCGCATCGCGCGGATCAAGACACTCGCCTTCGTCGCGAGCGCCGTCATGGCCGGCATCGCCGGGATCTTCACCGCCTCGCGGATCACCCATGCCGACGTGCGGATGGGCCTCGGCCTCGAATTCGTGATGGTGACCGCCGCGATCATAGGCGGCGCCAGCCTCTACGGCGGCAAGGGCGACCTGCGCGGCTCGGCGCTCGGGCTCCTTCTGCTCGCCCTCGTGATCAACGGAATGATCATGTACGACATCGAGCCGGTCTTCCAGCAGTTCGTCGTGGGCGCGCTTCTCATCGTGACGGTCGCCTTCGACACCGTCCTCAACCGTCGCGGAACGTGAGGGCGGCATGACTGAAATCCGCAAGCCGTCCTTCCTGCGCTCGGCACGGCTGGAACACGAGTCGCTGACCTTCGCGACCGTCCTCCTCTTCGCGCTCGTTCTGACCGTCCTGTCGCCCGCCTTCCTCGACGGGAACAATCTCGCATCGCTTCAGACGGCCATCGCGCCGAACCTCATCGTCGCGCTCGGCATGATGACCCTGTTCCTGATCGGCCGCTTCGATCTGTCCGTCGGCGCGGTCATGGGCATGGCCGGCATCGTCTCGGCCATGGCACTCGACGCTGGACTTCCCGTTCCCGCAGCCTTTGCGGCCGGCATCGCCATCGGCCTCGCGATCGGCGCCTTCAATGGCGCCCTCGTCGCTTGGCTCGGGATCAACCATCTCATCGTAACGCTCGGCGTCCTCTACATGACGCGTGGCGTGATCGAGGTGGTGATGGCGGGCGAGAAGCTCGCCGGCTTCACGCGTTTCCCGCCCGAGTTCAGCGCGCTTGGCCTTTGGAGCATCGGCGGCCTGTCCGGGCTCTTTCTCTTCGCGCTGATCCTTTGCGCCGGCTTCGAGAGCTTTCTCAGGCTGACGCTACCGGGCCGCAAGCTCCTCTTCCTCGGCGGCAATCCGGCGGCGGCCGAGGCGATGGGCATCCACCGTCGGCGGACCGAGTTCTGGTGCTTCGTTCTGTCGGGCGGCCTTGCCGCGCTCGCCGGCGTCCTCATGACCGCACGCGTCGGCATGGCGAACCGCTACATGGGCGACGGGCTGGAAATGCAGATCTTCATCGCCTGCCTCATCGGCGGCGGCTCTATCGCCGGGGGCAAAGGCTCCTATGTCGGGGCGCTGGCCGGGGTCTTCTTCGTGACGCTCCTGACCAATGCCTTCAACCTTCTCCTCGTCCCCTCGGAATGGCAGGGCGTCGTTACCGGCGCCGTCCTCGTTCTCGTTCTTGTCGCGGACGGCATCCTCGTTCTGCGCAAGGCAGGGCGGCCCTGGCGCAACGTCCTTGGCCTCTGGCCATCGCGCTTGTCAGTTTGAAACGCGGCCAGTCCGATTGCGAATGGGACGGCTTATCTCGGAGCTAGCCGCAAATCGGCTGGATTGACTTGTCACCC
This sequence comes from Aureimonas sp. Leaf454, assembly GCF_001424685.1. Taxonomy (GTDB): domain Bacteria; phylum Pseudomonadota; class Alphaproteobacteria; order Rhizobiales; family Rhizobiaceae; genus Plantimonas. The sequence goes on from NZ_LMQT01000010.1 coordinate 19,989, forward strand.
CGCGCCGATGGTTTAGGTGAGTCCATGGTTCTCGTCGCCTTCGTCGTTCTGCACGTCTTGCAGGATAGATCCGTTCTGGCCGCCGATCGCGACAGCCAAAGCTAAGCATCGAAGCGCTTTGCGCGAACGACATGCCGGGTCATCAAGGAGGAAGTGGCTGGCAACGACCTGCCGTCCTTCTTCTTCACCCGCTTGATCTGGTGGGAAACCGTTCTCAATCCCAAAGCGGTCAGCCGGAACGGCGCGCAGGGCATCGCCCAGATCCTGCCAGTGACAGCTAGCGAACGCGGCCTGGCCGATCCTTCGACATCCAGACGTCGATGGCGAACACGGTGCAATGCCGCTACTCGCGGAGGGATGGTGGGACTGATGTAGATCAATGCGTAGAGCAACGCCGTTGCCTTCGACGGAATGGACCACGTCGGCACGTGCCGAAAGATGGACCACGGCGTATACCATCCGGCGGTATGCTCGGTTTGATCGGTTTTGGCTCACCTGCGGAAGCGTCAGTGCTACAGCCAAAGCTTGCCAGTTACCTAGCGTTGTCCCCTCGATTTGAATGTGATTAACGACCGCTTACGGGAGCTAGACGAGGCGTCCCTAGCGGCCGATAGGGCCACGAAACTGCCGTAATCGCTTTAGCTTCGCCTCATCGCCTGCTCGTCACTGTTTTTTGTAAGCGATTTCAATGATGCAAGTGTTCGCAATTTTGTTCTGGCCGGCGCACCAAAAATTCTACCATTCCGGTACAGAACTGCGAACATTGGCTGAAGGGGACGTTAATAGGCCAACAGAAGGCTTTGTCCTTGCCCAAGGAGCGTGGGCCAGATGTGGTTCAAGTGGAATCAGGTCTTCACCTGGATACCCATAATGCTCGGCGAATGCAGGTCGATACCCTTCAAACGCCCGTATACCAAACCGAGAGCTTCTCCGCGCCAGCTTTGAGACACTCGATGTAGCGAACGTGATTCTCGCGCGCATCATCCTTCGGGGCGACCAGGCAGAGCGTGGCCGCGGCAGTGCCGTCGGGGCGCGCAACCGGGACGGCAAAGCAGTGAGTGTAGCTGTCGACGATGGAATCGAAGGTGAAGAATCCTTCGGCGACCGCACGGTGCGCCTGCGTCACAAAGGTTTCGGGCTTCAGCCATTCGCCAGAGGGAAGCTGAAAATCTGCCGGCGGCACAAAGGCCCGGATTTCGTCGCCGGACAGATGTCCCAGCAGCAGTCGGCCCGATGCGGTCCAAGGGATCGGGGTTCGCTCGCCGATGCTGGACGAGATGCGGAACGGGCGCGAACTCTCCCGCATCATGGCGACCGTGTACTTGTTGCCGTCGAGGAGACAGAACTGCGCGGTCTCGCTCGTTTCCTCGACGATGCGGTCGAGAAGTTCTGAGGCATGGCGCATCACGTCGGACTGGTCCGAATAGGCTGCGCCGAAGAGAAAAAGCTTGCCACCGAGAAACAGCCGCCCTTCGCTCCCTCTGGCTTCCAGCACGCCGAGTTTCAAGAGGACGCCGGTCAGCTCGTAGATCGTCGAACGCGGTGCCCCCATCGCCGTGGCGATCTCGTTCGGGCGAAGCGGCCGCTTGGCATCGCGCAGGCAGTCGAGAATGTCGAAGGCACGCTCCAGCCCCCGCGACCTGCGGTTCGCGACGTCTTCGACACGCTTGTCCATTCCCGACTCCTTCTCGATCTCGCGGTTATTTCCGCTTGAACGCGACGCAGTCAATCTCGACCTTGCAGTCGACCATCATCGAGGACTGGACGCAGGCGCGTGCCGGAGGATGGGCCCCGAAATACTGCGCGTAGACGCCGTTGAAGCTCCAGAAGTCGCGGGGGTCGTCGAGCCAGACGCCAACGCGAACCACGTCCTGCAGGCCGTACCCAGCCTCCGTGAGGATGGCGACGAGGTTTTCCATCGTCTTATGGGTCTGGGCGACGATGTTGCCGCCGACGATCTCGCCGTTCTCCATGGCGACCTGGCCGGATACGTAGAGCCACCCGTCGGCCTCGACGGCTCTCGCGAAGGGGAGGCCCTGCTTTCCGGCGCCGGTCTCGCCGGTGCCGTAACGGATCAATGACATGCTGGATTTCCTATTCTTCACTGGAAGCGGGATGATTTCAGGAACTCGGCGAGCCGCTCGGTTTTCGGGGCGGCGAACATCTCGCGCGGATTGCCCTCCTCGCCGATGCGGCCTTGGTTCATGAAGATGACGCGGGAGGAGACCTCGTAGGCGAAGCGCATCTCGTGCGTGACGAGGAGCATCGTCATGCCCTCGGCCGCAAGGCTCGCCACGACCTGCAACACCTCGGCGACGAGTTCGGGATCGAGTGCGGACGTCACCTCGTCGAACAGCATGAGGCGCGGGTTCATGGCGATGGCGCGGGCGATGGCGACGCGCTGCTGCTGGCCGCCGGAGAGCTTGGCGGGATGATGGTCCTTGCGCGAGAGAAGGCCGACGCGGTCAAGCCAGCGCTCTCCGACGGCGCGTGCCTCGTCCTTCTTCATGCGGCGAACGAGTTCGAGCCCGAGGGTGACGTTCTCCAGGGCCGTCATGTGCGGGAAGAGGTTGAACTGCTGGAAGGCCATGCCCGTCAACGCGCGCTGGCGGGCGATCTCACGATCGGGCTTGCGCCGGCGCACGCCGCCGGACGTGGTGAAGCCGATCTCCTCGCCATCGATGCGGATGGTGCCGCCCTCGAACTCCTCCAGCATGTTCACGCAGCGCAGCATCGTCGTCTTGCCCGAGCCCGACGAGCCGATGATCGACACCACGTCGCCGGCGGCCACGTCGCAGTCGACGCCCTTCAGGACCTCGACCTGGCCGTAGCGCTTGTGGAGATCGCGGATTTCGAGAAGAGGCTTGGCCTCGGCCCGGCTCGCGATGGACGTGTGGGTCATGGGACGGGCCTCAGGCAGCGCTCAGGCGGCGTTCGGCATATCGGCCGAGACGCTCGATGGCGGTGTTGATGGTGAAGTAGAGGAAGCCGGCGAGGAGATAGAATTCCAGACTCATGAAAGAGCGCGAGATGATCTCCTGCGTGCGCAGGAGAAGTTCGGCGACGCCGATCACCGAAAGGAGCGTTGAAGCTTTCACCATCTCGGCGGCCGTGTTGATCCAGGCGGGAAGCCCGAGGCGCAGGGCCTGGGGGCCGAGGATGTAGCGGAAGATCTGCCCGAAGGTCAGACCGATGGCCCGACCGGCCTCCCCCTGTCCCTTCGGCAGCGTCTGCAGCGCGCCGCGCGTGATCTCGCCGACATGGGAGGAGCAGAAGACTGTGAGAGCGAGGACGCCGGCCTGGAAGGGCGAAAGGTCGAGACCGACCGTGCCGAGGATGTAGTAGCTGGCGAGCACCAGGACGAGCACCGGCGTGCCGCGCACGAAATCGGTGTAGCCGCGCGCGAGGAGGCGCACGAACCGGTTGCCGTAGCTCAAGGCCAGCCCGAGCGCGACACCGAGAATCGAGCCGCCGAGAATGGCGAGGAGAGAGATCGCGACCGTCGTGCCGAGGCCGTAGAGGATCGGCCATCGAGCGAGCCAAACGATGTCGAGGAAGGAGGCGGGAGCGGCCATCAGGTCCTCGCAACCGAAAGGCGCGCTTCCAGCCGGCGCAGGAGCGCGGCAAGGATCGAGCAGGTGACGATGTAGAGACCGCTCGCCACAAGCCAGGTCTCGATGACGCGGAAGGTCTCGACGTTGATCTTGCGGGCCTCGAAGGTCAACTCCGGCACGGCGATGGCCGCCGCCAGCGAGGTGTCCTTGAAGAGGCCGATGAAGGTGCTGCCGAGCGCGGGCAGCACGGCCCGCAGCATGATCGGGATGATGATGCGCCGGCGGATCTGGCCGTCCGTCAGACCGATGGCGAGCCCGGCCTCGCGCATGCCCTTCGGCACGCCGAGAAGTCCGCCGCGGAAGACCTCCGCCAGATAGGCGCCGGAATAGAGGCTGAGCGCGAGCACGAAGGAGTTCGTCTTGGAAAGGCGAAAGCCCATCTGCGGCAGGGCGAAGAAGGAGAAGAGAACGAGCACTAAGAGCGGCGTGTTGCGGAAGACGGTGACGTAGGTTCCCGCCAGCCAGCGCAGGGGCAGAGGCTTCGACGTGCGCGCGAAGGCGGTGACGAGACCGATGGCGCAGCCGATCGCGATCGCCACGAAGGCCAGCACGAGGCTGAGGCCAAGCCCCCAGACGAGGTCGTCAAAGTTGCGCCAGACGGCGGCGAAGTTCAGTGTGTATCCCATGACAGTCCGCTTTGGCTGTTCCGACGCCGTGCGCCATCCGCCGCTCTGAGGGGCTCCCGGTCCGAGGGATTTCACAAGGACCGGGAGCGTCGCGCCTTACTGGAACTCGACGGGGAAGCCGATCGCGGGCGGAGCGAGATCCTTGCCGAACCACTTCTTGTAGGAAGCGGCATAGGTGTCGAACTCGACGCCGGTCATCGCCTCGTGCAGCGCGGTGTTGACGAAGTTCAGCCAGTCCTGGTCGCCGCGCGCCACCGCGCAGGCATAAGTCTGCGGGCTCCAGCCGTAGCCGGCATCCTTGTACTGGCCGGGATTCTGGGTGACGTACCAGGCGATCGACGACTGGTCGGTGGCGGCGGCGTCCGCACGACCGGATTGGAGCGCCTGATAGAGAAGATCCTGGCTCTCGTACTGGTCGACGGTGGCGTCCGGCAGCGCCTTGTGGACGAGTTCCTCGGCATAGACGTTCTGGAGCACCGCGATCGTGACCGAGGAGCCGGCTGCCTTCAGCGCGGCATAGTCGCCATAGGTGCCGTCGCCCTTCAGCATCAGGCCGACGCCTTCGCGGTAGTAGGGGATGGTGAAGTTCACCTGCTGGGCACGCTCGCCCGTGACAGTCAGGAACTGGCAGGTCAGGTCGACCTTGCCGGTCGTGATGTTCGGAATGCGCGCATCCGAAGCCTGGTTTACGAACTCGACCTTCTCGGCATCGCCGAAGAGTGCCTTCGCGACGATCTTCGCCATGTCGACATCGAAGCCTTGCAGCGTGTCGCTGGCATCTTTGAAATGCCACGGGGCGTTCGTTGAACCCGTGCCTACGACGAGCGTGCCGCGCGACAGGACGTCCTCGAGCTTTCCGGCCTGTGCGCCTGTGGTGGCAGCGAAGGCGAGGACGGTCGTCGCCGCAAGGCCGCAGATAAGAGACTTCACATCCATGCCACTCTCCATCGTTGATCCATGTCCAATATAACAGACATATGACTGTAATATCGGATTGACCTAGAAGGATGCATGCTTCAAAAGTTGTCAAGTGGCTTTGGAGACCTTCCATGACGACCGAGATCGAGACGCCTGCCGTACTGGTCGACCTTGCGACGGTTCAGGCGAACATCCGCCGCTTTCAGGACCACGCCGCCGCCGCCGGCCTTCTCGCCCGGCCTCATGTGAAGACGCACAAGCTGCCGCAGATCGCGCGGCTGCAGATCGAGGCCGGCGCCATCGGCATCACCTGCCAGAAGATCGGCGAGGCAGAGGCACTGGTGGCGGCCGAACCGTCGATCCGAGACGTGCTCATCACCTACGACATCGTCGGGGCGGCGAAGTTGAAGCGGCTTCGCGGCCTTGCCGAAGCCGTTTCCCTGTCGGTCGTGGCCGACAGCGCTGCCGTCGTGGAGGGACTAACAGGCGCTTTCGCCGGTGCCGGGAGCCCCCTGCGCGTGCTCGTCGAGTGCGATACGGGTGGGCAGCGATGCGGTGTCCAGACGCCCGAAGCCGCACGCGATCTCGCGCTCGTCGTCGCGGCGTCGCCGGGTCTGCGCTTCGGGGGCCTGATGACCTATCCCAAGGCCGGCGGCGCGGCGCAGGCCGCTCGATTCCTCGGCGAGGCCAAGACGGTGATCGAAGCCGCGGGGCTCGCGGTCGAGACGGTCACGTCGGGCGGCACGCCCGACATCTGGCACGCCGAACGCGGAGGCATTCTGACGGAATACCGGCCGGGAACCTACGTCTACAACGACCGCTCCCTCGTCGCGCGCGGCGTTGCCGCCGTCGAGGACTGCGCTCTTACGGTCCTGGCGACGGTTGTCTCCGTGCCGACGCCGAATCGCGCCATCATCGATGCGGGAACGAAGATCCTGACCTCCGATCTCCTGGGCCTATCGGGACACGGCCTTGTCATCGGCCGCCCGGACATCGCGATCGACCAATTATCGGAGGAGCACGGCCGTCTGGTGAGCGCCGGGCCCATCGATCTCAGGGTTGGCGACCGCGTCTCGATCGTTCCGAACCATGCATGCGTTGTCACGAACATGGTCGATACCGTCCATGTCCGCATGCCCGATGCCACGGTGGAAGTTTGGCAGGTCGTTGCAAGAGGCCGATTGGTCTGACCGAGTAATATCGCTATCACTGCGGACCTCTTAAAGGTTCAGGTCGCTTCGCCCAAAAAGCAAGGTGCCGATACGCTTGCTCGAGTTCATATCGAGCATAGGCTGCACGGCGAAACAACAGGACAGGTGTCAGCTGTTTTTCTCTCACATGAAGAGAGTTGGTGAGGTTTGACGACCCTGTAGCCTCGTGAGGCCCCTATAAGAGAAACGATGGTTCAACACCCATCGCGTTTCTCGTCAAACGGTCGTGCTCCCTTCTCGCTGCGACGATGGATCAAGTGCCAGCACCCGATTCCAGCTGGAAGCGATAACGGTCCGAGCGAAAATGCAGGACGACGTATTCGACCGGAGATCCGTCCTTGTCGTGGGACCGGCGACGGACGATCAGAACAGCGCTTCCCTTTGCGACCTCCAGCTCGGCTGCCATTTCCTCGTCCACGATCGCAGCCTCGATGAACTCCTTGGCGCCCGCAATCCGCACGTCGCAATGCTCTCCAAGCCATGCATAGAGAGACCCCTCCTGCAGCTCTTGCTTCGAGGGTGGCTTGCGAGATTTCAGAAGCGTGGGCGAAAGCCAAGATACCGCAAGCCCGATCGGCACTTCGTCTGCCATCAGAAGCCTGCGAGACTGGAAGATTTGAGTGCCGAGCCGTACGCCGAACGCCTCCGCGACTTCCGGCGTCGCGCGCACCCGCCCCGCAGACAGTGTCTCGTAGGATGGCTTGAGCCCACGACGCTGCATATCATCGGCAAATCCAAGCATCTCGTTGACCGGCTGATCGACGCGCGTGCTCAGCACGATCGATCCCTTACCGGATTGGCGTATGATGAGCCCCTCTTGCTCCAACGCATCGAGCCCTGCGCGAGACGTCGCCCGGCTGATGCCGAACGTCTCGTTGAGCTTGGCCTCCGAAGGCAGCGCCTCGCCCGGTTTGAAGAGGCCATCGGCGATCGCGTTACGCAATCGCTCCGCCAACTGAAACCACAGCGGAAGGGGGCTAGACTTCGTAAGCGGATCGTACCAATGTTTGGTCATGACGTCCGAACGTCATGACATTTGTAGAGATTGTAGCTATCGTCTTGTTCGTGCATGGCAGCCTCTTGGTGGCGTCTTCCTAACCCGATGAGGGGGGCTGAACAATATGGGCGCGCTTGTCCGTCCTTGTGCCTGGTGTTGCAACGAAGCAAAGGAACATGCCCTTGGCTGACGCGATCAAACTCCTCTTCGCCGGCGAATCCTGGGTCACGCGAAGTCTCCACATCAAAGGCTTCGACTCCTTCGAGATGTCGTCCTACCATGAAGGTGGGACGGAGATGATTGCAGCGCTGCGCGCAGGTGGCGTCGACGTGACGTATCAACCGAGCCACGTTGCCGCCGACGCGTTTCCGTCGACCTCCTCGGAGCTTGGCGCCTACGACGTCGTCATCCTCTCCGACATCGGCGCCAATACTTTGCTCCTACCTGAGCGCACCGCCGTTCGTTCGGAGAGAACTGCGAACCGCCTCGAATTGATCGCCGAGTTCGTACGCGGCGGCGGCGGACTCCTGATGGTCGGGGGCTACCTGACGTTCCAAGGTATCCAAGCCAAGGGCAATTACTTTCAAAGCGCCATCGACGACGTTCTGCCCGTCTCGCTTCAAGCCTCCGACGACCGGAATGAGCAGCCGCAGGGAATCTTTCCCCACATCGACGATCCGGCGCATCCGATCCTGTCCGGATTGACCGACTGGCCGCACTTCCTCGGCTACAACAAGTCCATTCTACGTCCAGAGGCCCATGCCGTGGCGAGCTTCGGCGATCATCCCTTTATCGCAACGCGCGAGGTCAAGCGGGGGCGGAGCGCGATCTTCTCTTCCGACTGCGGACCGCATTGGGGGCCGCCCGCCTTCGTCTCGTGGGAGGGTTACCCGAAGCTATGGGTGAACATAGCAAACTGGCTCGCCAGGCGCTGACGAGAACGATCGTCCCGCTCGATGGGGCGATCCGACCGACGAGGATTTCCAGATCTCCAGCGGCATCCAGCCGCCATCGTGAAAGGGCCGACCGCATGCTCAGACCTTTTTCCCTCGCCGTCTCTTTCGCCGTACTTCTGGCAGGTGCCGCCCATGCACAGGAGACCTTGCCCGTTTCCGGCAAGACCTGTGCCGACCTTCTCGCGAGCTACGACAAACTGCCCTTCAAGGACATCCTGCCGCTTCCCGAAGGCCCGATCCTCGTCGGCGGCGAGGAGAAGCCCATAACGATCGGTTTCTCCCAGACTGCCTTCAACCATCCCTGGCGCGTGTCGATGCTGGAATCGCTGCAGGCGGAAGCTTGTCGTCATCAGAACGTCGAGCTCGTCGTTCTCGACGGCAATGTCGACGTCGCCAAGCAAAGCAACGACGTGCGCGATCTTCTCACGCGTGGTGTCAGCGCCATCCTGCTCAGCCCGGTGGAGTCGGCGGCCCTCGTTCCAGCGGCCCGTGCGGTCAACGACGCTGGCATACCCCTCGTCGTGATGGACCGAGACGTGCCAACGGCTAAGACGCTCTTCATCGGCCAGAGCAACGTGACCATGGCAGAACAGGTGGCTGAGCGCATGGCCCAAGACCTCGGCGGGAAAGGCAACATCGTCGTCATCACGGGGCTCAAGGGTTCTTCGGCCGCTGTCGACCGCGATAAGGGCATGAAGAACGTTCTGACAAAATACCCGGACATCAAGGTGCTGGCGACCGGCGACGGGCAGTGGATCCGCGAGCCCGCCGTCCCGCTGATGGAAGATTTTCTCACGGCTCAGTCCAACATCGCTGCCGTCTTTTCGCATGCGGAGGAGTCGTCCTGGGGCGCACAGCTCGCCGTTGCCCGCGCCAACCGCTGCGGCGACAAGATCCGCCATTACACGTTCGATGGCTCCAATGCGGGGTTCAAATCGGTCAAGGCGGGAACCTTCGGCGCTGACGGCAACTATACGCCCTTCATCGCCGACATTGGTCTTCGTGCGGCGCTCTACACGGTGATGGGTCAAGCGATCCCAGGTCAGGAAAGCTACGACCAGCCGGGCCAGAGGCTGCTCCTGCCGGACTCGCCGACTGTCGTCGCCGAAAATGCCGACGAATGGATCGGTCGTGGTTGGGGGGATTTCGAACCGACGCCGGATCCCTGCAAGTAGTCTCGCGACATGACCCGCGGCCGTCTCGCAAGCGGCCGCGTATCCTCTCCTCCGTAGAAGGTCAGCCTGCTTGATGACCAGTCCTCCTGCCCGTCTCGAGGTTCAGGGCCTGTGCAAGTCCTTCGACGGCAACACCGTCTTGTCCGACGTCGACCTCGTCGTCCGCGCCGGTGAGGTCCATGCGATCGTCGGCGAGAACGGGGCCGGCAAGTCGACGCTCATCAAGACGCTGGGTGGAATCCACCGGCCCGACGGTGGAACGATCGCGATCGACGGGGCTCTCGTCCAGCTGCGCTCGCCGCGCGATGCGATCGGTCGCGGCGTGATCGTCATTCACCAGGAACTGTCGCTTGCGCCGCATCTGACGGCTGCCGAAAACATCTTCCTTGGACATTATCCCCGCACGGCCATCGGGCTTGTGGACCGGCGGCGAATGCGCGCTTTTACGCGCGATCTCATCGAGCGCCTCGGCCTCTCGGTCGATCCGGACCGTCCCGTCGGCGAGTTGCCCATCGCGCAACAGCAGATGGTCGAGATTGCCAAGGCGATCTCTTTCGACGCGAGCGTTCTCATTCTCGACGAGCCGACGGCGGTTCTCGACGAGGGCATGGTCGCGATCCTGTTCCGTCTGATCGAGCGTCTGAAGGCGCAGGGCATCGCGATCGTCTTCATCTCCCACCATCTCGAGGAAATCTTCCGGATTGCGGACTGCGTGACGGTCCTGCGCGATGGGGTCCGGACGGGGACCGCATCGGTCCGCGACATCGACCAGGACTGGCTCGTCGAGCACATGATCGGGCGCGGCTTCCCCGTCCATTCGGGAACGGCCAGACGGGGCGGCCTGCCGGCGCTCGAGGTCGAGGACCTCACCGTTGCCGGTGTCTTCGAAAAGGTGTCCTTCACGGCTCGCCGGGGCGAGATCGTCGGGCTTGCGGGCCTCGTTGGCGCAGGTCGGACGGAGGTGGCCGAAGCCATTCTCGGTATCCGACGCACGAGCGCCGGGACGATCCGGCTCTTCGGCAAGACCGTGCGCATATCTGGCCCGGGCGCCGCTGCTCGACACGGGATCGCCTATGTCAGCGAGGACCGCAAAGCGCTCGGCCTGCTGCCGAACCGGCCCGTGCGCGAGAACGTCGTCGTCTCGGCGCTGTCGCGCTTTCGCCGCTTGGGGCTCCTTCGTCCCTCGATGGAGCGTCGTCACGTCGCCGAACTGATCCGGCGGCTGGATATCCGCCTCTCCGGCATGGAAACCGAGATCCGCCTCCTCAGCGGCGGCAACCAGCAGAAGGCCCTCATTGCTCGCGCGCTCAGCGTCGAGCCGCGCATTCTGATCTTCGACGAGCCCACCCGCGGCGTCGATATCGGTGCCAAGGGCGAGATTTACGCCCTCATCGAGGAGCTCGTCGCCGACGGCATGTGCGTGATCCTCATCTCGTCCGAGATGGAGGAAATACTGCGCCTGTCGGACCGCGTCGTCGTCCTGCGCCGGGGACGGGTGGCCGCTACGCTGTCGCGTGAGGACGCCACTGAAGCCAGTATAATGAGGGCAGCCGCTATCGCGGCCTGACGACGGATGAGCGCGACCATGCAGAACGTTGCCAGCAGACCGAGGATCAACGGCAGGTCCTTCATGAGAGCCTGGCGCAGGGTTGGCGTTCTTGCCGCCCTCGTCGTCCTCGTTATTGCCGCGTCCTTTTTGTCGGACCGCTTCCTCACGCTAGCGAACCTCCTCAACGTCCTGCGGCAAATCGCGATCGTCGGGATCTTGGCCATCGGCATGACCTTCGTCATCCTGACGCGTGGCATCGACCTGTCGGTCGGCTCGATCCTCGGCGTTTCCGTTGTCCTCTATGCCGGCTTCCTCGAAGGCCAGCCGATGGCCGTCGCGATCCCGCTGGGTCTCGGGGCTGCGATTCTGGCTGGCCTCGTCAACGGCCTCGGCGTCGCCGTCGCGGGCATCCCGCCCTTCATCATGACGCTCGGCATGCTGTCCTTCGCGCGAGGCCTTTGCTTCATCTACACGGGCGGCACGCCGATCCCGATCCTCAACGAGTCCTTCTACGACCTCGGCAACGGCTACCTTCTCGGCGTTCCAATTCCATCCCTGATTCTCCTCGCCCTCTTGGTCGTCTGCGCCGTCGTGCTGACACGTACGCCCTTCGGCCGCAGTCTCTACGCGATCGGCTCCAACGAGGACGCCGCGCGCCTGTCGGGCGTACCGGTGCGCGCCTACACGACGGCGGTCTACGTCATCTCCGGGGCGGTGTCGGGTCTGGCCGGCCTTGTCTACGCGTCGCAGCTCTCGATCGGAACGCCCATCGCCGGCCAGGGCTACGAGCTCGATGCCATCGCGGCGGTGGTGGTCGGCGGCACCTCGCTCTTTGGCGGGGTCGGCAGCGTCTGGGGTACGTTTCTCGGAACGCTGATCATCGGCGTCCTCGCCAACATCCTCAATCTCACGGGCGTCGATCCCTTCGTCCAGCAGCTCTTCAAGGGCGCGCTGATCGTAATCGCGGTCTACCTGATGTCGCGCAAGGGGCGCGCATGAGCGCCGCCCTCGACACACCGATGCCGCAGGACGCGATCAAGCGCGTCCTCGACGACGTCCGCAAGGGCGCCATGGCGCTGCGTCCGCTCGTCGACCGGCACGTCACCGCCGAGCGCGTGACACGCTACCTTGTCGCACTCGCCGAGACCCCGGCGCCGTCGACCTGCGCAAGCGCCCTGCGCACGCCCGTGCTGCGGGAGCTCCTTCACGCTGACGGCGCCCTTTCGAGCGGACACCTCCTGCTGGAGCCGAACTTCGGCAACACGGGGAGCACCGTCCTCACCTCCGGCGCAGCTACGACGGAGAAGGCGCTCTGGTACTTCGCCCATCTCGACACGATCAGCTATCTTGTCCAGCCGTTCGACGGACGCCGTCATCCGCTGGTACCCTTCTGCTACCATCTGACGGAAAACGGCCGCCGCGCAGCCCAAGTCTACCGCTTCGATCTCGCAACCGGGCGCTATGCGATCGCCGCCGAGGGATGGCTGCAATCAGAGGCAGGCGCTGCCTTCTTCGCGGCGGAGGACGCTGGCCTGCGGCTGCGCGCCGGCGATCGGGTCGTACCCGTCGCGCGCTGCCTGCCGGGGCCGGACGGGGTGTGGACCGGCCATTTCGACAATGCCGGCGGCGTGGCGGCCCTCGCCGTCGCCGCCCCCGTTCTCGCCGAAGCCGGCATCGAGGCGCTCATCGCCTTTCCCGACGAGGAGGAAGGGCCGCACGGAACGGGAAGCCAGGTCATGGGGCGCGGCGGATCGCGCATCGTCTCGCGGCTCTCCCCACCGGACCTCGCCGTCGTGGCCGACATGCAGCAGGCCGGCGGTGAAATGCTTGCGCAAGCGGGACCTTCGAACTCCACCCGTATCGGCAACGGCGCCGTTCTCAGCGAGTTCTCGAGCCTGGCGCGTGGCGCCGTGACTCCCCCGCCCCTTTACGCACTTGCCCGCCACCTGTGTGGTCTTCTTCCGGAGCTCGGCGTGGGCATCCAGGAATCCAACAACGCCTATACTTCGCGCAGCGACGACGTGAGCGTTCTCCTTAAAACGCCGAATATTCTTCTGTTCGGCTTTCCCGGCTTCGACCGCCACTTCGACCGTGCCGAGCCCCGTGCGGCCATATCGGATATCGTCGACCTCTCGAAGGCGCTCGTCTACGCGTCTCTCCTCCGCCCCGCTCTGCCGTTGATCGCGGGAGCCGGCCGATGATCGACATCGCGACGGTCGGCTGGCTGACCATGGACGACATCGTCCTGACCGACGGGAGCTGCAGCCTCGGCGTGCCCGGCGGCGGCGCGCTTTACTCGGCCATCGGCGCCTCGCTCTGGAGCTCGTCCGTCGGCATCCACTCCGCTGCCGGCCATCCGCATCACGAGGAGACTTGCCGGAGGGTGCGCGCGCGCGGCATCGACATCGCCGGCATCTCTCGAAGCGCGGGACACGGCCTGGAGCTCTGGCTCCTGCACGAGAATGAAGTCCACAAGCAGCAGGTGCCCAAGCTCACATCCGGGAGCGCTCTGGATCTGGACGTTGAGCGCGGGGACCTGCCGCTCAGCTATGCCGAGGCCCGCGGCTTCCACATCGCGCCGCAGGGGCCCGCGAGCTCCCGGCTGAATGCCGCCCGGCTCTCCGGCCTTCCCTCGCGGCCGATCGTGACGATGGACATTCTCTCGGATCGGTTCATCGACGCCTCCCTCTACGAGGACCTGTCGTTCCTCGGTGACCTGACCGCCTTTCTGCCGAGCGAATCGGAGATCCGGCGTATTTGGCACCCGGCCAGCCTCGAAGGCTTTCTGACCGAGAATGCCGTTCGCCATCAATGCCACATGGCGGCAAAGCTCGGAGAGCGCGGTGTCCTTCTCGCCGAAGCCGGAACCGGTACGCTGACCCACGTCCCGGCTTGGCCGGCAGCTGTCGCGGATACGACCGGCGCCGGCGACGGCTTCTGTGGTGGCTTCGTCGCGGCCCTCGTGGCCGGTCACCCGCTTGCCCTTGCCGGCGCGATGGGCACGGTCTCGGCATCCTACGTCGTCGAGGCGACCGGAGCGCTTGCGACCGCCCAGCCGGACAAGACCGACCTCGCCGCCCGTCTCGCACATGTCGAGGCCGGCATCCGTCCTGTCCGCTGACGCCCCTCCCGACCGGAAAACCGCATGTCCATCTCAGCCGTCCGCCACTCCGCCCTCGATACGATCTTCGGTGTCCCAAAACCCCTCATCGGCGACATCCACCTTCCGCCGCTGCCCGGCACGCCGCGCTCACGCGGCGAGAGCATGGCGACCATCATCGAGCGCGCCTGCCGGGACGCAGAGGCCTTCGCAAAGGGCGGCATGGACGGGGTGATCGTCGAGAACCACGGTGACATTCCCTTTTTGAAACCGGCCGATATCGGTCTGGAAATCGTTGCCGCGATGGCCGTCGTCGCAGCAGCCGTGCGTGAGGCCTGCGGCCTGCCGATGGGTATCAACGTTCTTGCCAACGGTGCGGTGGCCGGGCTGGCCGTCGCCAGAGCCTCAAACGCGCGCTTCATCCGCGTCAACCAATGGGTCAACGCCTATGTCGCAAACGAGGGTGTGATCGATGGCGAGAGCGCGCGTGCATTGCGCTTTCGGCGGCAGATCGATGCGCAGGATGTCGCGATCTTCGCCGATGTCCACGTGAAGCACGGTTCTCATGCGATCGTCGGGGACCGTCCTGTTTCCGAGCAGGCCTCCGACGTCGAGTTCGCCGAGGCCGACGTCGCGATCGCGACTGGCAATCGAACGGGGGACGCGGTTCCAGAGAGCGAAATCGGTGCCGTCCGAAGCGGCACGCGCCTCCCCGTGATCGCAGGAAGCGGAGTGACAACGGACAATGCCCGGCAAATCCTTGGCGCGCTGGACGGCGCCATCGTCGGCTCAAGCCTGAAGGAAGGCGGGGTCTGGTGGAACGCGGTCGAGCTGGCTCGCGTGCGGGCTTTGGCGGAAGCGGTCAAGCCGCTGAGGGAACGGGGCTAATGCGCAGGGCTCCGCGTGAACTCGGGAAGTCGACATGGTGACGCCGGATCTCACCCGCCTTTATGCCGAGAGCGACGCCCTCGGCCTTGCAGCCCTCGTATGCGCAGGCGAGGTCGGCGCGCGTGAACTGGCTGAAACTGCGATCGCGGCCATTGAGACACTCGACAGTGCGCTCAATGCGGTTCCTCCCCCGCTCCGCCTCTTCGATCTCGCACGCGCCGCCGCGGACGCACCCTCAAAAGGTCCGTTTGCGGGCGTTCCCTTCCTCCTCAAGAACATTGGGTCGATGTGGAAGGGAACCCCGCTCACCAACGGCTACGGCTATCTCGCCGACTTCGTCTGTGCGGACGATACGGAGCTGTCGCACCGGATCCGGCGAGCCGGCTTCAACCTCCTCGGCCGAACCAACACGCCGGAAGGCGGCTGGTCGCTCGGCACCGAGCCGCGCCTCTACGGGCCGACGCGCAACCCCTACGATCCCCGGCACACACCCGGCGGATCAAGCGGCGGCGCGGCGGCGGCCGTCGCCGCACGTATTGTGCCGATCGCCGAGGCGTCCGACGGGGGCGGTTCGATCCGGGGACCCGCCTCGTGCTGCGGTCTTGTTGGGCTCAAGCCCTCGCGCGGGCGGATCACGTACGGGGCTGAGGTGCCGGACCTTTGGTTCGGCAGCATCGCGACCTTCTGCGTCACGCGCACGGTTCGCGATACGGCGGCCTATCTGGACGCCGTTGCGGGTGATGCGCCGGGAGACCCCTATCGCCTTCCTTGTCCTGAAACGAGTTGGCTAACAGGCATCGAGCGCCCGCCAGTGCGGCTGAAGATTGGCTTCACACGGGCGGCGCCCTGGGACGAGCCCGTCTCGCCCATTGTCCTAGCCCACATGGAGGCGACGATGTCGCTCCTCGCCTCTATGGGACACGATCTTGAGGAATACGATCTCAAGACAGATCTCCGACAGGCCTGGCGAAATTATACACGCATCACCGCAGTCGAAACCGCGGCCGACTTCCGTCGGCTGGAACCAGTCATAGGACAGCCCGTCGACCTTGCCGCACTCGCTCCTGTTAACGCAGCTCTTATCGAGCGGGGTCGAACCCTCTCGGCTGTCGACTATACCGACCACGTCGCAGCCGTACGCAAGGCGGGCCAGGAGATCGCACGTGAGCTCGACGCCTTCGACGTCTTCCTGACGCCCACGTTGACGCAGCCGCCGCGTCCCATCGGTTTTTGGTCGATGGAAAACACAGATCTTGACGGATACCTCGACCTTTGGGCTGAGGGTGGGTACCTCTTCGCCTGCAACATCTCCGGCTTGCCAGCGGTCTCCGTGCCTAGTGCGATTGCAGTCGGCTCGCTGCCGATTGGGATGCAGATGATCGGGCGGCACTCCGATGAAGCGGGCCTTCTCTCTCTGGCACAGGCCTTGGAGTATGCGCTTCGCTGGGATTTACGACGGCCGCCAATCTGCCTCGCTTAAGCTTAACTCGCACAACGCAGTCCGCATCATGCTGTGCGAAGAGACAGGTTGCTCAAACTTCGTTTACGGCAGATCCGGGCCGAAAGCGGTCTGTCTGCTTTCCGTACGCCGTCGCTGATAGTGGCCATTCAGCTTTCGACCCCTTGCGGCCGTTTTGCTTCCTACGCTCGCTGTCGAAACCTGCCGTCCGTTCCCCTTTAGACGAGCACGAACCACCAAGTGTCTGTCAACGGTATGACTTAGCGGTACGCGTGTGCCATGATTGCGAGGATGAAGACTGGACGAAATGATCTGTGCCCGTGCGGGAGCGGCAAGAAGTTCAAGACGTGCTGTCTATTTGCCACCAAACTAGGTGCGCGGCGCGCGCCTACGCCTGAACGCCATCCCGCCTTGTTGGCGTCCGCGCAAGCCATGCTACGACATCATCAGGCCGCGGAGAACGTGCGCCAGCAGCAGCAAGGCCACGGCAACCCCATCGTGTCATGGATGGATGAGACGAACGGCTTCCGGTTCGTGGCGGTGAAGCAGACGGTCTACTGGGGAAAGAACTGGGTCATCTTCCCCAACTTTCTGGACCACTTCATGAAGAGTACGCTCGGCCATGAATGGGGCGAGAGCGAACGCGGCAAGGGGCAGCATCCGCTCTTCCGCTGGCTGCAAAAGACTCAAGCGTACAGCAGCCACAAGCCCGGCGAGCCGAAGGTGAAGACCATTGTGATGATGGGCTTCATCGCGTGCTGGCTACATCTGGCCTACGCGCTTTACCTGATCGCCCACCACGACGAGATTCCGCAGCCAATGCTTAAGCGGCTGCGGAATCCTATCAACTTCATGCCCGCCTATTACGAGGCGATCGTAGGCGCGGCCTTGGCTGTTGCGGGCCTGGAGATTTCCTGCGCTGAAACGCAGGCCGGATCGACGCCAACGCCGGAGTTCAGGGCGAAGTCCAAGGTGTCGGGAAAGACTTACGAGGTCGAAGCTAAGCGCAAAAACGGCTGGAAGGCTCCGACGGGCGATGTGCTGAACGCCGGGTTTCAGCGCGAGTTGCATGGCTATGTGCGTGACCAGATTTACAATGCGTCGAAGAAGAAGCTCACGAATCCGGTCTATTGGTTTGAGCTGAGCATCCCCACCATGATGGCCGAAGCCGACTGGCGCGCCGTCGCCGAAAAGGCTGAAGCTGCAATCCGCGATGCGGAGAAAAGCATGACGGTAGACGGTCAGCCGATCGCGCCCGCCTATGTCATCATTACCAATCACACGTTCCTCGCCGACGAGGACGTGACGGGCCAACCGTGCTTTGGCTTCCTGCAAACCATCAAGATAGATGACTACCCCTTCGGGCGGCCATTGGAGCTCGAGGCCGCGCTTGAGGGCTACGATAAGCACCGCGACATCTTCTGGCTTATGGAAGCGTGGAGGACGGCCAGCACCGTGCCCACAACCTTCGACGGCTCGCCGCCTGAGTTGCTCGACAGCGACGGCAAACCGCAGCGCACGGTCAAGATCGGTGACATGATCGAAGTGCCCGACATGGACGGCGAAACCGTCCGCGCGACAGTGGAAGAAATCAGTTCGTGGGGCGACGACAAAGCCATGCTCGTGGTTGGCGCGAATGGTCGCCACTGGCTCGTGGAAATGCCGCTGACAGCGGGCGAAGCGCAAGCCGCGCGCCGCTTTACGGATGCGGTGTTCGGCAAAGACAACGCTTCGCGAAGCGTACACGATGACGATCCCTTCGATCTCTACGACTGGCTGTTGAAGGCGCATGCCAACATGACGCAAGAACAGGTGGATGATTTCTTCGAGCGAAATCCCACCGTCGACTACTACAAAGACCTGCCACTAAAAGAAGCTCGCGTTCGAGTTGCTCGCGAATATACGAAGTGGACATGGATGCGCACTCAGCAGGACAAGGCCGCTAAGTCGCTGCAAGCCACCGGCCTAAACGAAACGGCGTCTTGAACGTCAGCTATCTCGGCATCACTACCTGAAAGCCGCATTTCCCCTTTCCACCCTGCCTTGCTGCCGGAACGGCCGCGGGAATGCTCCGAAGCGGCCGCTCCTTCGAAGAAGGCAGCGCGGACTGCTAGATTTCAGTGCTTTCTGCGAGTGCCAGGGCATCCTCTACATCAACACCGAGGTAGCGAACCGTGCTCTCGATCTTGGTGTGTCCAAGAAGGATTTGCACGGCCCGAAGGTTGCCGGTTGCCTTGTAGATGATCGATGCCTTCGTCCTTCGCAGCGAATGGGTACCATAGTCCTCTTTTCGAAGGCCGATTCCCGTTACCCATTCATCGACGAGGCGGGCGTACTGGCGAGTGCTCAAATGAGCTGAATGATCAATGCGGCTCGGGAAGGCGTAGTCGTCGATAGTCCCGCCGCGACGCTCCAACCATGAAAGAAGGCTTCCTCGCGCCGCCTCCAAGAGCTCGAACTGCACAGGACGCTTCGTTTTACGTTGCACGACAATGGCCCTGGCCCGGATGCGCCCGCCCGACACGAGGTCACCGATCTTGACCTTGACGACGTCACACCCGCGCAGTTTGCTGTCGATGGCAAGATCGAACAGCGCCCGGTCGCGCAACCGGCCTTCGTGATCAAGCCAGAAGCGGATCGCCCAAACCTGCGGTGCCTTCAGCGCACGTTTCGCCCCGACTATCCTTCCGGCGTTCCAAGCTTTCCGGTCGCCAAAGACTGGATCAAACTGTGAATGTCCCATGGTCGTTCTCCCACGGCCGAAATGGCCGAAGGGAGAACTGATTTCAGTTTTGGATTGGCTCTTCCGCGCTGACCGGCAGCGACCCATCAGCGTCATAACCGAGGGATATGGTGTCACCCAGAAGCAGCCATTCGAACCTATGTTGCAGCGCTGAGAACGAGGATGCTGGTTTGCTCATCCGGAGGTCTTCACGCGATCGCCCGATAGCCTGGACGCCCAGTCTTCCACGGTGTTTGATCGGAGCCGCCGCAGGGCGTGCTCTCGCCACCCCTCTGCCAGCCGCTCGACATCGGCCAGCCTGGCGAGTTCATCGCGGTTGAGGGTGTCGACGTAGAACAGGTGCCAGACCCGCTCGACCGTCCACTCCGGCGAGTGGCGATGGACGAGCGTCAGCCGATCGCCCGGACCTACAATCCCTTCTTCAAGAACGCGGTAGTACCATCCTGTCCGCCCCGTCCATTGAACACGCTTGGCCGTGTCCGCGAGACCAAACCGCTCGTTCAACTTCCAGCAGGGTTGCCGTCCCTGACTGATCTCGATCTGCGCAGTTCCGATCTCGAAGACGTCGCCGATCGCGACGTCCTCTTCCGTGATGCCGAGCGTCGAGATGTTCTCTCCGAAAGCTCCGGGGTAATCGAGCAGAGGCTGCGGTCCGACGTCGCTCTGCCAAGCAGCATAGTGATCCATCGGATAATGATGGACCGCCTTCTCCGGTCCCCCGTGCCGCAGCGTGTCGCCCTGCGCGTCGCCTTCAAAACCCGTTTTGCGGAGGAGGATAGGCCCCGCCACCTGTGCCTTCGCGATCCCGCTCGGCACGGCACGAGGTCCGAGCGGCTGCATCGGACCTGTCAGAAGTGCCTCGAGACGGACCGGCGTCATGTCCGTTCCTCTAGCCCGTCCAGCCAGTCGGTCAGCATCGCCCGCGACGCAGCCCTCAGGGCGCGGCCAAGACGAAGCCCGTCTGCCCGTAGGGTTCGGGGATCGATGCCGGCGGCGGAGAGTTCAGCGGCATGCGGTCGTGTCCCGGGACGTGGTGTAGGAAGCGGCCCCTAAGGAGGTGGCCATCACCGATCTTCGGTTAGGGTTCGCATGCGAACTCGAACCTGGAGCCTAAGA
>NZ_LMQT01000011.1 GCF_001424685.1 Aureimonas sp. Leaf454
GACGAACATCGCCATCGCGCTCGGCCTGAAGGCGGTGTTCCTCGTCACCACCGTGGTCGGCATCACTGGCCTTTGGCCGGCCATCCTCGCCGACACGGGCGCGACCGTCCTCGTCACGGCGAACGCCATGCGGCTTCTCGGATGGAAGCCGCGGTGAGCGACGCCGTCGACCAACTCCTGCGGTTCGGTCCGCCCATCGTGCTGGTCGTCACCGCGGCTTGGCTGGCGCTTGCCACCTGGCGAACATCCGCCTCCATCGGCAGCCGTCCTTACGGGTTCGGGCGGAGCCTCCGCCAGCGGATCGCGCGGCTGCTGTTCGCCGGATCGATCGTCGGTGCCGCCCTGGCCCTCGTCGCGTACGCGAGGGGAGCCACTATACCGTCCCTCCATCCGATTGCGGGCGAGGCGTCGATGGTGCGGCTGGCCGGGCTGGTACTGGCCGTCGGCGGACAGGTGCTGACGCTGTTCGCCCAAGGCGGCATGGGTCGCAGGTGGAGGGTCGGTGTCCCGGAGACGGCGCCCGACGCGCTGGTCACGACGGGGCTGTTTGGCCTGTGCCGCAATCCCGTGTTCCTTGGGATGCTCGCGATGGCGGCTGGACTGGCGGTGGCGGTTCCTTCGCCTGCGATGATCGTCTGCGCGGTTGCCTTCTGGATTGCCTGCGAGATCCAGGTCCGGGACGAGGAGCGCTTCCTCCAGCACTCGTTCGGCCCGGCATATGTCGCCTACCGAAGCGCCGTTCGGCGCTGGATTTGAAGACTTAAGGAGCTCGAAGTCATGATGTCCAAGCGCACGACCTTCCTCGCCGGCGCCCTGGCGCTCCTGTCCACGACCGTCATGGCGGCCGAGACCGTCGAGGTGTTCTCCACGTCGGGCTGCGGCTGCTGCATCGGCTGGATGAAGCACTTCGAGGAGGCCGGGTTCGAGGTCTCCAACGAGAACCTCGCCATGGCCGATCTCTACGCCAAGAAGACGGGCGCCGGACTGAAGCCGGGGCAAACCTCCTGCCACACCGGCTTCGCCGGCGGCTACGTCGTCGAGGGCCATGTCCCGGCAGCCGAGGTGAAGCGCCTGCTTGCCGAGAGGCCGGACGCGATCGGGCTCGCCGTTCCCGACATGCCCGCAGGCAGCCCGGGCATGGGCACCAGCGACGAGCCCTACGAGGTGCTCCTCGTCGCCCGCGACGGCACGTCGACGGTGTTCGCGCGGTATCCGAAGTGAGGTTCCTCGCGGCCGCGACCGCCCTTGGCCTCGCCGTTGTCCTAAGTCCGGCCAGCGGGCACGAGTTCAAGGCCGGCAGCCTCACGATCGACCATCCGTCATCTCGCCCCACGCCACCGAACGCGAAGGTCGGGGTCGGCTACCTCTCAATCCGAAACGACGGGACCGAGCCGGATCGGCTGATCGGTGGGACCGCGACCGTCGCCGGGCGGTTCGAGGTCCATGCCACGACAATCGAGAACGGCGTCGCGCGCATGCGGCGCGTCGAGAACGGGATCCTCGTCGAACCCGGGGCAACCGTCGACCTCGCCTCAGGCGGCACGCACGTGATGTTGCTCGACCTGAAGGAGCCGATCGTGAAAGGCACGTCGTTCGACGGCACCCTCGTCTTCGAGCGCGCGGGGACCGTCCCTGTTCGGTTCTCCGTTGAGGGCTTCGGCGCGGCTGCCGCTGCGCCTTCGCACGAGGGGCATCAGCCATGACGCTGCGCACCGTCGGTCTCTGGCTATGGGGCGCGGTCGCGGTCGCTGCGGGAGTCCTTGTCGGCGCCGCATGGATCCTGCCCGGCGCGTCGCCGACCCCCGCCGCGTCGACGGCGTCGCTCACGCCGATCGGCGGCGAGTTCAAGCTGGTCGACGAGGACGGGAAGCCAAGGACGTGGTCCGACTTCCGCGGCAAGCCCGTCGCCGTGTTCTTCGGCTTCACGCACTGTCCCGACATCTGTCCGACGACGCTCGCGGAGCTCTCGGCGCTCCTTGTCGATCTCGGTGACCGCAGCGACGGCCTTCAGGTCATTTTGGTCAGCGGGGATCCCGAGCGCGACACGCCCGAGGTGCTGAACGCCTACCTCCAGTCCTTCGATCCGAGGATCGTCGCCCTGACGGGTCCGGATGCGGAGGTCGAGCGTGCGTTCTCGACGTTCAAGGCGTACCGCAAGAAGGTGCCGACAGAGGGCGGTGACTACACGATCGACCACTCGGCCGGGGTCTACCTCTACGACGGCGACGGCGAGTTCGCCGGCACGCTCGACATGCACGAGGACATGAAGGTCCGTCGGCAGAAGGTGGAGCGGCTGCTGGCCGCCGAAGCCTGAAGAGGCATCACGACCGGAGCTAGACGGCGACTGCGTCCGCCCATTCGAAACGGACCTTCAAGTCGTTCATGTGGCTGAAGGGAACGACGCCGCGGTGCTGGAGCATCCCGACGACGATGCCCGGATGGATGCCGACGCGATGGGCGAAGGCGCCGATCTCCGCCTTCGAACGCGGACAGGTGGCCGCGAATGCGTCGAGCGAGGCGTCGCCGACGAGCGCGCGCTCCGCCCAGGCGTCCGCCTCGGTCTCCACCCCGTCGTCCGTGCCGTTCTGGTCATCGGCGAAGTTGCGCCCGCGGTGGAGGACGACGTGTGCCGCCTCGTGGAAAAACGTCCACCAGAAATGGTCGTTCGACTTCATGCGCAGGGACATCTGGATGATCGGCCGACCGCCGTTCAGCCATCGTGCCGATCCGAACAGGCACGTCTTCGAGATGGGCTTCTGGAACACGAGGGCGACTCCCGCCTCGCGACACAGGTCCAGCATGCGAGGCTCGAACACCGCCGGGTCCTCGACCGTGAGCCCGCGGATCTCGACGCAAGCGTCGAGGAAGCGTTGCTCGTCGTAGTCGGGAAGGTTCATTCCACGCGCCCGTTCCTCGCCGAGCATCAACCAGCACAGTTCGTGCTCCGGCGAGGTACCGCCCCGTCGCCCCTTCCGGTGGTGGACGGCAAGAGCCGAGAGGCGCGCATGGTACGCGTCGGGCGTCCCGATCCCGAGGAGGTCGAGCACGCAGCCGAGAAGCGCGCTCTCGTCCTTGGTGTTGGGCAGGCGGCCGAGCTTGCGCAGCTCGGCAAGCGGGAAACGGCGCAGCCAGTCACGGGCATGCGCTGCCCGTTCCCCCTCGCGCCTGCGTACCTCGTGCAGGTCCCAAGCCGCTTGGAGGGACAGCCAGATGTCCGCCTTCAAGCCCAGAACCCGCTGGAGCTTCACTGCCGTCTCGGGCGTGACGGGGTTGGTCCCGGCGACGATCGTCGACACGAGCTTCGGCGTCATGCCCGCCAGGCGCGCGAACTCGGCCTGGGACAGGGCGCGCTCGTCGAGGTACTCGGCCAGGTGTTCCCCCGGATGTGTCGCCCAATTCGGTTGCCAGGCGTTGGCGTCGGTCGCGGCCATGCGTCGTCCTCCCTCAAGCCCTTCTGCCCGGATGGTAGTCCACGATCTCGATGCACTGGATGCGCGTCACCGCGGCCTCGTCCAGGCCGCCGTCGGGAAGCCTCGGCACGGGGTCGTGGTCAGGTACGAAGACGAGCCGCCACTGGTCCTTGACGACCACCGCCACCTGGCCGGCCCGGTCCGCCGTCAGTTGGTGGCAGCGGTCCGGCGGACCATGGGGCACGTCCCTCAAGCAGGCCGCCGCCCGCAGCACGGACAGCCTCATTCTCAAGGCACGGCCGCGGTCGGCGCCGTATGCCCGGTCCATCGCCTTGGCGTCGGAGAGTTCCTTGCGGAGCCTGGCCGTCCTGAACGAGAGTTCCATCCGGTCGACCGTTACTCGCTAGGTAATGCCATCTTCGACGTTACGCAACAGGTAACACGCCACTCGTCGCCGTCAAGGTGTCGCGGAGCGCTTTCCCCACGGGATGCGCCGCCCGCCGCCCGCTCGGAACCAGGCCGTCGCCGAGGGATCGGGATCCCCGGCGGCAGGACCGCCGGGGCGCGGGGCTGGCTTACTTGCCGTGCTTCTCGACCCAGGCCGTCATCTCCCCGATCTCCTTCTTTTGGGCGTCGATGATCATCTGCGCCATTTCCTTGGATTTCTCGTCCTTGCCCATCTTCAGCTCGACCTCGGACATGGCGATCGCCCCCTGGTGATGGGCGATCATCCCGCAGTTGAAGGCGAGGTCGGGGTCCTTGATCATGGTCGCCGTCATCATCGGACCGTGCATCTTCATCATGGCGTCCATGTTGGCCTTCACGACCTCGCTGGATCCGGACGACATCATGCCCTCCATGCCACCCATCATCTTGGACATGTCCATGGATGATCCAGCGGCGTCCATGCAGGCCTTGGGAAGTTCAACCGTCTCGGACGACATCCTGGCGGTCATGTCGCTGGACTTGGCGCCGTTGTCTTGAGCTGCGGCCACGAGGGGGAAAGCCACGAGAGTGGCGGAGAGGATGAGGATCTTGCGCATGGGTTCGTTCCTTTGGATGGGTCCCGCAGGACCGTTCGTTGTTGAATGCATTCGGGCCGTACGGTGGAGCTCGGTCGCCCGCCGTCTTGGCTTTCGGTCAGGCCGCCATCTTGCGGCAGCTCTCGGCGCAGCGGCGGCAGGCGTCGACGCATTCCTGCATGTCGCCGACGCGTTCGCAGTCCGCCGCACAGGCCTCGCAGATCTCCGCGCACGCCCGGCACGTCGCCTTGTGGTGCTCGGAGCCGATCAGCATCATGTGTGCCGAGGTACGGCACATCTCCGCGCATGCGGACATGAGGGTGAAGTGCCGCTTCTCGACGTGCTCCCCGACCATCTCGAGGCAGTGGTTCATCGCCATTGACTGGCAGGTTTGGTAGCAGCGCAGGCATTCGTCGATGCAGGCCTGCATGTCGGAAGACATGTGATGCATGTCGTCTTCTCCTTCTCGAATGGAAACGGATGCGCGACGACGCCGGGCGTCGAAGGACCGTCATTCGGACCTGAGGGTTTCGGATCCCGGCACGTCCAACCGTGACGTGACGGTTCGGCGCATGGCGCGGGAGCGACAGGAGGGGATCAGGCGAGCTTGGGAGGGCGCTTCAGTTCCGGAGGCCTGATGCCCGTGCGCTCGTCGGGTTCGACGGCGTCGAGATCGGAGGCGCGGGAATGCACCGCCACCTCGGGCGGAAGCGGGAAGGGGAGAAGGCTCATGCAGGACTTCCCGCAGCAGGCCATCGCATCCGTGGACGCCTTCGAGGCGTCGGGGCCCGCATGGTGGGAGTGCCCGTCCGCATGCGCCGCGGCGTCGGCCTGGACGGCGCTATGGTGGTCCGCCATACCGACGGGCGCAGACGCAGCCATCGCCGACCCGTGGCCGGCGAACGCGGCGACCGCGACCAGCGACAGCAATACGACGAGTCTACGCAGGCACGTACCGAACATCGAACCTTCCATGAGCCGATGCGTCGAGAACCGGACTAGGTCGCGGAGGTTCCATCCACGAGCTCGGTGGACGGATCGGCATCAGACGTCGCCGGAAGGCGCACGTATCGAAGCTGGACGCCGGCGGCGCCCTCAGTCGCGCCCGGCGCGGTAGTAGACGTCGGGCAAGGCGGACGTTCCGCCGAACGAGAGAACGTCGAACTGCGCGTTCGGGTCGTCGCCCATCCCCGGGGAGCCGGCGGGCATGCCGGGCGCGGCGATTCCCGCCACCTTCGGCCGCTCCGCCAGGAGCTTGTCGACGGCCTCCATCGGGACGTGACCCTCCACGACGTACCCGCCGACCTTCGCCGTATGGCAGGACTCCACGGGTTCCGAGATGCCAAGGCCGCGCTTGAGTTCCGTCATGTCGTCTCGGTCCTCGACGGTCACGTCGAACCCGTGCTTGCGGGCGATGTCGGCCCAGGCCGCGCAGCACCCGCAAGTCGGCGACTTGAACACGTGCATGTGCCTTGGCGCATGGTCCGCAAAGGCGGGACCGGACAGGCCGACAAGGGCAAGGGCGGCGAGGATCGACTTCGTCGGCGTCATGGCATGGCTCCGGTGTTTCGTCGGCACAGCCTGCCAGCGCAAGCGTGGCGGGAGCAAGACATCAGGGAACAGGCCAACCGGAGGGGCGTCACGGGATCGTACCGTCGTGCGCGTCACGGCTCCGGAAACCAGTCGTCGAAGTGTCCTTGACCTTCCCATGGTGGGAAGCCCCATCTTCCGGCAAGTCGCCAGTTCGGGATGGATCCGATGAACCAGACATTGCCTGCGAAGACGATCGAGAAAGCCGGCGAGGTGCTCCGCCTCGACATCGACGGCATGAGCTGCGCCTCCTGTGTCGGACGCGTGGAGCGCGCCATCGCGGCCGTGCCTGGCGTCGCGTCGGCCACCGTGAACCTCGCGGCCGAGCGTGCCGATGTAACCTTCGCCGGCCCCGGCGACAGCGCCGCCGTCCTTCACGCAGTCGAGGAAGCGGGCTACGAGGTCCGTCAGGAAACGCGGGAGCTGACGGTCGAGGGCATGACCTGCGCCTCGTGCGTCGGGCGCGTGGAGAGGGCGATCGCCGCCGTTCCCGGCGTGTCATCTGCAACCGTGAACCTCGCCACCGAGCGCGCCACGATCCGGACCCTCCCGACGGTCGACACGCGCACGATCGAGGCGGCGATCCGCGATGCCGGCTACGAGCCCCGCGCCCTGACGGCATCTACCGCCGACGCCGTGGATCCACGACAGGCTGCCAAAGAGGCGGAGTACGCCAAGCTCCGCCGTGACCTTCTCATCGCCGCCGTCCTGACCGCCCCACTCTTCATCCTCGAGATGGGCTCACACCTCGTTCCCGCCTTCCACGATCTCGTCATGGACCGGATCGGGATGGCGGAAAGCCGCATCCTCCAGTTCGTCCTCGCCTCGCTGGTCCTCTTCGGGCCCGGCCTGAGGTTCCTGCGCAAGGGCTTGCCCGCGCTGGCGCGTCTCGCGCCGGACATGAACTCGCTGGTCGCCGTCGGCACGCTGGCGGCTTGGGGCTACTCGGTCGTCGCGACCTTCCTGCCCGGCGTCCTGCCCGCCGGAACGGCGAACGTCTACTTCGAGGCCGCTGCCGTCATCGTCACGCTGATCCTCCTCGGGCGCCTTCTCGAGGCCCGGGCAAAGGGACGGACGAGCGAGGCGATCAAGCGGCTCGTTGGCCTCCGCCCAAAGACCGCGCGTGTCGGGCGCCCGTCGGGCTTCGCGGAGGTCCCGCTGGACGAGGTCGTCGTGGGCGACACCGTCGAGGTGCGTCCCGGAGAGAGGATCCCCGTCGACGGGACGGTGCTCTCCGGCTCGTCCTTCGTCGACGAGTCCATGATCACGGGCGAACCCCTGCCGGTCGCCAAGGAGGGCGGTGCCACCGTCGTCGGAGGCACGATCAACAAGACCGGCAGCTTCACATACCGGGTTGACCGGGTCGGGGGCGACACGGTGCTCGCCCAGATCATCCGCATGGTCGAGGAGGCGCAGGGCGGCAAGCTGCCGATCCAGGCGCTCGTCGACCGGGTGACGCGATGGTTCGTCCCGGCCGTGATGGCCGCGGCTGCCGCGACCTTCCTCGTCTGGATCGTGTTCGGTCCCGATCCGGCCCTCGGCTTCGCGCTGGTCAACGCGGTCGCCGTCCTCATCATCGCGTGCCCCTGCGCCATGGGCCTCGCGACGCCGACGTCGGTGATGGTCGGGACCGGGCGGGCCGCGGAGCTCGGCGTCCTGTTCCGCCGAGGCGAGGCCTTGCAGTCGCTGAGAGACATCGAGGTGATCGCGCTCGACAAGACGGGGACCCTGACTGAAGGGCGGCCCGACCTGACGGACCTCGTCCTTGCGGACGGCTTCGACCGCGGCGACGTGCTGGGTCTCGTCGCTTCCGTCGAGGCGAAGTCGGAGCACCCGATCGCGGCGGCCATCGTCGCCGCCGCCAAGGCCGAGGGGCTGCCCGCGACGGCTGTCGACAGCTTCGAGGCCATTCCCGGGTTCGGCGTGGAGGCCGTCGTCGCGGGTCGCAACGTCGCCGTCGGGGCGGACCGCCTCATGGTGCGCCTCGGCCTCGATCCCGCCGTTTTCGCCACCGAGGCCGGGCGACTGGCGCAGGAAGGCAAGTCTCCGCTCTACGCCGCCGTCGACGGGCGTCTCGCCGCACTGGTCGTGGTGTCGGATCCCGTGAAGGAAACCAGCCTTGCGGCGGTCCGCGCCTTCCACGGCCTGGGCTTGCGCGTCGCCATGGTCACGGGCGACGACGCCCGCACCGCGAGGGCGGTGGCAGCCCGGCTCGGCATCGACGACGTCTTCGCCGAGGTTCTGCCCGACGGCAAGGTCGCAGCGGTCGAGAGCCTTCGGACGTTGGGCAAGGTCGCGTTCGTCGGGGACGGCATCAACGATGCCCCGGCGCTCGCCGCGGCCGACGTCGGGCTCGCCGTCGGCACGGGCACGGACGTTGCGATCGAGAGCGCCGACGTGGTGCTCATGTCGGGCGACCTGAGGGCGGTCGTGACCGCCGTGCAGGTGTCCAGGGCAACGATCCGCAACATCCGGCAGAACCTGTTCTGGGCGTTTGCCTACAACGTTGTCCTCGTGCCCGTCGCGGCAGGTGCGCTCTACCCGCTGAACGGCACGCTCCTGTCGCCGGCGCTGGCGGCGGGCGCCATGGCGCTGTCCAGCGTCTTCGTGCTCGGCAACGCGCTGCGGCTGCGCCGCTTCGCTCCCGCAGCCGCGGCCTGAGCCGATCGGCGATCACTGAACCTCGAGGAGACGAACATGAACATCGGGGAAGCCTCCAAGGCGTCCGGGGTCAGCGCCAAGATGATCCGCCATTACGAGAGCGTCGGGCTGATCCAGCCCGCGGAACGGGCGGAGTCGGGCTACCGGGTGTATTCGTCGTCCGACGTGTCGACGCTCCGCTTCATCCGCCGGGCGCGGGACCTGAACTTCTCGATGGAGAAGATCGGCCAGTTGCTGGCCCTCTGGCGGGACCGGGGACGGGCCAGCGCCGACGTCAAGCGGATCGCCATGGAGCAGGTCGAGATGCTGGAGGCACGCATGCGCGAGCTGGAGGAGATGGCGGGCACGCTCCGGCACCTCGCCCGCAACTGCCACGGCGACGGTCGTCCCGACTGCCCGATCATCGGCAGCCTGTCGGACGGATCCACGGCTGCCGAGGCCGCCGTCCGCACCCGGCGCCGCCCCCAGAACGCCCTGACGAAGGTCGGCGGGATCCGCTGAGGCCCTTGACCTTCCAACGATGGGAAACCCCATCTTCCATTCGACGACGACGAAAGGAGACAGCCATGCTGAAACTCAAGGTGCAGGAAATGAACTGCGGCCACTGCGTGTCCTCGGTCACCAAGGCGATCAAGAAGGTCGACCCGAATGCCGACGTGCAGGTGGATCTCGGGTCCGGTCTGGTGACGGTGGATACGTCGGTGGGCAGCGAGGCCGTTCGGGCGGCCGTGAAGGACGCTGGTTACCCCAACGAGCTAGCAGCCTGACGCTGATCGGGTCGGGCAGCGTGGCGGTTTTCGCCCCGGGGTGTCGTTGACCACCGAGGCCTGGGCCTATGTCGGGATGTTCTGGTCGGCGTTCCTGTCGGCCACCGTTCTCCCCGGAGCGTCCGAGGTCACCTTCGTGGCGCTGGCGGTTTCCGGAGAGGTCGTGCCGTCGGCGCTGGTCGCGGTCGCCACCGTGGGGAACACCCTCGGGTCGGTCGCGAACTGGGCCTGCGGCCGGTTCCTGCTCCGGTTCGTCGACCGGCGCTGGTTTCCCGTCGGCCAGACCCAGGTCGACCGGGCAAAGTGCGTCTTCGACCGCTTCGGGACGTGGACACTGCTCCTGGCCTGGCTGCCGGTCGTCGGCGACGCCCTGACGGTGGCTGCCGGGATGCTCCGCGTCAGGATGTCTGTCTTCGTGCCGCTGGTCGGGATCGGAAAGCTCGGCCGCTACCTGTTCCTGCTCGGCGCCTCCTCGTTGGTCGCAGCGGGATGATCGAATCCTTCCGCTCGGGGGGCGACGATCGACACCGAGGCTGAGCCGCTGGCGCGGAACTGGACGCGGACGTCGCTCCGGATGGACGGCACACCGCAAATCGTTTACGGGAATTGCATGCTCGACAGGCTAAACATGACGGCGACGACGAGGAGGCTGCTCTCTGCGGCCCTTCTCTGCCTGTCCGTCATCCTGTCGCAGATGGCGCATGCCAGCGTGCCTTCCATCCCCATGCACGACGCCCAGGCCCAGTCCATGGTGGTCGATGTGGATGCAGCCCCGGCGCATGAGCACCAAGCGTCCGGCCATGCGCACGGGGACCGCGACGACGGCTCGTCCAAGGCCGGAGACCATACCGGACCGTCCGACACCAAGTGCGCGAGCCACTGCCCTTCCGTGTTCGTGCCGATCGAGACGGATGCCGATCACCGTGACCTGACGCGGCAGGATGCCGTCCAGCCGGCCCATGCGTCGCTGTCGGGACTTCCCGGCACCACGGCCGACAGACCTCCCAGGACCTGACCTGACACGGACGGCGCCATGCGCGCCGTCGGATGTGCGCGCTCGCTCTCGATTCGGGACGACCGTTCGCATCAGGTAACCGGAATCCGTTCGTCGACCGACGCCGGGCTCCGCCCCTTTGTCCATGGCAGGTTCCCGGCTTCGGCGCGATCGCCGGGCGTGGCCTGTCCGTCGTCAGGTTCACCGAATGCTCCGTTTCATCGCCGTCGGCTTGCCCGGCCTGCTTCTGGCCGGCTGTGCGGGCCAACCCGTCGGCTTGACCGATCTCGCGTCCTACACGTCTGCCGCCGACCCGGGGGTCGGCACGAAAGCCAAGGGTTACGCGTCCGTCATCGGTGCCTACACGCCCCGGACCCCCGTCTCTCCGAGCGGATGGCGAGGCACGGGCGTCGAGGTCGCGCCTCTCGCGTCCCCGGCTCCCGACACCGAATCCGAATCCCCCGAAACGGACGGCACGGAGCAGACGAAGTGATCGCGCTCCTCCTGAAGAGGCTGGCGGTCGTCGCGCTGCCCCTGTTCGTTTCCGGCTGCGTCTCGGCTGACGGCGGCCTCGACGCCCAGTTCGGCTTCTCCCGCGTCTCCGAGGAGACGGGATCGGCCCTGCGCAAGGAAACGGTCTGGGTCCAGAACGCCCGCGAGTCCGAAAGCATCCGCGCGCGGGTCCGCTCCATGGTCCAGAAGAAGACCATCGGCGCCGACACGGCGGTCCAGGTCGCGCTCCTGAACAACCGCGGCCTTCAGGCCGCCTATGCCGACGTCGGCGCGTCGGCAGCCGAGGCTTGGCAGGAGAGCCTGTTCGTCAATCCGACGGTGTCGATCGGCGCCAGTCAGATCACCGCCGCCCGCACGATCGAGGGCGTCGTCGCGGCCAACATCATCGCCTTCATCACGCGGGAGCGCAGGCTCGAGGTCGCATCCATCCGCCTTGCCGAGACGCAGATGAAGGCCGTCGAGCGGACTCTCTCGGTGGCGGCCGAGGCCCGTGCCGCATGGATCGAGGCCGTCTCGGCTTGGGAGCATGTCTCCTACCTGAACAGGGCGAAGGTGGGGGCGGACGCCGCCGCCGAGCTCGCCTCCAAGCTCGGTGGCACGGGGTCGATGACCAAGGCTGACCAGGCACGCGAGCAGGTGCTCTACGCGGAACTGACGGGGCGGACAGCGGAGGCTCGCCTTGCCGCCCGCCTTGCCAAGGAGCGCCTCATCCGGGCGATGGGCGTCTACGGGCAAGACATCGAGTTCGAGGTCCCGAACGCCCTCCCAGCCCTGCCGAGGCGCGTCGGGACCCGCACCGCCATAGAGGCCGAGGCGCTGCGCAACCGCGTCGACCTCAAGATCGGCAAGCTCGAGCTGGAGGTCCTCGCCAAATCCTACGGCCTCTCCAAGGCAACGCGCTTCGTGTCCGACCTCGAACTCGGCGCGGGCGTCGAGGTGGAGCGGGAGATCGAGGAGAAGGAGGACGGGGACACCGAGAAGAAGGACGTCTACTCCGGCGTCTTCGAGGCAAGCTTCGAGATCCCGATCTTCGACTCGGGCGAGGCGCGCCTGCGCAAGGCCGAGTTCGAGTACATGCGGTCCGCCAACCTCCTGGCGGAGAAGGCCGTGAACGCGAGGTCCGAAGCCCGGTCCGCGTACCAAGCCTACAGGTCGAGCTACGACATCGCCCGCCACTACCGCTCCAGCGTCCTGCCCCTGCGAACCACGATCGAGCAGGAGGGGCTCCTCACCTACAACGGCATGATCACCAACACCTTCGACCTGCTCACCGACACGCGGGAACGGGTGAACTCCAACATCCAGTCGCTGAACGCCAAGCGTGCCTTCTGGCTCGCCGAGGCGGGCCTGACCACGGCGATCTACGGGGGCGATGCCTCCGATGGTCCCGAAGCCGAGGCGGAAGTCGCCGAGGCCGGCGGCGACGAAGACTGATCGAGAGGAAGAGAACCATGGTTTCGAGAAGAGCATTCATCGGCGCCGGCGCCGCCCTCGCGGGCGTCGCGGCCTGGACGAAGACCTCGGCGATGGCGCTGCCCGACGCGCCCATCATGGAGGAGGCCACGACGCAGCCGCCGCTCGCCCCCTCCGCCGGCCCCGACTACAACCCCGTGGTCACGCTGAACGGCTGGTCCCTGCCGTTCCGCATGAACAACGGCTGGAAGGAGTTCCACCTGATCGCCGAGCCCGTCGAGCGGGAGATGGGCGAGGGAATGACGGCCTACCTTTGGGGCTACAACGGCCAGTCCCCGGGACCGACGATCGAGTGCGTCGAGGGCGACAAGGTCCGGATCTTCGTCACCAACAAGCTGCCCGAGCACACCACCATCCACTGGCACGGCATGCTGCTGCCCTGCGGCATGGACGGCGTCGGCGGTCTCACCCAGCCGCACATCAAGCCGGGCAAGACCTTCGTCTACGAGTTCGTCATGCAGAAGAGCGGGACGTTCATGTACCACCCGCACGCGGACGAGATGGTGCAGATGGCGATGGGCATGATGGGCTCCTTCGTCGTGCACCCGAAGGACCCGACCTTCATGCCCGTCGACCGGGACTTCGTCTTCCTGCTCTCGGCCTACGACATCGACCCCGGCACCTACGTGCCGCGGATCATGGAGATGACCGACTTCAACATGTGGACGATGAACTCGCGGGTCTTCCCGAACATCGATCCGCTGCCGATCGGGCTGAACGAGCGCGCGCGGGTCCGCGTCGGCAACCTCACCATGACGAACCACCCCATCCACATGCACGGCTACGACTTCTCGGTGACCTGCACCGACGGCGGGTGGGTGCGTCCAGAGGCGCGCTGGCCCGAGGTCACGATCGACATCCCCGTCGGCGGCATGCGCGCCTTCGAGTTCGACGCGACCAACCCCGGCGACTGGGCGCTCCATTGCCACAAGTCGCACCACACGATGAACGCCATGGGGCACGACGTCCCGACGTTCATCGGCGTCGACAAGACGAGCGTCGCCAAGAAGATCCGCCAGCTCCAGCCCGACTACATGCCGATGGGCACGAAGGGCATGGCCGACATGGGCGAGATGTCGATGCCGATCCCCGACAACACCATCCCGATGATGACGGGGTGGGGCCAGTTCGGCCCGCTCGAGATGGGCGGCATGTTCACCGTGGTGAAGGTCCGCGAGGGCCTCGCCAAGGGCGACTACTCCGATCCCGGCGAGTACGCGCATCCCCCGGGCACCGTCGCCTACGAGTGGACGGGCGAACTCCCCGAGGCCGCCAAGGCACCCGAGGCTCCGATGAAGACCGGGGCGCTCGAGAAGACGTCCACGACGCCCGCGAAGGCGTCGGACCACTCCGGCCACTGAGCCGGTCCCACCCAGAAGCCTGACACGAGGAAGCACGATGTCGAAGAGAATGATGATGGCCGCCGCGATCGGCCTGTCCCTGCTGGCCGTCCCGGCGTTCGCGACCGGGAACCATGCGGGGGGCCATGGCGACATGGGGGCCGGCAAGCCCGGCAAGGCCGCCAAGGCGAGCCGCACCGTCAAAATCTCCATGAAGGAGACCGACGACGGCAAGATGGTCTACGAGCCCTCGCAGATCGTCGCCAAGAAGGGCGAGACCATCCGGATCGTCGTCACGAACACGGGCGAGACCGACCACGAGTTCGTCCTCGACGAGATGGCCAAGAACGCCGAGCACAAGGCGCTCATGGAGAAGTTCCCGGAGATGGAACACGACGACCCGAACGCGATCCGGCTGGCGCCGGGCAAGTCGGGCGAGATCGTCTGGACCTTCACGAAGGCGGGCGACTTCGAGTTCGCCTGCCTCATCCCCGGCCACTACGAGTCCGGCATGCACGGCCCCGTGAAGGTCTCGGGCTGAACCACCAACCACGTCAAAGGAACGACACGATGAAGAAGACGTCCATGCTCGCCGCCGTCGCGGCCCTCGCCCTCGGCCTCGCGGCTCCCGCCTTCGCGGCGGAGTACACCAAGGGCGAGATCACCAAGGTCGACGCCAAGGCCAAGAAGATCACCATCAAGCACGGCGAGCTGAAGAACCTCGAGATGCCGGCGATGACGATGGTGTTCGCCGTCGCCGACGACTCGATGGTGGAGAAGGCCAAGGTCGGCCAGAAGGTCGAGTTCGTCGCCGAGCGCGTGAAGGGCAAGATCACCGTCGTCGAGATGAAGTGACGGTCCGGCGGCGGGGCGCCTGTCCCGCCGCCACCTCGACACAGAGATCGCCGGACCGCTGGCGCCCGGCAGGAAGACAAGCGCACATGGTGGCCATCGATGCGGCAAGCGGCGATCCGGCCAGGATCATGTCCGACGTCGAGACGAAGAGCGAGCTGAGGACGGCGCTGTGGCGCTTCGTGACCCTCGCCGTCTTCGCGGTCTCGGTGGCCCTCGAGCCGGACGGGGGCAGCCACCCGGTCCACCTCCTTCTCCTCCTGTCCTACGCCGTCACGTCCGTGACGGCGATCGGGCTCGTGGCCATGGGCATCTACAGGCCTTGGATGAATTGGGTCTACGTCGCCGTCGACGCCGCTCTCGTGGTGTACCTGGCAGCCGAGCACATGTTCGTCCCGGGCGTCGGGATCGGCGAGGCCGTCTCGACGCCGAGCCTCGCCATTGCCTTCGTCCTCTTGGCCCATGCGGGCCTCCGAATGCGCGCGGGCACCGTGGCAGCCTTCGCGGCGATCGTGTCCGTCGGCACCGCCGCCGCGGCCGCCGCTGCCGTCATGTTCGGCCCCAACGCCGGGATGCCGTCGCTCGACGACCTGCGGGATGCGGGCGTGCGTGCCATCGCCTTCCTAGCGGTCGCGGTCTTCCAGGTCCTGTTGGCGATCGACATCCGACGCGTCGTCGTGACGGCGGTGTCGAGCACCTCGGAAAGGGTCAACCTCGCCCGCTTCTTCGCTCCGAGCACGGCGGAGCGCATCGCGACCGACGGGTTTCAGATCG
Organism: Aureimonas sp. Leaf454; assembly: GCF_001424685.1. GTDB lineage: Bacteria > Pseudomonadota > Alphaproteobacteria > Rhizobiales > Rhizobiaceae > Plantimonas. Next base: position 15,397 of record NZ_LMQT01000011.1, read on the forward strand.
GCCTCGTGAGGCGCGAGGCAGCCGTCCTGTTCGTGGACATCCGCGGCTTCACGGGTCTTGCCGAGACGATGTCGCCGGAGGAGCTCGGGGTCCTGCTCGGGGAGTACCGCAGGCGCGTCGTCGACGCCGTCGGCCACTGGGACGGCACGATCGACAAGTTCATGGGAGACGGCGTCATGGCGGTCTTCGGCCTCGACGAGTCCCGGTCAGCGGACGCCGAACGCGCCTTCCACTGCGCCTGCCAGCTCGTGAACAGGCTTGAGACCTGGAGCGAGGCGATGGCCAAGGCCGGGGCCGAACCGATGACGTTCGGGATCGGGCTCCACTTCGGGCCGGTTGTCGGCGGCGTCGTGGCGGGCGGCGCGCACGGCGAGCACACCGTCCTGGGCGACACCGTGAACCTTGCCGCGCGCCTCCAGTCCATGTGCAAGGTGCTTTCGGCACGGCTGATCGTGTCCGAAGCCATACTGAAGCGTCTTCCGCCCGCGGCGCTCGGCGAGGCGTGGCGCATGCGCCGGCAGGTCGAGGTGCCGGGTCGCGTCGAGGCCGTCGACGTCGCGTTCCTGCCGTTGGGAGTCCTTTACTGAAGATGGGCATGCTGATCTCGAGGGTCCGCTTCCGGGCGGCAGGACGCACGATCGGAACGGCCATGGGAACATCGGGCATGCCGAAGAGCCGCTGGGACGCTCCGGCAGAAGCGGGACGCACGCGCTACTCGCCGCTCCAGATCGTCCTGCACTGGGCGGTCGTAGCGCTCGTGACGGTGCAGTGGCTGACGTACGACGCGATCGCCCGAACTCATTCGTCCCTGATGCGCCCGAAGCCGATCGACCTCCTCGAGCACTCCGTCCACACATGGTCGGGGATCGCGATCGGCGTCCTGATGGTCGCCCGCCTCGGGCTGCGCTTCCGACGCCGGCGGGAGGGATCTCGCCTCGGCTGGAAGGATCGCGTTGCCGCCTTGGTCCATTCCGGCCTGTACGCGGCCCTGCTGGCCCAAGCCGCCTCGGGGTTCGTGGCCCGGTACCTTTGGGGCGGGGCCGCACTGGCCCACGTCTGGATCTGGAAGGCCATCCTGGCGCTCCTCGTGCTGCACGTTCTCGGCGCGGCCTACCATCTCGTCCGACGGGACGGCGTCTTCGGGCGCATGCTTCCCGGACCGCGCGCGGCCTCAGGCGGACGCTGACTTGGGTGAGCCTTCCAACAGGGCGACCAACGGTCCCGCCCTTGCCGCCTTCTCTTGCGATCCGGGAAATGGCATCCTGCACTCCGTGAAAACCGCACTCCGCCTCCGAGGCCTCCTCGCGACCATGGTCGTCGCCGCATTGGCATTCATGCCGATCGGCGAAGCCATGGCCACGGCGTCCGGTGCGCTTCCCCCCGCGGCAGCCGAGGCATCGGATCCGCAAGTGTCGGCCATGGAGATGGCCGGGATGGCGGACATGGAAGGCATGGCAGCGGCGGGCGACATGCCATGTTGCCCCGACGACAGGAGCCAGGCGACGACCGACTGCGGGAAGTCCGCCTGTCCGTCGATGTCCGCCTGCACCTCCCAATGCATCCCGGCGGGCCCGTCTGTCGCGTTTGGTCTCGCTCCGCGAGACGGATCGACGTCGTCCTTCGGCTTGCAGGGAGGGCGGCTGCTGACCTCGCTCGCGCAGCCTCCACCGCCCCGACCTCCCAGAACCTGATAGTTCCGCGGCGCGTCTTCGCGCCGTCCTTCACGGCCTGGACCACCAGGACGAACGGAACCTCGCGGCCATTGCCGCGCGGCCGAACGGCATCGTGCCGCGGCCGATCGATCGGGACTTCGACCTCATGAACGAACTCAGGAAGCACGTCGCCGCAGCGGCGCTCGTCGCATGCCTTTCCACGGGGCTCGCGGGCAACGCGGCCGCCGCCATGACAGACTACGAGTTCCAGCTCGTCGACGGCACCGTCGCGATGGGCAAGGACATCCCCGTCCGCGTCAGGCTCGTCGACAAGCGGACGGGCATGACCGTGCCGGACGCCGTCATCTTCGAGACCCGGCTCGACATGGCGCCCGACGGCATGGAGACGATGACGGCGCCGGTGGAGGTCGCCCCGTCGCCCGAACCCGGGATCTACGTGGTGAAGGGCAATTTCGTCATGGCCGGCGGCTGGCGGATCTCGCTCGGCGCCAAGGTGCAGGGCGAGGAGGGAACGCTGCGGAACGAGCTCGTCCTCAAGGCCACCGAGTGATGCGCCCATCCCTTGTGGGCCTTTCCCTCGCCGCGGTCGTCGCGGCGGGGGGCGGAGGCTATTGGATCGGCCTCGGCCAGCCCGCCTTGGCCGATCTCGCCGCTGCGCTGCCGTTCGCGAGCGGCATGCCCCCCGTCGTGGGCTCCGCCACGTCGCAACCCCTCCGCACGGGCGGCATGACCGAGCCCGCGCGCCCCGGCGCGGCCAAGGATGCACGGGTCGCCTACTACCGGGACCCCGACGGCAAGCCCCTGTACTCCGCAGTGCCCACGAAGACTGCTGACGGGCGCGACTTCGTCCCCGTCGCGGTCGGAGATGATCGGGACGGTCAGGGCGCATCCGCGGCCGTCGCGGGTGCGACAGCGTCCACTACGGCGGCGCCCCCCGCTGGCGAGCGAAACGTCATCTACTATCGCAACCCGATGGGCCTTCCCGACACCTCGCCGGTCCCGAAGAAGGACTCGATGGGGATGGACTACATCCCCGTCTACGACGGTCCGGAGGAGGAGGACGGGATCGTCACGATCTCGCCTGGCCGTCTACAGCGAACCGGGGTCCGGTCGCAGATCGTGTCCCGGCAGCCGATAGGTCGGCCGTTGCGGGTGCCGGGTGTCGTCAAGATCGACGAGCGGGCGGTCACGATCGTCACGACGCGGGCCGACGCCTTCGTCGAGGAGGTCTCCGACGTGACCACGGGCTCGGCCGTGCGGAAGGGGCAGCCGCTGGTCCGCCTCTACTCGCCCGAGATGGCGGCCGCCGGCGCCCAGTTCGTCATCGAGCTGAAGAGCGGCGGGGCCGCGAGGTCAGGCGGCGCCGGCCTCAAGCTCCGCAACCTCGGCGTTCCTGAGGAGGCCATCACCGAGATGGAGCAGACAGGCAAGGTCCCGCCGTCCATGACCTGGACGGCGCCCCGGGACGGCCTCGTCTTGGAGCGATCAGCCGTCGCCGGCATGATGACCGAAGCAGGGGACGTCCTCTTCCGGCTCGCGGACGTTTCCAGCGTCTGGATCGTCGCCGACGTGCCTGAACGGGAGATCGGCTCCGTCCGGCTCGGCAGCGTGGCAAGGAGCACCTTCAGGGGCCTGTCGGGGAGGACGTTCGAAGGGCGCGTCGGCCTCGTCTACCCGCAAGTCTCGCCAGAGACCCGGACGGTCAAGGTGCGCATCGAGGTCGCCAACCCCGACGGGCTCCTGCTGCCCGACATGTATGCCGACGTCGCGATCGAGTCCGGTGCCGGCGCCGCGGTCGTCGCGGTTCCGAACGACGCGATCCTCGACACGGGATCAAGGCAAGTCGTCATCCTCGATCGCGGCGAGGGTCGCTTCGAACCGCGTCCGGTCGAGATCGGTGCCCGCGGGACCGACATGACCGAAGTCGTGAAGGGCGTCGACGCGGGGGACCGCGTGGTGACCGGCGCGAACTTCCTGATCGACGCCGAGAGCAACATCAAGGCGGCCCTCTCCGCCCTCGGCCCCGGGAAGGACGGGCCGGCCCCGACGGCGGAGGCACGGCCGTGATCGCCCGCGTCATCGCCTGGTCCGCGAGAAACCTCGTCCTCGTCTTCGTCGGCACGCTCTTTGCCGTCGCCGGGGGCTTCTACGCCCTGAAGACGCTGCCGCTGGATGCAATCCCCGACCTCTCCGACGTCCAGGTCATCGTCTACACCGAGTATCCCGGCCAAGCGCCGCAGGTGGTCGAGGACCAGGTCACGTATCCGCTGACGACCGCGATGCTGACGGTGCCGAGATCCAAGGTCGTGCGCGGCTTCTCGTTCTTCGGTGTGTCCTTCGTCTACGTCGTGTTCGAGGACGGCACCGATCCCTACTTCGCCCGAAGCCGCGTCCTCGAGTTCCTGAACGCCGCGGGGCGCCGCCTTCCCGCCGGCGTGACACCGACGCTCGGGCCGGATGCGACGGGCGTAGGCTGGGTCTACCAGTACGCCGTGGTGGCCAAGGACAGGACGCTCGCCGAGCTGCGGTCGTTGCAGGACTGGGTCGTGAGGTTCGCCGCCTCCGACGCCGACGGGGTCGCCGAGGTCGCAAGCGTCGGCGGGTTCGTGAAGCAGTACTCGGTCGTCGTCGATCCCAACCGCATGCGCAGCCAGGGCGTGACCCTCGACATGCTGAAGGAGGCGATCGGGGCGAGCAACATGGACGTCGGCGGCCGCACGATCGAGCTGTCCGAGTTCGAGTACATGGTGCGCGGGCGGGGCTACCTGCGCGGCACCGACGACATCGAGAGCATCGTCCTCATGAGCCCCGGCGGCGTCCCCCTGCGGCTCGGCGACGTGGCCCGCGTCGAGACGACGCCCGACGAACGGCGCGGCATCACGGAACTGAACGGGGAGGGGGAGGTCGCGAGCGGCATCGTCATGCAGCGCTACGGCTCCAACGCCCTCGACGTGATCGGGGACGTGAAGGCGAAGCTTGCGGCCATCCTGCCGAGCCTTCCCCCGGGAACCGAGATCCTGCCCGTCTACGACCGCTCGCAGCTCATCGAGCGGGCCATCGAGACGCTGAAGGGCACGCTCCTCGAGGAGAGCCTCATCGTCGCGCTCGTCTGCGTGGTGTTCCTCCTCCACCTTCGGAGCGCGCTCGTCGCCATCCTCATGCTGCCCGTCGGCATCCTGATGGCCTTCGGGGCGATGAAGCTGGCGGGGCTCGGCTCCAACATCATGAGCCTCGGCGGCATCGCCATCGCCGTCGGCGCGATGATCGACGCCGCCATCGTCATGATCGAGAACGCCCACAAGCATCTGGAGCGCGCGCCGCCCGGCAAGCCGCGGGTGGAGATCCTGGTCGAGGCCGCGAGCGAGGTCGGCCCCGCCCTGTTCTTCAGCCTCCTCGTGATCACGGTCTCCTTCCTGCCGATCTTCACGCTGGAGTCGCAAGAGGGACGCCTGTTCGGGCCGCTGGCCTTCACGAAAACTTTCGCCATGGCGGCGGCGGCCATCCTGTCGGTGACGCTGGTGCCGGCGCTGATGGTCCTCTTCGTGCGCGGGCGCATCGTGCCCGAGCACCGCAACCCCGTGAACCGCTTCCTGATCTGGGTCTATCGCCCGGTCATCGGCGGCGTCCTTCGGGCGAAGACCCTGACCATCCTCCTCGCCGTCGTCGCCCTCGGCGTGACGGTCTGGCCGGCCCGGCAGATCGGGTCCGAGTTCATGCCGAACCTCAACGAGGGAACGCTGATGTACATGCCGACGACGCTCCCGGGGCTGTCGGTGACCAAGGCGGCCGAGCTTCTCCAGACGCAGGACCGCATCATCAAGTCGTTCCCCGAGGTCGCCTCGGTCTACGGCAAGGCGGGCAGGGCGCAGACCGCCACCGACCCGGCGCCGACGGAGATGTTCGAGACGCTGATCAACCTGAAGCCTGAGGAGGAATGGCGGCCGGGCGTCACGGTCGACAGCCTCAGGGCCGAGATGGACAAGGCCCTCCAGTTCCCCGGCGTCTCGAACGCCTGGACGATGCCCATCCGCGCTCGCATCGACATGCTCTCGACGGGCATCCGGACGCCTGTCGGCGTGAAGGTGTTCGGCACCGACCTGGCGGAAATGGAGGGGGTGGCGAAGGACATCGAGCGAGTGCTGAAGGACGTGCCGGGAACGTCCAGCGCCTATGCCGAGCGAGTGGTCGGCGGCTACTTCCTCGACATCGTTCCCGACCGGGAGGCCCTCGGTCGCTACGGACTGTCCGTCGGCGCCGTGCAGGAGACGATCGGGATGGCGCTCGGAGCCGAGACGGTGACGACGACCGTCGAGGGACGGGAGCGGTACGCCGTCGTCGTCCGCTATCCGCGAGAACTCCGCTCCGATCCAGACGCGATCGCGAGGGACGTCCAGATCGCGCTCCCAGGCGGAGGAGCGGTTCCGCTCGGCGAGGTCGCCAAGGTCGAGCTGACGCGGGGGGCGACCTCCATCCGGACGGAGAACGGGCAGCTCGCGATCTACGTCTTCGTCGACATCGCAGGACGGGACCTCGGCGGCTACGTCGCGGAGGCGCAGGAGGCGGTGGCCAAGGGAGTAACGTTCCCGCCCGGCACCTATGTCGCCTGGAGCGGACAGTTCGAGTACCTCCAGCGTGCCGAGGCCAGGCTGAAGGTCGTCGTTCCCGTCACGCTGCTCCTGATCTTCCTCCTCCTCTACCTGAACTTCCGGTCCATGACGGAGACGCTGATCGTCATGCTCTCCCTGCCGTTCGCCGTAGTCGGCGGCGTCTGGCTGATGTGGTGGCTCGGCTTCAACATGTCCGTCGCCGTGGCCGTGGGGTTCATCGCCCTGTCGGGCGTCGCGGCGGAGACGGGCGTGATCATGTTGATCTACCTCCAGCACGCAGTGGCGGAGGTCCGGGGACGGTGCGGGGCCGAGGGCAGGGCCTTCGACCGTGAATCCTTGCGGGACGCGATCATGATCGGCGCCGTCGAGCGGGTCAGGCCGAAGATGATGACCGTCGTCGCGATCATGGCCGGTCTCCTGCCGATCCTGTGGAGCCACGGTGCGGGCTCGGAAGTGATGCAGCGCATCGCGGTGCCGATGATCGGCGGCATGGTCTCGTCGACCGTCCTGACGCTCGTCGTCATCCCGGCCGTGTTCGCGCTGGTGAAGGGCTGGCGCTTGCCGGAGGCGGGCGGTGCGGTCAGCCGGGACGTCGCGTCCGCCCCCCAGGGATCCGCGGAGATGCACGCATGAGCCCTGTCGACCACTTTGACCGTCTGCCGGGTACGACGGCTGCCGAGAGGTCCGCGAACGACATCAGTGCCACGATCTCCGAACTCGAACGACGCAACGAGCTGAGGACGGTCCTCTGGCGGTGGCGTCGCCAAGGTCGAGGTCTCCTACGATGGTGGCGAGAATTGGCACGAGGCTACTATCGACAAGCAGGCTGATACCCAGTGGGCGTGGATCTTCTGGTCTGTCGTCCTCGACCTACCGACCGGACAGCACCATCTCGCCGTCCGTTCTTTCGACGGTGTCGGCGGTTCGCAACCCGACGACATCGCGAAGATCTGGAACTGGAAGGGTTATCTCGCCTATTCGTGGCATCGCGTCCCGATCAGAGTCGGCTGAGGCTCTGCAAAGGGACGAAGGCCGCGAACGCGTCCGATCGGCTAGCGCGACAACACGTCCGATCGTTTCTGCGGTTGGTCGATGATGCGAGCAGATGAAAGGCGGGATTGCCATGAGCAAGCAGCATGGACCGGAAGATACAGAGGGGCTGGAGATGAAAGAGCTGGCCCAAATCGAAGATGGGCCATCGAGCGCCAGAGGTGTGTCGAAGGCTCGCGACTTAGGTCTTTCATGGGTTCTCATCGCAGGTGCGTTGCTGGCCGTCTGCGTCGTCCTGTGGATCACGCTTGGCTAGCAACGCAACTCTGGACCCAGCCGTCTCTAGCGGCTGGCGAGGACCGGGCGGGCCGTGCCCTTCAGACCCTCGACCACGACCAGCCGCGGCTCCTTGCCCGCCGTCGGCTCCTCGGGGGCGCCGATCGTGCGCACCGGGCCGATGCTGGAGGCCATGCCGGCACCCTTGTCGTTGGTCTTCAGCACTACGACGGGCTCGTCCTGCCCTTCGAAGAACACGCCGTACTCCGTCATCGGCTTCAGTTTGGCGAGGCTGACGTCGATCGCATCGACGAGCCCGAGATTGCGCGAGACGACCATGCCGGAACCGTCCGCGCCCTCAGGCGCCTTCAGCGAGAGCGTCAGGTTCTCTGGACCCGCCTTCAACGGCATGAGGTTCTCGGTGCCCGCACCTTCGGGCACCGCGCCCGGCACGAATACGAGGGCCTGCGGGGCCTGACCGATCGGGATCTCGGCCACGACCTTCTGCTCGGCCGTGTCGATCACGTCGACCTTGTCGCCGTTCTCGAGCCCGACGAAGATCCGGCTGCCGTCCTCCGATCCCCAGATGCCGTGCGGCAATGCGCCGACGGGGATGGTCGCGACGAGCTGCGTCTTCTCGCCGGGCTTGTAGACCTTCACGACGTTCTCGCCGCCGATCGTGACGTAGACCAGCGTCGCGCCGTCCACCGTGCCGAAGCCGAGATGGTTGGAGATCGGTCCGCTGTCGATGACCTCCTTCACCTCGAGCGTCTTGGCATCGACGCGCGTGACCTTGCCGACATCCTTGTGCGTCAGCCAGACGTCGCTGCCGTCAGGGCTCACCTGTACGAAGGGCACGAATGGCGAGACGACCGGGATCCGCTTCACCAGCGCATGGCTCGCGACGTCGAAGACCTCGAGCACCGGGTTGAACGAGTTGGCGACAAAGGCGAGCTTGCCGTCGCGTGAGAACTTGGTCATGCCTGGGCCACTGGTCGTCGGGATGCGGCCGGTTTCCTTATAGGTCGCGGCATCGATCACCGACAGATAGTCCTCGCCGCGCACCGTCGCCCAGACTTCTCTCCCGTCCGGCGTGAAGAAGGCCTCGTGCGGGTTGCGCCCGACATAGGTCGTGCCCTTCACGGCATTGGTCGCCGTGTCGATGAAGGTGACGGAGTTCGTCACCGTCGAGACGACGACGAGCGTCTTGTGGTCCGGCGAGAAGCCGAGGCCGTGGACGTTGACCTCGCCCTTGTAGAGGGGGCTCAGAACGTCCGGCCGCGGATTGCCGAGCCGGATCTGGCCCAACAGCTTGTTGGCGACGGGGTCGATGACCGAGACCGTGTTGGAGTTCTGGTCGGCGGTGTAGACGCGGTCTGAGGCGGCGGGCAGCGCGAAGGCCGACGTCGAGACAAGGAGCGCGGCGGCGAGGATGGCGGTGCGGGTCATGGGGTTGTCTCCGGAACGGGCTTTGGTTTGTCGGCGGATGCAGCGAGCATCGAGCGCATCAGCGCGATCTCGTAGGACTGTTCGGTGATGATGGACTGGGCGAGGTTGCGGATCGCCGGGTCCTCGGTCGAGCCGAGGACGGCCTTGGCCATGTCGATCGCGCCCTGGTGATGCGGGATCATCTGGGACAGGAAGTCGTGCTCGGGATCCCCGGTCACCGGGGCCGACATCATGCCGGCATGCATCCTCTCCATCGCCTCCGCGGTCGCTTCGGCATAGTGTGAACCGTCGGGCGTGGCCGGCACCATCGCCGAGTGCTGATGGGCGGGCGCGTCCTGCGCCTCTGCCGAGGAGAGTGACGCCCCGGCAAAGGCCAGGGTTAGGAGAAGCGTCTTCAGCATGGAATCACAGGGTCCTCGAAGTACGGGGTTCGACAAGAAGACGCATGCGGAAGCCTTTCATTCCCGTGGCGGCAACATTTATTCGGGGCGAGGCGCCTGATGGATCCATCGCCTCCATCGATCGGAATGACCAAAACAACGCGTTGGATCGAACGATCGCCGTTGTGCATGATCCCGGCAGGATAAGGATCTCCGCCGATGACCTTCGAACAGATGCGTGCCGTCACCCTTGGCCTCCAACCGCTGTCGCGCCTCGACAGCCCGCGCGAGGTCGTGCGCCAGTTCACCCCGAACTGGTTCGCCGCCACGATGGGTACCGGGATCCTCGCGATCGCGCTGTCGCAGTTCCAAGCTGACGTGCCGATGCTGCATCCGGTGGCCGAGGGCCTCTGGATGTTCAACATCGCGCTGTTCACGCTCTTCGCCGGGCTCTACGCTGCCCGCTGGATCTTCTTCTTCGACGGGGCCAAGCGCATCTTCGGCCATTCCGTCGTGTCGATGTTCTTCGGCTGCATCCCGATGGGCCTCGCCACCATCGTCAACGGCTTCCTGATCTTCGGCCTGCCGCGCTATGGCGAGGTGGCGGTCGGGATCGCAGAGACGCTCTGGTGGATCGACGTCGCGATGGCGGCGGCCTGCGGGGTCGCCATCCCCTTCATGATGTTCACGCGCCAGAGCCACACGATCGACCAGATGACCGCGGTCTGGCTCCTGCCGGTGGTCGCGGCCGAAGTCGCCGCCGTCTCCGGGGGCTTGCTCGCGGCGCATCTCGTCGACCCGCATTCACAGCTCGTGGTGTTGACCCTCTCCTATGCGCTCTGGGCGCTGTCGGTGCCGATCGCGCTCAGCATCCTCGTCGTGCTCCTCCTGCGCATGGCCATCCACAAGCTGCCGCACGCCAACATGGCGGCGTCGAGCTGGCTGGCGCTCGGGCCGATCGGCACCGGTTCGCTCGGGCTGATGACGCTGGGCGGCGCGGCCCCCGCGATCCTTTCCGCCAACGGTCTGGAGCGCTTCGGCGCCTTTGCGGAAGGGCTCGGCTTCTTCGGCGGGCTGCTGCTCTGGGGCTATGGGCTCTGGTGGCTGGCGATGGCCGTGCTCGTGACGCTGCGCTACCTGCGCGACGGCCTTCCCTTCAACATCGGCTGGTGGGGCTACACGTTCCCCCTTGGTGTCTATGCCGTGGCCACGCTGAAGCTCGGCACCCTCCTGCCGATCGCTGCCATCCACGTCTTCGGCGCGGTGCTCGTTGCGGTGCTGGCGGTGCTTTGGGTGATCGTCGGAACGAGGACGGTGCGCGGTGCCTGGAGGGGCGATCTCTTCGTCTCGCCCTGCATCAAGGACTGATCGTGCAGAAACGAGGTTCTGTGCCTCGAGCAAGGGAATAAACGTCCCCCTCGAGCGTCTTATACCCAGACACGTGCGCGGATAAATTTCAAAGAGGAGAGTTGAGATGGTCAACAGGCGACAAGTTTTAAGAACCGCCGGCGGCGCGGCGTTGGGCCTGGGCTCGGGGCTCTTCGGGGTGTCTAGGCTTGCAGCATTCGCAGCCGAAGCGGTGGACTTGCCGTTCGGAAACGGCGAGAGGCCTCTGGTCACCTATCCCGGGAAGCGGGCGATGATCGGGCTTACCTCCCGCCCGCCACAGCTCGAGACGCCGTTCGCCGTTTTTAACGAGAGCATGCTGACTCCGAACGACGCGTTCTTCGTCCGCTACCACCTCGCGGACATCCCGCTGGAGATCGATCCGGTTGCTTTCCGGATCGAGGTGAAGGGCAAGGTAGTGAAACCTCTATCGCTCTCGCTCGATGACCTGAAGACAGGATTCGATCCGGTGGAACTCGTCGCCGTACACCAATGCTCGGGCAACAGCCGAGGATTTTTCGATCCGCGCGTCGGCGGAGGCCAGGCGGGTAATGGGTTGATGGGCAATGCTCGCTGGAAGGGCGTCCCCTTGAAGTCCATTTTGGAAAAGGCCGGAGTCTCGGCGGGCAGCGTCGAGGTTTCATTCGGCGGGCTGGACGGTCCTGTCATTCCGGAAACGCCCGATTTCGCGAAATCACTAAAGCTCGACCATGCCCTCGACGGCGAAGTGATGCTGGCCTATCAGATGAACGGCGAGGACTTGCCGTGGCTGAACGGCTTCCCCGTTCGTCTCGTCGTTCCCGGCTTCTTCGGGACCTATTGGGTCAAGCACCTCAACGAGATCACCGTCCTCGACACGCCGCTCGACAATTTTTGGATGAAGACGGCATACCGCGTTCCCGACAACGACTGCGCCTGCGTTCCCGCTGGCACCAAGCCGGAGACGACCGTCCCGATTGGTCGCTTTGCCGTCCGCTCCTTCATCACCAGCGTCGAAAATGGAGCCAAGGTGGCGGCTGGGCAGCCGACGGCACTGCGCGGCATCGCTTTTGACGGCGGCTCGGGAATTGCGATGGTTGAGGTTTCTGCGGATGGAGGCAAGACCTTCGCGCCCGCAGTACTCGGAGAGGATCTCGGCAAGTTCTCTTTCCGGGAATGGACCGCATCAGTGACGCTGTCTGCCGGCGACCACGCCCTCAAGGTCCGCGCGACCAACGTGCTCAACGAGAGCCAGCCGATGGAAGCGACTTGGAACCCTTCCGGTTACCTGCGGAATGTCGTCGAGACCACCCGCGTTGTCGCGGCATGAGGAAGGGCACCATGAAACGACGCTTGCAGTTCCTCGTGGCCATGAGCGCCATGACCGTCGCGATAGCCTCCGCCGGAACAGCGCTCGCAGAACCGCTTTCCTACGAACTGCCCGAAGAGACGGCAACGTTCAAGCCAGGCAAGAACCTAGAGGCTGCGGAGAACAACTGCGCCGCCTGTCATTCCGCTGACTACATCAATACACAGCCGCCCGGCATGGGTGAGGCATTCTGGACAGCGGAGGTTCACAAAATGATCGCCACGTATCACGCCCCGATCGAAGAGGCCGACGCAAAGGCAATCGTCGAGTATCTCGCGAAGACATACTGACAAAGGCCGTCGAACGACACCGCTTGGTCATTCGCTGACGGGGTAAGCCAGTGGCTCAGGATCTTCAAAACACGGCGACGCCGGCCCGGAACCGCACGGCGCCGCCCTGGGCGGGGTGGCGCACGTAGGTGGCGGGGATGCCGAGCCCGTCCGCCGCACGCTGCGCCACCCGGCCGATGCAGAGGATTCGGCGCGGCGCGAAGATCGCGACAATCATCTCCAGCACCTCTCGGTGCTCGGCGATCTCGGTCCGCGTCGGCATCCGGTTGCGCAAGGGCAGAACGCCGCGATGGGGATGGAAGAGCACCGCGTTCCAGAACAGTGGCAGCGGGTCGGGCACCGCATCCCAGATCTCCCGGGAGGTTCCGGACTCAGGTGTCGGCAGGGTCTCGCGGGTCGCCCGCGCCAGCGGCGGATCGAGACCGAGCCGCTGCGACAGGTGGGCGAGCCGCCCGTCGCCCGTGAACGGCACGCCTGTCCGACGCGCTCCAAAGCGCGAGGGTGCTTCGCCGAGCCAGAGGTCATTGACGCCGCGATCCGCCATCGCGGCGAGATAACGCCCGAGATTGCGACAGCGGATGGCTAGCGCGTCAGCGTCCTCAATCTCCGCGTCGAACCCGGCATAGGGGTTGAACAGGTTGGCCTTGCCAGGCAGCGCCGCGAGACGCTCGACGATCGCGTCGACCGAATGCCGTTCTGACGTCGTCGATCCATCGATCACGCCTGTGGAACCTCGATCGTCGGCAGCTCGGCCAGAAAGGCGGCGACGGCGCGGCTCGGGTGACGGTCCTTCGCCAAAACCGAATGGAACCCGCGCGACGGCAGGTCGAAGGGTAGCGCCACCAGTGTCCCCGTGCGAAGGCCGGCATCCGCGACCACGGCGGGGAGGATCCCGACGCCGGCGCCCGCCTCGATCGCCGCGCGCACGGCCTCGTTCGAGGGCAGTTCGAGTTCGACCGACAACGCGGTGGGATCGACACCTAAGGCTTCGAGCGCGCTTTCGAGGATCGCGCGGGTGCCCGAGCCGCGTTCGCGCAGCACCCAACGCGCCGACGCGAGATCTTCGGGTGCGACGGGAAAGCCGGAGCCCACGCGCATGGATGCCGCGACCAGAATTAGCCGGTCGTCGGCAACGCGTTGCGTGCCCAGCCTGGCATCGCCGAGTTCGTCCTCCACGAAGCCGAGATCGGCCGTGCCATCCAGCATCGCCTCGGCCGTGCGCGCCGTGTTGGCGATGCTCAGCCGAAGGTCGATGCCGGGATGGCGGGCCTTGAATCCCGCGAGCACCGGCGGCAGCCAGTGGTTCGCCACTGTCTGGCTGGCGACGATCCGGAGGCGGCCCCGCTTCAGTCCGGTAAGCTCGGCAAGCACGATGCCAGCGTCTTCGGCCCGTGCAAGCACCGCGCGGGCCTCGGGCAAAAACAGGCGACCCGCCTCGGTGAGTTCGATCCTCCGCCCCACGCGGTCGAACAGCCGGACGTCGTGGCGCTCCTCCAGCGCGGCGATGGCGGCGCTCGTCGCCGACTGCGTGAGGTTCAGCGACTTCGCCGCCTCCGTCACGTGCTCGCGCTCGGCAACGGCAACGAAGATGCGAAGCTGATCGAGCGTCACAGCGTACCGCCGGAGAGGCCCGGGGCGGGGCGGTTCAGGCTGTCGTAGACGGCCGTCGCCACCTGCATCAGCCGTTCGCGCGGCGCCTCGGCCGACACGACGTAGCCAAGGCCGGCGTCGCGCCAGAAGAAGGCTGAGACGCCGTTCTCCTCGACGAACTGGAACGACGTCTCGTCCTTCTCGTCGGTCTTGATGAACAGCGTCAGCCGCGTGCCCTGGTCGTCGTCGTACATCAGCATCGCAGCGGGACCCGCGCCCGCAGGCAGGAGGCGCCCGCCCATCAGCCGATAGCCGAGCCCCGTCAGGTCCGGAGCCGACAGCCGCGTTCCCAGCCGCTTCGATAGCCATTGCAGGAGATGTGCCTCCTCGTCGGCCCGCACTTCGACGGGATGGACCACCTCGACCACGAAGGTGCGATGCGCCGCGATCGCCTCGTCGGCCATGACCGCCACACGAGCCATCTGCGGCGGCACGCGCAGGACGTCGTTCGCCAGCCACCCGCCGGCGCTGCCGAGGATCAGCCAGCCCATGACGGCCGCGATGCGCAGACGTGTGGCCGCGAAGCGACCGCGCCGGGCCTCGCGGATGTTCGCCATGCGCAACCGCGCGGGAATCGGCTCCTCGGCCTTGAAGGCAAGCCGTTCGCGCAGTGCCCGGGCGATCGCGCGGTCGCGAGCGAGGGCCGCGGCGATCTCCGGTCGCTCCGTGAGATAGGCTTCGACTGCGGGCAGCCGCTCGGCCTCAAGCCGTCCGTCCACATAGGCTTGCAGGTCGTCCTCGCCGACGGGCGTGTCCCTGCGGCTCATTTGACTCTCCTCAAGGGCGCGCGGATCCCGGTCTCCAGGATGGCGCGCAGCTTCTCGCGCGCCCGCGATAGGCGCGACATGACCGTGCCGACCGGCAGCCCGATCACCCGCGCCGCCTCGTCGTAGCTCAGGTCTTCGACGCCGACGAGAAGGAGGACGGTGCGGTGCTCTTCACTCAGCGCATCGAGCCCCGCGAGAACGTCGCGGAGCCCGGCGCGGCCGTCCTGGTCGCCATCCACCGCCGGCGGCGAGGCCATCTCGTCGAGCGCCACGTGGGGCCCACGCCGCTTGTGCTGGCGCAGGCCCGAGAGGTGGAGGTTGCGCAGGATGGCGAACAGCCAGGCGCGCAGGTCGCCGTCGGGCCGGCGTAGGTGCCAGCGCCCGACGGCACGCTCCAGGCAGTCCTGGACGAGATCGTCGGCGGCGTCGCCATCGCGCACCAGCGCATAGGCATAGCGCCTCAGGCCCGGAATGAGCGGTTCGATCCGCGCCGCGATCTCGTCGGTGGACATGCCTTACTTCGCCAACGCGGGGTCGATCTGCCAGATCTCGTCGGCGAGCTTGCCGTCCCGGAACATCATGACGTAGCGCACCGGGATCTTGTTGTCGTTGGCGAAGACGACATCGGCGACGACGGTGGCGCCCTTCGGGTTCATGCTCTCACGCATCTCGATGATGGTGGCCTTGAGGCCCGTCTGCGCCTTGGCGAACTTTGCCCAGGTCGCGGCGATCTTCGGACCCGCATAGGTGCCATCGAGCGGACCCCCGACCCAGTGAAGCGTTGCGGACGGCGCATAGGCGGCGGTGATCGCGGCGGTATCACCCTTGGCGATCGCTTCGATATGCGCCTTCGCCATGTCGCCGGCGGGACCCGCAAGCGCGGCCGAAGCCCCGGCGGAAAGAATGGCGATGGCTGCGAAAAGGGTCTTCATGGCTCGGTGTCCTTCGGTTCGGCCGCGATTGGCCAACGGAAGACGTTCAAGAACGGCGCTTATTCCCAAAGGACTGAAAATTAGAGACGAGCAGGTTCAGTTCGGCGTTCAGACGGAACGTCTGCTAATGGCGCAAGCTGAAAGGGCGCCAAACGGCTCCGAGGGGTCGACAGCCGTCACTTCGAATTGGCCGCGCGAGGCGATCGTCAATGCGTCTTGTGTAGGCACTCGCCATGGTCGCCGAGTACCTCGATCACACGGCAATCGGCGACGGAGTGGTTGGAGCAGTCCGCCATCCGCGCGACCTCCGTCCGCAGCGCCGTCAGCCGGGCGATCTTGTGGTCGATGTCCGCGAGATGGGCCCGCGCGATCCCGTCCGCGCCTTCACAGGGGCGATCCGGTTCTCCCGCCATAGCCAACAGCTCGCGGATCGGGGCGATCTCGAACCCCAGTTCCCGGGCATGGCGGATGAACCGAAGGCGGCGCAGGTCGGCGGCGTCATAAAGGCGACGGTTGCCTTCCGTGCGCGGCGGCGTCGGCAGGAGACCGATCTCCTCGTAGTAGCGGATCGTCGGCACCTTGATGCCGCTCGCCTTCGATGCCGCACCGATCGGGACACCCGTCTTCATTTTTCGTTTGCTCCTCTAGTCACATGAGGAGGTAGGCCTCCCTGACAACCGACGCAAGGAGACCGCCATGAGTGCTGCATCGAGCGAGACCCGTTACCGGGTGACAGGCATGGACTGTGCGGGATGCGCCTCCAAGATCGACACCGCCGTGCGCAAGTTGCCCGGCGTCGAGGAGGTTTCCGTGTCGGTCTCGGCGGGAACGCTGAAGGTCCGCCATGGCGACGACGTCGATGGCGATCGGATCATGCGGCAGGTGCGCAACCTCGGCTACGGCGCGGAGCCGGCGAACGCGAATGCCGCTCCCGGCGGTTCCTCCGCGGAAGGCGGGCACCACTCGCAAGACGACGGGCATGGGCATGCCCATGGCACCGCCTCGGACGGTGACGCGCCGTGGTGGCGCACGAAAAAGGCCAAGCTGACGGCAGCCTGCGGAGCGGCCCTGCTCGCCGCCTATGCCGTCGGCCACCTCTTCCCCCAGGTCGAGCGTGTGGCGTTCATCGCGGCGCTCGCCGTCGGCCTGGTGCCCGTCGCGTGGCGCGCGATCACCGCGGCCCGATACGGCACGCCGTTCTCGATCGAGACGCTGATGACCATCGCCGCCGTAGGCGCCATGTTCATCGGCGCGGAGGAGGAGGCGGCGGCCGTCGTGCTGCTGTTCCTGATCGGCGAGATGCTGGAAGGGGTCGCCGCCGGACGTGCCCGGGCCAGCATCCAAGGCCTGACCGCGCTCGTGCCGAAGACGGCGATCGTGGAGGCGAACGGCGAGACGACCGAGGTGCCTGCCGAGAGCCTTCTCGTCGGTGCGATCATCCTCGTGCGTCCGGGCGATCGCGTTCCAGCCGACGGGACGATCACGGAAGGGGCGAGCGAGATCGACGAGGCGCCGGTGACGGGCGAGAGCGTACCGAAGCGCAAGGTCGTGGGCGATCCCGTCTTCGCCGGCACGATCAATGCCGGCGGCGTGCTGCGCGTCCGTGTGACGGCTGCGGCCTCCGACAACACGATCGCGCGCGTCGTCCGGTTGGTCGAGGAGGCTCAGGAGTCGAAGTCGCCGACGGAGCGCTTCATCGACCGCTTCTCCAAGGTCTACACGCCCGCGGTGCTCGCGGTCGGCGCGCTCGTGGCCGTCGTCCCGCCGCTTGCCTTTGGCGGGAGCTGGGACGAGTGGATCTACAAGGGTCTCGCGATCCTGCTGATCGGCTGCCCCTGCGCGCTCGTGATCTCGACGCCAGCGGCCATCGCCGCCGGCCTGTCGGCGGGCGCNATCCACGACGCCGATATCGGGACGAATGGATCTACAAGGGTCTCGCGATCCTGCTGATCGGCTGCCCCTGCGCGCTCGTGATCTCGACGCCAGCGGCCATCGCCGCCGGCCTGTCGGCGGGCGCCCGCCGCGGCCTTCTCATGAAGGGCGGCGCGGTGCTGGAGACGCTGGGCARGATCACYGCCATCGCSTTYGACAAGACGGGCACGCTGACGGCGGGCAAGCCCGTCGTGACCGACATCGTCGCGGGCAGCCGTTCTGGAGCGCAGGTCCTGTCGCTCGCGGCTGCCCTCGAGAAGGGATCGAGCCACCCGCTGGCYGTCGCGATCCTCGACCGCGCGAAGACCGAAAAGGTGCCGACCCCGCCGTCCTTCGACGCCAATGCCGTCGCGGGTGAGGGCATCGAGGGCGGCGTCGGCGGAGAGCGGGTGTTCCTCGGATCGCCCCAGGCAGCCGCCAAGCGCACCGCCCTCTCGGCCGAGCAGCAGGACGCGATCGCGGCGCTGAACGCGGAGGGCAAGACGGTGTCCGTCGTCGTGGTCGCCGGGACGGTCGCTGGCTTCATCGCCATGCGCGACGAGGCGCGACCGGACGCGGTAGAGGGCCTCGCCAGCCTGAAGTCCTCCGGCATCCGGACCGTCATGCTGACGGGCGACAACAAGCGCACCGCCGAGGCCGTGGCGGCGGGCCTCGGGATCGAAGCCCGCGCCGAGCTCCTGCCGCAGGACAAGCAGCGCATCGTGCGCGAGCTCCAGGCGGAGGGCTTCACCGTCGCCAAGATCGGCGACGGCATCAATGACGCCCCCGCGCTCGCGGCCGCCGACATCGGCATCGCCATGGGCGGCGGGACCGACGTCGCGCTGGAGACGGCGGACGCCGCCGTACTGCACGGGCGGGTGAAGGACATCCCAGACATGATCGCGCTTTCGAAGAGCGTCATGGGCAACATCCGGACGAACATCGCCATCGCGCTCGGCCTGAAGGCGGTGTTCCTCGTCACCACCGTGGTCGGCATCACTGGCCTTTGGCCGGCCATCCTCGCCGACACGGGCGCGAACATCGCCATCGCGCTCGGCCTGAAGGCGGTGTTCCTCGTCACCACCGTGGTCGGCATCACTGGCCTTTGGCCGGCCATCCTCGCCGACACGGGTGCGACCGTCCTCGTCACGGCGAACGCGATGCGGCTTCTTGGATGGAAGCCGCGGTGAGAGACCCGGCTCGCAGGCAAAAGTCGAACGAACGATGCCTCAGGCGTTCCGCGGCATGAGCAGGATGATCCCGGCGCCGACGACGCACACGGCAGCGCCGATGATGTCCCAGCGATCCGGCCGCGCGCCCTCCGCCAACCAAAGCCAGAGGATCGACGAGACGATGTAGATCCCGCCGTAGGCGGCATACGCCCGCCCGGCATTCTCCGTCTCAACCAGCGTCAGCAGCCAGGCGAACGCTGCCAGCGCCAGCATGCCGGGCGCGAGCCAAAGGGCCGACTTGTCGAGGCGGAACCAGGCCCAGAACGCGAAGCATCCAGCGATCTCGGCGAGCGCCGCTGCGGCGTAGACGGCAAGGGTCATACGGGTCCGGTCGCTTCCTGTAGCGGCGCATCCGTATGGGGATGCCTCTCCCGGAGAAGAGAGACAAGTCCGACCGCGATCACAGCGAGCACGGCGAGGACGAGAAACGTCTGCGCGGCCCCGGCATACGCGATGATCGCAGCGCCCGCCGTCGGCGCCAGCGCCTGCGCGACGAGTGCCGGGCGCGCCAGCAGCCCCATGACGGCAGCGTAGGTGTCGGGCCCGAACAGGGCCAGAGGTACCGTGCCCCGGGCGATCGAGAAAACGCCGTTGCCCGCGCCGTAGAGGACGATCGCCACAACGATCGGGAACGCGTCGAAGGCAAGTAGGCAGACACCCGCCCCGATCAGCACGACGGCGGCCCGCAACGTCCATAGCGGATGGTGTCGACCTCTGCCAGCCATCTCGAGGACCCGCGCGGCGACCTGCGACGGGCCGACCATCGCACCGAGTGACACGGCGGCCGCCAGCGTCTCGCCGCGGGCTTGCAGGAGCGTCAGGAGGTGGACGGAGACGAGGCCGAAGATCGTGCCGGAGACGACGAGCAGCCCGGCCAGGAGAAGGTAGGCGCGGCGCTCGCCGGGTGCCGGAAGGCGGGGGCCGCTTCGGTGAACCTGACGGATGACCGGCGCGGCTGCCGTCGGCACGAACAGGAGGGACAGCGGCAACGACACGCAGAGGTGCAGGGCCGCGTATACGACGCACGCGCCTCGCCAGCCCAGATGCTCGACCAACACGGCGGACAGGGGCCAGCAGACCGTGCTGGCGAAACCGCCCCAAAGCGTCAGCGTCGTGATCGCGGATCGGGCGTCGGATCCGTAGAGGCGGCCGAGTGTGGCGAATGCCGGATCGTAGAGGCCCATGCCCATCCCGAGGCCGACGACGGCCCACCCGAGGAGGAAGACCGGAAGGTTCGGTGAGAGGCCCAGGATTGCCAGCCCGAGCGACAGCAGCAGGGCGCCGACGGCGAGGACCGGGCGGCCACCGGTCTTCCCGATCGTCGCACCGACCCGGGGAGAGATGGAGGCCGAGACGAGCAACCCGACGCTGACGCCGCCGATCACCCAGGGCAGGGGCCACTCGGTGTCCTTCGCGATCGGAAGCGCGAGGACAGCAGGTAGGTAGTAGGACGATCCCCACGCCAAAATCTCGAAGACGCCAAGCGCAGAGATGACCTGCCAGCGCGGCCTCACGACACGACCGGGAGCCAGAGCCACAGCGCCACCAGCGTCGCGAAGAGGACCGGCGGCGTGAGGACGAGACCGACCTTCATGTACTGGCCCCAGGTGATCGTCTGCCCCTTGCCCGCGAGGACGTGGAGCCAGAGCAGCGTCGCCAGGCTGCCGATGGGAGTGAACTTCGGCCCGAGGTCGTTGCCGACGACGTTGGCGTAGACCATGAGCTCACGGGTCAGCGGGTCGAGCGCAGCGCGGTCGTTGGCGAGTGCCCCGACCAGCACGGCGGGCATGTTGTTCATGACGGAGGCCAGCACCGCGACGACGAAGCCCGTCCCGACGGTGGCAATGAGCGTGCCCTGCTGGCCGAGCCAAACAAGCATCCCGGCGGCGATGTCGGTAAGCCCGGCATTCCCGAGGCCGTAGACGACGAGGTACATGCCGATCGAGAAGGCAACGATCTGCCAGGGTGCCTCGCGCAGCACCTTGGTGAGCGGCACGACGGCACCGCTCCCGCCCGCGAACCAGCGTCCGGCGATCGCCATCAGGACGACGGCAGCCGCGCCGGTGACGAACGAGATCGGCACGCCGAGAGGTCCAGTGACGAAGTAGGCGACGAGGAGCAGGCCGAGGAGGGGGAAGGCTGCGCGGAACACCTGGCGGTCCTTGATCGCATGCCCCGGGTCTTCCAGCTCGGACGTGTCGTAGCGCTCGGGGATGTCCCGCCTGAAGTACGCCCAGAGGACGAGGAGCGTCGCCACGAGCGACACCAGGTTCACCGGAACCATCACTGCGGCGTAGCGGCCGAAGCTGACATCGAAGTAGTTGGCGGTGACGATGTTCACGAGGTTCGACACCACCAGTGGCAGGCTCGTCGTGTCGGCGACGAAGCCGCAGGCGACGACGAAGGCGAGCGCGCCGGCTGGCGGGAAGTCCAGGCGAAGGAGGATCGCGAGAACGATCGGCGTCAGCAGCAGGGCCGCCCCGTCATTCGCGAAGACGGCCGCGATCGCGGCACCGAGCAGGACGACGAGCGGGAACAGCCGACGGCCGTTGCCGCCGCCCCAGCGCGCGACGTGGAGCGCGGCCCAGGAGAAGAACCCGGCCTCGTCGAGGATCAGCGAGATCACGATCAGCGCGACGAAGGTGAAGGTCGCATCCCAGACGATGTCCCAGACAACGCCGACGTCAGCCCAGCCGACGACGCCAGTGACGAAAGCAACGGCCGCGCCGGCGAGCGCCGACCAACCGATGCCAAGCCCCCGTGGTTGCCAGATGACGAGAACGAGGGTGGCGACGAAGATCGCGAAGGCGAGCATGGGATGTCCGGAGGCGGGAGGATCAGAGGGAGCGCTGGTTGACGCGCTTGGAGAGTTCCTCGGCGCTTTCGACGCGCTCGGAGTAGCGGTCCGTCAGGTAGGCGGAGCGCCCGCGTATGAGCCAGGTGAACTTCACCAGCTCTTCGCAGACGTCGACCACGCGGCCGTAGAGGGCCGATGGCTTCATGCGTCCCGCCTCGTCGAACTCCAGGAAGGCCTTCGGCACCGACGACTGGTTCGGGATCGTCACCATGCGCATCCAGCGGCCGAGGATGCGCATCTGGTTCACGGCGTTGAAGGACTGCGAGCCGCCCGACACTTCCATGACCGCCAGCGTCTTGCCTTGCGTCGGCCGCTTGGCGCCGTCGCTGAGGGGGATCCAGTCAATCTGCGCCTTCATGATCCCGGTCATCGCGCCATGGCGCTCCGGGCTGACCCAGACCATGCCCTCCGACCATTCGGCGAGATCGCGCAGTTCCTTGACCTTCGGATGGTCAGGCTCGGCACCGTCGGGCAGCGGCAGGTCCCGCGGATCGAAGGTCCTCACCTCGCAGCCGAACCAGCGGAGCAGCCGTCCGGCTTCTTCCGACAGGAGACGCGAGAACGACCGCTCGCGGATCGAACCGTAGAGGACGAGGATCCGCGGCGGGTGCGTCGGGTCGCCCGGTGCCGCCAACGCCGCGACGTCGATCGGCTGGAGCTGCGTCAGGTCGGCGTTCGGAAGGTCGATCGATACCGAGTCGGTCATTCACCGATTTCCCTATGCCAGAGACCTGCGGAAGCCCCACAGAGGCCGCGCGCTTGCCTCGTTTCGAGCACGGACGTCGGTGCCGACGCGCGGTCGATGCGCTCGAAGCCGAGCGCGGTCAGGAACGTGTCCGGCCCCGTCGTCAGCGCGTACGCCGTCTGGGCTCCGTCATCGGCAGCACGACGCATCAGCGCCTCGGCGATGTGCCTCCCGAACCCTTCGCCGCGTCGGTCAGGAACAACGACGATCGAACGCAACAGGGCGGCGTCGCCCCGCGGCTCATACCCGCCGACGCCGACGAGCCGGCCCGACAGGTCGGTGAAGCGGAGGAAGACGCGGCCAGCCTCGTGCACGTCCTCCGTCGGCAGACCAGCCGACGACAGGAAGCCCACGAGATCTGCGTCCGAGGCAACAAGAGTGCCGACTAGGCTCACGAGGCGGATCCGACCGACACGGCCTCACCGTCCTCCTTGGTGAAGGTCGCGACGGGGTTGTCGAGGAGCGGTAGCACCTTCTCCGACGGACGGCAGAGCGCAACGCCCTTGTCCGTGACGACGATCGGGCGCTCGATCAGGATCGGGTGCGCCATCATCGCGTCGAGCAGCTCTTCATCGCCGAGTGCGGGGTCGTCGAGGCCGAGCTCTGCGTACGGCGTGCCTTTCTTCCGCAGGATGTCCCGGGGCTTCATCCCCATGACGTCGAGCAGTTCGATCAGCACCTCACGGCTTGGCGGTGTCTTCAGGTACTCGACGACCTGCGGCTCCTCGCCGGACTGGCGGATCATCTCCAGCGTGTTGCGCGAGGTCCCGCAGGCGGGGTTGTGGTAGATCGTGACGGTCACGGGCAGGTCTCCGGTGTGCAGGCGGGAAGCAAGCTGGTCAGGTCGCCGCAGATCTCTGGATTGCCGGAACAGCAGTCGTCGACGAGGTAGGCAAGGAGCTGGCGCATGTCATCGTAGCTCGCCGCGTAGCGCACGTAGCGGCCGTCCCGCCACGACCGCAGGAGCTTCGATCGCTCCAGCGTCGCGAGGTGGAAGCTCATTCGCGTTGGCGGGATCGAGAGCGTCTCCGCGATCTCGCCCGACGGCATGCCGTTCGGGCCTGCGCGGACGAGCATGCGGAAGGCTGCCAAGCGGTCGGCATGGGCGAGGGCGGAAAGAGCGGTTACGGCTGAGTCATCGTTCATGACCGCGACTATGCAAAGATCCTTGTAATGTTCAAGAGGACTTGGATGCGAGCCCGACGTCGGGTCGGCGATGACGCATGAGGGCGCCCTCGGTCGTCTCGTCAGCGAAGGTCTGGCGCAGACCAGGTAGAACTGGGGCGCGCAGGACCTCCGAGGTCCCGTCACGCCCCTTTCGGTTCGAGGTTACAAGATAGGTACCAGCTCTCGGAACCGGGCACGGCGCCGGTCTCCACGACGGGCGGGTGGCGGACCTCAGCGACGACCGACCACCTGGATCCGAGGCCGTCCCACTCGCCGACGAACCGCTCCCTTCCGTCCGCGATCACGCGACGGAGGAGCATGCGACCGTCCTCCTGCGACCATGCCGTTGCCTTCCTTTCAGGCTCGAGCTCGAGGCGGAGGCGACGACCGGGATCCACGTAGCCCCGAACCTGGAAGGGCACGCCACGCACTCGGGTGGTTCCGGTGAGGGGTGGTCCCCCGGGACGTTGGCGCACTGGTCTGCACACCGTGAACGTGGTCGTCATGGGCTGATCCTCCTGCCTTTGGTTTTCTTCCACCGGCGCGCTCCCGACAACGGAGCGGCCGCCATGGCGGCCAGCTCTGCGGCCTCCCAGTCATACCCGGGCTGGCAGAAGGACGGACGTCTGGCACGGGCGGAAGGGGCAACGGGAACGGGCGCCACGACGCTCTCGACGGCCGGGATGGGCGGATGCACCAAGTCGACCGCACGAGCCGCCACAGGGGCCTCAGGAGGGGCAGCACGGCCGTGGGAACGAGGTAGTGCGACAAGAGGCTCCCGACGGTGATCGGCGGCAGGATCGAACGAGCCGACGTCGGACAGGACGGATGCGAGGTAGGATGGATCGGAGAAGGGCGAAGCGTCGAGCCACCCCGATCCGTCCGAACCCGAGTCAAGCTGGACAGCCGTCGCGCTAGAGTCAGACTGGAGGACCGCCGGGGGAACCGGAGAGGCAGGGGCAGGAGGGGGCAGGGCACCGTCCAGCACATGTTGGATCTTTTGGCTGTAAGCCGCTGATCTGCCGCCTTTTTCCATGACGCGTGAGAAGGCTTTTTCCCTCACCCGTTCCATCGTCTCCTCGCAAATGCCCTCCGACTGGATGGGGACGACGAAGCTGTCGTGGATCGGCACGACAGCGATCCCCTTCTTCAGGGCCAGCTCGTCGCAGACCTCGCGTGCCATCTCTGAATCGATCTGCTGGAACCGGATCCCCAGGTCGCGGTGGAGGAGGTGTCGGACGCGAGGATGCGCCACCTTCACCGCCGTGATCATGGCCTCGGCTTCGGCGTAGGATTCGCGCGACGGCTGGAGCTTGCCCCTCGGGCCGAGCACGAAGGCGTCGTCGGCCTTGGCGATCCGGGCGGCGATGGCCCCGCGCGCCGACAGGAAGGACGGGGCGTTGATGAGGGTGTTCGCCCCGCGTTTCACTAGGTCGCGACGCTGCTTGTGCGGGCGCCCGTTGCCCCAGTCGACGGCGAGGTACGGGTCGTATCCCTCGGGCAGGAGGATGCCCGCCGAGGCGTAGAGGAGGCCGAAGTGCAGGGTCTTGTAGTCGGGTTCGGCCACGCGATCGCCGTTCAGGATGAGGCCCTCGCGGAGGAGGCTGGGCACGCCCTGGACCCAGTGGCCGTAGAAGCGGCCGCCACTATCGAGATCGCCGCTGTAGGAGCGGTAGTAGGTCGTCTGCCCGACATGGACTGTATGCGTTACTTCCTTGCCGTCTGGGTTGATGCGGGTGAACGAGATGAGGTCGCCGTTCCTCGTGCCGGCGCCGAGCTCGATGGTGATGCCCTGCAAGGACTCGTCGAAACGCTCCGTCCAGCGCCACTGGCGCCGCACCCGTTCGGTGTCCGGAACTGGCATGAGGTGCCTCGTCGCGCGATCGCGGATCCGGATCAGCTCTCGTGTCTGCACGACCCGGTGCTTCGGCAGCAGGAGGGTATGGAGGGCATCGCCCGCCTTGTAGGACGACTGCCAGCCGGTCGGCTTCCCGGACGGTGCCTTCACGTGATCGCGCAGCAGGCCAGCCTCGACGAGGGCGTCGACCGACGGGACGACGTGGTCGTAGCTGTAGTCGACGCTGTCGTGCCAAGGGCGGTTGCGCGACCAGTAGTCCCGGCCGCGGCTGTAGGAGATCGTGCGGTCGAGACCTTGCCCCTCGACGGCGGCGTCGAGGACGATGGCCGCCATGGCCCTTCCCTGCGACACCGAGCGGACCGGCGGGAGGTCGATCACCTCGGCAAGGGTGTCGTAGTCGCACTGGAAGGCGCCGCCGAGCGCCTTGTCGCGTTCGAATACGCCGTCGGGCATCCGGAACGGCTTCACGGATTTCGGGCTTCGGGTCGGTGGCATCGGCTGGTCCTGCTCGGTCGTCGTGGGTCTGGTCGCCGCTCCCGATCTGCGCCGGGTAGGGTGTCTCGACGATGGTTCGGCGCCGGCAGACTTGGCACAAGGCCGCCCCGTCCCCGGGACGGGGGAATCACCGGGTCCGGGCATCCATCCCGGTGCCGGGTCTGGCGGGCGGGCCGGGTTCGAGAACCGCGATTCGAGCGTGAAAGTAACGGGGAGACTTCACGAGGTTGGCCCGATCCCCCCTTGGGTCTGGTTCCCTAGCCGGAAGTCGGATCGGACGGGCGGCACGCGGACATGGAGAAGGAGCCGCAGCCCCCTTCCAGTCGTCGCCGATCGTGCCTGGATGCGCAGCCGATGCATCGCGTCGGCCTCGAGTTTGTCGTCATCTTCGGACGCCGTGCGCGTCTCCCGAGGACGCCGAGAACCTCGTCCCGCGGCGTCCCGCACGACGGGCGGAACGCTTCATCCTGTCGGGCGCCTCAAGTCTTGTGCCCGACAAGGCGGGGACCGCCGTCCCGAGCACGGCCAGCCTCTCCGACGCCCTGCCGGTCTTCCCTCTTCCGACCGAGCTCCCCGCATTGTTGACAACGAGGACGGCTCATCCGTCCCCGACGGGCCTCGCCCCCGGGGACAGCCCCCGGATGGTGACGAGGCGTCCGGTCGGGGAGGGCTGACCGTCGACGGCTGCCGACGAGGCGTCGGCGAGGGACACGAGGCCCTCCCGCTCGAAACACTCGAGGTGCCTGCGCGCAACGTCGCGTGTGGTTCGGAAGGTGAGGGCGAGGGAGTCTCGCGTGACGACGAGCTGGCCGCGCTCGAGCATGGCGGGCACGCCGCGTACGTCAGCCACGCGCCGGCTGGGAGCGGCCTCCCCGCAAAGGCGGACGAAGGCGGCGAAGCGCCCCTCTTGCCGCCACAGGTACTCGCTCTCCATGGCGGCAGCAGGGATCCGAACGAAATCGTCGGCGACCATCATCGCGGTCCGCAGGCGTTCTCGCCGCGCAACGCACGGACGCCGCGGAGAGTTTCGTCGACGAGGATGCGGACGGTCGCAACGACCTCGGCAAGGTCGCCGGGCACCTGCCCCGTCAGGCGCGACGCGCGCACCCATGCGGCCCAGTCGTCCTGGTGGTCGGCGGCAAACCCGTCGACGTAGCCGGGCAGGTCGAGGGCCTCGGCGACGAGAGGCTGCGCGCGATCCTCAAGGATGGTCGACAGGGCATCGGAGAGTTCGTCGCGGTCGCAGGGCGTCCGCCCCGTCGCGATCATCCAGAGGTCGCGGTAATCCTTCATGCGAGTCGAGATCGCGCCGATCCGGATGGCGGCCGACACCTTCTCGGCAGCCTGGTAGGGCATGCCGCATGACAGGTAGCTCCCGCCGGCGAGGCGCGGGTGCATGCTGTCGAAGCGAACGCGCTTCACCGACGCGGGCCTCCTGCCCCCGAAGGCCACGTCGATGTGGAAATCGGCGTACGGCGTCCGCGGCCCCGTATCGCCGAGGAGCGCGCGCAGGTGCAGCTTCAGCCCTCCGTCGTGCTCCGCCTCCGCGCCGCCCTCCACGCGGCGCAAGTCGAAGCGGACGCCGTCGGCGAGGTCGACTCCAAGCGCGCGGCGTACGAGGCCGAGGACCCGTTCCGCCTCGGGCACCGATCGGTTCGACCGGAGGTCGATGTCCGTCGTCGACCGGGCGTGGCCCTCGAGCCCCGGGGTGAGGTGTGCGATCATGGCGCCGCAGACCATCATCTCCTCGTCGAGGTCGACGACGTCGATGCGGAGTACGAACCTCTCCATCACGAAGCGGGCCTGGAAGAGGCGGGTGTCCGTCCCCAGGGCCTTGGCCATGTTCTTCAGGGAATCGGCGATGGTAGCCGGATTGAACGGCTTGTCGGACATAGGACGCTCCGGAAAGTATGGAGGCCATGGTGTCCCCCATCTATCGCAAGCGTCAAGCGGCCTGGGCGGCTCCGCCGGCGGACGCCCCGGCGATGTAAGCGTCCACCTTCTCCCTTGTGCCGTCGGCCCGGCGGTCGGCGAACTCGCGCACGTCGTCGAGGTCCACGCCGTCGGCGATCGCGCAGTTGAACGCCTCCTGCACGTGCCACCGGACCTGCGCTACATCGCCTGCGGCCGCGTCGACAAGGGTACGGACGGGATCTGCGAGGCGGTAGGTGCGGCCGTCTACGTCCGTGCGAAGTTCGACGCGCTCGGGAAGCAGCGTGCAAGCGACGGCCAGGACGTCCCCGGGCTGGGTCAGGACAGCCGGATGCGGAGGCATGGCAAGGATTCGATCGTGCGTCGCGGCGGTCGACCAGCCGCGCAGCGCGGCCGAGGTGACCCCGGTCACGACGCCGAGCGGCGCGGCCTCGCAGGCCACCGCCAGATCCATGGCGGCGGCCATGATGTCGAGGTCGTCTGACACCCGGCGGCTCGCCTCGAACGCCTCGGCGAGATGCTGCTGCCAGCGGCCTACGCCCTGTGTCCCGGTACGGATCCGCTGGACGCTCTTGGGCGACAGCTCGACGATCGCCGCGGCCTGCTCCTTCGTCAGGCCGTTGCGCGTCTGCCAAGCAAGGAAGTCAAAGGCCGCCATGGGATCCTCAGGGATTGGACATGGGAGACAATATGTCTTCCATCGCCTTTGTCAACATTTCGATCTGGTAGACTACACCCCGGGCCCCGTCGCCCGGAACCTCATCCCATGCCTTGCCCACGGCTGCTCGACCCAAGCCTACCAAGCTCCCGCTCAGCCGCGTGCGGCTCTCTCCCGGAGTCGGGGCGTCTCCGATGGCTGGGACCGCGAGGGCCGTTGGTCAAACGGGGTCGGCAGTGGACGTTGTCCACGATCGTCCATCGCCGACGCGCCTCAAGCGAGGCGCAGGAACGTCTCCGACGCGAGAGCCAGTTCCCTTTCCCGCGACGGGAGAAGCCGAGCGTAACGCTCCGTCGACCGACGGGAGCGGTGGCGTAGCAAACGACGGACGTCGTCCAGGGAGAGTCCGCTCGAGAGGCCGAGGCTGGCGAAGGTGTGCCGGAGGTCGTGAGGGCGCAAGTCCTGGAGGCGACGGGCATCTGCCCCGAGTTCGACCGCGACGTCGAGGGCGGCCGCCCAGGTCCTGTAGAGGGTGCTGCGCGCGAGCGGTCCGGTGCCGTCGGCCGACCGGAACAGCCAAGGTTTCCCGTCGGCATGCCGCTCCTTCGCCTCGGCGAGCAGCCGCACCGCCGCCGGCGAGAGGTGGAGGCTACCCGCCCCCGTCTTCGTATCGGGCCACATGACCTCGCCTGCCACCCAGTCGACCCAGTCCCTTTCGAGGAGGCGGACCTCGTCCCGGCGGCAGCCTGTCGAGGCGAGCACGAGAAGGCATGCCGCGGCGTCCGGCCACCGCTGCCCGACGGACCGCAGTCCATCCAGCACGAGAGCCAGCTCGCCGGCCTCCAAGGCGACCTCTCGGGGCGCGACGTCATAGGCTTCCGCACCCTCCGTCGGATCGCCCAGCGCCGGATCGCGGAGGTCCCACCGCAGGGCCTTCTTCATCGTGGCCCGGAGAAGGGCCAACGCCTTGTTCGCGGTCGCCGGTCGCGCTCGCAGGTCGACGAGAAGGCGGTCGACGTCGCGTGCGGTCAGCTTGTCGGCGAGCAGGCTGCCGATCCGCGGGCCGATGACCCTGTCGGCCAGATCCCGGTAGCCCTCGAGTGTCCGCGGCTTGCACCGCGTCTCGGCCCAGTCGGTCAGGTAGGCCTGTAGGCAAGCCTGCACGGTCGCCGTCCGCTTTCTTCGGGGAGCCAGTCCGACGGTCTCCTCGGCTATCGCGTGCTGGGCTGCGGCACGCGCCTCCGAAACCGACATCTCCGGTGCCCTCCCAAGCGTCCGTCGACAGTGGCCGCGCTTCACTAGCCAGCTCTTTCCGCCCTCACGCCGGACCCGCAGCGCGAGGCCCCTCACCTGCTCGTCCCACAAGTACATTTCAGCGGCCACCGCGACCTCGGCGTCGCGCACGATCCGGTCGGTCAGTTTCTGTCTCGTCGCTCCCACGGCTTCGCCTCCTGGTCCCTCCCAATCTTTGTAACGGGTTCGGGATTCCACGGCGATAGCCTCGTCGATCGCCTTCTTGGAATATGAGTCTGATCTTGCCTTGCATTGGTTTGCACCCACCCCTCCGCCCGCCACGGATCGAGCCAGCGACGCCACGCGCGATCGATGACACGGAGGACGTTCGTGTCGTTGCGCCGACGGGCGACCTTCCTCGCCTCGACGCTGATCAGCCCTGCCGACGCCGCCTTCCTGACCGCGTTTTGGGCGGACCGTTGCGAACACCCTGCCCTTGCGGACAGCTCGCCGACAGACATGCGGCAGTCGCCTCGACGCGCCACCTCGACGGCGACCACCATGAGGACGGCCTGCTCGGCCACGGAGAACCGTGCGGCGACGTCGGGTGGCAGCGCGCCCGACGCCGCGAGAAGCCGTCGGCGGGCAAGGGCGCCGGCACGCTGTTCCTCGGTCCGGCGCGACGGACCCCGTCGGCCGATCACCTCGCGACGGGCACCCGGCTGTTGCCGCGCACGGACGGCACGCTCGACCTCGGCGGCCTCGTCGTCGTTCAACTTTCCGTCGGCGGACAGGACCCAGGCATCCGTCAGGACGCGGGTCAGCCCCTCCCGGGGCGTGGACCGGACACGGTCCAAGAGGGCATGCAGCATCGTTCACGGCTCCCGTTCGGGGCCGCGTCGGGACAAAAGTGGAGCGTTCGCGGAAACGCCGTTTCCACGTTGACTCCACGCACGGAGCCATGCACTACTCGCCATGTCTGGTAGCGAAAGCGCCTATGGTTTTTGGAGCCCCCTTGGATTGCCGTCCTTGGGGGCTTCGCCGTTTTCATTGCCTCGTCGCGGTTGTCCTTCGTTGCGAATCTTGCGGCCGATGATCGGCCATTCGGCAATGGACGCCATGCGGCGTGAGGTGTCAAACGGAAGGGGGCCAGATCGTCCCCGATCCAGCCCCCGTCATGTCCGTTCGATCCAGCCCCAGGTCAGGCGGCAGGCGGCATCCCCTGGCCTGCCAGCCACTCGTTCAGGGCATGCTTCACCATGCCCTCCATCGACATCTTCCGGCGGATGGCGAAGATCTTCAGCTCGTCGTGGTAACTCTCGTCGATGTAGATCGACACGATCTTTTTCCCTGCCCTGGTGCCGCTCCGGCCCTTGGAGGTGAGCGTCTCCGGGGCGGCGGGCGCCGCGGCCGCAGCCACCGGGGCCGGGGCATCGACCGGAACCGGACGGCCCGACGTGGCCTTGCCCGCCGTCGCGGCCAGCATGGCTTTCATCTCGTTCATCTTCGGCTTGGCCATCTCAGCGCCCCTTCTCGTCGATCGTCTTGATCACCCATTCCGCAAGCGCGGCTTGCTCGGCCGCCGCCTTTCCCTTCGGCTCGTAGGCCATGGCGTGCGAGCCCGACACGATGGCCGCCTGGAACGTCCGTCGGCTGCCGAAACGGACGGGGCAGACCGGGACGCCGTATCCGCCGGCGGCTTCCTCCGCCTCGTCCGCAACCGTCCCCGCAGCGGCCACGGCGTTGAGGAAGACGTAGGTCCGGTCGAGCTTGCCCGCGATCCTCGCTACGTCGACCGAGGTCTTGATCGCCCGCAGGTCGAGGATGCTCGGGCGGCACGGGACCAGGATGAGATCGGCCACGCGAGCCGCCGACATGGCTTCCTCGGAGCTCTTGGCCCCGGTGTCGATCACGACGTAATCGGCGTCGGCTGCCGCCTCGATGGTCCGTCCAAGGCGAGAGGCGACGACCGACTGAACGACAAGGTTCTCGCCGAGGTCGGCCGTGTCCGCCCAGTCGGCCGACGAGGCTTGCGGGTCGACGTCGATCAGGACCGTGGCATGCCCCATGGATGCGAGAGCGGTGGCGAGGTGGATGGAGGACGTGGACTTGCCCCCTCCTCCCTTGCCCGACAGCTCCGCGATGATCTTGGCCATGAGCGTTCTCACTCCCCGTCGGCTTGTCTGCTTGTAGGCAACTAGGCAGGAAGGCGTAAAGGCTTGCCCTTGCGCCTTCCTGTAGTCCGTCACTGGAGGGTGGGTGCGGGCGCCAGGACAGCCGGGTCGTCCGGAAGGTCGAAACCGACGGCCGCGCGGATCGCGGCAAGCGGCTCCGTGAATCCCATGAGCAGCTTGTTGAGATCCGGCGCGCACGCCGACCACCGCGTGCCCTCGCGGTTGAGGCAGATGAACGTGCCCTTGCTTGAGCGGACGAGGACGGATTCGCCATCGTCGCGCTGGGAGACCTCGTCGACGACGAACCCTTGCGCTTCGCACGCCTCCACGATGTCCCTGACGGGGTAGGGCGACGGGGGCACGACAGATGCGGACGCAGTCTCCGGACGCGCCGTACGGACCGTTGCGGTCATGGCCAGGCAATGGACGAGGTCGGCGAGGCAGGTGAACTTGAACGGGTTCGCCGACGTGGTGAGGTGGCGGCTGCCAGTCACAGGATCGACGAAGAAGTCGTGGATGCGCCAGGTGCGTCCGTCGCGGTACGTGCCGGCGACTTCGACGCCGTGTGCGTTGATGACGACGGTGTAGTTCCAGTCGCGTCGGGTGCTGAACCCGTTGTCATGTTGGGTGATCCTGGATGCGACGGTCATGACGTGATCCTGTCTTAGGCGCTAGGCTTGTAGGCAAATAGGCTTGCCTAAGTTCGAGACGGCTTGTCCCCCATCTCAGTGTCGGGCGTCGCGGGAGGCGGCGTCCAGGCGCCGGCGTCGATTTTCTCCTGCTTTCCAGCGGCGGACCCGGTCATACCCCTGCTCCGCCATGCGTCATGGGGTCCGCGCGGTGCCCGGGGACGCCGGCAACCTGGTGGTGCGCAACGCCGGCACGCATGATCGGGGCGGGAGGGCCAGGACATGAGCAAGCAAGATCTGTTGAGAAAGGCACGCGCGGCCGGGATCGAGACAAGCAAGGGTGGGACGGCGCTCGCACCCACGCGGACTGCGCAAACGCAGGAGCGGTACGTCCGGCGGGGCTTGAGCCTGCTCGCCCGGTTCGTTGCGGCCGCAGGGTTGGAGCACGACGAAACCCCGGTTTCGCGCGAGTTCGCGGAATGGCTGCGGGACACTATCAGGCCAACCCTTCGACCATCCGCCTGGAGGCAGTATCGCGCAGCCGCGGCCACCGTGATCGAAGCCATGGACGACCTGTCGGCGGACGCGGCGATCCGGATCATCGGCGAGCCGGCGGAGCAGGGCAGGCAGCCGAGGCGGACGGGCGCCCGCAAACGGAAACGGTTCCCGAAAGACGTCTTCGATCGGATCCTCGTGTGGCTTCGTCGCGTCTCGACGTCCGAGGTGGCATTGATCGCCGCGGATTGGGTCGTGGCCGGTCTGGCGACCGGGCTCCGCCCCGGGGAGTGGCGGGCGGCCATGGTCGAGGACTGCAAGCTGTTCGTGGTGAACGCGAAGGCAACGAACGGGCGCGGGAACGGCGAGGCGAGGACCCTCGACCTCGCCGTGGTGACCGACCGGACGCGCGGGGTGATCATCCGAATGACGGAGCTGGGCGCCGACTGGCACCGCCATGGCCAGTACGAACGTCGGCAGCGGCAGGTGTCCCACGTCCTGTCGCGCGCGTGCATGGCGGCAACCGGGCAGGGCGGGTTCACGCTCTACAGCCTCCGCCACCAGTTCGTCGCCACGGCGAAAGCCAGCCTGCGCCCCGCCGAGGTGTCGGCAGCGGTCGGTCACTGCGTGACCACGACCGCCATCCAGGCCTATGGCCGGAGACGCAGCGCGTGGAAACCGACGGACGTGCGCGACGTCGTTCTTCCGGTGCCCGACGAGGTGTCGACCGTGCGGTCGCCTCGTCCGGCAGGTTGGATGCAAGTAGGTATGTAGGCATGCCTGTTAGGAGGCGTGCTCATCGCATCGCACGCCGAACCATCCATCTCGCCGCATGATGCCTGGCTGGCCGCATTGTTCACAGGTCCGGAGCGTGACCGCCTCCGCCCAGTCCACGTGCCGCTCCACCTCGTCGGGTCCTGAATTGTAGAACCTTCCGGAGCCGAACTTCTCCTTGCACTGTGTCCACTGAAACGACTGACCGTCCTTCCAGTCGTCGTCGAGGACGGCGTCCACGCGGCGGCACAGCTCGTCCATGATCGGCCCCCAGCCGGGCCCGAACTCGAAGCTGAAGTGTTTGGGAAATTGGTAGCGCCACCGTTCGATGATCACGCGTTGCCAGTCGTCGGCCATGTCGGCTCCTTAGTGTTTGGGCGGCATCGAGCGGGCGTCGAGCGCTGCCTCGACGATGCGCTTCAGGTCGCGCAGGCTGCCGTTCCGCACGCCCGCGAAGGCGGTGCCGATGGTCTCCAGCTCGAAAGGGGCAAGATCGGCTTCGAGGCGATGGTCAACCAGGCGGTCTTCGAGGACCTCACGAAGGAGCGAGCGGGCAAGCGTGGGCACATGCTCCGACGCAGGCGCCGGAACGCGCAGGACACGGATCCGACTGAGAAGCGGCGCAGGGACCCCGTTGGTCGAGTTGGCGGTGAAGAGCCATGTCAGGTGACTGAGGTCGGCGGCAGCGTCGAGGAACTGGTCGCGCCATGCCTTCGCCGTCCCCGTCTCAAGCAGCCCGAGAAGCGGGTCATGCACCGACCCGGCCTCGGTCCGTCCCGCCTTCTCGATCTCGTCCAAGATGACGCCGGGGTTCGCCACGTCGTGCTCGAGGACCAGGCTGATCGGCACCGATGGGTATGAGTGCCGCCACCGCCGGGGAGAGCCGACGATGGCCTGGTCGGCCATGGCCGCGGCGTCGAGCGCAGCGTAGGGGACGCCCAACCGGGCGAGCAGGAGGCGTGCTAGACGTGACTTTCCCGTCCCCGGAGGGCCCAGCAACATGGTCGGCCGCAAGCGGATGGCGCGGCCGGGCGCGACGTCTGAAAGCAGCGCGTCCAGCGCGGGCACCGCATGGGGAAAGACCGCCGCGATCTCCCGCCGGATCCGCCGAAGGTCCTCGCCATCTGGCGCGATGACGAGGGGGATGTCGCGGCCTACGAGATCAGCCACTCCCGTCATCGCATTCTTCGCAAAGGACGTACTGCCGACGATACGCTCCACGACCCGAACCGAGGCAGGCGCGACGGACGTCGGCAGGACCTCTTCCCCGTCGCTGTGCTCCTCGCCGACGGTCGGTTCCTCGGGCAGCTTCCGGTTCCGCCATCCAAGCATCGCGAGGAGATCGGTCCCGATGGCACGCGCCTGAATGTCGAGACCCGCGTCCTCCGGAAGGCCGAACGCGCGACGGCCGCTCGCGACAGCCCCCCATCCGAGCGCGGAGCCAGCGCACGACTCCGCTCGATACTCGAGCCGCCGGACGAGCTGCGGCGTCGGCTCGCCGCGGCTTACCCGACGGCCAAATTCATAGGCGACGTGGCGCTGGTCGACGGCGAGCGCCGAGAACGCCGCGGACAACTCGACCTGCGCCGTCCTCCAGCCCGCGAGCGCGCATGCGTACATCAGGCGCGTCTCGTCGACGGGCGACCCGCCGTTCGCGACCACTGTGGCGACGACCGAGTAGTGGGGACCAGGATCATGGATCGTGTCGCCCGGCTCGCATTGCCCTCGCTGCTCCAGCGCCCAGACCAGGTTGGCTCGATCCTCACCCCCCTCGGGACCGCCCAAGCCCATGATCAGGGCGCGCCAGTCATGATCATGGCTACACTCGAGGTCGATGAGCTCCGGGACCTGCGCACGATCGAGGAGCTGCGCGTAGGTGAGGTCTTTCACTCCTCGCCCTCGACGTCGACCTTGGCCTCGGCCTCGGCCTCGGCGGCTGCGCGCATGTTTCCCTCGCTGATCGCCATCAGGTCCCAAGGCGAGGGCGCGTCGTCCGCAGGGTTCCCCAGCCGCAGCGTCCCTGTGTTGTCGCGCAGGTGCGCCCAGCCGATTGATAGAATCACCCCCCCGATCGGGATCACGACCTCCACGCCGTCCTCAATCCCGACGAGGACGGGATCGTGACTCCAACCTCGAATGGTCCAGCGATCAATGAGACGGGCGTTTGTAAGGTCGGGCCCAAGCGGGCGTTGGGAAGGGATGTCGGACATGGAAGTCTCCTTTAGAACATGGCGGATCGATCGCGCGGCGCGCGCTCGAGGTCAGCCTATGTTCTTGAAGAGAGCCATGTCGGAGGTCCTGGAGTCGCGACACCTTCCCGGAAGAGGAAGACGACGTCAACCACGTTTGCGGACGCCCGCTTAACTGAGAATCGATCCCCCGGGACAACCGTAGGGAGTCGGCAACGCACGCCCGGATACCAGTGGAGGAAGACCACTAGGCATTCAAAGGACTCACCATGCGCATTGTCGATCTCTTCGCCGGATCCGGCGGGTTTTCCTTAGGATTCAAGCGGGCGGGATGCGACATCGTCGGTGCCTGGGATTTCGAGCCGGACGCGATCGCGGTGCATGCCGCCAACATGCCCTGTCCGCCGCAAGGCCGCATCGTGCCGTTCCCCATGAGGAAGCCGAGGAAGCAGAGACAGGCTGACCTGACCGACCTCCTGTCTGCGGCGCCGACGATTGCCGACATGCGTCCGGACGTGATCGTCGGGGGCCCGCCCTGCCAGGCGTTCAGCCCGTCGGGCAAGCGTCTCGGCGACGCCGACCCGCGTGCCAAGCTGACCGAGGCGTTCGCGGTCTGCGTGGCCACCGCGCGCCCGCGGCACTTCATCATGGAGAACGTTCCCCAGGCACAGGGCTCGCGCGTCTACCGCAGGGCGATGGCGATCCTTCGGAGGGCCGGCTACGGCATATCCGAGGATATCGTCGACATGAGCTGGTACGGCGTCGGCCAGGCCAGGCAGCGGCTCATCGTTTTCGGGGCGCTGGGAGAGGCGGACGGCTGGGCCACCGCCTACTTGGAAGGGGCGAAGGCCACCCGTCGCACGACCGTCAGGGACGTCCTGGGCGACAGCGTCGGCAGCGTCTACTTCCGGATGGGTCATAGGTCCGAAGACCGGGTGAGCTTCAGATCGGCGGACGAGCCGGGGGTGACGCTGACCACTACGGCCGACCGGAAGCAGACCGGAAAGGGCGGTTACGTTGTCACCAAATCCGACGAGCAGTTCTTCTTGCGGTCAGACCTTTACTTCGTTTACCCGGGCGGCAGCTCGTCATGCGGAACGTCGAGCCTCGACGAGCCCGCCTCGACGATCACCCGCAGGGCGGGGGATGCCCCGGGACCCAGCTACAAGCCGCGCAAGGGGGACGTCCTCGACGTCCATTCCCTGCCGCTGCTGTCCTTCGAACAGCTCGCGCAGTTGGCCGGTTACCCGGTCGACTGGAATTGGGATCCGAACCCGGCGAAGCCGCTGACCAAGGCGTCGAAGATGCTGATGATCGCGAACTCGGTGCCAGCCCCGTTCAGCGAGCTATGCGCACGCATCCTCCTCGCGCACTCCCGCGGCGAACCGCCGGCGTCCACGTTGCCCGTCGCGATCCCGCCGGGGTTCGCGCGGTGGCTCGTCGAGGAAGGGGCGATCGCGCAGGAGAACGTCAGCCAGCGCATGTCCGACGCGCGCGCCGCCCTTCGGCTTCTCAACGGGCGCAAGGTCAAGTCGGCCGAGGATGCCGAACACAGGCTGCATGCGGCCCCCGGGTTCGAGGAAATGGGCAGGGGACGACGGAGCAACCTGACGACCGCGCTGCGCTTGGTCTGTCGCTTCATGGAAAAGCTCGACCTTGCCGAGAAGGCGAAGATCAAGGCGAAGAAGGCGGCCGTCGTGGCCGACCTCATGGAAGCCCAGCAACGCCATATCGACGAAGAGCCGACGGGTGTCTTCCCGGCGTCGTTCGTACGCCTGCGGAAGAAGGCGGAACCGGACGCGACCGCCGACGTCCTTTGGGTCGAGGCGGCCGAGTAGCGGCCAGCCTCACGGAGCGGCTTCAGCCGCTGCCCGACGTCAGGCTCCTCGGTCGAGACCGAGCGCGATGACAGGGAGGTCGTCCTGGGCAAGGCGCTGGCCCAGGCGGTACCAACGCGACTGTGTCCGCACGAGTCCCGCGGGCAAGCTCAACAGGGCGATGGCACTCGTCGTCGTCGGCTCCGTCGCGACCAGGGTCGGATGGCCGACGGCGGTTCCCCTCAAGCAAGGCACCGTCCGCGTCGTGACCGTGAAGTTATCCATCAAGGGCATGCTGTCGTCTGGCTCGGGATAGCCGTCGGCAAGGACGCGGCGAAGGTCGGCGGCGAGCCGTTCGTATTGATCGGCCGCCTCCGAGATCCGGTCTCGCATGTTGGGACTGAGTGGAAAGGACTGGGTCATCTCCCCTTCGTGCCCCGGACGAAGAGGGCTGTCCATGGGGGGGAATTTGACGCGGATGGGTCGGAACCTCATTTCCCATGAGGACCCAGAGACATGCGAAACGCCTGCGTAGCTTGGGCGTGAGTAGTCATTCGCCTCCGGCGGGGACGATCTGGGGACAAATCAGTTCCAAAACTGGGTCGATCTTCCCCATCCACCTGCCTGCCTACGAAACTTCATGACTATTTGAATGATTGCCTATACGCCTTAATGCCTACAAGCCTTCAACTAGGCGAGTCGAGATGACATTTCGAGCTAATGCCTACCTTAGCAGGCCGTTCGCCCTGCTTGTCATGCGCCAGCCCATCGATCCAATCGGATCGGCCCTAGGGCGTTGGCCCCGACAACCACTAGACCACCCCCGCCCAGGGTGCGATGCGGGCTACGGAACTACCGTCAAGGCATGCCTACATGAAGGCAAAAAAAGGGGAGGTCGAAACCTCCCCGAGTTCTCCAGACCGTCCCGAGCAAGGGACAGGTAGATGGTGCGCACGATCGCGGCATCCGTCAAAGGAATGCGTCGAGCCCTGGCTACAGCAGTAGCTCGGCCGTACGGACTCTGTAGGGGACCAAGACCACTACGTGCCGCGGGCAAACCGATTGTCCATGAGTGAAATCGGACGCGTTTGGAGGAATTGACGCGCTCAGCCCTCCTCCTCCTCCTCGTCCTCCTCGTCCTCCTCGACATTCTCCAAAATCAAGGGAGCGAGATCGCCTAACAGATTGTGGGCCGCGTACAGCGTGCCCTCGACGTGCCGCGTCGCCCCCAGGTCGCCGTGTTCCTTGCGCTCCATGTGGGTGACCAGCTCTCCGACTACCATGAGCGCGCGTTCGACGGCGCCCTGCGCGTTCTCGACCAGGGATTCAAGATAAGCCATGAGTTCCTCCTTCGCTCCGACGACCGGGCGCCAGGCATTTGGATGCCGCGGGACAGCGACGGCGTCCAGGCGTTTTCGACCCAGGTCCATGGAAGGTGCAGCACGCAAATGGGGAGGTAGCGCGGGGTCAGATCGCCCGGAGCTGATGGTCGCGACGATTCCGTTCGCGTCGGCGCATGCGGATGACCAACGCCGGGAAGATTGCGCTGAAGGGTAATGCCTCCCGGCCACTAGAGGAAGATCGGCATGTCGACCTCGTCGGGAGCGGGCGCAGGCCCGAACCCGAAGCGATGACCATCCCGACACCGTTTACAGTGCTCAACGCGCCCGTCGAATGGCAGGAGCTCCAGCGTCCTTCATCCGAGACCTAAACCGGGCATGGGATGTACGGCTCTGCCGGCGCACAAAGGAACGTACGCTGCGCTTCCCGTCCTCCCGCCTCCACAAGCGAATGGGCGACCTCAGGCAGCCGATCGCGGGCCGCGCGGTAGTCGTCAAGCAAGATCGGCTCCTTCTCGGCTCCCGCGTCCAGCCGCAGGACATTGTCCTTGCCGACAAGCAGGAAGGCTTGCCCTAGCGCGTTCTGGGACTGGGCACGGACCGCGGCGTCGAAGACCTTCCGCCACTGATACATGCCGCCCTTCGCTTGAGCGTCCGAGACGGTGAACGCCTTCTCCCCGCACCCGACGCTCAGGATCTGGACTTGGCGACGCTCGATCTCGAAACAGGCAAGGGCGTCGACGAGGGCATTCATGATCGGGTTGTTCGCCCAGATCCCTCCGTCGACCATCCGGTACCCGTCATTTTCGAAGGCGTCGAAGTAGGTGGGCGCGGCGGTCGTCGCGAGCGCGACACGGACCATCCGCTCGTGGCGGTCCTTCTTGTAGTCCGGATGATGGGGTGTCTTGAAGATCCACGGTTCACCGTGTGTGCCTTCGAAGGTCGGGATGCACAGACGCGTGCGCGCCTCACCGAGGACCGACTGCCCGAAGATCTTCAAGAGCTCGTCCTCGAGAGGCTTTCGGTCATAGACGGGTTTGCCGATCTGGCGGAGGCTCCGCAGAGCCTTTCCGATGCCGCTGGAAGGAGCCGGGAAAATGCTCCCGCCGCGCTCCGTGTAGAGTTCGAGGACGTCGGCTGCCCGCAGGCCGTGCGCGAGCCCCAGAGCGACGATACCGCCCGTGGATGTTCCGGCGATCATGTCGAAGTGCGTGGTGATCGGGGCGCCCCCAAGGTACCGCCGTTCGAGCTCGGCGAGGATCGACGCGGGCAGGATCCCGCGGATGCCGCCGCCGTCGATCGACAGGATGCGGAAAGGCCTGTCCCGGGGCCAAGGCTGGCGGACGCGCTCGTGCTGGATCGTGCCGTCGGAGCGGCGCGGGGGCATGTAGTTCATTGTCCTGATCTCTCCTCTCCGGGATGGCGGCCGCCGCCGGCCCAAGTGCCTGTCGCGCGCCAACCCTCGTAGCAAGCCAGCCAGTCGATCGCCCAAGGCACCGTCGTTTCAGCCAGGAGCTTCCAGGCGTTCCACTCGCGAGCCTCGAGGTCGAAGAGGCAAAGCGGCGGCGAGGCCGTGCCGTCGGGGTAGACGTGCGGCAGGTTGCCTTCCGGATCGTCAGCCCGAGGCTTGAGCCGCGGGGACAGCACCCTGACGATCGGCTGGTGGCGATGGGAGGGCGCCTCGAGGATCCCCGGCACGCGATAGAAGATCCCGATCTCGTATTGAACGAAGATCGGCTTGAGGGCGCCGCGCCATGCGGCCATGTCCTTCGAGCGCCTGACCAGGTCGAAACTGGGCCAGCGGCCCAGCATGGCGCCGATTTGTGCGTCGATGGGGACTGGCCCTGTCACCACGGCACACCGCCCATGAAGGTGTGGGGCGTCCCGGCAACGCGCGAGGCGGCGGCCGCGGGGACCGAGGTCAGGATGGCGGGCGCGGCGGGGACGAACAATCCGGTCTTCCCGTAGCCCTGCGTCCCGGTCCGCACCGCGCGGCCCATCGCTTGGTTCTTGCGTTCCATGGCGCTCGACACCACGCCCTTGCCGAACCAGTCACGGAGCAGGTTTCCGACGTCCTCGAGGTCGTGGCGTCCCGCCTTGATCGCCTCGAGGCCCGCGACGAGGGCCTCAAGGCGATGTGCGAAATCGTCCTGCTGGCGAAGGTCGGCAGGCCAGCGGTCGGTGAAGACGTCGTCGGGGTAGACCGGGTTAGCGACGTGGAGCAACCGTCCCGACGAGCTTGCGCGACGGATGTCAGACGCGAGCATTCGTGCCTGCCGGATCAGCATGTCGCTGAGGGTCAGGTTCGACGCTGCCGCATGGCCCGCATAGCACGACAGCATGACCGACGGCGGGATGCGTCCCGTGGCTCTGAGGTACGCGATGTCCCGGAACCGCTTCATAAGCTGGAGCGCCACGGTCGCCACGTTCTTGATGGAGAGATGGCACTGCTCCGGCACCTCGTCCACCTCTGCGTCCGCCTTGAAGCTCAACCCATAGACGTCGTAGAGGCGTTGGTTGTAGGCCTCGGCGAAGAGCGTCTCGACGGGGGTGTTCGCCTCGTACCAGCGGGCGAAACCATACGCGTTCATCGGCACGCGAAAGTGCTCCGACCGCGGCTCTCCCTCCTTGGCGTGGAAGATGTCGCTCTGGCGCTCGATCGTGCCGGGATGGCGGACCGCCGGGGTCACGTCGAGGTGCATGTCCTCGAAGTACACGGTCACGCAGCGCGTCTGGCGCACGATCCGGGCCGGGTATCCCTCGAGTGCCCGCTCGATCAGGTCGAGCGCGATGGAGGGCGGCGTGTTGGCCGGGATGTCGAGCTGCGCGACGACGTCGAGGTCGTAGTCGCCTTCGGTCCATCGCGAGGAGATCGT
This sequence comes from Aureimonas sp. Leaf454, assembly GCF_001424685.1. Lineage (GTDB taxonomy): Bacteria > Pseudomonadota > Alphaproteobacteria > Rhizobiales > Rhizobiaceae > Plantimonas. Next base: position 57,527 of record NZ_LMQT01000011.1, read on the forward strand.
GGCGTCGATGGCCATGCTGCCCTGCGGGTAGAAGTGAAGGATCCGATCCTTCAGCGGGCTCCCCTCACGCTCCATGTACCTACGGACCCGCTCGTAACGCTCGCATGCGATCCGGTGGAGGCCAGGCGGGAGCTGGACGTTGATAGCGACATCGGCGAGGAGGCCGTCGAGATGGTCAGTGAAGGGATTGATGCCCCGAAACGGCGTCAGCATGGTCATGGTGGTCTCCGGTTGCTCCGGCTCCGCCGGGGGGTTGTGCCGTCGCGGCAAATGTCATCCTGTCCCCTTATGCGGATGGCTCCCCGTTCCCGGACATCAAATCTCGATGTCTGAATCTCGCGGCCTTTCCGCATAGGGTTTCGGAGGGCAGGGATTGGACGGACAGGACCCACAGGACTTGGTCGCCAAGGGCGAGGACACCCTGTCCGTCGCCGAGTTCGAGACGGCCTTCGGTGCGCTTTCCCAAGTGGACCTGATCCGGCTTCGACACGTCGCTCTCTACTTTGCGAACCGCGGCGGCGGCGAGGCGGACGACCTTCTCCAGGAGGCGCTTGCCCGCGTCCTCGAGGGGCGCCGCAGTTGTCCGAGGGAAGTGTCGATCGTGCAGTTCGTGGGTGGCATCGTCCGCAGCCTTACGTCGGAAGCAAACGAAACCCGCAGAAAGGGTCTAGGTCCCGTACCCATGGCCGCCGGCGTCGCCGAGCATGCGGAGCACGACGGTCCGTCACCGGAGCGCGAGGTTGCCTCGCTCATCGACGACGGCGCCGTGCTGACCAAGGTTCAGGCCATGATCGCGGGCGACGACGAGTTGGAACTCCTCGTTGAGGGAATTTGCGACGGCATGAAGGGCAGGGAGCTGGAGGAGTTGCTCGGGATCGACTCGAAGCGGCTGGCAGCCGTGCAACGCCGCTTGCGACGAACGCTCGCGGAGCTCAAGGCGGAAAGGGCGATGGCATGAGCGGTAACGAACGGGGTGACGAAGACAAGCTCGCCGCCCTCGACCACTTCATGCTCGAGCAGATCCTGAGCGCGAGCGACGAGGAGATTCTCGGTCAAGCCGAACCCCGCGACGCCGAACGGGTGGAGGAGGCATTCCGAAAGGCGAAGTTGGCAGCAGGAAAAGCCAAGATGGCCAAGGCTCGTGCGGCCATGGCCGCGACCCAGGCAGCCACCGTCGTTCCGTTCGATCCCGTGCGCACGAGACAACGGTTGAACGACCTGGTGAAGTCGCAAGGAGAGCACGGAAAACGTCTCACCTTGGCGGCACGCGGCGCCAAGGGCGGCGTCGACGGAGACGAGGAGGGCATCCTCGAAGACTTGAACGAACTGCTTGCCGACGACGACGGGAAGGGGTCGCCTTGAGCGGTAGGCTCCGTCCTGCGGAGATGCTCCTTCAGTCGCTCGGCGTCACCGTCCCCGAGGAGATCGACGTTGAGGCGATCGCTTGGTATCGGGGCGCCAAGGTAAGGTATCGAGCGCTGGAATCCTGCGAGGCTCGGATTCTCGGACACGGTGATCGGGCCGTCATCTGCGTCGACAGTCGCAAGAGCCCGGAGCGACGAAAGTTTTCGGTTTGCCACGAGCTCGGGCATTGGCACCACCATCGCGGCAAGTGCCTTGCCTGTCGTTCGGACGAGATCGGCAATGCCTCAAGCAAGAATGCCCTCGACCCCGAGCGGGTCGCGGACGGCTATGCCGCCGACCTTCTCCTTCCCCGATATCTCGTGGCCCCGCTGGCGGCGCAGGTGTCGAAATGGTCCCTTGCCCGCATCCGAGAGTTGGCGGCGCCGTTCGGCGCAAGCACGACGGCGACGGCGATCCGGCTGGTCGAGATGGACGTCATCCCGGGCATGCTGGTCTCCCACAAGACCGGAGGGAGGCGGTGGTTCGCACGATCTCCATCGGCGGAACGCTGGTTCCCCCAAGACCAGCTCGACGCCGACAGCCATGCGTTTAGGATGCTTTTCGGGAGCGAAACCGAATTGAGAGCGCCGAGCCTCATCGGCGCCGACGCGTGGTTCGATCGCACCGGCGCCGACCGCTACGAGGTCCGCGAGCAGTCGTACAAGGCGTCCAACGGGGAGGTCGTCACTCTCCTGCTTCTGCCCGCGGAAATGCTCGCCGTGTCAGTTCGTTGACACCTTGGAGAGGTCCAAGATCGCCGCCATCTGCTCCGGCGGCAGGGCGCCGCGGTACTTCTTGCCATCGATAAAGAAGGTCGGCGTGGAATCCACGCCGAACTCGTTTTCGCCGCGGTCCTTCGTCGCCACGACCTTCGACTGGAGCTCGTTATCCGACAGGCATGCCTTGAACGTGTCGTTCGTCATCCCCGCCATCTTCGCGACGGCAAGCAGCTTCTCCGACGCGTTCTCGGCGTGCGCCCAGCTCTCCGACTGGTAAAACAGGGTATCGACCATCGCCGTCCGGCCGTTCTCGCCGGGCGTGCAGCGCGCCAGCATGAAGGCGGCGACGGCGCGTGGGTCGAACGGAAACTCGCGCACGATCAGCTTGGCCTTGCCCGTGTCGAGGTAGTCCCGCTTGAGGCTCGGATAGGTCTTCTCATGGAAGGCGGCGCAGTGGTCGCACGTCATGGACGCGTACTCGACGATGGTGATCGGCGCGTTGGGACGGCCGATGACGACGTCGGGCAGCACCTGGCCCGACATCAGCGCGGCCACGTCGACCTCGCCATCGGGCGCGGGAGCGACGGAAGCCGGGGCAGCCGGAGCGGCCTGCGCCGGCATGGTGGGCGGAGTGTCCCCAGCCGCTGCGGTCGGCGACGACGTTTCGTCCGAGCATCCGGCCAGTGCCAGGACGGCAGCGGTGATCACGGAAGCGGCAAGCGGATGCAGGCGCCGACGGGCACCGTTGGTGGTTCGGGTCATGGATGGTCCTGGGAATGCGCGAGCGGCCGCACGGCGACTGTCGCAAATGACGGGGATGGCTGTTTCGGCCGACGTCGGCCGAGCTTCAGATCCGCGTCGGGTCCGGAGGACGTTGATCGGGCATGAGGTCCCGGCCGAGGAGGAGATCGGTGGCCTTACCGCCGACACGGGCGACGGTAAGGTCGCGTGGGCCGACGTCCGGTCTATGGCTTGCCAGCATCCCGAACCCGCAGTGCGCGTCGTCGGGGGAGACCGGGGCACCGCTGGAGCCGGACGCGTCGACGCCGTCAGCGTCGGGTTGGCTGTCGAGCGCCAGCATCTCGACGCAGGCCGGAGCCGCCGCCATCCCGTGGGTGAGGGAAGCGAACAGGGAGGCCAGCAGGACGAGCGCGAGGGCGGCGAACTTCATGGGTGCCATGATCCCGATGAAGGCCGCCGCGTCAACCGGGCGGGAACCGTGACGCGGTTCAGCGCTCCGCCTCGGCAGGATCGTCGACCAGCGCGTCGGGCCGGCTGACCTGAACGGCCGTCATGGAGGTCTTGCTGGCGAGCTCCTTGGTCCAGAGACGCTTCAGCATGTCCCGGAAGCTCGGGTGCATCCCGCCGTCGACGTAGCTCATGGGCGTGCCGCCACGGCCTTCCGACAGGAGGGCCTGAAGCGTCTTGGCGTCGTCGGCGCGCTTCGCCGCGACCTCGGGAGCGACGCGGGTCTCCATCGTAGGACAGGCGGCGCCCGGCTCGATCGGCAAGCCGTCCTTCCGCCGTGTGTCGAACACGTAGCGTCCGCCGCAGGCCGCCACGTCCGGCTCCTTCCGCGTGACCTCGAAGATGTCGTAGCCGAGCTTCAGGTTGCGCCAAAAAGCGATGTTCGGGTCCGACCGGTGACGCGCCATCTGCGCGGCCGTCATCCGGAACGGGAAGGACTGGACCTGGAAGTCGCCTTGGCCGAGCGCGAAGGCCTTCTCGGCCTCGGCATAGACCTCGCCGACGCCCTCGTCGGTCATGGCGAAGCAGCCGGACGAGGAGCAGGCGCCATGCACCATCAGCGAGTCGCCCGAATAGCCGAGGGACTTTTCCAGCGGGTTCGGGTAGCCGAGGTTAAAGGAGCGGTGGTACTTCGAGTTCGGGTTCATCTGCGACCGGGCGACGCGATAAAAGCCCTCGGGCGCCTGACGGTCGCCGTTCGTCTTCTTGGGTCCGAGCTTGCCCGACCATCGGCAGAGCGGATGGGTCTTCTGGAGCGCATAGCGTCCGTCGGCGCCGAGCTTCCAGACCTCGAGTTCGCTTTCCTCCTTGAAGATGCGAACGAGGATCGATCCGGCAGGGCGGACCTTTGCGTCGGCGTATGCCGGGACGAGGTCCTTGTAAGCCGTCTCCGTCATCGACACGCATCCGCCCGCAGCCAGCAACGCCATGAACGCGGCCGCAAGGGCGACTGTCCGTGAAGCGCCAAGCCCGGCACGTGTTCGATGTTCTGGGTGCATCTCGTTCCGGAAGCGCTGGACGGTCGACATCGGTCGATCATCGACGGCAGGGCTGACGCGGACGTGACCTCCAGCGGGCTGGAGGTGTCGCTGCGCGCGATCGCCATGAGGGGCTTCGATCGGGCGGAAGTGAGGCGGAAGCCTCAGTGCGTCTCGTGCAGGCACTCGCCGTGGTCGCCGAGCACCTCGATCACCCGGCAATCGGCGACGGAGTGGTTCGTACAGTCCGCCATCCGCGCGACCTCCGCCCGCAGCGCCGTCAACCGGGCGATCTTGTGGTCGATGTCGGCGAGATGGGCCGTCGCGATCCGGTCCGCACTCTCGCAAGGACGGTCCGGCTCCCCGGCCAGCGCGAGAAGCTCGCGGATCGGGTCGATCTCGAAGCCGAGCTCGCGGGCATGCCGGATGAAGCGGAGCCGACGCAGATCCGCGGCATCGTACAGACGGCGGTTGCCCTCCGTCCGCGGCGGTGAGGGCAGCAGGCCGATCTGCTCGTAGTACCGGATTGTCGGCACCTTGATGCCGCTCGCGCGCGACGCCTCGCCGATCGGAACGCCCTTCGTCATTTTCCGCTTGCTCCTCTAGCCGCTAGAGGACGTAAGCCTGCGTTGAGATAGACGCAAGGAGAGCGCCATGAGCGCCGTGACGAACGAAAGCCGCTACCGGGTCACCGGGATGGACTGCGCGGCCTGTGCGAACAAGGTCGACACCGCCATCCGTCGGCTCCCGGGTGTCGAGGACGTCGCCGTCTCCGTGTCCGCCGGAACGGTGAGGGTTAGCCATGCCGAGGGCTTCGACGGCACCGCCGTGGTGAAGCAGGTGCGGAACCTTGGGTACGGGGCCGAGCCAGCCGTGGATCGGGTACCAGACAGCCATGAGGCCGACGGCCACGACCATGCAGGCCACACGCACGACGACCCGAGCGAGGCGGGGTTGCCCTGGTGGCGGACGCGCAAGGCACGGCTGACGGCGGCCTGCGGCGTCGCCCTCGTCGCCGCCTACGTCCTCGGCCACCTCGTGCCCTCGCTCGAACGCCCGGCCTTCCTCGCGGCACTCGCAGTCGGCCTCGTCCCCGTCGCCTGGCGCGCGATCACGGCTGCCCGCTTCGGCACGCCCTTCTCGATCGAGACGCTGATGTCGATCGCCGCCATCGGCGCCGTCTTCATCGGCGCCGAGGAGGAGGCCGCGACGGTCGTTCTCCTGTTCCTCGTCGGAGAGATGCTGGAGGGCGTCGCCGCGGGCCGGGCCCGGGCCAGCATCCAGGGCCTCTCGGCCCTCGTGCCGAAGACCGCGCTTGTCGAGAGAGATGGCCAGACGACGGAGGTGCCCGCCGAGAGCCTTGCCGTCGGCTCCACCATCCTCGTGCGTCCCGGCGACCGCATTCCCGCCGACGGCTCGGTCGTCGAGGGATCCGGCGAGGTCGACGAGGCGCCGGTCACGGGCGAGAGCGTCCCGAAGCGCAAGGCCGTGGGCGATCCCGTCTTCGCCGGCACGGTCAACGGCGGTTCGGTCCTGCGCGTGACGGTCACGGCCGCCGCGTCGGATAACACGATCGCGCGCGTCGTCCGCCTCGTGGAGGAAGCCCAGGAGTCGAAGTCGCCGACCGAGCGCTTCATCGACCGCTTCTCCAAGGTCTACACCCCCGCCGTCCTCGCGGTCGGTGCGCTCGTAGCCGTCGTCCCGCCGCTTGCCTTCGGCGGTGCCTGGGACGAATGGATCTACAAGGGTCTCGCGATCCTGCTGATCGGCTGCCCCTGCGCGCTCGTGATCTCGACGCCAGCGGCCATCGCCGCCGGCCTGTCGGCGGGCGC
>NZ_LMQT01000012.1 GCF_001424685.1 Aureimonas sp. Leaf454
GGAGAAAACTCGGAACTTGACCAAGGCCTGACCAGCCCAACATCGTCAAAGCCGGGTCAGTTCTTGATGGAAATCCTGGGTCAGCTCTCAGTGGAAATCAACACTTCGGGAGATGAAGGAAACGCTGGAGAGGATGACGACCCCGACGCGACCGGGACGGCAAACGACGGTATCTTGGCGGGCGTGTCGCTGCCCCCGCGCTTGTGCTCGGCCAGGATGGTCAGGATCGTCGAGACGCTCCGACCTGCCCGTCGAAGGCCGGGACGGGAAACGCCACGTCTTTGCCGTTCGACGATCCCGAGGCGGTTTCTCACTTCATCAAGGGTCCCGTTCGAACAATGTCCGGGTTCCACCACCCGCAATGCAGGGCGACTGTCCGTCTGGCGGAACGGGTGTCGGACGACGAGTGCGTGCCGGCTGCCGGGTCCTCCGGCCTTCAGGCTGTCGCCGTCAGCCTCGCGCGGCGCAAGAGCATGCCGAAGAGGTCGCGGGGCTCGTCGGGATCGGCAACGAGATCCAGCGACTGGAAACGGTCCGACCCGACGAGCTGATCGCGGACATAGCGAAGGGCCGAGAAATCCTCCGTCGCGAAGCCGACGCTGTCGAACAGGGTCACCTGAGCCGCTGAACTCCGTCCGGTGGCGGCTCCCGTCACGACCTGCCAGAGCTCCGTGATGGGATGGTCCGCGTCGAGCTGCTGGATCTCTCCCTCGATGCGTGTCTGGGGCGGATACTCGACGAAGATGTCGGAGCGCAGCAGGATGTCCCGGTGCAGTTCTGTCTTGCCCGGGCAGTCGCCACCCACCGCGTTGATATGAACGCTCGAGCCGATCATGTTGTCGGTCAGGATCGTGGCGTTCTGCTTGTCGGCCGTCGCCGTGGTCACGATGTCCGCGCCCTCGACCGCCTCCTCCGGCGACGAACAGGACAGGACCGAGAACCCCATGCCTTCAAGGTTGCGGCGGCACCGTTCGGTCGCCTGCCGGTCGATGTCGTAGAGCCGCAGGCGGTCGATCCCGAGGAGCGCCTTGAAGGCGATCGCCTGAAACTCGCTCTGGGCGCCGTTGCCGATGAGCGCCATGGTCCGTGCTCCCTTCGGCGCGAGATACTTGGCCGCCACGGCCGAGGTGGCCGCGGTTCTCAGTGCCGTCAGGATCGTCATCTCCGAGAACAGCAACGGATAGCCGCTGTCGACGTCCGCCAGAACACCGAACGCCGTCACCGTCTGGCGGCCGGTCCTCGTGTTCTTCGGGTGCCCGTTGACGTACTTGAATCCATAGAGCTTCCCGTCGCTCGTCGGCATCAGCTCGATGACCCCGTCCGGTGAATGCGATGCGATGCGGGCCGTCTTGTCGAAAGACTCCCAGCGCCGGAAGTCCTCTTCGACATAGGCCGCAAGTTCGACCAGGAAGGTCTCGACACCCACGGCAAGCACGAGGTCCATCATGTTCTCGACACTGACGAAGGGAACGATGTTGAGGTTGGGCGTCGGGGTCATGTGTAGCTCCTTGTGGGACGGTCGAGGACCGTGCGGCCCATCAGGCTCGCGGTGAGGTCCACGAGCATCGTCGCGGTGCGGCCGCGTTCGTCCAGAAAGGGATTCAGCTCCACGAGGTCGAGGCTGGTCACGAGTCCGCTGTCGTGGAGCAACTCCATCACCAGATGTGCCTCGCGGAAGGTGGCGCCCCCGGGGACGGTCGTGCCCACGGCAGGCCCGATCGCCGGGTCGAGGAAGTCGACGTCGAAACTGACATGCAACAGGCCGCCGGCGGCCTCGACCCTGTCGAGGAAGTCCTGCAACAAGGACTTGATCCCATGCTCGTCGACCTTGCGCATGTCGTGGACGACGATCGCCGTCTCCCGCAGCGCCGCTCGCTCCGCCGCATCCACGCTCCGGATGCCGATCATGCAGACGTTCGCGGGATCAACCGGAACCGTCAACTCCGGAAAATGGGGCCGGAAGCCGGACCGTCCGGTGAAGTAGGCGACCGGCGTGCCATGCAGGTTCCCGCTCTGCGTGGTCTCCAGCGTGTGGAAGTCGGAATGGGCGTCGAGCCAGAGGACGAACAACGGTCGGCCCAAGTCGGCCGCCCGCCGCGCGATGCCCGTCACGGTGCCGGCGGCGATCGCGTGGTCGCCACCGAGAAAGATCGGCATACCGTCCGCGGACTCCCGGTGCGCCGCCTCGCAGACGACGCGCGTCCATTCGGACACCTCGCCGAGATGCCGGAGGATGCCGTTCGGGTGCGACAGTTCCAGAGGCTCGGGCGGTGCGATGTTGCCGAGGTCGGTCACCTCGTGCCCGAGGTCGCGCAGGGCTTCCGCCAGGCCCGCGACCCTGAGGGCGCTCGGCCCCATCTCGCACCCCTTTTGGGACGCCCCGTTTTGGAGGGGTATGCCGATCAGCTTGCAATGCATGGACGGTGATCCGGTAGGAGGAGGTCGACATTGCCGTTGTCAGCGGCCGGGTATCGCGACGCGCGCCTCGATGGAGCGGAAGACGCGGCCGAACAGAGCGCCCAGCAAGAGGTATGCGGCGCCCGCAACCAGGAAGGTCTCGAAGGGCGCGTAGGTGCGGGTGACGAAGGTCTTAGCGGCGGCCGTCATCTCCAGGACCGTCACGGCACTGGCGAGCGTCGAGCCCTTCATGACGAGAATGAGCTCGTTGCCGATACCTGGCAAGACGGCGCGGTAGACCTGGGGCAGGACGATCCGGAGCAGCATGGCCGACCTGCGCAGGCCGAGGGCCTGTCCGGCCTCCGTCTGGCCCTGGGGCAGCTGGCGGATCGCCCCGGCCAGGAGTTCGGCCATGTAGGCCGCCGAGTTCAGCCCGATCGTCAGGATCGCGCAGGAGACGGCGCTTCGAAGGACGGGCCACAGAAAGCTATCCCGCACGGCCTCCAACTGGCCGAGCCCGTAATAGACGAGGAAGAGCTGGACGAGCAGAGGGCTGCCACGGACGAGAAACGTGTAGGTCGCCGCGGGATGTCGGATCCAGCGCTTTCCGGACACGAGCGCCAGCGCGAGGGGCAACGCCACCACCTGACCCAGCACGAAGCTCGCCAGGGTGATCGCCAGCGTGAGAAGGAAGCCGCTCTTGATCGCGAGGAGAGCCGGGAGGAAGAGCTCGATGGACATGGCGTCACCGCGTTGGGGGAGTGAGGCGCAGGCGGTACGCGTTGATCAGCAGCGTCGAGACGCCCGTGACCGCGACGTAGAGGGCGGCGGCGGTCAGATAGAAGGCGAGCGGCTGGTGGGTGGCGCCCGCCGCGACGACCGATTTGCGCATCAGCTCTTCGAGGCCGACGACGGAGACGAGCGCGCTCTCCTTCAGGATCACGAGCCACTGGTTCCCGAGGCCCGGCAGAGCGCGCGCCATCATCTGGGGCAGGACCACCAGACGAAACGCCCGCCACCTGCGCAGACCGAGCGCGAGAGCCGCCTCCCACTGGCCCTCCGACACGCTGAGCAACGCACCGCGCAGGATCTCCGTCAGGTAGGCGGAGGAGACCGCCGAAAGGGCGACGATGCCGGCGGTGAGCGCGTTCACCTCGACATAATTCCCGACCAGCCATGTCAGGAACACCGTGCCTCCGTAGAAGACGAGGAAGATGACGAGAAGCTCGGGCAGGCCGCGGATCAGCCCGACATATCCCGCGATGACCTTCTGCACCGCCGGGCGGCCGTAGACCGCCGCCGGCGCCAGCACCACGGCGACGAGGAACCCGAGGACGAAGCTGCCGAGAGCCACGACCAAGGTCACCCCCAGCCCCTGCAACAGCTGCGGCCCGTACTGCAACACCGCGTCGATCATGAAGCGATCTCGGCGATCGGAGAACGAGGCTCTCCGGGCGATCGGCAGCGGTCGGCCAGCGCCTCGAAGAAGTCTGCCGAGAAACCGACCATCCTCTCGAACTGCTCGATCCATATGTTCTCGTCGGGCGCATGCAGCATGGCGCCATGATGGGTGATGCCGGCTCCGAACAGGGTGGCGCCCATGTCCTTGACGAACGCGTAGGCCGGACCGGAGGCCGGTGAGCTCGGCTGGAGAACGGGCGCTTGTCCGAACCACTTGCCCAGCAGTTCCGAGCCCAGTTCGACCGCCCAGTGCGAGGGGTTGCTGCGCACGCCGAGCATCTCGTCGTCGAGCACGGTCATGAGAACGTCGGGAAAGCCGGTCGAATCGAGGTGGCGTCTGACGAGCTTCGCCACGTCCTTGGGCTCCTGCCCCGGGACGAGCCGGAAGTCGAGCTTTGCAGTGGCGGCGCCGGGAAGGACGGTCTTGGCGCCCTCGCCGTCGTATCCACCGTGGATGCCGTTGACGTTCAGGCACGGGGCAAGATTGAGGCGCTCGTAGAAGGTCTCGCAGGTCACCCCGTCCAGAAGCTTTTCGGCGCCCGTCGCGTCCATGATGCTCTCGAGGGAGAAGGGCGGGCTGCCCGCAAGCGCACGAGTGCGTGGGTCTGGCTCTTCGACACCGTCATGGAAGCCCTCGATGAGAACGCGTCCCGAAGCGTCGCGCATGGAGGCAACGGCCGAGGCGATGCGCCAGAGGGGATTGTCGAAGATCGCGCCGAGACTCGAATGCAGGTCGGCGCGTGCGGTCCTGCATTCCAACTCGATCGCGAGGCAGCCCTTGAAACCCATGAGGACGATCGGACGGCCGCCCGCATCGATCTCGCCGTATTCCCACCAGCAGAGGTCGGCCTTGGTTCCGGGAAAGCGAGAGGCGAGGAACCTTGCGAGCGTCGGGCTGCCGATTTCCTCCTCGCCGTCGACGATCCAGATCAAGCGGAACGGCAAGGGCCCTGGATCGGCGGCACGGAACGCGCGCCAGCCGGCGAGGCGGCTCATGAATTCGCCCTTGTCGTCGGCAGCCCCGCGCCCGAAGAGCTTGCCGTCTCGCTCGGTCAGCTCGAACGGAGGCGCCGTCCAGAGCCCGGCTGGGTCCTCCGGCTGGACGTCGTAATGATTGTAGATCACGAGGGTGAAAGGCCCCTGCCCCGTTTCACCGACGACGAACGGCGCGACATCGCCCGGCTGGATGTCGGTCGCGAACCCGGCATCTCGAAGGAGCGCCTCGACCTTCGCCGCGCACGCTTCCAGGCCCTCGCCCCGGGCGCTGACGGAGGGAATGGCGACGAGATCGGCAAGATCCCGGCGGGCGTGCGAAATGAATTGGGCGTGAGGCGCCATGGACTTGTCCTCGATGGATGGGGCGGCTGGTGCCGCCCCCCGCCATCATTTCTTGGAGATGTCGTATCCGAACCACTTTTCGGAGATCGTCTTGATGGTGCCGTCCGCCAGCATCGCGGATACGGCGCCGTCGACCTTCCCCTTCAGTTCGGTCTTACCTTTGCCCAGGGCGACGCCCTGTCCCTTCCCGAACTCGGGAAAATCGGCGCTCGTCAGGAGCGGACCTGCATAGACGAGCTTGTCGACCCCGCGCGCCTTGACCAGGGGATCCCAGGCGGAGCGCTCCATGAGGCCGGCTTCGATGCGACCTGCGGTCAGGTCGTCGGCGATCTGATCGGGACGGTCGTAGACACGGACGTCCGCACCGGGGAAATGCGCGCGGATCACCTGCTCGTGCGTGGACCCCGTCTGGACCCCGATCGCAGCGCTGGCCAGCTTTTCCGTCAGGTCCGCCGCCGTCTTCGCGGAAGCCGCCTCGCTTCCCGCCGGCACGACGACCGTGTTCGGAGCGTCGGCGTAAGCGACCGACAGATCCACTTTCTGGGCGCGCTCCTCGTTGATCGAGATGCCGGAGATGACGAGATCGAACTTGCCGACCTGCAAGCCGGGGAGCAAGCCGTCGAAGGCCTGATTCTGCCAGGAACAGGTCGCCGCGATCCGCTTGCAGATCTCGTCGCCCACGTCCTTGTCGAAGCCCACGATCGCCCCGGACGCATCGACGGACTCCCATGGCGGATAGTCGGCGCTGCTGCCGATGCGCAGTTCCTGTGCCCCGGCGGTTCCCGCCATCAGGGCGAGCGTCAGTGCGGTCAAAAGCAGTTTCATGGTGCAATTCCTTGTTGGGATTGGATCGTTCAGGGCGTGCGGCGCTGGCGCGCCACCGGCACGGACAGGCGGGATCAGGCGGCTGCGGCGCGGCGCTCGCGCAGGAATCGTGACATGCGGGACAAGCCTTCGCGCAGCACGTGCTCGCTGTTCGCGTAGCCGATCCGCAGGTACCCTTCCATGTCCATCGCGCTTCCCGGCGTCAGCATCACCCCGGTCTCCTCCAGAAGCTTCACGCAGAACGCTTCCGACGACATCGGCAGATCGTATTTCAGGAGCGCCGTCGTGCCGGACCTCGGCTTCGTCCAGACGATCAGCGGCTCGGCATCGACCCAGTCGGACAGGATGGCGAGGTTGGTCCTGGTGATAATCTTGTTGCGGGCGAGGATCTTGTCCCGGTTCTCCAGCGCGATCGCCGCGAAGTGGTCGTCCAGCATGCCCACGCTGATCGTGTTGTAGTCGCGATGGACCGAAACGGCGTGGATCAGTTCCTTCGGCGCCACGATCCAGCCGAGCCGGAGGCCGGCCAGCGAATAGGCCTTCGACATGCTTCCGGTGCTGATGCCCCGCTCGTAAAGGTCGGCCAGGGACGCCGTCGAACCATCGCCGTCCTGGTCGATGCCGCGATAGACCTCGTCGCAGAGCACCCAGGCGCCCGAAGCGCGAGCGATATCGACGATCCGTTCCAGGAAGGCCCGGTCCATCAGCGATCCGGTCGGGTTGTTCGGATTGTTGATCGCGATGAGCTTCGTGCCCGGCGTCGCCAGCCGGCGCAGTTCCTCGAGGTCGGGGAGGAAGCCGTTCTCCTCCCGCAGCTTCAGGATCTGGACGTCGGCGCCGTAGCTCTCCGGAATGGAGTAGTGCTGCTGATAGGTTGGAAGCACCGAGATCACGCGGTCGCCCGGCTCCACCAGGGTCTCGTGGACAAGGGCGTTCGCACCGATCGCGCCATGGGTGATGGTGACGTTGCCCGGCTCCTGCTTCTCGTAGAGCCCCGCAACCAGTCGGCGAAGCCTGTCGCTTCCCTCGATCGCCCCATAGGTCAGCTTCATCGGCAGGAGCTCGCCAAGGATGGTGTCGGCCTTGCCCGCCATCTCGAGCAGCTCTTCGACCGTCAGCGACTCGACGCAGGTCTCGGCGAGGTTCCACTCGCACTGCGTCTCATAGCGGTTCATCCAGATCTCGACGCCAAAGTCGCGGATCTTCATGGGGCTTCTCCTTCGATGGATGGGATGGGGATCAGGCGCGGGCGGCCGCGAGCACGGCGACCGCGGCCGCGATGTCCTCGAGACCGAGGCCGATCGAGCGGAAGAAGGCGGGGCGGGTCCGGCTGGGCAGCGTCGCTCTTCCGGAGAGGAGTTCGGGCAGGTCGCCGAGCAAGCGATCGGAGGTCCAGGTTCCAGCGGCCGACGCCAGCTTCATCTCTCCGGCCGATGCGGGCGTGGTGGCGCGATAGTCGCAATACACGTCGAGGCCGGACAGGGCCGCCGGGTCCACCTCGTGAGCGTTCGCGACGTTGGTGCTGACGGAGGTGACGAGAGCGTCGCCTTGCAGCCGGGCGACGTCGATCACGGGGCTTCCTGACGAGGTGCAGAGCATGACCACGTCGGCACCGAGCGCGGCTTCGTCGGCGTCCGTGAACGTGACGACGGACGTGCCGTTCGCGAGCGTGTCGGGAAGGCCGACCTTCGACCTTGCCGACGGTGAACACAGGCGCACCTCTCGCCAGGACCGCAGGCTTTCGACATGGCGAAGATGCGCCAGACCGACGGCCCCGGTGCCGACGACCGTCAGGATCGTGGCGTCCTCGCGTGCGAGAAGGTCGACGGCAAGCGCGCTCGTCGCGGCCGTGCGTTCCGTCGTCAAGCGCTTCGAGTCGCAGAGGAGCAGCGGCGCTCCCGTCTCCATCGACATCAGGAGGGTCCAGGCGGTCACCAGGGCTGCGCCGTCGCCGGGGATGTAGGGGGACAGCTTGGCGCCGAACACCTTCTCGCTGGCCAGCACCCCGAGATACGTGATGAAGTCGCCCGCATTGTCGGGGAAAAGGCTGAGCGTCTGGGCAGGCTGCGTCGCAGATCCGTCAGCAAGGGCACGAAACATGCGCTCCAGCGCGGAGCGCATGTCGATCTTTCCAAGCATCTCCTCAATGGAACCGTCGTCGAATACCATGGGAGCCTGGATCTTCATCTTTCAACTCGCTTCATCATTGGCTCTCAGGCAGACTCCCCGACATCAACTTCTTATTGGCTTGAGAGAAAAACTGTTGAAGTGCAGATGCGTCTGAGCTAGAGGAACCCTATGAGCACTATATTGCGCAGTCAAGAGGGAGGCGACGTGTTAAGCCACGTTTCCGACAACCTGCGCCGGCTCCGCCAGGCGGCGGGTCTGAGCCAGACGGCGCTGGCCAAGGCGTCCGGCATCAGCCGGCGCATGATCGTGTCGGTCGAGGGCGGAGAAGCGAACATCAGCCTTTCGAGCTTGGACAAGTTGGCCGCCGCGATGGGCGTTGGCTTCGTCGATCTCGTCCGCGATCCCGCACGGGAGTCGCGGGCCGATATCAACGAGGTCACGTGGCGGGGCAAAGCTTCGGAGAGCGCCGCGGTGCTGCTGTGTTCCGCCCCGGCGACGACCGAAACGCAGATGTGGCTCTGGTCGCTCGGCCCCGGAGACCGATACGACGCCGAGCCCGATCCGCAGGGATGGCACGAGATGGTCTTCGTGACCGAGGGCGTGCTCGACCTGCGACTCGTCGATGGCGTCCAGCAGCATCCGGCCGGCTCCTATGCGGTCTACGCCACGGCTCAGACCTATTCCTACGCGAACACGGGGTCGGTTCCCGTCCGCTTCGTGAGGAACGTGGTCTCGTGATCGATTCGCTTGTGCGGTCCGAAGCTGCCCACGGGATGGATCCACGATGATCGGCCATCCCCTCTTGGGCGCCGCAGCCGTCAGCGCCCGCGAGGGGACTGCCGCCCGGTGGCCTTTGTATCGCTGGTTCGTATCGGCCGCGTCCTTGAGCGTGCCGCAGGCGGCGGGACCGGTCGCGTTCTCCCTTCTCGCCTTGAGCGTCACGGGCGACACGAGGGGCGGCGCTGCAATGATCCTCGCCATGACGCTCTCCCAGGTTGCGGGCGCCATCCCGATCACGCGAATGGGAAACCGCCTTCCTCCGGCGCGCCTTCTCCGATGGTTGGTGGTCCTGCGCACCCTCGCCCTGATGTCCATCGTCCTGCTGGCGGCTTGCGGAGCGTCGTTTGCCTGGCTGATCGCCTGCGCCACGGTCGCCGGATCGGTCAATGGCGCCGCTCACGGCTGTCTGCGCTCGGTCCTCAACCACCTCGTACCCGCCTCGGGTTTGCCCCGTGCGTTGGGCATCTCGGCCACGCTCAACGAAACGACGTTCGTGCTGGCTCCGGTGGCGGCGTCCGGATTGGGCGCGATCTCGCCCTTGCTCGGGATCCTCGTCATCGCGGCGCTCGGTGCGGCTCCGGCGTTTTGCGTTCCGCATGTCGATGCCGTCCCTGCCGAAGAGGTCGGGCGCTCCGACACATCGGTTCTGAGCCCTTCCATTCTGCTTTGGCTGGCCTGCGCGACCGCAGGCGGCGCCGTCGTCGCCGCCATCGAGATCGGCGCTGTCGCGCTGGCATTGGATTACGGCTACGAGCCGACGCTCGCCATCCTCTTCACGGTTCCGCTGTGCCTCGCCTCGGTGACCGGCGGCGTCTGGGTCAGCGTCCGCAACCGCATGGCCGCGCGAGGAACGGTCGTGGGCTATCTGTCCGTCATGGCCCTCGGATCGGGCCTTGCGGCCTTGGGACTGTCCGTCGCGTCGACCGTCGCCGGGGCGATCCTGATCGGCTTCGTCCTCGCCCCCCTGGGGACCCACTACTCGCTCGTGCTCGACGGCCTTGCACCGGCCGGACGCAGGGCGGAGGTCTTCGCACTCCTGCGGACCGCAAACGCGGTCGGCGTCATCTGCGCCAGTGCGATCCTGACCGCGCTGTCGCTGTCCTCCACGTTGACGATCGTCACCGGCCTCATGGTCGCCGCGGCTTCGACAGTGGCGTTCGCGCACCTGCGAGGTTCGAAGCGGCTTTCGAGCCCGTCGGCCACACAGACGCGCGATCCATCGCTGTCGTCTCCTTGAGAGCCGAACCCCTTCCAGTCCAACGCATGAGCTACGACATGAACCCGATCGTCACCGCCACGGCCGCCGACGCGGTCCAAGCCCGGTCCCGGATCCGACCCTTCATCTACCAGACACCCCTTCTGCCCTCACGGGTGAGGGGCGGTGAGGATCTCGCGTTCAAGGCCGAGAACTTCCAGATCACCGGATCCTTCAAAATCCGCGGAGCCGCCGCGAAGATGACGGCCGTGGATCGCGACCAGGCGCTCATCACCGCCTCGTCGGGCAACCATGGCATCGGCGCCGCGCAAGCGGCGGCCTCGGTCGGCCAACGGCTGACCGTCGTGCTGCCGCGATCGGTTTCTCCCGGCAAGCTCGCCAAGATCCGATCGTTCGCCGTCGACGTCGTCCTGCATGGCGACGAAGCCGGAGAAGCGGAGCGGCACGCACAGGAACTGGCCCGCGACAGAGGCCTCGTCTACGTCTCGCCCTACAACGACCGGGACATCATCGCCGGACAGGGCACCATCGCACTGGAGATCCTCGAACAGGCGGAGCGGATCGACAACGTGTTCGTTTCGATGGGCGGCGGCGGACTGATCGGGGGCATCGGTTCCGTGCTGAAGGCGTTCAGCCCCTGGACCCGCGTCATCGGCGTCAGCGCCGCGGCATCCATGACGCTGGCCGCGTCGATGCAGGCGGGCCGGATCGTCGAGACGGATCATTTCGACACGATCGCCGACGGCGTTGCCGGCGGCCTCGACGAGGACAGCATCACCTTGCCGCTTGCGATGGCGACCATCGACGAGGTGGTGGTCTGCGAGGAGGACGCCATCGTCGCAGAGATTGCCTCGCTGGCCGTGAACGAGCGCCAGATCGTCGAAGGCGCAGCGGCCCTCGCGATGGCCGGCTACCGCCAGGTCGCCCACCGTCTCGCGGGACAGCGCAGCGTCGTCGTCCTGTGCGGAAGCAACTTCGCCGCCGAACGCATCATGCCCCTCATCTGGAACGAGGCGTGAGAGGGACGACATGAGCGCGATCGACATCGACTGGGGTCGCGACGGGCGACAGGCCGGCTACATCCATCTGCCGAGTTCCACGAACACCAGCGCGTGGCAGGACCTGCGCGTTCCGATCTACCTGTTCCGCAACGCGGAGGGGCCGTGCACGCTTCTGCTCGGCGGCAGCCACGGCGACGAGTACGAAGGCATCACGGCGCTATCGGCGCTCGCCCACTCCCTCGATCCGGCCGTGGTCACGGGATCGATCATCATCGTTCCGGCCTTGAACCTGCCGGCGGTCACCGCGGGCGCGCGTCTGTCCCCAGTCGACGGCCGGAACCTCAACCGCGAGTTCCCCGGCGATCCCAGGGGATCGCTGACGCAGCGGCTCGCCGCGCTCGTGGTGTCGGACCTCATTCCCCGGGCGGACGCCGTCTATGACATCCACTCCGGCGGTCGTTCTCTCCGCTTCGCCCCTTGCACGCTCGTGCACGAGCAGGACGACGCGGACCTGACACGTCGATGTCTCGCCGCGGCCGACGCCTTCGGCGCGCCGTTCACCGTCGTGATCCAAGAGCCGCATGCCGGGCAGATGATCGACGACGTCGTCGAACGGTCGGGCAAGCTCATGCTGTCCAGCGAGCTGGGGGGCGGCGCCGCGATCAGCCCCGGCACGATGGAACTGACACGGGACGGGCTTCTCCGGCTGCTCGCGCATCTCGGCCACCTCGCTTCACCCGACATTCCGCCGGCACGGGTCGGGCGTCGACTGGTGGTCCCCGGACCGGCGGCGTACCTTCATGCCGACGACCTCGGCACCTACGAGCCGCTCGTCGAGATCGGCAGTTCGGTCACGGCCGGAACGGTGATCGGTCGACTTCACTTCGTTGATCGGTTCGACCGCGTTCCCCAGGCTCTCCGCGCTCCTCTGGACGGCATCCTGCTCTGCACCCACGGACAAGGCCTCGTGCGGCGGGACGACGTCATAGCCTTGATCGCCGTACCGCACGAGGATCCCGGCACCCTCTAGGGCGATCGAAGGCCAAAAGGCGCCTCGGCTCTGGCCGCCGCGACGCGCCGTGCTCTAAGGCCGATGTCCGTTGAGCGACGCGGTCCGTTGCCGCTCCTCGCGTGCCGTCCGGAGGCAGGCGAAAGCCATGGTCGACATCGCGATGCGGCCGCGCCGGATCAGGAGCGGCCGACGAATTGTGCTTCGACGAACGATTTTTGCAACTCATGCAATGCGACAGAAGGGTGAGACCTTGGAACTGGAAACGAACGTTCGCGAAGGCACTGTCGTGACCTTTGCCGGAGGCAGCCTCTGCGAGGAGGCGACGGTCACCTTCGCGACTCCACGGGACGGAGGCTGGCTCGTGCTGGTCGACAGATCGCCGTTTCATCCCGAAAGCCTCTCCTGGCCGGATCAGCCAGGCGATCACGGGACGCTGACGTTTCCAGGCGGAGAGCCGCATGCAATCGTCGACTGCCTGACGGGGCTGGTCGACCCGGACCGGGGGATCCTATTGACCGATGCCGAAGCGATAGCGGCCTCCCGCTCGGGTGCCTCCCTCCAAGCGGTCGTGCTGCACGTCGTGCGAAGCGAGGTCGACATGGGCAACGTCGTCGGTCAAAGAGCGCGGCTGGACGTCGCGACGGATCGACGAGCCGATCTGTCGCTGCAACACACGGGTGTGCACGTGGCGGCTTTGACGCTGAACCGCTGTGCCGACCGTTTCTGGACGAAGGACAAACCCGAACGCGATGGCCTCGGCTTCGCGAACCTCGACAAGGCGGCGGTGACCCGATCGTCCATCGACACAGAACGGTCTGTCGACACGTACAGGATCGGGAAATCCCTCAGGAAGAAGGGGTTCGATCGAGAAGCCTTCCTCTCGGCACTTCCGGATGTGGAGGACGCGATGAACTCGCATCTTCGCGGCACCTGGCTGGGTGCGTCGACACCGGCTCGGGTCTCGCCGCCCGAAGGCCGGCTGGACGGGCGACGGATATGGTCGACGACGCTCGACGGGATCGAGATCTCGATTCCCTGCGGGGGCACGCATATCGACGATCTGTCCCGGATCGCGGAGATCTCCGTCGAACTCGAACCGATCGAGGATGGGTTCATGCTGACGACGCGGACCCGCGGGAGATGAGGTCCTGCGCCTCGGCCGGTCCGAGGCGCGGATGAATCGGCTGGCGGTCGGAGCGTTCGGTGGCAAGACGAAGCCGTCGACGGCGGCGCTGAAGTGGCGACCGGTTCCGATCGACTCCACCCGTCGCCAGCGTTGCGGTCTGGCGAAGCCACCATCTTTGAACGCGCCGACCCGAGTTGACCTGAGCTGCGTTGAGCAATCGCTTGCATCTGCAACGATATTTGCAAGGTTGCGGACGTGAACGATGATTCCGCCGTATCCGCCCTTTCCGCACTCGCCCATGCCGATCGTCTGGCAGCCTTTCGCATGCTCGTTCGCGCAGGTCCGGAGGGCATGCCGTCCGGCGAGATCGCGGAGACGCTTGCGATCCCGCCGACGCGCATGAGCTTTCACCTCGCGACGCTGGAGCGGTCCAAGCTCCTGACGTCGTGGCGCGACGGCCGCTACGTGCGTTACGCGGCGAGCTACGACGACATGCGCCAGCTTCTCGCCTTTCTCACCGAGGACTGCTGCTCCGGCAATCCGGACATTTGCGGGAACCTCGCGATCCTTGTTGCTTCCTGCGCCCCGGAGACCTGCGGATGAGTGGCGGCCCCTTCAACGTCCTGTTCCTGTGCACGGGCAATTCCGCGCGTTCGATCCTGGCCGAGAGCATCCTGCGCAAGGACGGCGCGGGACGGTTCAACGCCTTTTCCGCCGGCAGCCGTCCAAAGGGCGCGGTCAACCCGATGGCACTGAGCGTCCTTCGGGAGTTCGGCTACCCGACCGAGGACTTGCGCTCGAAGCCGTGGGAGGAGTTCGCGACGCCCGATGCGCCCGTCATGGACTTCGTCTTCACCGTCTGCGATCAGGCGGCGGGCGAGGCATGCCCCGTCTGGCCGGGACAGCCGATGACCGCGCATTGGGGCATCGAGGACCCGAGCCACGAGAATCGCGGCGAGATCTGGAGCCGGGCGGCCTTCACGACCGCTTTTCGCTACCTGAAGAACCGCATCTCGGCGTTTGCCGCCCTACCCATCGAGAGCCTCGAGCGCTCGCGACTTTCCGTGAAGGTTCGCGAGATCGGCCAGCTCGATGGCGCCTCGTTCCGCCCATCCGACGTTGCCTGAGAGAACCCGATGACCGTCACGATCTATCACAATCCCGCCTGCGGCACCTCGCGCAACACGCTGGAGATGATCCGCCAGTCCGGCGAGGACCCTCAGATCATCGTATACCTGACGTCGCCGCCGAGCCGCGAGGTCTTGATCGAGCTTCTCGACATGATGGGAATGAAGCCGCGTGATCTCCTGCGCAAGAAGGGCACGCCCTATGCCGAACTCGGCCTCGACGATCCCAAGCTGTCCGACGAGGAACTGCTGGACGCGATGATGGCGCATCCGATCCTGATCGAGCGTCCGATCGTCGTCACGGAGAAGGGCGCTGCGCTCTGCCGGCCGTCCGAAGCCGTGCTCCCGCTTCTTGCGAACCCGGTCGCCGCCTTCACCAAGGAGGATGGCGAAGTGGTGATGTCGGCGGGCGCGGGGTCGTGATCGACCTCGTCTCCGTCGACCTGCCGAACGTCGCGCACGATCAGCTTCGGCCGATCGATGTCGGGGCGTTGGCGGCACCCGGCGATCCGACGCATCCGCCGCGCATCCTCATTCTCTACGGCTCGATCCGCGAGCGGTCGTTCTCCCGTCTCCTGTCCGAGGAGGCCGGACGCCTGCTCCGCTCACTGGGCTGCGAGGTGCGCACCTTCGATCCGCGAGGACTGCCGCTGCCCGACGGTGCGGAACCGGACCACCCGAAGGTCCAGGAACTGCGCGATCTCGCCGAATGGTCGGAGGGCATGGTCTGGGTGAGCCCGGAACGGCATGGCGCGATGACCGGCATCATGAAGGCGCAGATCGACTGGATCCCGCTCAGCGACGGCGCCAAGCGGCCGACGCAGGGCAAGACGCTGGCGGTCATGGAAGTGTCGGGCGGCTCGCAGAGTTTCAACGCGGTCAACCAGATGCGCATCCTCGGCCGCTGGATGCGCATGGTGACGATCCCCAACCAGTCCTCGGTGCCGAAAGCCTTCCTCGAATTCGACGAGGCCGGGCGCATGAAGCCCTCCGCCCTCTACGGCCGCGTCGTGGACGTCTGCGAGGAACTCGCGAAGTTCACCTGGCTCGTGCGCGGACGTTCCGCCTACCTGACGGATCGCTATTCCGAACGCGTCGAAAGCGCCGAGGAGCTATCCCGGCGCGTGAACCAGCGCTCCCTCTGATCCTCCCGCCCGCGGACATCTCATGCTCGCCTTCGCGATCTTCGTCGCCACCCTCGTCCTCGTCATCTGGCAGCCGCGGGGGCTCGGCATCGGCTGGTCGGCTCTCGCCGGCGCGGCTCTCGCGCTGGCTGCCGGCGTCGTCGGCTGGAGCGACGTCGGCGTCGTCTGGGACATCGTCTGGGACGCGACCTTCACCTTCGTCGCGCTCATCGTCATCTCGCTGATCCTCGACGAGGCCGGCTTCTTCGCCTGGGCCGCCCTCCATGTCGCACGTTGGGGCGGCGGCAACGGACAGCGGCTGTTCCCGCTCGTGATCCTGCTCGGCGCCGCGATCGCGGCCGTCTTCGCCAACGACGGCGCTGCACTGCTCCTCACCCCGATCGTGCTGGCGATATTGCTCCGGCTGAAGTTCCCGCCGGCCGGAGCGCTCGCCTTCATCGTCGCCTGCGGCTTCGTCGCCGATACGACGAGCCTGCCGTTCGTCATCTCGAACCTCGTGAACATCGTCACCGCGAACTTCTTCGACGTGTCCTTCGGCCGCTATGCCGCGGTCATGGTCCCGGTGAACCTCGTCTCGCTCGCCGCGACGCTGGGCGTCCTCTGGGTCTATTTCAGGCGGGACATTCCCGAACGCTACGAGACGGCGGCGCTGGAGAAGCCAAGCCATGCGATCCGCGACCGTCAGGTCTTCCGTGCGGCCTTTCCGTTGCTCGGCCTGCTTCTCCTCGCCTATTTCGTCACGGGACCGCTCGGCGTGCCGATCGCCTTCGTCACGGGCGCCGCCGCCCTCGCGCTGACGGCCATCGCGGGACGCTGGTTTTCCCGCGGGCAAGGCGCCGTGGTGCCGCTCGCCAAGGTGCTGCGCGAGGCACCCTGGCAGATCGTCCTCTTCTCGATCGGCATGTATCTCGTGGTCTATGGCCTCGGAAACGCCGGACTGACGGACATCGCCGCGGGGGTGCTCGTCTGGCTCGGCCAGCAGGGCACGTTCGTCGCCACGATCGGCACGGGCTTCGTCGTCGCCCTGCTCGCCTCCGTCATGAACAACATGCCCGCGACCCTCGTCGGCGCGCTCGCCATCGACCGTGCCGCGCTCGATCCGCTGACGCAGGAGCTGATGGTCTACGCCAACGTCGTCGGAAACGATCTCGGTCCGAAGTTCACGCCCATCGGCTCGCTCGCGACGCTCCTGTGGCTCCATGTCCTGGCGGGCAAGGGGCAGACCATCACCTGGGGTCAGTACATGAAGGTCGGCCTGGTCCTCACGCCGCCCGTCCTTCTCGCCACGCTGGCGGCTTTGTGGGTCTGGCTTCCCGTCGTGTCGTGAGCCCGCATTCGCGCGTCGTCTCGGCGCTCGGGGTTTGCGAGTTCCCGGGCCCGGGGTCTCCGGTGCAACGTCCGGGCCCGCCGGCTCCCGTCCTCCCCGGTGGAAAGGGCATCGCCTTCCCCCAGGGTGGTCGTCAGCCTCGCCGACGAGCGCCCCGGTTGACGCGTCAGGAACCGCCCGACCGCAGCGCTTCGACCGGCGCGGACACGATGGTGCGCAAGCCGGGACGATTGTCGACGTTTTCCAGCGAGCCGCCGAGCTGAGAGACGAGCGCGTCCAGCATGCGGGAGCCGAAGCCCGTTCCCTTCACCGTTTCCTCCTTGCCGTTTCCGCGGTCGGACACCACGAGACGGAAACGGTTGAAATGCTGTTCCAGCGTCACGGAGAGCGGCCCGGCCGCACCGCCGTAAGCGTATTTGGTGGCGTTGATCACGAGCTCGGTCAGGATCAAACCGACCGGCACGGCCCGATCCGCCGAGATCAGAACCGGCACGAGATCGAAGCGGACCTCGTCGTTCCACTCCGGTCCCATGGACGACACCAGTTCGTCGACGAGCTCCTCGAGGTAGCGTCCGAGATCGATCACCTCGACGCTGGCATCGCTATACAAGCGCCGATGGACGAGGGAGACGGCCCCGATGCGCCGTTGCGCCTCGGCGAGATGCGAGACCGCCTCCCCACCCGCGGCCTCTTTCGCCTGCATGCGCAAGAACGTCGTCACGAGCTGGAGGCTGTTCTGCACCCGGTGATTGACCTCCTTCAGCAGAAAATCCTTCTGACGAATCAATGCCTCGTTCTCGCGGATGGTGACGGCGAGTTCCTCATTCAGCGCCCGGAGCCGCATCGTCGCGACGTCCTCGCGCAACCGACGGACCAGACGGCCCGCGGACTCCACCTCGGCGAGGGACCAGGGACGCGAGCGACCGCGAACGGTCTCGCTCCAATCGGCGAAGGACGAGCGCGGGGTGAGGATCGTGGCCGAGTCGGCCGCCGTATCCTTGTGCGGATTGCCGGCCCAGTTCACGACCTCCAGCTTTTCCGCGCGGAACCACAGGAGGATCGTGGGAACCTCCATCGACATGGCGACCGCGAGCAGACCACTCGCCAGAGACCGGTAGGGAGCGGCGCCGGGCATGATCTCGGGCAAGCGGTCCGTGCTGACGGGCGTCTGGAGGACACCCTGGCGGGCGAAGGCGGCGATCTGGCGGATGCCCTCCCCGTCCGGACAGCGCCCGTGCGCGACGATCTCGCTGCCCTGAACGGCGGCAAAGCCATCGGCGCCCATCATCGACATGAGCTCGCGCGAGCTCTCGCGGAAGAAATCGGATAGGCCGGAATCGGGACCGAGCTTGGCGCAGACCGCGTCCTCGCTCGACCTCAGGCGAATCCGCTCGCGGTAGAGCACGGTCTCGTCCTTGGCACGGATCTGCCGCGACAGGCCGCTGGCCAGCGCCCGGCATGCGACGCGGACGGGCAGCGACAGCGCGCGGGGCGTCCGATGGTGGCAGGCGATCAGTCCCCAGAGCATGCCGTCCTGGACGATCGAGATCGAGGCCGAGGCCGCGACCTTCATGTTGCGCAGATATTGGAGATGGATCGGGGACACGCTGCGCAGCGAGGCGTCGCTGAGGTCCAGATCGCGGAGATCGAGGCTCGGCGAACGCAAGGGCGCAGGATCATAGCCGATATCGGGAATGACGCGGATCCGATTGCGGATGTAGAGCTCGCGCGCCTGGCGCGGCACGTCTCCCGCGGGGAAGTGGTGGTTCATGAAGGAGGCGACGCCCTCAGCGTCCGACTCCGCGACGACGACCCCCGCCTCGTCTTCGAGGAACCGGTAGACCATGACCCGGTCGAAACCCGTGATGCGCCGGTATGCGTCGGCAGCTTCCTGGCAGAGATCGCCGAGACCGACCGCGTGCTCGAAGCGCAGGCTCGAATCCTCCAGCATCGCCAGCATGGCCAGGGGTCCCTCGCCGGGCGCCTCGGCCGGTTCGAGCTCGACCAGGACGCGATCGCCCGACCGGTGCGCGGACACGTCGAACGTCTCGTGCTGGCCGATCACGGGTTGGAGCACCCTGGCTTCGCGGTCCCGGAGACGTCCGAGGTCCAGCGGCTGCCCGATCAGCCGCTCGATCGACTGCCCCGCCCACTGAGGCGCGAGGCGCGTCTCGACATCGCCGGCAACGCCCTCGACGGCGAGCGTCACGGCATCGAGAACGAGGAGAAGACCGTGGGGCTGGATCGCAGCGGGAACGTGGATCGGCTCGCGGTCGCACAGCGTTAAGTCCGGCGTAACGGAGGACGGGTGAAGCAAGCGTACTCCGTAAGTCTTATCTGGCTAGTTCCAAGGGGCTTATGTTGGATC
Source organism: Aureimonas sp. Leaf454 (assembly GCF_001424685.1). Classification (GTDB taxonomy): domain Bacteria; phylum Pseudomonadota; class Alphaproteobacteria; order Rhizobiales; family Rhizobiaceae; genus Plantimonas. Next base: position 19,254 of record NZ_LMQT01000012.1, read on the forward strand.
GAGATCCCGATCAACCCGGCCGCGGACGCAAGACCGTGATGAGCAGGCGCGCGCGGCGCCGCGACGGATCGGCGGCGCGACGACCGCCATCCGCACGCCCTTCACCGGCGGACAACTCGGCCGCGAAGGGGCCCGTGCCTCCCTCTCCCTGTCATCGTGAGGGAGAGACGGCATGCTCTGACTGCGCCTCGTTGAGAACCATTCGCACCTGTTGCGCCACGACAAGCTCCTCATCGGCCGGAACGACGCAGCAGGCGACGGCGGCCGACGGATCGGCGATGTCGGCGGTCCCAGCGCCGGCGGCGGCGTTGGCATCCGTGTTCAGGCGAACGCCCAGCCATCCCAGGCGATCGGCGATGCGAGCGCGGATGCAGGGCAGGTGTTCCCCCACGCCGCCGGTGAAGACGAGGCCGTCGAGGCCCTGCAGCGTGGCGGCGAGCGCCGCGATCTCGCGGGCGGCCCGGAAGACGAAGAGATCGACGGCCTCGCCGGCATGGGGGTCCCGGCTCTCGACGAGACGGCGGAGGTCGGAGGAGAGGCCGGACACGCCCTCGAGGCCGGACTGGCGGTAGAGCAGCGTCTCCACCTCGCCGACGCTCATGCTCTTTTCCTGAAGGAGGTAGAGCACGATGCCCGGATCGAGCGATCCGCAGCGGGTCGCCATGACGAGCCCGTCGAGAGCCGAGAAGCCCATGGTCGTATCGACGCTTCGGCCGTCGAGAAGGGCGCAGAGGCTCGCTCCGCTTCCCAGATGCGCCGCGACGACCTTCCGCCGGCCGGGCATGAGGTCCGAAAGACGGCCGGCGACATGCTGATAGGACAGGCCGTGGAACCCGAACTTGCGGATGCCCTCGTCGTGCAGGGCACGGGGCAGACCATAGCGGTTCGCCGGGGCCCCGATCGTGGCGTGGAAGGCGGTGTCGAAGCAGCCGACCTGCAAGAGGTCGGGCCGGCTCGCCGCCAGAGCCACGGCCGGACCGAGGCTGCGCTTCTGGTGCAGCGGGGCGAGCGGCGTCAGTGTGGCGAGAGCGGCGAGAGTGTCGCGCGTCAGGCGAACCGGAGCCGTGAAGCCCGTTCCGCCGTGAACGATGCGGTGGCCGACGGCCACCAGCCGATCGCTGCCGAGATGGGCTTCGATCCAGCCGAGCAGGCGCAGCGGCATGTCGCCGTCGTCCGCATCCCAGGTCTCGTCGGCGAGGCTCTCGCCGGTCTGGCTCGCGGCGTGGAAACGCCCGGTTGCGCCGATATCCTCGATCGCTCCCCGGCCGACCGGCTGGAGGTCGCCGTCGCGGTGGCGATAGAGCGCGAACTTGATGCTGGAGGAACCGGCATTGATGGCGAGGATCGCGTCCGCCACGGGTCAGTCGCCCGCTTCGGCGGCCGTGCCGTAGGGCCAGGACCATCCCGTGATCTCCGGCATGTCCTCGCCGGTTTCCACGATGACCCGCTTGTGCTCCTCGAGCTTGTCGAGGAGACGTCGCCGGGCGGCTTCGCCGGCGCTGCCGAGCCCGCCGAGCCGCTCGATGGCGAGCAGCGCGAGGTTGAAGCGATCGAGCCCGTTCAGAACGACGATGTCGAAGGGGGTCGTCGTCGTGCCCTCCTCGTTGAAGCCGCGAACGTGCAGGTTGCGGTGGTTCGAGCGCCTGTAGGTCAGCCGATGGATGAGCGCGGGATAGCCGTGATAGGCGAAGACGACGGGCCTGTCCCGTGTGAAGAGGGCGTCGAAGGCGTCGTCCGTCAGTCCGTGCGGATGCTGGTCGGGCGACTGCAGGGACATGAGATCGACCACGTTCACGAACCGGATGCGCAGATCCGGGAAGGCCTGCCGCAGGAGATCGGCAGCGGCCAGAGCCTCCAGCGTCGGCACGTCGCCCGCACAGGCGAGGACGAGGTCCGGCTCCCCTGCCCCATCGTCGTGCGCGCCGGCCCAAGGCCAGATCCCGGCCCCCGCCTCGCAGTGACGGCGCGCCTCGTCGTAGGCGAGCCATTGCGGCGCCGGCTGCTTGCCGGCGACGATCACGTTGATGCGGTCGTAGGTCCGAAGACAGTGATCGGCGACATAGAGAAGCGTGTTGACGTCCGGCGGGAAGTAGACGCGGACGGTGTCGCTCTTCTTGTTGACGACATGGTCCACGAAGCCGGGATCCTGGTGGCTGAAGCCGTTGTGGTCCTGCCGCCAGACATGCGAGGTGAGAAGGTAGTTCAAGGACGCCACGGGTTTGCGCCACGGCAGTTCGCGGGACACCTTCAACCACTTGGCATGCTGGTTCACCATGGAATCCACGATGTGGATGAAGGCTTCGTAGCAGGAAAAGAGGCCGTGCCGGCCGGTGAGAAGATAGGCTTCGAGCCAGCCTTGGCAGAGATGCTCGCTGAGGACCTCCATCACGCGGCCGTCGGATGCCAGATGATCGTCGTAGGGTTCGGTCTTTTCCAGCCACGTCCGGTCCGTCACGTCGAAGACCGCGGAAAGGCGGTTCGATGCCGTCTCGTCGGGGCCGAAGAGACGGAAGTTGCGCGCCTCGGCATTCAGGACGAAGACTTGCGCCAGATAGCGGCCGAGCTCGCGTGTCGCCTCGCCCGTCGCGGCGCCCGGCCGGTCCAGAGCGAGGGCGAAAGCGGCGGGATCGGGCAGGACGAGATCCCGCTTCAGAAGACCTCCATTGGCGCGCGGGATCGCTCCCATGCGCCGCTCGCCCTTCGGCGCGAGCGAGGCGAGTTCGGGCATGAGCCGCCCCGCTTCGTCGAAGAGGTCGCCCGGCCCATAGGACCGCATCCAGGCTTCCAAAAGGTCCCGATGGGCGGCGTCGCCCCGGACGTTCGAGATCGGCACCTGATGGGCGCGCCAGAAGCCTTCGACACGCTGGCCGTCCACCTCCTTCGGACCGGTCCAGCCCTTCGGGCTGCGCAGCACGATCATCGGCCAGCGCGGCCGCTTCTGCTCGCCCATGGTCGTCCGGAACAGCGCCTGAATGGACCGGATGCGATCGAAGGCGGTGTCGAGCGCGTCGGCCATCGCCCGATGCATCGGCATCGGGTCATCGCCCTCGACGAAGATCGGATCGTAGCCGTAGCCGACGAAGAGGCTTCGCAGTTCGTCCGGCTCCATCCGGGCGAGAAGCGTCGGATTGGCGATCTTGTAGCCGTTGAGGTGGAGGATCGGCAGGACCGCGCCGTCCGTGCGCGGGTTCAGGAACTTGTTGGAGTGCCACGATGCCGCGAGCGGGCCGGTTTCCGCCTCGCCGTCGCCGACGACGCAGGCGACCACGAGATCCGGCGCGTCGAAGGCCGCGCCGAAGGCGTGCAGGAGCGCATAGCCGAGTTCGCCGCCCTCGTGGATCGAGCCCGGCGTTTCCGGCGCCGCGTGGCTCGGAATGCCGCCGGGAAAGGAGAACTGCCGAAACAGGCGTTTCATGCCGGCCGCGTCGAAGGACACGTCGGGATAGACCTCGCTATAGGTTCCCTCCAGCCAGGTGTTGGCGACCATGCCAGGCCCGCCATGACCCGGACCGCAGACATAGAGGACGGAGGCGTCGCGCTCGACGATGACGCGGTTCAGATGCGCGTAGACGAAGTTCAGCCCCGGCGTCGTGCCCCAATGGCCGAGCAGGCGCGGCTTGACGTGCTCGGGCTTCAGCGGCTCCCGCAGCAGCGGGTTGTCCATGAGATAGATCTGGCCGACGGACAGATAGTTCGCCGCCCGCCAGTAGCGGTCGAGACGGTGAAGATCGCGGTCTTCGAAGGGCATTCGACAGTCTCCAAGAGCCGGCTCGGCTGACCGCTCGATCCCACGGGGCACAACAAGAACGAATGCCGATGCTCGCCGGCCGTGACCGCGAAAGGCACCGAGCCCTTCGCACCCGATTAAGGCTTTTCGACCGAAACGATCCGAAACGTGTGCATGGCACCGCCCGACCGGATGGAGACATATTCGCCGGGCACGAAGATCTCGTCGTTGAAGCGAAAACCCTTCTGGTCCTCCTCGTCGCCCTCCTCGTCATCCATCACCCAGGAGCCGCCCGGCTTTCGCAAGAGATGCCCGATGCGCTCTCCGTGCGGACCGAAACTGCGGACCCGGCAGTCTGCGCGATGGCGGGACCATGCGTCGGGATCGATCCGGCCGTCTTCGCGCAGTGGCATGATGATGTCGTAACCGATGGACGGATCTCCGTCCGGGTGCCCCTTCTCCCGCGCCAGAGCCAGTTTGACGTGCCGGAGCGACGCTCGATGGCCGGTATCCCTCGTCATCTCGATCCTTCCATCCGCGTTGAGGCCGTGAACGCCAGCCCTTCGTTTCGCCCGCACCCTGCCCGGCGGGCGCGGTTGCGACTTTGATGCGGATCAAGACGTCAGCGCCGAAGCGGACCGGAGGCTGCGCGGAGCCGCGGACGGCATCCGGGTTCCGGCTTTGATCGACGTCAAAGCAGCGGCTTCTCCTTCGCGACAGGATCCGGACGTTCCACCTGACCGTCTTTGGGAAGATGACCATGAGCAAGGCTCGACAGATCGACATCGCGTCTTCGAACGACGAGACGCTCGGGGGTGACATCGGGGACGAAACCTCCCCCCGGCTGCACGGACTTGCCGACATCACGGTGCATGTCGACGGCGGTCCGCGGGACGAGGCAAAGATCGCCTATGCCGAGGCGATCGGTGCAGCGACGGGCGCGCATGTCTAGGCCTTCATGAGCAACCGCGTGGAGGTTCCTCTCGAAGGCCATCCCGGGATGGAATGGATCATCGCCGAGATCTGGGACCAGGCGAAGAAGACCGGCGACGCGCTTGAAGACGCGCTGCGCCAACGCCTCGACAGGATCGGTCAAATCCGGGAACTGCGACGGATCGATGCCGCGCTGCCCCAACTCTCGTCGACCGCGGCGAGGTTGGCGCGGTCGAGCGATCTCTTCATCTGCGGCCGGCCGTATGGCGGGGAACGCCACTGGCCCGAAATTCTCGAGGCGCTTCTTTTCGAAGTATGCGCGCCGGTCATTTGCCTCCCGCCGGCCGTCGAGCGTCCGCCCATCCCTCGGACGATCGTCGTCGGCTGGCGCGACACGAGCGATTGCGCCAATGCCATCAAGGCCGCCCTTCCCTTTCTCAAGGCGGCGGAGACGGTTCATCTCGTCTGCATCGCGGACAGCACGTCGGACGAGGAGCGACGCCTGGATCCGTCGGCCGACATGGCGCGGCACCTTTCGAGGCATGGCGTCGCCGTCGATGTCCGACATCTTCCGCACTGGCATCGCGCCGGCGAAGGGCTGATGAACGAAGCGGACCTCGTGGGCGCGGACATGATCGTCGCCGGCGCCTACGGACATTCCCGCTGGCGGGAGTGGATCCTTGGCGGAGCGACACGCGAGCTTTTGTCCGAGGCCCGCGTCCCGGTCTTTCTCGCACGCTGAAGGCGACGTCTTCGGCACGATCGAGGGGTCACGGCTTCAAGGCCGCAGCGAGCAACGGGGGAATCACGGCTTTCTCGTGTCGCTCGGGCCAATGGGATGGACGGATATAGGAACATCAGCAGGACGTTAAGATCTGCCCGGTAGTTTACAGGGTACGGCCGGCACAATTTCAGTATTTAGCCGTGACTGGTTCGATCGATATCCTGCTACGCATCGGCTGCGTCGCGGTCCGAATGCTGGTGTTTCTGGATGTTATCTTCGCTGAACGAAGCGACCGCGGGACGGATCAGGTTGCGGCAGCTGCAGGCCGTCGATCAACTCATCCCAGCCATGATGGTCGCCAACGTCATCTGCTCCGGCGCATTGATGCTGCTTCTCTTCGAGGTGCAGCCGGTCGTTCTGTCGGCATGGTTCGGCCTGATCGCGCTCGCCTCGCTCTGGAGGCTGTTTCAGGCCGTTCGCAAGAGCCCTCGATCCAACCGACGTTGGGCGTCTTCGCGTGCCGTTCGCAAGAGCACGCGGCAGGCCTTCATCATGGCGGCCTGTTTCATGAGCGTCCCCGCCTGGCTCCTGACGCAGACGTCGGATCTGCCGTTCGCGAGCATCGTCTGCCTGATCACCGGCATGCTCTGGGCAGGCGGCCTCGTGTTGAACAGCGTTCCCTCGGCCGCCGTCGTCTATATCTGCGTCGTATCCGGCATGACGATCGCCGGACTTTTGGCGAAGAACGCCGACCGCTACCACTTCTTCCTCTGCTTCCTCTTCCTGATCGGCGGGGCGACCGTGATCCGGAGCGTCCTGCGTCATGCAAGGCTGTTCATCGGGAGCCAGTTGCAACAGATCGATCTGGAGGATCAGAGCGAGCTGATCGGCGTTCTCCTGAAGGACTACGAGGAACAGGCGAGCGACTGGTTGTGGGAAACGGACGCAGACCTGCGTTACAAGAACGTCTCCGATCGCTTCGCGGAGGCTTTGGGGCGTTCGCCGGGCGAGATCGAGCGCGTCGCCTTCGGCTCCCTCCTCGTCAGCGACGTTCCCGGCAATCCGGAGGCGCGGCTTCTTCTCCGGGCCCATGCCCGGGCCCATTCGACGTTTCGAGACGTCGTCGTTCCCTTCGACGTGACGGGAGATCTGCGCTGGTGGTCGATCTCGGGCCGCTCCTTCTTCGATGAGACGGGTGCGTTTTCCGGCTATCGGGGCGTGTGCGCGGATATCACGGCGACCAAGCGCGCCGAGACCCGGATCGCCCATCTCGCCCATCACGACGCGCTGACCGACCTTCCGAACCGGGCGCTGTTCTCGGCCAAGCTCGATGAGGCGCTGGCGGAGGGGGGAAGCGCGACGCGCATCGCCGTGCTCAGCCTCGATCTCGACGGCTTCAAGGCGGTGAACGACCGATACGGCCATCCCGCGGGAGACACGCTGCTGACGGAGGTCGCAGGTCGCCTCCGGCGCATCGTGGAGCGCGGCGACCTCGTCGCCCGGTTCGGCGGCGACGAGTTCGTGATCCTGCGCACCGCCTTCACACAGACGCTGGAGGTGGAGACCTTCGCCGAGCGCCTGATTGCAGCCCTTCGCGCGCCGTTCGCCATCGAAGGTGACGAGGTGTCCGTCGGCGTCAGCATCGGCGTCGCCTTCGCGCCATTCGACGGACAGACCAGCGAAAGCCTCCTTCGCAACGTCGATGCGGCGCTGTACCGGGCGAAGGAGGAGGGACGCGGCACGTATCGCTTCTTCGCCGCGGAGATGGACCACACGCTCCAGGAGCGCCGTCGTCTCATCCAAGACCTGCGGCTGGCGATCGCGCGCAACGAACTGGTGCTCTACTTCCAACCCTATGTCGGCTCCGAAACGGGACTGGTCACCGGTTGCGAGGCGCTCCTTCGCTGGCGCCATCCCGATCGGGGCATGATCGCTCCGGCAGAGTTCATTCCCCTTGCGGAAGAAAGCGGCCTGATCGTCGACATCGGCGCCTGGGTGATCGAGGAAGCCTGCCGCGAAGCTGCGACATGGCCGGACGGTCAACGCATCTCCGTCAATGTCTCGCCACTGCAGTTTCGGGATCGCGAACTGCCCAAAACCATCCTCGCCGCCCTCGCGAGCAGCGGATTGTCGCCGTCGCGCCTCGAAGTCGAGGTGACGGAAACGGTCCTCGTCGCGGATGCGTCGGGCGCGCTCGACATCCTGCGCCAGGTGCGCGCGCTCGGCGTCCGGATCGCGCTCGACGATTTTGGAACTGGATATTCGTCGCTCAGCTACCTCCGGACCTTTCCCTTCGACAAGATCAAGATCGACAAGTCCTTCGTCGACGATCTCGCGGAGCGCCGCGATACCCAGGTGATCGTGCAGGCCATCCGCGACATCGCGGAAGGCCTCGGCATGTCCATCACGGCTGAGGGCGTCGAGACGCTGGAGCAGGCCACCCACCTCCGCGAGACCGGCTGCCACGAACTCCAGGGCTATCTCTACAGCCGGCCCAAACCCGCCGCGGAGCTCAGCTTCGAGCGCGTGAACGAGCCGCGGATGAACGAGGCGGGGACGGACGGCGAATGGGAACGCGGACGGGCATCGGCCTGATGACGGAGGGCGCAGGCTGTCAGGAGACCGACGCCGGCGACGTCACGCCGGATGACCCGATCCGCCGAACGGTCATCGGATCGGCGCTGCCGGGCGCGATCGACGGTCCGCCCGGCACGCCGGCCTTGCTCCGCCGTCCGTTCGATCGATGGATCGACCGAGCCGACGGAATGACGCTTTCGGCCTCAGGATCCGCGTGTCGGACGCTTGGAACATCGCGGCTTCAGCGGCGATGGGGTATGAGAAGAAGGGTGGACAGGCTGACGAGGCTGAGCATGAGAATGCCCACCAGGAGCGGATGCGCCCTCGTCTGAGCGTTCGCCTCCTTGGAGGCATCCATCACCGTATGCCGCAACACCTTCGACAGCACGCCGGACGCCTTGTCCAGCGAAGCGGCGGCTTCGTGCATGGCATGGGCCATCCGTTCCCCGCCCTCCTCGATGCCATGTTTGAAATGGGCCGCGGCATCCTCCACGGCATCGACAGCAAAGTCCTTGACGCCCGACGTCTTCATGACCGATCTCCTTTTCGACGGGCACCATCTTCCCGGCCACGTCGAAAGGCTGCTTTGATGTGGATCAACGGCTTTTTGCTTTCGATCCGAAGATGCTGTTCGCCTGCCGATTGACCGGACGAATTGCCTGACGACGCCGACGCCGACGCCGACCTTCGGAATTTCCGCTGAGAGCTTCGCTGGACGGTTCCGGGTGCCGCCTCGTCGGGAGCGACGTCGATCCGGCGGGTGCCAGGCGATGACGCGCCCGTCTCGGTGGAAATCGGGAGCAGGCCTCGATCTCGCACAGGTTGACCTTTGCGGATCGACATCGAGGCACCGCAGCGTCAGGACGATCGGCATCGCTCGCCTTCCGTCCCAAAACATCAAGCTGGACAATCACTTGGCGACAAAATGGCGCGACAGCCAAGGGATCTTCGACCCGCAGGAGTCGTCCAGCGGTTCGATCGTCATATCAACAGACGATACAAAGGCGTAGGTATGTTTGCACAGAAGCATCTGGCGCGAAGGCCGCGACGTCGCAGAGCGACGTCCCGGCTGTTCGCAAGGGTCGAGGAGGCCTCGTGTGATGCAGATCGTAGACGCCGTCAGCCATTCGAATCAGGACGAACCGGCCGCCTGTGTCGGTTGCGAAGCCCGGCACCGGGGTATCTGCGGCGCGCTCGAAGGCAGCGAACTCGCGCAGATGTCGCGCGCCTCCAGCAGGAGGGTCGTCGCGGCGGGCTGCAACATCGGGCGCATCTTTGGCCAGACCGACAGCCTCTCCAACATCCTCTCCGGCGCCGTCAGGCTGTCCAAGCGGCTGCCGGACGGGCGGCAGCAGATCGTCGGGCTTCAATTCGCACCGATGCTGGTCGGCCGGCCGTTCGATCGGGACGACACGATCGAAGCGGCGGCGGCCGGACCCGTTCGGCTGTGCACCATCCCGCGACGCAGCTTCGATGCGATGTTGGCGAAAAACCCCGATTTCGAGCGCAAGGTCCTGGAACAGACGCTCGCTTTGCTCGACGAGTCGCGCGACATGCTGATGTCGCTCGGACGCAAGACGGCCCTCGAACGCGTCGCGAGCTACGTGAAAATGATCGTCGAGCGCAACGCGGCGGCGGGCGCTGCTTCGAGCGGCGCAATCGTCATGCCGCTGACCCGCGGCGAGATGGCCGATTTCCTCGGGCTGACCATCGAAACGGTGTCCCGACGGATGACGGATCTTCGCAAGATGGGGATCGTCGCCTTTCAGAACGCGTCTTCGATCCGCCTCCTGTCCGCCGCCAAGCTGAACGAGGTGTCCGGCGACGCGATGGAGCGACGCCCGTTCGTTTGAGCCTCGCCGCTTGCGAACGAGGCGACGACGCGGCCCGGTATCAATGCCGGAGAAGATAGGCTGCATCGGCCACTTCGCTCCGGTCATAGGCATGTGACAGACACAGCAGGTCATCCGCTGTCAGCAGTCTTTCGGCGAGGGGGAAGATGACTTCGACTTCGAAGGCGACATGGCGGCGAAGACTTCGGAAAAGCGCTCTCGTTTGATAGGCCAGACGCTCGGCCTGCACGTCGCCTGCGTCTTCCAGGACGTGCCGGATGTGGTCGCCGAGATCGCTCGCGGCGTCGCAATCCTCCATATGTTCCTGCTTCAACCGGAGAAGGTTGACGGTGGTCTCGCCGTGCCCCGGCAGACGGCCCGTCAGCAGCGGGAAAAGCCAGCCCTCCTCGAGGCAGTGATGCACGCGCAGATGCGGTGCGAGATCCCGGACGAAGGCGCCGTTGCGCGCGATGTCGAAGGCGGGCAGGCCATCCGACATCATTTCCAGTTCTTCGCAGATGACGCCCTGTCGCGCGTGGAAACGACGGGCGCGCTCGATGGCGGGCCTGAAGGGCAGATGTCGAGGACCCCGCGGGCGCGGTGATCGTCGGGGCGGCTGTGACCTGTCTTTGCTCATCGCGGCGACCCACGACGCGGACCCGATGCAGTCGAGCTCATCCTCCGCGCCCGTTTTTGAAAGGATATCGTCTTATATGTGCTGGCTTCTTCGCGCATTTGACGCAGATCAAGGCCGCCGCCGCCGCGTCGCCGAATGATCTACACCATCATCCAAGAACATCTGTCGGCAGGGACAGTCTTGGCGACGACACTGCTGTGATCGGCCGCAAGAGACGGGATCGGGACCTTTGTCCGACGGAAACCAAGACGGCGTTCCGTTCCAGATGGAGCCGTCACGGCCGGCGGCACCGTCGAGGCGCGCAGGTCGATGGAAACGCCCTCGGCTTCGGCTCACGCCGTCCGCCGCAACCAAGGACCTCGTCATGACGGGCAGCCTCCTTCTCGGGACGATCATGATCGCAGCGAGCGTTTCGATCCACACGGTCGGCCTGATGCTGGTCAGCCGCCTCCTTCCGACCCTCGTCTCCGCCTTCCGGCTTCACCAACAGGGAGGGCGCATCGCTGCCATGATGTTCGTGGTGCTCGGCATCTTCCTCATCCTGACGGTCGAGATCTGGTTCTGGGCAGGATGCTACGTTCTCCTGGGCGTCATCCCGACCTTCGAGAGCGCCCTCTATTTCTCGACGACGACCTTTTCCACCGTCGGGTTCGGCGATGTCGTGCTCGCCCCGGGATGGCGATTGCTGGCCGCGCTGGAAGGCATCGGAGGCTTCCTGCTGATCGGCTGGTCGACGGCCTACCTGATCTCCGCGGGGACGCGGGTTGGCCCCTTCAAGATCGGCGAGCACTTCTGACGGTCGCAGCGATGCGATCCTGCGGACGCCCCGCCGCGGTGTGGATCCGCGCGCCGCTTCTCTGGCGCGGCGACAGAAGCGGGAAGCCTCCGGTCTTTGCGATGGATCAAAGCGGAGCTTAGCAATTCCCGCACATTGCTTCGCAAGCCCGGCGATCCGCGGCGGCACGCGACCTCGATGGCAGCGTCTCCTGCCACGCAGAGGGTGCCTGCAGCCGGCGGCGGGAGATCCGAGATGAACACGCCAAGGGAGTGATCCGATGAGTGCCGCTGAAAATGTCCTCGGGGCCGACGCCGCATCTGCCGCCCTGCGGTCGAACCGAAGGGATCCCGGGATGTTCCGGGATCTGCTTCTCTGCCTCGACGGATCCGACCACGACGACCGCATCCTCGGCTTCAGCGAGGTGGTCGTGCCGAACGGCGACGCGCATATCGAGGCCATCCTCGTGCATTCCCTTCCCACGATCATCGCGGGAGAGGTCTGGGCGGAACCCCGCGACTTCCTGAAACTCGACGCCGAGCGGGCAGAGCGAAGCGAAGAACACCTTCGCAGTCGCCTTCTGGAGTCCGGGAGGCCCTTCGAACTCCGGCGGCTCGACGTGATGCCGCATGAGGTGGAGCGCGTCGTCGCCGCGATGGCGCAGAGTTGCGATCTCGCCGTCATTCGGCGGCCCTACGCGAACAATCATCGCAACCCCTCGCTTCTCGAAGCTCTGCTGTTCCAGGGCGGCTGCGCCGTCCTCGTCGTTCCGGCGGCCTCTGGTCGCGCTCCGATCGACAGGATCGTCGTCGGCTGGCGCAACTCGGCCCAGTGCACGCATGCGATCGCCGCCGCCATGCCGCTTCTGCGGTCGGCGAAGGAGGTCTTCCTCGTCGCCGTTACGGAAGGCGACGCCGCCGAAGAAGGGCATCGCGAGCCGATGGCGGATCTCGCCCGCCACCTCGCCCGGCACGACGTCCATGCCGAGATCCGTCATCTGCCGAAATGGGACAACGCGGCGGACGCGCTCATCAACGAGGCTCGCATGACCGGTTCGAACCTGATCGTTGCCGGCGCCTACGGCCGGTCGCGGTTTCGCGAATGGATCCTCGGGGGCGTGACGCTCGGTCTGCTGACAAGCAGCGACATCCCGCTTCTCCTCGCCCATTGACCGCCGAGGGCGGAGGCGGCGGCATCGGAATGACGTTCCATGTCGCCGCCGGCCTTGGCCCGGTCGCTGCCCGCGTGTCCTCCAGCCGCCGACGCGGCGCTTCCAAGAGGCCGGTGCAACTCTTCGGCCAAGGCGTGCGAACGACACCGTCCACGGCGCAGGAGGCCCCGCCGCTCCACGAGGAGCTTTCGGGCGTATCGAAACGCGTCGCCGCATTCGCGCGCGCCGCCGGCACGCCTGTTCCACGGCGCCCCTCCCACTGCGCATGCCGGGAATGCCTTGAAAGGCGAGGAAACAGGACGGTTCACGGGCTCGCCCGTCTGGTTCTCGTGCAGCGGGACGGACGATATGGCCCGTCCCCGTTGCGGATCGTCAGGACGCCACTCGGATGTGGTCTTCGACATGCGTCACGCCCGGTGCGGACCACGCGGCCCATTCCGCGCTCTCGCGTTCGGACCAGGCCTTCACGTGGCCGGCCAGGGTGACCTCGCCTTGACGGACGTCGACCCGGATCGCGCTCGCGTCGATCATCGCGTCCCGCTTCAGTGCGTCCTCGATGCGCCGCTTGATGTCGGACGCCTGCGCGCTCGGCGAGAGTTGAACGAGGTTGGCCACGCCGACGACGCCCGGCAGATGGCGCACGGCGTCGAAGGCGGCCGTCTTCTGATATTGCCACTCCACCGTTCCCGCCAGCGTCACCCAGCCTTTCTCGACCTTGACCTGGATCGCGTCGACCGGGACCGAGGTGTTCCATCTCAGCGTGCTGACCGCGCGCCGGGCGATTTCGTCGTCCGCGGTCCGATGGGAGCCCGTCGGACGGACCTCGATCTCCTGCGCGATGCCCTTGACGCCTTTCACGCGCATGACGATGCGTTCGACCGTCGATTTCTGGGCATAGGTCGGCACATGACCGGTGATGGTGACGATGCCGTTGTCGACGGCAACGCCGATGTCGGCGCAATCGATGCTCGGTTCGAATTCGAGAGCATCCATGACGGTTTGACGAAGCTTGATGTCCAACATCTGAATCTCCTTTCAGAACGAGGCGGCGATCTCGCCACCACCAAGAGATTGACTTCTCCGAGCGCCATCAATTTTGATCGATGTCAATCCAGCGACGGAATCAACTGGTCCGGTCGAGGATTCGACTGACGGCGCCATTCGATGGCCGGCATCTCCGTGGGATCTCGCGCTGGAAAGCCCAATGCTCAGCCGCATACGGCCCGATGCGCCGAAGACGCCCGCGGCTGATCCCGCGCGACGCGTCGAAACCGCCGCAACGGGGCTCGGATGGTTCGCTCGGTGCAGCCGGTGGCCCCGTGGTGACGTTCACATGCGGCGCGGAGACTGCGGCACGAAAACGACGGCGGGAACGGCGAAGGCCGCATTCCGGCCGGCCCCTTGGCGCCGGATGCGAGCGGGAACGGCCGTCGTTCCCCTCGCCCGGTCTGGCGTTGGTCGTGTCCATTCTCTTTGCGTCCCCCGAGCGACGCTTGGCCCGTCGAAGGCTCGAACGCTTCCACTTCAGCGATCCGCACATCCGGCATCGACCCGACGACGTGGCGCTCGCAGGACCACAGTGTTCCCGTGGAGGGTTGAGAACGGCGGCGGTGTTCGGACATGCCGAGCGGACCGCGCGATCGTCGATGTCGGTCGCAGGCGCCGCTCGGCTCCTGTGGAAAGGGGCGATCGCAGGCGAATCGGCCGTGCCCTGCCTCACTTCCGCCGGATCGACGCGTCTCTTGACGGTCGCACGCAGGGGAACGAGCCCGGCGAGGCAGCGGACGGGCCGTTCACGTCCGCGCCAGCCCCGCCGTCGATGATGGCCCGACATCGACAACGTCCAGCGCTTCGGAACAGGATGCCCATGACATATCGAGCACGCGTCAGAGGTCGGGGCTCGCGTTCGGTCGCGCTCGCGTTTGCCTTGACCGCTCTGTCAGCCGTCGGCGGATGCGTGTCCATGACGGAAACAGCCTACAAGGACCTCGTTCCAGCCTATGCGGAGGTGAAGATCCGGCCGGTCGGCTCGATCCTCGTGCGCATCTTCAAGGAGGAGAGCGAGCTCGAGGTCTGGAAGCTCGGCACCGACGGACGCTATGCTCTCCAGAAGACCCATCCGCTCTGTCGCTGGTCGGGCAAGCTCGGGCCGAAGACGGCTGTCGGCGACCGTCAGGCGCCCGAGGGCTTCTACCGCGTCGCGCGCGCGCAGATGAACCCGAATTCGAAGTACCATCGCTCGTTCAATCTCGGCTATCCGAACCCGCTGGAGACATCGCTCGGCTACACCGGCGATTCCCTGATGGTGCACGGCGCGTGCTCCTCGTCCGGCTGCTTCGCCATGACCGACGAGGGCGTCGCGGAAGTCTATGGCGAGGCCGAGAAGGCCTTCGCGCTCGGACAGGGCGACTTCCAGGTCCAGTCCTTTCCGTTCCGGATGACGGCAGCCCAAATGGCGCGTCATCGCAGCGACCCGAACATCGCATTCTGGCGCAACCTGAAGCTCGGCTACGACATTTTCGAGGTGACGCGGAAGGAACCCAACGTCGATGCCTGTGGCGGGCGCTATGTCTTCGACTCACGCCGCAAGGACGGCCTGCCCATCGAGCCGGCCTCCGCCTGTCCTCCGATGGAGACCCGAATTGCGCCCGAGGTGGCTGCCAAGCGGTCCGAAGACGCCAAAACGCTGCAGGCGCTCCTGTCGGAAGGACGTGGGGGAACGCCGATGAGCTATGTCGACGGCGGCATGCATCCCCAGTTCCGGGATGTGCTGAAGCGGCTCGGCACGAAGGAGCTCGCCAGCATGACCTCCCTGACGGCCGTCCAGATCAGCCGACCCGATGCGCTGATCGACGAGGCCGCGGGATCGGAGCGCTAGGACAACCCTTTCGCGGCACGGCGACCCGGATGATCGTCGCCGTCTCGTCGATCGACAAGGGTTCGGGACGGACCAGACCGCCATGTTCGGGCCAACCCTCCGCCGCCGCCGTCACGATCGCCGCGAGCCTCTCGTCCGTCGCCACCGGACAACGCAGACCCTTGTGGCGGACGCCCCGGAATCGATCCGACCGACGAGGGCGGGACGCATAATGCAAAGCGGCGAAGATCGGCGGAGCCGTCTTTTCGGAGCCTGCAGTGACTGACCTCTCGGCCTATGCGGGCATGTTCGGCTCGGCCTTCCTCGCAGCCTCGATCCTGCCCGGCGCGTCCGAGGTGCTGCTCGTCGCGCTTCTCGTGGCGGGAACCGGGGAGCCCTGGATCGTCCTCGCATCGGCGACGATCGGAAACACGCTCGGCTCGGTCACGAACTGGGCCTTCGGTCGCTTCCTCATCCGATACCGTCAACGCCGCTGGTTTCCCGTGTCCCCGTCTCAGATCGATCGCTTTTCGAGCCTCTTCCAGCGCTATGGAATGGCGTCGCTCCTCCTGGCCTGGGCGCCGATCGTCGGCGATGCGCTGACGGTGATCGCGGGAACACTGCGCGTGCCGCTCCTGCCCTTCGCTCTCATCGTCGGCATCGGCAAACTCGGCCGCTATCTCGTCGTCGCGGGCGGCGCGCTGGCTTGGACCTGATCGCAGTCCCACGATGCCGCATGGATGCGGACCGGCGGCTCGACCGATCCGAGGACCGAGCCTGAAATGCGCGCCGCCGATGCGGCAGAGGGAACGCCGGGGTCGACGCCAGGGAGAAGGCAGCCGGCGTCCGAGACGCCTTCCCGGCGTCAGCTCGTCTTCAGCGCGGCGACGATCTGCTCGAGATTGTTCCGGACCATGCCGAGATAGGTCGCTGCCGGGCCATCCGGGCCAGAAAGGGCGTCGGAGTAGAGCGTGCCGCCGACCTTGGCGTCGGTTTCGGCGACGATGCGTTCCACGAGGCGCGGATCGCTGACGTTCTCCACGAAGACGGCCGTGATCTTCTCGGCCTTGATCTGGTCGATGATCCTGGCGACGTCGGCGGCGGATGCCTCCGCTTCGGTCGACACGCCTTCCGGCGCGATGAAGGCGACATGATAGGCCTTGGCGAAGTAGCCGAAGGCATCGTGGGAGGTGACGACCTTGCGCTGCGCCTCCGGAACCGCGGCGAGTTCCGACGTCACCCGCGCGTCCAGCGCCTCGATCTCGGCGATGAAGGCGTTGCCCTTGGCCCTATAGTCCGCGGCGTTCGCGGGATCGGCTTCTGACAGGCCCTTCACGATGTTTTCGGCATAGACGACACCGTTCGAGAGATCCTGCCAGGCATGGGGGTCGTTGGCGCCATGGTCGTGGCCGTCATCTCCGGCCTCTTCCGCCTCGGCCGTGGTTCCCTCGACCGATGCTGGGTGCTCCTGGTTCCCGTGCGTCTCGCCGGCGGCGGGACCATGATCATCGTCCTCTCCGGCGAAGGGGATCGGCGTCAGACCCGTCGTCGCGACGACCTCCGCGCCCTTGAAGCCCGCGGTCTCGACGAGGCGGGGAAGCCAGCCCTCGAACTCCAGGCCGTTGACGACGAGAAGCTGGGCCTCGCCGACGGCGCGCGCGTCGGAGGGCGTCGGCTCGTAGACATGGGCGTCGCCGTCCGGTCCGACGAGCGTCGTCAGCGCGACATGATCGCCGCCGATCTCCTTTACCATGTCGCCGAGGATCGAGAAGGAGGCGACGACCTTGATGGGCTCCTCGCCTCGGGCGGGTGAGAGGAGAGCGACGAGCGAGCCGGACAGGGCGAGCGTTCGGACCAGTTGCGAGAGGCGCATGGGAAATCCTCGGGTTGGACGTCAGTGGTGGAAGTGGGGCCGGCGCACGTTGCGCGCCGCGACGCTGTCGAAGCGGCCGAAGAGGACCGACACGGCATAGGCGGCGCTCGCCGACAGGATGATCGCGGGTGAGGCCGGCAGGTCCTGATGATAGGAGACGAGAAGCCCGACGATCGATGCGCCGAGGCCGATCGAGGCGGAGACCAGCATCTGGCCGGGCACCGTCTCGGCCCAGAAGCGCGACGAGGCGGCGGGCAGCATCATGATGCCGACGACCATCAGCGTGCCCAGAGCCTGGAACCCGCCGACGAGGTTGAGGACGACGAGCGTCACGAAGAGCATGTGAACGAGGCCCCCGCCCCCGCCGACCGAGCGCAGGAAGCCGGGATCGAGACCATCGGCGATCAGCGGGCGGTAGAGGATCGCGAGGGCGAGGAGCGTCACGGTCGAGATCGACGCCATCAGGAGGACGGCCGGATCGTTCAAGGCGAGCACGGTGCCGAAGAGCACGTGAAGGAGGTCGATGTTCGAGCCGTGGATCGAGACGAGGAGGACGCCGAGCCCGAGCGAGGAGAGGTAGAAGGCGGCGAAGCTCGCATCCTCTCGCAAGGGCGTGAAGCGCGAGACGAGGCCCGCCAGAACGGCGACGGCCAGACCCGTCACCATGCCGCCGACCGTCATGGCGACGAGCGAGAAACCCGCGAGAAGAAAGCCGACGGCGGCGCCCGGCAGGATCGCATGGCTCATCGCGTCGCCGACGAGGCTCATCCGCCGGAGGACGAGCAGGACGCCGAGAGGACAGGCGCCGAAGGCGAGCGCGAGGCAGCCGGCCAGCGCCCGGCGCATGAAGCCGTAGGACAGGAAGGGCGAAAGCGCGATCTCGTAGGCCGCATGAAGGAGCGTCATGCCGCGCTCCGCTCGGACAAGGGCGCATGGCGGTGCGGAGCGCCGAAACGGGGATCCTCCGCCCAGGCCTCGCTGAGACTGCGCGCCGCGCGAAGCCGCTCGGGGGAGAGAATGTCAGCCGTTCGGCCCCAGCCGACGAGCTCGCGCGCGATCAGCAGCGTCTGCGGGACGTGCTCGCGCACGAGATCCATGTCGTGCAGCACCACGATGATCGTGCGCCCCTCACCGTGCCAGCGGCGCATGACGGCGAGAAGATCCATCATCGTGCGGGTGTCGATGGCCGTGAAGGGCTCGTCGAGAAGCAGGAGGCGCGCATCCTGAACGAGGACTCGGGCGAAGAGCGCGCGCTGCAGCTGCCCGCCGGACAACGTGCCGATGGTGCGGTTCTCGAAGCCGCCGAGCCCGACGCTCTCGATCGCCTCCTCGATGCGCGCGAGAGCCCGGCCGCCGATCCGCCCGAAGGGGCCCGCCTCGCGCCAGGCGCCGAGCGAGACGAGATCGGCGACGGTCACCGGAAACGACCGATCGAGTTCGCTCGCCTGGGGAAGATAGGCGATGTCCCGCCTTCTGATCCCGTCGAGATGGATGCGGCCTTCGGCGACCGGCAAAAGGCCCATGATCGCCTTCAGGAGCGTCGACTTGCCCGCGCCGTTCGGTCCGACGACGGCGGTGAGCGAGCCGGGCGCGAAGGCGCCGGACACGTGGTGGACGGCGGGATGCCGCCGATAGGCGACCGTCAGGTCATCCAGACGAACGGCTGGCTCCGGGAATGGGCTCACGCGAAAGGCTCCAGCGCGAAGGCGACGAAGAGCCAGAGCACGAGGATCGGCGCCGCCACGATGACGGCCCGCCGAAGCGCGGAGGCGCGCAAGGCGGACCGGGAGTGCCTGCGTCGCATGGCTTGCGGACCTCCGGGCGCGGCGCTGGCGGATCGCTGGATCATGGCTTCCCTTCATCGGCGACCGACGATCGGTCATGTCGTCCTCCCCGGGATGCTCTAGCAATTATGTTATAAAGTAACAAGCAGGCTGCGCAGATGTGGCGGGCGTTTCTTTTCGACGGCACCGCGTGCCCCGTCCCGCACTGCGAGACGCGAATCAACGTCTTCTCGAACCCCATCTAGAGGCCGCCCAAAGACGGCGAAAACGTGTTGAAATCGCGATCCCCTCAACTACAGGATGATCAATCGCCTATCCAACCGAGATGGCGTCAACATTGAAATGCAAAGCCAATCCCAAGTCCCAGATCCCCAATGCGACTGAAAGCTGCATAAATCGTTTTTTCACATTTAGGTCTTGTTCTAAACTCAAGTTCACCCCGTCGAAATGAAATTGAGAGCTACATGCCTGCAACGAATACTTTGACCAGCGGCCCTGTTAACATTCAGACACCCGCCAATTCTATCGCCTTATCTATCGGAGACAATTACCAGAGCCGAGTGAATGCGGCTCCCGAAGGTTCGACCTTCGTGTTCGAAAGCGGAGTCCATCGTCTGGCACAGGCGATCGTCCCGAAGAACGGCCAGACCTTCATCGGTCAGGAGGGCGCCGTCCTCGATGGGTCCCGCACGCTGACCAGCTTCGAGCGGGAGGGTTCCCTGTTCGTTGCGGGAGGCCAGACGCAGGAGGGCCTCCGCATCGCGACCGACGAGGCGATCGCGCCGCGTGGCGGCTATCCCGAGACGCTGTTCATCGACGGCCGTCCGTTGACTCCCGTGGGCTCTGTCGCCGACGTCACGGCGGGAACGTTCTTCTTCGACTATGCCGCAGACAAGATCTTCCTGGCGGACAACCCGGCCGGTCATACGGTTGAGGCCGGCGTCGCCAGCGCCGCTTTCGAGTCCGACGCCTCCGGCGTCGGCATTTCCAATCTCGTCATCCAGCAGTTCAACGCGCCGACGCAGCACGGCGCCATTCAGGGCGGGGAAGGCTGGACGATCCAGAACAACGAAGTCCGCTCGAACTACGGCGTCGGCATCACGGCTCAGGGTGGAAGCCAGATCATCGGCAACCATGTCCATGACAACGGCCAGATGGGCATCGGCGGCAACGGCGCCGACATCGTCGTCGAGGGCAACGAGATCGCCTCGAACGGCACGTGGTCGGGAATCGATCCGTTCTGGGAAGGCGGCGGCACGAAGTTCGCGGAAACGACGGCCCTCATCGTGCGCGACAACTACAGCCACGACAATCGCGGCTTTGGCCTCTGGACCGACATCGACAACATCGGGACGCTCTACGAGGGCAATCTCGTGGTCAACAACGACGGCGGCGGCATCAACCACGAGATCTCCTACGACGCCGTCATCCGCAACAACACCTTCGCGGGAAATGGCACGGCCGCACAGGGCGACTGGCTCTGGGGCGCCGCCGTGCAGATCCAGAATTCCCAGAATGTGGAGATCTATGGCAACCGCATCGACATGTCGGACGGCCTGAACGGCATCGCGCTCATTCAGCAGGACCGCGGCGCCGGCGCCTATGGCGCGTACACGACCACGGGCAACACGATCCACGACAACGTTCTCGTCTCGACCGGCGGGGACGGCCGCTCCGGCGGCGTCGCCGATTTCAACGAAGCCGGACTTCTCGACGGCAACAACGTCTTCAGCAACAACCAGTACTACATGGACGGCGGGAACCACTGGTGGTGGGGTGATTTCGCGAGCGGCGACACTTGGGCCGCCTACCAGGCCGACACCAACCAGGACAACGGATCGGTCGTGATCGAGGGCACACCGCCCGACACGCTGGCCTGGCTGTCGGAAACGGGATCGATCGTGGTCGAACCCGTAGTCACAGAGCCCGTCATCACCGAGCCCGTCGTCACCGAGCCCGCTTTGCCGGAGCCCGCCGCGCCGGAGGCCGAAGCGCCCGCGACTCCGGATCGTCCCGCCGAGCCGGCGCCCGTTCCGTCCGGGGAGGCTCCCGTCGTCGATGTACCCGCGACCACGCCGGCCACGAGCGGCAGGCCTGTCTCGGCCGATGGCACCGATATCGTCGGCACCGCCGGTGCGGACGTTCTGCGCGGCCAGCCCGGTTCCGTCGAGATCTACGGACTGGCGGGCGACGACACGCTGCACGCCGATGTGGCGAACGAGCTTCTCTTCGGCGGAGCGGGGTCCGATCTCTTCGTCTTCACGGATGACGGCAGCACCGACTCGATCGAGGATATGGTGCTGGACGGTGCACAGCACGACCGTGTTTCGCTGCCCGCGGACCTCTTCGCCTCGTTCGACGACGTGCTCGACGTGGCGGTGGATACGGCCGACGGCGCCGTGATCCTCGTCGGCAGCAGCCAAGTCATCATCAATGAGACGAACGTCGCATCGCTCCAGGCGAACGATTTCCTCTTCGTCTGATGTCTTTGTCCGGCCGGCCCCCAAGCGGAGGCCGGCCGGACATCCGTACCGTCGCCTGCCCTTGCCGTTTCCCATCGGCCAAAGGCAAGGGTCAGGGCACGGGCATCTCCCGGCCGGCCGCCTTCGCCCGGCCGATCTTCGCCGCCCGGAGCCAGATGTGGCGCAGGCGGGGAAGCCACCGGGCCTTCAGAGCCCGCGCGAGGGATTTCAACCGCCATTGCATGAGCGCACCGCCGGCGACGAGACAAAGGGCGGGGGATCGGCCGGGCCGGACGTCGAAGACGGCGTCGCCGACGTCCACTCGTCCGCTCCAGAACTCGGCCATGTATCCGTCGTCGCGATGATTGCATGAATCCGCCAGGTCGAGGGTTCGCGACGCCTGGAACGAGGCCGTCACGTCCTCGAGGAGCAGAAGGCCCGGTCCGCAGGCTCGTCTCGTCTCGTCGTAGGCCGTCTTCCAGGTGAAGGCCGTGCGCCCCGAGGTCAGGACGAGCTGAAGGGCGACGGGTCTGCCGGCGACGCTGAGCGTCGAGATGGACGCAAGGCCCGACGCGGAAAGCGCCGGCACGGCCGCACGGAAGAACGCGGCGAGGTTCGGCGTCCGCAAAATCGCCTGCCCGCGCCGCGTTCCACGACCCTTCCAGCCGGCGGCTTCCAGGGCAAGGAACGCCTCCAGGTCGGCCGCGACGTCGTCGGGTCGCGTGGATTGCGACAGGCAGACGGCTCCCTCCTCCGCCAGACGCCGCCGCTTCTGCCGGAGCGCTTTGGCGCGACTGCGGCTCATGGGAACGGCGGGCGCTGCCGCATCGAGACAAGGCCGCCGCCTCGGATCCAGATGGAAGACACGGATGTCCAAGGCGTGACACGCCATCTGCAAAGCCTTGCCCATCGGACCCGCCCGATGGACCGCGTGCAGTTCGACGATCTTCGGCAAGTCCGGCGCGTCGCGGATGGCCTTCAGGAAACGATCGAGAACCGGAAGAAGGAACGCGCCGTCGATCACCGGCGTCCCGAGTGCGGCATGGTCGTGCACCGGGCTCGTGAGGACCGGAATCGGCAAGCCCGAAGACGGACGGCAGACGAGGAAGGCCCAGGCGCCGAGGAGCCGCGCGTCGGCGCAGCAGGACGCGGCTTCCCAGGCGAGGAGGACGTGAATGGCGCGGCCGCTGCAGGCGGCAGCGGCGCAAACGAGCGCCGGCTCCAAGAATGCGTTCGTCACCGCCGCACGTCGGACGAGGTCGCGCCATTCGGACTCCAAGGCCGCGAAGCGCTCGCACGTGGCCAACTCGATGGACACGGCGGGGTGAGCGGTCGCGCACCGGACCAAAGCTGCCCGTCCCGAGCCGAGGGCCCGGGCCATCGCCACCGGGCTCACCATGGGCGGGATCGACCCGGACGCAAGCCGCGACTTGTCTCCGCCATGGCGCGCTCGCCTCCCCTGTCCACGTTCGTTCCTCCCGGCTTCCTCCTCGCCGTTACGGCGACGACGCCAATCCTGCCGAAGCATAAGGCGGCAAAAGCACCGGAAGCCGTCGGCCTCTTCAGTCCGGCTCCGCCGTTTCCGTTGCGGCGGTTCGCCGGCGACGCCTCGGCTTCGGGGGCGTCGTCTCGAGCGCCGCCTTGCCGGCATCCGTGACGACCCATTCCCACACGCCGCCCTGCGTCACGCGGTATTCCGTCCAACCCCGGCGCACGCAGGACAGGAGTGTGATCGGACTGGGCACGAGCGTGCGATCGCTCGCCGACGCATGGCGTAGCTGCATCAACCATTGGCGCTGTCCGGGGGTCGGCTTTGACATGACGCGAGCATGGAGCCAGCGCCTGTTCCGATCGAGGCTATCTCCGGTGGTAACCCGAAAGCTTCAACCGCTGCGTGTTCGAACGACAGGTGATCGATGGCGACGAGCCGTTCCGGCAACGCCTCGCCGGTCGGCGCCCCTGTCGAGGGTGAAGCGCCGGTATCCGGCGCATCTCGGCGCGCGGCACCGTCGGTGCGCCGAAATTCATGTCGAAGGCGGCGCCGTCAAGCTCGAACACACCGCCCGACCCGCTGTCGACGACAGCTTTTCCCACGAATGGATTCGGCCTCGACTGCACGGATCCAGCCATCAACGATGATAGGACGGCAGGCCTCCGAGCGACCGGGACTTGATCAGCGACAGCGTGGCCGGCGGATCGACATGCGCCAACCTGCCCTCCTCCGCATCGTCGCCGTCAGGATGCTCCCGGCCGTCTCCATTCACCGTCAACGGTGGCGGAATGGACAGGGCGGACGACAGGCCGTTGGCCGGCGAGGAGATCCGATGCATCCGATTGATCGCCCAGACGGCGGCCTGCGTGCGGTTGGCGACGCTGATCTTGCGCAGGATCGCCTTCAGATGGACCTTCACGGTCGCTTCGGTGATGTTGCATCGCCGAGCGATGACCTTGTTGGAGTGACCCTTGACGAGGCAGTCGAGAATTTCGAATTCCCGATCCGACAGGCCCTCGCGACGCGATGAGACCATGACGTTCTGGATGGGCGGCACGGCTTCGTGCACGAGGTCGTTGCCGTCGCGCGGCGGGTTCGGCAGATCTCCGGCCGACGTCGTAGCGTCGCTGAGCTCGATCACGTCGCTGGATGTCGACACTTCGATCCGATCATCCGGCGGAGGATCGTCGTCGCCGGATTCCGGATCGACGATGAAGACGCTTTGGCTCTTCAGCACGAGTTCGAGGCTGAGGCAGAGGACTTCGGCGGAAATCGACTTCAACAGGACCCCGTCGAGGCCACAATGAGCGGCCTCCCAGCGTTGCTTTTCGGAACAGGAGTTGATGAGGAGAACGACGTGACTACCCGGATGCGCATGTTTGAAGGCCGAGATCTTCTGAAGATCAGAAGGCGAGGCCGTCTGACACCCGATCAGAAAGAGCAGCTCCGCCGACGAAGCTGCAAGCTTCTGTTCCATGTCTTCGAATTCGGAATAGACCGCTTGGATCTTGAACCTCGATTGCTGCAGTAGAGACGCCAAACCCTCTCGAAAGAGTTGACCCTCGTCACAGATCACGACTGCCGCACGCTTCCCCATGTACCCGCACCCCACCAAACAACAGGAGACCGCTTTTCATTCATGCTCGAACTTCGATGCAACGTCATGCCACCACTCGTCGGAGACAGGATCGAAATGCAAAACTCACAACCATCGGTTAGGAAGTCTACACCCCTGAGCAAGTCTAATTAGTCTTGCTGACATACAATCCTACCGTTAGGTGAACAAAACAAGCTTTATTTTATGAGCCGTCGCGGCTTGTTGTTCCCACGCAAAACCCTGAACAAGAACAGTGGGATCATCGTGAAGTAGCGACGATAAAGGCGTCGAGGCTCGCTGATCAGGCGAAAGAACCATTCCAGTCCGCAACGTTGCATCCAATACGGTGCCTGGCGTTTCCTGCCGGAGAGGAAGTCGAACGCCGCGCCGACTCCGATCATGACGGGAACGTCCAGCCGGCCCCGGTGACTGTTCATCCAGCGCTCCTGTTTGGGCGTGCTGAGCCCGACCCAGAGAATGTCCGGCTTGGCCCGATTGATCGTCTCGACGAGATCCGCATCCTCGGCATCCGTCATGGGGCGAAAGGGCGGCGACACCACGCCGACCACGTCGAGGCCCGGATTCTCCGCCTGGAGGCGCAGCCGGAGTTCGTCCGCGACGCCCTCCGCGCCGCCGTAGTAGAAATGACGATGACCGGTCCTCGGCGCGCGCGCGCTCAACCGGCGCATGAGATCGGGGCCATAGACGCGGCGGACTGCGGAGAGGCCTCGGGCATGCGCCATCCAGACGAGCGGCATGCCGTCGGGCGTGACGAGCCCCGCCTCTTCGTGGATCTTGCGCAGGGCCGCATCCCGACCGCACTCGATGACGCCGTGGACACCCGTGATGCAGACATAGGTGCGGGCTCGCGCCTCCACCCATTGCTCGATCGATCGCACGGCCTGTTCCGGATCGATCGCGCTGATCGGAACGTCGAGGACGTCGAAGGTCGCCGGCCGCCAAGACGGCGCGAAATTGATGCTGGGATCTAAGACGCTCACGGCAGTTGACCTCGCTCGGACAGGACGGTTTGGCAGGTGACGGCGTCGCGGTCCTGCGAACGAACCGTCATTCCGCGGCTTCGGCGATGAAGCCGCTCGCATCGCCGCGAGCGATGTCCAGGGCCTCCTCGAAATGACGGATCGTCTTGAGCAGCCCTTCCACGAGAGGCGTTCGCGGTTCCCAGTCGAGATGCCGGCGCGCAAGCGTCAGATCGGGCCGGCGATGCGTCGGGTCGTCCTGCGGCAACGGCATGAAGTGGATCTGCGAGGGTCCGCCGACCAGCTGGCGGATCGTCTTGGCGACGTCGCCGACGCTCGTCTCGTGATCGTTGCCAAGATTGATCGGCCCCGGCACCTCCCGGCTGTTCATCAGCGCGGCGAGGCCGAGAACGAGATCGTCGGCATAGCAGAGCGAGCGCGTCTGACGCCCGTCGCCGTAGACCGTCATTCGCTGTCCCCTCAACGCCTGCACGATGAGATTGGAGACCACCCGACCATCGCCGGGCGCCATGTGAGGTCCGTAGGTGTTGAAGATGCGGGCGACGCGGACGTCGACGCCGTATTGATGGTGATAGTCGAAGAACAGCGCCTCGGCGCTTCGCTTGCCCTCGTCGTAGCAGGCACGCGGTCCCCAGCAATTGACGTTGCCACGGTAGGTCTCGGCCTGGGGCGAGACGGTCGGCTCGCCGTAGATCTCGCTGGTCGAGGCCATCAGCACCCGCGCCCCGGTGCGACGCGCCATCTCCAGGACGTTGATCGCGCCGAGAACCGAGGTCTCCATGGTGAAGACCGGATCGGCCTGGTATTTCGGCGGCGAAGCGGGACATGCCAGATGGTAGATCTGATCGGCCTCCAACCGGATCGCCGATCTCACGTCGCCGACCACGAGGTGGAACAGCGAATGACGCTGAAGTTCGGCGACGTTGTCCCGGGAGGACGTCGAGAAGTTGTCGAGGCAGATCACCTCGTGCCCCCGACGCAGCAAATATCCGCAAAGATGCGTTCCGAGAAATCCGGATCCGCCCGTGACCAGTATCTTGCTCATCCCAAAATCCTTCGAGATCTTCGCGCACTGAGATAGGTTGTTCCGGCCCCGCGGCTGACGACCTGGAGCCGCCCGCCAACGTTCACCGGAATGACTTCCATCATTCTTGTGGGCGACGTTGCGTCAATGCGTAGAGTGCAGCGCAATGTGAGCACTCCCAGTGAGAGGGAGCACATCGAACGGGGATGAGCTCGGGCGAACGCGCCTCGAGCCCGCCTGCGGCGCCGAGATCGCCGACGCTAGCGTTCGACCGTCCACGAACCGCCTTTCGCCGGAGAACGCGGGCGAACGTCCCTCGGCGACCATCGTAGAACCACGGCATCCTTCCCTAGAGAAAGCGGGCTATCCCCTTTGCCGCCCTTACATTCGATGGTTCCGCAAAGCAGCGTCGAAGCATCGTTCAGTAAGGGGAATCGCAATGCCGATGCACAGTCGCGACAAGAAGATCCTCGTCACGGGAGCGGGCGGTTTCATCGCCCATCACCTGACCAGCCGCCTCAAGAAGGAGGGCCACTGGGTTCGAGGAGCGGATATCAAGCTGCCGGAATACGCGCCGAGCAGCGCCGACGAATTTCTGAAGATCGACCTGCGCGATCGGGAGAATTGCGCGGCAGCGGTGGAAGGGATGGACGAAGTCTATCACCTCGCCGCCGACATGGGCGGGATCGGCTACATCAGCCAGTCGCATGCCGAGATCACCTTGAACAACACGAGGATGGATGTCGGGATGATCGAAGCGGCGCACCGGGCCAGCGTGCAGCGCTTCCTGTACTCCTCTTCCGCCTGCGTCTACCCGTCCCATCTCCAGCACGAGCCGGACGTCGTGCCGCTTCGCGAGGAGGACGCCTTTCCCGCCGCTCCGGAAGAGGGCTACGGACTGGAGAAGCTCTACACGGAGAAGCTCTGCGAATACTTCACGCAGGACTACGGCTTCGAGACCCGCGTGGTCCGCTTCCACAACGTCTACGGTCCGCTCGGCACCTATGACGGGGGCCGGGAGAAAGCGCCGGCCGCGATCGCCCGGAAGGTCGCCAGGGCCCGCGACGGCGACGAGATCGAGATCTGGGGCGACGGTCTGCAGACGCGGTCCTTCATGTATATCGACGATTGCGTCGAGGGCCTCGTCCGGCTCATGCGGTCGGATTACGCGCTGCCGCTCAATCTGGGCACCGACGAGCTGGTGACGATCGACGAGCTCGTCGACATCGTCTCCGCGGCGGCGGGCAAGCGGCTCGTGAAACGTCACGACCTGTCGCGCCCCCAAGGTGTGCGCGGACGCAACAGCGACAACACGCGCCTTCGCGAAGTGCTGGGCTGGGAGCCGAAGATCGACCTGCGCACCGGCATCGTGCCGACCTATCGCTGGATCGACAAGCAGCTGGGCGGCGCCGGCGCCCATCACGCACCTCTGGCGGCCGTCGCGGCACCGCGCTGATCGGTCAAGCCGGGCGATGACATCGCGCCCCTCCGGCTCCGGAGGTCATCGCCCGGCTCTCCTTCCACTTCCCTCCCCTCGACCGTGAACCGTCATGCCGCCCGGCATCGACGCAACGTGGAGCCATGTCATGTCTCTGGCAAATTCCGACCTGGACATCGTCACCGGTCCTTCCGGACGTCCATTGCTGACGTCGGGGCTGACGTCGGGAACCGGCATCGCCCTCGCCGGCCGCGCGTCGGCAGGCTTCGCCGGTCCGCCGTCGCCGACGGACGGCCTCGACGGGCTTTCCGTCGACAGGCTCGCAGCCGCCGGGAAAGCCGCCTTCGACGCCGTCGCGTCCGCCGTTCTGCTGTTGATCGCGCTGCCGATCATCACGCTGCTGGCCGCGCTCATCTGGAGCCTGGACGGCCATTCGCCCTTCTATGCGCAGCCGCGCGTCGGTCGCCACGGCGTCGTGTTCCGCGTCTGGAAACTGCGCAGCATGCATGTCGACGCCGACGCCCGGCTCGCTCGTCACCTGGAAAGCGACGAGGCGGCGGCCGAGGAATGGCGGCGCTGCTTCAAGCTCACCCGCGACCCGCGCATCCTGCCGTTCATCGGCAACCTCATCCGGCGCAGCAGCCTGGACGAGCTTCCGCAACTCTGGAACGTCCTGTGTGGCGAGATGAGCCTCGTCGGCCCCCGCCCCTTTCCCAGCTACCATCTCGCCGCCTTCAGCGATGAGTTCCGGCAGCTGCGCTGCAGCGTGATGCCGGGCCTGACCGGCCTCTGGCAGATCCAGGCCCGCAGCGACGGCAGCCTTTCCGATCAGGAAGACCTCGACACCCGCTACATCCGGCATCGCAGCTTCCGGCTGGATCTCCTGATCCTCCTGCGCACGTTGCCCGCGATCCTGTCGGCGCGAGGCGCTCGATGATGCCGATCCACGAGATTGGCGCCGGCCCGTGCCGACGCCGGCATTTTCAACTCTGGAGACCATCATGCTGAAGATCTGCGTCGTCGGTACGGGCTATGTCGGTCTCGTCACGGGCACCTGCCTCGCCGAAATGGGTCATGACGTGCTCTGCGTCGACACCCATGCCGAGAAGATAGCCCGGCTGTCGAAGGGCGACATCCCGATCTACGAACCTGGGCTCGACGCGATCGTCGCCGACAACGTCGCCGCGGGCCGTCTCGCCTTCTCGACCGACATCACGTCGGTTCTCGCGTGGGAAACCCTCGTCCTCTTCTTCGCGATCGGCACGCCGACGGCCGCCGACGGCCCCCATGCCGATGTCGGCCCGCTGCGGAACGCGGTGCTCCAGGCCGCGCGCGCGCGCGCCGAACGGGGCTACGGCGGGTTCATCGTCTTCGTGATCAAGTCGACCGTTCCCGTCGGCACCTGCGCACGCCTCGATGCCGAGGTCGCGCGCTGGCTGCCGCGCGAGAGCTATGCGATCGTCTCCAATCCCGAGTTCCTCCGCGAGGGCTGCGCGATCGAAGATTTCCTGGCACCGGACCGGATCGTCCTCGGGTCCTCGTCGCCGCACGGACTGGCGCTGATGCGCCGCGTCTATGCGCCGCTCACCACGCGCGGTTATCGCCTTCTGGCCTTCGACACGGTCGAAACGTCCGAGATGATCAAATATGCCTCGAACGTCTTTCTCGCGACGAAGATCGGGCTCGTCAACGAATTCGCGCTCCTGTGCGAGAAGGTCGGCGCCGACGTGACGGATCTCGCCCAGGGAATCGGGCTCGACCGGCGCATCGGTCCGGCCGGCCTGAAGGCCGGACCCGGTTTCGGCGGGTCCTGCTTTCCCAAGGATCTGCGCGCGCTCGTGCGGATCGCCGAGGAGGCGGGCGGCGCGATGCCGATCGCGGAGGCGGTGATTGCCTCCAACGAACGGCAGAAGCGGGCCATGGTCGCCCGCGTCGTCGAGCGGCTCGGCGGCGACGTGCGCGATCTCCGGATCGGCGTTCTCGGCCTCAGCTTCAAGGCGGGCACGGACGACGTGCGGGAAGCGCCGGCGGTGACGCTGATCGACGAGCTCATCAAGGCGGGCGCGCGGGTGGTCGCCTTCGATCCCGTCGCGATGCAGGCCTTCGGGCGGATCGTTCCGGACATCGAGCTCGCCGCGACCGCCGAGGACGTCTTTGCGGATGCCGCCGCCGTCGTGATCGTGACGGAATGGCCCGAATTCGCGGCCCTACCCTTCGCGGAGCTCTCTTCGGCCATGGCGAGACCTCTCGTCATCGATTTGCGCAACCATCTCGATCCCGCTCCGCTCGCCGCACTCGGCTACGAGTATCTCGGCCTCGGTCATGCCGCCAGCCGGGCTGATCTCCTCGTCGAGGTGGAGATGGAACTCGACGGCCGACCGGAGCGCAAGGCCGCCATCGCGGCGGAATAGGACCGCAAACGTCCGGTTCAAGCGACGAGCGCCGTCGCCCGCGAACGACGCGGGAGCGACGGCGCCTCGCCATGTCCATGCCGCAGGGCCGCGTGCGGACGTCCGTTGCGCGGGCGTTTGGCTCGCGTCAGCGACCGGCGCCCTTCCGCCGCGCCGCAATGTGCGCCTTCACCAACCGACGGGCGTCGCGCAGGCGGTCGAGAAGCCGGCGCAGCGCGCGTTCGCGCGTCGCCAGCAACCGCAGCAAGCCGGGACTGCGGCTCCGGACGTCGAGGAGGACGTCGATGAGATCGTGGCGATCGGTCCACCGTTCGGCCTGGAACCCCGTATCCCGATGATTGCAGGAATCGGTCCGCCGGACCGTGGGGTCGCCGAGAAGATCCAGTGTCACGTCCTCGAGGAGCAGGATGCCGGGGGAGAAGCGCCGGAACGCCTCGTCGTAGGCGATGCGCCAGGTGAAGGCTTCGCGGCCCGCCGTGAGAAGGAGGCTCATCGCGACGGGTCGCCCGTCGAGGCGGAGCGCATGGATTTTCACCTGCCCTCGCGCCGCGAGCCCGGACACCATCCAGCGCACGATCCTGGCGGTCTCGGTCCGGCTGGCCAGGGCGCTGCCGCGCGCGCCCTTCCAACCCGCGCTTTCGAGCGCCAGGAACTCGTCGATCTCCGCTGCGATCCGCTCAGCATCGCCGGTGATCGTTCTCTCGACTCGCCCCAGTTCGCCGAGCTTTCGTCGCTGGCGCTCGCTTTGCTTGATATGCGCCTTGGAGCGGGTCGCCGACCAGAACCGGACCGGATCGTCGCAGGGCAGCAGCTCCGCGCGGCGGCGGGCGCCGATGACGTCCTCGTGCATGCCGAGGCGCGCCACGGCCGCCCGCAGGTCGGGCAGGAGCCCGGCGCTGAAGTCGCCGATTTCGATCCATCGCGGCAGTCCGCGATCCCAGCGCAGGGCCTCGAGGAACTTGAGGAACACCAGTTCGGCGTGGTCGGCATCGACCACCGGCGTTCCGAGATAGGCCATCGGCGTGATCGGGCTGACGAAGCCGCGGAGCGGCCATGTCGCGCGGGTCGGCCGCAGGGCGGCAAGCCAGACCCCGACGAGGAAGGGAGCGGCGTGATCGGCGTCGGCTTCATGCCAGGCGAGAAGGATCCGGAGCGGCTCGCGGGAGGAGGATGCGACGGCTGTGGCGACGGCTGGATCCATGAACACGTTGGCGACCGCCGCGCGCTCTGCCAGGTCGCGCCATTCGCGGTCATGTCCGGCGAATTCATCGGGACCGACGACGCGGACCCGGATCGCTGGCGTCTCCATACGCAGCCCCTCGTCCGTCGAGCGCGACGCATCGCCCGCGCTTCGCGACGACGGGACCTGAAGCGCCCGCATCGGCAACCGGCCGATCGCTCTCGTCTCGTCACGCTGCAAGTCCATGAGCGGCGATCCTTCTGGAGACAGGTCCGTCACCTGTCCGCAGACAGGGCGTGGAGATCGGCCTTGGTCGGCGCGGCGAACCGTCTCGGCGATCGATGTCGATTTGGGTGATCGGCTGCGGACGAAGTCCCTGCCGGCAGCCGGGCACGGGCAGCCTAGCCGGTGCCGGCGGCAGCTTGCCCCCCGTCATCGGGAGTAGCCCGAACCCGCCGCGCCAACCCCCGGAAATGCTCGAGATTTCGTTGAACCCGCGCCTGCACGCCGGGCGCGAAGTAATCCTTACGGGATCGCGTCTAGCCGTAATCGCCGTCGGGTTCGACCGCCGAATGCTTCTAGGCTCGCAGCCCAGCAACCCGAGCGGGGCGGTACCATGGCGATCCTGACATCCCAGACATCGACGAACGCAGCCACCACACGACATCGGCCCCGAGGCCGGGCCGGGAAGCCGAGAGCCGCCTGGTTCGCGGCCCTGTCGGTCGTCTGCCTTCTGGCGTCGGCCGGTCCGATCCTCGCCGACCAACCGGCGGCGCAGGCGGCCGATCTCGAACGCTTCCGTCTCGCTCCCGGCGACCGGGTCGCGATCACCGTCTTCGATCAGGCGGAGATATCGGGAAGCTATCTCGTCGAGCCGATGGGAACGATCACGCTGCCCTTGATCGGGCCGGTCGACGTCCGCAGCTTCACGCCCGAAAACCTTCAAGCCGATCTCGTCCGGCGCTTCGGAAACGGATACCTGCAGAATCCGGTGATCAGCGTCCGCCTGCTGGAGCTGCGGCCCCTCACCGTCGTCGGCAGCGTCCGCGCGCCGGGGCGCTACGCCTATATGGACGGGATGACGGTCGAGACGGCAATGGCGCTGGCGGGCGGTTCGGCGCGCCTGACCAACGAGAGCGTCGCCCGACGCGCGGACTTTCTCCAGACCGACGAACGGCTGAAGTCGCTGAAGATCGGTTATTTCGGACAACTCGCCCGCAAAGCCCGGATCGAGGCGCAGCTGGCGGGAACCGGGACCATCGAGACTCCCGACGTCGGCAAGCTCGACGCGGGGACGATGCGTCTCCTCATCGAAGGCGAGCAGGAGATCCTGACCTTCCAGGCCACCTCCCAGGCTCGCCAGCTGGAATTGCTGCAGGAGCAGAGCCGGCAGGTTGCCGGCGACGTCGCCGCCTTCGAGGAACAGGCCACGCTCGAGAAGGAGCAGATCGCCTATCTCGACGAGCAGATTAAAGACTTCAAAAGCCTCCTCGTGAACGGCCTCACCAAGAAGTCGTCGGTCATCGACCTCCAGCGCGAGAAGTCCAAGAGCCGATCGGACCTGTCGCGCATCCTGGGCGATCTCGCCCGATCGAAGTCGACGCAGGCGGAGGTGAAGCTGAAGCTCGCCGAACTCGACACGACCTATCGCAGCCGACTGATGACCGACCTGCAGGAGACCAAGCTGAAGCTCGCCGATGCGGAGGGCGGCCTGCCGCTGGTTCTCGAAGCGCGACAGATCAAGCTCGACCAGATGCCCTTCGCGACCCAGACCCCGACCGGCCCCCTTGCGATCCGCATCTCCCGCTACCGCGGCGGGCGGATGGACGTGATCGAGGCCGAACGGACGACGACGCTCTGGCCGGGCGACGTGCTGCAGATCGGATCGG
Source organism: Aureimonas sp. Leaf454 (assembly GCF_001424685.1). Taxonomy (GTDB): domain Bacteria; phylum Pseudomonadota; class Alphaproteobacteria; order Rhizobiales; family Rhizobiaceae; genus Plantimonas. The sequence continues at coordinate 52,638 of NZ_LMQT01000012.1, forward strand.
ACGGTGAAGCGGGCGACGGGCCTTCACCCGACGAGCCGTCGCTTCGGCTCCCGCCCGTCGCCGAACCGCGTCCGGTCCCGGATCTCGCCGAACCCACCGGCTCCGCCGATCCGTCCCTCCCCGGCGACGTCCGCCCCGAGCGCCTCAGCCGGCGGTGACGCCGACGGCGCCGCTTTCTCCTCTCGCGCAGACCTTTCTCTCAACCGATATACGGGAGCCACGACATGCCATCGACGATCCGACCTCTCATCCTCTGCGGCGGCGCGGGAACGCGTCTCTGGCCGATGTCCCGCGATTCGCTGCCCAAGCAGTTCATCCCGCTGACGGGCGAGCTTTCGTCCTTCCAGGAGACCATGCTGCGCGTCGCGGACCGCGACGTCTTCGGCTGGCCGATCGTCGTCACCTCCGAGGCCTACCGGTTCGAGGCGGAGCGGCAGTTGCGGGCCATCGAGATGGATGCGACGCTCCTGCTCGAACCCGAACCGCGCGACAGCGGACCCGCGATCCTCGCCGCCTGCCTTCTGGCGGCGGAGGACGAACCCGATGCCTGTGTCGCCGTGCTCGCGTCCGATCACGCGATCCGGGATCGCGGCGCCTTCGTCCGCAGCCTTCAGAGCGGACTTGAGGCCGCGATGGCCGGTCGCATCGTCACCTTCGGCATCGCTCCGACGCATCCGGCAACCGGCTACGGCTATATCGAGGCGGTGGCGGGACCTGCCGGCGACGCGCTTCCCGTGCGCCGTTTCGTCGAGAAACCCGATGCGGCGACCGCTGCCCGCTACATCGAGGAGGGCTATCTCTGGAACTCCGGCAACTTCCTGACGATGGCCGCGACCCTCGTCGAGGAATACCAGCGCATGAGACCCGGCGATGCCGGAGCCGTTCGCCAGGCCGTGTCCGACCGGACGCAGGACCGCGGCGCGATCCTGATCGACCGCACGCCGTATCGGCAGGCGGAGAAGCTTTCGATCGACTACGCCGTCATGGAACGGACCGGGCTCGCCTCCGTGGTGCGCTCCGCCTGGGGCTGGTCGGATGTCGGAACGTTCGACGCACTCTGGGACGTCTCCGATCGGGATGGCGACGACAACGTCCTTCACGGCGACATCCAGACGCTCGCCAGCCGTGGGTGCTTCGTGCGCTCGACGGGGCAGATGACGTCCGTGGTGGGAGCGAACGACCTCGTCGTGATCGTGGAACCGGATGCGGTGCTGGTGGTCGACCGCCATCGCTCCGGCGAGGTCAAGATGCTCGTCGAAGACATGAAGCGGCGGTCCGTGCCCCAGGCCTCGGCCCATTCGCGGGTTCACCGCCCCTGGGGGTGGTACGAGGTGCGCGATCTCGGCGCCGACTTCCAGGTGAAGCGGATCGCCGTCTATCCCGGCGGGCGGCTGTCGCTCCAAAAGCATCGGTACCGCGCGGAGCATTGGGTGGTCGTCACCGGCACGGCCCGCGTGACGATCGACGAGACGATCCGCATCCTTCGGCCGAACGAGCATGCCGAGATCCCGCTCGGCGCGGTGCACCGGCTGGAGAACACCGGCAGCAGCCTTCTCGAAATCGTCGAGGTGCAGCACGGCAGCTATCTCGGCGAAGACGACATCATCCGGATCGAGGACATCTACAACCGGATCGTTCCGGTTCAGGAAGCGGCGGAGTAAGCGCAGGGCGGGGCCGCCGACCGTCTCGGCGGGCGGCCCCGCCCTGCTTTCAACGACCTCGCAGGCGAAGGCTGCAGGCCGCGAACGGTCTCCAGCTCTCGCTTGCGGGGTCGTCTGACGTTCCGGCCGCGGGCTCTCGACCCTTGCGCAGCATGTCCCGCCGGGGAACGCGCGCCGTTTGGGCGCGATCGGCGGGAGGGGTCAGTAGAACCGATGCGCCCAGCCGACGAGGCGGATGCGGACGTTCCTCGGGAGACGCGAGAACAGGCGCTTCAGCAGCCCTTTTCCCTCACGCAGATAGAAGGCTGCGATCCGGCCCTTCAGATTGAGCGGCACGGCGTAGTCGGTGACGACGACGGCGCACGAGGTCCATTCCGTCTTGTGGGGATGCGCCGGCGGCAGGAAGTCGAAGGTTTCGATGTCGAAGTCCGTGCCGGTCAGGAGCCGCCAGAGAAGCAGCCGGCCCGGTGCATGCGCGGCATATTCCAGATCGTAGCTCTGGATCAGCGAACAATAATGGCCGCGGTCGAGAAGGCCGATCTCGATGGCGACCGTCTGTCCGTCGACGGCGAGCCGGGTGATCGCGAACTTTCCGTTCCGCGCCATTTCCAGGATCGCCGCGTGGTTGGCGGGATGATCGTAGCCGGCGCTGACCGCGCCACGATCGACCAGCCAGGCCCGCTTCAAGGAGAGCGCCTCCTCGATCGCGGCGACGTGGCGGCAGCGCGGAACGATCTGGAAGGCGACCTCGCCGCGCTTTTCGAGATTGCGCCAATGGCGCTTCAGGGCATTCAGGCTCCGTCCGCTCCGCAGTTTCGGCCGTGGATCGACACCGGGACCGGCGGCGGCTTTGGAGAAGCGGAGGAACGGCGCGACATCCTGATGGAGGATGGCCCATCCCAGATGCTGGGCGGCGAAATCGGCCAAATCGCTGTCGCTGCGCACGTTGTGAAGGTGCACGAAATCCACACCCGGCTCGGCCCGGATGTGCTGCCAGGCAAGCGCGATCCAGTGCGAGGCGAGCGGCGACGACTCGACGAGGAGCCCGCAATATTGCGTCGCCGGCTCGGCCAGGGCGTGCAGGATTCCGATCGGCCCGAGGCGCCGCACGCAGAGCGGCCATAGGAGCACGATCCGGTCGCCGTCGACGACCGTGACGATCCTGACGTCGACCGGCTTCCCGATCGCGGCGCAGGACTCCACCCAGGCCTTGCACCATCCGTGGCTTTGATAGAGTGGAACGCCCGAAGCCCTGCCCTCCAGTTCGCACCAGAACGGCTTCATCTCGACGAGGCAGCGGCGCGTCGAAGCCACCGCGCCCGGCGCCCCGGCTTCGCTCCTGGCCGGCATCGGGGAAAGGCTCGGCGGCGCCCGGGGCGAAGGATCCGGCTCGGACGCGACGTCCTCGATGATGTCCGTGACGTGCATGACCAGCCCTTGTTCCTACGGCCCCAGGACGCGGTGCCAGCCCCTCGATGCAGCGCAAGCGGTCGAACGGGACGCCAGCGGACACCTGCCGTCGCCACGCTCCGCGTCCGGGGATCCGGCCCGATGATCGCGCTCGATGATCACGGACGACGCATCGACGAAGGCGCGAGGTTTCTTTCCAAGTCGCCTGCCGCCGTCGCGGTCGTCGCGACCCCGGCGGGTTCATCGGGCCCATCCTTTGTCGTCGAGAGCGTCTCGACGTCCGACCTGCCGGGGAACGGTAGCGTCTGACGTTGCAAACGCCACGACATCAAACGGTCTACCGCCGATGGTTGCGCAGCTCGGAACGACGCCTTCGGGGTGCGAGGCCGCGATCGACCGGCCGAAGGGCTGAGTCCCGCCGGAAGCCGGTTCGCGCCATCCCGGTTTCTCCTTCGCGAACGGGGAGATCGGCGTCCGTCGTCGCGGGGAAGCAGAGGCTTTGCCCGCCCTGCTGCGGCGAACCCGACCGGGTACCGGTGACCGCGAAGGAGCGCCATTCGGATTACCCACGAATCAAACTTCATATTCGCAGTTGCACACCCTCTACTCGGCATCGGCAAACAACCTCGACATTCCGCAATGAAAACAACCGCGCAACGTCAGTCTTCCCACCGGAAACCTTCCGCGAAACACTCGCTGGCTTCGAAAGACGGACCCTCAGATGAACTCGGCACCTCCCCGCGAATTCGCCCGTCTGACCCCGCCGGCCCAGGACTTCCGGCCCCGGTACGAAGCGACGATATCGAGCGTCCTGCGGCTGTTCTGGCGACGCAAGGTCTGGATCGCGACGATCCTCGCCTTCGTCATGGCGGGGGCGGTCGGCGCGGCCTCGATGATGCCGAAGAGCTATGTCGGAGAGGCGCTGATCCAGCTGACCTTCGACGGCGGCGGCGCGCCCGGTGAGGGACAGGCCGGCACGGGCGCAGCCAGCACCAGCGTCGACGCCACCTCGATCGTCGAAGGCGAAGCGGAGATCATCCGATCGAGAGCGATCGCGCGGCGCGTCGCCTCCGACCTCGCCGCGCGGGAGCTCGCCCGGAGCGGAACCGAGGCGCCGTCACCGGCGACCCCGGCCGCGACCGGGGCCGCGACCGGGGCGGAAGCGCCGAAGAACCCGGTCCTCGCCTTCTTCCGGGACGTGGCGAACGGACTTCGCCACAGCGTCAGCGCCGCTCCCATTCCGGCCTTCGACCGCAGCGTCCTCGACCTGCAGAGCCGGTTGTCGGTGCGCAACGAGGGCAAGTCCTACCTCATCCGAATCGCCTTCACGTCGAACGATCCCGCCCGCGCGGCCACGATCGCCAACGCCTTCGCCGAAACCTACCTGCAGAGCCGGGTGGAGGTGAGCGTCGGCTCGGCCCGCCGCACCAGCGACTGGCTCGCCTCTCAGGTGGAGGCCGCGAAACTTGCCGTCGCCGAGGCCGACCAGCGCATCGCCAAGGCTCGCCTCGCCGGCGTCGGCGGATCGGCCGGCAATGTCCAGGCGACGGAAAAGCAACTGGGCGATCTCGTCACCCAGCTCTCCAGCGTCCGCCTCGATCGCCTGAACCTCGAGGCCCGCCTGTCCCGGCTTCGCAGCGCGGCCGCCGACGGGCACACGCCGTCGGCCTCCGACCTCGCGGGCTCGACCGATGCGCCGCGCCTGATCGAGGCCGAGGTCGCCAAGCGACAGGAAGCCAGCCGCCTCGCCTCGACCCTCGGCAGCCGGCATCCCCTCGTCGCCCGCGCCGACAAGGCCCTGCAGGATGCACGCGACCAGCTCACCGCCGCCATCGCCTCGGCGATCAGCACGACCGAAGCCGACGTCGCCAGCGCCAGCGCATCGGAAGCCACACTCGCCGAGCGCCTCGACGCGGCCAAGCGTTCCGCGCTGGACAGCCAGACCGCCTCCAAACGCCTCGGCCAGTTGGAAACCGAAGCCGAGGCGGCCCGCGGCGCGCTCGTTCGCCTCCAGGAGAGCTATCGGCAGGCGCTCGCGCTCGCCGACCTCAAGCCGATCGGCGCCAAGCTCGTCAGCCCGGCGGAGACACTGGCGGTGCCCGCCTCGCCGAAGCTTTCTCTGGTGGCGGTCCTTTCGGGGATTCTCGGCCTCGGCGCCGGCCTCGGCACCGTGCTTCTCCTCGAACTGCGCGACACCGGGTTCCGCTCCGCTCCGCAGATCGCCGTCGAGCTCGGCGCCCGTTGCCTCGGGATCATTCCCGCCATCGACACGCACGACATATCCGGCACGCGCCAGCTACGGGAGGAGGCTTTGAAGGCTCTCGCCATCAAGGCGGGCCTCACCCACAACCGCAACGGCGGAACCATCGTGGTCGTCACCTCCGCCGCGCCGCGCGAAGGCAAGACCGAGCTGGTGCGCGACCTCGCTCAGACGCTGGCCTCCATGGATCGACGTGTCCTCACCATCGAGAATGCCATCCGTCCGAGCGCCGGCGGCAGCGAATGGGATGGCCAGTCCGACGCCGACGCCGAGGAGAGCCACCGCACGGCCCTGACCATGCGCGTCCACAATGCCGGAACGAAGATCGCAGGCTACTACCGCGCCTCCGACGATCTTCGCGACGTGTTCGGCAGCCACGACCACATGCGATCCTGGCTCGAGGAAAACAGCTCGCATTTCGACATCGTCATCGTCGAGACGCCGCCCATCCTGACGAAGTCCGACGCTCTCGTGATGACCTGGCTGGCCGATCTCGTGCTGCTCGCCGTGAAGTGGAACGACACGCCGAAGGCGGCGGTGAGTTCGGCCTATTCCCAGCTCAACTGGACGAAGGGCGAGACCGGCATCGTCCTCAACCAGGTCGACGTCGCGCGGCACAAGGCGCTCGGCACCAAGGACAGCCTCTACTTCCACCGGCGCTATCTCGGACGGCGCGCCAAGGAGGCCTCCCGGCGAGGCTTTCAGCACGGGCTGAACGCCTGATGCCTGAAGCGAGACGAGCCGGTGGCCGTGTCAAATCCAACATGTGGAGACGATCATGAAGCGCATCATCGTGACGGGCGGCAACGGCTATGTCGGGCGCGAGCTGGTGCGCCTCCTCTATGACGACCACGAGGTCCACGTCCTCGACAAGGTCGCTCCGAGCGCCCTGCGGTTTCGAGCCGACGAGCGCGCCAAGTTCCATTTCGAGCAGATCGACCTGACGCACGAGCCTTCGGTCGAACGAGCGATGGCCGACATCTCGCCGGACGTGATCGTGCATCTCGCGGCGATCCACTACATTCCCGAATGCGAAGACCGGCCCATCGCGGCCCTCGCCACCAACCTCCTCGGCACCGTCGCGGTTCTCGCCAAGGCGCCGGTCGGCTGCCGCTTCGTCTTCGCCAGCAGCGGCGCGGTCTACAAGCCGGATCTCGTCCCGCACCGCGAGGCCAGCCTCCAGCAACCGTCCGACATCTACGGCCTTTCCAAGCTGCACGGCGAGCATTACGTCGCCAATTTCGCGGCCAAGCGCTCGCTCGACGCGGCCGTGGTGCGCCTCTTCAACGTCGTCGGCCCCGGCGAGACCAATCCGCACCTCCTGCCGGAGCTCGTGGCGCAGCTCAAAGCCGGCCACCGGACGATCCGCCTCGGCAATCTCTGGCCGAAGCGCGACTACATCCACGTCAAGGATGCCGCTCTCGGCTTCCGGGCGGTCGCGCTGAAGGACAGCAGCGCTTCCGGCGAGGTGGTCACGGTCAATCTCGGCACGTCGGCCTCCTATTCCGTGGTCGAAGTCCTGGAAAAGCTGCGCTCGGTGTCGCAGACCGACTTTTCGATCGAGGAGGACCCCGATCGGCTGCGCAAGGTCGACCGCCCGTTCCTGGCGGCGGACACGTCGCGGATCCAGGCGCTGTTCGGCTGGAATCCCCGCTTCACCATCGACGACGCGATGGCCGACCTCTGGCGCGAGCCGGAACTCGCTGAGTCGCTGACGGCGAGGTACCACCTGTGAAGGTCCTCGCCGCCGTCGTCGTCCCGCCGCATCTCACCGTGAGCGGCGCCGCACGCGCCGCCGAGAGCCTCAGCCTCGCGCTCGCCCGCCATTGCGACATGACGCTCGCGACGATGATCGCCGGCGGCGACGCTCCCGTCGTCGGAGCCGGCGATCTCGCGCGCGTTCCGGTCCGCACCTGGCTCCCGCCGGGGCTCGGACATCCCGCCGTCCCGAACCGCTTCCGGACGCTCTTCTACCGCTCCGACATGTCCCAGAGGGTCGGCTCGCGGCGCTACGATCTCGTCCACCTGCACAATCCCATGCCGGCGCTCGAAATGCGGCGGATCGCGCGGACCTGCCGACGCCTCGCCATCCCCTACGTCGTCTCGACCCACGGGTTCAACGAGGTCGTCAATGGGCTGCGCATCTACGGCTTCAACGCCTGGCAAAGGCTGGCATGGCGGCAACTCGTGATCGAACCGGTGCGCGAGGTCGTCGCGCACGCCGCGCGCATCTTCGCGCTGTCGCCGGACGACATCGGCCTGCTCCAGGCCCTGGGGCAGCGGACGGACAGGGTGACGGTGGTCAGCAACGGCGTGCCGTCGCCCGAACCCGGACATGACGAGGAAGACGCCCGGCTCCTCGCCCGCCTCGGTGTCGAAGGACGCACGGCGGGTGGCCCGCCGACGCTGCTCTTCCTCGCCAACCACACGCCGAACAAGGGATTGCCCGTCCTCATCGAAGCCTGCCGCGACATCCGGGAGCCATTCCAACTGATCGTCGGCGGCGAACGGCGGGACGGCGTCGCCTACGACTCGTTCCAGGCGGCCTGCCGCGACGGTCAGCGCGTCGTCGTCACCGGACGCCTGACGGACGCGGAAGCCGCGGCTTGCTTTCGCCGGGCCGACATTTTCGTCTTCCCGACGCTCGCCGACACCTTTCCGCTCGTGGTGCTGGAGGCGATGGCGGCGGGGCTGGCGGTCGTCGCCTCGCGGGTCGGCGGCATTCCCCACCAGATCGGCCCCGACGAGGGCGTGCTCGTCGAGGCGGGCCGGCCGGCCGCGCTCGCGGAAGCCCTCGGCTCGCTCCTTCGCGATCCCGATCGTGCCCGGCGGCTCGGGGAAACCGGCAGACGGCGCGCCCGCACGACCTTCACCTGGGAAAGCGCCGCCAAGATCGCCATGTCCGGCTATGCCGCCGTTCTGGCCGAAGCGGCTGACGCAAGCGACGATCACCGCATCGCGCAAGGATCGCTCGGGCTACCGAGCGGAACGCCAATGGGACTTGGCTGATGAACGAGGCGGTCGAGATCTCGAGGCCGCCGGGATCGCGCGATCTCCGCCGGTCCCTCCTTCGCATCTGGACGGGCACCACGCCCCTCCTGGACCAGGGGATCATCAGCCTCAGCACGTTTCTCTTCAACATCCTCCTCGCACGGAGCATTCCGCTCTCGGACTACGGTCACTACGCGATGGCGCTCGGCATCATCCTTCTGATGCAGACGGTTTCGAGCTCATTGATTTTCTATCCCCTGTCCATCGTCGCCTCCGTCGCGGACGCGGGGCACCGACGCGACCTCGTGCTGTCGAGCCTCGTCCTGACGGCGGCGGTCTGCTTGCCGATGACGCTGCTTCTCGGGGCGCTCGTCGGCTGGCTCATCGATCCGGCGCTGCTTCTTCCCTCCTTCGCGCTCCTGGCGGCCGGCCAGCTTCAGGAGGCCGTCCGGCGCGGGCTTCTCTCCGATCTTCGGCACGGCACGGCGATCTTGGGCGACGGCATCCGCTACGGCGGTCAGGTTGCGGCGCTCGCGGCGGCGGCCGGGATGATGCCGCTGAGCCTTCCCGTCGCGCTCGCCATCATGGCGGCGACGGCGCTTCTCGGTGCTCTCGTCCAGAGCGGCCAGATCGGGCTTCGAGGGGCGCGGCTCGTCGCCCTTGCTCCCCTCGCCCGGGCGTTCTGGCGCCTCGGGCGGTGGTCGCTGACGAGCAATGGGCTCGGCATCGCGCGGACGCAGTGCCTCCCCTGGCTGCTCGGCGCCCTGTCCGGTCCCGCGGCGGCCGGCGCGTACCAGATCGCCATGAACATCTTCAATCTCACCGCGCCGATCGTGATCGGCATCTGCAACACCGTGCCGCAGACGGCGGCGCGCGCGCTGTCCGGCGGCACCCGCGCCGCTTGGCGCGCGTCGCTCCCCCTCATCGCGACCGGCGCGCCGATCGTCGGGCTCTGCTGCGCCGCCATGCTGGCATTCCCGCGAGAGCTGGTCTCGCTCTTCTACGGGCACGGCGTCGCCGACGAGGCGATCGTCGGAGGCATTCGCGTCCTCGCCGGAAGCGCGGCCTTCGCTTACGCCGCCTCGGTGTGCTGCGCCTTCCTGCACGGCGTCGACGGCGGACGCGACGGGCTGATCGCCGACCTCGCATCGACCGGGGTCATGCTCGTCCTCGCCGTCCCCATGACGACGCATTACGGGCTCGTCGGCGGCTGTCTCGCCCTGGCCGCCGCGCTCGCCGTCCGCACCGCCTGTCTCGTCGCCGCCATCGGTCGCCGGCTCGCGGAGCCCGCCTCCGCCGGTTCCGCCCGCCCGGCCGAAGCACCGGGCACCTGCCGATAGGCGCCGGCACTGGCTCGATCCATCGCAACCCCAACAGGAGACCTCGACGTGATCATCACCATCGTGACCCCCACCCTCAACGGCGCGGCCTATCTGCGCGACTGCATCGCTTCGGTGAAGCGCAACCACCACGAGAGCTTCGAGGTCGACCACGTCATCGTCGATGCCGGGAGCACCGACGGAACGGTCGAGATCGCGAAGGCCTACGGTCTGCGGATCATCCAGGGCAAGGATCAGGGCATCTTCGACGCCATCAACAAGGGCTCCTTCGACAGCCGGGGCGACCTCCTCGGCTTTCTCGGCTCGGACGATATCATGCTCGACGGAGCGCTCCGCGCCATCGCGAACCTCTACCGTTCGTCCCGGCCCGACTGGATCGTCGGCGGAATTCGCTGGATCGGCGAGAAGGGCGAAAGCCTCGGATCCCTCGCCGCGCCGCCGGTCTGGATGACGCCGCGCATCCACGCCTGCCTCGGCTGGAACCCGATCATGCACATGTCGACCTATTTCTCCCGCGCGTTCTTCACCGAACTCGGGGGCTTCGACATCGCCTACAAGGATGCCGGCGATTACGAGATGTTCGCGCGCGCTCTGTCCCGCCGACCTTATGGCCGGCTGCCGCAGGAACTGACCTGTTTTCGCCGGACGCGGGTCAACAACAGCGTCGTCAACGCCGAGCGGGCGCGGCGAGAGGCGCAGGCGGTCCTTTCGACCTTCGGGCCGCGCAGCCCGATCGAACGCAGATTCTGGCGTCAGGCGCTGAAGGTCTGGTTCAACCTGCGCAATCCGAGCTGGCTCGCGGTCAAGGCGTCGTCCGCGCTGCGACTTCGGCTCGACGCCGCCGCGCCGAACTATTTCTGACCACGCACACCGACACGAACACGCGCCGGGCGGCCGCCCGGCGCGTGTTCGTCTCTCGGCTGTCCCGCAAGAGCCTCGAACGATGACCCGGACGCCGGGACACGTCGCACGGGGTCAGCCGAACCCGATGGTCCGTTCGACGAAGGCCTGGCGCTGCTCGACGACGTCGGTATAGCGGCGGGCGATCCGCTCGCTCATGGCGTCCCAGCTCAAGGCCCGCGCCCGGGCGAGCGCGCCGCCCGATAGACGCTCGACCAGTTCCGCTTCGTGGGCCAGTCGATCGATCGCCTCGCGAAATCCCGCGATGCTCGTCTCTGGATCGCGAAGCGGCACCTTGATTCCCGATCTCTCCGTCACCGCGACACCCATGCCGCAGCCATCGTGGCAGATGACCGGTATGCCGCGTGTCAGGGCTTCCAGCACGACGGCGGGCGTTCCCTCCAGAAGGCTCGTGTGCACGAGAGCGTCGGCGCGCTCGAGCTCGGCCATGGCTTCGGCATGGGGGATGAAACCGGTCCAGCGGACCCGGTCCGCGATGCCGAGACGCTCCGCCATCCGCTTCCAGGACCGGGTCGCCGGCCCTTCCCCGAGGACGACCACCTCGTGACCGCCGTCCAGGTCACGCAGGGCGTGGAACAGGATCGGCAGCGCCTTGCGGCCGATGTGCAGGCCGTTCCAGACGAGGCGGAGGGGACGCGTCCCGTCGAAGGAGCGCGCCGATCCCGTGACCGGCTTTGCGCCGCTCTCGATGACGCTTTCGGCTTCGCGATCCCAATGCCGACGGACCATCTCCGTGTTGGTGCCGCCGATCGCCCAAATGTGGCTGGCCCGGTGGGCCGCCCTCCGGGCGCGAAGCGGAGCGCGCTTCTGCAAGGCATTCGTGACGTTTCGCGTCGCATAGAACAGCCGCTCCCCCCATCCCATGATCGAGAAGAACGACCAGCCGAGATCCGACGCGCCGTCGATCGGGCCCCAGACAAAGGGGATCGGCAGGCGCCAGAGGTCGCCGGGCTCGCGATAGCCGGTGATGTTCAGCTGGTGGACGAGATCGAACGGCGCTTTCGCGTGGAGGCTGCGCGCTGCCGCAAGGGCCGCCCGGTGCCAGGACCGGTAGCCGAGATAGTAGACCGTCCGGCGCCGCATCAGGGTCTCGCGCTGCAGCATCCGCGACAGGAGCGGCGGCGGGACGAAATGAAAGGTGAGGCCGGGGATCGGCTCGGCACGGAGCTGGTCTGCGATCTCCCGGCGAAAGTCGCGCTCGCCCGGCATGCCCGGCGAGCACAGGACGGTCACGTCGTGCCATCTGGCCAGACGCGAGACGACGTTCCACCCGAGCCCCGGCTCCGATCCGCCGATCGGAGAAACGGCAAAGGCGCAGACCAGAACCCGCAGGCGGCGCGGCGCGGCGTCACAAGGGGGCCGCGGCTCGGTCCGCCTCATCTCGGCAACGTCCGACATCACAGGTACAGGCTGAATCGGGGCCGTCATCTCGCCTCCCAGCGCAAACCCACGGAGCGCCTTATTGCATCCCATCCGACGCGATCTCGGGGCGAAGGCGCGAGTGGTCATTTGGACGAAGGGCATCGCTCGAAGGGGTAGACCGGCCGGAACGAAGGCCAGCGCGTCGGCGGCTCACCGACCGACCGGGACCGGCGATGCGCGCCCGTCCACCCTCCGCTTCGGCGGTGTCTCCCCCAGGCGTAAGCCAAATGGCCCGGCGCGGTCGCGCTCGACTCCTCTATCCTGCCGCATCGAAGGGACGCACCGTCCGACAGGATCGCCCTGTCCGGATCGGGCGAGCCCGCCGACCTGAAGACCGGAGAGATCGATGCCAATCGCGATGGACCTGCCGGTCGGCCCGGTCGACGTGGAGCCGCCGAGAGGCGCGATCGTCGTGGCGCTGGGAGACGATGTCCCCGCCCTCGTCGGCGCGGCACCGGCGGGCGCTACCTTCTACTTCCGGGATGCCGGAGAATATCGGCTCGCCCGCCCGATCGAGCCGAAGCCCGGCCAGACCTTCGTCGGCGCGAAGGGCGCCGTGCTCGACGGATCGCGCGAGATCGGCGAGGTCGGGCGCGAGGGCGCCCTCTTCGTGGCGACCGGCCAGACCCAGGAGGGGCGCCGGCTGGCGACAGGAGAGCCGGCGCCCGGCGCGATCCGGGCCGGTTATCCCGAAACGCTCTACATCGACGGACGGCCCTTGCGCCCCGTCGCCTCGCGGCGGGCGGTGACGAGCGGAACGTTCTATTTCGACTACGATGCGGACCTCATCGTCTTCGCGGACGACCCCGCAGGACGCAAGGTGGAGGCCGGCGTCACGCCCGCGGCCTTCGCCTCGGGAGCGGACGGCGTGACCATTTCCAATCTCATGATCGAACAGTTCGCGGCTCCGGTCCAGCACGGCGCCATTCAGGGCGGCGGAGCCTGGACGATCGCGAACAACGAGGTTCGCCTGAATTACGGCGTCGGAATCATCGTCTCCGGCGGCAGCCGCATCGTCGCCAACGACGTCCACGACAATGGGCAGATGGGACTCGGCGGCAACGGCGCCGGCATCCTCGTCGAGCGCAACGCCATCCACGCCAACGGCTTCTGGTCGGGCATCGACGTGTTCTGGGAGGGCGGCGGCACGAAGTTCGCCGTCACGACCGACCTCGTCGTGCGCGGCAACCATTCCGAAAGCAATCACGGCTTCGGCCTGTGGACCGATATCGACAATGTCGGGACGCTCTACGAGGGAAACCGGGTCGTCGGCAACGACGGCGGCGGGATCAACCACGAGATCTCCTACCAGGCCGTGATCCGCGACAACGTCCTCATCGGCAACGGGTCGAGCGGCCGGGGCAACTGGCTGTGGGGCGCCGCGATCCAGATCCAGAATTCCGGTCCCGTCGAGATCACCGGCAACCGGATCGACATGTCGGGCGGCCTCAACGGGATCGCGCTGATCCAGCAGGATCGCGGCACGGGCGCCTTCGGTCCCTATCGAACCGCCGGCAACATCGTCTACGGCAACACGCTCGTGTCCCGCGACGGCGCCGGCCGGACGGGCGGCGCCGCGGATCACGACGAGCCGGGACTGCTCGGCGGCGGCAACATCTTCGAGGGCAACCGCTACTTCATGGACGATGGCCCGCATTGGTGGTGGGGCGACTTTCCGAGCGGCGACGACTGGGAGGCCTATCGCCGCGACACCCGCCAGGACGAGGGCTCGGTGCTGAGCGCCGATCGTCCGGACACCAGCCGCTGGTAGCTGGGATCTTGTCGGGGAGCCGGATCCTCAGGCGCCCTTGGCGTTCGCGCCGTGCTGTCGCCACCACGCGGCGTCGCGATCCTTCGATAGCGTGCGATAGGTCATGCAGAGCCCGATGCCCGCGCCGAACAGGACCCAGAAGATCACGCCCATCATCGGACCTTCGAGCGCCACGTCGAAACTGGCGTTCACGAGACCGGCGACGAGGTAGCAGGTGACGAAGATGAGGAGGCCTGCCCAGTGCTCGTCGCCGGCGAGGCGCGCGCGGACGATGTGGGCGACCATCATCGCAAGCCAGGTGCCGTTGAGGGCGATCCAGAGGACGAGGCCGGGAACGCCGCTCCGCGCCAGGATCGTCATGTGCGCGCTGTGGGGGCTGCGCAGCGGCGGCCCGTCTCCGTCGCCGACCACGAAACCGTCGGACATCGCCAGGTTGATGCCGAAGCCCTTGCCGGTCCAGAAGTAATCGCCATGAAGGGTGTAGTCGGTGATCGTCTGCCACCACCGGATCCGCCAGATCTTGGTGCCGTCGAGGTCGCTGTTCGACGAGGACGCGAAGATGCTGGTGACGTTGTCGAGAAGCTGGCCGGCGCGCATCGTGCGAAAGTCCGGCGGCAGTTGCACCTCGACATCGGTGAGGTAGAGGACCGCGAAGATCGGCGTCGCGGCGAGGACCGTCGCCAGGGCCGGCCGATAGCGGCCGGACAGAAGCGTCGCCAGGGCGATGGGGACGGCGATCGCCAGCATGCCGCCTCTGCTCTGGGCCGAGACGACCATGATGCCGAGGATGAGGAGCCCGACCCACCAGACGGGGAAGCGCCGCAGTCCGACCAGCGCGAACACGGCGGCGCCGGCGATATGAACCGCCACCTCGCCACCGCGCAGGAGCATCATCGGCGCGCCCGAGACCGGCCAGGCCGGGATCAGATGACCGAGCTGCTTGGGGATGATGTAGAGCAGGAAAGCCACGGCGCCGTAGACCAGGAAGAAGCGGTCGGCGCGGCCGACGGCGGCGTCGATGCGGGCCGGCTTCTCCAGGATGAGGTTGGCGACGACGAAGGCGAAGAGCCCGTAGACGACGATCACGCTGTCGCGGAGCGCGTCGATCTTGTAGGCGCCGACATAGGGAATGGTGCGCCCGAGCGTCCAGACGATCATCGCCAGGAGGATCAGCGACGGCGCGGTGCAGAGGAACGCTGCGGACGGCATCGGCCAGACCAGCGTGACGAGACCGCACAGGAGCAGGAGTTCGGCCGGAAACAGCGGGGGAACACCGGCATAGGCGAAGCCCTTCCCCGTGAACGCATAGGCCGCGATGCAGACGAGAAGAACCGTGACGTAACGGTCCCGAAAGGCGACGCTCGCGGGCCGCCCGAGATCCAGCGTCGTGCCGATGCTCATGCTCGCGTTGCTCCCGACACGTCCGGCCATCCCTTCAAACCCCGGATCGGCCGTGCGGCGCGATGCGGGTTCCGCAGACATCTGACCGCCGGGGCGGACCGAGAACCAGAGGAAGAACGGAGTACCCCTGCCGGACGATGCGTCGCTTGGGCACGCGGATCGGGAACCGGCACCCTCGGCCGCCATCGCCGGGCCATTCCGGTGTTACGCCGGATGCCCGGCGGGCACGCGATGCGACCCGTGTCAGGATCGCTCTGGCCGGGCAGCGGTCTCGCTCGTTTCCACGGGCGGAGCCGGCCCTGCGCTTCACGCGGTGTTCAACCGACGAACAGATATCACGGCAATCTCGCCAGCGGCTTCCGGTGCTTCCGATGCGATCATGCAAGCCCCTTCGAATGTCGGCGATCGGCGCCGGCTGCTCGCCACCTCCGGCGGTCGGCAGGCTCGTCCGGTCCCCGGAGGCGTCGACATGGTGACCGCCGAGCGCAACGAAGCCATTCAGTGGCTGCGAGCCCTCGCCGCGACCGAGGTCATGGTCTGGCACTCCGACCTCCTGACCAAGGGCTTCTCGAGCTTCTCGATCCAGGCGTCGTCCTACAGCCCGATGGGCGGCATCGGCGTCGAGGTCTTCTTCGTCGTGTCGGGCTACTTGATGAGCTTCATCACGTCGACCGACGCTCGAGCGAAACCGTTCGTCGTGGGACGGATCCGGCGGATCTTCCCGCTTTATTGGCTCTTCACGCTCCTCGTCATCGGCGTCTACCTCGCGCAGCCCGGCTGGCATCTCGGCGGCTTCGAACTCACCGCGGGCAACGTGATCCAGTCGATGATGCTCTGGCCGCGCGACGGCTACCCGATCCTCACCGTCGGCTGGACCCTCGAATACGAGATCGTCTTCTATGCGATGGTCACCGTGTTTCTCGCCAGCGAGCTTGCGCTCAAGGGCGACCTGCGCATCGCATTCGGCCCGGCTCTCGCGCTGCTCGGCCTTGTCGGAATCATCTTATCCGACGCTCTGCGCCACCAACCGGCGCTCGCCCATGCGCTCAGCCCCTACATGTTCGCCTTCGGCATCGGCTGGATGCTGCACGGTGCCCGCCGAAGCCGGGCGCCGGCGGTCGTCGCGGCCTTCGTCGCCTTCGCCGTTCTGGCCGCAGCGGGATGGACGATCGCAAGAGGTCACGACGCCGTCGTTCTCGCGCGATGCCTCCTCGCCGGTCTCGGCGTCGCAGCCGTGCTGGCGATGCGGCCGCTTCTCGTGCGCACGGGTCCGGTGCATCGGCTCGTCGCGACGATCGGGGAAGCGTCCTACAGCATCTATCTCTGCCACTGGTTCGTGCTGTCGGCGCTCGGCAAAGTTCTTGCGCGCTCGGGAGCGGATGCCGGCGCGGACGGCGTCGCGCGAATCCTCGGCTGTCTCCTGGCCGTCGGCGTCGGAACGGTCTTCTTCCTCCGGATCGAGCGCCCCCTCGACCGGAAGCTGCGGCAGGCCGAACGCCGGGCGTCCGGCATCGCCGTCGCGACCTGACGGGAGCGGACGGAGTGCCCTGCATCGAAGCTCGGGCTCCCCCCGTGGCGGCGCTCTCGAGACGACGAAGCGCCGCTCGAGCCGGTCCGAGGCGTTTCTCGCATCAGTGGAAATGGCGAAGAACGCGCGTTTCCAGCGTCTGCGTTCCTTCCGGACGAAGCAACTCGATCCGGACGGCATGACCCATCTTCTGCAGGCGGCGCGCCTCTTCGGCGGCCACATGCAGGGCAGCGCGGCGCGTGCGGTAGGAGCCCGCGTGCGTGCCGCAGGCTTCGACGGTCCAGACGCCGTGGACGGGCTGGATGGAGTAGACGATTCGGCAGCGCATCATCGACGTCTCCTTTCGATCAGACATGGCCGTGCTCGGCGCGAAGCGGGCTTCTCGACGGCGGGCCGAGGCTCCGGGACCCCGGAGCGCCGGGCCTTCCCGCATCGAAGAACGGATCGGCGGACCGCGCCTTGCTCTCGATCAAACGAACCGCCCTCTTCCGGCCGGCGGCGCGGTCCGGCATCCGACCATGCAGCGGGGCCGGAAGTTCGTCGGGCCGTCTATCAGTGCGAGAGGAGGCAACAGATCCGCGCCTTCGTCAGAAGATCGCGCGTGAGGCCGCCGAACAGCATCTCGCGCCACCGTCGGCGCCCGTAGGCTCCCGCGACGATGAGATCGGCCCCGTTGATGCGGGCGATGTCGAGGATCGCGGTCGAAGCGTCGACCTCGGCATCCAGCCGGTGGACGAAGGAGGCTGGCAGGCCGTGGCGGCGAAGATGCGCCTGAACGTCGCGCCAGGCGCGCGGGTCGAGATCCGGCCCGACGGTGACGACGAGAACCTCGCGCGCGTTTCGCAGCAGCGGCATCGCCTGTTGGACGGCATGGCGGATTTCCCTCGTGTCCTTCCATGCGAGCACGATGGTCTGCGCTTCGAGACGCTCGACATTCGGAGGCACGACGAGGACCGGGCGCGCGGATTGCAGGACGACCTCGCCGACCGCCACGTCGGGGGCCCGAGACGACGCAGGATCGCGGCCACCCTGGCCGAGCACGAGGAGATCGGCCCGGCGGGCCTCGTCCACGATCGTCGCGACGGTCGGTGCGTGAACCGATCGCCAGAGCGCATCGTCGATGTCGGACGTGTGCCGGTCGAAAATCGCCTTGGCTTCGGAGAGAAAGGCGTCGACGCGCTTCGTCTCGGCTTCCATCATGTCCAACGGAAGCAGCGAAGCGTCGCCGTAGAGCGAGACATATTCCGGCGCGGCGGCGATGCCGATCAGCTCGGACCTCCAGGACCTCGCGAGGTCCGCGGCGAGCTTCACCCTGTCCGCGGACCCGTCGTCCACATCCACATGGACGAGGAGCGATGGAAAGGCCGAGTCCGGGCCCTGTGTGTCCGCGTGCGTGCTCATGATCGTCGGCCTCCGAACAGTCTCGACCGAAGAGGGCATCCAAAGCGGCAAGGCGCTTTGACGAAGATCAACGATCCCGACCAAGCCGATCTCGACGCATCGGCCGGAACGACCGATCTAAGGGGGCGCAGGCCCCGTCGAGGTCCCGAGACATTGCCCACACCGGGCCAGTTCATGCGGCCGGTCGCGAAACGGACTCGGATGGTCGGGAAGGAGGGAATCCCGGAGATCGACCCCCACCGCGACGGCGATCCGAACCGCGGCATCCACGTCGAGGCCGGAACGCTTTGTCTTCGCGGACGGGATGCGACCGGCGGGGCTGTGCGCCTCGCGCCGCCGACGATTCGGACAGTCCCTCGAATTTGGCCGGATCTTCGTCTTTGCGCTGGCCTCCTTGACTTCGCCCGTCGAAGAATGAGCTAGACGGGCCGTGATCTGGGACCACCTCATGCGCCGCTGGTCCGGTCCACCCTTTTGCCCGCATCGCGGGCGAAGGTTCGGCCGAGGTGCCGACGTCGTCCGTCCCTCGATCCGGAAGTGCTGCACGCAGAGGGGAAGCGCCCATCATGCTCCATCGCCTGGTCCAACTCCTGCGCATCCTCTTCCTGGCCGCCATCCTGCAGATGCCCGGCGTCTGCTTCGCGCAGGTGGCCGCAGCGACCGACGATCCGACGGTGGCGCTCGATCAGGCGACGAGCGAACTCGATGCGGTCAAGGCATCGCTCGCCTCGGCGCAGACCGCGGGCGACTACGATCCGCTGCGCGCCCGGGCGCAGGTCGTCGCGACCACCGCGACGGCGGCGATCGATGCCCTCACGCCCAAGCTCGACGCGGCGCAGGCGACCTTGGCTGCCATCGGCGAGGCCGCGGAGGGCGAAGCGGCCGACGTGCAGGCCCAGCGCGCCGCCCTGACGGCGCAGCGCGACGCGTTGGATTCGGCCGTCAAGCGCGCCACCCTTCTTTCGACCGGCGCACGCGAGACGATCGAGAGCATCAACCGCGCCATCACCGACCTCTTCAACCGGGACACGCTGGAACGCGTCGCCTCGCCGCTGACGACGCGCTACTGGCAATCGGTCATCGACAACCTGCCCGTCGATCTCGTCCGGCTGTCCAGTTTCTTTGGCTCGGCAGCGGACCGCTTCGCGAACGAAGCAAGCCTGCGGGGCGCGCTGATCGCCGCGATGGGTCTCGGCCTCGCCGTCGCCCTCCTCTCTCCGATCCGCATTCGGCTGCGAAAAGCCGGGCAGGCCTATGCCGCCGATCGCGCGCCGCAGACGCGGGCGCGTCGTTCGGGCCTCGCCGTCTGGTTCCTTCTCGTGGGTTCGCTGACCTCGAGCTTCGCCTTCGTCTGCGTGGTGCAGGGGCTCGACTGGGCCGGATTCCTCACCGGTCCGGCCGCCGACCTCGCCTGGACCCTGGCGCTCGCATCCGCCTTCGGCTCCGTCGTCGTTTCGCTCGGCTCGGCCTTTCTTCTCGTTGACCGCCCGTCCTGGCGGCTGCTCCCGATCGACGATGCGGCCGCCGTCGTTCTTCGGCCCTTTCCCGTCGCGACGGCCATCGTCGTGGTCGTCGGCACCGGCTTGATCGAACTCAATCGCATCGTCGGCGCGAGCCCCGCCGCGAACGTCACGGCCAATCTCCTCGTCGCGCTGCTCCATGCAGGCCTGATCGCGACGCTGCTGGTGGCGCTGCGCCGGTTGCGAAGCGCAAGGGACGCCGAAGCCGGAGAGGTCACGGAGCGCCGATCGATCGTCACGGTCGCGATGCTCCTCGGGTGGATCGCCGTCGTCGCCTGCCTCGCCGCGCTGGCGCGCGGCAACGTCAATCTGGCCCTCCTGATCGGCAGGGAAATCATCTGGGTCGCCACCGTCACGTCGGGCGCCTATCTGCTGATGACCGCGCTCGACGATCTCGTCACGACCGTCCTGTCGCAGGACGGCCGCTTCGGCCGCGCCTTGGCCCGAAGCTTCGGCCTGCGCGAAAGCACCGTCCGGCAGCTGGGCCTGGTGATCTCGGTGATCGCTCGCGTGGCGATCGGCTTCTTCGCTCTCGCGTCCGTTCTCGCCCCGCTCGGCGGCGGGACGGCCCCCGCCTACACGCAGCTGTCCGGAATCAGCTCGATCGCGATCGGCGGCATCGTGATCCAGCCGGGCTCGATCCTCCGGGCCATCGCCATCCTCGCCCTCGGAATTTCAGCGGTCCGGCTGATCGGCCGCTGGATGAACGGCACGTTCCTGCCGGCGACCGAACTCGACGCGGGCGCGCGGAATTCGGCCTTGACGATCGTGCGCTACATCGGGATCGTCCTCGTGACCGCCTGGTCGATCTCCAGCCTCGGCGTGGGGATCGAGCGCATCGCGCTCCTGGCGAGCGCGCTGTCGGTGGGCATCGGCTTCGGCCTGCAGGCGATCACGCAGAACTTCATCTCCGGGCTGATCCTGCTCGCGGAACGTCCGGTGAAGATCGGCGACACGATCCGGGTCGGAACCGACGAGGGCGACGTCAAGAGCATCAACGTGCGCTCCACCGAGATCCAGATCGGCGACCGCTCGACGCTGATCATCCCGAACTCCGAGCTCATCACCAAGAGCGTGCGCAACATGACGCTCGCCAATCCGCTCGGCCGCGTCCAGATCGTCTTCTCGGTGCCGATGGAGGAGGACGCCGACGAGATCATCGCGATCCTGATGCGGCTGTTCGCCGATCATCCGGCGATCCTCGACGATCCCGCACCGACCGTGATGATCGACTCCCTGGTCGAGGCGAAGATCAACTTCAACGCCATCGCCTTCGTCGCCTCGCCGCGGTTGACCTATGCGACCCGCAGCGAACTGCTGCTCCAATTGCTGCGGCGCCTCAAGGCCCGCGGCATCTCGTCCGAGGCGGGCATCCGCGAAACGCCGGAAACGAGCCCGGTGGCGGCGAGCCAGGCACCGGCGGCGGCGATCCCGTGACGGGCGGTCCGCGGCGGTGCGTTGGCATCCGCGGACGAGCCGGCTAGAGCCTGTCGGGTTGATCGCCCGCAGGCGGGGCGTGCCATTCCGACAGGGTCCTCTCCGGCATGAAGAAACGCAGCCTCCTCAAGCTTCTCGCCCTCGGCGGAACGGCATCCATCGGCGGCGGTGCGGCCTATGGAAAGGTCCACGGGTCCGGCCCCTATTACGAGGGACCGGTCAGCGACCATTTCGACGGGAGCGTGTTCTTCAATCCAGGCGGCGACGAGCCGAACGGGTTCCTGGACCTGATGCGATGGCGCTTCAACGGCGAACGCTCGGCCTGGCCCGACCGATGGCCCGATACGCCGACGAGCGCCAGCCCCGACGCGCGCGTCACGGGCAGAGATCTCCAGGTGACGATGATCGGGCATGCCACGCTCCTGATCCAGACGGCCGGGCTCAACATCCTCACCGATCCCGTCTATTCCGATCGCGCCTCCCCGTTCGGCTTCGCCGGCCCGCAGCGGGTCAATGCGCCCGGCGTCCCCTTCGAACGCCTGCCGCCGATCGACCTCGTTCTCCTGACGCACAGCCACTACGATCACCTCGACGTCGATACGCTGGCGCGCCTGAAAGCGGCACACGATCCGCTGGTCGTCACCCCGCTCGGCAACGACGTGATCGTGCGCCAACGCGTTCCGACCATGCGACTGCACGTGCAGGACTGGGGCGACGCGGTCGAGATCGGTGGGACGGTCGTCCATTGCGAGCCGACGCATCACTGGTCCGCGCGGGGCGTGCTCGACCGGCGCAAGGCGCTGTGGTCGAACTTCGTGGTCGAGGGTCCGGCAGGCCGGATCTACCATGTCGGCGACACCGGGTTTCACGCCGGAATCAACTACCGGGCGGCCCGCGCCAAGCATGGCGGCTTTCGCCTGGCATGCCTTCCCATCGGCGCCTACGAACCGCGCTGGTTCATGAAGTCCCAGCACCAGAACCCGGACGAAGCGGTGCAGGGCTTCTCGCTTCTCGGCTCCGACTTCGCCGTCGGACACCACTGGGGCACGTTCCAACTGACCGACGAAGGCATCGAAGCTCCCCGCGACGCGCTCTTGGCCGCCCTCGACAGCGCAGCGCTTCCCCGCGCCCGCTTCCGCCCGATGACGCCGGGCGAGACTTGGAGCGTCCCGCCAAGCGTTTGAACGAAGCGGGATGACGCGGCGGGAGGACGCGAGGACCGGTTCCGGTCCCGTCGGTCCAGGCCGATGGGAGTTTGCGCCCTTCGACGCGCCTCCGGCGTGTGTCGTTCAAACCCAGCGCTTGAGGAGGTCCGGGGTCTTGAAGTCGCGCGGGATCGCGAGATCGGAGGCGGCGCCCCGCATCTCGGCCGGCGACTTGGGAAGTCCGCTGCGACGGCCATAGGCCCGGAGCCGTCCGAGGAAGGCCTGCCGGCTCGCGGCGCGGCGTCCTTCGCGCTCGGCCGAGAGCGAGCGTGCGGCGGCGATGTCGAGAAGCGCGACACCGGCGACGGCTGCGAGCGCGATCCCGACATTCCGCCGTTCGGCGTTGCGCTCGTCGAGACCCGGCGCCAGACTGGCCATGTCGAGCGCATCGCCCCCGACCCGCCCCCAAAGCCAGGGCGTCGGATCCCGGGCTGACAGGATGCCGAGCCCGGTCGCGATCTCGCGAAGACCATAGGCTTGCACCACGCCCTCGCTGCCGCGCAGGCCGAGCGCTCGTGTCATCCGGCGCGCGGCGAGGAGCTCGACGAGTCCGAGGCCGAGACTGAACCAGCCGAGGCCTTCGGCAAGGGTGCGCGCAGTCCGGGGCGGCAGAAGACCGGACTCCGTCGCGTCGGTTCGAAGATGGCTCATCGCGCCGCTCCTCATGGCTTCAGGACGACTTTGATGCAGCCGTCCTCCTTGTCCCGGAAGGTCTTGTACATGGCGGGACCGTCAGCGAGCGGCACCGTGTGCGT
The DNA here is from genome assembly GCF_001424685.1 of Aureimonas sp. Leaf454. Classification (GTDB taxonomy): domain Bacteria; phylum Pseudomonadota; class Alphaproteobacteria; order Rhizobiales; family Rhizobiaceae; genus Plantimonas. The sequence continues at coordinate 75,661 of NZ_LMQT01000012.1, forward strand.
GATCACGAAGGAGGGATCGATCTGCCCCTCCTCGATGCGGCGCAGGAGGTCGTCCGTCCAGCGGTTCACATGGGTCTGCCCGGTTCGGATCGTCAGCCCCTTGTTCATGATCATTCCCATCGGGAACTTGTCGACGAGGCCGCCATAGACGCCGGGAACCGAGAGGACGCCCGCCGGACGGCAGACATAGGCCATTTCGCGAAGGACATGCGGGCGATCGCTTTCCAGCATGACGGCCTGCTTGGCGCGGTCGTACAGCGAATCCAGCGTCGCGGTGGCGTGCGCTTCCATGCCGACGGAATCGATGCACTTGTCCGGCCCCTTGCCGCCGGTCAATTCGTCCAGCCGCTCGAGGACGCTTTCCGTCTCGAAGTTGATCGGGATCGCGCCGCCGGCCTCGGCCATGGCGAGGCGCTCGGGCACGCGGTCGATGCAGATCACCTGTCTCGCGCCGAGCAGGATCGCGCTGCGCACGGCCATCTGTCCGACGGGCCCCGCTCCCCAGATGGCGATCGTGTCGTCCGGCTGGGGATCGCATTGCACGACGGCCTGCCAGCCCGTTGGAAAGATGTCGCCGAGGAAGAGGACCTGCTCGTCGGTCAGCGTTCCCTTCGGAATCTTGATGTGCGTCTTGTCGGCGAAGGGCACGCGGACGTATTCGGCCTGTCCACCGGCATAGCCGCCCGTGAGATGCGTGTAGCCGAAGAGGCCGGCGGTGGTGCGGCCGAACAACTTGGAGGCGAGGCTCGCGTTGCGGTTGGACGTCTGGCAGACGGAGAAGTTTCCGCGTCGGCACTGGTCGCATTCGCCGCAGAAGATCGTGAACGGGATGACGACGCGGTCGCCGACCTTGAGTGCGTTCTTGGCGCCCGAGCCAACCTCGACGACCTCGCCCATGAACTCGTGGCCCATCACGTCTCCGCTCTCCATCCCGGGCATGAAGCCGTCGTAGAGATGGAGATCCGAGCCGCAGATCGCACAGGCCGACACTTTGATGATGGCGTCGCGAGGGTCTTCGATCCGAGGATCGGGCACTTCCTCGCAGCGAATGTCCTTCGGTTTGTTCCAGACGAGCGCTTTCATCGATCGGTCCTCCTGCGGCCCCTCCGGGCTTGGTCGTCGCGACCGGAACCGTCTTCACGGCCGGCCGCCCTCAAGGAACCAACAGGACAGCGCCGCCCCCCGTTCCGACCGATTGCGTTAGGTGTCTGCGCTTAGCCGGCTTCGTCCGTGAGGAACGCGAGGGACGTGGTGGGGCAAGGACGCTCCCCGCGATGCCCTCGGCCGCGCAGGGGGCGGCCATGTCCTTGACCCCTCTTGGACTTCTTCGAGGGTCCGTCTTGGGGCCAGGAAGGGGGAGCGGGGAAACGCTTATTTAGTCAGTCGCACATATCCTGCTCGATGAAAGTCAATCCGGGAAGGGATATCGGCGTGTTCAAGGCATTCCGCAAAGTTCGGACGTATCGCGAGCAATTCGCGGATGCCGTGATCCAGATCTCGCCCGACGGATATTTCGTCATGCAGGAGGGCCGCATCCGCGACTGCAATCCAGCCATGGAAGCGCAGCTTCGCGGCAAGGCAGAGCAGATCGTCGGAATCGATCCTCTCGCCATCGCGCCGGCGTCGCAGCCCTCCGGCGACGCCAGCGAAGCGCGCCTTCGCGCCGTCATGAACGAAGCGGAGGCCAACGGCATCGCGCGGTTCGAGTGGACGACCAAGCGGCTGGACGGATCGACCTTTCCCGGATTCGTCACGCTCGTCCGCACGCAGATCGAGCAGAAGCCCGCCTATATCTGCTTCGTCGTCGACATGACGATCATGGTGACCATGCGCGAGGAAGGCGAGAAGGCCCGCCGCGCGGAGGAAAAGGCCGCGCAGGAGCAGACGCAGGCGATGGAGGCCCTTGCAGCCGCACTCGGGCAGGTCGCCAAGGGCGATCTGACCGCGCGGATCGCCGGACGCCTGCCGGTCGCCTTCCTGCAGCTCGGCAAGGATTTCGACACGGCGATCGGCGCCCTGGCGACGGCGATGAGCGACGTCGCGGAAACCGTCGAGAATGTCGACAGCGCCACGAAGGGCATCGCGATCTCCTCGCGAGATCTCGCGCAGCGCACCGAGATGCAGGCCGCCTCCCTGGAGGAGACCGTCGCGGCGCTCGGCGAGGTCACCACCGCCGTGAACCAGACCGCAGACAGCTCCGGCCATGCCCAGAAGGTCGCCACCGCCGCCAAGCAGAAGGCGGAAAAGGGCGGCGAGGTCGTCGCGCAGGCGGTTTCCGCCATGAGCCGCATCGAGTCCTCCTCGCAGAAGATCGGCCAGATCATCGGCGTCATCGACGAAATCGCCTTCCAGACGAACCTCCTCGCGCTGAACGCCGGCGTCGAGGCGGCGCGCGCCGGCGAGGCCGGGCGCGGTTTCGCCGTCGTCGCGCAGGAGGTGCGTGGACTTGCCCAGCGCTCGGCGGAAGCCGCCAAGGAGATCAAGAGCCTGATTTCGGCGTCGGCCGAAGAGGTGAAGGCCGGCGTCGATCTCGTCACGGCCTCGGGGCGCAGTCTGACGGGAATCGTCGAGGAGGTCGACCTGATGACGACCGTCATCGCCAAGATCGCGGCCTCGGCACGCGAGCAGGCGGCGAGCCTCAAGGGCGTTTCCAGCGCGGCCGACCAGATGGACAAGGCGACCCAGCAGAACGCGGCGCTCGTATCGGAGACCACGGCGGCCGTGCAGGCGCTCGCCCTCGACGCCGAACGTCTCGCCCGCATCGTGGAGCGCTTCCGCACCGAGGAGTCCTCTCCTCGCGGCGCGCCGCAGCCGGTCTATCGTCGCGCGGCCTGAGCGCACGCGCCTTCGCCGACGCCGATGCGCCAATGCAAAAGGCCGGCCCCGCAAGGGACCGGCCTTTCTTAATGATGCGAACCCGTCGTCACTTCATGACGGGCATCGAGAATTCCGCGCCCGACTTGATGCCGGACGGCCAACGCGAGGTGATCGTCTTGGTGCGCGTCCAGAACTTGATCGAATCGGGACCGTGCTGATTGAGATCGCCGAAGGACGACTTCTTCCAGCCGCCGAAGGAATGATAGGCGAGCGGCGTCGGGATGGGCACGTTGATGCCGATCATGCCGATGTTGATGCGACTGGCGAAGTCGCGTGCCGCATCGCCGTCGCGCGTGTAGATCGCGACGCCGTTGCCGTATTCGTGCCGCATCGGCAGGGCGATCGCATCCTCGTAGCTGGCCGCGCGCACGACCGAGAGCACGGGCCCGAAGATCTCCTGCTTGTAGATCTCCATGTCGGGGGTGACGTTGTCGAAGAGGCAGGATCCGACGAAGAAGCCGTCCTCGTAGCCCTGCATCCTGAAGGCACGGCCGTCGACGACGAGGTCCGCCCCTTCGGAGACGCCCTTCTCGATCAGTGCGAGGATCTTCTCTTGGGCGGCCTTGGTCACCACCGGGCCGTAATCGGCAGAGGCGTCCGTCGCGGGGCCGATCTTCAGCGCCTCGACCTTGGGAACGAGCTTTTCCATGAGCGCGTTGGCGGTCGCCTCCCCCACGGGCACGGCGACCGAGATCGCCATGCAACGCTCGCCGGCCGAGCCGTATCCGGCGCCGATCAGGGCATCGACGGCCTGATCGAGATCGGCGTCCGGCATGATGATCATGTGGTTCTTGGCGCCGCCGAAGCACTGGGCGCGCTTCCCGTTCTTCGTCGCCTCGGCATAGACATAGGCGGCGATCGGCGTGGAGCCGACGAAGGAGACCGCGCCGATGTCGGGATGGGCGAGGATCGCGTCGACCATCTCCTTGTCGCCGTTGACGACCTGAAGAATGCCCTTCGGCAGGCCCGCCTCGATCATCAGTTCGGCGAGGCGCATCGGCACGGAGGGATCGCGCTCGGACGGCTTCAGGATGAAGGCGTTGCCGCAGGCCACCGCCGGCGCGAACATCCACATCGGAATCATGGCGGGGAAGTTGAAGGGCGTGATGCCCGCGCCGATGCCGACCGGCTGGCGGATCGAATACATGTCGATGCCGGGACCGGCGCCTTCGGTGAACTCGCTTTTCATCAGATGCGGAATGCCGATGACGAACTCGCAGACTTCGAGGCCGCGCACGATGTCGCCCTTGGAGTCCTCGACCGTCTTTCCATGCTCGGCCGAGAGCATCTCGGCGAGCTCCTGCATGTTCTCGTTGAGTAGGGCCACGAACTTCATGAAGACGCGGGCGCGTCGCTGCGGATTGGTGGCGGCCCAGGCCGGCTGCGCGGCCTTCGCAGCGGCGACGGCGGTTTCGAGTTCGTTGCGGTCGGCGAGGGCCAGATGGGCCGAGACCTGCCCCGTCGCCGGGTTGAAGACCTCCGCCTTGCGGCTGGACGCTCCCGCGACGCGGGCGCCGTCGATGAAATGACCGATCTCGTTCATGTCCGTTCCTCCAGGATCTCAGCGGACATGAGAGGAAATGGCGCTTGAATTCAACGCCGCGCAATGCGAACCCGTTGTGCGGAAAATGAAGTCCTAAGAGATCGCGCCATGAACTGGGACGACGTTCGCCTGTTTCTCGCCGTCGCCCGCAGCGGCCAGATCCTCGGCGCCTCGCGGCGGCTTCAGCTCAACCATGCGACGGTCGCGCGCCGTCTCGACCAGCTCGAGGCCGCTCTCGGGGCACGCCTGCTGGAGCGACGACCGAACGGTTGCACCTTGACGCATGCCGGCGTCGCCTTCCTCGACCGGGCCGAGCGCATGGAAGCGGAGATGGACTTGGCCAAGGCCGCCGTCGCCAGCGACCGCGTGGAGCTTTCCGGCACCGTCAGGGTCGGCGCGCCCGACGGCTTCGGCACCGACTTCCTCGCACCGCGCCTCGGACCGCTGCTGGCGCGCCATCCGCGTCTGAAGGTTCAGCTCGTCCCCGTTCCCCGCGCCTTCTCCTTGTCGCGGCGCGAGGCCGACATCGCGATCACCGTCGATCGGCCGGAACAAGGTCGCCTCGTCGCACAGAAGCTCATCGACTACTCGCTCGGGCTCTTCGCGTCTTCCGCCTATCTCGAAGCGTTCGGCGCGCCCGCGTCGCTCGCGGATCTGTCGGCGCATCGCCTCGTCGGCTATGTCGAGGATCTCGTCTACAGCGCCTCCCTTCACTATGCCGACGATCTCGGAGCCGCCTGGGCGAGCCGGTTCGAGGTCTCTTCGGCGCTCGGGCAGACGGTCGCCGTGGAGGCCGGCGCGGGCATCGGCATCCTCCACACGTTCATGGCCGCCCGCCGGCCCGATCTCGGCCGCGTCCTGCCCGACTGCGGCATCGGCCGCACCTACTGGCTGGTGACGCATGAAAGCACGCGGGGTCTCGCCGGCGTCCAGGCCGTGGCGAGGGCGATCACGGATCTCGTCGCGGCGGAACGCGCGATCTTTCGCTGAGGCGGACGACGACGCGGCGGATCGGCGCAAGGACGACCGGTCGGGACGCCCGACTTGGGGTCAGGATGCCGCCGCGGCCTTGACGGTCGAGACAGGACCCTCGCCGATCCGCGTCGGCCGCGGGCGATAGGCCAGACCCGCCGCCCCTTCCGCGACCGGGCGTTCGCCTCCGCCGGCATCGGCGCCAGGATTCATGCGGCGCGCGGCAAGTCTGGCCAGCGTCGTCAGGAACCTCTGCTCCGTCGCGCTGATGCCGCTGCGCGCGACCGTATCGACGACGCAGACGGAGCCGATCGGCTGCTGGGTCTGCTCGCTGAGGATCGGTGCGCCCGCGTAGAAGCGAACCGTGCCGGGACCCGTGACGAGGGGATTGGCCGCAAATCTCGGATCGAGGCTGGCGTCGGGGACCACGAGGACGTCGTCTCCCAGGATCGCATGCGCGCAGAAGGACTGGTCTCGCGGCAGGACATCGATCTCTGTCCCGCAGCGCCCGACGGTCACCTGTCGGTCGGCTGCGACAAGGTTGACCATGGCGACCGGAGCATGCAGCGCGCTGGCGGCGAGATCGGCCAGTTCGTCGAAGGTTTCAGACGGCCGGTTCGCGATCACGTTGCGGTGGAACGCGACCGCCTTCAGCCGCTCGGCTTCATCGCTCGGACCGAATCCCGGCGCCTGCGCCGCGATGTCGACCTCCTGCTCGACCCGATTCCGGCCGCCCCTCTTGGCGCGATAGAGCGCCCGATCGGCCGCCGAGACGAGGAGGCCCGGCGTCGCGGCGATCTCGGGCCTGGGCAGAGCGGCGGCGACGCCGATGCTGATCGTCACGCGACCGATCCCGGCATTGCCGCTGTGCGGGATGGCGCAGGCCTCGACGGCCGTTCGGACCCGTTCGGCGACGGTCAAGGCACCGCTGCCATCGGTGCCTCGCAGGAGAATGACGAATTCCTCGCCGCCATAGCGGGCGACGAGGTCGCTCGACCGAGCGACCGCTTCTCCGACGGCCTTGGCGACCTGGCGCAGACATTCGTCGCCGACCTGATGACCATAGGTGTCGTTGAACGACTTGAAGAAGTCGACGTCGAGAAGCAGCACCGCGAGAGGACGCGCCTCGCTCTCGCAGGCCAGCCATTCGGCCTGCAGGGCCTCGTCGAAGGCGCGTCGGTTGGCGACGCCCGTCAGGCCGTCGAGGCTGGACAGCGCGCGATAGCGCGATTCGCTCTCCCGGCGCAGTCGCAGCTCGCGGCCGACGACCCGCTTCAGCACGATCGCCATCAGGGCCAGGACGAGAACCACGGATCCGCTGGACATCGCGACCCGTCGCCAGCTGGCGTAGATCTCATCCGTCGCGATCGCGATGTTGAGGATGAAGGGCGTGTTCGCGATATGGGCGAAGCGGTAGGCGCGCTCGACCTGATCGATGCTGGCAAGCCCCACGAAATCTCCCTCGGGCGCCGAGGCGAAGATCCGGAAGTTGTGCGTGTCCGCGAAGCTTTCCCCGATCTTCTCCGGCAGGAACGGCATGCGCATCATCAAGGTGCCGTCGCGGTGAAAGAGATTGATCGCGCTCTGCGGGCCGCCGGCATAGGTCTCGAACAGAGCGCGCCAGCGACGGGTGTTCATCGTCGCGGCGACCACGCCGGCGAAACGTCCATCGGCCCCTTCCAACCGCTGGCTCATCCACACCATGGTGCTGCCGGTCGAGGGATCTCGAAAGGCGGCCCCGATCCGGATCGCCAGGGACGGGTCGGTTCGATGGGCCGTGAGGAAGCTTCGGTTGAGAAGCGCCTCTCGCTCGTCGAAGTAATGGGAGCGCTGGCTGATCTCGCCGCTTTCGTTGAACAGGAAGAGGTCCCCCGACGGTCGAACGAGGGACGAGACCGAACGGATGACGGCCTCCTCGTAGGCGCCGGTCCGCATGTCGTCGGCAACGAGCGTCAACTGCGTGCCGACGATCCTGAAGGCCTCTTCGTAGCTGGCTGCGGCCTGAGACAGTTCGTCCTGCAGGAGGCGAAGGACGTTGTCGCCCGCCGACGTCGCCTTGTTCCAGGCCTCGACACGCAGTTCCGCCAACATGGCGACGTTCAATCCGACGAAGCCGACGATGACGAGCCCGACGATCGTAGACGAGGACCGCTCGATCATCCGGGCGGCGATGGCGAGAGGCTGCAGGCCATCCGTGGACCGCCCGATGACGACGGAGCGGCGGGACCGAGCAAGGGTCCGGTCGGCCGAGCGGGACACGCGCCGGGTCCCACGACCGGAGACGAGTGATCCAAAGAAGCTCATGATGCATCCACCCTTCGGTGCCATCATGCTCAGTTTCAGTGATTTGTTCGTGAACGTAAGTCAGACAGATCTTCTTGATGCAGCCTCGGATGGCAAGGCAGCTAACGATCCTCTGGGACGCCATCTGAACCCATCGCGCGACGCCGTCATGCAGCGGCGCTCTTCACCAGGGTCTTTGCAAAGCGCGTCTGTCCCTTGCCACCACGCTTCCCCGCATAAAGGGCCTGATCGGCCATCCGGACGATCTTCGAGGCGGTCGCCGCGTCCTCCGGCGAGCGCGCGATGCCGATCGTCACGCCGACCCGGAGCGCCAGATCGTCGAACGGAATGGGACGCGCGATGCGGGCGGAGATCGCGTCCGCATGTTGGCGAAGATCGGGCACTGAGACCGCGCCCGACAGGATCACCGCGAACTCGTCGCCGCCGATCCGATAGGCCTTCGCCTCGTCCGGCAGCCCGTCCGCGATCCGCTGGGAGGCGACGCGGATGACTTGGTCGCCCGCATCGTGGCCATGGGTGTCGTTGACGATCTTGAAGCCGTCGAGATCGAGGTAGAACAGGGCGAACGGCATGACGCTGCGATCCGCGAAGTGACGGTCGAGATCGCGCGTCAGCATGGCCCGGTTCCAGAGACCGGACAGCGAATCGCGCGAGGCGACCTCTTCGGCGGTGCGAAGCGCCTCGGCGGCGCGATAGGTCTGGCGCAGGACGAAGACGGTCAGAAGGCCGAAGGCGAAGAGGAGGCCGACGAGGAGCGGCAGCATCCGCTGGAGCAGGCGTCCGCCGGGATCGTCGCCTCGCCATTCCAGCGGAATGTCGATCGTTCCGTCGATCGTCTTCACAAGGATCGACGCGTTTGCCGCATCGCTCGCGCCCCCGGTCGCGACGCGCAGATCGGGCAGCCGATAGATCCGCGACAGGTGCTGCAGCTGTGTGGCATCGAGAGGATCGACGAAGATGAGAACCGTGCGGGAATCACGCGTCGCGTCCGTGCCGGCCGCGAAGGGCCGCAGCGGCGCGACGACGGCAAGGGCGGGCAATCCATCCGCCACGAGGATGCCCGTCGTCACGGCGTCGGGACCACCGGCCGCGCGCCGGGCGAGGATCTCCTCGTAGCCGGTCGTGATCACCTCTGCAGCCGATCGATCGCTGCTGGCCTGATCCAGCATCGCAAAGGTGGTTCGGCCTGCGGGATCGACCACGAAGGACATGTCGACACCATAGCGTTCGGACATGGTCGTGCCGATATTGGCATCCGCCCAATCGCGATCCGGCCGGAGCACCAGTTTCTCCAGGGCCTCGTCCCAATGGGCGTAGTCGTCGCCCATGTTCGAAAGCTCCTGCAGGCGGATGTCGATCATCCCCCGCGCCAGTTCCCGCTGGCGCTCGACCGCGTCGGCGGTCTGCTGTCCGGCGAGGTACACCACCATGGCGATGACGACGAGGATGAGAATTCCGACGAGGGCGGCGACCGGCGCGACGATCCGCGACACGAGGTGGCGTTGCCACCGGCTCCATCTGCTCGGCATGCCGTCTCTCCGCGAACACGCTCAGTCTAAAAGCAGAGCTTTTAAGAATGCACTTCGCAGAGACGGCCGAGTTTCGAAAAGTTCGTAGCTTGATGTCGCGCCGTCGCCGAACGCGGCCACTGGACGAGGACAGGATGCATGCTAGCGACGACAGATGGTGCCCAGGGACGGAGTCGAACCGCCGACACTGCGATTTTCAGTCGCATGCTCTACCAACTGAGCTACCTGGGCGCCGTTGCAGTGGCGAAGGTTTCGCCGGAACCGGTGTTCGATCCCTGCAAGGTGGGGCGCTTATAGAATCCGGATTTTGGTCTGTCCAGCCCCTTCCATCCTGGAATCGTCCGTTCCTCGTCCGATCGCTCGAAGCGGACGCGACGCTTGCGATTCCTTGCTCGAACCGGCTTGCGCTCCCTCCCCCCCTATGGCAGAAGCAGCCCGCGTTCAGCGACCGGCTGCGGTAGCTCAGTGGTAGAGCACTCCATTGGTAATGGAGAGGTCGAGAGTTCAATCCTCTCTCGCAGCACCATTCTTCTTCGGGCCTTCGCCGAAGAACCTGATCCAGCTGATCTCCCGATACGCTATCCGACACGAAAAAGACGGGCGCAAAAATGGGCGCGCTTTGCTCCTCAGGCTGGTGCAGCTGCCGTTCGGTTCCGAAACGAAAAGCCGCGATGTCCGTGAAGACGGATGACGTTTTGCACCGGGACACCGCGCGGGTGATGAGCCTGACGGTCGGCTTCGTGATGGCCGCGAACTTCGGCACGATCGGGGAATGGTTGTAGCGCGCCCCTTTGCGCGCAGTCTGCTCGATCGAAGACGCGTCGAGGTGGCCTGTGACGGCGACCGCGGCGTTGGATCGCGTCTCAGCGCGTCGAATCGCGAGCGCCTTGAACGCCCCTGCCCGTCCCGGCGCCCTGTCAGGACTGCCGCCGCGTCAGCGGCAACGTCGCGCCGGCGGAACCGCATCCGGCCCGATGCCTTCCTCCTCCTCTACCCGATCAGGAGGACAGCATGTCGAACACCTTTGGACGCCCCGGGCAGGACCTGCCGGATCCGGTTTTGCCGGGACAGGGCGATAACGACGTCATCGGTCGGCCGGACGGCGGCGCCGGGATCGGAAACGATCTGCCGACGAAGCCTGTGGGCACGAACCCGATGAACGAGCCGGATCCGACGAGCCCAGGCCCCAGCGTGCCGGGCGTCATCGAACGGACGAACTGAGGTTCGGAGCGATCCCGCGATCGAACCGGATGTCGGGATCGCATTGGCCTCCCGCTTCCTGCCTGGAAGCCGCGTCGAGGCTAAGATCTTGGCCGCCCAAGCTGTGGCCTCGATCGGAACCTGTTGATTGGTGGCGGGCTTTCTTCAGCGGGCACCCTGATCAAAGGGAACAGGCAATGAGAACGCTTGCCATTATCGCAGTCGCAGTTTCTGCCATCACAGCCATGCCTGGCATTGCGTCGGCCGCGTGTCCTGCCGGTTCACCGGACGCCGTTACCAGCAAGCCGCCCGCGGATGCCAAGGCCGCGACCGACCCGCAGGCCGCAGCCGATGCGAAGGGGATCTCCGAGGACGGCCAGCACACTCCGCTGGAGACCGATCCCAACGCTCCGGGCGTGACGGCGTCCGCCGGCGGCACGACGACCAACATCGCCCAGGCCGAGGCCGAGATCGCGGCGGGTACGACGGTCGACAACACCGCGACGAGTTCGACATCGGGAACGCAAATGGCGGCTGGCAGCCAAGACACCGCCTGCGCGAACTGAGCGGCACCCGAGAATGGCCGGAGCCCCAGCCGGCTCCGGCCATCCCCGCTTCCCCTCGTCACCGGCCCAAGCTTTCGCAGGTCGTTCTCTTGCGAATGGCACCAGGGGGTCCGTAAGGTTTCCACGGCATGCGGTCATGACGCGCGGCGCCAGGAGAACCGTGCATGCGATTTCTTTCGTTGTTGCTGCGAAAGGCGGTCCGAAAAGGCCGCCTGACCGTGATCGGGCCCGACGGCGAGGTGGAAACGTTCGGCGGATCGGAGCCCGGCCCCGCGGCCACGATCCGCATCACCGATCGCGCCTTCGACTGGAAGATCGCCTTCAACCCCGAACTAAAAGCCGCCGAGGCCTACATGGAGGGCGCGCTCACCGTCGAGGACGGCAGCATCCACGACTTTCTCGAAGTGTTCTTCGCCAACAAGCGCAGCTTCGACGTCAGCGCCGGTCAAACGTTCTGGCGCACCATGGCGCGGCGGGCGAAGCGGCTGCACCAGCACAATCCCGTGGCTCGATCCCGAGCGAATGTGAAGCATCATTACGAACTCGGCGACGATCTGTTCGGCCTGTTCCTGGATGAGGACGCCCAATATTCCTGCGCCTATTTTCCAACCGGCTGCGAGACGCTGGAGGAGGCCCAGCTCGCCAAGAAACGCCATGTCACCGCCAAACTGAACCTTCGGGATGGGCAAAGCGTCCTCGATATCGGCTGCGGCTGGGGCGGGCTTGCGCTCTACATGGCGCGCGTTTCGAAGGTCGAGGTTCTCGGAGTCACGCTCTCCCAGGACCAGGCGCGGGTCGCAACCGCCCGAGCGAAGGCGATGGGCCTTGCCGACCGGGTTCGGTTCGAGGTGCGAGATTATCGCGAGATCACCGAGCGCTTCGACCGGATCGTTTCCGTCGGCATGCTGGAGCATGTCGGCGCGCATCACCTCGCGGGATACTTTCGGACCGTGCGCGACAGGATGAAGCCGAACGGCGTGGCGCTGATCCATTCCATCAGCACCAAATCACCGCCCGGCGTCACCGGCCCCTTCATCCGCAAATACATCTTCCCCGGTGGCTATAGCCCGTCGCTGTCGGAGATCACCGGAGCGGTCGAACTCTCCGGCCTGTGGGTCCTCGACGTGGAAATATGGCGACAGCACTATGGGTTCACGTTGCGAGAATGGCGACGGCGCTTTGCCGCGAACCGGGCTGCGGCGGTCGAACTCTACGACGAACGATTTGCCCGGATGTGGGAGTTCTACCTTTCGGCCTGCGAATGCGTCTTTCTCTATGGCTCGAGCAACGTCGTCCAGATCCAGATCGGCCGAGAACGGGACAGCGTTCCGATTTCCCGGGACTACATCGCGGAGACGTCCCGCGCCTATAAGGACATCGAGGCCCAGTGGACGGCCTCGAGTTCCGCTCTCCCGCTCCGCGCGTGAGGTCATGCGGTCGGACCGTTCCCAAGGAGCGCGTTCGCCGGCAGGTGGAGCGAACTCGGAAGAAGCCGCTGCATCTGCGAAGCCGCTGCGATGTCGCCCATCATCGACGTTGAGCTTCGTCGATCGGCAACGGCCATAGCTTGGCGTCGAACGCCCGAACGACATCCTTCGATACAAGTATAGCCATTTACCGATACTTAGAGACGGACGATGACGTGCCGGGTTCCGGGCCTCACGACGGAGGCGAGCGACGCCGGTGGCGGCGATGCGAGAGAAGCCGTCCGCAGACTGGTCGCCGCGATCACGATGCTCGCGGGGACGCCGGGACCCGCGTCGACCGCTTCGTGCTTGGTTGGGATGCCCTCTTCGGCGGGGAAGATCGACGTTGCCGCGATCGAAGCGGCGAGGCGCAATTCGTGCTCCTGTCGTCACGCGCGCTATCGATCCTGCGACAACGTCTCTGTGTTACGGATCCCGCTCTCGCGCGTTCCAGATGGATGCAACGGGAGATCCGCATGACGAATGACACCGCCATCCAGGCACGCCGCCGCGAAATCGCCGTCGAGCACGTGCTCTTCAAGCTGATCGAATATGTCGAGGCCCGCCAGCCCGGGCTCCTCGACGTCATCGAGGGCAGCCTGGAGCATCTCGGCGATCCCGCTCGCGACGACACCAAAGACGACGAAGCGGTCCGCGACATCGCGCGGCGGATGGTCCAAGGCGCGAGGCGCGAGGGCACGGGCTGAAAACCTCCGGCCGCGTCCGGCCGCGCCAGGCCCCACTTGCATTGCCGATGCCGCGGGGCCTCCCATCTGTTCGGGAAACGGGAGGCTTCATGAAGCGGTTCTTGCTACTCGGTGTGATCGCCATCGCGCTGTCCGGATGCGTGTCGGAGACGTCCGGCCGCCGTGGCTACGATCCCTATTGGGATGGCTACGAGGCACGCCCGGTCGTCATCGATCGGGGCCGCTACCGGCCGCGGCCCGTCTATCGGGACGACCGCCCCACCTACCGCGAACCGTATCGTGGACCGTACCGCGGACCCTCACGCGACGATTTTCGGGCTGCTCGCCGCGATGACGATCGGCGATCCGACGGCCGACGTTTCAATGAACGCCGCTCGGACGTTCGCGACGACGGTCCGGGCCGCCGCGGCCCGTCGACGTCCATCGGGCGCGAACGGATCCCGGAACAAAGCGCTCGGGCCGGCTCCGACCTGCGTCCTGCCCGGGCGCCCGGCTTGCGACCGTCCGGCCCGCGGCCGTACACGCCACCCGTCAGAGCGCAATAGCGGGCGGCCTCGAGCGTCGTCATTGCGCCCGGATGCGCGTCTGCGCGACGGCTCCACCATCCGGGACGCGTGTGGCCCGGCGCGAAGGTGTTCCAGCTGGCACGGAATGGCGCGGCAGACGCCGCACGAAGGCCCGCGCGAGGAGCGGTCTGTCGTTGCGGCGAAGCAGCGAGGCGCGTAGCCTCCGGGGATGATGACCCCTTCCGAATGTCTCGCCGCGCGTCACCTTCTTCAATGGTCGCAGTTGCAGCTTGCCCATGCATCGGGCGCCGACGTCTCGGCCATCCGGAATTTCGAAGACGGAAGGCTGGCGCCCAAAGAGGGAAACGTCGAGGCCCTCAGGCGCGCCTTCGAAGAAGCCGGGGTGCAGTTCGTGTCCGAGATCGGCGGCGGCAGCGGTGTTCGGTTGCGTTTGCCTTTCGCGGATGCTCCGGAGAAGCGCGAATAAGACGCCGTGCGTCCAGGGGGACGCGCACAGGACGCTCTCATTCCCCGAACCTGCGCGCCGTCCTTCCGACAGTCGGTTTCCGACGTTCGGGACGATGCCGTAGAGCCGAAACGATCCGTGCCGGAAGGAGCGCCGCGAGACCGGGCGCCGGGAATGGAGGAGGCGGAGTTCGTCGCCCATGCCGGAAGATGATCGACATCGCGGGACGGTCGACGCCGAGCGAACCGGGAGCGGCGCGGACGCCGGGAATTAGCGGATCCGCGAGGCCGACGCTTCCAGCGTCTTCCTGGCCGTCCAGGCCTTGCGCGCTGTGATGAGAAGGGCGACCGAGGTCGCCGCACCGAGGGAAACGCAGAGCAGCAGCTTTGATGTCTCCTCCATCACGCCTTCGATCAGGAGCGCATGGACGATGCTCCCGGCGACGATGACCCCGGCGAGGACCGTGTGCACGCTTTGCCAGATCCAGAGTGGCAAGCTGCGCCTGACGATCGCGAGACCGGCCGTCAGAACGACCCCGGCGAGGCCCATGACGCCGTAGACGGCGAAGGGTGTCGGAGACACCAGCAGCAGAGCATCCATGATGTCCTCGGGGCTGGTGACGTAGAGCCCGACGACGTGCAACAGCACGAGCACGACGATGGCCGAGCCGATCCATCGATGCCACCGTCGTTCCTGCGTCAGGCGCCGAGGCGACAGAAACCCCGTGATCAGGATCGGCTGGAGAAAGAGCAAGGACAGCGCGACGACGCCGGCCATGCCTCCGACGACCCAGACGACGTCGCGGCTGCCCTGCAGGGGACTGGCCGCCGCCATGATCAAGGGTCCGGCCGCCACCGCGACGACGAGAAGCCAGCGAAGGGGCCTAGCTGCCGGGCTGAGCATTCTCGGCCGGTGCCAGGTTGAAGTCGACGCGGATGCTCGTGTCGTCACGGCTGTTCAACAAGGGACGAAGAAAGAGCGTGCCGTATTCGGGGTCTTCATAGGCCATGTGAATGTGCGCCTGCCCGAAATTGGGGACAACGGGCGACGTCTCCAGGCTGAACGTTCCATCCGCCTTCGTCATGACGCTCCCCCGGTTGCTGGCCTCGCCCTCGCCCCCGCGTTCGGTCGACGCCCAGATCTGCACCCGGACATTTCCGAGCCCTTCGCAGGTGCCAGCCTTGCGAACGATGCCGGACACCACGAATCCCGTGCCGAGATTGTCGACCAGAGGAGCATTCGGCACATAATTGTTGCGCCCGCCCCGCATCGTCTCCGTCGCCGCGCAACCAGCTTCGACGGTCGTTTGGGCCGATGCCGGCAGAACGAAACAGGTCGCGGCCAGAGCGACGGCGAGCCTCGCGATCCTTTGTGCCGGCGTGCGGTGCGACGGTGCAGACGTCATCATGGGCATATCCTCCTCTGGCGTTCCCGTCGGCAGCGGCGCTTCACAGCCGCGTTCTTCAGCCGTCACATCCGCGCATCCTGGCAGGGAAGATGGTTCGATCGTGAGGCTCGCGCCAGCACCTCGCGAACACGTGACCCCGTGAGGAGAGCGGCTCCCGGCAAACGGACAGTCTGCGGTCGATGGCGGTCGGTCGCCGAGGGAACCATGCCGGCAGAGGTGGCAGCTTCCGGCCGGACACCGGAATCCATTCCTCGTCTCGCGCAACATCGACCCCCTAATGTGAACAAAATAGGAACATCGTCTTCCCGATGGTCCGGCTCCATGCCATCCTTTGCGAATTCAATCAGGAGACTCGACGATGGGCCAACCGATCAAACCGACACCACCGACGGATTTGCAATCGATCGAAGACGAGGTCGATGAAGCCATCGCCATCTGCGGCGGCGATGCGAGACGTGCCGTTCGAGGGCTCATCCTGGGACAGGAGCAGATCCGGACCGACATCGGAAGAACGGTTTCGGCGGGCTATGTGCGGCGGCGCCCCCGTTGAGCCGGCGCCCCTCGCGTCACGCCGGGCTCTTCCCCGCCGATCGCGACGATCTTCTGCGCCGGGCCCATGCGCTGTGGAGGGCGACATGTGCGACGATGTCGTACATGAAGACGCCCAGCGAGGACTACAAGGCAGCGCAGGCGCTCGCCTTCGGCCTCGTGGACTTCGCCAAGCGCATCAGCGGCGGAGAGGCCGACTTCGCCGCGGGTCTCGCTTCGACGCGCGCCGCGGGTCCGCAGACCTGGTTTCGAACGGGCGATCTCGCGGAAGCCGCTGTGGACGAGGCTGCCGTGGACGAAGCCGCCGTGGACGAAGCGATTGCCGTCTGCGGCGGCGATCCACGTGCCGCGATTCGCAGCCTCATCGTGATGACGGCGTTTCTCGAAAA
This sequence comes from Aureimonas sp. Leaf454, assembly GCF_001424685.1. Lineage (GTDB taxonomy): Bacteria > Pseudomonadota > Alphaproteobacteria > Rhizobiales > Rhizobiaceae > Plantimonas. The sequence goes on from NZ_LMQT01000012.1 coordinate 92,143, forward strand.
CGAAGCTCATGGCCGCCAGGACCGATGACGTGTCCGGCGGCCGGAATTTGCCCGGCATCGACGCGACACCGGGAGCGGGAAGGAGGCGGACGGTCCGCCTCCCCTCCTCGGTCCATCAACGAACCGACGTCGATCAACCTTTCGGAAGGATCACGCTGTCGATGACGTGAATCACGCCGTTGGAGCATTCGATATCGGCGGAGGTGACTTTGGCGCCGCTCACCACGACGCCGTTCGTGCCGTCGACATGGAGGGGCTCGCCGGCAACGGATGTCGGCTCTGCCGTCTTGCCCGCGACATCGGCGGCCATGACACGGCCCGCCACGACGTGATGCGTCAGGATCCGCGTCAGCTTGGCCTTGTTTTCGGGCTTGACGAGATCCTCGACGGTGCCGGCCGGAAGCTTCGCGAAGGCCTCATCGGAGGGCGCGAAAACCGTGAAAGGCCCCGAGCCCTTCAAAGTATCGACAAGGCCTGCGGCCTTGACGGCGGCGACCAGCGTGTTGAAGGAACCTGCGGCGACCGCCGTATCAACGATATCGTGCAACATCTTGCTCATTTTTCATCCTTCGAACGAGAAGCGTCTGACCAAATCCCCGATCTGGTTAGCTAGCAAATGGAGTGTCTGCTGCAGACAACCATGCGACATCGATGCCGTGCGACATAATGAGCGAAGGATACTTGCCATTGGAGATTGGCGCCCAACTGCCGGTGCAGAGGGACAGGCCGGCGGGCCGGCGGGCGGCAAACCGGCCTCGGATCCCCGAGCGGGTCGAATGGCATTGCATCGAAGCAGTTGCGCGCGAGCGTCTCCGTTTCGACCGTTCGGCATCTTTCGTTAAGGATGAAAGCGCACGGTTCAGGCGAGGCCGCTTTCGGCTTCGCCGACGACAGGTTCCAACATGCTTCCCAACGCCGACACGACCGCCGTCCGAACGACCGACGAGATCTTCTGCCAGACGGACGACGATGCGCTGGAACGTCCGTCGGCGTTGCGCAAGCATGAGGCCGACGTCGCTGAACTCCTGCGACATCTCGCAACCGGTTGTTTCAGCGGTGACGAGGACACGTACCGACTTGGAATGTCGAACGCGGCATGATGGACGGAGAAGAGGTCTATCGCGCCCGTCTGGCCGCCTGCCTGGCCGCGGCCGAGGCGTCTTCGCTGCCGCAGGTCCGCGCCCGTCACAGGGACGCGGCTCGCTCGTGGCAAGCTCTTCTCGACGCGGTCCTTCTTCTGAAATCCGGCGTGCCGGTTATCTCGGCGCCAGAGACTGACGTTGAGCCCGTTGCAACTCGGCCTGCTGATTGACCGGCGTGGAACCGTAGACGCTGCTTTCGAAATAGCCGCGGGGGCCAGCTTCGAGGCAGCCCGCGCAGACGAGACCGACAAGTCCGATCATACCAACACGCATCGCGACATACATTCGCTCGTCCTCCTCTGTCGTCGGGGTGACATGGCGTCGTCCCGAGCAAAGTCGATCATCCACCGGCGACGCACTTTGAAAAAGGATTCGCGTCAACGGAGCCCCCCTCGGCGACCGTCTCATGACGCCGTCGCGACGCCACCGGCCGGTCAAGGAGGTTTTGCCGCCTCACACGAGCAGGCGTGGCAGAGATCACGACGATCACGACGCGGGGTCTCGGGTCTCCAGCCCGTCCGCTGGTCCGCCAAATTCCGCAGCTCGGGAGGGGTATCGCACGACGAGCGATGCCGTCAGCCAGGGGGTTGTTGGGCGAGCCCGGAACAGGGCTTCACCGAACGCATTCCAATGGCGAGGCCGTTCATTCGAATGGCCCTTTCGGGAGACGACGGATGCTTTGGACGCTCGCAGTGATTTTGGTGGTGTTGTGGGTCCTCGGCGGATTCGTCTTCCATGTGGCCGGCGGCTTGATTCACCTTCTCCTGGTGGTGGCGGTGGTCGTCGCCGTGATTCAGATCATCCGGGGTCGCCGCGTTTTGTGACGGCTCGCGGAGCCGGGCACCGTCATTCTGCCGGACAGGCCCGCCTCTGGCCGGCCTTCTGCCGTTGACGACCCCTCGAGATCGCCGGGATCTGCCCCGCCGCCGCGTCCGAGCCTTCGTCGCGTCGGGAACGTCGAACCGGTCGGGCGATGGGAACGCGCCGTCCGCTGCGGACGGCTCTCGGCGGAACAGGACGGTGGAGTCAACGCTTTCGGTCGCTCGGGTTCGCCTGCCCCCCTTGCGTCTGTCGCCCCCATGTCGTGCCGTCCGCACGGCGGCTGGCACCTCTATCCCCCCCCTTGCGCGAGGCTGACATTTCACGCCCTCGTCATGGAACCATCACGGTTTCGTCACAACGTCAGCCCGCCGACGCCCTCTTCGCACTGCAGTAAGCCCGTCTTTCCAATGGGGTAAGGACGAGACGGTTTGCTGACGACACTGACGAAGACGATCGACGCCACGGTCGCACGATACGCGGCCATTCCGGTCATCGCCCTCCTTCTCCTCGTCCTGATCGCGCCCGCACAGGCTCAACAGACGTCACCGGCCGCTCACAACCCACGCGTTTCCGTCGTTCTGCGACCCGGCGACGGCCTGGTCCGGATGGCCAGCCTCGATCGTTCGGAAACATCCGACGTCGAGACGCGGTCGCCGCGCACCGCCGACCGCGAGGTTTCGACGGAGACCAAGAGCGCCCTGAACTGCCTCGCGAGGGCGATCTACTTCGAGGCGCGGGGCGAGTCGGCCGACGGGCAGACCGCGGTCGGACGGGTGATCCTGAACCGCGTCAACAGCCCCGCTTATCCCGACACTGTCTGCGACGTGGTCTATCAGAACGCCAGGCTTCGCAATCGCTGCCAGTTCTCGTTCGCCTGCGACGGAAGCGCCGACATCATCACCGAACAGCGGATCTGGCGCGACATCCGCGACCTGGCCGACCGCCTTCTCCACGAGAAGGGTCCGCTGCAGGCTCCGGTGCTGCTGGCCTCGACGCATTACCACGCCCTCTCCGTGTCGCCCCGCTGGGCGCGCAAGCTGACGGTCACCGGCCGGATCGGGCAGCACATCTTCTACCGCGAGAAATCGAGCTGAGGCTTGCCGTCCTCGGCTGCTCGACGAGCCCAGCGCTCGCGATCGCGCATCCCACCAGGCTCGGCATCGACGTCCCGCGACCGCATGGAGCGCGACGTCGGGACCGGCAGCGCCGTTCCCTTCAGCGAGCGCACCATCGGTTTTCGGACTTGGGCAGGGCCTGCACGACGCCGTCGCTCATCAGCTGTGCCGCGGCGTCCCGCCCGTCGAACAGCTTCATCGTCACGAGCGACCATCCCTCGGCATCGTTTCGGCCCGTTCGAACGAGGGTGAAGCCGCGCGCCATCAGGGCCCTCAGATGATCGCGCGATCGGATGCCCATCACCTGTTCGGCGCGACAAGCGGCCTTGCGACCGCTGATCTGCGGAGCTTCCACGTCCTTCAAGCGCCATCGCGCCCCCTGGTACCAGCCCCGGTCGCCCGTCGAGACGCAGGTCGGGTCACGCCCGGGACGATCCTCCCCGACGCAGGCCGGCAGGGCCGCCGCCGACGCCGCGGAGCCGACGAGGACAAACCCCGTCAGAACGATCCAGAAGGTGTATCGATTGCGCATCGGGATTGCTCCGCCGTCCGGACATCGAGATCAGCCCCTCTAGATTAACGGTCGAGGCTCCACGTGCCAATGACGTTGCTCGATCCGGCGATCGGAGTTCCATCCATCGCGGGATCAAGCATCGTTTGAGAGCGTGAACCGAAAGCGGGGAGAGGATCCGACTGCGGCCAGCAATGACGGGGCGATCTGGATCGTGCAACCCGGGAAGACTGATGGTTGCAGTTTAGTATAAAATTAAAACGACATGGCGAAACTTGCAGGGTCTGGCCACCTCCGCATCCGAGGCAGAAACATGCGACGAAATGCTTCACTGAGTACAAAGACGTCTGTGCTCGTGCTGACCTGCCTTGCGGTTTTGACGGTCCTCTTCAGCCTGTCGAGCCGCGTGCTCATGTATGCGGACGGGCGTGCGGCCGCCAACGAGCGGCAGGAAAGCAACATGCGCGTCGCCTGGGACGTCATGAGAAGCTACGGCGCCGGTTTTCGCCTCGACGGCGATCGGCTGATGGTCGGCGACACCGTTCTGAACGGTGATTTCGAACCGGTCGATCGCATCAAGAGGCTCGTCGGCGGAACGGCCACGGTCTTCATGATGGACAAGCGCATCACGACGAACGTGCTCAAGCCCGATGGATCGCGCGCGATCGGCACGCCGCTGGCGCCGGGCGCCGCCCACGACGCCATCTTCAAGGACGGCAAACCTTTCCGGGGCGAGGCCGACATCCTCGGCGTTCCGTTCTTCACCGCCTACGATCCGATCAAGGATGCGGCGGGCCAGACGATCGGCATCCTCTATGTCGGCGTGCAGCAGGCCGAATTCCTGTCGACCGTCGAGCAGAACCTCTGGAAGCTGGTCGTGGTGTCGCTTGTGTCGGCCGGAGCGATCGGACTGGCGGTGCTCTGGCTCTCCCGGCGGATGTTCGGACCGCTGACCGCGCTGGCGCGGACGATCGGCGAGGTGGCCGAAGGGCGCACGGACGGCGCGATCATCGGCCTCGGTCGCACCGACGAGATCGGCCGTCTCGCCGGTTCGGTGGAAAAGCTGAAGGCCGGCGTTCTCGAACGCAGCCGTCTCGAAGCGGAGGCCATCGAGTCCAGCCGGGCCCGCGAAGCCAGCCACATCCGCCAGTCCGCCGTCGACAGCGCGAAGGCGGAGGACCTGCGGATCTTCGTTCACGCCGTCGAGACGGGTTTCGATGGTCTGGCTGCGGGCGATCTCACGACGCGCATGGCGCAGAGCGTCGCGCCGGAATTCGAGCCGATCCGCGCCAAGTTCAACGACAGCGTCTCGCAACTGGAGGAGGCGATCGGCACCGTCGTCACCGGCGTTTCCGCCCTGAAGACGGGTCTCGGCGAGATCGCGGTCGCTTCGGCGGACCTCTCGCAGCGCACCGAACAGCAGGCGGCGAGCCTCGAGGAAACCGTCGCGGCCCTTTCCGACGTCACGCGGGGGGTCGATGGGACCGCCCGGAGCGCACGTCTTGCGAGAACATCGGCCTTGACGGCGCAGAAGAACGCCGAGCGCGGCGGAGAGATCGTCGCGCAGGCGGTCGACGCCATGTCGGAAATCGAAAGCTCTTCGCAGAAGATCGGTCAGATCATCGGCGTCATCGACGAGATCGCCTTCCAGACCAATCTCCTCGCGCTCAATGCCGGCGTCGAGGCGGCGCGCGCGGGCGAGGCCGGCAGAGGCTTCGCCGTCGTCGCCCAGGAGGTGCGCGGCCTCGCCCAGCGCTCCGCCGATGCCGCCAAGGAGATCAAGATCCTGATCTCGACCTCCTCGGCACAGGTCGTAACGGGCGTCGAACTGGTCACCGCGTCCGGGCAGGCCTTGCGGGACATCGTGCAGGAGGTCGCCGCGATGAGCGACATCGTCGACGGCATCGCCCAGAGTGCCGGCGAGCAGTCGTTGAGCCTGAAGGAAGTTTCGACCGCCGCCGATCACATGGACAAGGTCACGCAGCAGAATGCGGCCATGGTCGAGGAAACCACCGCCGCCGCGCAGACCCTTACCGTCGAGACCGAGGATCTGGCAGCCATGGTCTCGCGGTTCCGAACCAGCCGCGCCCATGCCGGCGCGCCCGCGACGCAGCGTTCCGCACCCATGGCGGGCCGAGCGAAAGCGCCCTCCGTCCAGCTGCGGACATCGGGCCGGGGCGGCGCCGCGCCGGCGCCGGTCGCGGCGGGGGACGAATGGGCGGAGTTCTGACGACCCCGTCCCGTTCCCTTTGAAAGTCCTTGAATCGAAAAGGCCCGCCGAACAGCATCGGCGGGCCTTGAAGCATTCTATGAGTTCAGAACCGGATCGTCCGACGACCCTCGCGGCCCCTGTTACTCCGCCGCTTCCTTCATCTTCCGCGAAGTGCGGGCCTTCGGCGCGACCTCGACGGCGACGTTGGCGTCCGCCGGCTTGCGCCCCAGTCCCATGGACTTGGCGAGGGCGGATCGTGCGGCGGCGTAGTTGGGCGCGACCATCGGATAATCGGCCGGCAGCTTCCACTTCGCGCGGTATTCGTCGGGCGTCAGATTGTAATGCGTCATCAAGTGACGCTTCAACGATTTGAACTTCTTGCCGTCCTCGAGACAGATCAGATAATCGTCGGACACCGACTTCTTGATCGACACCGCGGGGACCAGCGGCTCCGGCTCCGCCGGAGCCTGCGCAGCGGCCGAGGTGCTGGTCAAAGCGGCGAACACCGATGCGATCAAGTCCGGAAGATCGGCCGGAGCAACGCGATTGTTGCTCACGTAGGCAGCCACGATGTGAGCTGTCTCGTCGATCGGAACGACAGCGGGTTTCTCTTCGGATGTCATGGAATATTCCTGGCGCCAGAGGGCGAGCAAATCACTTGCTTCGGATCGAAAATAAACTCTCGTCGTGGGAAGTGCAACAAGTGTTCGTGCGAACGCAAGTGTTTTCCTGATCCCGTCGTGATCACGAAACGATGTACGTGGCGCACCGCAACAGACGGGTTTACTGGCGCGGCATTGATCCGAATGCGGGTGATTGCTCGACGCAAGGGTGCGGAATTGCACGATATCTCCGCCCGGCAGCCGGTGCCCGACACTGCATTCGGCTTTTGCCGCCCGTGCCGATCGGATCGTCATTGCGGCATCCGTTTCGCCGGGGGATCGGCACCGTTCGCTAAGTCCTGCGATAGGCCGAGCCGTCCTCCGCCCGTGCGGGATGTTCGAGATAGAGGCCGCGCGGTGGAACCGCGATCGAATCGAAATCGCTGGACAGGCGATCGAGCGCGTCCAGCATGGCAGGCCCTTCCATCGCCTGGCCGTGGCCGGTCACGACGAGACGCGGGCGCAGGGCCGCCAGCGATCGCACGGATCGCCGGGCTGCATCCCAATCGGTCGTGTAATAGGCTGGCGGGCCGTGCATTTCCGGACTCTGAACGGCCACGGCATAGGCCGATTCCTGTTGGGTGGTGACGAAGGCATCCCCGGCGACGAGGGTCTCGTCGAAGTCACGCCACAGCGAGACATGTCCGACGCTGTGGCCGGGCGTGTGGAGCCAGCGCCAACCGGCAAGGCCGGGCACCGTGCCGTCCTCAGGAAGGCTCGCCAGCCGCGCACCGACATTCACCGGACCGCGGGGATAGAACCGGGCGAGCGCCGCCATCAGGCCGCCGCCGACGCTGGGATCACCGGGCGGATAAGATGCGCTGCCATCGAGATAGGGACGCTCCAGGGGATGGGCATAGACCGGGCAGTCCCATGTCGCCGAGAGGTCCTCGAGCGTTCCGATATGGTCGAAATGGCCGTGGGTCATGATGATGGCGGCCGGCCGAGCCCCCTCCCCGAAGCGATCTCGCGCCGCGCTCTCGATCAATCCTTTCGTTCCGGGCAGGCCGGCGTCGACGAGAAACCAGCCGCGATCGCCGGCTCCGCGCAGACCGAGGAAGACAACGTTAACGATCCCGAGTCGCCGGTAGGCGACATCCTCGGCGATTTCGATCGTGTGGTCCGCGCGGGCCGCGTCGAGCGCGGGATGGCCGGCGATGGCCTCGTCGGGCAGAGAAATCTGCTGAACCAAGAAACGTCTCCCTTTTCCGAACGATGCGGCTCATCGTCAGACGATTGGCGCGACGCCGACGATCAGCCCTCCGACCAGAAGGAAGATGCCGAGCAGGATGAACAGCTTGAAGCGTCCCCAAACAATCGAGCCGCCCAGCGTCGCACGCCAGGTTTCCAGCCCCCCGGGTTCGGTATCGATCTGGCGTTCCGCCTCCATGCCGCTGCTCCTGCCGATCGTCTGAAGATCATGACGTATACTCGTTCGTCCGGCCGCCTGTTCCCGCCGCTTCGACAGCTACGCAGATTGCCGGATCGACCGCCGATGGATCCGGCGCCGGCGCTTCGGACGCGATGCCCGCGCCGCTGCCGCGCTCTCAGGCTGCGGAGAGAGACGCCATGACGGCGGGAATCTCGGCGAGGAGTTCGCTGGCCAGATACCCGATCGGGCCGATGCGGCCCGCCAGCCGGTTGCCGGCCTCGCCATGCAGGAAGGCGGCCCAGCGCATGGCCTGGAGGGGTTCGGCGCCTCGTGCGAGAAGCCCGCAGACGATCCCGGCCAGGACGTCGCCGGAGCCGGACGTGGCGAGACCGACATTGCCCTGCGAGCAGCTCCAGACGGCCCGAGGCTCGCCGTCCCCGGACGCCTGCAGGATGAAGGTGCAGGCGCCCTTCATGGCGACCACACCGGACACGAGACGGCTCGCCCGCTCGGCGGCGGCGACGGGATCGGCCTCGATGACGTCGCGATGGATGCCGAGGAGGCTCGCCATCTCGCCGGCATGCGGCGTGATCAGGATGCGGCCCGCATGCCGGCGAAGGCGCTCGCCATCATCGCCAAGCGCGGTGATCCCGGCCGCATCGAGCACGAAGCGCGGCGAGGTCGTCGCGTCGAGGAGGTCGTGCACCACTTGCCGGGTCGCGAGATCGTCGAGCATGCCCGGCCCGATCAGGACGGCGCCGGACTCCTCGGCGAACCGCTCCAGAGCGGATGCCGCATGAGCGGCGATCTCGCCCTCCCGCGTCTCGTCGAGGCCGGTCACGCGGGCTTCCGGGAGCGCGAGCGCAAGATGCGGCGCGATCGATCGCGCCGTGGCGATGTGAAGCTTGCCGGCACCGGCGCGAAGCGCGGCCGTCCCGGCCAGCCACGCGGCGCCGGGAACCGAACGACCGCCCGCCACGATCAGCACGCGCCCGCGCTGGTCCTTGCCGGCACCCTCGACGGGATCGGGAAGCGGGTCTGCCCGCAGGAGGTCGGGCGTCACCGCGCGCATCAACGGGCCGCCACGTTGGCATCGGGCGCAGCGGTGACGGGGGCACCCTCCTCGCGCAGCGGCGCCACGAAATTGTAGCGTTCGAGCCGGGGGCGCGCCGCTTCGTCGGCCCGCGTGGGAAAGCTGTATTCCGTGATCGAGCAATTGGCGACGTCGGCGGCCCGGTCGACGGCGAGAATACCCTCCTCGTCCATGTCCTCCAGAATGTAGCGCAGGCAGAGCACGACGACCTGATGACACACGATGAGGACGCGGCGGTCGCGATGATGCAACGCGATGGAATCCAGCATCGAGCGCAGGCGCAGGACGACGTCGGCCCAGCTCTCGCCTGCGGGCGGCCGATGGTAGAACTTCCCGAGACGCTGCCGAAACTCCGCCTGTTCCGGATATTTCTGGAGAATGCCCGCCGTCGTCAGGCGATCGAGGATGCCGAACTCCTTCTCCCGAAGACGTTCGTCGACCACGACCCGCGCGGTTCCAAACCCGCCGCGCTCGCCGATCCGGTCTGCGGTCTGCCGCGCCCGGCGATAGGGAGACGTCAAGATGACGTCCGGCTGACCGGACGGCGGCTGGCCGCCGAACCAGCGACCGAGCGCGTCCGCCTGTTCGTGTCCGAGCGGGCTGAGGGCGACGTCGATGTCGCGCTCCGCGATGTCGATGATGCCGTGACCAGCCGCCATCGCGGCATCGCGCGCCACATTCCCGATGCTTTCACCGTGCCGCACGATCCAGAGCCGCGCGGGCCATTGCTGCGTCATGAAAAGGTTCCGTTCTCGCATGGACTGCCGAGACAACCGCCGAGGCCGCATAAAGTTCGTCTGACTTACGACCTGCGACACAGCGGCGGGGATCGAAGGCGCCGGCCCGTCGTTTCGATCCGAACAAACCGGAGACACGACATGGCCGACCTCAGCGACAAAGCCCGATCCATCCTTGCCTTCGCCGCCTATCACAGCCTCACCAGCGGCGAGGAGGTCCGCGAGGTCGTGCTCGACGACGGGGCGGGGCACAAAGCGGATCATGAGGGTGTCGAGGCCCTCGAACGCGCCGGCCTCATCGAGGCGGACGGCGCCCGCGGACGCTTCACGCCGGCCGGCCAGGAGGTGCTGACGAAGCTGCTGTCGGCGATCCGCGGCGTTTCCGCCTGATCGAATTGTGAAAGCCACCGCGTCGTGCGGGCCGCCGATGGCGGACTTCGGCGGCGCGGCGGATACGAAGAAGGGGATGAGCATCGGCTCATCCCCTTCCGTTGAGAGGGTCGGCCGTTGAGAGGGTCGGCCGTTGACAGGGCCGGCCGTTGACAGGGTCGGCCATTTATAGAGCCGACGACATCGGTCAGCTCGCGGCCGCCGCGTCCATCCAGTCCTTGTGGCGGGTTTCGTCCGCATAGGCCTTGCGGAAGAACGCTTGGGCCTCCGGGGTCGCGGATGCATTCTTCGAGGCGTGGTCATACGCCATCTTCGTCTCGATCTCGTTGGTCGACATCGCTTTCAAGATCGTCCGATCGCCGACGATGGCGGCGAGCGCGACCTTGCCGGTGGTCAGGTACTGCTTGATGTCCCCCTCCCCGGGCGCTGCCACGCCGAGCGTGCCGGCCATGCGCGTGAGTTCGGCGACATGGGCTTCGTGATCGCGCTTGAACTCGGCGATCTTTGCCTTGGAGGCGGCATCGTCGAGCTTGTCGATCGTCGTCTGGTATGCCGCAATGGCGTCGTGCTCGAGGATCAGCAAGTTCTGGACGAGCGTCTCGAACGTCGACTCGGTTCCAACCGTCGTGACCATGGTAACTCCCTTCGGATGATGGATCAGGGAAATGGCAAGGCTTTGCCATCGTTCCAGATTCCGGTGGCTGTGACCGGGTTCCGGCTTTTGCGCGGCGAGCGGGGGGACGATGCCGGCACGAGCGTCGGAGCGACGCTGGACGAGAACGAGCCTGGTAGGAGGCGTTCCATTTTTCGGGGAACCGATTGCGCTTGATCCGCGTCCTTCCCGCCGGGAAACGGGGAGGATCGGATGTCAGTCCCAACGGAACTGCGCCATGGACCGCTCGGTCCGAATTGCCTTCATCTCTGCGTCGACATGCAGCGGCTCTTCGCCGAGGAGACGGACTGGTTCACGCCGTGGATGAAGCGGGTCCTGCCGAACGTGCAACGCCTCGTTGCGGCCCATCCCGAACGGACCCTCTTCACTCGCTTCATTCCGCTGGACGCTCCGGGCCAGGGAGACGGGACCTGGCGGCGCTACTACGAGCACTGGCCCTCGATGACGCTGTCGCGGCTCGGCGCGGACAGGGTCGACATCCTGCCGGAACTCGCCGCCTTCTCCCCGCCCGCCGAGATCCTGGACAAGACCGTCTATTCGCCCTGGATGGACGATGCTCTCGATCGCAGGCTCCGCCAGCGCGGGATCGACACGCTGATCGTCAGCGGCGGCGAAACCGACGTCTGCGTTCTGGGAACGGTGCTCGGCGGCGTCGACCGCGGCTATCGGCTCGTCGTCGTCACCGATGCCTTGTGTTCGTCGAGCGACGAGACGCATGACGCATCGATGGGGGTCTATCGCCGGCGGTACGGGCAGCAGGTGGAAACGGCGACGACGGACGAGGTTCTCGCCGCCTGGACGTGATCGACCGCCGGCGCGAAGATGGCGCGGCGGACGAGGAGAGTCCGGACCCGTGCGATCGCATCCTTGATGGAGCCTTCCGGACGGCGGGGACGTTTTGCCGCTGTGTCGAGAGGGATGTTCCATGCTGAAACTGACTGCAGCCGCCGTTCTCGGCGCTTGGATGGCCAGCACGGCCGCAGCCTCCGCCCTTGATGACCTGCGATGGTCGAAGCGCGTCCTCCTCGTCTTCGCCGCGCCGGACGATCCGCGACTGGCCGAGCAGACGGCGTTCCTGTCGGCGGTCCCGACGGGTGAGATCGCAGCCCGTGATGTCGTCGTGCTGCTCGTTCCGCCGGAGGGGGAGACGACGACGCTGTTCGGTGAACCAAGGGGATCCCGTGGCGTCGCCGCGATCCGCAAAGCCTACGACGCATCGGCGAAGAAGCCTTTCGAGGCTCTGCTCATCGGCAAGGACGGCGGCGTCAAATGGCGTGAAAGCCGCCCGGCCGCAGCAAGCGAAATCTTCGGACTGATCGATTCCATGCCGATGCGCCGCCAGGAATTGAACGGGAACGACGGCCGGCCATAGAAGTTCAGGGAGCACGATCGAAACGCTTGCAAGGACGAGACATGACACGATCCCTCACGGAGGAAGCGCGGCGCACCATCGCCGACATCGCCGGACGCCACGGCTTCGAGCCCGGGGCCGGCGAGGCCATGGCCGAGGCGCTGATGCGCTCGGGCGGCGGCATGGTGCAGTTCAACCACCGGGATCTCGGCGGCATGGGCCAGTGGTCGAAGGGCGGCATGATGATGATCGGCGAGATGAACAACGATCGGCTGAAAGCCCGCGTCGGCGATCTCGCACGCGATCTGTCGGAGGCCGTGCAGCGCGGTGCGCTGGCCGAGGAGAGCGGCGGCGGCGCGACGGCGCCCGCCGGCGACACTTCATCCCCATCCTCATCTCCGTCCGGCGCCGCCGGCGGAGGGAGCGGGTCCTGGTGGCCTTCGGATCTGGGACGCCCGTCCTCGACCGGCTCCCAGAACAATGCCCGCTATGCCGTCTTTCCCGAGGCGAAGCGGCTGGCGGTTGAGGATGGCGGCAAGGTCACCGTCTACGACACGGGCGAGGACCGGATCGAAGGCGCGTCTCAGCAGCAGGGCGGCGATACGGTTCTGCGGTTCTCGACGCGAAACGGCTCCATTCGGGTGGAGGACCTGAAGGTCGCCGGCGACGGAGACGGCGAGGACGACGTCCGGGCGAAGCGGTCGGCCGAGCCCGCTTCGCCCGCCGGGACCATCGACGCGCTCGGCCGCAGCCATCCCGCCGGCGATCCGATCGAGACGATCCGGCGGCTCGCCGCTCTTCGGGACGAAGGGGTGATCGGCGAGGCGGAGTTCGCCGCCAAGAAGGCCGAGCTTCTGTCGCGTCTCTGACGCAGAAAGACGGCTTCCTCGAGCGCACCGGCCGCCCGCATCCGCGGGCGGCCGTTGTCGCATCAGGCCGCCAGGGGCCAGAAGAAGGCGATCAAGGGCGTTCCCACCGCGACCACGATGATCGAGAGCGGCAATCCGAGGCGCCAGTAGTCTCCGAACCGATACCCGCCGGGCGCCATGACGATCGTGTTGCACTGGTGGCCGATCGGCGTGAGGAAGTCGCAGGCCGCGCCCAGCGCGACGCCCATCAGGAACGGATCGGTGTTCAGTCCCAGACGCTGGGCGACCGAGGCGGCGATCGGCGCCATCACGAGAACGGTCGCGGCATTGTTGAGGAAGGGCGTGACGGCCATCGCGATGACGATGACGACCGCGAGCGATGCGATCGCGGGAAGGCCCTGCAGGACGGGCGACAGGTAGATCGCGATGAGGTCGGTGCCGCCCGTGGTCTGGATCGCCTCGCTCACTGGAATGAGTGCCGCCAGGAGCACGATCACCGAAGCTTCGACCGTGTGATAGGCGTCGTTCATGCTCATGACGCGCAGAAGCAGGAGCACCACGGCAGCGGCGAAGAAGGCGAGCGTCGCGGTGGCGAGGCCGAGCGCGGTCGCCAGCATCGCGATCGCGAGGACGGCGATGGGGATCCAGCTGCGGCGGCTGCGGCCAAGGCCGATCTCGCGCTCGGCGAGCGGCAGGATCTTCAAGGCGCCGAGGGCATCGGGCACCGTCTCGGCGGTCCCCTTGAGAACCACGACATCGCCGGCGCGCAGCTTCAGCGAGGCGAGGCGCTGGCTGATCGGACGACCGCCGCGGCTGACCGCGAGAAGCGACACGGACTGCGTCTCCTCCAGCCGAAGGCGCGCCGGGGTCTGGTCGATCACGGGAGAGTTCGGTGCGACGACGCCCTCGACGACGCTTTCGCTCTCGACGTCGACCGCCGCCCCCGCATCGCCCGACAGCCGGAGATCCGCCCGCGAGACGGCGCGCTCCAGATCCTCCGGCTCTCCTCCGATGAGCAGCAGATCGCCCGCCAGGACCGTCAGGTCCGGTGCCGGAACGAGGCGTCGGAAGCGCTCGCGGATCACCCAGCGAATCGTGATCTCGTCGTCCGTCATGCGCTGGATCTCGGCGACGGTCTGCCCGACCGAGGCCGACCCCTCCGGCACGAGGACCTCCGCCGTGTAGGCCTCCAGCGAGAAGGCGGCGCCGAGCGTGCCCGCCGGCTTTCGCTGCGGCAGAAGGCCGGAGGCAAGCGACAGGAACACGAAGCCGCAGAAAACGATGCCGAGTCCGACCGGGGCGTAGTCGAACATGCGGAAGGGCTCGCCCGACACGTCGACGCGGATCTTCGAGACGATGATGTTCGGGGACGTCCCGACCAGCGTGACGAGCCCGCCCATCAGCGAGGCGAAGGACATCGGCATCAGGAAGCGCGAGATCGAGGTGCCCGAGCGCTTGGCGACCTGGCTCGCCACGGGCATGAAGATGGCGAGCGCGCCGATGTTCTTGGTGACCATCGACATCAGCATCGTTGCGCCCACGAGGATCGGCACCTGCGTGCGCGCCGTCTTCATGTAGGGCATGACGGGCCGCATGATGGTTTCCACGAAGCCGGACCGTGCCACCGCGGTCGAAATGATCAGCGCGGAGGCGACGATCACGACGACGTCGTCGGAGAAGCCCGAGAACGCCTTGTCGATCGGCACGAGGCCGAGCAGGACGCCCGCCAAGAGCGAGGCGATGGCGATGAGATCGTAGGGGAGACGTCCCCAGACGAAGGCGGCGACCGTCGTGATGACGAGGCCGAAGGCGAGCGCTTGGTCGATCGTCATGGGTGCGGCAAACTCGAATGACTGGAGAGCGAAAGCTTCGGTGCGAAGCCGGTGCGAGAAAATGCCCGGAATTTAAGGGGGCCTGTCCTTCCCACGGAACGAAACGACGCCACCTTGAGAGCGCGGCGACAGGCCGGTCTGCTCACAAAGGACTTCGATATGCAGTATGGTGCCCGGTCCGATTCCGGCAATCCCCGGAAGGCCCAACGCGAGGGCATCGGCCGCGGAACGATCTTAGCCGGGCTCCTGCTTCTCGTCGCGATCGCCGCTTTCGGCTGGAGCGTGATCGAAAGCCGCGGACGGACCGCCGAAATCGCGCGCCAGTCCGCCCTCGTCATCGACGTCCAGCGGCTCGTCGCTTCCGTGACCGCCGTCCAAAGCAGCCAGCGCGGCTACGTGCTCAGCGGGACGGAGCCGTTCCTGGAGCCCTACCGCGCGGGACTGATCGACTACGAGCGCGATCTCGATGCGATGACGAAGGACTATACCGAGATCGGTGCGGATCCCGCGCGCCTGTCCACCCTTCGCAATCTGGCGGCCGGCGAGGTGGAATTTTCGGAGCGCGTCGTCGCCTTGCGCAGGTCGGAAGGCTTCGAGCCGTCCGCCTCGCTGGTGCGCGAGGGCGAGGGCAAGCGCCTGATGGATGAGCTGCGCAGCGAAGCGAACGTGATCATCAACGAGGCAAATAACGTCATCCGCGCCAATCAGGCGGAAGCGGGCCGCGCCTCGATGATGCAGGCCGCCACCTTCGCGGCCACCGTCGTCGCCGCCCTCATCCTCGCCTTCCTTGCCTTTCGCCGGCAGCGCGAGAACCGCGCGAACATCAAACTCATGACCGGACTTCTGGAGAACGCGCCGGTCGGCATCGGATTCCTCGACCGGGACGGACATCTCCTGCGCACCAACGCGCCGTTCGACGCCATCGCCACCGATGGCAGCGGCTCCGCGGCCTGGGCGAAGGACGGATCGGCCGGGGCGGCGATCGAACCCGTGTTGAGGCGCGTCCTCGACGAGGGTGCCACCGTATCGGACATCGACGTGACCCTGCCCGCGCTCGCCGACGGCACGCCCGAGCGCTCGATGATGGTCGCGGCCTTTCCGGTCGAATGGACGGGCGCCAAGGCGGGTCCCGCCGTTGGACTGGTGGTCATCGATACGACCGAGCGGATCTTCGCCGAGCGGCAGCTCGAAGCCAGCGAAGAGCGTTTCCGCAGTCTTATCGAAGCCTCGGCCTCCATCGTCTGGACGACCCCGCCGTCCGGACGATTCGTCGCGCCCCAGGAGGGCTGGATGCGGTTCACCGGCCAGAGCGAAGCCGAGCATCTGGGCAATGGCTGGATCGAGAAGGTTCATCCCGACGACCGGGACAAGACCTTCCGCATCTGGTCCGCCGCGCTGCAGAACCGGTCGCCCTACAAGCTGGAGCACCGCGTGCGGCGCGCGGACGGGGAGTGGCGGAACATGACGGTCGGCGCCGTCCCGATCCTCGACGAGACGGGCGAGGTGATGGAGTGGGTCGGCACGCACACCGACGTCACCGAACTGCGCCGCATGGAGGCCAAGCTCGGCGAAACCGGTCGGCAGTTCGCGACGCTCGCCGACAACATTCCCCAGCTCGCCTGGATGGCCGATCCGAGCGGGGACATCTTCTGGTACAACAAGCGCTGGTTCGACTACACCGGCACCACCGTCGAGGACATGCAGAACTGGGGTTGGCAGAAGGTTCACCATCCCGACCATGCCGCGCGAGTCGTGGAAAAGTACAAGCGGCAGATCGCCGAGGGCGACGTCTGGGAGGATACGTTCCCCTTGCGCGGCATCGACGGCACCTATCGCTGGTTCCTCTCGCAGGCGGTGCCCATCCGCGACGGCGACGGCAAGATCCTGCGCTGGTTCGGCACGAACACCGACGTCACGCGCCAGCGCGCGGTCGAGCAGGAGCTCGAGGCCGCCAAGGAGGCGGCAGAAGGCGCCAATCGCGCCAAGAGCCAGTTCATCGCCAATATGAGCCATGAGTTGCGCACGCCGCTCTCGGCCGTCATCGGCTATGCCGAGATGCTGGAGGAGGAGGTCGAGGATCTCGGAGAGGCGCACCTTCTCTCGGACCTTCGCAAGATCGAGGGCAATGCCCGCCACCTCCTCAGCCTCATCAACAACGTGCTCGATCTCTCGAAGATCGAGGCCGAGCGGATGGACATCTATTCCGAGACCTTCGACGTGAAGACCATTCTCGACGAGGTGACGTCAACGGTCGGCTCGCTGATGTCCAAGAAGAACAACCGCGTCGAGCTGAAGCTCGGCGAGGGTCTCGGCTCGGCGCACACCGACCAGGTCAAGCTGCGCCAGTGCCTGATCAACCTCTTGTCGAACGCCTCCAAGTTCACCGAGGACGGCGTCGTGACGCTGCGGGCGGACCGGAGTTCGGACGGCGCACGCGACTGGCTCAGTTTCGAGGTCGAGGACACCGGCATCGGCATGTCGCACGAGCAGATCGAGCGTTTGTTCGAACGCTTCTCGCAGGCCGATTCCTCCACGACGCGAAAGTTCGGCGGAACCGGTCTCGGCCTCGCCATCACGCGGGCCTTCTGCCGCCTGCTCGGCGGCGACATCGGCGTGCGCTCGGAGGAAGGCAAGGGCTCGATCTTCACCATCCGCATCCCCGCGGATGCGGTCGAGCAGGTCGAGGAGGAGGAAATCCGGCATCTCCCCGGAGGCACCGAGAGCAGCGGCTCGTCCGGGCTCGTCCTCGCCATCGACGACGATCCGAACGCCCGCGAACTCCTCACGCGCTTTCTCAGCCGCGAAGGCTTTTCCGTGCGCACGGCGTCCGACGGCGTCTCCGGGCTGGAAATGGCGCGCGCCATCCGGCCGAACGTCATCCTCCTCGATGTCACCATGCCGCGCAAGGACGGCTGGGCGGTGCTGACCGAGATCCGCGCCGATCCGGTGCTCGCCAACGTTCCGGTGATCATGGTCACGATCATCGACGAGCACAGCCTCGGCTATTCGCTGGGTGCCTCCGACTATCTCCTGAAGCCGGTGGAGTGGGACCGCTTGAAAGACGTGATGTCGCGCTACAAGGCGGATGGCGAAGGCCTCATCCTCGCCATCGACGACGACACCGACACGCTCGCGCGGTTCTCCACGATGATGGCACGCGAGGAGATCAAGGTTCCCGTCGTCACCGCGCCGAACGGACAGGTCGGTCTGGAACGCGTCGCGGAACGAATTCCGACATTGATCCTCCTCGATCTGGTCATGCCGGTGATGGATGGCTTCGCCTTCCTCGACGCGCTGCGCGCCAAGCCCGAATGGCGCAACATTCCGGTCGTCGTCCTCACCTCGAAGGATCTGACGGCCGACGAATGGCGCCGATTGCAATCGGATGCTGATCAGGTTCTTGCCAAGAGCGACGTTTCGCTCAAGGACCTAGTTGGCGAGATCCGCGTTATCGCCAAACGCGGCGTCGTCGGCGATCCGCCGCTCGATCTGCCGAAGTCTGAACTGGAGCCACAGGCATGACACGCATTCTCCTCGTCGAGGATCATGAGGAAATTTGGGACTTCCTCTCGCGTCGACTGAAGCGCCGGGGCTACGACGTCGTGCTCGCCCATGACGGGCAGGACGGCGTCGACAAGGCGCGGGCAGCCAATCCCGACATCATTCTTCTCGACATGAACCTGCCGGTCATGGACGGCTGGACGGCCGCCCGCACGATCCGCGCCGACAGTTCGCTGCCGCGCATGCCGATCATCGCGCTGACCGCGCACGCCATGTCCGGCGACCGCGAGAAGACGCTGGCGGCGGGCTGCGACGACTACCACGCCAAGCCCGTCGACTTCTCGCGCCTGCTCGGCCAGATCGACGCGCTTCTGCCGGCGTCGGCTTCGACCTCGTCCGAGACCGTCGCCTGATGCTCGAGTGGTTTCGCGGGCGCGGCAATGCCGAGACGGGGCCTCGCGACGGCGAGACCCCCGTTCTCGAGCGCCTTGCGCTGGAAGAGGCGTCCGCGCAAGCGGAAGACGCTGCAGTTCCGCGCGACCGCGAGCCCGTCGTCGATGCCAAGGACCTGCAACGCCGCATGGTTCTTGGCCGACTATCGGAAAAGGTCCTGAGCGTTCATCTCGCGAACCGCTTCCAGACGTCCTATCCGCTCGTCCTCAATTTCGAGACACTCTCGAGCGAGGCCTCTCGGGTGCTCGTCGAGGCGGCGGCAGCCGCTCTGCAGGCGGATCCGCGGACGGCCGCTCGTCCGGAATCGCTTCGCTCGCGCATGGTCGAGGCGAAGGCGGAACCCGCGCTGCTGACGGCCCTCGACGACGCGCTGACGCATCCCCGCGCCCTGCCCCCGATCCTCGCCGAGGCGATCGAGCGCGACGTGGCGCCCCATGTCTATGCCGTCTCGCTGATCGCCCTCGGCCGTTCGACCGCCACCGGCCGCCACTACCTCGCCTATGTCGCCGCGCGACTGGGGCTCGGCGAGGAAGTGGTCGCCAGTCTCAACCGCCGCTATCAGCGCTGACGGTCATGCCGCGGGAGCGGCCTCGACCTCGCGAAGCGCGTTCGGCACCGCCTCGGTGTCGAGAAGAAGCTTTCGGGAAATGTCCGACAGCGTGATCCAGCCGACAAGCGGTCCGTCGCCGCGACGCACCGCGAGACGGCGCACGTGGTTGACGGCCATCAAGTCCATCGCGCGATCGAGATCGTCCTCGGGACCACAAGCGACGAGGGGCGAGGACAGAATGTCGCGAGCGGTGGTCCGCACCGGATCGAGCCCCTTGGCGACGACCCGGTAGAGGATGTCGCGATCGGTGACGACGCCGAGCGGCTCCTCCATGGTGCCGATCGGGACGGCGCCGACGTCGAGATCGCCCATGAGTTCCGCCAGCGCCTGCGCGCTGTCTTCGGGCGCCGCGAAATCAACGAAGCGGGTCATCAGTTCGGATACTCTCAACGACATCGTCCTTTGGTCGGGGCGGAGATCAGGCGGCAGAGCTTCCGAGGAGACAGGCGCTCCCGCGGTGGAAGCGAAAGGTGCGCCTGCGGGTCAAGGCTCCACCCGGCGTCTCGGTTCCCGGCGACCCAGCACCCGACGGTCCTGTTGCAACGACGCAACTGCGAAATCGTTCAGTCGACCTGTGGGAACGAGTCCGGCAGTCGAACACTTTCCCGGTGGCTCGTTCCTCCTGCAAGGCGAATTTTCCGGTGACGATCCACATATCCCCCAACACGGCCTCCTCATCGCTGGCCAAGCCCGGCGTTCGGCGCACGCGGATCCAGGAAGGCCGGCCCTATCCGCGCGGTGCGACCTGGGACGGTCTCGGCGTCAACTTCGCGCTGTTCTCGGCCAACGCCACCAAGGTCGAGCTCTGCATCTTCGACATGGACGGCACGACCGAACTCGAGCGGATCGAGCTGCCGGAATATTCGAACGAAATCTTTCACGGCTACCTGCCCGATGCGCGTCCGGGCCTGACCTACGGCTATCGCGTCCACGGCCCGTACGAACCGGAGGCCGGACACCGGTTCAATCCGAACAAGCTCCTGATGGATCCCTATGCTCGCCAGCATGTCGGCGAAGTGAAGTGGGATCACGCGCTGTTCGGCTACACGATCGGTCATGCGGACGCCGATTTGTCCTTCGACGAGCGGGACTCCGCCGCCTTCGTCCCGAAGTGCCGGGTGGTCGATCCCGCCTTCACCTGGGGCGACGAACGCCGTCCGAACATCCCGTGGGAGCGGACGATCTTCTACGAGACCCATGTGAAGGGCTTTACGGAGCTCCATCCGGGCATCGCGCCCGAGGATCGCGGCACCTTCGCCGGCATGATGAACTCGGAGATCGTCGCCTATATCAAGAGCCTCGGCGTCACCTCGGTCGAGCTTCTTCCGATCCATTCGTTCGTCGACGACAGCTATCTCGTCGAGAAGGGTCTTCGGAACTACTGGGGCTACAACACGATCGGCTTCTTCGCGCCGGACCAGCGCTACTGCTCGTCGCCGTTCGTGAACGAGTTCAAGGAGATGGTGTCTCAGTTCCACCATGCCGGAATCGAGGTCATTCTCGATGTCGTCTACAACCACACCGCCGAGGGCAACGAACTCGGACCGACGCTCTCGTTCAAGGGCATCGACAACGCGACATACTACCGCCTGATGCCGGACAACAACCGCTACTACATCAACGACACGGGCACGGGTAACACGGTCAACACCAGCCATCCCCGCGTCATGCAGATGGTGACGGATTCGCTGCGCTACTGGGCCGGCGAGATGCGGGTCGACGGGTTCCGCTTCGATCTCGCGACGATCCTGGCGCGCGAACCGACGGGCTTCAATGAGGAGTCCACCTTCCTCCACGCCTGCATGCAGGATCCGCTGCTGGCCAGTGTCAAGATGATCGCCGAACCCTGGGACTGCGGTCCGGGCGGCTATCAGGTCGGCCGCTTCCCGCCGGGCTGGGCCGAGTGGAACGACGGCTACCGCGACACGATCAAGTCGTTCTGGCGCGGCGACGAGGGCAAGGTTCCCGCCGTCGCCTCGAAGTTCAGCGCCTCGGCCGACATTTTCGACAAGCGGGGCCGCAAGCCCTGGGCGTCCGTGAACTTCATCACGGCGCATGACGGTTTCACCATGCACGACCTCGTCTGCTACAACGACAAGCACAACGAGGCCAATGGCGAAGGCAATCGCGACGGTCACTCGCACAATCTCTCGAACAATTATGGCGTCGAGGGGCCGACCGAGGACGCGGAGATCAACGAGACCCGGTTCCGCCAGCTGCGGAACTTCTTCGCCACCCTCCTCTTCTCGCGCGGCACGCCGATGATCCTCGCGGGCGACGAATTCGCCCGCACGCAGAACGGCAACAACAACGCCTATGCGCAGGACAACGAGATCGGTTGGGTCAACTGGGACGTCTCGCCGGAAGGCCGAGATCTCGCCGAGTTCGTGCAGAAGCTGATCATGCTCCGCCAGTCCCTGCCGATGCTGCGCCGCGGCAAGTTCCTGCACGCCAATTACGACGAGGAGCTCGGCGTCAAGGACGTGTCCTGGCTGACGCCGTCCGGCACCGAGTTCGACGACGAGCACTGGAACGACGCGGGCGCACGCTGCTTCGGCGTTCTCCTCGATGGCCGGGCGCAGTCGACGGGCATCCGCCGGCCGGGGACCGATGCGACCATGCTCGTGATCATGAACGCTCACCACGACGTCGTGAACTTCACCCTGCCGGAAGCACCGGGCGGCGTTCGCTGGCGTTGCGTGATCGACACGAACCTGCCGACGCGCGAGGAGCTGACGCCCTTCGAGTTCGGCACCGACTACATGGCGACGGGACGGTCCTTCCTCGTCTTCATGCTGGAGCCGGTATCGGGCGACGACGGGCACGAGGAGGCCCAGCGCTCCTTCGCCCACGTCTCGGAAGCCTTCGCGAACGCAGCCCTCGACCGCGTTCATCTCCCGCTCAAGGACTAAGTCCAACTCGTCGAGCGATCGAAGCCCGCCGCGGAGACGCGGCGGGCTTTTTCATGCCCGGTCTTGCGTTGAATCTTCTCTTCTGGCCTGCACGTATCCAGCCGCGTCGCGCGCCAGTCGGGCGCGGCTCGACAGGAGCAGACCGAACGGGTCCTATCGCTGAGTCAAGAACAGGGCGGCGCTGCTCGGCGCCGTGACCGAGACCGGCTTCGCCGATCGCCGACGCGATCTCGAAACGGCAAATGCGCACGACGAGCCGCGAGGCCCTGATCCCTCAGGGCCTTGCCTACATCGCCGACGCCGGACGAAAGCCGAGCCTCTTTCGTCTGATGTTCGTCCGTCCGGAGATGATCTGCCAGCCGAGGCCTCTAGGAAACAGCGCTGAGACGTTTTCGCTCAGCCGGGTTCGAGTAGATGATCGGCGAACCGAAAAACCGAGCGGCACTGGACTGCGGGGCCCTCCTCCGTGGTCTCGTCCGGTTGGCTCTCAACCTGTGGCTGGAGATCGACGGCAAGACGGAACGAAACGTGCTCGCCCCTCTGGCCGTCTCCGTGGTCAGGCGCTGAATTCCGCAGGGACAAGATTTCCCTGCGTCGGATCGTCAGGCGGCGATCCGCTTCGCGGGCTCCGAAGCCGTCTCGCCCCGTTCTGTGCCGGGCTCGCTCGCGATTTCGAGGATCGCCTTCAAGGCCGTCGTGAAGGTCGTCGCGATGACGTCGGCATGAACCCGTCGCCGAAGCTGCTGCAGCGCGGCGGGATCGCGCTCGCGCCAGATGCCGATGACGATGCGGGCGCCCGGCGCGATCTTGTGGGCGGCGCGAACTGCCTGTCGCAGATGCACCGTGCTCAGCGGCTCCAGGAAGGAGAGGACGATGAGCGCGACGCCTTCCGCATCGGCCGGGGTCGGCCGTCGCTCGGCGAGGTCCTTCCACGTCACCATCCGGGCGCCGAGACCATGCTTGCGGATCGTCTGCGCCAGCATCGAGGTCAGCGGCGCATCGAGTTCGCTGATGCCGGCGACGCAGACCACAGGAGCCGGTCCCCGGAAGGCGGGTGCCAGCTCGTCGGCCTGCTTGACGACGCGCGAGACCGCCTGGTCCGGCCCCGCCGCGTCGACGGCGGCCGCGGCCTCCGCGTTCAACTGGCCACCGCTCGGCAATGGGCTCTTGACCTTCTCCAGCCGGTCGACGAGTTCCAGCGTCGAGGAGCGGAGAAGATCGAGGCGCTCGTCCGTGACGGCGAAGCGCGCGACGTCCTCGTGCGCGAGTCGGATGCCCTCCAGCGCGATCTCGTCGTAATAGGTCGCGAGCGCTCGCTCGCGCAGGAAGGCGCGCGCCTGATCTGCCGCCTCGCGGACGGCGCCAGCCAGCATGCGCTGGTAGAAGATCTGCTGGGGCGACAGCGCCGGACGGTCACCGAACAGGACGTCGATCGTGGCGAGACGCGGGACGTGTCGGCCCATGACGACGAGGCAGATCGTCAGGGGCGTGGCGAGCACCAGGCCGACGGGTCCCCAGAGGAAGGCCCAGATCGCTGCGGCGAGAATGACCGACAAGGGCGAGAGCCCACTGGTGTGGCCATAGAGCAGCGGCTCGATCACGTGGCCGAGGACGGGCTCGACGACGACGAAGAGCAGCGCGACGTAGATCACCATCGACCAGCCGGGATCGACCGCGAAGGCGAGAGCGAGCGGCAGGGCCGCGCCGACGAAGGCGCCGATATAGGGAACGAAGCGCAGGATCCCGGCCAGGATGCCCCAGAGATAGGGGCTCGGAACGCCGATCAGCCAGAGACCCGTGCCGATCACGACACCGAAGACCGTGTTGACGAGAAGCTGCGTCAGGAGGAGGCGCGACAGGCGGCGCGCGGCGTCGTCGATCGCACCCGTCGTCTGCTGGAGATCCTCGGTGCCCGCCAGACGGATGAAGCGGTTCCGAAGATCCTCGCGCTGGGCGAGGATGAAGCAGGCGAAGACGAGCACGATGCCGATCATCGCCAGGGGATGGAGAAGCGGCGAGACGATCGAGGAGATCGTCTCCAGCTTGTTCGCCGGCGTCGCGAGTTCCACCAGCATGGGCTTGGCGTCCACCGCGGATTGGACGGCATCGTTGCCGCCGACGGTCTGGAAGTCGCCGACAAGTTCCTGGATCGTGCGCACCGCTCGGGCCATCGGGCCATTGCCCACGGTCGGGTCGGACAGGCTCTGGATCTTCTCCTGCATGGTGGTGCGATAGGTCGGGAGATCGTTGGCGAGCGTCGCCAGCTGGTTGGCGATGACGAAGCCGACGAAGCCGATCGCCACGATCGCGACCGTCACCGCGCCGATGATCGCGACGCTCTGCGGCACGGCGATGCGTTGCAGTCCGTTGACGATCGGGGCGAGCGCGAAGCTGAGGAGAATGGCGAGCGCGAAGGGCACGAAGATCTCGCGCCCCAGATAGAGGATCGACGAGATGCACAGGACGAGCACGCCGATGGCCAGCGCCGTGAACAGGGGCAGAGCCCGCCGCAACATTTCCGACGTCACGATATCCAACGCACTCTCCGGTCCTGCGAGCTCAGTCGCCCGAACAGATAGGTCGGGATCGCGGGTTGAATATGCCTTCCGCCAAACTTGCTGCGTCAGACTGACCAAGTCGCTCGGCTCGACAGGACCGTGCGCGGCGCCATCTCACCGTCATGAGATATCCGCCGCCCCGGGACCCGACATCCACCGAACAGGAAAACGTCTGGGACTTCCCCCGCCCCGCCCGCCTCGAAGCCAATGCGCGCCATCTCCAGGTGGTGCTGGCCGGACGCATCGTCGCCGAGACGCGGCAGGGATTTCGCGCGATCGAGACGAGCCATCCCCCGAGCTACTACTTCCCGCCGGGCGACGTGGATCTGACGCTGCTCGTCCCCGCTTCCCGGCGGACGCTTTGCGAGTGGAAGGGCGGTGCGGTCTATCACGACCTCGTCGTCGGGCCCGACATCCGACCGGACGCGGCCTGGTCCTATCCGCGTCCGACCGCGGACTTCCTCGCGGCGGCCGATCACATCGCCTTCTACCCCGCGCGGGTCGACGCGTGTTTCGTCGACGGCGAACGCGTGATCCCCCAGGCCGGCTCGTTCTATGGCGGATGGATCACGCGCTTCGTCGCCGGGCCATTCAAGGGACCACCGGGAACTTCGAACTGGTAGGAAGCGGTCAGGCGAAGAGGTCGCCCATGGACGACCGGACGACGCCGGCGGCATCCATGTCGGACAAGGCTGCGGCGCGCGAGCCGTGCAGATCGATCGCGCGACACGCATCTTCGACGAGGACGACCTCGAGCCCGCGGGCCCGCGCATCGAGAGCGGTCCATGCGACGCAGAAGTCGAGCGCGAGGCCTGCGACGAAGATGCGGCGGATGCCACGCTCCTCGAAGTAGCCGGCCAGGCCCGTGGGCGTGCGGCGGTCGGCTTCGACGAGGCCGGAATAGCTGTCGATGTCGGAGCGGTAGCCCTTGCGGATGATCGCCTGCGCATGCGGCATGTCGAGATCCCTGTGAAAGTCGGCGCCCGTCGTGCCCCCTATGCAGTGATCCGGCCAGAGCACCTGGAGGCCATAGGGCACTTCCATCGTCTCGAAGGCCATCCGTCCATGCGTCGAGGCGAAGGAGATATGCCCCCTCGGGTGCCAGTCCTGCGTGAGCACGACATTGGCCATGCCGGCCGCGATGCGGTTGACCAGCGGCACGACCTCCTCGCCGCCCGGCACGGCCAGCGCCCCGCCGGTGCAGAAATCGTTCTGGACGTCGATGACGAGCAGGGCATCGCTGGGCAGGAGGGTCGTCATGGCGGAGATGTCATCGAACTCGATCCGGAGCCCTTTCATAGCAGCCTGCGACGACACGGAAAGCGGTCGCGGTCCGTCCGAGGACGCTTCCGTCGGCGCGCCCTTCTCGATCACGCGTCAAAAAGCTGGCCTCTCGACGGCACGGGCTCTTGAAAGTTCGCCGACCCGACTTGTCTAGAAGGCGATGAAGATCCCCTCGCCGCTCAACCCGTCCGCCCATCCCCTCGCCGGTCCGACGCTGGTCGTCCTCGTCATCGTCTGCGCCGCGATCTGGGGTTTCGTTGCCCTTGCCGGAGAGGTGATGGAAGGCGAGACGCACCAGTTCGACACCTGGCTCCTCCTGTCGCTGCGCGATGCGGCCGATCCCGCCAACCCCTACGGCCCCGGCTGGCTGCGGGAACTCGTGCGCGATTTCACCGCGCTCGGCGGAACCGGCATCCTGACCCTTCTCACCATCGCCACCGCGCTCTTTCTGCGGCTCCAGGGCAACAAGCGGTCGATGTGGGTGGTGCTGGCCGCGGTCGGAGGCGGGTTCCTCATGTCCTCGCTTCTGAAGCACGGCTTCAGCCGGCCGCGTCCGGAACTCGTGCCGCACGGCTCGATCGTCTACACCGCGAGCTTTCCGAGCGGCCATGCCATGCTGTCCTCGGTGACCTACCTGACGCTCGCGACCATCGTCGCGCGGGTCCAGCCGCGCCGGGCCATGAAGATCTACGTCTTCACGGTCGCCATTCTCCTGACGCTCGCGGTCGGGTTCAGCCGTGTCTATCTCGGCGTGCACTGGCCGACGGACGTCGTCGCCGGCTGGGTCGCCGGCTCGGCCTGGGCGATCATGTGGTGGGCGCTCGCCAACTGGCTGGAGCTGCGCGGCGTCGTGGAGCCGGAGCAGTCCGAACCCACGGCGGCACCGGCAGGCTGAAACGAAGCGGCGCGGCGCCCCACCGGGGAGCGCCGCGCCGCTTCGCCATTCGCGAGACAGACCGGGATCAGGCCTTGTTGCGGTTGTAGACGTCGAAGCAGACGGCCGCGAGCAGCACGATGCCCTTGATCACCTGCTGATCGTCGATGCCGATGCCGAGGATCGACATGCCGTTGTTCATGACGCCCATGATGAAGGCGCCGACCACCGCGCCGACCACCTTGCCGACGCCGCCATAGGCCGAGGCGCCGCCGATGAAACAGGCCGCGATGACGTCGAGCTCGAAGCCGACGCCCGCCTTCGGGGTCGCCGAGTTCAGGCGGGCGGCGAAGATGAGGCCGGCAAGCGCGGCGAGGACGCCCATGTTGACGAAGGTGAGGAAGGTCAGGCGCTCGGTCTTGATGCCGGAGAGCTTGGCCGCCTTCTCGTTGCCGCCGACGGCGTAGATGCGCCGACCGATCGTCGTGCGCGTCGTCATGAAGCCGTAGACGGCGATGAGGAGCGCCATCACGATGAGGACGTTCGGGAAGCCGCGATAGGTCGCGAGCAGCCAGGAGATCAGCATCAGCGCCGCGATGATGAAGAAGTTGCGGCCGACGAACATGCCGAACGGCTCTTCCACCTTGCCGAACCGAGCCTGCTTCTGGCGCTTGCGCATGGAGAAGAAGACGAGGGCGGCGGAGGCGGCGACACCGATGAGGAGCGTCGTCATGTGGAAGCCGAAGCCCGGCGCGAAGTCCGGGATGAAGCCCTTGGAGAGAAGCTGGAAGGTTTCGGGGAAGGGTCCGACCGAAGCCGAGCCGAGGACCTTCAGCGTCAGCCCGCGGAAGACGAGCATGCCCGCCAGCGTCACGATGAAGGACGGCACCTTGAAGTAGGCGACGAGATAGCCCTGCACCGCGCCGATGATGCCGCCGACGAAGAGGCAGATGGCGGCGGCGGAGAAGCCGTCCATGCCCTGCTGCACCATCAGGACGGCGCCGAGACCGCCGATGAAGCCGGCGATGGAGCCGACCGAGAGATCGATATGGCCGGTGATGATGATCAGGAGCATGCCGATCGCCATGATGACGATGTAGCTGTTCTGCAGGACGAGATTGGTGAGGTTGACCGGCTTCATCAGGACGCCGTCGAGGAGACCGCCGGTCATGACTTGGAAGAAGGCCATGATCACGACCAGCGCGATCAGCATGCCGTATTCGCGGATATGGCCCTTGAAGAAGGTGAAGTCGAAGCCGCCCTTGGGCTCGCCGGCCGTCACCGGTTCGTCGATCGTCTTGATGCTCATTGCGCGTTACCTCCCGCTGGGTGCGTCGCGGCGTCCTGCCCGGATCGAATGATCGCGCGCATGATCCTCTCCTGGCTCGCCTCCGCCGCCGACATTTCGGCGACGAGACGGCCCTCGTTCATGACGTAGATCCGGTCGCACATGCCGAGGAGTTCGGGCATCTCCGAGGAGATGACGACGACGCCCCGGCCTTCGTCGGCCAGCTTGTTGATGATGCTGTAGATCTCGAACTTGGCGCCGACATCGATGCCGCGCGTCGGTTCATCGAGGATGAGAAGCTCGGGCTCGGAGAAGAGCCACTTCGACAGGACGACCTTCTGCTGGTTGCCGCCGGACAGGTTCAGCGTCTTCTGGAAGATGCCGGAGCAGCGGATGCGCAGCTTCTCGCGGAAGCTCTCGGCGACCTCGCGCTCGCGCTCGTTGTCGATGATCCCGCCCTTGGAGATGCCCTCCAGATTGGCCAGAGAGATGTTCTGCCGAATGTCGTCGTCGAGCACGAGACCGTAGTGCTTGCGGTCCTCGGTGACGTAGGCGATGCCGTTGTCGATCGCCTTCGAGATCGTCGAGACGTCGATCGGCTTGCCGTGCATGCGCACTTCGCCCGAGACGTTGCGACCGTAGGACTTGCCGAAGACGCTCATGGCGAGCTCCGTGCGGCCGGCGCCCATCAGGCCCGCGATGCCGACGATCTCGCCCTTGCGCACGTTGAAGGACACATCCTTCAGCACCTGGCGCTGCGAGTTGAGGTGGTGGAACGCGTTCCAGCCGCTCACCTCGAAGAAGACCTCGCCGATCTTCGGCTCGCGCGGGGGATAGCGGTCTTCGAGGCTGCGGCCGACCATGTCGCGGATGATGCGATCCTCGGAGATCGGCTCGGCGCGGCAGTCGAGCGTCGACACGGTCGCGCCGTCGCGGATGACGGTGATCTTGTCCGCGACGCGGGAGATCTCGTTCAGCTTGTGCGAGATGATGATCGAGGCGATGCCCTGGCGCTTGAACTCGAGCAGGAGGTCGAGAAGCGCCTGACTGTCGGTCTCGTTGAGGCTGGCCGTCGGCTCGTCGAGAATCAGGAGCTTCACGCGCTTGGCGAGGGCCTTGGCGATCTCCACCAGCTGCTGCTTGCCGACGCCGAGATCCTTGATCAGCGTGGTCGGCGCCTCGGAGAGGCCGACCTTGGCCAGGAGCTCGGAGGTTCGGGCGTGAGCCGCGTCCCAGTCGATGACGCCCCAGCTCGCCATCTCGTTGCCGAGGAACATGTTCTCGGCGATCGAGAGGAGCGGCACGAGCGCCAGTTCCTGGTGGATGATGACGATGCCGATCTTCTCGCTATCGGAAATGCTCTTGAAGTGCCGCTCCTCGCCTTCGTAGCGGATTTCGCCGTCGTAGGTGCCGGCGGGATAGACGCCGGAAAGAACCTTCATCAGCGTCGACTTGCCGGCGCCGTTTTCTCCACAGATCGCGTGGATCTCGGCCGAGTGGACGGCGAGATTGACGTTGTCGAGCGCGCGGACGCCCGGGAACGTCTTGGTGATGCCGCGCATTTCAAGGATGGGCGTGTTCATCGGTCTCCCCACCGGTCGAGCTCGCCTTCGCGAGCGCCTGTTTCTCCTCAGATCCGGCATTTTGCGTGCCGGAACAAGGCCTGCGATACAACCGGCGCGTCCGATCACCGGATCGTGCCCGCCCCTTGGCGAGGGTGGCGGTCGAGCCGGCCTGCGGGACGGCTGCGAATGCCAAAGGCTCGAGGCGCCGCAAGGCACCCCGAGCCGAAGATCCTGGGATCCGACTTACTTGAGCTGGTCGGCCGTGTAGTAGCCGCCGCCCACGAGGACTTCCTCGAGGTTCGACTTGTCGACCGCCACCGGCTTCAGGAGGTAGGACGGAACCACCTTCACGCCGTTGTTGTAGGTCTTGGTGTCGTTGACCGGGACTTCCGTGCCGGCCGCCATGGCGTCGACCATGTCGACGGTGACCTTGGCGAGCTCGCGCGTATCCTTGTAGATCGTCGAGTTCTGCTCGCCGGCGAGGATCGACTTCGCGGACTGCACCTCGGCGTCCTGACCGGAAACGACCGGCATCTTGAGGTCGCCCGAGCCGTAGCCGACGCCCTTCAGCGACGAGATGATGCCGATGGAGAGGCCGTCATAGGGAGACAGGACCGCGTCGACCTTCTTGTCGGTGTAGTTGGCCGACAGGATGTTGTCCATGCGAGCCTGGGCGGTCGCGGGATCCCAACGCAGCGTGCCGACCTTGTCCATGCCGGTCTGGCCGGACTGGACGACGAGCTTGCCCGAGTCGATGTAGGGCTGCAGGACGCTCATCGCGCCGTCGTAGAAGAAGAAGGCGTTGTTGTCGTCCGGCGAACCACCGAAGAGCTCGATGTTGAACGGACCGGCCGCGTTCTTCAGGTCGAGGGCCTTCTCGATCGACTGAGCCTGGAGCACGCCGACCTGGAAGTTGTCGAAGGTCGCGTAGTAGTCGACGTTCGGCGAGTTCTTGATGAGACGGTCGTAGGCGATAACCTTGATGCCGGCATCGGCGGCCTGCTGCAGGACGTCGGTCAGCGTGGTCCCGTCGATCGAGGCGATCACGAGGACCTTGGCGCCCTTGGTGACCATCTGCAGATCGGCCTTGTAGCCCTTGGCCTCCAGCGCCTTCACCATGTTGTCGCCGTCGGCGATCCAGCGGGCGGACGACTTGGTGGGCATGGCCACGCCGACCGTGCCCTTGTCCTGCGCGAAGGCGGACGAGGACAACGCGGCGGCACCGAAGACGGCGCCGGCCATCAGAAGCTTCAACGATTTCATTTCTCTCTCCCTGGTGAAACCTTCAGTCGCCACGGATGACGAGCGCACCTTCGGGCCCCCGCCCGCTCGGCAACGCGTCTCGTCTCTCCGTCTCGACGATCCTTCCCGCCCCGGCTCCGTCGTCCGTCCACCGATCCGTCGAAGTCCACCTGAAGGGACCCCGATGCCTCCGATCGCGGACGACGCCTCGGCAAGTTTCGGGACCATCATCAGGAACGGTGGCCGAGTCAAGAGGCTCCAACGCCATTGATCGTATCAAAGATGGTAAAAGGCCTCAAACTGGATTGCTTTGCCGACCAGTCTGGTCAATGATCGGATGAATGGGAGCGAATGCGGAAATCGGGCGCGTGCAGCAGAGAGCCGGACGGCGGGAGGAGATCGGCGACAAGCCGAACCGGACGATGAGCCTTGCCGCCGATATCGGTTGCAAGATCGCGTCGGGCGAACTTGCGGCCGGCTCGGCCCTGCCGACCGAGATCGAGATCCAGAACCAGTACGGCGTATCGCGCACTGTCGTCCGGGAAGCCATACGGCATCTCGCGGCAAAGGGCCTCGTCACGGTCGGGCCCAAGGTCGGCACGCGGGTTCGCGAGAGCATCGACTGGAACATGCTGGATGCCGAGGTCATGCGCTGGCATCTCGTTGCGCCGGGCCGACGCCCGTTCGTCGAGGCGCTCTACGAGATGCGCCTCATCAACGAGCCGGATGCGGCGCGCCTGGCCGCGACCCGGATCACGCCGGAGCAGTTGGCGCGGCTCGGCGAGGCCCTTCGCGCCATGGCGGACAATCCACGGGGGTCGAACGAGCTGATCGTGGCCGACCTCGCCTTTCACCGGATCGTCCTGGAGGCCACGGGCAACTCGATCCTGCGATCGCTCGGCTCCATGATCGAACGCAGCCTGTCCATTTCGTTCTCGCTCAGCTGGCGGCAGAATCCCCAGGAAGAGACGGTGCGCCAACATGCCCGCGTGCACGACGCGATCAAGCGAGGCGACGGCGAGGCCGCCGCCCTCTTCATGCGCCGGCTGATCGAGAGCGCCTTCGAGGACGTGATCGCGGCGCTTTACGTGGAGGAGGCCGGACGCACGTTGAAGGCCTTCCGCGACGACCATTTGGAGCTTCCTTTTCAGGGGCTTTCAGGAGAGACATTTCTTCATGACTGACATTCGCCTTGGTATCGTCGGCGTCGGCAAGATCGCCCGAGACCAGCACATACCCTCCATCGCGAAGACCGACGGCATCTCGATCGTGGCGAGCGCCAGCCGCCACGCCTTCGTCGAAGGCCTCCCGCAGTTCCGCTCGCTCGCCGAGATGCTGGCCGCCGACGTCGAGATCGACGCCGTCTCGCTCTGCACGCCGCCGCAGGTGCGCCATGCCGACGCGCTTCTCGCGCTGAAGGCCGGCAAGCACGTCCTTTTGGAGAAGCCGCCCGGCGCCACCGTTTCCGAGATCGATCCCCTGATCGACGCCGCCAGGAGCGCCGGCGTCAGCCTCTTCGCGACCTGGCACTCGCGCTTCGCGCCGGCAGTCGAGCCCGCGCGGGCCTGGGCGGCGGACGCGGCGATCGAGAGCGTCCATGTCGAGTGGAAGGAAGACGTCCGCCACTGGCATCCGGGTCAGGACTGGATCTGGGAGCCGGGCGGTCTCGGCGTGTTCGATCCCGGGATCAACGCCTTGTCCATCGTCACCGCGATTCTGCCGCGCAAGATGTTCCTGGAGCGCTCGACCCTCTCCTTCCCGGCCAACCGCGCGCAGCCGATCGCGGCCAGCCTCGCCTTTCGCGACAGCGAGGGCATACCGGTGACCGCCGAGTTCGACTGGCGCCAGACGGGTCCGCAGACCTGGGACGTCACGATCCTCGCCGACAAGGGGCGCCTCACCCTCTCCAAGGGCGGCAGCGTGCTCTCGATCGACGGCACGGTCGTTTCCGAAGAACCCGATGCGGAATATGCCGGCATCTATCGGCGATTCGTCGACCTCGTCGGCTCCGGCCGGTCCGATGTCGATCTTTCGCCCCTGGCCCACGTCGCGGACGCCTTCCTGCTGGGCCGCCGCGAGATCGTCGAACCCTTCCTTTAACGAACCGAATCCGTCCCTTCCCCACTCGTCAAGAAGCTGGTCCCATGCTCAAGAAGAACGAAAACGCCAAGCCGCTGCGCTCGCGCTCCTGGTTCGACAATCCCGCCAACACGGACATGACGGCGCTCTATCTGGAACGCTACCTGAACTTCGGGCTCAGCCTGGAGGAGCTGCAGTCGGGCATGCCGATCATCGGCATCGCGCAGACCGGCTCCGATCTTTCGCCCTGCAACCGCCACCATCTGGAACTCGCCAAGCGCGTGCGCGACGGCATCCGCGAGGCCGGCGGCATTCCGCTCGAATTCCCCGTTCATCCGATCCAGGAAACCGGCAAGCGTCCGACCGCCGGTCTCGACCGCAACCTCGCCTATCTCGCCCTCGTCGAGGTGCTCTACGGCTATCCGCTCGACGGCGTCGTCCTCACCATCGGCTGCGACAAGACCACGCCCGCCTGCCTCATGGCGGCGGCGACCGTGAACATTCCCGCCATCGCCCTATCCGTCGGCCCGATGCTGAACGGCTGGTTCCGCGGCGAGCGCACGGGATCGGGCACCATCGTCTGGAAGGCCCGCGAGCTGATGGCCAAGGGCGAGATCGACTACCAGGGCTTCATCAAGCTCGTCGCCTCCTCCGCGCCATCGACCGGCTATTGCAACACGATGGGTACGGCGACCACGATGAACTCGCTCGCCGAGGCGCTCGGCATGCAGCTGCCGGGTTCGGCCGCCATTCCCGCGCCCTATCGCGACCGGCAGGAGATCTCGTATCTGACGGGCAAGCGCATCGTCGACATGGTGCACGAGGACCTGAAGCCCTCCGACATCCTGACGCGCGATAGCTTCATCAACGCGATCCGCGTGAACTCGGCGATCGGCGGCTCGACCAATGCGCCGATCCATCTCAACGCGCTCGCCCGCCATGTCGGCGTGGAGCTCGACATCGACGACTGGCAGACCTATGGCGAGGACATCCCGCTGCTGGTCAATCTCCAGCCGGCCGGCGAATATCTCGGCGAGGACTACTACCATGCCGGCGGCGTGCCGGCCGTGGTCGCACAGCTGATGACGCAAGGGTTGATCCACGAGGATGCGCCGACGGTCAACGGCAAGTCGATCGGCGACAATTGCCGGAACGCGAAGATCGAGGACGAAAAGGTAATCCGGCCGTTCGACAGCCCGATCAAGACCCATGCGGGCTTCCGCGTCCTGCGCGGCAATCTCTTCGACAGCGCCATCATGAAGCTGTCGGTCATCTCGCCGGAGTTCCGCGAGCGCTACCTCGCCAATGCCGCCGATCCCGACGCCTTCGAAGGCCGCGCCATCGTGTTCGACGGACCGGAGGACTACCATCACCGGATCGACGACCCGGCTCTGGCGATCGACGAGCACTGCGTCCTCTTCATGCGCGGGGCCGGCCCGATCGGCTATCCCGGCGCGGCCGAGGTCGTGAACATGCGCGCGCCGAACTACCTCCTCGAGCGTGGCATCTCCTCGCTCGCCTGCATCGGCGACGGCCGCCAGTCCGGCACGTCCGGCTCGCCCTCGATCCTCAACGCATCGCCGGAAGCGGCGACCGGAGGCGGGCTTGCCCTTCTGCGCACGGGCGACCGCGTGCGAATCGACATCGGCCGAGGAACGGCCGACATTCTCATTTCGGATGAAGAGCTGGAGGAGCGGCGCAAGGCGCTCGTGGCCGACGGCGGCTACAAGTATCCCTCGAACCAGACCCCCTGGCAGGAGATCCAGCGGGGCATCGTCGGCCAGTTGTCGACGGGCGCCGTGCTGGAGCCGGCCATCGCCTATCAGCGGATCGCCCAGACGATGGGCCTGCCGCGCGACAACCACTGATGAGCGCGTCACCGGGCTCGGCGGTCTTCGCGGCCGTCGATTGGGGAACGTCGAGCCTTCGCGTCTGGCTGCTCGGGCCGGACGGGACGGTGCTCGGCGAACGGCGCAGCCGGGAGGGCATGCAGGTCGCGGCCGAGACCGGCTTTCGCGCGATCCTCGAGGATCATCTCCGGGCGCTCGATGCGTCGTCCGGCCTTCCCGTCGTCATCTGCGGCATGGCGGGAGCCCGGCAGGGCTGGGTCGAGGCGCCCTATGTCGAGACGCCGGCCTCCTTCGACGAGCTCGCGTCCGGAGCGATCGCCGTCGAAGGGCTCACGCGCGAGGTCCGCATCCTGCCGGGCGTCGCGCAGAAGGCCGGCGGACGGCCCGACGTGATGCGCGGCGAAGAGACGATCGTCGTCGGCCTTGCCGGCGGCAGCGACGCGCTCGTCTGCCTTCCCGGCACGCATTCCAAGTGGGTCGACGTTCGGGAGCGGCGCATCATGGGCTTCTCGACCTTCATGACCGGTGAGACCTACGCTCTCCTCGCCGGCCACTCGATCCTGCGTCACGCCATCGACGGAGATGTCGACATCCTGTCCGAGCGGGACGCCTTCGCGGCCGGCATCGAGGCGAGCATCAAGGCGCCGGACCTGACGCTGAACCGTCTCTTCGCGCTGCGTGCCGCCGGGCTCCTGGGCGCCGCCGGCACCGCCGAGAGCGCCGCCCGGCTGTCCGGCCTCGTGATCGGCCTCGAACTGGCGGGCGCGCGTCGCCTTCATCCAGGTTCCGAGACGGTTCGCCTCGCGGCGTCGGGCGTGATGCTCGACCTCTATTCGACCGCTCTCGGCGTGGCCGGCTTCTCCTACGAAGCGGCGGATGCCGACGAAGCGGTCCGACGCGGACTGTTCGCAGCAGGCCGCCAGCTCTTTCCCGAACTTGCAGCGAGTGCCCGATGACCGTGCCGACCGACCTTCCGAACGCTTCTGCCCGGATTGCCTGGCCGTCCCTGAAGCGCGGGCTCGTCGCGATCCTGCGCGGCATCGGACCCGATCATGCCGAAACGGTCGTCGCCGGCCTCATCGAGGCGGGTTTCGAGGCGATCGAGATCCCGCTGAACTCGCCCGAGCCCTTCCGCTCCATCGAAATGGCCGCCAAGCTCGCTCCGAGCGGCGTCCTCATCGGCGCCGGCA
Source organism: Aureimonas sp. Leaf454 (assembly GCF_001424685.1). GTDB lineage: Bacteria > Pseudomonadota > Alphaproteobacteria > Rhizobiales > Rhizobiaceae > Plantimonas. The sequence continues at coordinate 128,330 of NZ_LMQT01000012.1, forward strand.
CCGTTCTGTCTCCGGAAGCCGTCGACCGGCTGGCCGCGGCCGGCGGCGGGCTTCTCGTCAGTCCGAATGTCGACGCGGCTGTGATCGCCCGGGCCGCCGCCCACGGCATGGTCACCATGCCGGGCGTCTTCACGCCGACGGAGGCGTTCCAGGCGATCGCGGCCGGCGCATCGGCGCTGAAGTTCTTCCCCGCCGGCGTGCTCGGTCGTACGGGCGTTTCGGCGATCATGGCGGTGCTGCCGAAGGAGATCCCCGTCGGGGTCGTCGGCGGCGTATCGGACGGCGACTTCGCGGGATTTGCGGAGATCGGCGTCCGCACGTTCGGTCTCGGCTCCAGCCTCTACAAGGCCGGGCTCGATCCGGCGGAGGTGATCCGTCGCGGCCGCGCGGCCGTGGCGGCCTACGACGCGGCCTTCGCCCGCTGAGGCGGAGGCGAGGTCGGCAGCCCGAAGCGTCGCCGCTCCATCAGAAATTCTTTCGCAGTGCAAAAGATAAACTGACGGTCGCAAGCAACTGAAATGGCTTCTCTTTACCAAAGCATAGCAGACATGCGCTGACGTCATTGTGCGCTGCAGCGAAGGGGTATACGAACGGTCTCGGAGGATTTTTTCTTCTTTGTTAAGGACGTTCCCATGCTCAAGACCATGCTGTTCGCCGCCACCGCCTTCGCTTCCGTCGCCGCTGCCCACGCCGAGGATCTCGCTCCTCTCGCGGGCCGCACGATCGAACTCGCCGATGCCTCCGGCACGATCTACTACACGAAGGAAGCTGCGGGCTTCCGCGTCGTCGCCACCCTGTCCGGCAGTGAAGGCGCGGCACCCGTTCGCTTCGTGACGACGCTCGACGACGGACAGGCCATGACGGTTTCCGTCCCGGTCGAGGGTCAGGACGCCCGCGAGATCGAGATCACCCGCACCGGCGAAGTCCTCGTCGTCGCTCCGGTCGAGCCCCTCATGGTCCGCGCTTCGCTCGACTGAACGCGATGGCGCCGGTCGGCTGTCAGAGCCGGGATCGAGCGCAGACCCGGCTCCACGCCGCAACGCCCTGCCCGGCCTCGCGTCTTGGATGGAGCGGTCCGGCCTTCGCGACGTCGCGACCGGGCGGCTGACGGACCGGCCAGCGGACCGGCCGGCGAAGCGTCGCTGCCGTTCGTGGCAAGGTCACCTCCGCGCAGGGCCGCGAGGGCGGCGTGGCCGACGACGGGCGATGTCAGGCCGCCGCGGAAGCTGCGCGACGAGCGGCGTCGAGCGGCGTCGATGCGGCCTGCTGAGCGAAATGCTCAGCAACGGCCATCTTGGTCATCGGCCTCGCGTAAAAGAATCCCTGGACCTCGGTCAGCCCCTCGCTTCTGGCGAAGGCCAACTGGTCCTCCGTCTCGACACCCTCCAGAACCGTTTCCATTCGCAGGCACCGGGACAGACCGACGATGGTGCGGACGATGTCGGCCTCTTCGCTCTCGATTCCGACCTCCCGCGTGTAGCTGCGGTCGATCTTGAGTCGGTCGAAGTGGAAGGTTCGCAGGTTGTTCAGGCTGGAATAGCCGCTCCCGAAGTCGTCGATCGTGATCCGCACGCCCAGTCGGCGCAGAGCCTCCATCGCCTGACGGACGCGGGGCGAGGCTTCCAGGATCAGGGATTCCGTCAGCTCGAGATCGAGACGTCCCGGTGCCAGACCGCTTTCCCGCAACGCATCGGACACGTGGTCGACGAGGTGGGGGTCCTTGAACTGGAGGGGCGACAGATTGACGGCGATGCCGACCGGCTTCGGCCAGCTCGCGGCCGTCCGGCAGGCTTCCATCAGAAGGTTGCGGCCAAGTCGGACGATCAGCCCCGTGGCCTCGGCCAGCGGGATGAAATCGAGGGGCGGAATCTGCCCGCGCTCGGGATGGTTCCAGCGAACCAGCGCCTCGAAGCTGCGCACGACGCCGCTCTCGGTGCCGTAGATCGGCTGATAGTGAAGTTCGAACTCGCCGGCGTCGATGCCGCGGCGCATGTCGTCTTCCAGAACCGACTGCCGATCGCGCTCGTCGCGCATCGCGGGTCGGAAGAGACAATAACTGGATCCCGCCTCGGCCTTGGCTTCGTAGAGCGCGATGTCCGCGGCCCGGATGACGTCGGACCATGTCGAGCCGTCATGGGCCACCCGTGCGATGCCGATCGAGGTGCCCGGCTCGATGAGGGTCTGGTCGATGGCGATCGGGGTGCCGACCGAGGCGATCAGGATCTCGGCGAATCGTTCGGGAAGGGCTTCATCGGGCGCGGGGAAGTGGACGAGGATGAACTCGTCGCCGCCCAGCCGAACGGCGAGATCCTCCGGCCCAGAGGCCGCCTCGAGGCGGCGGGCGATTTCCATGAGAACGAGATCGCCCGCGCGATGACCGAGCGTGTCGTTGATGTGCTTGAAGTCGTCGAGATCGAGCATGTAGATGAGCGCGCCGCGCCGCGCCCAGGTCCGCGTCGCGATGCCCTCCTCCAGCACCTTGGCGAGATGCGCGCGATTGTGCAGACCCGTCAGGGGATCGTGATGCGCCTGCTCGCGGAGCATCACCTCCGTCTGCGACAGCTGCATCAGTTTTTCGCGCAACCGGCGCTCATGCTTGCCGAGCGACCAGAAGACACGCCCCACGACCAACGGCGAGAGCAAAGCGAGGCTGTGCATCAAGGTCGAGGTGAAGGTTCCGTAGACGGAACCGTCGACCCCGCGCCAGCTTCGCACCTGCATGTCGACGAGAAGGCTGGAGCCACAGAAGGCCAGCCCCAGCGCCATACCGAAGACGGCATGGCCGAGTTCCACCTTGCGATCCCGGACGGCCTGGGTCAGTCTGAACAGTGTCACGCGTCGCTCCGCTCACCCGTATCGAAGGCTCCCTGAAAATATGAAACCCTGCGTAATTTTCCTGACACAGATGCGCTTTCCAGGCTCTTAATGTGGACGTGAAGTCTCGCAGACGACGACGTTGCGGAAATTCGTGACGACGGTTTTCCCTCTCCTTGCGGCAGGCTTCGATTTCATCCGTTTTCGTGGAGGGCGGTGGGTCAGGACGTCGTTCGAACGTCTTCGACGCATCGCCGGTGCCCAATCGTCACATCAGGATGAAACGATGGACGGCCGCCTCCTCTATGCGATCGGTGATGTCCACGGACGATCCGACCTTCTGGCGCGTCTGCTCGACGCCATCGCCTCGGACGCAAGTCGCGGGGGTGCGGAGCCAAGGGTGATCTTTCTCGGCGATATCGTCGATCGTGGGCCCGACAGTCGCGGCGCCTTGCAAATGGTGGCCGATACGTTGAAGCGCTGGCCCACCTCGCGCCTCCTTCTCGGCAATCACGACGACGCCCTCCTCGCCTTCTTCGAAGGACGAAGCCTGGGTGAGGACGGGTTCGTGACGTGGCAGGGCCAGGGCGGGCGCGAGACGCTCCTCTCCTACGGCGCCGATCCCGACGATCCCAAGGCCGCCCGCCGTCTCCTGCGCGAGCGATACGGCGAACACCACGCACTTCTGGCGTCGGCATCCGTCATCCTCGTCGGCGAGATCTTCGCCTTCGTCCACGGCGGCATCGATCCCGGTCGCCGGCTGGATGCGCAGACGCGCCGCGATTGCCTCAACATCCGCGGTCGCTTCATGAACCATGTCGGCCGCCTCGACCGGATCGTCGTGCATGGACACACGCCGCAGAAGCCGCCGATCGCCGTCGCCACGGAAAACCGGATCTCGATGGACACCGGCGCCTATGCCAGCGATGTCCTGACGGCGCTCGTCATCGACCGTCGCGCCGGCCGACTGGAAACCCTGGCGACCACGCGCGAGGGAGGGACGGCCTATGGCATGCCGGTTCCGAAGGATCGGGGCCTCGGGACGGCCCTCGATCTCTTCCGGGCGCTGGCCTGATCCGGCCTCAGCCTTCGACCTTCGCGACGAGCGCCGCCAGACCCGATTCGTAGATGCCGGCGATGACGCCGGACGCCTCGTCCACGCTGGCGCCGCTGGCTTCGAACCGCCCGCTCCAGTCGATGCGGGCGCTGCCGTCTCCGCCGTCCGACACGGCGATGGTCGAGGTGTAGTTTTCGACCGGAAGCGGGCCTTCGACGATCTTGTAGGTGTAGCTCATCGCTGCGTCGTCCCAGTGAACGAGTTCCTCGGAGAGCGTCGCCCCTCCGGCCAGCGTCAGCGTGCGCACCGACGCGGAGCCCGGCTTGGAAAGACTGCAGGCGGTCACGGCGGGATGCCAGTCCGCTATGCCGCAGAAATCGCCGATCGCCTGCCAGACGGCATCGGGTGCGACCGAGACGGTCGTGGACCTCGCCACGTCGATCATTCGGTCCTGGCCTTCGGCACTCGCACTCGCGTCGCTCATGTCTCACTCCCATTTCGGCCCGGTGGCGGTCGTCCGCTCTCTTCGGGACCGGATGGAAGGTAGGACAATGCGGTTCGGAGGTCGAGGCGGAGCGGGAGGCCGGGCAAAAAAAGGGGCGGCACAAAGGCCGCCCTCGAAGATTTGGCTGGAGTATCAGGCCATGAAAAACCTGATAGGCTTAAAATCGGTAGGAACGGTAAAGGTTGCATCCCGTCGCAGAAAGCGTCTCCCGGCGTCGTTCGGCATGGTGAAGACCGCGTCCAGAAGTCCAGTGAACGGAAGATGTCGACCCCGCGCGCAACCATCGAAGTCACGCCGCGTTGAGAGGGCATTTCCCGGAGTGCGGCCAGGTCCGCCCTCCTTCCCGCGCTCGCACCCGCATGGGGTTCGGCACGGACAGCTAGGAGTTCTTCATGTTTCGACACAAGCCGACCGCGCTGGAACGAATCTCGGACGCCATCAGCGATATCGGCGACCGGATCGTCGATCTCGAAGAGCGGGTTGTCGAGCGGGTGAACCCGGCGCCGTCCACGACCGAGCGGATGCGGCGCGCGATCCAGCGCAACCTGCCGGGCCATTCCAGCGGCGTCTCGCGATACGTGCCCGATTTCCTGACCGGCTGGACTCTGCCGTCGACGGACGATGCGCGTTCGACCTACCGTTCGCTGCGCAATCAGGTCTCGGGATTGGGCTCCTCGCTCTACGGCCTTCGCGACGATCTGCCGGACGTCCAGGACCGGCTGTCGGACGTGCGCGGTCGCCTGTCCCGCGTCGATCTCCCGGATGCGCGCCTGCCCCGCTGGGGCAGCTTCCGCCGCGGGATGAAGGCGCAGAGCCGCCTCGACTATTTCCGCGATCGGCCGGGCCTGACGACGCTCGCGGTCCTCGGCGGCACGATCGCCGTCGCGGGTGCGGCCTATTACGTCGCCAAGAAGGTGTCCGATCACACCGAGGAGCCCGACTACAACGTCGTTCGCCAGGACGGCGACATCGAGATCCGCGACTATGACGGGATGGTCGTCGCGGAAACGGTGAAGAGCGGATACCACGAGAAGGCGCGGCGGGTCGGCTTCGAGACCTTGGCGGACTACATCTTCGCCAACAACCGCTCGGGCAAGAAGATCCCGATGACGGCGCCGGTCCTGCAGCAATTGTCGGAAGCCGAGGGCCAGACGCGCGGCTGGGCCATCCGCTTCGTCATGCCGAAGCGCTTCACCAAGGCGGCCCTGCCGCAGCCCGCGTCGAGCGACGTGAAGCTGAAGGACGTTCCTGCCAAACGCGTCGTCGTGATCCGCTTCAGCGGAAACTTCACGGCGTCGCTGGCGTCGAAGAAGCTGATGCTGCTCTACAACTACATCGCGGACGAGAACCTGAAGCAGAAGGGCGATCCGGAATACGCCTTCTACAATCCGCCGTGGACACCGGGTCTCTTCAAGCGCAACGAGATCCTGATCGAAATCGAGCGCTGATCGACGACGGAAACGCTGACATGACGAGCCCCGCGCCTTCCCTCGAAGACGCGGGGCTTTCTGTTCGATGCAGGAGATCGTTTAGCGGCTGCGCTGGACGGCGCCCCCATCAGAGCTTGATGACGTAGTGCTTCAGCGTCGTCTCGATCACGCGCCACGTTCCCTTGAAGCCCGGCCGCAACACCAGGGCGTCGCCCGCCGTCAGCGCCGTTTCCGCGCCGCCCTCCTCGGTGACGACCGAGCGTCCCGAGACGATCTGGCAGAACTCCCACTCGGTGTATTCGATGCGCCACTCGCCCGGCGTCGATTCCCAGAAACCGGCATAGAGCCCCCGTCCGTCGTCCTCGATGTTCCACGTCCGGTGAACCGGCTCGCCGGCGATCAGGCGCTCCGGCGCGGGCGCGCCGATCTCGGGCTCGCCCGCACGGTCGAAGACGAGGATGCGATCCGACATGGCGCGCTCTCCCGCTCGTCAGGTGCGCGCGAGCGCCTGGCCGAGATCGGCCAGGATATCGTCGATCGATTCGATCCCGACGGACAGACGGACGGTGTCGGGCCCCGCGCCCGCCGCAACCTTCGCGTCGTCGGCCAACTGCTTGTGCGTCGTCGAAGCGGGATGGATCACGAGCGAGCGCGTGTCGCCGATATTGGCGAGATGCGAGAAGAGCTCCAGCCCCTGGACGAAGGCGACGCCCGCCTCGTAGCCCCCGGCGAGGCCGAAGGTCAGGACGGCGCCCGCGCCCTTCGGCGTGTAGCGCTGCTGGTGGGCGTGCGACGGATCGGATGCAAGGCCCGCGTAGGACACCCAGGAAACCTTCTCGTGCGTCGACAGGAATTCGGCGACCTTCTGCGCGTTCTCGCAATGGCGCTGCATGCGCAGCGGCAGAGTTTCGATGCCCGTCAGGATCATGAAGGCATTGAAGGGCGAGATCGACGGCCCGAGATCGCGAAGGCCGAGGACCCGGCAGGCGATGGCGAAGGCGAAATTGCCGAAGGTCTCGTGCAGCACCACGCCGTTGTATTCCGGTCGCGGCTTCGACAGCATCGGGTAGCGCTCGGTCGCCGACCAGTCGAACGTGCCGCCGTCGACGATGACCCCGCCCATGGAATTGCCGTGGCCGCCCATGAACTTCGTCAGCGAATGGACGACGATGTCGGCGCCGTGCTCCAGAGGGCGGCAGAGGTAGGGGCTCGCCAGCGTGTTGTCGACGATGAGGGGCAGTCCGTGGCGGTGGGCGATCTCCGCGATGCCGGCGATGTCGACCACGATGCCGCCGGGATTGGCGATCGACTCGATGAAGATCGCCTTGGTCCGCTCGCCGATCGCCGCCTCGAAGGTCGCGAGATCGCTCGGATCGGCCCAGTTGACGTGCCAGTCGAAGCTTTTGAAGGCGTGATTGAACTGGTTGATCGAGCCGCCGTAGAGACGACGCGATGCGACGAATTCATCGCCCGGCTGCATCAGCGCATGGAAGACGAGAAGCTGGGCGGCATGGCCCGACGCCACCGCCACCGCCGCCGTGCCGCCTTCGAGCGCAGCGACGCGCTCCTCCAGCACGGCCTGCGTCGGGTTCATGATGCGCGTGTAGATGTTGCCGAACTGCTGGAGGCCGAACAGCGCCGCGGCATGGTCGACATCGTCGAAGACGAAGGACGTCGTCTGATAGATCGGCGTCGCGCGCGCGCCCGTCGCCGGATCGGGCGCGGCGCCCGCATGCACCGCCAGTGTCTCGAAACCCGGTGTCGTCATGTCGTTCCTCCTCCTCGCGCCACGGCGGGCGGGAAGACTGTGCCCCGCCCGGCCGAATGGACAAAGCACGCCCCGATCCAAAAAAGCGATGCCGGGGCGAAAAACATTCCGGCGCGATCGCCTCAGCGAGTGAATAGCCGGGGATGCTCGATCGCGGGACAGCGATCCATCACGACGTCGAGGCCCCCCGAAGCCGCCGCCTCGGCCGCCTCGGCATGGCGGACGCCGAGCTGTGTCCAGAGGATCCGCGGCCGGTTCGCCAGCGCGAGGATTTCCGCGACGATGCCGGGCAGCGCTTCGCTTGTCCGAAAGACGTCGACCATGTCGATGGGCTCGGGGATCGAGGCGAGATCGGCATAGACCCGCTGTCCGAGGATCTCGCCGCCGGCCTGTCCCGGATTGACGGGGATGACGCGGTAGCCCTTCGACAGAAGAAAGCGCATCACGCCGTGCGACGGGCGCTCGGGCTTGGGGCTGGCGCCGAGAAGCGCGATCGTCGTCACCTCGGACAGGATGCGGCGCAGGCCGGCATCGTCGTCGATCCTTGCGCTCATCGATCGGTCCAGACCGGGCGGCGCTTTTCCAGAAAGGCTCCGATCCCTTCGCCGGCGTCGGTCGCCATCATGTTCTCGACCATCGTGGCGGCGGCTTCGTCGTAGGCCTCGGCAAGGCCCATCTCGGCCTGTCGGTAGAAGAGTGCCTTACCGATCTTGATCGCGAGCGCCGATTTCGACGCGATGGAGGACGTGTACTTGTGGACGATCGTCGGCAGGTATTCGGGCGGCACGACGCGATTGACGAGCCCGAACTCGCGGGCGCTGCGCGCATCGATCGTCTCGCCAGTGAGAAGCATCTCCATCGCGTGCTTGGGCTTGAGATTGCGCGACAGGGCCACCATCGGCGTCGAGCAGAAGAGGCCGATATTGACGCCGGGAGTCGCGAAGGTCGCCTCTTCGGAAGCGATGGCGAGATCGCAGCTCGCCACGAGCTGGCATCCCGCAGCCGTCGCGACGCCGCCGACCTCGGCGATGACGGGCCTGGGATGGCGCACGATGTCCTGCATGAGATCGGCGCAGAGGCGCATCGTCGTCTCGAAGAAGGCGCGCCCGCCGTCCGCATCGGCACGGTGCGCGGTCAGCTCCTTGAGGTCGTGGCCGGCACAGAAGACCCGGCCTTCGCCCGCGATCACCACCGCCCGGCAATCCGGATCGCCGGCCGCCTCGGACAGCGCGGCCCGCAGGGCCGTCATCATCCGGATCGACAGCGCGTTGGCCGGCGGGCTCGAGAGGGTGATGCGATGCACCGGCCCTTCCCGCGCCACGAGCACGGGCGGGGTCTGGTTGAGTTCCACGATATCGGCCACGAGCGGCTCCTTTCCCGTTGCATCCTTGCTATCCGATCGAGACGAGGCTGCCAACGCCCCGGCTTCCCCACGACAAGTTTGATGCGGTATTCAAATACCTCTTCCGATAAGACGTTGTTTGCGTTAAGCAATGGCTCGATAAGCGCGCATTCCGGGACCTTGACCGAAGCGGCTGGCGGGACTATGGAAGCAGCCAGAGCGCGGCCCGTGGGCCGCTCTTTTCGTATGGCGGTTCTCTGGAACGCGCCGACGTGACGCTGTTCCAAGGAAGAACCCATGAAAACCTTCTCGCAGAAGAACGAGACGGTCGAGAAGAAGTGGATCCTGATCGACGCCGAAGGGCTCGTCGTCGGCCGCCTCGCATCGATCGTCGCGCTCCGCCTTCGCGGCAAGCACAAGCCGACCTTCACCCCGCATATCGACGATGGTGACAACATCATCATCATCAATGCCGACAAGGTCGTCTTCACCGGCAAGAAGTTCACCGACAAGACCTATTACTGGCACACCGGCTATGCCGGCGGCATCAAGCAGCGCAAGGCTCGCCAGATCCTGGAAGGCCGCTTTCCCGAGCGCGTCGTCGAGAAGGCCGTGGAGCGCATGCTGCCCGAGGGCCCGCTCGGCCGCCAGCAGCTCCGGAACCTGCGCGTCTACGCCGGCTCCGAGCATCCGCATGCCGCCCAGACGCCGGAGACGCTCGACGTCGGCGCGATGAACTCGAAGAACAAGAGGGCTGCATAACATGGCCGACATGAACTCGCTCCAGGCTCTCGGCAGCATCGAAGGCGTCCAGGAAGCTCCGGTCCACGTCCAGAAGCTCGACGCCCACGGCCGCGCCTATGCGACCGGCAAGCGCAAGGACGCGGTCGCCCGCGTCTGGGTGAAGCCCGGCTCCGGCAAGATCATCGTCAACGACAAGGAATTCGCGGCCTATTTCGCGCGTCCGGTCCTGCAGATGGTGCTCCGTCAGCCGATCGTCGCGGCAAACCGCGACGGCCAGTTCGACATCGTGGCGACGGTCGCCGGCGGCGGTCTGTCCGGTCAGGCCGGCGCGGTCCGTCATGGCATCTCGAAGGCCCTCACCTATTACGAGCCGGGCCTGCGCGCCGTGCTCAAGAAGGGTGGCTTCCTGACCCGCGACAGCCGCGTCGTCGAGCGCAAGAAGTACGGCAAGGCCAAGGCCCGTCGCTCCTTCCAGTTCTCGAAGCGCTAAGCGTCCTTCGACCACCGTTCAGGGAAAAGGCCGTGGAGCGTCGAGCTCCGCGGCCTTTTTCCATGGAGACGGCGTTCCATGCCGGGACCGGTCGACGTTCGACACGGAGCGATCCGCTCGTTCGCGCAGGCGGACGAGGGACGGCGATCGGAACCGCCGCGACCTCGCCCCGGTGCATCCTCCCGGGCATCCCGCCTTCCCCGAAAGCGGAGGTGCGCCGGTTCGATCGGATCGGCGCGCGGCGAAGGCGTCTTCAACCGGACACCGCAATGCAGTAGGGCTCGCGCCTGAACCCATCCAACGGGACCTTCCTCATGGCCGGCACGACCATCGACAATGCCTTCACCGCGACGAGCATTCTTGGCGCGGCCGGCGATCCGACCTATGCGGGCATCGCCTCCTTCATGCGGCGGCGCCTCACCAAGGAGAATGTCGGGGCCGACGTCACCGTCTGGGGTATCCCGTTCGACGCCTCGGTCTCCAACCGTCCGGGCGCGCGCTTCGGGCCGTCCGCGCTGCGGCGCGCCTCGCAGATCTTCGACAACGATCCGCAATATCCGTTCCATGCCGATCTCTTCGAGCATCTCGGCGTCGTCGACTACGGCGACTGCCGGCTGGACTACCGGCTGCCGGAGACCGCGCACGAGACGATCCGGGCGGAGGCCGAGAAGCTTCTCGGCCAGAGCGGCTTCCTCCTGACGCTCGGCGGCGATCACTCGATCACCTTCCCGCTTCTCCAGGCCCATGCCGGCAAGCACGGGCCGCTGTCCCTCGTCCATTTCGACGCCCACCAGGACACGTGGCCCCTCGCCGGTGCACGCGTCGACCACGGCTCCTTCCTCACCGCCGCGCTGCGCGACGGGCTGATCGACCCCGATACCTCGATCCAGATCGGCATCCGCACCCATGCGCCGGAAACCGGCGGGCTGGAGATCATCCACGGCAACGCGGTGGAGGACCTGACCTCCGCGGCGATCGCCCAGCGCATCTACGAGCGCACCGGCGGCACGAACGTCTATCTCACCTTCGACATCGACTGCCTCGACGTCGCCTTCGCGCCGGGCACGGGAACGCCGGTGGCCGGCGGTCCTTCCAGCGCCAAGATGCTGGCGGTCCTGCACCACCTCAAGAACCTGCAGATCGTCGGCGCGGACGTGGTGGAGGTGTCGCCGCCCTACGACCATGCCGACATGACCGCCATCGCGGGCGCGACGGTCGCCCTCTACATCCTCGGCATCCTCGCGGACAAGCGAGCGGCCACGGCGCGTTGAGAGATTGAATCACGCGCTTCGGATCCTGGTTCAAGACCCTTCGGACTTGGATCCGCCGTCGGATGCAAGCGCCTCAAACGAATAGACAATGGAGACCGTCATGGCGGACAGCATCAGGATTGGCGTGCTCGGCGCCAGTGGTTATACCGGCGCCGATCTCGTGCGCCTCGCGATCCGCCATCCTCGGATGGAGATCGTCGCGCTGACGGCGAACAGCCATGCGGGCAAGCCGATGCGGGAGGTCTTCCGGCACCTCGCCCATGTGCCGTTGCCCGATCTCGTGCGCATCGAGGACGCGGACTGGGGCTCGGTCGACGCCATCTTCTGCGGCCTGCCCCATGGCACGACGCAGGCGATCACCAAGTCGATCTTCGAGGCGCACCCGGCTGTGAAGATCCTCGACATGTCCGCCGACTTCCGCCTGCGCGATCCCGCCGCCTACAAGGAGTGGTACGGGCTCGATCACGTCGCGGAGGAGATTCAGCCCGAAGCGGTCTACGGCCTGACCGAGCACTACCGCGCCGAGATCGCCGAGGCGCGCCTCGTCGCCTGCCCCGGCTGCTATCCGACCGCCGTGCTCCTCGCCCTGCTGCCGCTCGCGGGCGCGGGCCAGATCGACGTGTCGGACATCGTCATCGATGCCAAATCCGGCGTTTCCGGCGCGGGCCGGAGCCTCAAGGAGAACGTCCTCTTCTGCGAGGCGGGCGAAGGCATGAGCCCCTATGCCGTCGGCAAGCACCGGCACATGGCGGAGATCGAGCAGGAGATCGGCAAGGTGGCCGGCGCCCCGGATCTGCGCGTCAATTTCACCCCCCACCTCATCCCGATGAGCCGGGGCGAGCTCTGCACGAGCTACGTTCGCCTCGCCGGCGGCGCGACGGCGGCGGATCTTCGCCAGACCCTCGTCGAGCGCTATGCGGACGAGCCCTTCGTCACCGTCGCCGAGCCCGGCGTTCTGCCGCAGACGCAGATGGTGCGCGGCTCCAACTACGTCGTCGTCAATGTCGTGCCCGACCGCATCCCCGGCCGTGCGATCGTCATCTCGACGCTCGACAATCTCGTGAAGGGCTCGGCGGGACAGGCGATCCAGAACTTCAACGTCGCCTACGGCCTGGAGGAAACGCTCGGCATCGAGCAGCTTCCGCTGTTCCCCTGACCGTTTCGAGCTTTCCATGAAGAAAGGGCCGCAGATCCTTCGATCCGCGGCCCTTTCGTCGTCGAGCCATGTCGATCAGGCGGCTCGGGTGCGATAGGGACCCTTGAGGCCGCGCGCATGCGCGACGGCGAAGGCGAGGACCACGAGGGCGCCGCCCTGGTGCAGCAGCGCCCAGCCGATGGGAACGGCCAGCAGAAGGGTCGTGACGCCGATCGCGGCCTGAACCATCACCAGCGCGAAGAGCACGCCCGCCCTCCGCGCATGGGTCGTGCCCGGCGCCTGTCGCGTGGCCGCGATCCAGTGGACCAGCACGACCGCGAGCAGCAGATAGGCGCTCATGCGATGCACGAACTGCACGGTCATGACGTTCTCGAAGAGGTTTCGCCAGGCGGGCTGCATGACGAACAGACCATCCGGCACGATCCGCCCGTCCATCAGTGGCCAGGTGTTGAAGGTGAGCCCGGCATTGAGACCGGCGACGAGGCCGCCGAGATAGATCTGCGCCAGGGACAGAAGCACGATGAGGCCCGCCGCATGGACGGAATGCTCCGACGGCGCGTCCTCCTCCGTGTGCGGCGCGAGGCCGCGCGCGACCCAGATCGTGGCGGAAAAGATGAGGCAGGCCGTCGTGAGATGGACGGCGAGACGGTATTGGCTGACGTCGGTGCGCACGGAGAGGCCGGACGCGACCATCCACCAGCCGATCGCGCCCTGCAGCGCGCCGAGCGCGAGAATGCCGAGCAGCTTCGGCTTGAGGCCCGCGGGAAGGCGGCCCGTGATCCAGAAGATCGCCAGCGGCACGGCGAAGACGATGCCGACGAAGCGGGCGAGCACCCGGTGCGCCCACTCCCACCAGTAGATCGTCTGGAATGCCTCCAGGCTCATGCCCTGGTTGATCTCCTGATATTGGGGGATGCGCCGGTAGAGGTCGAACTCCTCCTGCCATTCCGCGATCGACAGGGGCGGCACGATTCCGTGGATCGGCTTCCACTCGGTGATGGAGAGACCGGACTCGGTCAGTCGCGTGGCGCCGCCGACGAGGACGAGCGCGAAGACGATGAAGGCGACGACATAGAGCCAGGCGCGAACGAGGCGACGATCGGCATCGTCGGGGCTTCGACGTGTCTGTGGCGACACGGTGCGGGTCATCGGAAATGTGGTCGACATGCGGGGGCCAGGTCCTTTCCGCGCGCATCCCGCGAGGGCCGCAGGGCGCGCGGCCCATGTGACGCGCCCCGGTCGCCTTTTCAAGCAGCGATCCGCCGCAGCCGCGCGGGACTGGCGTCGGGACGTGCGAAGGCTCATAGACCGCGGATGAAAGCAACCGTTTCCGGGGAGAGCCGATGCCCATCCGGCTGAAGAAGTTCATCGGAGCGATCGTCCTGATCGTCCTCGTCGTCGTCTACGCCATCTTCGCGACGGCCTTCGCGACCGTCTATCTCGGAGAGGCCAACGGCTTCGTCCATCTCGCCTACTTCCTGGTGACCGGAATGTTCTGGATCGTGCCGGCCATGGTCGTCATCCGCTGGATGGAAGGCTATGCCCCGAAGGCTCGCGAGCGTCGCTGAGGGAGATCAGCGCACGTCCTTCCAGAGGCCGGGAAGCCCCGACATCAGGACGTCGACATGACGCACGTCCTGATAATAGCCGTTGAGGGACAGACGCGGCAGCGCCTGCATCTGTCGGCTTCGGGCGGGCGTGAGGGCATGGAGGCGCGTCGTGTAGGCGGCGCGATAACCCGCCGTCGCCGCCATCGCGAACTCCCGCTCGCCGCAGGCCGACGTCGAGCCGTAGGGATAGGCGAAATGCCGCGGCATCGTGCCGAGACGTTCCGCGATGACGTGGCGGGAGAGCGCGATCTCGGCATAGGCCTCGTCATCGCAGAGCCGGGCGAGGCGCGGATGCGTCATGGAATGCGCGCCGATCGTCGCCAGAGGGTCGCGCGCGAGCTCGGCGAGGCGGTCCCAATCCATGACGCGGGAGCGCGGCGCCGGCGTCAGCCCGGCGTTCATCTCGGCCAGACGCCATGCCGTATCCGCGACGAGCCGTTCCGGGCAGATCGTCGTCAGATGGATGCTGATGTCGTCGAAGACCCGCCGCTTCGCCGGTTTTGCGGATGTGTCGATCGCCTGCCCCGGCCGCCATGGCAGGACGACGTGGTCGCAGGCCATGACCACGCTTTCCGCCACCTCCCACCACGGCAGGATCTTGCCGTCGGACAGGCCCGGAGACACGAAGATCGCGTAGGGAACGGCTTCGTCTCGAAACACCGGCGCGGCGTGATCGGCATTGTCGACATAGCCGTCGTCGAGCGTGAACGCCGCGAAGAACCGGTCGTGCCGACGGTCCTCGATCCGCGATACGGCCTCGTCGAGATCGACGATGTCGCAGCCGCTCGACTTGAGATGGCGAATGACGTCGCGCAGGAAGTTCGGGTGGATGCTGAGGTGGCCGTTCGGCGGGAAATTGGAGACCGGGCAGGGCGAGACGTGGTGCAAGGTGAAGATCGCGCCGAAGGGGCGCGTGGTCCGACGCGCCAAGGTCGACGAACCGCTCCAGCGCGCCGCATCGAGCGCCATGCGGCCAGCCAGGGTCTTCAGATCGGTCATCGGTCCGCCCGCGTCGCCGTCGCAGCGGCGCAGGCGAACACTAGGGGGTTTTCCTTAAAAAATTCATGGTTCAAGGGGAGATGACATCGGTCTCCCGGTCCGCTTTTGACACTGCGCAGGACGAAGCCTCCCTGCCCTTCCAGTCCACGCCGTTTCTCACGGCCTGGGCGCAAACGCGCGGCGCTCTTTCCGGTCGCGTCCAGACCGTTCTGACGGTCCCGGGCGCGGATGGTCGCTCGCACCGCATCCCCCTCGAAATCCGCCGTTTCGGCCCGCTCCGGATCGGGTCCTTCCCCGGCGAAACGCATGCCAATGCGGCTCACCCGTCCGGGCATCCCACCGGCCGGCTCGACCTCGCCTCGGCGGCGAAGCGCGTCCGGCTCGACGCGCTCGACCTTCGACGGCTGCCCGACACGTCCTGGCTGCCCGAGGCTGCGAGCGTGCGGCCGGCTCTGGAAGACCGCTTCGCGATCACGCTCGACGGCGGCATGGAGGCGGTGCTGGCGAACGGCAACGCCAAGCGCAAGCGCAAGAAGTTCCGCGCGCAGCAGCGCCATTTCGAAGGGCTCGGCGGCTACGTCTTCCGCGACGTTCCGCCGGATGCGCGAAGCGTCGTCCTCGACACGTTCTTCGCCCTCAAGATCGCGCGCTTCGCCGAACTCGGCCGGCCCGATCCGTTTCAGGATCCGGGAACGGAGGCCTTCCTGAAGCGGCTCTTCGCCGATGCGGATGCCGGGGCGCGCCTCTACATCGTGGAAAGCGGAGGAACGGTGAAGGCGCTGATGGGAGGCCTTGCGTCGGGCCGGACCTTCTGGGGCATGTTCTCGGCCTTCGCCGACGACGAGGACGCCGATGCCAGTCCGGGCGAACTGCTCCTCTGGCATCTGGTGGAGCGACTTTCGGCCGAGGGTTTCGCCACGCTCGACCTCGGGCCGGGAGAGGAGCGCTACAAGCGATCCTGGTGCGACCTCGTCGTTCCGCAGTTCGATGCCGTCATGGCGGTCACGGCAGGCGGGCGAACCTATCTGGCCGCCTCCAGGCTCCGCCGGTCGATCGTGCGGCGGATCAAGGAGAAGCCGAAGCTGCTCGCGGTCGTGCAGCGGGTGCGGCGCGTCCTGCCGCGCCGCTGACGGTCAGGCCGCTTCCGTCTTCTGCGGAGCCACGACGGCGCGTGTCGACATGACGAGCGCGTCCGGCTGGCCGGCCTTCGCGAGTTCCGCGAGCCGCTGGACCGCCGAGGACCGCCACGAGGCGGCGACGACGATCGCGGCCTCCTCGTCGAGGAAGCCGAGCAGGCCGGACGCGGGCAAGGTGCCCCCGTCGACCACGGCGCAGTCGTAGGCCGCGCCGATGGCGGCGAAAAGCTGCTCGAAGCGATCGAAATCGAACCCCTCGCCGTTGCCGTCGCGTCCCCACACGATCGCGTCAGCGGTGCTCGCGAGGTCGCGGTAGAGGATGTCGGACAGACCCGACGAGCCGTCGATGTAGTCGGAAATGCCGTAGGCATCGGCCGGCACGCCCATCGCCTCCGACAGGGCGAAATCGACCCCGAAGTCGAGGATCACGGCATTCGCACCGCGAGCCGCGAGGGCGCGGACGAGCGCAAGCCCGCCGAAGTCGCGTTCGGCATCGGCTTCCAGCACGAGCACGGTCCGGATGCCGCTCGACAGGACGGCATCGGCGAGGTCGCCAGGCGCGATCGCGACGCGTTCGCGGGGCGAGAAGGCGAGCATGGCCGGGGAAGTCTGTTCGGGCGCCGGCATCAGCGGAGCCGACGCCGAGCCTTCGGTAGCGCTGACGGCTGCGGCTGCTGTGGCCGGAACTGCTAGCCCTGTCGGGACGGGGAGCTCGCCCGCATCGTTTCGTCGATCCGCGGGAGCAGGCGCTGCGGCGCTGTCCACCCCGTCCTCCTCGCGACGCAGCGGCGCAAGGCCGCGACCGGAAAAAATCTCGACGACGAGAAGGCCGAGCACGGATATGAGGAAGCCGGCGACGCCCGCTGCGGCGGTGATGGGCACGATCTTCGGGAAGTAGGGCTCGGCGGGCAGCCGCGCTTCCGAGAAGACACGGGCGTCGACGGGGAGATAATCGCGAGCGCCCCGCGCCACCGCCTCGCGGTACCGCGTCAGGTAGCTTTCCAAGAGCTGACTTTGCGCATCGGCTTCGCGCTCCAGCGAGCGGAGTTCCACCTCCTGGCTGCCGGCGCGGGAGGCCTCCGTCTTGAGGCGCGACATCTCGGCGGCGAGGGCCGCTTCACGCTGGCGTGCCGAGTCCGCCTCCGTTTCCAGCGACGACTGAACCTTGACGGCCTCGCCCGCGATTTCCGTGTCGATGTCGCGCAGCTGTGAGCGGAGCGAGCGGAGCCGGGGATGATTGTCGAGAAGGGTCGTCGAGAGATCGGCGATCTCGGAGCGGAGCGTCACCTGACGCTCGCGCAGGGCCTGGACCGTCGGCGAGCCGAGGACCTCCGCCGCGCTGTCGAGCGCCCGGCCGCGCTTCAGGGCATCGCGGATGCTGGCGGCACGCCCTTCGGCGGCGGCGCGCGAGGCGCGCGTGCGCGAGAGTTCGCTCGCCATCTCGGACAGCTGCTGGGTGGCGAGGACGCTCTGGTTCTGCCCGACGAGAAGATCCGAGGAGGTGCGGAACGCCGCCACCTTCTGTTCCGCCGCTTTCACGGCCTCGCGCAGATCCGCGATCTCGGTCTCGAGCCAGCCGGTGGCGCTGGTGTTCGAGGACAGGAGCGCCCCCTTCTGCCGCGCGAGATATTCGTCGGCGATGGCATTGGGAACGTCGCGGGCCAGTGCCGGATCGTGCGAGGAGAATTCGACCACGAGGACGCGCGTGTTCTCCTTGCGATAGACGTTGAGCTTCTTGTGCATCGTCTCGATGACTTCGCCGGACGTGACGCGGCTCGCCGGCTGGACGCGCGTGATGATCCGGTCGAGAAGCGACGGGTCCGGCGCGTATTCGGCGCGGTCGGACAGCCGGAAGCGATCGGCGACGTCGCCGAGAATCTGGTCGGACGTCATCAGCGAGACCTGGCTCTCGACGCTCTCGGCGCTGAGGCTGTCGCTGGCGCCGCCGTTCGTCGCGGGCCTCGTATAGGTCGATTCGCGATCCTCGACGACGATCTGGGTCTCGGATTTGTAGACCGGCGGAACGAGGCTGCAGAGGGCGAAGGCGCCGCCTGCGAAAGCAACCGTCGAGAGAAGCACCGTCAGCTTGCGCCGCCATACGGCGCGGACCAGATGGCCGATGTCGATGTCGACATCCTTCTCGTGCATCGGCACCATGGCCATGATCAGTCTCCAGATCTTCCTTCCGGAAAAATCTGCCGACAAGGTTAGGAAACCGTTAACGCCCGACCTGCCGCTCCGACACCGACTTGGCCCATTAACCGGAGATTAAGGTTAATGAACCTAAAAGCTTGGCAGCGAACGTCGAACGAACGCCCCACCCAGACGATCGGGACCTGGTGACATGCACTTTCGAGCCCTCAGCCTCGCCGGAGCCGTCTGCGCCAGCCTGTCCGGCTGCGCCAGCTACCAGCCCGCGCCGCCTGCCTTCCACAAGGCCTTGAACGAACCCTACCATCTCGATTCCGGCGACAAGATCCGCGTCACCGTTTTCGAGCAGGAGGGTCTGACCAACACCTACGCCATCGACAAGGGCGGCTACGTCTCCATGCCGCTCGTCGGAACGGTGCCCGCGCGGGGTTCGACGACGAAGGAGCTGGAAGCCACCCTCTCCGCCAAGCTGCGCGACGGTTATCTTCGCGATCCCGACATCTCCGTCGAGGTGGATCAGTATCGACCCTTCTTCATCATGGGAGAGGTCGGCACCGGCGGCCAGTACATCTATGTTCCCGGCATGACCGTCCAGAACGCGATCGCCATTGCCGGGGGGTTCTCGCCTCGCGCCGAACAGCGCACGGTCGACGTGACGCGGCAGGTCAACGGCAAGGTCATCAGCGGACGCGTGCTGACGTCCGATCCGATCCTGCCCGGCGACACGATCTACGTTCGCGAGCGCTACTTCTGATCGTCGAGATCGTTCAAATTCGAACGATTCCGCCGGTCGTGCGGTAACCTCCCCTTCCTATGCTGGTCCTGTTCCCGAAGCTGGACGAGGACCTTCGGTCTGCGTCCTTCACGCGAGTAGCGCTGCATGGACGGTCCAGCCCTGAAGATCATTCACTGCTTCCGCTCGCCGGTCGGCGGGATCTTCCGGCATGTTCGCGACCTCATCGACGCGCAGATCGCCGCGGGCCATGCGGTCGGCATTCTCTGCGATTCCATCACCGGCGGGGACTTCGAGGAACGGCTGATCGAGGAGATCGCGCCGCGTCTGGCGCTCGGCGTGCACCGCGTCACGATGCGCCGATCGATCGCGCCGTCGGATCTTCTCGATCTCTACCGCACCTACCGCATCCTGAAATCCATCGGACCCGACATCCTGCATGGGCATGGCGCCAAGGGCGGGGCCTACGCACGGCTGGTCGGAACGGCGATCCGCCGGCCGGGCAAGCCGGTCGGCCGCCTCTACACGCCGCATGGCGGGAGCATGCACTACGATCCCGCGACGATTGGCGGTCGTCTCTATTTCGCGATGGAGCGGCTGCTGGAACAGGCGACCGATCACCTGCTCTTCGTGTCGAGATACGAAGAGGCAGCCTATCATGCCAAGGTCGGCAGACCCCGGATCGCCGCACGCGTCGTCCACAACGGCCTGTCGGACGGCGAATTCGAACCCGTTCCGCCCCGGAGCGACGCGGCGGACCTTCTCTATCTCGGCATGCTGCGCAAGCTGAAGGGTCCGGACATCCTGCTGGAGGCCGTCGGCCTCCTCCAGGCGCAGACCGGCCGCGCCGTGACGCTGAACATCGTGGGAGCCGGCGACGAGCGAGCCCGCCTCGAAGCGGCGGCCGAGCGCCTGATGCCGGGCACCGTGCGCTTCTTCGATCCGATGCCGGCGCGCCAGGCGTTCGCGCTCGGTCGCATGCTGGTCCTGCCGTCGCGGGCCGATTCGCTCCCCTACGTCCTTCTCGAAGCGCTGGCAGCCGGCCTTCCCGTCGCCGCGGTCGACGTCGGCGGCGTGCGGGAGATCGTGCCGCCGGAGATCCAGCCCCTCATCCGTCCGGAGGACCCGAGAGCCCTCGCGGAATCCCTGAAGGCGCGGCTGACCGCCGGCCCCATCGTGCCCGTCGCCCTGCGCCAGCACCTTCGCTCCCGCTTCGTCACCTCGAAGATGGCCGACGACACGATGGCGGCCTACCACTGGGCCGGCGGCGCCCGCCTCGCCGGGAGCGCCCGGACGACGCAGGCGGCGGAGCGACGGGAAGCCGCGACGATCCTGCCGGGCGCCCTTCGACGACGGACCGCCGACCTGGCTCACCCAAAGGAATCTTAAGCTCCGACCTGTACGGAAGACGAGGCTCGACTTGGCAGATCCCCTCCCCTCGCGAGGGAAAGCTGCGGCGGGAGCCGAGGCAACAACGCGCTGCTTGAGCCGGAAGGCGAGATGGATACGATCGACGGACACCTACCCTACACGACGGAAGCCGTGCGGGCGTTCGAGGCTCCGTCCTCGCAACCGGGCAGCGTGCAGCTGAACGACCATGCCGCGCGCGCGGCGCTGCAGTTCAGGAAGAAGGTCATCTCGCCGACGCTGCTCAGCGGGATCTGGCGCCTCGTCGAGTTCACGCTGCTCCTGTCGGTCTCGGCGGCCATCTTCGTCCTCTATGTCGGTCACGATCCGAACGGATCGCAGGTCCCGTATCTCCTGGCGTCCCTGACGGGCGCCGCCCTCGGCGTCGCAGCCATTCAGCTCGGACACGGCTACGAGATCTCCTTCCTCCGCTCCCACCTTCGGCAGTTGACGCGGATCACGCTGTGCTGGGGCGCTGCGCTCGCGCTCGTCGCCGTGGGCCTCTTCTTCGCCAAGCTGACCGACGACGTCTCGCGCGTCTGGCTCGCCAGCTGGTTCCTCTTCGGCTCCGGGGTGCTCGGCCTCGCCAGGCTCCTTCTCCGCGTCAAGCTCCGGCGCTGGGCCCGCAACGGCATCATCGAGCGACGCGCGGTGATCGTGGGCGGCGGCAAGGGCGCGGAAGATCTCATTCGAGGGCTCGAGCTCGAGCCCGAAAGCGACATCCGCATCTGCGGTATCTTCGACGACCGCGGAGACCGGCGCTCGCCGCCGATCGTGGCCGGCTATCCCAAACTCGGCAACATCAGCGAACTCGTCGAATTCACCCGCCTCGCGCAGGTCGACATGCTGATCGTCACCCTCCCGATCACCGCGGAGCAGCGCGTGCTGGCGCTCCTGAAGCAGCTCTGGGTGCTGCCGCTCGACATCCGCCTTTCCGCGCACACGGCCCAGCTGCGCTTTCGCCCGCGCTCCTACTCCTTCATCGGCGAGATCCCGCTGCTCGACGTCTTCGACCGGCCCCTGGCGGATTGGGACTGGATCGCCAAGCGGATCTTCGACCTCGTCTTCGCCTCCCTCGCGATCGTGGCGCTGTCGCCGATCATGCTGGCGACGGCCGTGGCGATCAAATGGGACTCCCGGGGTCCGGTGATCTTTCGGCAGAAGCGGCACGGCTTCAACAATCAGATCATCGAAGTTCTGAAGTTCCGCTCGATGTTCCACGAAATGTCGGATCCGGCGGCCGCCAAGATCGTGACGCGCGGGGATCCCCGCGTGACGCGCGTCGGCCGGTTCATCCGCAAGAGCTCCATCGACGAGCTGCCCCAGCTCTTCAACGTCATCCGCGGCCAGCTGTCGCTCGTCGGTCCCCGTCCGCATGCGGTCTATGCCAAATCCAGCGGCAACGAAGCCTTCGTCGAGATTGTCGACGGCTATTTCGGGCGCCACAAGGTGAAGCCGGGCATCACGGGCCTTGCTCAGATCAAAGGCTTTCGCGGCGAGATCGACGATCCGCAAAAGCTCAAGAAGCGGGTCGAGCTCGACCTGCACTACATCGAGAACTGGTCGGTGCTTCTCGATCTCGCCATCCTGATCCGCACGCCGCTCAGTCTCTTCCAGACCGAACACGCCTACTGATGGCGAGCGCGGCGCATATCGGCGGCGGGTTCGATGCCCCCCGCGCCGCCTTCGCCGATCTCGGCCGCCGCCAGTTCGCGCTGATCGGCAGCGCGGCGATCGCGGCCGCCGTCTTCCTGTCGGGCTTCGTCATTTCGGAGCCGGCGCCCTACGAACTCTTCATGGCGGGGCTGATCCCGCTCTGGGCCCTCTTCGGCGGCCTGACGATCAGTGCGGGAACGGCGCCGCTCCTCGTCCTTCTCATCGTGTTCAACCTAGGGGGCCTCGTCTCCGTCACGCAGATGAAGGATCTGGGCGACGGCCCGATGTATGTCGCGGTCTCCACCTTCCTCGCGCTGTCCGCGGTCTTCTACGCGAGCGTCGTCGAGGCCGACTGGCGTCGCCTTCGCCTCATCTACAATGCCTATCTCCTCGCGGCGCTCGCCACGGGCGCTCTCGGCATTCTCGGTTACTTCAACGCCTTTCCCGGCGCGGCCCAGTTCACGCTCTACGAACGCGCCAAAGGCGCCTTTCAGGACCCGAACGTCTTCGGACCCTTCCTCACCCTGCCCGCGGTCTATCTGGTGCAGCGTCTCGTCAGCGAGCGGCTCGTCACGGCGCCCTGGAAGGTCGCGGCGCTCGGCGTTCTCACGCTCGCCGTCTTCCTGTCCTTCTCGCGGGCGGCCTGGGGCCTCTACGGAGGGTCCATCGTCCTGTGCGTCGGCTTCCTGCTGCTGAAGGAGCGCTCGGCGAAGTTCCGCCTGAAGATCGCGACCATCGCCATCGCCGGGATCGTGCTGATGCTCCTCGTGATCCTCGTCGCGCTCCAGTCCGACAAGGTGTCGAGCCTCTTCTCGGAGCGCGCGCAGCTCGTCCAGTCCTACGATTCGGCCCGGCTCGGCCGCTTCGCGCGCCATCTCCTCGGCTTCGAGATGGCCATGGAGCATCCGCTCGGCATCGGTCCGCTGGTCTTCGGCCCGATCTACGGCGAGGACACGCACAACATCTGGCTGAAGAGCCTGCTCGACTATTCCTGGCTCGGCTTCATCGCCTACGTCACGTTCACGATCCTGACGCTGTCCCTCGGGCTGAAGATCCTGCTGCGCGAACGCCCGTGGCAGCCGTATCTGATGAGCGCCTATTCGGTCTTCGTCTGCCATGTCGTCGTCGGCAACGTCATCGACACCGACCACTGGCGGCATTTCTACCTGATCGCCGGCATCCTCTGGGGCTGTATCGCGCTGGAACGGCGGTGGGGTAGGCCCATGAAAAAGGCGGTCCCGGTGGGGACCGCCTCGCCTCTCGACTGACGCCGCAGACCGGCCCCCGGTCCTTCAGTTCTCGACGATACCGCTCAGCGCGTAATGCTGGATCGTGCGACGATTGGCGATGAGATCCTCGACCGTCGGCTTGCCGGTCATGGCGCGCGAGATCGCGATCTTGGTCGCCTCGTAATTGGTCCGGTAGAGATCCTTCAGGTCGATCTCGGCATGGCCGGGACAGCGAGGATCGAGCCAGATCATGATGATCATGCACAGCTCGTCCGCATCGTCCTTCGGCAGGATGCCCTCGATCAGGCAATCGACGATCGCGTCGCCGGTCGCGCCCTGCACGACGCCGCCCAGCAAGGCGATATAGCCCTCTTCGCGAATGGTCGCCTTGGTCGTCATCATCGTGGCCGGCCGAACGAGCTGGTTCAGGTCCCGCACGACGAACATGCGCGTGTGGCCCTCGACCTGTCCCATCATCGACGCGAAGGCCTGACCCACCGGGCCGCGGACGGAACCGATCAGCACCTCCGGCATCGCGTCGGTGTACTGGCCTTCGGCCGCCAGAACGGTCGCCTCGCCCGTGCGGAACCAGATGTCTGTCATGTCGCTCATCCTCGACTGCCATTGTGATCGAGGGAGCATTGGGGCAAGCCGAGACCAGCCGCAAGCCGAACACGTCGATTTTCATCGATGTGAAAAGTCTGACGGAGGCATTTCACGGCTTAGCCGCAAACGTCTCCGCACCGCGTCCGTCTCGTCAGAGCGTGAACGCACGCTTGCGGAAGCGCCCGCGATCGATCTGACGCTGGCGGCTTTCCAGGTCGACGATGGAGACGGCTTCGTTGAGATAGTCGAGTTCCATGCGGGTGGCGCGGTCTTCGCCAAGGGCGGAACGGAGCTTTTGGATCAGGTTCATTGTGATCTCCTTTCGTGCCTGAAGATGATGCGAACCGATTTATGTTGCAATGCACAATCCTGCATGACGGCCATGCCGTAGCAGGACGGCGCGTTGATCGATCGTTAACGGTATCTCCACCTCTCGAATGTATGTCCGCCTCGGCGCGGGGCGGGACGATCGCGTCGAGCGGTGATGGCGGCTCTGGCGCCCTGCGGGTTGCCCATGGCGTCCGCGCCCGGCGCTCTTGCCCTCGGCTCCGGCACCCGGCACGATCCGGCACGGCGGAGGAGATGTCATGAGCGACGATTTCGGTGTGGTGCGGACCTTTCTCCTCGCCTTCACCGCCCTCTTCTCCATCGTCAACCCCGTCGGAACGGCGTTCATCTTCAGTCAGGTGACGGCCGACCGGACGCATCTCCAGCGCGCGCAGCTCGCCCGGCGTATCGGCTTCTATTCCGCCCTCGTCATGCTGGGCGCGCTTTGGGGCGGAACGGTCGTGATGGACTTCTTCGGCGTCAGCATCGCGGCGCTGCGCATCGCCGGTGGTCTCGTCGTCGCAGCCTGGGCCTGGGAATTGCTGTCGGCACCCGAAGCGCGCGACCAGCGCAAGCATCGGCAGGCCGGAGAAGCCGTCGGTGCGCAGGATGTCGCCTTCTTTCCGTTGACGCTGCCCATGACGACCGGTCCCGGCACCATCTCGGTCGCGATCGCCTTGGGATCGAATCGCCCGACGGGCGCCGCGAGTTCGATCGGGTTCATCACGGCGACCTCGCTGGCCGCCCTCAGCGTGGCGATCCTGATCTGGCTCGCCTATCGCTCGTCCGATTCGATCACAGCCCTTCTCGGCGAGACCCGGGTCCAGATCGTCACGCGGCTGTCGGCCTTTCTGCTTCTGTGCGTCGGCACCCAGATTATGATGAACGGCGTCCTCGATGCGCTGTCCATGGCGGGGATCGGCCACGGCGCCGCGAACTGACGGGGTCGACGCCGTTGGCGCGGGGCTTTCGACCGGGACCGGCGTTCAGCGCATGGCTGCCATGCAGCGCCCCGTCTCCCATGACGCAGCGCAGCATGTATATTGGTTCCTGCATCGTTTCCTCCCAGATACATGCACTAACTCAACCCGCCCGGCTTGCCGCGGCGGGTTTTCTTTTGCCGGCGCGAACCGAACCATCCAAGCGCGGCGTTCGACGTTCGGACCGACGCGTGGGTTCGCAGAGTTGCAGCCGGCTCGATGCATCAGGCGCGCAGAAGACGTCTCGAGGGGCGATCAGAAGGCTTCGTCATGAAGCGGCATGAGCGAAGTCGCAGGGATCTGACGATCACGTCGGTCCCGATCCCAGCATCGGGCCCGGCGACCCAGGGCCATAGCCATGTCCATCGCCGATGCGCGGCGCCGTTATCCGACCCGCCACGATGCGCTTGTGACGAGATGTCCATGATCAATGCTTGAATGAGATAAAACCGCATCCGCGATC
Source organism: Aureimonas sp. Leaf454 (assembly GCF_001424685.1). Classification (GTDB taxonomy): domain Bacteria; phylum Pseudomonadota; class Alphaproteobacteria; order Rhizobiales; family Rhizobiaceae; genus Plantimonas. The sequence continues at coordinate 154,204 of NZ_LMQT01000012.1, forward strand.
AGTGGAGGGTCTTCGCCGCTCCATCGTCCGACGGCCGAACCGGCCTCGTGACTGGTCGGAGCGAGAGGATTCGAACCTCCGACCCCTTGGACCCCATCCAAGTGCGCTACCAGGCTGCGCTACGCTCCGACTGCGGGAACCCTTAGAGAGTGCGGGCTTCCGGCGCAAGTCTTTTTCAAGCCGGATCTCGGGATCGCGGACGCTTCAGCGGACCTGATCGAGCAGGCGCTTGCACTCCAGGAGTTCCATGATGACGTCCTGAAGGCTCGCAGCCGTTTCGGTGGGGAGGCCGAGCTGTGGACCGGCCTCCACATCCCGCTCGCCGCGGCGCAGGAGCGCGGAAAGGCCGCGCGGCTTCTCGACCTGCAGGCGTTCGGGCGCGCGCGGCTCGTCGGAGATCAACTCGCCTTCGTCCATCTCGACCTCCGCTTCGCCCTCCGCATCCTCCGGCAGCGGACCGAGGGCACGGCCGGTCTGCATGTCGTCGAGACCGGTGAGGTTCCCTTCCCCGATCGAGATGACGAAGCGATTGCCGTTTTCCTTCAGGATGCGCTGCACGCCCTTGATCGTGAAACCCTTGACGTAGAGCAGGAAGCGAATGCCCTTCAGCAATTCCACGTCGTCGGGACGATAGTAGCGCCGGCCCCCGCCGCGCTTCATCGGCTTGATCTGTGCGAAGCGCGTTTCCCAAAACCGCAGGACATGCTGCGGCAGGTTCAGGTCTTCGGCGACCTCGCTGATGGTGCGGAACGCGTCGATGCTCTTGTCGGTCATGTCGATCCCAGGAGAGGGGCCACGTCGGAAGGGCCATTGGAGCAGGCCGATTCGAGAGGCCGGGAGGGCCAGCCGACGACGGCCGCGATTACTCGGCGGCCTTCAGCATCTCGACGGGCGTCGAAGCCCCGGCGGAAACACCGCCGCTGGCGCTGGCAACCCGTCGCTTGGCATGCGATTCGAGAATGCGGTCCTTCATGACGTTCGACGGCTTGAAGACCGCGACGCGGCGCGGGGAGATCGGGACCTCCTCGCCGGTTTTCGGATTGCGTCCGACCCGTTCGTTCTTGTCGCGCACCAGGAAGGACCCGAAGGACGAGATCTTGACGGATTCGCCGCGGGCGATGGTCGCGCAGATCTCTTCGAGAATGGTCTCCACGAGGAAGGCCGATTCGGTGCGGGACAGGCCGATCTTGCGGAACACCGCCTCGGCGAGGTCAGCACGCGTGACCGTTCGATCGCCCATTCGAAATCCCCTTGATGAATGACCTCGAAGCCCCGCTCCCCAGCGGACCCCCCAGCACTTTGAATTCGCGCCAAGATATCGAAGTTGCTGACGTAATCAAGCGCCGCCTACCAGCGGACGAGCACGGCGCCCCAGGTGAAGCCGCCACCCATGGCTTCCAGCAAAACGAGGTCGCCCGTTCGGATACGTCCGTCCCGAACGGCGCGATCGAGCGCGAGCGGGATCGAAGCGGCGGATGTGTTTCCGTGATCGTCGACCGTGACGACCACCTTTTCCGGCGGGATGCCGAGCTTCCTGGCGGACGCATCGATGATGCGCCGATTGGCCTGATGCGGAACGAACCAGTCGACATCGTCGGCGGCGACGCCGAGAGCGGCAAAGGAGTCCTCCACGACGTCGGTGATCATGCCGACCGCATGCTTGAAGACCTCGCGGCCCTCCATGCGCAGCTTGCCGACGGTTCCCGTCGTCGAGGGTCCGCCATCGACGTAGAGCTTCTGCTCGTGGGCTCCGTCCGAGCGCAGGCGCGAGACGAGGACGCCGCGGTCGGCCGGTGTTCCCTCCCCCGCCACGGCTTCCAGAACCACCGCGCCGGCGCCGTCGCCGAAGAGGACGCAGGTCGAGCGGTCCTGCCAGTCGAGAATGCGCGAGAAGGTTTCCGCGCCGATCACCAGCGCTCGCTTCGCCATGCCGCCGCGCAGGTAGAGGTCGGCCGTCGTCAGCGCGTAGACGAACCCGCTGCAGACGGCGGCGACGTCGAAGGCGAAGCCGTGATGGATGCCGAGCCGGCGCTGCACCTGGACGGCGGAGGCGGGAAAGGTGTTGTTCGGCGTCGCCGTGGCCAACACGATGAGGTCGATGTCGCCCGGCTCCAGGCCGGCGGCCGCGAGAGCCTCGCGGGCGGCCCCTTCGGCCAGTGAAACGGTCGTTTCCTCGGCGGCGGCGATGTGGCGCCGCTTGATGCCGGTGCGCTGCACGATCCACTCGTCGGAGGTCTCCACCATGCCAGCGAAGTCGGCATTGGCCATGACGCGCTCGGGCAGACGCGAGCCGGTGCCACGGATCACGGATCTCACGACGCTCATCGGGCGATCTCCGGGGCATCGGCTTCGGGAAGCACGGGAGCCGAGCTCGGAGCGGCATCGGCCGCCGCCTCGTCGGAGACGCGGAGATAGAAATTGCGCAAGTCTTCCTCGATCCGCTCCTGAAGGCGGTTTTCCGCCATGGCATAGGCGAGGTCGATCGCGGCGGCCGTGCCCTCCGCGTCCGTGCCGCCATGGCTCTTGATGACGATGCCGTTGAGGCCGAGGAACACGCCGCCATTGACCTTGCGCGGATCCATCTTGTCTCGGAGACGGTCGAACGCGCCCTTGGCGAGGAGATAGCCGAGCCGGGCGAGCCAGGTTCGGGTCATCGCGGCCTTGAGATAGCCGGCGATCTGACGTGCCGTGCCTTCGGCGGTCTTCAACGCGATGTTGCCGGTGAACCCTTCGGTCACGACGACGTCGACCGTGCCCTTGCCCAGATCGTCGCCCTCGACGAAGCCGTGATAGACGAGCCCCCCGAGCGGCGTCTCCTTCAGAAGACGGCCGGCTTCGCGGACCTCGTCCTGCCCCTTCACCTCCTCGACCCCGATGTTGAGGAGACCGACGGTCGGGCGTTCGATGCCAAACAGCGCGCGCGCCATGGCCGCGCCCATCATGGAAAAGTCGAGAAGCTGCTGCGCGTCCGCGCCGATCGTGGCGCCGACGTCGAGCACGACGCTCTCGCCGCGCTGCGTCGGCCAGATCGCGGCGATCGCCGGACGCTCGATGCTCGCCATGGTGCGCAAGCAGAACTTCGCCATCGCCATCAGCGCGCCGGTGTTGCCGGCCGACACCGCGACGCCGGCCTCGCCGGTCTTCACGGCCTCGATCGCGCGCCACATGGACGACTTGTAGCGGCCCTGGCGCAGCGCCTGGCTCGGCTTGTCGTCCATGCGGATCGACACGTCGCAATGGTGGAAGACCGAAGCCGCCTTCAGCTGCGGCAGCGTGTCGAGGACCGGCATGACCTGATCCTGCTCGCCGAAGATGACGAAGCGCAGGCCCGGATGGCGCTGAAGAGCGATATTGGCGCCGGGCAGGATGACGGACGGCCCATGATCTCCTCCCATCGCATCGATGGAGATGGTCACACCCATGATCTGCTTCAAACCCTGCTCGCTTTCGGCTGTCGGATCGCTCGACGCGGCGCGACCATAGTCATTTCCCACCGCCTGACAACAGGCCGGGCCCCACCGCCTGACAAGAGGCCGGGTCCCACCGCCTGACAACAGGCCGGGCCCCACCGCCTGACGACCGGCCGGCCCCTGCGCCCGGAGGTGTTCAGCGTCCGCGGTCGTCCGATGCAGGCAGAAGGCGGCGAAGGTGCGGCGCGGTGCCCGCTATTTCTCGCGCTTCAGGCTTTCGAGCTTGGCGAAGGGCGAGATCTTTCCGGCGTCCGGCTCGGGATCGGTGTCGAAATCGTCGAACTCGATCCCCGCTGCGCGGGGATAGGGATCGAGCGCCAGAGCGACGAGTTCGGACAAGACCGCACCGAAGTCGATGCGGTCGCCTGTAAAAGTTTCGGGAATGTCGTCGCCCTCGGGGTCGAGATGCAGTTCGCCGTCGGCCGTCGTATCGGGACGGGCGAGCCGCGACTGCTCGGGAACGAAGACGAGGTCGATGGTCTCCTCGATCGTCTGACGAACCGGCTCCAGCGTCACCACGCAGGACTGGACGACGTCGGCGCCGTAATCGCCGATGATCCGAACGCCTTCGTTGCGCCAGGCCTCCACCGTCACGTCGGCCTCCAGACGCTCGACCGCCGGGATGTCGAGACGCTGCGCCAGCCCCTTGCGCTCGTCGTCCCGAGCCACGAAACGGATCGGCATGCCGTTCTGGGGAAGGCGGGAGGCGGTGATCCAGAAGCTCGGCCCGTCGCTCCGTCGTTCGGTCTTGTCTTCGGACATGGTCCTCAACTCTCCTCGTCGAGCCGGCCGCGCAGTATCGCGGCCGAGGGCAGGCGGCGATAGGCCGCGTGGCGGGCGATCAAGTCGGCGGCGAGCGGTGCGGCGTCGGTTCCGGCCGGGGCGTCCGCCAATGCGAATCGCTGCAGGCCGAGGGCCAAGGCCTCGCGGTCGCCGACGGCGAGGGGGGCGTCATAGGCGCCGACCCGCTCGTAGAACATGCCGGCGAGCTTTCGCATCCGCTTGGGCACCGAGACATCGCCGATCCCGAGTTCGCGGATGGAATCCTCGACATCCAGCATGAAGCGATCGACGAGATCCTGCGCCAGCGGCTTCAGCTCCGGGTCCTCGCCGCAGCGGGCGAGCACGAGGAAGACGGAAATCGACAGCGATTCGAAGCGGCCCATGACCGTGTCGGGCAGACCAGCCTCGACGAAGAGCATCGGGCGGCGCGAGGTCTCCACGATCCCAGCATAGAGATCGTCGACGATTTCCCGGTTTCGCTCGCGGTTGCGGCTGCGCTGCCGCCATCTCTCCAGCATCGACATGACGCCCTCCTTCCGGGGCGCCGTGACACGCCGCGGGTCCGATTGCAACGTTTGACGGAGTGCTTTAGTTGATGCCCACCGGATGGGATCGCAGCTTTCGCCGCGATCCTGCCTTGCATGGGGATTAGGGACGTCCGGACGCCGTTCCAGGGGAGATGTCACGCGTGATCCGCAACGGACGAATTCAGCGCGCCGCGCTCGGCGCAACCCTCGCTGTCGGCCTGCTGTCGACCAGCGCCTGCTCGACGAGCGAGACGCTGAACCAGGGCTATATCGTCGACGAGCAGACGATCGAACTCGTCCCCGTCGGATCGAGCCGCGAACAGGTGATCCTGGCGCTCGGCTCCCCGTCGACGACAGCCACCTTCGACAACGAGGTGTTCTACTACATCTCGCAGAAGCGCGTCCGGCAGATGGCGTTCATGAAGCCGACGCTGGTCGACCAGCGCGTGCTCGCGGTCTATTTCAAGGACGACGGCACCGTGGAGCGCCTCGGCAATTACGGCCTCCAGAACGGCAAGCTCTTCGACTTCATCTCGCGCACGACGCCGACCGGCGGCAAGGACGTGAGCTTCCTCGGCCAGATCCTGCAGCCCGGCGTGCCCGGCAGCGTCGGCCAGCAGGGTCCCTCGACGATCGGTCCCGATCGGTAGAGACCGTCTTCCTCGATCACGCGAAAAGCCCGCCGATGTCGACATCGGCGGGCTTTTTCATGTCGTCGTGCGGTTCTGGCCGCCGCCGACGGACGGCGAGGCGGTCGTTCGACCGCCACCGCCCGTCTTTGCGACCGGGCGAAGTCCACCCGATCGGCGGCAGGTCGCCGCGTCTCAGCTGTGGGCGAGGATCGCCAGCAGGAGAAGGGCCACGATGTTCGTGATCTTGATCGCGGGATTCACCGCGGGCCCGGCCGTGTCCTTGTAGGGATCGCCGACCGTGTCGCCCGTGACGGACGCCTTGTGCGCGTCCGATCCCTTCATGTGGCGGGTGCCGGCCGTGTCGACGAAGCCGTCCTCGAAGCTCTTCTTGGCATTGTCCCAGGCGCCGCCGCCGGAGGTCATCGAGATCGCCACGAAGAGACCGGTGACGATCACGCCGAGCAGCATGGCCCCCAGCGCCGAGAAGGCCTGGCTCTTGCCGGCGATCAGGAGCACGCCGAAGTAGACCACGATCGGCGCCAGCACCGGCAGGAGCGAGGGCACGATCATCTCGCGGATCGCCGCGCGGGTCAGCATGTCGACCGCGCGGGCATAGTCCGGCCGTTCCGTGCCGGCCATGATACCGGGCTTCTCGCGGAACTGGCGGCGCACCTCCTCCACCACCGCGCTCGCCGCGCGGCCGACGGCGGTCATTGCGATGCCGCCGAAGAGATAGGGAATGAGACCGCCGAGCAGGAGGCCGACCACCACGAAGGGATTGGTCAGCGAGAAGTCCGGCACGACGCCCGCGAAGTAGGCGTAGCCCCGTCCCGCCGCCGCTTCCGCCACGAAATACTGGAGATCGTAATTGTAGGCGGCGAAGAGGACGAGCGCGCCGAGACCAGCCGAACCGATCGCGTAGCCCTTGGTCACCGCCTTCGTGGTGTTGCCGACCGCGTCGAGCGCGTCGGTGGACCTGCGCACGTCGGCCGGCAGTCCCGCCATTTCCGCGATGCCGCCCGCATTGTCCGTGACCGGACCGAAGGCATCGAGCGCGACGATCATGCCGGCGACGCCGAGCATGGCGGTGACGGCGATGCCCGTGCCGTAGAGCCCGGCGAGCTGGAAGGTCGAGATGATGCCGCCGACGATGACGAGCGTCGGCAGCGCGGTGGATTCCAGCGAGACGGCGAGGCCCTGGATCACGTTCGTGCCATGGCCCGAGACCGAGGCCTGGCTGATCGAACGCACCGGCCGGAAGCCGATGCCGGTGTAGTATTCGGTGATCCAGACGATGAGCCCGGTGACGGCGAGGCCGATCACGCCGCAGATGAAGAGGTTCAGTCCGTTGATCGTCAGGCCCTGCGAGGTCGTGCCGACGTCGCCGAAGCCGACGGTCGCATAGGTCGCGACGGCGAGGCCGACGATCGACAGGAGCGTCGTCACCCAGAGCCCCTTGTAGAGCGCGCCCATGATCGAGCCGTTGGCGCCGAGCCGCACGAAGAAGGTGCCGACGATCGAGGTGATGATGCAGGCGCCGCAGATCACGAGCGGGTAGATCATCACGCTTTCGAGGATCGGCTGACCGACGAAGAAGATCGCGCCGAGGACCATGGTCGCGACGACGGTCACGGCATAGGTCTCGAAGAGATCGGCCGCCATGCCCGCGCAGTCGCCGACATTGTCGCCGACATTGTCGGCGATGGTGGCCGGGTTGCGCGGATCGTCCTCGGGGATGCCCGCCTCGACCTTGCCCACGAGATCGCCGCCGACATCGGCGCCCTTGGTGAAGATGCCGCCGCCCAGGCGCGCGAAGATCGAGATCAGCGACGCGCCGAAGCCGAGCGAGACGAGGCTGTCGATCACCGTGCGGTCGGAGGGCGCGAAGCCGAGCTGGCTCGTCAGGATCAGGAAGTAGGCGGCGACGCCGATGAGGGCGAGGCCCGCGACGAGCATGCCCGTGATCGCACCCGACTTGAAGGCGATGTCGAGGCCGGCGGACAGCGAGCGCGAAGCCGCCTGCGCCGTGCGCACGTTGGCGCGCACCGAAACGTTCATCCCGATGAAGCCGGCGAGGCCCGACAGGACCGAACCGATCAGAAAGCCGCCCGCGGCGTAGCCCGAGAGCAGCCACCAGGTGAGCGCGAGAACGATGACGCCGACGATGGCGATGGTGGTGTACTGGCGCGCCAGATAGGCCTGCGCGCCCTCGCGGATCGCACCGGCGATCTCGCGCATGCGCGGACTGCCTTGGTCGGCCGCCATCACGGACTGCGTAGCCCAGATCGCATAGGCGATCGATAGGGCGCCGCAGAGAATTACGATCAGAAGTATGGTCGCCATGCCGTTCTTGTCCCCCCACGGCCGACGCTGTCAGGCCGTCATGCTTCGAAAAGCCATGTTCGGACGACTCTTCCTGGCCGCTTCGAACAAAGGGGACGTTATAGAAGGGCGATGCCGCGTCAAGCGAGCGCTGTCGCGGCGGCCCCGATCCGGCGTCAGCTCGTTCCGCGCCCCTCGCCCCTCACCCGGCGCGAGACGCGATCGAGGACGGCGTTGACGAGGCGGGGCTCGTCCTCGGTGTAGAAGGCTTTGGCGATATCGACATATTCGACGATGATCACGGCGACCGGCACGTCCTTGCGCCCGGTGATCTCGTAGGTGCCGGCGCGCAGGATGGCGCGCAGGGTCGTATCGAGGCGGGCGAGCGGCCAGTCGGGCGTCAGCGAGGTGTGGATCAGGGGATCGATCGCGGTCTGACCGCGCACGACGCCGGAAACGATGTCGCGGAACCAGGCGGCGTCGGCCTCGCGATAGGTCTCCCCGTCGACCTCCTGGCCGAGACGAAAGGACTCGTATTCCGCAACCGTCTCCAGCAGCCCGGTGCCGCCGACATCCATCTGGTAGAGCGCCTGCACGGCGGCGAGGCGCGCGGCGCCTCGCTTGTTGGCCTGCTTGACGGGTTTGGGCGCGGTGTCGGACATGACGCTCAGGCTCCGAGCTTCTTCTTGAGCGCGATCATCTGCAGCGCGGCCTCGGCAGCGGCGCCGCCCTTGTTCTTGCGCTCGACGAGGGCGCGGTCCATCGCCTGCTCCTCGTTTTCGACCGTCAGGATGCCGTTGCCGATGGCGATCGCGTCGGAGACGGAGAGGTCCATGAGGGCGCGCGAGGACTCGTTCGCGACGATCTCGAAATGGTAGGTCTCTCCCCGGATCACCGTTCCGAGCGCGACGAAGCCGTCATAGGCCTTGCCGCCGGCATCCTCGCCGCCGAGCGCGAAGCCGATGGCCGCCGGTATTTCGAGCGCGCCGGGGACGGTCACCACGTCGAAGGTCGCGCCGGCCTTCTCGAGCGCTCCCTTCGCGCCGGTCAGGAGACCGTCGGCGAGGTGATCGTAGAAGCGGGCCTCGACGATGAGGAGATGCGGATTCGACATGGACGGGCTTTCCGGAACATCGGTCTTGGGATTGAGGACGAGCCTATAGAGCAAGTCGGCCCCGGGCGGTATCTCGCTCGCGCATGAAAGCGATGCGCGGCGGCGTCAGCGCGTCTCGGCGGCGAAGAGGCGCTCGGCATAGCGCGCGATCTGGTCGATCTCGAGATTGACCCGATCGCCCGCCCGCCGCTCGCCCCAGGTCGTGACGCCGAGGGAGTGGCGGATCAGGAGGACGTCGAAAACGTCGTCGGCGACGCCGTTGACCGTGAGAGACGTGCCGTCGAGGCAGACCGATCCCTTCCGGGCGATGTATCGCTTGTGCTCGGGGGAAACGCGAAGCCGGAAGCGCGTCGCCTCGCCTTCCTCGGTCACCGCGACGATCTCGGCAATGCCGTCGACATGGCCGGAGACGAGATGCCCGCCCAACTCGTCGCCGACCTTCAGGGCGCGTTCGAGATTGATGCGGCTTCCCTCGGTCCAGCCGCCCGCCGTCGTCAGGCGCAGCGCCTCCTCCCAGGCCTCGACCTCGAACCAGCGCTCCCTCGACCCGGCCTCGGGAAGCCGGGTGACGGTGAGGCAGACGCCCGAGCAGGCGATCGACGCGCCGAGCGCGATGCCGGCGGGGTCGTAGACCGTTTCGATCCGAAAGCGCTGGCCTTGGTCGAGCGGCTCGGCCTTGGCGATGCGGCCGATATCGGTGACGATTCCGGTGAACATGGGGGAAGCCTCAAGAGCGGACGCGGCGTTCGTATTCAGTCCAGCGATCCCGGCCGAGATGGAGGATGCGCGATCGCAGGAATCGATCCGGCACGTCGTGCGGATCGAGAGGAGATGCAAGCCCCCCTGCCCCGATCTCGTCCGCGCCCTCGACGAGGATCAGCCGGTCGACGAGATCCTCCTCCAGAACAGCGCGCGCCACCCCCGCTCCGCCCTCGACGAGGACGCTGGAGATGCCGCGTGCGGCAAGGTCTTCCAGGAGTTCGGGCAGCGCGACACGCCCGCTCGCCGGATCGGCTTCGCAGGCGAGGATAGCGCAGCCCGCCGCGCGGAACGGCTCGGCGCTCGCCGACGCCTTCTCGGCGATGACGGCGAGCGCGGTGGGGACGCGGCGGGCGGTCTGAACGAGCCCGGCCGACAGCGGCGCTTCCAGACGCGTGTCGAGGACGATGCGCAGCGGCGAGCGGCCTTCCAGACCCGGCAGGCGGCAGGTAAGCTGCGGATCGTCGGCGAGGAGCGTGCCGAGGCCGACGAGAATGGCGTCCGAACGGGCTCGCAGAAGATGCGTCTGCCGGTTGGCGATCGGCCCGGTGATGTAGATCTGCCCCTCGCCTTTGCGCCCGATGCAGCCGTCGCGCGAGATCGCGAGCTTCAGCGTCACTTCGGGTCGTCGCTCCGTGCTGCGGCGAAGATAGCCGGACATGGCGCGCGCGGCGTCTGCCGCGAGCACGCGGGTCGCGACCTCGATCCCGGCCGCGCGCAGGATCGCATGGCCGCGTCCGTCGACGCGGTCGTCGGGATCGCCGGACGCGGAAACCGTCCGCGCGATGCCGGCGCGCACGAGCGCTTCGGCGCAGGGCGGCGTGCGGCCGTGGTGGGCGCAGGGCTCCAGCGTGACATAGGCGGTGGCGCCCGGCCCCAGCGCGCCGGCCTCGTTGATCGCCTGCGTTTCGGCATGGGGTCGCCCGCCCGGCGCGGTGATGCCGCGCCCGACGATCCAGGGGCCCCGACCGTCGTCTCGCACGAGGAGCGTCGCGACCGAGGGATTGGTTCCGGTCAGGCCGGTGTGGCGCTCCGAGAAGCGGATCGCGGCGGCCATGAAGCGGCGGTCGAGCGCCGTCGCCGCGTCGTCGATCATCGTTCAGCGCTCATCGGGTCGGGCCGGGTCGGGTCGGGTCGGGCGCTCGTCGGGCGTCTCGCCTTCGACGCGGTTCACCGCAAGTTCGCCCAGGACGGCGGCGAAGTCCTTCGCCTCGCGGAAGTCGCGGTAGACGGAAGCGAAACGGACATAGGCGATCTCGTCGAGGCCCCGCAGGGCTTCCATGACGAGATGGCCGATCTGGTCGGAGGTGACCTCGCTTTCCCCCGTGGATTCCAGCTGGCGCACGATGCCGGAAATCATCCGCTCCACCCGGTCGGCCTCGACCGGCCGCTTGCGCAGGGCCACCTGGACCGAGCGGGCCAGCTTGTCGCGATCGAAGGGAACCCGGCGCCCCGATTTCTTGGTCACCTGAAGCTCGCGCAGCTGGACGCGCTCGAAGGTCGTGAAGCGGCCGCCGCAGTCGGGACAGACGCGGCGGCGGCGGATGGCCGCGCCATCCTCCGCCGGCCGAGAGTCCTTCACCTGGCTGTCCTGCGAGGCGCAGTAGGGGCAACGCATCCGTCAGCGCCTCGCGTCGCCGCGCTTCAGCCGAGGCCGGCGTAGATCGGGAAGCGCGCGGTCAAGGCCTCGACCTTCTCCTTCACATGCGCTTCCACCGTGGCGTTGCCCTCGTCGGAATTGGACGCCTTCAGACCATCCAGCACCTCCACGATCAACTTGCCGACCTCGCGGAACTCGGCGTTGCCGAAGCCGCGCGTGGTGGCGGCCGGGGTGCCGAGGCGAATGCCGGAGGTGATGGTCGGCTTCTGCGGATCGTTCGGAACGCCGTTCTTGTTGCAGGTGATCGCCGCCCGGCCGAGCGCGACCTCGGAGGCCTTGCCGGTGAGGTTCTTCGGGCGAAGATCGACCAGCATCAGATGCGTGTCCGTACCGCCGGAGACGATGTCGAAGCCGCCCTCGCGGACGGTCTCGGCGAGCACCTTGGCGTTCGAGACGACCGAGGCGATGTAGGACGCGTAGGACGGCCGGAGCGCCTCGCCGAAGGCCGCCGCCTTGCCGGCGATCACATGCATCAGGGGCCCGCCCTGAAGGCCGGGGAAGATCGCCGAGTTGATCTTCTTGGCGATCGCCTCGTCGTTGGTCAGGACGAGACCGCCGCGCGGACCGCGCAGGGTCTTGTGCGTCGTCGAGGTCGCGACATGGGCGTGCGGGAACGGGCTCGGATGGGCGCCGCCCGCCACGAGGCCGGCGAAGTGGGCCATGTCGACCCAGAGGATCGCGCCGACGGCGTCCGCGATGGCGCGCATGCGGGCGAAATCGATCACGCGCGAATAGGCCGAGCCGCCCGCGATGAGGATCGCCGGCTTGTGCTCGTGCGCCAGAGCCTCGACCTGGTCGTAGTCGATGAGGCCCGTCTCGAGATCGAGGCCGTACTGGACCGCGTTGAACCACTTGCCGGACAGGTTCGGCTTGGCGCCGTGCGTCAGATGGCCGCCGGCATCCAGACTCATGCCGAGCAGCGTCTCGCCGGGCTTCGACAGGGCGAGCAGCACGGCCTGGTTCGCTTGGCTGCCGGAATTGGCCTGGACGTTGGCGAAGCCGCAGCCGAACAATTGCTTGGCGCGCTCGATGGCGAGGTCCTCGACGATGTCGACGAAATGGCAACCGCCGTAGTAGCGCCGGCCGGGATAGCCCTCCGCATACTTGTTCGTCAGCACGGACCCCTGCGCTTCGAGAACGGCGCGCGAGACGATGTTCTCCGAGGCGATGAGCTCGATCTCGTTCTGCTGGCGATGCAGTTCACCCTTCATGGCGTCGAAGAGCGCGGCATCGCTGGTGGCGATGCCGTCTTCGAAGAAGGTGGCGAAATCGGACTCGGAATCGGCGCGCTGCGCTTCGGACATCGGGACTCTCCGTTTCGGGCCGCCTTGGAAGGATCGCTGGCGACGGTCGCCGATACCATGCCGCCGCCGTCGCGCCAATCGTCGTTGAAAAACGACGAAGCCGAGGACGCTTTGCGCCCTCGGCTTCTTGAACACGCGAAAAGAAGACGATCAGTAGGCCTGATCGGCCGCCTGCGTCAGAACCTGCTCGTTGGGCGAATAGGCCACGGCCTGCAGATCGTTCATCGCGAGCTGCTCGGCACCGTCGCGATGATAAATGTCGTCGCGGAACTGCACCACGCTCGGGTCGGTCGCCCAGGCGGAGATGTAGGTGAAGTAGACCGGCACCGGGTTCTTCAGGTCGATGTCCTGGCGCTTGCGGGTGGCGATGACGCGCTCGATCGACTGGCGATCCCAGCCCGCTTCGTCGCGGGCGAGCCAGACGACGAGGTCGCGCACGTTCTGGACGCGCACGCAGCCCGACGATTCGAAGCGCATCAGCTTCGAGAAGAGGCTCTGCTGGGGCGTGTCGTGCATGTAGGTCGCGTGCGTGTTGGGGAAGTTGATCTTCACCGAGCTCATCGCGTTGTTCTTGCCGGGCTCCTGGCGGAAAAGGTAGCGCGCCGCCTCGTCCGTGTTCCAGTCGATCGATTCGGGCGGGATCTCGGTGCCGTCCGGCGCGAAGATCTTGATGTCGTTCTTGGCGAGGTAGGTCGGGTCCTTCTGCATCAGCGGGATGATGTCCTTGCGAACGATCGATTCCGGCGCATGCCAGTAGGGATTGAGGTTGAGGTTGGTGATCTTGGAGTTCAGGATCGGCGTCTGCCGATCGATCTTGCCGACCACGGCCGTGTGACGCTGGACGACGCGACCGTTCTCGACCGCCTCGATGGCGGCGGCGGGTACGTTCACCATCACGAAGCGATCACCGAGGAAGCCCGACATGGACTGAAGGCGAACGATGTTCGTCTGGAGCTGGCCGAGCCGGATGTCGGCGGGAACGTTGAGGGCCTTGTAGGTGTAGGTCGAGATCACGCCGTCGTCGGGCAGGCCGTGCCGGGTCTGGAAGCGCTTGGTCGCGGCGTCGACATAGCTGTCGAAGGCCGGGGAGAGGCCGGCCGATTGCGAAAGATCGCCCGACACCATGAGGCGCTGGCGCAGCGTCGAAACGGCGGCGTTCTGGACGCCGAGCTGCAGCTTGCCGACCTCGGGAACGGCAGGCCAGCCGCCGGCGCCGACGATCTGCTGGTACTGCGACATCGCCTGCTGCATCGAGGTCACGGTGTTCGGCGAGAAGACCGGCTGGTTGGAGCTGACCTTGGCCGAGCCGCCGTTCGATCCGCGGGTGTCGAACTGATCGTCCCAATTGCCGCGGGTCGGAGCGGCGAGGAGATCGCTGAGCGCGGACTGTGCGAGGGCCACGCCCGGCATCATCGCGGCGCCGGCGGCCGCGGCTCCGGCCAAAAGCTTGCGGCGCGAGATCGCCCGACCTTCGATCCTCTTGGTTCCTTCGCTCATCTCGACCCTCTTCATTGTCGTTCACCTGCCGTCCGTTATGCGCGTCCGTGGTAAACGATTGGAAAACGCGTCGGACGGCCTGACCGGACCGCGCGCGGTTAGGCTGTTGAATCCACGTCAATATGGCCAAAGCGTGGACCCTCGCCGAAACCAGGGGTCGAACGGAACAAGAAAAGCCCTCCGAACGAACGAAGGCCTCGCGACGGTCCATCGCGAGGCCTTTCGGGAACGGTGGTTCGAAGGCTTAGAGACGATACTGGATCTGGTCGTTCCAGAACCGGTCGAGGCGCTGCATGGCCTTGTTCAGCTTCTGGAATTCCTGCTCGTCGAGACCGCCGACCTTGTCGATCGAGCCGATGTGGCGATCGTAGAGATCGGCCACCTTCGCGGCGATTTCCATGCCCGCGGGGGTCAGCTGGACGCGGACGGCGCGGCGGTCGACGCGGGAGCGCTTGTGGTCGATGAAGCCGAGGTCGACGAGCTTCTTCAGGTTGTAGGAAACGTTGGAGCCGAGGTAGAAGCCGCGGGTGCGCAGCTCGCCGGCGGTGAGAACGCTGTCGCCGATGTTGAAGAGAAGCAGGGCCTGGACGGCGTTGATGTCGGTGCGGCCGGCGCGGTCGAACTCGTCCTTGACCACGTCGAGAAGGCGGCGGTGCAGCCGTTCGACGAGCTGCAGCGTCTCCATGTACAGCGCCTTCAGTTCGATCTTCGGCTCGACCTGGGCTGCCACTTCAGTCTTGACGACATTCTTCATAGTATCGGCTCCGCTGTTGCTGGTGACGGATGCTCTTGTTCGGCTCCATCTTGGCTACGACCATAGCGAGGCCTTATAAAATTCGACTTAAAACCCAGCCTTAACACGGTGTTACTGGAGGCCGACCGTTTGGCTTGCTTAATGCGACGTGCATCGAGGTGGAAAGTTTTAAGACGCTTTGTCGGCACCGGGCCGGGCCGCATGCGACAGGCCCCGGGAAAGGCGATGTCGCGCCTCCCACCAGCCGACGAGACGAAGCACGATCAGCATCAGGAAGCCGAAGGCATTGAGGAAGAGGAAGAGGCCGGGCTCTCCGAAGATGTAGGGCAGCGCGAGATGCATCAGACTCTCCGCGAGGACGATGATCGCCCAGATCACCGCGCCCCAGGACGCGGTCATCCAGAGGCCGACGCCCGCTACGGGGTAGAGGACGGCCAGCGACGCCACCGAAACCTTCCACGCAACCGGCATGAGGTCGAAGCGCCACAGCGCGCCTTCGTGGATGCCGACGATCCGAACCCAGTAGACGGCGCCGAGACCGAAGAGCATGAAGCCGGCCAGCCGGCAGAGGACGACCGTGAGACGGCGGTTCAGCCGCTCGGCCCGCTCGTCCTTAATGCGAGCGAGCTCCGCGCGCTCGGTGACGGTCTGGGCCGCGGCGGCAGGGCTGGCCTGGGTCCGGCCGGTCGCCATCGAGAAAAGGCGCGCCATGGCTTCAGGTCCGATCGTCGTTGACAACAGGGCGTGCCGGTGGCGCTGACGGCTCGTTCGGAACGGGCTCGTCGGTCAGCGGCTCGTCGCCCTCGCCGCAAGGCTAGGGTCGCGCCGGACGGGCGTCAACCGAGCGAAGGACCTCAACCACGGGAAGAACGATTCGTCGGCGCGGACTCCCCTCGGCCGATCCCCGGCGTCGAGCGAACTCCGACGCAGGCGGGCCGGCGAAAACGCATCCGCCCGGTTGTCGGCGAGGCGGTGCGGGTCTAGACCGCCGGTCGAAACGTGACGGACCCCGGCCCCGGCGGCCCGCACGAGCACACCTTCGCCAGAGGCAACGGGACGAACGCCATGGTCAGCCGCATCAGCGAACGGATCGATCTCGCGACCGGAGGTCTGCGGATGCGCCGCCTGCGCCAGAACGACTGGATCCGGCGGCTCGTGCGCGAGACCGAACTCCAGCCCGCCGATCTGATCTGGCCGATCTTCGTTCGCGAGGGCGAGGGCGAGGACGAGCCGGTCGCCTCCATGCCGGGGGTCGTCCGGCGGTCGGTTGCCCGCTGCGTCGACGCGGCCCGGGAGGCTCGGGACCTCGGCATTCCCCTCGTCGCGCTGTTCCCCTACACGACGCCGTCCCTGCGCGACGAGCGCGGCACCGAGGCGCTGAACGAGACCAATCTCGTCTGCACCGCGACCCGCGCGATCAAGGCGGCGGTTCCCGAGATCGGCATTCTCTGCGACGTGGCGCTCGATCCCTATACGAGCCACGGCCATGACGGGATCATGATCGGCAACCGGATCGACAACGATGCCTCGGTGGAGGTGCTGTGCGCGCAGGCGCTGGCGCAGGCGCGGGCGGGCTGCGACATTCTCGGCCCGTCCGACATGATGGACGGCCGCGTCGCCTGCATTCGAGCGGCGTTGGACGCGGAAGGCTTCCGCGACACGATGATCATGGCCTATTCGGCGAAATACGCCTCCGCCTATTACGGGCCGTTCCGCGACGCGGTCGGGTCGGGCGGTCTGCTGAAGGGAGACAAGCGCACCTACCAGATGGACTACGGCAACAGCGAGGAGGCGCTGCGCGAGGCCGCGCAGGATATCGCCGAAGGCGCCGACATGGTGATGGTGAAGCCCGGTATGCCCTATCTCGACATCGTCTCGCGCCTCTCGCGCGAGCTCGCCGTGCCGACCTTCGCCTACCAGACCTCGGGCGAATACGCGGTGATCATGGCGGCCCACCAGAACGGCTGGATCGACGGCGACCGCGCCATGATGGAAAGCCTGTCGGCCTTCAAGCGCGCGGGAGCGGCCGGCATCCTCACCTATTTCGCGCCACGCGCCGCACGGGCGATGGCCGGTCGCCCGCTTTAGGGGTCGGTCCAAAGACCGCATGCCGTCTTGCACGTGGAATTCCCCTGCGCGTTGAAGCGACCGACCTTTGCGGGGACGGTCGCGCCGCCCCGCGACGGAGCACGCCAAGGAGCCCACGAAGGAGATTGCGAAGGCGATCGGACATCCCCATCTCAAGGTTGTCGCCGACGCGCTCGGCCCATCTCCCGACCTGGACAACGATGACCTTCTCCTCTTCCGCTTCCTTCGACCGCCGGCCGCACGACGATGCACGCCTCTTCGACGGCGTGCGGACGCGGCGGATGGCCGCCTTCGTCATCGACTATGCGATCGTCGCGCTCCTGATGATTCCCGCCTCGATCCTGATCTTCTTCCTCGGGATCGTGACGCTCGGCCTCGGCTGGGGGCTCTACGCGATCCTGTTTCCGCTGATCGCGGTGCCCTATGTCGGCTTCACGATGGGCGGCCGGTCGCAGGGCACGCCCGGCATGCGGGCGATGGGCCTGCGGATCGACCGGCTCGACGGCGGGCTCGTCGACCCCGTGCTGGCGGTGCTGCACGGGGTGATCTTCTGGGCGTCGAACGCGCTCCTGACTCCGGCGGTGCTTCTGGTCGCGCTGTTCACGCCGCGCAAGCAGTTGCTTCAGGACCTGCTCCTCGGCACGGTCGTCACGCGTCGCTGAGCCCGACCGGGCGTAACGCTGCGGTTGTGCCCGCCTCGCGCGATGTTCGCGTTCACCTCGATGTGAAGGATCCACGCCGGCATATTTTCATGTGCCGGCGGTTGTGGTTATCATTTGGTTCATTCGGCCGAGCATGTCGGATCGAATCAAGGCTCCAGATTGCATGACGGTCCATCCGCAGACCCCGCAGTTCTTCCTGACCTCGCCATCGCCCTGCCCCTATCTCGCCGGCGAGTTCGAGCGGAAGGTGTTCACCCATCTCATCGGCGAGCGGGCGCCCGAACTTCTCGACCTCCTCAGCCAGGGCGGCTTCCGTCGCTCGCAGAACATCGCCTATCGTCCGGCCTGCGAACGGTGCCGGGCCTGCATCTCCGTGCGCATCCTCGTCGACGAGTTTCAGCCGACCAAGTCCATGCGCCGCGTCCAGCAGGCCAATCGCGACCTCATCGGCCGCATGGGCGACCCCGAGCCCTCGGCCGAGCAATACGCTCTGTTCCGGCGGTATCTCGATGGGCGGCATGCGCGCGGCGGCATGTCGGAGATGTCGGTCCTCGACTACGCGATGATGGTGGAGGACAGCCAGGTCGACACGCGCGTCATCCAGTACCGACGCCGCGGCCCCGATTCGCGCTTTCTCGCCGCGTCCGACGGCGCCCTCGTCGCGACCGCCCTCAGCGACGTCATGGGCGACGGGATGTCGATGGTGTATTCCTTCTTCGAGCCCGAGGAAGCCGACCGGAGTCTCGGCACCTACATGATCCTCGATCACATCGAGCGCACCCGCAAGCTCGGCCTGCCCTATCTCTATCTCGGCTACTGGGTGAAGGGATCGCGGAAGATGGACTACAAGATCCGCTTCCAGCCGCAGGAGCACCTGCAGCCGAAGGGCTGGGAGCGGTTCGTGGCACCGGACGAGACCGTCTGACGAACGGCGCATCCCGTCGCCGCGCGTCAGGGCTCAGCTGAATTTGTTCGTCTTCGGAAAGCCGTTCGGCACGATCCGACCGGCCTGACCGCGATCGCCGCGCCATTCGAAAAGCTCGTCCGCGGAGCGCTGGAAGCTTCGCCCGCCCGCGCCCTGCCAACCCAGGCCCTCGGCGAGCGTGAAGATCCGCGCGTCGGAGAAGCCGCCGTCCTTATAGCGCTGGAGGCGCACGCCCTTGCCGCGCGCCATGTCCGGCACCTGGATCAGCGGGAAGACCAGCATCTTGCGGTTCTCGCCGACGATGGCGACCGTGTCGCCTTGGACCGGGATCGCAGCGGCGAGACGCACGTCCGTGCCGAGATTCATCAGTTGCTTGCCGCGCCGCGTGGCCGACAGCATCTCGCCTTCCTCCACGACGAAGCCGTAGCCGTCCGACGAGCAGAGAAGGCGTCGCTGCTTCGAACTCGCGACGAAACCGAGCGCGATGTCGGCGGCATCCTCGAGCTCGAAGGCGAGGCGGATCGGCTCGCCCTGCCCGCGCCCGCCCGCCAGCTTATCCGCCCCCATGGTGAAGGCGCGCCCGTCCGTCGACAGGAACACGATCTTGTCCGTCGTCATCGCCGTGAAGGCGAATTTCAGCTGGTCGCCTTCCTTGAAGGTCAAGGCCGTGAGGTCGGTGAGATGGCCGCGCATCCCGCGAAGGAAGCCCTTGCGTGACAACACGACCGTCACCGGCTCCTTCTCGATCAGCATGGCCTCGATGTCGACCGCCTGGCGCTGCGGCGCATCGGCGAAACTGGTGCGGCGCTTTCCGAGCTTGGTCTTCTTGGAGAAGGCCTCGCGGACCTCGCGCACCTCGGCCGCGATGGCCGACCATTGCTTCTCCGCCGAACCGAGCAGCGCTTCCTTGGCCGCCTTTTCCTCGGTCAGCGCGTCGAACTCGCGCTTCAGCTCGAACTCCTCGAGCTTGCGCAGCGAGCGCAGGCGCATGTTGAGGATGGCTTCGGCCTGCACGTCGGTCAGCGTGAAGGTCTCGATCAGCACGGGCTTGGGTTCGTCCTCGGTCCGGATGATCCGGATCACCTCGTCGAGGTTGAGGAAGGCGATGAGATAGCCGGCGAGGATTTCGAGCCGGCGTTCGATGGCGGCGAGCCGGAAGCGGGCGCGGCGAAGGAGCACGTCGCGCTGGTGGTCCAGCCATTCGGTCAGAACCTCCTTGAGATTCAGGACCTTCGGGACCTTGCCGCCGGACAGGACGTTCATGTTCAGCGATATGCGGCTCTCCAGCTCGGTCAGCCGGAACAGCGATTCCATCAAGATCTCGGGATCGATCGTCCGGCTCTTGGGCTCGAAGACGACCCGCACGTCCTCCGCCGATTCGTCGCGCACGTCGGCCAGAAGCGGCAGTTTCTTCGCCGTGAGAAGATCGGCGATCTTCTCGATCAACCGTGACTTCTGGACGAGATAGGGAATTTCGGTGACGACGACGACGTAGCCCCCGCGGCCGAGGTCCTCCTTGGTCCAGCGCGCCCGCACCCGGAAGGACCCGCGCCCCGTCGCATAGGCTTCGCGGATCGAGGCCTGGTTGTCGATGACGATGCCGCCCGTCGGGAAGTCCGGCCCCTGCACGAAACGCAGGAGACCATCCACATCGGTCTCGGGCGCCTCGATCAGCTTCAGCGCGGCATCGCATAGCTCGGCGGCGTTGTGCGGCGGGATCGAGGTCGCCATGCCGACCGCGATGCCGGAGGAGCCGTTGGCGAGAAGGTTCGGGAAGGCGCCGGGCAGGACGACCGGCTCCTGGTCCTCCTCGTTGTAGGTCGGGCGGAAATCGACCGCGTCCTCGTCGATCCCGCGCAGGAGCAGGGTCGCGACCTCGGTCATCCGCGCTTCGGTGTAGCGCATGGCCGCCGCACTATCGCCGTCGACATTGCCGAAATTGCCCTGGCCGTCGATCAGCGGATAGCGGATCGCGAAGTCCTGGCTGAGCCGCACGAGCGCGTCGTAGATCGAGGCGTCGCCATGGGGATGGAACTTGCCCATGACGTCGCCGACGATGCGGGCGGACTTCTTGTAGCCTTGGCCGGGATCGAGCCGCAGCACGCGCATGGCATGGACAATGCGGCGATGAACCGGCTTCAGGCCGTCGCGCACGTCGGGCAAGGCTCGGCCCATGATGGTCGACAGCGCATAGGCGAGGTAGCGCTCCTCGAGCGCGGCCTTCAGATCGACCGGTTCGATATCCCCGCCATCGGCCGGCGGATCACTTGGCTTGCCCATGCCGCCTCCTTATCCAATGCGCGTGCGGGGAACAAGACCGGAACATTCTAATCCCACGCAGAATTTTCAACGAACGTTATCCTTGATCCCTACGCAGCCTTCGTGGCGGCTCCGAAATGCGGTCGAGCGGCTTGACGCCGTGGCAGTGCCTCGCCCATGCGGAGGGTCCGGACCGCCCGCTTCAAGTGTTCTCTGCGACGAACGAGCCTCGATTTTCTCGCGGTCTGCTCCATCTCATCGAACCGTCAGCTCGCCTTCCTGCCGCCGCACTTCGCCCGTCACAGCTGAGCCCGAACTTTTTTCGAAAGGATATTGAATGTCCGTTACGTCCCCTCGCCTCCTGGCCGGTCTGGCCGTTCTTCTCCTCGGCTCGACCTCCGCGATGGCGGCGGATGCCGGAGCCTTCGCCAACCGCCTGAAGACGCTCGCCACCGCGCAGGGCCTTCCCCTCGCCTTCACGGGCGCCGAGGAAAGCGGCGACGACGTCGTGGTCAAGGGCCTGTCCGTCGGCACCGGCGCGGATGCCTCCGCGCCCGTCGACGTGACCTTCGAGGGCGTGTCCGGCTCGGACGCCGAAGGCTGGACGGTGACGCGCATCCCGATCGCCGACATCGACAAGACCGAGGGCACCCGCAAGCTGACGATGACCGGCGGCGAGGTCACGGGCTTCCAGATCGCGGGCACCTCCGGTCCGTCGACCCTGCCCGGCCTCTCCGACTTCTTCTTCGACAGCGCCAAGGTTGGCAGCGTCAAGATCGAGGACGGCGGCGCGGAGGTCTTCAGTCTCGCCGATGCCACGCTCACCAACACGCCGTCCGATGGCGGAGGTCTGACGACCGAGGGCGGTGTCGAGACGATCATGGCCGACTTCACCAAAGGCTCGCCGGACGAGACGGCCAAGGCGATCGCCGACTTCGGCTATCCCCAGCTGAAGGGAACCGGCTCGTTTTCGGCCGCCTGGAATCCGACGAACGGGGAGCTCAGCCTCGAGCCGTTCAGCGTTTCCTTCGACGATGTCGGCAAGCTCGATCTTTCCTATCAGATCAACGGCTACACGCCGGCCTTCATCGCCTCCTTGCGCGAGGTTCAAAAGCAGATGGCCGCCAATCCGGACGGCGGCAACAGCGGCATGGCGATCCTCGGGCTGATGTCGCAGCTGAGCCTCGCCTCGACGGTCATCGAATTCGAGGACGACAGCTTCACGAACAAGATGCTGGACCATCAGGCCAAGCAGGCTGGAACGACGCGCGAGGCGTTGGTCGCAGGCCTCGTCGGACAGGTCGGACCGATGCTGCAGATGCTGCAGAACCCGGAATTCCAGACCGAGGTGACGACGGCGGTCGAGACCTTCCTCAAGGATCCGCAGTCGCTGCGCATCGCCATCGAGCCGGACGCCCCGATCCCCGCGACGCAGATCATGGGCGCGGCCATGGGCGCGCCGCAGACGCTGCCGAGCGTGCTCCAGCTCTCGGTGACGGCGAACGAGACGAACTGATCCGGGACCGTTTCCGGTCCGAGACCAAACGCCGCCGCGGGGAACCCTCGCGGCGGCGTTTTTCGTTCTGATGTGATGACCGACATCGCCCCGCTCATCCTGACGCTCGCCTTCGACGACGACAGCTTCCGGCACTTCAACGACATGCGTCGCCGGCACTTCCCGAAGGCGCGCAACCACATCCCGGCCCATCTGACGCTCTTCCATCATCTCCCCGGCGAGGACGAGGCGGAGATCGCGAGGATGCTGGAGGATGTCGCGAAAACGACCGCGCCTCTGACGCTCCAGGTGACCGGCCTCCGCTTTCTCGGCTACGGCTCGGCCTATACGCTGGAAAGCGCGCCTCTGGCGGCGCTGCGCGCGGCGCTTGCCGCGCGGTGGCGGGACCGGCTGACGCGGCAGGACGCGCAAGGCTTTCGCCCGCACGTGACGATCCAGAACAAGGCGTCTGCGCCGGAGGCGAGGCGCCTCTTCGAGACGCTGGACTCCGAATTCCGACCGTTCGAGGCAACCGGCACCGGGCTTCGCCTCTGGCGCTATCGCGGCGGCCCCTGGGACGAGGCCGGCGCGTTTTCCTTCCGAGGCTGAGACTCAGCCAGCCGTCTTGGCGGGCTGAGGCGCGACGCGCAGGCCAAGTTCGCGCAGCTGCGTCGGCGATGCCGCCGCCGGCGCGTTCATCAGGAGGTCGTAGGCCTGCTGGTTCATCGGGAACATCGTGATCTCGCGGAGATTCTTCACCCCGCAGAGCAGCATGACGATGCGGTCGACGCCGGCTGCCATGCCCCCGTGCGGCGGGGCGCCGTACTGGAAGGCGCGGTAGAGGCCGCCGAAGCGCTCCTCGACATCGGCGCGGCTGTAGCCGGCGATCTCGAAGGCCTTGACCATGGTTTCCGGAAGCTGGTTGCGGATGCCGCCGGACGCGATCTCGAAGCCGTTGCAGACGATGTCGTACTGGAAGGCCTTGATCGAGAGCGGATCCTGGCTTTCCAGCGCTCCCATCCCGCCCTGCGGCATGGAGAAGGGATTGTGCGCGAAATCCACCTTCTTGTTGTCCTCGTCCCACTCGTAGAACGGGAAGTCGATGATCCAGGCGAGCTTGTACTGGTCGCGATCGACCAGGTTGAGCTCCTCGCCGACCTGCGTGCGCGCCAGACCCGCGAAGGAAGCGAAGGCCTTCGGCTTGCCCGCCACGAAGAAGCAGGCGTCGCCCGCGCTCAAGTTCAGCTGCTGGCGAAGCGCCTCGGTGCGCTCGGGACCGATGTTCTTGGCGACGGGGCCGGCGCCCTCGATCGCACCGGCTTCCTCGCGCCAGAAGATGTAGCCGAGACCCGGCTGCCCCTGCCCCTGTGCCCAGGAGTTCATGCGGTCGCAGAAGGCGCGGCTCCCGCCGGTCTTCGCCGGGATCGCCCAGACCTCTACGTCGCCATCGTTCGCGATCATGTTCGCGAAGACCTTGAAGCCCGAGCCCGCGAAGGTCTCGGTGACGGCCGACATCTCGATCGGGTTGCGCAGGTCCGGCTTGTCGGAGCCGTATTTGCGGATCGCCTCGGCATAGGGAATGCGTTCGAAGCTCTGCGTGACCGGCTTGCCGTCGGCGAAATCCTCGAAGATGCCGCGGATGACGGGTTCCATCGTCTGGAAGATGTCCTCCTGCTCGACGAAGCTCATCTCGACGTCGAGCTGGTAGAACTCGCCGGGCAGGCGGTCGGCGCGCGGATCCTCGTCGCGGAAGCAGGGCGCGATCTGGAAATACCGGTCGAAGCCCGACATCATGATCAGCTGCTTGTACTGCTGCGGGGCCTGCGGCAGCGCGTAGAACGTGCCCTGGTGGATGCGCGAGGGCACGAGGAAGTCGCGCGCGCCCTCGGGCGAGGATGCGGTCAGGATCGGCGTCGAGAATTCGGTGAAGGCCGCCTCGCCCATCCGCCGGCGCATGGCCGCGATGATCTCGGTCCGCCGCACGATGTTCTTGTGCAGCGTCTCGCGGCGCAGGTCGAGGAACCGGTATTTCAGGCGCACGTCCTCGGGATAGTCGGGTTCGCCGAAGACCGGCAGCGGCAGCTCGCGCGACGTCGAGAGAACCTCGATCTCGTCCGCGAAGAGCTCGACCTCGCCGGTGGGGAGCTTGGCGTTGGTCGTCTCGGCGCTGCGCGCCTTCACCTGCCCCGTGACCGTCACGACCCATTCCGCGCGGATCGTCTCGGCGGTCTTGAAAGCCGGCGAATCGGGATCGATGACGATCTGCGTCAGGCCGTAATGATCCCTGAGATCGATGAAGAGGAGCCCGCCATGATCACGCACGCGGTGGGCCCAGCCCGACAGGCGCACGGTCTGCCCGACATTCTCCCGGCGCAGGGCCGCACAGGTGTGGCTGCGGTAGCGATGCATGGCGTGGTCTTTCCGGCTGTTCGTCTCAACCGCGCGTCCGGCGGAATTTCCCGCACGAAAGGCTGCGGCTCCGCCACGCCCGAGGCGGTGCGGAAATCGCGCGGAAAAGCGCATGCGATGCCTGCCCTGTCAAGATTTCGCGGCAGGCCGGCCGAGAAGCCCCGGCGAAGCGCGGGACGCTCGTAGCCGGGACATCGCGATAGGGTTCGCCTTTCGCCGCAGTTCGGCTATGAAATGGCCATGGAGCCCATTACCACGACCGACGGCCTTGCCGAAGCCTGCCGCACTCTCGCGAAGGCCCCCTTCGTCACCGTCGACACCGAATTCATCCGCGAGACCACCTTTTGGCCCGAGCTCTGCCTCGTCCAGATGGCCTCCGACGACCTCGCCGTCCTCGTCGATCCGCTCGCGCCCGGCATCGATCTCGAGCCGTTCTTCGAGCTCATGCGCGACACCCGGGTGCTGAAGGTCTTCCACGCCGCGCGGCAGGATCTGGAAATCGTCTACAAGCTCGGCGGCCTCATTCCGGCTCCGCTCTACGACACCCAGATCGCCGCCATGGTCTGCGGGTTCGGCGAATCGATCGCCTACGACCAGCTCGTCGCCAAGACGACGAACGGGAGGATCGACAAGACCTCGCGATTCACCGACTGGCGCCGCAGGCCGCTGTCGGAGCAGCAGCTCGTCTACGCGCTGGCCGACGTCACCTATCTGCGCGACGTCTACAAGGCGCTCGACGCGGAGATCGTCAAGGAGGGGCGCGCACGGTGGCTCGACGAGGAGATGGCGGTGCTGGCCAATCCCGAAACCTACGATCTTCATCCCGACGACGCCTGGAAGCGGCTGAAGCTGCGGGTGAGGAAGCCGATCGAACTCGCGATCCTGAAGGAGGTCGCCGCCTGGCGAGAGCGCGAGGCGCGCGAGCGGGACGTGCCGCGCGGGCGCATCCTCAAGGACGACGCGATCTACGAGATCGCCCAGCAGCAGCCCCGCGACGAGCAGGCGCTCGGCCGCATGCGCGCGATCCCCAAGGGCTTCGAGCGCTCGGCGACAGGCGTTCAGATCCTGGCCGCGGTGGAGCGCGCGATGTCGATCCCGAAGTCCGAGCTGCCGCCCCTGCCCAAGCAGACGCAGATGCCGGAGGGCACCGCTGCGGCGGTGGAGTTCCTCAAGGTTCTCCTGAAGATCGTCGTCGAGGAGAAGGGCGTCGCCGGTAAGATGCTCGCCTCCACCGACGATCTCGAACAGCTCGCCGCCAAGGGCGCGGAGGCGGACATTCCGGCCATGTCGGGATGGCGCCGCACGATCTTCGGGAATCGGGCGCTGGAACTCCTCGACGGCAAGGCGGCGCTCTGCTTCCGGGACCGCCGGGTGGCGATCGTGGAGCTGGATTAACGCGGACGCCTTTCTCTCGCGTCAGTTCGAAGCGCCCCCTCAGCCTGCCGGCATCTCCCCCTCAAGGGGGGAGATCACTCTCGTCATGGGCATATTCGACGCCAAAGCTGCCGATCTCCCCCTCGAGGGGGAGATGTCCGGCACGACAGAGGGGGGCGCCGTCGAGCGCTCAGCAGTCCTCTGCCAAAAAAGCCGAAGCCCTATCCCGCGCGCACCCAGACCGTCGTGTCGTGGAACGCCGCACCGCCCGCGGGCGCGACCGAGTCCGCGCCGACGAGCGTGTTGATCCCCTCCCCGCCGGGAAAGGCCGAGTTCGGCCAGAGCCCTTCGTGGATCACGACGCCCGGCCGCACCGTGTCCGAGATGCGGAGCGCCATCCGCAGCGAGCCCCGGCGGTTGCCGATCTCGACCACGGCGTCGTCGGCGAGCCCGAGCCGGGCGGCGTCCTCGCCGTGCATCGTCAATTCCGGACGCTTCTCCCGCGATCGCGAGCCGTCGGTTTCCGCGAAGCTCGAATTCAGGAACTGCCGCGCCGGCGAGGTCGCGAGGCGGAACGGATGCTCGACGTCCGTGCGCTCTTCGAGCGCGGCATGGTCGGGAAAGACCGGCAGCGCCGAGGCCGGCCCTTGCAGGCCCATGGAGGGCGGCGGCGTGTTCGGGGCGGACAGGTTCAGCCAGTCCGCGCGAAAGCGGTAGCGTCCGTCCTTCCAGCCGAAGCCGTTCAGGAAGTGCGCATCCTCGAAGCTCGGCTGGACATCGAGCCAGCGCCCCGCCTCGAGGTCCGCCAGCGTGCCGCGCCGGGAACGGCGGAGCATGTCGTCGATGAGATCGCGCTCGGTCATGCCGAAGCCGGGCCGGTCGGCGACGCCGAGGCGCCGGGCGAGTTCCTCCACGACGAAATGGTTGGTGCGGACGGTCGGCGGCGCATCCACCACCTTCGGGCCGAGAAGGATGTGGCTCTGTCCGCCGCCGCGATAGATGTCGTCGTGTTCGAGGAACATCGTCGCGGGCAGGACGAGATCGGCGAGATCCGCCGTGTCGGTCATGAAGTGCTCGTGCACCGCGACGAAGAGGTCCTCGCGGGCCAGCCCCTCGCGCACCAGCCGCTGCTCCGGCGCGACATTGGCGGGATTGGTGTTCTGGATCAGCATGGCGAGCACGGGCGGGCCGTTCTGCAGCGCCCCGGCGTCACCGGTCAGGACCGGGCCGATGCGCGACTGGTCGAGATGCCGGATCGCGGGATCGCGGTCGGCCGTGCCCATGACGAGGGACTTGTCGAGGCCGAAAATATCGGAGTTCGAATGGAAGGCGCCGCCGCCCCGGTGCCGCCAATGGCCGTAGACGGCGGGCACGGAGAGCG
This sequence comes from Aureimonas sp. Leaf454, assembly GCF_001424685.1. Classification (GTDB taxonomy): domain Bacteria; phylum Pseudomonadota; class Alphaproteobacteria; order Rhizobiales; family Rhizobiaceae; genus Plantimonas. The sequence continues at coordinate 181,619 of NZ_LMQT01000012.1, forward strand.
CCGCATGCATGGAGGCCGCGCCGTTGCGCTGGCGCGTGAAGCCGTAGCCGAGGCGAAAGAATGTGCGCGGCGTGCGTCCGAGGAGCGCCGCGAAGGCCTCGATCTCGGCGACGGACAAGCCCGTGATGCCGGCCGCCCATTCGGGCGTGCGGGTGACGAGATGGGCTTCGAGGCCGGCGGGATCGTCGGTGAACCCGGCCATGTAGGCGCGGTCGGCGGTCCCGTCCCGGAAGGCGCAATGCATGAGAGCGGCCGCCAGCGCGCCGTCCGTTCCCGGCAGCAGCTTCAGCGCGATGTCCGCCTGCTTCATCGTGGCATTGTCGTAGATGTCGACCACGACGATCGCGGCGCCCCGCTCCTTGCGGGCGCGCGTGGCGTGGGTCATCACGTTGACCTGCGTCGCCACCGCGTTCGTGCCCCAGATCACGACGCAGTCGGCCTCGGCCATCTCGCGCGGGTCGACGCCCGACAGGCGCCCCGCGCCGACATGCCAGCCGGTCCAGGCCATGTTGGTGCAGATGGAATCGAACTGGTTCGAGTAGCGCTTGGCGTGGCGCAGCCGATTGATGCCGTCGCGCTGCACGAGGCCCATGGTGCCGGCGTAGTAGTAGGGCCAGACCGCCTGCGACCCGTGTCGAACCTCGGCCTTGACGAAGGCTTCCGCGACGAGATCGAGCGCGTCGTCCCAGCCGATTTCGCGCCAGTTTCCGCCGCCCTTCGCGCCGGTGCGCTGGCGCGGCGTCAGGAGCCGGCCGGGATGGTGGATCCGCTCGGCATAGCGCGCGACCTTCGCGCAGATGACTCCGGCCGTGTAGCTGTTGCCCGGAGCGCCGCGGACACGGCCGATGCGGCCGTCGAGCACCTCCACATCGAGCGCGCAGGTCGAGGGACAATCGTGCGGACAGGCGCTGTGGCCGGTGGCGGCGGGAAGAGCGATGTTCATGGCACCATCATAACGCGCCAGGGCGGCGATCGTCATTCCTTTTGGCGATGCCGATCATCAACGAATACGGCCGACGCATCACCGCGCCGGCCGCTCGAGTTCGCGAGGTCGCGCCAGCGTCAGGCGGCGACGGCGTAGCGCATGCGCTCTTCCTTGGTGAGCGCGGGATAGTCCGTGTAGCCCTTTTCGTCGCCGCCGTAGAAGGTCGATGGGTCCCACTCCGCCAGCGGAGCCCCGAGTTCGAGGCGCACGGGGAGATCCGGGTTGGAGATGAAGGCCTTGCCGTAACAGACCAGATCGATCTCGCCGGCATCGAGCCGCTTCTGGGCGAGATCGAGATCGTAGTCGTTGTTGCCCACATAGACGCCGGAGAAGCGGCTCCTCAGCGCGGCGTAGTCGAAATTGTCCTTGTTGCGGTCACCGCCGGTCTGTCCCTCGACCACATGGAGATAGACGGGATGACGCTTCTCCAGCTCCTCGACAAAGGCGTTGAAGACAGCCTGCGGCTGGGATTCCGACGAGCCGCCCATGACGGTCACCGGCGAGATGCGGACGCCGACATGGGCCGCGTCCCAAGCTGCGATGACAGCGTCCAGAACTTCGAGCGGGAAGCGGATGCGGTTCTCGATGGAGCCGCCGTAGCGGTCGGTGCGGATGTTGGTGCCGTCGCGCAGGAACTGGTCGAGGAGGTAGGCATTCGCCGAATGAAGCTCGACACCGTCGAAGCCGGCCGCGCGGGCGTTGCGGGTGGCGCGGACATAGTCCTGGATCAGGCGGGGAAGCTCGGCCTCTTCCAGAGCGCGCGGGGTCACGTGGTCCTTGAAGCCTTCTTCGGTGAAGGCCTTGCCGCTCGGCTGCACCGCAGAGGGCGCGACGGGAAGCTGGCCGTTCTCCTGAAGATCGGGATGGGAAATGCGGCCGACATGCCAGAGCTGGAGGAAGATGCGGCCGCCCTCCTCGTGGACGGCGTCCGTCACGCTCTTCCAGGCGGTGACCTGCTCGTCGGTGTAGATGCCCGGCGTCCAGGCATAGCCGCGCCCTTCGACGGAGATGTTCGTCGCCTCCGTGATGAGGAGCCCCGCGCCGGCGCGCTGACGATAGTATTCGACATGCATCGCCTTCGGCACGCCGTCGGACGTGGCGCGGCTGCGCGTCAGCGGGGCCATCACGATCCGGTTGGCGAGCGGGGTCGGCCCGAGGTCGAAGGCTTCGAAGAGTTTGGATTTCGCCACGTGACACGTCCTTTTCCGGTATTGCCAAGCGGCCTTTCCGCCGCTGTAAGGTTTTTGGAGGTGGCGCTGCGCCGCAGCAAGGTCAAGGCGGTGAACGATGCGTTCGCCATCGCCGCCTTACCGAGGAGACCCGCTTGAACTATCGCCATGCCTTCCATGCCGGGAACTTCGCCGACGTCCACAAACACGCGCTGCTCGTCACCCTCGTCGAGTATCTCAAGCGCAAGGACAAGCCGTTCCGGGTGATCGACACCCATGCCGGGCGCGGACGCTACGATCTGGCCTCCGACGAGGCGTCGCGGACCGGCGAACAGGTCGATGGCATCGCGCGGCTTCTCGCATCGCCGGCGGCGCGGGCCGAGGAGCTTCGCGCCTATCTCGAGGTCGCGGGAGCCGAGCCGGGATTCTATCCCGGCTCGCCGCTTCTGGCGCGGGCCCTTCTGCGGCGGCAGGATCGCCTTTCGGCCTACGAGCTTCATCCCGTCGACGCGGCGGCGCTGGCGGACCTCTTCGCCGGCGACACGCAGACCAAGGTGATCGAACTCGACGGCTGGCTGGCGCTCGGCGCGCATGTGCCGCCGAAGGAGAAGCGCGGAATCGTGCTGGTCGATCCGCCCTTCGAGCAGCCGGACGAGATCGGCCGCATGATCGAGGGACTCGCCGCCGCCCATCGCCGCTGGCCGACCGGCCTCTACGCCCTCTGGTATCCCATCAAGCGGCCGGCCGAGCGCAAGCGCCTGCATGACGGATTGAAGGCGACGGGCATTGCGCGAATCATCGCGGCCGACCTCTTCCGCGAGCCCTTCGCACCCGAGGACCGGCTCGTCGGCAGCGGCCTCGTCGTCGTGAATCCGCCCTTCACCTTCGCGCAGGACGCGGCCCGCATCATGGCAATTCTGGAACAGGTGCTGGGCAAAGAGGGGCAAGGCCGCTCGGAGATCGTTGCGCTCGCAGGAGAGCAACCTTAACATCGCCGTCACAGTTCTGCCCCAACTTCGGCCCGTCACGGGTCAACCGAGCGGGAAACCGAATTCATGCGCAAGCTCCTGTCCGGGCTCGTCCTCTCCGCCTGCATCCTGTCCGGCGCGACCGCGCCCTCGGTGGCCGCCGATTATTACGGCGCCGAGCCGGCCGCGCCGATGAACGAGGCGGCCTTCGTTCCGTCCTGCCAGGACGAGAAGGTGCTGGCCCAGGTCGAGGACCAGTTCGAATACGGCGCGGCCTACATGCTGAAGGCCGATCTGACGATCGACGAATTCCGGGATCCCTTCGAGAAGGCGTTCTTTCCGCTCAGCGAAGACCGCCCGATCGAGCGCCGCTACTGCCAGGGCGAGGTCGTGCTCTCCAATCTGGAAAAGCACACGATCTACTACGTGATCTCCTATCCGCTCGGATTCGCCTCGATCGGCTGGAAGGCGGAGGGCTGCGTGCTCGGCCTCGACAAGTGGTACGTCTACGGCGCCAACTGCCAGTCGCTCCGCCGCTTCTGACGCGAGCCGTCACGGGCTCGTCGACCGGATCAACTCGAGAATTCTTCATGCGTCTCTTCTACGCCTCCGCCTCGCCCTTCGCCTCGAAGGTCCGGATGGCGGCCCATCACTGCGACATCGAGCTCGAACCCGTGTCGACCGACACGGGCGCCGAACCGGCCGACCTCCTCGAGGCGAACCCGCTCGGCAAGATCCCCGCGCTTGTGCTGCCGGACGCAAGCGCGCTCTACGACAGCGCCGTCATCTGCGACTGGCTCGACCGGCAGAGCGGTCATGCCCTCGTGCCGCAGGACGAGGCCGGTTGGCTTCTCTGCAAGCGCATCGAAGCGACGGCGGACGGCGTCGTCGACGGTGCCATCCTCAGCGTCTACGAGGTGCGCTTCCGGCCGGAGGACAAGCGTCACCAGCCTTGGGTGGACAAGCAGATGCGCAAGGCGTGGCGGGGCATGGACGTGCTGGAGGGCGCCATCGGCTCACTCGGAACACAGCCGACGACGGCGCATTTCGCCGTCGCCGGACTGCTCGGCTGGTTCGACCTGCGCTTCAAGGGTCAGTGGGAAGAGCGATATCCCGGCCTGAAGGCTTGGATCGACGGGTTTCCGGCGATCTTCCCCGCCTACGAGGATCTGAAGCCGAAGGCGTGAGCGGGGCTCGCGCGATCGAGCACCTTTTTCAGAACTTCAGCGCGATGCCGGCCCGGATCGAATGCTCGTCGAAACCCGACGAGGTGGAAGCCGCGCCGAAATCGTAGGTCTTCGAGCCGAAATCCGAATAGCGGTATTCCAGGCGGGTATCGATGCTGTCGGTGACCTTCGCCTCGACGCCCGCGCCGACCGTGTAGCCGACATGGGTGTTGGAATCCTCGGCTGGACCGAGCTTCAGCGTCTGATCGGATGCCGCGACGCCCGCCGTCGCGAAGACCAGGAACGGATCGGCCGCAACGCCGACACGGCCGCGGAGCGATCCGAAGACGTTGGTGTCGGTCTCGACGGGGAGACCCACCCTGCGGTCGAAGCCGCCGGCCTCGACCCCGGACGCGCCGAGATCGGCCTCGATGCCGTAGACGATGCGGTCGTTCTGGACGTTGAACCCGCCATAGGCGCCCCCGACGATGCCCTCCCCGTCGAAGCTCGCGCCGGCGGACTGGTCGAAATTCGCACGGTTGTAACCGACGAAGGCGCCGGCATAGGCGCCGGACCAGATATAGATCGGAGCGGCGCCCTCGATCGGCGCGATTGGCGCGACGTCCGGCGTCACGGCATCGGCAGCCCATGCCGGCGTGGCCCCGAACAGCGCGAGGGCGACGAGGATCGAGCCTTGCAATCGTGTCATCGCATGCCCTCCGGCGAGAAAAACCGATCCGCACTCCTCCAACGCCCCGATGGGGCCGGAAGGTTCCGAGGCGACCGCCGAACGTCGGGCCGACCATCGAAGCGCCTGGGAAAGATCTGGTGAGCGCGCAGACGCGGCGCAAGGCCGCCCGTCCTTGCGCCGGCCGCAATCCACCCCTCCCAATGCGGCCGACATGAATCATATAGATGAGACCGATGACGTTCAGAGACGACAGATGACGTTCCGGGCCGCGAGCGGTCCGGCTCGCCGCCGCCGCCGATTTCAGCACACCCGCCGGCTCGCCGGCCGCGCCCTCATGCCGCGAATGCCCAGCGAAGACGATATGGCCTCATCCACCGATTCCATCGACGATATCGACCTCGACGACGACGACGTCGCCGACGGGGACACGCCTCTCGATGACGATTCCGCCGAGGCCGTCGCGGAGGCGCCCGGAAACGCCGCGCTGATCGCCGCCATCGACTGGAGCGACGGCGGTCGCGACATCGACCAGACGCTGGAGGGCGCGCCGCTGATCGCGGCCTTCGTCCGCCGGTTGCCGAACGCGCCCGGCGTGTACCGCATGTTCGGCAAGGACGGCGAGGTCCTCTATGTCGGCAAGGCGAAGTCGCTGAAGAAGCGCGTCACGAGCTACACGCGGCTCGGCGGGCACACCAACCGCATCGCGCGCATGATCCGCGAGACGCGGCACATGGAGTTCGTCACGACGCGCACCGAGACCGAGGCGCTTCTCCTCGAAGCGAACCTCATCAAGCGCCTGAGGCCACGCTTCAACGTCCTGATGCGGGACGACAAGTCGTTTCCCTACATCCTCGTCGGCGACGACCACGAGGCCCCGGCGATCATGAAGCATCGCGGCGCCCGCTCGCGCAAGGGCAGCTATTTCGGCCCCTTCGCCTCGGCCGGCTCCGTCGGACGCACGATCAATTCGCTGCAGCGCGCCTTTCTGCTGCGCACCTGCACCGACAGCGTCTACGAGAGCCGGTCGCGCCCCTGCCTTCTCTACCAGATCAAGCGCTGTTCGGGTCCCTGCACGCGCGAGATCTCCATCGAGGACTATCGCGGCCTCGTCGCGGAGGCGAAGGGCTTCCTGTCCGGCCATTCCACCGAGGTCAAGCAGGGCATGGCGCGAGCCATGCAGGCGGCGTCCGAGGATCTCGATTTCGAGCGCGCCGCGATCTATCGCGACCGCCTGTCCGCACTCGCCCACATCCAGGGCCACCAGGGCATCAATCCGCATGGCGTGGAGGAGGCCGACGTCTTCGCCATCCATGCCGAGGGGGGTCTGACCTGCATTCAGGTCTTCTTCTTCCGCACCGGGCAGAACTGGGGCAACCGCGCCTATTTCCCGCGCGCGGACGCCTCCCTGGAGCCGGCAGAGGTGCTCGGGGCCTTTCTCGGCCAGTTCTACGATTCCACGCCGGCGCCCCGGCTCGTCCTCGCCTCCACCGAGATGGAAGACCGCGAACTCCTGTGCGACGCGCTGAGCGTCAAGGCGGGACGGCGCGTGCAGATCCAGGTGCCGGCGCGCGGCGAGAAGAAGGATCTCGTCGACCACGCCTCGTCCAACGCGCGGGAGGCTCTCGGACGGCGTCTCGCGGAGACCTCCTCGCAGGCCCGGCTCCTCAAGGGACTCGCGGAGACGTTCAAGCTGGAGCGCGTGCCGCGCCGCATCGAGGTCTTCGACAATTCGCACATCATGGGAACGGCCGCCGTCGGCGCCATGATCGTGGCGGGGCCGGAGGGCTTCGTGAAGAACCAGTACCGCAAGTTCAACATCAAGAGCACCGAGATCACGCCGGGCGACGATTTCGGCATGATGCGCGAGGTGATGACGCGGCGCTTCTCGCGGCTCGTCAAGGAACACGGCGATGCCGGGCCGGCACCCGAGGCCCCGCCGGTGGAGGACGCGGCCGACGCGCCGGACCTGCCGGCCTGGCCGGACCTCGTCCTCGTCGACGGCGGAAAGGGCCAGATCTCCGCTGTCAGGGCGATCCTGACCGAACTCGGCATCGCCGAGAAGGTCACGACGATCGGCATCGCGAAGGGCGTCGACCGCGACGCCGGCCGCGAGCGCTTCATCGTCGAGGGGCGAGAGCCCTTCTCGCTGCCGCCGCGCGATCCCGTGCTTTATTTCGTCCAGCGCCTGCGCGACGAGGCCCATCGCTTCGCCATCGGCACCCATCGCGCCAAGCGCAAGAAGGAGCTCGTCGCCAATCCGCTGGACGAGATCGCCGGCATCGGCCCTTCGCGCAAGCGCGCCCTCCTCCACCATTTCGGAACGGCCAAGGCCGTCTCCCGCGCCGCGCTCGGCGACCTCTCCAAGGTCGAGGGAATTTCGGAAGGCATGGCGAAGCTCGTCTACGACCACTTCCACGAGCGCGGCTGAGCGCGCGTGGAAGCTTATCGCGCGTCGGTCAGACCTGCGCGAAGCCGCCGTCGACCGAGAGTTCGACGCCGTTGATGTAGCTCGCCTCATCGGACGCCAGGAAGAGCAAGGCGGCGGCGATCTCCTTGGGATCGCCCATGCGCCCGATCGGGGACACCTCCTTCAGATAGGCGGCGAAACCGTCGATCGCCTGCTGGTCGAATTTGAGGCCGTTCTCCATGATCGGCGTGCGCGTGACGCCCGGGCTCACCGTGTTGACCCGGATAGCCCGCCCCTTCAGATCGTTCGCCCAGCTGCGCGCGAAGGAGCGCACGGCCGCTTTCGAGGCATTGTAGACGCTGAGATCGGCCATGCCCTTGTTGCCGACGATCGAGCCGGTGAAGACGACCGAACCGCCGTCCCGCATCACCGGCAGAAGCTTCTGCACCGTGAAGAACATGCCCTTCACGTTGATGTCGAAGATCCTGTCGAAATCGGCTTCTCCGGTGGCCTCGAAGGGCGAGTATTCCGAGATGCCGGCATTGGCGAGGACGACGTCGACGAGATCGCCCGCCCCTTCGATCTCGCGCACCACGCGTTCGATGTCGGAAAGGACGGCGACGTCGGAGGCGATGCCCGTCGCGCCGGGTCCGAGATCCGCCACGGCCGTCGTCAGCGTCTGCTCGTTGCGCCCCGTGACATAGACCCGCCTTGCGCCCTCGTGGAGAAAAGCCTTGGCGGCGGCAAGCCCAATGCCGCTGGATCCGCCCGTGACGACCACGACCTTGCCTTCGAAACGATTGGCCATTTGAAATTCCCGCTAAAACATTCTTCCAATATTTTCGTATTACGGTTTATTCGTAGGATTGAATTCGGTCAAGGACCGGCGTATCGATAAGCATGACGAAGTTCTTTCATCCCTCCGCCGACGACATCGACCTGACCGCCGTTCTCGCGGCCCTCGGCGATCCGCTTCGGCTGGAGATCGTCCGGAAGCTCTCGGAAAGCCGCGAGGGGCAGAACTGCTCAGCCTCGGCGCCATTCCCCGACGTCGCGCGATCGACCCTCACCTCGCACTTTCGCATCCTGCGCGAGGCCGGCCTCGTCTTCACGACGAAGAAGGGCGTGGAGAACATCAATGTCCTGCGGCGCGAGGATCTCGAAAAGCGCTTCCCCGGCCTGCTGAAGCTGATCCTCAGCTGCGAGCGACCGCCTGCCTGACACCGACATCCGGTCGGGCCGGTCCGGCCGGAACGAGACGACCTGCCGATGATCGCCTGTTGACGCCGACACCAAGCCGCTATTCAAGGATGCCGGTGGACGCTCGTCCGCCGCGCCCGGCGCGCGCATCGATCGAACCGGACCCATCCATGGCATCTCGGGCACTCAGCCTTCCCAACATCCTGACCTATGCCCGCATCCTGGCCGTTCCGCTGGTGGTGCTCTGCTTTTTCGGGAGCGGCGGGTTCGAGCCGACGGACACGGCACGCTGGTGGGCGCTCGTCATCTTCGCCGTGGCCTCGATCACCGATTTCTTCGACGGTTACCTCGCGCGGGCCTGGCAGCAGACCTCGACCATCGGACGCATGCTGGACCCGATCGCCGACAAGCTCCTCGTCGCCGCCTGCCTCCTGCTGCTCGCCGCGGACGAGACGATCAAGGGCTGGTCTCTTTGGGCCGCGATCGTCATCCTCTGCCGCGAGATCCTCGTTTCCGGCCTTCGCGAATATCTCGCGGAACTGAAGGTCAGCGTTCCCGTCACGCAGCTCGCGAAGTGGAAGACGACGCTGCAGATGGTCGCCGTCTCCGTGCTCCTCGCCGGCCCGGCCGCGGACAAGATCGTCTCCTTCGCGACGGAAACCGGCATCGCGCTCCTCTGGATCTCGGCGATCGTCACCCTCTACACGGGCTACGACTATTTCCGCGCGGGCCTTCGCCATATTCCGGACTGAACGGACCGAACGGGCTCGGCAGACGTTTCCCGGATGTCGCCGTCCATGGAGAAGGAGAAGGCCATGAAGCTCGTTTACTTCGCCTGGGTCCGCGAGCGGATCGGGATCTCGGAGGAGGAGGTCGTGCTCCCCGCCGGCGTCCACACGGTGGACGATCTCCTGCATTGGCTGCGCGGGCGCGGCGACGGCTATGCCGAAGCGCTGCAGGCACCGGAGGTGATCCGCGTCGCGATCGACCAGGAGCATGTCGAGCATTCCGAGACGATCGACGCCGCGCACGAGATCGCCCTGTTTCCGCCGATGACGGGCGGCTGACATGACGGCTCTCGCGTTGCCGTCCGTCGCCGTCACCTCGCAGCGCATCCAGATCGGCGCGGAGATCGCGGCGCTCGAGGGCGATGGCGCGATCGGGGGGCTCGTCACCTTCTCCGGCTATTGCCGCGACGAAGGCGGCACGTTGGCGGCGCTGGAACTGGAACACTATCCCGGCATGGCCGAGCGCGAGATGGCGCGCGTCGCGGGCGAGGCCTGCCGGCGGTGGCCGCTTCTCGCCTGCCGCGTCGTGCATCGCTTCGGCCTCGTGAAGCCGGGCGAGGAGATCGTCCTCGTCGCCTGCGCCTCCGCCCACCGCACCGCCGCCTTCGAGGCCGCGCATTTTCTGATGGACTACCTGAAGACCCACGCGCCGTTCTGGAAGCGCGAACATCTCGTCGACGGATCCGTCGGCGGCTGGGTCGCGGCCAAGGCTTCCGATGCGGCGTCGCTGGAGCGCTGGAGCCGCTAGCGGAACGCGGCGCCACCGTTTGGTCTCGTCGGGCGACGGTCCCGACAGGGCGAGGCGCTGCCCGATCCGCATCGGTGAAGGCCGGCCGTCATGTCTCGTGGCCTGCCCGCCACGTCTGCCTGGAGTGAAGAGACGCTACGGCTGGACATGGTCTATTCCCGCCAGTTCACCCCGTCAGCCGCCTTGCATCCCTCCGGCGCGTTCGCCTGGGGAAACCGCATCCGCAGCTGCGCGCAGCCCCAGCGGTTCCATCTCTCCGGCATGGAAGCGTTCAGCGACGTTCCCTCCGCATCGTGCGGATTGGCGGTCGAGGTCACATAGACGTACCACTTGCCGCCGAGAAAAAGGCCGACGCCGAACGCGACGCCGGCGGCAAGACCGAGGAACCGCAGCATCGCTCAGGCGGCTTCGATGCGCAGCTTGCGATCGACGATCTTGGCGAAGGTCTCCAGCCGCGACACCGGCTTCTCGCTGATGAGGCCGCCGAGATCGCGCGGCAGCAGCAGGGTGAACCCGCCACGCGGGTCCTGCCGCCATTGCAGCCGCCCGAGAATGCCGGGCACCGACGCCGTCAGGATGTAGGCCACGCGGAACAAAGCGGCGATGAAGCGCGCGCGCTCCAGCAGCCGCGGCCCGACGAGATCCAGCATTTCCGGCATCATCGACTGCTCGAAGCTGCCCTCGTGACGGTAGAAATTGGCAAGGCCGAGATAGGCCCGGCCGGCATGGTCGACCGCCGAGAAGGAGGCATGCGTCAGCATGGAGAGGCTTTGAGCCCCGCGATAATCGGGATGCGCCCGCCAGCCGACGTCGGACAGGAGGCACGCGGCCTCGCGCAGCCGCTCCTCGTAGGGCGTCTCCTCGATGCGAAGCCGCTCGAAGGTCAGACGGCTGAAGGCGGCGAGTTCCACGGCATGCGCCGGAGATCGCGCGCGCAGCACCGCGAATTCCAAGGCCGCCTCGATCAAGGGATCCTTGCGGCGCTCCTCGTCCGGCAGCAGCGAATGCAGATATCCCTCGCGAACGCCGAGCGCGGACAGGAGAATGGTCGAGGGACGGATATGCTTGATGACCGCCTGCAGCGTCACCGCGCCGAAGGCGAGGAGCGCCCGGCGCTGCTTGGAGACGGCCGCGATGCCCGGCATCTTGTCGGGATCGCCCTTGGCGACGGCATCGAGGAAGTCGGTCCATTCCGACACTGGGGACTCGTAGCCGTGCATGACGTGGAGCGGGTAGCGGCGCTGCTCCATGTGCAGCTTGGCGAGGTTGCGCCAGGTGCCGCCGACGGCGAAGAAGGGCCGCCCCTCGCCGCTGCCCGTCATGCCGCAACCCGCAACGTAGGAATCGGCGAGCGCGCGCGCCTTGCCGATGTCGTTGCCCGACAGGTCCTGCAGGCGAAGACCGCCGAGCGGCAGGGTCAGGCCCTTGTTGATCCGGCCGTTGGCGATGTCGACGAGTTCGAGACTGCCGCCGCCGAGATCCCCGGCGATCCCCGAGGGATCGTGAAAACCGGCGACCACGCCCTCGGCCGCGTAATGCGCCTCGTCGGCGCCCGACAGGATCTTGATCGGCGTGCCGATGGCCGCTTCCGCCGCGGCGACGAAGTCCGGCCCGTTGACCGCTTCGCGGGCGGCGGCGGTCGCGAGCGGATGGACCTCGGTCACCCCCGCCTGATCGATCAGGCGGCGAAAGCGCGCCAGCGCCGCGAGGGCGCTCGATACGGACCGCTCGTCGAGGCGCTTGGACTGGGCGAGACCCTTGCCGAGACCGGACAGGACCTTCTCGTTGAAGAGCATCGTCAACGCACGCGAATTGCCCTCGTAGATCACGAGGCGGACCGAGTTCGACCCGATATCGACGACGGCGACGGGCGTTCGCCCGGCGATCCGTCCCTGGGCGACGAGCTCAGTCAAAGCGCGAATGCTCCGCTCGCTGCCGGGCGATCAGGCGGGGGGCGTCGGATTTCAGCGCCTTGCCGCGCCCGGAGAGGCTGGGATTGGTCATGAAGTATCGCTGCGTGTTGAACGGCTGCTCTTCGGGCGGTGGAACGATGCGGCGGGACGTGCCGTCGGACATCACCGACCAGCTCTGCTGGTTGTCGAGGATGTTGCCGAGCATGATCTGGGACAGAACCTGGCTGTGAACCGTCGGATTGGTGATCGGCACCATGGTCTCCACCCGCCGATCGAGGTTCCTCGGCATCATGTCGGCCGAGCCCATGTAGACGATCGCCTGATCGGAGGGCAGGCCGTGACCGTTGCCGAAGCAGAAGATGCGGCTGTGCTCCAGGAATCGCCCGACGATGGACTTCACGCGGATGTTGTCGGAGAGGCCCGGCACGCGCGGGCGCAGGCAGCAGATGCCGCGCACGATGAGGTCGATCTCGACGCCCGCCTGGCTCGCCCGGTAGAGCGCGTCGATGATCTGCGCATCGACCAGCGAGTTCATCTTCATCCAGATCTGGCCCGGCCGGCCCGCCTTCACATGCGCGACCTCGGCGGCGATGGCGTCGAGGATGGTGCGCCGCATGGTGAGCGGCGAGACGGCGAGCTTTCGGAGCTCCACCGGCTCGGCATAGCCGGTGATGTAGTTGAAGATCAGAAGGACGTCGTGAGCGATGTCCGGGTCGGTCGTGAAGTAGCTGAGGTCTGTGTAGATCTTGGCCGTGATCGGATGGTAGTTGCCCGTCCCGATGTGCACGAAGTTGACGAGCTTTCCTTCCTCGCGCCGGACGACGAGCGAAAGCTTGGCATGGGTCTTCTTCTCGATGAAGCCGAAGACGACCTGCACCCCGGCGCGCTCCATGTCGCGCGCCCAGCGGATGTTGGCCTCTTCGTCGAAACGCGCCTTGATCTCGATCAGCGCCGTCACCGACTTGCCGGCCTCGGCCGCATCCACCAGCGCGCGCACGATCGGCGAATCGTTCGAGGTCCGGTAGAGCGTCTGCTTGATCGCGATGACGTTCGGATCGAACGCCGCCTGGCGCAGGAACTGCGCCACGACGTCGAAAGATTCGTACGGGTGGTGGACGATGATGTCCTTCTCGCGGATGGCGGCGAAGCAATCGCCGTTGTGCTCGCGGATCCGCTCGGGAAAGCGCGGGATGTAAGGCGCGAACTTCAGGTCGTCGCGCTTGCAGCGGACGATCTGGGACACCGATTCCAGCGCCAGCATGCCGTCCATGACCGAGACGCGGCTTTCCGGCACGTTCAGCTGGCTCGCGACGAAGCTGCGCAGATCCTCCGGCATGATCGAATCGAACTCGATCCGGATCACCTGACCGCGACGACGGCGCTTCAGCGCGGTCTCGAAGAGGCGCACGAGATCCTCGGCCTCTTCCTCGACCTCGATGTCGGAATCGCGGATGAGCCGGAAGGTGCCCGCGCCGCGAACGCGGTAGCCAGGGAACAGGCGCGAGATGAAGAGCGCGACGACGCTCTCCAGCGGCACGAAGCGAAACTGCCCGGCGGCATTGGCCGGCAGCTCCACGAAGCGCGGCAGGGCCGTCGGCAGCCGGAGAAGGGCGTTCATCTTCTGCCCGTCGCGCTCGCGCAGGAGCGCGAGCGCGATCGAGAAGCCGAGATTGGGGATGAAGGGGAAGGGATGCGCCGGATCGATCGAGAGCGGCGTCATCACGGGGAAGATCGCGTCCTCGAAATGCTGCTCCAGCCAGACGCGGTCCTCCTTCTTGAGATCACCCGCCCCGACGATCAGGATGTTCTCGTTGCGCAGTTCCTTGACGAGATCGGCCAGCGAGGCCTGCTGCTCCTCCTGCAGGCGGCCGACCTCGGCGAGAATGCTGTCGAGCTGTTCCTGGGGCGTCAGGCCGTCGTCGCTGCGCATGGTGATGAGCGCGCGCACCTGCGCGGCGAGCGCGGCGACGCGCACCATGAAGAACTCGTCGAGATTGCCGGCGGAAATCGACAGGAAGCGGACGCGTTCGAGCAGCGGATGCGACGGGTTCTGGGCCTCGTCGAGGACGCGGCGGTTGAACTGGAGCCAGGAGATCTCGCGGTTGATGAAGCGGTCGGCCGGCAGTTCGGCCGTGGCGACGGCCTCGGCCTTGGCCGCCAGCGCCTCGGACTGCGCTTCCGTCGAATGGGCGGCGAGCCGTTCGGCGATGCTCGCCACCGAATGGCCGGACGCCGCCGCGCCGTTGCCCTTCGCAGGCGCAGGCGAACTCACCATGTCGCTCACGGCCGCAGCATCGATCGTGTGGGCAGGCCGACGCGATCGACGCCGGCTCGGCCGCGCTGCACTGGCGGCGGTGTCCTCTGGCTCCACGCTTCACTCTCCGTCCCGGGCCGCTCGTCGGCGCTCTACGAACCCTTGTTGCTCATTTCGGTGTCATGGTCAGCCATCTTACCGATATTTCACTCGATTCCCCCGCATTCGACGTCGTCGCCCTCCTCCACCCGTCCCTCAAATTCGGGCAGGCGCAACACACGGGCGAGAAGGCTGCGCGAGATGCGCTCCTTGCGGGCGAGCGCCTCGCGGTCGACACACGCAACGAAGCGGTTGGCCGTGTCGAGGGAGCGCTCCATCCGCGCGGCGGCATAGGCGACGAGCCGAGGGTCGACGGCCATCTGCCGGTCGGCGAAAAGCTTGGCGAGGACGCCTTCGAGGAGCGCGTCGTCCGGCGCGCCGAGCTCCGCGATGGTCGCCGCCTTCAGGCGCGATCGCAGGTCCGGCAGCGCCACGTCCATCTCCGATGGCCGGACGCGCGATGTCAGGAGCACCGTTCCTCCCCCCAGTCGCGCCGCGTTCACGATGGCGAAGATGTCCGATTCCGGCCAGTTCCCGCGATCGACATCGTCGATGACGACGGCGAAGGGCGCGACGTCGAGCACATCGGGCGCGGGCGGCACGGCGCCGGCCATCGCGGCCCAGGCCGATGCCAGATGCGACTTGCCGGCGCCGGCCGGCCCGACGACGAGAAGGACGGGATGCCCCCAGTCCGGCCAGCGGTCGACGGCGGCCACGGCCATGTCGTTCGCCTCGGTGACGATCAGATCGTCCCGGGCGAGCGAGGCGCGATGCGGCAGGTCGAGCGGCAGCTGGGCCGGCGACCCGCCCTGCGCCTCGGGATCAGGCCGTCGAGGACGCATCGGGTGCCGTGGCCGAAGGCTTGAACTCGGCATCGAGCGCCTGACGCATCGGATGACCCTCGATGGCGCCGGGCAGCACCGGCTCCTGGCCGAGCGAGCGGCCGAAATACATCTCGCTCTGGAGATATTGATTGATGACGAAGCGCATCAGCACGCCGACCGCCGCGGCCGCGGGAACCGCGATGAGGAGGCCGACGAAGCCGAACAACGCGCCGAAGGCAAAGAGCGCGAACATCAGCCAGACCGGGTGGAGGCCCACCGACGCGCCGACGAGCTTGGGCTGGAGGATGTTGCCCTCGAGGAACTGCCCGGTGAAGAAGACGGCGAGCGTCGCCACGACCCAGATCCAATCCGGCCAGAACTGCACGAGCGCGACGCCGAGCGCCAGGATCAGCCCGATCGTCGAGCCGACATAGGGCACGAAGGAGATGAGGCCGGCGAAGAGGCCGATCAGGAGCCCGAAGTTCAGGCCCACCAGCGACAGGCCGACGGCGTAATAGGTGCCGAGAAGGAGGCAGACGCTGCTCTGGCCGCGGATGAAGCCGGCCACCGCCCGGTCGATCTCGTTGGCGAGGCGGCGAACCGTCGTCACGTGCTGGCGCGGGATCCAGTCGTCGATCCGCTTCACCATCCGGTCCCAGTCGAGAAGGAGGTAGAAGGCGACGACCGGCGTCACGACGAAGATCGACAGGAAGTTCACGACGGCGAGGCTCGACGTCCAGAGCGAGGCCATGACCGTCGAGACGAGACCCGAGCCTTCGCTGACGATCTTTCCGAAATCCTGCTTCAAGGTCGCCTCGTCGCCGGGGAAGAGCCATTGCAGCGGCCCTGCGCGCGCCTGGAGCGCCAGTTGCTGCAGCCGGTCGAGATAGGTCGGCAGCCGCTCGACGAAGGAGGCGATCTGGCTGCCGATGACGGGCACGATGACGAGAACGGTTCCGGTGAGGACGATGATGAAGACGAGAAGGATGACGAGGCTGGCCGTCAGCCGCGACAGTCCCCGCCGCTCCAGCCAATCGGCCACGGGATCGAGAAAATAGGCGATCGCCATGCCGAAGACGAAGGGCAGGAGGATGCCGCTGAAGATATAGAGAAGGGTCAGCACGACGAGGGCCGTCATGCCCCAGAAGAAGGCCTGCCGGCGAAGCATCCGGCTTCGGTCGCTGCTCATCTCGGCCGTCTCCGCACTGCCCGCCAACGGGAGGCTTCCCGATCCTGCGGTGCGCAGGAGATAGTCAGCGGTGCATGGCGGGGTCAAGGCGCAGATGCGGCCGTCCTGCCCCTCCCCGTCTCCCGAACCCTCTTCGCCGTCCCCCGACGGGCCCTCCTTGTCTCCTGGAGCCTCGACGCGGCCATGGGCAAGGGCGCGCGGCACTTGCCGCGACCGGACTTCCGTGCGACCTCACGATTTCACAGGACAGGTGGCCATGAGCGAGACGACCAACAGCCTCACCTACGCCGATGCCGGCGTCGACATCGATGCCGGCACCGAAATGGTGCGCCGGATCAAGCCGCTGGTGCGTTCGACGCGCCGCCCCGGCGCCGACGGCGAGATCGGCGGATTCGGCGGCCTGTTCGACCTCAAGGCCGCCGGGTTCAACGATCCGGTTCTGGTCGCGGCGAATGACGGCGTCGGCACCAAGCTGAAGATCGCCATCGACACGGGCCTGCACGAGACGATCGGCATCGACCTCGTCGCCATGTGCGTCAACGATCTCGTCGTGCAGGGCGCCGAGCCGCTCTTCTTCCTCGACTATTTCGCGACCGGCAAGCTCGATCCGGAGCAGGGCGAGGCGATCGTCAAGGGCATCGCCGAGGGCTGCAAGCAGGCCGGCTGCGCGCTGATCGGCGGCGAGACGGCGGAAATGCCGGGCCTCTACGCGGAGAAGGACTACGATCTCGCCGGCTTCGCCGTCGGAGCCGCCGAGCGCGGCAAGCTTCTGCCGAGCGGCGCGCTCGCGGCCGGGGACGTCATCCTCGGCCTCGGCTCGTCGGGCGTCCACTCCAACGGCTATTCGCTGGTCCGCCGCATCGTGGCGCTGGCCGGCGCGGATTATGCCGCGCCCGCGCCCTTCGAGACGAGGGCCGCCAGCCTCGGCGAAGCGCTCATCACGCCGACCCGGATCTACGTCCGCAGCCTTCTGGCCGCCATCCGCAACGAGCACGTCGCCGAGCTCGGCGGCATCAAGGCCCTCGCCCACATCACCGGCGGCGGCTTCCCCGAAAACATCCCGCGCGTCCTGCCGGATCATCTCGCCGCCGAGATCGACCTCTTCGCCATCCAGACCCCGCCGGTCTTCCGCTGGCTCGCCCGGACCGGCAACGTCGCGCCCGCGGAAATGCTGCGCACCTTCAACTGCGGCATCGGCATGATCGTCGTCGTCTCGCAGGCCGAGGCCGCCGCGGTCTCGGCGATCCTCCAGAGCGAGGGTGAAAGCGTCGTCCCGCTCGGCCGCCTCGTCCACCGAAACGGCGAGGCGGTCCTCTTCAACGGCGAGCTCGCTCTTTGACGGTTCCGAAGAAGCGCGTCGTCGTGCTCCTCTCGGGGCGCGGCTCGAACATGGGGGCCCTCGTCGAGGCCGCGAAATCGCCGGACTATCCGGCCGAGATCGTTGCGGTCATCTCCGACAAGGCCAATGCCGGGGGCTTGGGTCTCGCGCACGAGCACGGCATTCCCGCCATCGCCGTGCCGCGACAGGGCCACGCCGACAAGGCCGCTCACGAGGCGGCGGTGATCGCGGCGATCGAGGCGGCAGAGCCCGATCTCGTCTGCCTCGCCGGCTACATGCGCCTTCTCTCGGCCGATTTCTGCGAGCGCTTCGCGGGACGGATGATCAACATCCATCCCTCGCTGCTCCCGCTCTTTCCCGGCCTCGACACCCATGCCCGCGCGTTGGCCGCAGGCGTTCGCCTCCATGGCGCGAGCGTCCATTTCGTGACCTTCGAAATGGATGGCGGCCCGATCATCGCCCAGGGCGCGGTTCCCGTCTCGGCGGACGACACGCCGGACAGCCTCGCCGCTCGCGTCCTCAAGGCCGAACATCATCTCTATCCCCATGCGCTGCGACTCGTGCTCGACGGCAAGGCACGGTTCGAGGAGGGGCGCACCGTGTTCGCGGGGATCGAACCCGCCGACGACGCCGTCCGGCTGATCGCGCCGGCCATCGCCTGAGCGCGGAAGCGCCGGACGGCGACGCAGCCCGGCCCACGAAAAAACCCGGCCGCTCCTTCGAGCGACCGGGTTCGTCATGTCGAGACGTCGAGGGCTGGGTTCAGCCGACGATCTCGGTCTGCGAGAACCAGTAAGCGATCTCCTCGGCTGCCGTTTCCGGTGCATCCGAACCGTGGACCGAGTTCTCGCCGATCGACAGCGCATGCGCCTTGCGGATCGTGCCCTCGGCGGCCTGGGTCGGGTTGGTCGCGCCCATGATCTCGCGGTTGCGCGCGATCGCGTTCTCGCCTTCCAGAACCTGGACGATCGTCGGGCCGGCCGACATGGATTCGACGAGTTCGCCGAAGAACGGACGCTCCTTGTGGACGGCGTAGAAGCCCTCCGCATCGCGCTGGCTCATCCACACGCGCTTGGACGCCACGACCCGAAGGCCCGCCTCTTCCAGCATCTTGGTGATCGCGCCGGTGAGGTTGCGACGCGTCGCGTCGGGCTTGATCATGGAAAAGGTGCGTTCGACCGCCATCGTGTTCGTCCTTGATGTCTGAAGGGGAATGGGATGGGCGCTCTATAGACGGGCGTCCCCCGGGCGGCAAGGCTCCGCTGGACGCCGCCCGCCCGCCGGCAAACGGCGACCGGGGCTTTCGGGGGGATCGAGGTCCGGCGCTGCGTCCTCGTCAGGCCGCCGCCGGAACGCTCCGTCCGTCCCCGCCATGAAGATCGAGGCACCGCTCGAACCAGTCCGCCACTGCGGCGCTCGCCGGCAGGATGGCGAAGGGCGAGGAGATGCGCGCCCATTGGAAGGCGCCGAAGACGATGTAATCGGCAAAGAGCGGGCTCTCGCCGCCAAGGAACGGCGAGCGGCCGAGGAGGAAGTTGAGCGGCTTCAACGTCTCGGCGTGAAAGGCCGGCAGGCGGGCCTCGCGGCCGACCGGCACGGCTTCGAGCGTCGTCCCGAGCCGGGCTTCGCGGCTCTGGCGGAAATAAGCCTGGTCGGTCCCGTCGAGCCCGTCATGGAGGTCGAGCACGGCTGTCGAGACGATGAAGGGGTGAAGAGCCGTCTGGCACCAGCTCTCAACGAAACGCGACAGCCGCCGCCCGCCCTCGCCCGCAAACAGCGTCGGGCGATCGGGATAGGCGTCCTCCAGGTGTTCGGCGATGGCGAAGCTGTCGGCGACGAGCGTTCCGCCGTCCCGCAGCACGGGAACGATCTTCGAAAACCCGTTCTCGACGAGCGGCACCTGCGTGAAGGGCACCGGCCGGGTCTCGATCTCGAAGCCCTTGTGCCGCAGCGCCATGCGCGCCTTCCAGCAATGCGGCGAGAAGGGCCGAGAGGGATCGGCGCCGACGAGTTCGTAGAGGATCATGGGGGTGTTTCCAAGGAAAAGGGGACCAAGCCTGCGTTCAGCATAAAGCATGCGGGTTTTCCGTCACCTCGTCTTCGCCCGGCATGGCGTCACCGCGAACCTCATCTTCGACGCGGGTTCCCATTCCCCGCAGGTCGACGCGCTCTTCCCCCTCGCCCGTCCGCATGGCAAACCTCCCCGCATGCTTCAGATCACCGACCTTTCGGCGCGCGTCGCCGGGCGCCTCCTCATCGATCATGCCAGCCTGACGCTACCGGCGGGAACCAAGGCCGGGCTCGTCGGGCGCAACGGCGCGGGCAAGTCCACGCTGTTCCGCGTCATCACGGGTGATCTCGCCTCCGAATCGGGAAGCGTCTCGATTCCGCGGGGCACGCGCATCGGTCAGGTGGCGCAGGAGGCGCCCGGTACCGAGGAATCGCTGATCGAGATCGTGCTCAAGGCGGATACCGAGCGGCTGGCGCTCCTCGCGGAGGCCGAGACGGCGAGCGATGCGGGACGCATTTCCGAGATCCAGCTTCGCCTCTCCGACATCGAGGCGCATTCGGCGGAGGCCCGCGCCGGCGCGATCCTGTCCGGCCTCGGCTTCGACGCGGCGGCGCAGGCGCGGCCCGCCTCGTCCTTTTCCGGCGGCTGGCGCATGCGCGTCGCGCTCGGCGCCGTCCTGTTCTCGCGTCCCGATCTTCTCCTCCTCGACGAGCCGACGAACTATCTCGACCTCGAAGGCACGCTCTGGCTGGAGAACTTCGTCGCGCGCTATCCCTACAGCGTGCTCCTCATCAGCCACGATCGCGACGTCCTCAACAACGCCGTCAACACGATCGTCCATCTCGACCAGAAGAAGCTCGTCCTCTACCGCGGCAACTACGACAATTTCGAACGCCAGCGCGCCGAGAAGATGGAGCTGCTGCAGAAGGCGAAGGTGAAGCAGGACGCCGAGCGCAAGCACATGGAGGCCTTCGTCGAGCGCTTCCGCGCCAAGGCGACGAAAGCGCGACAGGCGCAGAGCCGCCTGAAGGCGCTGCAGCGCATGAAGCCGCTCGCCTCCGTCATCGAGGAGCATGTCCAGCCCTTCGCCTTCGAGGAGCCGGTGAAGCGGCCCGCTTCGCCGATCATCCGGATGGAGAAGGTCGCGGTCGGCTACGGCGAGGCCAAGCCGATCCTGTCGAACCTGACATTGCGGATCGACACGGACGACCGCATCGCGCTGCTCGGCGCGAACGGCAACGGCAAGTCGACCTTCGCCAAACTGCTCGCGGAACGACTGACCGCGCAGTCCGGCGAGGTCACGCGGGCACCGGGGCTGAAGATCGCCTTCTTCGCCCAGCACCAGATCGACGACCTCCGGCCCGCCGAATCCGCCGTCCAGCACGTCCGCCGGCTGATGCCCGACGCGCCGGAGGCCAGGGTCCGCTCGCGCGTCGCGCGGATGGGCCTTGCGACGGAGAAGATGGACACGCCGGCCGACGCCTTGTCGGGCGGCGAGAAGGCGCGTCTTCTCATGGGGCTCGCCACCTTCGACGCGCCGAACCTCCTCATCCTCGACGAGCCGACGAACCATCTCGATATCGATTCGCGCGAGGCGCTCGTGCGCGCGCTGAACGATTATCCCGGCGCCGTCATCCTGATCAGCCATGACCGCCACATGGTGGAGGCGACCGTCGACCGGCTGTGGATCGTCGGCGACGGCACGGTCTCGCGCTACGAAGGCGATCTCGACGAGTACAAGCAGCTGATCCTGTCGGCGCGACGCGGCGGCGGGGCCAAGGACGACGCGGAGGACGGCAAGGCGAGCCGCGCGGACCTTCGGCGCGACGCCGCGCAGAAGCGCGAGGCGCTCGCCCCGATGCGAAAGGAGATCAAGGCGCTGGAGAGCCGTATGGCCAAGCTCCAGGCGTCGATCGGGGATCTCGACGGAAAGCTCGCCGACGTCTCCCTCTACACCAAAGATCCCGCCAAGGCCTCCGAGCTCGCCAAGAAGCGGTCCGATGCGGCGAAGTCCCTGGCCGAGATCGAAGAGACCTGGCTGCTGATGTCGGAGGAGCACGAGGCGCTTCTGGCCGAAAGCTGAGCCTGACGTTAACCCTGTCCGGAATTTCATCTCCCCGCGACCTCGCTACCGGGTCGTCGCGGCGCTATCGTTAAGAAGATCTTAACGAGAGTTGCGGGCCATGATTTCCGTCACCGGCGCACGCTGGATCTCTCTCGGGCTCGCCGGACTTCTCGCACTGCAGATCGCGGGGTCCGCGGACGCCATCGAGCGCGTTCCGCGGCCGAGCGTTTCAGGGTTCGCCGAGGTCGACGGCATCTCGCTGTTTTATCAGGTCTACGGTTCGGGCGATCCCATCCTTCTCATCCATGGCGGCCTGTCCGACAGCGACGTCTGGCGTCGGCAGCTCGGCATCCTGTCCCGGAAGCATCGCGTGATCGTCGCCGACAGCCGCGGCCAGGGCCGCTCGACCCGCGACGAGACGCCGATCACCTACGCGCTGATGGCGGACGACTATCTCGCGTTGCTGGATCAGCTCGGCGAGCGCGCCGTCGCGCTGGTCGGCTGGAGCGACGGCGGGATCATCGGGCTCGACATCGCGATCCGCCATCCCGAACGTCTGACGCGCATGTTCATCCAGGCCGCGAACGCCACACCGGACGGCGCGCTGGCCTACGATCCGACGAAGGACGTGCCGGAGCTGAAGCATTACGCGGATGTCGGCAAGGAGATCCACGCGCTCTGGGCGAACGAGCCGAACTTCACGCCCGACCAGCTGTCGTCGATCTCCGTCCCGACGGAGATCGTCATCGGCGAGCATGACGAGGCGATCAGCCGCGAGCACACGATCTTCATCGCCAACACCATTCCCGGCGCGCGCTTCGTCATCCTGCCCGATGTCGGCCATTCCGCACCCGTCGAGGATCCGAAAGGCTATGCCGAAGCGGTGCTGAACTTCATCGACGGGACCAGCTGACGCGCGACGACCCCTCCGGCCGGGACGGCCCGTCAGGCCTTCTTCACCCAGCGGCGCTCGTCGGTCTGCTGCCAATAGGTGACCGCGTGCCCCTCCGCCTTCTCGACCTTCCAGCGCTCGCGGGCGCCGGCGAGCTGGTCCTGGTCATGGCCATCGAAGAGATAGACGCCGCGCTGAAGGCCTTGGAGCGAGGAGGGCACGGCTCCCTCCACCATGAACCGAACCTGCGGATCGTTCGCCACCTGCGCCGGATCGAGGGTCAGGAGAACCGGCTGGAGCGCGCCGCTGGAGGCCGCGTCGGTGCCGTGCGGCAGGAACGAATCCTCCCGGAAGGTCCAGAGATGCTGGTCGAGCGCGTCGCGCGTCGCGGCGCTCGTGCATTGCACGACGACCCGCCAGCCGCGCGAGAGCGACCGCTCGAGGAGGTCGGGCAGAGCCTCCTCGAGCCGGCTTTCGGTCAGGTGGTAGAAGAGGACCTCGGCCATCCCTCGGCTTTCCGGACCCTGGCCGGACCCCGGCCGGTCCTCAGGCGGTCTCGTAGCTCGTCGCGACCAGTTGGTTGAGCAGCCGGACGCCGAAGCCGGACGCCCAGGACTGGTTGTACTCGTTGGCCGGCGAGCCCATGGCCGTTCCCGCGATGTCGAGATGGGCCCAGGGCACGTCGTTGACGAAGCGCTGCAGGAACTGCGCCGCGGTGATCGAGCCCGCCGCGCGCCCGTTGCCGATGTTCTTGATGTCGGCGAACTTGCCTTCGATCATCTTGTCGTATTCCGGTCCGAGCGGCAGGCGCCAGACCTTCTCGCCCGTCGCCTTGCCGGCGGCGTGGAGCTTCTCGGAGAGGTCGTCGTCGTTGGAGAAGAGGCCGGCATGGTGGCTGCCGAGGGCGACGATGATGGCGCCGGTCAGCGTCGCGAGGTTGACCATGAACTTCGGCTTGAAGCGGTCCTGGCAATACCAGAGCGCATCGGCGAGGACGAGCCGGCCTTCCGCGTCGGTGTTCAGGACCTCGATCGTCGTGCCGGACATGGCCGTCACGATGTCGCCGGGGCGCTGGGCGAGCCCGTCCACGGAGTTCTCGACGAGGCCGACGATGCCGACGACGTTGACCTTGGCCTTGCGCCCGGCCAGCGCCCTCATGAGGCCTGTGACGGCGGCGGCGCCGCCCATGTCGCCCTTCATCTCGTCCATGGATGCGGCCGGCTTGATCGAGATGCCGCCGGTGTCGAAGACGACGCCCTTGCCGACGAAGGCGACCGGCGCCTCGCCGTCCTTGCCGCCGTTCCAGCGCATGATCGCCATGCGGCCGGGCCGCGGCGAGCCCTGCGCGACGCCGAGCAGAGCGTCCATCTTCAGCGCGGCCATCTGCTTCTCGTCGAGGATCTCCACCTCGACGCCGACGGCCGAGAGAGCCTCGATGCGCGTTGCGAATTCGACGGGGCCGAGCACGTTCGCCGGCTCGTTCACGAGATCGCGCGCGAGCACGACGCCTTCGACCACCGCCTCGTGCAGCGCATAGGCCGCCCGTGCGGCGTCGGGATCTGCGACGGCGAGCGTCACGGCGGCGGCGACGTCCTTGGAAGCCTCCTCCTCCTCGGCGCCCTTCTTCGGCTTCTTCGACTTGTAGGTGTCGAAATTGTAGGCGCGCAGCACGATGCCGGCCGCGATGGCGGCGGCTTCGTCGGGGCCGAGTGCGCCGTCCGGGCCCTCGCACCAGATCGTGATCGTCTCGGCGCCCTTGGTCTTCCCCGCGATCGAACCGCCGACCTTCAGCCAGTCCTCCTCGCCATAGGGCTTCTCGCCCTTGATGCCGACGGCGAGGACGCGGTCGAGTTCACTATCGGCGGGAGCGAGGAGATCGAGACTGGCGAGGCTCTTTCCCTTGAACTTCGAGATGCCCGCGCCGCGTGCGATCGCGGTCGCGACCGGCTGCGGCACCGAGGCCGCCAGGGACCCGCCCTCCCCTGCGAGCACCGCGAGCACGCCGCCGGCGGGCGCGGTCAGCGCCGAGAAGCTGATGGTCGGTTTGGTGGACATGAAGGCTCCGATCGGATGGGCATGGGACCGCGGACGGACGGCTCCGAACGGAGCCGGGCAGCGTGCGGCCGACGTGTTGCAAAGGACACAGCCGCAATGGTGGACACCGGCCCCGTCTTTGCAAGGCCACGAGCGAGGGTTAAGGCATGATCAACCATGTTCGTTCGTCCTTCTTTAGCCAAGCTGGCGCAGTCTGTGCAAACGCCATCCAGCCGAAAGGGCGATCTTCCGCGTCCCAGAACACCGGGACCCGCTCCAACGATGAGAAGACCACTGAAGCGATCGTGCCCATGAGCCTTCTCGAGAGATACATCTTCCGCCGGGCGATGACCTTCGCCCTCGGGTCGCTCGGATCGCTGGTCGTCATCGTATGGGTCGTGCAGGCGCTCCAGCGCGTGGACATCGTTCGCACCAGCGCGTCGGCGGTCGGCAACATCTTCTACATCGCACTCATGCTGCTGCCCGATCTCGCGGCGGGCGTGATCCCGTTCGCGGTGCTCATCGGCTCCGTACAGGCGCTGAACTCGCTGAACGCCGATTCGGAACGGGCGGTGATCGCGGCCTCCGGCGCCTCCGGCAAGGTCGTTCTGACGCCCATCCTCGTCCTCGGTTTCATCGCGGCCCTCGCGACGCTCTTCAATTCGCACGTGCTCGGCCCCGCCGCGCAGCGCGGCTTCCACGACGGCCTTCGCACGATCAACGCCGACGCGATCACGCTGTTTCTCCAGCCCGGCCGTTTCGAAGAGGTTCAGGACGGGCTCGTGATGAGCGTTTCGGAGGTGCGCGGCTCCACGGTGGAAGGGCTGTTCCTGTCCGACCAGCGCGACCCGACGGTCGACCTCACCTACTTCGCCAAGGAAGCGCGCCTCGTGGAAGAGGACGGGCAATCGCTGCTCCTCCTCTACGACGGCCAGCTCCATCGCAAGACGAACGACGACGCGGCGATCTCGATCATCCAGTTCCAGACCTACGCCTTCGATCTCGCCACGTTGAAGCCGCGCAGCGACGGCGACTGGATCCGGACATCCGAGCGCTCGACCCTCGAGCTCTTCCATCCCGATCCGAACGACGAGAGCTATCAGGCCAAGCCCCAAGGCTTCACGCGCGAGCTCGCGCAGCGCTTCACCGACTGGCTCTACCCGATCGCCTTCGCGCTCTGGGCCGTCGCCGTCGCCGCGCATCCGCGCACCAACCGCCAGGGGGCGGGACCGGCCATGCTGCTCGGACTGGTCGGCGCACTCTTCCTGAAGGCGCTGGGTTTCGTGACCCTGTCGCTGGTCGAACGCGACACGCGGATGCAGTGGCTGGTCTACGCCGTCCCGCTTCTATCGATCACGGCGAGCCTCGTGCTGATCCGCGCCGATATCGCGGTCTCGCAACTGCCGATCATCGACCGCATCTCGGACGGGTTCCGCGCCACGGCGCGCGGGCTGAAGCGGCTGCTGCCGTCGGCGACGACGGCCGGTGGAGGTCCGCGACCGTGAGCTGGACCCTCAACGTCTACTTCCTGCGCCGCTTCGTCGCCAACTTCCTCGCCACGATCGCGGTGCTCTTCGCGCTCGTCTATCTCATCGACATGATCGAGGTCAGCCGTCGCGGGCGCTTCTCGGACGCCGGATTCAGCACGATCGCCGCGATATCGGCGTTGCGGGTGCCGGCCTTCATCGAACAGGCCTTCCCGTTCGCGGTCCTTTTCGCCGCGATCTTCACGCTCCTGTCGCTGAACCGGAAGCTCGAGCTGGTCGTGGCGCGAGCGGCCGGCGTCTCGGTCTGGCAGATCCTGTTTCCCTTCATCCTCGGATCGATCCTGCTCGGCCTCGCCGCGACCTTCCTCTACAATCCCCTCGCCGCCTTCGCGCAGGCGCGTTCGGCGGGGATCCAGACGGAGCTGACCGGCGGCGACACCACATCGGGCGATACGCGCGCGCCGTTCCTGCGCCAGTTCGGCGAAGGCGTGGATTCCATCATCGGCGCCAAGGCCGTCTCCGACGGCGGGCTGCGGCTCGGCGGCGTCACCGCCTATGTCATGGCCGCGGACGGAACGGTCAGCCAGCGCATCGACGCGCCCTCCGCCCGGCTCGACGAGGGCGTCTGGCGCATCGAGTCGCCGATCGTCACGCGGCCGGGCTTCACGCCGGACCGGTTGCCCTTCTACGATCTGCCGACCTCGCTGCGGCCCGAATATGTCGAGCAGCGCCTCGCCGATCCACAGGCCATTCCGATCTGGGATCTCGGCTCGAAGATCGAGGTGGCCCGGAGCCTCGGCTACAACGCCGAAGCTTTTGCCATGCATTACAACACGTTGATCGCAAAGCCCGCGCTCTTCGTCGCCATGACTCTTCTCGCCGCGACCGTCGCGGTGAGGTTCAACCGCACGGGCCAATCCAGCCGAACGATCGCCGGTGGCATCGCGGCGGGCTTCGTGCTTTATGTCGTCACGTTCCTGGCACAGGCACTCGGCAGCAACTCTGTGGTTCCGCCGGTGGTAGCGGCATGGTTCCCGGTGTTGGCGGCAGGGTTGTTCGGGGTGACGATTCTGCTCCACCAGGAGGATGGTTAGTATGGTAGCGAGGGGGAACTCGCGCCCGTCGAAGGCTGGTGGCCGCAAGCTCGCATGGACTGCGAGCGTGGCGTTCTGTGCCCTTTGGTGCGCTTCATTTCCGGCGTCCGCGCAGGACGCGATCAATCCGCTGGCGGCGACCGTCAGTGTGCCGTCCGACGCGCAGCTCTTCCTGGAGGCGGACACCGTCACCTACGAGAGCGATTCCGCCATCGTGACGGCATCGGGCGGCGTGCAGATCGACTATGGCGGCTACAAGCTCGTCACGCGCGAGGTCGTCTACAACCAGAAGACCCGGCGCCTCGTCGCCAAGGGGGACGTCGTGCTGCTGCAGCCGGACGGCACGCGCGTCTATGCCGACAGCGCCGACATCACGGACGACTTCGCCGACGGCTTCGTCTCGGCCCTTCGCATCGAGACGACCGAGAACACGCGCTTCGCCGCGGCCGGCGCCGTGCGCGAGGAGGGCAATGTCACGACCTTCGAGCAGGGCGTCTACACGGCCTGCGAAGCCTGCCGTGAGCATCCCGAACGGGCCCCGCTCTGGCAGGTCAAGGCGCGCAAGATCGTCTGGGACCAGAAGGAGAAGGTCGTCCGCTATTACGGGGCCAAGTTCGAGCTCTACGGCCAGCCGATCGCCTACCTCCCCTATTTCCAGGCCGCCGATCCGACGGTGAAGCGCAAGAGCGGCTTCCTCGTTCCGACGGTCAAGTCGTCCTCCGAGACGGGCGTCGGCCTTCGCGTGCCCTATTTCATCGCCCTGTCGGATTCGATGGATGCGACGGTCGCGGGCACCTACTATTCCAAGCAGGGTTTCCTCGGCGAGGTCGAGTTCCGGCAGGCGACCGAGAACGGCTACTTCACGATCCAGGCCGCGGGCATCTCGCAGAACGATCCCGGCGCCTTCGACGCCGGCACGCCCGACACGTTCGAAACCGAACGCGGCATGATCGGCACGACCGGACAGTTCGCGCTGAGCGACCAGTGGACCTTCGGCTGGGACATCCTCGCGCAGAGCGACCAGAACTTCGCGCGCACCTACGAGATCGAGAACTTCGACGAGACGTTCCACACGTCGGAGATCTACCTGACGGGCCTCGGCGACCGCAGCTTCTTCGACCTGCGGGCGCAGCGCTTCGACAACCAGAGCGACGATCCGCGCGACCAGGACGTGCAGCCGGAGGTGTTCCCGACGCTCGACTACGAGCGCATCGAGGAGGGCCCGCTCGGCGGCGAGGTCGAGATCGACGTCAACGCCACCAACCTCCATCGCGGGGATGCCGACACGCGGGCGGCCAACTTCCTCCTCTGCGAGCCACGCTTCATCGTGAACGACCTCTGCTCGTTCACGGCGGCCAGCGGGGTGGGGCGCACCTTCCCTTATCGCGACGACTTCTTCCGCCGTCAGGCGCTGGAGGGCGATTACAGCCGCGGCACGATCGAGGCGGAATGGCGCCGTTCGCTAGTGACCGAAGCCGGCCTCGTTTTGACACCCTCGCTCGGCGTTCGTGGCGATGCCTATCGCGCCGACATGTCGAGCCCGGGCTTCGTCTTCCCCGCCGATATCGCGGTCGGGCGCCGCAACGCTCGCACCCTCGGCGGCATCACCGTCGACGAGGAGGGGTTCCGCGGCATGGCGACGGCCGCGCTCGAAGCGCGCTATCCCGTCGTCGTCGAGACGGCCAATTCCTCGCACGTGATCGAGCCGATCGCCCAGCTTCTGGTGCGGCCGGACGAGATGGAGGCCGGCCTCCTTCCGAACGAGGATGCGCAGAGCCTCGTCTTCGATGCGTCCAACCTTTTCGCGAAA
Organism: Aureimonas sp. Leaf454; assembly: GCF_001424685.1. Lineage (GTDB taxonomy): Bacteria > Pseudomonadota > Alphaproteobacteria > Rhizobiales > Rhizobiaceae > Plantimonas. Next base: position 210,752 of record NZ_LMQT01000012.1, read on the forward strand.
GACAAGTTCTCGGGCTACGACCGCGTCGAGGGCGGCACCCGCGCCAATGTCGGCCTGCGCTACGCGGGCACGTTCGAGGGCGGTTATGCGCTCGACGCGACCGTCGGACAGTCCTTCCACCTCGCCGGCGAAAACCCCTTCCGGAACGCCGATCTCGCGCTGGTCGGCTACGATTCGGGGCTTGAGAGCGACCGTTCGGACTATCTCGGCTCGCTCGCGCTCTCGACCCCGATCGGCGTGGAGCTCGGCGTCCAGGGCCGCTTCGACGAGGACAATCTCGAGGTGCGCCGCACGGATCTGGCGGCCAGCTACAATTTCGCGCGCGGCGGCGTCGGCGTATCCTATTCCTATATCGCGGACCAGCCGATCTACGGCTTCGCCACCGATCGCAGCCAGGTCGGCACCAACGCCTCGCTGAAGCTCAACGAGAACTGGACGGCGTTCGGCGCCCTCGGCTACGACATCGAAAACGCGACGCTGATCTCGCGTTCGGTCGGCCTTCAGTATCTCGACGAGTGCTTCAGCATCATGGCGAGCTATCGCAGCACCGAGGACAGCTACCGGATCAACGACGCGCAGAACACGCTGCTCTTCAAGATCGGGCTTCGGACGATCGCCGACTTCGACTATTCCTACGATCTCAGCCAGAACTGATCGCGACCATCGTTTCGCCAAAGCTTGAGACTAGGGAGCCTTCCAACGCCCAGCGAGACGGGGAACGATCCCGCCGCACAGACCCTTCGGGAGCCCGACGCATGCCGATCGCACGAAACCTTCTCCTGCGCCCGGCGCTCGCACTGATCCTCGTGGCCTCCGGCGCCGCATCGGCCGGTCTCGTCGGCGCGACGCCGGCCCTGGCGGCATCCGAGATCACCGTGATCGTCAACAAGGAGCCGATCACGACCTTCCAGGTCCGGCAGCGGTCGGCCTTCCTGAAGCTCCGGCGCGTCAGCGGCAATCTCCAGCAGCAGGCGACGGACGAGCTGATCGACGAAGCGCTGAAGCGCCAGGAAACCAAGCGTCGCGGCATCTCCATTCCCGATGCGATGGTCGAACAGGCCTTCCAGAAGTTCGCGGGCGACAACAAGCTGACCACGCAGCAGCTCGGTCAGGTCCTGACGCAGGCCGGTTTCTCGGAAAAGGCCTTCAAGGACTACATCCGGGTGCAGATGGGCTGGGGTCAGGCCGTCCAGGCCAACATGCGCAAGTCCGAAACGATGAGCGAGCAGGATGTCGTGCAGCGCATGCTGAAGGAGGGCGGAAACAAGCCCTCGACGACGGAATACACCCTGCAGCAGGTGATCTTCGTCGTGCCGGAGGCCAAGCGCAAGGCGATGGTCGGCCAGCGCATGAAGGAAGCCAATGCCATGCGGCAGAGGTTCCAGTCCTGCCCGGCGACCTACGATCTCGCCAAGGGCCTGCGCGACGTCACCGTGCGCGAACTCGGCCGCGTGCCGCAGCCGGCGCTGCCCGAGCGCTGGAAGGACCCGATCATCAAGGCCGGCAAGGGCACCACGCCCGCACAGGAGACCGAGCGCGGCGTCGAATATCTCGCCATCTGCGAGACGCGCAGCGTGTCCGACGACAAGGTCGCGGCCATGGTCTTCCAGACGCAGGACATGGAGAAGCTCGGGAAGTCGGGCGATGGGCCGGATGCCAAGCTCCTGAAGCAGTTGAAGGACAAGGCGGCGATCATCCGGCGATGAGGGCCGGACCCGCCTCGTCCCCCTGCCTCGTCGTCACGCTCGGCGAGCCGAGCGGCGTCGGCCCCGACATCGCGCTCGACGCCTATCGTCGCCGCGCCGAGCGTAAGCTCGCGCCGTTCGCCGTCTTCGCCGATCCCGCCATGCTCCGGGCCCGGGCCGACCGTCTCGGCTACGACATCCCCTTCCGGGAGATCGACTCGCCGGACGAGACGGCGGCCGCCTTCGCGGCGGCGTTGCCGATCCTGCCGCTGGTCAATCGCCAGGACGAACGTCCGGGGCGTCTCGACCCGTTCAACGCGCTCGGCACGGTCGAAGCGATCGATCGCGCGGCGGCGGCGGTCCTCGACGGCCGTGCGGGCGCGATGGTGACCGGGCCGATCGACAAGAAGGCGCTCTACGACGCCGGTTTCCGCCATCCCGGCCACACGGAATATCTCGCCGACCTCTGCGCGGCCCGGGGCGCGGGCTCGTTCATGCCGGTCATGCTGCTCGCCGGCCCCGAACTCTCCTGCGTGCCCGTCACGATCCATGTGCCCCTGCGCGACGTTCCGGAGCTTCTGACGACCGCCCTGATCGTCGAGACCGGGCGCATCGTCGCCGACCATTACGTTCGCCATTTCGGCATCGCCAGGCCGCGCATCGCCGTGTCGGGCCTCAATCCGCATGCCGGCGAGCGCGGAGCGATCGGACGAGAGGACGAGGACGTGATCGCGCCGGCCGTGGCGCGGCTCGCGGCCGAGGGAATCCAAGCCTTCGGCCCCCTCCCCGCCGATACGATGTTCCACGCCGAGGCGCGCGCCGGCTACGACGTTGCGCTCTGCATGTATCACGATCAGGCGCTGATCCCGGCCAAGGCCCTCGCCTTCGACGAGACGGTCAACGTGACGCTCGGCCTGCCGCTGATCCGCACCTCCCCGGACCACGGGACGGCCGCGACGCTGGCCGGCACGGGGCGCGCGCGCCCGGCGAGCTTCATGGCCGCGCTCGTCCTCGCCGACCGGATGGTCCGCCGCGCCGCGATCCGCGCCGCGTGAGCGCCGCTCCGGACGGCCTGCCGCCGCTTCGCGAGGTCCTGCGCCGGCATGGGCTGGACCCGAAGAAGGCCCTCGGGCAGAACTTCCTTCTCGATCTCAACCTGACGGGAAAGATCGCACGGCAGGCGGCTCCGCTCGGCGGGCATGTCGTCGTCGAGATCGGGCCGGGACCCGGCGGACTGACGCGGGCGCTTCTCGCCGAGGGCGCCGATCATGTCGTCGCGATCGAGAAGGACCCGCGCTGCCTGGAGGCGCTCGCCGAGATCGCGGCGCACCATCCCGGCCGGCTGACCGTCATCTCCGGCGATGCTCTGAAGGTCGACATCGCAACGCTCGCCGACGGACGCCGCATGAAGGTCGTCGCGAATCTTCCCTACAATGTCGGCACGCAACTCCTCTTGAACTGGATCGGCGGCGAGACCTGGCCGCCCGCCTGGAGCGACCTGACGCTGATGTTCCAGCGCGAGGTGGCCGAGCGCATTGTGGCAGCTCCGGGCTCGGACGCCTACGGCCGGCTCGGCGTGCTCGCGGGCTGGCGAACGCGCTCGCGCATTCTCTTCGACGTTCCTCCCGAGGCCTTCACGCCGCCGCCCAAAGTGACGTCCTCGGTGATCCGCATCGAGCCGCGCGCGGAGCCGATCGACGTGCCGCTGGCGCGTCTGGAGGCCGTGACCGCCGCCGCCTTCGGACAGCGGCGCAAGATGCTGCGGCAGAGCCTGAAGTCGCTCGGCGGCGAAGCGCTTCTCCTGCGGGCCGGCATCGACCCGCAGCGCCGGGCCGAAACGCTCGACATCGCCGAATTCTGTCGTCTGGCCAAGCTCGCCTGAACGGGCCGGAATGCTCCGGACCGACGGCTCCCGAGGGAAACTCTCGAGGGCGCCGCGCGATCAGTCGAGCTCTTCGGCGAGCAGAGCCGCGGTGAAGTCGAAGAGGCCGGGCCGCCGGTCGCGGCGAAGGCGCTCGGCTTCCACGATCGACTGAACCTCGGAGAAGGCTTGGTTCAGGTCGTAGTTGACGACGACATAATCGTAATCCCGCCAGCGCTCGATCTCGACCCGCGCGTTCTTCAGGCGCATCTGGATCGTCTCGCCGGAATCCTCGTTGCGCCGCAGGAGGCGGTTCTTCAGTTCCGCCATGGAGGGCGGCAGGATGAAGATCGAGACGATATCGGACCGGGCCTGCTCCTGGAGCTGGCGGGCGCCCTGCCAGTCGATGTCGAAAAGCATGTCCCGCCCCTCGCGCATCGCCGCTTCCGCCGCCTTGCGGGGCGTTCCGTAGAAATTGCCGTGGACCTCGGCCCATTCCAGCAGCTGGTCGCTGGCGCGGCGCGCCTCGAACTCGTCCACCGAGATGAAGTGATAGTGTCGCCCTTCGATCTCGCTGCCCCGGCGCTGCCGGGTCGTGACGCTGACCGACAGCGAGAAGCGCGGGTCGCTCTCGAGCAGATTGTGCGCGATGGTCGACTTGCCGGCGCCAGACGGCGAGGACAGGACGAGCATCAGGCCGCGGCGCTGGATCTCCGCGACAGGTGAAGTTTGGGTCATCGGCCTCATTCGATGTTCTGGACCTGCTCGCGAAACTGATCCACGACGACCTTCAGGTCGAGTCCGATCGCGGTCAGATCCGCGGAATTGGACTTGGAACAGATCGTGTTGGATTCCCGGTTAAATTCCTGGGACAGGAAATCGAGCCGGCGACCGATCGGACCGCCGTCCACAAGAAGTTTCTCCGCGGCCGCGACATGGGTGCGCAGGCGGTCGAGTTCTTCGCGGATGTCGACCTTGGTCGCGAGCAGCGCCACTTCCTGGTGGAGCCGAGCCTCGTCGAGGCGCGGGGCGGCGTCCATCAGCTCCGCCAGTTGGGTCGCGAGACTGGCCCGGATGGCGTCCGGGCGGCGGGACGGCTCGTGCTCGGCCCGGTTGGCCAGGGCGCCGATCTCCGCGAGGCGATCGCCGAGCACCGTCCGCAGCGCGGCGCCTTCCGTCCAGCGCGAGGCTTCGAGCGCATCGAGCGCCTGGGGAAAGGCGGCCAGCGCGATCGTCCGGCGCGACGCCTCGGCATCGGGCGAGAGCGCGGCCTCCTGCACGGGTTCGATGATGCCCTTCAGCGCCAAGATCCCGTCGGCCGTCGGCGTCACGGCATGGCCGGCGGCGATCAGACGATCGCTCAGCGCCAGGACGTCGGCCAGCATGACCTCGTTGACCGCGAAGCTCGGCAGGGTCTCGGAGCGGCGGATCGAGAGGGAGACCTGCAGGTTGCCTCGCGACAGGCGTGCGCCGGCCAGCTTTCGCAACTCCGTCTCCGCCGCTTCGTAGCCCGGCGGCAAGCGTAGGCGCAGGTCGAGACCCTTGCCGTTGACCGAGCGGATCTCCCAAACGAAGGCCGTGCCGTCCGCCTCGCCCTCGATCCTCGCAAAACCCGTCATGCTCGCAACGGGCATCAGGCGTTCCTCGTCGGACGGTGGCGGGCGGCGGGAAAGCTGCGGTCGTCCTGCCCGTCAGGCACCGTGGCATGCCGATCGGGCGGTGTCCGGCAAAAGCGTCTCATTCTCCGACGATCGGATCGGCGGGATCGGCCGCGGCCGCAGCGGCGTTGCGTTCGCGCTCGATCTGGCGATATCGCTTCACGTTGGCATTGTGCTCGTCGAGGGTCTTCGAGAAGACATGCCCGCCGGTCCCGTCGGCGACGAAGTAGACATCGTCCGTCGAGGACGGATTGGCGACGGCTTCGAGAGCCGCGCGGCCGGGATTGGCGATCGGGCCGGGCGGCAGGCCCTTGATGACATAGGTGTTGTACGGCGTGTCGCTCTTCAGGTGCGACTGGCGGATCGGCTCGTCGGCCGGCTTTCCCGCGCCCCCCCAGATCCCGTAGATCACGGTCGGATCCGACTGCAGCCGCATCCCCTCGTTGAGACGGTTGAGGAAGACCGATGCGACGCGCGAGCGCTCGTCGGCGCGACCGGTCTCCTTCTCGACGATCGAGGCGAGCGTCACGAACTGGCCGATATCCGCGACCGGGAGCGTGGCGTCCCGGCGCTTCCAAATTTCTTCGACCAACTCGTTCTGGGCAGCCTTCATCTTGGCGATCAGCTCCGTCCGGCTCATGCCGCGCTGGACGCGATAGGTGTCCGGCCGGAGCGTTCCCTCCGCGACCATCGGCGGAAGCGCGCCGGTCAGGACCTCTTCCTTACCGACGCGATCGAAGATCTGCTGGACGGTCCAGCCTTCGGGGATGGTCACGGAATAGAGGATCGAGGCGCCGCTCCGCAGCTTCTCCATGACGTCGCGCATGCTCGATCCCGGCGCGAAACCGTACTCACCGGCCTTCAACTGGCCGGCCGCATCGGAGAACCGCACGCCGTATTCGAAGATCCGTGCATCCGAGATGATGCCGGACCGCTCGAGATTGGAGGCGATGCTGTCGAGCGTGGAGCTGCGCGGCACGATGAGCGAGGCCTGCGCCTTCAACGGGCCGGGCGCCTCGAACTCGGACTTTCCCCAATAGGCGATCGCCGCCGCCACGAGGAGGATCACCAGGGTCGAGGAGAATAGAAAGTTGAAGAAGACGACGACCTGGTTGCGGGCCCCGCGCGAACGCTTCGGCGGTAGCGGTCCCGCACCCGGCCGCAGGACCTCGTTGGCCGAGCGAGGCGTGAATTTGCGATCCTCTCCGCCCTTCAAGTCTTCGCTCACGCAGCCCCCTTCGGCAATGTCGTTCAGGAGGGGCCGAAGCACCATCCCTTTGTGGCGAAAGCCCGGCTGTCGGTCGGACGCTGCACCGGTTCTTCAGTCCGCGAAGCGCCGCATGACCAGGGAAGCGTTCGTTCCTCCGAAGCCGAAGGAGTTCGAGAGCGCGATGTCGACCCGCTTCTCGCGGCTCTTGTGCGGCACGAGGTCGATGGCCGTCTCGACGGACGGATTGTCGAGATTGATCGTCGGCGGCACGACGCCGTCCCGGATGGCGAGCGCGCAGAAGATCGCCTCGACCGAGCCGGCGGCGCCGAGCAGATGTCCGATGGACGACTTGGTGGAGGACATGACCGCGCCGGACGCGGCATCGCCGAGCAGCCGTTCGATCGCGCGCAGCTCGATCTCGTCGCCGAGCGGCGTCGAGGTGCCGTGCGCGTTGATGTAGTCGATGTCGGCCGGCGTGATCCCCGCCCGCTTCAGCGCGGCCTTCATGCAGCGATAGGCGCCGTCGCCGTCCTCGGCGGGCGCCGTGATGTGATAGGCGTCGCCGGACATGCCGTAGCCGACGATCTCGGCATAGATGCGGGCGCCGCGGGCCCTGGCATGGTCCAGCTCTTCGAGCACGACGATGCCGGCGCCCTCGCCCATGACGAAACCGTCGCGGTCGCGGTCGTAGGGACGCGAGGCGCGCGTCGGATCGTCGTTGAAATGGGTGGAGAGAGCCCGGCAGGCCGCGAAACCGGCCATGGACAGGCGGCAGACGGGCGATTCGGCGCCGCCGGCCACCATCACGTCGGCATCGCCGAGCGCGATCAGGCGCGATGCGTCGCCGATGGCGTGCGCCCCCGTCGAACAGGCCGTCACGACCGAATGGTTCGGCCCCTTGAGGCCGTTCCGTATGGAGACGTGCCCGGACGCCAGGTTGATCAGGCTGCCGGGAATGAAGAAGGGGCTGATCCGTCGCGGCCCCTTCTCGGCCATGAGCAGCGAGGTCCGCTCGATGCCCTCCAGGCCGCCGATGCCGGAGCCGATCAGGACTCCGGAGGCGATCTGGTCCTCGTAGGTCTTGGGATGCCAGCCGGCATCCTCCAGAGCCTCGGCCGCGGCCGCGATGGCATAGATGATGAAGGGATCGACCTTGCGCTGCTCCTTGGGTTCGACCCAATCGTCAACGTTGAAGGTCCCGTCCGAGCCGTCGCCGACCGGAATCTGGCAGGCGACCTGGCAGGCCAGATCGTCGACCCGGAAGGACGTGACCTTTCGGGCTCCGCTCTCCCCGGCCAGCAGGCGCTTCCAGGTCGTGTCCGCGCCCGCTCCGAGAGGGCTGACCATCCCGATGCCGGTGATGACGACTCGTCTCATGCTACACTCTTCAGCGCCCGCGGCGTCGCAGCCTTGCGATCAGGCCTGGTTCTTCTCGATGAACTTCACGGCGTCGCCGACCGTGAGGATCGTCTCGGCCGCATCGTCCGGAATCTCGACGCCGAACTCTTCTTCGAAGGCCATGACCAGCTCGACGGTGTCGAGGCTGTCCGCGCCGAGATCGTCGATGAAGCTCGCGTTCTCGGTCACCTTCTCCTGCTCGACGCCAAGATGCTCGACCACGATCTTCTTCACGCGTTCAGCGGTATCGCTCATGTCTCGTCCTCAATTGAGTTTCTTCGCCGCTCTCGTTAGACGCGGGCCGTTGGTGAATCAAGCACTCGCGATCGGGCGCCGTGGAAAGCGGGGCATGCCCCCGCTCCAGGATTGCGCTTAGCATGCTCGCGGAGAAGGTCAAAGGCCGGGGACCTTTGCCGTCAGATCATCGCCATCCCGCCATTGACGTGAAGCGTCTGTCCGGTGACGTAGGCGGCCTCGTTGGAGGCCAGGAACACGGCGGCCGCCGCGATCTCGGCGCCCTCGCCCATCCGGCGCATCGGAATGGCCGACATGATGGCCTCCTTCTGCTTGTCGTTCAGCTTCTCGGTCATGGCGCTCGCGATGAAGCCCGGCGCGATGCAGTTGACCGTGACGTTGCGCGAGGCGATTTCCTGGGCGAGCGACTTGGAGAAGCCGATCATCCCCGCCTTGGCGGCGCAGTAATTGGCCTGCCCGGGATTGCCGGTGACGCCGACGATGGAGGTGATGTTGATGATGCGGCCGAACCTGCGGCGCATCATGGCGTGGGTCAGTCCGCGCGTCAGGCGGAAGGCCGCCGTGAGGTCGATCTCGATGACCTTGTCCCAATCCTCGTCGGACATGCGGACGAAGAGGCCGTCCTTGGTGATTCCGGCATTGTTGACGAGGATGTCGACGCCATCCAGCGCCTTTTCCGCAGCCTCGGCCAGCGCCTTCTGGTCGTCGCGGCTGGAAAGGTCGGCGGGAAAGACGGCTGCGCGCTCGCCGAGCTCGCTCGCCAGGGCGTCCAGCTTCTCGCGCCGCGTGCCGTGCAGGCCGACGGTCGCGCCGCTGCGATGGAGGGCGCGGGCAATGGCCTCGCCGATGCCACCGGATGCGCCGGTGACGAGGGCCTTGCGGCCGGTCAGATCGAACATGGGATATCTCCGGAAACGCGGCCGCAAGGGCCGGATGCCGACCGTCTCCCGGTCGGCTGCGCGTTGAACAGGATCAGCTGGAGGACGGCAGCACCGCGTCGATATCGGCGGGCGCGCCGATCGACCGGGCGTTCAGGGACTTGTCGATCCGCTTGGCGAGGCCGGCCAGAACCTTGCCGCTGCCGACCTCATAGAGCTCGTCGACGCCGGCCGCCGCCAGGAACTCCATCGACTCGCGCCAGCGGACCTGCCCGGTGACCTGCTCGACGAGAAGCCGGCGGATCTCGTCCGGCTCCTCGACCGGCCTCGCCAGCACGTTGGCGATGAGCGGCACGGCGGGTCGGCGGATGGCGGCGGAGGCCAGGGCCTCCTGCATCCGCTCGGCGGCCGGCGCCATCAGCGCGGAATGGAAGGGCGCCGATACGCTCAGCGCGATCGCTCGCTTGGCGCCCCGCGCCGTCGCCAGCGCCATGGCGCGCTCGACGGCGTCCGCGTCGCCGGAAATGACGATCTGACCGCCGCCATTGTCGTTGGCGGGCTGGCAGAGGCTCCCACCTTCGCTCGCCTCCGCCGTGACGGCGGCGACCGCATCGTGATCGAGGCCGAGGATCGCGGCCATGGCGCCCTTGCCGGGCGGCACCGCCGCCTGCATCGCATCGCCCCGGATGCGCAGGAGGCGGGCGGCGTCGCCGATCTCCAGCGCGCCCGCCGCCGCCAGCGCGGAATACTCGCCGAGCGAGTGCCCCGCGACGAAGGCCGCGCGGCTCTTCAGGTCGAAACCGCGCGCTTCCATCGCCCGCAAAGCGGCCATCGAGACCGCCAGGAGAGCGGGCTGGGCGTTCGCCGTCAGGGTCAGACGGTCCTCCGGACCCTCGAAGATCACACTCGACAGCGCCTCCCCCAGCGCTTCGTCGACCTCTTCGAAAACCCGTCGGCTCTCGGCGAAGGCGTCGTGGAGGGCCTTGCCCATCCCCACGCTCTGGCTGCCCTGGCCAGGAAAGATCAGTGCCAGCGTCATGGTCGCTCCCGCAGTCTCTTCATCTCTCCCGAGCGCCTCGCGCGGGTGAAACCTGTATGGTCGGCTTTGAACGCGGATCGGCAAGGTTGTGTCAAGACGGGAGACCGCTTGCAGTCGAGGTGCTTCCTTAAGAAGAGCGCAACCTTGTCGCCGTTAGACTGATAGCCGGACCCAGATCGATCGGCGCCCGGGAGGCCGAGGCGATTCTGCCAGACGAAGGAACTTCATGACCGACGAGGCGCAAAGCGGTTGGCTTGGCGAACTGGCATGCTCCGATCGTCCGCAGGTCGTCGTCGCGAGTGACGGCAGCTTGCGACATGTCGGGCTGGCGGCCTTTCGCTATCTCGGCCGGGCGCCCGGCGACGCGGAGGACCTCGTCGACCTCTTGCTGGCACGTCTTGGCGGTGGCGGTCGCGAGGAGCGGAACGAAGCCCTGCGTCTCGTCGCGGGGTCGACGGGGATCGTGACGCTCGACGTCGGCCTGACGCGCCTGCGCATCGAGGCGACGGCCTGTCGCGACCGGCTCCGCATCGTGGAATGGTCCGAGGATTACGCCGAGACCGCCGGCCTCGGCGAGCTGTCGGACCGCGAACTGCTCGACGAGATCCTGACGCTGACGGATCAGGGTATCATCCTCTACGACCGCGACGCCGAGGGCCGCGATGTCGTGCGGCTTTTCAATTCTCGCGCCGAGGAGATGATCGAGGCGCCGGCGGGGTTTCTTCGCCGAGGCTTGCGGCGCGAAGCGATCCTGCACCACTGCTACGAGCGGGGCGACAACGGCGTCGTCGACTGGCGGGCCCATCTCGAGCGGATCGTCGCCGGGGAAACGCCGTATCGGGCCGCGCATCGCCCGTCGGGGCGCTACGTCGAAAGCCGCTCCCGCAAGCGGCCGAACGGACGCGGATCGCTGGCGCTCCATCTCGACGTGACGGAGAGGATGATCGAACTGGAGGCGCTGCGCGCGTCCGAGGAGCACTACCGGACGATCGCGGAAACGGCGCCCACCGGCATCGTGAAGCTCGACGCTTCGGGTCGCGTGATCTTCGCCAACGCGGCGGCCAGCGCGCTGCTCGGCGCGGCGGCGCCCGACATCGATCTGTTCGGCACGCTCGTGCCTGCCGATCGACGCTCGCTCGCCGAGCATATCGAACGGAGCGCGACCTTCGACGCCGAGGTCCACGAGGGTGCCGACATCCGCCACGTCATGGTGACGGTGGCGCCGAGCGTGGAGGAGCGCGGCACCTCGATCATCACGCTCGCCGATTTCACCAAGCTGCGGCACGCCAAGCAGCAGATCGAGCATCTGGCGCGCCACGATCCCCTGACGGGCCTCGGCAACCGCGGCCTCTTCGCGATCCGCTGGGCCGCCATCGAGGCGAGCGACACCGAGGCCTATCCGGCGCATCTCATCGCGCTCGATCTCGACCGGTTCAAGATCGTGAACGACGATCACGGCCACCCCGTCGGCGATCTCCTCCTGAAGGAGGTCGCCAGACGTCTGAGACAGGTCGTCGCCGGGCGTGGAGAGCTGTTCCGGCTCGGCGGCGACGAATTCGCCGTCATCGTTTCCAACGGCACCCGAGGAACGACGCTCGACATCGCGGAGGCGATCGTCTCCATCATCGGCGAGCCGTTCGATCTCGGCGGCATCGTCGCCTCCATCGGTTGCTCGGCCGGCGTCGCGTCGATGCCGCTCGACGGGGCGACGGGTCTCGAAGTGCAGCGCGCGGCCGACGTCGCGCTCTACAGCGTCAAGCGCAACGGCCGGAACGGCTTCGTCTGCTACGACCCGTCGCAGGTGTCGGAAACCAGCGATCAGCGGCGCCTGGCGGCGGAACTGGCGCTGGCGCTGGCGCATGACGACCTCGAGCTGTTCTTCCAGCCGACCGTGGATCTCGCATCCGGCCGAATCGTGCGCATGGAGACCTTGCTGCGCTGGCACAACAAGCGTCTGGGCACGTCGGTGAGCCCGGGCGTCTTCCTGCCGGTCGCCGAGGAAGCGGGCCTGATCGTTCTCGTCGACCTCTGGGCGCTGCGCTGCGCGGTGCGGCAGATCGGCGCCTTCCACAGCGCCGGCATCGCGCGGCCCTGCCTGTCCGTCAACATCTCGCCGACGACGCTGTCGCGTCCGGGCATCGCGGAGCGGATGATCGACTATCTGCGAACCGCCGGGCTCGACCCCGCGCAGATCGAGATCGAGATGACGCGCAGTCCGCTGGAGAAGGACATGGCGGCGGTCCGGCAGACGCTCGACGCGATCCGCGCGGGCGGACTGACCGTCGCGCTGGACGATTTCGGCGCTGCGGGCAGCGGACTGGCCATGCTGCAGGCCCTTCCCTTCGACCGCGTGAAACTGCACGGCTCGATCATCGAGGGCGTGGGGCGCGACGAGGACGCGAGCGCCATCGCCTCCGCCGTCCTGTCCATCTGCCGGCGGCTCGGCCGCAAGCTCACCGCCGAAGGCATCGAGACCGACCAGCAGCTGGCGGCGCTGCGCGGCATCGGCGAGATCGACGGCCAGGGATCGCTGCTCGGGATGCCGGAACCCGCCGACGCGGCGCTGCGCCGGCTGCTGCGGCAGGACGGCCTCGACGACAGCCGGCTCGTCTCGGGCGCCGCGGCCGGCGCCTGATCCTCGCCGCTCCGGGCGGGCGGGCGTCGCCCGGCGTGAGCGCCCTTGCCTTTCACCGACTTTGCCGCTATGGCACCCCTCGTCTCACTGCCCGGCGAACAGCCGGGGGCTGAACGGACTGCGGCGCAACTGTCCTCTTGGGCGGCGGCGCACAAGCGGCAGCGATGCCGATGTCCCGTGTCCCCGCTCTCGACCGTTTCTCGAAGACGCGCCTTTCCGCCGGTGCCCCGTGCATTTGGAGAGTCGCAGAGGCTTAGCCGCTGTTTCGGGCAGGTTGCGACGATGCAAAAGGAAAGGCGAAAGCAATGGCTCTCTATGAGCATGTCTTTCTCGCCCGCCAGGACATCAGCGGCCAGCAGGTCGACCAACTCGTCGAGCAGTATCGCGGCGTGGTCGAAGCCAATGGCGGCAATGTCGGGAAGGTCGAGAGCTGGGGTCTGAAGACCCTCACCTACCGGATCCGCAAGAACCGGAAGGCCTACTATACCCTCATGAACATCGATGCGCCCGCATCGGCCGTTCAGGAAATGGAGCGCCAGATGCGCTTCAACGAGGACATCCTGCGCTACATCACCATCAAGGTGGAGAAGCACGACGACGCGCAGTCCGTCATGATGCAGAAGCGCGACGATCGTCCGCGCCGCGACGGCGACCGCCCCGGCGGCGACCGCCCGCGCCGTGATCGCGACGATCGCCCGCGTCGCGACGACGACGACCGTCCGCGCCGTCCCCGCCCTGCAGACGCGGAGTAAGCCCCGATGAGCGACACTTCCTCCTCGACCGTGCGCCGGCCGTTCCATCGCCGCCGCAAGTCCGACCCGTTCGCGGCGAGCGATTCGCCGAAGATCGACTACAAGGACGTCCGTCTCCTGCAGCGCTACATTTCCGAGCGCGGCAAGATCGTTCCGTCCCGCATCACGGCGGTTTCGCAGAAGAATCAGCGCGCCCTCGCCCAGGCGATCAAGCGCGCCCGCTTCCTCGGCCTCCTGCCCTACGTCATCAAGTAAGGCGCGCCGTCCGCCGCGATGTTTCGCGTCGGACGGTTCGATATCTGCGGCGCGCCGGTTCCCTTCGGGATCCGGCGCGCCGCCCTCTCGCTTCCGGCAAGAAGCCGAGACCGACCTTTTCACCCGCCGAGCTGGGGCCGAGCCCCTAACTGCGAATGCCGCAGGACAGCGACCGAGACATCATGAAGCCCCAAGCGATCCTCATCGGCCTCGTCGCCGGCGCCGCCGCAGCGCTCCTCTTCGCCGGGCTGATCCTCCAGTCGCCGACCGCCGTCGTCCTGTCGCTCGCGACCCCCGTTCCGATCTTCATCGCCAGCCTCGGCTGGGGCAGCGTCGCCGGCTTCATCGCCGCGGCGGCCTCGGCGCTCGCGATCACGGGCCTCACCGGCACATGGTCGAGCGCCCTCATGCTGCTCGCCACGATGGCCTTGCCGGCCGCGATCATCGGCCATCTCGCCGGGCTCGCCCGGCCAAGCGAGCCCAGTGCCGCCACCGTCCCGCAACCGTCGCACGCGGCCGCATCCGCCGCGGGCCCGATGTCCGATGCGGCGGTGCCGGCCGCGGCGCCAGCGCTCGACTGGTATCCGCTCTCGCGCATCCTCTTCGCCATCGCCGCCATCACGACCACCGCCTGCCTCTTCGTCGGCTGGCTGGTCGGCTACGACGTCAACGAGATCGGCCCGGCCGTCGGCGAGGCGTTGAAGGCGCAGCTCGGCGCGACCGGCACGGACCCGGCCTCCGAGGCCGAGATCCAAACGCTCGCGGCCTTCATGGTGCGGATCGTGCCCTTCGTGCAACCGGCGCTGCTGACCATCATCCTCGTCGCCTGCCTCCATGTTTCCGGGCTGATCGCGCGCGCCTCCGGCCGCCTCCCGCGCCCGCGCGACGACATCCCTGCCTCCGCCGGCCTTCCCCGCATCGCGGTCGCGGTCTTCGGCGCCGCGATCCTCGGCACGTTCTTCCCCGGTGCGACCTCCACGATCGCCTCGGTCTTCGCCGGCACGTTCGGGGCGGCCTTCACCCTGGTCGGGCTCGCGAGCTTCCACCGCCGGATCCGGGCGCGTCCCGGTCGCGGGCTCCTTCTCTTCGCCGCCTACACGGCGATCGTCTTCCTGTCGTTCCCGCTGATCGCCGCGACGATCCTCGGGCTTTCCGAAACGATGCGCAAACCGGCCGAGCCGGCCGCATCCGCCTGACCCGCCACCTCAACCTCAAAGGACCAGCACCATGGACGTCATCCTCCTCGAGCGCGTCGCCCGCCTCGGCCAGATGGGCGACACCGTCCGCGTCAAGGACGGCTTCGCGCGCAACTTCCTCCTGCCGACGGGCCGCGCCCTGCGCGCTTCGGAAGCCAATCGCAAGAAGTTCGAATCGCAGAAGAGCGAGCTGATCGCGCGCAACGAGCAGAAGAAGAACGAGGCCTCCACCGTCGCAGAGACGCTGGCGGGCCAGAGCTTCACCGTCGTCCGCTCGGCCGGCGAGACGGGCCAGATGTACGGTTCGGTGTCGGCGCGCGACGTCTCCGACATCCTCAAGGAGAACGGTTTCAAGGTCGGCCGCAACGAGGTTCTGCTGAACCAGCCGATCAAGGCGATCGGCGTCCACTCGGTCGCGATCCAGCTGCATGCCGATGTCGAGCTGCAGATCACGCTGAACATCGCCCGTTCGCACGAAGAGGCCGAGCGCCAGGCCCGCGGCGAGACGCTCACCTCGGCCGAGGCCATCTACGGCATCGACGAGGATCCGATCGTCCCCGGCAATGGCGGCGAGGACGAGGACGAGGCTTCGGACGAGTCCGAGGCCTGATCCAGCGGACGAGCGGTTCCGGCGTGAGGCCGGGGCCTGCCCATCCTGTGCATGCGAGGAGCTCCGGTCCCGGCCGGGGCTCCTTTTCGTTCGCGCGTCCCGTCGGATCGACGGCCAGTGATTCCCGAGACCCTGCCGGGCGGAGTCAAGCCGCGCCTCGCGTCGCTCCACAGATCCGTCGGTCGCCCTGTGGACGGAGCGGGCGCCAAGTCCCAAGTCTGTCCCGGGACGAAGGAAGCCTGTAGGACCATCCCTTCATCCGTCGTTCGATATTCGGGAAGACAGAACCATGGCCGAACCGGCGCGAAAGTTCGAGGAGGAAGCCGCGCTCTACCGCGAGGCTCCCGGCAATATCGAGGCCGAACAGGCTCTGCTCGGCGCCATCCTCGTCAACAACGACGCCTATTACGTCGTCCATGATTTCCTCAAAGCCGACCATTTCCTGGAAAGCCTCCACCGCGACATCTTCGCGCGCGCCTCCGAGATGATCCGGATGGGCAAGATCGCGACCCCGGTCACGATCAAGACGTTCCTTCCCGCCAACGAGAAGGTCGGCGACATCACCGTCGCGCAATATCTCGCGCGCCTCGCGGCGGAAGCGACGACCGTCATCAACGCCTCCGATTACGGCCGCGCGATCTACGATCTCGCCATCCGCCGCTCGCTGATCCGGATCGGCGAGGACATGGTGAACATCGCCTTCGACGCACCGCTCGACATGGAGCCCAAGGCCCAGATCGAGGATGCCGAGCGTCGGCTCTTCGAGCTGGCCGAGACCGGCCGCTACGACGGCGGCTTCCAGGCCTTCACGGATGCGGTGACGCTCGCCGTCGAGATGGCCACGGCCGCCAAGGACAGGGACGGCGGCCTGTCCGGCATCTCCACCGGCATCATCGCGCTCGATCGCCAGCTCGGCGGCCTCCAGCGGTCCGATCTCATCGTGCTCGCCGGCCGTCCGGCCATGGGCAAGACGTCGCTCGTCACCAACCTCGCCTTCAACATCGCCGCCGCCTTCGAGCCTGCCGACCAGTCGGACGGCACGTTCGCGGCCAAGAACGGCGGCGTCGTCGGGTTTTTCAGCCTCGAAATGTCCGCCGAGCAGCTCGCGACGCGCATCATGTCGGAGCAGACGGAAATCTCGTCCTCCAAGATCCGCAGAGGCACGATCAACGAGACCGAACTGGTGAAGCTCATCGCCTGTTCGGAGACGATGCAGCGCCTGCCGCTCTACATCGACCAGACCGGCGGCATCTCGATCGCCCAGCTCGCCGCCCGCGCCCGCCGCCTCAAGCGACAACGCGGCCTCGACGTCATGATGATCGACTACATCCAGCTGATGCAGGGCTCGTCCAAGAACTCGCAGAACCGCGTCCAGGAGATCACCGAGATCACGACGGGCCTCAAGGCTCTGGCCAAGGAACTGAACGTCCCGATCATCGCGCTCTCGCAGCTCTCGCGTCAGGTCGAGAATCGCGAGGACAAGCATCCCCAGCTGTCCGACCTGCGCGAATCCGGCTCGATCGAGCAGGACGCCGACGTCGTGCTCTTCGTCTATCGCGAGGAATACTACCTCTCGAACAAGGAACCCAAGCACGGCACGCCCGAGCATCTCACCTGGGAGCAGGAGATGAACGAGGCGCGCGGCAAGGCCGAAGTGATCGTCGCCAAGCAGCGCCACGGCCCGACCGGCACGGTTCCCCTCGCCTTCCAGGCCGAGTTCACCCGCTTCACCGATCTCGCCGACGAAGCCTACCTGCCGGAGCGGTTCGAATAGATCCGTATTCGTTTTGTTCTTTTCGGGGATTCTGCTAAGGACGTCGGGCGTCCTCCCCGAAAGTCGACATGGCCAAGACCAAAGCCACCTTCATCTGCCAGAACTGCGGCTCCGTCACCAATCGCTGGCACGGCAAGTGCGAAGCCTGCGGCGAGTGGAACACGATCGTCGAGGAGACCGTCGCCGGCGGCGTCGGCGGCGGGCCCCGGCAGAGCGCCCGTCGCGGACGGGTGGCGGCCCTCATGCCCCTGTCCGGCGAGATGGAGGAGGCGCCGCGCATCCTGACGGGCATCGGCGAGCTCGACCGCGCGGCCGGCGGCGGCATTGTCCGCGGCTCGGCGATCCTCATCGGCGGCGATCCCGGCATCGGCAAGTCGACGCTCCTGATGCAGGCGGCCGCCGGGCTCAGCCGGCGGGGCAACCGCGTCGTCTACGTGTCCGGCGAGGAGGCCGTCGCGCAGGTGCGGCTGCGGGCCCAGCGCCTCAAGGCCGCCGACACCGACGTGCTCCTGATGGCCGAGACCAATGTCGAGGACATTCTCGCCACGCTGCAGGACGACAAGCGACCGGATCTCGTCATCATCGATTCCATCCAGACGCTCTGGTCCGACATGGCCGAATCGGCGCCGGGCACGGTCACGCAGGTGCGCACCGGCGTCCAGGCGCTGGTGAAATACGCCAAATCCAGCGGCGCGGCCGTGATCCTTGTCGGCCATGTGACCAAGGACGGGCAGATCGCGGGACCGCGCGTGGTCGAGCACATGGTCGATGCCGTGCTCTACTTCGAAGGCGAAGGCGGCCATCACTTCCGCATCCTGCGGACGGTGAAGAACCGCTTCGGGCCGACCGACGAGATCGGCGTCTTCGAGATGGGCGACACGGGCCTGCGCGAGGTTCAGAACCCGTCGGAACTCTTTCTCGGCGAGCGCAACGCCAAGGCGCCGGGCGCGGCCGTCTTCGCGGGCATCGAAGGCACGCGGCCGGTCCTCGTCGAGATCCAGGCGCTCGTCGCGCCGTCGACGCTTGGCACGCCGCGGCGTTCGGTGCTGGGCTGGGACGGGCCGCGCCTCGCCATGGTGCTCGCCGTCCTGGAGGCCCATTGCGGGGTGCGCCTCGGGCAGCACGACGTCTATCTCAACGTCGCCGGCGGCTTTCGCATCTCCGAGCCCGCGGCCGATCTGGCGGTCGCGGCGGCCCTCGTCTCCTCCCTGTCCGGACTTGCCCTCCCCACCGATTGCGTTTATTTCGGCGAGATCAGCCTGTCCGGCGCCGTTCGGCCGGTGGCGCATGCCGCCCAGCGGCTGAAGGAGGCGGAGAAGCTTGGGTTTGCACAGGCCGTTCTCCCGTCCCTCAGCGCCGACCTTCCGAAGGGCCGGGGCGCGTCGATGCACGAAATCGACAGCCTTCCCCATCTCGTCGCGCGGGTCGCTGCCGGTCGTCCTCGAGAGGATGCCTGAGCCGGCGGGCGCACGGGACGGCGAGGTCACGGTCCGCACGGCCGATCCCGCGGGGATCGGCGCCGCGCGGTGTTCTCGGCCACAGAGGTGGAAGTCATGACGGTCACACTGCTCGATGCCATTCTCGTCGGCATCATGCTGGTCTCTGCGCTGCTCGCGATGGTGCGCGGCTTCTCGCGCGAGGTCCTGTCGGTCCTGTCCTGGCTGGCGGCGGCTGCGGCGGCCTTTTTCTTCTACAAGCAGCTGACGCCCTATGTGCAGCAATATGTCGACAGCGAAACGGTCGCGATGGGCATTGCGGGGCTCGCGATCTTCTTCGTGACGCTGATCATCGTGTCCTTCATCACCCTGCGGATCGCCGATTTCATCATCGACAGCCGCATCGGAGCGCTCGACCGCACTCTCGGCTTCATCTTCGGCGCGGCGCGCGGTCTCGCCCTCGTCGTCGTCGCCATGCTCTTCTTCAATTGGCTCGCGCCGGACAATCAGCCGACCTGGATCGCGGAAGCCCGCTCCAAGCCCTTCCTCGACGACCTCGGCGCCCGCCTCGTCGCGGCGGTGCCCGAACGACCCGAGGAGCTTCTCCCCGAGCAGATCCGCGAGAAGCTGGACCGGCAGCCGGCGGCCGAACCAACGACGATCGAAGGGGCCATCGAGGGCGCCGCGCCGGTCGAAGGCGGCAGCGAAGCACCGGACGAGGCGCCGGCCAACTGATCCGTCCCACGGTCGATCAGCCAGGCTTTCGACAACAATCCGTTTCGAACGCAGTTTGTGCGTCGCGAAACGCTCCGACGACGTCTATATAGGAACCGCAGGCGGTACCATCGTCGAACGTCCAGGCCTCGTGCAGACCTCATGCGGTCCGCTCGGGCTTTCGCGCTTTCGGGTTCGTTCGATGGGTCCGGCTCGGAAACTGCACGCAAGAGATGCCGGCAGACCGGCGGATGGCGAGTGACATCATGGGCGAGACCCCTTTCGGCGATCCTGACGACGACACGCTGCATGAGGAATGCGGCGTGTTCGGCATCTTCAACCGCGCCGATGCCGCACCCTTCGTGACGCTGGGGCTGCACGCCTTGCAGCATCGCGGACAAGAGGCGGCGGGCATCGTCTCCTTCGACGGGACGCAGTTCCACGTCGAGCGCCATTCCGGGCATATCGGCGACACCTTCACCAAGCAATCCGTCCTGGAGCGGCTGCCGGGAACCGCCGCGATCGGTCACACCCGCTATTCCACGAGCGGCGGCGGCGGGCTGCGCAACGTGCAGCCGTTCTTCGCCGAGCTGTCCGTCGGCGGTTTCGCCGTCGCACACAACGGCAACATCACCAATGCCATGACGGTGCAGCGGGAACTGCAGCGGCGCGGCTCGATCTTCTCCTCCACGTCGGACACCGAGACGATCCTTCATCTCGTGGCGACGAGCGCTGCACGCATGTTCACCGACAAGCTGATCGACGCCCTTTCGCGGCTCGAAGGCGCCTTTTCCCTCGTCGGTCTGTCGCCGAAGAAGATGGTGGGCGTGCGCGATCCCCTCGGCATTCGGCCCTTGGTGCTCGGCGATCTCGAGGGCTCGCCGATCCTCGCATCGGAGACCTGCGCCCTCGACATCATCGGCGCCACCTTCGTGCGCGACATCGCGCCGGGCGAGATGGTCATCATCACGGAAAGCGGGATCGAGTCGATCTTCCCCTTCCAGGCGCGCCGTCCGCGCTTCTGCATCTTCGAATACGTCTATTTCGCCCGTCCCGATTCCAACATCGAGGGCCGGAACGTCTACGAGATCCGCAAGCGCATCGGGGCCGAACTCGCCCGCGAGAGCCAGGAGGCGGCGGATATCGTCGTGCCGGTGCCCGATTCCGGCGTCCCCGCCGCGATCGGCTACGCGCAGGAGGCCGGGCTGCCGTTCGAACTCGGCATCATCCGCAACCACTATGTCGGACGCACCTTCATCCAGCCCACGGATTCGATCCGCCATATGGGCGTGAAACTGAAGCACAACGCCAATCGCGCGATCCTCGAAGGCCGACGCGTCGTCCTGGTCGACGATTCGATCGTGCGCGGCACCACCTCGCAGAAGATCGTCCAGATGGTCCGCGATGCCGGCGCAAGCGAGGTCCACATGCGCATCGCCTCGCCGCCGACGCGCTCCAGCTGCTTCTACGGCGTCGACACGCCGGAAAAGGCCAAGCTCCTGGCCTCCCGCATGTCGGTCGAGGAAATGGCGGATTTCATCAAGGTCGACAGCCTTGCCTTCCTGTCGATCGACGGGCTCTACCGCGCCGTGAAGG
Organism: Aureimonas sp. Leaf454; assembly: GCF_001424685.1. Lineage (GTDB taxonomy): Bacteria > Pseudomonadota > Alphaproteobacteria > Rhizobiales > Rhizobiaceae > Plantimonas. The sequence goes on from NZ_LMQT01000012.1 coordinate 231,704, forward strand.
AGCCGTCCCGCAATCCCCTGCAGCCGCAGTTCTGCGATGCCTGCTTCACCGGCGACTATCCGACCTCGCTGACCGATCTCGAGGGCTCCGACACCAACGTGCGCCAGCTGTCGCTGCTCGGCGGCGCCGGCTGATCCCCGCGCTTTTCCCGGCCGTTCGCACGGCCGGGTTCTCGCCTTTCCCCGCGCATCGTTCTATCGAGTCCTCCGTGTGAACGAAGGATCTCCGTCCGCGGACGACGGAGACGACCTCGCGCTTTCGGGAGTGGCATCATGGGAAGACTGGACGGGCGGGTCGCCCTCGTGACGGGCGCATCGCGCGGCATCGGCTACAGCCTCGCCAAGCTTCTGGCTGCCGATGGCGCGCATGTGATCGCGGTCGCGCGCACCGTCGGCGGGCTCGAGGAGCTTGACGACGAGATAAAGGCCGCCGGCGGCGCGACGACGCTGGTGCCGCTCGACCTGACGGACATGGCCGGCATCGACCGCCTCGGCGGAGCGATCGCGGAGCGCTGGGGCCGGCTCGACGTGCTCGTCGCCAATGCGGGCGCGCTCGGCGTGCTCGCGCCGATCGGCCATATCGAGGCGAAGACCTTCGAGAAGACGATGACGCTCAACGTCACCGCCACATGGCGCCTGATCCGCTCGACCGACCCGCTGCTGCGCCGGTCCGATGCCGGGCGCGCCATCATCCTGTCCTCCGGGGCCGCCCATTCCGCCAAGGCCTTCTGGGGCCTCTATGCCGCGACCAAGGCGGCGGAGGAGGCGTTGGCGCGGTCCTGGGCCAACGAGACGATGAACTCGCCGCTGCGCGTCAATTGCGTCAATCCCGGCGCGACGCGGACAGCCATGCGGGCGCTCGCCATGCCGGGCGAAGACCCGGCATCGCTGCCGACGCCCGCCGAGGTCGCGGCCCGAATCCTGCCCCTTGCTCTACCCGATTGCACCGAGACGGGCCGGATCTTCGACGTCCGCGAAAACCGGTTCACGACCTACCGCATGCCGGAGTGACCCGCGGTCGTCTTCTCCGTCGGCGCGCCTATCGGCGATGACCGCCGCAAGTGGCTGTGAGCACCCGGGACGTGAGGCCTTGTGGACCGGCGCGCCCGTCGATGGCGTCGCCTCCCGGCCTCACGCCACCGGCATGCCCGTCGGCAGCCCGTCGATGCTTTCGAGATTCGTCGCCTCGCGATAGGTGACGAGACCCTCCTCGCCCTTCGCCTCCGCCCAGCGCTCGAGGACGTCGCGCTCGCCCACGTGCTCGAAGAGGGGGACGGCGTAGCCGCAGGACGTCTGGACGAGGGCGATGTCGAGGAAGACGATCTGGCGGGCGCCGAGCGGTTCGCCGGCGGGATAGAACCGCGCGAGGAAGGCGTCGTAGCCAGGTTCGCAGCGAAAGGCGATCCGCCCGCGTCCGTAGAGCCGGAGGATCAGCGGCGGTCCCTCGACGGCGCAGACCATGATGGTCAGGCGGCCGCCGGCCTTCACATGGGCGGCCGTTTCGCTGCCGCTTCCCGTGAGATCGAGATAGGCGACCTCGTTGGCACCGAGAAGGTGCAGGTGCTCGGTCGAGCGAGGCGAGACGTTGACGTGGCTGTCGCCGGCCGCGGATGCGGTGAAGAAGATCTTCTGGCGAGCGATGAAGGCGCTGCGCACCGCATCGAGATCGGCAAACTGCTTCGCCATGTCGTCGCTCCCTACAGGATCTGCGCCGCCTCCCGGTCGGCCCGCGCCTGTCGGCGGAAGGACCGAACGGAAAAGATCATCCCGACGAAATAGGCGATCGCGGTCGCGCTCAGCGTCTGCCACAGGAAGCTGACGAGGAGGACGACGTAGAGGACGAGAACGAGGATCACCGGAATGACGTAGTCGCGGCTGATCTGGACGCCGATCGTCTTGCCGGACCAGGTGGGAATGCGGCTGGCCATGAGGAAGCCGATCAGGAGGAGATAGGCGGCCGAGACGAGCGCCGTCGCCTTCGGCGAGCCGAGATCGACGCCCGTGAAGGACAGGTAGAGCGGCAGCATGGCGAGGCCCGCGCCCGCCGGAGCCGGGACGCCGGTGAAGAACGCGCTCTGCCATTCCGGCCGCTTCGGCCCGTCCAGCATCGTGTTGAAGCGCGCAAGGCGAAGGGCGCAGGTCGCCGCGAAGAGCAGCGCCGCGATCCAGCCGGCCGAGCCCGCCTCGCGCAGCGTGTAGGCGTAGAGCACCATGCCGGGCACGACGCCGAAGTTCACGATGTCGGCGAGCGAATCCATCTCCGCGCCGAAACGACTCTGACCCTTCAGGAGGCGCGCGATGCGTCCGTCGATCCCATCGAGGAGCGCCGCGCCGATCACCATGCCCACGGCCAGCTCGAAGCGCCCTTCGAAGGCGAGACGCATGCCCGTCATCCCCGCGCAGATGGAGAGGATGGTGATGAGGTTCGGCACGATGTGGCGGAAGGGGATCCGCCGCCGGACGGCGGGCTCCGGCACGGCTCCGTTCGCGTCCTCGTCGGTGTCGATCGGCGGATACGGCGAGGTCATGGCGGCCCTTTCCGGTTCAGTCGCGGCGGAACGGCCAGGCGGAAGCGGTGCTTCCGAACTCCGCGATCACCGTTTCGCCGGCCGTTGCGATCTGACCCTCCGCGACGCGCGGACGCGCATCGCCGGGCAGGTACACGTCGAGGCGCGAGCCGAAGCGGATGAGGCCGAAGCGCTCGCCCGCCTCCAGGCGATCGCCGGTGGCGGACCAGCAGATGATGCGCCGGGCGACGAGGCCCGCGATCTGCACGACGCCGATCTCGCCCTGCGGCGTCTCGATCACCACGGAATTGCGCTCGTTCACCTCGCTCGCCTTGTCGAGCTCGGCATTCTGGAACTGCCCCTCACGATAGGCGATGCGCGCGATCCTGCCCCGCATCGGGGCGCGGTTCACGTGGCAGTCGAAGACGTTCATGAAGACCGAGATCCGCAGCATCGGCTCGATGCCGAGCTCCAGCTCCGGCGGCGGCACGACGTGCCCGACCAGCGAGACGTGCCCGTCCGCGGGACTCACCACGACCTGTTCTGAAATCGGCGTCACGCGCTCGGGATCGCGGAAGAAATAGGTGCACCAGACGGCGAGGATCAGGCCGATCCAGAAGAGCGGCTGCCAGAGGAGGCCGAGCAGGACGGCGGCGGCGACGAAGGCTGCGATGAACGGATAGCCGGCCCGGTGGATCGGGACGAAGACGTTTCTGATCGACTGGATGACGTCCATGAGAAAATGCGTGCCTCGTCTCTCGGTGCCCGGCGCCGGTCTTCGCACACCGGCGCGTCAAGGGGCGGTCTTAGCGGGTTTGCGAACGGCAGGACAGGCGAAATCAGCCCGTTCAGGCCACGGGATCGGTCCGCCGCCGCTCGATCACACCGAGTTCATCGGCCGCGCGAGCGCGGCGCAGCGTTTCTTCCGCCTCCGTCGCCTCGCGCTGCATGCGCCACATCTCGGCATAGAGACCGCTTTCCTCAAGCAGTTCGCGATGCGTTCCGCGCTCCACGATCTGCCCCGCGCGAAGGACGATGATCTCGTCGGCATCGATGATGGTCGACAGGCGATGCGCGATCGTCAGCGTCGTGCGCTCCTTCGAGACGAGGTCGAGGGCCGACTGGATCTCCTGCTCGGTGTGCGTGTCCAGCGCCGAGGTCGCCTCGTCGAGGATCAGGATCGGCGGTGCCTTCAGGATCGTGCGGGCGATGGCGACGCGCTGCTTCTCGCCGCCGGACAGCTTCAATCCGCGCTCGCCGACCATGGTGGCGAAGCCGTCCGGCAGGATGTCGATGAAGCCGGCGATCTGCGCGAGTTCGGCCGCCCGGCGCATCTCCTCGTCGCTGGCGTCGATCCGGCCGTAACGCACGTTGTAGGCAATCGTGTCGTTGAAGAGGACGGTGTCCTGCGGCACGATGCCGATCGCTGCGCGCACGCTCGCCTGCGTGACCGTCGCGATGTCCTGACCGTCGATGAGGATGCGGCCGGCCGAGACGTCGTAGAACCGGAAGAGCAGCCTCGAAATCGTCGACTTGCCGGCGCCGGACGGGCCGACGATCGCCACCGACTTGCCGGGCGGCACCTCGAAGGAGATGCCCTTCAGGATCTCCCGGGCGGGATCGTAGCTGAAGCGCACGTCCTCGAAGCGGATGGCGCCCTCGGTGACGCGAAGGCTCACCGCGCCCGGTCGGTCCCGGACCTCCTCCTCGACCTCGAGGAGCCCGAACATCTCCTCGATGTCCGTCAGGCCCTGGCGAATCTCGCGATAGATGAAGCCGATGAAGTTCAGCGGGATCGAAAGCTGCATCAGCATGGCGTTGATGAAGACGAAGTCGCCGAGGGTCTGCGTTCCCGCCTGCACCTCGCGCGCCGACATGACCATGGTGACGCCCATGCCGATGGAGAAGATCACGCCCTGGCCGAAGTTCAGCCAGCCGAGCGACGTCCAGGTCTGCGTCGCCGCCTTCTCGTAGCGGGCCATCGAGCGATCGAAGCGCTCGGCCTCCATCGCCTCGTTGCCGAAATACTTCACGGTCTCGAAGTTGAGGAGGGAATCGATCGCCTTGGTGTTGGCCTCGGTGTCGGAATCGTTCATCTCGCGCCGGATGCCGATACGCCAGTCGCTCGCCTTGATCGTGAACCAGGAATAGACGCCAACCGTCACGGCGATGACGACGAGGTAGGAGAGGCCGTAGGCGAAGCCGAAGATCGCCGCCGTCAGAGCGAATTCCAGAACGGTCGGTATGCTGTTGAGGATCGTGAAGCGGACGATCGTCTCGATCCCCTTCGTGCCGCGCTCGATGATCCGGCTGAGCCCCCCCGTGCGGCGCTCCAGGTGGAAGCGCAGCGAGAGCGCGTGCATGTGGTTGAAGGTGCGGAAGGCGAGACGGCGGACCGCATGCTGCCCGACGCTCGCGAAGAGCGCGTCGCGCAGCTGGTTCAAGGCGACGGACAGGATACGCGCGACGTTGTAGGCGATCACCAGCGTGATCGCTCCCGTCAGAACGAGCGGCAGGACCGTCAGCGCGCTGTTCGTGCCGTCCAGGGCATCGGTCGCCCATTTGTAGAAATAGGGAATGCCGACGGTCAGGAGCTTGGCGAGCACCAGGAAGAACGTCGCCCAGACGACGCGGGCGCGCAGATCCGGCCGGCCGGCCGGCCACATATAGGGCCAGAGGTTGCGAAGCGTCGACAGGGTCTGCCCGCCATCGGCGGAAACCGTCTTCGAGGTGGTCGTGGACAAGGGAAAACCGTTCGAACGAGAGGCGCGGCGAAGACCGGCCGCGTCATGCTCGACGGGACGCCGCGGTTTCGAAGCGTTCTAAGTTCTTCCGGGTCTTCGGGAAAGCCCCCTCGCCGCGGCGTCTTCACGCCGCATGGTCGACGAGAGGCCGGGGCGTCCTGCCGCCGGCGTTTCGCGCCGTCGTCTCCGTGTGCCGGTCAATTCGGGGCGGAGGCGTCTTCGACGCGGTCCTCCGGCATGCGGAAGACCTGGCCGGGATAGATGCGGTTCGGGTCGCGGATCTGATCGCCATTGGCGAGATAGATCGTCGTGTAGCGCGCACCGCGCCCGTAGGTGTCGCGCGAGATGCGCCAGAGCGTGTCGCCGCGCCGGATGATGACGCGGGCTCCGGCGGCCTCGAGCGGCGCCTGCCGTTCCGTTGCGACGTCGGCAGAGGAGGCTCCGCCGGCGACGGACGACGCGTCCGCCGCCGCCGCCAAGTCGGGAGACCTCGCAGCCTCAGTCCCGCTCGGCGTCGTCGCGGCGTCGCGGGTTCCGGCGGACGGCTCGTCCGGCGCGGGTCGAACCGATGCCGGGCCAGCGGCCGACAGGCCCGACGGCTCGCCGTCCGGAGCCGTTGCGGGAGCCGAACCCGCCACATCCGGCGCGGGATCGGCGATGGTCGGCGGTGCGGCGTCCGGCGCTGTGCCCTCGAGCGATCCCCCCGTCGACCGGGGCACGGGTGTCTTCACCGTTTCAGGCGGCGCTGCGGGCGTTTCGCCGGGCGACGGGGCGGCGGTTGCCGGCTGCGGGGACCCCGATGGCGAGGCGCGATCATCCAAAGGATCGTTGGCGGGCGCGTCCGCCGAGGCGATCGAAGACGGCGACGGCGTCGATCCGGCAGGGGCGGTCGCGTTCGAGGCGGGACGGGAAACCGCCTCGCCGCGCGCGTCGACGTTTCCGGCGCCGGCTTCGCCGGTCGCTCCAGCGCCGGGCGCTCCGGCGATGGCCGACATCGCGCGTCCCTCCGGCTTCAGGAACGGAACCTCGACGCGCGCGAGCACCGTGCCGTCCGCCGCCAACTGGTCCGCGCGCACCAGATGTTCGCCCGCCAGGACATCGGCGGAACTCGTCACGAGAAAGCGGTCGCCCCCGCGGTTGGCGTCCTCGCCGAGGAAGACGTTGTCGACGTAGATGCGGACCGAATGACCGAGGGGCTTGCGGCCCGCGACGTAGATCGTGCGATCCTCGATCTCCACGGCTTCGACGGCGAGGATCCCCGGCGCCGTGCCGGCGGTCGCGGGCGTCGGCGATGTCACGGCCGGCGCGGATGTCGTAGCAGAACCGGCATAAGGGGAGGTCGAAGCGGCGGGAGGCGCTGCGCTCGTTTCTCCGGCGGGCGCGGGAGCCGTTCCGTTGCCCGCCACGGGCCCGACCACCGGGGCCGCGGCCGCGCGCGTCGGATCGGTCGCCGTCGCCGTCGCCGTCTGCGTCAATGCAGGGCCGGTTTCGGGCAAGCCATCCGCCGGGGCGGCGTCCGTCGTCTGACGGGCTTCTTCGCCGGAGGCGCTTGATGGAAGGGCACCGTCGGCGCCGGTCGCCGCCGCGGATGTTCCGGCGGCCGTCATCGCTTCGCCACCCTCGCGGGCCGCGACGACGCCGGGCGTCGGAACGCTGATCAGCCGGCTCGGCGCATCCGGCGTTTCCACCAGCGCCAGAAGCTCGTTCTCCCGTCCGCGCTGGGGAACGCTGACGATCGCGGTCTCGCGCGAGGTCACGGCGGGACCGCTTCCTCCCGCGGCTTCGATGCGGATCTGATGCTCGCCGACGGCGAGAGGCTTGTCGAGGACGATGGCGAAATCGCCGGCCGGGCCGGCGGTCTCCTGGCCGAGGGTCGTCGTTCCGTCGACGAGGCGAACGGTGGAGCCGGCCGGCGCCTTGCCGGCCATGACGGTCGAGCCGTCCGGTTCGACGCGAAGGATATCGAAGCTCGGCGCCTCCGGCGCGGCGGCGCGGTCCGGACCGGCGCTCCCGGATGTCGCGGCGCCGGAAGCGGCTTCGGTCGACGCGGCCCCTTCGGCGCCGGCGTCCGCTGTCGTCGCGCCATCCGCCGGCTTCTGCGCGCCCGACGGCCCGGCCGGGTCGACGAGCGCCGCGACGCTGTCGGTCGCCTGCCCGGTCGTCTCGCGGGCCAGTCGAACCTTCTCGGTGTTCAGCATGTCCCAGTAGCCGGCGAAGATCGCGACCAGCAGGAGAAGACAGAACAGGGCGATACCGACAACTTTTCGCTTCATTCCAACGACCGTCCGCAGCGGTCCGTCCCGATACGCGAGGACCCGCCTAAACGGAGATTTAACGAAGACTTGGCGGCGTCACAAGCGAAGGGCCGAATCAACGGCCCGCGCTGGTAAACGCGCTCCGGCTTGCCTTCCCGTCGCCCGCGGTCCTAGAAGACGCGGACCCTTAGTCCGGGGCGACGCGGCGATGCCGCCGGCGCCCTTCGCGCCCCGCGGTCGTACCGCGCATGGAAAGGCCGCGCCGATGTCCTATCAAGCTCCCGCACCCGCCGCCGCCCGCCGTTTCGACGTCGGCGGCATCGCCTTCGGCAACGACCTGCCCTTCGTCCTCATCTCCGGTCCCTGCCAGATCGAGAGTCGCGACCACGCCTTGCGCATGGCGCAGGCTCTGACCGCCATGGCCGCGGCCGCCGATGTCCCCTTCGTCTTCAAGGCTTCCTACGACAAGGCCAACCGCACGTCCCTCGCGGGCCGGCGGGGCGTCGGGCTCGACGAGGGTCTTCGAATCCTGTCGGACGTGCGCGAACGCTTCGGCTGTCCCGTGCTCACCGACATCCATGACATCCCCCAGGCGGTCGCCGCGGGCGAGGCCGTCGACATCCTGCAGATCCCGGCCTTTCTCAGCCGACAGACCGACCTTCTCGTCGCCGCCGCCAAGACGGGCCGTTCGATCAACATCAAGAAGGGCCAGTTCCTCGCGCCCTGGGACATGGCGAACGTCGCCGCCAAGGTCGCGCAGTCCGGGAACGAACGCATCATGCTATGCGAACGGGGTGCCTCGTTCGGCTACAACACGCTCGTCACGGATTTCAGGGCCCTGCCGATCATGGCCGAGACCGGCTATCCCGTGGTCTTCGACGCGACGCATTCGGTGCAGCAGCCGGGCGGCCAGGGCACGAGCTCGGGGGGCGACCGCCGCTTCGCACTGCCGCTCGCCCGCGCCGCCGTCGCGGTCGGCGTCGCCTCGGTCTTCGTCGAGGCCCATGACGATCCGGACCATGCCCCGAGCGACGGGCCGAACATGCTGCCGCTCGAATGGATGCCGGAATTCCTCCGGACCCTGACGCGCATCGATGCCATCGCCAAGGGCTGACCCTTTCCGGTCTTAAGCGGCGCAGGACGGGTCGCCCGGTCGCGCCGCAGCATCGGGGACCCCGGCTTGCACTCGCAGCCGCGCCCAACCTTTTCGAGGTCTTCGCCATGCCGGACACGTTACCCGTCGAACCCGCCTCGCCCGCGGACGCCATCGCGACCGCGCGGCAGACGATCGCGACCGAGATCGCCGGCCTCCAGGCGCTGGCCGGCTCCATCGACGAGCGCTTCGTCGACGTCGTCGAGCGCGTGCGGCGCTGCCGGGGCCGGGTGATCGTCACCGGCATCGGCAAGTCCGGCCATGTCGGACAGAAGATCGCGGCCACCCTCGCCTCGACCGGAACGCCCGCCTTCTTCGTCCATGCAGCCGAGGCTGCGCATGGCGATCTCGGCATGGTCGGAATGGACGACCTCGTGATCGCCATTTCCAATTCCGGCGAGAGCACGGAACTGCAGGCGATCATCGAGTATTGCCGCCGCTTCCACGTGACGCTCGTCGCCATGACGGCCCGGCCGCAATCGGCGCTCGGGCGCAATGCCGATGCGATCCTCCTCATGCCGGATGCCACGGAGGCGTGCCCGCTGTCGCTCGCCCCGATGACCTCGACGACGATGAGCCTCGTCCTCGGCGATGCCTTGGCGGCCGTCCTCATCGTCGCCCGCGACTTCCGGCGCGACGATTTCGCCAAGTTCCATCCCGCGGGCAAGCTCGGCGCGCAGCTGCTCCGCCTGTTCGAGGTGCTGGACCGGCGGCCGAACCTTCGCGACGTGCCGAGCGTCTCGGTCGACAGCCCGATGCCGGAGGTGATCTCCGCGATCAGCCAGGGCCAGCGCGGCATCACCGCGGTCTACGAGGGCGAGACCTTCACGGGCGTCGTCACGGACGGGGATCTGCGCCGCGCGATGACCGACCGCACGATCTTCGACAAGACCGCGGCCGACATCATGTCGCGCCATCCCCGCAAGATCGGCGCCGACCGGCTCGCGGTCGACGCCCTGGCGCTCTGTGACGCGCACCGCATCTCCGCGGTCTTCGTCACCGACGAGGCCGGAAAGGTTGCCGGCCTCGTGCAGCTCAAGGATCTGCTCCAACTCGGTCTCGTCTGAGCCGCCGCGCCGACATCCCGGTCGGGATGCCGGTCCGGTGTTGCCGACACGACGCCCGGATCAGGCGTTCGAGACGCGCCAGATGACGTCGCCCACATCGTCCGCCACGAGCAGCGAGCCGTCGGCGCCCAGCGTCACGCCGACCGGCCGGCCGTAGGAGACCTTTTCGTCGGGGGCGAGGAAGCCGGTGAGGATGTCGCGCGGCGGACCCGAGGGCCGGCCGTTCTCGAAGGGCACGAAGGCGACCTTGTAGCCGCTGAGCTTGGAGCGGTTCCAGGAGCCGTGCTGGCCGATCACCATGCCCTCGCCGAAGCCGTTCAGCGTGCCGGCCGGCAACCAGCAGAGACCGAGCGAGGCGGTGTGCCCGCCGAGCGCATAATCGGGCTGGATCGCGCGGGCGACGAGGCTCGCATCCTGCGGCACGCGGTCGTCGACCGTCCGGCCCCAGTAGCAGTAGGGCCAGCCGTAGAAGCCACCCTCCTGCACCGAGGTCAGGTAGTCCGGCGGGGTCTCGTCGCCGAGTCCGTCGCGCTCGTTGACCACCGTCCAGAGTTGCCCCGTGTCCGGCTGGATCGCCAGTCCCACGGGATTTCGCAGACCCGAGGCGAAGATGCGGCTCACGCCGGTCGCGACGTCGATCTCGTAGATCGCCGCGCGGCCTTCCTCGACCGTCATGCCGCTTTCCCCGATGTTGGAGAGCGACCCGACGCCGACATAGAGCTTGCTGCCGTCGGCGCTCTTCTTGATGCTGCGCGTCCAATGGCCGCCCGGCTGATAGGTGGAGATCCGGCGCGCGGGCGCGGTGATCTTCGTCTCGCCCTCCTTGAAGGGGAAGGCGACGACGCCGTCGGTGTTGCCGACATAGAGCGTTTCGCCCACGACCGTCATGCCGAAGGGCTGGTTGAGGTTTTCCAGATAGGTGTGGCGCGTCTCGGCGGTGCCGTCGCCATCGGTGTCGCGCAGGAGGATCAGCCGGTTCGGGCTCGTTCCGACGGCCGCCGCCCGCTTCATCGTCGAGACCATCGCCAGATCGAACGCCGACTTGATCGGTCCGGCGAGACCGATCGCCTCGGCCACCAAGACGTCGCCGTTCGGCAGGACTTCGATCCAGCGGGGATGCTTGAGGCCGATCGCGAAGGCGTTGACCTTGAGGCCCGGCGCGGGCGTCGGCTTGTGGCCCACCTCCCAGCCCCGAGCGGTCGGCATCTTCAGCGTCGGGACGGCGCCCTGCGGACGCGCTTCAGGAATGGAGGGCGCGGTGCCGTAGGCCGGCGCACGGATGGCGTCCTTGCGATGGCGGACTTTGATCGCCCCCGCGCCGATCAGCGCGACGACCTCGGCGAAGATGCCGGACAGGCTCATGGAAACGGTTCTCCCGAATGGCGGCGGCGGGCTTGGTCTGGGATGCCGCCGTCCTCGACGATAGAATAGATCCCCCGGCTCGGATTTCGAGGGATCGCGCCGACCCCTATCCCGCCAGGACCGCAGCTTCTATATGCGGTGCGTAGCATTTTGCGCCGTTGAGAGGATCCGCCACGCCGCGGCCCCTCCGGCGTCGAGGCGCTTCGACGTCGGGAGCCGACGAAGCGGGCGAACGGAGCGGGAGACCAGACATGATCGCCATCGAGCGGCACGCAGCGACGATGACCCTGGCCGGGGACAACAGGGCGACGCTGGTCGGACGCGTGTTCCGCCCGGATGCCGGCGGGCCGTCCGTGGTCCGGATCGAGGCCGGGCGCGTCCTCGACCTGTCCCGGACCTTCGCCACGATCCGCGATCTCTGCGAGGCGGAGGACCCCGCCGCGGCGGCGAAGGCCGCCGCCGGCGAGGACCTGGGTCCGCTCGAGGACCTCCTCGCCAACACCAATCCCGACGCGCGCGATCCGAGCCGGCCTTGGCTCCTCTCACCGGTCGATCTCCAGGCGTTGAAGGCGGCCGGCGTCACCTTCGTCGCCTCCATGCTGGAGCGCGTGATCGAGGAGCGCATTCGCGGCGACGCCGATGCCGCCGCGAGCGTGCGCGGAACGGTGCTCGATCTCGTCGGACAGGATCTGCGCCGCCTGAAGCCGGGCTCGGCGGAGGCCGCAGCCCTCAAGGCCGCGCTGATCGAAGCGGGCGCGTGGAGCCAGTATCTCGAAGTCGGCATCGGACCCGACGCGGAGATCTTCACCAAGGGGCAGCCCCTCTCCTCCGTCGGCACCGGGGCGGACATCGGCGTTCATCCCGCCTCCACCTGGAACAATCCGGAGCCGGAGGTCGTGCTCGTCGGCTCCTCGAAGGGCCGGATCGTCGGCGCGACGCTCGGCAACGACGTGAACCTCCGGGATGTCGAGGGGCGCTCCGCGCTCCTCCTCGGCAAAGCCAAGGACAACAACGCCGCCGCCGCCATCGGCCCCTTCATCCGCCTCTTCGACGCGCATTTCACGCTCGACGACGTCCGCGCGCTGGACCTGTCCCTGACGGTCGAGGGCCCGGAGGGTTTCACGTTGACCGGTCGGTCGTCCATGCGCGAGATCAGCCGCGATCCCGCCGACATCATGGCGCAGGCCGTCAACGCGCATCACCCCTATCCCGACGGGCTCGTCCTCTATCTCGGCACGATGTTCGCCCCGGTCGAGGATCGCGGCGAAGCGGGACGAGGCTTCACCCACAGGACCGGCGACATCGTCTCCATCGAAACGCCGTCGCTCGGCGTGCTCGTCAACCGCGTGCGGCCGACGGACGCCGTCGAAGGATGGACGATGGGCGCTGGCGACCTGATGCGGAACCTGGCAAAACGCGGACTTCTGTCCTGATTCGATCCTCCCGCTCACCGTCCGCCTCGGCGGACGAGGCCCTGCCACTCCGGAACTGGCATCCGCCGCGCCTCGACGAAAAGCGTGACGGAACAACGAGATCGTGAGGCAGGACTTGGCATTTCCGGGTTCGCCTTACTTGCGGCACGGTGTGCGTCCTCTAAAGGTTCGACGATCGTCGTAGGACCCTTTAGCCATGCTGCATTGCCCGCCACGCCCGAACAATGCCGAAGAGGATGCCGCATGGCAGGGCAGGCCGCGCAGCTGGGCGGGCAGTCCGGCGCCGAAGGTGGTCCCGTGGCTGGCCGCGGTGGCCCTCGCCCTTGCCGGGGCGGTCGCGCTCGGAATGCTGGTCGACCGCTACGAGCCGACGCGGTCCTTCTTCATCGAGGACGGTCCGGTGGAGGTTCTGCAGGCCGCGCTGCTTCTGGGCATCGCCGGCATCTTCGCCGCCGCCTTCCTGCGCTCGGCCGGATCGCGCGCGCTGTTCTGCCTCGTCGCGGCCTATGTCTGCATCTTCGCGCTGACGCGCGAGATCCCGCGCTGCGGAAGCGCCTTCAGCGGGGATGGCGCCTGCCTCACCTCGGGGTGGAAGGAAACGATCGTCGCGTCGGCGTCGGTGCTTGGTGTGCTCGCCCTCGTTCTGCGCCCGATCGACTGGTTCGACGCATCGCGTCTGTCCAATATCCGCTGGATCTGGCCAAGCCTTCCCATCGTCGGACTTCTCGTTGCGGCGGAAGCTCTTGAGAGCCTTATCTATTACAGCGAGATCGAAGAGTTCTTCGAGCTGATCGCCTATCTCTATCTCGGCGTGTTCGCTTTTTCGATTCTTCGCGGGACGGTGGAGCGCCGTCCTTCCACTTGAGACGAACGGACACATCGTCGGTTTGACTTAGACGAAATCGCAGCGCAGGAACGACATTCGACAGCGCGGCGATCCGGAATGCAGCACAGCTCACATCATCTGCTCTTCATCGTCCTGTCGATCGTGATCGCCGTCCTTGGATCCTGGACGGCGCTCGACCTGTTTCGGCGCGTGTCGGAAAACATCGGGCGGCCGCGGCTCGTCTGGCTCGCCACGGCTGCGCTCGCCATGGGCATGAGCATCTGGTCGATGCACTTCGTCGCCATGCTGGGCTTCGATCCCGGCTCGAGCGTCAGCTACGATCCGATGCTGACGATCGCTTCGCTCGTGCTCGCGATCGGCTCGACGGCCGGCGCCTTCTTCTTCGTCGCGTCCGAGACCGTGCGGCCCAAGCAGATCGTTCTGGCGGGAACGGCCATGGGCGCCGGGATCTGCACGATGCACTATGTCGGCATGGCCGCGCTCGAAAGCGCCATGTCCTTCGGCTACGATGTCGGGCTCGTCGTGCTCTCGCTCGCGATCGCCGTCACCGCGTCGACGGCCGCCCTCTTCGCCGCGCGGCGCGAGCGCTCGGCGCGCATGCAGGCGCTGGCCGCCGTCATCCTCGGCCTCGCCGTCGTCGGCATGCACTACACGGCCATGGCCGCCCTGAAGCTCACCCTCATCGCCGACCGCCCCGTCGCCCTCCACGGGGCGCCGCCGACGGCGCTGGCGATCGGCATCGCGACGCTCACCGTCATCATTCTGTTCCTCGCCATGATGGCGAGCCTCTACGACCAGCGCAGCAACATCCTCGCCGCGCTCGATGCCGGTGGCGTCGGCTACTGGGAGCTCGACCTGCGATCGCGCGTCCTCTTCATCTCGCCGAAGGGCAAGGCGATCTTCGGGCTCGGCGCCGACGACGCGCTGACCTATTCGGAAGCCCTCACGCGGATCGCGCCGGACAGCCGCGCCGAGCGCGAGCGGCAGATGGCGCATGCCATCGCGACGGGCGAGGACTACGACGTCGAGTATCCGCTCGCGCGGACGCAGCGCTGGGTGAATGCCCGGGGCCGGGTCGCCGCCTCCCGTCATGCCGACGCCACCCGCATGGTCGGCATCGTTCTCGACGTCACGGACCGGCGAAACGCCTTTCTCGAACTCGAAGGCAGCGAGCGGCGTCAGAGGCTGCTCATCGACGAACTCAACCACCGCGTGAAGAACACGCTCTCGACGGTCCAGTCGATCTCCCGCCAGACGGCCAAGCGCGCGACGTCGCTGGAGCAGTTCCACGCCAACTTCGAAGCCCGCATCATGGCGCTCTCGGCGACGCACAACGCGCTGACGCGCGGCGGCTGGGAGACGGCCAGCCTGCGCGAGATGCTCGACGCCGAACTGAACCCGTATTCGAGCGGTCAGGTCCGCCTGTCCGGCAGCGACGTCGATCTCCCCGCCCGTCACGCCCTGTCGCTCGGCATGGTCTTCCACGAACTCGCCACCAATGCCGCCAAGCACGGCGGCCTCTCGGCGCCGGGCGGACGGCTGGAGATCGCCTGGGGATTGCAGGAGACTCCCGCCGGCCCGATCCTGCAGATCGACTGGTCCGAATATGGCCGGGCCATCGCCGCGCCGCCGACGGGATCGGGTTTCGGATCGCGGCTGATCCGCACCAGCATCGAGCACGAACTCGGCGGCCGGTTGCTGACGGCCTATGCGCCGGACGGGCTGCGATGCACGATCCACGTGCCTCTCGGCCGATCCGGCGACGCCGGCGCCGACTGACACCGGGGACGGCGGCGGACCTTGAGGCGCCGATCCTTGAAGGGACGGCGGTCGCATCAAGAATCCCAAACGTTTCCCGAGCCGACGACTGGCGTTATCGCCCACAGGTTGTAAATCTGATGTCAACTACCTGTGGTTGATTCGGAGGAGCGATCTCATGTCGTCTGCGGTCGAGGCGTTCATCACGCGGTGGCAGGGGCGCGAAGGCGGTCAGGAGCGCGCCAATTACGGTCTGTTTCTCGGCGAGTTCTGCGCGGACCTCGATCTGCCGCGACCAGACCCCGCGAGCGCCTCCACCGAGACCAACGACTACGTCTTCGAGCGCGCCGTGCGCGAACTGGCGCGCGACGGCAGCGCCTCCCGCCGGCGGATCGATCTCTACAAGCGCGGAAGCTTCGTGCTTGAGGCGAAGCAATCGCGCTTCTTCGGGGAAAAGAAGCTCGACGAGGTGCCGGAAAAGGGCACCGAGGCCGGGCGGCTCGGCCGACGCGGCGCGCATCGCGGCTGGGACGCGCTGATGCTCAACGCGCGCAACCAGGCGGAAGGCTATGTGCGCCTCCTGCCGCCGGACCACGAGCCGCCGCCCTTCGTGCTCGTCTGCGACGTCGGCCACTGCATCGAAGTCTATGCGAACTTTCGCAGGGACGGCAAAGCCTACGATCAGTTTCCCGACCGCCGCTCGTTCCGCATCTACCTGGAGGAGCTGCGCGACCCCGCCGTCCGCGAGCGCCTGCGTCTCATCTGGACCGATCCGACGGCGCTCGATCCCGCCCGCCATCGCGCCGAGGTGACGCGCGACATCGCCTCGCGCCTCGCGGCGGTGTCGAAGACGCTGGAACAGGACGGCCATCCCGCCGAGGAGGTCGCCATGTTCCTGATGCGGCTCCTCTTCACGATGTTCGCCGGCGATGTCGACCTCCTGCCCAAGCACGCTTTCACCCAGCTCCTGCGCGACTGCGAGCGCCGGCCGGAGATCTTTCCCGCCATGCTGGGAGACCTCTGGGCGGCGATGGACAAGGGAACGTTCACCGCCTCGATCCAGCAGAAGGTCAAGCGCTTCAACGGCGAGTTCTTCCGGAGCCGCGTCGCCTTGCCCCTGTCGCGCCAGGCGATCGGCGAACTCGTCGCCGCCGCCGACCGGAACTGGCGGGAGGTCGAGCCGGCGATCTTCGGCACGCTCCTGGAACAGGCGCTGGAGCCGACCGAGCGGCGGCGTCTCGGCGCCCATTACACGCCCGGCCGCTATGTCGAGCGCCTCGTCGTGGCGACCGTGATCGATCCCCTGAGAGCCGAGTGGGCGGAAGTCCTCTCCACCGTCGAGCGTCAGAAATCGGCCGGCCGCAACGCGGATGCGATCGCGACCGTGCAGGGGTTTCACGACAAGCTCCGCGAGACCCGCGTTCTCGACCCCGCCTGCGGCACCGGCAACTTCCTCTACATCGCGCTTCTTCTGATGAAGAAGCTGGAGGACGAGGTCTTGGAGGCCATCGTCGATCTCGGCGGACAGGAGGCGCTGACGGGCCTTGCCGGACATTCGGTGGATCCGCACCAGTTCCTCGGGCTCGAGCTGAATCCGCGCGCCGCCGCCATCGCCGAGCTCGTGCTCTGGATCGGACATCTCCAATGGCACATGCGCTCCAAGGGCGGCGTGCCCGGTGAGCCGATCCTGCGGGCCTTCCACAACATCCAGGTCATGGACGCCGTGCTCGCAGCCGACGCGCCCTGCGCCGACGATCCCTATCCCAACCCGCGGCGTCCGGACTGGCCGCAAGCCCACTTCATCGTCGGCAATCCGCCCTTCATCGGCGGCAAGGACCTTCGCGCGCGCCTGTCGCCGGAAAAGGCCAGAGCCCTTCGTGCGGCCCATCCGGCGGTGAACGAGAGCGCCGATCTCGTCATGTACTGGTGGGGCCGCGCCGCCGACATCCTCCTTGCCAGGGGCTCCATCCTGCGCCGCTTCGGTTTCGTCACGACCAACTCGATCAGCCAGGTCTTCCAGCGCCGCGTCACGGAGCGCCATCTCGGCGCGCGGCGTCCGCTGTCGATCGTCATGGCAGTCCCCGATCATCCCTGGACCCGGCAGGCGCGCGACAGCGCGGCCGTCCGCATTGCGATGACGGTCGCGGAAGCGGGCTCGCTCGAGGGCGTCGTCGGCGAGATCGCCTCGGAGGAGAACATCGAGACGGATGCGCCGATGATCGCGCTGAAGGAGATGCGCGGGCGGGTGAACGCGGATCTGACGGTCGGCGTGGACGTCACCAAGGCCCCCGCTTTGAGGGCGAACGCGGGGGTCTGCTCGCCCGGCATGAAGCTTCACGGCGCGGGCTTCATCGTGACGCAGAGGGAAGCGTTCGCCCTCGGCCTGCGCCGGCATCCGGGCCTTGGCGACCACATCCGGCCCTACCGGAACGGGCGCGATCTCGCGGCACGCCCGCGCGGCGTCCTGGCCATCGATCTCTTCGGGCTGACGATCGACGATGTCCGCCGGCGCTTTCCCGAGGTCTACCAGCGCGTCCGCCTCGAGGTGAAGGAGAAGGTCGCCATCGTCGGCGGCGTGGAGACGCCCATGGGGCGAGACGCCAACAACCGTCGAAGCTACCGCGACAACTGGTGGATTTTCGGCGAACCGCGCCGGGAACTCCGGCCGGCCCTGGCCGGCCTCCACCGCTACATCGCGACGGTCGAGACCGCCAAGCATCGCGTCTTCCAGTTCCTCGACGGGACGATCCTGCCGGACAACATGCTGGTGGTGGTGGCGAGCGACGACGCCTTCGATCTGGGCGTCCTGTCGTCTCGCATCCATACGATTTGGGCTCTTCGCGCCGGCGGATGGCTCGGCATCGGCAACGACCCCCGCTACTCCAAGACTCGCTGCTTCGATCCCTTTCCGCATCCCGTCGTCCCGGACGCGCGCAAACACCTCGTCCGCGCGCTTGCCGAGGAGATCGACGGCCATCGCAAGCGGGTCCTCGCCCTGCACGAGCACCTCACCTTGACCGGCCTCTACAATGTGCTCGACCGCCTTCGCGCCGGATCCAAGCCGTCCGCTCTCGGCGCGAAGGATCGCAAAGTCTTCGACGACGGGCTCGTCCTCATCCTCCAGGAGCTTCACGACCGGCTCGATGCCGAGGTCGCGGCCGCCTACGGTTGGCCGGCCGATCTCGCCGAGGCGGACATTCTCGCGCGGCTCCTCGCGCTCAACCGCGAACGGGCGCGCGAGGAAAAGCGCGGGCTCGTGGCCTGGCTGCGGCCGGCCTATCAGATCCCGCGCTTCGGCACCGAGGTCGAGCGCGCCCGGCAGATGGTGAGCGATCCCGCCGGCGCGGTGGCCGCGACGGCGCAGGCGCGAAAGGCGCTCTTCCCGAAGAACGAGCTGGAGCAGACGGTCGTCGTCATGGCGGCGCTCGCCGCCGCCGGCGTGCCGCTCGATGCGGCCGGCATCGCGGCGAGGTTCCGGCCCGCGCGACACGTGAGACCGGCCGTCGGCGACGTGCTCCTGGCGTTGCGGCGGATGGGGCAGGCGTCCACCGAGGACGGCGAGAGCTTCGCCCTCAAGCGTGCGGCCTGACGGGGATCCCAGCCCGGATGTCCCGACCCTGATATCACCGCCCGGATGTCTCGGCGCGGATGTCTCGGCGCGGATGTCTCGGCCCGAACGTCTCGGCGCCCATGTCCCGGCGCGGGGCCCGCCCGTCCGCGATCTCCCGCCGCCGGCCTCCCGGACCGATGTCGCCGGCCCTCATGTCTCCGCGAGCAAGGCGCTGATGCGACGCGCGAGATCGTCGACCGCGAAGGGCTTGGTCACCACCTGCATGCCCGGCGCGAGATGGCCATGGCCGAGGACGGCGTTTTCGGCATAGCCGGTGACGAACAGCACCTTGAGGTTCGGGCGCAGCTCCCGCGCGGCATCGGCGACCTGCCGCCCGTTCATCCCGTTGGGCAGTCCGACATCGGTGATGAGGAGATCGAGCGGCCGCTCGGAGCGCAGGATCGCCATGCCCTGCGGCCCGTCCCCGGCCTCGATGGCCGTGTAGCCGAGGTCCTCCACGACATCGACCACCAGCATGCGCACGAGCGCCTCGTCGTCGATGACGAGAATGGTCTCGTTCGCCTTGGCCTTCGGGACATCGGCCACCGCGGCCGCCGCCTCCTCCACCGCTTCCCCTGCATGATGTCGCGGCAGGTGGATGGAGACGCTGGTCCCCTGGCCCGGCGCGGAATCGATGCGCACCTGCCCGCCGGACTGCTGGGCGAAGCCGTAGATCATGGACAGGCCGAGCCCGGTCCCGACGCCGATCGGCTTGGTCGTGAAAAAGGGATCGAAGGCCTTGGCGAGCACGTCGGGCGCCATTCCCGTTCCGTTGTCGGAGACCGAGAGCACCACATAGGCGCCCGGCGGCAGGTCGAGGCGGGCGGCGGATGTGGCGTCGATCTGGCGGTTGCCCGTCTCCACGATGAGGCGTCCGCCGTCCGGCATGGCGTCGCGGGCGTTGATGCAGAGATTGAGGAGGGCGTTTTCCAGCTGGTTCGGATCGACGAGCACCGGCCAGAGCCCGCTGTTGACGATCGTATGGACTTCGATCGCCGGTCCGACGGTGCGACGGACGAGGTCTTCCATCTCGATGACGAGGCGGTTCACGTCCGTCGGCTTGGGCGCCAGCGTCTGGCGACGCGAGAAGGCGAGCAGACGATGCGTCAGAGCCGCCGCACGCTTGGTCGCCTCCAGCGCGCCGTTGATGTAGCGCCCCACCTCCCCGGCCCGGCCGTCCTCGATCCGGCTGCGCGTCAGTTCCAGGCTGCCCTGGATGCCGGCCAGGAGATTGTTGAAATCGTGCGCGAGCCCGCCGGTCAGCTGCCCCACCGCCTCCATCTTCTGCGATTGGCGCAGCGTCTCCTCGATCGCCATGAGTTCGCCGGTCCGCTCCTGGACACGCTCCTCGAGCGTGGCGTTGAGGGCCCCGAGAGCGTCCGCCGACGCCTTCAGTTCCGCCGCGGTCCGGGCCCGCTCGACATGCGCCCAGGACCGGTCGGTCACCTCGCGGATCAAGGCCAGCTCGGGCCCCGTCCAGACATGCGGCACGCGATCGTGGATCGCCATCAGCGCCGTCAGCCGGCCGTCCTTGACGAGCGGCATGCAGATCGTCGCCGCGATGCCGATCGCCTGGAAGGTCGCGGCCTCCGCCGGCTCGAGTTCGGCGAGATTGTCGTCGATGATCAGCGGCAAGCCCGCGGAAAGCCGCTCCACGGCGAGGCGGCCGAAATCCGACAGCCGGTATCGGCCGACGATGCTGGACGAGCCCCCCGCGGCAAAGTCGCCGCGGATCGTGAAGCCGTCCTCGTCCTCGTCCATGTCGGCATAGGCGCAGTTGGACACGCCCATCTGCTCGGCCACCATGCGCGTCGTCGTCGCCAGCACCTCGTCGGCATCGAGGAGGCTCGCGGTCGCCCGCCCCAGCTCGTCGAGGAACCTCAGGCGCGATTCGCTCTCGCGCAGCGCCGCGTCGACGCGCGCCCGCGCGATCGTCGTCCAGGCGCGGTCGGCGACGTCCTCGGCAAGGCCGATCTCGGCGGGCGTCCAGTTTCGGGCGTCCCGCGAATGGATGCCGAACGCCGCGACGAGCCTGCCGTTCTTCGTGATCGGCACGGTGATGAAGGCGGCGAGCTGGATTTCGGCGAAGATCGCGAGCGCGCTCGGATCGGCGGTGCGCGGATCGCTCGCGACGTCGTCGATCGCGATGATCTGGCCGGCGCGCAGATCGGCGGCGAATTCGGCGCCGTAATCCTCCATCCGATGAACGCCGACCGTGCTCGCCATCCGGCCGTCGTTCCACTCGTATTCCGTGACCGCGTGCTTCATCTCCTCGTCGATGTCGGAATAGGACACCTGATGCACGCGGAGCTGGCGACCCAAAGCCTCGGCGGCGGCGAGGACGATCTCGGACGGCTCCTTCAGAGACCGGAGCTCGCGTTCGAGCGCCAGAAGAAAATCCTGCCGTTCCACATTGGTCTTGAGGGCCGCGGCCGCGAGAACGCTCTGCGTCGTCTCGTTGGTGAGGATGAAGAGCCCGGCCAGCCGCCCGTCGGCCTCCACGATGCGCGAATAGGAAAAGGTGAACCACGTGTCGGCGACGCCGCGATCGGTGGCGAGCTTCCACGGCAGGTCGACGAAACGCCGGGAGCGCCCCGCCATGGCTTCGTCGATGATCGGCTTGGCCTGCGACCAACCGTCGGCCCAGACGACGTCGAACCGCTCCCCCATCGCCCAGGCGAGGCGAGGCCCGAGGAGCGGGAAATAGGTGTCGTTGAAGAAGAAGTGGAGATCGTCGGGTCCCCAGGCGAGAATCATGGATTCCGGGGAGTTCAGAACGAGACCGAGCGACACGCGCAAGGTGTCGGGCCAGGTGTCGGGCGGCCCGAGAGGATGGCGCGACCAGTCCTTCTCGCGGATCATCCGCGCAGCCTCCCCGCCGCCGGTCAGGAAGCCCATCGGGTCGCTCGTGTCCTTGCTCGCCATCATGCCTCAGCGGTTCGTCCGGACGATCGTCGGTCGATCGACGCTATACAAGATCGGCGCCCCCGCGCCTCCGGTTTTCCCGTCGGCGCGGTGGCGCGACGCATTGGCGCGCCTCATCGCCTCGTCGGCGCCTCGTCCGGAAAGCGAAGTCCGCCGGCGCTCGTTTCGTCCACGTCGTCGCCGGCGCGATCCGTCCCGCTCGCGCCGCCGTCCGGCAGTCCCGGCTCGTCCTCGTCCTCGTCGGCCGGGCCGAGGCCATCGTCCTCCCGGTCGGCGGGCGACCTGGACAGCGTCGTCATGTCCACGAGATCGTTGTCCAAGCCGCCGAACTCCTCGGCGATGACGGCCTCGTCCCGGTCCTCGGCCGCCGCCCCCGGTGCTCCTGCTTCGCCCCGCTTTGTCCGCTCGTCCGTCCTCGACATCGCCGTCCTCCTGCGTTCCGATGCCCCGATAAGACTTGGGACGGGGCCCCCGTTCCAAAGCCGGGCATACAGTCTGCCGCTGCCTTTTCCGCGCTTCGCGCGTTCACTCCGTCTCCAGGCAAGGGATGGCGCCATGACCGACACGATCTCGAACGAACCACCGGCCACCACGGGTGCGGAGCTCCAGCGACGCGATCTCCTCAAATTCGGCGGCTTCGGCGCCGCGGGGCTCCTGTTCGGGTCGCGCGCCGCGTCCGCGGCAGACCTTCCGCCGCCGAGCCCCGTCGATCGCGGGCGCGTGGAGGAGGGCCGCGTCGTCTTCGACCCCTGGCGGTCGCCCGCCGACACGCCTTCGGCGCCGCCGCCCGCGCCCTTGTCGCCGGACGAGCGCGTCGGGTTCGCCATCGTCGGGCTTGGTCGTCTCAGTCTCGAAGAGCTTCTTCCCGCCTTCGCGCAGTCGAAGAAGGCGAAGGTGACGGCGCTCGTGTCGGGATCTCCGGGCAAGTTGAGGACCGTGGCGAGCCAATACGGCATCGATCCCGCCGCCTGCTACGACTACGAGAGCTTCGACGCCATCGCCGACAATGAAGCCGTGCAGGTCGTGTACGTCGTTCTGCCGAACGCGCTGCATCGCGAGTTCACGGAGCGCGCGGCCAAGGCGGGCAAGCACGTCCTCTGCGAGAAGCCGATGGCGACGAGCGTCGAAGATGCCGAGGCGATGGTCGCGACCTGCGCGGCCGCGAAGGTGAAACTGATGATCGCCTATCGGATCCAGTACGAGATATACAACCGCCAGCTGATGGACTGGGTGCGCGAAAAGCGCTTCGGCCGGCTGGTCGCGATGAGCGCGACCAATGTCCAGACCGTGGCGGACAACGGCGCGGAGCAGTGGCGGCACAAGCGCGCCCTGTCGGGCGGCGGATCGCTGCCCGACATCGGCCTCTACTGCCTCAACACCGCCCGTTTTCTCACCGGTGAAGAGCCCGTCGAGGTTTCCGCCCTCCTCCATTCGCCGCCGGACGACCCGCGCTATGCCGAGGTGGAGGAAACCGTGGCCTTTCGGCTTCGCTTCCCCTCCGGCTTCATCGCCCAGTGCCTGACGAGCTACGGCGCGCGGGACGACAAGCACCAGCGGCTCAACTTCGAGCGGGCGAGCGTCGACATGCCGAACGCCTATTCCTACACCGGCCAGCGCCTGACGATCGCAGAGCGCGACGGCGATGCGACGGCGGAGACCGCGGTGAAGCTCGAGGCGAACAACCAGTTCGCAGCCGAGATCGACCACATGGCGACCTGCATCCTCGACGACCGCACGCCCCGCACGCCCGGCGAGGAGGGGGTTCAGGACCACCGCCTGATGGAGGCGATCTACCGCTCGGCCGAAACCGGCGCTCCCGTCGCCCTTCCCGCCCCCGAACGGCTGGACGCCTTCCGTGGCCCGCCATTGCCGGAGGACAAGGGCTGAGCCGGCCCGCCGCGACGCCTCTCCGGCGACGGTCGAAATCCGCGTCCCGCCGGGCGAGCCCATGTGGAACCGGCCGTCGGGGCGGGACGACGAGCCGACGGCGCGGCGTCGCATCCTGTCCCCAAAGCCTGCCCAAGGACGCGGAGATCGAGAAGAATCCCTCTTCCGGTCGGCGATCCGTCTCAACGGACTTGAAACATCCCTCCGACTCCTTTAGACGCCCCGATTGGAGAGGTGGCCGAGTGGTCGAAGGCGCGCCCCTGCTAAGGGCGTATACGGGAAACCGTATCGAGGGTTCGAATCCCTTCTTCTCCGCCAGCCGATCCTCAAAGCCCTACAGACAAGCCATGTCCTGTGATTCAGGGGTTTGTAACCGCCGCACTGGTGCACAACGGCGGTACACATGGGCTTGCGAATGGCCTCACCCTGGATGCACCCCGACTCGGGAATATTTTGGTACCGGAAGCGCGTCCCAGCCGTGCTCGTCGACCAACTCGGCAAGCGCGAGTATCGGGTCAGCCTGCGGACGCGCGACCCCGCCGAGGCCAAGGTCGCATTCAGCCGTGTAGCAGCCGACGTCGAGGCTCGCTGGAAGAACCTTCGCGTCGGCGTCCGCTCGTTCTCCCAGAAGCAGGCGGTCGCCATTGCCGGTGAAATCTACAGGGACACCGTAGCCCGTCACGAGGAGAACCCGGGGGACCAGGATTGGGGCGTGCGGCTGGTCACGGACTATGCGTTCCTGAAACCTGAAAAGGTTAGGATGTCCGGGCACGAGACCCCCGTGGGCAAGCGCATGTACGAAGTGATCCGAACCAAACGATACAAACCGATCGTGGACGCCTTCCTCGAGAAACGAGGACTCCTCGTCGATGACGAAAGCCGGGAGCGAATTACCACTGCTGTCAGCGCGGCGATGATGCAGGCGCATGAGCAGCTACAACGGTACGCCAACGGCGACTACCGCCCCGACCCCGACGCGGAGCGCTTCCCCGCCCTATCTTTGGAGACCTTCACGTCGGCCGAAGCTGATGCGCCGATGCCCGTCAGCGCCGACCTGGACCGCCGGTCGGCTCGAGCTCGCCGTTTGGAACCCAGTTCGGGCGCCGGGGCCGGGTCGCCGCTGTCGGGGCCGTCGAGCAGCAGGAGTGTCCCGCGTGCCGCCCAGACCCGTGACAACTCGACGAGCTTGACCAACTTCTCGCGACCGAGGTCTCGGTCCTCCCGCATGACGGGCCGCGCGCCCGTTACCGTGCATGTCTGGAGTTCGGGCTGGAGAGACCGCCATGCCGAGCGGTCGTCGGTGTGGCGGAGGTAGATGGCCAGCGGCAGCGAGGCAGCGTCGACGGTCCGTCACCGCGCTTCCGTCACCGGGCCGTGACGGCCGCCATTGTTGCGGATGAGGTAGTCGAGCGCGCGAGCGAGGCCCGCGTCCCCGATACTGAGGGGCGGCAGGTAGTCGATCCGGGCCCGCTCGAAACGCGCGAGACCCGTGTCGGCGGCAACCGTTCGCGCTGCCTGATACCGTTCGGGGGAAACGCCCCTCCGTTCGATGGAGAGCACCGGGGAAGACGCCGTCGAAGACAAGTTCTGTGGACGCGCGACCGCAGTGGCGGCAATCCCGAGAACGGATCGCGCCAGTGTATCGCCCATGACTGCCGCGGCGATGGCGAGAAGAACCCAGGGTCCGTCGGCATCACGACCCGCCCGACGGCTACGCTTCCGTGCTCGATGCATCCGAACCTGGACGCTTGCACCAAAACGTCGCCTCCGGCGTCCTGGCTTCGAGACCTGCGACGGCACGAGGGACTGTTCAGGACGTCGCATCGTCGCCTCCGTTAGCCGAGAGGTCGAACGGTGTTCCGGCGAGCGCGATGCGGTCCTGATGTCGGGAAACGTATCGGTTTAGCCAGCGGCGAAATCCGGTGACCATCGACTCCGCCTTGCCGGATTCGGCTAAGGCCATGAGGGCAGCGCCGAGGACGTACTTCCTTTGGTTTGCGAGACGGCGGTTCACGCCGTCGACCGCGCGCCGCAGCCTGGCGACTTTCGCACGCGCGGCGCGTTCCTTCAGGCGGGCCACCTCCAGCCTGCTCGCAACTTCCTGGACCATCATCATCCCTTCCGTGTTTTGGCGTCCGGGCTGATGATGGCCGGCGATTTGCCCCGGCACCAACTCCAGTCATGATCGATGACACGGGCCCGCGAAACCGGGGAAGAGGCTCGCCTATACATCGCTGCGCGATGTGGCTCGAAGAATGGCTGGCGGTCTCCCCAAATCCGCCGGCGGAGTTGGCCGATGTCCGATTTTTTCCGCGTGCAGCTCGGCATCGTGTCGCGATCCGAGAGGCATTCAGCCGCAAAGCGCTCAGCCTACCAGGCTTGCTGTATCGCGATCGACCACGCCGGGCGTCGGTTCGATTTCTCACGTAAGGCCACCGAGCATGCGATGCCGACCGTTGTTCTCGCACCCGACGGCGTACCCGACTGGTGCCTTAATCCTGGTGCGCTGTGGAACCGCGCAGCCGCAGCCGAGAAGCGGCTCGACGCGCAGGAGGCCCGCGTCGTCGATTTCTCGATGCCGCGGGCAATCCCTCGGGATCTCTGGGCGGCTGCGGTTCGGCATGTCTACCAACCCTTCCAGGCCGCGGGAATGGTACTTCAGATCGACGTTCACGACACGGCGGCCAGCGACGGCGGCCGTAACGTGAATGTTCACGCCATCGGTACGCTTCGGCGGATCGACGGAAATGAATTCGCTCGCAAAAAGGAGCGTGCTTGGAGCGACTGGTTTCGTGAACGAGAAGGGCGAGTTGTGCGCGAACTGATTGCAGAACGGCTGACCACCTTCTGCCGCACGCACGGAATCGCATACATGGGCGACGCTCGGCCGAATGCCGATCGCGGTCTTCCTTCTCCGGAGCCGGAGTTGCCGCGGTGGAACGCAGTAGCCACGAAGCGGACCGGCACGCTCACACCTGCCATCGCGGACCTTGCGCAGCATCGGCGCCGCCGCCGTGCTTGGCAGGCTGCGGCCGAAGAATGTGCTGATGCAGAGGCAGAGCGGAAAGGGCTTGAGCGGCCAGCGCGCGAGATCGCCGCACGCCGCCTCGAACCCGCCCAAGCGAGCGAGGGAAGACGAACGCCGGGAGACCGCCGAGCGGCCGCTCTCCGATCTTGGCAAGGCGGGGGATGGCTCGACGTCGAGGCGATCGGGAACGTCGCGCGGGTGCGCGTCGACCCCGTGCGAGACTGCCTCTGGATCGACCTCGCCGACGGTTCGGCGCTGCTCGACACGGGCACCAGCATCCGTCTTCAGGGTGCCCTCACATGGGTGGCCGCCGAGGAGACGGCCGCAGCCGCAGAGCGCCATGGCTGGAAGGCCGTCCGGGTCTTTGGCGACGCAGCCTACGGGGATGCCGTTGCCGTCGCGTGCGCCATGCGCGGCATTCTGGTCGAGAACCACGCCCTGTCTCGGGAGGCGGCAGCGCTCCTGAAGTCGAAGCTCGCGGAGAGACTGACCACACGTCCCGAGTCAGCCCACCTAAGCGTCACGAACAAAGACCCGGGAGACAGCCGCGCTGCTTATCTCAGCGTCGTGCAAAGGCAACGACAAACGGCTGCCATTCGGCCGCCAGCGTACGTCGATCTGGACTTGCCGGCGCCCGGTCCGGTCTATCGCCCCGCAGGCTCCAGCGATCCCGCGTCGCGGGTTTGTATCGGCAATAATTGCTGATTCAGATTGTCACTGCCTTCGAGATCGTGTGCATTTGAAAGGTGCCCTGGTCCCCTGCGATCTACCGAATTGAGGTTCCCCGCAATGCCGGCGCCAGCGTCTGGCTCTTTCACGGCGGAGGTGGGTGAGCAGCTACCGCGCCCGACGACATACCATTGCCGCACTCAGTGTTGGAGAAAGCCGTGACTTCTTGTCGAAGACTTGCGGCGGGCGGTTTTTGTGGATGAAGCTGAAGCTTGTAACTGACCAACTTCTGGCGGCTGACGGCTTGGCGACAGGAACAACTGATCCATGGCGTTCCATGCGCATTCAACACCGCGAGAAGATCGATCGGACTGGGACCTCCTCTCGGATCATCTCTACTGCGTAGCCCGCCGCGCGGAGAGTTTCGGTACGGCGTTCAAAATCGGTCCCGCAGCGGAAGTCGCCGGCCGCCGTCACGATCTCGGCAAGTATACGGCTGGATTTCAGGAACGCCTGTCCGGCGGAGACAGCGTCGACCACTCAACGGCAGGTGCCGCAGTTCTGCTCGATATTGTGACGACTGTGGATGAACGGATGATCGCCACGCTGATTGCCCAGGGCATCGCGGGGCATCACGCCGGGCTGCCGGATCGTCGCTCGTTCTCGGACAGTTCTCTTAAGACTAGGGTGAGAGCGTTCGACAGAACGCTTCTTTCGGCCGAAGCCGCCGCCTTAACACCCGCCTCCGCCGCGGGCCTACTGCCGGAATTCGCCTGGCGCAAGGACAGGCTGGCCTTCCAGTTCGGCCTACTTGGGCGGATGATCTTCTCTTGCCTCGTCGATGCCGATTACAAGGAGACAGAGGGCTTCTACGAGCGCATCGGCGAACGTCGAAAAGATCGCTACTGGCCTTCGCTCGCCGCAAGGCTGCCGGAATTCCTCGGGGCCTTCGAAAAGACGATCGCAAGTTTCGGCGCTCCCCGAACGCCGCTCGCTGCCCTCCGACGTGAGATTCTCGACTCGGTCCTGGCAAAAGCTGAGATGGCACCCGGCCTCTTCACCCTGACGGTGCCAACGGGCGGCGGCAAGACACTTGCCTCCCTCGGCTTCGCACTCAATCACGCCAGGATCCATCGCCATCGACGCATCGTCGTCGCCATTCCCTTCACCTCGATCATCGACCAGACCGCGGCGATCTTCCGGGACATGCTCGGCGAGGCGAACGTGCTCGAGCATCATTCCGGAATCGAGACCGAGCGGATCAACGAGACGACGCGCGGCGCGGACGACGCCCGCTCAGCCGACGGCTTCCGATCGGGCGCCGAGAAAATGCGGCTCGCCATGGAGGACTGGGCCGCGCCCGTAATCGTCACCACCCATGTCCAGCTTTTCGAAAGCCTCTTCGCGGCAAGACCGGGGCGCTGCCGCAAGCTGCACAACCTCGCCGGCAGCATCATCGTCCTCGACGAGGCGCAGACCTTGCCGCGCCCGCTGCTGTCGCCGACCGTCCAGATGCTGGACGAACTCGCCCGCAACTACGGCTGCTCCATTATCCTTTGCACCGCCACGCAGCCGGCTTTCGATGCGCGCCGTCTGCCTGCCGGCCATCCGCTGGCGCTGGAGCTTGCCGGCCGGGAACTCGCGCCCGATCCGGCACGGCATGCGGCAAGCCTGCGACGCACCTGCCTAGTCCATGCCGGCGTCATGGACGATGAAGCGATCGTCGCCGCGCTTTCGGTTACACCGCAGGCGCTCGTCATCGTCAACAGCCGGCGCCACGCGCTGGATCTTTTCCGCGCCGCGGAAGCTGCGGAACTCGGCGACCTCGTCCACCTGACGACCAGGCAATGCGGCGCGCATCGCCGGGAGATTTTGGCCGACGTCCGCCACCGCCTGAAGAGCGGGGAAGGCTGCCGGCTGATTGCCACCTCGCTCGTCGAGGCGGGTGTCGACATCGACTTCCCGCTCGTCTGGCGGGCGGAAGCGGGCCTCGACCAGATCGCCCAGGCGGCCGGACGCTGCAACCGCGAGGGCGAGCGGGATGCCGAGGCAAGTCTCGTCACCGTCTTCAAGCCGAAGGATCACAGGCCGCCGGTGGAGATCGCCGGGCTGATCGGCGACATGGCGCGGATAATGGACCAGCATGCCGACCTTTTCGCGCCGGATGCGATGGCGGACTATTTCGAGGAGATCTACTGGCGTCTCGCCGATCGGCTCGACAGCAAGAAGATCCTGAAGGACATGACGCTCGATCCCCGCACCGGCGTCGACGTCGCCTATCGCACGATCGCCGAGAAGTACCGGATGATCGAGAGCGGCATGGAACCGATCATCGTGCCGCGCGGGCCGGCGGCGGCGGCGGCCGTGAAGAAGCTGTGGACGGCCGAGACTCCCTCTGGCGCGATCGCCCGCGATCTACAACTCTGCGTCGTGCAGGTGCCGCCGAAGGCGCGGCGCCTGCTCCTGGAGAACGGGCATGTGGAATTCGTTAATCTGAAGGACCGCGCCGACCAGTTCGCCGTGCTGCGCACGCCCTCGCTTTACGACGAGACGGTCGGGCTGCTGTGGGAGAATGCCGACTACATCGCTCTCGAAGACGGGGTGATCTGAATAGGAGCGAGCCAACTTGACCTACGGCACCAGACTGCGCGTCTCCGGCCCCTTTGCTTGCTTCACGCGGCCGGAGATGAAGGTCGAGCGCGTCTCCTACGACGTGATGACGCCGTCGGCCGCACGCGGCATTCTGGAGGCGATCCACTGGAAGCCGGCGATCCGTTGGGTGATCGACGAGATCCACGTGCTGAAGCCAATCCGCTTCCGCTCGATCCGGCGCAACGAGGTCGGGCACAAAGGATCGGCTGCCAAAGCAAAGAGCGCCATGAAGCGCGGCGACCTCGATGGCCTCGCCGTAATCGTCGACGACGACCGCCGGCAGCGGGCGACGACGCTCCTCGTCGACGTCGACTACGTCATCTCGGCGCATTTCGAGATGACCGCGAGAGCCGGGCCCGAGGACAGCGAGGGCAAGCATCTCGACATGTTCAACCGCCGCGCCGCCGCCGGCCAGTGCTTCCACCAGCCCTGTCTCGGCACCCGCGAGTTCGACGCCCGGTTCTCCCTCGTACAGCAGGATGACCCGGTTCCGACCGCGTCGGAGACGAGCGCCGAGCTCGGTTTCGGCACGCCCCGGGATCTCGGCTTCATGCTCTTCGACATCGACCACGCCGCGCCCGGACGACCCTCGATGTTCTTTCGGGCAAAGCTGAAGGATGGCGTCATGCGCGTGCCGGCGCCCGGCTCTCCGGAGGTGCTGCGGTGACCATCCTCTCCTCCCTCGCCCGGGCCTATGACCGCCTGCCGGATGCGCCCAAGCCCGGCCTCTCCCTCCAGAAGATCGGCCTCGTCGTCGGGTTGAATCCGGATGGCACGATCGCCAGCGTGACGGACTGGCGCGACGGCGAGGGCAAGAAACGCCAGCCGCGGCCGATGCCGGTGCCGCAGCCCGTCAAGCGCGCAAGCAACATCCTTCCCAATTCGTTTTGGGACAAGACGGCCTATTCGCTCGGCGTGAAGGTTGACCCGGGACCGCGCACGGCTCTTGAACACCGGGCATTCGTCGATCATCACCGCGCGCTCCTCGCCGGGACAGAGGACGAGGGGCTGCTCGCCTTCCTGCGCTTTCTCGAATTCTGGCGGCCCGAGATGTTCGAGGCGGCGGGCTTCACCGAGGACATGAAGGACCAGAACGTCGTCTTCGCGCTGGAGAGCGAGCGGCGGCGCAACGTCTTCCTGTTCGACCGTTTGGCCGCCCGCGCGCTGATCGAGGCGCCGCCAGACCGGAAAGCCGAGACGGCGCTCTGCCTCGTCACCGGACGGCGCGGCCCCATCGCGCGGCTGCATCCTTCGATCAAGGGCGTCTGGGGCGGCCAGTCGGCGGGCGCCTCGATCGTCTCCTT
Source organism: Aureimonas sp. Leaf454 (assembly GCF_001424685.1). Lineage (GTDB taxonomy): Bacteria > Pseudomonadota > Alphaproteobacteria > Rhizobiales > Rhizobiaceae > Plantimonas. The sequence continues at coordinate 262,904 of NZ_LMQT01000012.1, forward strand.
CAATCTCGACGCCTTCGAGAGCTACGGCCACGTCCAGGGCGACAATGCGCCGGTCTCGCAGGCGGCGGCGAGCGCCTATGTCGGCGCCCTCAACCATTTTCTCACCAAGGATTCCGGCCACCGCATCCAGATCGGCGACGCCTCGACGGTGTTCTGGGCGGAGGCCGCCGACGCGCAAGCCGCCGCGATGTCGGAGAGCGTCTTCGCCGCGATGTTCGCGGACGAGCCGATCGACACGACGGGCGACACGCGCCGCGTCGGCGATATCCTCGAGCGCATTCGCAAAAGGCTTCCGCTGCACGAGGTGGCGCCCGAGCTCTGCGCCGGTGTCCGCTTCCACATTCTCGGCCTCGCACCGAACGCGGCGCGCATCTCCGTCCGCTTCTGGCTGGAAGACGAGTTCGGCGCCATCGTCTCCCACTACGCGCGGCTCTGGCAGGAGATGCGGGTCGAGCCGGCCGATCCGGGCGGCGCCCCACCGCTCTGGCAGTATCTCGCCGAGACGGCCGCACGCGGGAAGTCCGACAACGTCCCGCCCAATCTGGCCGGAGAATGGATGCGCGCGATCCTTGCAGGGTCGCGCTATCCGATGACCCTCCTCTCGACGCTCCTGATGCGCATCCGCGCCGACGGCCACGTCACTTCTCGCCGCGTCTCCATGCTGAAGGCGCTCGTCATCCGCAATTATCATCTCGAGAAGGAAGCGCCCGTGGCACTCGATCCGGAGAATCCCAACCGCGGCTACCTGCTCGGCCGCCTCTTCGCCGCCTACGAGTTCGCCCAGACCGGAGCCCTCGGCCGCAACGTCAATGCGACGATCAAGGACAAGTTCTACGGCTCGGCCTCCGTCCAGCCGCAGAAGGTATTCCGCATGCTCGACGCGGGATCGGTCAACCATCTCGCCAAGATCGGCAAGGAGCGTCCCGGCCAGCGCGTCAACATCGAGAAGGCGATCGCGGCCATCATGGACCGCATGGATCCGAATGACGATCCCTTTCCCCCCACGCTTTCCGCCGCCGAGCAAGCCCTGTTCGGGCTCGGCTACTATCACCAGCGCAGCGCCTTCCTCGCCCGCAAGGAGGCACCGACCGAGGAGCCCGCCGCATCATGAGCGACCTGTCCCGACGCCACGACTTCGTTCTCCTCTTCGACGTGAAGAACGGCAATCCGAACGGCGATCCCGATGCCGGCAACATGCCGCGCCTCGACCCCGAGACCGGCAACGGGCTGGTCTCGGACGTCAGCCTGAAGCGCAAGATCCGCAACTATGTGGAACTTGCCCATGGCGGCGAACCTGGCAAGGCGATCTACGTCCAGGAAGGGGCGATCCTCAACGAACAGCACCGCAAAGCCTATAGGGCCGAACGCGGCGACGACGCCAAGATTGACGGTCAGGCCAAGCTGAACCCCAGGGACGATGACGAAGCGACACGGCTTCGCCGCTTCATGTGCGACAATTTATTCGACGTGCGCAGCTTCGGCGCGGTGATGTCGACGGGCATCAATTGCGGCCAGGTCCGCGGTCCCGTCCAGATGACCTTCGCCCAATCCATCGAGCCGATCGTCCCGCAGGAGGTCTCGATCACGCGCATGGCCGCGACGACCGCCGCCGAGAAGAAGCAGACCCTCGAAGGCGAGGAAGACCAGCGGACCGAGAACCGGACCATGGGCCGCAAGCACATCGTCCCCTATGGCCTTTATCGGGCGCATGGCTTCGTCTCCGCCAAGCTCGCCGAGAAGACGGGATTTTCCGACGCCGACTTGGACGTCCTGATGGAGGCGCTGGAGGCGATGTTCGAGCATGATCGCTCCGCAGCACGCGGCGAGATGGCGACACGCCGACTGATCGTCTTCCGGCACGACAACGCCCTCGGCCGGGCGCCCGCGCACAAGCTCTTCGACAGGATCACGGTGGATCGTCTCGTGGAGGGCGAGACACTGCCGATCGGCCGACGCCTCGACAACTATCCCCCGGCGCGCGCCTTCACCGACTACGTCGTCTCGATCAACCGGGAGGGCCTTCCCGAGGGGGTCGAGATCGTAGAGCGGCTGTAGGAAGGCCAAGGGTCGCGGGACGACCGCGTGGATCGAAACCAGCTAATCGTGGCGGTGATCTCGATCGCGCCGGCGCCGGCGCGAGAGGGCAGAGGGTAGAGGGAGAACGAGTTGCAGGGCGAACCCATTCCCCTTTCCGCGCTCCAGCATGCCGTCTACTGCCTTCGGCAGGCGGCGCTGATCCATCTGGAGCGGATGTGGGCGGACAACCGCTTCACGGCCGAGGGCACGGTGATGCACCTGGCCACCGACCGTCCCGGTCAGCGGCGCATCAAGGGTGTGCGCCGCGTCTCGGCGCTTCCCGTCGCCAGCGCGCGGCTGGGCATCGCCGGCGTCGCCGACCTCGTCGAGTTCCTGCCCTCGCCGGGCGGCGAGGTCGCCCGGCCCGTCGAGTTCAAGCGTGGCAAGCCGAAGGCGCATCGCGCCGATGCGGTGCAGCTCTGCGCGCAAGGCCTCTGCCTCGAGGAGATGACGGGCCACGGCGTTCCCGAGGGCGCGCTCTTCTACGGCGAGACGAAGCGCCGGGTTGAGGTGGTCTTCGACGCGCCGCTGCGGGCGCTGACCGAGGCGACCATCGCCGAGCTGCACGACGTCTTCTCCGCCGGCCGCACGCCAAAGCCGACGCCGCATGCGAGCCGCTGCCGGGCCTGCTCGCTGATCGATCTCTGCCGGCCGAAGGCCATCACCCGTTCTGCCCGCGCCTTCCGCGACGTCGCACTCCGCTCCCATCTGGCGGAAATCCCGTGAAGAAGCTCCTCAACACCCTTTACGTCACGACCGAGGGCGCGGTGCTGCGCAAGGACGGCGAGAACGCCGTCGTCCTCGTCGAAAACCAGGAGCGCGCCCGCGTGCCCTTCCACATGCTGACCTCGATCGTGCTCTTCGGACCGATCAGCGTGACGCCCGGGATGATCGGCGCGGCGGCGGCGGCGGGCATGACGATCGTCCTCCTGGAGCGCAGCGGACGCTTTCACGCACGGATCGAGGGACCGGTCAGCGGCAACGTCCTGCTGCGCGGGGCGCAATATGCCGCCTCCGACGATCCCACCGAGATCGTCCGCTCGCTTCTGCTCGGCAAGGTCGCCAATCAGCGCTCGGTCCTCATGCGTGGCCTTCGCGATCATGGCGAGACCGTGCCCGAGGCCGCTCAGGCGGCGCTGGGCGCAGCCGTCGAACGTCTCGCCCGGATCCTCCGACGCGTCGAGCTGGCCGGCGGCGACGTCGACACTCTACGCGGCGCGGAGGGCGAGGCGGCGGCGCTCTACTTCTCCGTCTTCGGCCATCTAGTGCGACACGAAGACCCCGCCTTTCGCTGGAGCGGCCGCTCGCGCCGCCCTCCGCTCGACCCGCTGAACGCCCTCCTCTCCTTCTTCTACACCCTTCTGACCCACGATTGCCGCAGCGCCGCCGAAGCCGTCGGTCTCGATCCGGCCGTCGGCTTCCTCCACCGCGACCGTCCGGGCCGCCCCAGTCTGGCGCTCGACCTGATGGAGGAACTTCGGCCGATCTTCGCCGACCGGCTGGCCCTGTCGATGATCAACCGCCGCCAGCTCTCGCCCGGCGACTTCGAGCGGCGCGAGGGCGGCGCCGTGACGCTGACGGACGAGGCGCGCAAGCGCGTGCTCGCGGCCTGGCAGGAGCGCAAGCGCGAGGAGCGCCTGCATCCCTTTCTCGGCGAGAAGGCGCCGCTCGGCCTCGTGCCCTATCTCCAGGCCCAGATGCTGTCGCGTCATCTTCGCGGCGATCTCGACGTCTATCCGCCCTGGTTCTGGAAATAGGAGCACCGCGATGCTGGTCCTCGTCACCTATGACGTGAAGACGAGCGAGCCCGGCGGCGCGAAGCGGCTGCGGCAAGTGGCGAAGGCCTGCCGCGACGTCGGCCAACGGGTGCAGTATTCAGTCTTCGAGATCGAGGTGGATCCGGCCGAGTGGACGCGCCTCAAGGCGCGCCTCGAAACGATCATCGACCCCGACCAGGACAGCCTGCGCTACTATCACCTCGGCAGCGGCGGCCAGCGCCGTGTCGAGCATGTCGGCGCCAAGCCTTCGACGGATCTCGGCGGCGTGCTGATCGTGTGAACAGTTTGGCGCGAACGCCAAGCGTGTCGCCGTTTCCCGGCTGGTTCGCTCCAGACCGTGCTCTTTGAAATCGTGAAGCTTATTGGCGCCGGCGCGGCATGCGCAAGGAGCGCGGGGCGACGGATGCCGGGAGTTCGCGCAAGCCGCGCGCTTTCTTGATCGCAGCCAATGGCTTAGATGGATGGCAGTCGCCCCTCGCGCAGGGGCGTGGATCGAAACCGTGAAGACGATCGGTTTCGACCGAGGCACCCAGTCGCCCCTCGCGCAGGGGCGTGGATCGAAACTCGACGACGAGGCTCGGATGATAGCCGAATTCCGTGTCGCCCCTCGCGCAGGGGCGTGGATCGAAACATGACGATGGACGGCGGCGCGACCTGGACGCCCGTCGCCCCTCGCGCAGGGGCGTGGATCGAAACCCGAAGGTCTTCCGGCATGTCTCGGGCGTGTGATGTCGCCCCTCGCGCAGGGGCGTGGATCGAAACTTGATCGCCTCGCGGATGAGATCGAGGCGGTGCTGTCGCCCCTCGCGCAGGGGCGTGGATCGAAACTACATCAACGGGCTGAACAACGTCCTGCGCGGTTGTCGCCCCTTGCGCAGGGGCGTGGATCGAAACGGCGACATGGTCGACACCGTCACCCGCACGCAGCGTCGCCCCTTGCGCAGGGGCGTGGATCGAAACTCCAGCGCGACAGCGAGAAGGCGAACAACCTCGTCGCCCCTTGCGCAGGGGCGTGGATCGAAACACCTACAAGCTCCCGGAAGCGCGCAAGCTCGCGAGTCGCCCCTTGCGCAGGGGCGTGGATCGAAACCAGGTAGGCGCGCGCGGCCGCCACGATGCCGGCGTCGCCCCTCGCGCAGGGGCGTGGATCGAAACGCTTGGGCACCGAGCCGGCTGGCCGACGCCGAAGTCGCCCCTCGCGCAGGGGCGTGGATCGAAACTCCACGACGAGGCTCGGATGATAGCCGAATTCCGTCGCCCCTCGCGCAGGGGCGTGGATCGAAACATGAACCACACAGCCGCGCGTGTGTCCGAGGCGATGTCGCCCCTCGCGCAGGGGCGTGGATCGAAACAGGTCTATGGCATCGAGGAGGCCGTTTGATGGGCGTCGCCCCTCGCGCAGGGGCGTGGATCGAAACTTCCAGCCGCGGCGGACCTTGTCGCCCGTGACCGGGTCGCCCCTCGCGAGGGGCGTGGATCGAAACTTGCCGTCGCGCGTCCGGTAGAACTTGCCGGCCGTCGCCCCTCGTGCAGGCGCGCGGATCGAGACTATCTGCATGTGGTGCAACGCCAAGTAAACGACGTTGCACCTTGCACAAGCCCGGGCCTTGGCAGCAGACTGCGCTTGGCTAGAGGGTCCAGATTGACCAATTCCACTGCGGGCATAGGGTCGACATCGATACACGCCACTGGTACACACGGCGACTGAAAGCGGCTTCAGAACCCTTGTTTTCTGGGCTTTTCGGATGTGTTTGGGAGAATCCCTTCTTCTCCGCCAGACCTCCTGGGCAAGCCCCTGTTCTGCCGTGATGTTTCGCGGAAAGTGACGCTAGATGCCAGCGCGGCGACGCGGTGCATGGCTGAGGCTGGATAGTCCGCATCCTGACGTCACGCGAGGCTACACCGCGGATCGTTGGCGCCCGCGATCCCCAACGTCCGGACCGGCTGCGCGGTCTGCCGGCGGCGCGTTCCGCGACGGGCTTTCGTCGGAGCATGCCAACAGCGCATTCCGAAAGGATCGGTTGCCGTCGACGGGCGGATCTGCGAGGCGCAGGCGCCGTCCCGCCGGGTGCGTCCTGGCGACGGCGTCGATGGTCACGACGACAGGCCCGGTCCGGTCGCAGGGCTGCGGCACCCCTCTGTGCATGCGTGCCCGGCATGATTAACGCTGGGTCAACGCCTGCGCCCTATGGTGACGCCGGGATATCGGCGAAGGGCGCTCGGCGGGCATGGACGGGACGGCGGAAGCGACATCGGGCGGGGCGACGATCCTGCCGAAACTCGCCGCCTTCGCGCTGTGGTGGCGGGACGGTCTGATCAGCCTTCTGCCGCCCGCCTGGCTGGCGCGGATGGGGCGACGGCCTGCAGCGATCGACTGCTTTCTTCAACCGGATGGGCGCGTGGCGCTCGCGCTCGCGGGCGGGATCACGGCGCGTTCGCCGGGGATGGTCCTGGTGCCGGGAGAGGACGCCTTCGCCGAACGGCTGGCGGGTTTGCTCGCGACGGCAAATCGCGACACGGTGCGCCTGTCCATCCCGCGCGGCGATTGCCTCATGCGCACGGTGGAGCTGCCGAGACCGGCGCTGGCCCATGCCGGCACGATCCTGCGCTACGAGATCGAGGCGCTGCTGCCGGTTCCGCCCGACGACATCATGACCGACTGGTATGTCGAACTGGAGGATCGCGCGGGCAAGCGGCTGATCCTGCGCCAGGTCGCGCTCCTGCGCCCGCGCATCGCGGCGGTGGAAGCCGCGCTCCAGGCCGCCGGGGCGCGGCTGGTTCGCGTCACGGTCGGTGACGGCGAAGGGCGACCGGTGCCGGTCGACCTTTTCAACGAACGCCGTGCGGGCCCCGGCACGCGCTTTCGCGCCTTGCCGCGCACCGCGCAGGCGCTCTTCCTCGCCGCCGCCGCGCTGCTTCTTGCAACGCTCGCCGTGCTGGCCGGGCGTCCCGCCGAAACGCTTGCGGCCATGGCCGAGCAGCGCGCGTCCTTCGCGCGCCCCTCGATCCGCGAGCAGTCGGCCGCCGCCGTGGCGGATTTCTTGGTCGAGCGGCAGCGGCCGGGGGCCGCGCTCCTCCTCGACGAGATCGCGACGCGCCTGCCGAAGAACGCCTTCCTGCGCAGCCTCGCCCTGACCGGCGATGCGCTTGTTCTAACCAGCGGGGGTCCTGGCGCGGCGGATGGCGCGGCCGCCCTCGCGCAAAGTCCGCTCTTTTCCGCCGCCGAGACGCTGACGGCCGAGCCCGGCCTCGCAACGCTCTCCCTCCGGATCGCGGCACCCTTTGCGGGCGGTCGCCCGTGACGCCCTTCACCGATCATCCCGCGCTGCAGCGCGGCGCGGCCTTGCTCCTGCTCGGCGCGGTTCTGCTCGTGGCGCTGCCGCCGGTTCTCGCGCCGCTTCGAACCTGGCTTGCCGCGCGGGACGCCATCGCGGACGAGCAGCGTGTTCTCGATCGGCTCGCGCTGCTGGATGCGCGCCGGTCCGGCGTGCTCGCCGCCGCGAGCGCGGAGGGACCGGCGCCGTTCATCATCGCCGCGGACCGGAGCGAAGCGGCCAACCTCCTCTCGCAGCGCGTCGCGTCGTCCGCGCCCATCGAGGCCGTCCGGATCGAAGCGCTCGAGCACTTGGCCGACGCCGCCGCAGACGAGCGTCCCGGCGCCCCCGTGCGGCTCCTCGTTCGTTTCGAGGCGACGCCGAGCGGGCTCTACACGTTCCTGCGCGATCTGGAAAGCGGCGTGCCGGCCATCCGGGTCGGCGATCTCACGGCGGCCGCGACCTCGTCACCCGGCGCGCCCGTGGTTCTGGCCGGCCGCATCGAGGTGTCGGCGGCGTTCCTCCTGACGGAGCCGTCTCTGCCATGATCGCCGCCAACGAGGAGGCCTTGCCCCTCCTTCAGACCGATGGAGACTGGGGCACGGGACCGGCGACGAAGCTGGCGGGCATCGCCGCTGCGGGCAGCCTCGCCCTCCTCCTCGCCGCCTCGTTCTGGCCGGTCGACGCGCAGCCGCGCGCCGCCCTGGCTTTCGCCCTGCCGCCCTCCCCGCTCGGCGACGGACGCGGGCTTTCGGCCGCGCCGTTCGATCCCCTCCGCCGCCCGGCCGCGGGCGTCGAGCCGCTGCCGATCTCGCCCGATCCGCAATCGTCGGCGGCTTCGTCGGCTCTCCTTCCCCCGCCCCCGCTCGCCGGACTGCTCGCCGGCGAGGACGTGCCGAAGGTGCTCTTCTCGCTATCCGGCGAGGGTTGGAAACGGCGGGGCGACGTGGTTCTCGGCTGGACCGTCCAAGGCATCTCGGAGACGAGCGTCCGCCTTCGCCGCGGCGAGGAGCACGTGACGCTGCCGTTCCGGGACGCTCTTCTTTCGCGCTGAACGACAGCACGGCGCCGGTCGTCACGAGGTGTGCTTGGCCGGATTGGCCGGCTCCGCTTCAAACTGCGTCGTCCGCTGCCGACCGGACCTCGGGCAAAGATGCGCAGTCCTGCCCCGGAAGGTCCGTCGTCGCTCGACGTATCGACGCCGCGCAAGCCGGCGCGGTCTGGCCATGACACGGGCCGTCCGCTTCCAACTCCCAATGGGCTGCCGTCTCGTCGTGGAGCGATGATCGAGTCCGCCATCGCGCAGCAGGCCAAGGTAGCGGGCTCGGCTGACCATTGGATGGCTCAAGGAAGTTCGCGGGAAGGCCGTGCCGGCGGTCCTGCAAAAAGGGCTTTCCGCGACGCAGGGGTTCATGCGACCGCGCCACGGAAAGCCTGGATGGGTGGCGCCGGCCTCGATCATCGTGGAGGCCGTCGCTTCTTGCCTTAGCGCGCCATCTGGATCTCGCAGACCTTGATCCGCCCGGGCGCCGGATCACGACCGAATGTCGCCGTTTTGCAGGCCGCGGGTTTGCGCAGGTCGCGGGTCACGAAGCGTCCATCAATGCCGTAGCGGACCTTGCGCACGCCATCGAAGGCGCACATGTACCCTTCCGTGGCGCAGCGCGCCCAGGTGCCCGCCGTTTCCCGCTGCGGCGCGGGCTGCGTCGGAGCCGCGGCGCCGGCCGACTCGACGTCGCAGATCTTGATCCGCCCGAAAGCCGGATCGAGACCGAAGGTCGCCGTGTTGCAGGCCGCGGTGTTGCGCATCTCGCGGGTCACGAAGAGGCCGTCGATACCGTAGCGGACCCTTCGCACGCCGTCGAAGCGGCACACCTCGTTCTCGGAGGCGCAGCGAGCCCAGGTGCCCGCCGTCTCCTGCTGCGGGGCGGGCGTGTCGGCCGATGCGACGTCGCAGGCCTTGATCGTGCCGGGAACCGGATCCCGACCGAAGGTCGCCGTGTCGCAGGCGGCCACGTTCACCATGACCCGCGTGGCGAAGACGCCCTTGGCGCCGTAGCGCACCTGGCGCACGCCTTCGAAGCGGCACGTCTCGTTCTCCGAGGCGCAGCGCGCCCAGGTGCCCGCCGTCTCCTCTTGAGGGGCGGGCTGCGTCGGCGTTGGGGCAGGAGCACCGGCAGACTCGACGTCGCAGACCTTGATCGTGCCGGGAACGGGATCGCGGCCGAAGGTCGCCGTGTTGCAGGCGGCGAGACTCACCATGACCCGCGTGGCGTAGATGCCGTTCGCGCCGTAGCGCACTTGGCGCACGCCTTCGAAACGGCACGTCTCGTTCTCCGACGCGCAGCGTGTCCAGCCGGCCGTCGAGGCGGGCGCGGTCGGCTGCGGGACATCGGGCTGAGGGCTCGGCTGCGGCGCCGGCGGCGTCGGCTCGGGTTGCGGAGTGGCGGGCTCGGGCGTCGGCGCCGGATCGGCGGCCGTCTGGTATTCGCAGAACTTCAGCGTGCCGAAGACCGGATCGCGGCCGAACGTGTCCGTGCTGCAGAGGATCTCGTTCGTCGCTTCGCGCGTGGCATAGGTGCCGTTGGCGCCGAAGCGCACCGTGCGCAGCCCGTCGAAGCGACACATCTGGCTTTCCGAAGCGCAGCGCGCCCAGCCGACAGGACCCTGCGGCGTGCCGCCGCCGAGCGTGCCCGCGGGTGCGGGCGAGGTCGGCGTGTCCGAGGGGATGTCGGTCCCGTCGTCGCCGGTGGGGCTGGGAAGGCGCATGTACTTGCCCTCGGAGGGCACGCCCGCCTCGTCGAAGGCGAAGAGCATGTAGAGGCCGGGGGTTGCGTTGATCGCGTCGTCCGGGAAGGTCACATCGTAGCCGTCTCCAGCGGGCGTCCAGGCGGCCTCGAAGAAGCGCTGGTCGGTGTTCCAGCCATGCGTGACGGTGCCGGTCTTGACGAAGGTCATGCGCCGGATGGTCTTGTCCGCCTGCACGCGGAAGGTCTGCCCGAGCGCGACCCGCACGGGGCCGGCGAGGATGGAGGGACGCGGAGCCGGCTTGCCGGTCCGGTCCAAGAGGAAGGCGGGCGTATAGACCTCGGCATTGCGGCCCGCGATCGGTCCCGGCGCGCCGCCACCGCCCACCAGAACGCGACCGTCCTTCATGAGAAGCGCGGTCGAGTGATAGAGACGGGGCGTCTGCATGGACGCGTCCACGCGCCACTGCTCGGTGTCGGGATTGAAGATCTCGGCGGCATAGGCGACGTTTTCGAGCGTGTTGTTGCCCTCGGCGCCGCCGACCACGAGCACCTCGCCGTTCGGCAGCACGACAGCGGTCGGCCAGTGCCGCTTGAAACGCATGCGGGTGTCTCGGCTCGTCGCGATGCGCGGCCTGAGATCGAAGATGCTGGCCATGTCGGAGCCCGGCACGTTGTCCGGCGTGTTGTTGCCGTAGGAGCCGCCCCCGATCTGCAGGGCAAGACCCGGCCGGTACAGGACGCCCGTCGAGGTCGCCCCCCAGTTGTTTCCGGTGACGGGCCGAACGTCGCGGATCGAGCCGTCGCCGGTGTGGTCGACGTAGTAGGAATACCTGCCGGCGAGAACGAAGACTTCATCGGCGCTGGTCGTGTAGATGTGCGGATACCAGAACGGATTGCCCGAGGTCGCCATATCGGCGCGACGCATCGGCGAGTTTTCGGTGCCGGGAAGTTCGCGCCATCCGGCGCCGGGCGTCAGGACCTCGGAGATCGGCGAGGCGTTCGTCTGATTGCCGTAGGAGGGCGAGCCGCCGGTGACGAGCGTCTGGCCCGAAGGAAGGGTCGTCACCGTCGCGTAATAGCGCGGATACGTCATCGACGGCATGACCGTGAGACCGGCGCGGGCGTTCTTGTAGCCGAATTCGGTGACGCGCTCGTTGGAATTGCCGCCGACGATCATCAGCTTGGAATTGTCGGATCGCAGCACCGCGCCGGCGCAGAAGGAGTCCACTTCGAGAACATTGGGAAGCTGGAGATGGGAATCGGGCCCCGTGCCCTTGGTCGGGTCCCAGAGGTCGAAGTCGAAGCCGCCCTGCCCGTCGTTCGGCTTGGCGCCGAAGGTCATCACCTTGCCGTCCGGCAGAAGGGAGGAGTGGATCGGGATGAAGGCCCAGGGAAGGACGTCGCTGAAGGTTCCGACCTGTGCTGCAGCCGGGCCCGACAGGAGGCCGACCGTCGCCGTCACGAGGCCGAAGCGCGCGATCCCACGCGTCCGGGACCGTCGTCGGACCCTCCCTGGCGCATTCGCATCCGAACCCGCACGTCGCCTTGCCGGATGTTCCGTCGTCGTCATCGCGATCCTCGCTTCCTTACATCGATCGACGCCGATCGACCGGGTGCTTTTCCCTCCAGTCTTGATGAAGCAACCGGGTTGATTTGCGGTGAAACCGCGAGGTTAACCGAACCCGGGGTCAGGATAGCAACCGACACTTACTGTATCGACACCATGTAAAAGCTGACGAAGGGAGGTCAGCCTGTGGCAAGACGGGAGGCGCATGACCGGTTTCGTCTTTTCCGGAGAACGCCATGTCTTTCCCGAACACCGACGATTTCCGTAGCGGCATTGTCGGCAAGGTCCGTGCGGCGGCTCGCCGGGCAGGCAGCCTGCGTGCCGTGTCCCTCGGCCTCGCGCTGCTCGCGCCCTCTTTGCCGGTTTCGGCAGAGGCGCAGGATGCGCGGGCCCCCATGGTCTCGCCCTCGGAGCGGCCCGCCCTGCCCGGCCTCGTCGACGGGCATGGCGCCCCCTACGATCCGTGGGACGATGCCAAGGGTTGGCGGCTGATGTATTTCGGCTTCACCAACTGCCCGAACATCTGCCCGACCAGCCTCTTCGAAATGGCGGCGGCGCTCGATCTCGTCGCGCCTAAAATCCGTTCGAAGATCACGCCGGTCTTCGCGACCGTGGACCCGGCGCGCGATACGCCGGCCGTCATGTCGCGGTATGTCGTGCCGCTCACCTACACGTTCACCACGCTGACGGGCCCCATCGAGACGATGGACAAGCTGGCCTGGACCTACAAGATCATCACGGCGCGCCCAAAGACGACCGATGGCCAGCCTTACTCCGTCGACCATTCCAGCATCGTGTTGCTGCTCGACCCGAGCGGCGCCGCCGTGGAGCGGTTTGCCTACGCGGTGACCTATCAGGAGGTGGCGAGGCGCGTCGAGGCGCGCGTCAGGGGCACGCCGGTGCCCCCGGCCTGATCGATCCTCTCCAAGGCCGCCGCGCGCCGGTCGACCCCTTCATAGGAGCGGTGCGCGGTCGGCCTGGGAAAGAGAAAGCGCAGGGCGGCCAGAACGATCGCGATCGCCAAAAGCCACAGGGCGAGGATCACCCCGAATTTGGCCGCGTAGTTCCATTCCTTGAGAATGCCGAGCGCGAAGGCCATGGTCCAGGAGGCGGCCGAAACAGAACCGCCGAGCAAGAAGACCCGCCGCTCGCGCCCGCGCCAGTTGCCGTCGATCCGCCGACCCAGCGAAGCTTCGAAGGCCGGCAGGATGCGGTCGTGCAGAAGCGCCGCGTTGAGCGTCAGCGCGGCGACGATCGTCACCTTCGCCCAGAGCTTGGGACTGTCGACGAAGGCCGGATCGGCCCGCACCGCGAGCACGGTGAGCGCGAGGCCCGAGGCCCAGAGCAGCGCGAGGCCGATCGCGACCAACCGCTCCCCGCTCCGCATGAACTCGGCCGCACCGGGTGGAACGTGGCCTTTGCGCAGCCAGCCGAGCATGCTCAGATCGAGCGCGACCGCGAGGCCGAGCCCGAGGCAAAGGCCCACGAGGTGAGCCATCCGCAGGACGGAGCGCAGCTCCACCATCGGCGGAAGGTGCAGCATCCCGCTCAGCGCCGGTGCCGGCGCCGCCGCGGTCGCGAAATCCGGCGGGAGAAAGCCGCGCAGTTCGGTCGTCAGAAGCGGCTCGGCCAGCGCGGACCCGGTCGCGGCGCAGACGACGAGAAGCACGAACGTCGCGAGACGGACGGCGGGCGGAAACGAGGAACTCACTTGCGTCTCCTGTTCGTCGTTCCGGGACGGGTTCCGGCCGACGGGCCCCTGGCGCCCGCTGGGCGCGAACCGGCGCCACCGTCCGTGCGCAGCCTCGTGCCGCCTTCACACGCGGCAAGCCGAAGGCCAGTGGTCGGCATCGCCCCGCTGACGACATGACGCTACGTCATCCGGGTTACGGCCCGGTAAAATGCGAGGCCCGGACATCGGACCGACCTCGCTGTCTCCAGCGGGTCCCGGAGGCGATGTCGGGGTCCTCGCCGCACGCCGCTTCGTCGCGTCCGGTCGAGACGATGCGCAAGGCGGTGGACCGGCGATCGCGTCGAGACAGGCGCGGCCCCCTAAGTCATCGAGGCCGGCGGCGTTCTACGCAAATGGGCGCCTGGTCCAGATCGGCGCGCCGCCGCCGTCGACGAGGCCGCGCAGCCCTTGCTGGGCATCGGGATCGCGGCCGGTGTCGAGACGGTCGAGTTCCATCCGCGCGACGCCGGCATCGCCATGGCCGGACCGCGGCTCTGCCAAGCCCGGGCCTCGGATGGCCGCGTGGCCAGATCCTGCTCACGGGTTTGGTGTCTTGCTGCGGACGGCAGGACACCGCGGACGGGGTCGAATGGAGGTGCGACGTCAGCCCTGCCCCGGTTACGTCCCGGTAAAGGCGATGCTGGCATATGGAGAGGAAGGGCGGATCGCATCCGCCGGCCCGGTCCCCTCACCTCCATGACACATGCCGACCCCCGTCTGCTCGCGCTCGTCGCTCTCCTCGCGCTCGTCGCCTTGGTGGACGCGCGGCGCGGCATCATTCCCGATGCGGCCAATGCCGCCATCGCCGCTCTCGGCCTTGTCACAGCCGCCGAGGCGGGATGGGCGTTCCTTGGCTGGCGCGCCTTCGACGCGCTCGTCGTCGGGGCCCTGCTGCTCGTCCTGCGCGAGGTCTATCGGCGTCGGCGCGGTCTTGTCGGACTGGGGCTCGGCGACGTGAAGCTGCTCGCGGCGGCGACGCTCTGGCTCGGCATGGCCGCGCTGTTCGTGGCGCTGTTCCTTGCCTGTGCGGGCGCTCTCGCCTATCTCGGGCTCCAGGCCCTTCGGGGCCGCGCAATCTCGCGCGACACGCGCCTGCGCTTCGGGCCGTTCCTGGCGCTCGCGATCGGTCTCGCCGCCCTTCTTTCGCCGCTACCGCTGGGGCCCTAAAGCGTCGCGGAGCGCCGTGCAGAGCGCCGTCACGCGCCCCGGCTCCGTCCCGGCCCCGGCGGCTTCGTTCGGAGGGCCGGTCACGTCGGACAGACGCGACCAGGCACGGATCCGGGGCATCTCCGCGCGCCCGTCTTGGAACGCCGCCGTCGCGCCGCGGCTCGCGCGCACCGCGCCGTCAGCGGCCACAAACCAGACCTCGATGCGAAAGACCTCGCCGCGGCTCGGCGCGAGATAGGGTCTCAGCGAGGGCAGCAAGGGCGCGTCGCGCGGCAGGAGCGTGCGGGCGAAACGATCGGTGACGGCGAGGTCGAAGGCCGGGCGCGGGTTGTCGACGGTGAGGAGCGGCAGCACGCGGCGGGCCGCCGCCACGTTGCGCAGGACGCGCACCTCGCTCGGATCGAGGAAGGACCCGCTGCGCACGGCCGTGCCGGACGCCGCGTCCTTCGGCGTCCGGACCGTTCCGATCTCGGTCGCGAGAGTCGAGGCCGTCGCCGCATCGAGACCGGCGGCGCCGAAGACGGCCGTCATCATCGGCTCGGGCGCGGCATTCAGATCGACGAGGCCGCCCGCGTCGACGACGCGCAGCACGATGCGCGCGCTTGTCGATGCGGGGGGCCCGCCCGCCGAGGATGCGCGCGGCATCGGGCAATCCAGCGGCAGGCCGTTCACGGGGATCGGCTCCGCCGCAGCGGGGTCCTGCGGCGCGGCCTTGTCCGGCTTGGAGACCTCGCGCAAGGCATCGACGACGAAGAGGGCCGCGCCGTCCGCGAGAGCGCCATAGGCTGCGGCCTCGCGCAGATGGGCGGTCTGAAGCGCGTGGAGGCGGGCCTTGATGGCGAGCCCGGTCGCGACGGCGACGAAGAGCATGACCACGGACAGGATCGAGACAAGGACGAAGCCCGCCTCCCCGCTCGCCCCGTCGGGCCCGTGCGCCCGGCGCTCGCCGGGTGGGCGTGACGTCTGCGGCCGAGGCGCTCGGGGGCGCGGGCTCATCTGGCGATGCGCTGGGCCAGTCCGTCGCCGCGTCCGGCCTTGAGCCCGAGATGCGCGAGGTTGTCGCGGAATTCGCGCGTCACGGCCTGCGCTTCGGATCCGTTGCGCATGACGCGGGGACGGATGAAGATCACGAGTTCGGTGCGCTTCACGCCGTTCGTGCGATTGCGGAAGGCCGCGCCCAGCACCGGAATATTGCCCAGAATGGGCACGGCGTCGGTGCCGTTCTCGCGCTTTTCCTGCACGAGGCCGCCGAGCGCGATGCTCTGACCGTCCTCGACCGAAACCGTGGTGGAGACCTTGCGCTGGCGGATCGTCGGTGAATCGATCCCCGAGGTCGTGGTCCGCACGACGTCGCTGACCTCCTGCTCGATGTTGAGAAGGACGTTGCCGTTGGAATTCACGCGCGGGGTCACGGAGAGAATGACGCCGGTGTCCTTCATCTCGACGCGGTTGACGATGGGCGCGTCGATCGACCCTTGCGTGGAGGACGCCGTCTGCGTGACGATCGGCACCTGGTCGCCGATCTGCAGGCGCGCGGTGCGGTTGTCGAGGACGGTCAGCGTCGGCGAGGAGATGACCTTCACGTCGGTGACCGAGGACAGGGCGTTGAGAACGACCTGGAAGTCGGAATTGGCGAAGAGGTAGGAGAAGCCGGGCGCGATGACGCCGATGGCGCCGTTCACGGCATCCGTCAGGCGCGTCTTGACGTTCTGTTGGTCGAAGAACCAGCGCAGGCCGAAGCGCAGTTCGTCGTTCAGCGTGACCTCGGCGATGACGGCCTCGATCAGCACCTGGTTCGCCATGCGGTCCGATGTCATGAGCGTCGGCAGAAGGCGGTCGTACTGCGCCTTGGTGGCGACGATGATGAGGGCGTTGTTGGGCTCGTCGGCGACGATGCCGACATGGCCGCTCGACAGGCTGGAGACCGCGTCCGTGCCGTCCGCGCTCTGGGTCGGCGACGGACTGGCGAGAGAGGCGGTCTCCGTATCGCCGACGCCGAGGCTGGAGCGCAGCGGCGTCAGGCCGCTCGCAATTCCGTTGGCGCCCTCGAGGCCCCCGACCATGCCTTGCACGATGACGGCGAGTTCCTTGGCCGGCCGGTTCTCGACCTTGTAGACGAAGGTCTGCGGCGTGTTCGCCGCCGCGACCTGATCGAGCTTGCGGATGTAATCGCGGGCGCGCTCCAGATAGGCGGCGTTGGAGGAGATGACGAGGATGGCGTTCAGCTCGCGGCTCGGCACGAACCGCAGGGCGCCCTCGACCGGTCCGTTCGTGCCGCCGAAGAGTTCCTCCAGCTGGCGCGAGATGGCGGTGGGGTCGCCGCCGCCCGACAGGGGAAAGATCGAGGCCGACATGCCGCGCATCCAGTCGACGTCGAAAAGCGCGATGGCCTCTTCCATGTTGCGGATCTGCTCGGCCGTGCCGGACAGGATCAGGATGTTGCGGGCGCGATCGGCCCGAAGCACGCCTGCGGGCGCGATCGGCGCGAGAATGCGCTCCATCTCTGCGGCGGACACGGCGACGAGCGGCACGACGCGCGCGGCCGTTCCGATCTGAACGCCGCCGCGCTGGGCGAAGGACAGGCTGCCCGTGCTGATCGGGTCCTGCGAGCCGGTGATGTGGTAGGCCGCGCCGACCTTGGTGATCTTCATGCCTCTGGAGGCGAGCACGGACTGGAACGTGTCGACCAGCGCCTGCTTCGACATGGGCCGCGCCGTCTGCAGCGTCACCGTTCCCTCCACGTCGTCGCCGATGACGTAGTTGACCTTGAGGATTTCGGTGAAGATGGCGTTGGCCGCCACGGCGATGGACACATCCACGAGATTGAGGGTGACGGCCTTGCCGTCATCCTGGAAAAGCGGGCGCCGGGCGACCGGGGTGCCGCTCGTCAGCGTGACGGCGCCGGCTTTGGGCGCGGCGGAGACGAACGGGCGGCGGTTCGACGTGTCGCGCGGGCTCGACAGGGAGCGCGTGGCCTCCAGTCCGCTGCGGGTCGACGGCTGCGTGTTGCACGCTGCCGACAGGAGCAGGATGGCGCAGAGCACGAGCGTCGCCGCGGAGCGGGGCGTGCCGACGCGTCGTCCCTGGCTGCCGCATCCCTCGCTTCGGCCTGTCGCCATACCGTTCTCGACCCTTTCCCTCCGCCACGCGCCGATGGCGGGTGGCGATCAAGCCCGATGCTTTACGGAAGGAGGGTGGATCGAAGCTGACGCAAAGAAACAATGAATTTTACTATAAGATACTTATGTTCTAGCAGGACTTGCCATCTTTTGTGCCGCCGAATTCACAGTATCGCTTCCTGCTGCGGGCGCTTGGAACGCGGACATGGGATGCACGATGAGGTCGAGGCCTCGTCCCTTCCCGTCGGCCCGCTCCAGTTCGATCCGCACGAGGGCCGGCGTGCCGAGCGCCGGATCGCTCCAGTCCGCCCGCCATTCGGGCGAGCCGTCCTCGTTTGTCGCGCCGTAGGCGAGCCGGAGGGCCTTGACGCCGCGGAGGAGGATGTTCGCGTCGCGCTTCTCGTCCTGCTGCAGGCGCGACGGCTTCCGGCGTTCGGCGAGGACGAGCGTGTCGTCGGCGGCCGGCTCCACCGAGAGCGTGATCGCCGCGATGCCGCCGCTTTCCAGAAGCGGATCGGCGGGTGCGAGAAAGCGGACGGAGTCCGGCGTTCCGATTAAGGCGGCGGGCGTTCCGTCGGGCAGGAGGGCGACTGCTTCGCCGAACGTGCGGCGCAGATGGGCCGCCACGAGCGAGGCTTCTTCCGCTGCGTCGAGGCGTCCGGCGATCGGGGCCGCCCATCGCAGGGACCCGATGCCCTGGAGGGCGAAGAGCGCGATCAGCGACAGGAGCGCCATGGCGACGAGAAGTTCCACCAGCGTCATGCCGGCCTCGGGACCGGCGTCCATCGAAGGTGCCGGCGGCGGCGAGCGTTGCGGTGCGTCACGCATCGGGAGCCGGAGCGCGGGCAAGCACCAGCGTCGACAGATCGGGCCGGCGGCCCTTCGACGTGCCGGGTGCCTCGACCACGAAGACGGACAGGCGAAAGGGGCGTGGGCTGCCGGGTTCCGCCGGCGGCCCCGCGCGCCGGACCTCGGCGATCTCGATGTGCCAGGCGATTCCATCGCTGACGCCCTGCTCGCGCCCCGGAGCGACGATCGCGCGGGCGCGCACGCTCTCCACGAGATCCTGCGCCAGCGCGAGGCGACGGAAATGAGCATCCACGACCTCCACCACATCCATCGTGCCGGCGAAGGCGCGCAGCATGGCGATGCTGACGAGGGCGAGGATGGCGAAGGCGACGAGCGCTTCCACCAGCACGAAACCGGCCTCGCCGTCCTCGACATGCGGATCCGCGGCGGGAGTCACGGGGCTTCACCGCGCACGAGGCCGGTCAGCCAGTCCACGACGAGGGCGCCCTTCGCCGTGCCGGCGGCCAGTTCGACGCGGCCGCCGCTGGAGCGCCCGTCCGGCAGGAAGAGGATCGCGGCCTTGCCGTCCGCGCCCGCTTCGCGCGCCGTCACGAGATCGAGGCGCAGGCCGTCCGGGATCGCGAAGGGCGGGCGCGTCTCGCTCACCAGCGCCTTCGCTGCGGGATCGAAGATAAGGCTTCGGGGCTGGCCCGAGCGGATGGCGTCGAGCCGGACATAGCGCAGTTCCGCCGCGACGCGGTCGGCGGCCGAGGCGACCATCCGGGCCGGGCCCCGGCCTGCCATTGCCAGCGCACCCGCGCCGGCGGCAAGCGCGACGACGGCGATCACCACGAGCATTTCCGCCAGCGTGAAGCCGGCCTCCCCCACCCTTGGGCGTGGCGGGCCGGCCATCACCGCACCGCCAGGTCGTTGACGGAGAAGACCGCGCTCATGATCGACAGGATGAGGCCGCCGATGACGATGCCGAGACAGCCGGTGATGACCGGCGTCATCACGGCGAACAGGCGGCCGATGCGGGTTTCCAAGGCCCTCTCGTGGAGATGGGCGGCCTGCATCAGGAGCGGCCCGAGGCGGTTGACCTCCTCGCCGGTCGCGATCATGCGCAGGGTTACGGGCGAGAGGGCCTCCAGCCCGCCGAGCGCGACGGCAAGGCGCGCGCCCTCTGGAATGCGCCGTCCGGCCTCGGCGAGCACGCGGCGGAAGGTCTGGCTGCGCGGCACGAGCGAGGCCGCCGCGATGGCGGCCGGCACCGGCACGTCGGCGCCGAGCAGCGTGCCGAGCACGCGGCACAGTCGCGCCGCCTCGCTGCCGAGCAGGACCGGCCCGAGCAGCGGCAGACGAAAAAGGAGCTTCTCGCGCGCTATCCCGAAGCCCGGTCGCGACCAGACGGCGACGAGGCCGCTGAGGGCCGCGCCGAGCCCGGCGATGATCACCGGCCAGCCCTCGGCGAGGAGCGCCTCGACCTCCTGGATAAGGCGCAGGACCGCGGGCGTCTCGACCCCCGGCTGGTCGAAGAGGGGCGCGAGCGAGGGAACGAGGACGCCGATCACGAGGCCGACGATGCCGAGCGCCATGGCGAGCAGCAGCGCCGGATAGATCAGCGCGGAGACGACGGTGCGGCGGATCTCCTCGCGCCGCTCCAGCGAGGCGACGAGATCGGCGAGGACGCGCCCGAGCGAGCCGCTGATCTCGCCGGCCGCGGTGATCTCGACCGTCTCGATGGGAAAGGCGCCGGGATGGCGGCGGAAGGCCTTGGACAACGGCACGCCCGACAGGACGTCGGCAAGCACGGCGTCGAGGATCGGACGCAGGCGCGCCGGCGCTTGCCGGATGGCGAGGCGCAAGGCGCGGTCGACGGTGAGTTGGGCTCCCAGCAGCGTCGAGAGGTCTTTGAGGAAGATCAGCCGGTCGGCCGGCCTGGCCCTGCCGGGACCGCCGAGGATGTCGCGCTTCCAGAAGGGTTCGGTTTCGGGCGCCTGCGCGAGCTTGATGAGGCGCCGGCCGCCGGAAGCGGCGCGCGCAGCGGCCTCGCTCCGGTTCTCGGCCTCGACATGTCCCGCGCGCAGGCGCCCCGCGGAATCCACCACCTCGAAACGAAAGCGCGTCATGCCGCCTCCGGCCTCGGAACGGCCGCATCCGATTCCAGTTCGAGATGGCGCATCACCTGGTCGAGGCTGGTTTCCAGCGCCAGCGCCCGTCCGATGCCGTGGTCGGCAAGGCTCGCCATGCCGTTCCGCCGCGCGAGGTCGCGGATCGCGGCCTCCGTGTCGCGCGCCGAGACGCGGGCGCGCAGCAATTCGTCGAACTCGATGCCTTCCGCGATCACCGCGCGGCCGCGAAAGCCCGTGCCGTTGCAATGGGGGCAGCCGCCGGGATGGGCGAGCGGCGGCGGGGCGGCGCCCGACGCGAGACATCCCCGACGCACCAGAAGCGCGGTCTCGGCGAGCGTCGCCGGCTCGATCCGGCGGCACGCCGCGCAGAGGAGACGAACGAGGCGCTGGGCGAGGACGCCGTTCAGCGTGGCCGCAAGGAGATAGGGCTCCACCCCCATATCCGCGAGGCGCGTGATGGCGGCGGCGGCGGAATTGGTGTGGAGGGTCGAGACCACGAGATGGCCGGTCAGCGCGGCCTGCACGGCGATGCGCGCGGTCTCGACGTCGCGGATCTCGCCGATCATCACGACGTCGGGGTCCTGTCGCAGGATCGAGCGCAGCGCCTGCGCGAAGTCGAGGCCGATGGCGGCGTGCGTCTGCACCTGCTGGATGCCGGGCACGCGGTATTCCACGGGGTCCTCGACGGTGACGATCTTGGTGCGCCCGTCGTTGAAGCGCGAGAGCAGCGTGTAGAGCGTCGTGGTCTTGCCCGAACCCGTGGGGCCGGTCACGAGGAAGATGCCGTTCGGACGCGCCGCCATGCGCTCGACCCGTTCGGCCAAGGCCTGCGTGTAGCCGAGCGCGGGAAGCGAGACCTCCTCCTGCGGCTTCTGCCCCTGCCCGAGCAGGCGCAGCACCAGCGCCTCCCCGCTGGCGGTCGGCAGGACGGAGACGCGCACGTCGACCTCGCGCCCGCGATCCACCGTGGTGAGACGCCCGTCCTGCGGCAGGCGACGCTCCGCGATGTTGAGCCCGGCGAGGATCTTGACGCGCGTGACGAGGCCCGTGTGCAGCGCGCGGGGATAGATGGTCGGCCGCACGAGCATGCCGTCGACGCGAAAGCGCGCCACGAGATCGGTCTCGCCGGGCTCGACATGGATGTCGGAGGCGCCGATCTCGAAGGCGGTGCGCAGGAGCGCGTTGGCGAGACGCACGATGGGCGCCTGACGCGCGGCGTCCTCGAGCCGCTCGGTGTCGCTGCCCACCAGCGCGCCGTCCCCTCCCGCCTCATCCCGAGCCTCTTCCTCGCCGTAGAGCGCGCGGAAGGCTGCGTCGAAGGCGGAGGGGCCGATGATGCGGAACTGCGCGTCGGGTCCCAACGCGTAGCGAAGGCTCGTCAGGAGGTCGTTGCGGAAGGGATCGGCCAGCGCCACGAGCGGCGCGGGGTCCTCGGCGAGCGGCAGGAGGCGTAGGCGGCTGCAGTAATCGCGCGGCAGGCGGTCGGCGAGGAGGGCCTGCGCGGGACGCTCGGGGCCGGCGGCTTCGAGGCCGCACCATTGCGACAGCGCCTCCACCAGCCGGTCCTCCGACAAAAGGCCGAGCTCGCTGAGGACGATCGGCAGGGAGCCGCCGAGATGAAGCGCGGCCCGCGCGCGCTCGGCGGCCGGCGGCTCGATCGCGCGCGCGTCCACGAGATGGGCGAGGAAGGCGTCGGGCCGCAGCCGCGCGTCGCCCGCCAGCCGCTCGCCGCCGCGCCGGTCCGGGCGCATCTTCGACGGTCGCCGCCTCGTTCCCCAGACCTGCATCACCCGCCTTCTGCGAAGGTTTCCCTAGCGTCACCCTGGGCCAACAGGATTAACGGCGCGTCAACGCCCCCGCGGCGGAGCCAAAGCGGAAGCCGCCGATCTCGACGGATCGCCGGGCCGGTCCGCGGCCGTCGGAGCCAGGATCGGGATCGGGATCGGGATCGGGCGGGCGATCCGACCTATCGGCGCGCGAGAAACTGCCGGAAGGCGGGGACGGTCATCGGGCGCGCGATGTGATAGCCCTGAGCGGCCTGGACGCCGATCGCGCGCAGGGCTTCCAGCTCACGCTCCGTTTCCACGCCTTCGGCTACCACGCGCCCGCCGAAACCGGTCGCGAAGCCGATCAGGGCTTCGGCGAGGGCCCGGCGCATGGGGTCGAGATCGATCCTCTTGGTGAGGCTGATGTCGAGCTTGATGATGTTCGGGCGGGTCGTCAGGATGTGGCGCATGCTGGCATAGCCCGATCCCGTGTCGTCGATCGCGACCTTCACGCCGAGGTCGCGCAAAGGGCGCAGCCGGTCGTTCAGGATCAGGTAATCCTCCACCTGATCGTGCTCGGTCAGTTCCAGGACGATCCGGTCGGCCGGCAGGTCCCGGAAGAGATCTTCCAGGCGTCCCTCGATGATCGTCGTCGGGGAGCAGTTGAGGCCGAGCTGGAGCGGCAGGTCGGCCCAGATCCCGTGCCAGCTTTCGATCGCGTTGCGGATGGCGGCGGTCTCGAGCTCGATGCGCAGCCCCACATCCGCCGCCTCGGCGAACCATTTGTCGGGCGTGCGCAAGGGCTCGGCCGAAAAGCGCGCGAGCGCTTCGACGCCGACGACCCGCTGATCCGACAGCATGATGATCGGCTGGAACAGCATGGTCGGCCCGCCAGCCGCCAGCACGGCCTCGATCCGCGCCCGCTTGACCGCCGCCTCGCGGCGGGCCGTTTCCCGAAGCTCGATCTGGTGGGCGGTGATCTCGGCGAAGGCACGCATCACGTCGAGATCGCGTGGATTGAGCGAGGGACGGGCCTCATGGCTGAAGCAGCAGAACGTGCCGTAGATGCTGCCGTCGGAGAAGCGGAGCGGGACGCTCATATGGGCGCCGATCGGCATGTCCGACGTGACCGGCATCGCCGTCGCCTCCGGCACTTGGGTCGTGTCCGGCATGAGTTCGGGCAGGCGGCCGTCGAGGATCCTCTGGCAGTAGCTCTCGTCGAGCGGGCCGGCATCACCCGGACGGAGCAGGACGCGGTCGGTCTGCCCCTCGACGTAGCGGAAGATGCGGCGGTCGCCGATGACGTTGGAAACGAAGGCGACATCCATTCCCAGATGCTGTCGGACCGTCTTGAGGACCCGCTCGATGTCGGCCGTAACCGCCGCTGCGATGAGGTCGCCGCCGAGCGTCGAGCCCGGCACCTGTATCACGTCCAATTCCGGCTCCAATGACCGCGATCAAGCGCTGATCCGCTCGGCTTGGCGAGATTGAATCACTGTCGGGCAAACCGCAATATCCGTCCCTTGTCTTTGGACGAAACAATCGAAATTCTTGGTGAGACGGCGGCCTCCTCTATAGGAACGACCCGTCTGCTTGTGAACTCTTGGAGGATGGCGCGCGAGGCGCGTGAGCACTTGTGGCCCTCGGCGCATCTCTTGTCTGACGCGTCTTCGACGGGATCGAGCCGTGCCTCCCCATGGGCGAAGCGGCGATGCTCTGGGCAAGGTAGCCCTTGGAGGATGCGTCGGGCGACCGGGAGCCGAAACGAAAGGGCACCGGCGAGCGCGATGCTCCCCGGTGCCCCTGCCCTCGCCCGGCGCATGCCCCAGCGAACGCGTTGCGACGGTTGATCAGGCGGCCTGATGCAGGCCCTCGCCGACGCCGGCCAGTTGTTCCGAAATCTTCTCGTCGTCGACGCGGCCGGCGATCTTCTCGGTCTTGTCCGCAAGCGAGCCCAGAAGCTTCTTCACCGCCTCGCCGTCCACCTCGTCGGCCTGAAGCTTGGTCTTCAGCGATGCGAGATCGGCGTGGATGCCCTTCGCGCCGGCTGTCTCGACATCGGCAAGTTGCTCCTGCCAATAGTCGATCTGCTCGACGGCGGCCTTGATCGCCAAGGTCTCGAGACCCGACTTGATGGCATTGTTCAACTTGGTGAAACGTGCGGCCATGCTCAACTCCTCTGCTCGGCCCATCCGAGCGATCCGGGGTCCAACAGCGCTCGCGCCGGTTCGGTTCACGGGACTCCGACAACCGCGACAAGATGACCAGTCAGGCTTATCATTTAAGGGCTCGGCGTCCCGCCGGCATCGACGCGGTGCGGCGCGTGCACGCGGCATCGATCGCCCCAGCGACGCCGGAGGCCCCCGCCATCCAGCCGCTACAACAGCCCAAGAGCCGACCGGTCCGCTTCGTGGCGAAGACGATCCGAGCTGATCGCCGGCCGTCCGGCTAATATGTCCTGGAATTTTATCAGCGTATGATATGGTGGGTGTGCACAGGTTCGAACTGTGGACCCGCTGATTAAGAGTCAGCTGCTCTACCAACTGAGCTACACACCCATCATCCTGCCAAGGCAGAAACCGCGCCGCCGGAGCGGTGCGTGTCGGTCCCGAAGGCCGATGGCGGCTCTATAGCCAAGGTCGCCGATCCTGTCCACCTCGTTGCGAACATTTCTTCGCGGATGCGCGAGATTTCGACGTCAGAACCAGGGAAACCGGCGGGTCAAGGCGCTCGGCAGCGCCTCGGGAACGATGCGGCGGATGGAAAGTCCGGTGGTTGCCGGCATCGAAGCCTGATCGTGAAACGGATCGCCCGGTCCAAATTCGCTCGCACGCCCGGTCTCGGCCGCCAGCGCGGCCTGATCGAGAGCCGCCTGCTCCTCCTCCTCGGAGATCACGTCGAGAAAGCGGATGCCGGCCAACATCCCGCGGCGATAGACGAGCTTGGCCGGCCGCTCGGCTTCGTCGCCGATGCGAACCTCGAAGACCTTGGGCAGGTGAGCCGCGTCGTCGATCGTCAGGAGGGCGCCGGTCGAGGAGATGTTCCGCACGATGCAGTCGAAGGTCGAGAACCGATTGTTGAACAGGATCTTGGCGCGCTTGAGCGTACGGGTTCGCTGCGCGACGCGGCGCTCGGACCCGTCGGGTTCCTGGTCGGGCACGGCACTCACAGGTGGCCTCCATGACGAGCGATCGGTGAACGACATTGTCATATCGCTCTTAACGCTAGGTAAAGGCCCGAGGCGGGCGTCGGGGCGGCACGGGCCGGTCGGCCAACGCCAAAGCGCTGAGGTTCTTTCAAAAGAAAGCCGCCGCATCCCCTTGGATGCGGCGGCTTTTCGGATCAGGGCTCGACGGAAGCCGGCGAGCCGGCCGCACCCGCACGGGTGCTTCGCCGCAAGCCGTTCAGCTAAAGTCTCGGGCAGCCAGAGTCTGGGGCAGCCAGGGTCTCGGGCCGCCAGAGTCTTGGGCCGCGAGGCTTCAGTTGCGGGCCTTGTCGACCAGTGCGTTCGACTTGATCCAGGGCATCATGCCGCGCAGACGCTCGCCGACCTCTTCGATCTGGTGGCGATCGTTGTTGCGGCGGATGCCCTTGAAACGGGCCGCGCCGGACCGGTATTCCTGCATCCAGTCGGACGTGAACTTGCCGGTCTGGATGTCCTTGAGAACCCGCTTCATCTCGGCCTTGGTCTCATCCGTGATGATGCGCGGGCCGGTCACGTACTCGCCCCACTCGGCGGTGTTCGAGATCGAATAGTTCATGTTCGCGATGCCGCCCTCGTAGATGAGGTCGACGATCAGCTTCACCTCGTGCAGGCACTCGAAATAGGCCATCTCGGGCGCGTAGCCCCCTTCGACCAGCGTCTCGAACCCGGCGCGGATCAGTTCGACCAGACCGCCGCAGAGCACGACTTGCTCGCCGAAGAGATCGGTCTCGCACTCTTCCTTGAAGTTGGTCTCGATGATGCCGGAGCGGCCGCCGCCGACGCCGCAGGCGTAGGAGAGCGCGAGTTCGAGCGCGTTGCCCGATGCGTCCTGGTGGACGGCGACGAGGCACGGCACGCCGCCGCCCTTCTGATACTCGCCGCGCACGGTGTGGCCGGGGCCCTTCGGCGCGATCATGACGACGTCGACCGAGGACTTCGGCTCGATCAGGCCGAAATGCACGTTGAGGCCGTGGGCGAAGGCGATCGCGGCGCCGTCGCGAATGTTCGGAGCGATGTCGGCCTTGTAGATGTCGGCCTGCAGTTCGTCCGGAGTCGCCATCATCATGAGGTCGGCCCAGGCGGCGGCTTCCGCCACGGTCATGACCTTGAAGCCGTCGGCCTCGGCCTTCTTGACGGTCGGCGAACCGCTCTTCAGGGCGATGACGACGTTGCCGGCGCCGGAATCCTTGAGGTTCAGCGCATGGGCGCGGCCCTGGCTGCCATAGCCGATGACGGCGACCTTCTTGGACTTGACGAGGTTGAGGTCGGCATCACGATCGTAATAGACGCGCATCGCATCGTTTCCTTGTGGCGGTGGGTTGCAACCGGGTGGCGGTCGGGGACGGCGCGGCCATCGGCCGCTCTCGTTGTGGATCAGCGGCGTCAGCCGCTGCCGGGCCTTGCCCCATAGAGGGCGAAGAACTGTTCGGTCGCGCGGCCGGCGTCCCGTGCGATCTCGCCCTCCGTCGGCGCGAGCGGCTCGCCGAGCAGGAGACGGATCTGCACGTCGCGCACGACGAGACCGAAAAAGGTCGCGAAGGCCTCGTCGGCATCCGCGAAGGCGATCAGTCCGGCGGACCGGCCCGCTTCGATCATCGGCCGAAGCCGGCGGCGCATCGCGGACGGACCGTTTTCGAGGACGATGGAGCCGAGCGGCGAGGATCCCGCCTCGCCCTTGCGCTCCGAACCGGCCTCGCCGACGGCGAGGCGATTGAGGGCGACGGAGGTGCGCCCCGTCAGGACCGTCAGCCAGTCCCGCGCGAAACCGTCGAGGCTGTCGAAGAGCGCGGCGCGATCGAGCCCCTCGGCCGGCACCGTCGGCATGCGCACCTTCGCCGCCTGCCACTGCACCGTCGCGGTCAGGAGACCATCGCGACCGCCGAACCACTTGTAGAGCGTTTCCTTGGAGCAGCTCGCGCGCTGTGCGACCGCGCTCATCGTCAGCGTTTCCCCGGCATCGACCAGGAGGCCGAGGGCGGCGTCGAGCACTTCGCGCTGACGGCTGGTCAGCGGACGTCCCTCGATTTCGGCTTCCTCGACATCCACGCGGCAACCGCCTTCCCGATAAGTACCGTACGTTACGGTACGGCCCTCTACCCGTCTTTGCCTCGGACTGCAAGAGGCCGTCCCGCCCGGCGCAGGACCTCGTCCGGACCCCCGTCGAGGCATGCCGCCAAGGCGTCGGGACGCTCGTCCGTCGCGCCTTGCGCTCGGTCGATGAACTCTTGGAGACCGCGGCGCAAGAGCGGTTGACAGCACGGACCTCGCACTGTTCCCTTGCCAAGCCGCGATAAACGGCTGGGAGAGATTGATGGGTAGTTCAAGATTCGTGCCGCTGGTGATTGCAGGCTTCATCGGCCTTCTCATCGGCTGGGTCCTCGGACCCGATGTCGATGACATCGAGACGACGCTGGGCGATCGGCTGACGCAGATCGAGGCGAAGGTGAACAACGGGCTCGTGTCCGTCGCCGGCATCCAGAACGGCATGGTCGGCGCAGATCAGCGGATGACCGAGATCGCCGCCGCCGTCCAGGCGCAGGCGTCGGCAGCACCGAACGAGGCCGCTGCCGCCCTTTCGGCGAAGCTCGATCAGGCGGATGCCGCATCGAAGGCCGCCACGGACGCGCTTGGACAGACGGTCGCAGCGCTCGGGCAGAAGATCGATGCGCTGGCGGCGATGCCGGCTCCGGCCGCTCCCGCCGCTCCGTCCGGCGGCGAGTTCGCGGCGCTGGCATCCGGCCTCGGCAATAGCGGCGCGATCCTTCTGGCCGGACAATCCGCGATCTTCGGTTCCAAGACGCTGACCGTCGCCTCCGTCGGCGAGGGCAAGGCGACGATCGGCACGGCCGGCGGCGCATCGAACGAAGTCGCGTCCGGCGCCTCGGTCGATCTCGGCGATGGCTGCTCCGTGGCTCTGACCGGCGTCGCCGGTCCCGCCGCGCTTCTCGCGCCCACCGGCTGCGGCGCTCCGAGCGCTCCGGCCGCCGAAGCACCCGCGGCGGCTGCGCCGGCCGCTCCGGCAGCCGCTCCCGCCGCTGCAGCACCCGCGGCGCCCGCCGCCGAGCCCGCAGCCGTGCCCGCCCCGGCGCCGGCAGCTGCCGAGACTCCGGCTGCCGCCCCGGCGCCGGCCGCGTCCAACGGCGCGCTCGTGATCGGGCAGACGGCGGTGTTCGGCGAGAAGAAGGCGTTCCTGTCCCGAATCTCCGCGGCGGATCAGACGGCGTTCTTCTTCATCCCCGGCCAGGGTCAGGTCTCCGGAAAGGCCGGTGGCAGCGTCGATCTCGGCGACGGCTGCAGCCTTTCGGTCGCCAGCGTCGAGGCGACGTCGGTGACGGTCGAGCCCGCCGGTTGCGGCGAGACCCCGTCCGCCGATACCGCGTCCGCCGCAGCGCCGGCGGCGCCCGCGGAGCCGGCCGCAGCAGCCCCGGCCGCCGCAGCGCCCGAAGCTCCGGCTCCCGCCGCCGAAGCCCCGGCACCCGAGGCTCCGGCCGCGGCACCGGCCGCGTCCACCGCGGCGGGCACGCCGATCGCCATCGGGCAGACCGCGACCTATGGCGACAAGCGCATTTTCCTGTCGCGCCTGACCCCCGAAGCCGCCTTCATCGTCGTTGTCGGCCAGGGCCCGCAGGAGGTGAAGCCCGGCGCCTCCGCCGATCTCGGCGGCGGCTGCACGGCCAAGCTCGAGTCGATCGGCGCCGGCACCGCGAGCTTCACGCCCGCCGGCTGCTGATCCCGCACGTCAGGCAGACGCAGAGAGGGCGGCGGAGCGATCCGCCGCCCTCTCTGCGTTCGGCCATGTCTTTGGATGCGAGAGATCCTGGTCGTTGGGAACGGGACGGACGATGGCGACCGGACCTTCCGATCGCGATGATCTCGCCCGGCATCCGCGCGCTCAGCGCACGATCGTCAGCCGCTCCGCGGCGCGCGTGATGGCGGTGTAGAGCCAGCGATCGCGCGTTTCCTTGAAGGCCCAGCTCTCGTCGAAGAGCATGACGTCGTTCCACTGCGAGCCCTGCGCCTTGTGGACGGTCAGGGCATAGCCGTAGTCGAAATCGTCGTAACGCTTCTTCGTTGCCCAGGGCACCTCCTCGTCGGGTGCCTCGAAGGCCTGTTTCAAGAGCTTGATCTTGGCCGCGCCCTGGTCGACATCGTCGTCGTCCGGCTTCACGATGAGGTTGATGCCGGGCTTGGTCGTTTCGGGCGAGGCCGTCATGACCTGCCAGAGGGAGCCGTTGAGCAGGCCCTTGGCCGGATCGTTGCGCAGGCAGACAAGCTTGTCGCCGGAATAGGGCAGCGCGCCCTGAAATCCCTTCAGCTCCCGCAGTCGCGCATTGTAGCGCCGCCGCGTGCGGTTCGTGCCGACGAGTACCTGATCGGCCGAGAGCACGCGGTCGCGGTCGACCTCCTCCTTGCCGATCACCTGCGCCGTGCCGTAGTCGCCCTTCATCAGCGGACGGCCCTCCCGAACGGTCAGCGCGAGGTCGATGATCGGATTGTCGCGCGCCTGGCGGTGGATGTCCGTCAGGAGGAAATCTGGCTCGGCTTCCGTGAAGAAGCCCCCGCCGGAAACCGGAGGCAGCTGGCCCGGATCGCCGAGCACCAGGACCGGTGTTCCGAAGGACAGAAGATCGCGCCCCAGAACCTCGTCGACCATCGAGCACTCGTCGACGACGATGAGCTTGGCCTTGGAGACAGGGCTCTGCCGGTTCAGCGAGAAGGTCGGCGAGATGCGCGAGGAGCCCTTCTCCTCGTCGGTCACCGTTTCCTCTCCGCGGGGGCGATACATCAGCGAATGCAGCGTACGCGCGCTCTTGGCGCCCTTCGAACGCAGGACCTGCGCCGCCTTGCCCGTGAAGGCGGCGAACTGGACATTGCCGTCGATGCCTTCGGCAAAATGGCGCGCGAGCGTCGTCTTGCCGGTTCCGGCATAGCCGAAGAGACGGAACAGCGGCTTGTCGCCGGCCGCCAGCCAGTCGGCGACGGCTTTGAGGGCCTGATCCTGCTGAGGAGAAAACTTCATGACTGCCAGTGACAGGATTCGGCCGGGAAGGGCAAGGCGATCGATCTCCCCATCCCGTTCCGGGGCTCCCTCATTCCGGCCTGTCATCCTCGGAGAAGCGATAGACAATCTCGGCGAAGCTGTCGGTGGGGAAGACGTAGAGAAAGCGCACGGGCGCGCCCCCCTCGTTGCGGATGCCATGCTCGGCATTGCCGGGAATGAAGACGCAGGCGCCTGTCGACACCCGGCTTTCCGCGCCGTTGACGGAGACCACCGCCTCGCCTTCGAGAAGGAAGTAGAGTTCGGCGGGTTCGTGGCGATGCAGGGCAAGATGCCCGCCCGGCTGGAGATGGGCGATTCCCGCCGTCAGCCCGTCCGTCGGCGTGAGATCACCCGACAGGAGCGTCTGCCAGCCGACCACGCCCCGCCCCTCCGGCTCGCTCCAGCCGTCGCTCGCAATCCCGAGATCTCGGACGATAACGGGCTCGATCGGCATCGGAACTCTCCCTGGTGTCAGAACAGGATCGGGACGATCGATAGGAGGAGCGCCAGCCCCATCAGGCCGTTGAAGACCCGCAGACGGCGCGGATCCGCCAAATAGCCACGCAGGGCGACGCCGAAGCCGGCCCAGACGGAAACGCTCGGGAAGTTCACGACCGCGAAGGCGACGCCGACGAGGACGACCGAAAGGACGGGATGGTCCGCGTTGGTGTAGGCGCCCATCGCGACGAGCGCCATCGCCCAGGCCTTGGGATTGACCCATTGAAAGGCCGCGGCCTCGAGCAGCGTCAACGGCTTGGCCGACGCCGTCCCCTCCCCGATCGAGCGCGACATCGCGACCTTCCAGGCCAGCCAGACCATGTAGGCGACGCTCGCGATCTTCAGCGCCGTCTGCGCCGCCGGGACGGCCAGAAGAACGGCGCCGAGCCCGAAGCCGACGCTGAGCAGGAGGACGAAGAAGCCAAGCGCGATGCCCAGCATGTGCGGGAGGGTCCGCTTGAAACCAAAATTCACGCCCGATGCCATCAGCATCATGTTGTTCGGCCCCGGCGTCACCGAGGTAACGAAGGCATAGACGATCAGCGCGAGAAAGGTTTCGAGCGGCACCCCATCAGGTCTCGGACTTGCCGCGCGTCAGCGCCGCGACGCCGGTGCGGCAGACCTCGACCAGACCCAAGGGCGCCATGATGGCGATGAACTGGTCGATCTCGGAGACGCGACCGGTGATCTCGAAGATGAAATGCTCGACCGAGGCATCGACGATCGTCGCGCGGAAGGCGTCGGCGAGGCGCAACGCCTCGACGCGGTGATCGCCGGTTCCCGCGACCTTGACGACGGCGAGTTCGCGCTCGATCGGGCCGTCATGCCCGTTCGCCCGCGCCGCGACGGTGAGGTCGAGAACGCGGTGGACCGGCACGATCCGGTCGAGCTGGCTCTTCAGCTGCTCGATGACATGGGGCGCGCCGCGCGTGACGACCGTGATGCGCGAGAGATGCTTGGCGTGCTCGGTCTCGGAAACGGTCAGGCTCTCGATGTTGTAGCCCCGCCCGGAAAAGAGCCCGATAACGCGGGCGAGGACGCCCGGCTCGTTGTCGACCACGAGCGCGAGCGTGCGGGCCTCGACCTGCTCCTTCTCGTCGGTGATGAAATAGGCGGAAGCGGGCGGCTGGACGGGGCGATTCATGGAACGGGAACCTGAGGCTGAACGAGGGAAATGAAGCGGAGCCGTCAGGGCTCGCGCACGAGAGGCAGATCCGGCGACGTGGCGGCTCGCCGGATGAAGGCTTTGTCGAAGGTCAGCATCACCGAGCAGGATTTGCTCAGCGCCAAATGAAGCGCATCGGCGAAGTCGAAGCCTTTTTCATGAAGATCGAGCGCGGCGAGAACCGAACTCGCCTCCGCGAATTCGATATTCGGAAAATCGAAGATGGAACGGATCAGTCGGTTGAGGACAGGCCGAGGAAGTCCGAAAGCGCTGCGAAGCACCCACTCGCATTCGACGACGACCGAAACGGGTACGAACAGTTCGGCTTCGAAGTAAGGCTTCAGCCGAAGAGACTGCTCCTCATCGTCACTGACGAGAAGCCGTGCCAGCACATTCGTATCAATCGCGTGTCGCATCGAACCGTCGCTTCGCTTCTTCGAGAACGATGCGTTCGATTTCGTTGTCAGTGGGGAAGGGCCGATTGATCCTGGGACGAGACGCAAGGAACGCCTCGATCTGCTCCTTCGACGGGCGCCGCGGACTGAGAACGACCTGACGCAACAGGGCGCCCTCGCCGCTCTCGATCAAATCGAACTCCGTCCCCGCGCCCCAGCCATGCGCATCACGCACGTCCTTCGGGATCGCGATCTCGCCCGTCTCCGACAGTCTCACCCGGATCGTCACGGCCCTCTCCTTCACGCCCGGCGACCGCGCCCCTGATGAGGCGCGGCGCGTTCGGGCGAGCTTACACCAAAGCCTTGCCCTTGGCGTCGATCGCGTTGGCGACGGCCTCGTCGGTGGCCTCGTCGGGCAGCATGATCTCGTTGTGCGCCTTGCCGGACGGGATCATCGGGAAGCAGTTGGCGAGCTGGGCGACGTGGCAGTCGAAGATCACCGGCCGGCGGACGTTGATCATCTCCTGGATGGCGCCGTCGAGATCCCCCGGCTTCTCGCAGCGCAGGCCGACGCCGCCATAGGCCTCCGCGAGCTTCACGAAGTCCGGCATCGCTTCCGAATAGGAGTTGGACAGGCGGTTGCCGTGGAGCAGCTGCTGCCACTGGCGGACCATGCCCATATATTGGTTGTTGAGGATGAAGATCTTGATCGGCGCGTCGAACTGGACGGCTGTCGACATCTCCTGCGTCATCATCTGGATGGAGGCGTCGCCCGCGATGTCGATGACGAGCGAGTCCGGATGGGCGATCTGGACGCCGAGCGCCGCCGGCAGGCCGTAGCCCATGGTGCCGAGCCCGCCGGAGGTCATCCAGCGGTTGGGCTCCTCGAAGCCGTAGAACTGCGCCGCCCACATCTGGTGCTGCCCGACCTCGGTCGTGATGTAGGTGTCGCGGTCCTTGGTCGCCTCGTAGAGGCGCTGGATCGCGTATTGCGGCATGATGATCTTGTCGTCCTGCCGATAGGACAGGCAGTTGCGCGCGCGCCAGCCCTCGATCGTCGACCACCAGGCCTTCAGTGCATCCGCATCCGCCCGCCGCTCGCCGCCCTTCCAGGCGGAGACGAGATCGGCGAGGACATGCGCGACGTCGCCGATGATCGGCAGTTCGACATGCACGTTCTTGTTGATCGAGGAGGGATCGATGTCGATGTGGATCTTCTTGGAGTTCGGCGAGAAGGCGTTCAGACGGCCGGTGATGCGGTCGTCGAAGCGCGCACCGATGCACAGCATGACGTCGCAGTCGTGCATCACCAGATTGGCCTCGTAGGTCCCGTGCATGCCGAGCATGCCGAGCCAGCTTTCGCCGGAAGCCGGATAGGCGCCGAGGCCCATCAGCGTCGAGGTGATGGGAAAGCCGGTGAGGCCGACCAGTTCGCGCAGGAGCCGGCTCGCCTCGGGCCCGGAATTGATGACGCCGCCGCCGGAATAGATGATCGGCTTCTTCGCCGAGGCCAGCATCTCGACGGCCGCGCGGATGCGGCCGGCATCCGTGTCGAGACGCGGGCGGTAGCTCTGGTGGCTCTCGATCGGCGCGGGCGGCGTGTAGGTGCCGGTCGCGAACTGGACGTCCTTCGGGACGTCGACGACGACCGGACCCGGCCGGCCCGTGGTCGCGACGTGGAAGGCCTCGTGCAGGATGCGGGCGAGGTCGTTGACGTCCTTCACCAGCCAGTTGTGCTTGGTGCAGGGCCGCGTGATGCCGACCGTGTCGCATTCCTGGAAGGCGTCGGAGCCGATCAGGGTCGTGGGGACCTGTCCCGTGATGCAGACGAGTGGGATGGAATCCATCAGCGCGTCCTGCAGCGGCGTCACGGCGTTGGTCGCGCCGGGGCCGGAGGTGACGAGCATGACGCCGGGCTTGCCGGTGGAGCGGGCATAGCCTTCGGCCGCATGGCCGGCGCCCTGTTCGTGCCGGACAAGGATGTGCTTGACGTCCGACTGCTGGAACAGGACGTCGTAGATCGGCAGGACCGCGCCGCCGGGATAGCCGAAGAGGTGCTCGACCCCATGATCCTTCATCGCCTGGACGACCATCTGGGCGCCCGTCATCTCGCGTGTTCCGGCCTGCATCTCGTCTCTCCCGTCTGGGGCTTCGGTCCGGCCGATCTCGCTGTCCCCTCGGGATGAGCCGGCCTTCGTGTCGCTGCGTCGTCTGTGATCTTCGTCTTCGGCATTCAAAGTTCGGGCAATAAAAAAGGGCCCTCGAAGGGGCCCTCAGCGCACACGTGGCTTTCGCCGGACGGTCTCTAGACCGTCTCGCGTGTGCGCTCCATTACTACGATAAGAATCGTGCTCATGGGGCGCACATTAGTCACTCCGTGTCCCACCGTCAATCACCGTCGAACACCATCGATCGTCTGGCCCCTTCCCCGCAGGACGTCGGCGCGAGGCGCGCCTGTCAGTCCAGACGGATGCGGCGATAGCGAGCCTCGGCGAAGGCGTAGAGCCCGAAGGCGATGAGGCCGATCCCCGTGGCCGCGAGGAAGAGCCAGCCGTAGGGCCATGCCGACATGGCGTCGAGCGCGGTCTCCAGGCCCGGCGTCTCGCCGTCGCCATAGGAGGCGGCGCCGGTGCCGAGGAGATAGGCGAGCAGCAAGTAGGTGAAGCCCCGCGCGACGAGGCCGAACTGGCAGACCGGCTTGACCCACGCCTTCTTGT
The DNA here is from genome assembly GCF_001424685.1 of Aureimonas sp. Leaf454. Taxonomy (GTDB): domain Bacteria; phylum Pseudomonadota; class Alphaproteobacteria; order Rhizobiales; family Rhizobiaceae; genus Plantimonas. The sequence goes on from NZ_LMQT01000012.1 coordinate 298,115, forward strand.
CCGCGGGGATCGTCATGTATTTCTCAAAGCCCGCGCCGACGCCCTTGAAGACATGCGCCGCGCCGACGACGACGAGAAGAGCGGCGACCGTGTAGGTGAAAGCCTGACCCCAGCCCGCCTCGTAGGCCATGGCGATCCAGCCCTTCGTCGTGCCCCCCTCGGACGCGGACCCGGCGCCCCAGGCGAGCGCCCCCGCGAAGAAGGCGAGCGCGGCGTAGGAAATGCCGCTGCCGACGAGGCCGGTGCGGACCGCGACACCCTTGACGCCGGTTCCGTGGCGGTCGACGTCGCGGATCGCCTGAAGGAAGCGCCAGGCGGCGAAGGCGGCGAGCGCGGCGACGAGCGCGACGAGGAGGATCTGGCCGCCGACCGTGCCGAAGACGAAGCTGATGGCGTCCTTGGAGTCCATCGTCCGGCCCGTCGAATAGGCGGCCTTGAAAGCGAAATAGCCGATGATGACGAAGACGATGCCTCGCGCGATGTAACCGGCCCGGGCGGCCCTCTCGATATGGTCGCCGTGACGGCGAATGACCTCGGTCGCGGACATGTCGTTACTCTCATAGGGCCGTCACACGGCGTTGACGTCAACGTGAACGGAAGCCTGCCATACAGGTTCCGAGGATGTCAGCCGGACCGAGCGTTCACGGCGACCGTGCGCAGGACATCCGGCAGGCCGATGTCGGCGGGATCGGCGAAGCGCTGCCAGTCCGGTCCGAGCTGGTGGCGAAACCAGGTGTCCTGCCGCTTGGCATATTGCCGGCTGCGCGTCACCGCGCGGTCGACGGCGGCGCAGAGCGTCAGTTCGCCGGAAAAATGAGCCGCCAATTCCGGAATGCCGATCGCCTTCCCCGCAAGGCTCTCCGCCGCGCCGGGCCTTGCCAGGAAGGACCGGGCCTCCTCGAGCGCACCGGCCGCCATCATTTGATCGAAGCGCTGCGCGATCCGCTCGCGCAGGATCGTGCGCGGCGGCGTCAACACGATCTTCAAGGCCCGCGCTTCTTCCACGAGCGGGGTTCCCGCGCGGCGCTGGAGATCGGCAAGCGGGCCGCCGGTCGCTTCCAAGAGCTCCAGCGCGCGCAGGATGCGCTGGGCGTCGGCCGGCCGGATGCGTGCGGCGGCCGCCGGATCGCGCCGCGCGAGATCCTCGTGCAGCCGAGCCGGCCCCTCCTCGGCCATCCGGGCCCGCCAGCGGGCGCGGATGCCCTCGTCCACGGGCGGCATGTCGTCGATCCCGCCGAGCAGCGCGCGGACATACAGCCCCGTCCCGCCGCAGACGATCGGCAGACGCCCGGCCGCGCGGATCTCGCCAAGCACCTTGGCGGCGTCCCGGAGATAGGCGCCCGTGGAATAGGCGGCGTCGGGCGCGACATGGCCGTAGAGCCGATGCTTCGCCCGCGAGAGATCCTCATCGGAGGGCCGAGCGGTCAGGATCCGCAGGCCGTCATAGACCTGCATGGAATCGGCATTGACCACGACGCCGCCGGTCGCCTCGGCCAGCGCCACCGCCAGGGCCGACTTGCCGCTGGCGGTCGGCCCGGCTATCAGCACGGCCGAAGCCCGTTCCCCGCCAGAGACCTCTTCCGCCATGATCGTCGTCACGCTGATCTCCGCGCGCGGTCGCGCCGGTCTTTCCCAGGACATCGCGGACGCCGCCGCCGCGCTCCTCTGCTCCGCCGCTGCCGATTGGCTGGAACCCGGCGTCGCCTGCGACCTTCGCCTTCCCGCCCCGCCCGCGCCGGAAACGCTGGCGGAGCTGCGCCGCCGGCTCGACGAGGCCCGCCTCGACGTGGTGGTGCAGGAGGAGGCGTCGCGGCGCAAGCGGATTTTGATCGCCGACATGGACTCCACGATGATCGGCGAGGAGTGCATCGACGAGCTCGCCGCGATCGTCGGCATCAAGGATGCGGTCGCCACGATCACCGCGCGCGCGATGAACGGCGAGATCGCCTTCGAGCCCGCCCTCGTCGAGCGCGTCGCGCTCCTGAAGGGCCTCGACGAGAGCGTCATCGCGGACGTGATCGCCAGCCGCATCACGTTCAGCCCGGGCGGACCCGAACTCGTCGCGACGATGCGGGCGAACGGCGCGCGCACCGCGCTCGTGTCCGGCGGCTTCACCGCCTTCACCTCGGTCATCGCCGAGCGCCTCGGCTTCCACGAAAACCGCGCCAACCGTCTCGTCATCGCCGAGGGCCGCCTCACCGGCGAAGTCGAGCGGCCCATTCTCGGCCGCGAGGCGAAGGTCGAGGCGCTCGAAGCCATCGCCGCCGAACTCGGCCTGTCCGCTTCGGACGCGATCGCCGTCGGCGACGGCGCCAACGATCTCGGCATGATCGGCATCGCCGGCTCCGGCGTCGCCGTCCATGCCAAGCCCGCCGTCGCGAGCGCCGCCCCGCACCGGATCGACCACGCGGACCTCTCGGCGCTCCTGTTCATGCAGGGCTACCGGAGCGAGGAGATCGTCTCGCGCTGAACGCTGGAGGCCCCCCGCGCAACGCGCGGGACTCTCCCGCCGCGACCAGCCTCAGTCGATCGGCACCACCACGAAGCGCAGTTCGCCGCTTCCCGAGGCGAGCAGGAAGAGCGCGTTCTTGCGGCCCTCGCCCTTCAGCTTGGCGACTTTCTCCGCCACGTCCTTGGCCGTCTTCACCGGCTCCTGCGCGACCTCGCGGATGACGGTGCCGGCCTCGATGCCCTTCTCGGCCGCGCTCGAGGCCGGCTTGACCGCCGTCACCACGACGCCGGAAGCATCCTCCGCGAGGGCGAAATCGGTGCGCGTCTTCTCGTCGATGTCGGCGAAGGTCATGCCGAGCGCTTCGAGCGCGGACTCCTCGACCTCGGTCTCGACCGGCTCCGGCTTGGTCTCGTCCTCGGCCATCAGCTTCTCGCCGTCCTCGAGCCGTCCGAGCGTCACCTCCACGGTGATCTCCTCGCTCGGGTCGGAGGTCAGCGCCTTCTTGCGCAGGAGCTTCACCGGCACTTTGCGGCCGATCGCGGTTTCCGCGACGATGCGCGGGAGATCGCGCGAGGAGGCGATGGGCTTGCCGTCGAACTCGGTGATGACGTCGCCGATCTTCAGGAGACCGTTGTCGGACGGGCCGCCCGCGACGATGCCCATGACGAGCGCGCCCTTGGCGTCGGCAAGGTTCAGCCCTTCCGCGATCTCGTCCGTCACCTCCTGGAAGCGAACGCCGAGCCAGCCGCGGCGCGTCTCGCCGAACTCGCGGAGCTGGCCGACGACATTGGCGGCCAAGACGGAGGGGATGGAAAAGCCGATGCCGATCGAGCCGCCGGTCGGCGAAATGATCGCGGTGTTGATGCCGACGACGTCGCCATACATGTCGAAGAGCGGTCCGCCGGAATTGCCGCGGTTGATCGCGGCATCCGTCTGGATGAAATTGTCGTAGGCGCCCGCGTTGATGTTGCGGCCGCGCGCGGAAACGATACCGACGCTGACGGAGCCGCCGAGGCCGAACGGATTTCCGACCGCCATCACCCAGTCGCCGATCCGCAGGTTCTCGGAATCACCGAACTTCACGGATTTCAGTGGCGCCTTGGGCTCGACCTTGAGGACCGCGAGGTCGGTCTTGGTGTCGACGCCGACCACCGTCGCGTCGAGCTTGGAGCCGTCGGTGAAGTTGACGCTGATCTCGTCGGCGTCGGCGATGACGTGATTGTTGGTGACGATGATGCCCGAAGGATCGATCACGAAGCCGGAACCCATCGACTCCGCCTTGCGCGCCACGCCGTCGCCGTCCTTGTTCAAATCGTCGAAGAACTCCTGGAGCGGCGAGCCCTCCGGAGCCTTCGGCGTCGGAATGCCGCGGCCGGCATCCTTCATCGTCTGCGAGGTCGAGATGTTCACCACGGCGTCGAGCAGCGGTTCGGCGACATCGGCGACGGAGGCCGGGCCATGAGCGGTGCGCGGCGTCGGGGGGACACCCGGCGCCGCGGGATCGATCGTCTGCGCGACGGGCGGCTGGGGCGCGATGGCCTGACCCTCGGCGGGCGGCGCGATCACCCCTTGCGCAAGGGCGGCGCCCGGCCCGATCGAGGCCAGGGCGCCGAGGGCCACTCCAGCGAGCGCGGCGCGAAGGATCAAAGACGTCGATTCGGACATGGGGCTTCCTGTTCGTCGCGGGACATGTCGGCCTTCCCGACGAGGACCGGATCATGTGACGCGGAGCGAAGCGACAGGCAAACCGAAAAAAGCGTCTGAATCAAGGGAACTGGCGGAGTTGTGACGGGAGGACCGGACCCGTCCGGACCCCCTCGCGAAGACGGCCCGCCTCGACATGCGAGACGGGCCGTCTTCCTTCAAGGGTCCCGCGACCTCCGGCATCGCCGGACGCCGCGTCCGCGCGTCACGGCGTCGCGGCGGGCGGAACGGCGGAAGCAGAGGGATCGGCGACCGGTGCCGCCGGAGCGGTGGGCTCCGTCGACGGCGCGGAGGCCGGTGCCGTTGTCGCTTCAGGAGCCGGTGCGGGCGTCTGCGCCTGCGCCGCGGGCGCAGCCGTTGCCGTGCTTCCCGCGGGCGCCTCGCCCGCTTCGTTGAAGAAGCGGAAGAATTCCGAGGTCGGCGACAGGACCATCGTGGTTCCCGTGTCCTGCAACGCGGTCTGGTAGGCCTTCATCGAGCGATAGAACTCGAAGAAGTCCTGGTTCGCGCCGAAGGCGGAGGCGAAGACGGAATTGCGCTGCGCCTCGCCCTCGCCCTGGAGGATCTCGGCGTCGCGGCGGGCCGCGGCGACCGTTTCGACGACCTCGCGGTCGGCCGCCGCGCGGATCGTGCGGGCGGAGACCTGGCCGCGGGCGCGCAGAAGCTCGGCTTCGGCCAGACGCTCGGCCTTCATGCGCTCGTAGGTCTGCTGGGAGACCTCCTGCGTCAGGTCGGTGCGACGGATGCGGACGTCGAGAAGCTGCAGACCGAGGGACGAGGCGTCCGGGCGGATCTGCTCCGCGACCTGCTGCATCATGTCGCCGCGCTCCTCCGAAAGGGCGGCCTCGAAGCCGCGCTGACCGTAGACGGTACGGAGCGCGCTATCGAGGCGGGTGCGCAGCCGCTGCTCGGCCTGCGGCACCGAAGCCGAAACCGTGCGCCGGAACCGCGCGGCATCCTCGATGCGATAGACCAAGAAGGCATCGACCTCGTAGAACTTGCCGCCCGACACCTGGACGCGGATGTTGTCGAGATCGAAGCGAAGCGCGCGATCGGGCAGCTTCTGCACGGTGTCGGCCCCGGAGAAGCCGAAGGGCAGCTTGAAGTAGAGGCCGGGCTGCTCGACCACGCGTCGGATCTCGCCGAAGCGCAGGACGATCGCCTGCTCCTTCTCGGTGACGATGAAGATCGAGTTCCAGAGAACGAAGACGCCGGCGAGAACGACGACGAGAAAGCCAGTGAAACGGTTGCTCATCAGTTGCCTCCCTGCGGCGCCGAAAGGCTGGCGCGGGGCGCCGTCGTGGTGGTGCCGCCGGCGGGCCGCTGCGCGCCCTGCCCCGGCAGCTGGTTCAACGGAAGATAGGGCACGATGCCCTGCGTGCCGGACGCGCCGGGCTCGACGATCACCTTGGCGGATCCCTTCATCACGCCTTCCATCGTCTCCAGGAAGAGACGCTTGCGGGTGACCTCGGGAGCCTTCTCGTATTCGGCGAGGATCGAGGAGAAGCGCTGCGCCTCGCCCTCGGCTTCCTGGACGACGCGGTTCTTGTAGGCGGCGGCATCTTCGCGGATCTGCGCGGCCTCGCCTCGCGAACCGCCGACGCGCTCGTTGCGATAGCGGTTGGCTTCCTCGACGAAGCGGTCCTCGTCCTGCTCGGCGCGCTGGACCTCGTCGAAGGCGTCGGCCACCTCGGAGGGCGGGGCGGCATCCTCGATGGCGATCGCATTGATGCGAAGGCCCGCATTGTACTGGTTCAACGTGTCCTGCGCGATGGCGCGCACCTCTTCGGCAATGCCGGCCCGGGCGTCACGGAAGACGTCCTGCACCGGCCGGCGGCCGACGACCTCGCGCATCGCGCTCTCGGCCACCTGCTGGAGCATCGATTGGGGATCTTCGACGTTGTAGAGATAGGCCTTGGGATCGTCGACCTGGTAGAGGACGGCGAACTGCACGTCGACGATGTTCTGGTCGCCCGAGAGCATCAGGCCGGACGTGTCGCGCGACTGCGCGCTGCCGATGGTGATCTGGCTTTCCACGACGGGCACAGTCTCGACCGACTCGACCGGCCAGAACGCGAAGTGCAGTCCGGGCTCGGACAGTTCTTCCTTGGGCTTCCCGAAGATCGATTCGACGCCGACCTGATCCGGCTGGACCGTATAGACCGAGTTGAACAACCAGATGCCGACGAGGCCGGCGAGGATCAGGCCGCCGAAGGCCAGATTGCCGCCGGAGGCGCCGCGGCCGCCGCCACCACCGCCGCCGCCCGGAATGGCGCGGCGCAGGCGATCCTGGCCACGGCGCAGGATGTCTTCCAGGTCGGGCGAGTTGTTGCCGTTGCCGCCGGGGCGCGGGTTCTGCGGTCCCTGACCCCAGGGTCCGCCATTGTTGCCGCCGCCCTTCCAGCCGCCGCCACCCCCCGTCTGATTGCTCCAGGGCATCGATATCCTTTCGGCCGATAAGAGAAGCGCGGGGTTGTCCCCGCGCGATGTCGTCAAGATCAAGGCTCTTATAGGAATTGCACCCTGCGCTTTCAACGCGGCCGCGACCTTTTAGGCGAAGGATCCCACGCGTTCGACGCGAATGCTGGACGAGCCCTCGAGACGGGCCGCGCGTTGTTTCCAAAGCGCTTCCGGGCTCTGTCGCGCCCCGAGGCGGCCTTCAGGCGTTTCTTAACTATGCCCGGCGTTCGTACAAGGCGTAGCGGGTCGGTGCGCTGTCGCCGGGTCCGGTGAGGGCCGGATCCAGGCGGACGAGCCGCCAGACGCGCGGATCGATCGGGGGAAACCTTGCATCCCCTTCCGGCTCCGCCTCGACATGCGTCACGTGAAGCCGCACCAGCCGATCGAGGAACAGGCGATAGATCTCGGCGCCGCCGACCACCGCGATCTCCTCCGCTCCGCGGCGTCCAGCGAGGTCGTCGGCGATGGCGACGGCGCTCTCGGCCGTGTCCGCGAGATGCGCGCCCTCGAACGGCAACTCCCTCCCCCGGGACAGCACGACGGAGTCGCGCCCGTCGAGGACGCGCCCGATCGAGACCAGCGTCTTGCGGCCCATGATCATCGGCTTGCCCATGGTCAGTTGCCGATAGCGCTTGAGGTCGCTCTTCAGCCGCCAGGGCATTTCGCCCTCCCGGCCGATCACGCCGTTCATGGCCATGGCGACGACCGCGACGAGGGGACGCTCGCTCACCGGCTCAGACCGCGACCGGCGCGGCGATATGGCCGTGCGCCTCGTAGCCCTCGATCGCGATGTCCTCGAAGGTGAAGGCGAAAAGATCGGTCACGGCCGGGTTGAGCCTCAGGCGCGGCAGCGGCAGCGGCTCGCGCGTCAGCTGGAGCCGCGCCTGCTCGAAATGGTTCGCATAGAGATGCGCGTCGCCGAGCGTGTGAATGAACTCTCCCGCTTCCAGTCCCGTCACCTGCGCCACCATCGCCGTCAGGAGGGCATAGGAGGCGATGTTGAAGGGCACGCCCAGGAACACGTCGCCCGAGCGCTGGTAGAGCTGGCAGGAGAGCCGCCCGTCCGCGACGTAGAACTGGAAGAGGCAATGGCAAGGCGGCAGCGCCATCTCGTCGACCATGGCCGGGTTCCAGGCCGAGACGATCAGACGCCGGGAGTTGGGATTGCGCCGGATCTCCGCCACCACGTTCGCGATCTGGTCGATGTGGCCGCCCCGACCGTCCGGCCAGGAGCGCCATTGCGAGCCGTAGACGGGCCCGAGATCGCCGTTCTCGTCCGCCCATTCGTCCCAGATGCGCACGCCGTTCATTTTCAGATAGGCAATGTTGCGATCACCACGCAAAAACCAAAGGAGTTCATGAACGATCGACCGAACATGAAGCTTTTTCGTCGTGATGAGCGGGAAACCCTCCGAAAGATCGAAGCGCATCTGGTGCCCGAAGACAGATTTCGTACCAGTTCCAGTACGATCCCCTCGCAAGACCCCACGATCCAAGATCAGATCCAGCAATTCGTGATATTGACGCATACTAAGACCCCAATCTGGACCCAGATTCCGGTCAGCCTGGTAAACACCACCCTACTTCGACTCACACGCCTCGCAGGATGGTTAGCAAATCCATAAACTATAGATTCCCCAATTGGGCCGCAGAGTCCAGCGCACCGATCCAATACACGTCTGGAGAACTTTTCTCCCGCATGGGTTGCAAGAGACTAAAGCGAAAGGCTTGGGAGGATCATCATCTCATGGCGGTGCGCCTTGATCGCGCATACCCGCCGCTTTCTCCCTTTTCAGACGCGGGCGTTGTGCCTATATTCCTCCTCGCCGGTGAAAGCCGGCTATGGTGATAAACAGACGATGCAATAAACCATTCGGACCCGGGGGCGGTACCCGGCGCCTCCACCGGAGTCTCTCTCCTCGTTCCTGGCGACGAGGATGCCGAGAGCCTGCGGCGGGGGCGAAATAGGATCGACGAGGGTGTAAAGATCGGACTTTTGCCCGGCATTGTACCGCCGTTATCGGGCTATTTTTATAGTTGCCAACGACAACTATGCGGAAGTCCGTCTCGCTGCTTAAGGCAGCGCGATAGCTTCGAATCAAGCCCTGGGGGTTCGCACTTCTAGGCGGGGTCCGGAGGCACCTGGCAACAGAAGCCTCCACTTGATTTTGTCCGGCACCGCGCACGACGCCGGTCGACCGGTCGACGACATGCTGTGCGAGACGCGAACGATGGGCCAGGACCTGATCCGCTACGACATCCTTGCGCAGGACGCGCTTCGCGGCGTCATTCGCAAGGTGCTGGGCGAGGTGATCAAGACCGGCCTGCCCGGCGAGCACCACTTCTTCATCACCTTCCTGACCTCCGCGCCGGGCGTGCGCATCTCGTCCCGCCTGCGAGAGAAGTATCCGGAGCTGATGACGATCGTCATCCAGCACCAGTACTGGGACCTCGCGGTCACCGACACGACCTTCGAGGTCGGCCTGTCCTTCTCCGACATTCCCGAGCGGCTGCTCATTCCCTTCGCGGCGATCCGCGGCTTCTACGATCCCGCCGTGAACTTCGAGCTGGAGTTCGACGTGCGCGAGGTCGAGGCGGCCAACGGACAGGACGAGGACGCCCCGATCCCGCTCGCTCCGCCGGTCGCGTCCTCCGCCAAGACCCCGCGCATTCCCGCCCCCGCACCCGCCAAGCTCCCGGCGAAGGCCGTCGCGAAGGAGGCCGAAGAGGCGTCCGACAAGTCGGCCGACAGGGCCGATGCGTCCGGCGAGAAGAAGCCCGCCGACGTCGTCTCCCTCGACGCTTTCCGCAAGAAGACCTGACCGGCCGTGGGCGAGGTCGTCAACCTCCGCCTTCAGCGCAAGCGCGCCGCCCGCCGGGTCGCCGAAACCCTCGCGTCGGAGCAGCGCCTGCTCCACGGCCTCCCCAAAACCCTCCGCCAGACCGCGCGGCGGGAAGCGGAGACGGCGGCCGAGCGGCTCGAAGGCCACCGGCTTGACGCCGGTGTCGGTGACGACCGGCCGGGCGTGAGGCGCGACGGCGTCTCGCCCGACGAAAACGTCGACGTGACGACCCGTTTCCCGCAGGATCCGCCGCGCTGAGCGGCCCGTCGGCCTCGTCCACCGTCCTCAAGCGATCCCTGACCATTCGCGGCCATCGTACCTCGATCAGTCTCGAGGAACCCTTCTGGCGCGAGTTGCAGGCGATCGCGTCCGGCCGCGGCCTTCCCCTGGCGCGCCTCGTCGCCGACCTCGACGCCCATCGCGCCGACGGCACCAACCTCTCCTCCCTCCTTCGCATCTTCGTGTTGGAAGCCGCGCTGGAGCGCGCCGGAACCGATCCGGATGCGGCGACCCGCGGCGGCGACGCCCCCCCGCCCCTCGCGGATTGATCTGCGCGCAGTTCTGGGGCGATCGCTAAACGCGGCGGGATCGCCGAACCCCCGGGGATGCGCCGTCACGGCTCCTGCACCCTTGCCGCACGCACTCCCGCGCCCAAGGCCGTCGGGGGGCGGCGGCATCGGGACCGGACATCGGAGGATGATCCGCAACCGCGTTGCCATCGGCGCGACCGGATCGAGCGACCTTCGAGCGTTCGGGCGTTCGGGCGTTCGGGCGTTCGGGGAACGGCTTTCCTCCGTCCCGGCCCGGCGTCAGAAGTTCAGCGGATTTTCCACGCCGGGCAACGATGGAAAGGTTTCCCGCGGCGCGGGCGTCTCGGGTGCCGGGTCGACGGAGGTGCCGAAATCGAGAGCCGCCGGCGGGTTAGGTGCGGTCGGGGCTGGCGCAGGCGTCGGGGCCGGTTCGGTCGCGGGTTCGCTTGCGGGCGCGCGGGTCGGCGTCGGGGCCGTGCGGGCCGCCTCGTCGGCACGCCGCGCCGCGTTGGCCCTTCGCTCTTCATCCTCGGCCCTGCGGCGCGCCGCCTCCGCCGCCGCCCGCTCGGCCTCGTCCGCCTCGACGCGGCGGCGTTCGGCCTCTTCCCGGCTCCGTTCCAGGGCGCGACGCTCGGCTTGCGCCGCGATCTCCGCGCGCGCAGCGCGTTCGGCCGCGCGAGCCTTGAAGAAGCGAACCTCCCGGCGCAGCCGCAAGCGCTCCTGCAGGTTTTCCTGGATGGCCTGAACGCGCGCCTCCTCCCGTTCGACCGCTCGCGCACCGAGATAGGTGGCGAGCGAGCGGACGTCGGTCGAAACCGAGGGCATGGCGACGGGTCCCGAGAGCGAATAGGAAAGGGAGGGATCGGTGCCCGGCACCGCCTCGTCGCCGGGATCGAGCGAGAGCCGGAGATCGCCCGTCACCGTTTCGCGCTTCAGATCGAGCGAGCCCGAGACGGTCAGCGCCTCGGCACCGCCCTCGATGGTCACCGGGGCCAGCCGCGCCAAGCCGCCGCTGACGGCCACGTCGAACGAGGCCGCCGGGATCGACCGCCGCGCGCCGGCCGACAATCGCGCCACCAGGGACGCCACGGTCTCGATCTCGGCCGAAAAACCCTCGGCGTCCGCCGCCGCGAGAAGGCGCGGCAACGGATCGACCGGCACGCCGCCGAGACTTCCACCTTCGAGTTCGAGCCGCGCCGCCCCGTTCAGAGAGGCGGCGAGCGCGCGATAGGACTGGCCGGTCGCCTTCAGCGTCAGGCTCGCATCCAGGGTGCCGGCGATCGGCGGCCGCGATGCCTCGGCGACGGCCGGCTCCGATGGCCCGTCTCCGCCGCCGGCGAGGACGATCTCCCCGAGGTCGAGCCCGGAAAGGTCGGCATTGATGGAGAGGCCGGCGACGCCGTTGGCGTTCTCGAGGCTCGCATCCCCCTTGATGTAGCCGCCCGCGATGGCGCCGGACAGATCCGTCCAGGCGATCCGCGCCGGTCCGATCTCGAGCGCGCCCGCGGCGTCCGAAACGACGGCGCCGCGGCCGATGTCGAGGGCGACGACGTTGAGGTCGAGCGCGGCCTCGATCGGCGGCAGGAGGGGTGCGGCGAACCCGTCGGTCGCCGAGGGCTCGCCGTCCCCCGTTTCGGCGGGTGCGCGTCCCGTGACGAGGGTCGCCAGCCAGGGAAGCGACAGGGCCGACGCATCGAGCCGCCCTGCGACCGGCCCGTCCGCGGTTTTCTGCAACTCGCCCGAGATCGTGCTGCCGGCGATGTCGGCCGTGAGCCCCTTCAAGGTCCAGTCGCCCCGAAACCAGGACAGATTGCCGTCGAACGCGACGGGAAGCCGCCCGGTCAGGGGCTGGCCCGCCTCGATCGCCAGCGTCCTCAGCCAGGGAGCGAGATCGTCGCTTCGCGCTCCGATGCCGAAATCCGCGGAGGCGACGCCCGCGGTCGTGACATCGAACGTTCCTTCGGCGGTCGCCTCCGTTCCCGGCGCGTTCAAGGCGGCACTGGCGGCGACGGGACCGGTCGCGCCGGCCGAAAGCTGGAGCTTCAGACCGAGCGGCGCAGGCGCGGGCGTGGCGATGGCCTCCAGCCCGAACTGCGTCAGAAGCCCTTGCGGCTCGGGGCTCGACAGGTCGACCTCCAGGCCGAAGCGTCCGCTCGTGCCCTTGGCGTAGATGCCGTTGCCGAGCGCCACCTGCAGCTTCATCGCGGTGGCGGCGGCGGATCCCTCGAGCGCGATGCGCAGCGTCGGCTTCTCGCCGGGTGCTTCCGTGACGGTCGCGACGCTGCCGGCGATCGTCAGCGGCGCCAGCGTCGCCGCGCGCGCCTCCAGGACCGACAGCACCGGGCTCGGGGGCAGCCGGGTGACGAGAAAGGCGGCGAGACGCTCGGGGTCGGGCGTTTCCAGTCGCACGTCGAGACGGCCGCCCGCTTCCGTGTCGAGCCCCGTCAAGCGACCCGAGACGTCGAGATCGGCCCCCGCGAGATCCGCGACGCCGAGCCGGTTCACCGCGAGCGTATGCCCATCGAAGGACAGATCGGCCTCGACCCGCTCGGCCGCCGCGCCCGACCACCGCACCGGTCCGGCATCGAGCTTCACCGACAGCCGCGCTTCGGGAGACAGGTCCGCGATGCCCGCCTTTCCGAACAGCCGCGACAGGGCCAAGAGCGCGTCGAGATCGACGCCGCCAGCTTTCAGATCGGCGGTCAGGCCGTCTGCGCCCCGCTCGAAGCGCCCGGTCACCGTCTCGCCGCCGATGTCGAGTTCGAGCGCGTCGAATCGCTGCGTCTCCTCGGTGAGCACCGCCTTGGCCGAAAGGCCCGCATTCGCGATCCGCCGGAGCGCCGGATCGACGTCGCCGGTCAGCCAGTCGGAAAAGCCGGAGGGTTGCCGGGAGGCGACGAGGAGATCGCCGGAGAAGGACGGCGGCTCCAGCCCGATCTCGCCACTGGCCTCGACCCGGGTCCGCCCGGGAAGCTCGGCCTTCAGGTCCGCCACGCGCCAGCCCTCGGCCGAGGGCGTGGCGACGAAGGAGACGTCGCGAATCGTCGTGTCGCCGGACAGGATCACCGGGAGCGACAGGCGGATGGTTCCCGGCAGGGTCGGGCGGGGAATGGCGGCGACGATGCCGCGCGCCGCATCGAGGCGCTCGGCAAAGCTCGTCGTCTGGCGTAGCGAGCCGGACAGAGCGTGATCGCCCCCGCTCGCCACGGCGTCCACGTCGACCTGTTCGCCTTCGAGGGACAGTTCGAAGCGGGGCGTCGCGCCGAGATCGATCCGGCCGTCGCCGGTGAGGATGTAGGGCCGCTCGCGCGGGCCCGCGGCGACCCGCATCTGCGAGACAACGAGACGCTGGGGGGTTGCGACCCCTTGGGAGGTCACGGTCACCGGCGGCAGCAGAGGCGCCGTGGCGGGCGCGGCGGTGTCGCCCGCGCCCTGCGCGCCGGGCGGCGGCGGCCGGGGGCTTGTCAGCCTGATCCCGCCTTCGAAGCGCGGGGTCCCGTTCGGCGAGGCGAGAAGGCCGTCGGCCACGACCTCGGCGTCGAGATCGGGGGCGTCGAGCGTCAGACGGAGCGGCAGCCCGCCGTCCGGCTGCAGCGCACCGCTGGAAAGCTGCACCCCATAGGCCGAACTTCCGAGCCGGAACTGGCCGGTTACCGAGAACGGCCCCGTCAGGGACCGGGCCGACAGGCTGGCCGTGACGTCCGTCAGTTCGTCGGTCCGTCCGGCGGGGCGATCGGCGATGGTCACCCGTCCGTCCGAGATCGCGACATCTTCGAGGATCACGGTCGCGCCGCCGGGCAGGCCGGCCGAGCCGTTCGCGACCTCGGCCCGCCCGTCCTCGTCGAGGGACATGGTGAGATGCGGGCGCTGCAGTTCCATTCGGAAGATGCGGATCTCGCCCGAGAGATAGGGGGCGAGCTCGGCATCCATCCGGAACCGCTCGACGGTGAGAAGCGGCGGCGCGGCCGCATCGGTGCCGTCCACGACGACATCGGTGAAGGTCACGCTCGGGAACGGCAGGAGTCGCGCGGAGGCCTCGCCGCGCACATGGACCGCATGGCCGAGGATGCGGCCGGCCTCGCGCTCGAAGCTCGCCCGGTAGGCGGACCAATCCACGAAATACGGCGCCACGAGCGCGCCGAACAGCGCGACCACCAACAGACCACCGATCGCGACGAACGCCCTGACCAGCCTCGGCTCCTTCGGTTTCGAGCCGCCGAGACGGCCGGCGACCGGCATTGTGGGCCTCGGTTCGGCAGGCGACCGGCCCCGTGCGCCGCCGGCCCGGCGCATGCCGGGATGTTACGCCAGAACGACGGCGCTTTGTCGATGTCGCCCCGTCACACCGGGCTGAAAATCTTGCCCGGATTCAGGATGTTCTGGGGATCGAGCGTCTGCTTGATCTGGCGCATCACGTTCACCGCCTCGCCGAGTTCGTCGGTCAGGTAGCCGCGCTTGCCCTGGCCGATGCCGTGCTCGCCGGTGCAGGTGCCGTCGAAATGAAGCGCGCGGCGGCTGAGCCGGGCGATGAAGTCCTCCGCGCGGTCGATCTCGTCGGGAACGTCCGTGTCGATGAGGAGCGTGACGTGGAAGTTGCCGTCGCCGACATGGCCGACGATCGGCGCGATCAGGCCGGCCTCGTCGGCGTCGGCCTGGGTCTGCGCGATGCAGTCGGCGAGCTGGGAGATCGGCACGCAGACGTCGGTCGCGATCGCCTTGGCGCCCGGCCGCAGCGTGAGGCTCGCCCAGTAGAAGTCATGGCGGGCTTTCCAGAGCTGGGCGCGCTCCTCCGCCCTGGTCGCGACGGCGAGCGTCCCGCCGCCGTTCTCGGCCGCGATCATGCCGAAGAACTCGGCCTGTTCGGCGACACCCGCCTCCGAGCCGTGCAGCTCGACGAAGAGGCAGGGGGAATGCGGCAGGTCGATCTTGGAATAGGCGATCGCGGCCGAGATCGCGAGCGCGTCGAGGAGTTCGATCCGAGCGACGGGAATGCCCGCCTGGATCGTCTGGATCACTGTCCGGCAGGCGCTGTCGACATCGGGAAAGGGACAGACGCCGGAGAGAATCGCCTCGGGAATACCCTGCAGGCGTAGATTCAGCTGCGTGATGATGCCGAGCGTTCCCTCCGAGCCGACCATGAGGCGGGTGAGGTCGTAGCCCGCCGCCGTCTTCTTGGCCCGGCGCGCCGTGCGCACGACGCGCCCGTCCGCAAGGACCACGGTGAGGCCGATCACATTGTCGCGCATCGTGCCGTAGCGAACCGCGTTGGTGCCCGACGCCCGCGTGGCCGCCATGCCGCCGAGGCTGGCATTGGCGCCGGGATCGATGGGAAAGAAGAGGCCGGTGTCGCGCAGCTGCGCGTTCAGGGCCTCGCGCGTGATGCCGGGTTCGATCGTGCAGTCGAAATCCTCCGCGTTCACCTGCAGCAGCTTGTCCATCCGGGAGAGATCGAGCGAGATGCCGCCCTCGGGGGCGTTGACGTGGCCCTCCAGCGAGGAGCCCGTCCCGAAGGCGACGATCGGCGCGCCATGGGCGGCGCAGACGAGCACGACGTCGCGGACGTCGGCTTCGCTCGTCGCATAGACGACGGCGTCCGGCATCTGGTTGGGAATGTAGGTCGTGGTGTGCCCATGCGCGCGGCGCACGTCCGCACCGGTCAGAACCCGGTCCCCGAAGCGCGCTCGCAGCGCTTGGATGGCGGCGGGCGTTCCCTCGCGGGGCCGGGGATTCTCGCGCTTCAGGTCGGCCAGGGTCATCGCTGTTCGCTCGGCATGTGGTCTTCGCTCCAAGGGCATGGCATAGGCGGCCGACCCGCTCCAGGGATCTTCGACGCGCCCGCTTCAGGAAATTCGCCGTGACGACCGATTCTTCCTCTTCGTCCCCTGCCGGCTCCCGCTCCTCCGCGATGCGGGTTCTGCCGGAATGGATCGATCTCAACGGACATCTGAACCTCGCCTACTACCACGTCCTGTTCGACCAGGCGGCGGGCGAAGCGCTCGACGCGCTCGGCCTGAAGCGCGAGGACGTGCCGCGCACCCTGCGCTCGACCTTCGTGGCCGAGAGCCACGTCGTCTATCTGCGCGAACTGCACGAGGGCGCCGTCGTGCATGTCGACACGCGCATCGTCGATTTCGACGACAAGCGCATGCACATCTACCAGGAGCTTCACCACGCCGACGGCTGGCTCGCCGCGACCGTCGAGGCGATGGTGCTCTCGATCGACCTCTCCGGCCCCAGGGTCGCGGCCTGGACGCCGGAGATTCGCGCGGCCATCGAGGCGGCCGCGGCGGCCGGCGCCGCCCTCCCCGCTCCCGCCGGGATCGGTCGGCGCGTCGGCATTCCGCGCAAGGCCGACGCCTGATCGCTCAGGCGCCCGCGAGCGTCTCCCGCAGGAAGGCGACCGTCCGGCCGAAGGCGAGATCAGCGGCGGCCTTGTCGTAGCGCGCGGCCGATGTGTCGTTGTTGAAGGCATGGTTGACGCCCTCGTAGACGAAGATCTGGTGCTGCGTGCCGGCCGCCTTCAGCGCGGCCTCGTAGGCTGGAATGCCGGCGTTGATGCGCTCGTCCAGCCCGCCGTAATGCAGCATCAGCGCCGCCTTGATTTTCGGAACGTCGCCGGCCGGGGCCTGCCGCCCGTAATAGGCGACGCCGGCGAGAAGCTCCGGCTGGACGGTGGCGAGCGTGTTGACGAGCCCGCCGCCCCAGCAGAAGCCGACCGCGCCGACGCGCCCATTCGAGCCCTCCGCCGTCTTCAGAAAGCCGACCGTCGCGGCGGCCAGCTCGGCGGTCTTCGCCGCGTCGAGCGCCCCGATCATTTCGCGCGCCTTGTCCTCGTCGGCGGGCGTGCCGCCGGAGACGGACAGGAAGTCCGGCGCGAGCGCCAGGAACCCCTCCGTGGCGAAGCGTCGCGCCACGTCCTGGATGTGCCCGTTGAGGCCCCGGTTCTCGTGGATCACGATCACGGCGGGGAACGGTCCCGCGCCGTCCGCGGGCTTGGCGAGATAGGCCTTCATCTCCGTTCCCGCGGCCTC
The DNA here is from genome assembly GCF_001424685.1 of Aureimonas sp. Leaf454. Classification (GTDB taxonomy): domain Bacteria; phylum Pseudomonadota; class Alphaproteobacteria; order Rhizobiales; family Rhizobiaceae; genus Plantimonas. The sequence goes on from NZ_LMQT01000012.1 coordinate 315,135, forward strand.
GTAGGTCGTCCAGACCGCGCTGATCCGCGAATCGGTCTCCGCGATCAGCGCGGCCTCGGCCTTCGAGGCGCCGAGCAGCGGCGCGATGGTTGCGGCGGCCGTGGCCGAGCCGGCGAGCGCGGTGAGCTTCGCCATGAAGCCCCGGCGGTCGAGCGTCAGGTGGGTGTATTCGTCATAGGCATCGATCATCGCCTGGGTGACCGCCGGTCTGTCGCTCGCCATCGTCGCTCCTCGTTGCGTCCCCGCGTCCGTGGGGTCTCTCGCCCTTATCGGTGGAACGGGATAGTAAGGTGGCCAGACTTCCGCGTCCATGCGCGGGCCGCCGCGCGATGCGGCTTTCCCGGCGGCGCCGGCGCGTTCCCCTAGTGTTCCCCCGGTGTTTCGTGAGATAGGGCGGCATGAGCGATTTTGACGGACAGCGCACACCCGCCCCCGCCGGCGGCATCGCCGCACGGGCGCTGGCCGCGCGCGGCAGCCGGGGGCCGGACTATCTCGAAGGCCTGAATCCCGAGCAGCGCGCGGCGGTGGAGACGACCGAGGGCCCCGTCCTCGTGCTCGCCGGCGCGGGCACGGGCAAGACGCGCGTGCTGACCACGCGCATCGCGCACATCCTCTCCACGGGCCGCGCCTATCCCGGCCAGATCCTCGCGGTGACCTTCACCAACAAGGCCGCGCGCGAGATGAAGACGCGAATCGGCCTCCTCGTCGGCGGGCAGGTCGAGGGCATGCCTTGGCTCGGCACGTTCCACGCGATCGGCGTGAAGATGCTGCGCCGCCACGCCGAGCTGGCGGGCCTCAAATCGAACTTCACCATTCTCGACACCGACGACCAGATCCGCCTCATCAAGCAGCTGATCCAGGCCGAGAAGCTCGACGACAAGCGTTGGCCGGCCCGCGCCTTCGCCCAGCTGATCGACGGCTGGAAGAACAAGGGCCTCACCCCGAAGGACATTCCGGAGGGCGATGCCCGCGCCTTCGCCAATGGCCGGGGCCGCGAGCTCTATCAGGCCTATCAGGACCGTCTCCGGGCGCTGAACGCCACCGATTTCGGCGATCTCCTGATGCATCCGATCGCGATCCTGCGGGCCCATCCGGACATCCTCGCCGACTACCACCGGCGCTTCCGCTACATCCTCGTCGACGAGTACCAGGACACCAACACCGCCCAGTATCTCTGGCTCCGCCTCCTCGCTCAACGGCCGAAGACGCGCGCTGCCGTCGACGCGTCGATCTCCCCCCTGGAGGGGGAGATCGGTCAGTCTTCACCCCCCGCCCTTTCCACGGAGGCCGGCACAGGCCGGCCGGCCGTCGCGCCGGGTGGCGCGCCCCCGCGGAGCGAGCCGCATCGCGGCGACAGCGCGAGCGACCAAAAGGTCAACATCTGCTGCGTCGGCGACGACGACCAGTCGATCTACGGCTGGCGCGGCGCGGAGGTGGACAACATCCTGCGCTTCGAGCGCGACTTTCCCGGCGCGAGCGTCATCCGTCTGGAGCGCAACTACCGCTCGACCGAGCACATTCTGGGCGCCGCCGCCCATCTCATCGCCCACAACGAGGACCGTCTCGGCAAGACGCTCTTCACCGAGCACGACGATCCCGAGCACGAGAAGGTCGCGGTCCATGCGGGCTGGGATTCGGAGGAAGAGGCGCGCGCCGTCGGCGAGGAGATCGAGCAGCTCCAGCGAAACGGGCACAAGCTGAACGACATGGCGATTCTCGTCCGCGCCTCGTTCCAGATGCGCGAGTTCGAAGACCGCTTCGTCACGATGGGGCTCAACTACCGCGTCGTCGGCGGCCCCCGCTTCTACGAGCGCCAGGAGATCCGCGACGCGCTCGCCTATTTCCGCGGCGTCGTCCAGCCGGCCGACGACCTCGCCTTCGAGCGCATCCTCAACACGCCCAAGCGCGGCCTCGGCGACGCGACGATCCGCCTCCTCCACGATTACGGGCGCGCCCAGGGCATCCCGCTGATCGCGGCGGCCGAGGCCATGGTCGCCACGGAGGAGCTCAAACCCAAGCCGAGAAAGTCGCTGACCGAGGTCGTCGGCAATTTCCGCCGCTGGTCGCAGCTCCTGCCGACCACCAAGCACACGGACCTCGCCGAGATGATCCTCGAGGAGTCCGGCTATACCGAGATGTGGCAGAACGACCGCTCGGCCGAAGCGCCGGGCCGGCTCGACAATCTGAAGGAGCTGATCCGCTCCATGGATCTCTACGAGAGCCTGCCCGGCTTTCTGGAGCATGTCGCCCTCGTCATGGATGTCGACCAGAACGCGGAGGCCGACGCGGTCTCGCTGATGACGCTTCACTCGGCGAAGGGCCTCGAATTCGAGACCGTCTTCCTGCCCGGCTGGGAGGAAGGCCTCTTCCCCCACCAGCGCGCGCTCGATGAGGGCGGCCGGTCCGCGCTGGAGGAGGAGCGCCGCCTCGCCTATGTCGGGATCACGCGGGGCAAGAAGCGGGTGAAGATCTGGTTCGTCTCGAACCGGCGCATCCACGGGCTCTGGCAGTCCACCATTCCCTCGCGCTTTCTCGACGAGCTGCCCGAGGCCCATGTCGACATCGTGGAGCCGACCAGCTCCTATGGCGGCTACGGCGCTGGCGGCATGGGCGGCTATGGCGCGAGCCGTTGGGATGCCGACGCCTTCTCCACCACCTCCTACCAGACGCCGGGCTGGCGGCGCGCGCAGGCCTCCCGGCAGGAGGCCGCCCGCTCCGGCACCGGCCAGCCCGACACCGCTTGGGGCTCGCGCTCCGGCCATAAGGACCGCAGCATCACCTATGGCGAGGACGGCGCGACGGGTGCGAACCTTCGCGCCCGCGCCAACCCAGCCGGCGCCTCCGGCGTCTCCGCCAAGGCGGATCGCTACGCGGCCGAAAGCGCCCGCCGCGCCGGCCTCGAGGAGGACGCGCCCCGCCCCGCCGGCGGCGGCGGCTTCGCCGGCCGCATGGGCGCCGCCCCTGCTGGTCCCGCTTCGCCGCGCGGCCACAACCAGCCCCCGCGCCAGGGCGCCGGGCTCTATTCCTCCGCCCGCGCCGGCGGCCCCCGCGAGATCGAAGGCACGCTCGTCGCCAAGTCCGTCGCCACCGAAGCCAGCCGCTTCTCCGTCGGCGACCGCGTCTTCCACCTCAAATTCGGCCCCGGCTCGGTCTCCGTGATCGAAGGCAACAAGCTCACGGTCGACTTCGACAAGGCCGGCCAGAAGCGGGTGCTGGACGGGTTCGTGCAGCCGGTTTGAGGGATCGGGAGAGAGGGCACTTGCGGCTCGAAAGCCCGCGCGATGCGGCCTTGCCGAACCATGGACATCCGCCACGCATAATTGCGGAGCCTGTGCCGGATGTCTCGTTTGGGTGGAAAGGAGACTGTCAGGTTTGAGGCGCATCGGAGCCTGAGCGGACGCTGGGTTCGCATCAGGAGGTTCAGGTCGGCCTAGTTAGATTGAGTTCGTTACCTGCTGAACACTATCCGACTGATTGCCCATCACACGTGCTCAACCCTCGCGACTCGCAGCGCAGTTCAGGACCCAGCCTGCAAATCGATCCGTGTAACATACAGTAACCTACGGGCTATCAAACGCCGCTGTTGCTAGCGTTGGCTAGTGCGGCGAGGGTGTTCTCTCAAGGATCCCATCCACCCCGCACGTCAAGTCGCACGTCGGCGAAGCTGCCGGGAAGGTCATCATGAGCAAGGCAACCTTGATCGGAGACGGAGCACGTGGGATGCGGAAGCGGGGGATGGCTGGCGTGGCCGCCCTGCTTTTGTTTACCTCAGGTAGCTATGCGCAGGACCACGACGCCCGTGCGATCCTCAAGGGGATGACCGACTACCTGTCCGGTCAAAACGCCCTTTCCGCTCGGTACGACACGGACATCGAGATCATCACGACGGACCTTCAGAAGATCCAGTTCACCTCTTCCGGCGAGTTAACGCTCGACCGCAAAGTCGGGCTTCGGGCCAGCAGGACAGGCGGCTACAGCGACGTGGAACTCATGTTCGACGGCAAGTCCGCCACCGTCTACAGCCATGACAGCAACAGCTTCGCCACGGTCGATGCGCCTGGGTCAGTCAACGACCTCGTCGAGCGACTCCGCAACGACCATTCGATCGAGGTGCCGGGCGCGGACCTGCTGCTCGCCGGGGCTTACGAGAAGCTCACCGAGGACGTCGTTGACGCCAAGTATGTCGGCCTCGGGGTCATCGACGGCGTGGAGTGCGACCACCTTGCCTTCCGCAACGCGGAGACCGATTGGCAGATCTGGATCGATGCCGGCGAGCACCCGGTCCCGCGCAAGTACGTCATCACCAGCAAGACTGTCGCGCAGGCTCCCCAGTACACGTTGCGGATCAAGGAACTGCACACCGACCTGAAGACGGACGCAGGTGCCTTCGAGTTCAAGGCACCCGAGGGTGCCAGCCAAGTCGACGTCGACGGTCTCGGCGACATCGACGAGGTGCCCCCGGGCGTTGTGGAAGAAGGAGATCGGCCATGATCGGCAAGCGTTTTGCAAAGTTTGTCCTCGCCTTCGTCACGGCTGTGTCGTGCCTCTGCTGGGACGGAGAGCTTCTCCAGTCAGGCATCGGCTTCTTCAGCCAGGCAGAGGCGCGGATCGGACGTCCGGCGACGCCGCTGAGCTACGCTGGGGTCGCCCGCCGGACGACCCGGCGGGTCACTCGCCGTGCCGTCGCGGTCGGGGCCGCTACCGCCACGACGACCCGTTGCACACAGGTCGTGAATGCCTACGGGCAGGTGATCACCCGCTGTCGGCGTTAGCCAAGCCAGCGTCGCCGATGCACAGTCCGGTCAATGTCCAACGTGCGGGACGTCGTCCCGCGGGCGAGGTCGAATGGACGACGAAGCCTCTGCCACCAAGAACGCTTTTCCTGGTAAGGCGAGCAAGATCGATCGCCTAGCGGTCCGCGACGAGGACTTCGCCGATCTCTGCCGCGATTTCGATCTCGCCGTCAGCGAGCATCGATCATGGTCAGACTCGAAGGCTCCGGAACGCGGCGAACGGCTGTCCGAATACGCGACGTTGATCGACGAACTGAAAGGGGAGATCGAACGCGCCTTGGTGACGGCCGACGTTGTGCACCTGAAGCCTCATGCCTCAAGGCGACGGTAAAAGGGCGAAGGACGACGAGCGGACCTGCTTGACCGAGGGTCATTGTCGGGAGCTAAATGCGGCGCCGGAGCGGAACTGGACCGGCGAAAGGCGGCACCGATGCAGACGCCGATGCAAGCTGCCGAGGAGCGAGCTGCTCCGAGTGCAGAAGAAGTCCGCGCACAGGTCCAGCGTATCGTCACCGATCCGACGTTCCCGGGAGCCGGACGGTGCGGGTCGTTTCTCCAGTACGTGACGGAAGAAACCCTCGCCGGACACGGAAAGCGGATCAAGGGCTACACGATTGCCGTCGAGGTGTTCGGGCGCGGCGAGGACTTCTCGCAGGACGACCCGGTCGTCCGGATTGAAGCGGGTCGACTGAGGCGGGCGCTCGAGCTCTACTACCTGGCCGCCGGGGATGCCGACCCGATCCGGATCGACATCGCCAAAGGCGGCTATGTTCCGACCTTCACCTGGGTGGCGGCTCCCGTTCTGCCCGAGGTTCTCGCCTCACCCCCGGAAACGCCAACAACGGTGGTCGAAGGGACATGGTGGAGGAGTCGCATCGTCGCGTTGGCATCCTCGGCGGTTCTGGGTGCCGCCGGCATCGCGGTCGCTTTGGCGTGGTGGATCGCGGCACCGCCGATGATGATCGAACCTGTCGGCAGCTTCGCCCCGGGTGGACCCACGCTTGTCGTAGCACCGTTCTCGGACTTCGGTGGAGGACCAGAGTCAGCGCTATACGCGGCCGGCCTGACCGACGAGCTGCTGACCACCCTTCCGCGCTTCAAGGAGCTCAAGGTGTTCGGCCGCGAACCCCTCGCGCACCCGCCGAACGCTTCAAATCAAGATGTGCCCGTCGTTGAAACGGGCGCAAGGTTCGTGCTGGGAGGCGGTGTCCGGGTCTCAGGCCGGCAGGTCCGCGTTACGGCCAGGCTCATGGAGTCGGCATCGAGGGCCATCCTCTGGTCCACGACCTACGACGGGGACCTCGACGCTCGAAGCCTCTTCTCGATCCAGAAGGAGGTTGCGGACAAGGTCGCTACCGCCATCGCCCAGCCCTACGGGATCATCGCTCGAACAGACACGGCGCACCCGCCTCCCGACGGCCTCGGTGCCTATGCCTGCACGCTGCGCTTCTACGCCTACCGTTCGGATCTCAGCGTCGAGCAGCATGCCGACGTCAGATCCTGTCTTGAGGATGCGGTGGGGCGCTACCCGGGTTACTCGACTGCTTGGGCCATGCTGTCCATGGTCTACCTCGACGAGGACCGCTTCAGGTACAACCAGCGTCAAGCGGCTCCGCAGGCCGTGGAGCGCTCACTTCAGGCTGCGAGGAAGGCCGTCGAGCTCGACCCGGAGAACGCCCGGGGATTGCAGGCTCTGATGACGGCGCTGTTTTTCAACCGCGAGCCGCAGGAGTCGTTGCGGGTGGGGGAGCAAGCGATAGTCGTCAATCCGAACGACACGGAGCTGCTCAGCGAGTTCGGTAGCCGTTTGGCCCTCAGTGGCCAATGGGAACGGGGCAGCGGGATCCTCGAAGCGGCCATCTCTCGGAACCCCGGTGCCGCTGGATACTACCGCGGCGTTCTAGCCTTGGCCGAGTACATGCAGGGAAACCATGAGAAGGCGGCGTCCGAGATCCGACGTGCCAACATCCAGAAGTTCCCACTGTTCCACGTCGTCGCGGCCGTCATCTACGCCGAGTGCGGCATGACCGAAGAGGCCGAGCAGGAAAGCCGGGAGTTCGCCCTGACGGGTTCGGACTACCTCGTCGACCTCGCCGAAGAACTGGAAACGCGGCTTGGCCGTCCCGAAGACAGGGCTCGTATTCTGGCGGGCCTCAAGAAGGCGGGTCTCGAGCCGCGACAGGCCACCGACCGACCACTCGCTGCAACGGTTGCCGAAAGTCTACCGCCCGGTTGACCTTTTACCGAGAGGCTCGGGGTCAAGCGGGCTCAGCCGCAGAGGTTTGGGCCTCAAGGTTCTTGCGCATGCGCATCGCCTCGCTGGCCGCCGGGCCGGCTCCCTTGTCATCCCCCGACACCTGAACCGTCGGCGTCGCAATCTTGATGCCGTTCTCATCGAACGACTTCTTGATCATCACGAAGGCCTTGCGCTTGATCCGGAACTGCTCGCCGGGCTTCGTCATCAGCTTCATCCGGAGGACGATCGCGAAGTCGCCGAAGCTCTCTACGCCCTGCATCTTCAAGGGTTCTATCGTGTTCGCCGCGAACTCCGGATCCACGGCCAACTCCTGGCCGACCTTTTTGATGAGGCGGCGGGCCAGATCCACGTCCGTGTCGTAGGTGACGTTGATCGTCATTTTGTCGATCACCCAATCCCGGCTCATGTTCTGGACGGCGCCGAGATCGCCGAACGGAACCGTGAAGATCGGCCCCCGGTGGTGACGTAGGCGCACGGAGCGCAGGCTGAAGGACTCGACCGTACCCTTGTAGCTGCCGCTCTGGATGTACTCGCCGACACGGAATGCGTCGTCGAGCATGAAGAACACGCCGCTGAGGATGTCCTTCACAAGCGTCTGCGAGCCAAACCCGATCGCGACGCCGAAGATGCCTGCGCCCGCGATCAACGGACCGATCGCGATACCGAGCCCCGACAGCACCGTCAGCACTGTCACGACGGCAATGAACACGGCGAGCGTGTTGCGGAAGAGCGGCAACAAGGTCCGCAATCGGCTCTTCCGGGCTGCCTCCGCGGCGGAGATCGTAGCGTCGGATGTCTGGACCTGCCGTTCGATGATCGCCTTGCAGACCTGCCAGAGCACGTCGGCGACCAGGAGGATGACGAGGCCCTGCAAGACGCCATCGACAACGGCCTCGAAGCGTTCCCCGCCCGACCGCGCCGCGACGCTGAAGCGCCAGACATAGGCAAGCCAGCCGATCGCGAGCGCTATGACTAAGGCCCGTACGCCACGGACGAACAGGACGTTGATCACGGCTCCCGACAGCGTATCGGACCCACGCCTTCCCGCGAGCGCGGCCGCGGCACGACCCGTGACCGAGAGGATCGGCGGGAGGATGAGGAGGTAGATGCCGAGCCAGAGCAGGCCGTAGAAACCCGCGACCCACACCAGCCAGAGAAGCCCGAGGTAGAGTGTCAGTAGGACGTTCGTCGCAGGCACACGCCGGCCCACTGCCATGGGCCGATGCCAGACGGCTTCGCTCGCGATCGCGAGCAGTCCGACGCCGGCGGCATAGGCGATGAGTTGGACGACTTCGGCTGAGAAGCCGAGCTCCGGTAGGAGGTTCACCGTCGCCCAGGCAAAAAGGAAGAAGCCGAGAAAGGCTCGGCTTCTCCTGTGCCAGAAGTGGCTCAGCCCTTCGTTGCCCTCGATCGGCGCGTCTGGGTCGGCCAGGGCCGCCTCGCGCCCGAACATCGCCAGCAGTCTCGCGGTCGCCATGAGAGCGCGCAAGGTGATGAAGGCGAACAGGTAGGTGAGGACGACCCTGCGCAGCAGGGCGGGCCAGCCGAAGCTCAAAAACGTGCCGACCGTCAGCGCGATGAAGACCAGGAGGGGCAGGATCTCCCGCAAGAGGACGGCACTTGGGGCCAGCGCTCCCATATGGTCTAAGCCGCGGTTCGGACCCGGCACCGCGCGCCGTACCAGCGTCTCGCCGATGAATCCGACGACGACCAGCACGGCAAGAATGGCCACGACCGTTCCGGGCCGACCGACGTTGATGTCCTGAGCAACGATCACTAACGCCGCGCGCAGTTCAGAGGGAAACCGGGCGACGGCATCGCCGAGGGAGGTGAAGCGTGTCCGCACCGCCGAGTCGAGGCTGGTGACCATCGCCATCAGCGAGGGCGTCGCTGGAGACGCCACCTGCGGCGCCTTCTCCGCCAGGATCGAGCGGACCTCCGGATCGTTCAGGAGATCGATGAGTTGCTGCACCTTCGCTGGCGGCGCAGTCACATCCTGGGCCGAAGCAGGCCGCGAAAGGCCGCAGAACATGAGAGTGGCCGCGACGAGCCAGACGATCCCGAAGCGCATCATGCGACCTTTGAAGTTCTAAGTGATGTTGGGGCCGGACGTGATCTCGGCCACAGGAGCGCCCCCATGAGCATCGCATAGGCGATCGCTACGACGATGTAGCCGATCCGTGTGGAGAACGATTCGGCCGCCGTTCCCGGGAGGGGCGAGACACCCGCCCCGAAGATCAGGAGAAACGTCGTAAGCGCTCCAGCGTGGACCTTCGCGCTCGCCGACGGAAGTGCCGCCTTCCCGCCGAAGACAAGCCCTGCAAGCAGAACGAGCACGAACATCGACAGGAGCGACGGACGGATCTCGAGAAGGACGAAAGCGACAGAAGCTGCGATCCCGCCGACCAGATTAACGAGGACGAGCCCGACGGAGGCGCGAGCGCCAGCGGAAATGTCGACTTGGGTCTGGATCGAGGCGACGGTAATCGGAATGACCATCGCCGTCGCCCACTCGTCCTTGATCAGGCAGGCGGTGACGATCAGGAGGAGGATGACAGTATCGGCGGCAGCGCGTGACGTCGGCCGCGGATGAATGAACTGCGCCGCCGGGGCGGTATCGATCCCGCCTCGGTCGGGAACCACGGCATGGGCCAGCCACGAAAGAATGATCCCTGTTCCAATGCTATGGGCGAGGAGCGCGAGGACGGACGATCCAAGATCCCGGTGCAGGATCGTCAACAACGGGACCATGATCCCGACCACCAGCATGAGGAAGACGACCGCGCTACCCTTGCCGCTCACCTGGGCGTGGAAGCAGGCGAAGAAGAACAGGCCGAGCAAGGGAAGGAGGACCAGGGGGCGCTCCGCCATAGACGCCGTGAGCAACTCGAGGATCGATCCTGTGACCATCACGATGAGGAGCATCCCCACCGCCTTGCCGATCGGGAGCGGTCGTGAACTTCCGATCAGGAACTGGGCCGCAAACAACGGTCCGAGAAACGGGATGACGGCCCCCGACGCCACTGCCCACGTAAAGCCGACGGACACCGCGAGCGCGATCCGCAGCCCCTTCCGCGTCGCCGGCGCGAAGGTTGGAGAAGGTGCGCCAAATGGACGAGCGCTAGCTGGCATAGGTCAGGTACGACACGAGCCGCATCCAATATCGGCCAACGGCGTTCGTAAAGGGGTGGTCGCCCGTGTAGACGACGACGTTCGCCTGTGACCCGTAGCGGACACCCTTCGGAAGGCCGTCGTCGAGTGTCAGGCGCACGGGAAAGCTCTGGGGCGTCCGGATCCACCCGCTTTCCGTCGACACTTTCGGAAGACCGGTGCGCGGATCGATGCTGCCCTGAGCCACGCCGAGCCCGACGCTCTCGACCGTGGCGTTGAACAGCTTGCCAGGAAGGACATCGAACAGCACCTCAGCACGGCTGCCGGAGGCAATCCTCTCGAGGCTGTTCTCCTTGAAGGCGGCCGTCACCCAGATGGTGTTCACGTCGATGAAGGTCATCGCGCTCTGCCCGGCACCGACGACGCTGCCCACGGAAAGCTGGAGGTTCGTGACGACGCCGTCTGCCGGGGCGATGACCGTTGTGCGCACGAGATCGAGTTGGGCGCGCTCGAGGGTGGCGAGCGCTTCCTGAAGCTGCGGGTTGTTGTCGCCCGCTGGGCCCAGAGCCTCACGTGCCTGTGCCAGGGATGCCTCCGCCGCGACCACGGCTGCATTCCGCTGCTCCAGCTCAGCCGCGGCGGTATCGCGTTTGGCCTTCGAGTAGACCTTGCGTTTGACGAGCTCTTCGGCGCGGTTCGCCTCCTCCTCGGCGTTGTTCCGCGCTGCCCGCGCTTCCACCACCTTGGCCTGTGCGACATCGACTGATGCCGTCGACGCACCGATCGTCTGGCCGACCTGAGCAAGACGCGCCTCGGCTTGAGCCACTGCCAACTCGTACGGCCGCGGGTCAATCCGGAACAGCATTTGGCCAGGTGCGACCCTGGAGTTGTCGGCCGCTCCGACCTCGATAACCCGGCCGGCGACCTCCGGCGCGATGCCGACGACATAGGCCTGCACAGTCGCCTGAGAGGAGGACGGCGTCCGCCGCTCCATGAAGATCGCCACCACCATCAAGAAGGCGGCGAGAAAGACGACCGCAATCGCGATAGGCCTCAACGGATTGCCCCCGCGAACGTCCGGCTCCGGATCTCGTACGGGTCCGGCTTCAATCGCGTCGTTCGCCAACGTACTGCTTCCCCGGTCGGTCATCGGGATCAGCCGACGTCCGGTGCGGGATCGGCCACTCTGGCCGTGCGGATGAAGAGAGAGCGGACCTTTTCCCAGAAGTTGCCGCCGAGCACGAAGATGCTCGCAACCAGCATCAGGTCGCCGAGCAACTGGAGCTGCCAGAGGTTCGGCCGCAGCCCTGGGGCGACCGCGTCGAGATAGGGTTCGAGCCACGCGGTTATGATCGGCAGGCAGAACATGACGAGGCCGATGACGTGTCGTGTCGGGCTGACGATGCCGTCGGCCTTCAGACGGGGCATGTAGCCGCCGATGATGCCCTTCAGTTCCTGGAACCCTGCCTTGCCCATCACGGCGATGGTGAGGAGAAGGATGATCTTGTTGCCGACGAAGATCACTCCGGTGACAGTGGCAACCCTGCTCGGCGACATTCCGGATGCCGCAGCGATCGGGATGAGCAGGACCATCACGATCATCAAGCAGAACAAGGCGACGCCGCATTTGAAGCGCCATCCGCGGCCCGTGGTTTCCGGGCCCGTCGTTGCGTGCGAACTCATGGTCTTTGCCTCCTCGTGGAACTTGCGCATCCGGTGGAATGACGCTTTGTGGACAGGGCATTTGAATCGCACGCAGTCCCGAGTCCGCAGGATTCACGTAGCGAAGCGATGTGAGGGATCATGAAGCGCAGGCGGAACCTGTTCCTCTATGTCTGCGTGCTCGCCGTGCAGACCGCCGCGGCGAGCTTTCTGTTCTGGGTCATCTTTCCCTTGTTCCGACGGATGATCCTTTGGCTCGGAGAACCCCAGGAGATCAGCCCCGTCGTCGACGCGGAGATCCTGCTCGGGGCGCTTCTTCTCAACTGCGCGTACTTCGCCCGGTATCGCTGGATCGAAGTGCGTTCCCCCTTCAGGAGCGCGCTTGTCGGGCATCTTGTTCAGTTCGCCAGCCGGATCAGTTTCTTCTTCGGCGGGACCTTGTTCTCCGCCCTGTTCTTCAGGCACCTGCCAGAGTTGGACAGGCTTCCCTCACTTGAAGAGGCACTGCCGAGAGTTGCCTTGATCCTCTGGGTCCTGTTCGCCCTGTTCTGCTACTCCCTTGAACTCGACCGTCTGGGAAAGGCGATCGAGGAGGGATGTGTGACGGTCGACTGAGCCGTCCAACATGAGCGGGACGGGTTGCATCCGAGGTTTTATGTCGTTGGCTTCGCGTGCTCCGGGACAAGGGGCTGCGAGGGTTCGCTTTCGAGAATGCCTTCGAGCTCACGTCCATCCGTATCGCGGGACATTCCAGTGACGGCGGCATTGGCCGCATCGGTCGGCGCGGTGGCGACCGTCGCCGCCGCGGCGCCGACGGCGGCCGTCGTTCCAGCGACAAGCACCGTCGCCCCCTCCAAGAGACCGATGTCCTTGCCTGACAGGGTCTGACCCTTGGCGAGGCGACCGCCGATGAGCTGGACGATCTCCGGACTCTCCGCGAATTTGCCGTGGTTCAGGCTGTCGGTGGTCTTGAGCTTAGTGAGGTCGACGACGGTAATGCCTGCACGCTCCAGCTTCGACTTGTAGGGCTCGGCCGCCGGGTCGATCCTGCCGAGTCGGTCGACGTTGCCCGATATCAGCCTTGACGCGGCCAATGCCCTGTCGTCCTGGGAAACGAAGATCGTGAACTTGGGGCGCGGCTCGTTCAGCTCCACGAACTGGCGGGCGAACACGTCGACGTCGATGTCGGGCGAGGCGAGGATGACGTTGACGATCTTGGGGTCGACCCGCCCGTCCCGGATCGCCATCTGTCGCAGCGACTCCATCGCGAGCCACGTTCCCATGGAGTGGGCGAGGACGGTGATGTCCTTCACCGAAGGATCCCGCGCCAGGTAGCGCAGCGTGTTCTCGAAGGCGGTCCGCGAGTAGTTCGTGCTCTCCTTGTCGTAGTTGTAGTCTCGCAGCTTGGCCCGTGACGGCCAAGTGAACATGATCGGCGTCACCTCGGCACCGGAGTCGTGAACGATTTGCGCGTACCGGAAGACGGCGTCCTCGTAGGTGTTGTTGAAGCCGTGAACGAACACGAGGGCGTGGCCGCCCTTGCCGTGCCGTCTGAACCAGTCGAGGCCCTCACGTGCACTGGTCATCGCGTTGACGGAGGTCACGGCGAAATCCGTCTCTGGGTTCGGCGGCAGCCGCGCCGGCCATTGAACGTCGCCGATCTTGCGGCCGGAGCCGGCCGGGATCGAGACGGTGATGTCGGTCAGCGACGGCTGCGGACTGCGCTCCCCGTTGAAGAGGGTCGACGGGTTGTTCGACGCCAGACGCGTGGTAGCGACCAGCATCTCGACCTTAGCCGCCGTCGGCGACCGAGAGGAGAAGGTGACGGGCGTCATGACACCCTTGGGGTGCCCTGCGCACGAAGCCGTCATCAGTGCGGCGGTCATGATCGCAAGAGCGCGGGTCCAGGTGAGTGACATTCAGCATGGCCTTCAGGGCAGGCGGGCAATCCGCCGATCCGTTCGGGCTGGAGTGTCGCGGAAGCGTGCCGGGTCCTGAAGTAGGTTACTGTATGTTACGTCGCGCTTACCGGACGAAGGGCAGGGAAATGACGCGCTCGAGTAGGTTCGCTGGCGGGAAGCTGTGCGTGCGAGCGTGTTTCCACTGCGCGGTATCCGTGATGTAGCCGACCTATGGCGAGACAGGCTTGATGTCTGCTTTCTGGAAACGTCGGGTAGGGGCTGGAGGTCTCAGCAGGGTCGATACCGGTCCCCACCGGCTCGGTCGCCATCAAAACTTATCCCCACCCTCCCCGCCTGCCCCTATCCTTCTTCTCACCACCGGCCCACGAGACGGGCGCGAATGATCACCGGGATCGTTCGGGGGCTGGGGGCGGGTCTCGGGAGGAAGCCTTTTTCGGAAAGGCGGAGCCCCTGGGTCCGGATGTTCGCGTCGGCTCTGGGAAACCGGGGTTGCGGGAGAGATCGGCGTAGATCCTGGCGGGCGAAGTCGCCCAAAGTCCAATATGCCCGATCAACGACGCACGAAGCGGGACTGACGCGTGGACGCCGGAGGCGGACCAACCACACCACATACCCCACACCGGAGGGTCTTCCTCCGGCGTCCCGCCGCTCCCCCGAGGACGGCACGAGCATCCCGGCGACCAGCCCGCCGGCTCGATCATCACCCCGGCGCGCCAGCGTGCGGGCGTTTCGGCATGTCCGGACAGGCGACGAGGCAAGGGTTCAGAACGTGCGCCGCCCCCGACGCGCTTGATCTCCCCCCTGGAGGGGGAGATGGCCGGCAGGCCAGAGGGGGCGCCGTCGCGTGCGAGCCGGCAGATCCTCGGCCCGCTTCCCCTGGCTCGCCTCGAGGCCCGTCCGGAGCCGATCCCCGCCTCGCGCGTTGCCCCCCGACGAAACCTGAGAGGACGACATCATGAGCGAGATGACGCTGAACGCCCTGGCGAAGGCCATGAAGGACCTGGACTTCTGCATGCTCTCGACGCGGGCCGCCTCCGGCGACATCGCGGCGCGGCCGATGAGCAACAATGGCGAGGTCGAGTTCGACGGCGACAGCTACTTCTTCACCTACGAGGAGGCCCACACCGTCGCCGACATCGAGCGCGATCCGAAGGTCGGTCTCGGCTTCCAGGGCAAGTCCGGCCTCCTCGGCAAGCCGCCCCTCTTCATCTCCGTCGAGGGCACGGCCGAGCTCATCCGCGACAAGGCGGCCTTCGCCGCGCATTGGACCTCGGACCTCGACTATTGGTTCAAGGACGGGATCGACACGCCGGGCGTCGTCCTCATCAAGGTCCATGCGACCCGCCTTCACTACTGGGACGGGAAGGACGAGGGCGAAGTGAAGCTCTGAGCGGCGCAACCCCCGGCCGGTCTGTGTCGACGCCGATGTCGGGGTGACCGGCGAGACCGGCGAGACCGGCCCAAATCTTAAGCTATATCCGTCAGGGTCGAGGTCTCTCCGTTTTCGTCAAGGCCGTCGTCGCCGTGCTGCTCTCGATCCAGTATCTCCGAGCCGTCGCGGCGATGATGGTGGTCGTGTTCCACGCGGCGGAGGCGTTCGGGCGGCTGGTCGAGCCCGACGAGGCCTTCCGCTTCACGGCGGGACTGGCGGGGGTCGACATCTTCTTCGTCATCTCCGGCTTCGTCATGGGACTGACGACGCAGGGGCGCGATGTCCCGCCGATCGCCTTCCTGCGCAAGCGCATCGTGCGCATCGTTCCGCTCTACTGGCTGCTGACGCTCTTCGTCGCCAATGTCGCGATCGTGCGGCCGGATCTCCTCTCCTCCACGGTCTTCGACGCGCGCCATCTCCTGGCCTCGCTGGTCTTCTGGCCGGTCGTGCATCCCGCCCTGAACGAGATCCTGCCGCTGCTCATTCCCGGCTGGACGCTGAACTACGAGATGGCCTTCTACGTCCTCGTCGCCGTCTCGCTCGTCCTGCCGCGCGCTCTCAGAACCGGCTTCGTGCTTCTCGTCCTCGCCCTCGCCATCGCCAGCCGCGAGCACATTCCCTATCGGCCGGCGACCGATTTCTACACGATGCCGCTGATCTTCGAATTCGGCGCCGGCCTCCTTCTCGCCCGGGCCCATGCCGGGGGATCGGTGGTGCGGCCCGGCGTCGCGCTCTTTGCGATGCTGGTCGGCGCCTTCGCTCTCCTCGCGCTGGCCGGAACCGGCCTCTGGCGCTTCCTCGCCGCCGGCCTGCCCGCCGTGCTCGTGGTGTCCGGTGCGATCTTTCTGGAGCGCGGGCGATCCTTCCCCCGTTGGCGTCTGCCGGTGCTTCTCGGCGACGCCTCCTATTCGATCTACCTGACGCACGCCCTGGCGCTGCCGCTTCTTTCCCAGGGGTGGCGCTCGTTCGGCCTGTCCTCCTCGTTCCAGGGCGAAGTCGCCTTTCTCCTCGTCGCGGTCACGCTTTCGGCGCTCGTCGGCATCGCCGTCCATCTCGCCGTGGAGAAACCGCTTCTCGTCCTCCTCACCCGACCGTCTCACCCCCGCCCCGTCCCTGCCGGGCTCCCGGCCTGATCCGACCGGCGCGTCACGGTTGCGCGATCTCGCCTCCGCACCCGCCCCATTCAGGAACCGTTCAGCCGGCGGGCAGTTAGATCGTTCAATCGAAGGTTTCTCTGAGGAGGCGCGGATGCGCATGTTCAAGTTTCTCGGCGCCAAGGTCATGGCGGTCGCCATCGCCTTGTCTGTCGCGCCGGCCGCGATACCGTCCAACGTGCCGGTCATCGGCGTCTCGCAGGCCCAGGCGCAGTATTATGGCGAAGGCCGGCATTGGCGCGGCGGCGGCGGATGGCGCGGGGATCGCGGCTCCTATCGCGGTGGACGTGGCTACTACCGTGGCGACCGCGGCTATTATCGTCATCACCGCCGGGGCAATGGAGGCGCCGCCATCGCCGGTGCGGTGATCGGCCTCGGTCTCGGCGCCGCCATCGCGAGCGCCAACCAGCCGCGCTACGTCTATCGCGACGCGCCGACCTACTACCGGGCCGCGCCGCGCGCGGTCTATTCCGGGGGCCGCTACGAGCCCTGGTCGCGGGCTTGGTACAATTACTGCTCGGCCCGCTACCGCTCGTTCGATCCCGGCAGCGGCACGTTCCAGCCCTATAACGGCCCCCGGCAGTTCTGCCGCTAAGCCGGTCGACATCGGGCAGTTCAGGGGCAGGAGCCGGCAACGGCTCCTGCCCCATTTTCTGTGACGTCATCCCTGGAGAGGCTGCGTCATCGTCTCCAGCCAGGCTGCGGCGCCCTCTCCCTCCAGCAGCGGCGCGATCGTCCGCCGGACGTCGGCATGGTAGCGGTCCAGCCAGTCCCGCTCGTCTCGCGTCAGGAGCGCCGGATCGATCAGGCGTCGGTCGATGGGAACGAAGGTCAGCGTCTCGAAGCCGAGCATGGCGATGTCGCCGCCGGCGATCGGCTCGGCGGGCAGCGCCAGGATGAGGTTCTCGATGCGGATGCCGAACGCGCCCTCGCGATAATAGCCGGGCTCGTTGGAGAGCATCATGCCCGGTTCGATCGCCACGGCGCCGCGGCGGGAGATCGACTGCGGCCCCTCGTGGACCGACAGATACGAGCCGACCCCGTGGCCCGTCCCGTGCGCATAGTCCAGGCCTGCCTTCCACAGAGCGATGCGCGCGAGCGGATCGAGATCGAGACCGCGCGTGCCCTTGGGAAACCGCGCGGTGGAGATCGCGATCATTCCCTTCAGCACAAGCGTGAAGGCCCGGCGCATATCCTCGGTCGGCACGCCGATCGGTATGGTTCGGGTGATGTCGGTCGTGCCGTCGAGATATTGCGCGCCGGAATCCAGGAGGAAAAGCTCCCCCGCACCGAGCGTTCGGTCGGTGTCGCGATTGACCCGGTAATGCACGATCGCCCCGTTCGGTCCGGAGCCGGAAATCGTGTCGAAGGAAATGTCGCGAAGCGCCATGCCGTCGGCCTCGCCGAAGCGGGATCGAAATGCCTCCAGTCGCTCCGCCGCGGCGATCTCTGTGACGGTTCCGGGAGCCTGTTCGTCGAGCCAGTGGAGGAAGGCGGTCACCGCCGCGCCGTCGCGCCGATGCGCCGCGCGAGAGCCGGCGATTTCCGCCGCGTTCTTGATCGCGCGCGGCAGCCGCGCGGGATCGGCGCCGCGAACGATCCGTCCCCCAGCCCCTTCGACGAGCGTCGCGATCCGAGCCGCGGCCAGGGAAGGATCGAGAAGCACCGCCTTGCCGGCCAGCGCCTTCAGGGACGCCTCGAAATCCTCCGGACGCGCAATCCGGGCGAGGTCGCCGAGATGGTGATCCGCCGGCGAGCCGAGCTTGTCCGCTTCGACGAAGAGTTCGGCCATCTCGCCGCGGTGGAGGACGGCGAAGGCGAGCGGCAGCGGCGTATGCGCGACGTCGGAGCCGCGGATGTTGAAGAGCCAGGCGATGGAGGACGGATCGGTGAGGACGCAGGCGTCCGCCGAGGCCCGCTCCAGTGCTGTCTCGATCTCGGCGAGCTTCTCGCCGGCCGCACGCCCGGCATAGCGCTCGGGATGCACCGATATGGCGCCCTTCGGCGGCGCGGGTCGATCGTTCCAGATCCGGTCGACGGGATTGCCGGACATCTCGACCAGCGATCCGCCGGAGGCTTCCAGCGCGGCCCGCAATCCCGCGATCTCGCCGATCGTGTGCAGCCAGGGATCGACCGCCATCGTCAAGCCCTTGGCCTCCTGCGTCAGGAACTCCGCCAACGGCGTCTCCACCGAGTTCCTGGGTTCGAAGACGTCGAGATCGACCTGATCGCGAACCTGAACGGTGTAGCGGCCGTCGACGAGGATGAACGCACGGTCCTGAAGAACGACGGCGACGCCGGCCGACCCGGAAAAGCCGGTCAGCCAGGACAGGCGGGCGGCGGAGGGCGGGATGTACTCGCCTTGATGTTCGTCAGCCCGCGGCACGACGAAGCCGTCGAGTCCCTCGGCGGCAAGAAGGCGTCGCAACTGCTCCACCCGCCGCGCGCTCTGGCTGAAATCGATCACGTCGTCGAACGACTGGAACATGGACGCGCCTCTTCACGATCGCTGGATCTTCGGCGGCAGCGATACAGCAGCCAGCCCGACCTGCAAACCGGCCGCTCGGTCCGCGCCCTTCTGTGGCCTGTCCCACGCAATGAACGGCAGCATGAACCGGGGATGACCACAGCGCGCTTATTGCAATGCAGCATACGCGGAGGACCTATGCGGAGGCCGGCATGGTGGAGGCCAGCTCCCTCCTCCATATTGACAGCGAGGAGGACGGATTCGAACTCGATCAGCAAGGTATGCCCCATGACCACGACCCAACTCGCAGACCTCCGGGGTCGCCATCGCATCCGTCAGAGCGGACTCGCCCGCTCCCCGTTCGAAGCCACCGTCATGCAGGTTCGCGACCGCCGTTTTCGCCGCACGGTGGCCAGCATCCTGTCCTTCGACGGCGCGGAACGTCTCGACCTCAGCCAGATCGAACGCCGCTCGCTTTTCGATCTCGCCGCTCCCGAGCGCTGCTGAGCCTCCTCCCGGTGGGGTCGCGGGGGGGGGAGGGGGGGGTGGCTCGCCTTCGACGGGTGGAACTCCGTTCAGCGGCTGAGATGCAGGGTCACCCATTCGTCGCGGTGCAAGGTCTCTCGATGATACAGCCCCTGAAGCCGATACGCTGACAGGACGGCGCGTCGCTGGCGCTCCAGAATTCCCGACAGGACGACGTCGCCGCTGGGAGCAAGATGCGCCGCCAGTTTCGGCGCCAGTTCCATCAGCGGACGCGCCAGGATGTTGGCAACGATCAGGTCATAGGGCGCGCGGTCGCCGATGGCCCGTGCCTCGAAACCCTTGGCCACGGCCGCTTCCACGAAGCCTGCCACATGATTGGCGCGAATGTTCTCGCGGGCGACCGCGACCGCGACCGGGTCGATGTCGGTGGCGAGAACGGGAATGCGGGCGAGACGCGCCAGAGCGATGGCGAGCACGGCGCTGCCCGTGCCGAGGTCGAGGGCATGGCCCGGACGACGCCGGCGGACAATCTTGTCGATCATCGCAAGGCACCCCGATGTGGTGCCGTGATGACCCGTGCCGAAGGCCTGACCGGCTTCGATCTCGATGGCGAGATCGTTGGCGCGGACCCGGTGACGATCGTGAGCGCCGTGGACGACGAAACGTCCGGCGCGCACCGGCTGCAGCCCCTCCAGCACCGACTTCATCCAGTCGGTGTCCGGAATGTGCTCGACCTCGATCGACATCGGTTCGAGTTCCGAGAGAGCCGCGGTGACGTCGGGCAGGCGCTCCGCGCCGCCCGCCTCGTCGTCGAAATAGACCGAGACCTCGTAGAGATCGCCCGCCTCGTCGATTTCCGCGACAGCGACCGGCGCGCCTTCGTCCTCGAAGGCTAATTCCCAGCAGGACGAAACACGGTGCGCGACGGCGCGTCCGGCGCGGGTGAAGTAGCGGGTCTGCGTCAAGCGGGCTGTCCTCGAAGGATCGGTCGGCAACGGTCAAGCGAAGCGAGAGAGCAAGCCTCGAGGCCGCGACCTATCACAGGATCACCCGCAGATCACCTCGGGCGGCGTTCGGCGCGAACCGAGCAAGCCCGTCAGAGGCTGGCCAGCCGTTCGAGCTTCTCGTCCGCCGTCTTCGGGTTCTCGCCCCAGGCGATCGTGCCCGCGAAACGACCGGCGGAATCAAGCAGGAAGGTCGAGGCGGTGTGGTCCATCGTATAATCCGCGCCCTCTCCCACCTTGGCGGCATGGACGCCCCAGCCCTTGAGCATATCGGTGATCGCGGCGGGCTCTCCGGTGATGCCGACGATATCGGGCGAGATCGCGCCGACATAGTCCTTCATCACGGCCGGCGTGTCGCGCTCGGGATCGACAGTGACGAAGACGACGTTGAGATCCTTCTTCTCGGCCTTGAGCGCCGCTTTCTTGGCGGCGAGTTCGGACAGCGTCGTCGGGCAGACGTCCGGACAGTGCGTGAAGCCGAAGAAGACGGCCGAGGGCCTGCCGCGAAGCGCCGCCTCGGTGATCACAGCGCCGTTCTGGTCGACGAGCCGGAACGGCGATCCGTAGGCGGCTTCCGGCGATGTCGGCGCGGTCGTGCTCTGGGAGAGATAGACCGCCAGCGTCGCGCCGCAGACAAGCGCGACGACGGCCCAGAGGCCGATGCGGAAGATCTGAGCACCGGTCATGCGAAAGTCCTTCAACGAGCCGGCGCTCCTGAACGCCCGCCGGCCTCCGCGATATAGGGTTGAAAACGCGCTGCGAAAAGCGGCCGATGCCCCGTCAGAAGCAGGTCGCCCAGGCGCCATCGGCCATCGCGAGCCAGAGTCGCTCGCCGTACCGAGCCCACCCCGCCGTTCCCAGCGCCGAGAGAGCACAGAGCGCGACGAAGCCGAGCGTGAAAGCCCCCATCCGCAACCCGTGGAACGTCGGTGATGTCCGATCCATGGGTCTCACTCTACGCGTTGCGAGTTCGGCAGACCAGATGCCCGGTCGCGGCTGCTCGCGAGATAGAGCAGCGCTGCAACGGGAAAGGCGATGCCGATAGCGCAGAGGCCGCGCCAGCCGAACGCTTCGAGGACCGGGCTCGTCAAGGCGGACCCCAGGGCGCCGCCGCAGAAGAAGGTCGCCATGTAGACGGCGTTCATCCGATTGCGCAGCGCCGGTGCAAGCCCCAGAATGTCGCGCTGCCCGATCACGAGATTGGCCTGGACGCCGAGATCGACGAGAATCCCGGCGATCACGAGTGCGACGATCGACGTCGTGCCGAACAGGGCGCAGGAGAATCCCGCTGCGACCGCGAGCATGGCGATGAGCGTGCCGATCCGGCCGTGTCCGCGATCCGCCAGGCGGCCGGCGACCGGAGCAGCGAACACCCCGAGCACGCCCGACAGCGCGAAGAGCGCGACGCCCGCCGCCGTGAAGCGATAGGCCTCGCCGAAGAGGAGCAGCGGCGCCCCGGTCCAGAACATCGAGAAGCTCGCGAAGAGCGCGGCATGGTAGAGCGCCCGTCGTCGCAGCACCGGCTCCGTCGCGAACAAGCGGCCGAGCGAGGCGATCAGCCGAGGATAGCGTTCGCCGCCCTCCGGCCTGCGGCGCGGGAACCAGAGGGTCCCGGCGATGAGAAGAAGGAGGATCAGCCCGGCGGAGGCCGCGAAAACACCACGCCAGCCCAGGATCTCGGCGAGAAAACCCGCCAAGGGTCGTGCCGCGAGGATGCCGGCGAGAAGGCCCGTCACGACGTTGCCGACCACGCGCCCCCGCGCCTCGGGCGGGGCCATGGACGCGGCGAGCGGCACGAGCATCTGTGCGGCCGCCGACGTCACGCCCACGACGAGCATCAACGCGAAGAGCGAGGCGAGGCCCGGCACGAGACTGAGGCCGAGGAGCGCCAGGACGTTCGCCGCCATGGTGCAGAGGATGACACGGCGGTTCTCGAGGATGTCGCCGAGGGGCACGAGCGCGACGAGGCCGATGCCGTAGCCGATCTGCGCGGCGGTCACGATCCAGCTCTCGGCCGAGGGTGCGAGCCCCAGATCCTGTCCGATCAAGGCGACCAGCGGCTGCGCGTAATAGAGATTGGCGGCGAGCGCGCCGCAGGTGAAGGCGAAGAGAACGGTCAGAACGGGCCCGAGAGGCTCGTGTGCGGCGCTGCGATCGATCATGGCGGGGCGTCCTGGCGTCCCGTTCGCGGGAGGGCCTTCCTCCTGCGTATTATCACTGAGATCCGCTCCGTCCTATCGCATGCGCGAAAAGCGGCCACACTTGCCGGCGGCGGAGCGAACCCTATGCTGCGGGTCTGGACGAGAGGAACGAGATCCCATGCGCTTTTCCGGCACCGACGCCTATGTCGCGGGCAAGGACCTGATGGTGGCGGTAAACGCGGCCATCGCGCTGGAGCGCCCGCTCCTCGTCAAGGGCGAACCGGGTACGGGCAAGACCGAGCTCGCCGTTCAGATCGCCGCCTCGCTCGGCCTTCGACTGATCGAATGGAACGTCAAGTCGACGACGAAGGCGAGCCAGGGTCTCTACGAATACGATGCGGTTTCGCGGCTGCGCGACAGCCAGCTCGGCGATGCCCGCGTCGCCGACATTTCGAACTACATCCGCCGCGGCAAGCTCTGGGACGCCTTCGACGCGTCCGAGCGGGTGGTGCTCCTCATCGACGAGATCGACAAGGCCGACATCGAGTTTCCGAACGACCTCCTGCAGGAGCTCGACCGGATGGAGTTCTACGTCTACGAGACCGACCAGACGGTGCGCGCCAAGGTGCGGCCGATCGTCATCATCACCTCCAACAACGAGAAGGAGCTTCCCGACGCCTTCCTGCGCCGCTGCTTCTTCCACTACATCCGCTTCCCCGATTCCGAGACGCTGGAGCGCATCGTGGAGGTTCACCATCCCGGCATCCGGCGCGATCTCCTGCGGGCGGCGCTGACCCAGTTCTACGAGATCCGCGAGCAGCCCGGCCTGAAGAAGAAGCCGTCGACCTCCGAGGCGCTCGACTGGATCCGCCTCCTCGTCTCCGAGGATGTCGACCCCCTCGACCTTCGCGAAAGCTCCTCGAAGATCCTGCCGAAGCTTCATGGTGCGCTTCTGAAGAACGAGCAGGACGTCCATCTCTTCGAGCGTCTGGCGTTCCTGGCGCGACGGAACGCGTGACTTCGGCCGTCGTCCGGCCAGGCGCGACATCCGCGCGGTTCAGGGCGGCGTTCGATGTGACAGCGCGGCTCGGTCGCTCTATCCTCTCGACATGTTCCTGTCGTTCTTCCTCCAGCTGAAGGCCGCCGGCGTGCCGGTGACCTTGCGCGAGCACCTGAGCTTCCTTGATGCGCTCGGTGCCGATCTCGTGACCTTCGACGTCGAGGGCTTCTACTTCCTGGCCCGCGCCAGCCTCGTGAAGGACGAGCGGCATATCGACCGGTTCGACCGCGTCTTCGCCGAAGTGTTCAAAGGCGTGGAGGCCGTCTCGGGCGCGCAGGCGATCGACGCGACCGCCCTTCCCGAGTCCTGGCTCCGCCGGCTGGCGGAGAAGCATCTGACGGAGGATGAAAAGGCGCTCGTCGAGAAACTCGGCGGGTTCGACAAGATCATGGAGGCGCTGAAGGCACGCCTCGCGGAGCAGTCGGGGCGTCATCAGGGCGGATCGAAATGGATCGGGACGGCGGGCACCTCCCCCTTCGGCGCGCATGGCTACAATCCCGAAGGCGTGCGGATCGGCCAGGGCGAAAGCCGGCATCGCCGCGCGGTGAAAGTCTGGGACCAGCGCGAGTTCCGCAACTTCGACGACGGCGTCGAGCTTGGCACGCGCAATCTCAAGATCGCGCTGCGGCGGCTGCGCCGATGGGTGCGCGAGGGCGCGGCGGACGAATTCGACCTCTCCGGCACCATCCGCGCAACCGCCGAGCACGGCTATCTCGACGTCGTCACGCGGCCCGAGCGCCGCAATGCCGTCAAGGTCCTGCTCTTCCTCGATTCCGGCGGCTCGATGGACGATCACGTGCGCGAGGCCGAGGCGCTGTTCTCCGCCGCGCGCTCTGAACTTCGCCATCTCGAGGTCTTCTACTTCCACAATTGCCCCTACGAGCGGCTCTGGACCGACAACCGTCGGCGCGTGGACACGACGGTATCGACGCTCGACGTGATCCGGACCTTCGGCGCGGACCACCGGGCGATCTTCGTCGGCGATGCCTCGATGAGCCCCTATGAGCTCGCGGTTCCCGGCGGCTCGGTGGAGCATTGGAACGAAGAGCCCGGTGCGGTCTGGCTGGAGCGCCTCCGCGCGAAATGGCCCCGATCGGTCTGGATCAATCCCGTCCCCCGGGATCATTGGGACGGGACGGCCTCCATCGGACTCGTTCGCCGGGCTTTCGAGGACCGCATGTTCACGATGACATTGAAGGGACTCGAGGAGGCGATCGGACAGTTGGCGCGCTAGATAAATCGACGCCGGCGTCTCACAATCGAAAGCTTCTATCCCTAAATGACGATCGTAGGATTGCATCAAAGGGGAGACACCGCATGCTTTCGTCCCGAACCTTCCGGTTCGCCAGCCTCTACGCCGGCCTGGTCATGGCCTTCTCCATGGTCGCCGTCGATCATGCCGATGCACGGCGGGGCGGAAGCTTCGGCAGCCGCGGCGGGCGCACCTTCCAATCTGCTCCGGCGACGAACACGGCGCCACGGAC
This sequence comes from Aureimonas sp. Leaf454, assembly GCF_001424685.1. Taxonomy (GTDB): domain Bacteria; phylum Pseudomonadota; class Alphaproteobacteria; order Rhizobiales; family Rhizobiaceae; genus Plantimonas. The sequence continues at coordinate 340,108 of NZ_LMQT01000012.1, forward strand.
CGTCGCGCCTGTCGAGCGCTCGATGACTCCGAATGCCGGCCCGGCCTCGACGGCGGCCAATCGCAACGCGGCCGGTGCCCAGCGCCCGGGCTTCATGAACGGCTTCGGTGGGTCGCTGCTGCGCGGCCTTGCGATCGGAGGCCTTTTCGGCCTGCTGCTCGGTCACGGATTCGGCGGCATGGCCGGCTTCATGGGCCTCCTCCTTCAGGTTCTTCTCATCGGCGGCGCGATTTGGCTCGTCATGCGCTTCATGCGGTCGCGCTCGGCCTCGCAGCCGGCCATGGCCGGCATGGGCAATTCGATGAATCGTTCGGGCTACCAGCCATCGAATGCGCCTCAGGCGAATGCACCTCGTGCATCCGGCGGTGGGCTCGGCGGACTCGGCGGGCTTGGAGCCGGCCTTGGTGGACGTTCGAACGCAGCTCGGGGCGGCAATCCCGACGAACTCGGTATCCGGCCGGATGACTTCGACACGTTCGAGAGGATCCTGGGCGAGGTCCAGAGCGCTTATGGCCGGGAGGATTACGGGACCCTGCGCCGGCTGGCGACGCCGGAAATGATGTCCTACCTTTCCGAGGAACTCGGCTCGAACGCCTCGAAGGGTCTTCGCAACGACGTGTCCGACGTCCGCCTTCTCCAGGGCGACCTTGCCGAGAGCTGGCGCGAAGGCAGCCGCGACTATGCGACCGTCGCGATGCGCTATTCCTCGGTGGATGCCACGGTCGAGCGTTCGACCGGCCGAGTGGTCGACGGCGATGCGACTGCGCCCAGCGAAAGCACGGAGATCTGGACCTTCGTGCGCGACAATCGGGGCCCCTGGCAGCTTTCGGCCATCCAGGAAGCCTGACGCTCCGCGCCGTGCCAAAGACCGATTTCGACGGGCGCCGTTCACGGCGCCCGTTTTCGTTTCGGGCGGCGGTCAGAAGCCCAGCGCGCGGGCCGCGACGACGAAGCCGGTGCCGAGCCCGACCGTCGCGATCAGGGGAAAGCGGAGCGACAGGAGCGCGGCGAGAACAATGCCGATCCGCTCCGGCCAGGCGCCGCTCACGAGCGTCGGCACGACGATTGTCGTGATGACGGCGGCCGGCACGGCGTTCAAAGCCGCTTCGAGGCGCGGGGGAATGCGTTCGAAGCGGGTGAGGATGAGATGTCCGCTGACGCGCGTGACATAGGTGAGGAGGCCGCCCCAGAGGGCGATCCACCAGATGTCACTCATGTCGCCTCTCCCGCCGGCGTCGGCTTCAGGACGGCATACAAGATGCCGCCGAAGGCACCGAGCGTGATGTGCCAGGGGGCTCCGAGCGTTACGTAGATCAGGGCCGAGGCAATGCCGCTGGCGAGCACGATGGGCAGGAAGTTCGCCCGGGTGCGAAAGGCCATCAGCAGCGTCAGGAAGTAGATCGGCAACACGAAATCGAGGCCGGCCGCATGGGGGTCCTCGATCAGGCCGCCGAAGATCGCGCCGATCGCGGATGCCCCCAGCCAGGTGACATAGAGAATGATGTTGTAGGTGAAGTAGAACGTCTTCGTCAGCGGCCGTTCGGCGGCCCTCGCCTCGGCCGAGCCGAAGGAGGGATCGGTCAGGAGGAAGAAGGCGAGCGCCTTTTCGACGGGGGAGAAGCGCTGGAGATGGCGCCCGATCGACGCGGAATACAGCACGTGCCGGAAGTTCAGCGCGAAGACCGAGACGATCACCACCCAGAGCGGAGAGCCGAGCCCGATCATCTGGATCGCCGCCAATTGGCTGGCGCCGGCGAAGATCGTGGCGGACAGGCCGAGCGTCTCGGCGATCGTCAACCCCTGCCCCGCCGCGACCGTTCCGTAGACCGCGCCGAACGGCACGGTCACGACGAGAACGGGCAGGATCTCCCGCAAGGCCGCACGGGCTTCGCTCGATGCGGTCATGCCAGACAGAACTCCGATGCAACGATCGTTCGAGCCTTACGGGCCTCGCCCCGCGAAGCCAAGCGGATCGATGCACAGGCGAGAAGATTTCGCGCAAGCCATCAACGGCTTGAATGGATGTCATGAGGTCCGGGAATGAACCTGAGGCCTCGAAGCCCCGCCGGGACCTCGTCAGGAGACCGCAACGGCGGCAAAGAGCGCGACGACCTGCTTCAACTGCGCCTCGTCTCCGGAAATGACGTTGCGCCGGTCGCCTTTCATCAAGCCTTTGACGTGGCGGCAGAGGGTTTGAAACCGACCGGCGGGACAGGAACAGCGAAGGGACGGCCGACCCTCGCGGCCGGTCACGAGATCGACGTCGTACGGCGTTCCCGTGCTGCCGCGCACCACGAAGCGGCCCGCGGGCGGCAGCTCCGATCGACCGCGAGCCAGAAGCGCGCGTTCCGCTATGCCGCCGGCCTTGCCGACCGGGGAAGCGACTTGCGGCGCGTGAGAGCGCCGAAGGCCGGTCGAGCGCGCGAGATCCGCGACATCGTCGACCTCTGCCGCGCGAACGCCTTCGAGTGCGATCGCGGCACAGGCCAGCGCATCTTCCCCGGCATGGTGATGGCGAAAGCGCACGCCGAAGCGCCGGGCCATGGTGGACAGCTTGTGGTCGGGCGAATCCGGCCAGAAGCGGCGCGAGAGCTGGACCGTGCAGATCGATGCGTGGGCCGGGCGCGCGAGCCCGTAGAGCGCCAGCGTCTGAGCCAGAACCGCGACGTCGAAGCTCGCATTGTGGGCAACGAGAAGCGCGCCGTCGAGATCGCTCGCGAAGGTCTCGAAGACATCCGGAAACTCCGGCGCGTCGCGCACGTCGTCCGGCCGGATGCCGTGGACGCGGATGTTGCCGGCATCGAACCGGAGCTCGCGGGGACGGATCAGATGATAGGCGCGGCGCGTCACCGCTCCGCCCTCGATGAAGGCGAGTCCGATCGCGCAGGGGCTGGCGCGCGAGGCGTTCGCGGTCTCGAAGTCGATGGCGATGACGGTCATGACGTCCCTCCCGGCGGATGCTGTCCCGTCGCGGGAACGGACGAGGACCGATGAATCAGGACGCGCCGATCATGTCCAGCCATTCGTCCTCGGAGATCACCCTGACGCCGTTATCCCGCGCCTTGTCGAGCTTGGAGCCGGCGCCCGGCCCGGCGACGACGAGATCGGTTTTCTTCGACACCGATCCCGCAACCTTGGCGCCGAGGCCTTCGGCGGTGGCCTTGGCGGCGTCCCGCGTCATCTTCTCCAGCGAGCCGGTGAAGACGACGGTGAGGCCTGCGACGGGCGAGCCCTCGGTCTTCGGGCGGGCGAGAACCTGCGTGGACACACCGGCTGCGAGGAGCGCCTCGACCGCCTCGCGGTTGTGGGCCTCCTCGAAGAAATGGATCAGCGAAAGCGTCGCGACGGTGCCGATATCGCCGGCGGACGTCAGCGCAAGGAAGTCCGCCCCCGGCGCCTGCGCCTTGGCGCGACCGATCGCCTCGCGGAAACGGTCCGCGTCCTCGTAGCGCTCGCGAAGGGCGACGCGCTGGTTCGACTTCAACGCGAGCGATGCATCGCGGAACGGGTCCCAGTCGGGATCGCCGAGGGTTGCGGACTCGACCGCCATCATGCGCTCGAACGTGCCGCCGCCGATCGTGCGAAGAGCCGAAAGTTCCGCCCAGTCCTCTCCGGGCCGTTGGGACGCCGCGGCATCGACGCCGGCGAGAAGCGCGGGGACATCGGGGAAATGCCGGGCCAGGGCCTTGGCCGTCGTCTCGCCGATGTCGGGTATGCCGAGCGCGAAGATGAAGCGGTCGAGCGAGACCGTGCGGCGCGCGGCGATGCCGGCGAGAAGGTTCTCGATGGCCTTCGTGGTCTCGCCCTTTTTCGGTGTCCTCTCCGGCCCCTTGTCCGGCGACGACTTGCCCTCGGCCCGACGGCGCGCCTCCGAAAGGGCCTGCCGCCGAGCTTCGAGCGCGTCTCGCAGGGGCTCGAAGGTCAGGCGGAAGATATCGGCCGGCTGGCGCAGCAGGCCGGCGTCGAAGAGCGTCTCGATATAGGTCTCGCCGAAGCCCTCGATATCGAAGGCGGTGCGCGAGACGAAATGCTTCAGCCCCTCTTTGCCCTGCGCGGGACAGGTGAGGCCCGCCGTGCAGCGGCGCACCGAGTCCGGTCGGCCCGTCCGGGGATTGATTTCCCGCACAGCCCGGGAGCCGCAGACCGGGCAGTGATCTGGAAAGCGAAAGGGTTCGGCATCGGCAGGACGCTTCTCCACGAGGACGTCCACGACCTGCGGGATGACGTCGCCGGCTCGCTGGATGACGACGGTGTCGCCGATCCGCACGTCGCGCCCGCCGCGGATCTCGCCGCCGTCGGCATCGCGGCCGGCGATGTAATCCTCGTTGTGGAGCGTGACGTTGGAGACGACGACGCCGCCGACCGTAACCGGCGTCAGCCGGGCGAGCGGCGCGAGCTTGCCGGTCCGTCCCACATTGATGTCGATCGCCTCGACGACCGTGGTCGCCTTCTCGGCCGAAAACTTGTGCGCGATGGCCCAGCGCGGCGAGCGCGAGACGAAACCCAGATCCTCTTGCAGGCCGAGGTCGTCGACCTTGTAGACGACGCCGTCGATATCGTAGCCGAGGCGCGCTCGATCCTCCTCGATCGCGTGGTAATGCTCCAGAAGCCCCTCGACGTCCTCGAAGCGCCGCATGAGGGAATTGACGGCGAATCCCATCCGTCCCAGCGCCTCCACGATCTCGGTCTGGGTCTCGCCCGGCAGCTCGCTCGCCTCCCCCCAGGCATAGGCGAAGAAGCGCAAGGGACGCGCACGGGTGACGTTCGGGTCCTTCTGGCGCAGCGAGCCGGCCGCCGCGTTCCGGGGATTGGCGAACTGACGGATCTTCCGCCCCCCGGCGGCACCCGCCTCGCCCGCCGCGGCACCGCCGTCCGGTTCCTCGGCGCTGCCGGTTCCCCCCAGCGCCTCGTCGGGGACGGCTTCCGGCGTTGCGCCGGCGAGGCGCGCGTTGAGGGCGGCGAAATCGGCATGGGTCATGTAGACCTCGCCGCGCACCTCGAAGACGTCCGGCTTCCAGCCGCTGAGACGATGGGGAATGTCGCCGATCGTCAGGGCGTTGCGCGTGACGTCCTCGCCGACCGCCCCGTCGCCGCGCGTCGCCGCCGATACGAGCTCGCCCTTCTCGTAGCGCAGCGACAAGGAGAGGCCGTCGATCTTCGGTTCGGCCGTGATCGCCAGCGGATCGGCCTCGCCGAGGCCGAGGAAGCGCCGGACGCGCCGGGCGAAATCGGCGACGTCCTCGTCGGTGAAAGCGTTGTCCAGCGAGAGCATGGGCCGGGCATGGCGGATCTTGGCGAACTTCGCGGACGGCGCCACGCCGACCTTCAGCGACGGAGAATCCGCCCGGACCAGATCGGGAAACTGCCGTTCGATCTCGATGTTGCGACGGCGCAACGCGTCGTATCCCGCATCCGAGATCGAGGGGGCGTCGTCTTCGTAATAGCGTCGGTCGTGCTCGGCCATCTCGGCGGCGAGGCGGGCGAGTTCGACGCCGGCTTCCGCCCGGCTCAGCGATTCGACGGGCTTGGTGTCGGACATGGTCGTGGTTGGCATGGGTGGCATGGGCCGTTCTGATGCGGATGCGAGATGCCGCATCTCCTACCAGACGCGCCGCGTGTCGGCCATTCCGGACGTCCCGCCGAGATCCCGAGACGGGCAACGGATGCGATCAGGCGCCATGCCCGATCAGCCGGGCGGCGGCCGCGCGCGCCTCGTCCGTTACGCTCTCGCCCGCCAGCATGCGCGCGATCTCCTCGGTGCGGATCGTCTCCTCGATCCGCACGACCCGCGTCGCGAGGCGTTCGTCGCCCGGCCGCGTCTCGGTCTTGGAGATCAGGAGATGCGTCGTCGCACGGGCGGCGACCTGGGGTGCATGGGTGACGGAGAGGACCTGGACACGGGTGGCGAGACGCGCGAGGCGACGCCCGATCGCGTCGGCCACCGCGCCGCCGACGCCGGTGTCGATCTCGTCGAAGACGAGCGTCGGCGCAGAGCCCTTGTCGGCGAGCGCGACCTTCAGCGCGAGGAGGAAGCGCGACAACTCGCCGCCGGACGCGACCTTCATCATCGGCCCGGCACGGGTGCCGGGATTGGTGCGGACCCAGAACTCCACCGTGTCGAAGCCGGCGGCGGACGGGCTCTCCGGATCGGACGACATCTCCACGATGAAGGCCGCACGTTCGAGTTTCATGTCGGGTAGCTCGGCCATGACGGCGGCTTCGAGGTGCTTGGCGACCTCCGCGCGCTTGGCCGAGAGTTCGGCCGCCAGTCCGTCGAAGCGCCTGCGTTGTTCCAGCACCTCCGCTTCCAGCTTCGACAACCGCTCCTCGCCGGCATCGAGATCGGCGAGATCGCCGATCATCTGCGCGGCGAGATCAGGCAGCGCGTCGACCGGTCGGGAGTATTTCCGGCCGGCGGCCCGCAGCGCGAAGAGCCGCTCCTCGCAATCCTCCAGCGCGCGCGGATCGAACTCCAGGCTCCGCAACGCCGATTGCAGGCTCATCTGGACGTCGGACAGGGCGTCGATCGCCGAGTCCAGCCGCTCGATCGCTTCGTCGAGAAGGCCCGGCAATTCGTCCTTCTTCCGGTCGAGGCGCTTCAGGAGCCCCGCGAGCGAGGGAATCGGCGAAGCGTGGCCGGCCAGTTCCTCATGCGCGTCGTTGACGTCGGTCGCGATCTTCTCCGAGCGCATCATCACCTGCCGGCTCGCGGCGAGCTCCTCTTCCTCCCCCGCGATCGGCGCGAGTTCGGACAACTCCTCCACGGCGGCTCGCAGATAATCCGCCTCCCGCGCGGCGGCCTCGACCTTGGCGCGGTGGCGGACCAGTTCGGCCTCGGACTTCTTCCAGGCGGCATGGGCGGCGGAGACCGCCTCCGCCTCGGTGCGCAGGCCGCCATACTCGTCGAGAAGGCGGCGATGAGCCTCGGCATCGACCAGGGCGCGGTCGTCGTGCTGGCCATGGATCTCGACCAGCGTAGCGCCGATCTCGCGCATCAGGGACACACTCGAGGGCCGGTCGTTGATGAAGACGCGGCTGCGCCCGTCCGCGCTCTGGATGCGGCGCAGGATCAGATCGCCGTCGTCGTCGAACCCGTTCGCGACCAGCGCCCGGCGGGCGGGATGGGCGGATGGCAGATCGAAGACCGCCGATATCTCGCCCTGCTTGGCGCCATGGCGCACGAGGCCGCCATCGCCGCGCCCACCGAGGGCCAGCGACAGCGCATCGAGGAGAATCGACTTGCCGGCGCCGGTCTCGCCCGTCAGCACGGAGAGGCCATCCCCGAGATCGAGATCGAGGCGTTCGATGAGGACGATGTCGCGGATCGCGAGATGGACGAGCATGAGTTATCGCTATGAGGGCCGGTCGGGGACGACCGGTCGGTCGGTCGGCGCGGTCGCCAACACATAGGGCTTCCGGCGCATCGACGCGAGGGCACCACCAACGCGAAAAGCCGGAGCGTCGCCGCTCCGGCCATCGGTCACGTTCCCGTCGTGGATCGCCGTCACGCGCCGCCGGTGATCGCCTTGGTCGCCTTGGCGAACCACGAGTCGGACGTGCCCGCGCGCGGCTCGAGACCGTTCGTCTGCAGGAGCGCGTAGGAGTCCTTGTACCACTCCGAATCCGGGAAGTTCTGGCCGAGCACCGAGGCCGAGGCCTGGGCCTCTTGCGACAGGCCCATGGCGTAGTAGGACTCGGTCAGGCGCGCGAGCGCTTCCTCGACATGGCGGGTGTTCGGATAGGTGTCGACGACGGTCTTGAAGCGGTTGATCGCGGCCAGATACTCGCGACGCTCGAGATAGTAGCGGCCGACCTGCATCTCCTTGCCGGCGAGCTGGTCGCGCGTCACACGGATCTTGGCGCGCGCATCCTCGGCATATTCGGATTCGGGGTAGCGGTCGACGACCTCCTGCATGGCCGCGAAGGCGCGCGCCGTCTCCTTCTGGTCGCGGGTGACGTCCGGGATCTGGCGGAAATAGGACAGGCCGATGATGTACTGCGCGTAGGCCGCTTCGTCCGTTCCGGGATAGGTCGTGAGATAGCGGCGGGCCGAGGTCACCGCTTCCTCGAAGTCGCCGTTGCGATAGCTGGTGAAGGCCCGCATGACGAGCGCCTTGCGCGCCCATTCGGAATAGGGATGCTGGCGATCGATCGCCTCGAACTTCTTGGCGGCCTCGCCGAGGCGACCGCCCTCCAGATTGGCGAGACCCTGGTTGTAAAGGACGTCGGCCGGTTCGGTCTCGGCCGCCAGCGCGAGCACATCGACGTCGTCGTCGTCCCCGCCGAAGGACATGCAGCCGCCGAACGAGAGGGAACTCGCGACGAGGGCCAGGCACAGAGACCGGCGAAGGACGGACGCATTGGCGCGCTTGGACGGCATGTGACGCATGGTGACGCTTCCCCTCGGACCCCCGAATTCCGGCTGGCCGGAGCTTGGGATGATGCAAAGGTCCCTGCGGTCCCTTGGATCACCCATTGCTCTAGATCAGACCACCGGAGCCTGCAACGCGCAGAAGGGCATTCAACAAGCCTTTTTTAAGGCGATGGTGTATGCGCGCGCTCGCCATGCGAAGACGAGGGAAGTGGAGTCGCCGATTTGGCAAAGTCGGGCCAAGTCGAGCCCGTGCCGTTGCTTGGCCGCAACAGGAACGATCGAAATGCAGGCGGCTCGCGATGCGATTCCTGAATGCCGCGCACCGGATCGGGGCACGCCCGTTCGAAGTCCCGCTCGATCAGAGCGTCTGCGGGCCGTAAGCCGGAGCCGCGACCGCGGCGGTGATCAAGGGGGAGTGGCGGGCGATCTCGCGGCGACGGGTCGGAACCTCGACGATCTCGTAGGCCGTGTGGTCGGCCAGAAGAGCCTGGAGCGCCAGCGCGTTGACCTTGTGGCCGCCGCGATAGGAGCGATAGCAGCCGAGGATGCGCGCACCGGCCAAAGCCTGATCGCCGACGGCATCCAGCGCCTTGTGGCGCACGAACTCGTCCACGAAGCGAAGCCCGTCGGAATTGATGATGCGATCGTCGTGACCGATCACGACGGAATTCTCGAGCGAGGAACCCAGCGCATGGCCGGACGCCCAGAGACGCTCGACGTCCTTCATGAAGCCGAAGGTGCGGGCGCGGGCGAGTTCGTCGCGAAAGACAGCGGGCGTGAGGTCGCCGGCGAAGATCTGACGCCCGATCGTGGGCGAGGCGAAATCGATCTCGACCTCGAAGCGCGTGCCCTCGTGCGGACGATATTCCGCGAAGGCGCCGCCGACATCGACGCGAACGGCCTTCAGCACGCGGATGTAGCGACGCTTCGCGGCCTGGCGCATCAGGCCGACGTTTTCGATCGCCTCCACGAAAGCGGCCGAACAGCCGTCCATGATCGGAACCTCGTTGGCGTCGATCTCGACGATGACGTTGTCGACGCCCATGGCGTAGAGCGCCGCCATCAGATGCTCGATCGTCGCCACATGAACGCCACGCAGATCGCCGATGATCGTCGACAGGTCAGTGGCGGGCACGTTCGAGGAGAGCGCGCGGATTTCGTGGGGGAGACCACGGCCCGCACCGAAAACGTGAAAGATGATGCCCGTGCCGGCCTCGGCGGGGACGAGGGAGAGTTGCACGGGGTTGCCGCTGTGGACGCCAACGCCATGGACATCGATCCGTGCGCCGATCGTCTGCTGGTGCATCAACACGATGGGAAGTCCTTCCTGACCGAGCCTTGGCGCGGCGAACCCGCAGAAACCCTGCAACGTCGCCTGCGATGAAGGCCTTCGACCCCTGGCATCAGCCCCCTCCCCAGGACGACTGAAGCGTCGATACGCCCGTTCTCAACTGCCCTTGCAAACTAGGTGCAGAGATCGTTTCCAACAAATCACGGATTCTTACCCGTTGTTACCGGGACACAGTCGACGCCGGCGGAAACGTCATTGAAGAGAATATGTTAACAAAAAAGCCCACCGTCGCATGACGGTGGGCTCTGTGTCACAAACGCAACGATCTCGCGACCGTCGTTCGCCTTAGTTGGTCTGGCGGCGCAGGAAGGCCGGGATCTCCAGCTGGTCGTCTTCGGCGCTCGGACGGACCTGGGAAACGGGGCGAGCCGCCGATTCCGCAGCTTGGCGACGCGGTGCGTAGGGATTCTGTTCGACGACCGCGGTCCGGCGAACCTCGGGCGCCTTCGGCGCGCGCGCGAGCTCCGAGGCCATGCCCTCCTCCTCGTCACGACGCGACAGGCCGGTTGTCAGGCGACGCAGGAGGCCCATCGGACCCTTGTCGTCGGCGCCCATGTCCATGCCGGAGCGACGCTCGATTTCGGCCTGGACGACCGGGGGGAAGTCCTCGACGCGGGGCATGCGCGAGGGGGCGGCGACCATATCGCGACGCGCTTCGGCGACGGGCGCCGGCGCGGGCTGGCGGTGCGCGACCTCGGCGATTTCGGCCTGGAGAGCGGCGGTGAAGTCGTCCTCCATGTCGGCCGCGTCGATCGTCTCGGCCGGCATTTCAGGCTCGTAGGACGCCATGGCAGGCATCTGACGGGGCGCCTCGACGGGTGCCGACATGGTCATCGGGGCCGGCGCGATCGGAGCGGCCTGTGCTGCCATCGGCGCGGCGGCGGCCGGGCGCGGCATCATCGGAGCGTGACGAACCTCGATCGGGCGGTTGTAGGCTTCCTGGGCGGTCTTATCGATGCCGGTCGCCACGACCGACACGCGGATGACGCCTTCCAGGCCCTCGTCGAAGGTCGCGCCGAGGATGATGTTGGCATCGGAATCGACCTCCTCGCGGATTCGGGTCGCCGCCTCGTCGACCTCGAAGAGCGTGAGATCGCGACCGCCCGTGATCGAGATCAGGAGCCCCTTGGCGCCCTTCATCGAGGTCTCGTCGAGGAGCGGGTTGGCGATCGCGGCCTCGGCGGCGGCCATCGCGCGGCCCTCGCCGGACGCCTCGCCGGTGCCCATCATGGCCTTGCCCATCTCGCGCATCACGGAGCGGACGTCCGCGAAGTCGAGGTTGATGAGGCCTTCCTTGACCATCAGGTCGGTGATGCAGGCGACGCCGGAATAGAGAACCTGATCGGCCATGCCGAAGGCATCGGCGAAGGTCGTCTTGTCGTTCGCGATCCGGAAGAGGTTCTGGTTCGGGATGACGATGAGCGTGTCGACGTTCTTCTGCAGATCCTCGATGCCCTGCTCGGCGATGCGCAGGCGGCGCTGGCCCTCGAAGTGGAAGGGCTTGGTGACGACGCCGACGGTCAGGATGCCCTTCTCGCGCGCCGCTCTCGCGACGACGGGAGCCGCGCCCGTGCCGGTGCCGCCGCCCATGCCGGCGGTGACGAAGCACATGTGCGAACCGAGGAGATGATCGCAGATCTCGTCGAGGGATTCCTCGGCGGCCGCACGGCCGACTTCCGGCTGCGAGCCCGCGCCGAGACCTTCGGTGACGGCGACGCCCATCTGGATGACGCGCTCGGCGCGCGAGGAGCGCAGCGCCTGGGCATCGGTGTTGGCGATCACGAACTCGACGCCTTCGAGGCCGGCATTGATCATGTTGTTGACCGCATTGCAGCCGCCGCCGCCGACACCGAACACGGTGATCCGGGGCTTCAGTTCCGTGATGTCGGGCTTCGCCAGGTTGATGGCCATGTTCTTCATCCTCTTTGCGATTTTGGCCGTGTCGCCGCGCCGGCCTGATACTCTGGTTGCTCGGTCAAGACGCGCGGCGCGCGCTTCTCTGTCCACGATGGGCCACGCCGGCGGCCCTCCGCGTATCGGTTAGAAACTCTTGCGGACCCAGGAGCCGAAGCGCCCGATCGTGGTGCCTTCGTCGAAGGCGAAACTGGCAGCGCCCGCTTCCGCGAAATGCTCGCTCGGTGCGACCTGCGGGTAGATCAGGAGTCCGACCGACGTCGCGAAGGCCGGGCTCTTGTTGGCCGCGCTGAGGCCCGCGACCCCGACGGGGCGCCCGAGCCGGACATTGCGCTGCATGATGGAGCGGGCAACGTCGCCGAGGCCCGCCAGCTGGCTGGCGCCACCCGTGAGCACCACGCGCTTGCCGATGACGTGGCCGAGGCCGGAGGCCGCGAGACGGTCGCGGATCAGCTCGAAGGTTTCCTCCACGCGCGGCCGGATGATCCGCGAGACCAGCGAGCGGGCGACGTTGACCGGGGCCTCGAAGCCCTCCTCGCCGAGCGGAGCCACCTCGATCGTCTCGGAATCGGCCATGAGCTCGCTCATCGCCGAACCATGCATGACCTTCAGCCGCTCGGCATGCTCGGGCCGGATCGACAGGCCGCGGGCGAGATCCATCGTGATGTGGTGCCCGCCGAGGGCGACCGAGTCGGCATAGACGAAGCGGCCGTTCTGGAAGATCGCGATCGTCGTCGCGCCGCCGCCCATGTCGATGCAGGCCGATCCCATGTCGGCCTCGTCGTCGACGAGCGTCGACAGGCCGGAGGCGAAGGGGGTTGCGACGAAGGCCTCGACCACCAGATGAGCGCGATTGATCGCCGCCTCGAGATTGCGAAGCGGGGTCTCCTCCGCGGAGAGAACGTGCATGTCCGCGCCGAGCCGGCGACCGACCATGCCCTCGGGGTTTTCAAGACCGGATTCGCCGTCGAGCGAAACGTCGAACGGAATGGAGTGCAGGACGATCCGGCCAGGTTCCACCGGCGCGCGGGCGGCAAGACCCAGCACGCGCTTCAGGTCGGTCGCCTGGACCTCGCCGCCGTCGATCCCGAGTTCGCCGCGCCCGCGCAGGCTCTTCAATCGTCCGGCGGTGAGCGAGACGATCAGACTTTCGATGGTCAGGCCGGCCTGGCGCTCGGCCGCGTCCACGCAAAAGCGAATCGACTTCTCCGCTGCTTCGAGATCGACGACGACACCCGACTTGATGCCGCGCGAGCGCTGGTGACCGATGCCGATTACCTCGATCTCGTGCGTCCGGTTGCGCAGGATCTCGCTCTCGCCCTTCGGCTTCAGCCGGGCGATGAGGCAGGTGACCTTGGTCGTGCCGATGTCGAGAACCGAGATGATGCGGGTCTTGCGCGAAGAGATGGCCTTCACGCGCGGCAGCTTGCCGTTCCGGCGAGAAAGCAACGTCATACCGGCTTCTCCTTGGCCGAGCGCTTGATCACCTTCTCGCGCTCCTTCAGCGCCGCGTCGCGGCGCACCAGCGCATCCGGCGTCAGCTTGACGACCATGCGATCTGCGATGCGCATGTCGACGGCGAGAATGTCACGCGACAGCAAGCCCACGTCCCTGTCCATTCGGGAGACTTCGGCCGCCGCTTCGATCGCCCCGTCTTCGGGCAGTCGAATCGTCACTCCGTTCTCCAATCGGAGATCCCAACGACGATCCCCGACGCGAATGTAGGCCTTCACCCTTGCGCGAAGCTCGGGAAGTACGTCGAGCTGATCTAAAAACGACGCCGCGTTCTTGGCGGCGCCAGCCCCGACGACGAAGGGAAGGTTGGCGAAACGCGCCGCGCCATAGGGCATGATCTCCCCGCCCTCGCGATCGATGATGAAGAGCTCGCGTCCCTTCTGCCAGACGGCGAAGGGCGCCCGCTCGGACAGCTTGATCTCGACGCGGTCCGGATAGGTCTTCGAGACCGAGGCCGTCTCGATCCAGGGCATCGCCTCCAGCGCCTCGCGCGCGGCCGCCGGATCGAGTGAGGGCAGGCTCTGCGCGCCCGTTCCCCAGAGTGCCTGCAGGACATCGATCTCGGAGGTCTCGCCATTGCCCGAGACGTCGATGCGATCGATGGAGAAGCCGAGCGGCTGTGCGACCGTATCGATCACGGACGTCGTGTGCCCGCCGATCGCCATACCATAGAGCGCGGTCGAGGACAGAAGCAGGGCCGCGATCGTGGCGAAGCGCGGCGCGCGCAGGCGCGACAGGCTCTCGCCGACGGCGGCGAGGCGACGGCCGGCGACCGACAGGCGGAACTTCAGGCGAAGACCGGGTTCGGGCGACAGCGAGGGCTCCCGGCGGTCGCGGCGGTTCATCTGCGGCATGACGCGTCCTCCACCATCCAGGTCAGGAGTTCGCCGAAGCTGTGGCCGGCCGCCCGCGCGATGTCGGGCACGAGGGAGGTCGGCGTCATGCCCGGCTGGGTGTTGACCTCCAGCCAGACGAGTTCGCCCTCCTGGGAGAAACGGTCGTCATAGCGGAAATCCGAGCGCGAGACGCCGCGGCAGCCGAGCGCGCGGTGGGCGGCCAGCGCGGCCGCCTGGACCCGGTTCGCGACGCGCGCGGGGATCGGCGCCGGGATCTCGTGCGTCGAACCACCCGGCAGATACTTGGAATCGTAATCGTAGAAGGCGTGCCCCTCGGTCGTGATCTCGCAGACGCCGAGCGCGACGTCGCCGACCACGGCGCAGGTCAGTTCCCGGCCGTAAACGAAGCGTTCGACCATGACGAGATCGCCGAAGGCCCATTCGGTGCCGTGCAGCTGCTGCGGCGGGTGGGCCTGATCCTCGCGCACGATGAGCACGCCGAAGCTCGATCCTTCCGCGATCGGCTTCACCACGTAAGGCGTCGGCATGACATGGCTCTTGGCCACCTCGCGCCGGTCGATCACCTTGTGCTCCAGCACCGGCACGCCCGCCGCCTTCGCCACGAGCTTGGCCTTGACCTTGTTCATGGCGAGCGCGGAGGCGAGAACGCCGGAATGGGTGTAGGGGATTTCCAGAAATTCGAGGACGCCCTGGATGGTGCCGTCCTCCCCGAAGGGACCGTGCAGCGCGTTGAAGCAGACATCCGGCTTCAACTCCGAGAGGACCGTCATGACGTCCCGGCCGACATCGACGCGCGTGACGCGGAAGCCCTCGGCCTCCAAAGCCTCGGCGCAGGCGGCGCCCGAGGACAGGCTCACCGGTCGTTCGCTCGACCATCCCCCCATCAGAACCGCGACATGCCTGGTCATCGAACGCCCATTCCATCCCTTGCGAGGAGTCGAGCCCATGCGAGCTCGGGATCATTCATGACGAGCGATGGTTAAGCAGAGGTTAAGGGCCTGAGGCGGCGGCAAGAAAATCGTAAGGGCGATGGGAGAAAGGCGAGGTGATGCGGAGAAGGCTCAACCTTACCGATCGAATCCATCTTCCATCGCTTCGCCATCGTGACGCCGAAGCTGCACGGCCAAGGCGAGTTTCCGTTCCGACATTGCCGCCTGTCCCATCGAGTGGTACATTCACCCACCACTTTGAAAGCGAAATGATGATCGGCAGCTTTCGGGACGAGGCGTTGAGGGCCTTCTTTGTCGAAGATGTCGTCCCCCGTGGCATACCGTCCGATTTGAGGAGCCGACTCTTCCGCAAATTGCAGATGATCGACGATGCCTCGACGGATCAGGACCTGTACGTTCCGCCGAGCAACCATTTCGAGACGTTGCGCGGTTCGCTGGAGGGGTACCATTCGATCCGCGTCAATCACCAATGGCGGCTGATCTTCCGATGGGACAGTCGCAACGGCGAAGCGACGGACCTCTATCTCGACGACCATAGCTACCGATGAGGCACGCCATGATGATGACGAAGCGCAAGCCAGCGACGATCGGCGAGATCCTGGTCGAAGAATTCATGCAGCCGCTGGGGCTGACCCAGGGCGGATTGGCCGAAGCGATGGGCGTCCAACGCAAACACGTGAACGAACTCTGCAACGATCGCCGGAGCGTGACAGCCGCCACGGCACTAATCCTGTCTCGGGTCTTCGGCAACAGTCCCGATTTCTGGCTGAACATTCAACGCCGGACCGACCTCTGGACCGCGATGAACTCACCTGACGAACGAGCCCGTATCGAGCGCGCGACACCCTTGGATCGAGTGGCCTGAAACGAGAGCGACCGGCGCTTAGCCCGCCTCGAACGCTTTCACCTCTCGCCCCGGCAGGAACGCGCCGAGCCGCTTGATCTCCCAGTGGAGATCGATGCCGGAGGTCGCGTGGACGCGGGCGCGCACGGTCTCGCCGAGCGATTCGAGATCATGGCCGGTGGCGGTGCCGGTGTTGATCATGAAATTGCAGTGCAGCTCCGACATCTCAGCGCCGCCGATCGCCAAGCCCCGGCATCCCGCGCGATCGATCTCCTTCCACGCCGAACTCCCCTCCGGATTCTTGAAGGTCGAGCCGCCGGTCTTCTCGCGCACGGGCTGAACGGTCTCGCGGTGATGCTGAACGGCGTCCATCGCGGCCCGGATCTCGCCCCGCTCGGTCGGAACGCCCTCGAAGAGAACCGACGTGAAGACGAGGTCGCCCGCCGCGCCGGAATGGCGGTAGGCGTATCCCATGTCGGCATTGGAGAGAACGTGAAGGTTGCCGCGCCGGTCGACGGCCCGCACCTCGACGACGCGCTCGCGCGTCTCGACGCCATTCGCGCCGGCGTTCATGCGCAGTGCGCCGCCGACCGAGCCGGGAATGCCATGATAGAAGTGAAAGCCGCCGAGGCCGGCCTCGAGCGCGACGGAAGCGACGCGCTTGTCGGGGGCCGCGGCACCGGCGCGCAGTCGCTTTTCTCCCGAGGTCTCCACCTCGCCGAAGCCCTTCGCCGAAAGGCGGATCACGACGCCGGGAATGCCACCGTCGCGCACGAGGAGGTTCGAGCCGATGCCGACGACCATCACGGGCACGTCTTCCGGCAGCAGCCGCAGGAAATCGGCCAGATCTTCCTCGTCCGCCGGCTGAAACAGGAGCTCGGCGGGTCCCCCGGCGCGGAACCAGGTGATCTTGTCCATCCCGGCGTCGGGCGTCAGGCGCCCCCGGATCGCCTGGAACCGGTCGCCGAGACGCGCGAGCAGCCCTGCCCCGTCGATCATCCGGCGCGGCCCGCGCGCAGCGCCGCGAGATCCTTCGGCAGCGCGTAGGCCCATTGCGTGATCGATCCCGCGCCGAGGAAAACGACGAGGTCGTTCGGCTCCACGAGGCGATCGATCAGCGGCGCCAGTTCCTCCGGACCGTCGACGAGCTTGGCATCGCGATGGCCGCCGAGCTTCAGGCGCTCGACCAGCATTTCCGAGTTCACGAACTCGATCGGCTCTTCGCCTGCGGAATAGACCGGGGCGAGGATGACGGTGTCCGCATCGTTGAAGCAGGCGGCGAAATCCGCAAAGAGGCTCTGAAGGCGCGTGTAGCGGTGCGGCTGAACCACGGCGACGACGCGGCCCTTCGCCGACGAGCGGGCCGCCGCGAGAACAGCGCGGATCTCGACGGGGTGATGACCGTAATCGTCGTAGATGTCGACGCCGTCGACCGTGCCGGTGTGGGTGAATCGGCGCTTGACGCCGCCGAAGGCAGCAAGGCCCGAGCGGATCGCATCCGCCGAGATCCCGATGCGGTGGGCCACTGCAATGGCGGCGGTCGCATTGGAGACGTTGTGACGGCCGGGCATGGGCAGCGTGATGTCCCGGATCTCGTCCTGCCGGCCGGTCACGCGATCCCGGATCGTGACGTCGAAGACCGAACGCGGACCCTCGGATCGATGGTTCTCGAAGCGAACGTCGGCCTGAAGATTCTCGCCGTAGGTGATGATGCGCCGATCCTCGATCTCGGCGACGAGGGTCTGCACTTCGGGATGGTCGAGGCACATGACGGCGAAGCCGTAGAAGGGCACGTTCTCGACAAAGGCCCGGAAGGCGGCTCTCACCTTGTCGAAGGTGCCGTAATGGTCGAGATGCTCGGGATCGATGTTGGTGACGACCGCGATATCGGCGGGCAGGCGCAGGAAGGTGCCGTCGGACTCGTCGGCTTCGACCACCATCCAGTTGCCGCCGCCCATGCGCGCATTGGTGCCGTAGGCGTTGATGATGCCGCCGTTGACGACGGTCGGATCGAGGCCGCCGGCATCGAGCAGCGTCGCGACCATGGAGGTCGTCGTCGTCTTGCCATGGGTGCCGCCGATGGCGATGGCCTGACGGAAGCGCATCAGCTCGGCCAGCATCTCGGCGCGGCGCACGATGGGAAGAAGGCGCTCGCGGGCGGCGGCGAGTTCGGGGTTGGATCGCTTGATCGCGGTGGAGACCACGACGATCTCGGCCGCGCCCAGATTCGCCGCGGCATGGCCGATCGAGACCTTGATGCCCTTGTCCCGCAGGCGCTGGACGTTGGAGCTGTCGCCCTGGTCGGACCCCTGGACGGTGTAGCCGAGATTGGCGAGAACCTCGGCGATGCCGCTCATGCCGATGCCGCCGATGCCGATGAAATGCACCGGGCCGATATTGGGCGGCATCTTCATGGAACGGCTCCGAAACACGAAAGAGATCAGCGGGTCGAAGCCGCGGACATAGCCTCAACGACATCCGCGAGCAACCGCGCGGCGTCGGGGATTCCCGTCGCGCGCGCCGCCGAGGCCATGACCATGGCCTTGGCGGGATCGGCGGCGAGGCTCTCGATGAGGCCGGCCAGCCGCATGGCGGAAAGATCGGCCTGCCGGGCGACGATGGCCCCGCCGGCGGCCTCGAGCTTGGCCGCGTTCGCCGCCTGATCGTGATCGAGGGCGTAGGGATACGGGACGAGAATCGAGGGGCGCCCGATCACCGAGATTTCCGACACCGTCGAGGCGCCGGAGCGGCTGACGACGAGATGGGCACGGCCGATGCGCTTGGCCATGTCGGTAAAGAAGGGCGATACGTCGGCCTCGATGCCCTCGGCCTCGTAGAAGGCGCGGATCTTCTCCTGCTGCTCGGGACGGGCCTGCTGGGTGACGTGCAGGCGCCGGAGAACATCGATCGGCAGGAGGCGCATGACCTCGGGCATGATGTCGGAGAAGAACTGTGCGCCCTGGCTTCCGCCGAAGACGACGAGGCGGAACGGTGCGCCGGGCTCGCTCGGCTTATAGGGATAGGCGGCCGACTCGAGGACGGCGGGACGGACGGGATTTCCGGTGACGACGAGCTTTCCCGCCAGCGCGGGATCGACGCCCTCTTGCGCAATGCCCGCGGCGATCCGCGTCACGCGCTTGGCCAGGAACTTGTTGGCGCGTCCCATGACGGCATTCTGTTCGTGGATCAGTGTCGGCCGGCCCGCCTGGGTCGCGGCGAGCATCGGGGGAACCGTCGGGTAACCGCCGAAGCCGACGACGACGGCCGGGCGGATCTTGCGGATCAGCGCGCCCGCCGTTCGAAATCCACGCCAGAGCGTCAGCAGCGAGCCGGCGACGCGCAGCGGGTTCTTCGAGCCGAAGGTCGCGGAAGGGACGACGTGGATCGCCTCGACCGGAAAGCGCTCGGCATATTTGCCGGCGCGCTCGTCGGTCGCGAGATGAACCTCGAAGCCCCGCGCGACGAGTTCGTGGGCGAGCGCTTCGGCGGGAAAGAGATGGCCGCCGGTGCCGCCGGCGGAGAGAAGGATGGGGCCGGTCATGGGTGAGGTCTCGCCAGGGAAAAGCGCTTCAAGCCGTCTCGTACAAAATCATCGGCACGAATGCGCCATTCCGTCGGCAAGAGGTGGGTCAGGATCGCGACCGATCCGTGCTCAGCGAATGCCGGAAAGCCGCTGGTGTCGCTCTCGCCGGCCTTCCTCCAGATCGCTCTCGAACGTCTTGCTGACCGTCCGAATCGCAAAGAGAACGCCGAGAGGGAGCATCAGGGCGGCGACGGCGTCGAGAAAGAGCTCCATCATGCGTCCAGCCTTCTCGGAAATCGTTTCGCACGTCGTTGAAGATAGGGGCTAAAGCCTGGACTGAACAGCCCGAGGCTCGTCGCGAGGAGCACATCCGTCCAACTCCTGAAGTTGAAGAGGATCGTCGTCGGCAGGGACAGCCCGCCGACCAGGACGAGGCCGATGGCGATCCCGTTCCGGTAGGTCGCCGTCAGCTTGACCTGTTCCTTTTCGCTGTCGGTGAGGATCCGCCGCTTCGGCTCCTCCTTCTGATCTTCTCGGCCGTATCGACCTCAGGCGCCGGACAGCGCGATCGTCCGGTCCATGAGCCTGTCGGTCTGCGAGGAATTCTCCGGCTTCTTGCGCGTCAGGGCGAGGATGAAGCCGGCCGAGATCGCGATCGCCAGCATGGACGAGCCGCCATAGGAGATGAAGGGCAGCGTCATGCCCTTGGCGGGCATCAGCTGGAGGTTCACCGACATGTTGATGATCGACTGCAGGCCGAACAGGAAGACGAGGCCCGAGATCGCGAGCCGTGCGAAGGGATCGCGCTGCGCGAAGGCCACGGACAGGCCGCGGATGACGATGAAGCAGAAGATCGAGGCGAGCAGCATGCAGGTGACGATGCCGAACTCCTCGGCGATGACCGAGAAGGCGAAGTCGGTGTGGCTGTCCGGCAGGAGGCGCTTCACGGTGCCCTCGCCCGGACCTTGCCCAAGCCAACCGCCGCGCATGATCGCCTCGCGCGCGGTGTCGGTCTGGAACGTATCGCCCTCGCCCGTCATGAAGCGGTCGATGCGCGAAGCGACGTGCGGGAAGACGAAATAGGCCGACAGGAACCCGACGACGCCGATCGTGCCGAGCGCGGCGATCCAGAGCCAGGGCATGCCCGCCATGAAGAAGAGGCCGCTCCAGGCGCCCGCCGTCAGCATGGTCTGGCCGAGATCGGGCTGCGCGACGAGCAGCGCGGTGACGATGAAGAGGAGGATGATCGCGAAGAGGTTGCCGGGAATGTCGGCGCGCCGCGACTTCTCGGCGAAGAGCCAGGCGCAGATCACGACGAAGGCCGGCTTCATGAACTCCGAGGGCTGGATCGTCAGCGGCCCGATCTCGATCCAGCGGCGGGCGCCCTTCACTTCCATGCCGAAGAACAAAGCGCCGATCATCAGGACGATGGAAGCGCCGAGAAGGAGGAGCGCGACGCGGCGTATGCCTCGTGCGGTGAGCATCGAGGTCGCGATCATCGCGGCGATGGACGGGATCAGGAAGACGCCGTGACGCTTCACGAAATGGAACGGGTCGAGGCCGAGCTTCTCGGCCACCGGCGGGCTCGCCGCGAAGGACAGGACGAGACCGCCGATCATCAGCGTCAGGAAGGCGGCGAGGAACCAGCGGTCGACGCTCCACCACCAATCGGTGATGAGCCCACGTTTGGCGCGCGTGTTCATGCTTCGCCCTTTCGGAAAAGTTCGATGCCGGGAAGGCGCGCGACGGCGTCGCGGAAGGCCGCGCCGCGCACCTCGAAATTGCGGAATTGGTCGAAGCTCGCGCAGGCCGGCGACAGGAGAACGACCGGCTCGGACTCCACGGCGGCAGCCGCATCGCGCGCGGCGTTGGCGACGGCGATGTCGAGCGTGCCGGAGATCTCGAAGGGAACGCGGTCGCCGAGCGTCGCGGCGAAGGCCGGCGCCGCTTCGCCGATCAGGTAGGCCTTGGCCACACGGGGAAACAGCGGCGCGAGACTGGAGATGCCGCCCTCCTTGGGCAGTCCGCCGACGATCCAGCGGATGTCGCGGAACGAGCCGAGCGCGGGCGCGGCGGCCTCCGCATTGGTCGCCTTGGAATCGTTGACGAAGAGCGTCCGACCGATCCGGCCGACCTCTTCCATCCGGTGTGCGAGGCCGGGGAAGCTGCGCAAGCCCGTCTCGACCTCGGCATGCGTCAGCCCCGAGGCGAGCAGCGCTGCGACGGCCGCCGCCGCGTTCTGCCCGTTGTGCCGGCCTCGGAGGGAACCGATGCCGGTGAGGTCGAAGGCGCTGCGCAAGGTTTTGCCCGCCGCGACGACGGACGTGCCGTCGAAGAAGACGCCGTCGGCGAGTTCCGTCTTTTGCGAGATGCGCGTCACCGGACGGCCCCTCGCCTCCAGTCCTTCGGCGATGGCGCGGCAGTGCTCGTCATCGACCCCGACGACGCTCATGCCGGCCTTCTCCAGAAGCCGCGCCTTGACGGCGGCATAGTGCTCCATCGTCCCGTGACGATCGAGATGGTCCGGCGTGAGGTTCAGGAGAATGGCGACGGAGGGCGCGATCGAGGGCGCGAGATCGATCTGGTAGGACGAGCACTCCACGACGTAGAAGCGATCCGGCGTCGGCGCGTCGAGCGTCAGGACGGCGACCCCGATATTGCCGCCGAGCTGCGTGTCACGGCCGGCCGAGCGCAGGCAATGGGCGATCAATGCCGTCGTCGTCGACTTGCCGTTGGTGCCGGTGATCGCGATGAAGGGAGCGTCCGGAGCACGGGCGGCGCGCTCTCGGCTGAACAGTTCGACGTCGCCGATGATCGGAACGCCCGCCGCCGTCGCGAGATCGGCCGTCCAGTGCGGTCGCGGGTGGGTCAGGGGCACGCCGGGCGAGAGGATCAGAGCGGCCTGGCGCGACCAGTCGATCCCATGGAGATCGGCGATGGCGATCCCGTCGCTTTTCGCGGCCTCGATGCTGGCCGGGTTGTCGTCGAAGGCGACGACTTTTGCACCGCCCGCTTTCAGCGCCAGCGCAGTCGCGCGGCCGGAGCCGCCGAGACCGAACAGGGCGACACACTGTCCGGCGAGGGTCGAGACGTCGATCATCGCGCGCTCACCGAAGCTTCAGCGTCGACAGGCCGACGAAGGCGAGCATGAAGGCGATGATCCAGAAGCGCACCACGACCTGGCTTTCCGTCCAGCCGAGCTTCTCGAAATGGTGGTGGATCGGCGCCATGAGGAAGACGCGCTTGCCGGTGAGCTTGAAGCTCGCGACCTGGATGATGACCGACATCGCCTCGATCACGAAGAGGCCGCCGATGATGGCGAGAACCAGTTCGTGCTTGGTAGCGACCGCGATGGCGCCGACCATTCCCCCGAGCGCGAGCGACCCCGTGTCACCCATGAAAATGGCGGCCGGCGGCGCATTGAACCAGAGAAAGCCAAGCCCGGCGCCGATCACCGCGCCGCAGACGACGGCGAGTTCGCCGGTGCCGAAGACGTAGTGGATCTGCAGGTAGTTGGCGAAGTTCACGTTGCCCGCGAGGTAGGCGATCAGCCCGAAGGCGGCGCAGGCGATCATGATCGGAACGATCGCGAGTCCGTCGAGACCGTCGGTGAGATTCACCGCGTTCCCCGCGCCGACCATGACGAAGGCGCCGAGCGCGACGTAGAACCAGCCGAGGTCGATCAGGAAGGACTTGACGAAGGGAAAGGCCAGCGAGGTCGCGAAGGTCCCGGTGCCGGCATAGACGGTGAGCGTGCAGGCGACGGCGGCGATGGCGAATTCGATGGTGAGGCGCGCCTTGCCCGAAAAGCCTTTGTGCGACTGTTTGGTGACCTTCAGGTAATCGTCGTAGAACCCGATCGCGCCGAACCCGATCGTCACGAGCAGCACGGTCCAGACGTAGAGATTGCTGAGTTCCGCCCAGAGCAGGGTCGAGGACAGGATCCCGGTCAGGATCATCAGCCCGCCCATGGTGGGCGTTCCCGCCTTCTTGAAATGGGTCTGCGGTCCGTCCGCGCGGATCGGCTGGCCCTTGCCCTGGCGCAGGCGAAGGTTGGAGATGATCGCCGGTCCGAACAGGAACACCACGATGAACGAGGTGATCATCGCGCTCCCGGTGCGGAAGGTGATGTAGCGGAAGACGTTGAAGCCTGGGAAGTCGGCGGAGAACTGGCCGAGATATGCGAGCATTTAGACGGCCCCTGTCCGCTGCGATGAGGGACCCGCGCCATCCGCAGGACCCGTCGGCGCGGCGCCCTGGGCCGAAACCAGCCGGTCGACGATGCGCGACAGGCCGATACCGTTGGAGCCCTTGACCATCACGACGTCGCCGGCGCGAAGATGACCGAGAAGGCTTGCCTGAAGCTCGTCGAGGTTCTCGTGCCACTCGGCCGCAAGCGAGCCGTCCAGCGCATCGTCGAGCGCCTTCATCTCCTCGCCGACGAGATAGACGCGATCGATTCCGGCTTCGGTGAGGACGGAGGCGAGATCGGCGTGCAGCGCCTCGGCTTTGTCGCCGAGTTCCAGCATGTCTCCAAGCACCGCGATCCGGCGTCCGCCCTCGGCCGGCGAGGCGTCGGCGAGAAGCGCGACGGCCGCGCGCATGGAGGTCGGATTGGCGTTGTAGCTCTCGTCGATCAGCGTGATCGAGCCCGCGCCGAGCGCGAGGCGGTGGCGCTCGCCGCGTCCCTTGCCCGTGCGCCACGTGGACAGAGCGGACGCCACCGCGCCGACATCGGCGCCGACGATGTGCGCCGCGCCGAGCACGGCGAGGAGATTGTCCGCGATGTGACGGCCCGATGCGGCCATCTCCACGCCGAACTCCGCCTCGCCGATGCGCGCCAGCATGCGGGCGCCGTCAGGCTGCGGCTTGAAGTCGAGAAGACGGTAGTCGGCCCCCTCGGAGGCGCCGAAGGTCCGGATGTCGTCGACGCCGGCCTCACGCGCCATCTCCGTCAGCGCCGGTCCCTGGGGATCGTCGGCGTTGACGACGGCGGTGCCGCCCATGACGAGGCCCTCGAAGATCTCGCCCTTGGCCTTGGCGATTTCGCCGATATCGGCGAAGTGCCCGAGATGGGCCGGAGCGACGAGGGTGACGATCGCGACGTGAGGTCGAACGATTTTGACGAGAGGGCGGATCTCGTCGGGATGATTCATTCCGATCTCGAACACCCCGTAGCGGGAATCGGCCGGCATCCGGGCGAGACTGAGCGGCACGCCCCAATGGTTGTTGAAGGAGGCGGCGGAGGCATGGACGCTGCCGACCGCCGAGAGGGCATGGCGCAACGCCTCCTTCGTCGTGGTCTTGCCGACGCTGCCGGTGACGGCGATGATCTTCGCCTTGGAGCGCGCCCGCGCGGCCGTCGACAGGCGCACCAGCGCGGTGAGCACGTCCTCGACCACGATGAAATTGCCGTGGACGCGGCCGAGCGCCGGCAGCTTCTTCTCGGACACGACGAGCACCGAGGCGCCGGCCGCGACGGCCGCCGTCAGGAAGGAGTGCCCGTCGAACCGGTCTCCCTTGATGGCGAAGAAGGCGTCGCCCGGCTTCACCGTGCGCGTGTCGATGGAAAGGCCGGTGACGCCTTGCGGCATGGAGCCGATGGCGCGTCCGCCGGTGGCGGCGACGAGCGCGCCGATGTCCCAGAGATAATCCGTCATGGTGCTTCCGTCGCGATGGCGCGGCGGACCTCCTCGTGGTCGCTGAAGGGCAGCGTGGTCGATCCGACCGTCTGCCCATGTTCATGGCCCTTGCCGGCGACGACGATCGTGTCGCCCGCCGCCGAACCCTCGATCGCTTGCCGGATCGCCGTGCGACGGTCGCCGATTTCGGCGGCACCGGGCGCGGCTTCCAGGATCGCGGCCCGGATCGAGGCCGGATCCTCCGAGCGTGGATTGTCATCGGTGACGATCACGACATCGGCAAGGCGGGCGGCGATCTCGCCCATGATCGGGCGCTTGCCGCGATCGCGATCGCCGCCGCAGCCGAAGACGACGGTCACGCGCCCGGTGGTGAAGGGCCGCACCGCCGAGAGCACGTTCTCCAAGGCCTCCGGCTTGTGGGCGTAATCGACGAAGACGGGAACGCCCGCTGTCGTCGTGCCGGCGAGATCGAGCCGGCCCGGCGCGCCCGTCAGATGTTCGAGCGCGCCGAGCGCCGTCGCGACGGGAACGCCGGTGACGATGGCCAGACCCGCCGCGGTCAGGGCGTTCGCCATCTGGAATTCGCCCGCCAGCGGGACGACGATCCGGTGGATCTGCCCGTCCGCCTCGATTTCGGCGATCTGGCGGCTGCGCTCGTGTTCGAGCCGTTTGAGCTGGAGCAGCGTGCCCTTCCGGCCGACCGTCTCGATCTTCATGCCGGCATGCAGCGCGACGGCCGTGGCGCGATCCGCCCAGGCATCGTCTGCGAAGATGACGGCGGGGGCGCCGCGCGGCAGCAGGGCCTCGAAGAGGCGCATCTTGGCCGCGAAATAGTCCTCGACGGTCGGATGATAGTCGAGATGGTCGCGTCCGAGATTGATGAAGGCGCCGGCGGCGAGCACCATGCCGTCCAGGCGGCGCTGGTCGAGACCGTGGCTGGACGCCTCCATTGCCGCATGGGTCACGCCCTCGGCGGCCAGTTCGGCCATGAGGCGGGCAAGGTCGACCGGATCGGGGGTCGTCAGCGAGCCGTAGTCGTCGCGTGTCGGCGAGCGGATGCCGGTCGTGCCGACGGACGCCGCGGCATGGCCGGCGCTGGTCCAGATCTGGCGCGTGAAGCTGGCGATCGAGGTCTTGCCGCTGGTGCCGGTGACGGCGACGATCGTCGCCGGCTGCGTGCCGAAGAAGCGCGCGGCCATGAGGGCCAGCGCCCGGCGCGGATCGGCGGCCCGCAGGACGGGAAGATGCGTGTCCACCGCCGTGTCGAGGCCGACGAGGATGGCGGCGGCGCCCTTGGCCTCGGCGTCGCGCACGAAGCGCGCTCCGTCGGCCTTCGATCCGGCGAAGGCTGCGAAGAGGAAGCCGGGCTGGATGGAACGGGAGTCCGCGGACAGGCCGCCGATCGGAATGCCGAGCGTCTCGGCCCCACGGGCGATGCCCTCTGCGAGGTCGCTGATCTTCATGACTTCAAACCCGTCTTCGATGCGACGACCGGGAGCTCTGAAGCCTGCCCCGGACAATCTTTCGGACCTCGAGAGCCCATCTGGGAAAAACCCGGCGGGTCGGCTCGACGGCTCTTCCTCCACCCCCGCAGGCGGCGAGAAGATCCAGGTCGCCGCTCCGCCCTGACATTTCCAAACGGGCTCTTAGAGACCTTCGTCGGGGTTGAACAGGTCCGGACGCCTCCTCCGACGGCCGGCTTCAGTTGGAGACGAGCAAGGGGCCGGCGCCTTCGCCGAACTGAGGCTTCACCTTCAGCAGAGCGGCCGAACGGCGGATGATCGCGCCGACGGTCGGCGCGGCGTTCAGGCCGGCGGTCGCTCCCGACTTGCCCTCCTCGGCCTTGGGTTCGTCGAGGACCACGAGCACGACGTAGCGCGGCTTGTCGATCGGGAAGGCAGCGAGATAGGCGTTGAACCGCTTGTTGGCGGAATAGCGCCCGGCGACGACCTTCTCGGCCGTTCCCGTCTTGCCGCCGACGCGGTAGCCGGGCACCTGGGCGCTCTTTCCCGATCCCTTCCGACCGTTGAGGTCGAAGAGGTAGCGGATCTCGTCGCTCGTCTGCTTGCGGACCACCTGGACGGCGATCGCGTCGGCCTCTTCTTTCGAGCGCGGCAGGAAGGTCGGCGGGATCATGCGGCCGCCATTGACGAGAGCGGCGGCGGCGGCGGCGGTCTGCAGCGGCGTCGTGGAAACGCCGTGACCGAAGGAAATCGTGATGGAATTCAGCTTCTTCCAGACCTTCGGCTGAGTCGGAGTCGCGGTCTCCGGCAATTCGGTCTTGAGGCGCGTGAGAAGGCCCATCTTGGTCAGGAAGGCCTTGTGTCCCTCGATGCCGACGACGTCGGCTTCCTTGGCGGTCCCGATGTTGGACGAATATTCGAAGATTTCGGGAACCGTCAGGACCCGGTGCTTGCCGTGGAAGTCGGAGATCGTGAAACCGCCGATGCGGATCGGGCGGGAGGCGTCGAAGCTGTCGGTGATCTTCACGAGGCCGGAGTCGAGCGCCATGGCCGTGGTGAAGGTCTTGAAGGTCGAGCCCATCTCGAAGGTGCCCGCCGACATGCGGTTGAGGTTTTCCTTCTTGAGCGCGTCCTTCGGCTCGTTTGGATCGTAATCCGGCATCGAGGCCATCGCGAGGATCTCGCCGGTCTCGACATCCATGATCACGCCGCCGGCGGCGATCGCGTCGTAGCGCTTCATGGCCGCCGCGATCTCGTCGCGCACGATGTGCTGGACGCGCAGGTCAATCGAGAGCTTGACCGGCTCCAGGTCCTTGCCGGTGGCGAGGCCGAGGCTCTGAACGTCCCGAAAGCCCTCGTCGTCGACATACTTCTCCATGCCGGCGATGCCCTGGTTGTCGATATTGACCAGGCCGACGACATGGGAGGCGGTCGCGCCGCCGGGATAGAAGCGCCGCTTTTCCGTGCGGAAGCCGATGCCGGGAAGGCCGAGCGCGAAGACCTGCTGCTGCTGACGCGGGGTGAGCTGGCGTTTCAGCCAGACGAAGCCCGCATCGCCTCCAAGGCGCGTGTGGAGGCTCTTGGCGTCGAGATCGGGCAGGACCGTCAGCAGGGCCTCCGTCGCCTCGTCGGCATCGATGATCCGGCGGGGTTCGGCAAAGAGCGAGGCCGTCTTGATGTCGGTCGCCAGCACCTCGCCGTTGCGGTCGACGAGATCGGGCCGGGCGGCGACCACCGGACCGATGCCGGCATAGGCGGCACCCGCTTCGGGCAGAGCGCCCCACATGACGAGGCGTCCGCCGATGATGGCGTAGACACCGAAGAAGAGGCCGACGGCGATGGCGAAGCGTCCGCTGTGGCGCGGCGCTTCCGCGCGGCGACCGCGCAGCGAGATGCGCGTCGAGGATGCGTCCGCTTTCGGTGTTCGCATACGACCCGGCCAAGCCGGCAGCTTCATCCGCATCATCTCACGACACTCTTGCCGTTCTCTGCGAAGCCACCGAGAGCCTTGGTCGGATCGGGGACGAGACTGATCGGCTGCTGCGGCAACTCGTCGACCTCGACGATCTGGTCCGGCCGGATCGGCTCCAGCGAGAGGTCGGCGTGGAAGGCCTCGGCAAGGCGCTGGAGGCGATCGGGCTGATTGAGAAGGCTCCAGTCGGCCTGGAGCAGAGCGATGGTCTCGCGTTCGAGCGCGCTCTTGCGCTCGACGGAGGCGATCGCCTCGTCGATCAGCTCGGCCTCGTGCTTGATTTTGAAGGTCCATGCGGCGGCGGAGATCATCACCGCGATCAGGACGATGTCGATCGTCTTCAGCATCGGCGTTCAGGCTCCCGATCGGGGTAGGTCGGCAAGGGCGGGAAGATCGAAGACGTCGGATGCGTCCGCGTCGGAGCGCGGGGCCGCCGCGGTGCGGATGCCGAGCCGCAGCTTGGCCGAGCGTGCGCGGGGATTGGCGGCGAGTTCGCCCTCCCCGGCCGTCACCGGCTTGTTGCGGGCGGTGAAGGTCAGCACCTTCTCCGCCATGTCCGGCAGATGGCGCGAGCCCGTGACCTGTTCGGACCGGTCGCGCAGGAAGCGCTTCACGATCCGGTCCTCCAGGGAATGGAAGGTGACGACGACCAAGCGCCCGCCGGGCTTCAGGACCCGCTCGGCGGCGAGAAGCGCACGGGCGAGTTCGCCGAGCTCGTCGTTGACGAAGATCCGAAGGGCCTGGAACGTGCGCGTCGCGGGATCGATCTTGTCCTTCGGAGCCCGGCCAATGACCTTGAGGATGTGCGAGGCGAGGTCGAGCGTCGTCGTGAAGGGTCGCTCGGCACGGCGCGCCTCGATCGACCGCGCGATGCGTCCGGCCTGTCGCTCCTCGCCGAGAAAGTTGAGGATGCGCGCGAGATCGCCGGCCTTCAGCGTGTTCACGACGTCCGCCGCGGACGGGCCGGAGCGGCTCATGCGCATGTCGAGGGGCCCGTCCTTCTGGAAGGAGAAGCCGCGATCGGCCTCGTCGATCTGCATGGAGGAGACGCCGATATCGAGGACGACGCCGTCGAGATCGGCGAATCCGGCCTGCGCTGCCAGCGCGTCGAGATCGCCGAAGCGGCCATGGGCCGCGACGAGGGCTCCGTTCGACGACGCCGCGAGACGGCGCGCGGTATCGATCGCGCCGGGGTCGCGATCGACGGCGACGACGCGGGCTCCGGCACCGAGGATCGCACGCGAGTAGCCGCCGGCGCCGAACGTGCCGTCGAGGATGACGTCGCCCGACGTCGGCGCCAGAGCGGCGAGGACCTCGTCGAGCAGGACGGGTACGTGGCGGACGGTCTCGGCCGACGGATCGACGACGCCGCTCATGCGGAGGACCCGCCGGGTTTCGTCGCATCCGAGGCGCGCGTCGCGGCCAGGGCCCCCGACGCCCGCGTCGCGACGAGGCGCGCCCGCGCGGCGGCCCGATGGGCCTCGAACTGCGAGGGCTCCCAGAGCTGGAAGAAATGATTGCGGCCGACGAACACCACGCGGTCCGTGATCCCCGTATGCGAGCGAATGAAATCGGTCACCGAGATCCGCCCCTCCGCATCGAATTTGAGGAAGGCGCCGTCGCCATAGGTGAAGAGCGACATGTCGGCATAGGCCTCGCTGAAAGGATCCTCGGCCTCCATGCGATCCTCGTATCGCTTCAGGAGATCCATTCCGCCGACGTCGATGGCGGGATGTCCGATCGACTGCAGCGCGTAGAGTTCGCCGAACCCGCGCGCGGCCAGCACCTGACGGAACGAGGCCGGAACCGAAACCCGTCCCTTGGCGTCGATGTTGTTGACCGCATTGGACAGGAACCGGTCCATCGAACCCCGCGTCTGCACTCCCTCGCCCTGCCTTCGTCATGTCGGTCGCACCCCGCGACTTCGCACTTCCGGACGAACGAGCGCCGCATCGACCGACAGAACCGTCGGCAGACCGCACTCCGAACCCGCCGGAGTTGAATTTCTGTGGCTGAGAAAGCGACCGTTCAGGCCGTTGGATGATGGCCATGGGGGTAACATGGGCCTCTATGGGCGTCAATGGGAAGACGGCCCACAACAGGCGGATCCGCGATCACCCAAACCCTAGCGCGTCAAGCTTAACACGCCGTTAACGTTAAGGTTTTTGTACGGGTTGTCGCGTGGGGCCTGACGGGCGGCCTGCGCCGACGGCGCCATTTTTTTGCCGAGAACCGCCGATGATACCGACACTTATGCCGCGTCCCACGATCGGACCGGGCAAATCTTCCAGTCGGCTACCAAGGCGCACCGCCGGCGCAATCTCTGCGCGCAAATTCCAGTGATCAGTTCGCGTGACAACGGAGACGGTGGACGAGGAGGAAATGCCAGTCGGCCTGTAAGCCGGGTTCTGTGAGCGGCCGGAGCCGCCCGGCGACCATTCCTCTGGGACGACGCTCGCGCGTCGCCTCGAGCAACCCACCCGAACGACTGACCCGGAGAGGCCGGCGGTCGCCCGCCGCGTCGTTCCTATTCGGTCTTGCTCCCGGTGGGGTTTGCCGTGCCGCCCATGTTGCCATGAGGCGCGGTGGGCTCTTACCCCACCGTTTCACCCTGACCCCGACGCCCCTCACCGGCGCAAGGCGCCGGTTGATCGAGGGCCGCGAGGCGGTCTGTTCTCTGTGGCACTGTCCCTGGGGTCGCCCCCGCCGGGCGTTACCCGGCACCGTTTCTCCGTGGAGCCCGGACTTTCCTCCCCCGCCGTCTTTCGACATTGGCGGCAGCGGTCGCCCAGCCGACTGGCGCGGGGAGCCATCGGCCCCACGCGCGCCCATGTCAAGCCGAAGCGACTCGTTCAGACCGTGGCGAAGGGCGATGTCGGCAGAGAGACGAGGAGGCGATGGAGCGTCTCGATGGTCGAGTGATCGGCAATGCCGTCGACCTTCGCCGGCCGGAAATGGCGCTGGAAGGCGATCGTCGCGAACCGCGTCGACTCGTCGAACCGCCCCGTCGCCTCGACCTCGTAGCCGTAGGCGGCGAGAAGGCCCTGATAGGCCGCGACGGGTTCGCCTTCATCGCCAAGCCCGAAGAAACGCCCCCCGCGGATCGGCGAGGGTTCGACGAAATGGCCGAGACCCGCCCGATGCAGACGCGCCCACGGAAACAGCTCGCCGGGATCCTGCTTGCGTGCGGGAGCGATATCGGAATGGGCGAGGACGGCCTCGGCGCAAATGGTCCAGCGCGATCGGATGTCCCGGCAGAGCGCGATCACGGCTTCGATCTGGGCGTCGGGAAAGGGACGATAACCGTGATCGTGGCCGGGATTGACGATCTCGATGCCGATCGAGCGCGAATTGACGTCGTCGCGTCCGCGCCAGGTCCCCGCCCCCGCATGCCAGGCTCGCATCGCCTCCCGCACCAGCTGGACGATCCGGCCGTCCTCATGGACGAGATAGTGACAGGAGACCTGGCTGCGCTCCAGAGCGAGCCAGCGCGCGGCCATCTCGCCGTCCTCCATCCCGGTATAATGGAGAAGGATCATGTCCGGCCCGGTTGCAACGCGCCGATCGTTGCAGTTGGGGGATGGAAGAAGATCGGTGACGAGCGCGCTGTCGGCTTCCAGAAGAGCCGCGCTCATCCCGTCGCCACCACCCGCGCCACCTCGTCGTAGGCGGCGTTGATCGCTTTCATGCGCTCCAGGCCGATCGCCATGAACTCGTCCGGCACGCCGCGCGCGGCGAGGCGGTCGGGATGATTGTCCTTGACCAGTTGAAGATAGCGGGCGCGAACGATCTCCGGCGGCGCGTCCGGCTCCACGCCGAGAACGGCATAGGCGCCCTGCCGACCGGTGGAGACGTGGCGGCGCAGGATCGCGGCGAACTCGGCTTCGGGAATGCGGAAGATCTCGGCGATCCGCGTCAGGACGTCGAGTTCGCGCTGGTGCACGAGACCGTCGGACTTCGCGATGTGGAAGAGGCCGTCGAGAATATCGGAGAGCAGTTGGCAGCCGCCGGTCGGGTCCTGGCAGAGGGCCGTCATCTTGTGGGCATAGGCCTCGAAGCCCGCGATGTCCTGCTTGGCGAGATCGTAGAGACGGAAGACGTTCCGCAGCTCGTCCTGCGGGATGTCGAAGATCTGACGGAACGCGGCGACCTCCGCCGGCGAAACGATGCCGTCGGCTTTCGCCATCTTGGCGGACAGCGCGATCATCGCCACGGAGAAGGCCACGCTGCGGCGTGTCTCGCGGTCGCCCGAGAATAGCGTGCGGATGGCCTCGTAGAGAGAATCGAGCGTATGGCGGCCCGACTGCGGCAAGCTGCGAAGCAGAGCCGCGAGACTGGATACGATCTGCATCGACGGTCCTGATATCGCCTCATGCGCCGGTTCGGTAGGTCCGCCGCCACCTCTCAGTGTATCCCGGCCGGGCACGCTGCGTCACCCCCGCCGGATGGACGGAACGTCTCGTTTCGCCACAGTCGCAGGACGTCGCGGCGGTCGCTGAGATGAAAAAGGCGGCTCCCGCACAGAGCCGCCTCCCTCG
This sequence comes from Aureimonas sp. Leaf454, assembly GCF_001424685.1. Lineage (GTDB taxonomy): Bacteria > Pseudomonadota > Alphaproteobacteria > Rhizobiales > Rhizobiaceae > Plantimonas. The sequence continues at coordinate 373,051 of NZ_LMQT01000012.1, forward strand.
ATCGTTCCCGATGCGCCGGACAAGCCCGGCGTCGTCGCCTTACTGAGCGGGCGCCGTGGTGCCGGTGCCGGTGGCCGGGGTCGTCGTCGTCGTGGTCGACGAGGGGGCCGTGGTGCTCATCGAACCCGTCGTCGGCTCGGTCGTCGTCGTCGAGGTCGTCGCGGGCGCCGTCGTGGTCGTCGTTGCGGCGGGTGTCTCGGTGTTGCTGTCGGAGCAGGCCGAGAGAGCCAGGAGAGCCGAGGCGCAGATCGCGAAGGAGATCTTCTTCATGGTGACGTTCCATCCATTCGTTGGTTTCGGGGCCTCAACGCCTGCAGGCCCCGAGGCGTTCGGTCTTTCATCATCACGCCTCATTTCAGTGAGTCATGACGCCGACCCTGCCTTGTTGCTCCGCAGAGCGTGATGAGCGAGATAGTGCCTAATTTGCGGGCGGCGAGAGCTAAATCGGCGCGCATGGTCAAGGGACGTTAACCACGATGCGGCATCCTGCCGCCAATCCATTGTTTTCGAACGATCTCGACGAGGCGGCAGTTTTGATGGCGGATGCGGTTTCTTCGGCGATGACGCGGCGGTCCTTCCTCCCGCTCATCGCCGCCGGGCTTCTCGGGGGTTGCACGGGAGGCGGATTGGATGCCGGTGATCTCGCGCTGTCCGGCCACAGCGGCCCAACCCCGGATCACTACCCGGTCCACGGTATCGACGTCTCGAAATACCAGGGCGACATCGACTGGTCGGCGGCCCGCCGCGGCGGCGTCTCCTTCGCCTACCTGAAGGCCACGGAAGGAGGCGACCGCGTCGATTCCCGCTTCCACGCGAACTGGCGGGCGGCCGGTGCCGCCGGCATGCCGCGCGGGGCCTACCATTTCTTCTATCATTGCCGATCCGGGGCCGAGCAGGCGCGCTGGTTCATCGACAACGTACCGAAGGAAGCCAACACCCTGCCGCCGGTCCTCGATGTCGAATGGACGCCGGATTCACCGACCTGCACGCTCCGCCCGCCGCGCACCGACCTCGTTCGCGAGATGGAAGCGTTCCTCGACGTCGTGGAACTGCATTACGGAACGAAGCCGGTGATCTACGCGCCGATCGACATCCACCGCGAACGCCTCGTCGGCACGCTGCCGCGGCATGAATTCTGGCTCCGGGCGGTGAAGGACCATCCCAACAACGTCTATACCGGCCGCCCCTTCCGCTTCTGGCAGTGGACCGCGACCGGCACCGTGCCGGGCGTGACGGGCGAGGTCGACCGCAACGCCTTCTCCGGATCCAAGGCGGACTGGGCGAAGTGGGTGAAGGCGCGCAGCGTCAGGACCTGAAGCCATCAGCGGTTTCGAGCGGCGCGCCATTCCTTCAAACCGCCACGTTGCGCCGCGATAGGTCTGCGCACGCACATCTGCCTTCGAAGGACCGATCGCCCATGCATGCCCGTCGTCTCGCCGCCGCCCTCGCGCTTCTTCTCGCCGGAACCTCGCTTGCGAGCGCGCAGTCCGCGCCCGCCTGCGGCGGCGATTTCGGTGCCTTCGTCGAGGGCGTGAAGGCCGAAGCGCGCGCGGCCGGCATCTCGGAGGGCGCGATCGAAGCTGCCGCGCCGCACATGGTGCAGAACCCGAAGGTCCTGGCGCGGGACCGGGCGCAAGGGGTGTTCAGCCAGACCTGGGGCGAGTTCTCCGCCCGCATGGTGAACGGATCGCGCCTGAAGCAGGGCAAGGCGAACCTTCAGAAATACGCCTCGACCTTCCAGAAGGTGGAAGCCGAGACCGGCGTCCCCGGCCCCGCGATCGCTGCTTTCTGGGGCCTGGAGACCGACTACGGCGCGGTGCTCGGCGATTTCGACACGATCAGCGCGCTGACGACGCTGGCGCACGACTGCCGCCGTCCCGAACTCTTCCGCCCGCACCTCATCGGCGCGCTGCAGGTCGCCGACCGGGGCTATCTGACTCCCGACGAGATGAAGGGCGCCTGGGCGGGCGAGCTCGGCCAGACGCAGATCCTGCCGGAGGAGTATCTGAAGTTCGGCACGGACGAGGACGGCAACGGGCGCGTCGACCTCCTCAAGGACGACGCGGACGTGCTGGCGACGACGGGCAAGTTCATGCAGTCGCTCGGCTGGCGCGCCGGCGAGCCGTGGCTGGAAGCCGTGCGCGTGCCGGACGACTTTCCCTGGGATCGCGCCGCGCTCGCCAACAAGGAGCCGCGTTCGGAGTTCGCGGGTCTCGGGATCACCAAGGCGGACGGCTCGGCGCTCGAAAGCGACGCCCTTCCCGCCTCTCTGATCCTGCCGATGGGTCGCGGCGGGCCCGCCTTCCTCGCCTTCCCGAACTTCGACGTCTATCTCGAATGGAACAAGTCGCTCGTCTATTCCTTGACGGCCGGCTACTTCTCGACCCGCCTCGCCGGCGCGCCTCCAGTCGACATGGGCTCGCCCCAGCCTGGCCTGTCCGTCGAGGAGATGAAGGCGCTTCAGACCAAGCTCGGCCAGCGCGGCCATGACGTCGGCAAGGTCGACGGCATTCTCGGCGGCGGCACCCGCGAGGCCGTTCGCCAGGAACAGCAGCGCCTCGGCCTTCCCGCCGACGGCTGGCCGACGCCGGATCTTCTCGCCGCTCTCTAAGACTGGACGACCGGTCGGCAGCACGAGGCCGGTGGTGGATCCTGCCGGCCGCCGATCGCGGAACGCCCCCCGTGCGTGGAAACGCCCCCGTGCTCCGGATCAAACCGCCGGTCGCCCCTCTTCGACCCGTCCCGCGTGCCGCCGCCGCCGGATCGCGCGCCGCAGGGCGCGGCGGCGGATGTTCAGCCGGTGCGCCCAGTCCTCGACGGCATGCACGCCCCGCGCGGCGGGGCCGCGCTCCGACGAGATCTCCGCCAGAGCCCGCCTGAACTCCGCGATTCCGAAGCGCGCCTCGTTGTCGATCATGCGCATGACCGACATCCAGGCCGGCGAGACGAGCAGTGTCACGGCCGTGACGGCGATGGCGAGGCGGTAGACGTCGTCGCCGATCGCGTCGGACGCGAAGGCGGCGGCGGCGATGATGAAGGAGAATTCGCCGATCTGCGCCATGGACAGGCCCGCTTCCATCGCCGTTCGGTGCGGCAGGCCCGCCATGCGGATGAGGAGGACGTTGAAAACGGTCTTGGCGACGATCACGAAAACGGAGGCGATGAGAACGAGCCTCCACTCCTCGACGATGAAGGAGAGATCGATGAGGAGACCGATCGAGAGGAAGAAGACGACGAGGAGCAGGCTCTGGATCGGTTCGATCACCGGGATGACGCGGCCGCGCAAGGTCGACGATCCGACGATCAGCCCCGCGATGAAGGCCCCGTAGGCCGGCGACAGTCCGGCGACGCCCGAGATCGCGGCGGCCGCGAGGCAGAAGGCGAGCGAGCCGAGGACGAGGATCTCGACATTGTCCTCCACCGCCGCTGCGAAGGCCGGCCGCAGCTTCCCGCGCCGCCCGAGATAGCGCAGGAGCAGCGCCAGGACCGCGACCGCGCCGACGATCTTCAAGCTGATGAGGCCCCAGCCGATTTCGCCGGGATCGCCGAGGGCGGTCGCGAGAATCAGCATGGGCACGACGGCGATGTCCTGCGCGATCAGCACGCCGACCGTGATCCGGCCGACATCGGTGCGAAGCTCGCCGATCTCCGCCAGCATCTTCATCGCGACGACGGTCGAGGAGAGCGCGATGATGAAGCCGAGGATGATCGCCTCGGCAAGCGTCGCCGACGATACGGCCATCAAGGCGAATGCGATGGCCATGGCCGCGCAGAGTTGGCCTCCGGCGATCTGCAGAGCGGGCTTCAGCGTCTGGATGAAGGCCTTCAACGAGATTTCCATCCCGATGAAGAAGAGGAGGACGACGACGCCCATCTCGGCCAGCGCGGAGACGTTTTCCGAGTTTCGGATGACGCCGAGACCGGTCGGCCCCAGCGCCATGCCGGCGAGAATGAAGCCGATCATCGGCGGCAGCCGCAAGCGCATGAGAAGCAGTCCGGCCGTCACCGCGACCACGGTGACGAAGGCGACCTCGACGAGCCCCGCCGCATGTCCGACCGCTTCAGCTTCCAAGCGCCCATTCCCCGTTCCGGCGCTCGCCCCCGATGCGCTGCAGCCTTCAAGGGCAAGACTGCGGCTCCATGATGGTCCGAACCCTTCGCGGCGCAAAAGAAAGAGAGCGCAGTGCGATAGCGGGAACGCCTAAGACGCGGGACGCGCCGCGGACGGGATGTTGATCAACGGGTCTTATCGTCAGGCGAGCCGCTTCCCATATCCGGTGGGACGCCGCCTCAACCCACGGCGCACCGAGAGAAAGGCCTTTCGACAAGACGATGGTCACCAGCACCGCCAGCGGCACCTTTGCCGACGACATCACGACCTCGGAACGTCTGCGCCGATTGAAGCGCATCAGCCGGCTCGCGCGCCTGATGGACACCGCGATCCGCGTGCCCGTCATCGGCGTGCGCTTCGGCGCCGACAGCGTGATGGGCCTCGTTCCCGGCGTCGGCGATGCCGCCGGCGGCTTGATCGGGCTCTTCATCATCAACGAGGCGCGCAAGCTCGGCCTGCCGCGCCAGAAGATCCTGAGGATGATCGGCAATCTCGGCCTCGACGTCGCGGTCGGCTCGGTTCCGCTGCTCGGCGACGTTTTCGATGTCTACTTCAAGGCTCACAAGCGCAACGCGAACATGATCCTCGATCATTTCCCGGAGCATCGGATCGACCTCGATCCGGAGCTTCTGAAGGATATCACGCCGCAGCGATGACGCGGTGCGCGCGTCGGGCCGATCGCGACCGGATCGCTTCTTTCGCGATGGGCTGGACCCGAAAAGGTCGATAGCCGCACACAGCCTTGCAGAGGAACGCTTATCATTGGGACCCGTTCGGATTGGACACTCTCCGAAAGGTAATCTCGATGTTCATGCGAGTCGACAAGCTACAGGCGGAGCTGCCCGCGCCCAAGCGGGCAGACCCGAACGCCGCAGCTGCCCTGCAGGAACTGCTGGGTGGCAAGTACGGTGAGATGTCGACGCTCGGGAACTATATGTTCCAGAGCTTCAATTTTAGATCCAAGGATAAGCTGAAGCCCTTCTACAGCTTGGTCGCGTCGATCACGGCGGAAGAGCTCGGCCATGTCGAACTGGTGTCGAACGGCGTCGCCATGCTGGCGAACGGGCCGGACAAGCCCAAAGGCGACGCGAAGGACGGGGGCGACATTTCGGGTGCGCCCTTCGAGGACATGAAGGACATCCGCCTCGCCGCGGCTTTCCTGTCCGGCGGCGGCGGCGCGATGCCCGTGAACTCCAACGGCGCGTCCTGGAACAACGATTTCATCACGACGACCGGAAACGTCGTCGTCGATCTCCTCCACAACTTCCATCTCGAATGCGGTGCTCGGCTCCACAAGCTCCGCGTCTACGAGACGCTGACGGACCCGACGGGGCGCGAGGTCTGCGGCTACCTCCTCGTGCGCGGCTCGGTCCATGCGCATGCCTACGCGCTGGCGCTGGAGAAGATCACCGGCGTCAAAGTCAAGGACTTCCTGCCGACGCCGAACATTCCGCTCGACAAAATCCCGGAATGCCAGAAATATCTCGACGAAGGCTCCCACCGCCGCCTCTACACGTTCAGCCCGAACGATTACAAGGAGATGGCCGGCATCTGGGGCAATGGAGAGGTCGCGCTGCCGAACGATCCGCCGGGCGAGCTCGAGGTCGTCGACGGCATGCCGGAAGGCGGCAAGATCCACCAGCTGACCGGCGTTCCCTCCGCCTTCACGCCGGACTACGCGCCGGAGGAAATGTTCGAGATCGCGCAGAAGCTGTACAAGGCGTCGCGCTGATCGCGGACGCATCCTGATCGACGGGGAAGGCCGGCCATTCGCCGGCCTTCTTTGCGTCAGTGCTGCTCCCCCATCGTCTCCAGGCTGGCATAGCCTTCCGCCTTGCCGGGGTCGAAGGGGGTGGTCACCTCGACGAACGTGTCGGGATAGAAGCCGTTGAAGCGGGTGCGCAGCGAAAGCGAATAGGCGCCGATATGGCCGATCTCGATCCAGTCGCCCGTGTCCACCGTTTCCGGTAGCCAGAAGGGCCGCGACAGGATGTCGACGCTGTCGCAGGTGGCCCCGCAGACGCGGAACGGCGCGATGGTCTGGGGATTGCCGTTGCGCCGGGTGCGGGCGGGATCGGGGATGAAACGGGCGGGCAACGTGATCTTGCCGGTCCATGAGTCGGACAGCGACGCCCAGATCCCGTCGTTGATGTAGAGCCGGCGGCCCTTGCGCAGAAGCACGCGCACGATCAGCGAGAAGGCCCGCGCCACCACGACGCGGCCGGGCTCGGCGACGAGCGGCGTGTCCTGGAAGTCGTGAGCTTCGATGTCCCCGCGCAGTCGCGACATGATCTGGCCGAGACCGGGCATGTCCGGCTTCTTGGATTTCGGGTCATGGCCGTATTCGGCGGGAAAGCCGCCGCCGACATCGAGACCGGCAAGCGGCACGCCCGCCCGGGACCGCACCCAGTAGGCCGAGCCGAGCGCCCGCTCATAGGTCTCGGGGTCCTCGATCTGCGAGCCGACATGAAAGCAGATGCCGACCTTGAAGCCGATATTGTGGCAGCGCTGGAGGAGCTCCACCGCATGGGCGGGGGCGGCACCGAACTTCTTGGACAGCTCGTAGGCCGCGCTGCCCTTCGTCTGGAGGCGAATGAAGAGCGTGATCGTCGAGGGATCGAGATCCAGCGCGCGCACGATCCGCAGGATCTTGGCGACTTCGTCCTCGTGGTCCAGCGATAGGGTGCGAATGCCGTAGGTCTCGAAAGCGAGCCGGATGTCGGACTGGGCCTTCACCGGATGCATGTAGAGCATCTCGGCTTTCGGCGCGACGGCCCGCACGGCCTCGAACTCCCCCGGCGACGCAACGTCGAAGATCCTGACGCCGGCCTCCGACAGCGCCTTCAGCACCATCGGCTCGCCATTGGTCTTCACGGCATAGGCCGTCTCGCCGGGAAAAGCCTCCATGAAGGACCGCGCGTCCTCCTTGAGGACGTTCGGACGGAAGCAATAGACCGGGACATCGGGACGCAAGGCCAAGGCCGCTTCCTTGGCCGTCTCGAAGATCTGCATCAGAAGGCTCCTCACGCCGTCCATGGGTCCGCCGTTCCTCACGACGACGACGCGTTTCGCACCGGCGAAAACGGGTGGCATGTGAGGGCGTCATCTGCAACACCCCAGCATCGGTCGAGAACGGCCCGAGGACGCATTCCCGATGACCGCAGAATCTATCCCATCCAGGGCGCCCGCCGCCTCGCCGGCCCTGACGATCAATTCCCGGGCCTGGCTGCTTCTTGTCATTCTCGGCCTGCTTTGGGGCGGCTCCTTCTTCTTCACGCAGATCGTGATCCGGCAATTGCCGCCCCTGCCGCTGGTCGCCGCGCGACTGACGCTGGCGGCGCTGGCCCTTCTCACCTACCTGCGGCTGCGCGGCATCTCCCTGAAACCGTTGCAGGGTCGAGCCGTCGATTTCCTGATCCTCGGCCTTTTGAACAACGCCGTGCCCTTTCTGCTTCTCGCCATCGGCCAGACGGTGGTGGGCGGCGGGCTCGCCTCGATCCTCAATGCGACGACGCCGCTCTGGACGATCCTCGTCGCCGCGGCCGCGACCCGCGACGAGAGGCTGACGGGACAAAAGCTCGCGGGCGTCGCCCTCGGGATCGTCGGCGTCGTCGTGCTGATCGGGCCAGGGGCCCTCGGCGCAGCGCAATCCGTGCCCCTTTTCGCCTTCGCGGCGTTGATCGGCGCGACCTTCTTCTACGCGCTGGGTGGCGTCTTCGCCCGGCGTTTTCGCGGGGTTCCGCCGGCCGTCATCGCGACAGGACAGCTCTGCGCCTCGAGCCTCATCATGGCGCCGCTGACGCTCGTTCTCTACGGGCCGTCCGTCTATGCCGGGCTGAGCCTCGGCGGAACGGCGGCGCTTGCAGCCCTCGCGCTTGCCGCGACCGCCCTCGCCTTCATCTTCTATTTCGAAGTCGTCGCCTCCGCGGGCGCGACGAACGCATCGCTCGTCACCTTCCTCGTTCCAGCCAGCGCCATCCTTCTCGGCGTCGTCTTCCTCGGCGAACGCTTGACGATCGAGGAGATCGCCGGCTTCGCGCTCATCCTCGCCGGTCTCGCCGCGATCGACGGGCGCCTTCCCCGCGCGATCCGCGCGCGGATCTCCCGGCGATGAGCGGGGAAAGCCTGCGCCGGAGACTGGCGGCAATCGAGAGCGGAGCGCTCGGCATCGATGCATGCCTTGCGGAGCGCAACCGGCGCATCAATGCGCTCGACGGGGACATCCGGGCCTTCGTGCGGCGCGCCCCGGCCGAAACCGCGGCGGCGGCTGTCGCCGCGCGGGGACCGCTCGCCGGCATTGCGCTCGGCGTGAAGGACATCTTCGACACCGCCGACATGGACAGCGAATACGGCTCCGCGATCTACCGAGGGCACCGACCGCGCGCGGATGCGGCGGTCGTCGCGCTCGCGCGCGCCAAGGGCGCCTTCATCGCGGGCAAGACGGCGACGACGGAATTCGCTCACATGACGCCGACGGCAACGCGCAATCCGCGCGATCTCGCGCACACGCCGGGCGGTTCCTCGTCGGGCTCGGCCGCGGCCGTCGCGGCGGGCATGGTGGACGGCGCTTTCGGCTCGCAGACGGCGGGCTCGGTGATCCGCCCGGCCGCCTTCTGCGGCATTGCCGGCTACAAGCCGAGCTTCCGGCTCCTCCCGGTCGTCGGCCTGAAGACCTTCGCCTGGTCGCTCGACACGGCGGGCCTCTTCGCCGCGGGCGTCGCCGATGTCGCGTTGCTGGCGGAGCTCCTGACGGGCCGCGCCCTCGCCGTCCCGGCGACGGACATGGCGCGCCTTAGAATCGGCATCTACCGCTCCGCGATCGACGATCGCCTCGATCCCGCAATGGCGAGCGCCATCGCGCAGGCGGCCAGTCGTTTGGAACGCGCCGGCGCGAGGCTTCTCGACACGGCGGAGCCAGCGGTGCTGACCAACGCCCGTCTCGCGCAGCCGCTCATCCAGGCTTACGAATCAGCGCAGGCACTGGCGCACGAACGGCTGGCGGAACGGGACCGGTTGACGGCGCTCCTTCGCCAAGCGCTCGACGAGGGCGCGGCCATCGCGCCGGATCGCTACGACGAGGCCCGCCGCGCTGCGCGGCAGGGACGTCGCGCGGCGACGGCCTTGTTCGACGATGTCGACATCCTCATCGCGCCGTCCGCGCTCGGCGCCGCGCCAGCCTCTCTCGAGACGACGGGCGATCCCGCGATGAACCGTCTGTGGACGCTGACGGGGAACCCCTGCGTCAACGTTCCCGGCTTCGTCGATGCATCCGGCATGCCCTTGGGCATCAGCGTGATCGCCAGGTTCGGCCGTGACGCTCTCGCGCTGGCCGCGGCCCACCATCTCGAACGGCTCGCCGCAAACGGGTAGCGATCTTGTCCACAAGAAGGCACCCGAAATAGATTTCCAACGAGTGGCTACGCGTGCGTTAAATTTTCTAATTTAGAAAGGATATATGATATTTTGTTCTTTTAATTGTCACGCGTTGAGTTTCGCGGTTACAATCCGTGCACCGCAGCAACGATTGGATCTTTACCAATCTGAACGGTAGGTTAACGTGGGTGTCTCCATGAGAGGGACCCCAGATGTCGATTCCGCGATCCCTGAACGTCCTCATGATCTCGGCCGCCTTCGTTTTCGTCGGCGCCATGGTCGCGGGCGTTCTGCCTTAAAGCGTCGAGCACGCATCCCTTCGAGGGCATCGAGCCTTTCCATCGATCAGACGAGGCCGGAGCACACCGCTCCGGCCTCTTGCGTTTGTGCAGGACCGTCTTTGCCCGTCGACGTCAGGCCGCCGCCGCCGCGCTGGCCTCGACGGCGGCCTGGCCAGCCGCTTGCGGGCGAAGCCCGAGAATGTGGCAGATCGAGTAGACGAGATCGGCCCGGTTCATCGTGTAGAAGTGGAAATCGTCGATACCTCGCTCGACGAGATCGAGAACCTGCTCGGCGCAGACGGCCGCCGCGACGTGGCTGCGCGTGTGCGCGTCGTTCTCGAGGCCGGCGAAGCGTTCGGCAAGCCAAGAGGGGATCGTCGCGCCGGTCGCCTGCGAGAAACGCGCGACCTTCACGAAGTCATGGATCGGCACGATCCCGGGCACGATCGGCACGTAGATCCCCGCTTTGCGCACCCGCTCCACGTAGCGCTCGTAGAGGTCGTTGTCGAAAAAGAACTGGGTGATCGCCCGCGTCGCTCCGTTGTCGACCTTGCGCTTCAGGAGATCGATGTCGGTGGCGAAATCGGCGCTTTCGGGATGCTTTTCGGGGTAGGCCGAAACGGAGATCTCGAAATCGTCGATGGAACGAAGACCCGCGACGAGCTCCACGGCGTTCTTGTAGCCGTCGGGATGGGCGGTATAGGCCGCACCCGCCCCCGCCTGGCTATCCCCGCGCAGCGCCACGAAATGTCGAACGCCCGTGTCCCGATATTGCCGGATCACCTGATCGACCTCTCCGCGCGACGCGTCGACGCAGGTCAGATGGGCCGCCGGGGCGAGCTGGGTTTCCTTCAGGATGCGCGAGACGGTGTGATGCGTGCGCTCCCGCGTCGAGCCGCCCGCGCCATAGGTCACGGACACGAAGCTCGGCGACAGCGGCGCCAGCCGCTCGACGGCAGCCCAGAGCGTCTCCTCCATCTTCTCCGACTTCGGCGGGAAGAACTCGAAGGAAACGCGGATGTCCTTGCCGGACGTGGGAGCTCTCAAGGCCATGGATCAAGCTTTCTCAACGGCGATCGAATCAAGGGGGGCGGAAGCGAGGGCGGCACGACGATCGCGCGCGAACCAGATGGTGACGGTGAGCCGGTCGGGATCGGGATGGGCCGGTCCGAGGCGATCGACGGAGAGAACCTCCAGTCCCGCCTCCTCCAATTGCGCCGACAGCGCCTCCGCGCCGAAGCCGAGGCGCAGATGCGCGTGATGATCCCGCAGGAACTCGAGATGATGGGGCGCGAAGTCGACGACGGCGAGACGTCCGCCCGGCGCCAGAACCGCGGCCGCCTCGCGAAGGGCGGCTACGGGATCGGCAAGGTGGTGGAGAACCTGATGAAGCGTCACGAGGTCGAAGGCGTCGCGCTGAACCGGCAGGCGGTAGCAGTCGCCGAGCCGGACGGTGGCATTGACGATGCCGCCAGCCTCCAGCTTGGCGCGGGCGACCTGCAGCATCTCGCGCGAGGCGTCGATGCCGATGGCACGCGAGCAGCGGCCGGCGAGCAGTTCCAGAAGGCGGCCCGTTCCCGTGCCGATGTCGAGAAGCCGTTCGACCGGCGCCTCCCCGATCCGGTCGAGGAGGCGCCGCTCGACATCGGCGTCGGGCGCGTGAAGCAGCCGGATGCGGTCCCAGCTGTCGGCATTCTGCGCGAAGTAATCGGCCGCCCGCGCGGCGCGGTCCGTGCGGACGTCGTCCAGCCGTTCGGCGTCGCGCTTCAGGGTCGGATCCGCGCCGTCGATCTGCTCCATCAGGCGCTCGACCAAGGCCGCGACGCCGGCATCGTCGGACAGCCGGAAATAGGCCCAGGCGCCCTCCTGGTAACGCGTCAGGATCTTCGAATCGACGAGAAGCTTCAGATGACGGGAAATGCGGGGTTGCGACTGGCCGAGGATCTGGACGAGGTCGGTCACCGTGAGATCACCGTTGGAGAGCAGCCGGACGAGGCGCAGCCGCGTCGGCTCCCCCAGCGCCTTCAGCGCATCGAGGGCGCGATCGAGATCGAGACGGGTCTGCAGCATCGGAACTCTCAAAGGATATAAAGATATCTTTATATGGTATTCCCAGCACAGAGCAAGCGCTTTCCCGTGCTTCTGGCTTGACGGGGCCGTGTCCGGGCATGCGAAGTCCCGGCATGACAGCATCGACCGACACCGACCAGCCGAGGCCCGGCGAGACGATCCTCGATCGGGATCCCGCCGACGCCGACGATGCCCGTCTCTGTTTCATCGGCCGCATTCGGTCCGCCCATACCGACCGTCGATCCTGTCCGAAGAACCTGCGGCAGGCCCGCGAAGCCGGCCAAGCCGGAACGATCGAGATCGACGAGGCCTTTCGGCCGGCACTGGCCGGACTGGCGGCCGGACAGGCCGTCCATCTCTTGACCTGGCTTCACGGCGCGCGGCGGGACCTCGCGGTTCAGACGCCGCGCCACGCCGAGGAACCGCGCGGCACCTTCGCGCTGCGCTCGCCCGTCCGTCCCAACCCCATCGGTCTCCATCTCGTGCGGATCGTCGCGCTCGATCCGGCTTCGGGCCTCGTCACGATCGATGCGATCGACGTCCTCGACGGAACACCGCTTCTCGACATCAAGCCCTATTTCGAAAGCGTGGACGTGCCGCCGAAGATGGACGCCGGCCGATACGCCGATGGCGTGCAAACGCCGACAGCCGCGCTCCCAGGGCCGACAGCCGCGCTCGCGGGGCCGACAGCGGCGCTCGCGGGGCCGACGAGCACGCTCGCGGCGACATGACCACCAAGCGGCAGCAAGCGATCGCGAAGGCCTTGACGTCGACGATTCCGCGCGTGCCCTACTTCGACGCCGAAGCGATCCGGGGCGCGGCGGGATCGCGCCGCATGCGGGATCTGCCGCCGGCGACCGCCCTCTGGCTCGCGGCCGTCGCTTACATCCGGCACGCGCACACCGATTATGATACGCTGCTCGACGACGGCTACGGCCGGGACGCCGCCCGCTTCTTCGTCGTCGACGCGATCAACGACGTGCTGGACCGCTGGGGCGCGACGCGTCGGTTGGAACCGGACGCGACGGACGAGGGTGACGACCTCGCCTCTGGCCGGATCGACGACGATCAGGAATAGATCCATTGCTCCGGCAGCCGCGCCTCGAACGCTTCGCCGACCGCCACGCGCCCGGGCTTCTCGATCCATCCGACGAGCCCCCGACGGTTCTTCGCGACCTTCGGGAACGCCATTTCGATGTCCTCGCGGCCCTCGAACTGGCGCGCGATCGAGCGCCCGGAGAGACGGCACGGCGCGTTGTCGCCGTCGATCCTGACGGTCACGCCGCCCTCGAAGAAGAGCAGCGTGCGCGGCGGCAGATGCGTCAGATGCGCGATGCCCTCGATCAGCATGTTGCCGCCGATCCATTCCGGTCGGATCTCGGGAATGCCGAGCGCATCGGCGGCGATCTGCAGCTCGTCCGGCGCGAGCAGCGAAAGCTGTCGTTCGTTGCGCATCAGCGTGCCGCGCTTGTACCAGGGCTCTCGTCCGCCGGACCGGCGCGTCGTGCCGCCATGCACGTCGCCCTCGATCCCCTCGAAGGTCAGTTCGAGCGCGTCCACCGCCTCGGACACGAAGTCCTTGCCGGCGGCGCGATAAAGTCCCGCCAAGCGGCCGGGTATCTTGCGGGCGGGCGTTCGCTGCATCGAGCCTCTCTCAATCGTGCAGGTGCGGGTGTTCGTCGGACTTCAGATCCACCGGCGTCGTGCGCGTCGAGGGTTTGAACGTGACGACGCGATAGAGGTAGAGAAGGACGACGCCGATGACGACGGCGTTCGAAACCGGACCGATATAGGACTCGATCGACGAGAAGTTCTGGCCGAGGATGTAGCCGGCCATCGCAAGCCCACCCGTCCAGACGACCGTGCCGACGGCCGAGACGCCGAAGAAGACGAGGAACGGCATCCGCGACAGGCCCGCCGGCACCGAGATCAAGGTGCGAACCGTCGGAATGAGCCGGCCGAAGGACACGGCCCAATAGCCGTAGCGGCGAAACCAGCGATCGGCGGCCTCGACGTCTTCGGGCGTCATGGTCATCCAGCGGCCGTAACGCTCGGCGAGCCAGATCACGCGCTTCTCGCCGAAGGCATAGCCAAGGTAATACCACGGCACGATGCCCGCCAGCGATCCGATCGAACCCGCGATGATCACGGTGACGATCGACATCTCGCCGGTCGCGGCCTTGTAGCCGGCCAGCGGCATGATGACCTCGGAAGGTATCGGCGGAAAGATGTTCTCCAGGAACATCAGGAGCGCGATCCCGAACGGCCCGAGGCTGTCCATGAGGTTTTGTACGAAGACGTCCATGCGGCACGACCATTCCGGATGCGTTGATCAATCCGAGCCTTCATGAGCAAAAGGCCGATCCGGTACAAGGGCGGAGCGGACACGGCGGCGTCATTGCGGGCGGGATCTCGACGCGGCCGCCGAGAGATGGCAGGCTCGCTCCATGGCGACCGGACTTGCGACCTTCGATGCGTTTTCCTGGGCCAGCCTCCTCAAAGGCCGTCGCATCCTCGTGGTCGACCGCGTCGCCGCGCGGGGCCGCGCCACCGCCGAGGCGCTGGAGGAAGCGGGTGCCGAGGCGACGCTCGCGTCGAACCAGGGCATCGCCGGCGATCGCATGCGGGAGGGAACGTACCGCCATGTTCTGGTAAGCCTCGACGCCGCCGACGAGGTCCGCGCGGGATTTGCCGAACGGCTCGGGCTTTGCGGTCGCGGCGCGATCATCCTCGCCGACCCCTCGCGGCACGCGGCCCTGCGCCGTCCCCTCCCAGCCGCGAGGTACGGGGATCATTCGATGGATGCGAGATCGATCGTGATGTTTCTCACCGAAACGGCGGACGAGTAGGCTTCGCCCGACGAGCCGGGAACGCATCCGCCGTCAGGCGGCGGGGAGCGCGAGTGCCGCGATCTTCTCACCGACTTCGATGGACGTGTAGGGCTTCTGGAGAATGTCGTAGGATTGCCACTCCGGCTCGACGCCCGCGCGTCCATAGCCTGTGGCGAAGATGATCGGAATGGCCCGTGCGCGAAGCGCATCGGCCACGGGATAGACCTTGTCGCCGCCGATGTTGACGTCGAGAATGGCGATGTCGACCTCGGCGACCTTGGCCAACATCTCCATCGCCCGGCCCACCCGCATGGCGAGCCCGACGAGGTCGCAGCCGAAATCCAACAGCATGTCCTCGAGCTGCATGGCCACGAGACTTTCGTCCTCGACGACGAAGACCTTGATTCCTCTCAGCCGGTTCATGTCAATGTCCATGCTGACCCGCGCCCATCTCCACACCTTCGGTCGGAACGTCGAGACGGCACACGAGACCCTGCGCGTCGACGGCAAGCTGGAGATCGCCGCCGAGCTCGCCTTCCACGATGCGCTCCATCAAACGCGTGCCAAAGCCCCTTCGGTCCGGTTCTGCCACCGCCGAACCTCCCGCTTCCCGCCATTCCAGCACGAGCCGTTCGCCGACGCGCCCCGTCTCGCGGGACCATCGGATCGTGACCGACCCCGCATCTCGGGCGAGCGAACCGTGATGGGCGGCGTTGGACGACAGTTCGTGAAACACGATCGCCAGGGCGATCGCCGCGCGCGGCACGAGATCGACCTCCGGTCCCGCCATCTCGATCCGGTCGCTGCCGAAGGCCGCGAGTTCCTGGCCGATCAACTGAGACAGATCGACAGCCTCCCAGTGCCCGGCGCTGAGCGCATCGTGCGCCTTGGACAGAGCCTTGATCCGCGACTCGAAGGACGCCCGCGCCGCTTCCGAGGCCACGGACTTGAAGCTCTGGCGCGCGATCGACTGAACGGTCGCCAGCGTGTTCTTCACGCGATGATTGAGTTCGTCCACCATCAGGCGCTGCCGGTTCACCGCCTTGAAGTGGTCGGTGCGGTCGGCAGCCTGGACGAAGATTCCCGTCACTCGGCCGTCTCGATCCTGGATCGGATGGTAGGAGAAGTCGATGAAGGTTTCCCGCGGCGCGGTTTCGCCGGGATGTCGCAGCATCAGCTTCTGCCCTTCGGCACTGTGCGCCTGTCTCAGCTTGAAGACGCCGTCGAGGAGTTCGTAGAAGCCCTGCCCCTCGATATCGGGAAGAGCCTCGCGGATCGGCAGGCCGATCAGATCGCGCTCGCCGACGAGGCGTCGATAGGCGTCGTTGGCGAAGGTGAAGACATGCTGCGGCCCCGACAGAACCGCGATCATGCCCGGCGCCTCCTGGAACAGGCGCCTGAAATCCGCGCTTTCGGCCAGGCTCGCCTGATAGGCCGTCTCCGCCTCCCGCGCTCTCTGCAGCAGTTCGATGCTGCCGGACTGGGTGCGGAACGGCAGAGACGCGGCCTCCTGGAGGGCCACGAAATCCGTCACGTCCACCGTGTTCTGCAGGATATAGTGGGTGGAGCCGCCAGCGTCCTTCAACGGCGTATGGATCGCCGTCCAGTAACGCTTCTCGAATCCGCCGCCCTCGGCGACCGGCTTTGGAATCTCGTAGGGGATGAAGGCGATGGTGTCGCTCTCGCCGGTCTCGAAGACCTTGATCAGCGAGGCTTCGAGACGCCGGCGACCCTCGCCTTCGTTCGGAAAGAGATCGAAGAGGCGACCGCCCACGAGGTCGTCCCGACGCCGCATGACGGCCGCCTCATAGGCGGCATTGGCGGTCACGTAGCGGAGTTCACGGTCGAGGACCATGTGAGGACTCGGCAGAACCTCGAAAAGCCGCTCGAAATCGATTGCTTCCATCCCGTTCGGCGTCCCCGCACTCCAAACATGACCTCGCAGGTCGCCATTCATCGCGCCAATTCGCGCCTTCGAAGCGACCGCTGCCGCGACGGACACGGCCGCCGTCGACGTCGATCCATTCGAATTACCATACACCTATGAAAACAACCCTATGCGGCAAGTCGCGAAGCCCTGCTTTCGACCGTCCGCCGCCCATGCCGTCGCCGGGCCTGTCTCCTTCCACGACACGAAGTGCCGATCCTCTCGCGACGGCCCCGGCTCCGCCGCGGTCGACGCGACGGGCCGGAACTGCAGCGAAGGGTGAAGACGAACCGTCGCGCCGCGTCGGATCGGTCCGCTCGGCTTCCGATCCGGCACGGCGCGGGCGGCTTCAAGACCAGCCCGCACGATGTCAGCGCGTCAGGCGCTTGTAGCTCGGACGCTTGGGATTGACGGAATCAGGGCCGAGGCGACGGATCTTGTCCTGCTCGTAATCCTCGAAATTGCCCTCGAACCACTCGACATGACTGTCGCCCTCGAAGGCGAGGATGTGGGTCGCAAGCCGGTCGAGGAACATGCGATCGTGGCTGATCACCACCGCGCAGCCCGCGTATTCCTCCAGCGCGTCCTCCAGGGCCGTCAGCGTCTCGGTGTCGAGATCGTTGGTCGGCTCGTCGAGAAGGATGACGTTGGAGCCGGACTTCAGCATCTTGGCGAGATGAACGCGGTTGCGCTGTCCGCCGGACAGGGTGCCGACCTTCTGCTGCTGGTCGGTGCCCTTGAAGTTGAAGTTGCCGACATAGGCGCGCGAGTTCATCTCGTACTTGCCGAGCTTCAGGATATCGACGCCGCCGGATATCTCCTCCCAGACGTTCTTGTTGGGGGCGAGCGAGTCGCGGCTCTGGTCGACATAGCCGAGATGGACGGTGTCGCCGATTTTGATCGAGCCGGAATCGGGCTGCTCCTGTCCCGTGATCATGCGGAAGAGCGTCGTCTTGCCCGCGCCGTTCGGCCCGATGATGCCGACGATGCCGCCGGCCGGAAGCTTGAACGAGAGATTGTCGATGAGGACGCGATCGCCGTAGCTCTTGGTCAGACCCTCGACCTCGATCACCCGGTTGCCGAGACGTTCGCCGGCCGGGATGACGATCTTGCCTTCGGCGGGCTTGCGGTTTTCCGAGGCCTCCACGAGATCGGAATAGGCCTTGATGCGCGCCTTGGACTTCGTCTGCCGGGCCTTGGCGCCCTGGCTGATCCACTCGCGCTCGCGAGCGATGGCGCGGGCGCGGGCGTCGTCCTCGCGGCCCTCCTGCAGCATGCGCTTCTGCTTCTTCTCCAGATAGACCGAGTAGTTGCCCTCGTAGGGAACGCCGCGGCCGCGATCGAGCTCGAGAATCCAGCCCGTCACGTTGTCGAGGAAGTAGCGATCGTGTGTGACCATCAGCACGGAGCCGGCATATTCCCGCAGGTGCTTCTCGAGCCAGGAGATGGTTTCGGCGTCGAGATGGTTGGTCGGCTCGTCCAGGAGGAGGATTTCCGGCTTGGACAGGAGGAGCTGGCACAGGGCCACGCGACGCTTCTCGCCGCCGGACAGGCTCGCCACGCTGGCCTCGCCCGGCGGGCAGCGCAGAGCCTCCATGGCCATCTCGACCTGCGGCTCGAGATCCCAGAGGTTCTGACTGTCGATGATGTCCTGGAGCTTGGCGCCTTCGTCCGCCGTCTCGTCGGAATAGTTCATCATCAGTTCGTTGTAGCGGTCGAGGACCGCCTGCTTGTCGGCGACGCCCAGCATGACGTTCTCGAAGACCGTCTTCGACTCGTCGAGATGGGGCTCCTGCGGGAGATAGCCGACCTTGGCGCCTTCGGCGGCCCAGGCCTCGCCGGTGTATTCGGTGTCGACGCCGGCCATGATCTTCAGGAGGGTCGACTTGCCCGAGCCGTTCGGACCGAGAATGCCGATCTTGGCATCGGGATAGAAGGAGAGATGGATGTCCTCCAGCACCTTCTTGTTTCCATAGGCCTTCTTGAGGCCCGACATGTGATAGATGAACTGGCGTGCCATGGCGCGCGCTTCTCCAAGGTCGGATGAGGCGGAATTTGCGCCTGACTTAAGCCAGCCGACGCCGATGAGCAACAAATCCGCATCGGAAAGCGCCTATTGACGGCCGACGGCGTCCACGATCCCTTCCGAACATCCGCCCCTCGCCTCGGGCGCCGCGCGGATCAGCGCCGCGAGATCGGCGCCGACCCGGATGTCGCCGGAAAGTCCAAGGGTGATTTCGGAGATCAACGTGCGGTCGCCGTCGCGCCGACAGGTCAGGCGCACGCGCTCGCCGGTGCCGGCGCCGAAGCTGCGGTCGAAGGCGGCACGCACCGCATCGCGCGTCAACGTTCGACCGACGCTTGTGGTGAAGAGCGTTCGCACCCCGGATGCGTTCACCGCGTCGAGAACCCAGAGCGAGTCGCGGAAATACTCCTCCGCGTCGGTGCCGTAGCAGGTGCCGTGGCGCAACCATTCGTGCCGGTCGAGACCGGACCGCGTCCCGGGCATGGCCCGTTCGAGGTCGCGACGCGTCGTCGGCGACACGACGGGCGCTGGGAGATCGAGCCAGTCGCCATTCTCGTCCGCCGATCGAAGAGCGCTCGACACGCCGCAGAATTCACGACCGCGCGGCTGAGGCCAGAGACCGTGAAGGGCGAAATGGGACGCGTCGAAACGCTCGCTGGTCTGCGAACGGCACTCCGCCCGGTTCGAGATCTCGCAGAAGGCCGGCTGCCAGTTCATCGCCACGATCACCCGCGACCCGCGCCGTCGGCGATCTCCCGAAGCCGGCGACGCCGACGGGGACGCCGCCATCTCCGGCCGTCCCTTCGGTGACGCATCCGGCGCGGCTTCGAACGCGACCCGCTCGCCGCAGGTCTTCTCGACCCACCGCTTTTCCGGCGAAGCGCCCGGCGTCACCAGCAGATAATGGCTTCCGTCCGCCTTGTTCTCGGCCAGGAGACGATAGGTCCGGCCGGGCGTCAGAACCACCCCGCCGGGATTGTCGTCCGACCGGATGGCGGGCGTCGCCGGGCAGGACTTCGACGCCCGGAGAAAGCCGTCCAGCACCGGCTGCGCCTTCGCGCCGACCATCGTCACGAGAAGCAAAGCCAGCACCGCTGCGACCGCGAGCGCGATCGGGCAGACGTCCAGTCGGCGCTGGGCTTGGAGGCGGTTGGTGTCGATCAAGAACATTGTGTGAACATCGACGATTCCGGTCCGTCTGGCAAGTCCTGGAGAACCGCCATGAGTTGAAGGGCGCGAAAAGCCTTGCGTCGCCACGAGGACCCGCTATCGCAGGCGACCACCACCGGGAGTTCGCGCCCTGTTCGACGAGCGTTTCACCTTGGACAGCCCGACGGGCGCCGCGCTTCACGTGAGGGTCGCGCGGGCCTCGTCCGTCCCGCGCGGCATCCTTCTCGTGCAGCATGGTCTCGCCGAGCATGGGGGCCGCTACGAAGGTTTCGCGGACGAGATGAGGCGGCTGGATCTCGACGTCTTCGTGCACGACCATCGAGGGCACGGCTCCACATCGGCGCTCGACGCTCCATTCCGGCGCTTCGCGACGTCGAACGGCGCGGCGAAGGTCGTCGCGGACAGCCATGCGGTTCTGGCGCACGCTCGATCGGAGCATCCCGGTCTTCCGATCATCGTCTTCGGACACTCGCTCGGCGGCACGATCGCGCTCCAGATGGCGGAGCGATACGGTGTGGAACTCGCCGGCGTCGCCGTCTGGAACGCCAATCTCACCTTCGGGCTCCAGGAGCGGATCGCCGTCCAGGGGCTGAAGGTGGAGCGTGCGATGAAGGGCTCGGACGTCGCCAGCCGGCTCTTCGCCCGCGCCACGTTCGAAGCCTGGGGCAAGTCGGTCGAAGGCGCCCGCACGCCGCACGACTGGCTGTCGCACGATCCCTCGGTCGTCGAGGACTATGCGCGAGATCCTCTCTGCGGCTTCACGCCGACGGTCTCGATGGCGAGCGACATCGTCGATCTCGTGCGCCGGGCCGGAGAGGAGGCGCAGCTCTCCCAGCTGCCCACGGACCTGCCGATCCATCTTCTCGGCGGCGGCAGCGATCCGGCGACGGCCGGGGGCGAGGCGGTCGACGCCCTGGCGGCCCGAATCCGGATCAACGGCTCGCGCCGGGTCACGAGCGAGATCGTCGCCGGAGCGCGGCACGAGACGCTGAACGAGATCGAACTCTACCGAGCGCCGGCCGTCGCCTCGCTCTCCGTCTGGATCCGCGACATTCTCGCCGAACACGCGAACGCGCCGAGCTGACGTCGCCTGGAACGAGGGATTCTCTCGTCCACCGCCGTTAACCTCTGCGTCACGCGGAGCAAGAAGGCCGGCTGGCCGAGGGCGAGGCGTGATCCGCGCCGATCCGACGCGCATCGTCGGCGCGTCGGCGTCGGGCCTCGAATGACCCGTCGCGGGCGCGATCATCCGGTCGCGTGCCCGGGTCCTGAATGCGCCTTATCCCTCACCGCAGATCCCGGACGGCCCGCGGGACGTTGGCGTGGTCCGTCGAGCGAGACGCTCCCGCGCTTCAGGCCTGCGGCTTGCCGGGCATCGGCATCGGCATCGGCATCGGCGGGCCGAACCGTTCTGGCGTGACGACGTCGAGGTCGGTGAGATCCGATTCGGTGAGGACGTAGAGGTCCTCCGGCGCGGTCTTCATCGCCTTGATCCAGAGGGCGGGATCGACCCCCATTTCAGCGAGAAGTTCCTGGCATTCGGCGGACGTCGCCTGGATCTGCGAGATCGAGCGGTCCCGATCGCGCGCCGGTGCGGCGCCGGGAAGGTCGACGGCATAGACCTGATGCACCCCGATCCAGGCGTTCGACCCGGCCCGGCGCTGGAGCCCGCCCGCGAAGAGCAACGGACAGGCGGAGGCGCAATAGCCGTCCGCCGGCACAACCGTGTCGAGACGGCGCTCGCGCACCAGCCGCGACAGGGCGATCGCATCCTCGACCGAGCCGCCCGGCGAATGGACGACGAGGGTCCGGATGGCCGCGCCGGGCCGATCGAGAGCCTGTTCGAACGCCTCGGCCGTTCCCGGCTCGATGCGGCCGAGCGCGGTCAGCACCCCGCCGCCGGCATCGACGAAGCGCATCGGCTCGGCCATGGCGGCGCTGTCGACCGGCCCGTCGAAGCCCGGCAGAACGGGCTCGCCGCGATCCGGCCCGACCGGGATCGTGCGTGGCAGATAGGGGCGGACCTGATCGCCCGGCACGGGCCGGGGTAGCGTCATCGGTTCGGTGCGCGACAGCCGCTCGTCGGACATGCCCGCCAGAGCAAGGTCGCGATAGTCGAGGACGAGCACGCCGATGGCCATGGCGAAAAGCCCGGAAAAGACGACCCGGAGCACGGTTCCGTCCGGGATGCTCCGCATCAGGCGCTCGAACCGGCCGGGCGCAAGGTCGCTTTCGATCATCGTCTCACCGCCTCCAGCGCCTCATGGCATTGCGGGTTCAGCGCAGCGCCGTCTTCGGAAACGGCGCGACGGGATCGTTGCGCTGCACGATCTCGGCGCCGGTTCCCGCTGCGCCGACGACGATCTCACCCGACTCCTCGTCCTGCGCATCGCGCGTTCCGGCTTCGGCGACGCGCAGCTTCTCGCGGATGCGCAGCGCCCGCATGAGGTCCGCCGTGCTCATCTCGGCCTCGCCCATCTCCTCGCCGTCCTCGCGGCGGATGACCTCCTGGACGATGCACAGGATGAAGATGAGAACGCCCGGAATGAGATCGATCGCGATGGCGCCCGCCCAGGACGGCAGGAAGTCGCGGGCATAGCGGATCACGGCTTCCGGCGCCGATATCGGTGTGAAGCGCAGGGGCTCGACGACGGGGCGCGCCAGAATCTCGTCGGCGGCGGCAGCCAGCGCCACGCTCTGCGCCTTCACCGCGGCCTCGACGCGGCCCACGACCTCGCTCTGCCGGTTCTGCAATTCGGCGTCCGTGCCATCGGCGACGGGCGCGATGAAGGTCTGGCCGAGATCGGCGGCGGCGCGCTTCACCGCCGGTGCGACGGAGGTCTGCTGGAGCGCCGTGATCAGTCCGGAGAGCTGGACCGCCTCCTCCGCATAGGCGTTCGATCGCTCGGCGATCGGCCCGCCGGAGGAGACGAGCTCGCGCATGGTGGACAGGCGCTTGCCGCCATCGCCGAAGATCGTATCGATCGCCGTCCGGGAGCCTTCGACCTCGGCTTGGAGGCTGCCGAGCTGCGCGGACATCTGCGACAGGAGTTGCACCACGGTGCCCGAACCCGACGTGCCCGTCAGAGCGCCGGAGCGGCGCTCGACGTCAGCGAGGCCCGAAAAGCGCTGCGAGGCGAGCTGGAGGTCGGGCAGCAGGCTCTGCGAGGCGAGCGCGTTCTCGTGGGCGGCGTTGAACTTCTGCTGGTAGTCCTCGGTCGTGTTGGCGAGATGCTGTTCGAGCGCGGCCGAACCGGCGAGCGCCGCCGCGTTCAGCCAGGACGACATGGCCATGATGAAGCAGGCGCCCATCGCCATCGCGACATAGAGAAGCCGCCGGCTGCCCGGCTGGCGCACATGCGGCATGAAGCGCAGGAGGTAGGACCAGAAGGCGTAGATCGCGACGGAGACGGAGGTGGAGTAGATCACCGCGCCGAAGAAGACCGTCGTCGCCGATCCGTCGAGAAGCTCGCGCACGCCGAGATAGGTGAAGACGCCGCTCGCCAGAGCCAGCACCGCCAGCGTCACCTGCGTCGTCGTCTCCAACGCCCGGATCTGGCCGCGCAGGGTGTAGGACTGGGAACTGCTCATCGGGGCCGCCTCGTCTCGCGCCGCACAACGAGGACGCCGTCCCATCCATCGATAAGGATTAAGCGCAGATTAAGGCTTCGATGGCGGCTTGCAAGTCCGGCCGGCCCACCGGGACCCGCCGTCCGGCGGGACCGGGTCAACGGCCGAAAGCATCCGCCGCGAGGGAGGGTTCGGCCGGGCGCGCGGCCTCGCGGAACACCCGGCGGCGCGCTTCGACGACGCGGTCGGTCAGGCGACCCGCGACCGCGGGCGGCACCGTGCCGTCCCCTCGCCCGCCGAACAGACCGGCATCGACCGCGGCCATCGCCGCCGTCACCGCCGGATCGGCCAACCAGCGACGACCGAGTTCCCCGTCCTCCAGCGCCAGGCGATGGACCGCCGCGCGCAAGGCGGGCGGCTTGCCGCTCCAATCGGCCAGGTAGAGCGGCACGAGGCGGCGCAGGCGGCGGAGCGTCTCGGACAAGCGCCGCGGAACCGGTTCGCGGTCCCGCCGGCCGGGCGCGAGAAGGATGGCCGCGCCGAGCGCGAAAGCGGCGATGCCGGCCCCCAGCGAGATTGCGAGGCGGCCGCGCGGTCCGATCGCGGCTTCGAGATCGGAGGTTGGCTGGCCCGGGACGACCATGCCCTCGCCGACATTGGCGCCGGGCACGATCGCCTGGCGCATCTGGCGCGCGGCGACGTCGAACCAGGGCACGAGCACTTCGCGCAGGATCACGGGATCGCCGGTGTGCGGCCGGATGTCGTAGGTGTAGACGGCCTGGGCGACGGGCATGCCGTCGACGATCTCGGTCCGTCGCTCGACGGGACCTGGAAAGATCACGAGGCCCGGCGACTGCGTGTCGATGGCCGGCGG
This sequence comes from Aureimonas sp. Leaf454, assembly GCF_001424685.1. GTDB lineage: Bacteria > Pseudomonadota > Alphaproteobacteria > Rhizobiales > Rhizobiaceae > Plantimonas. Next base: position 397,284 of record NZ_LMQT01000012.1, read on the forward strand.
CAACTGCTCGGCGATCGTTCCGACCGCCGTCACCTCCAGGCGCCGGCGTGTCGCCTGACCGGCCTTCAGCGTCGCGGGATCGACGGTCCAGCTGTCGCGGATCTCGATCGAGCGCGCGGGGAGCCACCAGGTGTCCTCGTCTTCGGGACCATCGGTGCGGCCGGTCCATTTGCGGATCGTCAGTTGGACGGGCTTGGAGACGGCATCCACCTTCCAGCGCTTGTCCTCGGCATCGATCAGCGTGACGTGATGGACGAAGGGCGGGATCTCGTAGGTCTTGGCCTCGGGCGCGAAGACCGCGATCCGACGGGTGACGCCGAACCATTTGACGCTGCCGATGGTCGTCGGGGCCCAGGTGTCCCGGCCGAGCTGCGTCCATCCGAGTTCGGCCAGATCGGGCTGCTCCATGGCTTCGGTCGTCGCGCGCGCCTTGAAGTAGAAGCGGACCACCATGGTGATCATCTCCTGCGCATAGGCGCCGCCGTCCGGCATCTCGAACGTCACTTCGCCGAAGGCCTCCGGCGGGCGGTCGCCGGCACGGGCAAGGCTCGCGCACAGACCGGAGGCGAGGAGAACCAGGAGGAGGAGCCGGGCGAGGCGCATCGCGGTCACCACGTATCGGCCATGGGATCGAGGGCGAGCCCCTCGCGCTTGCGTCGTTCGAGCTCCGCGACGAGCTGGACCTTCAGGAAGGCACCGGGATCGTCGACGATGGTCTTCAGCCATTGCCGCGTCGCGGGCACGGAGCGCTGCTCGAGGCGCTTCTGCACATTGCGCTGCATCTCGGCCATGGTGATGGCCGCCGCGCTCGCCTGCCCGCCGGACCGCCCGGCTCCGCCGGCATCGCCGGCCGAGCCGCGGGCATCGCCGATGCCGGACTCCTCGCCCTGCCGCGACGTGCCGAGACGCGCGACGCGGCTGCCGCCCGGCGCCTTCGCCTGCGAGGAGGATTCCTTGTCGCCCGCCCGCCCCGCGCCGGAGGTGGCGGTTTCCTTGCCGCTGTCGTTCGGGTCGCCCGAGGAGCGGTCCTTCTCGCCGAAGGCCGCCGCATTGGTCTTCGCCCGCCCGCCCGTCTGCGGCTGGATGCTGGTGAAGGCGAGGAGAAGCTGGCGGTTGGCGCCGGCATCGGCCACCAGCGAGCGCGTCACGCGATGCGAGGCGAGAACCTGGTCATAGGCCGCGATCGCCTCTTCCATCCGTCCGGTCCGCGCGAGGGCTTCGGCGCGGTTGTAGGCGGAGACGGCATCCTCGCGCCCGTCAAGCAGACGAGCGGCGCGGGCGAAGTCGCCCGCGGACAGCGCCGCGTAGCCGGACAGGGCGGGATCGGCGCTGAGGCCGGAAGCCCAGCCGGGAAGCCCGACCGCGACGAGACTCCGCGCCACGCTTTCACGGCCCGTGCCGAAAGCGCCGAGGACGAGAACGGCTGCGATGAGGGCCCCGACGAGGGCGAGACGGGCGGTCATGCGGTCCTCCGGAAGAGCATCAGGGCCGGAATGCAGGCGGCGAGGAGCAGGAACGGCCCGAGATCCACCCAGGCGAGCGCCCGAAAGTCGCTGGCTCCGATGCGCTGGGCGGCATTGTCGGCAAGGGCGGCTGCGACGGCCGAGGCGTCCGAGGCATCGCCCGAGACGCCGCCGGACAGAGCCGCCAGGGCCGCCAGTTCGCCGGGATTGCCGTCTCGGCCGATGGCCGATTCGGTGTAGAGCGTGTCGATCCGAAAGCCGGCCTCGGCGATGCGCGCAGCGCTCGCCCGGGTGTCCTCGCCGAACGTGCCGCCGTCGGAGACGAGCAGGATGTCGCCCGCGACGATCCCGGCGCCTTGCAGCATCTCGAGCGCGAGGTCGAGCGCCAACGCCGGGCGCGAGCCCGGAACCGGGACCGTGGCGCGGTCGAGGCCGAAGATCGTGCGCGAGAGAGCCGCATGGTCGGAGGTGAACGGGCTGCCGATGAACGGCTCGCCGGCGAAGACGACGAGGGCGGCCTGCCGTGTGCCGGAGGCCGCCAGAGCATCCTGCGCGGCGGCGCGCGCGACCTCGAAATTCTTCGCTTCCGTCACCGATTTCGACAGGTCGAAGACGACGACCGTGCCGTCGAGATTGCGGAAGCTCTCGGTTGCGGGGCGCTCGACGGCCGGACCCACCAGGGCGACGGCGAGGAGGAGGCCGAGAGCGGCGAGCACGAGGTTGCGCCGTCCGCGCCCGGCGACGACCCCGCCGCGCCGCGCCATGGCGTCGAGGAGCCGGGGTTCGACCACCCGCGTCCAGCCGCCGAGCGCCGAGACGCGGCGTGCGGCGAGAAACCCGAGCACCACCACCAGCGGCAGGGCGAGGAGGAACCAGGGGCGCAGCAGCCCGATGCCGGCGACGTCGATCATCCGATCCGCCTCCGCCCAAGCATCATGATCCCGGCGACGAGCAGTGCGAGCGCGCCTGGAAAGGGCCAGAGGCTGCGATGAACGATCGTCGGCGGCGCCTCGCTCGGGCTCGTCTCCAGCGCGTCGATCGCATCCATGACGCTTTTCAGCTCCTCGGTCGTGCGGGCGCGGAAGGCCGCGCCGCCGGCCTCGGCCGCGATCGTGGCGAGCGTCTGCGAATCGACGCCCTCGTCGCCGCGCTCGCCCTCCGACAGATCGATCGGCCCCATCGAGATCGTGTCGACGCGCACGCCGAGCGACTTGGCGAGCGCCGCCGCCGAGCCCGGCTGCACCGTGCCGGCATTCTGCGCGCCGTCCGACAGGAGCACGACGACCTTCGATGTCGCGCCGCTGTCGGAGAGCTTCTTCAGGGCAAGGCCGAGCCCCTCCCCGATCGCGGTGGAGCGGCCGGCGAGCCCGACATCGATCGAGTCCACCACCTTGGCCACCGCCTCCACGTCGAAGGACAGGGGCGCGGCGACGAAGGCCCGCTCGCCGAAGACCACCAGTCCGACGCGGTCGCCGGCGCGGCCCACGACGAAGGCGCGCGCCAGCGTCTTCAGGACGTCCATGCGGCGGCGCTTCTCGCCGTTCATCTCGAAGTCGGGACGTTCCATCGAGCCGGAGACATCGAGGGACAGGACGATGTCGCGGCCGGTCGCGGGCGCAGCCGGCGCGGCGGTGACCGTGCGCGGGCCGGCCAGGGCCAGAACGAGCAGCGCCCAGAGGAGCCAGGACAGCGCCAGACGGCGCTTCTCGGCCGACAGGACGGCATGGCCGTCGGAAAAGCCCGCCGCGATCGTCTCCGGCACGCGGAGCGCGCCGCCCGCCTCGCCGGCCGGCGTGACGAAGCGCATGACGACAAAGGGCAGCGGCAGCGCGAGAAAGACGAAGGGCCAGGCGAAGTCGAAGGCGGCGAGGCTCGGCATGGCGTCAGGCCTTCACGCCGGCGAACAGCCGTTCGAGCTGGACGGAGACGGCCTCTGCGGCTCCGGCATCGTCCGGCGCGTAGAGCCCGGTCGCGAGGGATCGGCCGGCGCCCGTCGTGAAGAAATCGGTCGAAAAGCTTCGGTCGAGATGGGCCGCGAAGGCATCGCCCCGCAGTTCGGCGGCCGCCTTGCCGTCCTGCGCGGCGACGACGCGGCGCAGGAGCCGCGCCTGCACGAGCTGCGCCTCCGCCGGCGGCAGGGCACGCGCGCGGCGGAGCTCGGCGAGCGCGCTGGCCGACACGCGCGCGCGTCCTCGGATGCGCCGCGGCCAGGCGAGCGCTGCCAACAGCGCCAGGAGGAGCCCGATCGCCACGGGGAGCGCGACGTCGCCAAAGCCGAAGCCGAGCGCGGCCGGCGGCAGATGGGCCGGCCGAAGGGCCTCGAGGATCTTATCGGCGTCTTGCATCGAAGATCTCGATGAGTCCGGCGAGCGAAAGCGTCTCCAGCGACGCGTCGAGAACGAGCGCGCGGCCGCCCAGCCGCTCGATGCGCCGGGTTCGGGCGTCGATGTCGGCAGCGATCCGGCTGTCCTTGACCTCGCCCGACGCCTTGCGGCCTCCGGAGGACAGGTAGGGATACGTGCCGGGGACCGGCGCGCGCTCGAAGGCGTCGACGGTCAGGAACACGTCGAGCGCGGCGCGGTGGACGAGATCGCGCACCACGGCATCGAAATCCTCGCCCGGCCGGTCGAGGGCGGAGGCGAGAAGGAGCGTTCCATCGTGCGGCAGCGTGCGGGCGGCGGATTCCAGGATGTCGGACAGTGGCGGGTCCTCGGTGCCGCGCATCGCCAGGGCCGCGGCATGCGCGGCGGCCAGACGCCCGGCGACGGCCTTCATCGACCGGTCGCCCGAGCCGGGGCGGTGGAAGAAGGTCTCGGAGCCGGCCCGCGCGAAGACGCCGACGCGCCCGCCCTGCCCGGCGATCCGCCAGCCGGCGAGCGTCAGGGCTTCGGCCGCCGCGACCGAGCGAAAGGCGCGGCGCGTGCCGAACAGCATGGCGGGGCGAAAGTCGGCGACGAGCAGGACCGAGCGCTCGCGCTCGTCGCGAAAGCTGCGGACATGAAGCTCGCCGGTGCGCGCGGTGGTGTTGCGGTCGATGTGCCGGATGTCGTCGCCATAGGCGAAGGGACGGATGTCGTCGGTCTCGAGCCCCCGGCCGCGCCGGCGCGTGACGATGCCGCCGGGCAGCATCATGGTGCGCGCGTTGGCGCCGGGTTCGCCCGTGCCCACGAGATGGCGGATGCCGAGGAGATGGTCGGTCGAAAGGCTCGTTCCGTCCGTTCCCTGCAGCGCGGCGCTCATGACGGATCCACCCGGCTCAGAGGGGCGAGACCTGGGACAGGAGCGTGGCGATCACGCCGCGCGGCGTCGCGCCGTCCGCGCTCGCGCGCCAGGTGAGGAGCGTGCGATGCGCCAGCACGTCGGCGGCGAGATCGGCGACGTCCTCGGGGATCGCGAAGTCGCGCCCGTGGAGATAGGCGCGGGCCTTGGCGCTCGCGGCGAGCGCCAGCGTGCCGCGCGGGCTGGGCGGATGCTCGATCGCGCGGCCGATCTCGGAAGCCGGATCGGCATCGCGCGGCGCGGTGACGAGGCGCACGATGAAATCCTTCAGCGCCGGAGACAGATGCACGCGCATCGCCGCGTCGCGCGCCGCGCGCACCTCGGAAAGGGTCAGCTTCGTCGCCATCGCGCCGGTATGGGATACCGTCTCGGCCTCGACGAGATCGAGGATCCGGCGCTCGGCGGCCGCGTTGGGCAAGCCGACGACGACGTGCATCAGGAAACGGTCCAGCTGGGCCTCGGGCAGCGGAAACGTGCCCTCCTGCTCGATCGGGTTCTGCGTCGCCACGACCATGAAGGGATCGGGCAAGGCGTGGGTCTCGCCGCCCGCCGTCACCTGCCGTTCGGCCATGGCTTCGAGCAGCGCGGACTGGACCTTGGGCGGGGCGCGGTTGATCTCGTCGACGAGAACGAGCGAGGCGAAGACCGGGCCGGGCGAGAACTCGAACGTGCCCTTGGCGGGCTGGAAGACCGGTGTTCCCGTAATGTCGGCCGGCATCAGGTCGGGCGTGCACTGGACGCGGTGGAAGCTCGCCTCCAGCCCTTCCGACAGGCGCTTCACGGCGCGCGTCTTGGCAAGGCCCGGCATGCCCTCCACGAGGAGATGGCCGCCCGAGAGAAGGCCGATCAGAAGGCGTTCGACCAAGATCTCGCAGCCGATCAGGCCATCCTGGAGACCGCTCTTCAAGCGCTCCAGACGCTGGCGCACGGCATCGTCGGCTCCGGCTGGAGCCATAGCTGCAACGGATGAACTCAAGCGCTCTCTCCCGCCGGGTGCCCAATCCGACAGCTCTTGCTTACGAACTGATCGCAGGGGCGTCAACACACGGTGACGGGAGACGCGTTCGCGGGATCGCTCGATCGGGCTTTGCGTCGCGTCCGACTTGGCCCTGTCGCGTCCCGGCCCTATTCTCCTGCGCTGCATCGCAACCTCGAGGTTCGACATGGGTCTTGCCGCCTTCCAGTCCCCCGGCCGCTTCTTCAAGGGGAACATCCACACCCATTCGAACCGGTCCGACGGGGCGCTGACGCCGGACTTCGTCTGCCGGGCCTATGCCGAGAAGGGCTACGACTTTCTCTGTCTCTCCGACCACTTCCTGGAGCGCTACGGCTATCCCGTCGTCGACACCGAACCCTTCCGCGGCGAAGGCTTCACGACGATCCTCGGCGCGGAGCTCCACGCGCCGGAGAACAGCCAGAAGGAACCCTGGCACATCCTCGCCTGCGGACTGCCCGGCGATTTCGCGCCGCTCGGCGAGGGAGAGCGCGGCGAGGACATCGCGCGGCGCGCGGCCCTGGCCGGCGCCTTCGTCGGCATCGCGCATCCCCAATGGTCGTCGCTGTCGATCGAGGACGGGCGGGCGCTCGCCGGCATCGCCCATGCGGTCGAGATCTACAACACGGGATGCGACATCGAGACCGTGCGCGGCGACGGGACCGCGCTTCTCGACGCGCTCCTCAACGAAGGCCATCGGCTCACCGGCTACGCGGCCGACGACGCGCATTTCAAGATCGACGACATGTTCGGCGGCTGGATGATGGTGAAGGCGGAGGCGAACACGCCGGACGCCCTGCTGGACGCCATGAAGCGCGGCCATTTCTACTCCTCGCGCGGCCCCGAGATCGAGGACATCGCCATCGAGGGCGAGACGCTGCGCGTGCGCTCCTCGCCCGTATCTTCCGCCTGCATCGTCGGGCGCGGCTCGCGCGCGGCCTTCCGGGGCGCCGCCGGCATGACCGAGGCGGACCTGCCGCTCGAACGCTTTCTCGGGGACTGGTGCCGCGTGATGGTCGTCGACGCGGCGGGCCGGCAGGCCTGGTCGAACCCGATCTTCCCGTGACCCTGTCCCGTTTCGATCCCGGAAGGTCCGCTAGAGACCTGCAGCGCCGAGGCAGGGATGATCGCCCCGCGGCATTCTCGATCGAACCGTTCGGTTTGCCCTCGGCATCCGCTTCGCCTAGAGCAGTTGCGACCCATTCTCGACGAGCGACCGCGATGCCGAACGCCTTCCACCGTCCTTCCCTCCGCTGCCGGATCGCCTGACATGCGCGTTGCCATCTATGCGACGCCGCCCGCCGGGGCGCCGTTGACGAGAACCGCGGCGCTCTGGCTGGGCCGGGACGCCTTTTCCGGCGAGCCGACGCGGGAGGCCGATCCGGCGATCGACCCGATCGTCGCCGAGCCCGCCCGCTACGGCTTCCACGCCACGATGCGCGCGCCGTTCCGGCTCGCCGAAGGTTTCGATCTGGAGGACGTGGATGCGCGGCTCGCCGACTTCTGCGCCTCGCGCCGGACCGTGACGCTGCCCGAGATGGAACTGGCCGGTCTCGGCCGCTTCTTCGCGCTGGTGCCCGCTGCCCGGAGCGGCGCGCTCGCCGATCTCGAAGCCTCGCTGCTCGATGCGTTCGAACCGATGCGCGCGCCCCTCGACGCGGCCGAGATCGCCCGCCGCAAGCCCGACACTCTCACCGAGCGCCAGAAGGCCAACCTTGCCGCCTTCGGCTATCCACACGTCCTCGACGACTTCCAGTTCCACATGACGCTGACGGGACCGGTTCCGGAAGAGGAGCGCACCCGCGTCTCGACGCTTCTCGCGGAGCGCTTCGCCTCCTTCGACGGTGCGCCGCTGTCGATCGACAGTCTCGCGCTCTTCGTCGAGCCCGAGCCGGGGGCGCCGTTCCGCGTCCACTCGCTGCACCACTTCGGCGGCCGGCCGGCGGCATGACCGCGGAGCGCATCCTCGACAACGCGCGGCTCGTCCTTTCCGACGAGGTCGTCGCGGGCCATCTCGTGCTGCGGGACGGACGGATCGCGGCCATCGGCTCCGGGCGTGCGGGACGGGGCGAGGATCTGGGCGGCGACGTGCTGATGCCGGGACTGGTCGAACTCCACACCGATCACATCGAGGGCCACTACCTGCCGCGTCCCCGCGTGCGCTGGGACAAGACGGCGGCGCTCCAGGCGCACGATGCGCAGATCGCGGCCTCGGGGATCACGACGGTCTTCGATGCGCTGCGCGTCGGCATGGAGGAGACGGCCGACATCGGCCTCGACGACATGCGCGAGATGGGCGAGACGATCGTCGCGGCGAAGGCGGCCGGACGGTTGCGCGCGGACCATTTCATCCACCTGCGCTGCGAGGTCTCGGCCGCGAGCGCCTCGGAGGGCTTCGCCCGGATGGAAGCCAATCCGCTGCTGCGCCTCGTGTCCCTGATGGATCACGCGCCGGGGCAGCGGCAGTTCGTCGACATCTCGGCCTACCGGGCCTACCACATCGCCAAGTTCCGCTTCAGCGAGGCCGAGTTCGAGGCCTTCTGCGCCGTGCGGATCGCGGAATCGGAACGCCATGCGCCGGACAACCGCGCCGTCATCTCCGCCCGTTGCCGCGGTCTCGGCATTCCCTTGGCGAGCCACGACGACGCGACGCTGGCTCATGTCGAGGAATCGAAGTCGCTCGGCGTCGCGCTCGCGGAGTTCCCGACCACGCTCGACGCCGCCCGCGCCTCGCACGAGGCCGGGCTGCAGGTTCTGATGGGCGCGCCGAACGTCGTGCGGGGCGGCTCGCATTCCGGCAACATCTCGGCCGCGGCGCTTTTGCGCGCCGGGGTCCTCGACATCCTGTCCTCGGACTACGTGCCCTTCAGCCTCGTCCAGGCGGTGTTCCAGATGAGCGACAGCGGCCTCGCGACCCTGCCGGCGGCCGTTCGCCTCGTCACCCGCAACCCCGCCGAGGCGGTCGGCCTGCTCGACCGAGGCGCGATCGCGCAAGGACTGCGCGCCGATCTCGTGCGGGTCCGTCCGGTCGCGGGCGAGACTCCCGTCGTCGCCGAGGTCTACCGCGAGGGACGACGCGTGGCCTGACCGGGGCGGGACGCCGAGAGGCGCGCTCGCGTCGATTGGCGGATCAGGTCCGGAAGCCGGCGAAGAGGCTGTCCAGCATCGGCTCGGCGGTCGCGATCATGTCCATCTCGCCGCCCCGCCGCAGCCATTCCGAGAAGATGCCGACGAGCATGCAGACATAGGCGTCCGCGGCGCGCTCGGCCGGCCAGCGCGGCCCGAGGGCTCCCGTCTCCTCGGCGCGGCGGAAGACCTGGCGGATGACGGCGAGCATGCGGTCGTCGGCCTCGCAACGCAGGAGATCGGCGCCGAGCGCGCCGACATACTCGCAGCGGAAGAGAATGATGCCGTAGACGCGCCGCGCGCGCGCGTCGCCGACGAAGCGTTGCATCATGCCGGTCGTCGCCTCCCGGAGCGCATCCAGACTGCGCTCCTCCAGATCGATCGCCCGGCTCTCGAAAAATTGCTCCTGGGGCAGGCGCGCGCGCGCCTGCATCGCCCGGAAGAGATCGGTCTTGTCCCGAAAGTGCCAGTAGATCGCGCCGCGCGTGACTTTCGCTGCCCGCGCAACGGCTTCCAGGGACGTTCTGGCGACGCCGTTCTCGTCGAAGAGCCGCTCGGCCGCATCGATGATCGCATCGCGCGTCGCCGCGGCCTCCTCCTTCGTGTGACGGGACAACGACGGCTCCTTGCTTACATACAGACTTGTACGTATGGCTTCTCACAACGACAGTCCACCTTCCTTTCCGGTCGCGGATCGCCCCATGACGATGATGAAGTCCCTGCCTCTCGCTGTGTCCGCGACGATCCTGGCCGTCCTTTCCGGCGCGGCCTTCGCGCAGGCGCCGGGCGGAGCCGCGCCGCCGCCGCCCGCCGTGACGGTCGAGACGATCGAGGCCAAATCTCTGCCGATCACCTACGAATATGCTGGCCGGGTCGTGGCCTCGAGGGAGGTCGAGGTGCGGGCCCGCGTCGGCGGAATCCTCCTCCAGCGCAGCTTCGAGGAGGGATCGCGCGTCCAGCCGAACCAGGTGCTGTTCCGCATCGACCCGCGTGAATTCGAGGCCGAGGTCGCGCTTGCGCAAGCGCAGCTGGCGCAATCCGAGGCCCGGCTCAGCCAGGCGCGGCGGACGGAGGAGCGTCAGCAGACGCTGACCCAGCGGGGCGCCGCCTCGGAGGCGACGCTCGACGATGCCACATCGGCCCGCGAACTCGCCGAAGCACAGGTCGAGGCGGCCGAGGCGACGCTGCAGACCGCACGCCTGTCGCTGACCTATGCGACCGTGAACGCGCCGGTCGGCGGCATCACGAGCCTGGAGCAGGTGCCGGAGGGAAGCCTCGTCTCGGCCAACACGCTGCTCACCCGCATCAGCCAGCTCGACCCGATCTACGTCAACTTCTCGGCCGCCGACACGGAAGCGGCCGCGATCCGGCGTCTCGTCGAAGGCGGCACCGCCACCGGCACGCGCAACGACCTCGTCGTGGAAGTCTCCTTCGGCGACGGCACGACCTATCCGGTCAAAGGCACGATCGACTTCACCTCGTCCTCGATCGACACCGAGACGGGCACGATCCTGTCGCGCGCGGTGCTCGACAATCCCGACAACCGGCTGCTGCCGGGCCAGTTCGTTCGCGTCAGCGTCAGCGGCCTGACGCTGGAAGACGCCGTCTCGATCCCAACCATGGCGCTGATGCAGGGGCCGCAGGGCGCCTTCGTCTACACCGTGAACGGCGAGAACGTCGCGGAGGTTCGGCCGATCCGGACCGGCACCGAGATGGGCGACCAGATCGTCGTGTCGGACGGGCTGAAGTCGGGCGATCGCATCGTCACGGTCGGCGTGGTCAAGGTGCGCCCGAACGCGCCGGTGACGCCCGCCGCCCCGGAGGCCGCGACGGCCGCGGCGCCCTCGGTTCCGGCGAACGCGGCGACGCCCGCCGGCTCGTCCGAACAGGCACCGGCTGCGGGCGGTGCGGGCACCGGGGCCGCGGACGCCCCCGCCGGGGGAGCATCGTCCCCGAAGGCCGGTGGCACGACGTCGGAGGGCGCAAAGTGAATTCGCGCTTCTTCGTCGATCGGCCGGTCTTCGCCTCCGTCATCTCGATCGTGATCTTCCTCGCCGGCATCATGGGCATGCGGGCCCTGCCGATCGAGCAATATCCCGAGCTCGTGCCGCCCGAGGTTGTGGTGGCCGCCGCCTATCCCGGCGCCAGCGCCGAAACCCTCGCCCAGACCGTGTCCGCGCCGCTCGAAGAGCAGATCAACGGCGTCGAGAACATGATCTACATGCAGTCGACGAACTCCTCGTCGGGCACCGCTTCGGTGACCGTCACCTTCGCGAGCGGCACCGATCCCGATCAGGCGACGATCGACGTCAACAACCGCGTCCAGCAGGCGGTGTCCTCGCTCCCCTCGGAGGTCCAGCGCCTCGGCGTGACGGTCACCAAGCGCTCCTCGTCGATCCTCGCGGTCCTGACGATGACCTCGGCGGACCCGCGCTACGACGCGACCTACGTGTCGAACTACGCGCTCCTCTACGTCCTCGACGAACTGAAGCGCGCGTCCGGCATCGGCGACGCCCAGCTCTTCGGCCAGCGCGACTATTCCATGCGGATCTGGCTGCGGCCGGACCAACTCGCGCAGTACAATCTGACGCCGACCGACGTCGCGACCGCGATCCGCGAGCAGAACGCGCAGTTCGCCGCCGGCCAGTTCGGCGCCGAGCCCAATCCCGATCCCCTCGCCTTCACCTATTCGGTGACGACGGGCGGGCGTCTCCCCGATGCGCAGGCCTTCGAGAACATCATCCTGCGGTCCAACCCGAACGCGGCCTCGCTGCTTCTCAAGGACGTGGCGCGGGTGGAACTCGGCGCGCAGGACTACGCCTTCAACGCGACCTACAACGGCGCGTCCACGGTCCCGATCGGCATCTATCTCCAGCCCGGCGCCAACGCGCTCGCGACGTTGGAGGGCGTGCGCGCCCGGATGGACGAGCTGCAGAAGAGCTTTCCCGACGGCATCACCTACGCCATTCCCTACGACACGACGAAGTTCATCACCGCCTCGATCGAAGAGGTCGTGAAGACCTTCATCGAGGCGATGGTCCTCGTCTTCGTGGTGGTCTTCGTGTTCCTGCAGAGCTTCCGGGCGACGCTGATCCCGATGATCGCGGTGCCGGTGTCGATCATCGGAACGTTCGGCATGCTGCTGGCGCTCGGATTCTCGATCAACCTCCTGACGCTCTTCGCGCTCGTTCTCGCCATCGGCATCGTCGTCGACGACGCGATCGTGGTCCTGGAGAACGTCGAGCGCATCATGACGGCGGAGGGCCTGCCACCGAAGGACGCGACGGCGAAGGCCATGTCGGAGGTGACGAGCCCGGTCATCGCGATCGTGCTCGTGCTGTGCGCCGTGTTCATCCCCGTCGCCTTCCTCGGCGGCCTCGCCGGCACGATGTACCGGCAGTTCGCCGTGACCATCGCGGTCTCGGTGACGATTTCGGGCATCGTCGCGCTGACGCTGACGCCGGCGCTCTGCGGGCTGATCCTCAAGAACACCCATTCCAAGCCCTGGGCGCCGTTCCGCTGGTTCAACCGGGGCTTCGACAAGCTGACGAACGGCTACGGCGCGGGCGTCGGTTTCCTGATGCGCCATTCCATCCTGGCGCTGGTCCTCTTCGCCGGCATCTCCTTCGGCACCTATCACCTCTTCGCCACCCTGCCCGGCTCGCTGGTGCCGGACGAGGACCAGGGTTCGAACTTCGTCGTCGCCATCCTTCCGCCGGCCGCGTCGCTCGCACGCACCACGGAGGCGATGCAGACGGTCAGCGCGAACATCCGGTCCAATCCCGCGGTGGCGGACGCGGTGACCTTCGCCGGCTTCGATCTCCTTTCGGGCTCGCAGAAGACGAGTTCGGGCGTCGCCTTCGTGACGCTGAAGGACTGGAGCGAGCGCACCGAGCCCGAGCAGGACGGTCGCAACCTGCCCGGCGCCTTCATCGGCGCCAATGCGGGCGTGCGGGACGCGATGGTGCTCGCCTTCAACCCGCCGCCGATCCAGGGCCTCTCCACCACGGGCGGCTTCGACCTCTACGTCCAGGACCGGGGCGGCGGCGGCACGCAGCAGCTGATCGAGGCGACGAACGCGCTTCTCGCCGAAGCGGCCAAGCGACCCGAACTCGCGGGCGTGCGCACCACGTTCACCGCGAGCGTGCCGCAGTACAAGATCGACGTCGACCGCGAGAAGGCCAAGGCGCTCGGCGTGCCGATCGAGCAGATCTTCACGACCATGCAGGCGACCTTCGGCAGCCTCTACGTCAACGACTTCACGCTGCTCGGCCGCAACTATCAGGTCAGCCTCCAGTCGGAGGCGCAGTTCCGCGAGAAGCCGGAGGACCTGAAATTCGTCTTCGTGCAGTCGACCTCGGGCTCGATGATCCCGCTGGACTCCCTCCTCCAGGTGACGCGCGTCGTCGGCCCCGATCTGATCGAGCGCTTCAACGCCTTCACCGCCGCCAAGGTGTCCGGCGGTCCGGCGCCCGGCTTCTCCTCGGGCCAGGCGCTCGCCGCCATGCAGGAGATCGCCGGCAGCCTGCCGGAGGGCTACGACATCGCCTGGACGGGCTCGGCCTATCAGGAGATCCAGACCGGCGGCACCGGCGCCGTCGCGATCGGCTTCGGCATCCTGATGGTGTTCCTGATCCTCGCCGCGCAATACGAGACATGGACGCTGCCCATCGCGGTGATCCTCGCGGTGCCCTTCGCGATGGCGGGCGCGCTCCTCGCGATCTATCTGCGCGGGCTGGAGAACGACGTCTACTTCCAGATCGGGCTCGTGACGCTCGTCGGACTCGCCGCCAAGAACGCGATCCTCATCGTGGAGTTCGCGGTGATGAAGCGCGAGGAGGGTCTCAGCGCCTACGATGCGGCGCTCGAGGGCGCCAAGCTCCGCTTCCGTCCGATCATCATGACCTCGCTCGCCTTCATCCTCGGCGTCGTCCCGCTGGCGATCTCGACCGGCGCGGGGTCGGCAAGCCGCCATTCGATCGGCACCGGCGTCATCGGGGGCATGCTGGCGGCGACGTTCATCGCGATCTTCTTCATCCCGCTCTTCTTCAAACTCCTATCCCGCGACAAGACGAACAAGACGGGCTCGTCGGAGTCGGGCCTGACGGGCGATCCGAAGGGGACGGGCGTGTCCGGCGACAACCGGGCCGAGGGAGCCGCATCCCCGGCCTGATCGACGATCCCGGCGCGAGGGGCGCCGAGCTGTCGGACGGGGCGACCGCAAGGGGCGCGTCCCGTCTTGCGGCGATGCGTCGTTGTTGCACCGCGACAACAGTCGCCAAGCCGTTCCGCGGCGACTATGCTAGGCAGACTGCCCGTCGCGACAGCTTCGGTGATAAGGTTGGCCCCGCACCCCTTGACCGGGCCCCGTGCCGAGCGATGCGGCCCTGCCGGAGACCTGCCACTTGTCCTCACAGATCGGGATCGAACAGCCGACGGCTCGGCCAGATCCCTCGCATGCGCCGAGCGGCTTCTGGACGCTGCTCCTCGGTTCGATCGGCGTCGTCTACGGCGATATCGGGACGAGTCCGCTCTATGCGCTCCGCGAGGCCCTCGTCCATTCGGCCTCCGACGGCCTCGTCGATTCCGAGGTGATCGGCGTCGTCTCGATGCTGATCTGGGCGCTGACGCTGATCGTCACCGTCAAATACGTTCTTCTCATCCTCAACGCCGACAACAACGGCGAAGGCGGCACGCTCTCGCTCCTGGCGCTGACGCAGAAGGCGCTGGGCAAGCAGAGCTTCCTGGTCGTCATCGGCATCATCGGCGCTTCGCTCTTCTACGGCGACGCCGTGATCACGCCGGCCATCTCGGTCCTTTCCGCGGTGGAGGGCCTGAAGCTCGTGACGCCTGCGCTGAACGATTGGGTCCTGCCGATCACGACGGCGATCCTCATCCCGCTGTTCTTCGTCCAGAGCCGGGGCACCGGGCAGATCGCGACCTATTTCGGGCCGATCACGCTGGTCTGGTTCGTCGTCATGGGTCTGCTCGGCCTCCTCCACATCGGCGACCGTCCGGACATCCTCCATGCGCTCAACCCGCTGAACGCGGTCACCTTCGTGATCGATCACGGCTGGATGGCGCTGATCATCATCGGCTCGGTCTTCCTCGCCATCACCGGCGCGGAAGCGCTCTATGCCGACATGGGCCATTTCGGACGCAAGCCGATCCGCGTCGCATGGATCGGGCTGGTCTTTCCGGCTCTCGCCCTCAACTATCTCGGACAGGGCAGCCTCATTCTCGCCCGGCCGGAGACGCTGGAAAACCCCTTCTACCTGATGGCGCCGGACTGGGCGCTGCTGCCGCTCGTCATCCTCGCCACGATGGCGACGGTCATCGCCAGTCAGGCGGTGATCACCGGAGCCTTCTCGCTGACCCAGCAGGCGATCCAACTCGGCCTCCTGCCACGCCTCGAAGTGCGCCACACGTCGGAGCGGCAGTTCGGGCAGATCTACATTCCGAAGGTCAACGCCATGCTCTTCATCGGCGTGATGGTGCTGGTCTGGACCTTCGAGAGCTCCGCGCGCCTGGCCAGCGCCTACGGCATCGCAGTGACCGGCAACATGGTCATCACCTCGATCCTCGCCTTCCTCTTCCTGTGGAAGTGCTGGAAGTGGTCGGTCTGGCTGTCGGCGCTGGCGATCATTCCCTTCCTCGTCATCGAGTTCATCTTCCTCGGATCGAACCTCCTCAAGGTTCTGGACGGCGGTTATGCCCCGCTCGCGCTCGCGGCCGTCCTGTCCTTCCTGATGTGGACGTGGGTGCGCGGCACGCGGATCGTCTACGACAAGGCGCGGCGCGAGAGCATCGCGCTCGACGACCTCACGCGGATGCTGGAGCGCTCCAAGCCGATGCGCGCACGGGGAACGGCGGTCTACCTGACGTCCGATCCCGAAACCGCGCCTTCCGCGCTGATGCACAATCTGAAGCACAACGGCGTCCTGCACGAGCGCAACATCATCATGACGATCCGCGTCGAGAACGTGCCGCGCGTCGCCCCCGCCGACCGCGTCGTGATGGAGGAGGTATCGGAACTGTTCACACGGGTGTTGCTCACCTTCGGCTACATGGAGGAGCCGAACGTGCCGAAGGCGCTGTCGCTCGCCAAGAAGAAAGGGCTGAAGTTCGAGATCATGTCGACGTCGTTCTTCCTCAGCCGCCGCGCCTTCCGGCCGGTCGCGACGTCCGGAATGCCGCTCTGGCAGGACAAGCTCTACATCTCCATGGCGATCTCCGCCGCCGACATGTCCGACTTCTATTCGCTGCCGACGAACCGCGTCGTCGAAATGGGCCAGCAATTCTCGCTATGAGAGGCCTTTCGGTCATGCTCTTGCCGAAAGGGTCATCTTTTCAAGGCACTCTCCCCGAACGGATGACGGAAGCGGACGCGGCAGAATGATACCACCGATCGGCCACCCGCTGGCGAAACAGAGCCCGGATGGCGACGAGCCGATGCCGACGAGCGATGTCGCGATCGCCGCAGCACCGGACGGGACGCTTCTCGTCGAGCCGCCGCACCTGATGAAGCGGACGCTCGCGGACATCCTGATGGGCATCGCGTCGGACACGACGCGCGAGCGCGTTTCGGTCG
This sequence comes from Aureimonas sp. Leaf454, assembly GCF_001424685.1. Classification (GTDB taxonomy): domain Bacteria; phylum Pseudomonadota; class Alphaproteobacteria; order Rhizobiales; family Rhizobiaceae; genus Plantimonas. Next base: position 413,737 of record NZ_LMQT01000012.1, read on the forward strand.
CCGACCTCCTCGCCGCCATGCAGGACCGGGCCTTCGGCGCTCTGATGCTGATCTTCGCCATGCCGAACGCGATCCCGACTCCGCCTGGAACGTCCGCGATTCTCGGTGCTCCCCTCGTCTTTCTCGCCGCCCAGCTCGCCTTCGGCCGCAAGCCCTGGCTGCCCGGCATCATCGCCAACCGTTCGATGTCGCGCAGCGACTTCGCCGCGATGATCGCCCGCGCCGCGCCCTGGATCACCCGCGCCGAACGCCTCCTGCGTCCACGACTCGTCGCCATCGCCAGACCGCCCGCGGAATATGCGATCGGTGCCATCTGCCTCCTGATGGCGACGATCCTGATCCTGCCGATCCCGCTCGGCAACATGCTGCCGGCCTTGAGCATCTGCCTCTTCTCGCTCGGGCTTCTCGAACGCGACGGCGTCTGGGTGATCGCGGGCGTCCTGTCCTCGATCGTCTCCACGATCGTGGTGTCCGGCGTGATCTACGCGATGATCAAGACGGTGATCTTCCTTCTCAGCAATGTTTTCGCGTAGAAGGCGGCCAACCTCGTGACGACAACGGAAGATCTTTAGCCGTCGCCGTATAAACAAAGTTGTCCGCTCGATTTTCTCGACCAACCTTGCCAAGCATTTCCCGCGTCGCGTTTCGGCTTGGAAGGCCGATTCACTGCATGATCCGCCCGTCTACGCGCCGCCGAGGAGAACGTGTTGAGCAGAGTCACCCCCCTGACGTTCAGGCCGGTCATCCTGCGGTTGAAGAGCATCATCGATCTTTCTCCCGACGACGAAGCCGCCTTCGAGCAGCTTCCGATGGTGATCCGCGACTTTCCCGCGGACCAGGACGTGGTGCGTGACGGCGACCGCCCGCATCAGTGCTGCATGGTGCTGTCCGGGCTCACCTGTCGCTACAAGGTGATCGCCGACGGACGGCGGCAGATCCTCGCCTTCAACATTCCGGGCGACCTGCCCGATCTCCAGAGCCTGCATCTCGACATCATGGATCACAGCGTGGCGACCGTGGTGCCCAGCCGGCTCGGCTTCGTGCCCCATGCCGCGATGCGCGAGCTCTCGGAGAGGCGGCCGGGCATCACCGCTGCGCTCTGGCGCGAGACGCTGATCGACGGAGCGACGTTCCGCGCCAAGATCACCGGAATCGGCCGCATGTCGGCGCGCGCGCGCGTGGCGCATCTCTTCTGCGAGCTTCTTCTGCGGCTCGACGTCGTCGGGCTCGCGGATGGGTTCCGCTACAAGCTGCCGCTGACGCAGACCGAACTCGGCGATGCGCTCGGCCTCAGCGTCGTGCACGTGAACCGCATCCTCCAGGACCTGCGCACCGACAACATCATCGCCGTGGAGCGGCGGACGGTCACGATCCTGAACTGGGAGCAGCTGAAGTCGGTCGGCCAGTTCGACCCGACCTATCTGCAGCTGCGCGCCAAGCCGTCGGTCGAGATCTTCCGGAGCGGCTGACGGGCGGCAAGCCGCGACCGCGCCGGAAGCGTCGCCCGGAGAGCCCGGATACACTTCGTTTCACGATCGTCATGGAACGATACCACAGAGCCGGAATGCGGCCATCGCCGCCCCTCAAGGTCTCCTTCGACGCCATCGAAGGGACTTCAGGCCATGACGACGACGAAACCGACCGGACGCCACCGAATCCTTGCCTTGGCCCGGCGCATCGGCGCGCAGGCGTTCCTGTCCGCGACCGTGATGGCCGGTCTCCAACTGGCCTCGGTCAACGGCTTCGACCTGCGCGAGCACCTGCCGAGCGTCGAAGCCGGGCCGGACACCATCGCGCCGACGCCGCAGCAGCCCATGCGCACCGCCGGCCTGCCGCCACGCTACGATCTCCCGGTCCAGGCGGGCGGTCTTCTGGAAAGCCTCGTTCCGCCGGAACCCGTCCAAAGGGCCGAACGCGACAGCGCCGGTCCCATGATCGCCGGGCCCTTCCCGCGCTCGGCAACGCACGGAACGGCGCCGGATCGGTCAGCACCGGCGGCGGAGCGCCTGTTCGTCGCTCCGGCGCGAACGCCGGCGCGCACCGTCGCCGTGCCGACGCCGCGACCGGTCGAGATCGCGGCCCTTCCCCGCGTCCCCCGGCTGGCGGCCGGACAGGCCTCGTCCGTGTCCGCATCGCTCCGCGATACCGAACGGGACCTGCCGTTCGACACGTCGCACCGGTTCCCACCGTCGGACAGGCCCGACGTGTCGAGGGGGACGATCGGGATCTACGACGTCGCGGAGCTCGCCGCGCCCGATGCGATCCCGGTGCCGATCCTGGCCGAAGGGCCGGACCCGGTCGGCGGCATCGTGCCGTACGGACGGGCGCTTCTCCACCGCACGGCCGACATCACCGGCACCGCGGCCATGGCCGTGACGGGCACGGCCCGTCGGCTGATCGACCTCGTGCGCTGAACCGTTCAGGCCGACGGACCGTTCTTCGCCGAGGCCAGCGGCAGGCGCACGCTCTGCCGCAGTCCGCCGCCCCTCCTGTTGGCGATGTCGATCGATCCGCCGGCGGCATCGACGATCTCGCGGGCGATGGCAAAGCCGAGCCCGGCGCCGGGATGGGCCTGACGCCTTGCCGCGTCGACCCGGAAGAAGGGTTCGAAGACACGGGACAGAAGATCCTCGGGAATGCCCGGCCCCTCGTCCTCGATCTCGATCAGCGCCATGCCGTCGACCGCGCGCAGACCGACGCGGGCGCCCCCGCCATGCGTCGCGGCATTGTCGATGAGATTGCGCAGGGCGCGCTTCAATCCAAAGCGCCGCCCCATCACCGGAAGCGCGGGTCGAGGCTCGGACCTCTCGATGCTGCGCCCGATCTCGCCAAGCTCGCTTTCGATCTCGGCGAGAAGAGCGTCGAGCGGAAAGCTTTCGACGGCGTCGTCGCTGCCGGCCTCCTCGCGCACGAGACGGATGGCGCTGTCGGCGATCCGGTCGAGCTCGGCCAGATCCTTCAGCCAGGTTTCCTGTTCCTCCACCGGCAGGAATTCGGCGCGCAGGCGCATCCGCGTCATCGGCGTGCGCAGATCGTGGCCCGCGGCGGCGACGAGCCGCATGCGGCTGTCGATCGCGAGCTTCAGCCGCTCCGACAGGCGGTTGAGCGCCGCCGCCGTCGCACGGACCTCGGCCGGGCCCTTCTCGTCGATCTCCGGGATGTCGCCATGCGGGCCGACCGAGGCGATCGCCTGTTCGAGCAGCTTCAACGGCGCGATGATGCGGCGCACGGCGAGGATCGCGATGGCGGCGGAGCCGACGATCAGGAGCGCCATGTAGAAGATCAGGGGATTGATCGGCCGCGGCGGCGGGCCGGGAAAGGGGATGAAGGCGTAGGCGCCCTCGCGCATCGGAATGGCGAGACGCCGCCCCGCGGGCGTGCGCTCGACGAGGAGATGTCCGTCATAGCCGATGCGGCGAGCGGCCCTGTCGAGGCGCTCGCCGTCGTCGAGCTCCAAGCCCTCGTTCGGCGGACGCGGCCCGACCGGCAATCCGGCTCGCGCCGCCGCCTCGGCGGACCCGCCCGTCAGCACCGTGATCGCACGCGCCTGCTCCACGAAGCTCGCCTCGAAGCTGCCGTCGTCCCATCGGCTGACGATCCGCGAGGTGATGAAGCCCGCGATCACGGCGACGCCGACGATCGACGCCACGAGAAGCAGCACCAGCCTCGCGCCGAGCGACTTCATGTCTCGGGCCCGATCTTCTCGACCTTGGCGGCGAACTGGTAGCCGCCGTTGCGCACCGTCTTGAAGAGGCGGAAGACCCCGCCGTCGCCGAGCTTGCGGCGAAGCCGGCTCATGGTCACGTCGACGGAGCGGTCGAAGGGATCGATGCTGCGTCCGTGCAGGAGGTCGAGCAGCACGTCGCGCGACAGAACGCGGCCGGGTCGCTCGAGGAAGATCAGGAGAAGGTCGAACTCGGCCCCGGTCAATTCGACGGCCGAGCCGTCCTCTGCCTCGACGCTGCGCCGGACCGGATCGACGTGGAAGCCGTCGAAGCGAAAGGCGCCCGACGCGGCTGCCGGCTCCGGCTCGGCTCGGCGCTCCCCGGTGCGACGCAGAACCGCCTTGATGCGTGCGACGAGCTCGCGCGGGTTGAAGGGCTTGCCGAGATAATCGTCGGCGCCGAGCTCCAGGCCGATGATGCGGTCGACGTCCTCCTTCAGGGCGGTGAGAAGGATGATGCCGAGGTCCGGGCGGCGGTCCCGGAGGTCCCGGCAGATGTCGAGGCCGGACCCGTCCGGCAGCATGACGTCGAGCACGACGACCTGCACCTCGCTTTCGGCGAGGCGCGCCTCGAACTCGCGGCGGCTGCCGGCGAGCACGGTCTGGTAGCCCTGCTGTTCGAGATACCGCCCGAGCAGCCGGCGGATCTCCTGATCGTCGTCGACGACGAGAATCCTGTTGCGGGTGTCCATGGTGTCACTGCCTTTCCTCCTGGCGTTATCGGGCATGGCGAGGAGAGCAGCGAGCGGTTTTTCGTGACGGATTCTTGCCAAAGCGGGCTCGGGGCGGCTGCGGCAAGGCACCACCCTGTCGCGCCGCAACGTTTCGCAACAGATTGACACGACGATGCCATCGCATCGCCGCTTGCAATGCTTACATCCGGATCGTGGCGCACTGAACGGCGCCGCCGGAGCCGATCGCATCGGCTTCGTCAACCTGGCGTGATCCGACCTCCAGTCTGCACGCAAGGGGCCGGGCGTCCGACCCTCCGGGCGACCCGGTTCCGCCCCATCTTTCCGGCCGGCGATCCGGCCGACCTCTCACGAAGGCCCGAGCTGCCGCCATGCCGATGTTGCCTCTCACCATCGCCGCGATGCTGGCCGCGCTCGTCGCGGCGACCTGCGGCGAGGCTTTCGCCGAGGACGCCGCCGCCTCCGTGCCGCCCGCGCCCGAGCGGGCGAGCCTGACGGTCACCACCGATGCCGTGATCCGGGAGAGCGTCGCCACCACCGTGTCGGGCACCGGGCTCGTCGAGCCCTGGCAGGAGGCGAGCGTCGGCGCGTCCGTGGGAGGTCTCGCCCTGACGGAGGTTCGGGTCGAGGAGGGACAGAGCGTCGCGGCGGGCGACGTCATCGCGCGTCTCGACGCGAGCCTTCTCGACGCCGAGCTCGCCCAGAGCCAGGCCGCGCTCCGCAGCGCCGAAGCGAGCTATGCCGCGGCGGTTTCGGCGAACGAACGCGGCCAGCGCCTCGGCAGGTCCGGCTCGCTCGCCGCCGAGACGATCGAGCAGCGCGAGACGGCCGTGCAGACGAGCGCCGCCGCCGTGGAACAGGCGCGGGCGAGCGTGAAGACCCTGGAGGTGCAGATCGACCGCACGATCGTGCGCGCGCCCTTCGCCGGCATCGTGTCCTCGCGGCCGGCGGTTCTCGGCACCATCGTCGCGGCCGGCACCGAGATCGTCCGGCTCCAGCGCGACGGCCGGCTCCAGGCGGCGGTGAAGCTGCCGGAGCAATATCTGTCCGGCATCTCCGTCGGCGATGCCGCCGAAATCTCCGGCCCGAACGGCGCGACCATCGCCGCCAAGGTCGCCGGGATCGCCGAGATCGTTGATCCGACGACCCATCTGGGACTGGTGCGGATCGACCTACCGAAAGATGCGGGGCTGCGCGCGGGCATGTTCGTGCGGGCCGGCGTGTCTGCGAAGGGAGACGAAGCGACGACGGTCGCCTCGTCCGCGCTGACCTTCCGCGAGGGGCGCCCGGCCGTCTTCGTCGTCGGCGACGACCTCGCGGTGACGCTGACGCCGGTCTCGGTCGGCACGCGCGGCCCCGATCGCGTCGCGGTCGAGGGCGCGCTCTCGCCCGGCGAACGGGTCGTCACGTCCGGCGCGGGCTTCCTCAACGACGGCGCGACGGTGCGCATCGTCTCGAAGTCCGCCGGGAGCGAGGCCGGCGCGTCGGAGAGGGAAACGGTGCGTTGAACGCCATCTCCGCCTGGTCGATCAAGAACCCGATCCCGACGATCGTCCTCTTTCTGACGCTCGCCTTCGCGGGCCTCTGGGGCTTTGCGCAGTTGCGCATCAACAATATGCCGGACATCGACTTCCCGGTGGTCACCGTGACGGTCGTCCAGACCGGCGCATCGCCGACGGAGATCGAGACGCAGGTCACCGATTTCGTGGAAAATGCGGTGCAGACGCTGTCCGGCGTCGAGAGCGTGACCTCCACCATCTCCGAAGGCGCCTCGACGACCGTGATCGAGTTCACGCTCGACACGGACCTGATGCAGGCGTCCGACGACGTTCGCAACGCGGTGGATTCGATCGCGGGCGACCTGCCGGAGGCGGCCGAGACGCCGCTCGTCGCCAGGGTCGATGTCGGCGACATCGCGATCCTGACCTATGTCGTCGACGCGCCGGCCCTCGCCCCCGACGATCTTTCCTGGAAGATCGACAACGAGGTGTCGAAGGCGCTCCTCGCCGTCGACGGCGTCTCCAAGATCACCCGGTCCGGCGGCGTGTCGCGGGCCATCCTCGTCAAGCTCGATCCCGACCGGCTGAATGCGCTCGGCGTCACCGTCGGCGACATCTCGCGGTCCCTGGCCGCCCAGAACGTCAACCAGTCCGGCGGGCGCACGGTCGTCGGCGCGGCCGAGCAGTCGGTGCGCACCCTCGGCCGCGTCGATTCGATCGACGCGTTGAAGGGAACGCCGATCGCCATTCCCGGCGGCCAGTCGATGCGCCTTTCCGACTTCGGCGAGATCGTCGACGGCTGGGAAGAGCCGCGCAGCCGGGCCCGGCTCGACGGGCGCGAGGTCGTCGCCTTTTCCGTCTTCAGCGCCAAGGGCTCCTCGCAGATCGCCGTGACGAACGCCGCCCGCGCGGCGGTCGCGGCGCTGGACGCGGGCGATGCGGGCGCGACGTACACCGAGGTCACCTCCTCCTCGACCTTCGTCCAAGAGAGCTACGACGCCGCCTTCGAGGCGCTCTGGTTCGGCGCGGTGCTCGCCATCGTTGTCGTCTTCCTGTTCCTGCGCGACATCCGCGCGACGCTCGTCTCGGCGACCGCCCTGCCGCTCTCGCTGATCCCGACCTTTGCGGTCATGGCCTGGCTCGACCTCTCGCTGAACACGATCACCCTGCTCGCGCTGTCGCTGGTCGTCGGCATCCTCGTCGACGACGCGATCGTGGAGATCGAGAACATCGTCCGGCACATGCGCCAGAGCGGCAAGTCCGCCTACGAGGCCGCGATCGAGGCGGCCGACGAGATCGGCCTCGCCGTGGTCGCGACGACGATGACGATCGTCGCGGTCTTCGTGCCCGTCGCCTTCATGCCGGGCATTCCGGGCAAGCTCTTCGTGTCCTTCGCCATCGCGGTCTGCGTGTCCGTCCTCTTCTCGCTGCTCGTGGCGCGCACGCTGACGCCGCTCATGGGCGCCTACCTCGTGAAGGCGAGCGGCGCGGACCGCCACGACGACACGCCGGGCTGGGTCTTCCTCTATGTCCGCATCCTGAAACAGGCCCTGCGCTTCCGCTGGCTGACGGTTCTGCTCGGCATCGGCTTCTTCGCCGGCTCGATCCTGCTCGCGCTGCAACTGCCGACCGAGTTCATGACCGCGTCCGATCGCGGACGCTCGCTCGTCTCGATCGAACTCCAGCCGGGCTCGACGCTCGCCGAAACCGACGCCGTCGCCAAGGCCGTCAGCGAGAAGCTGGCCGCGCAAGCCGAGGTTGCCTCCGTCTTCGCCTCGATCGGTGCGACGACGGAGGGCGGCATGGGTCCGATGCGGATGGGTTCGGCCTCCAGCGTCGTCACGGCGACGGTGACGGCCAATCTGAAGCCGCGCGAGGAGCGCGACGTCTCTCAGCAGGCTTTCGAGGCACGATCCTCCCGTCTCTTCGACGACATTCCCGGCGCACGGATCCAGTTCGGCGCGGACGGGCAGTCCGGCTCGAAGGTCGAGATCTCCCTCGTCGGCGAGGACAGCGAGCGACTGACGGAGACCGCGGCACGGCTCGCGAGCGAGATGCGCGGGGTGGCCGGCCTCTCCAATTCCGTCTCCGACGCCGCGGCCGCCAAGCCCGAACTCGTGATCACGCCGGACAAGGCGAAGATGGCGAGCGTCGGCGTCACCTCGGCCGAGATCGCCTCGCTCCTCAACATCGCCACGCTCGGCGATGCCGATCGGGCGCTCGCCAAGTACAATCTCGGCGACCGCCAGATCTACGTCGTCCCGACGCTGTCCGACGCCGCGCGGGGGGACCTGTCGATCCTCTCCTCCCTCAGCGTCCGGGGCAGCGTCGCCACCGTCCCGCTCGGCTCCATCGCAAGCTTCACCTTCGGCGCCGGCCCGACCAGCATCCGCCATGTCGACGGAGAGCGGACGGTGTCGGTGGAAGCCGAGCTCAACGGCATCACGCTCGGCGAGGCGCGAACGGCGATCGAGGCGCTGCCGGCGATGCGCGATCTTCCCGCCGGCATCCACGAACGGTCGCAAGGGGACGCCAAGCGGATGGCCGAACTCTTCTCGGGATTCACCACGGCGATCGCCGTCGGCATCCTCCTGATGTTCGGAACGCTCGTGCTCCTCTTCAATTCCTTCCTCCAGCCGATCACGATCCTGACCGCCCTCCCGCTGTCGATCGGCGGCGCCTTCGGATTTCTCTATCTCACCGGCTCGTCGGTCGCGGTGTCGGTCCTGATCGGCGTGCTCCTCCTCATGGGTATCGCCGCGAAGAACTCGATCCTCCTCGTGGAATACGCCATCCTCGCCCGCCGCTCCGGCACCCCGCGCGAGACGGCGCTCATCGAGGCCGCGACCAAGCGGGCCCGGCCAATCGTCATGACATCCATCGCGATGGCCGCCGGCATGGCGCCGATCGCGCTCGGCATCGGCGCGGATGCGGAAAGCCGCGCGCCGATGGCCATCGCCGTCGTCGGCGGGCTTCTATCCTCGACCGTGCTCAGCCTCGTCTACGTGCCGGCCGTCTACACGGTGATCGACGACATCGAGCGCGTGCTCGGCCGATGGTTGAAGAGGCTCCTTCCCCGGACGGCGCGGGAGGCGGTCGAACCGGCGGAATGAGCCGGCGGGACCGGAGAGGCCGAACGGGAGGGTCCGGCGCGAAGGTCCGGTCGGAAGACCGGGATGGAACGCCCGCGCCCCTTCCCAAGCCCTGCCTCGATCCTCATGTGACGGAGGAGGCCGTCGCTCGCGCGGCGGTTCTGTCGCCACCGGAGGACGAGATCCCATGGACACCAGAGACCGCGAGGCCATCGACGGCCTGTTCCAGAAGCTCGGCGAGGTCGAGAGCCAGGCAGGACCCCGCGACGCGGAGGCGGAGCGGCTGATCTCCGAGCGCCTGCACCGCCAGCCCGGCGCACCCTATTACATGGCGCAGACGATCGTCATGCAGGAGCTCGCGCTGCAAAACCAGCAGGCGCGGATCGACACCCTGGAACGGGCGGCCAAGGCGCAGCCGGAGGCGAGCGAAGGCGGCGGCTTCTTCTCCCGCACGGCGGGAGCCAGCTCGCCGAAGCCGACCGCGCAACGCACCTCCGTACCCGGCGTCGGCACGCGCGGCCCCTGGGGCCAACCGTCTCCCCAACCCGGCGCGCACTCGCCGATGGCCGCCCCGGAGGCGGGTGCTCAGCCGGGCTATGCCCAACCGGGCTTCGGCGCGCGCTCGGGCGGCATGGGCGGCATGGGCGGCGGCGGGTTCCTCGCCGGTGCAGCGCAGACGGCGATGGGCGTCGCCGGCGGCGTGGTGCTCGGCCACGCGCTCGGATCGATGCTCGGTGGTTCCGGGGGGCTCTTCGGCAGCGACGAAGCGGCGGCGCAGACGCCTGCCGCCACCGAAACGGCCGCGAGCGGCGATGGCGGCTCCGGGCAGGATGACGTGCAGGACGCATCCGATTCGTCCGCGGATGACGCCGGCGCCGGCTATCAGGATGCGACCTACGACGATCCCAATGCGGACGGTGGGTTCGGCGGAGACGACGGCGGGTTCGACGACATCTGAAGGCGATGGTTCGCGCCTTGGGACGTCCGGAGCGCGCGCGCCCTTCTGTCCTGCCGGACATCTCCCCCTCCAGGGGGGAGATCGGCAGTTGTGCGGGCGTCGATCGTTCTGACTTCGACGACCCTACGCGTCAGCGTCTTCGGCGGTTGGCTAGGGATACCGGCAACGAGACTGATCTCCCCCCTTAGAGGGGGAGATGCCTGGCAAGGCAGAGGGGGCGCTTCACGTGGACGGAAGCGACAAGGCGACCGATCGGAACGAAACCGACCGTGCGCCCCTACTCCGCCGCTTCCGCGACCGGGACGTAGTTGAGGATCGGGCCGAGCCAGCGCTCGACCTCGGCGACCGCCATGCCCTTGCGGGCGGCATAATCCTCGACCTGATCGCGCTCGACCTTGGCCACCCCGAAATAGTGGGAGTCGGGATGGCTGAGATAGAGGCCCGAGACGGATGAGCCCGGCCACATCGCGTAGCTCTCCGTCAGCGTGACGCCGACCGCCTTTTCCGCGTCGAGCAGCTTGAAGAGCGTGACCTTCTCCGTGTGATCGGGCTGGGCGGGATAGCCGGGCGCGGGGCGGATCCCCTTGTAGGGCTCGCCGGCGAGTTCGTCGGGCGCGAAGGTCTCGTCGCCCGCATAGGCCCAGAACTCGCGGCGCACACGCTCGTGCATGGCTTCGGCGAAGGCCTCCGCGAAGCGATCGGCCAGCGCCTTGACCAGGATCGAGGCGTAGTCGTCGTTGGCTTTCGCGAACCGATTGGCGATCGCCTCCTCTTCGATGCCCGCCGTGACGACGAATCCGCCGATATAGTCCTCCGCCCCCGAACCGACGGGCGCCACGAAATCGGACAGCGCCATGTTCGGTCGGCCATCGCGCTTGGACAGCTGCTGGCGGAGCGTGAAGAAGGTCGCGAGTTCCTCGGCGCGTGTCTCGTCGGTGAAGAGGCGGATGTCGTCGCCGACCGCGCCCGCCGGCCAGAAGCCGACGACGCCCCGCGGCCGGAACCAGCTTTCCTCCACGATCTGCTTCAACATGGCCTGCGCATCCGCGAACAGGGATCGCGCGGCCTCGCCCTGTTTCTCATCCTCGAGAATCTGCGGATAGCGGCCCTTCAGCTCCCAGGTCTGGAAGAAGGGCGTCCAGTCGATGTAGGCCGCCAGCGTCGCGAGATCGTAGCTCTCGAAGACGCGCGTGCCGAGGAAGGTCGGACGCGGCGGTGCGTAAGCCGACCAGTCGAGCCGCATCGCGTTCTCGCGGGCGCGCTCCAGCGGCAGGCGCTTCTTCTCCGCCTCGCTCCTCGCGTGATTGGCCGCGACTTTCTTGTATTCCTCGCGGATGCCGGCGACGTATCCGTCCCGCGCGTCCGGCGAGAGGAGGTTCGAGACGACGCCGACGGCGCGGCTCGCATCGGTGACGTAGACCGTCTGACCGGCATTGTAGCGGGGATCGATCTTCACCGCCGTGTGCACGCGGCTCGTCGTCGCGCCGCCGATGAGGAGCGGGATGTCGAAGCCCTCGCGCTCCATCTCGGCGGCCACATGCACCATCTCGTCGAGCGAGGGCGTGATGAGGCCGGACAAGCCGATCACGTCGACCTTGTGCTTCCTCGCCTCTTCCAGGATCCGGGCGGCCGGGACCATGACGCCGAGGTCGATGATCTCGTAATTGTTGCAGGCAAGCACGACGCCGACGATGTTCTTGCCGATGTCGTGGACGTCGCCCTTCACCGTCGCCATCAGGACCTTGCCCGCGGCCTGCCGTTCCTCGCCGCCGTTCAGCCGCTTCTCCTCCTCCATGAAGGGCAAGAGATGGGCGACGGCCTGCTTCATCACGCGGGCGGACTTCACCACCTGCGGCAGGAACATCTTGCCCGAGCCGAAGAGATCGCCGACGACGTTCATGCCGTCCATGAGCGGGCCTTCGATGACATGCAGAGGGCGCGCGGCGGTAAGCCGCGCTTCCTCGGTATCGGCATCGATATACTCGGTGATGCCGTTGACCAGCGCATGGGCGAGCCGCTTGTTCACCGGCCAGTCGCGCCAGGCGAGATCCTGCTCGCGCGCCTGCTTGCCGGCGGCGCCGCGATAGCGCTCCGCGATCTCCAGGAGCCGGTCCGTCGCCGTGCCGCCGCCCTTCGGCTGCCGGTTGAGGACGACGTCCTCGCAGGCCTCGCGCAGATCCGGGTCGATCGATTCGTAGACCGCGAGCTGGCCCGCATTGACGATGCCCATGTCCATGCCGGCCTGGATGGCGTGGTAGAGGAACACCGCGTGCATCGCCTCGCGCACGGGCTCGTTGCCGCGGAAGGAGAAGGAGAGGTTCGAGACGCCGCCGGAGATGTGGACATGCGGCAGCGTCTCCACGATGCGGCGGGTCGCATCGATGAAGTTGACGCCGTAATTGTCGTGCTCCTCGATGCCGGTCGCCACCGCGAAGACGTTGGGGTCGAAGACGATGTCCTCCGGGGGAAAGCCGACCTTTTCCGTCAGGAGCCTGTAGGCGCGCGTGCAGATCTCCACCTTGCGCTCGAACGTGTCGGCCTGCCCCTCCTCGTCGAAGGCCATGACGACGACGGCTGCGCCGTACGCCCTGACCAGTCTCGCCTGCTTCAGGAAGGCCTCCTCGCCCTCCTTCATGGAGATCGAGTTGACCAGCGGCTTGCCCTGCACGCATTTCAGGCCGGCCTCGATGATCGACCATTTCGAGCTGTCGATCATGACGGGAACGCGGGCGATGTCCGGTTCGGCGGCGATGAGGTTCAGGAACTCGACCATCGCCTTCTCGGAATCGATCAGGCCTTCATCCATGTTGATGTCGATGACCTGCGCACCGTTCTCGACCTGATCGCGCGCGACCGGCAGGGCCGCATCGAAATCGCCGGCCGTGATGAGCTTGCGGAACCTCGCCGAGCCGGTGACGTTCGTGCGCTCGCCCACGTTCACGAAAGGAATCTCCTTCGTCAGCACGAAGGGCTCGAGGCCGGACAGGCGCATCTGGGGCACGTGCTCGGGGATCCGGCGCGGCGGCTTGCCGGCGACGGCCGTGGCGATGGCGCGGATGTGTTCGGGCGTCGAGCCGCAGCAGCCGCCGACGATGTTGACGAGACCCTCGTCGGCAAAGCCCGCGATCTGCGCGGCCATCATCTCCGGGCTCTCGTCATACTGCCCGAATTCGTTCGGAAGGCCGGCATTGGGGTAGGCGCAGACATAGGTGTCGGCGACCCCGGAGATCTCGGCGAGGTGGCCGCGCATGGCGTTCGCGCCGAGCGCGCAGTTGAGGCCGATCGTGAAGGGGCTCGCGTGGCGCACCGAATGCCAGAAGGCCGTCGGCGTCTGGCCGGAGAGCGTGCGGCCGGAGAGATCCGTGATCGTGCCGGAGATCATGACCGGCAACGTGACGCCCTTTTCCTCGAACACCTCGTTGCAGGCGAAGATCGCGGCCTTGGCGTTCAGCGTGTCGAAGATGGTCTCGATGAGGATGAGGTCGGCGCCGCCGTCGATGAGGCCGCGCAGCTGCTCGGCATAGGCCAGGCGCAGCTCGTCGAAGGAGACGGCGCGAAAGCCCGGCCGGTTCACGTCCGGCGAGATCGAGGCCGTGCGGTTGGTGGGTCCGAGCGCCCCGGCGACGAAGCGGCGCTTGCCGTCCTCGGCCTCGGCGCGCAGGCACGCCCGCCGCACGAGCCGCGCGCCGTCGCGGTTCAACTCGTAGACCTGATCCTCCATGCCGTAATCGGCCTGGGCGATGGAGGTGGAGGAAAAGGTGTTGGTCTCGATGATGTCGGCGCCCGCGATGGCGTAGGCGTAGTGGATGTCCTCGATGGCTTTGGGCTGCGTGAGGATCAGAAGGTCGTTGTTGCCCTGGAGATGGCATTCGCAACCGATGAATTTGTCGCCCCGGAAATGCTCCTCGTGAAAGCCGAGCCCTTGGATCTGCGTGCCCATGGCACCGTCGAGGATGAGGATCCGTTCGGCGGCGGCACGCCGGAGGGCCGTCAGCGAATCCTCGCGGACAGGAGCGGTGTCGAAGAGGCGGTCGATCAGATCGGTCATGGGGCATCCGGACAGGCAGGAAGACGGTGTCGCGCCAAGCATATAAACACATCCTTATATGAGAATAAGGTGCTTGACGAGACGCCGTCCGGCTGCAGCTTCACCCCATGATTCTAGGCATTGGGCACGGCGGTGCAACGACCATGATCCCACGAACCTTCTTCGAACGGGCGTCCGCGACGGTCGCGGCCGATCTCATCGGCGCGACCCTGCTGGTCGACGGCGTCGGGGGGACCGTCGTGGAGACCGAGGCCTATGACGAAACGGACCCCGCCTCGCACACATTCGGCGGCCTGACGCCGCGCAACGCCTCGATGTTCGGGCCGCCGGGACACGCCTATGTCTACCGGTCCTACGGCATCCACTGGTGCCTGAACGTCGTCTGCGAACCGATCGGCCACGGCGCGGGCGTGCTGATCCGCGCGCTGGAGCCGACGGCGGGAATCGAGGCAATGCGCGCGCGTCGCGGCGCAGAGGATCTCCGTCTCCTCGCCTCCGGTCCTGGCCGCCTGGGTCAGGCACTCGGCATCGACCGAAGCCTCGACGGCCGCGCGCTCGACGCGCCGCCGTTCGAGCTTCGGCAAGGGGAACCCTGCCCGACCCTCGCGATCGGCCCCCGCATCGGCATCTCGCGCGGCGTCGAGACCGCCTGGCGCTTCGGCTGGGCGGGATCGCCGTTCCTCAGCCGACGGTTCAGCTCACCGTCACCTCGCGCGTGATGTCGTAATTGGTGAGCCATCCGAGGATCGGCTCGCTCGCCCTGCCGGTGGCGGTGACGAAGACGTCGCGCGCGCCCTCCACCGCCAGCAGCGCAACGCGCGCCTCGGCCAGATTGGCGTCGATGCGGACGATGGCGAAGCGCTTGGCGAGGTCTCCGATCGTCGCGGACTTGCCCTTGTCGTCGATCGGTTCGGCGAGAAGATCGGCAAGGGTTCTCATTCCCTGCCCCGCCGCGACCGCGCTGGCCGCCATGTCCTTGGCGGCCCTGAAAGCCCGGTTCATGGAACCGTAGACATGCGTATCGCGCAGGACATACTTGATGGATCCGTCCGCGGACAGAATGGGAACGCGGCTCGAACCGGCTTCGACCCGAGAGATGATGGCCGCGACGGACAATCCCGCATCGCCATTTCCATCGAGCGAGATGGATCGGATGTTCTCCTTCGACAGCATCGCCGTCCGCACGCCGATCTGCTGCAGGCGCTGCTCCGGCGTCAACTGCGACACGATCCGTTGCGCATTCCGCGTCGCGGCTTCGAAATTGTCCTTCGCGAAGTAGAAAGCGAGGATCGTTCCGACCCATGTGCTGAGAACGGGCACGAGGATGTTGAAGATGTCCTTCTTGTCCGTGATGCTGCCGTCATGGCTTTGGACGATGAGAATGGCGAGGATCGTCACCCCGAGGGCCGACACGGTGAAGACGATGACGGCGAGGATGTTTCGCCAGCTTTCCGTGTTTCCGCTCAGCCGGTCCAGTCTCTCGTTCACCGCCATCTCGCGATCCCATCCGTCCAGAAGCCGCCGCACCGGGCGTCTTTGCAATCTAGAGCAGCATGAATTAAATATGCAACCTGCGTCTGCGGAACGGGTCTGCTCCGTTGAGCCGGCCCGTGTCGAGGCCGGTTGAGCGGGCGTTCCGTTTGGTCTTTGCGCAGTCCTCTTCGCCAATGCTAGGCTCGGCGGATCGAAGCAGCCAAGGCCCATCCTCCATGTCGAATGCCCTGCCGAACTCGATCTACGCCAAGGATGTCGAGTACCTGCTGCATGCGGTCACCAATGCACGCAAGCACGAGGAAACCGGTCCGATCGTCATCGATCGCGGCGAAGGGATCTATGTCTACGACACGGAAGGTCGGCGTTACATCGAGGCCATGTCCGGACTGTGGAGCGTGGCGGTCGGATTCGGCGAAAAGCGGCTGGCGGACGCCGCCTACGCCCAGTTGCAGAAGCTGCCCTACTACCACTCGTTCAGCCACAAATCGAACGAGCCGGCGATCCTTCTCGCCGAACGCCTGATCCAGATGAGCCCGGAGCGCCTGCGCAAGGTGTTCTTCACCAATAGCGGCTCGGAGGCCAACGACACCGTCGTCAAGATGGTGTGGTACATGAACAACGCGCTCGGCCGACCGGAAAAGAAGGGCTTCGTCGCTCGCATCAACGGCTATCACGGCATCACGATCACGGCCGGCTCGCTGACCGGACTGCCGGTCAACCATCGCGATTTCGATCTGCCGAACATTCCGGTCAAGCATCTGACCTGCCCGCATTTCTGGCGCTTCGGCCTGCCCGGCGAGAGCGAAGAGCAGTTCACGGACCGGCTCGTCGCGGAGTTCGAGGCCTATCTGGACGAGGTCGGAGCGGAGACGATCGCGGCCTTCATCGGCGAGCCGCTGATGGGAGCGGGCGGCGTGCTGCCGCCTCCCGTCGGCTATTGGCCGAAGATCCAGGAGGTCTGCCGCCGCAACGACATCCTCCTCGTCGCGGACGAGGTGATCAACGGCTTCGGGCGGCTCGGCACGATGTTCGCCTGCGACTATTACGGGATCGAGCCCGACATCCTCGTCCTCTCCAAGCAGATCACCTCGTCCTATCAGCCGCTCGCCGCGATCCTCATGTCGGACGCGGTCTTCCAGGCGATCGCGGACAACACGGCGAAGATCGGGACGTTCGGCCACGGCTTCACGGCCGGAGCGCATCCCGTCGCCATGGCGGTCGGGCTGGAAAACATCGACATCATCGAGGAGCGCGGTCTCGTGGCGAACGCGGCCGCCATGGGCGAGATCCTGCAGCGCGAGCTTCGCCGTCGATTCGCGCACCATCCGCTCGTCGGCGAGGTGCGTGGCGTCGGACTGATCGCGGCGATCGAGCTCGTGGCGGACAAGGAGACCAAGCAGAAGTTCGACCCCGTGGGCCGAGCGGGCGGCTATCTCTTCAACCGGGGCCACGAGCACGGCGTCATCATCCGTGCGATCGGCGACCAGATCGCCTTCTGCCCGCCGATGATCATCACCGAACCGGAGCTGATGGATCTCATCGACCGCTTCGCGCTCGCCCTCGACGACACCGCCGCCTTCCTCGGCCGCTGACCGCCCGGACGCCTGCCATGCTTTCCATCAATCCCGCCCTCGCGCGGGTGCCCGCGCCGCCGATCAGCCAGGCGGCACGCTGGGCCCAGTCCTACGACGGCCGCGCCGGGCCGCTGATCAATCTCAGCCAGGCGGTTCCCGGCAACGCACCGCCCGACGATCTGGCGCGGCGTCTCGGCGAGGCCGCGGCCAGCGCGGAGGGTGCGCGCTACGGCGCGGTGCTGGGCGACGGCGTGCTGCGCGAAGCCTATGCGGCGCACGTCTCCTCGCTCTACGACGCGGCGGTGTCGCCCGAAGAGGTCGCGGTGACGGCGGGCTGCAACCAGGCCTTCTTCGTCGCCGTCATGGCGGTCGCGGGCGCGGGGGACGCGGTGATCCTGCCGACGCCCTTCTACTTCAACCACCAGATGACGCTCGACATGCTGGGTGTCGAGATCCGCCCGCTGGCAACGCGGCCGGAGGACGGTTTCGTTCCCACCTTGGATGGACTCAAGGCCGCGATGAGCCCGCGCGTGAAGGCCGTCGCGCTGGTCACGCCGAACAATCCGACGGGGGCGATCTATCCGCCGGAGACGATCGAGGCGATCTACGATTTCTGCGCCGCGAACGGCCTCTGGCTGATCCTCGACGAGACCTATCGCGATTTCCTGCCGGCCGGGAACCGCGCCCCGCACGGGCTCTTCGCCAAGCCGGACTGGCGCGAGCATCTGATCGAGCTCTATTCCTTCTCCAAGTCCTACGCGATCCCCGGCCACCGCATGGGCGCGATGGCGGGCGGCGCGCCGTTCCTGGCCGAGGCGGAAAAGGTTCTGGATTCGCTCCAGATCTGCGCGCCGCGTCCGCCGCAGGCCGTGCTGGCCTGGGCGATCGGGGGGCTGGCCGCGTATCGCCGGACGACGGCGGCCGAAATCGAGGCGCGCGCCGGGGTCTTCCGCCGGGCGATGGCGCCGCATCCGGACTGGCGCATCGAGCAGCTCGGCGCCTATTTCGCCTATGTCCGACACCCCTTTGCGGGCATTCCGGCCGCCACCGTCGCCGAGCGGCTGGCGAGGGAACTCGGGATCGTCACCCTGCCGGGCACCTTCTTCGGTCCGGGCCAGGAAAACCATCTGCGCATCGCCTTCGCCAACGTCGCTTCCGAACGCCTCGGCCATCTCGGGGAACGGCTTTCGCTCGCGCCCGCCCTCTTCGCAACGGATGCCGTCCATGGATGAGACGAAGCTCGCCGCGCTCCGCGAGCGCTTTTCCGGGACTGAGGAAAGCGTCATCCACGATGCGCATTTCGCGGGCATCGCCAAGCGCCTCATCAATCCAAGCGGCACGCGCGTCGCGCCTTTCGCGGGACTGCCGACCCTGCTCGACATGCCGTTCCGCGCCGTCGACTGGTCGACGCCCGACCTCGGCGATCTCGACGTCGCGTTGATCGGCGCGCCGATGGACCTCGGCGTCACCAATCGGAACGGCAGCCGCTTCGGTCCGAGGGCCCTTCGCGCCATCGAGCGGATCGGCCCCTACAACCACGTCCTCAAGACCATGCCGGGCTCGGAGCTGTCCGTCGCCGATGTCGGCGACGTGCCCTTCCGCAGCCGCTTCGACCTCGCCGCCTCGCACGCGGACATCGAGGCGACGATCGCCAAGATCGTCTCGGCCGGCGCGACCCCCCTGACCGTCGGCGGCGACCACTCGATCACGCTGCCGATCCTTCGCGCCGTCGGGCGCGACCGGCCGGTGGGGATGATCCACATCGACGCCCATTGCGACACGTCCGGGCCGTTCGACGGCTGCAAGTTCCACCATGGCGGCCCCTTTCGACATGCGGTTCTGGAGGGCGTGCTCGATCCCGAGCGGACGATCCAGATCGGAATTCGCGGCAGTTCGGAATATCTCTGGGAGTTCTCGAAGGCGTCGGGCATGACCGTGATCCACGCCGAGGAGATGCCGGGCATGGGGATCGAGGCGATCGTCGCCGAGGCCCGGCGCGTGGTGGGCGAGGGTCCGGTCTATCTCTCCTTCGATATCGACAGTCTCGACCCCGCCTTCGCGCCGGGCACGGGAACGCCGGAGATCGGCGGACCCTCGACACGCGAGATCCAGGCGCTGATCCGGGGGCTGGCCGGCATCGACATCGTCGGCGGCGACGTCGTCGAAGTCGCGCCGCAATACGATGCGACCACCAACACCGTGCAGGCCGGGGCGCAGATGCTGTTCGAAATCCTCAGCCTCGTGCCCTTCGCGCCCGGTCGCGCGCGGGCTTGAACGTCAGGATACGCCATTGCAGATCAGGGCCTGCCAGATCGCCGCCGACATCGGCAGCCCCACCGCCCGGCGGTCGGCCATTCGCTGGCTGGTCGCGGATGCCGCGATGGACGGCGCGGACGTCGTGGTGTTCCCCGAACTCGCGCTGACCGGCTACGGCGCCGGCGAGACGATCGCCAGCGAGGCCGAGCCCGCCGAGGGGGCGGCGCTCGCAGACCTGCGGGCGCTCGCCGACGCACATCGGATCACCATCGTCACCGGATTGGCGCTCGCCGAGGAGAGCGGGGTCTCCAACGCCGCCGTCGCGGTCCAGCCCGGCCGCCCGCCCGTCGTTTATGCCAAGCGCCATCTCTACGGCGCCTACGAGAAGGCGCTGTTCGTGCCGGGCACGACGCCGTCGCCGCTCTTCGAGGTGGCCGGCATGAAGGCGGGGCTGCTCGTCTGCTTCGACGTGGAGTTTCCCGAGCGCGTGCGTGAACTCGCCGAGGCCGGGGCCGAGATCATCTTCGTGCCGACCGCCCTGCCCCGCAGCGCGGGCGCGCGCTTCATCGCCGAGCACGTCGTGCCGGTCCGCGCCTTCGAGAACCAGGTCTTCATCGTCTATGTCGACCATTGCGGCGAGGACGCGCGCTTCGCCTATCAGGGCCTGTCCTGCATCGCCGCGCCCGACGGCTCGCGCCTCGCCTCGGCGCCGGCCGATGCGGCGGCGATGCTCAGCGTCACCGTCGACGGCGGCGACTACGAGGCGGCGCGACGCGAGAACCCCTACCTGCAGGAGCTCGCCGATTCCCGTCTGCGATAGAGGGGTCAGACCTTCGCCGCGACCAGCGCCTCGAACTCCTTCGCCGAAAGGTAGGAGGATTGCGTGCCCTTGCGCGTGATGGAATGGCCGGCGTAGACGGCGGCTCGTGCCAGAGCTTCGCGGAGCGGCATGCCGCCGGCGTAAAAATGCGCGAAGGCGCCGATGAAGGCGTCGCCCGCTCCTGTCGTGTCGACGGGCTCGACCTCGATCGGCCGGACATGGTGGACGCCCGAGGTCTCCACCAGAAGCGCGCCGCGGCTGCCGAGCGTCACGATGACGACCTTGATGCCGCGTGCGATCAGCGAGCGCGCTGCCGTCTCGACCTCCGCCTCCGTCCCCGTGGGCAGCCCGGTCAGGAGCGCGAGCTCGGTCTCGTTCGGCACGACGAAGGTCGCCGAGGCGATGCGCGCGGGATCGAGGCCCGCGACGGCCGGCGCCGGGTTGACGAGCGTCTCGATGCCGTGCTCGGCGGCGAAATCCACCGTCCGGTAGATCGTCTCGAGCGGCACTTCCATCTGCAGAAGGATCAGCTTCGCCGAGCGCAGCGCATCCCCCGCGGCCTCGATGTCGGACGGCGTCAGGCGGTCGTTGGCGCCGCGCACGATGAGGATGCGGTTCTCGCCGCTTTCCTCGACGAGGATCGTCGCGACGCCGGATGCGCCGTCCGTCCGACCGACATGGGCGGTGTCGATGCCGTTGGCCTCGAAGTTCTTCAGCTGGGCGTCGGCGAAGGCGTCGTCGCCCACCTTCGAGACCATCACGACCTCGGAGCCGAGCCGGGCCGCGGCGACGGCCTGATTGGCGCCCTTGCCGCCATACCCCATGGCGAAGGCCGGCGCATCCAGCGTTTCGCCTGCCTCCGGCATCCGTCCGACATAGGTGACGAGGTCCATCATGTTGGAACCGACGACAGCGATGCGGTGAGACATGACGATCCTCCCTGCCGGCTCTGCGCCCCCGGACGCGCGGCTTTCCTGCGGTGTTCCACGCCACGGCCGCAAGCGTCAAGCGAGGCTGCGACCTCCGGCGGGGGACCGCGATCGATCGATCGGGGGGGGCTTGACCCTCCCGCGACGGGAAGGATCATCGTCCCGCGGTCGAAGGCCCGCCGGTCGCGCCGGCGGCTTTCCGGATCCAACAGGAGACAGACCATGACCCGATGCTTCCTCGCCACGACCGTCTTCGCCGCCGCGCTCGCCGTCGCAAGTCCTGCCGTTTCGCAGGACGCCGCGTCGCACGACGGCCATGCCGCGGCGAGCGCGGAGAGCTCCGCCCCCCTGCCTGCGGCCTGCACGGCGGCGGCACCGGCCGCGGAAGGCGCAAACGCGCCGTCCATGGAGAGCGGCGCGGCGGCGCCGGGCGGATCGCCGGCCGGCGACATGGACGCGGTCCAGGCTGGCAACACGGCGGCGATGTCGGCCATGCACGGTCCGATGATGCAGGCGGCGATGATCCGGGACGCCGACCTCGCCTTCAACTGCGGAATGATCGCGCACCATCTCGGCGCGATCGCCATGTCGAAGGTCGAACTCGAGCACGGCAAGGACGCGCAGTCCCGCGCACTAGCGGAGGGCATCATCGCCGCGCAGCAGAAAGAGATCGCCGACATGACGGCATGGATCGAGGCCCACGCGAAATAGCGGCACGGCATCGGCAGGGCGCCGGTCGGGGGGCGCGGTCCGGATTGACCGATCCGCCGGCTCGACTAAGGTGGGCGTCCGAGCTTTGGGAGGAGCTTGCTTCTTCCAGGCCGGACGCCTGCGGGCGCGTTGCGTCGGGGCGCCATGTCGGATGCGGCCCGGACGTCATCGCGCACCGGGCAGCGGCGGTCGCGCCGTGGCGTCCGATCCGATTCCGTCCCGAACGAAAGCCGACGATCTTGAGCGATTACGACATCCGCGACCCGCGCTTCGCGCGCCTGATCTTCGGCGCCGCGAAGCTCGAACATCTCTGGACCGGCGGTCGCTGGGTGGAGGGACCGGTCTACGTTCCGGCGGCCAAGTCGCTCGTCTGGTCCGACATTCCGAACGACCGCCTCCTGCGCTTCGACGAGAGCAGCGGCGCGGTGTCGGTGTTCGAGACACCCTGCGGCTACCACAACGGACACACGCTCGACCATCAGGGCCGCATCATCGCCTGCGAACACGGAGGCCGTCGCGTATCGCGCCTCGATTTCGACGGACGCTGGACGAGCCTCGTCGATCGTTTCGAGGGCAAGCGGCTGAATTCGCCGAACGATGTCGTCGTTCACTCCGACGGCTCGCTCTGGTTCTCCGACCCGACCTACGGGATCGACACCCATTACGAAGGCCACCGAAGCGAGCCGGACCTCGATGGCTCCAACGTCTACCGGCTCGATCCGGCGACCGGCGCTGTGTCCTGCCTCGTCACGGACATGGTCAAGCCGAACGGCCTCTGCTTCTCGCCCGACGAAACGCGCCTCTATGTCGCCGATACGGGCGCGACGCATGTTGCCGGCATGGAGGGGCTGATGCGTGTCTACGACATCGACGCCGCGGGACGCCCGGTCGACGGTCGGCTCTTCGCGACCTCGCCGGCCGGGCTGTTCGACGGCATCCGCTCGGACGCGCAAGGCAACATCTGGGCGTCCACCGGCGCGGGCGTCGCCGTCTATGCGCCGGACGGCACCCATATCGGGGGGATCGTGGTCCCCGAGATCGTCTCCAACCTCTGTTTCGGCGGTCCCAAGCGCAACCGCCTCTACATCACCGCCCAGACCTCGCTCTATTCGATCTACCTGAACGCTCACGCCGCGGGGTGGCGGTGAGAGCCGCCATCCCGCTCTGACGACGAGGTTTCGTCAGACGAGCGCGGTCGGCATCGGCTGGCCGGCGAAATGGGCGTCGAGATTGGCGAGGACGAGATCGCCCATGGCCTTGCGCGTTTCCTTCGTCGCGCTGCCGATATGGGGCGTCAGAACCGTGTTCGGCAGCGTGAAGAACGCGTCTGGCACCCGCGGCTCGTCGGCGAAGACGTCGAGAGCGGCGCCAGCGATCGCGCCGGAGCGCAAGGCCTCGATCAGGGCCGTCTCATCGACGAGCGAACCGCGCGCGATGTTGACCAGAACGCCCCCAGGACCGAGCGCCTCGAGCACCGCGCGGTCGACGATGTTGTGGGTGTCCGGCGATGCCGAGGCGGCGACGACGAGAATGTCGCTATCCCCAGCGAGAGCGACGATGCTTTCCTGGAACTGGAAATCGACATCATGCGGCCGGCGGCCGGAATAGGCGATCGAGCAGCCGAAGCTCTGGAAGCGCCGCGCGATCGCGCTGCCGATACGGCCGAGGCCATAGATCCCGACACGCTTGCCGGAGAGTTTCGTCGCTAAGGGCCGCTCGCCGGCCGGCCATTGTCCCGCCCGCACATGCGCGTCGCCCGAAACGATGCCGCGCAGGAGCGCGATGGCGAGGCCGACGGTCAGATCGGCCACATCGTCGGTGAGGACGTCCGGCGTGTTCGAGACACGCACGCCGCGCGCCTTGGCGGCGGGAAGATCGACCTTGTCGAAGCCGACGCCGTTGATCGCGACGATCTCCAGCGCGGGCAGCGCATCGGCGAAGGCATTGGTGATGCCGAGATGGCCGCCGGTCACCACGCCCCGGATCGAGCCGGCGTCGAGCCCCGCGACGGCGGCGGGATCGTCGGAGAGTTCGAGCCGCGTCACGTCGTACCGCTCGTGCAGCGCGGCTTGCGTTTCAGGCAGGAGGTGGCAGAGCTGGATCAGGGAAGGCTTCATCGGGTGGTCCGCTTGTGGAAAAGTGCCGCGCCGGGAACCCAAGCCGAAGAGGCTCGAACGCCGTCCGAGGCGATGCCGTTGGGTTGCGATCGAAGATGCGGCGTCGCGCCGAGCCGATGCATTCGACGAGGCTTTCCACGATCGCGCCGACGAAGCAACCCGACGGCTTCGACGGGCGTCGTCTTTCGCGGGAGGCGGGCTCCGCCCCCCACCCGTCCCGGCGAAGCGGTGCGATATCGCCATTCGTTTGCAACGACCGAAGCCCCGGCGGCGTTATCGACTTCGTGGCACGAAGCTAGGGAAGATGACGATGCGTCATGACGGCATTCCGGAGGAAGTGTTCGAGGCGATCGAGGACGGCGTGCCGCCGATCCGCGCGTTCCGCGTCGAAACCGAGATCACGGTCGGCGAACTCGCCGAAGACACCGGGATACCGATGCAGCGCCTGAACGCGATCGACGACGGCGCAGCTCCAGAGGACGAGGAACTGAAGGCGATCAGCGAGGCCCTGCATGTTCCCTCGGACGTCCTGGCCGAGATCGTCGCCGTTTGAACCGACGACCTGCGCAATCCCGGACATGCCGGGCGATGGCGTCCTGAAGGCCCGGCCAAGCCGGGCCTTTCTCGTTGGACCCGCCGGTTCAAACGCCCTGGCGGTCCTTCTCCTCCTCGAAGGACACGGCGACATCGGCATTGGCCGAGAGCCGAACCTTGTCGCCCTCCACTTCGGCGACCAAGCCGGTGGAGATGTAGTGGTGGTGGCCCTTGTGCGAGCCCTCGCCGCTGTCCTTCTTCGTCAGCTTGATGCGATCGCCCTCGACCTTGTCGACGGTGCCGATATGGACGCCGTCCGCGCCAACGACTTCCATATGCTCGGTGATGCCTGCGACATTCGACATGTTCGTCTCCTTGGCCATGCGACGGTTGCCCGTCCGACCGGAGGAACGCGCCGGGCGCGACTTGGATGCATGGCTGGCGGACGGACGAGGGCGATGGAGCGCGGCGGCTCGCCCTCGCCCTCGTCCCGCCTCAGCCGCGCTTCGGCAAGCCGTTCAGGTCGGCGACGATATCGGCCAGGAACGGCACGAAGTCGCCGCCCCGTCCGATGCCCTCCGCGGTCGCGTAGCTGTTCTTGACGGCGCTGGAGACATGGCTGGCGATGCCGGATTCGTTCGCCATGCCGACGAGATAGCGCATATCCTTGTGGGCGTTGCGCAGCGAGAACTTGTGCGATTCGGGATTGCCGCCGACGACGTAGCCCATGAACGTCTGGTAGAAGCCGCAATCCATCCGGCCGCCCGAGATCACGCTGTGGAAGGTCTCGGGCGAAACGCCGGCCTTGCCCCCGATGGCGAGAGCCTCGGCATAGAGCGCGGCATAGCCGAGCGAGAGGAAGTTGTTGAGAAGCTTCATCGTGTGGCCGGAGCCGGGACCGCCGGTGTGGATGATGCGGCCCGACCAGGTGTCGACGATGGGGCGCACGCGCTCCAGCACGTCCGGGTCGGCGCCCACCATGGAATCCAGTTGGCCGTCCCAGGCCTCCTTGGGCGTTCGCCCGAGCGGTGCGTCGACGAAGACGGCGCCCTTCTCGGCGGCGAGATCGTAGAGACGGCGCGTCGAGACGGGATTGGCGGTGGAGGCGTCGATGATGACGAGACCGGGTTTGGCGTTCGACAGAAGGCCGTCCGGTCCCGCGACGACCGCTTCGACCTCGGGCGATCCCGGCAGGCAGAGGACGACAACGTTGCAGGCCTCGGCGATCGCGGCCGCCGACGTCGCTTCCACGGCTCCGCGCCCGACGAGGTCCTCGATCGCCTCGCGACGACGGTTGGCGAGGGCATGGAGGGCATAGCCCTTCTCCACGATGTTCTTGGCCATGCCGTGGCCCATGTAGCCGAGGCCGATGAAGCCGACGACATCGCTCTTGCCTTTGGTCTCTGACATGAGGTTCCCTCCCGTTGGGTGCCCATTGGATGGATGGGTGATTATCACCTCGATTGCAGCCCGTCCCGATCTCATCGCACGAAGAATGCGTGGGCGGGGCGACGGGAGGACGACATGACGGAACGGACGACAGGCACCAAGGTCGGGATCATTGGCCTCGGCTCCATGGGGCTCGGCATGGCCAAGGCCGCCCTGGCCGCGGGGCTCGACGTCGCGGGTTACGATGTTGCGGACGCGCAGCGCGATGCCCTCGAGGCGGCCGGCGGGCGCGTCGGAACCTCGGCGGCCGATGCCGCGCAGGGCGCCGAGATCCTCGTCGTCGTCGTCGTCAACGCGGCGCAGACCGAGCGGATTCTCTTCGGCGAAGGCGGCAGCGGAGCGGGAGGCGGCGCGGCGGCCGGCATGGCGCCCGGCGGCGTCGTCGTGTCCTGCGCCACCATGGCGCCCGCCGACGCGCGCCGCCTCGCGGCATCCGCCGAAGCCGCCGGCCTCCTCTATCTCGACGCCCCGATGAGCGGCGGCGCGGCCCGCGCTTCGACGGGCGAGCTGACCTTCATGGCGTCCGGCACGCCGGCGGCCTTCGACAAGGCCAAGCCCGCCGTCGACGCCATGGCCGCGACCGTCCACCGGCTCGGCGACGAGGCGGGCATTGGCGCTTCCTTCAAGATGGTGAACCAGCTTCTGGCGGGCGTCCACATCGCGGCGGCCTGCGAGGCCATGACCTTCGCCGCCAAGCTCGGGCTCGACCTCGCGAAGGTCTACGAGGTCATCACCCAGTCGGCCGGCAACAGCTGGATGTTCGAGAACCGCGTGCCCCACATTCTCGACGCCGACTATGCGCCCCGCAGCGCCGTCGAGATCTTCGTCAAGGATCTCGGCATCGTCGCCGATATGGGCCGCGCCGAACGCTTCCCGACCCAACTCGCCGGCGCCGCGCTCCAGATGTACCTGATGACCTCGGCGGCCGGCATGGGCCGCGACGACGACGCCTCGGTGGCACGGATGATCGCGGGGGTGACGGGTGTGACGCTACCGAAGGGCGAAGACTGAGCTCGGAGATCGTGACGCGGTCAAACCGCCGGGACCGGTCGGCGACCGACCATCCCGATCGCGGTTGATCAGCCGAGTGCCCCTCGTTCCGTCCGCACGTTCAGCCCGGCGAGCCGTCGCCGGATCGCCCCATCGAATGGCGTCAGCCTCCGACGGCCAGTGCGAACCGATTGCGCCCGCCGCGTTTGGCAACGTAGAGCGCGGCGTCTGCCGACGCGATCAGATCGTCACCGGTCCAGTCTTCGCCGGCAGGACAGGACGCGATCCCGGCGCTGATCGTCACGACGTTCGTGGCGTCCCGCCGGCCGGGATGAGAGATCCCCATCGCCTCGACGGCTTTCAGCACGTCGTCGATCATGCGGACGGCATCGGGTTCGGCGTGATCACGGATGACGATCGTGAATTCCTCGCCGCCGAACCGTGCGGCCATGACATGCTTCGAATGCGTGGCGGTCAGGACCCGGGCGATTTGCCGGAGGCACTCGTCTCCCGTCGGATGGCCAAGTGCGTCGTTGAACAACTTGAAATGGTCGACGTCCAGCATCGCGATGGTCACGGCGGCGCGCTCGGTCGACCAATCCTGCAGAACCGAGTTCAGAAGACGGCGGTTCGGCATGTCGGTGAGAGCGTCCGTCAAGGACAGATCCTGGTAGCGTTGCCTCGCCTGCACATCGAACTCCGACTTCAAGGTCGCAGAGAGTTCGGTGAGGTAGCTCTTCGTCCGACGGCGCTCGTTGAGATAGTTGGCATAGAGCGAGAACAGGCAGGTGGTGGCATACTGACAGGTCAGGCCCAACGTGATCGCGAGCTCGTCCGTGCCGCGCGCCACAAGCGAGCCGACGCCGATCAGAAAGCACAACGCGGTCACGAGGCTGGCTTGCCGAAACCGCAGCGCCAACAGCATGTTCGCGTAGATGACGAACCAGAGGTATCCGGCAAACGAGAACAAAGCCCATGGCGCGCGCGACAGGGTGAAGATCGGCGCCACGGCGAGCACGGCACTCACCATACCCATGGCCACCACACGTTCGCGCCAGACCGGACCCACTTTCGGGAGGATCCAGAGGATGAAGAGGCTGACGGGGGTCGACAGAACGACCCGCGACATCGCGGATTCCAGGATCAGATCCGAGAGGAAGAAAAAGTCCCTGATCAGGAATGCGTTGAACAGAAACAGGCCGACGATGATGCTTCGGCGCAGGTCCGCAACACGGTCGGAACCGAGGTCGCGCTCCCACAGGACCTCGATCGACGGCTTGAAACGGAGCCACCGATCCAAAGGTTCATCGGGCAGCAGGCCTCTGTTTGCCGGAGTCGTCGTCAGGGAGTTCATCGAGCTTTGATACCGAAAAAGTGCCGTTCAATGGGCTGCGGTCTTCCCAACCATACGCATGGGACAAATCGCGCTCATGATGAAATTGCGAGCACTTCGCTGCGGTGGAGCAAAACGCTCTGTTCGACTGAAATCCAGATAGCAAGAATGGGTTGAGAATTCCGAAATGCGGAATTGAACGCTGTGACGTCTTATTAGTTCGTCTTACGGATAATCATCTATGCTTCGTTGATTCTTCCACCGGCCGATCGATCGCGGCACTGCCCGCTGGCCTCACCCGTACCGCGCCATCGACAGATCCGACACGTCCATGTTCGTCCGCACGCCCGAGACGAGATCGGCGAGGATGCGGGCCGAGCCGCAGGACATGGTCCAGCCGAGAGTGCCGTGGCCGGTGTTGAGGAGGAGATTCGTATAGCGCGTGCCGCCGATGATCGGGGTGCCGTCGGGGGTCATCGGACGAAGGCCGGACCAGAAGGTCGCGGCCTCGAGGTCGCCGCCGGGGAAGAGGTCGGAGACCGACTGCTCCAACGTCGCGCGGCGGGCGGGCGGCAGGTCGGTGGAAAAGCCGGAGATCTCGGCCATGCCGCCGACGCGGATGCGGTCGCCGAGGCGGGTGATCGCGATCTTGTAGGTCTCGTCCATGACGGTCGACACGGGCGCGCGGCTCTCGTCGACGATCGGAGCGGTGATCGAATAGCCCTTCACGGGATAGACCGGGATCTTGATGCCGAGAGGTCCGAGCAGCTTCGGGCTGAAGCTGCCGAGCGCGACGACGACCGTGTCGGCGGTCAGCGTGCCGGCGCTGGTCTCGACGCTCGTGACGCGGTCGCCTTCGGTGCGGATGGCGAGGATGTCGGTGCCGTAGCGAAACGTCACGCCGAGCCCTTCGGCGATCTTGGCGAGGCTCTGCGTGAACTTGAAACAGTCGCCGGTCTCGTCGTTCGGCAGGCGCAGGCCGCCGACGATCTTGTCCCGCACGTAAGCCAGGGCGGGTTCGGCCGCGACGCAGCCGGCCGTGTCCAGCACCTCGAAGGGGACGCCGCCGTCCTTCAGGACCTCGATATCCTTGGCGGTGCCGTCCAGTTGCTTCTGCGTGCGAAACACCTGAAGCGTGCCGGCCATGCGCTCGTCATAGGAAATGCCGGTCTCCTCGCGCAGCGCCATCAGGCAATCGCGGCTGTATTCCGCGACCCGCACCATGCGCGCCTTGTTGATCGCGTAGCGCTTCGACGTGCAGTTGGCGAGCATCTGCGCCATCCAGCTGAGCATCGCCGCGTCCGGCCGGGGGCGGAGGATCAGCGGCGCATGCTTCATCATCAGCCATTTCACCGCCTTCTGCGGCACGCCCGGCGCCGCCCAGGGCGATGCGTAGCCGGGCGAGATCTCACCGGCATTGGCGAAGCTCGTCTCGAGCGCGGCCGCCGGCTGGCGATCGACGACCGACACCTCGTGTCCGGCCTTGGCGAGATAATAGGCGCTGGTCACCCCGATGACGCCGCTGCCGAGGATGAGAACCTTCATCGAATGTTTCCTTCAGCAGATGACGAGGGAGGCAGGATGCGGCGGGCATAGCGGCGACCGAGACCCGTCAGGATTTCGTAAGGGATCGTGCCGGCGTCGGCGGCGACCTGTTCCAGCGTCTGGTTTGGGCCGATCAGCTCGACGGTGTCGCCGAGGCGGAGCGAATCCTCCGGCAGGTCCGAGATGTCGAGGATGATCGAATCCATGGAGACCCGCCCCGCGATCGGCAGGCGGACGGCGCCCTTGTAGGCCGCGCCGACATGGCCGAGGCAGCGTGGCCAGCCGTCGGCGTAGCCGACCGCGATCGTGGCGAGCTCCATCGGGCGGTCCGCGACGAGCGAGCAGCCGTAGCCGATCGCCTGTCCCGCCTTCACCGCGCGCGTCTGGATCACGCGCGCGTCCAGCCGCACCACCGGGCGCATCGGGTTCCTGCGGCCGGCGGTCGGGGCGACGCCGTAGAGCGCGACGCCGGGGCGCACGAGATCCTGGCGGAAGTCTCCGCCGAGCGCGACGCCGCCGGAATTGGCGATGGAGAGCGGTGCCGGCGGCAGACGCGCAGCCAGTGCGAGGAAGGCGTCGAGCTGCTGGCCGTTGTAGGGGCTCGTCGCCTCGTCGCCGCAGGCGAGATGCGTCATCACGAGGATGAGGTCGATGCCGTCGAGGGCGCCCGGCCGCGACGCCAGGGCCTCGACCTCCTCCGGCGCGAGACCGAGGCGCGACATGCCGCTGTCGATCTGGATGACCGCCGGCAGGCTGCGGCCGAGCCGCACGGCGAGCGTCATCCAAGCCTCGACCTGTTCGGTGCCGTTCAGCACGGGCACGATGCCGGCCTCGGCGCAGAGCGCCTCCGAGCCGGGCTGAAGCCCGTTCAGGACGTAGATCGCGGCACCTCGCCCTGCATGCGGTTGGACCTCGAGCGCTTCGCGCAGCTGGGCCGTGAAGAAGTGGCGGCATCCCGCGTCGCGCAGGGCCGGAACGACCTGCTCGACGCCGAGCCCGTAGGCGTCCGCCTTGACGACCGCCGAGCAGGCGGCGGGCGCGGCGCGTTCGGCGAGGCCGCGATAATTCTCCACCAGCGCGTCGAGATCGATCGTCAGGAGCGCACCCGCGCCGACGGTATCGCGAGCCCAGACTGCGTCCAACAGAGCCTCCCGTGCGAGATCGAACAGGCCAAGTCTAGCGACGGTCGATCCGCGCGGGCTTGCGCTCGCTCGCAAGACCTTGCGAAGATCAGGCGATATTCGAACAATCTGCGGCGGCGTCACACATATCCACCATGAGCGACCTCGACACGATCGACCGCAACATCCTTCGCCTGCTCCGGCTCGACGGGCGCATCAGCAATGCCCGCCTCGCGGAAGCCGTCGGCCTTTCGCAATCGGCCTGCCTGCGCCGCGTCCATCTGCTGGAAGAGCGCGGCGTGATCCGGGGCTACACGGCCATCGTCGCCGGTCCCGACGAGGCCGGGGCGATCGTGGCCATCGTGCGCATCACGCTCGACCGGCAGAGCGAGGACTATCTCGACCGGTTCGAGGCGGCGGTGCGCCGGCATCCCGAAATCCGCGAATGCTACCTGATGACGGGCGATGCCGACTACATCCTGCGCGTCGAGGCGCGCAATGCCGGCGATTACGAGACCGTCCACAAGGAGGTCCTGTCGCGCCTTCCCGGCGTCTCGCGCATCCATTCCAGCATCGCGATCCGCAGCGTCCTGTCCGCGATGCGGCGGGAGCGCTGATCCAAGGGCAGACCGCGCCCTCTCGAGGTCCGTCGCATTGCTGTTTCAGGGACCGGCTCCAGATGGTTCGTAAGTTTTACGAACACGAGGCCCGAACCGAGGATGCCCGCTTGATGACGATCGCCCAACCCGCCGCGGCCTTTCGCGGCGGATCGCTCGACGACCGGGTCGCGGCCGCTCTCGCCACCCTCCCCCGGCGATCCGGCTTGGATGATCTCCACGATCGCGATCTCGCCCCGGCGGTCGCCGCGCTTCATCGCGAGGGACTTCTCGCCCTGCCGGTGGACTTCGAGGGCCGGGACGGCGCGCCCGCCTACGGCCTCCCGCCTTCGGACGTGCTGGCCGCTCTCGTGCGGATCGGCGGGCACGATTTGTCTCTCGGCCGGCTCTACGAGGGCCATGTCAACGCGTTGCAGCTGGTCTGCCTCTACGGAACGCCGGACCAGAAGCGACGCCTGCGGGCGGATGCGCGCGCCGGCCGTCTGTTCGGCGTCTGGGGTGCGGACGGCCTGCCGCCGTTTTCAGCCGAGACGGGCGAAGACGGCCGCTTGCGGCTCGAGGGCTCCAAGCGCTTCGCCTCCGGCCTCGGCCTCGTCGCCCGCGCGCTCGTGCCCTACACGCCCCCGGACGGCGAGATGCGCCTGCTTCTCCTCGATGCGACCGATCCCGAACGCATGGATCCTTCGGGCTGGCGGATGAGCGGGATGCGGGCCTCGCGCTCGGGACGCTACGACGCCTCGCGCCTGACCGCTGGGCCGGAGGACGTGATCGGGCGGCCCGGCGACTACAAGCGCGAGCCGTATTTCGTCGGCGGCATCTGGCGCTGCGCGGCCGTGCAGCTCGGCGCGATCGAGCGGATCGTGGAGCTGACGATCGGCGCGCTGCGCGACGGCGGACGGCTCGATCATCCGCTGCAGATGCAACGCGTCGGGTCCATGCTGATGGAGGCGCGCTCGGCGCGGCTCTTCGTCGAGGACGCCGCCCGGCGCGTGGAAGGCGGCGAGGTGGATGCCGCCGCCGTCTCGCACTCGGCTTACGCCCGGTTGCGCACGGAGGCGGCGGGGCTGGCGGTCATGGAGGCGGCCGAGCGGGCGATCGGGCTCGGCATCTTCTGCGAAGGTCATCCGATCGAGCCGATCCTGCGCGACCTGCGCGTCTATCTCCGTCAGGCCAATCCCGACGGAACCCTGATCGAGCACACGCGGACCCTTGCGAACCTCTTCGTCCCGGGGCGACCGGCGTGAGGCTCGGCGACTGGCGGGAGCGCGTCGCGGCCTCGCCGATCGTCTCCGTCGAGACGGCGATCGGGCCGGGCGGGCTCGTCGTCATCGCGCCCCATCCGGACGACGAATGCCTGGGTGCATCCGCTCTGATCGCCGGGGCCGTCCGCCTCGGCCGGCCGGTGGGTCTCGTCGCCCTGACGGACGGCGAAGCTTCGCACCGATCGTCCGACACCTGGCCCGCCCGGCGGCTGGCGGCGCTGCGGGTGACGGAGCAGGCGGCGGCGATGCAGGCGCTCGGCGCCGGCGGAGCGGAGGTGCTTCGCCTGGGCCTTCCCGACAGCGGCGCGGAATGGCATCCGCGCCTGGAAACCTCCGCTGCCGCCGTCGCGGCGCTCTGCGACCGGCTCGGCGCCACCACGCTCGCCGGAACGGTGCTCTTCGATCCGCACACCGATCATCGCGCGGCCGGTCTTCTCCTCGAAGCCGTCGGCGAGCTTCGACCTGCCCTTCGGCTTCTCGCCTACGACGTCTGGACGGTGCGGCTCGATGCCGACGAGGAGGTCGATGCGGAGGGCCTCGAACCCATGCGCCTTGCAACGCCGCGCCCGCAGAAGCGGGCGGCGGTCGCCTGTCATCGCAGCCAACTCGGCCTCGTCGTCGACGACGACCCCGACGGCTTCACGCTGCCACGCTGGTTCCTCGACCATCACGATGGCGAAACGGAAGCGGTCTATCGGCTGCGTTGACGGGAGATGACAGGATCCCGCCGGACCTGTGACGCCGCTGCGGCCTGCCGGCATCGTTCGTCGCTCGACTTGGCCGGAAAGCCGGCTTCAGGGCTTCGGCTCCACCGCATCGACCGACGGATCGATCGGTCTTCCCCGAAGCGTCCGTGCGCGTCTGCACCCGACTCCCCGAACCGTTCCCTGCGATCGCCGACAGAGCCCTTGGCTGCGACGTGAAGGCCCAGGGCTCGCGCGGATCGTTCGACCGGACTTCACGTTGAGATGGACCCGTTCGCGACCGACATCGCGGCAGCCCGCGGCGCGAGAGCGTCCTGCCGGGCGACCCTGGAGCGGACGGTGCTGTGTCGAGTGAAGAGCGACCGCGAGGCCCATCGGGCCGGCGGGGCTCGGGAGGAGTTGCGTTCATGCTGCAGACCGTCACGATCGAAACGCGAAGCGTCGAAGCCGATCATCTGGGGCCCCTCCATCCCGTCGGCGCTACGGCCGCGCTGATCCATCGCAAGGTCGCGGCCTCGAAGGGCAAGCCCCTTCTCTACATCGCCCAGACCGCGCGCCGCGCCCAGGACATCCTCGCAATACTCCAGGCTTTCGCGCCAACGCGCGACGCGGCCTTCCTGCCGCCCTGGGACAGCCTGCCCGGCGACGGCGTCGGCCCCTCGGCTCAGACGATGGGCCGGCGGATGAGCGTCCTGCGCTGGCTGACCGACAAGGCCGAGCGTCCCCCGGTCGTCATCACCACCGCCGAAGCGCTGCTCCGCCGCGTTCCGCCGCGCGCCGTGTGGAAGAATCGCCATGTCGAGCTTCGCGTCGGAGAAACGATCGACCCGGACGCGGTCGGCGAACGGCTGGCCGAGATCGGCTATGTCGTGGACGATCGCGTCGACGAGCCCGGCGAAGCCGCCGTTCGCGGCCGGGTCGTCGACATCTTTCCGGCCGCCGCTCCCCGCCCCTGCCGCATCGAGCACGAGAACGGACGGATCACGGCGATCCGCTCCTACGACCCGGTGTCTCAGCGGTCGGTCGCCACGACCGAGCATCTGATCGTCGATCCCGCGAGCGAACGGATCGGTGCCGCCGTCACCGAGGCCACGGCGGCCCGCGAGCCGGATCTGCCGCGCCACTACGGCCAGCTGGAAACGCTGTTCGACTACCTTCCGGACGCCGTCGTCCTCATGGAGGACGGCGTCGATCGACGGGCCGATTCCTTCTTCGAGCAGATCCGCGAGGGCCATGAGGACGGGGTGGCGGCCAGGATCGACAAGACGTTTCTGAAGCGATCGGAGTTTTCGCGCGCGATCGGCGGGAGACTGGACGCCATCGTCGAGGACGGCACCTTCGCCGACGGCTCGGCCACCGTGCCGCGCTTCGTCGCCGACGACGACCCGATGGAGTCCCTTGCAGGCTTCGCCGCGGACATCATCGCCTCCGGCGACCGGCTCGTCTTCGCGGCGCCGACCGACGCCATCCTGACCGCGTGGCTGCGCCCCGTCGAACGGGCGCTGGACCGGACGGCGCACCGCATCGCCGAGTGGGACGAAGCGACGGCGGCCGAGCCCGGCGCCTTTCTCGCGCTGATCGCGCCGCTGGCCGAAGGGTTCCGGGACCGGACCGACGACCTCACCCTCGTGACCGCCCGCGACATTGCCGGCCACCGCGCGGGATCGTCCATCGAGGGCTCGTCGTCGGTGCTGCCCAGCGGTTCGACGCGATTCGAGTTCGGCGACGCCGTCGTCCATCTCGACCACGGGGTCGGCGTTCTCGAGGGCCTGGACGAGATCGCTGACGGCAACGAGGCGCTGCGCCTGCGCTATGCGGACGATGCCACCCTCCTCGTCCCGATGTCGGACATAGCGGCGCTCTGGCGTTACGGCAGCGCGGACGGCGTGCATCTCGACAAGCTGAAGGGTGACCGCTGGCGCGAACGACGCGACGAGATCATGAGCGGCGTGCGCGCGACGGCGGAAGGGCTGGTCGTCCTCGCCGCCGAGAAGGCGAAACGTCGCTGCGCGCCGATCCAGCCCGACGCCCGTCTCTTCGAGCGATTCTGCGCCCGGTTCTCCTATGAATTGACGCGCGATCAGGAAGCGGCGACGGACGCCGTTCTCGCCGATCTCGCCTCGGGCCGTCCGATGGACCGACTGGTCTGCGGCGATGTCGGCTTCGGCAAGACGGAGGTCGCGCTGCGGGCGGCGGCGGCGGCCGTGTTCTCGGGCCGGCAGGTCGCCGTGGTCGCGCCGACGACCGTCCTCGCCCAGCAGCATTTCCGTCTGTTCGCCAAGCGCTTCGCGCGCCTCGGCATCGAGGTCGCCCAGCTCTCGCGCCTCGGCGGCGCCGCGGAGGCGAAGGCCGTTAAGGCGGGGCTTGCCGACGGACGCATCCAGATCGTCGTCGGCACCCATGCAGTGGCCGCCAAGGACGTCGCCTTCCACGATCTGGCGCTGGTCGTGATCGACGAGGAGCAGCGCTTCGGCTCCGCGCACAAGACCGCGCTGCGCAGGCTCGGCCGCGAGGCCCATGTCCTGGCGATGACCGCGACGCCCATTCCGCGCACGCTCCAGGCGGGCTTCGTCGGGCTTCACGATCTCAGCGTGATCGCGACGCCGCCGGTCTTGCGCCAGCCGGTCGCGACGCGGGTCGAGCCCTTCTGCGACGACGCCGTGCGCGATGCGCTCCAGCGGGAGAAGAAGCGGGGCGGCCGAAGCTTCGTCGTCTGCCCGCGCATCGAGGATCTCCAGCCGATGGCCGAGCGTCTCGCCCGGATCGTGCCCGACCTCGAGGTGACCCTGCTTCACGGCAAGATGGCGGCCGAAGACCTCGACGAGACCATGCTGGCTTTCGCCGGCGGCCAGGGCGACGTGCTTCTGGCGACGAACATCATCGAAAGCGGTCTCGACGTGCCCGGCGCCAACACGATGATCGTCTGGCGGCCGGATCGCTTCGGCATCGGGCAGTTGCACCAGCTGCGCGGCCGGGTCGGACGCGGCGCACGGCGCGGCATCGCGATCCTCGCGACCGATCCGGACCGGCCGCTCGGCGCTGAAACGGAAAAGCGCCTGCGCACGCTGGAGGCGCTCAACCGGCTCGGCGCGGGCTTCGAGATCAGCGCGCGCGATCTCGACCTGCGCGGGGCGGGCGAGCTCCTCGGCGACGAACAGGCTGGCCATCTCCAGCTGATCGGGCTGCAGCTGTACCGCCACGTCCTGGAGCATGCGATGGCGGCGGCGAGCGGCAAGGCGACGGTGGACGACCGCGTCGCGGATCTGCGCCTCGGCGTCGAGGGCCGCATCCCGAAGGACTACATCCCGGAACCCGAAATGCGGATCAACCTCGCCGCCCGCATCGCAGGGGCGCGCGACGCCGCGGCGCTCGATCTTCTCCTCGGCGAGGTCGAGGATCGGTTCGGGCCGCTCCCCGATCCGTTGCGCCTCGCCTTCGATCTCGCCCGGCTGCGCGGCGCCTGCCGCGATCTCGGCATCCACCGCCTCGACGCCGGGCCGAAGGCGATCGCCGCGAGCTTCGATCTGGCGCGGGCCGAGGCCTTGGCGGCCGGAACGGATCTGTCGTCGCACCCGTCGATGAGCTGGTCGAAGAATCGGCTGATCGACACCGGCATCGCGGACAGCGGAGCCGAGCCCGTCGCGGCGGCCATGGCGATGATCGAAACGGCGGAGCGCCTCGTGCGCGGAAAGCCGGCCAAGGCGAAGACGGGCGCAAAACCCGGCGCGCGACGTTCGAGGAAGACGGCGGCGACGGCGGCTTAAGATCGTTCGGGTGGGGCGGCGAGGCAGCCCCCCACGGCGCCCCCTCGGTTCTGCCGGCCTCCTGCCCTTCCAAAGGGACGATCGGCAGCACCGAGGTTGGGGGCAAGCCTCGTCTCTCTATGGAAGGAGAGGCGTTTGGCCGGATCGCGGGATCGGCCGACGCGAGCGACCCTTCGGGTCCCTTACGCCGCATGCGCCGTCGTCTTCCCCGTCACCGCCTTCCAGATCGGCGCGATGACGCGGGAGACGACCGGGATCAGCGCACCGCCGACGACCAGTCCGATGACGCCCGCTCCGGCAGCCGTGACCAGCCATTCCAGGATCGCGGTCAGCGCCGGCACCGCGGCGCCGACCGAAACGGCGATGTCGTGGATGACGTGCTCGACGCCCGCGAACCCGTAGGTCGCGAGCCCGTGCACGATGATGCCGCCGCCGACCCAGATCATCGCAGCGGTGCCGACGATGCCGAGCAGCTTCAGGAAGTAGGGCATTCCAAGGACCAGCCCGCGTCCGACGCCTCGCCAGAGGCCGGCGAGGGCCGAGGTCGACCGGCTTGCCGCCATGGCGACGCCGACGTCGTCGGCCTTCACGATCAGCGCGACGCCGCCATAGACGACGACGGTGATGCCGATGCCGACGACGGCGAGAACGATCGCCTCCATCCAGATCGAGCTGTCGGGCACGCTCGCCAGCGTGATCGCCATGATCTCGGCGGAGAGGATGAAGTCCGTCTTGATGGCGCTCGCCACCTTCTCGTCCTCCAGCGTCTTCGGATTGACCGCGACGCTGCCGATCCGGGCCTCGTGCGCCTCGGCCTTGTGCGGCACGATCCACTCGTAGACCTTTTCGGTGCCCTCGTAGCAGAGATAGGCGCCGCCCAGCATCAGGAGCGGCGTGATGGCCCAGGGCGCGAAGACGCTGAAGGCCAGCGCCGCCGGCAGGAGGAACAGGAGCTTGTTTTTCAAGGAGCCGAGCGCGATGCGGCCGACGATCGGAAGCTCGCGGGCCGGCTCGAAACCGGTCACGTAGCGCGGCGTCACCGCGGCGTCGTCGATCACGACGCCCGCCGCCTTCGCGCCGGCCTTCGCGGCCTGTCCGGCGATGTCGTCCAGGGACGCCGCCGCCACGCGCGCGAGCGCTGCGACGTCGTCGAGTAGGGCAATCAATCCGATGCTCACGGCAGGTCCTTCGATGGGGGTTCCCGAGGCGGGAGAGCCCTCTTGTTAGCAATGCCGTTCTCCGCTGGGAACGCGCAAAACGACGGGCATCCTGCCGATTCGCGAAGGCGGGCGGGTCGAAGCCTATCGTCCACCTCGCCCGGCTTGGAACGATCGTCCTGCCGCGCGGCCCCGCTCGCGCATGGTTTTGCGTTCTCGACGGGCGCGATTGACAGTTCGCGAGCCTCGCCCGACGATCAACCTATCAAGTCTCTGGATTGAATGGAGAGCCACCATGTTCCGCAGGACTGCCCTCGCTTTCGGGCTCGCCATCCTCGCCTCGTCCTCCGCGCTCGCACAGACGACCCTTCTCAACGTGTCCTACGACCCGACGCGGGAACTCTACCGCGACTACAATCAGGCTTTCTCCCGGCATCTCGAAGCCGGCGGCAAGGAGGCGGTCGCCGTCCAGATGTCGCATGGCGGATCGGGCGCGCAGGCGCGCACGGTGATCGACGGCCTGGACGCCGACGTGGTGACGCTCGCGCTCGAAGCCGATATCGACGCCATCGCCAAGGCGACGCAGAAGATTCCGGCGGACTGGCGCAGCCGCCTGCCGAACAATTCGGCGCCCTACACGTCGACGATCGTCTTCCTGGTGCGCAAGGACAATCCAAAAGCGATCAAGGACTGGGGCGACCTCGTGAAGGAGGGCGTGCAGGTGATCACCCCGAACCCGAAGACGTCGGGCGGGGCGCGCTGGAACTATCTCGCCGCCTGGGCCTATGCCAACAAGGCCTTCGGCAACGACGAGGCCAAGACCAAGGATTTCGTCGGGCAGGTCTACCGCAACGTGCCGGTTCTCGACACCGGCGCCCGCGGCTCCACGACCACCTTCGTCCAGCGCGGCATCGGCGACGTGCTCCTGGCCTGGGAAAACGAAGCCTTCCTCGCCATCGAGGAGCTCGGCCCGGACAAGTTCGAGATCGTCGTGCCGTCTATCTCCGTTCTCGCCGAGCCGCCGGTGGCGCTCGTCGACGGCAATGTCGACGCCAAGGGCACGCGCGAGGTCGCGACGGATTACCTCAACTACCTGTATTCGCCGGAAGGCCAGACGATCGCCGCCACGCATTACTATCGCCCGTCCAAGCCGGACGAGGTGACCGACAAGGCGCTCCTCGAGCGCTTTCCCGAGGTCGAGCTCGTGTCGATCGACGACGCGCAGTTCGGCGGCTGGGCGAAGGCGCAGCCAACCCATTTCGGCGATGGCGGCGTGTTCGACCAGATCTACAAGCCGGGCAACTGAACGGCTCGCCGTTCTGCGCCGGACGCCGATCACGAGACGCGAGGGCGAGCGCCGAAAGGCGCTCGCCCTCGCGTGGCGCGTGTGTCACTAGCCAGATGCGTCCTCCGCCCCCATTGTCTTCGTTCCCAGTCCCCCTTCAGCGTCCGCTCCTCGCGCGGCGATCCACGAAAGGCCTGCCGCATTTCATGACGGGACGCTTCGCCATCAAGCGACCGAGCGTCGTGCCCGGCTTCGGGCTCGCCTTCGGACTGACGCTCTTCTACCTCGCGCTCGTGGTGCTGATCCCGCTCGGCGCGCTGATCGTTCGGGCGGCCGGCCTCGGCGTGTCGGACTTCCTGGCGCTGGCGGCCGACCGGCGCGTGCTGTCCGCGCTCTGGCTGTCCTTTTCCGCGTCCTTCGCGGCGGCGGCCATCAACGCCGTCTTCGGCCTTCTCGTCGCCTGGGTCCTGGTGCGCTACCGTTTCCCCGGCCGGCGTCTGGTCGATGCCGCGATCGACCTTCCCTTCGCCCTGCCGACGGCCGTCGCCGGCATCGCGCTGACCGCCCTCTATGCGCCGAACGGCTGGGTCGGGCAGGCCTTCGCGCCGGGCGGCGCGCTCGGCTTCCTCTTCGGCGCCGAGGGCCTGCGCATCGCCTATACGCCGCTCGGCGTGATCGTGGCGCTGACCTTCGTCTCGCTGCCCTTCGTGGTGCGCACCGTGCAACCGGTGCTCGAAGAGGTCGACGCCGAGCTCGAACAGGCCGCCGCGACGCTGGGCGCCAATCGCTTTCAGACCGTGACGCGGGTGGTCCTGCCGATCGTCCTGCCCTCGCTCGTGACCGGCTTCGCGCTGGCGCTCGCCCGCGCCGTCGGCGAGTACGGCTCGGTGATCTTCATCGCCGGCAACATTCCCTACGTGTCCGAGATCGCGCCGCTCCTCATCGTCATCCGTCTCGAAGAGTTCAACTATGCCGGCGCGACGGCGGTGGCGGCGATGATGCTGGCGATCTCCTTCGCCCTGCTCCTCGTCATCAATCTCCTGCAATCCTGGAGCCGGAGGCGCTACGGCCATGCCAGCTGACACCCTGCCCGCCCTGCCCGCGCCCGCGCCCCGAAAGCCGCGCCCCGTCGCGACGGAATCGCCCCTCGTGAAGTGGTCGCTCATCGCGGTGGCGCTCCTTTTCCTCGGCTTCTTCCTGTTCCTGCCGCTTGTCGCGGTCTTCGTGGAGGCCTTCCGCAACGGGCTCTCGGCCTACCTCGCCGCCCTCGTCGAGCCGGACGCGCTGGCCGCGATCCGACTGACGCTGATCGTCGCCGCGATCTCGGTGCCGCTCAACGTCGTCTTCGGCCTCGCCGCAGCCTGGGCGGTCGCCAAGTTCGACTTCAAGGGCAAGAGCCTCCTCATCACGCTCATCGACCTGCCCTTCTCCGTCTCCCCGGTCATCGCCGGCCTCGTCTTCGTGCTGCTCTTCGGTGCGCAGGGCTACCTTCACTGGCTGGTCGCGGCGAGCGGCATCAAGATCGTCTTCGCCATTCCCGGCATCGTGCTCGCCACGATCTTCGTGACGCTTCCCTTCGTCGCGCGCGAGCTGATCCCGCTGATGCAGGAACAGGGAACCGGCGACGAGGAAGCCGCCGTCTCGCTCGGCGCATCGGGCTGGAGCACCTTCCGGCGGGTGACGCTGCCCAACGTGAAATGGGCTCTCCTCTACGGCGTCCTTCTCTGCAACGCGCGCGCCATGGGCGAGTTCGGGGCGGTGTCGGTGATCTCCGGGCGCATCCGGGGCGTGACCAACACGATGCCGCTGCATGTCGAGATCCTCTACAACGAATACGCCTTCTCCGCCGCCTTCGCGGTGGCGACCCTCCTCGCCGCGCTCGCCTTCCTGACGCTCGGCTTCAAGGCGCTGCTCGAAGCGCGCTTCGCCGGCGATCTCGCCGCCACCGGCCGCGCCGGCCACTGATCGGGACGAACATCATGGATATCGGCGTCAGGAACATCCGCAAGGAGTTCGACCGCTACCCCGCCCTTCACGACGTCTCGCTCGACATCCGCTCGGGCGAACTGATCGCGCTGCTCGGGCCGTCCGGCTCCGGCAAGACGACGCTCCTCCGGCTGATCGCAGGTCTCGAATTCCCGACGAGCGGCACGATCCATTTCGGGGCGGACGACGCTTCCACCAAGAGCGTGCAGGAGCGCCATGTCGGCTTCGTCTTCCAGCATTACGCGCTCTTCAAGCACATGACGGTCGCCGAGAACATCGGCTTCGGCCTGTCCGTGCGCCCGCGCCGCGAGCGTCCCTCCAAAGCCGTGATCCGCGCGAAGGCCGAGGAGCTTCTCGACCTCGTG
Source organism: Aureimonas sp. Leaf454 (assembly GCF_001424685.1). Taxonomy (GTDB): domain Bacteria; phylum Pseudomonadota; class Alphaproteobacteria; order Rhizobiales; family Rhizobiaceae; genus Plantimonas. The sequence continues at coordinate 455,763 of NZ_LMQT01000012.1, forward strand.
CAGCTGTCGGGACTGGGCGGGCGCTATCCCGCGCAGCTTTCCGGCGGGCAACGCCAGCGGGTGGCGCTCGCCCGCGCCCTCGCCATCGAACCGCGCGTTCTCCTTCTCGACGAGCCCTTCGGCGCCCTCGACGCCAAGGTGCGCAAGGAGCTGCGCCGCTGGCTGCGCGAACTGCACGATCGGACCGGCCACACCACCGTCTTCGTCACGCACGACCAGGAAGAGGCGCTGGAGCTCGCCGACCGCGTCGTCGTGATGAGCCAGGGGCGGATCGAACAGGTGGGCGGCGCCGACGACATCTACGACCGTCCCGCCTCCTCCTTCGTCTTCTCCTTCATCGGCGCGTCGAATGCCCTGCCCGTCACGGTGGCCGACGGGGAAGCGCTCTATCGCGGCCGGCCGCTCGGCTCCGGGCTCGGACGGGGCACCGGCGACGGTCCGGCCAAGCTCTACGTGCGCCCGCACGATCTTGAACTCGTCGAACCCGGTGCCGGTGCGCTCACGGGCGCCGTTTCGCTCTCGCGCCGAGCCGGCGGAGCGCGCATCCTGGAGCTCGCGCTGGAGGAGACCGGCGAGCGGATCGAGGTCGATCTACCCGCCGAGACCGGCTTCGACCCGGCCCGCGGCACCACCGTTTCCGTGCGCCCGATCCGGGGCCGCCTGTTCCGCGAGGAGCGGGCCGGCGCCTGAATGGGGCGGCCCTTGCGATGACCGGGCCCCGCGTCCGACGGGCCCGCGAATCCAATGGTGCGACCGACGATCCGGTCAGAGCGTTTCCGGCGCCGGTTCGGGCTGGCCGCCCTCGTCTTTCGGTGCGCCGTGTGGCGCGCGGCGCTCTTCGTCCTCGGCGAGCGCCTCCAGCGCCTCGATCTCGTCGGTCATGCCGTCTTCGATCAGGTCGCTCTGGTCGCGAATGTCCGGTGACAGGTCGTTCTTCATATCCGACATCGTCGTTCTCCTCGTCGTGTTCGCAAGACCAACGGATCGACGGACGGGATGTTGCACGATCGCTCGCCGCCCATGATCTCTCAGCCCCTGCCGAGAAGGCTCAGCGTCCTCTCGTCGGGCTCGCCCCGGAAAAAGCGATCGAGCGCCCGGCGAAAGAGCGGATCGGCGGGATCGGCCGCCGCGAAGAGGGTCATCGAGGAGCGAAACTTCAGGTCGTCGGGCGAGCCGAAGATCTCATGCGCGGTCCCTTCGGACAGGGCGAGGACGAGGCCGGTCGCTTCCGCCAGCCGGGCACCGAGCAGGGGATGGGCGAGATAGGCCTTGGCGTCCGCCAGGGATGACAGCGCATAGAACCGCGCCGTCGGACTGGAGCCGAGGCCGGCGATCTGCGGGAAGACGAACCACATCCAGTGGCTGGTCTTTTGCCCGGCCGAGAGCTCCCGCCGGACCGCATCGAACACCGGCGCCTGCGCCGAGACGAAACGTTCGAGGTCGGTCATGCCTGCTCTCCCTTTTTTCCGTCCGCTCCATCGTTTGCGATGCGGAAGCGAATGTGGTTCCAAGATGGAGCGGGAGACGAGTCGATTCCATCGGATCGCCTGACGACCGCCGCCGCGGATGCCGAGACGAGGAGCAGGACGCTGCACGAAACAGGACTCATCGCCACGATCGCGATCGGCTTCGTGCTCGCCTTCGTGTTCGGCTATCTCGCCAGCCGACTGCGATTGCCGCCGCTCGTCGGCTACCTCGTCGCCGGCGTCTTCGCCGGCCCCTTCACCCCGGGCTTCCAGGCCGATGCGGCGCTGGCGGGACAATTGGCGGAGATCGGCGTCATCCTCCTGATGTTCGGCGTCGGCCTGCACTTCTCCGTGCAGGATCTCATGGCGGTGCGCCGCATCGCCATTCCCGGCGCGATCGGGCAGATCCTCCTCGCGACCCTGCTCGGCATGGGTCTGGCGCATCTCTTCGGCTGGACGCTCGGCGCCGGCATCGTCTTCGGCCTCAGCCTCTCCGTCGCCTCGACCGTCGTGCTCTTGAAGGCGCTCGAGGAAGGCAATCTCCTCGACACGCCGAAGGGCCGCGTCGCCGTCGGCTGGCTGATCGTGGAGGATCTCGCCATGGTCGTCGCGCTGGTGCTGCTTCCCGCCTTTGCCGGCGTTCTCGGCGGCACGGGAGCGGAGGCGGGCGGGCATGCACCGGCAATCGCCGGAGACGCCTCGCTCGGGCTGACGCTGGCCGTGACGCTCGGCAAGGTCGCCGCCTTCGTCGCCATCGCCATGCTGATCGGGCCGCGGATCGTGCCCTGGCTTCTCGCCGAGGTCGCGCGGACCGGCTCGCGCGAGCTCTTCACGCTGTCCGTCCTCGCGCTCGCGCTCGGCATCGCCTTCGGATCGGCCGCGGTGTTCGGCGTGTCCTTCGCGCTCGGCGCCTTCTTCGCGGGCGTCGTCCTCTCGGAGTCCCATTTCAGCCATCGCGCGGCGCGCGATTCGCTGCCGCTGCAGGATGCCTTCTCCGTCCTCTTCTTCGTGTCGGTGGGCCTCCTCTTCGATCCCTCGATCCTCGTGCGCCAGCCGCTCGAAGTGCTGGCGACCCTCGCGCTCGTCATGGTCGGCAAGAGCATCATCGCCTTCGGGATCGTCGTCCTCCTCGGCTTTCCCCTGTCGCTCGGCCTCGGCGTCTCCGCCAGCCTGGCGCAGATCGGCGAATTCTCCTTCATCCTCGCCGGGCTCGGCCTGTCGCTCGGTCTCCTGCCGGAGGCGGGGCACGACCTCATCCTCGCCGCCGCGATCCTGTCGATCACGCTGAACCCCGTCGCGTTCCGGGTCGTCGAGGCGCTGCGCAGGCGGATCGGCGCGTCCGGACGCGCAGACCTCCTGTCCTTCGGGCGCGCCCGGCAGGAGGCGCTGGAGGACGATCTGGCCGCCAATCGCCGCCGCAACGAGGCGCGCGGCGAGGCCCGCGCTTTGGAGCTGCAGGCGCTGCTCGACACGTTCCCGGTTCTCGGCTCGGTCGGGCCCGAGGAGCAGGACGAGCTCCTCCTGCTCTTTCGCCCGAAGACCGCGGCGCCGGGAACGCGCGTCATCCGCAAGGGCGACCGAGCGGACGGCATGTACTTCATCGGCTCCGGCCGCGTGGAGGTGGAACTGCCCGGCGGCGATGTCGTCGATCTCGAAGCCGGGGCCTTCTTCGGCGAGATGGCATTGCTCACGGGCTCGCGCCGGACGGCCGACGTGACGGCCATGGACTATTGCCAGTTCCTGATGCTGGAGCGGCGCGATTTCGCGCTCTTCATGTCGCGCCATCCCGAGGTGCGGGCCGCCGTGAAGGCGATGGCCGCCGAGCGCAACGAGCGCAACCGGCAAAGCAGCGCCGAGCGCGACATTCCGGACGGCGTCGCCGTGGCGTCAGCCGCGCCCTGACAGAGCGAGGGGGCCGAGAACCGCCGGCCCCGCCGGCACCAGCGCCGATCGCAGGGCGTCGGGCAGCGCCGGGTCCTCGAAGAGGGTAACGAGGCGATCGACATCGAAGCCGGGTTCCCGGTCCACGTCCAGCTTCGGCACGTGTTCGCGGATCGCGGACAAGAGCAGGCCCGTCACCGACGCGGAGCGGCTGCCCCTGAGATCGGCCGCCTGGGCCGCCGCCAGGGCCTCGACGGCGGCGAGCATCCGCAGAAGCGTCACCTGTTCGCCGAACTTGGCGACGGCGAGCGGGGTCTGCGGCGCGTGGTCCTCGACGCCTTCCGAAACGGGCAGCGCGTCGAGGCTCGCCGGCGTCGCCTTCAGCCGGATCTCCGCATGAAGCGCGGCGGCGGTCTTCTGCAGCGAGTTGAGGCCATTGGAAGCCCCGCCGACCGGCGAGAGATATTTCGGCAGGCCCGAGAGGTCCGCGTTCATCAGCTTGGTCGTGCGGTAGGCCGAGGCCGTGGCGAGGGAGGCTCCTGCGATCGCGAGCGTGTCGAAGGCGAGCGCGACGACCGGCGTGTGGAAGTTCGCCGTCGACAGGATGAGCCCATCGTCGACGAGGACCAGCGGATTGTCCGGCCGTCCGTTGATCTCCGTCTCGACGTCGGCGATCGCCGTCGCCATGCTCGCCAGCATCGCGCCGAAGACGGGCGCGATCGTGCGGAAGCTCAGGGCGTCCTGGATCGAGCGGGCGGCACCCGGCGCATGGAGCCCGCTGCCGAGGAGGATCGCGCGGAACAGGGACGCGGCCTCGACCTGCCCGCGCGCCGGACGCGCGGCGGACAGGCGCTCGTCGAAGATGCGGGGATTGGCGGCATAGGCCTCGAAGGACAGTGCCGCCGTCGCCGCCGAGAGCAGAAGGACGTCGGAGAGATCGGCGAGGACCGACGCGGCGTGCCCGGCGGCGACGGAGCTGCAGTTGAGGAGGCCGAGGCCGTCCTTCGCGCCCAAGGCGATCGGCTGGAGCCCGGCCTCGGCCAAAGCTTCGGCCGCCGGTCTCGGCCGGCCGTCCCTGTAGAATTGTCCGAGACCGAGAAGGGCGGAGGCGATGTGGGCGGCAAGACCGAGATCGCCCGCGCCGATGGAGCCCCGGCGCGGCACGACCGGCGTCAGGCCGGCGTTCCAGATGGCGAGGATCGCCTCCACCGTCTCGGAGCCGAGCCCCGCCCCGCCACTCGTCAGCCCGACGATCCGGGCGAGGAAGATCAAACGGCAGGTCGCTTCGTCGAAGGGCTCGCCGATGCCGATCGTGCGTCCGCGAACCATTCCGGTCTGGAAGGTCGCGATCTCCTCCGGCCGCAAGCGATGGCGGAGATTGCCGCCCAGGCCCGTATTGAGGCCGTAGACCGGCTCGTTTCCGTCCGCATATCGATCCACGACGCGACGCGAGGCGGCGAGACGATCGGCGGTTCCGGGAGCCAGGCGAAGCCGCGTTCCGGCCGCGCCAGCGCGTACGAGACCGGCAAGATCGATCGGCCCCGCGCCGAGCGCCAGGTCCCTCATGCGGACAGCGTCCTGAAAAGCATGGACACGACGCCTTTTCGCGAGAGGGCGCGGCAGTTCGCGCATCGAAACGTTGCCGAAGTTTGATAATGTTTCATCGACGAACGGAACGAGACCCGATGATACAGCAGGCGCCGCATGGCAGACCGGGCGCGGCCGAGATCTTCCGCGAGCGTCTGGCGGAGGTGATCGCGCGCACCGGCATGCGACAGGCGGCCTTCTCGCGCTTTGCCGATGTCGACCGCTCGACCCTCTCGCAGCTTCTCGCGGGCGACACGCCGCGCCTGCCGCGGGCCGACACGCTGATCGCCATCGCCTCGGCCTGCCGGGTGTCCGTCGACTGGCTGCTGGGGCTCAGCCAGCGCGAGGAGATCGGCGCCGAGATCATCGAGGCCATGCTGCAGATCGAGCCGCACACGCGTTCGCCGATCGACGAGCGCTTCGCACGCTGGCTGCGCGAAGCGGAAGGATTTCGCATCCGCACCGTTCCGGAAAACCTGCCGGACTTCCTGAAGACGGAAAACGTCCTTCGCTTCGAATATCGCGCGGCGGCCTTCGGCTCGCCGGAATCGGTGGTCGGCTCGGTCGGCGCGCGGCTCGACATCATGCGTCGGCCGGACAGCGAGCTGGAAATCTGCGCGGCGGTTCAGTCCTTCACCATGCTCGCCCATGCCAGCGGCAAGTGGGAGGGCCTTCCCCTCGCCATGCGCATCGAGCAGCTGGAACACCTGAAACACCTCTATGTCGAACTCTATCCGAGCCTGCGAATCTACGGCTACACGCTGAGCGAGGTCTATTCGAGCCCCTTCACCGTGTTCGGTCCGAAGCGCGTCGCACTGTTTCTCGGCACCAGCTATCTCGTGCTCAACGCCGTGGAGCACGTCCGCCTCTTCGGCCGCCGCTTCGACGAGCTGATCCGCCTCGCCGTCGTCCAGCCGCATCAGATTTCCGGCTTCCTCGACGATCTCCTCTCGGAGATCCGATAGGACGTTCGGGAGATCAGGTGAGAACGAGGCCGTCACTGGCGCCGGTCGGGACCTCCGGCCGGGAGGACGGAGCCGCCGCCGCGATCGGATGGACGACACTGTCGTGCGAGGCGAAGAGGTAGCGGCGGAAGACGGCGCCGTAGCCGTCATAGACATGGCCGCCATTCTCCAGGATCAGCCGTGCGCGGTTGGCGCGGTACCAGGCGGGAATCTCGTACCAGGGCATGGACGGGCGCTCGTGATGCACGGCGTGGAGATTGTTGTGGAGGAAGAGAAGGCCGAGCACCGGGCTGTTCTCCACGATCGCGGTGCGCTCCGCCACGCCGTCCGCCGCCTTGTGCTCGGCGAAGGATCGGATGAGGAGCAGCGAGACCGAGGGGTAGACCACGAGGGCGACATAGGTGAGCGGAGGAATGTCGCAGACGACCGTCACCCAGACGACGACCGGCACGGCGCGCAGGAGGTGCCCGACCCAGATGCGAAGCGTCGCACGATCCCCGTCGACCATCTTGCTCGTCTCGTCGGCGAGAAAATGGACGATCATCCAGGCAGGCCCGAGGACCAGACGACCGGCCAGCGTCTTCTGCGCGGCCAGCATCCGGCGTCCGAGCGGTCCGAGGCGCGACCAGTCCTCCGGAGTCACGTAACGCGATTCCGGATCGTCCAGCGGATCGGTCAGCCGCTCGTCGCGGTGGTGGCGCAGATGGGAAAGGCGGTAGGTCTCGTAGGGAAGCCAGAGCGACAGGGGCACGTTGGCGAGCGCGCGGTTGATCCGGCGCGACCGCGTGGGATGGCCGTGCAGGATCTCGTGCTGGAGGGAGCTCTGCCAGGCGACGAGCCAGGCACCCAGGACCGCGAAGAGCCACCAAGGCATCGTGTCATACGCGAAGGTGACCGCGGCGAAGCCGCCGTAGATGACGGCTGCCAGCACGAGCGTCGGCGCCTCGACCGTCCGCCGACGCCGCGACGCCCCCCGGATGTCCCCGACCTCATCTTGCATTGCATCGAACCCCTGCCAGACTGCGATGTCCCCGGGTCCATGAGAGCGCGTCCGTCCGAATTTCGGCAAGGTTAATGATGCGACATTAAACCGCAAATCGATATGATCGTCGCCGTTAAATTCACAAAATCGACAAATGGTATCTTTTCATCATTTTGGAGCGAAAAAAAACGTTTGGTGATATGACTATAAGTCAAGCGATCTTGACACACCGGCGTCATCCCGGAGGTCCAGGTCAGCGTCCGGCGATGTCGCACCGAGCGTTGCACCCGCCCCCTGTCTCGAGCCTGACGACCTCGAGCCTGGCGACGATGCCATCGCTCGATCGGATGAGATCGTTTCCCTGAACACGGCGGATCGTTCATCAGCGCGGTATGGTGATGGTCGACGCGATCGCATCACACGGGAGGACGATCCGGTCGTGCTCCCGGCCAAGTCACGAAGACCGCCGCGGCCGACAGCGCGACCGGTTGGAGGAGTTTCCCATGACGCCGATCGCCAATGCCCGCATGTATGCCGCGACGCCTCGGATCGAGGCGACTTGGGAGACGCTTCTGGAGCATGTGGCAGCGGATGCCGGCGTTCCCCTCGCCTATCTCCGCTACCCGGCGCCGCAGCCGCTGGAGCCGCTCTGGCGGCGGGCGGATCTCGGCGCCGTCCTCATGTGCGGCTATCCCATCGCCCTCGGGCTCGCCGACATCCGGCCGATCGCAGCGCCGGTGCCCGCGGCGAGTTGGGCGGGCGGCGCGGCGATCTACCGGACCGAACTCGTCGTGCGCACGGATGCCCCCTATGAGAGGCTGGAGGACACGTTCGGCGGACGGATCGGCTGGACGGCGGCGCACTCCCATTCCGGCTTCAATGCGGTGCGTCATCATCTCCTGCGCCACCGGACGGCACGACGGCCCCATCTCTACGCGCAGTCGGTCGGCGATCTCGTCACGCCGCGCCGGGTGCTCGACGCGGTTCTCGACGGCACGATCGACATCGGCCCGCTCGATGCCTATTGGCATCTTCTCATGCGCCGGCACGAGCCCGGTCTCGTCTCCGGCATCCGCGTCCTCGACGTCACGGAAACCGCCCCGATGCCGGCCTTCGTCGCAGCGCCGGCGCTGTCTTCGGCCGACAGAACGAAGCTGGCCGGCGCCTTCGCGGACGCGGCCGGCCGCTCCTGGTTCCCGCCGATCGGCGAGGCGCTCGCCATCGAGGGATTTCGAACGGTCGGCCCGGCCGATTTCCAGCGGACGCTCGCCTTCGATCGCGCCGCCGTCGAAGCCGGCTATCGGGTTCCCGCATAAGCCCGCCCGCGTCGCCGCGCCGAAAGGCTGGCGGCATCGCCGCGATGGCGTATGAGAGTTGAAGCCGGGCCCGCCCGACCCTCGTCGGGAGATATCGTCGGCGGGCCCCACCCCCTTTCGTTCGGAGAAGACCGGCATGACCCTCGTCCTCGTTCCCGGTGCCGTGACGCTCGAAACGCTGGAACGGATCTACGGCGGCGCCGGTCCCGTGCGGCTGGATCCCGGCTGCCGGAGCGCCGTCGAGGCGGCGGCACGCCGGATCGCGGAGATCGCTTCGGGCGACCGGGCCGTCTATGGCATCAACACGGGCTTTGGAAAGCTCGCCAGCGTGCGCATCGCGCCGGGCGACGTCGCGACGCTCCAGCGCAACCTCATCCTCTCCCATTGCTGCGGTGTCGGAGGACCGCTGGATTCGGGCGTCGTGCGCCTCGTCATGGCGACCAAGCTCCTCTCGCTCGGCCATGGCGCGTCCGGCGTGCGCCTGGAGATCGTCGCCTTGATCGAGGCCATGCTGGAAGCCGACATCCTGCCCGTCATTCCCGGGCAGGGCTCCGTCGGCGCTTCCGGCGATCTGGCACCGCTCGCGCACATGGCGGCCGCGATGATCGGAGAAGGCGAGGTCGTCTGGAACGGCGAGCGCATGGGCTCGCGGCAGGCGCTGGCGGCTGCGGGTCTCGAACCCGTCGTGCTTGCCGCCAAGGAAGGGCTTGCCTTGATCAACGGCACGCAGGTCTCGACCGCGCTGGCGCTGGCCGGCCTCTTCCGCGCCACCCGCGCCTTCCAGGCCTCGCTCGTCACCGGCGCGCTCTCGACGGACGCGGCCATGGGCTCGTCCGCCCCCTTCCATCCCGAGATCCATACGCTGCGCGGCCATCGCGGGCAGATCGACGCGGGCGCGGCCCTGCGCGCGCTTCTCGCCGGCTCGGCGATCCGCGACAGCCATCTCGACGGCGACGAGCGGGTGCAGGATCCGTATTGCCTGCGGTGCCAGCCGCAGGTCGGCGGGGCCTGTCTCGATCTCCTGCGGCAGGCGGGGCGAACGCTGGAGATCGAGGCCAACGCCGTCACCGACAATCCGCTGGTCCTCTCGGACGGTTCGGTCGTTTCGGGCGGCAATTTCCACGCAGAGCCCGTCGCCTTCGCCGCGGACACGATCGCGCTCGCGATCTGCGAGATCGGCGCGATCGCTCAGCGCCGCATCGCGCTCCTCGTCGATCCCGCCCTGTCCTTCGGCCTGCCGCCGTTCCTCGCCCGAAATCCAGGGCTCAATTCCGGCCTGATGATCGCCGAGGTCACGTCGGCGGCGCTGATGAGCGAGAACAAGCAGATGGCGCATCCCGCCTCCGTCGATTCCACGCCGACCTCCGCCAACCAGGAAGACCACGTCTCGATGGCCTGCCACGGGGCCCGCCGCCTGCTCCCCATGGCGCAGAACCTGTCCGCCATCATCGGGATCGAGGCGATCACCGCCGCCGAAGGCGTCGAGCACCGGGCACCGCTCGAGACCGGACCGGAACTCCGGAAGGCGATGTCGGTGATCCGTGGCGTCGTCCAGCCGCTCGGAGAGGATCGGTATCTCGCGGGCGATCTCGCGGCGGCGGGGGAACTGGTCCGATCCGGGGCATTGACCGGCGCGATCTCGGCGGGGATCCTGCCCGTCCTCTGAGCGGCTCCTCCCCGCGTCCCGGTGGCGCGAGGGTCGAACGCTTGGCGCACCACCCCCTCACCCCGCCGCCAGCGCTCGCGTCTTCCCGCTCAGCGCGGCGCCGAACGTCAGGACACCCGGCACCGCCTGCGAGACGCGGCCCGCGAGGTCGGCCATGGCCGGCCGGACGGCGATGGCGGAGAAGATCGCGGCGGCCCTGATCCGGGTCGAGAACTGCCGTCGCCACGCCGCCTCGTAGCGGCGGCCGGCCCCGGCGAGCGCATCGGCATCGCGCAGGTCGACGCGCTCGAGCGCGTTCGACAGGAGCCAGCCCGACTGGATCGCCATCGAGATCCCCTCCGCGATGATCGGGTGGGATTCGCCCGCGACATTGCCGACGCGGAAAATGCCGTCGTCGTAACCGCGCCGGATGCCGGGCCGGATCGGACCCGCGGCGAGCCAGGGTCCGTCGAGGCTCGCCAGGGCCAGCACCTCGCGGACGCCGCGGGAGGTTTCGAGGAGATGGGCGAAGACCGCGTCGGCCGCCGACGAGGCCGCGTGGCGGCGACGGGCCTCGGCGAGCGCATCGCGCCGGATGCAGAGCGACAGCGACAACCGCCCCGAATCGGCCCAGACCATGCCGCCGTAGCCCCCGGGAAAGAACAGGAGCGGCATGAGGTCGGGATCGAGACGGCCGTTCGTGAAATGCGCCTTGAAGCCGAGGAAGTCGCCGGGTCCGTTCCGTTTGGCTCCCTGCGTCGGCAGGGCGCCGGGCTCCCAGGACCCGTGGGCGGCGATCACGATGTCGGCGTCGACCTCATCCTGCGCCCCCTCGCGCGCGATGCGGACGCGATGCCCCGGCCCGCTCCGTTCGATCCCGACGACGCGCGCCGGCTGGAGGACCTGAACGCCGGCTTTCGTCGCCGCTTCGACGGCGAGCGTGTCGAGGACATCCCGGCCCAGCGCCCGGCCGAGAGGACCGGTCGCCGCGCCGGGCATCGGAGCCGGTACGATCCGCTCGCCGGAGAAGAGCGCGAGGCGGCGCACCTCCGGCCCGGCCCGGTCGCGCCATGCGCCGCCGAGGCCGAGGCGATCGATCACCGCGACGCTCGTGCCCGACATGAACTCGCCGCAGACCTTGCGGCGGGGAAAGACGGCCTTCTCGACAAGCGCCACGGAGCGTCCGGCCCGTGCCAGCGACAGAGCGGCGGTGGCGCCGGCCGGCCCGGCCCCGATCACGACGACATCGAATCTCATGGCGCGGCCTTCTGTGCGACGAAGGCCTGCGTGAAGAGCCCGCGCCGCCCTTCGCGGAGGTGCCAGCCCTCGCCGGGGGGCCAGAGCGCGGAGATCTCGGTCTTCGCGAAGCCCGCCCGAACACTTGCCGGCGCGTCGTTGCGCGTCACGTCGTTCGCTCCGATCGCCCAGAGGAGGTTCGAAGCAAAGAGCGCAAAGCCGGCGCGCGCGGGCTCGGTGGCGATCACGACCGGCGCGAGAGCGGACAAAGCCGCGAGGAGCCGCGCAAGTTCGGCCTCGCGAAAATGGTGCAGGAAGAGATTGGCGGTCACGGCGTCGAAGCCGGACGATGTCCCGCCCCCGGTCCATTCGAACACGTCGGCGGCGACCGCTTCGGCGCGCCAGCCGAGGCCGCGATAGGCGTGGATCGTTTCGTCCGTCACCAGTCTCTGGCGGTCGAGGAGCACGAGTTCGACGTCCGGCCATCGGTGCGCCAGCTTTCGCGCCACCGCCAGCATGAAGGTTCCGTCGCCGGCTCCGATCTCGAGCATGCGGCGCGGCGGGACAACGAGGCTCTCGCGCAGGAGGTTCGTCATGATGCCGCGATGAAGCATCAACGCGTTCACCCGGCGAAGGTCCCGGCGCGAGGCGACGGCGCGGGGATCGGCTTCGCTCAGGTCGTCGAGGATTTCGGGCTCGACGCGCCGGCGGGACAGCCCGCCGCTCATCCCGCCGTCTCGAACAGCATCGTCTCGGCGGTGAGGCCGGGGCCGAAGGCCATGGCGGAGCCGAAGAGTCCCCGAGGCCGGTCCAGCATCCGCTCCAGCACGAACATGACGGTGGCCGACGACATGTTGCCGTTCTCGCGCAGGACGGCTCTCGACGTGTCGAGCGCGTCGTCGGCGAGGTCGAGGGCCTCGGAAACGGCGTCGAGCACCGATCGGCCGCCGGGATGGACGGCCCAGAGATCGATCTCGTCCGGCCGTCGCCCCTTCAGGACCTCGGCGGAATGACGACGCAGAACCGTGTCGATCGCCTTGGGAACACGGCCGGACAGGACCATGTCGAAGCCGTCGTCGCGCACGTTCCAGGTCATCAGCTCGCGGCTGTCGGCGGCCAGCAACGCCTTGAAGCCGTCGAGGCGAAGTCCCTTGGGATCCGAGGTCACGAGCGCCGCGGCGCAGCCGTCGCCCCAAAGGCAGAAGGACAGGAGGCGTTCGAGGTCCGTCGTCTCCTTGAGGTGCAGCGTGCAGAGCTCGATGTTGACGCAGAGCACCCGCGCCTGCGGCTCGGAGCGGACGATGTGGCGGGCCAGTTTCAGCGCGTTGATGGCGGCATAGCAGCCCATGAAGCCGATCATGGTGCGCTCGACCGAGGGCGACAGGCCGCAGCGCGCGACGATGTCGAGATCGATGCCCGGCGCGGAGAAACCCGTGCAGCTCGTCACGACGAGGTGGGTGATCCCGCTGCGATCCTCGCCGAGGTCGAGCTTGCCGATCGCGGCCTCGGCGAGATGCGGCGCCCAGGCCTCGAACAGGGCCATGCGCTCGCCCGTGCCGGGAAACGCGCCGCGGCGGAACGTGCCCTCGACGTCGACGCTCTCGCCGTCGGGATCGCCGGCCGGGCGGATGCAGGAGAAGCGGTTCACGATACCGCCGCGATCGGCCATCCGCGCGAAGACCGCCTGTCGGCGGGGATCGTCGCGAAGCTGCGAGGCTGCGAAGCGGAGGAAGAAGCCGTGGACCTCGTTGGACGGAACGGCGGTTGCGATGCGGTTGAGATAGGCGTCAGGCACGTCGAACACATCCAGGCACCGGAATCGGCGACGGATCCGTCACTTAGCGGTGCTGCGCCCCCCATCAACCGGAGGGCGCGGCACCAATTGCCGCAGATTGCGGAGGAAGCGAACGGTCTTTCAGGCTCAGTCGACCTGGCGGACCGCGCCCCGTGCCGCACTCGTCGTCATGGAGGCATAGGCCTTCAGGGCCGTCGTCACCTTGCGCTTGCGGATCTCGACCGGCTTCCAGGCGTCGGCGCCCCTGGCCAGCATCGCCTCGCGGCGCGCGGCGATCTCGGCATCGGGCACGGCAAGGCTGATCTTGCGGTTCGGGATGTCGATCTCGATCGTGTCGCCCTCCTCCACCAGCGCGATCAGGCCGCCCTCGGCCGCTTCCGGCGAGACGTGGCCGATGGACAGGCCCGAGGAGCCGCCGGAGAAGCGGCCGTCGGTGACGAGCGCGCAAGCCTTTCCGAGGCCCTTCGATTTCAGGTAGCTCGTCGGATAGAGCATTTCCTGCATGCCCGGCCCACCCCGCGGCCCCTCGTAGCGGATGAGGACGATGTCGCCGGCCTCGACCTCGTTGGAGAGGATCGCCTTCACCGAGGAATCCTGGCTCTCGAAGATGCGGGCCCGGCCCGTGAAGGTGAGGATCGAGGCGTCGACGCCCGCCGTCTTCACGATGCAGCCGTCCTCGGCGAGGTTGCCGTAGAGCACGGCGAGCCCGCCGTCCTTGGAGAAGGCGTGATCGGCATTGCGGATGACGCCGCCCTCGCGGTCCGTGTCGACCTCGTCGTAGCGGCGGTCCTGGCTGAAGGCGACCTGCGTCGGCACGCCGCCGGGCGCGGCGCGGAAGAAGTCGTGGACCGTCCGGCTGTCCGTGCGCTTGACGTCCCAGCGATCGAGCGCCGCTCCGAGGCTTTCGGCATGGACCGACCCGACGGAGGTGTCGAGGAGCCCGGCGCGATCGAGCTCGCCGAGAATGCCCATGATGCCGCCGGCGCGGTGGACGTCCTCCATGTGGACGTTGGCGATGGAGGGCGCGACCTTGCAGAGGACGGGCACCCGGCGCGACAGGCGATCGATGTCGGCCATGGTGAAATCGACCTCGCCCTCGTGCGCGGCGGCAAGGAGATGGAGCACGGTGTTGGTCGAGCCGCCCATGGCGATGTCGAGCGTCATCGCGTTCTCGAAGGCCGCGAAGCTCGCGATGGCGCGGGGCAGGACGCCGGCATCGTCCTGCTCGTAATGGCGACGGGCGAGATCGACGATGAGATGGCCCGCCTCGACGAAGAGGCGGCGGCGCTCGGCATGGGTGGCGAGCGTCGAGCCGTTGCCGGGCAGCGACAGGCCGAGGGCTTCGGTCAGGCAGTTCATCGAATTGGCCGTGAACATGCCGGAGCAGGAGCCGCAGGTCGGGCAGGCCGAGCGCTCGATGATCTTCACGTCCTCGTCGGAGATCCGCTCGTCGGCGGCGGCGACCATCGCGTCGACGAGGTCGAGCTTCTTCACCGTGTTGTCCGGCCAGACGACCTTGCCGGCCTCCATGGGACCGCCGGAAACGAAGACGGTCGGGATGTTGAGGCGCAGGCTCGCCATCAGCATGCCGGGGGTGATCTTGTCGCAGTTCGAGATGCAGACCATGGCGTCCGCGCAATGGGCGTTGACCATGTACTCGACGCTGTCGGCGATCAGCTCGCGGCTCGGCAGCGAGTAGAGCATGCCGTCGTGGCCCATCGCGATGCCGTCGTCGACGGCGATCGTGTTGAACTCCTTGGCGACGCCGCCGGCCGCCTCGATCTCGCGCGCGACGAGTTGGCCGAGATCCTTCAGGTGGACGTGGCCGGGCACGAACTGCGTGAAGGAATTCACCACCGCGATGATCGGCTTTCCGAAGTCCTCGTCCTTCATGCCCGTCGCGCGCCAGAGACCGCGGGCGCCGGCCATGTTGCGGCCGTGGGTGGTCGTGCGGGAACGATAGGCGGGCATGGCGACCTCTGGGTCTTGCGGGAACGGGAACCGTACCCGTCATTACACCTGACGGGCCAGCGTTCCAACCTCCCCCATGAGGCGAAATGACGACGAAGGCGCGATATCGCTGGAACAGAAGAGAAAAAAGCCTTCCGGCGCCCGCGGACGCGCCTCAGAGGACGGCGAAACCGGCCAGGGCGGCGGCGCCGACGATGGCATAGGCCGGCACCTTCCACGCCACGAGGGCGACGAAGCTCGCGATCGCGATCGCCATGGTCGGAGCCGAGGTCACGCCCTCGGTGAAGACGGGATCGTAGAGCGCGGCGGCGAGGAGGCCGACGACGGCGGCGTTGATGCCGGCAAGCGCTCGCCGCGCGCGGGTCGACCGGCGCAGCGACTGCCAGAACGGGAGGACGCCGACGACGAGGAGAGCGGAGGGCAGGAAGATCGCGCCGATCGCGAGCGCCGCGCCCGCGACGCCGTTCGGCGCCGGACCGCTCGCGGCGCCCACATAGGCGGCGAAGGTGAAGAGCGGACCGGGCACGGCCTGCGTCACGCCGTAGCCGGCGAGAAAGGCTTCGCGCCCGATTCGCCCGGTCTCCACGAATTCGGACTGCAGGAGCGGCAGCACGACATGGCCGCCGCCGAAGACGAGCGAGCCCGAGCGGTAGAAACCGTCGGCCATGATCGCCCAGCCGGCGCTGGTGGACGCCGCGAGAAGCGGCAGGACGAGGAGCAGCGCGGCGAAGAGGACGAGGGCGGCGACCGCGGTGCGCCGCCGGACGGGAACGTCCAGCGAGTCGGCCGCGCTCGCGCCGGCCGCCGCCGCGTCGACGGCGAGAAGCCCCGCGAGACCGCCGAAGAGGATGGCGAGCACCTGTCCGAGAGCCCCCGGCACGAGCAGCGCCAGGATCGCCGCGGCGCCCGCGACGGCCGCGCGGTTGCGGCCGGCTGCAAGGCTTGTCGCCATGCCGAGCACGGCCTGCGCCACGACGGCGACGGCCGCGGCCTTCACCCCGTCGACCCAGGCGCCGCCGGCGCCCCCGACGGCCGAAGCGCCAAGGGCGAAGCCCAGGAGAATCAGCGCCGAGGGCAAGGTGAACCCCAGGAAGGCCGCCAGCAGGCCCCAGCCGCCGGCCCGGCGCAGCCCCAGCGCCATGCCGACCTGACTCGACGCCGGACCCGGCAGGAACTGGCAGAGCGCAACGAGATCGGCATAGGCCGCATCCGAGATCCAGCCGCGCCGGACGACGAAGGCCTGCCGGAAATAGCCGAGATGGGCCACCGGACCGCCGAAGGAGGTCAGCCCGAGCATCAGGAAGGCCCGGAAGACCTCGAAGGCCGTGCCGTTCCGGGTGGCGGGATCGCCGGGGATCTCCCGGTCGTCCGCCATCACGCCCCTTTGGGCCTCCGCCGTCGTCATCGCCTCAACCCCCATCGGTCCCGCGCCGCCGAAACGATCGCGGACATGCCGGCCGCGCCGGCCCGGCCAGCCCCGCGGCCATGGTTCGGCCCCCTTGCGGTGGCCCGAACAGCGCGTCTAGTATCCCAGCCGGGCCGGAACGACGTCGACAACGAGCGACCGCCGGCTTTTTCCTGGGGAGGATCACCATGCAGACCCGACGTCAATTCCTGATGACATCCGTCGCCGCCGGTGCGCTGGCCGGTCTCGCGCCCTCCGCCTTCGCGCAGGACAAGGCGCTGACCATCCTCGCCTCCGTTCCGAGCCTCGGCTTTCCGTTCTTCGTGCACATGCTGAACCAGATCAAGGCGGAAGCCGCCTCGACGGGCGGCATCACGCTGATCGAGAGCGACGGCCAGAATTCCGCGCCCAAGCAGACCGGCGACGTCGAGGCCGCGATCGTGCAGAAGGTCGATGCGATCGTCATGTCGCCGCTCGACGTGAACGCTTTGGCGCCGGCCGTCGAGCAGGCCGTGCAGGCCGGCATTCCCGTCGTCACGATCGACCGGCGCGTCGACGGCGTGGAGGGCATCCTCGCCCATGTCGGCGCCGACAACGCCAAGGGCGGCGAGGCCCAGGCCCAGGCCATCCTGGCGGCGTTCCCGAACGGCGCGACGATCTTCCACCTCCAGGGCCAGCCGGGCGCGGGTCCCGCGATCGACCGCAACAAGGGCGTCCACGCGATTCTCGACGGCAAGGACGCCTACAAGATCGTCTTCGAGCAGACGGCCAACTTCGCCCGGGCCGAGGCTCTGTCGGTGACCGAAGCCGGACTCTCGGCCAACGGGAAGCCGGACGTCATCGTCTGCGCCAACGACGACATGGCGCTCGGCGCTCTCGAAGCCTGCACGGCGGCGGGCCACACCGACGTCAAGATCTACGGCTTCGACGCGCTTCCCGAGGCCCTCGCCTCGGTGCGCGACGGCGGGCTCGCCGGCACGGTCGAGCAGTTTCCGGGCGAGCAGTCGCGCCGGGCTCTGCGCATCGCCGTCGATTTCGCGCGCACCGGGACGAAGCCGGCGGAGTCCCTCGTTCTCCTGACGCCGATCGTCATCGGCAAGGACAATCTCGACAAGGCCGAGCGGATCTCCGAGACGAAGTAGAGGTTCGGGGCGCCCTCGCTCGGAGCCCGACGCGAGGCGCCCCTCTCTTCGATCATCTCGACGACCCGGCTGGAGCCGATCCCGCATGACGTCATCCACAGCCGCCGTTTCCGAACCCGCGGCCCCTCCCGCCGTTCCGCTTCTCGAAATGCGCGGCATCACCAAGCATTTCACGGGCGTCACCGCGCTTCAGGACGTGTCCTTGACCCTTGCAGCCGGCGAGGTGCTCGGGCTCATGGGCGAGAACGGGGCCGGCAAGTCGACGCTCCTCAAGATCCTGTCCGGCGTGCAGCCGCCCTCGGCGGGCGAGATCCGTCTCGACGGTCAGCCGGTATCCTTCCAGGGACCGCAGGACGCGATGCGCGCGGGCATCGTCACGATCTATCAGGAGCTCAGCCTCATCCCGACCCTTTCGGTCGCGGAGAACATCTTCATCGGACGCGCGCCGCTCGGCCGGCTCGGCCTGGTCGACTGGGGCCGCATGCGGCGCGAGGCGCGGGAGATCATCGCGCGGGTCGGCCTCGCCATGGATCCGCAGACGCCGGTGTCCGCGCTTTCCGTCGCCGAGCAGCAGATGGTCGAGATCGCGCGCGCGCTGTCGCTCTCCTCCCGTCTCATCATCATGGACGAGCCGACCTCGGCCCTCTCGGAAACCGAGGTCACCCGGCTCCTCGCGATCATGGACCGACTGCGGCTCGACGGGGTCGCGATCATGTTCGTGACGCATCGCCTCGACGAGGCATCCGAGATCTGCGACCGCATGACCGTGCTGCGGGACGGGCGTCTGGCGGGCCATCTCAGCCGCGAGGGCGGCCGCGCCATCCCTCCGCCGAGCATCGTGGAGCGCATGGTCGGCCGCGCGGCGAGCGACCTCTACGCTCGGCCGGCGGAGCGCGCCACCGCCGGCGAGGTGCGCCTCTCCGTGCGCGGCCTTCGCACCCTTCGCGATCCCGAGGCGCCGCACGCGATCGTACTGGACGGGGTCGATCTCGATCTGAGGGCCGGCGAGATCCTCGGCGTCGCCGGTCTCGTCGGCTCCGGACGGACGGAGATGGCGCGCGCGATCTTCGGGGCGGATCGGATCGCCGGCGGCACGATCACGCTGGACGGGCGGCCGATCGCCCCCGCCTCCCCGGCCGACGCGATCGCGCTCGGCATCGGTCTCGTGCCCGAAGACCGCAAGCACGAGGCGATCTTTCCCGCGCTCGGCATTCTCCCGAACTTCTCGGTCGCCTCGCTGCGCGCCTATTCCAACGCGCTCGGCTTGATGGCGCAGTCCCGCGAGCGTCGCGACCTTCTCGAACACAAGAGCCTTCTCAACATCCGCATGACGAGCGCCGAACAGCCGATCTCGAGCCTGTCGGGCGGGAACCAGCAGAAGGTCATCCTCGCGCGCTGGCTGGCGCGCGACCCGAAGGTGCTGATCGTCGACGAGCCGACGCGCGGCGTCGATGTCGGAGCGAAGGCGGAGGTGCACCAGATCCTCGTCCAGCTCGCCGCCCGCGGCATCGCCATCCTGGTCATCTCGTCCGAACTTCCCGAGATCCTCGCCGTCAGCGATCGGATCGTGACCATGCGGCAGGGCCGGATCACCGGCGAGATGCCGGCCGGCGAGGCGAGCGAGGAACGTCTGATGGCGCTGATGGCGATCGGGTCTTCGACCGATTCCGTTCAGGAGACGACGGCATGACCACGATCGAGCGCGCCCCGCGAGACGGCGTCAACCTGTTCAAGATCGTCATGCGGTTCGGGCCGCTGATGTTCCTCCTGGCGCTGATGACGGTCTTCGCGCTGACCAATCCGAACTTCCTCAACCCGACCAACCTCTTCAACGTCATGCGCCAGATCTCGATCACCGGGTTGATCGCGCTCGGCATGACCTTCGTCATTCTCACCGCCGGCATCGATCTCTCCGTCGGATCGCTCGTCGCGATCTGCGGCATGGTCGCGGCCATCGTCGCCAAGGGCGGAGCTGCGAACACGCTCTCGCTGAGCGCCGGGGCCGGGGCCGGCTACGGCTGGTTCGCCGCGCTTCTCGCGGCCTTGTCGGTCGGCATCGCGGCAGGCGCCGTACAGGGCTTCGCCATCACGCGGCTGAGGGTCCCGCCCTTCGTCGTCACGCTCGGCGGGCTGACGATCTTCCGCGGCCTGACGCTGACCCTGTCGGGCGGTGGTCCGATCTCGGGCTTCGACGCGACCATGCGCTGGTTCGGCACGGGGCTCGTCGGACCGGTTCCGGTGCCGGTCATCATCTTCGCGCTCGCCGCGCTCGCCTGTCACCTCGTCCTCACCTACACGCGCTACGGACGCTCGGTCTATGCGGTGGGCGGCAATGCGGAGGCGGCGCGCCTGTCCGGCATCCGCGTCGACCGCGTGGTGATCTCGGTCTACGTGATCGTCGGCTTCTTCTCGGGGCTGGCGGCCTTCGTTCTGGCCGCGCGGCTGAACTCGGCGGAGGCCGTCGCCGGGATCGGCTACGAACTGACCGTCATCTCCGCCGTCGTCATCGGCGGCACGTCCCTCTTCGGCGGGATCGGCAGCGTCGGCGGCACCGTGATCGGCGCGGCGCTGATCGGCGTCCTCGTCAATGGGCTCGTCCTCAACAACGTCTCCTCCTACACGCAGCAGGTCCTGATCGGCGTCATCCTGATCCTGGCGGTCGCCTTCGACCGCTGGCTGAAAACGCGGGCCGCGCGGCGCTGAAGCGCGGTGCGGACCTTCGGAAAGGTCACGCATCGCTCGCAGGGGGTCACCGGCGCCGGCTCTTCGCCCTAGTCCGGAAGCTCGTCTTGACCTATAGGAAGGCACCACCGGGACGAGGGGCGGCCGCTCCCGCCCCCATGGGCCCAGGAAGGTCCGAACTCATCCCGAAAGGGATGAGGCCGGTACACTTCAACGTCGCGAGGTCAGCGTTCATCATGACAATCGTCGTCACCGGCGCCGCCGGCTTCATCGGCTATCATGTCTGCGAAGCGCTGCTCGCGCGGGGCGAACGCGTGCTCGGGATCGACAACGTCAATGCGTATTACGATCCGCGTCTGAAGGAAGCCCGGTTGGAGCGCCTCGCGCGCCATGAGGGTTTCGCGCTTCGCCGCATCGACATCACGGACCGCGAGGCGATCGGCAGCGCGTTCGCGGGGGACGGCGAGATCGACGGCATCGTCCATCTCGCGGCGCAGGCGGGGGTGCGGTACTCGATCGAGAATCCCTACGCCTATGTCGAATCGAACGTGATGGGCCAGGTGGTTCTGCTCGAGGCGGCCAAGGCGCTCGGCCGGCTCCGTCACTTCGTCTACGCGTCCTCTTCCTCGGTCTACGGACTGAACGACGCGGTGCCCTTTTCCGAGAGCGACCGGACGGACCGGCCGGTCTCGCTCTACGCGGCGACGAAGAAGTCCTGCGAGGCGATCACCCACGCCTACAGCCATCTCTTCCGGCTGCCGACGACCGGACTTCGCTTCTTCACGGTCTATGGCCCCTGGGGACGGCCCGACATGGCCTATTACCTCTTCGCCAAGGCGATCCTGGAAGGCCGGCCGATCGAGGTCTTCAACAACGGCGACATGCGACGGGACTTCACCTATGTCGACGACGTCGTCGCGGGCATCCTCGCGGTGCTCGATCGGCCCCCGGCGGAGGCGGCTGCGGGCGAGCCGCCCTATCGGATCTACAATCTCGGCAACAACCGGACGGAGCCGCTCGGCCGCTTCATCGACGTGCTCGAAGACGCTCTCGGCCGAAAGGCCGAGCGCGTGATGAAGCCGATGCAGGCGGGCGACGTGCGCGAGACCTTCGCGGACATCGCATCGAGCCGCCGCGACTTCGGCTACGATCCCAAGACCTCGATCGACGAAGGGCTGCGCCGCTTCGCCGACTGGTTCAAGGCTTTCCATGGCGCGGCCTGAGCCGCCGCGCCGCCGCGCCGGTCAGGTGCGCGCGTAGACGTCCTCGATGCGCACGATGTCGTCTTCTCCCGTGTAGCTGCCGACCTGGACCTCGATCAGCTTCAGTTCGATCTTGCCGGGATTGTGGAGGCGGTGGGTGCAGCCGATCGGCAGATAAGCAGCCTCGTTCTCGTGATAGAGCTTCACCGTTCCGTCGACCGTCACCTCCGCCGTGCCGTGCACGACGATCCAATGCTCCGCGCGGTGGTAGTGGCGCTGGAGGCTGAGGATGCCGCCCGGCTTGACGCAGATGTGCTTGACCTGGAAGCGCTGGCCGATGTCGATGCGCTGATACCAGCCCCAGGGACGGAACATGCGCAGGTGTTCGCTCGCCTCGCGCCGGCCCTTGGCCTTCAGCGAGGCGACGACGTCCTTGACGCGGCCGGCCGCGGATTTGGCCGCGACCACGACGGCATCGCTGGTGGCCACGACGATCGTGTCCTTCAGTCCGACGACGGCCGTCAGCATGCCGTCGCTGCGCACGAAATTGTCCGAGGCCTCGAAGACCTCGACATTGCCGGACAGGACGTTGCCCTCGGCGTCCTTGTCGCTGATGTCGTAGAGCGCATCCCAGGACCCGATGTCCGACCAGTCGAAGCTTGCCGACAGGACGCCGGCCCGGCGCGTCTTCTCCATGACGGCGATGTCGACGGAGATCTTCGGCACCTTGGCGAAGGCATCGGGATCGAGCCGCAGGAAATCGAGATCGCGAACGGCGCCGTCGACGGCCAGACGCGAGGAGGCGAGAACCTCGGGCGCATGGGCCTCGAACTCGGCCAGCATCGTGTCCGTGCGGAAGATGAAGTTGCCGGAGTTCCAGACATAGCCCTTGGCGATGAAGTCCTCGGCGGTCTCGGCGTCGGGCTTCTCGACGAAGCGGGCGACCTTGTGCGCGCCATGCCCGTCCAGCGCATCGCCGGGCGCGATATAGCCGTAGGCGGTGGAGGCATGCGTCGGGGGAATGCCGAGGGTCATGACGATGCCGCGCTCGGCCAGCGCCGCGGCGCGCCGACAATCGGCGACGAAAGCGCCGCCGTCCAGAATGGCATGATCGGAGGCGAGGACGACGCAGATCGCCTGCGGATCGCGTCGCGCGGCGAGAAGCGCGCCGACGGCGACCGCGGCGGCCGAATCGCGGCGCTCGGGTTCGAGCACGATGTCGGCCTCGACGCCGGCCGCCCGCAGCTGCTCGGCGCAGATGAAGCGGAAGGCATCGCTCGTCACGACGATCGGTCGCTCGAAATCGGCGCCGGACACGCGCTGAAGCGTCGTCTCGAAGGTCGAGCGTTCGCCCGACATCAGGGAAATGAACTGTTTGGGCATGGAATCGCGCGAGATCGGCCAGAGTCTGGTGCCGGCGCCGCCCGCCATGATGATCGGAACGATACGCGTGGTCATGAGGTCATCCTTCTATCGCGGATTCCGCGGCGGACGCTCCGCCGCCTTCGTCCGACGCCGCCGGTCCAGGACGGAACCGGCATCTTGTCAGCGAGACTTCGCTTTCTTATTGCACCGCACATTCTGCATCGCAACACGACGGATCGAGCTGCCGGGCACGGCATCGGCTCCGATGGCTCTTCGCCGCCCCGGGCGCGTCGAAACCCGATCCTGCGCCCTCCGAACCCATCGGTCGATCCTGGCACGGCTTGATGAAGACGGCGTGTGCACGGACGCGGGCGCGGCCGTCCTCGTCCCCAGCCCCGTCGTTGCCGCGCCGGCCGGCCGGACGGTCGGGAAGCCGAGGCGGATCCGGCGCGAACCGATCCGGTAACGGATGTCGTCGACGCTCGATCGGATCAGCCTTGCGCCGTCACGAAATCGGCAGCCTTGGCGAGCCCGACCTGCAGGAGGCGCGCTGCGGCCTCCTCGCTGTCCGCCTCCACGTAGCAGCGCAGCTCCGGCGCATTGCCGGACGGGCGATAATGGACCATCGCGCCATTGCGGAAGACGAAGCGCGCGCCGTCGAGCCGGTCGACCTCCGCGATCTCGCCGACATCGCCGAAGAAGGCGGCGGCCTCTGCGGGATCGGCGAGCAGGCGCTCGGCGAGGCGTGCGCCGATCTCGCTCGGCACGGCCTTCAGGCGGTCGGAGGCGGCGAAGCCGAGCCGGAGAGCGGCGACGATCTCCGCCAAGGGCTTCTGCTGCCGGACGATCTCGCCGAGAACCGCGACGATCGGCAGAACCGCGTCGCGGGTCGGCAGAGCGGGAAGGCTGCGTCCGTCGATCTCGACGGTCGAGCCGAGGAGAACGCCGCCATTCGCCTCGAAGCCGAGCACGGCGCCCGCCCCGGCCTTGGCTGCCTCGTCCATTCCGGCCAGCACGAAGGGCGAGCCGACGCGCGTGCGGCGGACCCGGGCGGGGGCTGCGGCCGCCTCGATCCGCGAGGCCGACGTCACGGGCGTCACGATGGCGGCGACGCCGAGCGCCATGGCCGTGACGAGACCCAGCGTATCGCCGCGCAGCACACGGCCCGCGCCATCGGCGACGAGGGGCCGGTCGGCATCTCCGTCCGCCGAGACGATGGCGTCGACCCTGGTTTCCGCCGCGAAGTCGGCGAGGATCTCGATGTCCTCCGGCCGGTGCGCTTCGGTGTCGACGGGGATGAAGAGGTCGGATCGGGCGAAGGGCACGGTCGCCGCGCCGAGCGAGCGGAGGATCTCGGCGAGGACGTCGCGCGCGACCGTCGAATGCTGATAGACGCCGACGGTCAGACCTTCGAGATAGGTCGGGCCGAAGGCCGTGCGGTAGCGCGCCCGATAGCGCTCCAGGACGTCGGAGCCGGCCCCCTCTTCGAGCTCGGCCGTTTCGGCAGGCGCGTCGCCCGCGCTCAAGGCCGAAAGGATTCCCGTCTCGTCGGCCTTGGTGATCTCGCCGGCGGGCGTGTAGAATTTGAGGCCGTTGCGATCGTCCGGGATGTGGCTTCCCGTCACCATGATGGCGGGAACCTGCAGCGCCAGGGATTCCAAGGCCAGCGCCGGCGTCGGCAAGGCTCCGCAATCCACGACCGTCCAGCCGGCGGCCTTGGCCGCCGCGACGCAGTCGCCCGCGATGCGCGGGCTGCTCGACCGCAGGTCGCGCCCGACCAGCACCCGGCGCCCGCCCGGCAGCGCGGCGCCGTCGAGATGACGGAGGAAGGCCGCCGTATAGGCCGACGTCGCGGGACCGACGAGATCCACCACCAGGCCGCGCAGACCGCTCGTTCCAAATTTCAGGCTCGACATCCGAATTTCCCTCTCTGTCGCAGCGCGCCATGGAGACCGACCGGGATCGATCCCCGTCTTGCTAGGCGAGGTTCAGGGGCGATGGCAACCTGCCGGTGGGAGAACTGACGATCGCGCTCTCCGACGGGCGCGAACCGCGCCCGATACCACGCGCGCGGCCGTGCGGCGCCGCCGGCGATTTCGTGGCACCTCGTTCGGCCGTCCCGCCCACGCGTTGCGACGTGCCGACAGACCGCCGCGGCCGCTGCACCTGCACGGCGACGCCAATTATCATATTTTTCGGCTGCACAGGCGGCGCGCGTTCGTCTATGACACGGCGGACGGAGCGGGAGGCTCCGTATGACCTCTCGTCCGGGACACCCACGCCATGTCATCGACCCCGCCCGTCTTTTCAGGCCTCTTTCCCGTCGCGCCGACGCCCTTCAAGGAGAACGGCGATCTCGATCTCGAGAGCCAGCGCCGCGTCATGGACTGCATGATCGACCAGGGCGTCGACGGCATCTGCATTCTCGCCAATTATTCCGAGCAGTTTCTCCTCGCCGACGACGAACGCGAGACGCTGACGCGGCTCTGCATCGAGCATGTCGCCGGGCGCGTTCCCGTGATGGTCACGGTCAGCCACTTCTCGACGCGGGTCGCTTCGGCCCGCGCCAAGCTGGCGGCGGATTGCGGAGCGAGCCTCCTCATGCTGATGCCCCCCTATCACGGCACGGGAATGCGCATCGACGAAAGCCTGACGCTGGAGCATTTCAGCCGGGTCGGCGAGGCGAGCGGCCTGCCGATCATGGTGCAGGATGCGCCGCTGTCCGGCGTCACGCTGTCGGTCCCCTTCCTCGTCAAGCTCGCCAGGGAACTGCCGCTCGTCCGTCACTTCAAGATCGAGACGCCGCAGACGGCCGCCAAGCTTCGGGCGCTGATCGCGGCCGGCGGGGATGCGATCGTCGGACCGTTCGACGGCGAGGAGGCGATCACGCTGATGGCCGATCTCGATGCGGGCGCCACCGGCACGATGTCGAGCGCGCTCCTGCCCGACCTCATCCGCCCGGTCTTCGACAAGCATCGCGCGGGCGACCGTGAGGGTGCGGCCGAGGCCTACGAGACGATCCTGCCGCTCATCAACTACGAGAACCGCCAGTGCGGCCTTCGCGCCGCCAAGACGGCGATGGCCGAGTTCGGCGTCATCGCCTGCGAGGCGGTCCGCCATCCCCTGGAGCAGATCCACCCCGCGACCCGCGCCGGGCTGATCGAACTGGTGCGGCGCGTCGAGCCTCTCGTCATGCGTTGGGCGCAGTAAGGCGCTACAACGACATCCTGATTCGAGGACGACCGGAAGATCGTCCTCGACGTCCTCGATGATTTCACTGGAAAGTATGACTGACATGAGCATCTCAGGCGAGAACCTCATCAACGGCCAGGGCCGCCGCGGCACCAACGGAGAGCTGCGCGGCATCGCCGCCGCCACCGGCGAAAAGCTGGAACCGGGCTTCGGCGGCGCGACGCAGGCCGATCTCGAAGAAGCCTGCGCCCTG
Source organism: Aureimonas sp. Leaf454 (assembly GCF_001424685.1). GTDB lineage: Bacteria > Pseudomonadota > Alphaproteobacteria > Rhizobiales > Rhizobiaceae > Plantimonas. The sequence goes on from NZ_LMQT01000012.1 coordinate 481,848, forward strand.
GCGGATGCCGCGTTCGACACGGTCCGCGAAACCTCGCTCGAGGCGCGCGCCGCCTTCCTCGAAGCCATCGCGGAGAACATCCTCGCCATCGGTCCCGAGCTCGTGGACCGCTGCGTCGCCGAGTCCGGCCTTCCCCGGGGCCGTGTCGAGGGTGAGCGCGGCCGCACCGTCGGCCAGCTCCGCCTCTTCGCCTCGGTCGTGCGCGAAGGGCGCTTTCTCGACGTGCGGATCGACAAGGCCCTGCCGGAGCGCACCCCGCTTCCCCGCGTCGATCTGCGGATGCGCAACATCGCGGTCGGCCCGGTCGCGGTCTTCGGCGCGTCGAACTTTCCCCTCGCCTTCTCCGTCGCCGGCGGCGACACGGCCTCCGCCTTTGCCGCGGGTTGCCCGGTGATCGTCAAGGCCCATTCGGCCCATCCCGGGACGTCCGAACTGGTGGGCCGGGCGGTGCAGAAGGCCGTCGCCGATTGCGGACTGCCGGCGGGCACCTTCGCCCTTCTCTTCGATACGGGGCGCGCGATCGGCCAGGGCCTCGTCGCCGATGCCCGCATCAAGGCCGTCGGCTTCACCGGTTCGCGCACGGGCGGCACGGCCTTGATGAAGATCGCCGCCAACCGCGCCGAGCCGATCCCGGTCTATGCCGAGATGAGCTCGATCAACCCGGTCATCGTCCTCGAAAACGCCCTCGCCTCGCGGGGCGCGAAGATCGGCACGGATTTCGTCGCAGCCCTGACGCTCGGCGCCGGCCAGTTCTGCACCAATCCCGGCCTGATCCTCACGACGGCGGGCGACGGCTACGACGACTTCGTGACGGCCGCGGGAGCCGCGGTCGATGCGGCCGCCCGCCAGACCATGCTCACCAACGGCATCGCAAGGACCTATCGCGACAGTGTCGGCAAGCTCGGCTCGCACGGCAACGTCAAGACGCTCGCCGGCGGTCGTCCCGGCGAGGGCGGCGAAGGGGCCGCCTTGTTCGAGACGACGGACGAGGCCTTTCTCGCCCATTCCGAACTTCAGGAAGAGGTCTTCGGCGCCTCCTCGCTGATCATCCGCTGCCAGAATGCGGCCAGCCTGACGGAGGTCGTGTCGCATCTGGAAGGACAGCTGACGATCGCGGTCCATCTCGACGAGGGCGATCGGGATGCGGCGAAGGCGCTGCTGCCGCTCCTGGAGAAGAAGGCCGGCCGCATCATCGCCAACGGCTTCGGACGAATTCGGCGGCGATCTGCCGAGGGCGCNAGCCTGACGGAGGTCGTGTCGCATCTGGAAGGACAGCTGACGATCGCGGTCCATCTCGACGAGGGCGATCGGGATGCGGCGAAGGCGCTGCTGCCGCTCCTGGAGAAGAAGGCCGGCCGCATCATCGCCAACGGCTTCGGCACCGGCGTCGAGGTGGCCCATGCGATGGTGCATGGCGGCCCCTACCCCGCGACGTCGGACGGCCGGACGACCTCGGTCGGCAGCCTCGCGATCGCGCGGTTCCTGCGCCCGGTCTCGTATCAGTCGCTCGCCGACGCGCTTCTGCCGGAAGCGCTGCGCGACGCCAACCCCTGGAACGTGCCGCAGCGGATCGATCCTGCGGCTTGAGACAACGGCAAAAGCCTCGGGCATGCGGGCGACGTCGTCCGCATGCCCGAGGCGACGTCTAGACCCGTTTCAGGGTCGCGGTTTTAAAAAAAAAGCGCCGCTATACCGACCCACATCATGCCTGATACGGCCAGTCCGAGGGTCAGACCCTGGGCGGGGCTCAAAATCTTGTCCGATCGGCGGTCCGTCCGCTCGACCATCGGAAGCTCGTAGCCTCGATCGGCAACCAATCTTTGCATGTCCGTCTCCCTTCAAATCCATAACGCGAAGGCCGGGCGATCGATCCGCCGAACTGCCGAACGGCCTGCGTCGAGGCGACCTGGTGCAGCTTCCAACCGAAGGCTTTCGCAGGCCGGTCCAAGCCATTGCGTCCGCTTTCGGGGGCCGACAGCGGGTTCTCCGCCACTGGGTCCGTCATCTCCACCCTATCGACCAACACCCCAAAACTTCTTTACCGGTTCGCTCAACTTCGACGGGTTCTGCGTTTGTGGGTCTCATGGCCTCGCGGGTCACGGCATCCAGTTGCGCCGCATCGCCCGCGATTTCCTCTTCCGCCTGCGACACGCGTTGAAGGAGCTGCCTGCGTTGCCCGTTGCGGTCCTCGCGCCGACTGTCGAACTGGCGTCGCTCGACCTCGAGGAAATCTTCGAACTCGGTGTGGCCGCGCAGGACCGGAGGCTGAACATGGGAGAAGGTCAACGTGTCCACCCCATCGCGCTCGGCGATGAGGCGGTCGAGCCGGGCCTGCTTCTGCACGAGGCTGCTGGCGACCGCATGGGCCTGCGCATCGGTAACGACCCGGTCCAAGACGACCAGGGTTTGACCGGCGGTCACGTGGTCCCCTTCCGAGACGAGCAGTTCGCGCACGATTCCGCCCGTCGGATGCTGGATCGTCTTCGGACCCGTCGCGACGACGAAATTGCCTTGGCTCACCACGGCGCGGCATCGCAAGGACCTATCGCGACAGTGTCGGCAAGCTCGGCTCGCACGGCAACGTCAAGACGCTCGCCGGCGGTCGTCCCGGTGAGGGCGGCGAAGGAGCCGCCTTGTTCGAAACGACGGACGAGGCGTTTCTCGCCCATTCCGAACTTCAGGAAGAGGTCTTCGGCGCCTCCTCGCTGATCATCCGCTGCCAGGATGCGGCCAGCCTGACGGAGGTCGTGTCGCATCTGGAAGGACAGCTGACGATCGCGGTCCATCTCGACGAGGGCGATCGGGATGCGGCGAAGGCGCTGNCTTGCTCGCGCCCTTCGAAAGCGATGCCGAAGGCCGCGCGAACCCGTCCCCAGGATGCGGCCAGCCTGACGGAGGTCGTGTCGCATCTGGAAGGACAGCTGACGATCGCGGTCCATCTCGACGAGGGCGATCGGGATGCGGCGAAGGCGCTGCTGCCGCTTCTGGAGAAGAAGGCCGGCCGCATCATCGCCAACGGCTTCGATACCGGCGTCGAGGTGGCCCATGCGATGGTGCATGGCGGCCCCTACCCCGCGACGTCGGATGGCCGGACGACCTCGGTCGGCAGTCTCGCCATCGCGCGGTTCCTGCGACCGGTCTCGTATCAGTCGCTCGCCGACGCGCTTCTGCCGGAAGCGCTGCGCGACGCCAACCCCTGGAACGTGCCGCCGCGGATCGATCCGGCGGCCTGACCCGGCGAGGCGAAAGCATAAGCGGAACAGGATTGAGGACTGCGCAAGCGTCCCGCCTGCGCAGTCCTCAGCCGTCCGGCACGGGTTCGTTCAGCGTGCGACAGGGCCCGCGCCGAACGCCATCAGGCCGCGACCCGACGGCTGGACGGCGTTCACTCCGCCCGCCGCGTCATCGGCCCTTGCGCAGAAACAGCGCGGCGATCCCGGCCCATATGGCGCCCGACAGCGTCAGGCCCAGCGCGAGGCCCCTCGCCGGCGAGAGAGCCTCTTCGGACCTAGGGTCTCGACGTTTGGGCTCGGGGAGTTCGAGACTCCTGTCGTCGATCCGTCTCGGCATCGTCGTCTCCCTTCAAGCCCGACATCTAGAGGCCGGGACGGCGGGGACACAGGGGACGTCGCGCCTGATCCCTTTGATGTGAACGAAGATCCCGCTCCCCAAGCCGGAGCCTCGACGAAGGGGATGGACGAGCCGTTTGCACGCACCTTGCCGCACATGAGAGCGCCGTGTGTCCTTTCGGTCGCGCGAAGGACGCTGTTACGGCTTGAATCGAAGCATCGGTCTTTCCGAACTTCGAGTCCAGTTTTCGGGACGATGCTGTCGGCCGACCGCGTCACCGGAACGAACGGCTGATCTGGTCGGTCAACGGCTTGGTGAGATAGGACGCGATCGTGCGGTCGCTCGTGCGAACGAAGACTTCGAGCGGCATGCCGGCGACAAGCGGCAAGTCCCCCAGCCGACCGAGTTCCCCCGCCGCCAGCCTGATTCGCGCCTTGTAGAACATCGCGCCCGTTCGGGGATCCTGCTCCAGATCCGGCGACACGCGGGCGAGGGTTCCGTTGAGTGCGGGCGTCGTGCCCCGATCGAAGGCCGAGAAATGGATCTCGGCGGATTGGCCGGGAAAGAGCTGGTCGATGTCGTTCGGCCGCACCCGGATCTCGCCGACGAGGGCGTCCGCTTCCGGCACGACGAGCATCAGCACCTCGGCCGGCTGGATGACGCCGCCGATCGTATGGATGGCGAGTTCGTGCACGACGCCGTCCTGCGGTGCGATGATGACGCTACGCTGCTGCGCCTCGGTGGCGATTACGCGCCGTTCCGCGAGGTCGGAGACCTCCTGCTGGGTCTGGGAGATCTGGTCGGTGAGGTCAGATCGAAGCGTCTGGTCGACCTGAAGGATCTGGAGTTGGATTTCCGAGACCCGCCCCTTGCCGGAGGCGATGGCGGCCTGAAGGGACCCTTTCCGCCCCTCCAGCTGAGCCAGGCTCCGCTCGATCTCCGACAGGCGTTCGTTGGTGACGAGCTTCTTGCGAAAGAGCGCGCGCAGTCCCGACAGTTCGCGCTCGACCACCTCCACCTCGCGCGACACCGCCGCGAACTGCGCCGCATTGCCGCCGATCTCGTCCTCCGCCTGCCGGACGCGTTCGAGGAGCTGCCGCCGCTGCCCGTCGCGATCCTGGCGGCGGATCTCGAACTGGCGGCGCTCGACATCGAGAAAGCGCTCGAAGGCGGTGTGCCCGCGCAGAACCGGCGGCTGGACGCTCGGAAAGGTCAGGGTCTCGGCGCCGTCGCGCTCGGAGATGAGGCGGTCGAGCCGGGCCTGTTTCTGGACGAGGCTGCTCGCCACCGCCGCCGACTGCGCGTCCGTGACGACGCGGTCGAGAACCACCAGGGGCTGCCCCGCCTTCACCCGGTCCCCCTCCGACACCAGGAGCTCGCGAACGACGCCGCCGCTCTGGTGCTGGATCTTCTTGGCGCCCGTGTCCACAACGAGAACGCCCTGGCTGACCACCGCCCCCGCGATCACCGTGCGCGACAGGAAGACGACGAGGGTCGCGACGAAACCGCCGGCGATCCAGCCGGTGGTCCGCATCGTCCCCCGAAGGGAGCGAAAGCTCCCCGTCCGTTCCACCGGGACGGCTTCGAGCGTCGCCGCCTCGGGGCGCCGCGACGGAACCGTCTCGAATGTCCTCGGATGGAGCGCGTGGACGGTGCCGCTCTCGCGAACGCTCTCGCCGCCGGACGTTGCGATCTGACGCAGCTTCGCGATCATGGCGTCATCCTACCTTGCCGGCGGCGGCCGTCCGAAGGGGAGCCGCGCCGCGACCCGACACCCTCTCCAGCACCTCGTCGCGGGGGCCGAACGCCTGCACGCGGCCTTCGCCGAGAATCATCACGTGACCGACGGCCGACAGGATGCTCGGTCGATGCGCGACGATCAGCACGATGGCGCCGCGCGCCCGCGCAGCCAGCATGGCCGCCTGGAGCGCTGCCTCGCCGTCGTGATCGAGATTGGAATTCGGCTCGTCGAGGACGATGAGGAAGGGATCGCCGTAGAGGGCGCGGGCGAGGCCCAGTCGCTGGTTCTGCCCGCCGGAGAGCCCTGCTCCGTTTTCGCCGATCATCGTGTCGTAGCCTTCGGGGAGGCGGGCGATCATGTCGTGAACGCCCGCGGCGCGCGCAGCCTGCACGATGGCGAGCGGGTCGGCGTCGCCGTCGAACCGCGCGATGTTCTGAGCGACCGTTCCCTCGAACAGGGCGACCGTCTGCGGGAGATAGCCGACGAACCGTCCCCGCTCGGTCGACGACCAGTGCGACAGGGAATGGCCGTCGAGACGGACGGCGCCCATCTCCAGCGACCAGAGACCGACAATCGCGCGCACCAGCGTCGACTTCCCCGATCCGGTCGGGCCGATGATCCCGAGGCCCTCCCCCGCCGTCAAGGCGAAGGAGACATCGCGCACGACGAGGCGACCGACCTTCGGCGGAGCGAGCGAGATCGCCTCGCAGACCAGCATGCGGTTCGGCACGGGCACGGAAAAGGGCGAGCGTTCCACCGGATTGCACTGCAGCGCCTCGTCCAGCCGCGTCCAGCTCTGCCGCGCCGCGACGAAGCTCTTCCAGTGCGCGATCGAGAACTCAATCGGCGACAGCGCGCGCGCGGACAGGATGGAGCTCGCGATCATGATGCCGCCCGTCGCTTCCTGATTGATCACGAGGTAGGCGCCGACGGCGAGAACGAAGGACTGCAGCACCATGCGGGCGGTGCGGGAGGACGTGTTGAGAACGGCCTGCATGTCCGCCATGTCGCGGCTGAGGGCGACGATCCGCTCGCCGACCCGGTTCCACGAGGCCGACATCGCGAGCGTCATGCCCATCGCCTGCAGGGTCTCCGACTGGCTTTGGCTGGCTAGGGTGATCGCGGAGCGACGGTTCACAGCCTCCTCCAGGGCCGTCGACGGGCCCTTGGTGACGAGGTCGCTGACGACGGTGATCCCGACGAGGACCAGCGCGCCGACCACGACGCTCACCCCGATCGCCCAGTGGAACGCGAAGCAGATGCCGAGATAGATCGGCAGCCACGGGAGGTCGAAGAGCGCGGTCGGACCCATCGAGGATAGAAAGCCGCGGATCTGGTCCATGTCCCGCACGGCGCCCGCGCCGTTGGCGTTGCCCTGCGCCGCCTTGCGCACCGTCGTGTCGTAGATGCGGGCGTTGAGGGATTCCTGGACGACCAGCCCGACCCGCGTCAGCTGCCGCGCCCGCGCGATGTCGATCAGGCCCTGAAAGACGTAGACGAGGAGCGCGATCAGTCCGAGCGACACGAGCGTCGAGACGCTGCCGCTCGGGATCACCCGGTCGTAGACCGCCAGCATGAAGATCGAGCCGGTGAGCGCCAGCACGTTGGCAACGCCGCTGAGGAGACCGATCGACAGGAACGCGCCCCGGCATTCAACGAGGCAGTTCGACAGTTCGGAGCGCATGTCTGGTCACGTTCTTCGGTCGGTGATCGCAAAACCACCTTACCGCGCGATAAGTCTGCGCTTCCTTAATATCGAACCACGGCCCTCCGATCCAAACCGTTCCGCTGTCATGATAAATCCATCCGCCGGCAGCGCTCCCGCGCAAGCCTCGTGACGCGTGCCGTCAGAGCAGATCCAGATAGACCGCGGCCGACTTCGCCCAGGAGAACTGCTTCACGCGTTCGCGGCCCCGTTCGACGAACAGCCGCCGCCGCTCGGGGGCCCCACTCAAGGCAAGTACCGCATCGAGCCAGGGTTTGGGATCGTGCGGATCGAGGAGCGCACCGGCATCCCCGACGATCGAGGGCATGCAGGACGCGTTTGACGCGACGACGGGGCAGTCGAGCGCCATCGCCTCGACGAGCGGAATGCCGAACCCCTCCACGGTGGAGGGAAAGAGGAGGCACACCGCGTTGCGATAGAGCCAGCCGAGATCGTCGTCGGAAATCCGGCCAAGCATCTTGAAACTCGCATATCCCGCTTCGTCGAGACGGCTGAACTCGGCACCGCCCGCGCCGCAGGCGACGACGTCGATTCCCTTCTCCGCCAGTTCGCGCGCGACCTTCGCGACGACAGCCCAGTTCTTGTGGGCGGCGAGGCTGCCGACGAGGAGCACGAACGGGCGGTCGATGCCGTATTCGGCCGCGACGCCGGAGGCTTCGGTCGACCATCTCAAGGCATGCTCGTGGCCATTCGGCGCGACCTTAATGTCGTGCCGGCGCGCGATGCCGGTTTCGGCGAGCATGCGCGCGGAATAATCCGAGACCGTCACGATGTGGCGGGAGGTGCCGACGACGAGCGGCGTGATCAACCTGAGATAGGCGCGAAATTTGGGGGAATAGCTTTGTGGCTCCAGCATGACATTGGCATCGTGGATGCAGACGATCTTGTCGCGGTAGGCGATCGGACCGGTGTTGCCGAAGCAGAGGAGCATGCCCTTCGCGCGCCGGACGAGCGTCGTCTGTTCCCAGAAGATGTTGCCGGGCCCGGCCGCGATGTCGGTGGCGAGGTTCGGGTGGGCGCCGGGATCGACGGCGCAGGGCGCGATCAGCGTACCCCGCAGTTCGCGGCCGGGGCCCAGCTGCCGATCGATCTCGCGCGTGATCTCGAGAGCATAGCGCTGGACGCCGGTCGTCTTCTGCGAGAGGAAGCGGCCGTTGATGGAAAAAGGCTTCAATCCGGTCTTTCCCGTTCTGGTCTCCGTTCCGTCGACGGCCATCAGAGATCCGTCGCCTTGGAAGGGCTAAGGCGGCGGGTGACGAGATGGACGAGGCCGAGAACATTGCCCCGGAGCCGGCCACGCCGGTCGACCCAGGGTTCCGGCCGCGCCGACTTCGTTACGTTCGCGGCAAGGTTGCGGGCGACCTGGCCGAAGGCGTGGCGTGAGGACAGGGTGCCCTTGCGCCAGAGGTAGATCGGATTGGCGACCTGCGAATAGCCGAGACGCCGGCCGGGACTGCGTCCAGACCGCTTGGTGCCGAGATGGACGCCGCGCAGACGGGGGGCGAGGACGATGGCCCCGAAGGGCGCCAGCTGCCGGCTGAAGTCGACATCCTCCTGCCAGGCATAGAGCGGCAGGACCTCGTCGAAGCGGATGCCGTGCCGGCGCACCGGCTCCAGCCACACGATCATGTTGCAGCCATAGGCATTGTAGGTGTCGGCCGGCTCCCCGCCCGCATTCGGTCCGGCTGCCGCAACGATCGACGCTCCCTCGTCGAACTCGAGACCGGCTGACATAATGCCGTCGGCAAGGACATGGCCGGTCGCGACGACGACGTCCGGCCGCTCTCGGAAGAGGCGGCCGACTTCGATCAGGAAGTCCGGCGCCAGAAGGAAGTCGTCGTCGATGAAGACCATGACGTCCGCGCCGGAGGCCTCGATCAACGCGTTGCGTTGGGCGGGAAGGCCCCGCCGGCCGGTCACGATCCGAGCTTCGGGAAAGGCGAGAGACAACCGATCCGCGTCCACGTCGTCCGGGCTGGCCGGGCAGACGAGGAGTTCGTCCGGCAGCCGCTCCTGACGGCGAAGATGGTCGATCGTATCGGCAAGCACGTCACGGCGTCCGGCGGTCGCGATGGCAACGGCGATCACGGCATTCTTCAACATGGCGATCCATTCCAAACGGGCAGGTGACGGGCATGCGGGAGCAGGGAGACCGCGACGGGTTTTCGCCGGAAGATCCGTCCAGGTCGATGGCCGCGAGCCGCATCGGCGGACAGCGGACGGCATGGAGCTGACGGCCCTCCGACACGTAAGCCTCCATGTCATTCAACCGGGCCTCAGGTCAAATCGTCAGTGTTCCAACGTGAGTGTACCCACGTGCTGGGTGTCCCATGCGCGAGGTCGACTGCTGGACCTCCTGCCATCAGTGCCGACGGGTCCAAGCCTCCCGGAAAGAACCGGTATCGTCCGGAAACGCGGGAAACACGCGGCAACAGGCCGGGCCGGCCATCTCCGCCGGGCGAAATCCCGCTGGTGATCCGGACGGAACCCGGCATGGTTCCGCTGGGGAACCGAAAGGTTGGAACTGTCCGAACGGACAATTAGTGCCCGCGAATTTGCAATTCTGCTATGCAGCCATGTGACCCGGCTGAAAGGCCCACCTCGGAGGTGACCATGGAATCGGCATCGCGACGACTCGCAGTCTCGCCCCATCCCACTGAAAAGTCGAGACAAAATCAATTGTGATCGTCTTATGAATGGTTGCATGGTAAATTTTATGCAAGCCACCTAATGATGGCATGCATGCCGCCCAATTCGACAGAGCGCCCGCCTCATCTTCGACGCATTCCATTAAAAATGAAATGTTCGTCGCAACTCCTCGCTCACTGAATTGCATGAATCGCTTGTAAAGGCGCGCCGCGATGCATCATGGTTCGGTGCATCGCGGCCCGACGAGATCGGAAACAAGCCTGATCTTATCGCTGTCTTGCGGTCGCCCGAAATTCCCCGGTCGTCGTCACGCGTAAGTCTTGCAAGATGATCTACATTCCTTACGAATTGCACGTGGATAACGCGCGGTAACGGTTCATTGCTGCATTTCAATCGATTTGGCTCGGCGCATGCTGCGGTGCATTATAGCGATGAACGCAGTCGCAAGGAGCATCCTGGTGCTGACCGAAAAACGATCCATGAATAACGCTCGTTACGAACTTTCGAGCGCCGCCTTCGCACCGTCCGAACCCTCGTTGTCGATCCTGTATCGTTCCGCATCCGCTGCCGAGCCGACGAGCGTCATCGGTGACTGGCGCAAGCGCGCGCTCGACGTCACGCTCTCGGCGGCGGGACTGCTTGTCCTGGCGCCGCTCCTGATCCTTCTGGCTCTCCTCGTCCGGCTTTCGTCGCCCGGCGGCGCCGTCTACGGCCACAAGCGCGTCGGCCTCGGGGGCAAGACCTTCAAGTGCCTGAAGTTCCGGACGATGGTCTCGAACGGGGACGAGGTCCTGCGAGCCCATCTCGCGGAGAACCCGCAGGCCCACTTCGAATGGGAAAGCAGCCGCAAGCTCCGCAAGGATCCGCGCGTCACGGCGATCGGCGCCTTCTTGCGCAAGACGAGCCTCGACGAGCTGCCGCAGATCATCAACATCCTGCGCGGCGACATGAGCATCGTCGGCCCCCGTCCGGTGGTCGAGGACGAACTGCGCTACTACGGTCCCTATGTCGGGCACTACTTCGCGGCTCGCCCGGGCCTCACGGGTCTGTGGCAGGTCTCGGGGCGCAGCGACACGTCCTACGACGCCCGCGTAGCCTTCGATCGCACCTACTGCGAGACATGGTCGTTCAACAACGACATCGCCATCATCGTGAAAACCGTGCCGGCCGTTCTGGCTTGCAAAGGAACCTATTGAGGCGCAGAGGACGGCTATACGCTCTCGAACCAACGGATCTATTCTCGATATGAAGCAGCTGCTGTCCGGTGCCTTTCTCTGCATCGCGGCTTTATCCACGAGCGCGAATGCTCAGGAAGCCCGCAACCAGATCGGGCCACAGGACCGCTTGTCGATCAAGGTGCTGGAGTGGCTGCCCGCCAAGGGCGAGTACAAGGAGTGGACGGCCGTCGGCGGTGAATATGCCGTCGAGCCCGGCGCCACCATCAATATGCCGTTCGCCGGAGAGATCTCGGTCGCCGGTCAGTCGACCGCCGACCTGTCCCGCGTGATCGCGGAGAGCCTCCGCAAGAATCTCAGTCTTCCCCTGCGGCCGGATGTCGGCGTCGAGATCGTGGGGCGTTCGCCGATCTACATCATCGGCGGCGTCGAGCAGCCGGGCAAGGTCGACTTCACGCCCGGCCTCACGGCGATCGAGGCGGTGGCACTGGCCGGCGGCTTCTATCGCGGCGGCAACGGCACCCTTCGGCTTGAGCGCGAGATCATCACGGCGGAAGCCGACCTCGACGTCGCGCGCGACAGCGCGGCCCGCCTCGTCGCGCGGATCGATCGGCTGGAAACCGAGCTCGCCGACGGCACGGTGATCGAGCTGGATGCAAAGCAACCGCTGGCGGATCGGGCGAAAGCGTTCCTGCCCGAGGAGCAGCGGCTTCTGGAGATCCGCAAGCAGGCTCGGGAGTCGCAGCTCGAGAGCCTTCGCAGCCGTCGTTCCCTGTCTCTCGAGCAGCTGAAGTCGCTGGACGAGAAGTCCATCAATCTCGACCGGCAGGTCAAGCTCGCGCGCGAGCAGCTCGATGGCGTGGAATCCCTCGTCGGGCGCGGCCTCACCGTGGCCAGCCGCCGCTTCGAACTCGAACGCACCCTGTCCGATCTCGAAGGCCGCGTCCTCGATCTCCAGAACGCGCGCCTCGCGGCCCAGCTCGAAGCCAACGAAGCGGAGCGGCTCGGCGCCGACGTCGTCACCCAGTTCAAGACCCAGGCCGCCAACGAGCTCCAGAGCGCGCGCGCCGAGCTCTCGAAGGCCGAAATCGGCATCGCCCAGGGCGAACAGCTCATTCGGGAGTCCTCGGTGATCGCCCCGGAGAAGCTGATCGACCGCGCCGGCAATTTCCGGGTCGGCATCCGCTTCTTCCGCACCACGACCATCGCGGGCGCGCCGACCACGACCGAGATCGACAAGGACACGGTCCTGCAGGGCGGCGACACGCTCCAGGTCCAGATGGATCCCGCCGTCGAAACCGTCCGGACGGGTTCATCCGGCCCTTCGGACTGACGGATACCGACCTGCAGACTTGCGGAGCCTTGCGAGCGGAGCGACCGGTGCCGATACACGGCGCGACCGGCGAAGCCGTTTCCGTCATCCGAGATTGAAGCGCGGTCATATCGCTATCAGATTGCGCCAGTCGGCGGACGACGTCTCAGCACGCTTCTCTTTCTGATGGCATGAGGCCCATCCTTCCGCTGCCTTCGTCTGGACCCATACTGATTTATAGAATGTCGAACGGCGTTGCCGTCCGAAGGCGTGCCACCAACGTGCAAAAACATGACGAAAATGACAGCTACGCCTATCGTTTCCCGGTTTCAGGATAGGCTCATCAAGCGGCACTCGGCCTTCAAGTCCTACGATGTGCGGCAGCGCCGCACGATCCTCGTACGAAGCCTTGATGTCGATCTGCTGACGATCCGTGATACCGTCCGTTCGCCGATGTTCGATTATCTGCGTTTCAGACCTTTCCAATAATAACCCAGAATCACTTTCGCGAACCGCATCCGCAGTTGCGAGTACCGTCGTGAGAAGACACGGGTCGGCGTCAGGTCGAAGAGATCTCGCCACGCTTGGCGAATCAGAGGTTCAATTCGTCTAGCATCCACCCGCTTGTAGCGGCGTAGGATACGATAGCGAACGTAAGCCTCGAAAAGCCATTCCGGCACCGGCCCTTGCCCGGTCTCGGCAATAGCGAAAATTTCCGCGCGAGCGGCACTGCGCTCCTGCAGTTCTATGTTCCGGATCGAAATTGCGTCCTCATGCCGTCGATAGATGAGAACCACCTCGTCCGGTTTGTCGAGTGTGCCGAGCTCTGCCAAGCGGATGAAGAGATCGTAATCCTCGGCATGCGGAAACTCTGCTCTATAGCCACCTAGGACTTCGAACGCCGTACGCCGCACCATGATCAAAGGATGAACCGAAACTGCGATCTTCGGCGGAAATACCGTCAGATCGGTACGCTTGTGCGGTCCGCCGGTGACCCGCTCGCTCGCGGTTTCGCCCAGCTCGCGCGTTGTGGCGACGCCTCCGACCAGCACGCAGCCCGGATGCGTATCGAGGTAATGCGCTTGAAACGCAAAGCGTCCAGGCATGGAGATATCATCGGCGTCCATCCGAGCAATGTATTCGCCACGACATTCCGCCAAACCGGCATTCAACGCAGAAACGATACCGCCATTAAGCTGATTGATGATACGTATCCGACTGTCGCTTCGCTGTTTTTCTTCCAGAATCGATGCCGTACCGTCTTTGCTGCCGTCGTTGATGATGATGAGCTCGAAATCGACGAGCGTCTGCCTGAGTATAGAGTCGATCGCCTCTGCTAAGAACCGCTCGCCATTGTAGACAGGCAAAATGCAAGAAACTATTGGCATCGTCTTGTAATTTCCGCTATTCTGGTTTTTTATCAGAAGCTTCTTTCTTAGCCCAACTCAAGGCTTCGTCCAACGAAACGAAACTTCTGGCGAGTTGACTGCGCCCTGAAAAGGCGGCCATGAAGCGACTAATTTTTCCATAACTATTGTCTAGCACCGCGTGAGGGCGCCCAAGCAGCACCGAAAGAATGTGCGCGTGCAGTCGATCGGTAACGACCGTTCGGCCACGTGAGAGTTGGCGCAGCCCACGCCTTAAACGGTTGTTGGCACCAGCATTGAATTTCCCGAGTTCCGCAGAGGCCGGACCGGCGACGATGGTCGACGTCATCATGCCCAGCAACTTGCTGAAACGGACCGAGGTCAGATTTTCGTCGAGCCAATCCTCGAAAGCAACGCCGTCACGTGCAACGACGGCACGTTCTATCTTCTCCACATCCGTGCGCAGCAATGCCATGACATCAATCGATGGGGCGCTTGGACTCAGCGGGCCAAGACAGAAGGCCATGTCCGGAACCAGTCGGGTTTCACACAGAAACTTCTGTTGAGCGAGATCCAAGGAGTATTGGTCGCGAACCAGCAATGTAAATTGACCGTGGGCCTCGATGAGGCGCGCCATTTGGTCAAGTCGGGCGGTAGAGGAAAAATGTATGGATTGCGGCAACTGAACGATCCGCCGTCCTTTCGTCGTGTTGAGAATCATCTCGCGAAAGGAATGGTGCGACTCCCAGATATCCCCAAAATTTCCGCCGCCATGCAGATATAGAATCCCGTTGGGTACGCGCTCTCTCAACTTGTCGGCCGAGTATGAGTTCAGAGCGCAGACGTAGGCGGGCGACTTGGACTGGCGCTCGCGGAAGTAAGCGACTTCTCCAAGCCAGATCGCGGAATCCCCTACATTCGGGTGTCCAGGAAAATCGAGCAGTGCGAAATCCTCCTGATCGACGAGATCGTCCAATCCGGAGAATATCATCGACTTCAATTCGTCGATGACCGCCGCCGAAACATGGCGTCCGGCATGGCCGGCATTCGCCGCATCAGTATCATTGCTCATTCGTCACCTTCAGCCCGTTTCTTAGTCTTGTTCAATCTCAACCAAGGTTGCGAAGAGCTCTGCGCTCTTTGTTCCTTCGATGAAAACTTCCAATTCGTTGAAGAATTTTCCCCTCGAAAGAGGCCTCGGGCCGTCCGATGAGCCAGAGGAGGATGTGAAGTGACGCGTACAAAAGAAGACCCGCTGCGATCACGACGGCACTGAGGGCCAACGTTTCGACATCGAGTGACGCGGGCATATCTGTCCAGTCGGGAAGAAATCCCAATAGAAACCCGTACAGCAAAATCGCCGCCATAAAGGTTCTCCAGGGACCGAAAGCTTGCCTGAGGATCGATACACCGATTATGTTCCGCACCAAAATTAGGTTTTGCCATATCACGAAAACTCCACTGAATATTCGTGCGATGATCACACCGAATAAGCCGCCCATGTAAAGACCAATTACTATGAGAGGAAGTCGGATAGCAAGCATCCACAGATCCCTCTTCAGGAGTTGCTTCGTTTGACCAGAAACCATCGCAATCGACTGCGCAGGGCCTGCCATCATCTGTATAGCGAACACAGGTGCCAGGTATTGGACAACCACGACGCTGATATGCCACTCCGGACCAAGTGCGATCAGAATGATGGGTTCTGCTAGAACGGAAACGAGAATCGAAATCGGCAGTGCGATCGCGAGAACTGCACTTTGGCTAAAGAGATAAGCCGCCCGCAGTCGGGGCAGATCGTTCGATATCTTTGCAAAACCCGAATAAAGTGCCTGCATGATGGGCACAACCGGCGTATTGGTCGGCAGACTAGCGAGCGTATTGCCCACCGTGTATTGCCCGAGCACCGATGTTCCAAGCCGACTTCCAATAAAGAAGCGGTCTGCTTGCCAGTTCAAGGTGTTCACACCGTTAGCAAGGGTCAACCAACTGGAAAAGGCGATGATGTCCCGCCACGATGCGATGGAAAAGCGCGGTCGATATGGGGCAGCGATATAAGACAGGACGACCGCAACCACTGGAGAAGCGACGAGACCAGCGGCAAGCGCCCAATAGCTGCGTGTCGCGACAGCGATCGCGACGGACACGAGGAAGGCGCTGAACGTGCCGCTCGCCTCTGTCCAGAATTGCGGTCGAAAATTCAATTCTCGCTGCCAATGCGCCAGTCTCGGGCTGACGAATGCCCGCACCAGCGGGACAATCGCCAGAAAGGTGAGGAGATCTTCGAGACGGGGGTCTCCGTAGTAGCTCGCGAAAGGCGCAGCGGTTCCGACGACGGCCATGGCCAGTATAACGCCGCGTATGACATTCAGCGTGAACGCCGTGTCGTAGGCCGAACGCTGGGGATCTTTCATCTGAACGATGGCGTTCGAAAGTGAGAGATCGGTCAGAGCGTCGAAGATGAGAAGCACGCCGGCGGCCAACGAGAAGAGACCGAAGTCAGCAGGCACCAAAAGCCTTGCGACGATCATCATGGAGAGGAGATCGAGCGAGCGAGTGGCCAGTTTGGCCATCACCAGCCAAATTGCACCCAACGCGACCTTGCGACCCAGCATCAGGCGGTTCTCAGCGACGTGCGGACGGGAAGCTTCCTCTGCCAGGCATAGGTCATGCCGCCGAAGCCGATCGCCATCATCATCGCGTAGCGGAACGCTCCGATCGGGCCGAAGTCGGCGGTCGTTCCGATGAGGACGCCGACGACGAAGGGGGGAATCAGGGCGTAGCGCAGAGCGCTGAGGAGGACCACGGCCTCAGGATCCCGCGGGTCCGCCCGCATCAGGAAGCACTGGCCGATGAAGCCGAAGTAAGCCATCGCGCCGAACACGCCGACGCTGCTGACGGCGGCGACGAAGATGTTCGAGGCGCGCGTCGATCCGAGCCCGACGCCTAGGCCGTAGGTTTCGAAAAGGGCGTTCAGCGACACCGCCGTCCACATATTGCGCTCGATGTAGCTGTCGGATCCGCTCTTCTTCAGGACCAGTTCGTCGATGGCGTTCAGGACGCCGTCGATCACTCTCGGATTGACCAGCATGAAGAGCGCGAGGAGACCGATGGCCGTCGCGACGATCCCGAATTCGAGACCGAGCTGGCGCTTGCGCAGGGGGTTGTAGCGCTGATCGAACATCCGGATCAGCCATTCCACGCAGGCGAGACCGGCGAAGACCCCGAGCCCGACATAGGCGGCGGAGGATGTCGACAGCCAGATCAGGACGACGAGGAGGCCGATCGCGACCGGGATCACACGATCCCGGATGAAGTCGTCGGCCATGCCTCGCCGCAGGAAATAGAGAAGGCAAAGCTGGGAGAGGCAGACGCTGCCGAAGGCGGACGCTTCCGGCGCGAGGCCGACGACGCGCTTGCCGCCCAGCATCTCCGCGTCGACCAGCATCGCGTAGCTCGCCGTCCGGAACATCTCCAGCACCGGGCCGATCGGCAGGAACTGCGACGCATAGTCCAGAAGGCCCGTCAGGATGGTGAGGCAGCTGCCGACCACGATCGCCTTCAACGCCGTCTGCCGCATCTCGCGCGTGCTGAGAACCTGGCTCAGGGCGATCACGACCAGAACGGAAATGGAAAGATAGGCGAGCTGCGAGATGTTCTGCACCGTCGGGTAGAGGGGCGCCACCGTCGCGCCCGACATCGTGACGACCTGCACCGTGCCGGCGAAGATCCGCGGCATGAAGAGCGTGACGACGAAGGATAGAACCAGGAAGATCAGCAGGATTCCGAAGCGGTTCAGCTTCAACGACGAACCGATGGCGATCAGCAGCCGCTGCTTCTTGCTGAAGGTCTTGAGGATGATGAGGAAGGCCGTCATCGTGGCCGGAACGAAGGTCAGACCGGCGGTCACGGCGGGAGGAATGACGGCGAAGGACGAGAAGCCGAGGGACCCCATGAACAGGTAGAGGAGCACCGGCCGCGACGACAGCAGCCCCCACACGGCAAGTCCCCAATAGATCGCGATGGGAATAGCAGTCATCACACCTCGATTGGCCCCGGCCAATGACGAGTTTCACGGATCACGTGCTAAGGATCGATCTCCGCTTGCAGCATCCTGTCCAGGACCGATCGGCTCGGACATTCGTAATCTCACCCTGCTGATTACTCGATCCTGCAGCGCAGCGCAACCAGCGGCTCCAATGCTGCATCTGCGAACAAACCCCTTCGCTTGCGTTCCGCAGAGCGGATCGCCTGTCCGGTTGGACGCCCGATGCGAGGCGCGCGGGGCCAACGCGAGGCGAACGGGCGCGGGTGCACCGTTCCGGGCGCGCCGGCTTTCCAGCGGGCCTTCGTCCGTCAAGCTCCGGCCTGCCCATCGTTTGAATCTGCGAACGCGAGAAGGCGGCCGCTGATCGCGGCCGCCTTCTCGGTCCGGTAGCGTCGGGCCGGCGCGCCGGGCCTGATCAGACCATCAGCTGGAAATCGCTCGCCGCGAGTTGGATCTTCGCGTCGACATGGGCGAAGACGATCGCCTTCCCTGCGCCGCTGCCGTCGGCGTCGTAGGAAATGTCTCCGGTCTTGGCGTTGTAGAGGATGCGATGATGGTCGTCGGCCGCGCGTCCGGTCTCGCTGGCGAAGAAGGCGTCGGCCGGGAGAGCGCCGGCAGCGTGCGACCAGCCGAAGGCGCTGAGATCGACGACCAGCTTATCCTGTCCCTTCTCGAAATCGGTGATGTTGGCGACGTTCCCCGCTTTCGGCGCGTTGAAGACGAAAAGATCGTCGCCGGCCCCGCCCGACAGGATGTCGCTTCCCAGGCCGCCGTAGAGCGTGTCGTTGCCGGCGCCGCCCCTGATCTCGTCCCGGCCGGACCCGCCGATCAGCGTGTCGTCGCCCTCTCCGCCCTGGAGCTTCAGATTCGCCGTGCTGCGCGAGCCGTCGAGACGATCGTCGCCGGCACCGCCGACGACCTCCTCGATCGAGGCCTTGGCGAGGTCGAGCGTCAGGCCCTTCGTTCCCTGGACGTAGAGGATGTCGCGTCCGCCGCCGCCGTCGATCACCGTATCGTCGGCGTCGGCGCGGATCACGTCGTCGCCGTCGCCGCCATAGAGCTTGTCGGCATCGGCGCCGCCGAAGATCTCGTCCCGGCCGGACCCGCCGATCAGCGTGTCGTCGCCCTCACCGCCCTGCAGCTTCAGATTCGCCGTGCTGCGCGAGCCGTCGAGACGATCGTCGCCGACCCCGCCGACGACCTCCTCGATCGAGGCCTTGGCGAGATCGAGCGTCAGGCCCTTCGTTCCCTGGACGTAGAGGATGTCGCGACCGGCCCCGCCGTCGATCACCGTATCGTCGGCGTCGGCGCGGATCACGTCGTCGCCGTCGCCGCCATAGAGCTTGTCGGCACCCGCGCCGCCGAAGATCTCGTCCCGTCCGGACCCACCGATCAGCGTGTCGTCGCCCTCTCCGCCCTGGAGCTTCAGGTTCGCCGTGCTGCGCGATCCATCGAGGAGGTCGTCGCCGACACCGCCGATGACCTCCTCGATGGAGGCCTTGCCGAGATCGAGCGTCAGGCCCTTCGTTCCCTGGACGTAGAGGATGTCGCGACCGGCTCCGCCGTCGATCACCGTGTCGTCGGCGTCGGCGCGGATCACGTCGTCGCCGTCGCCGCCATAGAGCTTGTCGGCACCGGCGCCGCCGATGATCTCGTCGCGGCCCGCTCCGCCGTGGATGACGTCATCGCCGGCCTTGCCCGTCAGCCTGTCGGCACCGTCGGTCCCCATGAGGACCAGTCCGGGGTTCGTCACGGACGGGCTCGCCGCGGGCGGCGCAACGGCGGCCGGCGAGGGAACCGGCGTAACGGCGGGCGACGTCGTCGGCTGAGGAGCCGCCGGCGTCGGATTGACCGGGACCGGCGGCGCCTGGACCGGAAGGGTCTCGAGATCCGTAGGGACGGGCGTCTCGGCGGCGACGACCTTCGAGGTCGCGCCGTAGAGTCCCGGGTCTTTTCCGTCGGGTGCGGACACGGTGTCGAGGGCGACGGCGACGGCGTTCGGGTCCTTGGAATAGGCACGGATGTAGTCGATGCTCATCGACATCGGCGCCTTGGCGGTGCTCTGGGTCGCGAGGTTCGCCAGGAGATACATCTCGCTGTGCATGTCGTTCGGCGTCGCGCGCGTGCCCTTCAGGATCCCGTCGACGTAGAAGTTCAGCGTCTTCGCGTTCCACTCCAGGCCGAACGTGTGATAGCCCTTCATGGCAGGCGCGGGTGGATCTGGCGGNGCAGACAAAGCCACGATGTCATTGGGGGCGTCTCGGCGGCGACGACCTTCGAGGTCGCGCCGTAGAGTCCCGGGTCTTTTCCGTCGGGTGCGGACACGGTGTCGAGGGCGACGGCGACGGCGTTCGGGTCCTTGGAATAGGCACGGATGTAGTCGATGCTCATCGACATCGGCGCCTTGGCGGTGCTCTGGGTGGCGAGGTTCGCCAGGAGATACATCTCGCTGTGCATGTCGTTCGGCGTCGCGCGCGTGCCCTTCAGGATCCCGTCGACGTAGAAGTTCAGCGTCTTCGCGTTCCACTCCAGGCCGAACGTGTGATAGCCCTTCGTCGTGTCGGTGTTGTCGCTGTAGACCTGGAGATCCTGGCTCGCAATCGACTTGTCGGTGGTGTGAATGTGGCTGTAGACGCCCTTGTTCCAGGCGCCGTAGTGCTCGACGATGTCGAGCTCCTGCCAGCCGGCTGCGGTCTTCTTGCCGTCCACGGGCAGCATCCAGAACGCGTCCCACGAGCCGACCGCATCCGACAGGTCGGCCCGCATCTCGAAGTAGCCGTAGGTCTGGGAAAAGCTCTCCTTCGTGTGGATCAGCCCGGACTCCCAGCTCCCCTTGTAGCCGTAGGGCGTGGCGTCGGGAACCGCGGTGATCGTCAGAGCGCCGCCGGCGATCTTGAACGGGTCGTAGCCCGACGAGGCATCCACAAAGGACGACTTGCCGAAGCCGATGTCCGAATGCGCGTCGTACTTCCATTCCGAGCGGATGTCGGCCCAG